>CAWDLJ010000005.1:0-2310000 GCA_963803225.1 uncultured beta proteobacterium
GGATGCCCCATCCTGCACGAAGTGCAGGATCTCAAAGACGCATACGGTTGAGTGATCACGTGTTGTGCCAGATTAAACAACACAACCCCAACACACTCTTTACGCTTCTTCCAGATTGGCTGTGGCGCCAGGTTCACAAAAACCCGCGCGACGCAGCAACCCCTCATGCCTGATGACCATAGCGAGTTGGTCCCACCCCTTCCCATCCCGAACAGGACCGTGAAACAACTCCACGCCGATGATAGTGCGGATTGCCCGTGTGAAAGTAGGTAATCGTCAGGCTCCTCTACAAGCGAAACCCCGGCCCTAAAAAGCCGGGGTTTTTGCTTTTCCGGCGCAGATTGCGCCAGAACAGCGCGCAAACAGACCCGCACGAACTATCCTCTAGCTCGTTCGATCAAAGGTAAGCGAGTCCACCGTACCGTCTCGACGGTCTGACCAGAAGTTGCCAGAGTAGTCCCCACCACATCGAGTAGTGGGGACTAATTTGACAACAGAAGCACTGAAGAAATCTGGCCGCAAAGGCATACCGAATCATCCGCTCGAATTCCGGCGCGAGATCGCCAGGCTGGCGAGCGAGCCCGGGGTTTCGGTTGCACGCCTGGCGATGGAACACGGGCTGAACGCGAACCTGGTGTTCAAATGGCGCCGGGCGCTGCACGCGGGGGAATACGATCCCGTTGATCTGCTTCCCGTAAGGATCGATGCAGCGCTGCCCGAGGTAGCGCCGACGGCATCGATTCCAGCGCCGGTCACTGCACCGTCGGGGGCTATCGAAGTCAGTGTCGGCAACGCCCGGGTGCGTATTGAAGGCGCACCTGACGAAAGTACCTTGATGCTGGTGCTGCGCATGCTGCGCGGTATGCCGGGAGCCGCAGCATGATCGGTCTGCCCAGCCACACGCGCGTCTGGCTGGCTGCTGGCGTGACCGACATGCGCTCAGGCCTCAACAGCCTCGCCGCCAAGGTGCAGACCGTACTGGAACGCGATCCCTTCTGCGGGCACGTCTTCGTGTTTCGTGGCAAACGTGGCGACCTGCTCAAGGTGCTGTGGTGGAGCGGCGATGGCATGTGCCTGCTGATGAAGCGGCTCGAGAAGGGGCGCTTCGTCTGGCCTCAAGCCGACGGCGGCGTCATCTGCCTGAGCCCGGCGCAACTGTCGATGCTGCTGGAAGGCATCGACTGGCGGCAACCGACGCGAACGGCACGACCGACCTCAGCGTTGTAAACGTCGTTGCCGGCGCGTAAACTGGCTGCATGACGCGCGCGAACCCACTTCCCGACGATGTCGAAACGCTGAAGGCCATGCTGCTCAGCCAGGAGGCCGCGCTGCGCGAACGCGACGCGCAAGTGCTCCAGTTGCAGGAAACGGTCGATTCGCAACAAGCCGCATTGGCTTCGCGCGCCGCCGAAGTCGAACACCTGAAGCTGCTCATTGCGAAGCTGCGCCGTATGCAGTTCGGTCGCAAGTCGGAGAAGCTGGATCATCAGATCGAGCAACTTGAACTGCGTCTCGAAGAGCTTGAGGCCGACGAAGGCGCGGCGCCCGTCGAAATTCCGAAGACGCCGCGCACGGCTGTGGAGCAGCCGCCGCGCAGGCCATTGCCGGAACATCTGCCGCGCGAGATCCAGACGCACCTGCCCGAATCCGCTGGGAAGTGCACGCAGTGCGGTGGCCTGATGAAGGCGCTGGGCGAAGACGTCGCCGAACAACTGGAGTACGTGCCGGCCAGCTTCCGTGTCATCCGTCATGTGCGGCCGAAGTTTGCGTGCGTGTGTTGCGACCACATCTCTCAGGCGCCTGCGCCGAGCCGCCCCATCGAACGGGGTCTCGCCGGCCCAGGGTTGCTGGCCCATGTGCTCGTCTCGAAGTTCGCAGACCACGTGCCGCTCTACCGGCAATCGGTCATGTACGCGCGAGAAGGCGTCGAACTTGATCGCTCGCTGCTTGCGAAGTGGGTCGGTCACGCGGCGACGCTGCTGCAACCTCTCGTTGAAACATTGCGTCGTCACGTGATGTCGGCGACGAAAGTGCATGCCGACGATACGCCGGTTCCAGTGCTTGCTCCGGGCAACGGCAAGACGAAAACCGGTCGGCTGTGGGTGTACGTGCGCGACGATCGTGCATCGGCCGACATGACGCCGCCGGCGGTGTGGTTCGCCTATACGCCGGATCGCAAGGGCATCCATCCACAGCAGCACCTCGATTCGTTCAACGGCACGCTGCAAGCCGATGCATACGGTGGCTACCAGGCTATCTACGAAACCGGGCGCGTGACCGAGGCAGCTTGCTGGGCGCACGCTCGACGACAGTTCTACGAATTGCACGCAGCGCGCCCCAATGCGTTGAACACTGAGGCGCTCGAGCGTATCGGCGCGCTCTACAGGATTGAGGAAAGCGTCAGGGGCAAACCGCCCGACGAGCGCCGTGCCCATCGCCAGGAGCATGCGCGGCCGCTACTCGACCGGTTCCATGCGTGGCTCAAAGCGACGCTGGAAATGCTCTCGCGCAAATCGGACACGAGTCGGGCGATCCTC
Source organism: uncultured beta proteobacterium (assembly GCA_963803225.1). Classification (GTDB taxonomy): domain Bacteria; phylum Pseudomonadota; class Gammaproteobacteria; order Burkholderiales; family Burkholderiaceae; genus Paraburkholderia. The sequence continues at coordinate 2,538 of CAWDLJ010000005.1, forward strand.
TATGCGTTGAACCGGTGGGAAGCGCTCACACGCTATTGCGATGACGGGCAACTGGAGATCGATAACCTGCCAGTCGAGCGCGCGCTACGCGGGGTAGCGATTGGCCGCCGCAACTATCTGTTCGCCGGCGCAGACTCCGGTGGCGAACGTGCTGCTGCGATCTACAGCCTCGTTGGCACAGCAAAACTCAACGGCATCGATCCTGAAGCGTATCTGCGCTACGTGCTCGCGCGCATCGCAGACCATGCGATCAACCGCATCGACGAACTCACACCGTGGGTCGTCGCAGATCAGCTTCGAACGGCAGTCTGAAGATCGCGATCTCCAGTCAAGACGTCGCTGGTGCCACGCTTACGATCAAAGCAACGCGTTCTGGCGTGCTGTCAGGCACACCGCGACCATCAGTGGCGTCGGCGCATCCGGTCAAGCACGTGATGCTCGGCGAGCCAGTGATGCATCATGCCTTCGCCGTTGTGCTCCTGCCGATAGGCTCGCGATTCGAAAATCGACAGACCGAGCAGCACAAGCAGGCCTACGGCGAGTCCAGCAAGGCCCGCGATCGTTTCAGCGTCCATGGCAGCCTCCTTGAGTTGCAGCCATGTTCCTATCTTAGGACAGCTACAACGCGAAGGCGTAGCGGTGCCGTTTTCACACGTATTTTCAGAGGTTTGCGAATTGATGAAGCGTCTCTTCCTGCTCGCCGCCGCATCGCTGCTCGTAGTCGGCTGTGTCGACAATCCGAATGCTGCGCACCATGGTCAGCCTCCGAAAGATCCGGCTGACTATCACGGCGTCCCGACTGACGATCGTCCGCCGATGATGCTCGATGCCCCTGCGCCAAAGGATTGACGCTCGAGGAGTCAGAGAGCGCCGTGCGCGGCCGGCTGCATGCCGGCTGTGATGCGCGCCAGCAGCGGCGAAAGCGTGAGACCGCGCGCCGCCATGAAAATCAGCAGGGCAGCCCACAGTCCGTGGTTGCCGAAGGGAACCGCAAGCAACCACGAAGCGGCGAGGAAGACGGCAAGCGAAATCACCATCGCCTGCATGAGTTCACGCGTGCGCGTCGCGCCGATGAATATGCCGTCGAGCAGAAATCCCCACACCGAAATGACCGGAGACAGTGCTGCCCAAGGCAGATAGGTTTGCGCCGCGCTGCGGACAGCAGCCTGGTCGGTCAGCCGGTCGACGATCCAGCTGCCGGCAAACCAATAGACGGCCGAAAACGCGGCGGCGCCGAGCGCCGACCAGAACAGGCATACCTTGACGGCCTGCCGGAACGCGTGGCGATCGCGTGCGCCGATGGCGGCGCCCACCAGCGCTTCGGCGGCGTGCGCAAAGCCGTCCAGCCCATACGCCATGAAAGTCTGGAAATTGAGCAGGACGGCGTTGGCGGCCAGGATGGCATCGCCTTGGCGCGCGCCGAGATGGGCGAACCAGCCGAACGATCCGAGCAGGCACATCGTGCGCACGAAGATATCGCGGTTGATTGCTACGAGACGCTTCAGCTCGCCAGGCTCAACAAGCGCCGACCATTGAAGGCGACCGATATCGTGCGGGCGCGACTGCCAGAGGACCAAAGCGCCGAACACGAAGCCGAGGACATCCGCGCTCGCGGTTGCCGCGCCGATGCCCGCAATGCCCCAATTGAACAGATAGACGTAGACCAGCACCGCGACGATATTGGCGGCGTTGATCAGCACCTGTAGCGCGAGGGCTATGCGCACGCGCTGGGTGCCCAGCAGAAAGCCGAGCACGACATAGTTCGCCAGCGCGAAGGGCGCCGCATCGATGCGTGCATGGCAATAGACGCGAGCGTTGTGCTGCACGACATCGCTGCCGCCGATGACCTGCAGCGCGTAGTGAATCAGCGGTGCCTGCAGCAGCAGGATCAGCGCACCGATTCCGAACGCGAGCATCAGAGCACGCACGACGTTCAGCCGCAGCGACGCGAAGTCCTGTGCGCCATTGGCCTGGGCGACGAGCCCGGTCGTGCCCATGCGCAGGAACCCGAAGCCCCAGAATACGAAGTTGAAGAACAGCCCGCCGAGTGCGACGCCGCCCAGATCGGCTGCGCTGCCGAGGTGTCCGGCCACGGCGGTATCGACTGCGCCGAGGATCGGCTGGGTCAGATTGGCGAGAACGATCGGAAAGGCGAGACCGAGGACGCGTCGGTGCCAGTCGCGCGGCGTCACTTCCCCGATGTGGCTCAACCGCGCTCCTGAACGCAGACCCATGGCGCGACGACGACCGCCCAGAGTTCGGACGCGCGCTGCCCGAGATCAGCCGCCGTGCTTTCTTCCATGCGCTGCACGACGCCCGACGAGAGCCACTGCGTGACGCGCACGGCGTCATCGCTGGCGATCGCTTCGGCGACACTCACGAGGTCGAGATCGCGCGCTACCCAGAGCAGCTTGCCCTGGGCGTAAAAACGTTCGAGCTCGGGCCAGTCGATCTTGGCGGTTTCGCCGAGCAGTTTGGCGTAGAGGGGACTCGGATTGGCGTCGCTGGTAGTCATGATCGTAGGGATGGCGTTGCGGCCGTTACTATAAACCATCGTGCTCATCGGGGCGTCGGCGGCCCGTTTGCCGTGCGGCAGCGAATATCGATGTCCGTACTTCACACGAATATTATTCCTCGCGGCTCGCCGATTTAATCTGATTAATAATCGCGGTCCGGAATCTTCTGATTTCGTGCAGGCCGCTTTTCCGTCGAGTGAGATTTGGTGCGTTTGCGCACGCATGGCGATATTTTGGCCGACGCCGCGAATATGCCGATTTTGCGTCTTGCGCGAGGTCGCGTTACTCGTCAGAGGAATCATGGCGGCAGCACCTACAAGGCCGACCAGCAAGGGTTTGAGCGGTTTCTCGGGGGATTCTGGCCGGCGTCGTTATACGGCATGCATGATTTTCGTCGCAGCGGCGGCGTGAAAATCGATAAACATTGCTTTACGGCGCCCATAATCCGTGCGGAGCGACACATTTTTCGCGCAATTAAGTGATTGCGTCGTCAAAGGTGAATTGATAGATTGCGACTCGGCGCATGGTAAACCGGTCCTTTGCCGAAATGCGCCGAACCCCCGTTAGCCCGGCTTCGTGCCGGGCTTTTTTTTGCTTTCGCACCCGCGTTGCTCGCGTTCAGCGAGCGGGCAGATCGCGAGCCGGATCGATCGAACGGCCCTGGTAACGCAGCTCGAAATGCAGCATCACACGATCGTTGTCGGTGTCGCCCATCGCCGCGATTTGCTGTCCCTGACTGACGCTCTGACCTTCCTTCACGAGCAACGACTGATTGTGCGCATAGGCGGTCAGGAAGTCGGCGTTGTGCTTGACGATCAGCAGATTGCCGTAGCCGCGCAGACCGTTGCCCGCGTACACGACGGTGCCGCTCGCCGCCGCCACCACCGGCGTCCCCGGCGTATTGGCGATATCGATGCCCTTGGAGTTCTGGCCATCAAAGCCGCGCACGACCTTGCCGCTCGCGGGCCAGACGAGCGAGATCGACGAGGGCGCGCTAGCCGGCGCGCTCGAGTCTTTCGGCTCGCGCGGCTCCGCAGCCACGCTGCGCGGCGCAGTGCGTGCGCTGGCGCCCGCGCCTGGGTTCGCGCTCGCGGTGCCGACCGGCGGCGCCACGCGCAACACCTGGCCGACCTCGATCGCATCCGGATTGGGCAGGTTGTTCCAGCGCGTGATGTTCTGGACCGATTGCCGGTTTTCGCGCGCGATGCGGCCCAGCGTATCGCCGCGCTCGACGCGGTAATACCCCGGTGCAACCGGCGCGGCGCCGCACGCCGCAAGGATTGCGACGAGCGATGCGCAAGCGAGTCGTCTGATTCCTGTAGCCAACATTGAACCTCGCAGGACGCTGCCGCTGGCGACGCCCGGAGTACCGGCGCGCCTGGGCGGCAGATGCAAGACGTGCAATTTTAGCGAGTTGCGAGGGCAAAAGCAGCGCGGCGACGACATTCGCATGCGCACGGGTCAATCAATTGAGCGAATCGACGCCGATCTGCAGGCTCGCGCGCTCGGTCGCGCCCGGTGCGAGCCAGCGCAGTCCGAGGCCGTTATGGATCGCGTCGGGCAATCCGAGCCACGGCTCGATGCAGTAGAAGTCCGAATCCGGTTTTTCGGTCCACGATGTGACCGCGTACCACGGCGTGAGCGCATCGCCGGACATCAAGTCGATGGTCACGACGCGCTGCCGGCCAGGCATGACCAGCCGGATCGGCGTCGCAGGCTGGGTCGCCGCTTCGAGGCAATGAAACCGGTCGACGATGCCGGGGTCGTCGAGGCGATAAACGGAATTGCCGGGCTCCGGTGAGCTGATCGAACCGTCCGGCTGCTGATAGCGCCGCTCGGTCGGCGGCAGTTCGAACACGGTTTGCGCGCGCTCGGCGTGGGGCAGCGCGAAGTAAAAATGATGACCCGCGTAGTAGGGCAGGCGCTCGGTGCCGGTGTTGGTGGTCGTCAGCGTGACATCGAGCGTGTGCGGATCGGCGAGCCGGTAGGTGGCCTCGAAGCGGAACCCGAACGGGTAGCCGGTGCGGGTCGCGTCGGTGTCGGTCAGCACCATGTGCAGTCCGTGCCCGTCGGCATCGACTTGCGACGAAAACGGCAGGTCGCGGGCGAAGCCGTGCATCGGCAGGTCGCGGACCACGCCCTCGGCGTCGCGCCAGCGTCCGATCGTGCCATCGACGCGGTGACGGCCGAGGAACGGAAACAGCAGCGGGTTGCCGCCACGGATGTGGGCGGGCCGGCTCCAATCGGCTTCGGTGGGCCAGAAGATGATCTGTTCGCCGTCGATTTCCCACGACAGCAGGCGGCCGCCCGTCGACGGGGCGAAACGCAGGGTGGACGGTCCGTCGGTGAGCGTGACGATGTTCGGTGGCGCGACTTGCGACATGGCGATGATCGAATGTGCGTGAACAGGGTGAAGGGCGCCTGCGGCTGACGCTGGCGCGTTCGGCGCAGGCGGCGGTAGGGTTTGCAGGCGGATTGTGCGCCGCTTTAGGGGACGTGAAAACCCTCCCCGGGTAAGCGCGGGTGTTGCGAGGCAAAATTGGCCGTGATAATTAAAACATCTGGAGAATGCAAAACAGATAAAGTGTCTTTGGGGGTTTCATGATGGATCTGGCAACTGCAATGGCCGCGGCCATGTTTGGTATTTTTCTCGGCAGCACGGTGTTTTTCTTCTCGCGCATGGTCCGCTAGGTCCGCGCTTCATCGTTTTGTCCCTTGCGGACGACTCGCGTGCGTCGTCATCTGTTGCGCCGCAGTAAAATCTCGCTCGAATCTTGCATACGCGCTTGGCGCTCCAAGGCTGCCCAGGCATAATCGGTGCGTTTTGACGCACCGGAGCCGCGACGGTCCGGCGCCATATCCCTTCACTACGAGGATCTGCGCGTGAGCCTATGGTTTTTGTTGTTTCTGAGTGTCCTGCAGGGCGTGACTGAGCTCTTTCCAGTCAGCAGCCTCGGGCACACGCTTCTCGTGCCGGCGTTGTTCGGCATGCACCTCGATAAACACGCTCCGCAATTGCTGCCGTTCCTGGTCGCGTTGCATCTGGGCACGGCCTTCGCGCTGCTCTGGTATTTCCGGGAGCGCTGGGTCGCGCTGATCCGTGGCTTCTTCGCCTCGCTCGGCGGACGTCGTAACGACGATGGCCACATGATGTGGGCGCTGATCATCGGTACGATCCCCGCGGGTCTCGTCGGATTGCTGCTCGAGAAGCGCATCGAACTGATTTTTCATGACCTGCGTATCGTCGCGGCTGCGTTGATGGTCAACGGCGTGTTGCTGTGGTTTGGCGATCGTCTGCAGCGCTCACGCGCGCATCGCGCACCCGAGAAGCTGAATTTCCGCCAGGCGTTTCTCGTCGGGCTTGCGCAGATCGGCGCGCTGATTCCGGGTTTCTCGCGCAGCGGCCTCACGATGATCGCGGGCAATGCAGCTGGTCTCAACGCCGAGAAAGCCGCCGAGTTTTCGTTTCTGCTCGGCACGCCCATTATCTTCGCTGCGGGACTGCTCGAGTTGCCCAAGCTCTTTCACGCGCGCGACCAGCTCGTGACGGCCGCCGTCGGCGGCGTGCTGACCGGCGTGGCTGCGTGGCTCAGCGTGCGGTTCCTGATGCGCTACTTCGAAGGGCGCGGCCGACTGGCTTCGTTCGGCGTCTACTGCGTGATCGCCGGCGCGGTGTGCCTCGGCTGGTTCGTGCTGCATCAGCAACCGGTCTGAGGAGCGGGCGGGGCGCGCCGCGTGACGATCGCGGTATAATCCTGCCCCTGTCTTCGTCAGCACCGCGTGCTGGCACGACCCATACGCGACAGTAGCTCAGCTGGATAGAGCATCGGCCTTCTAAGCCGAGGGTCGGGGGTTCGAGCCCCTCCTGTCGCGCCAATGAATTCAGGTACTTAGCCCGGTCACTGCGACTGGGCTTTTTGCTTTCTGAAGCCCGTGTAAGCGCTAGTGCAAGCATTTTTCATGGACGGTCGCCCCCTTCGGACAGGCAGTGACCCCAGCATCGGGCTGGCTTTTCCGGAACCTGGCCCTTACCGGATATCGGATGCGCTTGGCATCCAGATTGGCTTAGTTGCAACCCCACGAATTACACGTTTCATTCCACGTACTACCGTCCGCGCGGATGCCGTTGATATACGTCGTATTGCCGACGCGCGTACTGGTTTGGCTCCAGTTGGAGCCGGTTTGCGTGTTGTAACCATTCGTGTACGAGGTATTGCCCACTCGGTTTGTGTTGTATGAGTTGCCCGTGTTGGCGTCATAGCAGTTCGTGATGGAACCGCCGCCCGTGCAGTAGGCGTTAGCTGCGGGCGCGACGACAGCAGCGCTCAGGGCGAGGGCGATAACAAGCGACTTCATGATGCGTTTTCCTTTGGCTGGAGGGGGGGCGAGCCTGGCGCAACTACGATGTGGCAAGCCACGTCGCGCAAGGGCTCGTTTCTGTGGAGTCTGGATGGACGTTATTGCCTTGCGATTGCTCTCTTTTGATGGCGCGACAAGACACGCGGCATTCATTTCCGGCATTGGAAGCATTGTGCTGGCACGCTATCAGTTGCCGTACTTCGCGATACCCTCGGGCGTCATCACGAACATTTCGGCCGGATAAAGACGATCGGAGTGCTCGCCCGCATAGCGCACGTGAAAAAAGGAGTCGTCGTCTGGGGCCACGGTCCAGCATCCGGTGTTGCGCACGTTGCCGCCCGAATCGGTATTGAACATGGTGCGCCATCCGCTCCCGCAAGTGCCCGGCAAGTCTGTAAGCACGATGCGGCCTTGCGCCTGGTTTTCGGCAATCAACACGGCTCGCGCGTGCGAGACGACGGGGGTACCGATGACCGCAGCGGCGGCAAGCAAGAGCAGAATCCTTTTCATGATGTAACCCAGTTCATAAGGGGAAGGCCGTTTACCTGGCACATGGTCGAGATATATAGATGACAAATCAACTATATAAAATCCGAAAGATATTTGTATGCGACATCCGGTCGCCAACGAATGTTTAGTTGGCGGTCTGTTCAAAATTCCTGTGAGGGCGCGAACGACTTCGGTTGCGGCCGTTCGTCGATGTGATTGCGCTGAAGTTGAGGGCAGCCAAGCTGCAATTGACTCTCCGAGTCCGCGTTTTGTACGGCGGTGCGCGTTGCGTGGCAAGGTAACAGCGCGACCATCGCCGACGTTTTCAAGCGCCCGCCCGGCTGTCTCCGCATCGGTTGACGCATCGTGCGTGCAGCACTCGCGCGCATCCTCTGGGCTTTCGCTGCGCACGCCACCGCACGCTTGCGGAATCGACCGGTTTATCCTGTCGCTCATCGACGCTTCGCTTCGCCGTTTTGGAGAGTTTGCAGCGTCTCTTCGGGTTCAATGATAGTTTGTCATCCTAAGTTATTGGCGACCATGTATTCATGCCGGGCCATCTCTGCGGCAGTGCGTCCATCGTGCGTCGTACAGGGGCGCAACAGCGGATGCCGTCGGACGGCGGCTCCACACTCCAAAAGCGCCTTCTCTCTCTTGTAACGCTAAGCGGGCCTCGCCAATTGTCCGTCGCAGTCTTGCGCGCGATCGGTGCTTAGCCGGGCTCAAGCCAAACATTGTTTCTGGTTCGCGTTCGCGGGTAGCCCGACAATCACGCGATTTTCACCCTCAAGATCGTCCCGCAAACCGCCGATAACTGGACAAGAAGACGGTACGTAGACGGCTCGCGTGCCCGGTCCAAGCCGCTTGACGCTGCATTACGACCACCCTCCCGCGTGACAGTATTTTCTGGAGTTTTTCGTGCTTTTCTCGTTGTTTCGTCGCGCTGTGACCTTGTCTCTCGCCGCGTTGGCTTGCTCTGCCTGCTCGGCATTCGATCCGGCCAATCCGGGCAATGCGGACCCGAAAATCAGCTTTGAGCGTGCCCAGCAAGTGGCGCAAGACAACAACATCAAATGCGTTTGGGCCAAAGGGGCGGACCCGAAAACCGGCAGTTACCATTGCGTGCCTATGGCCAGAGTCGGCCGCGACGACACGCAATCGACCTTCGGCGAAATCGGACTGCGCGTCGCCGATGGCGGCGTGAGACTTCCTGAAGGTGCCGGAGTCCCGTTGCGGGTGGCGACGACGATCGACGGGAAGGTTCAGCTAGTGCAGATCACAAGTGACTACCCTGCCTACTCGATGCGTGAACAACGGGGCGAGTAGCCGCTGCGAATCATGGCAGGCTGCCGATGCCCTGAAAGAGTAAGCGACGCCTGTGCGGTGTGGCCCGCGGGCGGTGAAATCGGGGTCGCCCGGCGGAGCAGGCTGTTGATTTGCACCGAATCCGGACCCACCTGACACGGTGATTTGCATCGAATATTGACCCACGTGGAACACACTGGCCCGCTGTGCAGCTAGCGGGAGAACGGAGTGATCGACATGGCAATATTGAGCATCATCCGACGCTGGCATTATCGCGATCATGTCTCGCTACGCGAGATCGCCAAACGGCTTGGCGTTTCAAGAAACACCGTCAGGCGCCATATTCGCGCCGGCACCGTCGTGCCCACCTATCCGGAACGGCAGAGCCCGAGCAAGCTCGACGGATTTGCGGCGAAGCTCGCGGGCTGGTTAAAGACGGAAGCCAACCGGCCGCGCAAACAGCGCAGAACCCTCAAGCAGATTCACGCTGACCTCACTGTGCTGGGGTTCACCGGTTCCTACGACCGGGTCGCCGCCTTTGCACGTCGCTGGCGACAGGAGCAGCAGGAGCAGGCAAGGAGCGCAGCACGTGGCACCTTTGTGCCACTGACCTTTGCACCCGGTGAAGCATTCCAGTTCGACTGGAGCGAGGACTGGGCCGTGATCAACGGCGAGCGCACCAAACTGCAGGTTGCGCAGTTCAAGCTCAGTCACAGCCGGGCGTTCTTCCTGCGTGCCTATCTTCTGCAAACCCACGAGATGCTGTTCGACGCTCACTACCACGCGTTCGTGGCGTGGGGCGGCATTCCGCGCCGTGGCATATATGACAACATGAAGACCGCTGTCGACAAGGTTCGTCGTGGCAAGTTGCGGGACGTCAACGCGCGCTTCAGCGCCATGGTCAGTCACTACCTGTTCGACGCCGAGTTCTGCAATCCGGCCTCAGGCTGGGAGAAGGGGCAGATCGAGAAGAACGTCCAGGATAGCCGTCACCGGCTGTGGCAACGTGTGCCGGCGTTCGGTTCGCTCGCGGCACTGAACGACTGGCTGGCTGACCAGTGCGTCCTGCTCTGGCAGCAGACGCAGCATCCTGAACAGGACACGACGATCTGGGACGCGTGGTCGATCGAGCGGCCCCATCTGATGCCGGTCGGCCAGGCATTCGACGGCTTTGTCGAGCACACCAAGCTTGTTTCGCCCACGTGTCTGGTGAGTTTCGACCGCAACCGTTATAGCGTGCCGGCGGCATTTGCCAACCGGCCCATCAGCCTGCATGTCTATGCAGCCCAGCTCGTCTTCGTCGCCGAAGGACAGGTCATCGCGGAGCACGTCAGGCGTATCAGCCGAAGTCATGATCGTGGGGAAACCATCTACGACTGGCGTCATTACCTCGCAGTCCTGCAGCGCAAGCCTGGAGCGTTGCGCAACGGCGCGCCGTTCGCAGAGTTTCCTGCCGCCTTCAAGCGGCTGCAGACAATCCTGCTGAAGCACCCCGGTGGCGACCGGGAGATGGTCGAGATACTGGCGCTGGTGCTGCTGCACGACGAACAGGCCGTGCTCACCGCCGTCGAGCTGGCACTTGAAGCCGGTGCGCCCTCAAAGCAGACGGTGATGAACTTCCTGAGCCGGCTGCTTGACGGCGCACCGGTGCCTCCGCTGCAGACGCCTCAGGCCTTCGCCCTGCGCGTCGAGCCGCAAGCCAACGTCGGCCGTTATGACGACCTGAGAGGCAGGGAGGATCATCATGCAGCCTGACGCCATGATGGAAATGCTCAAGTCACTGAAGCTGCACGGCATGGCCCAGGCGCTGGGCGAGCTGGCCGCGCAGGATTCCCCCGCATACAAGTCGGCATCGCTGGTTCTGGCAGGTCTGCTCAAGGCGGAGATGGCGGCCCGTGAGGTACGTTCACTGGCCTATCAGATGAAGGTCGCGCGCTTCCCGGCGTATCGGGATCTCAACGGCTTTGACTTCAGTTGCAGCGACGTCAACGAAGCAACCGTGCGTCAGTTGCACCGGTGTGAGTTCATGACATCGGCACACAACGTCGTGCTGGTCGGCGGACCGGGCACGGGCAAAACGCATCTGGCGACGGCGATTGGCGTGCAGGCGATCGAACATGATCGAAGCCGCGTACGCTTCTTCTCCACCATTGAACTCGTCAATGCGCTTGAGCAGGAGAAGCTGACCGGAAAGCCCGGGCAACTGGCTGTGCGTCTGATGTACGCTGACCTCGTCATCCTCGACGAACTGGGTTATCTGCCGTTCAGCCAGACCGGCGGCGCCTTGCTCTTCCATCTGCTGAGCAAACTCTACGAGCGCACGAGCGTCGTCATCACAACCAATCTGAGCTTCTCTGAGTGGGCTAACGTCTTCGGCGACGCGAAGATGACCACGGCGCTGCTCGACCGGCTCACGCACCACTGTCACATTGTAGAAACCGGCAACGATAGCTATCGTTTCAGAAACAGCACGACACAGCCTGAAAAGGAGAGAAAGCGAACCCCGAAACACCCAACCTGAACCCTAAAACTGGATCAAAGGGTGGGTCAGTATTCGATGCAAATCCTGGGTCCGGATTCGGTGCAAATCAACACCCGGTCGAGAACCGGGTGTCGACGCGCAGTCCCAGTGTCAGCGCATGCCCGAGCGGGAACCATTTGAAGGCGCGGGCGGCGTAGACGTCGTAGTTCTGCGTTCCGCCGAAGCCGCTTCGAGCGAACTGCGTCTCGAATTCGGCGAAGGTGCCGGAGGCCGGATAGAAAATGTTGTCGCGCGAATCGTAGTCGAGGATGAGGCTTCCGGCGCCGATGCGCTGGTTCCTCGCGAAGCCGGGAATGCCGGGCGGTATGTTGCCGCCGGCAAAACTCGACGTCGAGTCGAAGAAGATATAGCGCACGCCTCCATACCAGCGGCTATCGCCGAGCCGCACCAGAAATTGCTGCAGCAGCGCATCCCCCATGAGCGTATAGGCTCGCGGCTGACTGGTCTGGCCAAAATAGTCGAGATGCGCGTCGACCTTGGCCACCGCGCCGAGATAACGATATCGGTCGTTGTCCCAGGTGTGAAAGTGGGCGGCCGCTGCGGCCCATGTGCCGTTTTGTGTGTAGACGCCTCCGAGCGCCGTCACATTCGGTGGACTACGCGTGGGCTGAGGGTCTGTCGAGTCCGCGGCCGCCTCGGCAATGGGTCCGGAGAAAAACAGCAGCCCGAGGCCGGCGCCGTAGCCAACGGCCGGCTCGGTGATCACGATGGGCACGGGCAGCGCTCCTTCGTGCTTGAGCAGGAAATCGCTCAGGTCGAGTTGCCCATCGGATGGATCGATGAAAGTGAGCGGCGCTTTTTCTTCGGCTTGCGCGGCGACGCTTGCCGCTGCGCTTAGCGCAACAATCGCCGAACTCACCCATGCGAACGCTGGACGGCTGCGCATCGTCTTTGACCTCGTACAACGGCGCGGCGCTACGCGAGTGGCAGCGCACGGCCGGTACTACCTTCAGGACCGTAAGCGACATATTACTGTCGTCGCCGAAGGCATGCCGTCATCGCGAGCCGGCAATATCGCGGTTAAAGCATAAATGTTTGCAAACCGGCTATCCAGCCGACCGGCGACGCGCACAAGAAGCAACTGGCGATGGAACCCGATATCGTGTTGAAAACAGGGTGCTGGGGGCTATGCTTGACTGGCAGTCCGGATTCACCCACATTTGACGCGTGCAGCCGGCACGCTCGCGCTGCGTTCGTCCCCAAACATTCCACGACGGGGGCCCGGAATGATCAAGCGCATCACGCTGATTTCGGCTTCGATTGCCCTTGGGTGTCTCGCGACCATCGGACCGGTGCTCACCAGTCTCTACTTCGCGAACAAAGACGTTGAAAGCCGGGACCGGGCGGACATCCGCGAGTTCGCCGACAAGGCCAACATGCGCGCGGATCTGGTCACCTACCAGGCCTTTGCCGCGCTGTCCGATCTCGACCGGGAACCGGGTGCGCCGTGTTCGCCGTCGAACCTCGAACAGGCCGCACGGGTCATTTACAACTATCGATACGTTCAGGATGCCGGGGCGTACGCCCAGGGCAAGTACCTTTGCTCCCCGTTGCTCGGCGACGTACGCGCAAAAGATCTCGTGTTGCCGGCGCCCGACTATCGCAGCAACGACGGTTTTCTCGTGTGGTTCCGGCAGAAGAGTCCGCTCAGCGATGTGCGCGAGGACCTCCAGATCGGCCGCAACGGCCACTATGTTTCCATGGATCCCACGGCCTACGTCGACCTGATCGATCCGGCGAAACGCCCCATTGCGGCGATCCAGACCACCACGGGGACAGTCTTTGCCGTGTCGGCCGGCGCGGACCCGGACGACATGCTCAACGCGTGGAAACATGGCGGTGTCGTCAAGAGCGATGAGTGGAACTATGCTGTCGCCCAGTCTTCGACCCGGCCGCTCGCTGTGGTCGTGAAGTCTCCGCGCAGCAGTGTCGTCGGTGACCGGCCGAAGCTCCTCGCCGCCTGGCTTTCGGTCGGCGTGATTGTGGGGGCGCTGCTGGGCTGGTTCGCCTATCGGCGTATCACGCGGCAGCTGTCGTTTGCCTCGACGCTCGAATGGGCCATTTCGCGGCGCCAGCTCGATGTCGTGTTTCAGCCCATCGTCCGGCTCGCGGACAACGAATGTGCGGGTGTCGAAGCGCTGGTGCGCTGGAAGCTGCATGGACGCCCCATCTCGCCCGAAGTGTTCGTACGGGTCGCCGAGGAAAACCATCTCATCCAGCCCTTGACGGATCTCGTGCTCGGGAAGTCCATCGCGGAACTTGGCGGGCTTCTGGCCGCGGACCCCGCGTTCTACGTTTCGATCAACGTGGGCAGCGAAGATCTGAGCAGCTTGCGCTTCCTGAATCTGCTGGCCAAATCGCTGTCGGGGACCGGCATCGCGCCCGGACAGATACGAATCGAGGCGACGGAGCGCAGTTTCATGAATGCCGATACGACGCGTGGAGTCGTCGCGGCGTTCCGGGCCGCAGGCCATCCGATTTATATCGATGACTTTGGAACGGGCTATTCGAGCCTCTCTTATCTGCAAACCTTTGAGATCGATGCGCTGAAAATCGACAAGTCGTTTGTCGACACGATTGCACAGGATACGGCGTCGAGTGTCGTGGCACCTCATATCATCGCCATGGCCCAGGCACTGGGCCTCGCGATCGTCGCGGAAGGCGTCGAGTCGGAATTCCAGGCGCAGTGGCTGCTCGAGAAAGGCGTGCAATATGCGCAGGGCTGGTTTTACGCGAAGGCAATGCCGGCGGGCGAGCTGGCTAAATGGCTCGGCAAGAGCCGCGCATCGCACAGTGCGGACCGCTCGCCGGCGATGCAGCCGCCGGTGGTTTAGCTGAGTTCTCGCGTAGCCCTCTCGAATCACCGTTTCATCGCGTGCCGTTCTTGTCCTCGCCGGCAAGGACAAGACGCGTCTGACTGCACACATCCGTCGTCGCGCGCTTCTCCGGAACTTGGGAGAATCCCCTGGTATGGATCGGTTGACCAACCAAAAATATTCAAAGATACTGCTCCCGGATGATAGCGCTAATGCAATCGCGGACTGAACCGGTCGAGCGACCCGTGAAGCGCGAGGAAACATTGGTGTGATCCGGGTAGCTGAGGCGCTTATATGATAAGCATTGCAAAGTAAGCGCCTTTCAGTTAATTCCATTGGAAAAGAGGTGACTTATGCATTTAAAAACAGCATTGAAAACCGGGGTGGCACTGGTCATTGGCACGCTTGCCGCATCGAGCTACGCGACGACCTACTACGTCAGCGCCGCCGGTAACGATGCGAACGGTGGCACCGCAATGGCGACGCCGTGGCAATCGCTCGCGAAGGTGAGCGCGCTGACGACGCTTCAACCAGGCGACAAGGTCCTGTTCCGGTGCGGCGATACGTTTCCCGGGCAACTAGTCGTTCCCGCTTCCGGTGCCGCAGGTAGCCCGATCGTATTCAGTTATTACAATGCGGGCACATCGGCTTGTGTTCAGCCCATGCTCTCGGGAGGAGCCACCGGTTCTTCTTCGTTCCTCGCCGCGACCATTCTGGCTCAGGACAAGCAATATGTGGAATTCAACAACCTCCACGTCAGAAACAACAATACCGCCGTCAGCGCCGCGGGTACCTCGAACATCTATGGCATTCTGGTCGCGAACGCCGCGGGCGGTGCGCTCTCGTATTTCCGGTTTAACAACCTGCTGATCGACGAGGTAGCGCCTTACGCCTTTTCGACGACTCTCGATGCCAATTACACCTCTGGCATCGCCATCGAGAACACAGCGAATAGCGGAACGATCAGCGACATCGTCGTCAGTGGAAGCACGTTCACCAATAACGGCAGATTCGGTGCGGTCTTTGTCGATTCCAGCAGGAACAACGGCACTGGATACAACCGCGCGAACCCGATTTACAGTGTCCAGAATGTCAGCGTTCTGAACAACACCTGCACCACCAATGGCGGCAGTTGTTTCATGGGGCAGCGCGTGCAGAACATGCTGATTCAAGGGAATAACATCGTCAATTCTGGTGCGAAAAGCCCGGTCAATACGAGCGATGCGGTCAACATGCAGAATCGCGGGAGCGGCGCATGGGTCGTCGGCTGCAACCATGTCGCGGTCGAGCACAACTTCGTCTCGGGTTCATACGGTGTCGGCGATTCATCGAACATTCACGTCGATGGCGGCAATACGGACGTGGTCATTGAATACAATTCGTACGTCAATAATTACGGTGCCGGTCTCGAAGTGCTGGGCGGGAATACCCATGTCATCTACCGGTTCAATTACAGCGTGAACGATGGTCGCCGCACGGGCGATGTGATCTGGACCGATCCGCAAATTCCGGCGACGGTCGGCGGCGGCAGTGCGGCAAGCACGGATATCTGGATTTACAACAATGCGTTTATTTCAAACATGTCCAGCCCGGCCTTCTCGCCTTATGGAACGCAACTGACCATTACGCTGAATTCCGGCACCACGTATCTGTACAACAATATCTTTGCAGGCTTTGGGCATGCGGGAATCGGCACGTTGAAACAGACGGCGGTGGGCGGTGCGATGCCGGTCTGGAACAGCAATATGTTCCTCTCGCCAGGCACGGACCCGTCGGTGTATGTCAACGACCAAACCAAAGTCCTGGGCGACCCGAAGTTCGTCAACGAAACGGCAGCCGCGTTCACAGCGGCGGTGACCGACCCGACCAGTTACACCAACTTCAAACTGCTGCAGGGTAGCCCCGCGCTGTACTCCGCTTTCATGGGCTATACGCAACCCCAGTTCAATGCAAGTGGTCACGGCATCTTCAGCAGCATTCCGGCGACCGCAGTCAACGGGTTCTTCGGCGCGCCTATTACGCAGGCCAGCTGGAACATTGGCCCGTATCAATGGACGGGCGAGTGAAACGGCCAGCCTGAAGGCTCACAGGCTCCTACGTGGCGTGGTGACGGGAAAACGGAGGTCATCCCTGTTGGCACGCCACGACAGGAAATCGCGCTCGCGCGGCGTGGCGCCTTCGCGTCGCGACCGACCATCAATTCAATCTCGGGCCTGGATCAGAAACCCGCCAGCACGGACAAATAGCTGTAACGGAGTCGGCAGTCCTGCTTCGACTGGATGTCGGCCTGAATCACCGTGTCGATTTCTCGTGTTTCGCTGGCGGTTTGCGTGGTGGCTTCGTTCTCGAGTTGCTTTTCCATTTCTGACTCCGATTTTGCGCGAACGTTGAGGACCCGCGGATCTCACGTCGATCCGCGGTTCATGCGTCATCGGAACTTCGCGCTGCAGTCGCTCGTTTCCTTCCGACATGAGCGCTATCTTGCACGGGCAGAGTTAGCAGCTAGTGATGATCGGTCCCGCTCGTCGCGAACTTGCTGCGCGGCTCGATCAGGCCGGGCACTTTGGTTGTCATTGCAAACACCCCGCCGGACAGCGGCAGCGCGTCGAGTTCGCCGGCAGAGCGGCCGTGCCGCGCGGTCGTGACGTACAGCGTTCGCAGGTCGGGGCCGCCGAACGCGTACATCGTGGGGCAACGGGCCGCCAGTTCGAACTCGGCAACGACCTCGCCGGCCGGCGAGATGCGCACTACGCGCCCGGCATCGTACAGGGCCGACAGTAGTAGCCCTCGGCATCGATCGCGGCGCCATCGGGGCGGCGTTGCGCCTCGGCGGACGGACCGAACTCGACCCATGTTTCGCGTTCACCGCAGAGCCCGGTCGTTTCATCGTACGCTCGACGGTAGATCGAAAAACGCGGGGTATCGGCGTGATAGAGCCATCGTCCATCCGGGCTGAAGGCGAGGCCGTTCGAATTCAGCAAGCCGGTGTTCACAGCACTCAGGCACTCGCCATCGTGGCGA
The DNA here is from genome assembly GCA_963803225.1 of uncultured beta proteobacterium. GTDB lineage: Bacteria > Pseudomonadota > Gammaproteobacteria > Burkholderiales > Burkholderiaceae > Paraburkholderia. The sequence continues at coordinate 19,586 of CAWDLJ010000005.1, forward strand.
TACAGGGCCCCGGCGTTGTTGGCGCGAGTCTCGTCGATGGTGCCGACCCAGAATCTTCCGTGCGAGTCGCAGCGGCCGGCAGTGGGCGTCGAGTAGCCACACGCCGTCGCGCATCGCGGCAAGAAAGCCGCCGTCTTGCGTCAACACAAAGCAGCCCGTGTGCTCGGGCAGCTTGAACGTGAGGTTCTCGCCGCTCGCGGGATCGAAGCAGTGCAGTGCCGGTGCAAGAATGTCGACCCACCACAGACGCTGCCGTTTTTCGTCCCATCGTGGACATTCCCCCACAGCGGCGTGGCTTTGCACTACGCATTCCAGCTTGCTCGTCGTGTTCCTCGACGGGTTCGACAGTCCGTTGATCGAATTAAAAATAGCGCTACTTTGCGCTAGTATCATGTTAGCGCTTAACATTGGTCAACTTGGCAAGGAATGGACGTTCATGACACAGTCAACCCGCAAGCGACGCGGTGCGGGCCGCACGAGGTTGCATGACGTTGCCGCATTGGCGGGGGTGTCCGCCATGACCGTCTCGCGGTATTTCAACAGCCGCGAAACGGTGGGTCCGGATCTTCAAAAGAAGATCGCTGCGGCAATCGAGGAGACGGGGTACGTCCGCAATGTCTTTGCCGGCACGCTGGCGTCGGCACGCGGCAAATCGATCGGCATGGTGATTCCACACGTGGCCGGTGGCGTCTATGCGGAAACGGTCCAGGGCGTCACCGATACGCTGCGCTCGAACGGCTATCAGTTGCTGCTCGCCACGAGCGATTACTCGATGGAAGAGGAAGAGGCGGCGGTCCGCGCGTTTCTCGGCTGGGCGCCTGCGGCCATCATCCTGACCAGTCAGCGCCATTCCCGCAAGACGGGGGAGATGCTGGCTTCGTCGGGGGTGCCCATCGTGCATACGTGGAGCAACAAGCCCAAGGCCAATCAGATTGTGGTCGGGTTCTCCAATGTCAATGTCGGGCGCGATTGCGTCAAATATCTCCATGGACGCGGTTATCGGCGCATTGTGTTCGTCCATCCGACGTTCCAGGACGACGTGGGCGCCAACGGCCGCGCCAGTGGCTATACGGAGATGATGGAGGAGTTGGGGCTGACGCCGCTCGAGTTTCGTTCGGAGCTCAAGACGCCGCTCGATGCAGGGCGCGATGCGTTCGAGACGCTCATCCGTGGACGTCGTCCGGCGGACGCCATCATCTTCGCCAACGACAATCTCGCTGCCGGCGCGTTGCTGCACAGTATCCACGAGCGCATCCCCGTTCCCGAGACTTGCGCGATCATGGGGTTCGGCGATCTGTCGATTTCGGACAAGCTCGTGCCTTCGCTCACGACGGTTCGTCCACCGCGCTACGAGATCGGCCGCATTGCGGCGCTGCGCATTCTGGAGACGCTGGCGGACGAGGGCGGCGAGACCGCAAAGGACGCGCCTCGGCGCGTCAATGACTTGTCCTATGAAATCGTCGAGCGCAAAAGCACGTGAGCGTTTGCGCTGTGCCGCGATAGTACGGGACCAGCAACGGGCAACCGCCGCCCTGATTCCATAGAAGTGCGTGCCCCGGCAACGATCGGGGCACACCATTGCGCCGGTCGATCCCTCCACACGTGTCGGCGGGACGCAACAACCCATTTTGCGCACGTGCTCCGACTCGCGTGCGCGCTGTCCTTGTTGGCGAGGACAGCATCTTCCCAGCATTTTTCCCCGCATAACGGCTGCAATAGCCGGGGCCGCCGCCGCGTATGGCGTGCAGGCTGTGCGCATATTTCTCCCCACGCCGATACCGGATCAATCAAGGTCCGGCGACATTCGAGTCCCAGGGCAAATCCTTAGCAAATTCGATTTGACGCAGTGGAGGGTGACGCGGATACTCCGTCAAAAGTAGCGCTAACTTTGAGTGGTAACAAAAAAGCCGAACGTCGTCGGCACCCGAAATCAGATGGCAGGTTTACCGTGAAGAAAAAGCAACTCGAAGAGTTACGCAGTCAGCGTTGGTTGGCTCCCGACAACACGCGTTCGTTCGCCCACCGGCAGCGTTTGCAACAGATGGGACTGCGGCGCGAGGAGTTCATGTCGCGTCCGGTCATCGCGATCGTCAATACGTGGAGCGATCTGTCGCCTTGCCATGCGCATCTGCGTGAGCGTGCGGAAGTCGTGAAGCGCGGCATTCTGCAAGCGGGTGGCATGCCGTTCGAACTGCCGGCGATGTCGCTCGGCGAAGTGCTCGTCAAGCCGACGACGATGGTCTACCGGAACTTCCTCGCGATGGAGGTCGAGGAGCTGCTGCGCTCGCTGCCCATCGACGGCGCCGTGCTGCTGGGCGGTTGCGACAAGACGGTGCCGGGCCTGTTGATGGGTGCGCTCAGCGCCGATCTGCCGTGTATCTTCGTACCGGCGGGGCCGATGCTCAACGATCGCTATCGCGGCGAGAAAGTCGGCGCGGGCACCCACACGCGCAAGTTCTGGGACGAGCGGCAAGCGGGCCAGTTGAGCGGGCGCGAATGGATTGCGCTTGAATCGCACATGGCGCGCACGCCGGGCACCTGCAACACGATGGGCACGGCGAGCACGATGACGCTGATCGCCGAGGCGATGGGCTTCACCTTGCCGAACGCCGCAAGTATCCCCGCGATGGATTCGGCGCATATGCGCATGGCGTCCGCGAGCGGTGCGCGCATCGTCGAGATGGTCTGGGAAGATCTCAAGCCGTCCACCTTCTTCAACGAGAAATCGGTTGCCAACGGCATCGCCGCGTATATGGCGATGGGCGGCTCGACGAACGCTGCGATTCACCTGATCGCGATCGCGGGACGCGGGAACGTGCCGCTCACGCTCGACGACATTCAGCGCATCGGGCAGGGCATTCCGGTGCTGGCCGATGTGCTGCCGTCCGGTGCGAATCTGATGGAGGACTTTTATTACGCGGGCGGTCTTCCTGCACTGCTGCAGCGAATTCATGCGCATTTGTCGCTGGAATGCAGGACAGCCAACGGACGCACGCTGGGGGAGAATCTGGAAGGCGCGCAATGCGACGACGACGCCATCGTGCGGCCGGTTTCGAACCCCGTGAGCGAAGCAAGCGCGCTGGCAGTTCTGCGCGGAAATCTGGCCCCTTCGGGCGCGGTGATCAAACCGAGCGCAGCCAGCGAGCAACTGCTGGCGCACAGCGGCCGCGCACTGGTGTTCGATTCGATGGTCGACCTGAACGCGCGCATCAATGATCCGGACCTCGATGTCGACGAGAACACGGTGCTGGTGCTGCGTAACGGGGGCCCGCTCGGTGCACCGGGCATGCCCGAATGGGGCAATTTGCCGATCCCGAAGAAACTGATCGAGAAGGGCGTGCGCGACATGGTGCGCATCTCGGACGCGCGCATGAGCGGTACGCACTACGGAACATGCGTGCTGCACGTGGCGCCCGAGGCGGCCGTCGGTGGACCGCTCGCGTTGATCCGCACCGGCGACGTGATCGATCTGGATGTGGCTGCCGGGCGCCTCGACGTGCGCCTTTCCGATGAGGAATTGGCGCTGCGCCGTGCGCAATGGAAGCCGACCGTGAAGATGCCGCCGCGCGGCTACACGAAGATCTTCCTCGAGCATGTCACGCAGGCGAACGAGGGGTGCGATTTTGATTTTCTGGCGGGCTGGAGCGAGCCTGTCGAGCCGTCGATTTTCTGATAGTAGAGGTTGCAGATGAGCAAGAACCAAACTGAGGTCAACGCGTTCCGCGCGTTGCTCGATCGCCCCACGCCGGCGCTCGGTACCTGGTTGATGGCCGGCACGCCGAGCAATGCCGAAGCGCTCGGGCATACCGGCTTCGACTGGTTGTTGATCGACATGGAGCATGGCCCCATCGACTTTCGCGAAGCTTGGCAGATGCTGCAGGCCGTCGATTGCACGCCGGCTACGCCGATCGTGCGGGTATCGAACAGCGACGATCCGGCGCTCGTGAAACGGGCGCTCGATCTCGGCGCACGCACTTTGATGTTTCCGTATGTGCAACGTGCGGAGCAGGCTCGCCGCATCGTGGCGTCTGCGAAGTATCCGCCGCTCGGACAGCGTGGCTTTGCCGGTATCCATCGCGCGAGCCGCTACGGCACGTTCAGTGACTACGCGAAGCTCGCCAACGATCTGACGACCTGCATCGTGCAGCTCGAAACGCCCGAAGCGATCGACCAGTTGGAGGAAATCGCGGCCGTCGAAGGCGTCGATGCGTTGTTCGTCGGTCCCGGCGATCTGTCCGCGGCGCTCGGCTGTATCGGCAATCTGCAGGACGAACGAGTGCAGGATCGCATGCGTGACGCGGCGAAGCGCGCGCGCGCGGTCGGCATTCCGATCGGCACGCTGGGGCCGTCGCCGGAAATGGTCAACGGTTTCGTCGAGATGGGCTATGACTATGTTGCCGTCGGCTCCGACCTCGTCTTCATGTTGCAGCAGGCCAAAGCCGTGCTTGCCCGCATGAAGGGCAACACCGACCACGCGCCGATGAAGGTGGCCTACTGATGAGCGCGATCTATTCTTCACTCGAGAACACCGTCGTGTTCGTGTCGGGCGGTGCGTCGGGGATCGGCGCCACCATCGTCGATGCCTTCATCGCGCAGCGCGCGAAGGTCGCGTTCTGCGATCTGAGCGAAAGCCAGGGTCTGGCGCTGTGCGAGCGCTATCCGGCCGACTCGCGGCCGTGGTTCGCACCCTGCGATATCCGCGACGTGAACGCCTACCAGGCGACGCTCGATGCCGCGGCCGCCGCACTGGGGCCGATCCGCGTGCTGGTCAACAACGCCGGTCGCGACGAGCGCTGCGCGTTGCCGGATCTCACGCACGAGTTCTGGGAAGACATGCTGCGCACGAACCTCACGCATCACGTGTTCGCGACGCAGCGCGTCGCGCCCGCGATGGCGCGCGAAGGCGGCGGCTCGATCATCAACCTGGGCTCGATTTCGTGGCTGCGCGGTCGTCCGAACCTCATCGCGTACACGGCCGCCAAGGCCGCGATCAGCGGCATCTCGCGCACGCTGGCTCGCGAGCTGGGTGGTGACAACATTCGCGTGAATGCGGTGCTGCCGGGGCCGGTGCTGACCGAGCGTCAAAAGGCGCTCTGGTTCGATTCGGCCGATGCGAAGCAATTCATCGAGCTGCAGTGCCTCAAGTATCCGGTCGAAACGAAACACATCGCCGATGCGGTGGTGTTTCTGGCCTCGGATCAGTCGGTGGCGATCACGGGGCAGAACATGATCGTCGATGCGGGGCTGGCACAGGTTTCCGTGGTCGGTTAATGGGCGCGGGCGGCGAGGGCGCCTCGTCCAGCGGCCGAATCAAAAATTGAAACGAACTGGAGTGAGACAACAATGCAAACGGATACGCTGACCTACGTACCGAGCCGTTCGCGCAATCGCGCGCGCATGGCTTACCTTTTCGGGGCGCTGGGCGGGATTCTCTTCGGCTATGACAGCGGTGTGATTGCTGGCGCGCTGCTGTTCATCCGCAAGGACATGGCGCTGAGCGCGCAGTTGCAGGGTCTGGTGGTGGGCGGCTTGCTGCTCGGCGCGATGATCGGCGCGTTCGGCACGGGACGTCTCGCCGAACGCTACGGCGCGCGCAAGATGTTGATCGTCGCGGGCATCATGTTCATCGTGACGTCGGTGCTGTCCGCACTCGCGCCGAATCCGCTGAGCCTGATCGCGGCACGCGTGTTGATCGGCATTACGATCGGCATTTCCACGGTGCAAGTGCCGCTGTATCTGTCCGAAATCGCGCCCAAGCATATCCGCGGCGGCCTCGCGTCGATGAACCAGTTGGCCATCGCGACCGGCATTCTGATTTCGTATGTCCTGTGCTACCTGCTGTCCTCGCATGGACAGTGGCGCTGGATGCTCGGCCTCGCAGCGGTGCCGTCGGTCTTTCTGACCATCGGCATGATTTTTCAGCCGGACTCGCCGCGCTGGCTCGTGCGTCAGGGGCGTGCGCATGAAGCGCGCCGCGTGCTCGAAATCACCAACACGCCGGCCGATGCGGCCGCCGCGCTGCGCGAAATCGAGGAAGCCAACAAGACCGCACAGAAGATCCGTCTGATCGATGTGTTGCGCTCCAAGGCGCTGCGTCCGACCGTCATCAGCGTGTTCGGCCTCGCGGTGCTGCAACAGGCACTGGGCATCAACACGATCGTCTACTACGCGCCGACCATCTTGCGCGCGGCGGGCTTCGGCGAATCGACGGCCCTCTTGAACAGCGTCGGCCTCGGCGTGCTGTCGATCATCATGACGATTTTCGCCGCGCGGGTGGTGGACCGCATCGGACGTCGTCCGCTGCTGATCGGCGGCGCCATCGTCATGGCCCTGAGCATGGCGGTGCTCGGCTGCGTGTTCCACTTCGGCGGACCCGCGACGGCGGCTGGCAGCGTGGTGGCCGTGGGTGCGCTGGCTGTCTTCAAGGCTGCGTTCTCGTTCAGCTGGGGGCCGCTCGTGTGGGTGATGATGCCCGAGCTGCTGCCGCTGCGTATCCGCGCTCGCACCATGTCCGCCGCAGCGTTCTGCATGTTCGTCATGAACTTCATCGTCGCTTCGTCGTTCCCGGTCCTGCTCGAAATGGGCGCTGAATCCGCGTTCGGTGTGTTTTCTGTCTGCTGCTTCGGTGCGTGCCTGTTTGCGGTCTACCGTCTGCGGGAAACCGCTGGCCTGAGTCTCGAGGAGATCGAACGCGACGCTGGCTGATCCGGCGCGTTAGTCCCGACAGGATGGGTCAATCACATCGACTATTCCATATACAAAAGTTAGTGATGCTATTTAGCGGCGAAACTGCCAATCAAGCGCAGTGAAGAGACGGGCCGCTTGCTGTTTCGTTTGATAAAGTGAAGAGGAGATCGTTGTGCAATTGAAAAAGAAGTGGTTCGTGGGTTTGTCGGCAATCTGTGCGACGTCGCTGTCGGGCATCGCTCATGCGCAGAGCAGCGTGACGCTTTACGGTGTGATCGACAATGGCATCGCGTATTCCAACAGCCAGGCAAAACTCGGCTCGACGAGCGGCGGCGCGAGCGCCGTGCAGCTGTCGCCGGGCATCTGGGAGGGCAGCAAGTTCGGCATGCGCGGCAGTGAGGACCTGGGCGGCGGGACGTCGGCGATTTTCAACTTGATGTCGCGCTTCAATTCGGTCAACGGCAATGCGCAGTTCGCGGGTGCCATGTTCGCGCAGCAGGCCTGGGTGGGCTTGAAGGACCAGACCTTCGGTCAGCTCACGCTGGGCCGCCAGTACATGTCCTATTACTGGATGGTCTCGGCGAACTCGCCCACCAACTGGCTGACCGGCTTCTCGGGCGCGCACCCGGGCGATATCGACAACTTCGATACCGACTACAAGACCAACAACACGGTGCTGTACACGACGCCGACCATTCACGGTCTCACGGCCAGCGTGTCGTATGCGCTGGGCGGCACGCCGGGCAGCATGAGCAACGGTGCGAGCTGGAGCGCGGGCGCGAAGTACCAGATGGGCCCGTTCGGCATCGGCGCCGGCTTCGAGCGCTTCAACAACTCGACGACCGGAGGCGGTGCATGGGGTGCCAATTCCACCGCGACCAACAACGGCCAGCAGGGCGTGTCGGCGCTGACCAACGGTTATCAAACCGCAGCGGCGCAGAACCGCTTCGCGGTGACCGGCGGCTACACGTTCAATCCGGCCTACGACATCTCGGTCTCGTACTCGAACGTTCAGTATCTGCCGGGCATCGGCTCGTCGTTCAAGTCGACGGCCGTCTGGAACACGTTCGGCGCGGTCTTCCACGCGCACCTCGCGACGGTGTGGGATCTCGCGGCGGGCTATAGCTATACGCGCAGCTCCAACGCGAACGGGATCACGGAGAGCGCGCGCTATCAGCAAGGCTCGCTCGCGGAGTTCTACACGCTCTCGAAGCGCACCGGTCTCTACATGGTGCAGGCGGTTCAGCGCGCCAGCGGCCAAACGCTCGGGACCAACGGCGTGTCGATCATTCCGGCGACCGCGTCGATCGGTGACGGCTTCAATGGAACGCCCTCGTCGTCGCGCAGCCAGGTCACGGTGGCGGCAGGCATCATCCACCGCTTCTGACGGTTGGGCGCTGCGGCGAGTCGCGTCCTGAAGCTCGCCGCAGCGGTTTGCCATTGTGTATGGAGGCTCGAATTCCCTTGAAACTGCTCTCTCAGGTTTCTGTCGGTCGCAAGCTTCACATTGTTCTCGCTGTTGCACTCGCGAGTCTGCTGCTCGTAGGTCTTTTTGGCGGCGTTCACATCGCACGCATCGCGTCCGGCACCGCAGCGATCAGCGCGCGATGGCTGCCGGCGGCGCTCGACGCCCGGCGCATGGCCGATCAGGCCGCCACGGTGCGCAACAAGGAATTTGCCCTGATCCTCGTGCGCTACGACCAGCGCGATCAGGTCTTGCCGGCGCTGCAAAAGAGCATCGCGGATCTGTCCACTCAATTGAATGCATTCGGCTCGCGCGCGTTGACCGACGACGAACGCAAGATGTTCGACATCGCACTCGCGCAATGGCGCGACTATCTGGCGCTCGACGCGAAGATCCAGGACGAGGTGGACAACGCGTCGCCCAACGCGGCGCGCGCCATCATCATGCAGGACAGCGCACGCACCTTCGAACGGCTTTCGGCTGCGCTCGACGACTTGTCGAAGGCCAGCCAGACCGGCGCCACGAACGCGGGCGACGAAGCGACCGATGCGGCAAGCCACTCCCTCTGGCTGATCTCGGCCACTGTCGCGCTCACGGCGCTCGTCGCGGCGGCGCTCATGACGGTCGTCTCGCGCTCGATCACGGTGCCGCTGCGCGAGGCGATGAGTTTCGCGCAGGCCGTGGCGAGCGGAGACCTCACGTTGCGCATGAACGAGCGCAGTGGAGATGAGGTGGGCAAGCTGGTGCGATCGCTATCGGATATGTCGGGCAGCTTGCGCACGTTGATCTCCGAGGTCCGCGATGGCGTGGAGTCGGTCAATACCGCTTCCGGCGAGATCGCCGCAGGCAACCTCGATCTGAGCGCGCGCACCGAGACCGTGGCCTTCAGCGTGCAGAAAACGGCTTCGCACATGAGCCAGATGGGGCTCGCGGCGGCGCAGTCGGCGGCCACTGCATCGCAGGTCAACGGACTTTCCCAGCAGGCCTTTCTCGCGGCGGAGCGCGGCGGCGAGATCGTGTCCAATGTCGTGCGCAGCATGAGCGAGATTACCGCTTCGTCGACGAGGATTCGCGAGATCATCGGCGTGATCGACGGCATCGCGTTCCAGACCAACATCCTCGCCCTGAATGCCGCGGTCGAAGCGGCGCGCGCGGGCGAACAGGGCAGAGGCTTTGCCGTCGTCGCGAGCGAGGTGCGCGGGCTGGCGCAGCGCTCGGCCGATGCGGCGAAGGAGATCAAGACGCTGATCGAATCGTCGGTGGAGAGTGTCGATACCGGTGGCCAGTTCGTCGATGGCGCGCGCGCCTCGATGAACGACATCATCAGCGCGATTCATCGTGTGAGCAGTCTGGTCGGCGAGATCACTTCGTCGTCGGAGGCTCAGCAGCGCGACATCGTGACGGTCCAGAGCGCCATCGAGCAAATCGATCACACGACACAGCAAAATGCCGCCCTCGTCGAGGAATCGGCTTCGGCGGCGGCGTCGTTGCGCGACCAGGCCGACAAGCTCGCCGGGCTCGTGTCGGTTTTCCGTGTGGCGGTGCCATGAGGTACGCGAATATTGTGCTGGCGCTGCTGATCGGCACTGCGTGGATGCCGCGCGCGTTCGCCCAGCAACAGCCACCGAGGCTCGGTGTCGTGATGGCCCGGTTCGACGACAACTTTCAGACCTTGCTGCGCGAGGCGGTCTCGCGTGAAGCGCGCAAGCGCGGCTGGAAACCGGTGTTCGGCGATGGACATTCGGATCAGGCGCACGAGAACCAGCTGGTTGCCTCGATGATCGCCAACGACCACGTGGATGCACTCGTGGTCGTGCCGGTGACCGGTGCGGGCACGCTGGACATGACCGATCATGCGCGCGCCGCCGGCGTGCCGCTCGTCTACCTGAATCGCAAGCCCACCGATACGACGATGGGCAAGGGCATCGGCTACGTGGGTTCCGACGATATCGTGGCCGGTCGTCTGCAAGGCGAGTACGTGGCGCAGCAGTTGAACGGCAGCGGCAACGTCGCGATCATGGTGGGTCGGGTGACCACATCGGCGGCGCTCCAGCGGACCGAGGGCGTGAAGCAGGTGTTGGCGCGTCAGCCCCACATGCAGGTCGTCGCCGAGGAAGTGGGTGACTGGTCGCGTGAACGCGGTCTCGCGATCACGCGGACGTGGCTTGCCGAGGGCAAGAAGATCGACGCGATCGTGGCGAACAACGACGAGATGGCGATCGGCGCGATCATCGCGTTGCACAAGGCCGGCCGTCCTCCGGCGAGCATCTTCATCATGGGCGTCGATGCCACGCCGGACGGGCTCGCGCAAATGGATAAAGGCGCGATGAAGGCGACCGTCTATCAGGATGCGAAGGAGCAGGGCCGCTCGGCCGTCGATCTGGCCATGCGCATGAAGGCGGGCGAGGTCCAGCAGAACACCATCGACGTGCCGTTCAAATTGATCACGCCGCAGAACTACAAGGATCTGATGGCGTACTGATCTCAGAGATCCATGTCCATCTCGATGCGCACGGCGTCGCCCCGGTACACCACGTCGGCGTAGTAGATCACTACGCCGCGTGCGTCGTTCAGCACGCGTTGCACGCGCGCGACCGGCGCGCCGGCGGGGATGCGCAGCAGCCAGGCCGCATCGGCATCGGCGCTGCCGATCGTCAGTGTTTGCGAGGCTCGCACCATCGGCCGAGGTTCCAGCGCCATCAGCACCGGAATCACGGTCTCCTTGCGAAAACGCTCGCGTGCGCGCGCGAAGGTGCGCGCCTCCAGATAGATTTCGATCACGCAGTAGGGCGTGTTCTCTTTCGAGTGCACGCGCTTCATGTACACGTAGCGCTTCGCGAGTGTGCCGTCCGCTTCGCAAATCGGCGGCATGCCGCTGTCTTCATCGATCGTCAACAACTCGGGTGTGGTGACGCGATACGTGTCGGCCAGCTGATCGAGGCTCGTGACCGTATGCAAGGGCTTGTGCGAACCGGTCAGCGCGTTGACGAGCGTGCCGCGTCCACGCATCGGCGTGAGCGCGCCTTCCGTGCTCAGCAACTGCACCGCTTGACGCGCGGTCACGCGCGCGACGCCGAACTCGGCGGCGATCTGTTCGAGCGTCGGGATCAGATCGCCCTCGCGCCAGACCCCGCGCGCGATGCGCTCGCGCAGCTCATCGGCGATCTGGAGATAAAGCGGGATGGGACTCGAGGTGGAAGGGCGCATTGCACGGATACGAAGCGAAAGAGGAGGACCGATGGCCGGCGCGTCTGCCGCGTGTTCGCGAGGCAGGGCAGAGGCGCCAAGCACATCGGCCAGCGGAATCATACTGCAAGGCGCGCGCGTGCTCCCGCCGCCATTAGCGACGCGCGGCGGCTCGACGCTCCGAAACGATCTTCGTCGCCAGATAGCCTTCCAGCGCCTCGGGGCCGCCTTCGGAGCCATAGCCGGAGTCCTTCACGCCGCCGAACGGCAGTTCAGGCAGGCCCAGTCCGTGATGATTGATCGACACCATGCCGCATTCGAGATCGTCGGCGAGGTTGTGCGCCGCCGCGCCCGAGTCCGTGTACGCATACGCGGCGAGCCCGAACGGCAGACGGTTCGCTTCGGCGAGCGCGTCATCGTAGTGCTCGAAGCTCGAGATCGGGACGATCGGACCAAACGGCTCTTCGTTCATGATGCGCGCGCTCGTCGGCACGTGGGTGAGCACGGTCGGGGCGAAGAAATAGCCGGGCGAGGCGAGGCGGCGGCCACCGAGAACGAGCTTGGCGCCGTGCGCGAGCGCATCGTCGGTGAGTTGCTCCATCGCGCGCAGGCGCCGCATGTTGGCGAGCGGCCCCATCTGCACGCCATCGTGAAGCCCGTTGCCGACGGCGATGGTGCGCGCGGCCTCGCAGAAATGCTCGACGAATTCGTCATGCACCGATGCCTGCACGAGAAAGCGGGTCGGCGAGATGCATACCTGGCCCGCGTTGCGGAACTTCGCGCCGGCCAGCAGCTTCGCGGCATTGGCGATGTCGCTGTCCGCGAAGACGATCGCGGGCGCGTGGCCGCCGAGTTCCATCGTGACGCGCTTCATCTGCAGGCCCGCCTTCGAGGCGAGCAGTTTGCCGACTTCGGTCGAGCCGGTGAACGAGATCTTGCGGATCGCCGGATGCGCGATCAGATAGTCGGAGACTTCGGCAGGCACGCCGAACACGAGGTTCAGCACGCCGGCGGGCACACCCGCATCGGCGAACGCGAGGACGAGCGCGGCGCAGCTCGCGGGTGTTTCTTCGGGGCCCTTGAGCACGACGGAACAGCCCGCCGACAACGCGGCCGCGATCTTGCGCACGGCCTGGTTGACCGGGAAGTTCCACGGCGTGAAGGCGGCCACCGGGCCCACCGGTTCGCGCGTCACGATCTGGCGCACGAGGGGCGCGCGCGGCGCGACGACGCGACCATAGGCGCGCCGGCCCTCTTCGGCGAACCACTCGATCGTGTCGGCCGCCGCGAGCGTTTCGATGCGGGCTTCGGCGAGCGGCTTGCCTTGCTCCTGGGTCATCATGCTGGCGATGGCGTCGGCCCGCTCGCGCAACAGTCGCGCGGCCTCGCGCATGATGCCGGCGCGCTCGTAGGCGGCCATGCGGCGCCACACCGCGAAACCGTCGCGCGCCGCTTGCGCCGCGTCGGCGAGGTCTTCGCGGCTCGCGAGCGAGACGCGGCCGATCTCGCGTTCGGTGGCCGGGTTGACGACGCTCGCGTGACGCGTTGTCGTGCGCCACGCGTTGTTCACGAACAGGCCGGTATCGGGGTACACGGTGACAGTGGTATCCATGGAACGAAGACTCCGATCAGATCAGAAGAGGGGGAAGCAAGCGCCGTGTAGCGGCTTACTCGAACAGGTTCGCGTCGCGCAGCAGTTCGTCGATGCCATCGAGCGCGCCGATTCCCGGCGCTTCGCCGAGCTTCACGCGCCCTTGTTCGGGATGTTCGATTGCCCCGGCGAGCACGGAGCGCAACGGATTCGGATTGGCGTCGACTTCGAGCCGCGCGCGGCCCTGGCTGTCGCCCGCAGCGGCGAGCAGATGCGCCGAAGCCAGCAGGCCGACGCCGCCGCCGAGGTAGTGCGGACAATAGGAGAGACCGGCGGACTGGATCGCCTGGGTAATCGGCCAGGTGCCCGAAATGCCGCCCCACTTCGCAATGTCCGGCTGGACCACGCCGAGCGCGCCGCTCGCGATGTGCTTTTGAAACGCCTCGGTGCCCGCGATGTTTTCACCGGCGGCCAGCGTGATCGTGCTGTGACGGTGCAGGGCTTGCCAGGACTCGATGGGCTGGTCGCAGCGCAGCGGCTCTTCCAGCCAGCCGAGCGCGAACGGTTCGAGGGCCGTCGTCATGGCGAGCGCCTGGTCGAGATCCCAGCCTTGATTGGCATCGGCCATCAAGGTTGCGCGCGCACCGATCATCGCGCGCAGTTCGCGCAAGCTGGCCAGATCGCGTTCGCGCCCGAAGCCGACCTTGAGCTTGAACGCGTCGAAGCCGCGCGCAAGGTGCTGCTCCACGAGTTTTCCGGCGCCAGTGGGATTCAACCCGCTGGCGTAGACGCGGATCGTGTCGCCGGCGCCGCCGAGCAGGCGCCAGAGCGGCTCGCCCGCACGGCGTGCATGCAGGTCCCACAACGCGAGGTCGAGGCCCGCTATCGACTGCGCAATGGGCCCCAGCTCGCCCGATTGAAGCGCAAGGACGGTGGTGCGCTGGGTCAGATCGGCGAAGGTCGTCGCGGGATGGATGACGCGCCGCGCTTCGCCACTGAGCAACGGCGCGAGCACCGTTTGCACGAGCCGCGCGCGATGCTCGGCGCCGCAGCCAGGAAAGTTGCACCAGATCTCTCCCCAGCCCACGGCGCCTTCGGTATCCGTCACCTTGACGAACACGGCCGGACGGTCGCGCATGATGCCAAACGACGTTTGAACGGGCGTCTCCACGGGGCTGCGCAGGACGAAGGCTTGCACCCGGGCGATGTCGATGGGGGGCAGCTCCGGCAGTTCGCGGGGCGCGGCGGGATTGGTCAGCATCTGAACAGCTCTCCAGCAACGTGAGAAACGATAAACCTCTAAAGTATGGTTTATAGTATCTTTGTCCCGTGAGAAATTCAAGCGCAGGGCTGCGACTTGCGCTTAGCGTCGCGCTGCGCGCTGATTCGAGGGAGCGGACGTGCGAGGTTGCGCTGTACCGTCGACTTCGCGATCGCATGCGCGCGCGCTGCTTACATAGCAGGCTTTGATGAAGACGAGGCCGAGGCTCATGAGCGCCAGTACGGTGAAAAAGAGCACCAGGGCGAATGAATAATTCATGAATGACTGCGAGGAGAGGCGAGGGAGTGCTTCGAAACGATCGAGCTTAAGGACTTGCATCGAGCGCCGCGATCAGACACGTCTGAATTGGCCGAGCCGGCTTCGGCCCGCGCTGTCGCGCGTGGGCAGCCGGCACCTTGGGGACGAAACGTGCGTGCTATCCTTTTGGACCGGTTGCGCTCGACACGCGAGCGCGAGCCAGCACGATCTGCACAAGTTCAAAGGAGAATCATCGATGCGAGTCCGAATCCTGTCCCGCCTGGCATTGGCGGCATTGCTGGGGACCGGCATGGGCGTGGCGCAGGCCGCGAATCTGGGTTTTCTCCACGACACGCCCGCGTCCTACATGAAGCAGAAGGACAACGAATCGCTCGGCCGCGCGGTGCGTGCCGTGCTCGATGACAAGCAGGACGGCGAGAGCGCGAACTGGACCAACGAGGGCACGGGCAACAGCATCAAGATCGACGCGACGATCACGCCAGGCAACACCGTCAAGGACGACAAGGGCACCTGCCGCGACGCCACCGTCGCACTGAACGCCAAGGGCCAGACGATGATGCTGCGTCCGCGCTACTGCCGTACGCAAGGTACGGCATGGATCTACCAGAAGACGCATTGAACGCGGCGAGCGCGATCATGGCGGCGGGCAAGATCGTCTCGTGTGGTGTCGTGCTGCTCGATGCGGCGGGCCGCGTGCTGCTCGCGCACGCGACCGGCACCGATCACTGGGATATTCCGAAAGGGCAGGGCGAAGAAGGCGAATCCGAAGTGCAGACCGCGTTGCGCGAGATGTTCGAGGAAACGGACCTCGCGCTCGATGCCGCGCGGCTCGTCGATCTGGGGCGCTTCGCCTATCGCCGCGACAAGGACCTGCATCTGTTCGGCGCGCGCGCGGCGGGCGACGAACTCGATCTGTCGCGTTGCCGTTGCACGTCGATGTTTCCGCGCCGCAGTGACGGCGTGATGATTCCCGAAATGGACGCGTACCGCTGGACCTCGCCCGACGAGGTCGAACGCTACGCGAGCCGCAGTCTCACGCGGCTTTTTCAGACCGCGTTGTCGCTCGCGGAACTGCACAAAACGCTCTGAAACGCGGATAAAAAAAGGGACGGCGAATGAACGCCGTCCCTTTTGCATGGTGCCATCGCCCGGGTTTGCGGGCGTCGTGTGTGTTACTTGCCCCAGCTGTCGCGCAACCCGACGATGCGGTTGAACACCGGCTGGCCCGGCTTCGAGTCTAGGCGATCGGCGACGAAGTAGCCGTGGCGCTCGAATTGATAGCGGTCTTCCGGCGCGGCACTCGCGGCACCCGGTTCGAGATACGCGCGCACGATGCGCTTCGAGTCCGGATTGAGCGCTTCGAGGAATTCGCGGCCGCCCGCATCGGGCTGCGCTTCGCGGAACAGGCGATCGTACAGGCGCACTTCGGCCGGGCATGCGTGCGATGCGCTGACCCAGTGAATATTGCCCTTGACCTTGTAGTTGTTCGCGCCTTCGGTGCCCGACTTGCTGTCCGGGAAGTAGTTGCAGTGGACGGCGCTCACGTTGCCGTTCTCGTCCTTGTCCACGCCCGTGCACTCGATCACGTAGCCGTAGCGCAGACGCACCTTGTTGCCCGGGAACAGGCGGAAATAGCCCTTCGGCGGCGTTTCGTTGAAGTCTTCTCGCTCGATCCACAGTTCGCGCGAGAGCGGGAACGTGCGCAGGCCGCGCTCGGGATGGTGCGGATGCACGGGGGCCGTGCAGTCCTCGGTCTCGCCTTCGGGATAGTTGTCGATGATGAGCTTGACCGGATCGAGCACCGCGACGCTACGCGGCGCCTTGGCATCGAGATCGTCGCGCAGCGCGCCTTCGAACACGCTCATGTCGATCCACGAATCGACCTTGGTCACGCCGATGCGCTCGCAGAACAACTGGATTGCTTCGGGCGTGAAGCCGCGCCGGCGCACGCCGACAATGGTCGGCATGCGCGGGTCGTCCCAGCCGTCGACGTGGCCTTCGGTCACGAGTTGCAGCAGCTTGCGCTTGCTCGTGATCGCGTAGGTGAGGTTCAGACGCGAGAATTCGATCTGTTGCGGCAGCGGCCGCGTGAAGACGCCGGCATCGGCCAGTTCGTTGAGCACCCAGTCGTAGAGCGGGCGATGGTCTTCGAATTCGAGCGTGCACAGCGAATGCGTGATGTTCTCGAGCGCATCCGAGATGCAGTGCGTGTAGTCGTACATCGGGTACACGCACCATTTGTCACCGGTGCGATAGTGGTGCGCAAAGCGGATCCGGTAGATCACGGGGTCGCGCAGGTTGAAATTCGGCGCGGCCATGTCGATCTTCGCGCGCAGCACGTGCGCGCCTTCCTCGAACTCGCCCGCTTTCATGCGGCGGAACAGGTCGAGGTTTTCGTCGACGGAGCGCTCGCGGAACGGCGAGTTCTTGCCCGGCTCCGTGGCCGAGCCGCGGTTCGCGCGCATCTCGTCGGGCGACTGGCTGTCGACGTAGGCGCGGCCACGCTGGATCAGCAGCTCGGCGAATTCATAGAGCTTGTCGTAGTAGTCGCTCGCGTAGTACAGCTGTTCCGCGCCGTCCTTCGTCCATTCGAAGCCGAGCCACGTGACGGCGTCGATGATCGAATTGACGTACTCGACGCTCTCCTTCTCCGGGTTCGTGTCGTCGAAGCGCAGGTGGCACACGCCGCCATAGCTCTTCGCCACGCCGAAGTTCAGGCAGATGCTCTTCGCATGGCCGATATGCAGATAGCCATTCGGCTCGGGCGGGAAGCGCGTTTCCACGCGCGAGCCCCACTTGCCGGAGCGGTTGTCGTCGTCGATGATGTTGCGGATGAAATTGGATGCCGCAGGCGCGTCGTTGCGTTCGGTATTCATGCGAAAAGGGGAAGGTCGTCCGGGTGGGCGCAAGCGCCCGATTGATGCCTTCCATTCTACCTGACGAGCCAAGCCGCGCCAGCCCTGGCACAGGCGAGGCCGTCCAACTGCTGGAGAATTCCCTCGATGCGCTCACGCACGGTACTCGTCGTGCCCGGTTATCTGAATTCGGGCGAAGGTCATTGGCAGACGCGCTGGGAAAGCGCCCACGCGGATTTTGCGCGCGTGCAGATGCCCGACTGGTGGCATCCCGACTGCGCGGCATGGTGCGAGGCGCTCGATGCGGCGGTCGCTGCCGCCCCTTCGCCCGTGGTGTTCGCGGCGCATAGTCTCGGCTGCCTGACGGTGGCGAGCTGGGCGGCGCGGCGCGCGTCGCCCAGCTCGCTCGCGAAGATCGCCGGGGCCTTGCTGGTGGCGCTCCCGGACCCGGCCGGCGCGGGCTTTCCGGCCGATGCGAGCGGCTACGCGCCGGTGCCGGGCGAGCGGCTGCCGTTTGCGAGCATCGTCGTGTCGAGCAGCGACGATCCGTATGGCGGTGTGGCGTTTTCGCAGCACTGCGCGGCGGCGTGGGGCAGCCGCTGGGTCGATCTCGGTGCGCGGGGCCATATCAATGCCGACAGCGGGCTAGGGGACTGGCCGCAGGGGATCGAGTGGCTGGAAGCGCTGGCGCGGGGGGAGGCGGGGAGCGGGGCTTGAGTGCCTGGCTGCATGGCTGAGCGCACGAGCGCCTGGCTGCTTGGCTGCCTGGCTGCCTGGCCGCCTGACCGCCTGACCGCCTGACCGCCCGAGTGCCCGAGTGCCCGAGTGCCCGAGTGCCCGAGTGCCCGAGTGCCCGAGTGCTTGAGTGCCGGAGTGCCGGAGTGCCGGAGTGCCGGAGTGCCGGAGTGCCGGAGTGCCGGAGTGCCGGAGTGCCGGAGTGCCGGAGTGCCGGAGTGCCGGAGTGCCGGAGTGCCGCAGCGCTTGAAGTGCTTGAGCCTTCGAGCACTTGAACACCCAAGCACCGCAATGACAAACCCACGCCATGACGCGCATCCGGCCGGCGCGTCCCGCGCCCGCCCCGCCCGCCCCGCCACCCTTCAAATCACGCCTTTTTCCCGCAGCGCGGCGACCTGCTGCTCGTCGTAGCCGAGCAAATCGTGGAGCACCGAGCCCGTGTGCTCGCCGAGCGTCGGCGGCGGGCTATCCACGCGCGGCGGCGTCGCGCTCATCTTCACCGGATTGGGCACGAGCTTGACCGTCGCGCCCGAGGGGTGCGGCAATTCGACCTGCATGCCGCGCGCGATCACCTGCTCGTTGGCGAACACCTCGGAGAGATCGTTGATCGGCCCGCACGGCACGCCTGCCGCCTCGAGCGCGCTGATCCAGTCCTGCTTGCTGCGCGTGCGGACCATTTCCGCGAGGATCGGCACGAGCGTGTCGCGATGGCGCACGCGTTCGGGATTGGTCGCGAAGCGCTCGTCGTCGGCGAGTCCGGGCTGGCCGCCCACGTCGACGAACTTGCGGAACTGGCCGTCGTTGCCCACCGCGACGATGATCCAGCTGTCGCTCGTCTGGAAGGTCTGGTACGGCACGATGTTCGGGTGCGCGTTGCCCCAGCGCACGGGCGGCTTGCCGCTCGCGAGGTAGTTCGAATTCATGTTCGCGAGCATCGCGACCTGCACGTCGAGCAGCGCCATGTCGATGTACTGGCCAACGCCCGTGCGGTCGCGGTGGGTGAGCGCGGTGAGCACGGCGATGGTCGCGTACATGCCGGTCATGAGGTCGGCGATCGCGACGCCGGCTTTCTGCGGACCGCCGCCAGGCAGGTCTTCGCGCTCACCGGTGATGCTCATGAAGCCGCCCATGCCCTGCACGATGAAGTCGTAGCCCGCGCGCGACGCGTAGGGGCCGGTCTGGCCAAAGCCCGTTACCGAGCAGTAGACGAGATCGGGCTTAACCTCGCGCAGCGACTCGTAGTCGAGGCCGTACTTCTTCAACTGCCCGGCCTTGTAGTTTTCGAGCACGACGTCGCTCTCGCGCGCAAGTTCGCGCACGATGCGCTGGCCTTCGGGCGTGGCGATGTCGAGCGTGATCGAGCGCTTGTTGCGGTTCGCCGCGAGGTAGTACGCGGCCTCGGCGGTGTCCTGGCCGTCCGGCGTCTTCAGGTACGGAGGGCCCCAGTGGCGCGTGTCGTCGCCAGCGCCGGGGCGCTCGACCTTGATCACGTCGGCGCCGAAGTCGGCGAGGGTCTGCGCGCACCACGGTCCTGCGAGCACGCGGGTAAGGTCCAGTACGCGGATATGGCTGAGTGCGCCCATAGGTTGTGTTCCGTGTCTCCAACGTGAAGGCCAAGGCCGTTGGCGCTGCGGGGGCGCCCAACGGCCGCTTCTGCGCATCTTAATTGATCTGCGTCTATAGCGGTTAATTTCGGTACATAGTTTCGCTGTGCGGAACTACGGGCGATGCCACGCGAACCCATTCGAGGCGTCGCCGCAGCACGGCGCACATGCATCCCGGCGCTCGACTGTTGCGCCGCCGCGACTGTGCGGCGATCCCGTATAATCGGTCGATTGGGCCATGGCCAGTCGACCGGCTAGCCAGGGTCACCGGGTCGCCAGACCGCCGACAAGTCCAGAGTGCTTCGCCACCGGCCGCGCGCGCTTCGCGCGTCCCGCTGCGAGGCAGCCTGGAACACGCACAAGACCGCCTCCAGTACGCCATGAAAGCCGCCGAAATCCGCGAGAAATTCCTCAAGTTCTTCGAATCGAAGGGCCATACGATCGTCCGCTCGTCGAGCCTCGTGCCGGGCAACGACCCGACGCTGCTCTTCACCAACTCCGGGATGGTCCAGTTCAAGGACGTGTTCCTCGGCACCGAGTCGCGTCCGTATGCGCGCGCCACCACCTCGCAGCGCAGCGTGCGCGCGGGCGGCAAGCACAACGACCTCGAAAACGTCGGCTATACCGCGCGTCACCATACGTTCTTCGAGATGCTCGGCAACTTCTCGTTCGGCGACTACTTCAAGCGCGACGCGATCCACTACGCGTGGGAATTGCTGACCTCGACCTACCAGTTGCCGAAGGACAAGCTCTGGGTCACCGTCTACCAGGAAGACGACGAGGCCTACGACATCTGGGCGAAGGAAGTCGGCGTGCCGACCGAGCGCATCATCCGCATCGGCGACAACAAGGGCGCGCGCTACGCGTCGGACAACTTCTGGCAGATGGCCGACGTCGGCCCGTGCGGTCCGTGCTCGGAGATCTTCTACGACCACGGTCCGGACGTGTGGGGCGGGCCCCCGGGGTCGCCGGAGGAAGACGGCGACCGCTACATCGAGATCTGGAATCTCGTGTTCATGCAGTTCAGCCGCGACGCCCAGGGCAACATGACGCCGCTGCCCAAGCAGTGCGTCGATACGGGCATGGGCCTCGAGCGCATCGCCGCCGTGCTCCAGCACGTGCACAGCAACTATGAAATCGATCTGTTCCAGGCGCTCATCAAGGCGGCTGGACGCGAGACCGGCGTCGCCGACCTCACGAACAACTCGCTCAAGGTGATCGCCGATCACATCCGCGCGTGCTCGTTCCTGATCGTCGATGGCGTGATCCCGGGTAACGAAGGCCGCGGCTATGTGCTGCGCCGCATCGTGCGCCGCGCGATCCGTCACGGCTACAAGCTCGGCCGCAAGGGCTCGTTCTTCCACAAGCTCGTCGCCGATCTGGTCGAGCAGATGGGCGGCGCCTATCCGGAACTGGAGGACGCGCAAGCGCGCGTGACCGACGTGCTGCGCCAGGAAGAAGAGCGCTTCTTCGAAACGATCGAGCACGGCATGTCGATCCTCGAAGGCGCGCTCGCCGATCTCGACGCGAAGGGCGCCAAGGTGCTCGACGGCGAACTCGCGTTCAAGCTGCACGACACGTACGGCTTCCCGCTCGACCTGACCGCCGACGTTTGCCGCGAGCGCGGCATGTCGGTCGACGAACCGGCCTTCGACGAAGCCATGGCGCGCCAGCGCGAACAGGCGCGTGCGGCAGGCAAGTTCAAGATGGCGCAAGGCCTCGAGTACTCGGGCGCGAAGACGACCTTCCACGGCTACGAAGAAATCGCGTTCGACGATGCGAAGATCGTCGCGCTGTACGTCGATGGCGTCTCGGTCAATCAGGTCGAGCGCGGCCAGGACGCGGTCGTCGTGCTCGATCACACGCCGTTCTACGCGGAGTCGGGCGGCCAGGTCGGCGACCAGGGCGTGATCTCGAACGCAAGCGTGCGCTTCGCGGTCGCCGATACGCTCAAGGTCCAGGCCGACGTGACCGGCCACCACGGCACGCTCGAGCAGGGCACGCTCAAGCTCGGCGACGTCGTGAAGGCCGAGATCGATGCGATCCGCCGCGCCCGCACGGGCCGCAACCACTCGGCGACGCACTTGATGCACAAGGCGCTGCGCGAAGTGCTCGGTTCCCACGTGCAGCAGAAGGGCTCGCTCGTCGATGCGGACAAGACCCGCTTCGATTTCGCGCACAACGCGCCGATGACCGATGAACAGATCCGTCGCGTCGAGGAAATCGTCAACGCGGAAGTGCTCGCGAATGCGCCTGGCGTCGTGCGCGTGATGTCGTACGACGACGCGGTGAAGGGTGGCGCGATGGCGCTGTTCGGCGAGAAGTACGGCGACGAAGTGCGCGTGATGGATCTGGGCTTCTCGCGCGAGCTGTGCGGCGGCACGCACGTCGCGCGCAGCGGCGATATCGGCCTGTTCAAGATCGTGATGGAAGGCGGCGTGGCGGCGGGCATCCGTCGTGTCGAGGCCATCACCGGCGACAACGCCGTGCGCTACGTGCAGGAACTCGACGCGCGCATCAATGCGGCGGCGGCGGCGCTCAAGACCCAGCCGGCCGAACTCACGCAGCGCATCGCGCAGGTGCAGGACCAGGTCAAGTCGCTCGAGAAGGAACTGGGCGCGCTCAAGTCGAAGCTCGCCTCGAACCAGGGCGACGAACTCGTCGGCCGCGCGGTCGAGATCGGCGGCGTGCACGTGCTGGCGGCGACGCTCGAAGGCGCCGACGTCAAGACGCTGCGCGAGACCGTCGACAAGCTCAAGGACAAGCTGAAGAGCGCGGCGATCGTGCTGGCTTCGGTCGAGGGCGGCAAGGTCAGCCTGATCGCGGGCGTGACGGCGGACGCGAGCAAGAAGGTCAAGGCGGGCGAACTCGTCAACTTCGTCGCCCAGCAGGTGGGCGGCAAGGGCGGCGGACGTCCCGACATGGCCCAGGCGGGCGGCACCGAGCCGGCCAACCTGCCGGCCGCGCTCGCGGGCGTGACGGGCTGGGTGCAGGCGCTGCTGTGATGGCGCTGCGGTCCTTCGCAGAAGGGCCGCCTTGATTCGACGCGGTAGACGTGACACCGAACGGCTGCTCCTTGCGGAGTGGCCGTTTTGTTTTTGGGCGCTGCGCGGTCAGACCGGCGCTGCTGACCTCGCGACATCCGGGACGACGGTCGCCGCGCCGCCTCCGGCATCGGCGAGCAATTCATTCTTGAGCGCATCGAGCGCCGGCGACAGGTGCCCGCGGCGCCAGACGAGCAGGGTATCGATGGCGCCGATTTCAGGCAGCGGATGGACCACGATTTCATCGAGGCCGCGTTGCAGTTCGAGCACCGAGCGCGGCGCGACGGCAACCCCCGCGCCCGCCGCGACGCAGGCCACGATCGCGTGGTACGAGCCCAGTTCGAGCACGCGCTGCGGCCGGATGTCCTGCTGCAGATACCAGCGCTCGACATAGCTGCGATACGCGCAGCCGCGCTCGAACGCGACGAGCGTCGAAAGCGCCACGTCGCGCGGCGCGCGAATCGGCCGGTGGCCGCGCGGCGTGAGCAGCACGAGTTCCTCGCGCCACACCGGCACGCAGTCGAACAGCGGGCTGGCCGGCGCGCCGTCGGGTGGCGTGGCGACGAGCGCCGCATCGACCTCGAATTCGCGCACCCGATCGATCAGACAGCCGGTCGTGCCGGTCTCCAGTTCGAGCCCGACCTCGGGCCAGCGCTGGTGATAGCGCGCGAGGACGGCGGGCAGCCGGCAGGCGGCCACGCTTTCCATCGTGCCGAGTCGCAAGCGGCCCGACGGGCGGCCCGCCTTGACGGCGTGGCGCGCCTCGTCGGCGAGCGCGAGCAGCCGTTCGGCGTAGGGCAGCAGCGTTTCGCCGGCCGGCGTGAGCACGAGCCGGCGGCCGTCGCGCGTGAACAGTTCGGCGCCCAGCTGCTCTTCGAGCTGCTTGATGCGCGTGGTCACGTTCGACTGCACGCGGTTCAACTTCGCGGCGGCGCGCGTGACGCCGTTTTCGCGCACGACCGCGCGGAAGATGGCCAGGGCGGCAAGATCCATGATTCTCTCTGCGGGATGGATCAGTTCATGATAATTCATTTTTCGTGAACGGATGGGGCGCCTAACATCGAGGTGTGGAGCGATGCTCCGTCTCTTTCGCCGCCTGTGCGGCACCTCGTCCGGCTTTGTCCCATGAACCAACTCGTTTCCCGCTCACTCGCCGCGCCGCAAGGCGACAAGGCCGCGCGCCGCGCGGGGCTCGCGTGCATGGTCACGCTGGCGGTCGCGCTCGGCGTCGGCCGCTTCGCCTTCACGCCGCTGTTGCCGCTGATGCTGCATGACGGCTCGCTCAACCTGCGCGAGGGTGGCTGGCTGGCCTCGATGAACTACGCCGGCTATTTTCTCGGTGCCGTGAGCTGCGCCGCGCTGCGCATCGCGCCCGCGCGGATGGTGCGCGGCGGCCTCGCGGCGACCGTGCTGCTCACGCTGGCGATGGGGCTCACGTCGCACTTCTGGATGTGGGCGCTGGTGCGGCTCGTGGCGGGGGCGGTGAGTGCGTGGACCTTCGTGTTCGCGTCGCAGTGGGGATTGCGCCGGCTCGCCGAACTCGGCGCGCCCGAATGGAGCGGCGTGATCTATACCGGCCCCGGCGTCGGGATCGTCGCGACCGGGCTGCTGGTCAGCGCGGCGGGCGGCCTGGGCGCGAATGCGGGCTGGCTGGGCTTCGGTGTGGTTTCGGCGCTGCTGGCGGTGCTCGTGTGGCCGGTGTTCGGGCGCGGCGCGGGCGTGGTCAAGCCGAATGTCGCGTCCAGCGCGGCCGCGCAGCCGGGCGTGGCCGTGTCGGCCTCGCGCGTCGATGCTGCGTGGCTCGTGCTGCTCTACGGCGTGCCCGGTTTTGGCTACATCATCACGGCGACGTTTCTGCCCGTGATCGCGCGCCACGCGCTGCCGGGCTCCGCGTGGCCCGACCTGTTCTGGCCGATGTTCGGCCTTGCATTGATCGTCGGCGCGCTGGCCGCCGCGCGCTTGCCGTTGCACTGGGACAGCCGCTTGCTGCTCGCGGGCTGCTATCTGCTGCAGGCGCTCGGGATCGTGCTTGGCATCGTCTGGCCGAATGCGGCCGGTTTTGCGGTCGGCAGTCTGTTGATCGGCCTGCCGTTCACGGCGATCACGCTGTTCGCGATGCGCGAGGCGCGCCGCATGCGCGGCGAGCAGGCGGCCGCGCTGATGGGCTATGCGACGGCCGCCTACGGGATTGGCCAGATCGCTGGGCCGCTGGTCGCCGCGCCGCTTGCCAGTGCGACCGGCTCGTTTTCGCCGTCGCTGGCGCTCGCGGCGGGCGCGCTGGTGGTGGGGGCCGTGGGTCTGGTCGTGCGGGCGGTTGGAGCGGGGCGTGCAAGAAGGTAGCAGGTCACAAGTGCGTACGCGAAACCGCGGCAGCCGCTACAGTCGTATCCAGCCCCTCGCTGGTGACGGCGTTCATTTTCGGTGGGCCAATGCCGGTGTTCAACCGCGCTGAGTTGCGTGTCGGCGGCGAAACCGCAACAGTCGCCGCATGCGTGAGGCGCCGTTGATTCACGACACGAAGCGTCATGTGTGTCAAAAATGACCTCAAACCGGATCCCAGGCGAGGGGGAACTGCGGGTTTTGAGGCGCGGCCGGCGCTCGTGCGAGCCCCGGCCCGGTGTCGACTCGCGCCCTCGGCGCGCCATCCAGCGCATCTCTGTAGTGCCATCTCTGTATATACGAAAAATCCTTGCCTTGGTATATTTCTGTATATACAATAAAAAGATGGAGATCACCTTCGACCCGGCGAAGCGCGACCGGACCTTTCGCGAGCGCGGCCTTGCATTTGAGGATGCGGCGCTCGTATTCGAAGGCCGAACGCTCGACCAGATTGACGACCGGGCCGACTACGGCGAGAAGCGGATTGTCACGGTAGGACATCTCGCAGGCCGGATGGTGATTGTGGTGTGGACTCAGCGCGGCGATGCTCGCCACGTGATTTCAATGAGGAAGGCAAATGAACGCGAACAAACGCGCTTTGCGCAGCGACTTGAAGAAGGTTGATGCAAGCCGACCAGCTGGCACCGACTACGATGATATTCCCGAGCTGGGCGATGATTTTTTCGAGCAAGCTGACGAGCACGTCGGCGGTGCGTTAGTCAAGCGCGGCCGTGGCCGACCACGCGGCTCGGAGAAAAAGCCGATCAGCATCCGGGTGGATACGGACCTGATCGATGCCTACAAGGCAGAGGGTGATGGCTGGCAGACGCGCATGAACGAGGCGCTGCGCGATTACGCGCGGTCTCATGGAATGCTGCGATAACGATCGAATTCGCCTTGAACGACAAGGCCGCCGCGTGTCGCCACGCAGGCGGCGCCGCGAAGTGCCACAAGCCAACACCCCGCCCCACGTGATGACCGACCACCGATTTTGTCCCCGTTGTGCCACGCCGCTCGTCGAGCGCAGCGATCCCCAACACGAAGGCGCCCGGCTGCGTCAGGCCTGCCCGGACCCGACCTGCGGCTACGTGCACTGGAACAACCCATTGCCGGTCGTTGCTGCGATCGTCGAGTACGAGGGGCGCATTCTGCTGGCGCGCAACGCTGCGTGGCAGGAGGGCATGTTCGCGCTCATCACCGGCTTCCTCGAGAACGGCGAGACGCCCGAAGAGGGCGTCGCGCGCGAGGTGCAGGAAGAGACGGCGCTGCGCACCGAGAGCACCGAGCTGATCGGTGTCTACGAATTCATCCGCAAGAACGAGCTGATCATCGCGTATCACGTGCGCGCGTCCGGCACTATCGCGCTGTCGCCGGAGCTGCTCGAATACCGGCTCGTCGAGCCGGCGAAGCTGCGGCCGTGGCGCGCCGGCACGGGCCTCGCGCTCGGTGAATGGATGCGCCGGCGCGGCCTGCCGTTCGAGTTCGTCGAGCGGCCCGGACAATAACGCTTCGCCCCTTACGGAACGATCTGCCGATGAACCGACCCGTCGCCCTCCCGCGCACTGCCTACCGCCATTTCCTGCCGATCACGACGCGCTGGAACGACAACGATGTCTATGGTCACGTGAACAACGTCGTCTACTACAGCTATTTCGACACCGTCGTGAACGAGTATCTGATCCGCGCGGGCGCGCTCGACATCGAGCACAGCACGGTGCTCGGACTCGTGGTCGAGACGCAGTGCGGCTACTTCGAGTCGCTCGCGTTTCCCGAGCGCATCGAGGCGGGCTTGCGCGTCACGCGGCTCGGCAAGTCGAGTGTGCGTTACGAGGTCGGCATTTTTCGCGAAGGCGCCGGGCAGCCCGCCGCGCAGGGGCACTTCGTGCATGTCTACGTGGACCGCGAGACGCGCCGGCCGGTCGCGAAGCTGCCCGATGCGCTGCATGCCGCGCTGGCATCGCTCGTCGTCGCCCCGCACTGACCACCGCGCACAGCACACAGCGAATGCAGCAATTCACGATCGACGCACTCAACGGCCTGAGCTACGGGCTGTTGCTGTTCATGTTGTGCGCCGGGCTCACGCTGATCTTCAGCATGCTCGGCGTGCTCAACTTCGCGCATGCGAGCTTCTACATGCTCGGCGCGTATCTCGGCGTGGCGCTCGCGGGCGTGCTGGGGTTCTGGTGGGCGCTCGCCGTCGCGCCGTTGCTCGTGGGACTCGCGGGCGCCGCGGTCGAACGCACGCTGTTGCGTCGCGTGCGTGCGGGCGGTCCGCTCAACGCGCTGTTGCTGACCTTCGGCGCGGCCTATGTGATCGGCGAGCTGGTGAAGCTCGCCTGGGGACTGCAGCCGCTCACGCTGGGCGTGCCGCAGGCGCTCGATGGGCCGCTCTTCACCGTGTACGGCGCGGCGTTCTCGCGCTATCGCGCGTTCATGATGGTCGTCGCCGCGGTGATGCTCGCCGCGCTCTATGCGCTGTTGCGGACCTCGAAGACGGGTCTCGTCGTGCGTGCCGCGCTCACCCATGCGCGCGCGCTCGAAGCGCTCGGCCACGATGTGCCGCGCGTGATGACGATGGTGTTCGCGGCCGGCACGGCGCTCGCCGCGCTCGCCGGTGTGGTCGCGGCGCCGCTGTTCGTCGTCGAGCCGTCGATGGCCGAGCAGGTCGGCTCGATCGTGTTCGTCGTCGTCGTGACGGGCGGGCTGGGCTCGCTCGGCGGCGCGTTCGTCGCGTCGCTTGCGATCGGTCTGCTGCAGACCTTCGCCACCGCGAGCGATGCCTCGCTCGGCGGGCTCGGCGCGCGCTTGGGCGTGACGCTCGCGCCATCGTGGTCGGCACTTTCACTCGCGCAAATCGCGCCGCTGCTGCCGTATCTCGTGATGGTGGCGATGCTCGCGGTGCGTCCGCAAGGTCTGCTCGGGCTTCGTGGTGACGATGCCTGAGCGCACCTCTGCCGCGAGGTGGCGCGCCATCGCGCCGTGGCTCGCGCTCGCCGCGCTGTTCGTCGTGCCGCCGCTAGTGAGCGCGGCCGGTGCGAGCGCGTGGGTGCCGCAAGGCTGGCTGTACGCGACGCTCGCGCAGGCCGCGACGATGATCGTGTTCGCGCTCTCATACAACCTGCTGCTCGGCGAGACCGGGCTGCTCTCGCTCGGGCACGCGGCGCCCGCCGGCATCGGCGCACTGGTGGCCGCGCGGCTCTTCAACCTGGGCGGCGTGCCGTTGCCGCTGCTGCCGCTCGCGGGCGGTATCGGCGGGGCGCTGGTCGGCGCGTTGAGCGCGCTGGTGCTCGCGCGTCGCGCAGGCACCGCGTTCGCGATGATCACGCTCGGTCTCGGCGAACTCGTCGCAGCCGCTGCATGGACGCTGCCGGACTGGTTCGGCGGCGAGGCGGGCGTGGCGATCGACCGGGCGAGCGGGCCTGTGTGGGGCGCGTTGAGCTTCGGCCCCGATCGCGCGGCCTACGCGCTGATCGTGCTGTGGTGTCTGCTCGCGTGCGCGGCGATCTTCGCGCTCACGCGTTCGCCGTTCGTGCGGCTCGCCAACGCCGTGCGCGACAACCCGGTGCGCGCGGCGGCGCTCGGCATCGCCAATGCGCGCGTGCGCGCCGTCATGATCGTGTGGGCGGGCTTTTTTGCGGGCATCGCGGGCACGCTCGCGCTCATCAATCTCGAACTCGCGGCCTCCGAAAGCGTGGGCATGATGCGCTCGGGCGCCGTGCTGATCGCGACCGTGACGGGCGGCGCGGCGTCGTTCTTCGGGCCGGTGCTCGGCTCGCTCGTGTGGGTGCTGTTCAGCGTCGTGGTCGCGGGCGTGACGCGCGCGTGGCTGCTTTACGTAGGGCTCTTTTTTATCGTCGTGGTGCTGGTCGCGCCTGACGGGCTCGCGGGGTGGGTGCATCGGCAGCGTACGCTCGCACGTGTGCACGGTTGGCGGCGTTGCCTGACGATGTGGCTCGCAGGTGCGCTCGCCATCGTCGCCGGGGCCTGCGCGCTGGTTGGCGCGGTGCAGTGGGCCTACGCAGCGCGCTTCGGCGCGGGGCTCGGCGAAGCGGCCAGCGGCGTCGTTGCGCTGCCGTTGGCCACTCGCATCGGGCTGGCGTTCATCATCGTTGCGCTCGCAAGCATCGCGTGGCTCACCGCCGCGCGGGCACGACATGCTGCGCGCGCACTGCGGGAGGGCGGCCGATGAGCGGAGCACTCGTCCTCCACGCCGTCGAGCAGCGCTTCGGCGATACGCACGTGCTGCGCGGCGTCGATCTGCGCGTTCGCGCGGGCGAGCGGCACGCGTTGATCGGCCCCAACGGCGCGGGCAAATCGACGCTGTTCGCCGCGATCTGCGGCGAGCGGCGCGCGAGCGGCGGACGCATTGAACTCGACGGCACGAACATCACCCGGCTCGCGCCTCATGCGATCGGCCGGCGCGGCTTGGCGCGCAGTTTCCAGACGACGAGCGTCTTCGCGCAACTGTCGGTGCTCGACAACCTGCGTTGCGCCGTGCTGGCCTCGGGGCGCGACGGCGTGCGCGCGTGGCATCGCTGGATCGGCTCGCGGGTCGTCGAAGCGCGCGCGCAACGCGTGCTCGACGCGATCGGTCTCGCGCGCGATGCGCACGTCCTCGCGGGCACGCTCAGCTATGCGCAGCAGCGCGCGCTCGATCTCGGGCTCGCGCTCGCGGGTGGCGCCCACACGCTGCTGCTCGATGAGCCGACCGCCGGCATGAACCGCGCCGAGGCGCAGCGCGCGCTCGAACTGATCCGCGCGACGACCGAGGGCAAGACGCTGCTGATGATCGAGCACGACATGGAGGCGGTGTTCGGTCTGGCCGATCGCGTGTCGGTGCTCGTGCAGGGCCGCATGATCGCGACTGGCACGCCCGCCGAAATCCGCGCGAACGCGGCGGTGCGCGAGGCGTATCTGGGCAGCGGGTGGGCGCAATGAGCGCGCTGCTCGAAGTGGGCTCGCTGCGCGCGTGGTATGGCGCAAGCCAGGCGCTGCATGGCGTGACGCTCGGCATCGAGGCGGGCGAAGTGCTCGCGCTCGCGGGGCGCAACGGCTCGGGCCGCTCGACGCTCGCGAAGGCGCTGATGGGCATGGTGCGCTGCGAGGGCCGGCGCGCGTTTGCCGGCCGCAGTCTCGACGGTTTGCGCACCTTCGAGATCGCGCGGCTCGGGCTCGGCTATGTGGCGGAGCAACGAGATATCTTCGCGAGCCTCAGCGTCGATGAGAATCTGCAACTTGGACTCGCGCCGCAAGCGCGCCGTGAGGCCGCGCGCTTCACCATCGACGATGCCTGGGCGCTCTTTCCAGTGCTGCGCGAACGCCGTGCCGCGAGGGCCGGCGTATTGTCGGGCGGCGAGCAGCAGATGCTGGCGCTCTCGCGTGCGCTCGTCGGCGCGCCCGATCTGCTGATCGTCGATGAACCGACCGAAGGGCTGGCGCCCGCGATGGCGGCGCGCGTCGGTGCGTGTCTACGCGCGCTGCGCGAGCGCGGTGTCGCGGTGTTGCTGATCGAGCAGCGGCTCGCGCTCGCGCACGAACTCGCGGATCGTGTCGCGGTGATGGGGCACGGGACAATCGTGTTCGAGGGCACGCCCACGGACCTCGCGCAGCGCGACGATATCGTGCGCGGCTGGCTCGGCCTCGGTTGATGCGCTCGGCCGCGTGCCGATCAACTGTCGGGCGGCCGCGCCGGCACCTTCTCCCAACCGTCGGGGCAGGTCCTCACATAGGGGTAGTAGGCTTTCGCCTTGCTGCAGTAGTACCAGTAGGACAGTTGAGGCGGCGCGCCGTCGTCGCCGCCACTGACATTGGCCATGCCGTCCTGTCCTTGCTCGACGTATTGCGTTGGCGTCGAGGTATCGACGCCCGGCGAGACATATGGGTAATAGAGACTCGTGTAATACGGATAGACCCACGGATAACCGTAGTAGGGATAGCCGTAGACGAAGCCCGGACCGAACCAGAAACCGACGCTGATCGAGCCGCCCCACCAGCCGCCGTAGTAACCGCCGCCGTGGTAGTAGTAACCGTGATACCAGCCGCCGTGGTAATAACCGCCGTGATAGTAACCGCCGTGGTAATAGCCACCGCCGTGATATCCGCCACCGCCGTAGTAGCCGCCGTGGTAGCTACTGCCGCCGCTATAACCACCGTGATAGCTGCCGCCACCACCACCGCCCCAGCCACCGCCGCCGCTGTGATAGAAGCCCATGCCACCGCCGCCGCCGCCCCGGTACGCGAGCGCCGTGCCGCTCGTGGCGAGCAGCGCCGCCATGAGCACCACGCTCGCTGTTGCATGCCTTTTCATGATGCACCCCTCGCACTCGGGATATGACGCCGCGGCCGCCGCATTCGCGTGATGGTTCGTTCTGCGCGACGGGCTTGGGTCAGAGACGTCTCTCCAAACAAGTTTAGCCCTCGCGGTGGCATTTTTCCGGATTTGTGAAAGCGCGTAATAAAAACGGCCGGGGCCCCTTGCGGGGCACCCGGCCGTACGTGGTGCGCTGCTGGCGTCGCGCTCAACTGCGCGCGCGTTTGCCTTCGACGTCGGGCAGCAGGATCGTCAGCACGCCGATCAGCGGCAGGAACGAGCAGACCTGGTAGACGTAGCTGATGCTGGTGTGATCCGCGAGCTGGCCGAGCAGTGCCGCACCGAGCCCGCCAAGCCCGAACGCGAAGCCGAAGAACAGGCCCGCCACCATGCCGACCTTGCCCGGAATGAGTTCCTGAGCGTAGACGAGGATCGCCGAGAACGCCGACGCCAGCACCACGCCAATGATGACCGACAGCACGCTGGTCCAGAACAGGTTCGCGTACGGCAGGAGCAGCGTGAACGGCGCGACACCGAGGATGGAGCCCCAGATCACGTACTTGCGGCCGATGCGGTCGCCGACCGGCCCGCCGATGATCGTGCCTGCTGCGACGGCGGCGAGGAACACGAACAGATGCACCTGGGCGACCTGCACGGGCAGATGGAAGCGGTCCATCAGATAGAACGTGAAGTAGCTCGTGATGCTCGCGAGATAGAAGTACTTGGAAAAGATCAGCAGCAGCAACACGCCGATCGCCATCGCGACACGGTTTTTCGGCAGCGTCGAGACCGCGCCCGCGCCGCGCGCCTTGCGCGTCGACGGATGCTGGCTGTACCAGCGGCCGATGTGCGTGAGCACCACGATGCCCACCAGCGCGGCGACCGAGAACCACGCGATGCTGCGTTGGCCGTGCGGCACGATGATCGCGGCAGCGAGCAGCGGTCCGATCGCCGAGCCGGCATTGCCGCCGACCTGGAACAGCGACTGCGCGAGGCCGTGCTGGCCACCCGAGGCCATGCGCGCGACCCGCGAGGATTCCGGATGGAACACCGACGAGCCGCAGCCGATCAGCGCGGCGGCCACGAGCAGGATGCCGAAGCTCGGCGCGACCGACATCAGCAGCAGACCGCACAGCGTGAAGCCCATGCCGATCGGCAGCGAGAACGGCATCGGCCGCTTGTCGGTGTATGCGCCGATCAGCGGCTGCAGCATCGAGGCGGTGATCTGGTAGGTCGCGGTGATGAGACCGACCTGGGCGAACGACAGCGCGAAGTTCATCTTGAACATCGGATACAGCGCCAGCACCAGCGACTGGATCATGTCGTTGAGCAGGTGCGAGAAGCTGATCGCGCCGAGGATCGGATAGACAGTGCGCAGTGCTTTCGCGCCGGTGGCGGAAGCAGCAGGCGTGGCGCCAGGGACGGCGCCTTTGTTGAGGCTCGTTTCCATGTTCGGGTACGCAAGTGAGAGCTTCATGCGGGCCCGTCGTACGACTCACGGGACGGCACGAAAAGTCATGTATAGGAGTTATGGAGCGAAGTGTAATGTGTCCTCGTCGAGTTGTCCGGCCAACATTTGTCGAGAATCGGACACATCCGGGAGGCACTTTCGAAGAATGCAAGGGGACATGCTGTCACGCGTCGCGCGTTCGCCACCTGTTTTTGACCCGTCATCACAAGGCGATTTTGGCCGTGTATAAAGCCGTGGGCGCGCGCTTACGAGGCGCGATGCCACGGGGACCGGAAACGGCCAGGATGTGCCGCCAGGCTAAAGGTCGGCGGTGGATTTGCCGTAGACACCGGGTTGAGGAGGTGCGCGCGCGGGACAAGCGCGACGCACCCCGCCACACGCGGGGGACATACCAGATGAAGAAGATTTCGCAGGTCGGGGAGAAGGCCGGTTTCATGCCACAGGGGCTGGCGGCGGGTACGCGCGAGGGCAGCGGGGCGTCGCGGATGTCCGTGAAGGCGACATTGCGCACCGCGTTCGCGGTCGTGCTGGTCGGCACGCTCGCGATCGGCGCGTTTTCGCTCACGCAGATCAGCCGCCTCAATGCGTCGTCGCAGTCGATCTACGATCAGGGCCACGTCGCCAGCCGGGCGGCCGAGGAAGCGCGTGGCCACGTGCTGCGCGCGAGCCGCGCGCAGAAGATGCTGCTCACGGCGACCACGGCGAAGGAGCGCGACGAACTCGGCGACGGCATCGACAAGGATCTCACCACGCTCTCGACCGAGCTCAATACGCTGCAGCAGTACGCCTCGGAAAAGGGCGGCGCAGGGCTCGACCAGCAGAAGAAATTTGCCACTTCAGTGGCAACGTGGAGTGGCCACTTGCGCGACTTCGTCACGCTCGTGAAGGCGCAGCCGCTCGATCTGTCGCAGATGAGCTGGCAGGTCGGCATGCAGGACGTCTCGCTGCTCGTCGAAACCGGCAAGCTCGAAACACTCGTCGACGACATCGTGCGCGAGCGCGGCACAGCCGCGAAGGCGACCATCGAGGCCTCGGCGTTCATCTTCCAGTCGTCGTTCGTGATGATCGCGGTGATGACGGTCGCGCTCTTCGTGCTCGCGTTCATCGTCAGCGAATGGGTCGTGCGTCGTCTCGCGCGCCAGCTCGGCGGCGAGCCCGCGCATGCCAAGGCGATCGCGAGCCGCATCGCCGCCGGCGATCTCGCGAATCCGATCGTGCTCGCGAAGCGCGACGCATCGAGCATGCTGTCCGCGCTGCGCGACATGCAGAACGGACTGTCGACGACGGTCGCGGAGATTGCCGCGAGCGCCGAGGCGATTGCCTCGGCGTCGGGGGAGATTTCGACCGGCAACCTCGACCTGTCGCGGCGCACCGAGGATCAGGCGAGCGCACTCGAGCGCACGGCGAGCAGTATGGAAGAACTGACCTCGACGGTGCGCCAGAACGCCGAGAACGCGCGCCAGGCGAGCACGCTCGCGAGCAACGCCTCCGAGATCGCCGAAAAGGGCGGCAGCGTGGTGGGCCGGGTGGTCGCGACGATGAACGAGATCAACGACAGCGCGAAGAGCATCGCCGACATCATCGGCGTGATCGAGGGCATTGCGTTTCAGACCAACATCCTCGCGTTGAATGCGGCGGTCGAGGCTGCGCGTGCGGGCGAGGAGGGGCGTGGTTTCTCGGTGGTGGCGGCCGAGGTGCGCAACCTCGCGCAGCGCAGCGCCGGGGCGGCCAAGGAGATCAAGGCGCTCATCAGCACTTCCGTCGAGCGCGTTTCGAACGGCTCGACGCTCGCGCAGGACGCGGGGCAGACGATGGACGAGGTGGTGAAGGCGGTCAAGCGCGTGACCGATATCATCGGCGAAATTTCGGCGGCTTCGCACGAACAAAGCGCGGGGATTGAGGAGATTAACCGCGCTGTTACGCAGATGGATGCGGGGACGCAGCAGAACGCGGCTTTGGTTGAACAGGCGACGGCGGCGGCGCAATCGCTTGATGATCAGGCGCGGGTGCTCAAGCGGTTGGTGGGGAAGTTCCGGATTGCTGCTTGATCGGTGTGGATGGAAAAAAGCTGCCGCGATGGCAGCTTTTTTGGGGTCTTTGCGGGTTTCTGGAGGGAGCGATTGCGCAGAGGTTCGACCGCTCCGGCAAACGGTCGTTATGCCTTCCGCACCAAATCGACGATGCCAGTCTCAACGCTCTCGAATGCACGCGGAGTGTGTCAAAGTAACCGCTCTTACCGTGAGCACCCGACATGACCAAGTTACCGATTGCCGACCGATGGTTCGAACTCAAACGCATCAGCGACGACATTACCCTGCTTTGGGAACCCCACGTCGTGCCGCTGATGCGCTGCAATATCTGGCATGTGCGCGGGCGCGACCGCGACCTGATGATCGACACAGGCATGGGTATCGTCAGTCTGCTGGATGCGGCGAGGCACCTGCTGCACAAGGACGTCACTGCTGTCGCCACGCATACGCACGCGGATCATATCGGTGGACATCACGAGTTCGAGCACACGCTGGTTCACGAATTGGAGGCAGACAACCTGCGCTCGCCGCGTGAGCCGGGCACTCTTCTGGCGTCGGTATTGGGCGCCGAAGCAATTCAACGGTACCGCGAAGCCGGCTATCCGTTCGACGGCGATCTGATCACGGCCCTTCCTGACGCTGATTACTCAATGTCCGATTATCGTGTGCGTGCCGCAACGGTCACGGAAATCGTCCGGGAAGGGAACATCGTCGATCTCGGCAACCGGCATTTTGAAGTCCTGCATCTACCCGGCCACTCGCCGGGCAGCATCGGCCTGTGGGAAGCGGCATCCGGCACACTGTTTTCGGGCGATGCGATCTACGATGGCCCGCTGCTGGATGAGATCGGCGGTGCCGATATTCCGACCTATGTGCGCACGATGAAGCGCTTGCGTGAATTGCCCGTGCAAGTGGTACACGCTGGACACGACGGGAGCTTCGGGCGAGACCGGCTGGTCGAGTTGGTCGATGCCTATCTGGCTAAACGCACCTGATGGTTGACCGGGTCCGCCGCCGGGCGCGGGGCCGGCCGGACATCGCGCGCCGATCCCGCCCGGCCTGTCAAGGCGCGTGCGCTGACGTCAGATCGAGCGCCAACGCTTGCGCGACTTCGATGCCGTCGATGGCCGCGGAGTAGATACCGCCCGCATACCCCGCGCCTTCGCCGGCCGGATACAGACCTTCGACGTTCATGCTCTGGTAGTCGTCTTTGCGTCGAACCCGGATGGGTGACGAA
Organism: uncultured beta proteobacterium; assembly: GCA_963803225.1. Classification (GTDB taxonomy): domain Bacteria; phylum Pseudomonadota; class Gammaproteobacteria; order Burkholderiales; family Burkholderiaceae; genus Paraburkholderia. Next base: position 55,720 of record CAWDLJ010000005.1, read on the forward strand.
GTGCGCGTCTCCACGCCGGTGAGCACGGCATCGTGCATCGCGAAGCCGGCGATCTTCTTGTCGATCTGGGGCAGCGCTTCACGGATTGCTTCGATCACGTAGTCGGGGAGCGCTGTGCTGAGATCGGTCGGGCGCACGCCCGGCTTGTACGACGGCACCACGGAGCCCAGCGACGTCGACGGGCGGCCGGCGATGAAATCACCGACCAGTTGCCCCGGCGCATGGTAATCGCCGCCGCCGAGTTCGAATGCGCGCTCTTCCCATTTGCGCTGGAACGCGATGCCCGCCAGCGGACCGCCGGGAAAGTCTTCCGGCGTGATGCCGACGACGATGCCCGCGTTCGCGTTGCGCTCGGCTCGCGAATACTGGCTCATGCCATTGGTGACCACGCGGCCAGGCTCCGAGGTCGCCGCGACCACCGTGCCGCCAGGGCACATGCAAAAGCTATAGACCGCCCGGCCGTTGCTGCTGTGATGGACCACCTTGTAGTCGGCCGCGCCGAGTTCCTTGTGGCCCGCGAACTTGCCGAAGCGCGCGCGATCGATCAGCCCTTGCGGATGTTCGATGCGAAAACCCAGTGAAAACGGCTTGGCTTCGATATACACACCGCGATCGTGCAGCATCTGGAAGGTGTCGCGCGCACTGTGGCCCACCGCCAGCACCACGTGGTCGCACCGCAGCGTTTCGCCGTTCGAGAGTTTGAGCGAGCGCACCTTGCCCTGATCGATTTCAATGTCGTCGACCCGGGTTTCGAAGCGCACTTCGCCCCCCAGTTCCTCGATGTTGGCGCGCATTTTTTCCACCATGCTGACGAGGCGGAAAGTGCCGATGTGCGGCCGGCTCAGATAAAGAATGTCCTCTGGTGCGCCAGCCTTGACGAATTCGTCCAGCACCTTGCGGCCATAGTGGTTCGGATCCTTGATCTGGCTGTACAGCTTGCCGTCGGAAAACGTTCCGGCCCCGCCTTCGCCGAACTGCACGTTGGATTCAGGGTTGAGCACGCTCTTGCGCCACAGTCCAAACGTGTCCTTGGTGCGCTCGCGCACGGCCTTGCCACGTTCGAGGATGATGGGTCGAAACCCCATCTGCGCCAGGATGAGTCCTGCGAACAGGCCGCACGGTCCCATGCCGATCACGACCGGGCGCAGGGAAGTCGTGTGCCCGGCGGCCTTCGCGACAAAGCGGTAGGTCATGTCCGGCGTCACCCCGCAATGCGGGTGGCCAGCGAGCCGCTTGAGCGCGGCCGCTTCGTCCTTGACTTCGACGTCGACGATATACGTCAGCTTGATGTCCGAGCGCTTGCGAGCATCGTGCGCGCGGCGGAACACCGTGTAACGGAGGAGCCCGTCCTCCGCCACGCCGAGATCCGCGAGGCGCGCGCGGATCGCGGCTTCGAGATCGCTTTCGGCATGGTCGAGGGAGAGTTTGACTTCGCTTAGACGTAACATGAGTACTGGAATCCGGTTACCACGCAATCGTGGCGATATTTGAAACAGGCGGAGAGCGGCACGTCGATGGCGACGTTGTTCGTCCCGTGGGCATCGCGGACGCGGACCTTCCATCAGTGGGAAAAACTGTACGCGCGGGGCTGCCAACCAACCCTGTCGTGCCACTCAAGCTACTTCGGGATCAGAACATGATGCCAGGCTCGCCTCGCCGAGACGCTTGCGCCCCGAAGTCGTCGTCGAACAAGCCCGCGAGCGGATTGAGCGAATCGGCACACGCTCAATGCATCGACCGGCCTCGCCCGCGCAAGCCCTCGCTGGGCGGCGCGCTATCGCCGACTGGCGGAAGGCGAAGCAGCGGATGCCGGCTTGGGAGGACGAAACCGAGGGCCTGATCGACGTAGCCACCGTCTTTGTTCAAGTTTACCATCTCGAGTTCACCACTATCGGCGCCCCGGTACAAACGCCGCGCGCAAATACGGCCGGTCGAATCCGCAGCTGGAAGCGGCCGCCAGGGTGCCACGGGGTCCGTTGGCGGGATCGGGTCGTACTGCCCGTCGTGGCAACCGTGGGGTAATGCGTCTACGCAGTCGGTGGGAGATTTGCGGCGGCTCGTCCTCGGCCACCCTTATAATCCGGCATGATCCTATCCCCCTCCCACGCAGCAAGCCTGCGCTCGCCAGTATCGACTTCCCGATTCATCAGTTTGCTGATCGCGCATACCTCAGCATGCCAGTCACCGTCCACGAGCGTGGAATGCAGGCTCCACGCGCTGCGGCCGGCAATCGTATGAAAATACCCAAACGACTTGCACCGCTCCTCGAGGAAGGACTTATCGACGAAGTCATCGGCCAGTTGATGAGCGGCAAGGAGGCAACAGTCTACGTCGTGCGCAGCGGTGATTCGACGCGTTGCGCCAAGGTGTACAAGGACGCGAAGCAGCGCAGTTTTCGGCAGGCGGCATCGTATCGGGACGGTCGCAAGGTCAAGAACAGCCGGCAGGCGCGGGCGATGGAAAAGGGTACGCGCTACGGTCGTCAGATGCAGGAAGCGTCATGGCAGAACGCTGAAGTGGACGCGCTGTTCCGGCTCGCCAACGCAGGTGTGCGCGTGCCGCAACCCTATATTTGTACCGACGGCGTGTTGCTGATGGAGTTGGTGATCGACGAGGCGGGCGACGTCGCACCACGGCTCAACGACGTCGAACTGACTGAAGCCCGTGCCCTCGAACTGCACGCGCGGCTGCTCAACCAGGTCGTGCGCATGCTCTGCGCGGGCGTCATTCACGGCGACTTGTCGGAATACAACATCCTGCTGGCAGCGGATGGGCCGGTGATCATCGATCTGCCCCAGGCCGTCGATGCAGCCGGCAACAACGAGGCCGCCTCGTTGCTCAAGCGAGACGTCGATAACCTGGCCGCGTACTTCGGACGGTTTGCGCCGGAATTACTCACCGCGAGTTATGGCGCGGAGATCTGGACGCTCTTCGAAGCGGGGCGGTTGCATGTCGATGCAGAACTGACCGGCCGCATCGAAGTCGACACGCGACCTGTGGACCTTGATGGCGTGCTTCAGGAACTCGAAGAGACACGTCTTGAGGAAGACGCGCGAGTGCGGCAACGGCAGGAACTGGGCGTAGGCCGGTAATCGTGCCCGATGTCTCGCGGAGGTCGTGCGAAAGTGGAGGTGTTCGAGGTCGTCGGTTGGCAAGGAGCGGCCGGTCGACGACGTGGCCCGAATCGTTGACACCTTCAAGGCCAAGGAGCTATGTGAACGGCAGCTTTCGGCAAATCTAAAGGTGTCCTTTGGCTCGAACCGACCCGTTCCTCAAAGCCCGCGCTCCCATTTTGTCGACACCCCCACTAACCCCCATCACCGCGCATCCCGCTCAATAATCCACTCATGAGCCGGATCGTTATGAAAGTGCCACTCCCGCCGCGCCCCAGCCATCACGTTTAGATAGTAAGAGTCATACCCATAAGGCACGACGACCGGATGATACCCACGCGGCACCATCACGACATCGTGATCCTCGACGGCCATCGTCTCATCGAGATCGCGTGCATCGGTATAAACGCGCTGAAACGCAAACCCTTGCGGCGGATTGAGCCGATGATAATAGGTCTCTTCCAAAGCACTTTCGCGCGGCAGCGCATCGGTATCGTGCTTATGCGGCGGATAGCTCGACGAATGCCCCGACGGCGTACGCACTTCAACGACAAGCAGGGACTCAGCAGGCTCAGTCTGCGGAAGAATATCGCAGACATAGCGCGTATTGAGGCCCTTGCCGCGCGTCGAGCGCTTCATGGTCGCGGGCTCGATGAGCCGCACGGGCAGCGTGCCGGTCGCCGGCGCGCTCGCGACACCAACCTCGGCGGTTCGCGTTGCGCGCAACGAAGCCCGCACGCCAGGCGGCAAATAAAGCGCGTAAGGCGCGGCGTCCTCGAACACGCTGTCACGCGAGCCGAGACTCGACCATTTCGCATCGCCGGTATCGATATCGATCGCACCCGAAAGCACGACGATACAGCTCTCGCGATTGGCCTCGTACACGTAGCAGAGTTCATCGGCATCGAGCCGGTAGGCGGCGAAGCCGACATGGCGCCAGTTCGCTGACGCCGGTGTGACTCGCGCGATTGTCTGGCCTTCGCGCGCGGCCTTGACGAGCAGACTCATGCCCATTCCTTTGCCGCTTCGAGCGGCGTATCCACCAGTTCCCGCAACGTCCGGTAGCCTCTCTGAGCGTACTCGAAAGACGGTGCTACGACCGGATCCTGTTCGGCCTCGACCACGAGCCAGCCGCAATAATCGTGCCGCTTGAGGCGCGCGATGATGGCCGGGAAATCGATGGCGCCGTCTCCTGGCACGGTGAACGCTCCGGCAAGCACGGCATCGAGAAAGCTCCAGTTGCGGTTGCGTGCGAGCTTCATCACGGCGGGCCGCACGTCCTTGCAATGCACATGGCAGACCCGGTCGATGTAGAGATCGAGCACCGCAAGCGGATCGCCGCCCGCGAACGTGATGTGCCCCGCGTCGAACAGCAGCCCCACGGCATCGCTCGTGCGCGACATCAGGCGCTCGACGTCGGACGGCGTCTCGACATAGGCGCCCATGTGATGGTGATAGGCGAGCCGCACGCCGCGCGAAAGCGTGTAGCGCGCGAACGCGTCGACGCGCGCGGCGTAGTCGTCCCACTGCGCCTCGCTGAAGAAGCGCGGCCGTTGATACAGCGGGCGCGGCGCGCCCTGGATCGAGTCGGCCACTTCGCCGTAGACCATCACGGTCGCGCCGTTTTGCGCGAGCAGGTCCAGATGCGCATCGGCGGCCTTGCATTCGTCCTCGACCGTGCGATGCACGAGTTGCCCCGAATACCAGCCCGACACGAGCGACAAATCGTACTGCGCAAGCAGTGTCTTGAGCGCTTGCGGTTCGCGCGGAAACTTGTTGCCGAGTTCGAAGCCTTCGTAGCCGATCGCGCGGCCTTCGGCGAGCGCGGTCGAGAGCGGCGTCTCGCCGCCGAGCGAGGGCAGGTCGTCGTTCATCCACGACAGGGGATTGATGCCTATGCGTACATCGAATGAGCTCATCGAGCGAGTCTCCAGCAAGCGTGTTGCGTTCGTTGCGGTGTGTTCACGTGCTCAGGGTGTCGTCGTCGTTCCTGGCAACGCCATCACGTCCCGCGCGCGCGGCCACCTGTTCATCGTAGCGTTCGCGCGCTTCGCGCACGGCGGCGCGCGGCGAGACTTCGGGCACCGCGACTTCCCACCACCAGCCGCCGTCCTCGGTCGAGCGCGCGGGATCGGTGTCGATGCTGACCACGTAGGTACGGTTCGCGGCCCGTGCGCGTCGCATCGCGGCTTCGAGTTCGGCGATGCTCGCGACATGCTCGGCCTCGGCGCCAAGCGCGCGCGCGTGCGCGGCGAAATCGATGCGCGGCGCGCCGAGCGGTCCTTGCGCGCAGTCCTCGAACAGGTTGTTGAAGGGCGCGCTGCCGCACGCCTGCTGCAGCCGGTTGATACAGCCATAGCCACGGTTGTCGAGCACGACGATGATGAGCTTCGCGCCCAGCATCACCGAGGTCGCGATCTCGCTGTTCATCATCAGATAGCTGCCGTCGCCGACCATCACGATCACGTCGCGCTCGGGCCGCGCGAGCTTCGCGCCGAGCCCGCCCGCGATCTCGTAGCCCATGCACGAGTAGCCGTATTCGACGTGATAGGCGCCAGGACGCCCCGCGCGCCACAGCTTGTGCAATTCGGCGGGCAGCGTGCCGGCCGCGCACACGACGATGTCGTCGGTGGGCGAGCGGCTCGACGAGCGTTGCACGGCGCCGATCACATCGGCGTCGTAGGGCAGTGCGTTGCGTTCCTGCGGCGCATGCGTGAGAGCTTCGACGGTGGCGCGCCATTCGCTCGCGAGCGTGAGCGCACGCGCGGTCCAGTCGGCTTCGGCGCGCCACGCGAGCGGCTCGGCGGTGAGCGCCTGCAGCGCGAGGCGCGCGTCGGCTTCGACCGTGATGCCGTTGTGCTTGAGCGCGTCGAACGCATTTGCGTTGATGCCGATGACGTGGGCGTCGCGAAACAGCGTGTTGGAGCCGGTTGTGAAGTCCTGCAAACGCGTGCCCACGGCGAGCACGCAATCGGCCTCGTGTGCGAGCGTATTGGCCGCGCTCGAACCGGTGACGCCGAGTGCGCCCGCGTTGAGCGGATCGTCCCACGCGAGCGAGCCTTTGCCGGCCTGGGTCTCGGCGACCGGGATGCCATGCGCCGCCGCGAAGGCCTGCAACGTGTCGCCTGCGCGGCTGTAGAGCACGCCGCCGCCCGCGACGATCAGCGGCCGGCGCGCGCGTTCGAGCTGCGCGAGCGCGGCGTCGATTTCCGTGGCAACCGGCGCGGGCGCATGAAAGCACACGAGGCGCGGTGTGAAGAACGCGGCCGGGTAGTCGTACGCAGTGGCCTGCACGTCTTGTGGCAGCGCGAGCGTGACCGGGCCGCACAACGCGGCATCGGTGAGGATGCGCACCGCGCGCGGCAACGCACTGAGCAGTTGCGCGGGATGGACGATGCGATCGAAGTAGCGCGAGACGGCCTTGAGCGCATCGTTCGCCGACACCCCGCCGTCGTGGAGGTCTTCGATTTGCTGCAGCACCGGGTCGGGCGCGCGCGACACGAAGATGTCGCCGGGCAGCAGCAGCACGGGCAAGCGGTTCACATGCGCGAGCGCGGCGGCGGTGACGAGGTTGGTGGCGCCCGGGCCGATCGAGGTCGTCACGGCCATCATGCGGCGGCGCAGATGGGCCTTGGCGTAGGCGATCGCGCTGTGCGCCATCGCCTGCTCGTTGTGGGCGCGCAGCGTCGGCAGTTCGTGGCGATGCTGATAGAGCGCTTCGCCGAGTCCCGCGACGTTGCCGTGGCCGAAGATCGCGAAGACCCCGCCGAAGAGCGGCTCGGTGCGGCTCGTGCCGTCGTCGGCGGCGACCCGTTGCGCGGCGAGGTAGCGCACGAGCGCCTGGGCGGCGGTGAGGCGCACGGTCTGGCCGTGCGTCGCCGGATGCACGCCCGCATCTTGCGCGGCGGTTGCAATGCGCTTGTTCATGCGGCTTTCTCCTCGCCGTGAGTACGACTCGCGGCGCCCGTGCGGCGCGCGCCGCGCCACGCGGCTATCAGCGTCTCGAAGGTGCGGCGCACGCGTGCGATCAGTTCGGCATCGTCGATCTGGCCCGCGAGCCACGCGTGGCTCGGCTCATGAAAGATCGTGCGTCCGACCGTGAAGCCGCGGCAGTGCGGCGAGGCGGCCGCGGCCGCGAAACCGGCGGTGAGCTGGTCGAGCGGCGCCGAGAGGCCGAGCAACACGACGCCACGGCAGTGCGGGTCGCGTCGTTCGATCAGCGCGTCGATGGCGCGCCATTGCTCGGCATCCATCGGTTCGAGCTTCCACCATTCCGGGTACAGGCCGATGTTGTAGAGCCGTTTGATTGCGCGGTAGACGGTATCGGGCGCCATCGGCAGGCCCGCGTTTTTCGGCGGTATCACTTCGAGCAGCAGTTCGTGGCCGCTCGCCTGCACCGCATCGTAGAGCGCGCGCAGTTGCGCTTCCTGTTCGAGGCGCTGCTCGACGGGTTCGTCGGGATGGAACTGCACGAGGCACTTGACGGTGTGTTCGATGGGCCAGCTCGCGAGCGTCGTGCCGATCGAGCGGCCATGATCGAACACGAGCGGCAGCGACCCCGGCAGCTCGACCGGGCGGCCGATCCACCAGCCGCGTCCGGTGGCGGCATTGAGTGCATCCTGACCGTAGCGATCGTCGATCAGCACGCCGATACTGCCACTGAGACCCAGCGCGTCCTCGGTCTGCACGACCGCTTCGACGAACAGGTTCTTCAGATGCGCGATGCGCGACTCGTCGGCGCCGGTCTGTTGCACGAGATCGAAGAACTGGTTGCGGTGATCGAACGCGAAGCCGAGCACTTCGTCGCGCGGCGTGCGCGCGGGGCTCACGCGATGCAGGCGCGCGAGCTTCGCATCGCGGTCGGGGCGGCGCATGCGTACGGGATCGGCGGCGGCTTCGGCTAGGAAGTAGTCGAGTTCGGCGGGCGTCGGCATCGCCGGCGCACAGCCATGGCGCGAGACCACGAGTGCGCCGCATGCGTTGGCCGCGCGCGCGCACTCGGGCAGCGACGCGTCGCGCAGCCAGCCCGAGAGAAAGCCTGCCGCGAACGCGTCGCCTGCGCCGAGCACGTTGAGCACTTCGACTTCGACGCCGCCTTGCATCGGCAATGCATCGAGCGAGGCGGGCACGGCATCGTCGATGATCTGGCAGCCGAGCGGCCCGCGCTTGAGCACGAGCGTCGCGCCCGTGACCGCGCGCACGGCCGCGAGCGATTCGACCAGGGTCGGCCTGCCGCCCGCGATCTGAAACTCTTCCTCGGTGCCGATCACGAGATCGAAGAGCGGCAAGATGCCTTGCAGATGCGCGCTCACGTCGTCGTTGGCGATAAAGCGGGTCTCGCCGTCGGCCTTGCCCGTGAGGCCCCACAGCACCGGCCGGTAGTCGATGTCGAGCACCGTGCGCACGTTGTTGCGCCGCGCGTAGTCGAGCGCCTTGAGGCTCGCGCGCTTGACCTGCGCGGTCGAGAAATGCGTGCCGGTGATGAGCAACGCTTTCGATGAAGCAATGAAGGCTTCATCGAAGTCCTGCTCATCGACTGCCATGTCGGCGCAATTCTCGCGATAGAAGATCAGCGGAAACGTGTCGCGGTCCTTGAGGCCCAGCAGCACGAGCGCGGTGAGGCGTTCGGTGTCGACGCGCACGTGGCTCGCGTCGCAGCCTTCCTTCGTGAGTGTCTCGACGAGAAAGCGGCCCATGTGATCGTCGCCGACGCGCGTGAGCATCGCGGCGTTCAGGCCGAGCCGCGCGCAGCCGAAGGCGATATTGGCCGACGAACCGCCGAGATACTTCGCAAAGCTCGTCACGTCTTCGAGCCGGGCGCCGACCTGCTCGGCGTAGAGATCGACGCCGAGCCGGCCAAGACAGATGATGTCGCGGCTGCGCCCGGACGCGAGGCGGCTTGCCGCCGGGCTCGCGCCCGGGCGGTCAGGGGAGCGGGTAAGGGCCATGAACGTTCCTGAAGTATCGAAGGATGCGCGCGTGGGCGCATCCCCGGGTTGCTGCGTGCGCTTCGGCGTTTCAGATCGTCGCGCCGTCGAGCTCGGCGATCATCGTCTGCATCTCGGCACCGCCTGCCATCATGTCGAGCACTTCGTTCTTGGTGATGGTGTCCTTCGTGAAGGTCCCCATCGAGCGGCCGCGATTGAGCAGCGTGAACGAGTCGCCGATCGGATAGGCGTGGTGCACGTTGTGGGTGATGAAGATCACCGAGATGCCTTTGGCGCGCGCGCTGTGGATCAGCTTGAGCACGTTGAAGCTCTGCTTCACGCCGAGCGCGGCAGTCGGCTCGTCGAGGATCAGCACGCGTGCGCCGAAGTGGATGGCGCGCGCAATCGCGAGACACTGGCGCTCGCCGCCCGACATCGTGCCGATGGCCTGATGCGGATCGCGCACGTTGATGCCCATTTCGGCGAGACGGTCGCGCGCGGTCGTCGCGCTCGTCTGCAGGTCCATCACGTTGATGAAGCCGAACAGCTTCTTCTGCGGCTCGCGGCCCATGAAGAAGTTGCGCGCAACCGAGAGCAGCGGCACGAGCGCGAGATCCTGATAGACGGTCGCGATACCGAGGTCGAGTGCTTCCTTGGGCGACTCGAAGCGCACGGGTTTGCCGTCGACGAGATACTGCCCTTCCGTGGGCGCGTGCACGCCGGCGAGCGTCTTGATCAGCGTGGACTTGCCCGCGCCGTTGTCGCCCAGCAGGCAGTGCACTTCGCCGCGCCGCAGACGCAGCGTGACGTCTTTCAGTGCAATCACCTTGCCGAAATACTTGCTGACGTTTTCGAGCGCGAGGATGTTGTCGGTAGTGTCGAGGTCGGACATGGTCGGCTCCCGGTTACGACTGCGCGACGCGGCGGCGCACATAGTGGTTGAACAGCACGGCCATGAGCAGCATCATGCCGAGGAACACGCGGAACCAGTCCGAATCGATGTTCGTGTAGGTGATGCCGATCTGCACGACGCCGAATATCAGCGCGCCGAACGCGGCGCCCACTACCGAGCCGTAACCGCCCGTGAGCAGCGTGCCGCCGATCACCGCGGCAATGATCGCTTCGAATTCCTTCTGAATGCCGCGATCGGCGGCGGCCGAGCCGATGTCGCACACCTGCAGCACGGCAAACAGGCACGAGCAGAACGCGGTCAGCATGAACAGCGAAATCTTGATGCGCTTGACCGGCACGCCCACGTTCTTGGCCGCGTTGGAGTCGCCGCCGACGGCGAGAATCCAGTTGCCGTAGCGCGTGCGGGCCAGCACGAACGAGCCGATCGCCACGAGCCCGAGCCACCACAGGATCACTTTCGGAATGCCGCGCACGAGCGGTTCGCCGTTTTCGAGCATCCTGCCGATGCCCATATGAGCGAGGCCACGGAAAAGGTCATGGAAAGCCACGCCATGGAACAGGAAGTTGGTGAGCCAGTCGGCCTGGGCCACGTCGCCGACACCGGACACGATGGTGCGATCCGCGAACATCACCGAGAGCGCGAGCGTGAGGCCGCGCAGGATGAACAGGAACGCGAGCGTGACGATGAACGAGGGCAGCCGCGTGCGCATCACGAGGTAGCCGTTGAGCGCGCCGAGCGCGAGGCAGCCCACGAAAGCGAACAGAATCGACAACGAGATCGGCCAGTGCAGATACATCGTTGGAATTGCAACCATCATGCCGGCGAAGCCGATCATCGAACCGATCGACAGGTCGAACTCGCCCGCGATCATCAGCAGGCACGCACCGACCGACAAGATGCCGAGGTAGGCGGCGACCTGCGACCAGTTCATGATGCCGTCGAGATCGAACATGCCCGATCCGCCCGCACCGATGGCGAAGATCGCGAACACGAGAACCGTGCCCGAGATGGCGGCGAACTCGGGGCGGCCGAGCAGATGGCCGAACCATGATTCCTTGCGCACGCGTTCGTCGCCTGGGGCCGCCGGCGCGTTCGCGCCCGGGGTCTGCGCGCTGCCTTCGTCAACCTGATGCGGATGAAGATGCTTGCCGGCTAAAGCCATGATGTCTCCTTGATGCCCGGCTTCGAGCCGCTCGCGGGAGCGAGCGGGTGAGCCGTTAAAGGGCGCGCGGCACCGGCCCGCTCGAAGGCGGGTGGGCTACCGAGGTGCCGGCCCTGACTGCTGAAAACCGGGTCCGGCGCCGCGCGCTGACTGACTGATACGAGGAAGGGACTCAGCGATACTGCCCTGCGTATTTCACGACCTTGTCGATGTTCTCCTTCGTGATGAAGCCCGGACCCGAGCGGATGTTGCGTGCCTCGTACGACGGCTGCAGTCCATACGTTTCGAGCCGCGCCTTGAACTTCGGATTCGCTTCGAGGAGCTGGCGGATCTTCGCCGGATCGGTCGTGTGTTCCTTCTTGGCGATGGCGAGCACGGCGACCGGGATGTAGCCCTGCAAGTACGGCTGCTGGTCGATCGCGAACTGGATCGTGCCGGCCTGGATCGCCTTGGCGATGTCCTCCGAGAAGTCGAAGGTGCAGAAGAACACCTTGCCGGCCAGACCCATTTGCTGCAGCGCCTTGAGCGTCGCCGCTGCCGGTACCGGGCCGAGCGTGAGGATCGCGCCCGTGTTCGGGTGATTGCGCAAGTAGGCGCTCACCTTCGCCTGGATTTCAGTCGGGTCCTGGCCGGAGTCGATCGTCGAGCTCTTGTAGTCGACGCCGAGCGCATCGGCAAAGCCACGGCAGCGTTCGAACGACACGGCATTGGTCGCGAAGTGGTTCACGCACAGGAAGGTCTTCACGCCCGCGGCCTTGGCCTTTTCGCCGGCCGCCTTGCCTGCCACATATTCAGGCTGGCCCACGTGCATGATCGCGCCGAGCTTCGCGCTCTGTTCCTCGGTGCCCGAGTTGGCGGTGACGAGCGGGATCTTCTTTTCGGTGACCTTGCCGATCGAGCTCTTCAGCACGTCGTAATCGGCGATGGTGGTGATGACGCCGTCATAGTTGTGCGCCGCCGCCTGCTCGATCAGGCGCGCCATGTCGGCGATGTCGCCGTTGGGCGGATTGCGGTAGTCGGTCTCGACGTTGAAGTCCTCGTCGGCCTGTTTGATCGCGTTCTTGATGGTGTTCCACCACGAGTCGGAATCGGGTGCGTGGCTGATGTACACGAAATGCCAGTCGGCGGCCTGCGCCGGTGACGTCGTGAGTGCCGCGATGCCGAGGCCCGCTGCCAGCGTGAGCGCTGCGGCGAGCAGCTTGCAGGTTGCCTTGCCCTTGCGATGTCTCATGTCTCCACCTTTCTCTGTCTGTCGTTTTTGAGGTGAGCGAAGCGGCCCGTGCAAGTCCCTGGCGTCGCGCTCAAAACCTAGAGTAGGACATGGATGGCCGTGTTGCAATGAAAATTTCAAAGAAAATAAAAATGGAAAATCTGTTCCATTTCATGGGGGCGCTACCTATAATCGGCAACGTCGGCATGCCACGACAGCGGGTGCGAAAGCGCGCCCGGGGACACGGCGGCAAGCCGTTTTGCGGCGCTGCGGCAGCGCGGAAGGACACGGAAATCATGACGGAAGAAAGCACCGAAGCGCTCGCGGGCGTGGACGAATTGATGCAGCGCGTCGCGCACGATTACGACGCGTTGCCGCGCCAGCTGAAGAGCGTGGCGACCTATATCGAGCAGCATCGCGCGAGCATCATGATGGATCGCACGAGCGACATCGCGGCGAGCTGCGGCGTGCATCCATCGGCGGTCGTGCGCTTCGCGCAGCGCTTCGGCTTCTCGGGCTTCTCGGACCTGCAGGCGGTCTTTCGTCAGGCCTATGCGGGCCAGGGCGCGTCGGCGACCAGCTACCAGCAGCGCATTCGTCAGCTGATTGACGCGAAGGCCGACAAGGCGTCGGGCGGCACGGTCGCGCGCGAATTCATCGGCGCGTGCCGCAGCGGTCTCGACGAACTCGAAGCGGGCCTCGACGACGCCCAGTTCGACGCCGCCGTGAAGATGCTGCAGCAGGCGGAGAACATCTACGTGATCGGCGTGCGCCGCTCGTTCGCGGTGGCGAGTTACATCGTCTACGCGCTGCAGCACACGAAAAAGCGCGTGCACCTCGTCTCGGGCCTCGGCGGCATGTATCACGAACAGATCCGCAGCGTGAAGAAGGGCGACGTCGTGATCGCGATCAGCTTCGCGCCGTATGGCCGGGAAACGCAATACTGCGTGCGCGCCGCGCAGGAGCATCAGGCGAAGACCCTCGTCATCACCGACAGCCAGCTCTCGCCGCTCGTGCGCCACGCGGACGCGCAGCTCTATGTGAAGGAGGGCAGCGCGTTCGCCTTCCGCTCGCTCACCAGCACCATTTGCCTGTGCCAGGCGCTCTTCATCGCGCTCGCGTACCGGCTCGAACTGAACGTCGAGGAGTCGACGAACACCGGAGGATACGATGACTGATAGGGCAGACATGGCACTCGATGTCGCGGTTTTCGGCGCGGGACGCATCGGCCGCATCCACGCGGCGACGCTCGCGCGCCAGCCGGGCGTGCGGCTCAAGTACGTGGTCGATGTGAACCGCGACGCGGCGGCCGCGCTCGCGGCGCAATACGGCGCGGAGGTGGCCGATGTGGACGGCGCGTTCGGCGATGCGTCGATCGGCGCGACCGTGATCTGCTCGAGCACCGACACGCACGCGGATATCATCCTGAAGTCGGCCGCAGCGGGCAAGCATGTGTTCTGCGAAAAGCCCGTCGATCTGACCGTTGCGCGCGCACGCGAATGCGCGGCGGCGGTCGAGCGCGCGGGTGTCGTGTGCATGATCGGTTTTCAGCGCCGCTTCGACCCGACCTTCGCGGCGCTCAAGGCGCGGCTCGACGCGGGCGAAATCGGCACGCCGGAGATGCTGATCGTGACGAGCCGCGATCCGGGCGCGCCGCCCGTCGAGTACATCCGTCACTCGGGCGGCATCTTCAAGGACATGCTGATCCACGACTTCGACATCTTCCGCTGGATTCTCGACGACGAAGCCGACACGCTCCACGCGAGCGGCAGTTGTCTGTCCGATCCGGCCATTGCCGAGGCCGGCGACATCGACTCGACAGCGGTGACGATCCGCACGAAGCGCGGGCGTCTTTGCCAGATCAACACGGCGCGCCGCGCGGCCTACGGCTATGACCAGCGCTTCGAAGTGCTCGGCAGCGCAGGCATGCTGCAGGCGGACAACGTGCGCCCGACCGAAGTGGTCGGCTGGTCGAAGACGGCGGTGGCGCGCGACGTGCCCGAGGCATTCTTTCTCGAACGCTACCGCGCGGCCTATGTGCGCGAGATCGAGCATTTCTTCTCGGCCGTCGCGCAGGGCACACCGGTGCGCACCACCGTCGCCGATGGCCTGAAGGCGCTCGAACTCGCGGAAGCAGCGGCCCGCTCGTGGCGCGAAGGGCGCGCCATCAAGCTCGGCGCAGAAGACTGATATCACCTTCAACCGCGCATCTTTGCGATGCGCGGGCATGCATGATCAGGATCACGAATCAAGAGGTTCGACATGACGAGTGCAGAACGCAATCACGCGGCGGCGCCGCTACGGATAGGTGTCGTGGGGCTCGGCCGGCTCGGCCGGCGGCATGCGGCCAACCTCATGTATCGCGTGCCGGGCGCGACGCTCGCGGCGGCGTGCAGCCCGCTCGCGGACGATCACGCCTGGGCGGCCGAGGCGCTGCCCGGTGTGCGCGTCCATGACGACTACGCGGCGCTGCTCGCCGATACGTCGCTCGACGCGGTTTGGCTCGTCACACCCTCGGCGCTGCATGCCCAGCAGATCGTCGATGCGCTGGAGGCGGGCAAGCACGTGTTCTGCGAGAAGCCGCTCTCGCTCGACGTTGCCGAATGTGAGCGCGTGCTCGCATTCGCCGCGCGCCGCCCGCAGTTGCAGGTGACGATCGGCTTCATGCGCCGCTTCGACCCGAGCTACGCCGATGCCTGCGCGAAGGTGCGCGAGGGTGTCATCGGCCGGCCGTTTCTGGTGCGCTCGCAGACGACCGACCTCAACGATCCCGATGGTTTCTTCGTGCGCTTTGCGCCGACCTCGGGCGGCATCTTTCTCGACTGCACCGTGCACGATATCGATGTGGCGCGCTGGCTGCTCGGCCGGCCGCGCGCGAAGCGGGTCTTCGCGGGCGGCACGATCGCGCTGCACGAGGGGCTGCGCGAGCATGGCGATGTCGACAACGGTGTCGCGATCGTCGAATTCGATGGCGGCGCGCTCGCGATGTTCTATGCGTCGCGCACGATGGCGCATGGCAACGACACGTCGAGCGAGGTGATCGGCACGGCGGGCGCGCTCACGATCGGTCGCAATCCGCGCGCGAACCGCGTCGAGATCTACGACGCAACCGGCATTCGCAACACCTGCACGCCGACCTTCTTCGACCGCTTCGACGAAGCTTTTCTGCGCGAGGCCGAGGCGTTCGTCGCGTCGGTGCGCGCGGGCAAGGCGGCGGGCGAGGGCGCGGGCGCGACCCTCGCGGATGCGCTCGAAGCCACGCGTATCGGTTGCGCGTTACGTGATTCGTTGCAGACGGGGCAGGCCGTGCTGCTGTGAGCGCGGCGTGGCTGCGGTAAAATCGCTGCTACGGCAGGCGCCGTGACGGCGCGCCATCCTCGAAGGACTCACGCCGATGCAGATGCAGGCACACAAGGAAGTGGACGCGCGCGGGCTCAATTGCCCGCTGCCGATCCTGCGCGCCAAAAAAGCGCTCGCCGATATGGAGAGCGGCCAGATTCTCAAGGTGCTCGCCACCGATCCGGGTTCGCAACGCGATTTCGCGGCATTTGCGAAGCAAACGGGTAACGAGATCGTCGAAAGCTCGCAGCAGGACAAGACGTTTGTCTTCCTGATGCGACGCCGTTAGGCCACACCGGCAAGTCGCAAGAAAAAACGCCGCGGCCCGCATCAGTGCGGGCCGCGGCGTTTCCGTTCTCAAGCGGCGAAAGCGTGAAAAGCGCTCAGCCTTCGAGCACCGGCGAGCGCGTGCGCAGATATTCCTCGAATTCCTTCGCGACTTCCGGGTGGCGCAGCGCGAATTCGACCGTCGCCTTCAGATAGCCGAGCTTGCTGCCGCAATCGAAGCGCGTGCCGTGATACTTGTACGCGAGCACTTGTTCGTCGGCGAGCAGCGACTGGATCGCATCGGTCAGTTGCAGTTCGCCGCCCGCGCCGGGCTTGAGCGCACGGATGTGCTCGAAGATGCGCGGCTTGAGCACGTAGCGGCCGACCACGCCGAGGTTCGACGGCGCGACTTCGGGCGCGGGCTTCTCGACGATGCCCGAGAGCTTCACGATCGACTCTTCCCACTCCTTGCCGTCGACGATGCCGTACGACTTCGTCTCCGAGGGCGGGATCTCTTCGACGCCTATCACCGAGGAGTGATAGTGGTCGAACACGTCGATCATCTGCTGCATGACCGGCGGCTCGCCGTACAGCAAGTCGTCGGCGAGAATCACGGCGAACGGGTTGTCGCCCACGAGCTTCTCGGCGCACAGCACCGCATGGCCCAGACCGAGCGCTTCGGGCTGGCGCACATAGAAACAGTCGACATGGCTCGGCTTGATGCTGCGCACGAGGTCGAGCAGCTTTTGCTTGCCGCGCGCTTCGAGTTCGGCCTCGATTTCGTACGATTTATCGAAATGGTCTTCGATCGCGCGCTTGCTGCGCCCGGTCACGAAGATCATTTCGGTGATGCCGGCCGCCATCGCTTCTTCGACAGCGTATTGAATCAGCGGCTTGTCGACGATGGGCAGCATTTCCTTCGGGCTGGCCTTCGTAGCGGGAAGAAAACGCGTGCCGAGACCCGCAACAGGAAATACCGCTTTTGTAACTTTTAGCATGTCTATACCCTGATCCTTGTGGCCGGGCAGCAAGGACCCGAAGTCCCCGTCACCCGGAACTGCCGCATGATGCGCTTCGCGCGGCGTTCAGGCAGGCAGCCGCGCGAGTTGCGCGGTCAGCTTGCCCAGCGTAGCCTGAAATTCTGCCAGCCTTTTCTGCTCCTGCTCAACCACCGCAGCCGGAGCCTTTGCGACAAAGCTCTCGTTGCCGAGTTTAGCCGAGCACTTGTTGACTTCGCCGGCGAGCCTTGCAATCTCCTTCGACAGCCGCTCGCGCTCTGCCGCGACATCGATTTCGACCTTCAACACCAGCTTGTCCGTTCCGACAATAGCAATTGGCGCGCCTGCCGCATCGGCGTCGAGCTTCGCTTCGTCGGCGATGATCTGGACCTCCGAGAGGCGCGCCAGCGCCTGCGCGTACGGCGCAAAGCTCGCGAGGCGCTCCGCGTTGCCGGTGGCGAGCAGCGGCACCTTGGTCGCCGGCGACAGGCTCATCTCGCCGCGCAGATTGCGGCACGCGTCGATCACGGCCTTCAGGCCCGCAGCCCATTGCTCGGCCGACTCGTCGATCTTGCCGGGCTCGCTGATGGGGTACGGCTGCACCATGATCGATGCCTCGCCCGGGGCCACACCTTCCGGATAGCGGCCCGTGAGCGGCGCCACTTTCTGCCACAGCGCTTCGGTGATGAACGGAATCACCGGGTGCGCGAGGCGCAGTACCGTCTCCAGCACGCGCAAGAGCGTGCGCCGCGTGGCGCGCTGCTGCTCGGGCGTACCGTTCTGGATCTGCACCTTCGCCAGTTCCAGATACCAGTCACAGTATTCATCCCAGACGAACTTGTATATGGCATTGGCTACATTGTCGAAGCGATAGTCGGCGAAACCCTTCGCGACGTCGGCTTCCACGCGCTGCAAGAGCGAGACGATCCAGCGGTCGGCCTGCGAGAAATCGGTGTAGCCGCCCGGGGCGCAGTCGCCCGGCTCGCACGGACCCGGCTTCGAAAAGCCGCAATCGTGGCCTTCGCAGTTCATCAGCACGAAACGCGTGGCGTTCCAGAGCTTGTTGCAGAAGTTGCGATAGCCTTCGCAGCGCGCGAGGTCGAAGTTGACGTTGCGCCCGAGCGTGGCCATCGAGGCCATCGTGAAGCGCAGCGCATCGGTGCCGAACGACGCGATGCCGTCCGGGAATTCCTTGCGCGTCTTCTTCTCGATCGTGGCCGCCTGCTTGGGGTTCATCAGGCCGCTCGTGCGCTTGGCGACGAGCGCTTCGAGATCGATGCCGTCGACGATGTCGATCGGGTCGAGCGTATTGCCCTTGCTCTTGGACATCTTCTGGCCCTCGGCGTCGCGCACGAGACCGTGCACGTACACCGTGTCGAACGGCACCTTGCCCGTGAAGTGCGTGGTCATCATGACCATGCGCGCGACCCAGAAGAAGATGATGTCGAAGCCCGTCACGAGCACCGAGGAGGGCAGGAACGCCTTCAACTCGGGCGTCTCTTGCGGCCAGCCGAGCGACGAGAACGGCACGAGCGCCGACGAGAACCACGTGTCGAGCACGTCCTCGTCGCGCTTGAGCGCGCCTGTGTAGCCCTCGGCGTTGGCCTTGGCGCGTGCTTCTTCCTCGGTCTTGGCGACGAAGATCTCGCCGTTCTCGCCGTACCACGCGGGAATCTGGTGACCCCACCAGAGCTGACGCGAGATGCACCAGTCCTGGATGTTCTCGAGCCACTGGTAATAGGTCGTGCTCCAGTTTTCGGGCACGAACTTGATCTGGCCGCGGCGCACCACCTCGAGCGAGGTCTCGGTGATCGACTTGCCGGGGTTGAAGGTGCCCTCGGGCGCGGGCTTCGTCATCGCGACGAACCATTGGTCCGTGAGCATCGGCTCGATCACGACGCCGGTGCGGTCGCCGCGCGGCACCATCAGCTTGTGCGGCTGCACCGATTCGAGCAGGCCGAGCGCCTCGAGATCGGCGACCACTTGCTTGCGCGCCTCGAAGCGGTCGAGGCCACGATATTTTTCGGGGGCGTTGTCGTTGATCTTCGCGTCGAGCGTGAGGATCTCGATTTGCGGCAGACCGTGGCGCTGGCCGACCTGGTAGTCGTTGAAGTCGTGCGCGGGCGTCACCTTGACGACGCCCGTGCCGAATTCGCGGTCGACGTAATCATCGGCGATGACGGGGATTTCACGCTCCGTGAGCGGCAGCTTCACCATCTTGCCGATCAGATGCGCATAGCGCTCGTCTTCGGGATGGACCATCACGGCGGTGTCGCCGAGCATCGTCTCGGGACGCGTGGTCGCGACCGTGAGCGTGGCCGAGCCGTCCGCGAGCGGATAGCGGATGTGCCACAGATGGCCGCTTTCCTCTTCGCTCGCCACTTCGAGATCGGACACGGCGGTGAGCAGCACCGGATCCCAGTTGACGAGACGCTTGCCGCGATAGATCAGGCCTTGTTCATAGAGGCGCACGAACACATCGCGCACGGCGGCCGACATCTTGTCGTCCATCGTGAAGTACTCGCGCGACCAGTCGATCGACGCGCCGAGCCGGCGCACCTGTCCCGTGATGGTCGAGCCCGACTGCTGCTTCCACTCCCACACGCGCTCGACGAACTTCTCGCGGCCGAGGTCGTGGCGCGACACCTTCTGCGCGTCGAGCTGGCGTTCGACCACGATCTGCGTGGCGATGCCCGCGTGATCGGTGCCCGGCACCCACAGCGTGTTCTCGCCGAGCATGCGGTGATAGCGGGCGAGGCCGTCCATGATCGTCTGGTTGAACGCATGGCCCATGTGCAGCGTGCCGGTGACGTTGGGCGGGGGCAACTGGATCGAGAAATTGTTGCGCCCGGGCTGGAAGGTCGCGGCGGCGTAGCCACGGCGCTCCCATTCGGGGCCCCATTGGGCCTCGATCGTCTGGGGCTCGAAGCTCTTCGCTAGCGTGCTGTCGCTCATGGGTGAAATCTGCCAAAAATGGATGCGGAAACCTTCAATTATAAGGGCGATGCGCGTGGCGAAGGTTTGCGCCGGGATGCTTGCGCGGCCGCGCGAGCTGCGCACCGCCGACGCGTGCATCCGCGAGGCGTGTGTCGCTCTGACGGACGAACCCGCCAGACGCGACTGGAAGTATATAGATAGGGCCATTTTCGATGCAGTTAAGGGTAATTTGCGGGGGTGCGTCGCTGATTGAGTGGTGTTTCAGGCAAGCGCAGCGAGACGGCGACGTTCGATGGGCTCAGCGCGTGGCACTGCGCACACCCCCGCGCCAGACGGGATTTCTGGCCAACTTCAGGAAAAAACCATGCGAAAACTTACCGTTCAGGAAATGCAGACAGTCGCGGGTGGTTGCGGCATTGCACGTTGTGGCGGTGGCGGCTGGTCGAAACACATGAGCGCCGGCCCCGCTGCCGGCGCAACCACGCCGAGCGGCGGCGGGGGCGGCGCGAGCAGCGCGGCGACCACGTCGGGTGGCGGCGCCAGCTCCGGGGCCATTTCCGGGGCGACCGGCGCAGTGGCCAATTCCGGCGCGTATGGCAGCTCGGCGGCGGGCGCCAGCTCGGGTGCATTGGGCAATGCGGCATCCGCGACGGCCAATTCCGGCGCCTACGGCAGCGCGAACTCGTACTCGAGCGCGGGCGGCGGCAACACGAATTCGTACGCGAACACGTCGAGCCCGTTCAACAGCTCAACCTCGTCCGCATCTTCGGGCCCGTTCGGCAACGCCAATTCGTACTCGTCGTCGATCGGTCCGTCGGGCGCGTCGAGCGCGTTTTCCAATAGCGGGCCGCTTGGCACCTCCGGCGCCGGTGCCATGGCGATCGGCCCGAACGGCAGCTCGACTGCGCTTGCCAACACGAATGGCAACTCGGCCAATGCTGGTGCGGCGGGTTTCGGAGCGGGCTCCACGGCAGCCGCCAACTCCGGCAACGGCGGTTCGAGCGTCGCTGCCACCACGGGCGGTGCCAGTGCAGCGGCCAGCGCCAATGGCCAGTCGGTGTTTCACGGCGTGTACGGTGCACTAAGGTCCGGCGTGGGTGCGCTCGCGCACGTCGGATTCGGCGGTTTCGGCCTCGGCGCTTCAGTCAGCCTCGCTGCCCGGGTCTGACGCCGGCTCGCCCACGCGCCGTCTCCCGGACCACCGGCGGCGCGTGGGCCTTCACCTGCAGTGCAACCTCTCGCTTTTGTCAAAGGCGAAACGCACGCCGGTCCGCCACCGCCTCGCGGCGGGCGCCCGGCATCGTGCGTGACAGGGCGGGCGTGAGAGAGCGGACGTGACACAGGCACGCCGCCCGGCTGGCCGGGCGGCGCATCGGCGAAGGGAGGTGAGGTGAGGCGGCCGGCGATTGCCCCGCGCGACTTATAATGGCGGGTCCAACCGCCTCGACGCTCGCCGCGCGCCGCTTGCCACACACCGCGCGCCACGCGTTCAAGTCCAACGCCCCATGCCTGAATTGCTCGCCAACCTGAACCCGGAACAACTCGCCGCCGTCACCCTGCCCAATGAACCGGCACTCATTCTGGCCGGCGCCGGCAGCGGCAAGACGCGCGTGCTGATCACGCGCATCGCCTGGCTGATCCAGCAGGGCATGGCGTCGCCCGCCACCGTGCTCGGCGTCACCTTCACGAACAAGGCCGCGCGCGAGATGCTGTCGCGCCTGCAGGCGCTGCTGCCCATCGATACACGCGGCATGTGGATCGGCACCTTCCACGGGCTGTGCAACCGCATGCTGCGCGCGCATCATCGCGACGCCGGACTGCCCGCGACGTTCCAGATCCTCGACACGGCCGACCAGCTCTCGGCGATCAAGCGCCTCATGAAGGGCTTGAACGTCGACGACGAAAAATATCCGGCGAAGAACCTCCAGTACTTCATCAACAACGCGAAGGAGCAGGGCCTGCGGCCGAAGGACGTCGATGTCACCGACAACTTCAACCGCAAGTTCGTCGAGCTGTACGAGGCGTACGACCAGCAGTGCCAGCGCGAAGGCGTCGTCGATTTCGCCGAGCTGCTGTTGCGCTGCTACGAGCTGCTCGCCTACAACCCGCCGCTGCGCGCGCACTATCAGGCGCGCTTTCGCGACATCCTGGTCGACGAGTTCCAGGACACCAACAAGCTTCAGTACGCGTGGCTCAAGCTGCTCGCGGGACCGGGCAACGCGATCTTCGCGGTCGGCGACGACGACCAGTCGATCTACGCATTTCGCGGCGCAAACGTCGGCAATATGCGCGACTTCGAAGAGGAATTCCGCGTCAAGCATCTGATCAAGCTCGAACAGAACTATCGCTCGCACGGCCACATTCTCGACACGGCCAACCATCTGATCGCGCACAACTCGCGGCGTCTGGGCAAGAATCTGCGCACGGACGCGGGTCATGGCGAGCCGGTGCGCGTCTACGAATCGGCGACCGATTCGCAGGAAGCGGGCTGGATCGTCGAGGAGATTCGCGCGCTCATCAACACGGGGCTCGCGCGCAACGAGATCGCCGTGCTCTATCGCAGCAACGCGCAGTCGCGCACGATCGAGCACACGCTCGTGAACGGCGGGATTCCGTACAAGGTCTATGGCGGGCTGCGCTTTTTCGAGCGCCAGGAAGTCAAGCACGCGCTCGCGTATCTGCGCCTCATCGACAACCCGAACGACGACACCGCGCTCATGCGCGTCGTCAATTTCCCGGCGCGCGGCATCGGCGCGCGCTCGCTCGAACAGCTCGCGGACGCCGCGCGTCTGTACAACTGCTCGATGGCGGCGGCCGTGCCGTACGTGACGGGCAAGGCCGGCTCGAGCCTCGGCGCGTTCGCGACGCTGGTCGCGAGAATGCGGGCCGAGACGCAGCACATGAGTCTGCCCGAGACGGTCGAATACACGGTGCGCATGAGCGGCCTTTCCGAGTTCTACCAGAACGAGCGCGAAGGCCAGGACCGGCTGGAGAACTTGCAGGAACTCGTCAACGCGGCGACGGCGTTCGTGAGCGAAGCGGGCTATGGCCTCGACACGCCCGCGCGCTCGATCCCGCTGCGCCCCGGCGCGACGAGCGCGCCCGAGATCGTCGCGAACACGGGCGACGTCGAAGTGCTGGACGCGCCCGCGCTCACCGACCCCGCGCAGAACCCCGACCTGATGACGCCGCTCGCGGGTTTCCTCTCGCACGCCTCGCTCGAGGCCGGCGACAACCAGGCGCAGGCCGGCCAGGACGCCGTGCAGCTGATGACCGTGCACGCGGCGAAGGGGCTCGAATTCACGGCGGTCTTCATCACCGGGCTCGAAGAAGGACTGTTCCCGCACGAGAACAGCGCGATGGAGGCCGACGGGCTCGAAGAGGAGCGGCGCCTCATGTACGTCGCGATCACGCGCGCGAAGGAGCGGCTCTATCTGTCGTTTGCGCAGAGCCGTCTGCTGCATGGCCAGACGCGCTACAACGTGCGTTCGCGCTTCTTCGACGAGCTGCCGCAGGAAACGCTCAAGTGGCTCACGCCCAAGGTCGAGGCGGGCGCGCGCTGGGGCGGCGCTCGTTCCGACAACGCGGGATACGGGCGCGACTGGTTCGCTCGGCCCGATCAGAAGCGCGATGCGTATGTCGCCGACACCACGCCGCTGCCGTCGTTCGCCAACGAGCAGCGTGCTGCCGAGGCGGGCTTCCGGGTCGGCCAGCAGGTGTTCCACACGAAGTTCGGTGAAGGCACCGTGACCGCGCTCGAAGGCGCGGGCACCGAAGCGAAGGCGCAGGTGCGCTTCAAGCGTCACGGCGAGAAGTGGCTCGCGCTCGCGGTCGCGAAACTTCAGCCCGTGGAATGAGGACATAACGGCCATGAACGACGCCCCTGCGCTGACGCGGCGCCCGCTCGGCATCCTCGCGGCGCTGCCCGACGAACTCGGCGACCTGCTCGCGACGATGCGCGGCGAGGCGCCCATCGACACCATCACGCACGGCAAGCGCGACTATCACGTCGGCACGGTGCACGGCGTGCCGTGCGTCGTCACGCTCGCGCGCGTCGGCAAGGTGGCGGCCGCCGCGACGGCCAGCGCGCTGATCCACGAGTTCAACGTTGCGGCGATCGTGTTTACGGGCGTCGCGGGCGGGGTCGGCGAGGCGGTGCGCATCGGCGACATCGTGGTCGGCGAGACGCTGCTGCAACACGACATGAACGCCGAGCCGCTGTTCGCGCGCTTCGAGATTCCGCTGCTCGGCCGCGCGCGCTTCGATGCCGATGCAGCGTTGACGCGCGCACTCGCCGACGCGTGCGAACAGTTCGTGGCCGAAGAGGGCGCGGCGCTCGCCGCGCACTTCGGGACGGCGCTGCCGCGCGTGCATCGCGGGCTGGTGCTCTCGGGCGACCAGTTCGTCGCGAGCGCCGAGGCCGTCACGACGCTGCGCGCGCTGTTGCCCGACGCGCTCGCGGTCGAGATGGAAGGCGCCGCGATCGCCCAGGTCTGCTACGAATACGACGTGCCGTGCGCCGTCGTGCGCACGATATCCGATACCGCCGATGAACACGCGAGCACATCGTTCGCCAGCTTCCTCACGGATATCGCGGGCACTTATTCGAGCGGCATTCTCAAGCGCTTTCTCACGGCGTGGGGCGCGCGCGCCATCAGCGCGTAGTCACTGCCTGGTCACTGCGTCGCGGACCTGCTGCAGGGCGGCCGGATCTTCGATGGTTGGCAACTCGCCCGGTTCGCGGCCCTCGGCGAGTGCCGCGATCGCGCGGCGCAGCAGCTTGCCGGAGCGCGTCTTCGGCAGCATCGATACGAAATGCACGCGCGCCGGACGCGCAATCGCGCCGAGCTGGCGATCGACGCTCGCCATGAGCGCATCGGCGAGTTGTTTGGCCGCGTCCGGATCGGCGGCCGCGAGCGCGTCGCGCAGCACGACGAACGCATAGGCCGCCTGTCCTTTCACGGCATCGCTCACGCCCACGACCGCGACTTCGGCCACGGCCGCATGGCCCGAGATCGCTTCTTCGATCTCGCGTGTGCCGAGCCGGTGACCGGCGACGTTGATGACGTCATCGGTGCGCCCGAGGATCGTCACGTAACCATCGTCGTCCTGCACGCCCCAGTCGAAGGTCGAGTAGACCTCGTGGCCCGGCAAGCTCTGCCAATAAGTCTTCACGAAGCGCGCATCGTCGCCCCAGACCGTTTGCATGCAACCGGGCGGCAGCGGCCAGCCGAGCGTGATCACGCCTTTTTCGTGCGGCGCGCAGGGCTCGCCGGTGTGCTCGTTGCGCAACTGCAGGTCGTAGCCATACGCGGGCACGCCCGGCGAGCCGAGTTTTTGCGGCAGTGCCTCGACGCCGCGCTGGATCGCGAGCATCGGCCAGCCGGTTTCGGTTTGCCAGTAGTTGTCGACGACCGGTTTGCCGAGCGCGTCGCCGATCCATGCGGCAGTGGGCTCGTCGAGCGGCTCGCCCGCGAGGAACAGGGTGCGCAGGCTCGACAGATCGGCGGCGCGCAGCAGCGCGGGGTCCTGCTTTTTCAGCACGCGGATCGCGGTCGGCGCGGTGAACATCAGATTGATGCGGTACTGCTCGACGAGCCGCCACCAGATGCCGCCGTCGGGCCGGATCGGCGTGCCTTCGTACATCACGGTGGTGAGGCCCGCGAGCAGCGGTGCATAGATGATGTAGCTGTGGCCGACCACCCAGCCGATATCGGACGCGGTGAACATCACATCGCCCGCGCGTCCCTCGAAGATGTATTCCATCGATGCCGCGAGCGCCACCGCATAGCCGCCCACGTCGCGCTGCACGCCCTTGGGCTTGCCGGTCGTGCCGGACGTGTAGAGGATGTACGAAGGCTCGTTCGATTCGAGCCATTCGCAGGGCACGTGCGCGTTGAAGAACTGCTCGCGCAGCGGCTCGTAGGCGACGAGGTACGGCGCATTCAGACGCTCGGGCGCGAGCTGCCGGTCGATCAGCAGCACCTTCGCGGGCGGGTGCTGCGCGCGGGCAAGTGCTTCGTCGATGAGCGGCGCGTAGTCGATCACCTTGCCGCCGCGCGCGCCGGCATCGGCGCTCACGATCAACACCGGGCGCGCGTCGTCGATGCGCGCCGCGAGACTCGGCGCGGCGAAGCCGCCGAACACCACCGAGTGGATCGCACCGAGCCGCGCGCAGGCGAGCATCGCGAACACGGCCTCGGGAATCATCGGCAGATAGATCAGCACGCGCTCGCCGCGCTTCACGCCGAGCGAGCGCATCACCGCCGCCATGCGGTTCACTTCGGCGTACAGCGCGGCGTAGGTGTAGCGGCGCTCGATGCCGGTCTCGGTCGACACGTAGACGAGCGCGTCTTGCTGCGGACGCGTGGCGATATGGCGATCGAGCGCGTTGTGGCACAGGTTGGTGCGTCCGCCGACGAACCAGCGTGCGAAGGGCGGGTTCGAGCGGTCGAGCACCTCGTCGAACGGCGTCTCCCAGTGGATGCGTGCCGCCTCGCGGCGCCAGAAGTCTTCGGGGTCGGCGATCGAGGCGGCGTGGAAATCGCGGTATCGGCCCATGACAAGCGTTCCTTTGTGCGTGCGGCGCAGTTGGCTTCGGTGCTCTCCTCAGGATAGTGGAAGCGCAAGCACCCGGACAACGGGGGTTGTCCATGATGTCCGGTAAACGACCACGGGGAGCGCATGGCGCTCCCCGTGGTCGTGTGGGCGGCGGTGAAGCTGAAACGCTCAGGTGCGCGGCGCGATCACCACCGTGCAGGTCGTCCCGGCCGCGAGCACGAGGTTATCGGGCACGTGATCGATCTGGATGCGCACCGGCACGCGCTGCGCGAGGCGCACCCAGTTGAAGGTCGGATTCACATCGGCGAGCAGTTCGCGGCTTTGCGGATTGTCGCGGTCGTAGATGCCGCGCGAGATGCTTTCGACGTGACCTTGCAGCGTGCCGCCGCTCATCAGCTTGATCTCGGCCTTGTCGCCGATGTTCACGTGCGGCAGCTTGGTCTCCTCGAAGTAGCCGTAGACCCAGAACGAATGGCTGTCGACCACGGCGAGCTTGGGCGCGCCCGCGTTCGCATAGTCGCCCTTGAAGACCTGCAGGTTGGTCACGTAACCGTCGACGGGCGCCACGACGCGGGTGCGTGAGAGATTGAGCTTCGCGGCATCGAGCGCGGCGAGCGCCTGCTCGTATTGCGCCTGTGCGGCGTTGGCCGTGTGCGAGGCGTTGTCGCGGCTCTCGGCCGAGACGATCAGGCTGTCCATGTCGGCGCGGCGCTTCGCGTCGTCCTGGCGCATCTGCAGCTCGGCTTTGCGCGCGGCGACGGCGGCCTGGGCCTGCTCGACGGCGATCTGGTAGTGCGACGGGTCGATCTGCATGAGCAGGTCGCCTTGCTTGACGAACTGGTTGTCCTTCACCGGCATGTCGACGACGAAGCCCGACACGTCCGGCGCGATGTTGACGACCTCGGCGCGCACGCGCCCGTCGCGCGTCCACGGCTCGTCCATGTAGTGGACCCAGAGCACGCGCCCGATCAGGATCGCGACGATGAAGATGATGGCGGTCGCGACAAAGCCAATGATGTTTCGAATAGTCATGATTCGACCCGGATTCAACGATAAACCGCGAGACCCAGCACGCAGCACACGACCACGAGCAGACTCACGCGAAAGAGGGAGGGGTGCCACACGATCCGGTAGAGCCCGAGGCGGGCGAGTACGGAATCGAGCACCCAGGTGAGCGCGGCGCCGAGAATGAACAGCAGCACGATCGCCGGGATATAGGCGTCGAGAAACGCGACGTCACGAGGCATGGGGTTCTCCTTGCAGCGCGGCGCCGGTGCGGGTGACCGGACGCGGCGGCTGGTGCGCTTCGAGCGGCGATTGCGGATCGATGAGCGCGGTACGGATGAAGTGCAGATGGCTCACGATGCGCTGCAACTGATGGCGGTCGTCGCGCGATGTTTCGACTTCGCCCAGCAGCGCCTGGCAGGCGTTGATCGCGGTATCGGTGGCGGTCATCGCGCGGGCAAAGCGCGCGTCGCCGGGCCTGGCGAACAGCTGGCTCACGGTCTCGAACACAGTGCCGATCGCGAGGCGCCAGGCACTCGTCGCGGCATGGCGCGGATGCGGCGGCAGCGCTGCGAGTTCCTGGCGCAGGTCGATCACCGCGTTGCCGACTTCAAGCACCGCGAAAAGCCAGCGCAGCGTATCGCGGCGCAGTTCCGGCGACTTCTCCGAGACCGAGTTGATCTGGAACATCAGGTCGCGCGCGCCGCTCTCGAAGCGATTGCGCACACGCGCGAGACGCGCGCGGCACGCATGCACGACCTGCTGGCGCAGATCGCCGGTGAGGCGCTTCATGAGCCACGGCGTCGAGGGCGGCAGCAACACGGCAAATGCGGCGGCCGACACCATCATCGAGATCACCAGCGCGAGCGCGTTGTTCATGTAGCTGAGCGGGTCGTACTGGATCACGTTGTCGGGGCCCGCGAGGAAGCACAGGAAGATGCAGTAGCCGACGCCGATGCCGGCCCAGCGTGGCCGCGTCGTGAGGAACACGCCGAACGCGAGCACCGGCACGAGCACGACGCACAAGAGCGCGAAGCCATCGACATGCGGGAACACGCCGAACGTGAGGACCATGCCGACGAGCGAGGCGATCACCGTGCCGATCGCCATCTGCGTGGCCATGCGCGACGGATACGGCGCCGACGACGCGAGCGCGCAGGTGGCCGCCGCGTTGAGCACGAGCGTCGTGCCGCTCGGCCAGGCGGACGCGATCCAGAACGCGCCGAGCACCATCATGACGATGGCCGCGCGCACGCCTGCAACTCCCGCCGCGAGCCGGTTCGTCTTCGGCTCGTAGCGCTGGATCCAGCGCTCGCGTTCGTGCGAGTCGACCGCGAGCGACGCGTAGGTCGCCGCGTACTCGTACATGTCGTGGATGAAGCGATACAGCAACTCGGTCGCCGTATCGAAGTCGAGCAGATCGGGCTCGCTCTGATGTTCGAGCGCGTCGCGCGTTGCGCGTACGCGCTTGGGCAGGCTCGCACGGTAAGCCTCGAGTTGTGCGCTCACGTGGGCGGCATCGGCCGCGCTCAGCACCGGTTCGCCGCATTTGGCGAGGAGCGGCGCGATCTCGTGGAAGTACGGTTCGAGTGCGTCGATCGTCATCGTCGAGCCGGCGTGGCGCAATCGGTTCATCAGCTGATGGAGCGCGTGAAAGCGCGTCGATGCGCTCATGAACTCGCTGTTCAGGCGCGAGAGCCGGCCGCTGCGCATGCGCGCATCGGGCGACTCGAACACGGCGCTGCTGCGCGAGGCCTCGAAGCCGACCACATCGGCGATGAAGCGCGCGTTGACCGCCTCGATCTGCGAGCGCTCGATGCGCCCGGCGAGCGACGCCGCCACATAATCGACGAACGACGAGAAGCGCTGGCGCACCGTCGAGCGCAACTGCGAGCCCGTATACTGCGGAAAGATCACGGCGGTGACGAAACCCGAGCACACGATGCCGACGACGATCTCGGCAACCCGCGTCATCGCCGACATGAACGCGCCGTCCGGATTTTGCGCGGCCGGAATGCCGATCAGCGCGGCGGTATAGCCCGCGAGCACGAAGCCGTAGGTGCGGAAGTTGCGGTTGCGCGCGGCGCCGGCCGTGCACACGCCGACCCACAGCGCCGTCGAGATGATGAACAGTTCGGGTTGCTGAGCAAATAGACCGATCAGCGCGAGCATCACGACGAGACCGACGAGCGTGCCGCAGATCCGGTAGAAGCTCTTCGCGAACACCATGCCGCTTTGCGGCTGCATCACGATGAACACCGTGGTCATCGCGGTGCGCGGCTGCGGCAGGTCGAGCTTCATCGCGACGCCGAGCGCGAGCAGCGCCGCCGCGATCGCCTTGAACAGGTAGATCCACACGCGGCCGTCGGTGCGCGCCCACTCGCCGAGTGCGGTGACGAACGCGGAGCCGAACGCCGGGCTCGCGGGGGTGGTCGGAGGCGTTTGCATCGACGTCGCCTTAGCGGTTCGCAGCCGGCGTCGCGGCGCCCGGTTCGATGGCGGGCAGCGAGGGCCCGAGCAGCGCGGCAGGGGCGAGCGGCACGCTGCGCGTGGGCTTGCCGTGGGCCGGCAACTGCTCGGCTTCGCTCGGGCCGCTGGCCGGATCGATCATGCCGCCGCCGAGCGCGGCGACCAGCGACGCATGCGCGCCGAGGCGCTCCGCCTGGATGCGCGCGACGCCTTCCTCGGCGTGCAACAGCTGGGTCTGCGCGATCAGCACGTTCAGATAGTCGGTCAGGCCGCGCTTGAAGCCCGCCTCGGAGAGATCGTAGTTGCGCTGGGCGGCGGCGACCGAACGATGCGCGGCGTCTTCCTGGGTCGCGAGCGAGCGCATGCGCACGACCTGGTCGGCGACGTCCTTCAACGCCGTGACGATGGTCTGGTTGTACTGGTCGACGGCGATGTCGTACGCCGCCGATTGCGCGCCGAGCTGCGCGCGCAGACGTCCGCCGTCGAAGATCGGCAGCGACAGCGCCGGGCCGCCGGTCCAGCTGCCGCTCATCGACTTGAGGAACTGGAACATCGGGCCGGCCGCCGCATAACCGCCCATCGAGAGCAGGAGGTTCACGTTCGGATAGAAGCCGGCCTTCGCGACGTCGATGCCGCGCGCCTGGGCGGCGACCATCCAGCGCGCCGCGACGATGTCGGGGCGATGGCCGATCAGCTCGGCGGGCAGGGTGGAGGGCAGGCCCGCGGGCGCATCGAGCGCGAGCGCCGGGCGCGTGATCGCTTCGCCCGCGCCCGGGCCCTTGCCCGCGAGCGCGGCCAACTGGTTCTTGCCGAGCGCGATCGCTTCCTCGTAGGCGTCGACCTGGCGCTCGTATTCGGGAATCGGTGTCTGCGCCTGACTCACTTCGAGCTGCGTGCCGATGCCGCCCGCGACGCGGCGCTGCGCGAACGCGAGAATCCGCTGTTGCTGGGCGAGCGTCGACTTGGCGATATCGAGCAGCGCGTAGTTCATCGACAACTGGATGTATGCGCGCGTGATGTTGACTTCGAGTTCGAGCTGCGCGGCGCGCGCATCGGCGGCCGTGGCGTGGGCGACGTCGAGCGCGCGCTCGGCGTTGTTCTTGTCTTCGCCCCACAGATCGAGGTGATAGGTCAGGCCGAGGGTGGCCGTGTTGTTCCAGGTGGTCGCATCGGCGAGCGGACCCGGGCCGTAGAACTCGTTGTCGGGCCAGTGCTGGCGCTGGATCGACATGTTGCCGCCGACCTGCGGCATGAGACCTGCGGCGGCGACACCCGCCATCGAGCGCGCCTCGCGTACCCGCGCGGCAGCGATCGCGAGCGTCGGGCTGTCGCTCTGGGCGGCCTCGATCCACGCGTTCAGCTGCGGGTCGTTGTAGCCACGCCACCAGTCGCTGGCGGGCCATTGGGCGTCGGCGCTGGCCGAGCGGATCGCCGAACCGGCGTCGAGCGTCGCTGCGTCGGTGCCGTGCGCCTGCGGCGCGATGCCCCCGGTGCTCGCGCAGCCCGCGATTATCAACGAGAGCGTAAGAACCGTCAGTGAAGCTAGTCCTTTCGACACCGGAGGCTGCACGATTAACTCCTTATTTGGCTATAGATCAGTGTCCGTGATTATATTTTTTAAGGGATTGCCGAATAACCAGTAAGGATGCAAGGCATTGTTACGAGCTTTGTGATAATCGATCTTGCGAAATATGTAACAATTCTCCCGTCTGAAAAAGGATGGTCATGGATACGCTCCAAAACATGCGGGTATTCGTCCGCGTGGTCGAAGCAGGCAGCTTCACGGGTGCCGCACAGCACCTCAACACCACGACGGCCTATGCGTCGCGCGCCGTGTCGGATCTCGAAGCGCATCTGCGCACGCGGCTCCTGAACCGCACGACGCGGCGCATCGCGCTCACCGAGGCGGGCGAGCGCTATCTGCAGCGCTGCGAGCAGATCCTCGCGTACGTCGATCAGGCCGAGGCCGAGGCCGGCGACGCGCACGCGCGCCCCGCGGGCAAGCTCAAGGTCCATGCGATGACGAGCTTCGGCCAGCACTATGTGGTGCCGGCGGTGGGGCGCTATCAGCAGCTGTATCCCGAGGTGAACGTCGAACTCACGCTCGCGCAGCGCATGCCGGATCTGCTCGACGAGGGCTACGACGTCGCGCTCGTGCTCGCGACCGATCTGCCTGATTCGGGCTTCGTCTCGCAACGCATCGCGGGCACGTTCAGCATCGCGTGCGCATCGCCCGCGTATCTGGAACGGCGCGGCGTGCCGCAGACGCCCGCCGATCTCGCGAATCACACCTGTTTGCAGATGGTCACGCCGGTGTTTCCGACCGCGCAATGGCAGTTCGCCGGTCCCGAGGGACTCCAGACCATCGAACTCGGCACGCCGACGTTCCAGGTCAATGTCGCGGAGGCGCTCGCCGTCGCGGTGCGCGAAGGCATGGGCGTGGGCCTCCTGCCGATCTATTCGGCGATCAGCGGACTGCGCAATGGCGAACTCGTGTGGATCCTGCCCGAATACAAGTCGCAGGAGATGAACGTGTTCGCGCTTTATCCGTCACGCCAGTATCTCGACGCGAAGATCCGCACGTGGGTCGAGTTGCTGCGCGACCAGATGCCGGCGACGCTCGCCAAGGACCAGACCGAGCTGCGCTGCTTCGCTCGCTCGTGAGTCGCCCGCGCGGCTGGCTGTGACAGCCTGTTACACGCAGCCCGCGCCGCAACACTTCCTTACGCCTTCGACGCCGGCGCTTTGCTAACGTAACGCCAGGCGTTCACGCCATTTAATCGACGGGCAACCTAGGGACATTCATGGACACGCATCTGATGATCGGCATCGCCGTAATGATGGGCCTGATCGGCGTCGCCGCATCGCGCGACCTGCTGCGCATGCGCCGCGCGCAACTCGCGCCGGTGAGGGTGAGCGAGCAACGCGCCAGCAAGGATTCGTTGCGCCTGCGCTGATTTTGCTGGCCGTGACGGCGCGGCTGCCCCGCTGCATGCCTTCAGATCTCGACGACCTTGTCCCAGCCGAATGCCGCGTTTTCCCAGATGCCCGTGCGCAGATCGCGATAGCCGCGCGGGTTGCAAACGACGCGCGTGCCGTTGACGGTGTAATCGAAGCTCGTATGCGTATGGCCGTGAATCCATAGCGCGACTGGTGCGCGCACTAGCGCATCGAGATCGCTGACGAAGCCCGCCGACACCGGATCGTGCGCGTAGCGCGGCGCGAGGCTCAGGCGATGCGGCGCATGATGGGTGACCACGATCGTCTGGCCGGCGAACGGCTTGGCCAATTCAGCTTCGAGCCACGCACGCGCACGCGCGTGCAGCGCCAGCGAGTCGGCGGGCGTGAAATCGCGTGCGCTCGCATCCGGACGGTCGGGCCACGCGAGCTGGATCAAGCCACGAAAGTCGAGCATCACGCCCGTTGCAGCGGCGATCGCGGCGGCGCGCCCGGCCTCGCTCGCACCGAACAGCGCGAAGTCGGCCCACAGCGTCGTGCCGAGCACACGCCAGCGACCGGCCGGATCGACGAGCACGCGCTCGTTGAGGAAATGCACGTTGTCGGTGGTGTGCGCGGCATCGTGCATCGCCGCTTCGAGTGCGCCGAACTCGCCGTCGTAGTACTCGTGATTGCCGGGCACGTAGACCACCGGCACCTCGGGATCGAACATCTCGGCGGCCCAGCGCAGGCCGAGCGCCTGATTGTGGATGTCGCCCGCGAGCACGATCAGGTCCGCCTCGGCGTGCGGGATCGTGTCGGGCTCGTCATTCTCGAGATGCAGGTCGGACAGGACTCGGATTTTCACGGCGGCACTTCCTCGTTGTGGTGGGGCGTCCAGCGTCCAGCGTTTAGCCCACGACCTTGCCCGGATTCATCAGATTGAGCGGATCGAGCGCCGATTTCAACGTGCGCATGAGCCGCAATTCGACCGCGCTCTTGTAGTGTGCGGATTCCTCGACCTTGAGCTGGCCGAGCCCGTGTTCGGCGCTGATCGTCCCGCGATACCGATGCACACTGTCATAGACGAGACGGTTGATGGCCTTCTCGTTCTCAGCGAGGAACTGCTTCGCATCGACGCCCTCGGGCGCCTGCACGTTGTAGTGCAGATTGCCGTCGCCGAGATGTCCGAACGTGACCATGCGCACGCCTGGCACCGCGCGGGCGACGGCCGCGTCGGTCTCTTCGATGAAGTGACCGATGCGCGAGATCGGCACGCCGATGTCGTGCTTGATGTTGAGGCCTTCCTCGGCCTGCGCGAGCGGAATGTGTTCGCGCAGATTCCAGAACGCCTGCGACTGTGCGAGATTCTCCGCCACCACGGCATCTTCGACGAGACCTTCTTCGAGCGCCGTCTCCATCATTCGCTCGAACAGCGTGCGCGCGTGCTGTTCGCTTTCGCTGTCCGAGAGTTCGAGCAGCACGATTTGCGCATGCGAGCCCTCGAACGGATAGCGCAGCTGCGGGAAATGCCGGCCGACGAGGCGCAGGCAGAACTCCGACATCAACTCGAAGCCCGTGAGGAGCGGCCCGGCGCAGCGCTGTGCGAGCGCGAGAAAGTCGAGCGCGGCGTGCGCCGAGCCGAGCGCGGCGAGCGCCGTCACGCGTGCAGCGGGCTGCGGATGCAGCTTCATGACCGCGGCCGTGATGATGCCGAGCGTGCCTTCGGCGCCGATGAACAGATCGCGCAGGTCGTAGCCCGTATTGTCCTTGCGTAGTCCGCGCAGACCGTCCCACAGCTCGCCTTGCGGCGTCACGACTTCGAGGCCGAGGCACAGCTCGCGCGTGGTGCCGTAGCGCAGCACGCCGGTGCCGCCCGCGTTGGTCGACAGATTGCCGCCGATCGTGCAACTGCCTTCCGCAGCGAGCGACAGCGGGAAGAGCCGGCCGGCCTCGCGCGCGCGCGCCTGGATTTCGGCGAGCACGACGCCGGCCTCGACGGTGATCGTGTTGTTGTGCGGGTCGATCTCGCGCACGCGCGTGAGGCGGCGCAGCGTGATGATGGCCTGGCGGCCCGAGGCGTCGGGCGTCGCGCCGCCCGCAAGGCCGGTATTGCCGCCTTGCGGCACCAGTGCGACACGGTGTTCGATCGCGATGCGCACGAGCGCGGCGACTTCTTCGGCGCTCGCCGGGCACAGCACCGCGCATGCGCTGCCGATATAGCGGCGGCGCCAGTCGGTCAGATACGGAGCGGTGTCGTGGGCGTCGGTCAGCACGTGCTGCGCGCCGATTGCTTGTTGGCAGGCGGCGATGAAGGCCGCGAGACGGGACGGGGTTTCGGTTGCCTGGCTCATGATACGGATGGGTGTGCGGGTGTGCGCCCGCGGCTCGCTGTACGTCGATCGAGCAGCGGGGTGATTGGTGGATTTTAGTGCGACATGGCTTGCAAGCGTGCGGGGGGCGGCAGGATGGGGCGGGGTGGGTTGATGCGGTTCGGTGGAGGCACGGTATGACTCGGTTCCGGCGCCCGGCACGCCTCAGGACAGTTCAAGCGGCTCAGACGGCTCAGACGGCTCAGACGGCTCAGACGGCTCAGACGGCTCAGACGGCTCAGACGGCTCAGACGGCTCGGACGGCTCGGACGGCTCGGACGGCTCGGACGGCTCGGACGGCGCGGACGGCTCAGCGCGACCCGGGCGATTCAGCGCACCTCAGCGCAGCGCAGGACGGCACAGCGCGGCACAGCCACCTCAGCGCACCTCAGGCGCCTCACCCTCGCGCCGCCGCCGCGCCGCGCGCTTGAACGGAGCAACATAGACAAGCGCGCTCACGAAGAACACAAGCGCGAGCGCTGCTTCGAGCCACGCAAGCCGGTTGCCCGGCGCCGGATCGCTCATGCCGCGCACGACGCCTTCGGCGAAATAGAGCAGCACCAGCATCGACGCCCATTGGAGCGTATAGACACGCCGGCGCAGCACGCCCGGCAACGCGGCGACGAGCGGCAGCGCCTTGAGCACGAGCGTCGTGCCGCCCGGGCGCAGCGGCGCGAGCCACGCCTCCCACGCGAACGACAGCACAGCGAGCGCGATCAACGCGATGGCGGCGACGCGTGCGGCTGCGAGATTAGCTGCGCCCGGCGCTTGAGCGAGGTCGTTCACGGGCGGCGTACTCATGGGCGCTCGACCAGACGCAGCGCCGTGCGCGCCACGCGGGCGCCGAGCGCGAACGCGAGGGCCTTTTCGTCGGCGGAGATGCCGTGGCCCGCCGAGTCGGCGCGGGCGTGGTGTGACGCGCCGTAGGGCGAGCCGCCCGTGAGCGTCGTCGTGAGCAGGCTCTCCGTGTAGGGGATGCCGACCATCAGCATGCCGTGGTGCAGCAGCGGCAGCATCATCGAGAGCAGCGTGCTTTCCTGTCCGCCATGCAGGCTGCCCGTCGATGTGAACACACAGGCGGGCTTGCCCGCGAGCGCGCCGGAGAGCCACTGCGGGCTCGTGCCGTCGAGAAAATACTTGAGCGGGGCGGCCATGTTGCCGAAACGCGTCGGCGAGCCGAGCGCGAGGCCCGCGCACTCTTCGAGATCGCGCGTCTCGGCATAGGGCGGTCCGTCGGCCGGGATATCGGGCGCGCTTGCTTCGCAAACGGTGGATACGGGCGGCACGGTGCGCACCCGCGCTTGAGCGCCAGGCACACTGTCGACGCCCTGCGCGATGGCGAGCGCCAGTTCGCGGGTCGAGCCGTGCCGGCTGTAGTAAAGCACCAGAATGTCTTTCATAGGCCTCGTCGGTGGACGGGATATTATAGGGGCTGGGTCGAGCGCCGACGTGGCCGCTTGCGCCGCGCTACAGGGAGAAGGCTGGGTAATGGATGTTCTGTCTAGACTGCGGGTCGATCTCGAAGCCGTGAAGCGGCTCGTGCGCTTTGCGGCGGCGCGCAGCAGCGAGGACCATATCGCCCAGGTCGCGGGCAGCCTCACCTTCACGACGATGCTCTCGATCGTGCCGCTCGCCACGGTCGGTTTCGCGCTGTTCACCGCGTTCCCGATCTTCTCGTCGTTCCAGGCGTCGCTGCAGGGCTTTCTCGCCGAGCATCTGATGCCCGCGCAGATCAACAGCCAGATCTTCAAGTACCTGAACGAGTTCGCGGCCAAGGCG
The DNA here is from genome assembly GCA_963803225.1 of uncultured beta proteobacterium. GTDB lineage: Bacteria > Pseudomonadota > Gammaproteobacteria > Burkholderiales > Burkholderiaceae > Paraburkholderia. The sequence goes on from CAWDLJ010000005.1 coordinate 92,709, forward strand.
AAGGGCCTGACGACGATGGGCATGATCGTGCTGTTCGTCACCTCGGTCATGACGATGATGACGGTCGAATCGGCGTTCAACGTGATCTGGCGCGTGCGCAAGGCGCGCCCGTTGGCGCAGCGCGTGCTGGTCTACTGGTCGATTCTCACGCTCGGGCCGATCCTGATCGGCGTGAGCCTGTCGATCTCGTCGTATCTGTTCACGCGCTCGATTGCGATCGCGAGCGAGCAGCATGTCTCGGTGCTGTTCGAATGGGCGCTCACGGGCGCCACGCTGCCGCTGATGACGCTCGCCTTCACGCTCGGCTACATCTATCTGCCGAACTGCCGCGTGGAGTGGCGCGATGCGGTGGTGGGCGGCATCACCGCGGCGATTGCGTTCGAACTCGCGAAGCGCGGCTTCGGCTTCTACGTGCGGCGCATCCCGACTTATACCGCTGTCTACGGCGCGTTCGCCGCGATCCCGATGTTCCTGCTGTGGCTGTATCTGAGCTGGTTCATCACACTGGCCGGCGCGATGATCGCCTCGGCGCTGCCCGAGATCCGCACGGGGCGATTCCATCGGCCGCGCTTCGCGGGCAGCGACCTGCTCGACGCGCTCGAACTGCTCGCACGCCTCGCCCACGCTCGCGACACCGGGCGCCCTGGCTATTCCGTGGTCGCGCTCGTGCGCATGTTGCGCCGTGACATCGCGAGCGTGACGCAACTGCTGCAGGCGCTCGAGGAAATCGGCGTGATCGCGCGCCTCGAAGGCGAGGGCGCGAGGCCGCGCTACCTGCTGATCGCCAATCCTGCTCAGATCACCGTAGCCCGGCTGTTCGGGCTGTTCGTGATCGATCGCGACGAACTCGCTTATCAGCTCAACCTGAAGACGAGCCGCATCGACGCGGCAACGCTGCTCGGTGCGCTCGAAAACGACAAACTCTCGATCACGCTCGCGACGCTGCTCGCGGCGCGCCGCCAGCAAACGGGCGCCGAAACCGCCGACGACGGCGCACGCCCGGCCATGCCGCATCTGCCGGCGTGACCAGCGCGACTAAAGCGAGATCCTGCCCCGGCAGATGTCCGAGAACATGACCCAGTCGCCCATCAGGCTGTAGAACGGATGCTTGAACGTGGCAGGGCGGTTCTTCTCGAAGCCGAAATGGCCGATCCACGCAAACCCGTAACCGCAGACGATGGCCGCCGGCAGCCATAGCCAGTTGCCGGTGGCCACCGCCATCGCGACAAAGCCGATGACCCCGAGCGAGCCGATGAAGTGCAAGCGGCGCGTGACCGGATGACGGTGCTCGTTCAGATAGAACGGATAGAACTGCGCAAAGCTGTCGAAGTGCTCGCTGTGGACTGGGTGGCTCATGGTGGTCTCCTTGCCGTGCGGACCCGCTGCGTACGACGATCCGCCGGGGAATCTGGTGAATGAAATCATTGTGCGGCGGTTGGCGCCGCGCCGCAACCTGGCCTGATGGCCAGGCTGCAAACGCCGTGCCACAAGGGTTTCAGCGCGTCGTGCCGGCGTCGTTTGCGAACCCGAACAGCGCGTCGAGCGTCGCATCGGGCTGCTCGGTCATGAGCGCGTGGCCCGCGTCGAGCGTGACCGTCGAGACGGCGTTGCCCGCGCCGCGCAATGCATCGGCGAGAGCGCGCGCGGCACGCGGCGGCGTCATGGCATCGCGGCTGCCGACGATCAGGCGCACCGGGCAGCGCACGCGCGCCGCGCTGCCCAGACCATCCGCGTAGGCATTGCAGGCCGCGAAGTCGGTATGGAACAACTGCGGCTCGCCGCGCGCGGCGACGCGCTCCATCAATCGCTGGTTCATGCCGCGCAGCCAGAACCCCGGCCCGGGACTCGACGGCTTGGCCGCGAGGCTCGAATGCGACCACTGGTTGACGAGCGCAATGGCTTCGGGTTCGCGCTCGCGCGCCGCATCGAGCAGCGCAGGCGAGACCGTCATCGGCAGCGCGGTGGCGAGGAGCGCGATGCGCTGCGCCAGCTCGGGATGGCGCGCGGCGAATTCGAGCGCGACGAGCGAGCCCATGCTGTGGCCCGCGACGAACGCGCGCGCGAGCCCGAGCGCGTCGAGCACGGCTGCGAGCCAGTCCGCGAGCGCGCCGATGCTCGTGAGCGCCGGCCCGGCGCTGCGCAGGTGGCCCGGCAAATCGAGCGCTAGCACGCTGAAGCCATGGTGGGCGAAGTAGCGCGACTGCAGGCCCCAGACGCTGTGATCGTGCTCGGCGCCGTGAATGAACACGGCGACGGGCAGCGCGGGATCGAACGGTTTGCCGCCGGTGTACGCATAGACGGGGCGGCCAAGGACCTCGACGATCATGACGCCTCCTTGGCGGGGCGGGCCGCGGCGGCGCTGCCCTTGAGCGCCGCCTTCAGGCCGCGCTTGAGATCGTCGATCAGGTCATCGGGGTCTTCCAGCCCGATCGACAGACGGATCGTGCCTTCCGCGATGCCGGCTGCCGCGAGCGCGGCGGCGTCCATGCGGAAGTGCGTCGTCGAGGCCGGGTGGATCACGAGCGAGCGCGCATCGCCGACATTGGCGAGGTGCGAAAACAGCGTGAGCGACTCGATGAAGCGCCGGCCCGCCGCGCGATCGCCCGCCAAGTTGAAGCTGAACACCGCGCCTGCGCCGCGCGGCAACAGGCGTTGCGCGAGCGCGTGATCGGGGTGGTCCGGCAACTCCGGGTACGCAACCGCTTCGATCGCTTCGTGCGCCACGAGGAACTCGACGATGCGCCGCGTGTTGGCGACATGGCGCTCCATGCGCAGCGGCAGCGTTTCGATGCCCTGGAGCAGTTGCCACGCAGCTTGCGGATGCAGGCACGCGCCGAAGTCGCGCAGTCCTTCGCGTCGCGCGCGCAGCAGAAACGGCGCCACCGTGCTTTCCTCGCTGAACACCATGCCGTGAAAGCCTTCATACGGCTCGGTCAGCTCGGGAAAATGTCCCGCCGCCTCGAAATCGAAGGTCCCGCCATCGACGAGCACACCGCCGATCGTCGTGCCATGGCCGCCCAGAAACTTGGTGGCCGAGTGATAGACGAAGTCCGCGCCGTGCTCGAACGGGCGCAGCAGCCACGGCGTCGTGAAGGTCGAGTCGACCAGCAGCGGCACGCGATGTTCATGCGCGATCTGCGCCACTGCAGCGATGTCGAGCACATCGAGCCCCGGATTGCCGAGCGTCTCGCCAAACAGCAGCCGCGTATTGGGCCGCAGCGCCGCGCGCCACGCGTCGAGGTCGCCGGGTTTCACGAACGTCGTCTCGATGCCGAAGCGCCGCAGCGTGTAGTTGAGCAGGTTGTGCGAGCCGCCGTAGAGCGCGCTCGATGCGACGATGTGGGCCCCCGCGCCCATCAGCGTGGCGATCGCCAGATGCAGCGCCGCCTGACCGCTCGCGGTGCCGATCGCGCCCGCGCCGCCTTCGAGCGCGGCGACGCGTTCCTCGAACACGGCCACGGTCGGATTCGAGATGCGCGAGTAGACGTGGCCCGCGCGCTCCATGTTGAAGAGCGCGGCGGCATGATCGGCGTCGCGAAACGAGAACGAGGTGGTCTGGTAGATCGGCGTCGCGCGGGCGCCGGTGGCGGGGTCGGGCGCGGCGCCGGCATGCAGCGCCAGGGTGTCGAAACGGGTATCGGGCATGGTGGGCAGCGCGGCCTCACCGGGCCGGCGCAAAGTCAGGCGGTGCGGGCATCGTACCACCCGAACCGGCGCCAGCAGGGCCGGACCAGGGACAACCCGGGGAAGCGCCCCGGGCGGGCGGCAACTGCAGCGCTCGCGCGCCGGGCGCGGGGATTGCGGCCAGGATGGTGGTCAAAACAGCGTGCGAAGCGTGACCCAGGTCGCTTTCCTTTTGCCCACCTTTCCGTTAGGATCAAAAGCAGTCTGGTCCCATATTCTTGATATTTCGGGCATCTTTCACGGATCGCCCCGGCATCATCCGCAATTTCTGGAGACGAACATGCGCGTCAGCGACATCCTCAAGGTGAAGGGCAATGTCCTCTACACCGTCACGCCCGACACGCCGCTCAACGCCGCAGTCAACACGATGGCCGAGCATGACATCGGCTCGCTCGTCGTGATGGAGTACGGCGACCTGGTCGGCATGCTCACGTTCCGCGAGGTCATCCTCACGCTGCGCGAGAACAACGGAAGCCTCGGCACGACCACGATCCGCAAGCTGATGGACGACCATCCGCTCACCTGCACGCCGGAGACCGACGTGAACGAGGTGCGCCGCATGATGCTCGAACACCACGCGCGCTATCTGCCGGTCATGGACAACCGCACGCTGATGGGCGTGATTTCGTTCTACGACGTGGCGAAGTCGGTGGTCGAGGAGCAGGGCTTCGAGAACCGCATGCTCAAGGCCTATATCCGCGACTGGCCGGAAGAAGAGCAGCAGCGCCCGCAGGCGAGCTGAGGCGTTCGAGGCACATGACGCGCGGCGCAGGCACGCAGGCCCGCGTCGATCCGCAGCCTCCTCGAGCCATGCGAAATACCCCTAAAGCGCGCGCACAGCGCGCTTTTTTCACGTCCGCCTCACGCGTTTCACGGCGCACGGGCAGGCTTTCCGGTTTCCCCGTGTCCTTGCGCCCTCGATGAGCGATCGTCCGATTCCCGCCACTCGCCGCACCGCGCGCCCCGCCGCCGCGCATACGTCCCAGTATCGTCTGCTGCGCGAGCGCCGCTTTGCGCCGTTCTTCTGGACGCAGTTCTTCGGCGCGATGAACGACAACGTGTTCAAGATCGGCTTCACGTCGCTCGTCACGTACCATGCGGCACGCTTTTCGGGCGTCGATCCGAAGACCGCCGCGTTCCTGATTTCGGCCATCTTCATCGTCCCGTTCGTGCTGTTCTCGGCCACCTCGGGCCAGGTCGCCGACAAGTACGACAAGGCCGTGCTCACGCGCTGGGTCAAGACCTTCGAGATCGCCGTGATGGTCATCGGCGCGTGCGGCTTCTGGTGGCACAGCGCGCCGCTGCTCTATACCTGCACGTTCCTGATGGGCGTGCATTCGACCGTGTTCGGGCCGGTCAAGTACGCGTATCTGCCGCAGAAGCTGAGCGAGCGCGAACTCGTCGGCGGCAACGGGCTCGTCGAGATGGGCACCTTCGTCGCGATCCTGGTCGGCACGATTCTCGGCGGGGTGGCCGCGTCGCTCGGCGGCGAGGGCAGTGCGGCCGCGTGGCCGGGCCTCATCTGCATCGCGATTGCGCTCGTCGGACGGTTTGCCTCCGCGTTCGTGTCGCCGTGCGAGAGCGCGCAACCGGATCTGCGCATCAACTGGAATCCGGTCAGCGAAACGTGGCGCAATCTGAAACTCGCGCGCGAGAGCCGCACGGTGTTTTTGAGCCTGCTCGGCATCTCGTGGCTATGGTTCGTCGGCGCGACCTTCCTCGCCTCGTTCTTCAATTTCGCCAAAGATGTCCTGTTTGCCGACCCTGATGTCGTGACGCTGCTGCTCGCGATGTTTTCGCTTGGCATCGGCATCGGCTCGCTGCTGTGCGAGCGGCTCTCGAAGCAGCGTATCGAGATCGGACTCGTGCCGCTCGGCTCGATCGGCATCAGCGTGTTCGCGATCGATCTGTTCTTCGCGAGCCACGGCCGGCCGGTCGCGCAACACTTGCTGACGCTCGGCGAATTCGTGCGCGTGCCCATGCATTGGCGCGTGCTGGCCGACCTGTTCCTGCTCGCCATGTTCGGCGGCTTCTATAGCGTGCCGCTCTATGCGCTGATCCAGAGCCGCAGCGCGCCGAGCCATCGTGCGCGCATCATCGCCGCCAACAACATTCTCAATTCGCTGTTCATGATCGTCTCGGCGCTGATGGCGATGGCGCTCACGGCAGCGGGTGTCGGCATTCCCGGACTCTTTCTCGTCACGGCGCTGCTCAACATCGCGGTCGCCGCGTACATCTATTCGCTCGTGCCGGAGTTCCTGCTGCGCTTCGGCGCGTGGCTGCTCGTGCATACGTTCTACCGGATCCGCCTCGTGCACGCGGAGCGCATTCCCGAGCGCGGTCCGGCCGTGCTGGTCTGCAATCACGTGAGCTACGTCGATGCGCTCGTCATCATGGCCGAGTGCCCGCGTCCGATCCGCTTCGTGATGGATCACCGGATCTTTCGCACGCCGTTCGCCGGGCGGCTCTTTCGCGAGGCGAAGGCGATCCCGATCGCGCCCGCCCACGAAGACCCCGCCTGTCTCGCGGCGGCCTACGAGGCCTGCGCGCAGACGCTCGCCGATGGCGAACTCCTGTGCATCTTTCCCGAAGGCCGGCTCACGCGCGATGGCGAGATGAGCGTGTTCCATCGGGGTGTGGCCGAGATCATCGCGCGTACGCCGGTGCCGGTCGTGCCGATGGCGCTCTCGGGTCTGTGGGGCAGCGTGTTTTCGCGCTACGCGCGATCGGGGCAGGCGGGGCAAGCGGGGCAGGCAGCGCCGCTGCGGCGCGGCCTCACGAGCCGTCTGAAACTGGCGATCGGCGAGCCGATCGCGCCCGCCGATGCAACCCCCGCGCGACTGCAGGAAGCAGTCGCCGAGTTGCGCGGAAAGCGCCGCTGAAAGCGCCAGGCGGGCGAGGGGGCCCGCACACTGGCATAATGTCGGACTCCCCGCATCACTTTGGACGACTGCCATGTCCGGCAACACCCTCGGTACGCTTTTCACCGTCACGACCTTCGGCGAATCCCACGGCCCGGCCATCGGCTGTGTGATCGACGGCTGCCCTCCGGGCATGGCGCTCTCTGAAGCCGACATCCAGCTCGAACTCGACCGCCGCCGGCCCGGCACCTCGCGTCACGTCACGCAGCGCCAGGAAGCCGACCAGGTCGAAATCCTCTCGGGCGTCTTCGAAGGCGTGACCACCGGCACGCCGATCGCACTGCTGATCCGCAACACGGACCAGCGCAGCAAGGACTACGGCAACATCGTCGAGACCTTCCGGCCGGGTCATGCCGACTACACCTACTGGCAGAAATACGGCATTCGCGACTATCGCGGCGGCGGCCGTTCGTCGGCGCGGCTCACGGCGCCCACGGTGGCGGCGGGCGCGGTCGCGAAGAAGTGGCTGCGCGAGCGCTTCGGCGTCGAAGTGCGCGGCTATATGAGCGCGCTCGGCGAAATCGATGTGCCGTTCGTCGACTGGCAACACGTGAGCGAGAATCCGTTCTTCGTGCCCAACGCCGGCATCGTGCCGCAGCTCGAAGCCTACATGGACGCATTGCGCAAGGACGGCGACTCGATCGGCGCGCGCATCAGTGTCGTGGCGTCGGGCGTGCCGGTGGGCTGGGGCGAGCCGCTGTTCGACCGGCTCGACGCCGACATCGCGCACGCGATGATGGGCATCAATGCGGTGAAGGGCGTCGAGATCGGCGCGGGCTTCGCGAGCGTTGCGCAGCGCGGCTCGCACCACGGCGACGAACTCACGCCCGAAGGTTTCGCGAGCAACCATGCGGGCGGTGTACTGGGCGGCATTTCGACGGGCCAGGACATCACCGTGTCGATCGCGATCAAGCCGACCTCGAGCATCCGCACGCCGCGCCGCTCGATCGACAAGGCCGGCGAGCCCGCCACCGTCGAAACCTTCGGCCGCCACGATCCGTGCGTCGGCATCCGTGCGACGCCGATCGCCGAAGCGATGCTCGCTCTCGTGCTGATCGATCACGCACTGCGCCACCGCGCGCAATGCGGCGACGTGTCGGTCACGACGCCGCGCATTCCGCCCAGCGCGAGCTGACGCGCAGCGGCAGCCCGTGACGGTATCGATACTGCCGCCGCTGCCGCTCCCCGCCGAACCCGACCCGCCTTATCCCGTATTTGCACCGGACGATCCCGCGAGCGCGCTGAGCGCTCGCGCGCTTGCGCCCGATGCCAGCGCGGCCGACTGCTGCGCGTTCGGCTACGCGCTGCTTGCACGCGGCGGCGCGGACCGCGCGTTCAGGCGCGCCGCGCTCGCGGCGCTCGCCAGGGCCGCCCGGCTCGATCCCCATAGCGACACCGCGCTGCTGCGCACGCTGACCCAGACGGCCTTCGGGCTGCGCGACTGGCCGCTCGTGAGCGCAGCGAGCGCGCATCTGCTCGCGCGCGACGCGAACGATGCGAACGCGCTCGTGTGGCGCTCGGCGGCGGCCCTGGAGCGCAACGACTTCGCGAGCGCCGAGGCCTTGCTGATCCGCGCCGACGCCTGCCGGCCCGATCATCCGGTCGTTCTCCACAAGCTGGCGCTGTGCGTGAAGGAGCAGGCCCGCTTCGACGAGGCCGAGGCGCTGCTGCGCCGCGCGCTCGCGCTCGCGTCGCACAGCGCCCATGCGTGCTTCGACCTGTCCGAACTGGAACTGCGCAGCGCGCGCTTCGTCGCTGGCTGGACGCACTACGAGGCGCGTCTTGCGCTCGGCTTCGAGGACAACGGCGCACGGGCCGCGCTCGCGCAGCGCTGCGCGCCGTGGCAAGGCGAATCGCTGGCGGGGCGCACGCTGATCGTGTACGGCGAGCAGGGCAATGGCGACTGTCTGTGGGCCCTGCGTTTCTTGCCGGCGCTCGCCGCACGTGCAGGCATCGAGGGCGGCCGCGTGATCGTCGGTTACGACGGACCGATGCGCGGACTGTTCGAGCGCGCGCTGCCGCCGGGTGTCGCGCTCGAAGCGCGGCTCGACACCGAACCCGACTTTCACGCCGGAATCATGAGCCTGCCGCTGCGGCTCGGTGCGTTCGATCCGACCGGCTGGGGCCGGCCCTATCTGCGCGCCGATCCGCAGCGCATCGCCGCGTGGCGCGCGCGCGTCGAGTTGCAGGCGCGAGCAGGGCGGCGTGCGGTGGGCATCGTGTGGAACGGCAATCCCGAGCATGTGCGCGATGCGCGTCGCTCGGTGCCGCCCGATCAGTTCGCGGCGCTGCTGACGGTGCCCGGCATCACGTTCTTCGCGCTGTCGCCGGGACGCGGGGCGACGGTGGAGGCGTGGCGCTCTCAAGGAGCCGACGTGGTCGATCCGACCGCTGCGTTCGAGGCGGGTTTCGACGATGTAGCGGCGCTGATCGCGTGCCTCGACCACGTCGTCACGATCGACAGCGGCCCCGCGCATCTGGCCGGCGCGCTCGGGCGGCCGACGAGCCTGCTGATCGACCACGTGTCCGCGTGGTTCTGGGGCAACGAGACCGCACGCACGCCGTGGTACGACTCGATCGCGCTGTTCAGGCAGCCGCGTGTGGGCGACTGGGCACCGGTGCTGGCGGCGATGCGGGCGCGGCTCGAACGGCTGGCGGGCTGACCGGCTCGTCGCGATAAAATGCACGTTTGTGCACGTTTACATTCTTGTTTATGCACGTTAAGATGCGTGCATGAACGACAACATCCCCCTCGCGCGGCGCGACGAGATTGCTCATCGGCTCGGCCTTGGCCAGCCCGTGGTAGCGGCTGCGCTAGCCGTCGAATTCAGCATCTCCGAAGACGCGATTCGCCGCGATCTGCGCGCGCTCGCCGCCAAGGGGCTGTGCCGCAGGGTCTACGGCGGCGCCTTGCCCGTCACGCCCACGTCCGCCCCCATGGCGGCCCGCATGGACGAGGCGCAAGACCGCAAAGCGGCATTGGCGCGCGCGGCGGTGGCGCTGATCCAGCCAGGCGAGCTTCTGTTCCTCGATGGCGGCAGCACCAATCTCGCGCTCGTTGACGTGCTGCCCGAAGACAGTGAACTCGTCGTAGCCACCAATTCCATCGATATCGCCGCCGCCGTGCTGCGCCGCGCCGACCTGCAACTCATCATGATCGGCGGGGCGGTCGATCTGGCCGTCGGCGGATGCGTCGATGCCGGTGCGGTGCACAGCGTCTCGCAAATGAATATCGACCGGTGCTTCATCGGCTCGTGCGCCATCTCGTCGAAAGGCGGCATCAGCGCGTTCAGTCTCGCCGACGCGACTTTCAAACGCGCGGTCTTGGCCGCCAGCGCGCGCAACGCGGTGCTGGCGACGACCGACAAGTTCAGCGCCCGCGCCGCCCACCGGGTGAGCGCCATCGATGCGATCGAGTGCATCGTCGTCGAACACGATCTGCCGCGCGCCGAGCACGCGGCCCTTTCCACGGCGGGTCCGAAGGTGCTCGTGGCGGCGCCTGCAGACCGATAGAAGGACAACGAATCATCATGCAGTCAGGAATTGCGAGTGAAATGACTTCAGGTCAATCGGCGGCGAGGCTCGCCACCCGGCTTGCGTTCCTCGTGGCCGGATTCGGTGTCGCCTGCTGGGCGCCGCTTGTGCCGTTCGCCAAGCATCGACTTGGCGTCGGCGACGGCGAACTCGGCATGCTGCTGCTTTGCCTTGGTCTCGGCTCGGTGATTTCGATGCTGTTCACCGGGGCCATCAGCGCGCGCTATGGGAGCAGGCCCGTCGTCGTCGTGGCAGGGATCGGACTGGCGCTCATCCTGCCCTCGCTGACCGTGGTCAGTACACCGCTTGCGCTGGCCATCGCCTTGTTTGCGTTCGGCGCCTCGCTGGGCTCGCTCGACGTCGCCATGAATATCCACGCGATCGAAGTCGAACGCAGGGAGGCGCGCCATTTGATGTCGGGGTTTCACGCGCTGTTCAGCGTCGGCGGATTCATCGGCTCGACGTCGATGACGTTTCTGCTTTCGATGGACATCGGCGCGTTCGCGAGCACCGTGCTTTGTGCGGTCCTGATGCTGGCCGCCATCCTGGCTGCGCGTACCCGCCTGCTCGACACCGCCCAGGACAACGACGTGCCGTTGTTCGTCATGCCGCGTGGCGTGGTGCTGTTGCTGGCCGTGCTCGCGGCCATCACGTTTCTGGTCGAAGGTGCGTTGCTCGACTGGAGCGCCTTGCTCATTACCGGAAAAGGGCTGGTGGATGTCGCGCGCGGCGGCGTGGGCTATATGCTGTTTTCGATCGCGATGACCGCGGGCCGCCTGAGCGGCGACGCGATAACGGCGCGCTTCGGCGATCGCACGGTGATGTTCTGGGGCGGCGTCGTAGCGACGGCGGGTTTCGTCATTCTGTTGACTGCGCCGGTTTTCCTGATCGCGATGTCCGGTTTCGTGCTGATCGGCCTCGGGGCATCGAATGTCGTTCCGGTGTTGTTCCGCAAAGCCGGCGCACAGCGCGCGATGCCGTCCGCACTCGCGGTCGCGGCGATCACGATCACCGGTTATGCCGGCAATCTCGTGGGGCCGGCGGGCGTGGGCTTCGTCGCCAATCGAATCGGCTTGCCCGGTGCGTTCTGGGCATTGGCGGCGTTGCTCTTTCTCGTGCCGTGCTGCGCGCGCCGGGTGACGGCGGCACGGTGACCGGGCGTCCGACTGACTTTTGACTACCGCTATCGCGCGCCGGGTGGCTCGCGATAGCTGAGTATCACGGCTTGCCGGTCAACCCGCGTTCAATGCGCGATTGCTCTCCTCGATGGCGGCCAATTCCGCCGCTTGCGCTTCGCGTGTCCGGCGGGGCAGCAGGTACACGAGCGTGCCGACGATCAGACCGACCAGCCACGCGACATCGACATCGCCAAGCTTGTGCGCAAGTGGGCCGGTGTACACGCCTGGCAATACGAAGAACGGAATGGCGCACACAAAGCCAGTGACATAGGCAACGAGTCCGCGAACACCCCACGCTCCGTAGACACCGTCAGCCGTGAACATGTGCGTAATGGCGTACTCACCGCGCCGGATGAAGAAGTAGTCGACCAGGTTGATGGCCGTCCACGGCACGAGCAGATACAGCATCATCGTCAGGGCAGCGAACAGAATATCGATCGCATTGCCCTTCAACATCATCGAGACGACCACCCAGATTGCCGTGAGGATGACGAGCGTGACGACGCGGATCTTACGAGTCGGGCGAACCGGGCGGAACGAATCGACGCCGGTGATCAGCGTGAGCATCGCGCTGTATGCGTTCAGACCCATCGTCGCGACCATTGCGACCACCGACATCACCGAGATCAGCGCGCCGAAGCCGTGGAAAATCGCATTACCGGCGCTGTTCAACGCGATCAATCCATCCGTGGCGCCGAGGCGCGATGCGAGCCATGCGCCGAGTGCAATCAACCAGATCGCAGACGAAGACGCGCCGGCGAACACGGCGGCAATGATCGACCGGGGCCGGGTATTGCTGGGCAGATAGCGCGAGTAGTCGGATACGTACGGTGCATAGGTGATGTTGTAGCTTGCACTCGCGGCGAACTGCGAGGCAAACGCGACGAGGCTGAACGTGCCGCCTTGCACCACTTTGGCAGGGATGTGGCCGGTCACTATCGCGAACGACAGCAACAGGTAGAGCGGCAGGCTCGCAACGAGCAGCCATTTGAACGTCCGGTGCAGCCAGTCGTGGCCATACACTGCGAGCGCCAGGGCGAGCAAGGCCGTCGCGATGGTAATGGCGACCGGCGACCAGCCGAACAGCGCGTGCAGGCCGTCGGCCATCAGCACGGTATCCACGACGTTGAAACCGATGAACGTGAACGCGGTCGCAAGCAGGACGACCACGACACCCCGGTAGCCAAATTGCGCACGTGACTGAATCATCTGGGGCAGGCCCAGTTGCGCGCCCTGCGAGGCGTGGAACGCCATGAAAAGCGTGCCGAACAGAATGCCGAGCGCGCCCGCGAGCACCGTCCATCCCAGCGACAAGCCCATGCCGGGACCGACGAAACCGATCGCAATGGTAAAGAACTGGAAGTTCCCAAGAAACCAGAACGGCCCTTGATCGGCCACCCGGCCGTGCCGCTCGTTGTTCGGGACGTAATCGATCGAACGTGTCTCCACCGCGGCAAAACGCGGCCGGCTTGCGCTCGCGTCGTAGTCCGCCGCAGCGGCGTTGCCTGTCTTCGTATTCATTGTATTTTCCTGTCTATGCGGCAACCCGCGTTCCTTAAACTGCTGACACCACGTGCTTGATTTCCTGGTACGCACGCAGGCCCGACGGGCCCAGTTCACGGCCGATTCCGCTCAGCTTGCGCCCTCCCCAGGCCGTCTGGGGAAAGATGACCTGGGGTGCGTTGATCCATACCATCCCCACCTCGCACGCGGCCGCAACGCGTTGCGCGCGCAACGGGTCGCGCGTCGCGATAGTCGCGACGAGGCCGTAGTCGCTGTCATTGGTCGCGTCGATGGCTTCCTGCTCGGTTTCGAAGCAGCGAATCGCGACGACCGGGCCGAAGATCTCGTCTGTCCACAGCACACTGTCGGCCGCGACGTTGACGAATATCGAGGGCGCCACGAAGAAGCCGACCGTGGACACCGGGCCGCCGCATACCAGGTTCGCGCCTTCTGCCTTGCCGCGCGCAATGAAATCGACGACGCGATCGCGCTGGGCCGCGCTGATCAACGGGCCAATCGACACGTTATCGACGCTCGGTGCACCCACCACGGCGTTGCGGGCGCGTTCCTTCAGCCGTTCGACGAAGGCCTTGTGCAGCGACGCATGCACGAGTACGCGCGAGGTGGCCGAACACATCTGGCCAGCGTTGAAGAAGGCGCCGTTGAACGCAAGATCGACGGCCGCGTCGAGGTCGGCATCGTCGAACACGACGAGGGCCGACTTGCCGCCCAGTTCGAGCGAGACGCGCTGCATCCGCGCAGCCGCTGCCTGCATGACCGCGCGGCCGGCCGCGGTGCTGCCCGTGAACGACACCTTGGCGATGTGCCGATGGGCGACGAGGCGCTCGCCGACGTCCCGGCCGCCCGCCACGAGATTGACGACGCCGGGCGGCACGCCCGCTTCGTGGATCAGCTGCATCAGCTCGATTTCGGCCAGCGGCGTGAGCTCCGAGGGCTTGACGATCGCCGTGCAGCCGGCCGCCAAGGCAGGCGCGAGCTTCCAGGCCGTGGTGACCATCGGAAAGTTCCAGGGAACGATCAGCGCGCATACGCCGACCGCTTCGAGATGGACCTCGCCTTGAAACGAGGGATCGGGAAGGGCGATCGACGCTGGCTGGTCCGCCTCGGCTCGCGAGCAAAGCCCGGCATAGTACCGGAAAGTTCCTGCGGCGTCCGAAACGTCGAGTTCGGCTTCGTGACGCGGTTTGCCGTTGCAGCGCATCTGGCATTCGACCAGTTGCGGCGCACGGGCGTCGATCAAATCGGCGATACGCGCGAGCAGCGCCGCGCGTTCCCGCGCGGGCGTCCGGCGCCATACGGGCAGCGCGCGCAGGGCGGCGCTCACGGCGGCGTCCAGCTGGGGCGGCGAAGCCGTGGAAATGCGTGCGAACGGCATTGCGGTGCAAGGGTCGATCAGCGTGAGCGGTGCGCCTTCGCCTGCCTGCCACGCGCCGTCCACGTATAGCCCGTTCATGGGGGCGCCATTTTGTTGGTTCATGCTGTTTTTTCCCCGCTTGAGGAGTCGGGTCCGAAGGGGGACAGATGCTCGTGAATCGCAAGCCAGCGGCCGCCTTGAAGGACGAAGACGATCGTTTCGCGTTCCACGACGGTTTGCATACCTTCGCTCGTTCGGATCGTGGTGCTGACCGTGTGCGTGAAGAGTGCTGCGCGGGTGTCGAGCATTCGCACGGTGCGATTGCCCGATTCGCACGCAAGCACAGTGAATCCCGTGTCGCGTTCCCATCGATGCCACAGATCCTCGTAGGCTTCGCGTGACGCAAGCGACTCGGGGACGTGGTGGAACACGAAGCTCGCATCGGTCGAGAACGCTGCGAAGTACGCGTCACGATCGTGGCGTCCGAATGCTTCGATCAAGGCGTCGGCGGCTTGCAATACCTGTTGCGCAGCGGATTCGCGGCCGGGCTCGTCCTGTCCTGCATGAACGCGATGCGCCGCGCAATCGGGTTGCTGGTGCAATGTCTCTGAATGCGCGGTGCTGCGCGCGGATTGAATTGAATCGCTCACGTTGGATACGTCTTCATGGGGGTTAACTGGCCACTGCCTGATGAAGCAGTTCGCGGTGATGCTATTCATTCAAAAACGGACGGCAAATTTCAGGTATTCGAAGCCCACATTCAAAAATAAAGATGTATCGGGTGTCGGGCTGTCCGTCCCTGTGTCTGGCGAGGCTCGTGGAGCGTGCTGCTGGCCATCGCACGCGCAATTGCCGCGCAAGCGAGTGGGGAGAATGGGAAATGGGGCCAATGCGGGGCGCGGTCCTCGAGCGTCGAACCACGTTGCCGCTTGCTATCGGCTTGCGTTGGGCTGGGCTAGAATGGCTTTCGACTTTTTTGCCTGATTCGACTCCAATCCCATGCTGAGGAACGTCACCGATCTCGACTTGCGACTGCTGCGCATCTTCGCAAGCGTGGTGAAATGCGGCGGGTTCAGCGCGGCCCAGGCGGAACTGAACATCAGTCAGTCCAACATCAGCACGCAGATCAGCAGTCTCGAGCAACGCCTCGGCTACCGGCTGTGCGAGCGCGGCAAGGGCGGTTTTCGCCTGACGCCGAAGGGGCAGCGCATCCTCGAAGCGTCGCGCGAGATGTTCGATGCAATCGGCCTGTTCCGCGACCAGGCGCAGGCTCTTTCGGGGAGCCTCGTCGGCGAGTTGTATATCGGGCTCGCCGATAACGTGGTGACACTGCCGGCAGCGCGCTTCGACGAAACCCTGGCGCGATTCCAGCAGCGCGATCAGGACGTGCATATCAACGTGTTCGTCAATTCACCTAATGAGCTCGAACTGGCCGTTATCGACGGTCAGCTCGATCTCGCGATTTCTTACTTCAGCCGGTCCCGTCCGTCGCTCGATTACCAGCCTCTTTATGCGGAGGAAATCGGCGTTTTCTGTGGCGATCGGCATCCGCTGTTTGCCGTCGCCGATCCGGCCATGGAGCAGATCGCCACGGCAAACTGGGTTCTGCACGGCTTCTTGCCGGAGGATCAGGAATTGCCGTTGCGCCCGGAATCCAGCAGCGCCACGGCTTATCACATGGAGGGCGTGGCGCACGCGGTGCTGGCCGGCACCCACATTGGCTACCTTCCGGTTCACTACGCGAGGATGTGGGTGGAGCGCGGGCGCATGCGGGCTCTGCTGCCCGAGACGCTGCGCTACGAGGTCACGCACAGCATGGTCACCTACTCGGGCAGACCGCTTAGCGAGGCGGTTCGAGCGTTCGTCGACGATCTGCTGTGCGTGCATGACCTGACGGGCTAGTTCAGGATGCCTTCGACGGCGTTGCAGTAGATGCGCGAATAGTCGGCAGCGCTGAGCGGCATCGCGTTGGTGTCGGACGACGAGATATCGGCCAGCGCCTGCTCGCCAACCCAGCTGGAATCCTCGGTGCCCAGACCCAGATCGGCCAGGCGGGGCGCAATACCGATCTTCTCGCGCAGTCGAAGGATCCAGTCGAGCAGGCCATCGAAGTTCTTCTCCTCGAGATCGATGTAGCGTGCGAGGCGGCCCGCAGGTTCTTCGATCGCGCTGCGATTGGCAACGAGCACATACGGAAGCAGCACGGCATTCAGAAGACCGTGGTGCAGATGGTGACGCGCGCCGAGCGGATGAGCGAGCGCATGCACGCCGCCAAGGCCCTTTTGAAACGCGACGGCGGCGCTGGCCGAAGCCATGAGCATGCCCTCGCGCGCCGCAAGGTCGGTGCCGTCCAGCACGGCTTTCTCCAGATTCTCCTGGACGAGGCGCACGCCCTCGATGGCGATCCCCGCAGACATGGGATGACAAAGCGGCGAAAACAGCGCTTCGAGGTGGTGGGTCAAGGCGTCCATGCCGGTCGCGGCGGTCAGCGCCTGCGGCAGGCCGAGCGTCAGGACCGGGTCGAGGATCACGGTGTGGGCCAGGAGTTCGGGATGGCCGATCACCTTCTTGACGCCGTTCTCCTTGTCCGTCAGCACGGCTTCGCGTCCGAGTTCAGAGCCGGTTCCCGCCGTCGTGGGAATGGCGATGAGCCGTGGCAGGCCGAGGCGCGGGTAATCGGCGAGGGTCGGGTAGTGCTGCAGCAGTTGCGACCACTCGAAGCGTTCCAGCCCTTGCGCATCGCGACTGACCAGCGCGATGCCTTTGGCTGCATCGAGCGCGCTGCCTCCGCCGAGCGCGATCAGCGAATCGTGATCGCCGGCTGCAAATGCGGCAGCACCCGCATGGACTTCGTGCATGGCGGGATTGCTGGAGATACCGTGAAAGATCGAGTATTGAATGCCCGCCGAATCGAGGCAGTCGCGCAACTGCGCGAGCGGCGCAAGGCTCAACATGCCCGGGTCAGTCACGATGAGAATCTTGCTCATACCACCGACGGCGCAGCGTTGCGGGAGTTCTTTGAGCGCGTTGGCGCCGCAGAAGATTTCAGTGGGGTAATTCCAGTAGTGAATATTGGACATTGTCTCGAACTCGGAAGATGCAATGGGCGCGCGGGATGCGTTGGATGCGAACCCTGCTTGGCAAATACCGGGCAAGCGTAGAGGAGCGACAACATCGCAAAAATTCACATTTTGGAAAGCCGGCTTCAGGCTGTGTGAATGCGTAAGGAGTGGTGACGGCGCGAGTCCTGAGTGATCGAGCGGGCGCGCCGATCTCCCCAAAATGAAACAGCCCGATCGGCGCAAGCCGATCGGGCTGTGTCGGTCAGACTGACCGTTTCATCGAGCGCCGCGCGAGGCGGCGTTTCAGATGAGCGCAGACGCTTCTGTGCGTCACATGTTCGGATAGTTCGGCCCACCACCGCCTTCAGGCGTGACCCACACGATGTTCTGCGTCGGATCCTTGATGTCGCAAGTCTTGCAGTGCACGCAGTTCTGCGCGTTGATCTGCAGACGATCGCTGCCGTCGTCGTTCTTCATGAACTCGTACACACCTGCCGGGCAGAAGCGCGCTTCCGGGCCCGCATAGGTGCGCAGGTTCACATCGACCGGCACGCCTGCGTCCTTCAACGTCAAATGCGCGGGCTGGTTCTCTTCGTGATTGGTGTTCGAGATGAACACGGAAGACAGACGATCGAACGTGAGCTTGCCGTCGGGCTTCGGATACTCGATCGGCTTGCATTGCGACGCGGGCTTGAGCATTTCGTGATCGCGATGCTGGTGATGCAGCGTCCACGGCACCTTGCCGCCGAACAGCTTCTGCTCGATGCCCACCATCAGCGTGCCGAGATACAGGCCCTTGCTCATCCACTGCTTGAAATTGCGCGCCTTGTGCAATTCTTCGTGCAGCCACGATTGCTTGAACGCTTCGGGGTAAGCCGTCAGTTCATCGCTCGTGCGGCCTGCCTGCACTGCTTCAAAGGCCGCTTCCGCGGCCAGCATGCCGGTCTTGATCGCCGCGTGGCTGCCCTTGATGCGTGCTGCGTTCAGGAAGCCCGCATCGTCGCCGACCAGAGCACCGCCCGGGAACGTGAGCTTCGGCAGCGACATCAGACCGCCCGCCGTCATCGCCCGCGCGCCGTACGACACCCGCTTGCCGCCTTCGAGGAACTTGCGGATCTCGGGATGCGTCTTGTAGCGCTGGAATTCCTCGAACGGCGACAGGTACGGGTTCGTGTACGCAAGGCCCACGACGAAGCCCACCATCACCTGGTTGTTGTCGATGTGATAGAGGAACGAACCGCCGTAGGTGTCTGATGCCAGCGGCCAGCCGGCGGTGTGGATCACGAGACCCGGCTTGTGCTTGGCCGGATCGATCTCCCACAGCTCCTTGATGCCGATGCCGTAGACCTGCGGATCGCAGTCCTGGTTGAGCTTGAGCTTTTCGTTGAGTTGTCGACCAAGATGGCCGCGCGCGCCTTCGCAAAAGAGCGTGTACTTCGCGTGCAGTTCCATGCCGAGCTGGAAGTTCTCGGTCGGCTCGCCGTCCTTGCCCACACCCATGTTGCCGGTCGCGACGCCCTTCACGGAGCCATCGTCGTTGTACAGCACTTCAGCGGCCGGAAAGCCGGGGAAGATCTCGACGCCCAGCGCCTCGGCCTGCTGACCGAGCCAGCGCGTGACGTTCGCGAGGCTGATCACGTAGTTGCCGTGGTTCTTGAAGTTCTCGGGCAGCGCCCAGTTCGGCACCGACTTCGCGCCCGTCTCCGAGAGGAACAGGAAGCGGTCTTCGGTCACCGGCACGTTCAGCGGCGCGCCTTGCTCCTTCCAGTCCGGAATGAGTTCGTTGAGCGCGCGCGGATCCATCACCGCGCCCGAGAGGATATGCGCCCCGATTTCCGAGCCCTTCTCCAGCACACACACGCCGATTTCGGTGCCCTTTTCAGCGGCCAGCTGCTTCAACCGGATCGCCGCCGACAGCCCGGCCGGGCCGCCGCCGACGATCACGACGTCGTACTCCATCGACTCGCGTGGACCGTACTGCTCCAAAAGACTTGCGGGGGTCATCAAAGCTCCTCTTGCCATTAGAATAGTTTTTTCGGGTTCGTATTGTCCGGGAACCACCCCGGCGCCGCAACCCAACAGGCCAACATTAGCACGGTCGTTCTATTTTGTGTTATGTTCGGTGCCGGCTCGCCGCCTCTCGACGGCGCGCTAACAAGAATCGGTTTCAGACACTGCGAGAGGCACGGCGATGGGGCGGTCGATCAATCTGGAAGGCAAGGTGGCGCTGATTACCGGCGCGTCGAGCGGACTCGGCAAGCGCTTTGCGCAGGTGCTGTCGCAGGCGGGCGCGAAGGTCGTGCTGGCAAGCCGGCGCGTCGAGCGGCTCAAGGAGCTGCGCGCCGAAATCGAGGCCGCAGGCGGCGCGGCGCACGTGGTGTCGCTCGACGTGACCGATTACCAGAGCATCCGCTCGGCCGTCGCGCACGCGGAGACCGAGGCGGGCACGATCGACATTCTCGTCAACAATTCAGGGGTCTCGACGACCCAAAAGCTCATCGACGCCACGCCCGCCGACTTCGAATACGTGTTCGACACCAACACGCGCGGCGCCTTTTTCGTCGCCCAGGAAGTGGCGCGGCGCATGATGATGCGCAGCAACGGCCAGGGCAAACCCGCGTACCGCATCATCAACATCGCGTCGATGGCGGGGCTGCGCGTGCTGCCGCAGATCGGGCTCTACTCGGTCAGCAAGGCGGCGGTCGTGCACATGACGAAGGCGATGGCGCTCGAGTGGGGGCGCTACGGCATCAACGTCAACGCGATCTGCCCGGGCTATATCGACACCGAGATCAATCACCACCACTGGGCGACCGAGCAGGGCCAGAAGCTCGTCTCGATGCTGCCGCGCCATCGCGTCGGCAAGCCCGAGGATCTGGACGGCCTGCTGCTGTTGCTGGCCGCCGACGAGTCGCAGTTCATCAACGGCTCGATCATCACCGCCGACGACGGCTTCGGGCTCGCGTAGCACGGTGCCGTTTCAACCTGCAATAACGAGTTCGATGAGCGATTACCACCCCGTATTCCAGATGTCCATGCCGATCCGCTGGGGCGACATGGACGCATTCGGCCATGTCAACAACACGGTCTACTTCCGCTACATGGAGCAGGCGCGGATCTCCTGGTTCGAGCATCTCGGCATCGCAGGCGAGGGCCGCGGCGAGCAAGGCCCGGTGATCGTCAACGCATCGATGGATTTCCTGCGCCAGTTGCACTATCCGGGCGACATCGTCTGCCTTCTCACGGTCGGCAAACCGGGGCGCAGCAGCTTCGATACCGGCTTCGAGCTGCGCCGCATCGACGACCCCGACACGCTGTACGCACGCGGCGCCGCGCGCTGTGTGTGGATCGACTATGCAGCGGGCAAGTCGGTGCCGCTGCCAGAGCCGCTGCGCTCGACCATCGAGAACGCCGAGCTCATCAAGGCCGGCTGAGCCCGGCTGTCCTCTCTTCGGGCGGCATGGCGCCGCCGCTCACTGGCCGAGCAGCCGCTGCAGCAGTTCGGTGGCGTTGCCGGTGTCGTACTTGCGCATCAGCCGCGCGCGGTAGATGTCCACGGTGCGCGAGCTGATGTCGAGAATCCTGCCGATCTGCTTGCTGGTCTTGCCCGTCACGAGCTGGGCGGCGACCTCGCGCTCGCGCGGCGTCAGTTCGACCGCGACGCGCCGCGTCGCGCTCAAGTCCTCGAAAGTCCAGATGCCGGCCGCGTGCGGCGCACGCCGGTCGAGCGAGCGTCCCGTCAC
Organism: uncultured beta proteobacterium; assembly: GCA_963803225.1. GTDB lineage: Bacteria > Pseudomonadota > Gammaproteobacteria > Burkholderiales > Burkholderiaceae > Paraburkholderia. The sequence continues at coordinate 113,709 of CAWDLJ010000005.1, forward strand.
ATGGCACCAGAACAGCTCGCCCCCGGCGCGCTTCATGATGCGGTCGTCGGCGTAGCTGCCGCGCTCGGTCATGATCGGCGGGATGCGCGCGCCGATGCGCTCGAACTCGTCCGCCGACGGATACAGCACCTGGAACGACTGGCCGATCAGCGCCCGGCGCGCGCAGCCGAAGATCGCCGCGACCTCGTCGTTGCAGTCCTCGATGATGCGCTCGCGGGACAGCACGAGTCCGATCGGCGCGAGGTGAAAGGCGGTTTGGTAATCGAGCGGGGCGTGGTCGGGCATTTCAGGGCAGAGTGCGCTTATGGCTTATGTAGTTTTGCGTATTGTGCCGTATCGCCCGCGAAGCGTACCCTTTGCGGCAATCCGGCAAGCGTTGCACGGCGGTGAAAAGCCAGCGGCGCCGGGCTCGACGACACCTGGGCCCTTCTTGCCGTCAGACGGACGCCCGGGTGGCTAGAATAAGGATTCGGCCCGCGCGCCTCGTTCACTGCGCAACAACCGGATGCTGGATTTCCATACAAGGATGGGACACTGATGAACAAAGTCTATGCGAGCGCGGCAGAAGCGCTCAAAGGCATCGTCAAGGACGGACAGACGTTCGCCGTCGGCGGCTTCGGTTTGTGCGGCATTCCCGAAGCGCTGATCGCGGCGCTGCGCGATACGGGCGTGCAGGGCATCACCTGCATCAGCAACAATGCGGGCGTCGATGGCTTCGGCCTCGGCCAGCTGCTCGAAACGCGCCAGATCAAGAAGATGATCTCGTCGTACGTCGGCGAGAACAAGGAATTCGAGCGCCAGTACCTCTCCGGCGAACTCGAACTCGAATTCACGCCGCAAGGCACGCTCGCCGAGAAGCTGCGCGCGGGCGGCGCGGGCATCCCGGCGTTCTTCACCAACACCGGCTACGGCACGCTGATCGCCGAGGGCAAGGAAACGCGCCAGTTCGGCGAGAACCACTACGTGCTCGAGTATTCGCTCACGGCCGATGTGGCGCTCGTGAAGGCGTGGAAGGCCGACAAGTCGGGCAACCTGATCTATCGCCGCACGGCGCGCAACTTCAACCCGATGTGCGCGATGGCCGGCAAGATCACGGTCGTGGAAGTCGAGGAAATCGTCGAGAACGGCACCTTCGATCCGGACCATGTCCATACGCCGGGCGTCTTCGTGCAGCGCATCGTGCTCAATGCGCATCCGGAGAAACGCATCGAACAACGCACCGTGCGCGCGAAAGGAGACTGACCATGGCATGGAATCGTGACGAAATGGCCGCGCGCGCGGCAAAAGAGCTGCAAGACGGTTTCTACGTGAACCTCGGGATTGGCTTGCCGACGCTGGTGGCCAATCACGTGCCGGCCGGCGTCGAAGTCTGGCTGCAGTCGGAAAACGGCCTGCTCGGCATCGGTCCGTTCCCGACCGAGGACGAAGTCGATGCGGACATGATCAACGCGGGCAAGCAGACCGTGACGACGCTCGCGGGCTCGTCGATTTTCTCGTCGGCGGACTCGTTCGCGATGATTCGCGGCGGTCACATCAACCTCGCGATCCTCGGCGCGATGCAGGTGAGCCAGAGCGGCGACCTCGCCAACTGGATGATCCCGGGCAAGATGATCAAGGGCATGGGCGGTGCGATGGATCTGGTCGCGGGCGTCAAGCGCGTGGTCGTGCTGATGGAGCATGTCGCGAAGGGCGACCAGCACAAGATTCTCGACGCCTGCACGCTGCCGCTCACGGGCGTGGGCGTGGTCGACCTGATCATCACGGACCTCGGCGTGATCGAGGTGACCCCGGCGGGCCTGAAGGTGCTTGAACTCGCGACCGGCGTCAGCGTCGATGAAATCAAGGCCAAGACTGGCGCGCCGCTCGACGTGAGCGCCGTGAGCTGAACGCGGTCCGGCCGTCTGCTGTAACCGGAAACGGGCGGGGCCTTCGGGCCGCGCCCGTTTTGCTTTGGCGCGCGATGCGCGGTGCGCGGTGCGTGGCGCGGCAGACGCGGGTTGCGTGACAAAGCGTTTAAAATCGTCCGCGAACCCCCACACAGGACGATGCGATGACCGCCACTCCCGCCGCGCGCCAGCAGTTCGTACAGTGCATCAGCCCCGCCGGGTTGCACCGGATGGCCTATACCGAGTGGGGCGACCCGGCCAACCCGCGCGTGCTCGTGTGCGTGCACGGCCTCACGCGCTCGGGACGCGATTTCGACCGGCTCGCGGCGGACCTCGCCGATACGTATCGCGTCGTGTGTCCCGACGTGGTCGGGCGCGGCCTGTCGTCGTGGCTCGCCGACGCGCGCGGCTATGGCGTCGCGCAGTACGTCGCGGACATGGTGATGCTGATTGCGCGCACGGGCGCGGCCAAGGTCGACTGGTTCGGCACCTCGATGGGCGGCTTGATCGGCATGGGGCTCGCGGGCTTGCCCGACTCGCCGATCGCGCGGCTGATCGTCAACGATGTGGGCCCGCGTATCGAGCCTGTCTCGCTCGCGCGGATCGGCGAGTACCTCGGCCGCGACGTGCATTTCGCGAGCTTGCAGGAAGGCATCGACCACGCGGCCCAACTGGCGAGCACGTTCGGGGCGCTCACGGCCGACGAATGGCGCGAGATCAACACGCCGCTCTTGCACGAAGTGGGCGGCGCGTGGCGCTTTCGCTACGATCCGCGCATCGCCGAGCCGTTCAAGGCGGCGACGCCCGAGCAGAACGCGCTCGGCGAGGCCATGCTGTGGCGCTCGCTCGCGGCCGCGAAGGGGCCCGTGCTGGTCGTGCGCGGCGAGCAGTCGGACCTGCTCTCGCGCGAGACGGTCGCGAAGATGGTCGAGACGGGGCAGCAGGTCACGAGCGTCGAAATCGCCGGCGCTGGGCACGCACCGGCCTTTCTCGCCGCCGACCAGATTGCCATCGCGAGGCGATTTTTCACGGGGCAGGCTAACGCGTCATAATAGACGTCTTGCCGGCGACGAGCCGGCGCCCGTCCAAATCCGTGTCCAACCCTGAACAGGAATTTTTCATGGCAGTCATTCGTCACCACGTCGGTCCGCGTCTTTCGGAAATCGCTGTGCACAACGGCACGGTCTATCTGGCCGGCCAGATCGCCGAAGACACGAAACAGGACATTGGCGGCCAGACGCGCGAAGTGCTCGGCCACATCGACCGTTTGCTCGGCGAAGTGAACAGCGACAAGACGCAGTTGCTGTCCGTGCAGATCTACATCGCGGACATGAAGGACTTCGCGGGCATGAACGCCGTGTGGGACACGTGGGTGCCGGCCGGTGCCACGCCGCCGCGCGCGACCGTCGAGTCGAAGCTCGCCAATCCGGAGTGCCTCGTCGAGATCGTCGTCGTAGCCGCGCAGCACAGCTGATACGCCTCTTTTCCATTGCTTTGTCACGTAGTAGCCCGGCCGTTTCGGCGGCGGGCGCCGCCTCATGAGTAGCGACACTGTTCCGACCGTCACACCGCCCGCCGACGCGCTGCCGTCCATCGACGATGCGCTCGCGTTCGTGCGCGAGCACGCCGGCGACGTGCGGCTGTCGACCGGCGAGCCCCTCATCGAGCACGCCCAGGGCAGCGCCGAGCTGATGAGCCGGCTCAACGTCGATCCGCCCGCGGTGCTGGCGGCGGCGTTGTTCAACCTGGCTCCGCACCTCGACGACGCCGAGAAAACGCTCACCGCGCGCTTTGGCGAGGAAGTCACCGGACTCGTGTTCGATGTGCGCAAGCTGCTGCGGCTGGGCACGGTGAGCCTGCGCGCCGCGCACGGCGCGAGTGCCGACACCGGGCGCGACGCCGAGGCATCGCGGCGCGCCCAGGTCGAAGCGCTGCGCAAGATGCTGCTCGCGTTCGCGCAGGACATCCGCGTCGTGCTGATCCGCCTCGCTTCGCGGCTGCAGTCGCTGCGCTACTACGCGGCGGCGAAGATCACGCCCGCACCCGAAGTCGCGCGCGAGACGCTCGAGATCTATGCGCCGCTCGCGAACCGCCTGGGCATCTGGCAATTCAAGTGGGGGCTCGAAGACCTCGCGTTCCGCTTCGAGGAACCGCAGATCTACAAGCGCGTCGCCAAGCTGCTCGACGAGAAGCGGGTCGAGCGCGAGACCTATGTCGCCGAGGCGATCGAGCGATTGCAGCGCGAGCTGGCGGCCGCGCATATCGAGGCCGAGGTGAGCGGGCGGCCGAAGCACATCTACAGCATCTGGCGCAAGATGCGCGGCAAGGAGATCGACTTTGCCGAGCTGTACGACGTGCGCGCGTTTCGCGTGATCGTGCCGGATATCAAGGATTGCTACACGGTGCTCGGCATCGTGCACAACCTGTGGCAGCCGGTGCCCAAGGAGTTCGACGACTACATCTCGCGGCCAAAGCCGAACGGCTATCGCTCGCTGCATACGGTCGTGATCGGCGACGACGGACGTGCGTTCGAAGTGCAGATCCGCACGCACGAGATGCACCAGTTCGCCGAGTACGGCATCGCCGCGCACTGGCGCTACAAGGAAGCGGGCTCGAAGGGCTATGGCGGCCAGGTGAGCGCGAGCGGGCGCTACGACGAGAAGATCGCGTGGCTGCGCCAGTTGCTCGCGTGGAAGGAAGACGTCTCCGATGGCCACAAGCCGTGGGAGCAATTGCGCCAGGCGACCGTCGACGACGATCACCTGTACGTGCTCACGCCCCAGGCACGCGTGATCGCGTTGCCGCAGGGCGCGACGCCGGTCGATTTCGCGTATCACCTGCATAGCGAACTCGGCCATCGCTGCCGTGGCGCGCGCGTCGACGGCGCGATGGTGCCGCTGAACACGCCGTTGCGCAACGGCCAGACCGTCGAGATCGTCACGGTGAAGGAGGGCGGTCCGTCGCGCGACTGGCTCAACCCGCAGCTCGGCTATCTGCACAGCCCGCGTGCGCGCCAGAAGGTGCGGGCGTGGTTCAACGCGATCGAATCGGAGGAGGTCATCGCGAGCGGCCGCGCGATGGTCGAAAAGACGCTGCAGCGCGAGGGCCGCACGTCGGTGAACCTCGACCAGCTCGCCGCGAAGCTCGGCTTCAAGACGACCGACGATCTGTTCTCGTCGGTCGGCAAGGAAGAGTTCAGCCTGCGCAACGTCGAGCAGGCCTTGCACGACGCGCCGCCTGCCGAGCCGGCAACCGACACACCCGAGCAGCATCTGACCAAGCGCGTGAGCGGCGCGAACGTCGCGCACGGCGGCTCGGCCGGCGTGCTCGTGGTCGGCGTCGATGCGCTGTTGATGCAGCTGGCCCGTTGCTGCCGTCCGGCGCCGCCCGACGACATCTGCGGTTTCGTCACGCGCGGCAAGGGCATGTCGATCCATCGCAGCGATTGCGCGACCTTCCAGCGCATGGCGCGCCGCGCGCCCGAGCGCGTGCTGCAGACCGCATGGTCCGCCGATGTGCTGGGCGGACGCGCCCATTCGGTCTATCCGGTCGATATCTCGATCGAGGCGACCGATCGCCAGGGTCTTTTGCGCGACATCTCCGAAGTGTTCGCGCGCGAGAAGATGAACGTGATCGGCGTGAAGACGCAGTCGCGGCGCAATGCGGCCTATATGCAGTTCACCGTCGAGGTGTCGAGTTCGGCGCAGGTGCAGCGCGCGTGCGCGCTGCTCGGCGAGGTCAGCGGCGTCGTGCAGGCGACGCGCAAGACCTGACATGGCACTGCACAAAAGTACTTGCCAAGCGTTCGGGTAGTCCCTATAATCTCGTTTCTTCAGGCTCGTAGCTCAGCTGGTTAGAGCACCACCTTGACATGGTGGGGGTCGTTGGTTCGAGTCCAATCGAGCCTACCAACGAAATCGGAGTCGCGGCCTCAAGCCGGGATTTCATGCAGTAAAAGCGCGTGAGCGCACAAGGCGAATACGGTTATGACACCGCGAACGTTTACCGAAGTCACTTCGGAGCGACGCTAGTCGAGGACCTCTTTCGCCCTTGCAGTCAGGATTGAAAAGTGAATGCGGCCCCTCGAAAGCGGGGCCGCATTTTTTTTCGCCGCGAAGTTTTGCGCGAATCTGTTGTACGAACGATTTCCCACGAACGACACGTAGTGCCGCCGCGGCACTTCTGGAGAAAAACATGGTTGCGATACGTCTGCCCGACGGTTCGGTTCGACAGTACGATCATCCCGTCACGGTCGCCGAAGTGGCGGCCTCGATCGGTCCCGGTCTCGCCAAGGCGGCGCTCGGCGGCAAGCTCGACGGCGAACTGGTCGATACGTCGGCGCTGATCGATCGCGACGCGTCGCTCGCCATCGTCACGGACAAGGACGCGGACGGCCTCGACATCATCCGTCACTCGACGGCGCACTTGCTCGCCTACGCGGTGAAGGAGCTGTATCCGGAGGCGCAGGTGACGATCGGGCCGGTGATCGACAACGGCTTCTACTACGACTTCGCGTACAGCCGCCCTTTCACGCCCGAAGATCTCGAGAAGATCGAAAAGCGCATGCAGGACATCGCCAAGAAGGACGAGCCGGTATCGCGCCGCGTCGTCTCGCGCGGCGAGGCGGTCGATTACTTCAAGAGCATCGGCGAGAAGTACAAGGCCGAGCTCATCGAATCGATTCCCGGCGCGGAAGAGATCAAGCTCTATTCGCATGGCGGCTTCACGGATCTGTGCCGCGGCCCGCACGTACCGTCGACGGGCAAGCTCAAGGTCTTCAAGCTCATGAAGGTCGCGGGCGCGTACTGGCGTGGCGACGCGAAGAACGAGCAGCTGCAGCGCATCTACGGCACGGCCTGGACGAAGAAGGAAGACCAGGACCAGTACCTCCACATGCTCGAGGAAGCGGAAAAGCGCGATCACCGCAAGCTCGGCAAGCAACTCGACCTGTTCCACATGCAGGACGAGTCGCCGGGCATGGTGTTCTGGCACCCGCTCGGCTGGGCGCTGTGGCAGCAGGTCGAGCAGTACATCCGCCGCCGCATCAACGACGCGGGCTACCTCGAGATCAAGACGCCGATGATCATGGACCGCTCGCTGTGGGAAGCGTCGGGCCACTGGCAGAACTATCGCGAGGGCATGTTCACGACGGAGTCGGAGAAGCGCGACTACGCGATCAAGCCGATGAACTGCCCGGGCCACGTCCAGGTGTTCAATCACGGCCTGCGCTCGTATCGCGATCTGCCGCTGCGCTACGCGGAATTTGGCTCGTGCCACCGCAACGAGGCGTCGGGTGCGCTGCACGGCCTGATGCGCGTGCGCGGTTTTGTCCAGGACGATGCGCACATCTTCTGTACGGAAGACCAGTTCATCAGCGAGTCGATCGCGTTCAACTCGCTCGCGATGAGCGTGTACAAGGATTTCGGCTTCGATCGCATCGACATCAAGCTGTCGCTGCGTCCCGATTCGCGCGCGGGCACGGATGAGACGTGGGATCGCGCCGAGCAAGGCCTGCGCGACGCGCTGACGGCCTGCGGCGTCACGTGGGAAGAACTGCCCGGCGAGGGCGCGTTCTACGGCCCGAAGGTCGAGTACCACATCAAGGACGCGCTTGGCCGCTCGTGGCAGTGCGGCACGCTGCAGCTCGACATGGTGCTGCCGGAGCGCCTTGGCGCCGAGTATGTGGCCGAGGACAACAGCCGCCGTCGCCCGATCATGCTGCACCGGGCAATCGTCGGATCAATGGAGCGTTTCCTCGGTATTCTGATCGAGCACCATGCGGGCGCGATGCCCTCATGGCTCGCGCCGAAGCAGGTCGTGGTGATGAATATCGCCGAAAGTCAGGCCGAATACGCGGACTCTGTGGCCCAAACGTTGCAAAAACAAGGGCTTAGAGTGTCGGTCGATTTGCGCAACGAGAAAATAAGCTATAAAATACGCGAGCACACGCTGGAAAAGGTCCCGTACCTGCTTGTCGTCGGCGACAAGGAGCGTGATGCACAAACGGTAGCCGTGCGTGCCCGTGGTGGCGTCGATCTGGGTGTCATGCCCGTCGAGGCCTTCATTGAGCGTCTGCGCCAGGACGTGCAGTCGTTCAAGTAAGCCACTGGAGCAGCGCGGCTCGTTTTTTTAATTTTAAGAGGAAACGTAACATCGCTACGGATAAGCCGCATCGCATCAACGGTGAAATTTCTGCACCCGAGGTGCGTCTCGTCGGAGTCGACAACGAGCCCCTTGGCATCGTGAAGCTGGCCGATGCGTTCCGCATGTCGGAACAACAGGACGTCGATCTGGTTGAAATTGCCCCGCAGGCTGTGCCCCCGGTTTGCCGCTTGATGGACTACGGCAAGTTCAAGTACCAGGAGGCGAAGAAGCAGCACGAGGCGAAGCTCAAGCAGAAGGTCATCCAGGTCAAGGAAGTCAAGTTCCGCCCGGGTACCGACGACGGCGATTACAACGTCAAGCTGCGCAATCTCGTCCGCTTCCTCGAAGAAGGCGACAAGACGAAGATCACGTTGCGTTTCCGGGGCCGCGAAATGGCCCACCAGGAAATCGGCATGCGGATGCTCGAGCGCCTGCGCACCGACCTCGACGAGGTTGGCCAGGTCGAGCAGATGCCGAAGATGGAAGGGCGCCAGATGATCATGGTGCTCTCGCCGAAGAAAAAGAAGTAACGCCGTGGCGCTCCGTTGAAGGGGCGCGATGGTGGATGCAACGAAGCAGGACGGCTTGCCAACTTTTTCGGCGAGTCGTGAAAGCAGGTTCCGGAACGGCGCCCGCGCGCTGCACGTGAAGTGCGGCAAACGGGCGTTTTTCCTGAAAGCAGCGGCCGGCGGTATCGGTGGCTGTCATACCAAGTGGAGTGGGTTTCGAAGGGCGGGGCAAGGGCGAAGCATTGCGATGCGGAGCCAACCGCACACCCATATCCATCAAATAATGGAGTTATTCGTCATGCCCAAGATGAAGACCAAGAAGAGCGCTGCAAAGCGCTTCGTGGTGCGTCCGGGTGGTACCGTCAAGCGCGGTCAAGCCTTCAAGCGTCACATCCTGACCAAGAAGACCACCAAGAACAAGCGTCAACTGCGTGGTTCCACGGCTGTGCACGAGGCTGATGTCCAGTCCGTGCGCGCCATGCTGCCGTACGCGTAACTCAACCGATACTCATAGGAGCGAAACATGCCTCGAGTCAAACGTGGGGTTACCGCACGGGCCCGTCACAAGAAGATCATCAAGCTGGCCAAGGGTTACCGCGGCCGCCGCAATAACGTCTATCGCATCGCCAAGCAGGCGGTCATGCGCGCAGGCCAGTACGCCTACCGCGATCGCCGCAACAAGAAGCGTGTGTTCCGCGCACTGTGGATCACGCGTATCAACGCGGCGGTGCGTCAGCACGACATGACGTACAGCGTGTTCATCAACGGCCTGAAGAAGGCGTCGATCGAACTGGACCGCAAGGTGCTGGCCGACATGGCTGTGTTCGACAAGGCTGCTTTTGCTGCGATCGTTCAGCAGGTGAAAGCCGCCGTTGCTGCCTAAGTAACACAGCAGGCCAAGCATGGTTCGTTGCAGCGAACACTCCGGTTGTTTCGGTGACGCTGCAACAAAAACGGGGCTCCTCACCGAGCCCCGTTTTTGTTGGTCGAACTGATTTGCTTTTGTGATGGGCGCCGCCCGCTCGCGGGCCGCGTCACCGACTGAAACACTGACGTTGAGAAGATGGGATCCATGGATCTGGACCAGATTGTCGCCGACGCGCAAGGCGCGTTCGCCCAAGCCTCCGACACCAATACGCTTGAAAACGAGAAAGCCCGTTTTCTTGGCAAGTCCGGCGCATTGACCGAACTGCTCAAGGGACTCGGCAAGCTCGATCCCGAAGCGCGCAAGACCGAAGGCGCGCGCATCAACGTCGCCAAGCAACAGGTCGAGGCAGCGCTCACGGCGCGCCGCCAGGCGCTCGCCGATGCGCTCTTGAACCAGCGCCTCACGGCCGAGGCGATCGACGTCACGCTGCCGGGCCGCGGCGCCGGCACCGGCAGCCTGCACCCGGTCATGCGCACGTGGGAGCGCGTCGAGCAGATCTTCGGCTCGATCGGCTTCGACGTCGCCGATGGTCCCGAGATCGAAACCGACTGGTACAACTTCACGGCGCTCAACAGCCCCGAGAACCATCCGGCGCGCTCGATGCAGGACACGTTCTACGTCGACGGCAACGATGCCGACGGTCGCCCGCTGCTCCTGCGCACGCACACGAGCCCGATGCAGGTGCGCTACGCGCGCACCCACACGCCGCCGATCAAGGTGATCGTGCCGGGCCGCACGTATCGCGTCGACAGCGATGCGACCCACTCGCCGATGTTCAACCAGGTCGAGGGTCTGTGGATCGAGGAGAACATCAGCTTCGCCGATCTGAAGGGCGTCTATAGCGACTTCCTGAAGAAGTTCTTCGAGCGCGACGATATCCAGGTGCGCTTCCGCCCGTCGTATTTCCCGTTCACGGAACCGTCGGCTGAAATCGACATGAAGTTCGAGGAAGGCAAGAACGCCGGCAAGTGGCTCGAGATTTCGGGTTCGGGCCAGGTGCATCCGACCGTGATCCGCAACATGGGCCTCGACCCGGAGCGTTATATCGGCTTCGCGTTCGGCAGCGGCCTCGAGCGTCTCACGATGCTGCGCTACGGCGTGCAGGATCTGCGCTTGTTCTTCGAGAACGATCTGCGCTTCCTGCGCCAGTTCGCCTAAGGCGCGCAACGCATCCACAGCGCGCGGCTTTCGAGCGCAGCACCGGCGAGTGCGCGACACCTCGAAGCCGCGACGGTCACAATCTGTCTGGAACGTAAACGAAATGCTATTCCCCGAATCCTGGCTGAGAAGCTTTGTCGATCCCGAGCTCACCACTGACGAGCTGGCCCACGCGCTGACGATGGCCGGCCTCGAAGTCGAAGGTCTGCGCGCGGCCGCGCCGCCGACCTCGAAGATCGTCGTGGGCCAGGTGCTCGAAGTGGTCAAGCATCCGGACGCCGACAAGCTCAACGTGTGTCAGGTCGATGCCGGCACCGGCGCGACGCTGAACATCGTGTGCGGCGCGCCCAACGTGAAGCCCGGCATCAAGGTGCCGGTCGCGCTGGTCGGCGCCGAACTGCCGAGCGCCGAAGAAGGCGGCAAGCCGTTCGCGATCAAGCTCTCGAAGCTGCGCGGCGTCGAAAGCCAGGGCATGTTGTGCTCGGCGCGCGAACTGAAGCTCTCCGAAGACCACAGCGGCCTCATGATCCTCCCCGAGGACACGCCGCTCGGCCAGGACATCCGCGAGACGCTGAACCTCGACGACACGATCTTCGAAATCAAGCTCACGCCGAACAAGGCGGATTGTTTGTCGGTGTACGGCGTCGCGCGTGAAACCGCTGCGATCACCGGCGCGCCCTTGAAGGCATCGGCATTCCCGCAGGTCGCCGTCACGCTCGACGAAAAGCTGCCCGTGAAGATCTCGGCGCCGGATCTGTGCGGCCGCTTCTCGGGCCGCGTGATCCGCGGCGTGAACGCGCACGCGAAGACGCCGATGTGGATGGTCGAGCGTCTCGAGCGCTCGGGTCAGCGCAGCATCTCGGCGCTCGTCGACATCTCCAACTACGTGATGCTCGAACTCGGCCGCCCGACCCACGTGTTCGATCTCGACAAGATCCACGGTTCGCTCGACGTGCGCTGGGGCAAGCAGGGCGAATCGCTCAAGCTGCTCAACGGCAATACCGTCGAAGTCGACGGGACCGTCGGCGTGATCGCCGACGAGCGCGAGATCGAAAGCCTCGCGGGCATCATGGGTGGTGACAGCACGGCCGTCACGCTCGACACCACCAACATTTATCTCGAAGCCGCCTTCTGGTGGCCCGACAGCATCCGGGGCCGCTCGCGCCGCTACAACTTCTCGACCGATGCAGGGCATCGCTTCGAGCGTGGCGTCGACTGGTCGACGACCGTCGAGCACATCGAGCGCATCACGCAATTGATCCTCGACATCTGCGGCGGCAAGGCCGGTCCCGTCGACGATCAAACCGTCAACGTGCCCAAGCGCGCGCCGGTCAAGATGCGGGTTGCGCGCGCGAACCGCATCATCGGCGTCGAGATTCCCGCCGATGAAATGGCGCAGATCTTCACGCGCCTCGGCCTTGCGTTCGAGCGCGACGGCGACACGTTCAGCGTCACGCCGCCGCCGTATCGCTTCGATATCGAGATCGAGGAAGATCTGATCGAAGAGATCGCGCGCATTTATGGTTTCGAAAAGATTCCGGCGAACCCGCCCGTCGCGCGCAGCGAAATGCGCGCGACCAACGAGACGCTGCGCTCGATCCACACGATCCGTCACGCGCTGGCCGCGCGCGATTATGCGGAGACGGTCAACTTCAGCTTCGTCGATGCGCAATGGGAGCAGGACTTCGCCGGCAACGACAAGCCCGTGCAGCTCGTGAACCCGATTGCGAGCCAGCTCTCGGTGATGCGCACGACGCTGTTCGGCAGCCTGATCAGCGTGCTGCGCTACAACCTCAATCGGCGCGCTGAGCGCATTCGTGTGTTCGAGGCCGGCCGTGTGTTCCTGCACGACCCGGCGATCAAGGCGAGCGAGATGACGGTCGAGGGCTTCGCCCAGCCGAAGATGATCGGTGCGCTCGCCTATGGTCCGGCGCTCGACGAGCAGTGGGGCGCGGCGACGCGCGCGGTCGACTTCTTCGATGTGAAGGGCGATCTCGAAGCGCTGTTCGCGCCGCGCGTCGTGCGCTTCGTGAAGGCCGAACATCCGGCGCTGCACCCGGGGCGCAGCGCGCGCGTCGAAGTGGACGGCCGCGCTGCCGGCTGGATCGGCGAGCTGCATCCGCGCTGGATGCAAAAGTACGATCTGCCGCACGCACCGATCCTGTTCGAAGTCGAGGCCGACGCGCTGATGGCGCGCGATCTGCCGGCGCCCGGCGAGGTGCCGAAATTCCCGCCGGTGCGGCGCGATATCGCGCTCGTCGTGGACCAGAAAATCGAGGTCCAGGCGCTGCTCGACGAGTTCCAGAAAGGCCTCGCCGACGAGCCTTGCCGGATCGTCCAAAGGGTTGCGCTTTTCGATGAATTTCGTGCAAAATCAAACACTTCGGGGCTCGGCGAGAACGAGAAAAGCCTTGCCTTCCGGGTGACCCTGCAAGATACTGGCGGAACCCTCCAGGACGAAACGGTCGATGCGGCCGTCAAGTCACTGGTGGATCGTCTGGCTCGAGTCTATGGCGCCCGGATGCGGGGATAACGTCGAACGGCTGTGCGTGAGCATACCGACGGCTTGCTGGCTGCGTTTGGGTCTTGCCTGAACGCCGCCGGCGAGGCGCGCCATTTCAAAGATAGATGAACGAAATGAACTCGAGTGATTTCGAAGCCCTTCTTGCGGCGCAACGCAGCGCCATGATTCGCGACATGCCGAACACCACGGCGAGCGCTTCGACGGAAACGCCCACGCTGACCAAAGCTGAACTCGCGGAACTGCTGTTCGACAATGTCGGACTCAACAAGCGGGAAGCGAAGGACATGGTCGAAGCGTTTTTCGAAGTGATCCGCGATGCGCTTGAAAGCGGTGACAGCGTGAAGCTCTCGGGCTTTGGCAATTTTCAGCTGCGTGACAAGCCGCAGCGTCCCGGCCGCAATCCCAAGACGGGGGAGGCGATTCCGATCGCGGCGCGCCGGGTCGTGACGTTCCACGCGAGCCAGAAGTTGAAGGCGCTGGTCGAGAACGGCGCCGAGGCGGACCAGGTCCGCTGATGGCGTGAGCGCTCGGGCGTGCCGGACCTGCAACACCGGCCGCGCCTATGACAAACCGGGGCGGCAGCGCGTTATTCCGCCCTCACCACGACGGCAATCCGGCGATGACAGCGACAATCGAAAAGGTCGTCTTGCCCCCGATCCCGGCAAAGCGCTACTTCACGATCGGTGAAGTGAGCGAGCTGTGTGGCGTGAAGCCACATGTGCTGCGTTACTGGGAGCAGGAGTTCACGCAGTTGAAGCCGGTCAAGCGGCGCGGCAACCGTCGTTATTATCAGCATCACGAGGTGCTGCTGATCCGGCGCATTCGTGAACTGCTGTACGAACAAGGCTTCACGATCAACGGCGCGCGCAACCGGCTCGACTCGCATGGCGCGGTGATCGACGAGGGGGCCGCGGGCGAGCCCGTGGCCGAGCCTGCCGCGACCACGACGGCCAATGTCGATGTCGATCAGCTTCGCCGCGAGCTGCTCCATGTACTCGATCTGTTGAGCCATTGAATTTACGATTCGTCGGTGCGATGGAGGTTCAAATCGGCGGATTGGTCTGATATACTCTTCCTTCTTCGGGGCGTAGCGCAGCCTGGTAGCGTACCTGCATGGGGTGCAGGTGGTCGGAGGTTCAAATCCTCTCGCCCCGACCAGAATAGACAAGGACTTACGGTGAAAGCCGTAGGTCCTTTTTTATTGCGCGCGCCCATGCGAGGGTGCCTGCGAACTGAACTAGACGGCCTGAACAGACTGCGTGCGGTCATCTGCGTGGCGAAGCACAAGCCGACCGGGCACGCGCTCGTTGCGGCGAATCCCGACGCGGCGCTGTGCTCGATCACCAAAACGCACCACGAGAAAAAACGCCCGGCTCGCGCGGTTCACTATTTGGACTACTACGCGCTTGCGAATTCACGGCATTTGAGCACTACCGCTGATTTCCGTTGCACACGCAACCGATGCGACGTTTGTCGAGCACGGCGGAGCCGAACTGCGAATCACGGTCACGGTGCGCGAACCGTCGACTCATCGTCGCTGGCGCGTCGTTTTCCCTCACGCGAATCGAATGCAGCGCGGGCCACTTCGGAACGACGTCGTCCAGCTCGCGCATGATCTCCAGGGGCGATTCTTCGGCCTGCTCGCGCCGTTATCGAGATTGCGGTTAATAGGGGTCTGGCAGGCAAACGTTTTACCGGTCCCGTAAAAAAATTTAGTAATAAAATTTCGAACTAAAAATAAACGGGCAATTGGGCTGGCTAAAAAGAACAATCAAGGGTCGGCAAACGTTTTACGAAATTTTCAAGTCTGTAAAAAACGTTTGCGCCCAGCACTGAGACCCGAAATGACGCCGTTAGACCGCCAGAAGGCCGGTGTAGGCACCCGTTGAGTTCGCTATAGGCGCATGTTAGGATCCGCACAGACCGGTAACCATAAAATGATCCAGTCGAACCGCCAGGCAGCACGCGCATTTTGTATTGCGCGAGGCGGTTTTGGTCGTGAATATATCCGCTTTAAAACAATCTAAATTTTTAAATAGGCCGCTGTTAGCCCGGGCCGGGCTAAACACGTGCCATTGATTTTATTTCGGGGCAATAAAAGACATGAGCGCGAATAATTCGTCGGGACCGGTGGTCAATAACAACAAGAAGAATGACAAGCAAGTGGACACGCATCAGGCAGCGCAGCAACACGGCACAGGCGTCGCGGCGAATGCCTCGCAGACGCAACACGCGCCGGGCAAATTGCAGCAGCCGGCGGGCCAATTCGATCTCGCGCACCGCCACAAGCACGCCGACGGCACGGCCGACGACGACAAGTCGATTGCACATCAAGCAGCCCCGAGCGGCGACGATCAAGCGAGCACGGCTGGCGCCGATGCCGGCGCTCCGGTCGCGTCGGCGGACGGGTCGGCTGGTGCAGCTGGCGCGGACGCTGCCGCTTCGCTCGGCGGCACGCCCGATGGCAGCAGCGACAGCGGCGCAGCGGGTGGCGCAGCGCCGGCCGCTTCGAGCGGCGTGCCGACCGCGGTGTGGGTCGGCCTGGGCGCGCTCGCCATCGGTGGCGTGGCTGCCGGCATCGCATTGAGCGGCGGTCACAGCGACAGCAGCCACGATTCCGGCTCGGGCACCAACAACAGCTCGGGCAACAAGGGCACGACGCTCACCGGCAACGTCGAAGACGGCCTCGTCGCAGGCGCGCATATCTACATCGACGTGAACGGCAACGGCATTCCCGTTGCGGCCGGCGATACCGGCGTCGTCACCGACGCGTCGGGCCACTACTCGTTCACGACGACGCTCACGGGCGCGATCATCGCGGTGGGCGGCACCAACATCGATACCGGTCTGCCGAACACCATCACGCTGAGCGCGCCGGCTGGCTCGACGGTCATCAACCCGTTGACCACGCTCGTTCAGTCGTATGCTGCGCAGAACCACGTCACGACGTCTGTCGCCGAAGCGGCGGTCGCGCAGGGCCTCGGCATTTCGTCGAGCGTTTCGCTGACGACCTACGATCCGTATTCGGCCGCGAGCGGCGACACGACGGCACTCGCCGTGCAGAAGCTGGCCGCCGAAGTCGCGACGATCCTGACCGTGGCGCAAAGCTCGGCCGCGCAGGCAAGCGGCGGCACGGCGGAAAGCGCCGTGCTGAGCGCGTTGACGAACCTGCTCTCGAACTCGTCGGGCACGGTCGATCTGAGCCAGCAGGCAACGATCAACGCGCTCAACCAGGCTGCGGGCGGCGTGCTCAACGTGGCTGAAGTGCAGAACATCCTCACGGCGAACCAGGCGATCGGCGCAGCGACGACGCTGGACACCTCGTCGGGCAATTCGGTTTCGCACGCACAAAGCGCGAACCTGTCGGTCCAGGACGAAACGGTCGCGGGTGCACAGACGCTGCTCGCCACGAACGCATCGGCGAAGTACAACCTCATCGATACGGCCGCGAACCTCGCGGCCGCATCGGCCACGCTCGGCTCGCACGCGGTCAACGTCACCGTGACGAGCACGGCGACGGTCGCCCAGGCCGCAGTGATTCACGCGTTCGGCAACACGGGCACGACGAGCTACACCATCACCGACACGGCAGCGAACGTGCTCGCCGGCGGCGCGACGGTCAGCGCGGCCACGACGGTCACGGTCACCGACGCGTTTGTCACGGTGGCTCAAGCGAGCGCGCTCGCAGGCCTGAACGCGCACGTCGCGATCGCGGCGATTCACGACACGGAAGCGAACCTGCTTGCCGCGATCAACAGCCACGCGGCGGCCCTCGGCGATACCTCGTCGTTTGCGACGACCGATGCTGCTTCGCTCGCGCTGTCGGTGCATGATGCGCAGACGCTGCTCAACGCCCACGTGACGATCACGCACGGCTACAGCATCGTCGATACCGGCGCCGCGATCAATGCGGCTGTCGCGAACGGTGCGTCGGCGGTTCTCGGCGCGAGCGCACTCACGACGAGCGACAACGCGGCACTCGCACTGAGCCTCGCGAACGCCCACACGCTGCACACCGATGGCATCACGATCACGCACGGCTACGCGCTGAACGACACGGCCCAGGCGCTGACCAGCGCGATCGCCGCTAACGACTCGGCCGTGCTCGGCGCCACCGCGCTCACGTCGAGCGACAGCGCAGCGGTTGTCGTCGATGTCGCGCATCTCGACTCGCTCGGCAACGCACACATCACCGTCACGCACGGCATCACGCTGCACGACAGCGCGAGCGCGATCCTCGGCGCGATCGAAAACGAAGACGCGAACCTCGCGAATGCGCAGACGATTGCGACGACCGATGCGTCGGCTGTCACGCTCTCGATCGGCGATGAACACGCGCTCGCCACGGCAAACGTGACGATCACGCATGGCTATGCCATCAGCGACACCGAGCAGGCGCTTCTCGACGCGATCAATGGCTCGGACAGCGCGGTTGCGCACGCTACGTCGCTTTCGACCAACGATGTCGACGCCGTGTCGATTTCGGTCGATGACGCGAACACGCTGGCGAACGCACACGTGACGATCACGCACGGCTATGTGCTGAACGACGCGAACGATGCGCTCGAAGCTGTCATTGCGGATCCGACTTCGGTTGCGTACGGCGCCACGGCGCTGACGACCACGGACGACTCGACGCTGAGCCTGAACGTCGCGCAAGCGAACACGCTGCTCGGAACCGATGGCATCGTCATCACCAACGGCTTCACCATCGCGGACACGGCAGCGGCGCTCAGCGCGGCGCTCGTCGATCCCGATTCGCCGCTCTACGGCGCGAACCTGATCACGGTCACGGATGATCAGCCCCTCACGTTCACGATCGCCGAAATCCCGACGATCATGGCGCACACGGGACTCTTCGCGGAAGATACGACCTACAGCCTCGCGGACACCGCGGGCAATCTGTACGCCGCGCTCAATGGCGACCAGGGCGATTTCTTTAGCCAGTTGCTTCAGGAAGCGGTCGCGGTCACGACGACCGACGACGCAACGCTCGCGCTGACCATCGCGCAAGCCGACGGCCTGACGCTCGCGAACATCACGAACGGCTACACCATCGCCGATACGGAAGCGAACCTGCTGGCCGCCATCCGCAGCTGCGACCCGTCGCTCGACGGCGCGCAAGGCCTCGTGACGACCGACGCGGATGCAGTGACGCTGAGCGTGCACGACGCCGATCGCCTGGCCCACGCAGGTGTGACGATCACGAACGGCTACACGCTGGCCGACGGCGCCTGGGCACTGGCACACGCCATCGAACACGGCGACGCCGTGGTCGCCGGCGCGCAGTCGCTCAGCACGACGGATGCGAGCGCCGTATCGCTGACGGTCCAGGCCGCTGACGCGCTCACTGGCGCGGGTGTCGATATCGTGGCGGGCTACAACCTGAGCGATCGCGCTGCGAACCTGCTCGCCGCCATCACCAACGAAGATCCGGTGCTCGGCAACGCAGGCGCAATCTCGACGAGCGATCACAGCGCAATCACGCTGACGATCGCCAACGAGCACACGCTCGCTGCCAACAACGTCACGATCACGAACGGCTACACCCTGAGCGATGACGCATCGGTGCTGCTGAACGCGTTCACCAACGAAGACGCGGCCCTGACGAACGCGATCGCGATCTCGACCGACGATGCCTCGGCTGTCACGCTGAGCGTCGATGAGGCCAACACGCTGCTCGGCCATAGCGTGACGATTTCGAACGGCTACACGCTGGTCGATTCGGAAGCGAACCTGCTCGCGGCGATCAATCAAGGCGACAACTCGGCGATCCTCGGTGCATCCGGTTACGCGACGAACGACGACGGCGCAGTGTCGCTCGATCTGACCGATGCCGACACGCTGCTGACCTTGGGCGTTCACATCACGAACGGCTACACGCTGTCGGGCTCGGAAGCGGACCTGCTGAGCGCGATCGAGAACAACGACATCGCGATCTTGTCGCATCCGGTGTCGATCTCGACGACCGACGACGGCGCGGTGACGCTGAGCCTCGGCGACGCCGATACGCTGCTCAACGCGGATGTGACGATCACCAACGGCTATGTGCTGACCGGCACGGCCAGCGATATCGACGCGGCGATCGCCAGCAACGACATCGCGATCACGTCGAACGTGGTGGCGATCACGACCATCTGCCACCAGCAACTCGTGCTGAGCGTCGACCAGGCCGATACGCTGGTCGGTACCGACGGCATCGTCGTGACCAACGGCTACACCGTCGCGGACACGGCCGCAGCGATAAGCGCCGCGCTGGCCGACGGCGATTCGCCGATCTACGGTGCGGGCCTTGTGACGATCACGGACGATCAGCCGCTCACGTTCACGATCGACGCACTCACGACGCTCGCGGGCCACGACGTGCAATTCGCGAGCCAGCCGGCCATTATCGTCGCGGACACCGCGCAGAACCTGTACAACGCCCTCAATGGCGCGGATGGTCAGGACTATGAGTTGCTGCTGGGCCAGACGGCTGCGATCACGACGACCGACGAGGCAACGCTCGCGCTGACCATCGCACAAGCCGACGGCCTGACGCTCGCGAACATCACGAACGGCTACACCATCGCCGATACGGAAGCGAACCTGCTGGCCGCGATCCGCAGCTGCGATGCATCGCTCGACGGCGCACAGGGTCTCGTGACGACCGACGCGGATGCAGTGACGCTGAGCGTGCACGACGCCGATCGCCTGGCCCACGCAGGTGTGACGATCACGAACGGCTACACGCTGGCCGATGGCGCCTGGGCACTGGCACACGCCATCGAACACGGCGACGCCGTGGTCGCCGGCGCGCAGTCGCTCAGCACGACGGATGCGAGCGCTGTGTCGCTGACGGTCCAGGCCGCTGACGCGCTCACCGGCGCGGGTGTCGATATCGTGGCGGGCTACAACCTGAGCGATCGCGCTGCGAACCTGCTCGCCGCCATCACCAACGAAGATCCGGTGCTCGGCAACGCAGGCGCAATTTCGACGAGCGATCACAGCGCGATCACGCTGACGATCGCCAACGAGCACACGCTCGCTGCCAACCACGTCACGATCACGAACGGCTACAACCTGAGCGATGACGCATCGGTGCTGCTGAACGCGTTCACCAACGAAGACGCGGCCCTGACGAACGCGATCGCGATCTCGACCGACGATGCCTCGGCTGTCACGCTGAGCGTCGATGAGGCCAACACGCTGCTCGGCCATAGCGTGACGATTTCGAACGGCTACACGCTGGTCGATTCGGAAGCGAACCTGCTCGCGGCGATCAATCAAGGCGACAACTCGGCGATCCTCGGTGCATCCGGTTACGCGACGAACGACGACGGCGCAGTGTCGCTCGATCTGACCGATGCCGACACGCTGCTGACCTTGGGCGTTCACATCACGAACGGCTACACGCTGTCGGGCTCGGAAGCGGACCTGCTGAGCGCGATCGAGAACAACGACATCGCGATCTTGTCGCATCCGCTGTCGATTTCGACGACCGACGACGGCGCGGTGACGCTGAGCCTCGGCGACGCCGATACGCTGCTCAACGCGGATGTGACGATCACCAACGGCTACGTGCTGACCGGCACGGCCAGCGATATCGACGCGGCGATCGCCAGCAACGACATCGCGATCACGTCGAACGTGACGGCGATCACGACCATCTGCGACCGCCAGCTCGTGCTGAGCGTCGCTCAGGCCGATACGCTGCTCAACGACGGCGTGACGATCACGAACGGCTACGCGCTGCACGACACCGCAGATCACCTGCTCGCGGCACTTGCACACGGCAACGACCCGGCTATTCTCGGCACGGGCTCGGTCGAAGTGACCGACCAGAACCTCGTGCTCAATGTGAGCGATGCGACGACGCTGTATAACGATGGCGTGAGCTACGCGCACGGATACGTGCTGGCCGACAACGCGTCGGCGCTGTACAACGCGATCGAAAGCAACAACGCGGTGATCGGCCAGGCTGGCGCTATCACGGCCAACGACGCCGCCGGCGCTCAACTGAGCGTGACCGAAGTCGATACGCTGCTGGATGCGAACGTCTCGTTCGCGAACAGCTACACGCTGTTCGACAGCGCGGCGAACCTTGCCGACGCGATCCTGTCGGATGACCCGGCAGTCCTCGGCGCCTCGACGTATGTCGCGAACGACACGTCGGCGGCGACGCTGAGCGTCCAACAGGCGGACACGCTGATCGGCAGCAACGTGGCGCTGGCGCACGGCTACAACCTGGTGGACGGGTCGGTCGAGCTCGCCGACGCGATCATCAACAACGATGCGGCCTTCAGCGAGCTGACCGGCTCGATGACGACCAACGACAGCGCCGCACTCACGGTTCAGCAAGCCGACGCGCTGCTCAACCACAGCGTGACGCTCAGCGACGGTTACTCGATTTCGGACACGGCGCAAAACCTCCTCGATGCGATCAACGACAACGACCTGTCGATCACGTCGAACCCGACTTCGATCACCACGCAAGACAGCGGCTCGCTGACGCTGGGCGTCGAGCAAGCCGACGCGCTGCTCAACCACGGCGTGACGATCGCCCATGGCTTCACGCTGGTGGACAGCGCAGACGATCTGCTGGCAGCGATCGCCATCCACGGCGACCTCGCGATCGGCGAGGCGGGCTCGATCACGGACAACGACGGTACGGATCTCGTGCTCAACGCGACGCAAGCCGAAGCGCTCGTCCATGCGGGTGTCACGTTCGAGAACAGCTTCACGCTGGCCGGTTCGCTCTCCGACATCGAGGGCGCGCTGGGCGCCATCGGCGCGCAACTGACGGCTGCGCACGCAACGATCGAGATCACCGACGACAATCTGGTGATTCCGTTTGCCGACGTGGCGGGGCTGACGGCCGCCGGCGTGCAACTGCCGGCGAACTACAGCGTGAGCGGCGGTACCTGGGACCTGCTCAACGCCATCAATGGCAACAACGCGATTGTGTCGAATGCGTCGGCGCTGGTCGTGAACGATGGTCCGATGGGCTTGTCGCTGCTCCAGATCGACACGCTGACGAGCCACAATGTCACGTTCCAGCTTGGCTATGGCGTGTGGGATACGGCGCAGCACATCCTGAGCGCGATCAACGGCGACACCTTCGGTCAATACTCGGACGCCACTTCGTTCGCGACGAGCGATTCGAATCCGGTCTCGTTGAGCGTGCCGGGCACGGACACGTTGCTCGACCACGGCGTGACGATTTCGCACGGCGTCAACCTGACCGACGACGCTAGCAATTTGCTCGCCGCGATCGACAACGGCGACGAGTCGCTCGCTCACGCAACGGCGATCACGACGGATGACAGCTCGATCCTCACGCTGAGCGTGAACGAAGCGAACGTCGCGCTGACCCATGCGACGATCACGCACGGTTTTGACCTGTACGATACCGGCGTCCACATCGCCGACGCGCTGATTGCAGACGGCGCGGCAGTGGGCGATGCCTTCACGATATCGGCGACCGATGCAACCGGTCTGACCGTGGCCGAAGCGGACGCGCTGATCGGCGCCAACATCCAGTACAGCGGTAACCTGACGCTGGCTGACAGCCTGGGCAATCTGGAACTCGCGATCCTCACTGTCGACCTGACCGCGCTTCAAGCCGCGACGTCGATCACGGTGACTGACGCCGAAACCGGCTCGCTCAGCGTCAGCGATGCGCATGCGCTCTTGCAGTACAACGTCAGCTTCCAGGCTGGCTACGACCTGGTCGATAGTTCGCAGAACCTGCTGGACGCCGCTGCGGGTGATTCGACGGACCAGGCTGCGCTCCTCGGCGCAAGCGCGATCGAGGCAAATGACTCGACGCTCGCCACGCTGACTGTCACGCAAGCGACCACGCTGGAAGGCCTGCACGTCACGTTCGAGCACGGCTATGCCGTTGCTGACACCGCAGACAACTTCTATAACGCGATCCAGACCAACGCGTTCGGCGTGGACGGCGTATTCAGCGGCGTGCAATCCATCGCGACCACCGATGACGGCCCGATCACGCTGGGCGTCACGGAAGCCGACGCGCTGCTCGAACACGGCGTCACGATCACCAATGCCTTCGACCTGGCCGGTACGGCAACCGAGTTGCTCGCGGCAGATATCGAAACGCTCACCGATGCACGCTCGATCACGGCGGACGATGTCGACGGCGTGACGCTGGACGCGGCTGACGCAGCCACCCTGGGGCACTACAACGTGTCCTACGAGTACGGCCTCACGATCGACGACTCGGCCACCAACTGGGTCGCGGCGCTCGAAGGCAGCAACGCGGCCGATTTGCACGCTGCGATCCTGAGCGGGAGCGCGACCATCGAGACCAACGACGACGGCCCCGTCACGCTCGATGTCGCCGACGCCAAGGTGCTGGTGGACAACGGCGTGCTCGTGACCGACGGTCTGGTCGTGGAGGATAGCGCGCAGACCATCGCGGAGTTGCTCGCAACGGACGGCGCGTTCCTCACTACCTCGACCATCGTCTCGTTTGTCGCAAACGACAGCTCGGTTGTGACGTTGTCGGTGGCCGATGTGAACGTACTGGCCGGCGCTTCGATCACGATCCAGCACGGCTATGTGCTCGCCGACACGGCCAGCGCGTTGCTGGACGTCATCGGCAATCCGATGGTAAGCGGCGCGCGGTCGGTCGAAGTCACCGACGCGGACCCGGTGTTGAGCGTGAGCGACGCCGAGTCGCTGCTCGGAATCGGCGCGACGTACGAGCGCGGCTACACGCTGACCGGCTCGGCCACGGACCTCGTGGCGGCACTGACCGGCGATCCGGCACTGCTCGCTTCCTTGACCGGCGTCGAGACGACCGACACGGGCGTGGTGACGCTGAGCCTCGCAGATGCCCAGACGCTGATGAACGCACACGTCAGCTTTGTCGCTGGCTACGCGATTGCGGACTCGGCCGACGCGCTGCTGACTGCCATCGCAAACGACACGATCAGCGGGTTCGATACGGCACCGGCATCGGTCGCCACGAACGACGGTTCGGTGGACGACCTGAGCGTGACCCAGGTGCAGACGCTGCAGGGCGCAGACGTGACGATCACGAACGGCTATCACCTCGTTGACACGATCGCGGAGCTGGCAGGCGCCACGTCGCAATTGATCGAAGGCTCGACGGGTGGCTACTCGCTGTCCGATGGCGGCAGCACGCTCGCAGGCATCACGGTCTCGGAGCTGCATGTCGCACAAGGCGCGGATAACTTTGGCGACTACACGTACTCGCTGACCGACTCGCTCGAGAATTTCGAAGGGGCGTTGGACGGTGACATCGCGGGTGCAACGGGCGGCTATAGCCTCAGCGACATTGCCGGTTCCACGTTCGGCAACCTCACGGTGAGCGATGCGCAACTGCTGACGAACGCATCGAACTACGCGAGCAACAACTATCACTACACGGTGACCGACTCGCTCGCGGACATCGAAGCGGCAGCATCGATCGCGCACAACGCACAGTCGTACACGCTGACCGATAGCAACGGCACGAACTTCGGCAACCTGTCGGTGGCCAACGCCGAACTGCTCACGGGTGCGTCCAACTTCGCGAGCGGCGGATACAGCTTCGGCATCGAGGACACGTTCGGGGACCTGTTGACCAACCCGGGCCTGCTCGGGCTGGCAGAAGGTGGCTTCTACGACACCGACGCGCCTGGCCACATGTACGGTCCGCTCACGGTCGAACAGGTGCAGCTCCTCGAACAGGCGACGAACTATCAGTCGGCGACCTACGAGTACAGCCTGACCGACTCGCTGAGCAATCTGGCCGCTGCACCGGGCATCGTCGCGCATGCGCTTGGCTACTCGCTCAACAACGCGGCGGGCAACGTCGGTACGCTGTCGGCCGCCAACGCCAGCATCGTCGCCGGCGCGTCCAACCACGCATCGTATTCGTACGCCATCCAGGATTCGGCGACGGATATCGGCATGGTGGCCAGCACGGCGGTGCAGGGCGCCACGGGCGTCACGGTGACGGGCACCTCGACGGTGACGGACGCGACGACCGTTCTCGCGCTGAACAGCAACACGCAGGTCCAGACGCTGCAGGACACGGCGGCCCATATCGTCGCGAACAGCGGTGCGCTCTCCAGCCACGTGGGCGAACTCATCGTGGTCGATCCGGCCTCGGTGGCCCAAGCGGTGACGATCAACAACATCGTCGTCTCGGCAGGCCGCGAATATGCGGTGGTCGACTCGGCCGCGAATCTGAGCACGGGCCTCTACAACTGGACGACGTTCTCGGGCGTCACCAGCGTGACGGTGCTGCTCAGCGCATCGACGGACCTGAGCCGGATCACGCTCGACACCGGCGTCACGTCGGTGAGCCTGAACGGCCAGGCCGTGCGCATGACCGACGCGGAGTTGATCTCGCTGCAACTGAGCGGCACGGGCTCGATCGCGGAAGTCCTCTCGGCCAACCGCGATCTGACGAGCGTGTACAACTCCACCAACGTGTACGCGCTGGCTTCGCTCGTGACGGCGGTCGATCTCAACGGCCACAACGCCACGCTGACGAGCGGCGAGTTGACCATGCTCGGCAACGGCCTGACCGACTCGATCGGCACGGGTTCGGTGTCGGAAGTGTTGACGGGCAACATCTCGGGTGCGCTCAGCAACTTCGTGAAGTCGCTCGATCTGAACGGCTACACGGCGACGCTTAGCTCGACGCAACTTGCTGGCGTGACCGTATCGGCGAACACGGCGGGCTCGATCGTCGAACAGTTGGCGAGCAGTCTCGATCTGACCTCGTCGCTCGATTCGCACGTCACGCAGATCAACCTGGAAGGTCATACGGTCAAGCTGACCGATCAGGAACTCGCTGCAGTGACGGTGTCGGATTCGATCGGCGGCGGCACGATCATCGAGCAGCTGACCGGCAACGTCGACCTGACGCACGCAACGCTGAACAGCCTGATCAAGACGATCGACCTGGACGGTCATACGGCAACCGTGACCTCGGCGGAACTCAGCTCGCTGACGTTCACCGATACCTCGGTCGCCCAGTCCGGCGCACTGGACGTCGTACTGTCCGGTACGCTCGACTTCACGAGCTCGCTGAACAGCTTCGTGAAGGCCATCGACTTGAACGGTCACTCGCTCAAGCTGACGGACACCGAACTCGCGAGCAGCCTCTCGCTCAGCGATTCCTCGGTGACGCATTCGGGTTCGGTGACCGAAGAGTTCACGAACACGACGGATCTGACCTCGGGCAACCAGCACCTGAGCTCGCACGTCACCTCGCTCGATCTGGACGGCAACACGGTCGCGCTGACCGACAGCCAGCTCGCCCAGGTCAACTACGTGAACGACACGGCGAGTGGCGGTACGCTCTCGGAACAGGTCACGCAGTCGCAAGCGAACGGCAGCATCGTTTCGCTGGTGAACCACTCGTCGGCGCTGACGTTTAACCTGAACCTCAACAACGAGGTCGGCACGAACGCCACGGTCACGATCGCGGGTCTGCAGCACAACGACACGCTGAACGTCGGCTCGGGCACGGGCTCGCTCACGCAAGTGTCGGTCGGCACGACGCTGAGCGCGAACGAGTACAGCTTCGACACCAGCTCGAAGACGTTGACGTGGGACGATAATAGCGGCAGCATTCATGCCGTCGTGCTCGCCAACGCGACCAACGTGGCGCTGCAGCAGGATCAGCACACGTTCAAGGTGATCTGACGAAGCACGGCGTGAGCGGGGCGCTTCGTACGCCACGCCGATGAATGAAGTCTCACGAACGGCCCCATCGAATTTCGATGGGGCCGTTTGTCGATGTAGCCTGTGCAATAAGGGTTCGATCGTGTATCGGGGTGTTCGAACCGCAAGAAAAACCAGAATCCAGGCAGGACGATGTACAAGAAAATGTCATGGGCAGGCGCGCTCGTTGTTGCGCTTGTCACGGCGAGCCACGGGGACCTGGCCGCCGCAAGCAGCACGGGTAGCACCGACACCGGTAGCGCCCCCGGCACGCTTTGGACTCTCGATGCCGTCGCGCGCGATGCATTGGCCACTCATCCGGACATCGTCGGCAAGGAGTATTCGCTGAACGCGGCTGAAGCGAACGTGCAGGGCGCGAAGTGGCAGCGTTTTCCCACTCTGGCGGTCGAGGCCGGCAAGGCCAACGACGGCAATCCACGCTTTTCCGATATCAGCGTCACGCAGCCCATCTGGACGGGCGGGCGCATCACGGGCGGCATTCAGTCAGCGGAGGCGCAGAAGGATGCCGCATCGGCAGCCGTCGATGAAGCGCGCCAGGACATCCTGCTGCGCGTGATGACCGCTTACGTCGAGGCGATGCATCAGCAGACGCGCGAAGCGATCGCCGAGCGCGAAGTCGCGCAGCATCAGGATCTGCTCGACATGATCAACCGCCGCGTGGCCGCCCAGGCCAGCGCGCGCGTCGATGCCGAACTCGCACGTTCACGTCTCTACCAGGCCGACAACGATCTGTCGAGCGCGAAGCAGGCGCTCGCCACCGCGCTCGTGCAGCTCACGCAATTGACGGGCAAGCCCGTCGAGACCGTCGCCGATTACGACGTGAAAGACTTGCCGATGCCAGGCTCGCTCGAAAACGCCGTCGATCGCGCCGTGGGCGTGTCGCCGACGCTGCGCCGTCTCGACTTTCAGCGCGTGTCCGCCGAGGCCGACGTGAAGGTCAAGCGCGCCGCCGCGATTCCGCAGGTATCGGTGCGCTTCGACCAGTTCTACGGTGAGGATCCGGTCGTCAACAACACCCAGCGCGGCAGCCGCGTGATGCTGCTGATCGAGGCGCAGCCCGGCGCGGGTCTGTCGGTCGTGTCGGCCGTGAAGGCCGCGCAGGCGGCCGTGCTCGCGGCCGAGCAGGCCAGCGCGAGCGCGCAGCGCGAGTTGCGCCAGGACGTCGCCGCCGACTGGGACGACCTGAAGGGTTCGCGCGAACGACTCGGCGGCGCGCAGCAATCGAGCGCGAGTTCGAAGGCCGTCTACGAGTCTTACGTGCGCCAGTATTCGGCGGGCAAGAAGTCCTGGCTCGACGTGATGAACACGGTGCGCGAAGCGATCCAGGCGGACATGACCGTGGCCGACGCGCGCGCGCAGATGTCCGCGGCCGCGCTGCGACTCGAAGTGCGCACCGGCGATCTGCAATTCCTCGACAACAGCAGCACTCAAGGTAACTAACGCGATGGATGCACTTCTTCAGGCACTCACGCTGGCCGCCCGCGAAACCGGGCAGATCGTTCCGCAGGCGCTGATGGACGACATTCGCCGCTCGCTCGGTGCACGCGCCGACGCACCGCTCGTCGAGCAGGTCAGCGCCGGCTGGCGCGCTGCGCGGCTCGACGGCGAGGTGGCGCCGCTCGCGCAGCCCGGGCCCGAACATTGCCCGTTCCTCGCGCATGGCGCGGACGGCGAATGGTGGATTATTCAAGCACGCAATGCGGACGGCAGCTGGACCGCGCGCGCGTCGGACAAACGTGTCGCCATGCTCGACGGCCTGAGCGGCGTCGCGTGCTTCGCGCTGCCACGGCGCCCGAACGCCGCCGACGAGGCACCGCGCGCGAAGCGCCTCGTCACCGACGCACTGTGGCGTTTCAAGGCCTTCTATATCGAGGCGATCGTCGCGACCGTGCTGGCCAATCTGCTCGCGATCACGACCTCGCTGTTCAGCATGCAGGTCTACGACCGCGTGATTCCGAATCGCGGTTTCTCGACGCTCGTCGTGCTGTCCGTGGGTGTGTGCTCGGCCATCCTGCTCGAACTGCTGCTCAAGCACGTGCGCGGCATTGCCATCGAGCGCACGGCGCGGCGCATCGACGACGAACTGTCGGTGTGGTTCTTCAACCGTCTGCTCAACGTGCGTCTCGAACACCGGCCGCCTTCGATCGGCACGCTCGCCTCGCAGGTGAAGGGCTTCGAATCGGTGCGCGCGGTGCTCAGTTCCGCGTCGCTGTTCGTGCTCGTCGATGTGCCGTTCTCGCTGCTGTTCGTGGCGATCATCGGCCTGATGGGCGGCCGGCTCGTGCTGGTGCCGCTCGTGATGCTGCCGATCTCGCTGTTCACGGGCCTGATGTTCCAGTCGCAGATCGCGCGTCACTCGCTCGCGAATCAAGGGCAGAGCAATCGCAAGGCGGGCCTGCTGGTCGAATCGATCGACGGCGCCGAATCGCTCAAGGCCAATCGCGCGGACTGGGGTCTGCAACGCCGCTGGGCAGAACTCGTCGACGAGGCGGGCAGCTCGGACTTCAAGGTCAAGCACTACGCGTCGCTCTCGAGCCACCTCACGGTGTCGCTGCAACAGATCGGCTATGTGGCGCTGGTCGCGTTCGGCGCGTGGCTCGTCGCCGACAACAAGCTCTCGATGGGCGCGCTGATCGCGTGCACGATCATCAGCGGACGCGCGATGTCGCCGATCGCGCAACTGCCGTCCACGATCGTGCAATGGTCCAATGCGCGCGCCGCCGCGAGCGGGCTCGACAAGCTGATCTCGCTGCCCAACGACAACGACGTGCGCGGCACGGCACTGGTGCCCGAAATCGTCAACGGCTCGCTGAATTTCGACGGCGTGAAGTTCCGCTACATGCAGGGGGGCGACGCCGCGCTCGACATCGAGCGGCTGGAGATTCGCGCGGGTGAACGCGTCGGCATCATCGGCACGATCGGCTCGGGCAAGAGCACCTTCCTCAAGCTCGCCTCGGGGCTGTTCCGGCCGCACTCGGGACGTGCCTCGATCGACGGCGTGGACATGTCGCTGATCCTGCCGGACGTGCTGCACGAAAAGATCGCCTATCTGCCGCAGGACATTCGCCTGTTGAGCGGCACGCTGCGCAGCAACCTCGTGCAAGGCCTGCCTGACCCCGGCGACGAACAACTGCTCGAAGTCGCGAGGCTCACCGGTCTGATCGATCTCATCATGCGTCACCCGCAGGGCCTCGCGCTGCCGGTCACGGAGGGCGGGCGCGGCATCTCGGGCGGCCAGCGTCAGCTGATCGGCCTCACGCGCCTCTTGCTCACGCGCCCGAAGGTGCTGGTGCTCGACGAGCCGACCGCATCGATGGACGCCGCCACGGAAACGCGCATCGTCGCCGTGCTCGAAGCCATCGCGACGCGCGGCACGACCGTGCTCGTGGCGACCCACAAGACGGCGCTGCTGCCCGTGACGAACCGTCTGCTGGTCATGCGCGATGGGCGCGTGGTGGTGGACGGTCCGCGCGACCAGGTGCTCGAAAAGCTGTTCGGCAAGACGCCGGCAGCGGCTTCATCGGAGGTTTGACTTGAACACGCAGTACGACAAGCACAACGACAAGCACTACCTGCGCTGGTCCCTCACGGCCTGCTGTGCGCTCGCGATCATCGGCTCGGTGGCGTGGGCGCAATGGGCGCGCATCGACCAGATCACGCGTGCGCAAGGGCAGGTGATCGCCAGCTCGCGCGACCAGATCATCCAGGCGCAGGACCTGATGACGATCGACGCCGTGCTCGTGCACGAAGGCGACACGGTCAAGCGCGGCCAGCCGCTCGTGCGCTTCGAGCGCACGCGTGCCGAGGCTGCGTGGCTCGAATCGCGCAGCAAGGATGCATCGCTGGAGGCCGCGGTGGCGCGTCTGCGCGCGGAAGTGTTCGGCGGCCAGCCGCAGTTTCCGCAGGACCTCGATGCGTATCCGGACATTCGCAACAACGAACTGGTGCTGTTCCACAAACGCCAGTCCGCTGTCGCCGATGAAGTCGGCGCGCTCGCGAAGGCGCTGCAGTACGTGCAGGACGAACTGGACATCAACCGTCCGCTGCTGGCCTCGGGGGACGTGAGCAAGGCCGAAGTGCTCAAGCTCGAACGCCAGGTCGCGGACCTGCAAGGGCAGATCGTCAACCGCCGCAACAAGTATCTGCAGGATTCGCAGACGGATCTGTCGAAGGCGCTGGAAGATCTCGCGGGGGTCCAGCAAGTCGTGGCGCAGCGCAAGGATCAGCTCGACCACACGGTCATCGACTCACCCGTGGACGGCATCGTGCGCAACGTGCGCATCACGACGCCGGGCGGCGTCGCGCGCGCAGGCGACGAAATCATGCAGATCGTGCCCGCCGACGACGACCTCATCATCGAGGCCAAGGTCAAGCCGCGCGATATCGCTTTCATCAAGCGGCAGTTGCCCGCGAAGATCAAGCTCGACGCCTACGACTACACGATTTACGGCACGCTGCAGGGCACCGTCACGTACATCAGCGCGGACACGCTCAACGACGAAACGCGCCAGGGCAACGAGCAGCCGTACTATCGCGTGCAGGTCAAGACCGATGCGGGGCCGTTCCTGCACAGCCATGGCCGGCGTCTCGACGTGCAGCCAGGGATGACCGCGACCGTCGAGATCAAGACCGGCACGAACACCGTGCTGCGCTATCTGACCAAGCCCATCACGAAGACCCTCAACGATTCGATGGGCGAGCGCTAGGGCGCGTACTCAGGCGAGGGACTTTTCCGCATGGCGCGGCATGCCCAGCTGCGCCGACATGAGGCGTTCGAAGCCGCCGGCGATCTGTTCGCCGAGGCGCCAGATCGTCGCGACATCCGCGTGCTGCAGGCCATCGCACTGGATCGTGCCCCAGTCGCCATAAAGCAAGCCGATGCAGCGGCCGCGCAGCTGGACCGGTATCAGCATGAATGAGCGCGTGTCCGGGAATTGACGCGTGTACCAGGCGGGTAGCCGATGGCTGAATTGCCGGTCCGTCGTGTCTTTCACGAAGACGACGCTCTTCTGCGTGAGTGCGAAGTGGAACACGTCGGGCACGAAGCCTTCTTCGAACGACAGGCGGGGGAGCTTCTCGGGCACATCCGGGCCGAAGCCGAGACGCGCGTCGAAGCGGCGGTTCGCGTGGTTCAGGAAGAAGCCGATGGAGCGCTCGAGCCCCAGTGAGTGCATCAGCGTTTCGAGCACGAGCGGGGTGAGGATATTGACATCCATCGTGTCCGCCGCCGCGCGCACTTCGTCCAGTGCGCGCGCAAGGGACGCACTCGCTTCGTGGAGCCGGTCTTCGGGCAGCGATCTTGCGCTGGCGCTTTTCGCCGTCGAGTCGTCATCGAGCGTGCGGTGGTAGTCGGCGATTTCGTGCAGCGCCGCCGTGAATTGCTCGGGCTCGATGCCGAGCCACTCGGCGTAGCCGGCCAGCCCCTCACCGAGGCGGCCGTTGTCCCGATGCTCGTCGAGCTGTTCGGCGACGTCGCCGGACACCATGGCCACAGCCGTCAACCATCGGCCATGCGTCGTCAACGGGACGTCCTTCGCGAGTCTCGACGGGTGCATGCTCTCGGCGACCGCGCGCGGCAGGCCCCAGCGGCGTGCGGCCTGCTCCGAAATCTCTTCGAGGCTCACACCGAGCACGTCGTGGCAGGCCGACGACACGCTGATGTTCGAGCTGCGTGCCAGTTGCTCGATCTGCACCCATTCGTCCGGGAAATAGAACACCACCAGCAGGCGGGCGAGGTGGCGCATCAGCGTGCACACCACCGCTTCCTCGGCTTCGCGGATGCCATGGCCCACGGTGATTTTGCGCGCAAAGGTACTCGCGACCAGGGCGCGCCGCATTTCGTGCTTCGCGGTCCCGCGCGCCATCGACAGGCCCACGAAGTCATCGAGCATCTGCAGCCCCAGCGCAAGATGGCCGATCGCATCGACGCCCAGCACGGCGACGGCGCGCGTGACGGTCGTGACGTCGCCGCCGAACGCGGCATACATCGCGGAGTTCGCGAGCCGGATGACCTTTTGCGTGAGCGAGAAGTCCGCGAGGATGACGCCGACCAGGTCGTGCGTACTCGCGTCCGAGTCATCCATGGCCGTGACGATATTGTTGATGTTGCGCGCCAGGGTCGGAAAATCGCCGCGCTCCGTCATGCGCGTCCAGAGGATGCCGAACGTCTTCTCTTTCGATGTATCCATGATGGGTCTTATCCTGCGACTGCCTTTTCTTGTGGGGTCGCCCGCAAGCGCAGCTTTCCCGTGTTGATCTGTTGCTCGAGGACTTCGGGCGGGAGCGCTTTCGACACCAGCCATCCCTGGATCAATTCGCAGCCTTTGCTGGCCAGAAACTGCCGCTGCTCCTCGGTTTCCACGCCCTCGGCCACGGCGGCGAGTCCCAGTTCCTTCGCGAGCGCGAGTACCACCGACACGATCGCGCAGTCGTCGGCGGAGGCGGGCGTGTCCTTGACGAAGCTGCGGTCGATCTTCAGACACGTCAACGGAAAGCGCTTCAGGTTGCCCAGATTCGAGTAGCCCGTGCCGAAATCGTCGATGGCGAAGCGCACGCCCACGGCCTCGAGTTCGGCGAGGATCGCCTCGGCCTTGCGGGGGTCGCGCATGAGCGCGCCCTCGGTGATTTCGAGCACCAGCCGGTTCGGCGCGATGCCCGAGTCGGCGAGCGCCTTTTCCACATTCGATGAAAAGGCCGGATGCAAGAACTGCACGGGCGAGACGTTGACGGTCAGATACTCGAGCGTCATGCCGCACTGGTCCCAGCGCGCGAGTTGCATGGCGGCGGTACGCAACGCCCAGCTGCCCAGCACGTGAATGAGCCCGTTTTGCTCGGCCATCGGGATGAACTCCACGGGCGACACGAAGACGCCGCCGTGCGTCCATCGCATCAGCGATTCCACGGCCAGCACCGCTTGCGTTCGCGTGTCGCAAATGGGTTGGTAGTGAAGCGTGAACTCGCCATTTTGGATGGCCTCGAACATGCCCAGTTCGACGCTGAGCGCTTGTGTTTTCGCCTTGCCGAATTCATTCGAATAGAGCCGCCAGGTGTTCTTGCCGTCGTCCTTCGCGCGATACATCGCGGACTCCGCGTGCCTGAGCAGGGCGGTTTCGTCGGTGCCGTGCTGGGGATAGAGCGCGAGACCGATGCTGGTCGAACCGTGCAGCACGCGGCCCGCCAGCGAAACGGGCTGCTGCACGGCTGCCAGCAGACGCTCCGCGACGAAGCCCGCTTCCTTCTCGGTCTTGACCCCTGGCATCAGGATCACGAACTCGTCGCCGCCCAGTCGCGCGACGCTGTCACTCACGCGCAACGCGCCCGCGAGGCGCCGGCTGACCGAGCAGAGCAGCTGGTCGCCGATATCGTGCCCGAGCGAGTCGTTCACCTTCTTGAAGGCGTCGAGGTCGAGCAGGGCGACGGCGATGCTGCCGTGGTTGTCCTTCGCCTGTTCGATGGCGACACGCATCTGGTCGCGCATCATGAAGCGATTTCCGAGGCCGGTCAGCGGATCGCGCAGCATGCGTTGCGTGAGACGTTCCTGGATGCGTTTCCATTCCGTGACGTCGTGCCCGAAGATGACGAGAAACGGCGCCGAACCATCAGCGCTTTGCTGGGTCGCGACGCGCAACTGCAGCCACATGTACCCGGTCATCGCCTTGGCGAACTGCAGGGTCGGGGAGATGGCCTCGCCGTCGTGTCCGGCCGCTTGCAGGGTCTGTCTGAACGCCTCGCGGTCCTGCTCGAAGATGAAGTCTTCGAGCTTGCACTGCAACAGATCCTCGTGTGAGTACTCGAGCATCGTGGAGGTGTTGTCGGACGCCGCGAGGATCCTGCCGTTCAGGTCCGTCTGGACCGCGAGAGCGCCCGAGCTGTTGAGCAGTTGCGTTGCGACGATCATGGGCAGGCCGCCGACGCCGTCGTGCGGGTGCGCCTGCTCGTGTTGATCGAGCAGCGGCAGTAGCGCCGACGAAAGATCGTAGCGCTGCAATTGCGGTTTGGGATCCGTCACAGACATGGGTGTTGTCAGGTTGGCTAGCTTTCTGGTTGGGTCGAGGTAACGGTGTTGATGGCCTTCAATCAGGCTCAGGCCTTCGACGCCAAACCCGGGTAATGAACTGCAATGGATGCGGGCGCAACAGATTTGCCGAGTCGTGGACCCACCGCTGTCGGCTCAGCGCCCAGACGCGATTTTCGGGGCAATGCGGTGAACGGTACTTTGTCACGAGTCAAGAAAGGCGCCAGCAGGCGAATTGGCTGTGCTGAAACGCTCGCCAGCGGCTCACGCCCGCTCTTGTCGATGCGACAAACTGCCCGGCTTGTCAGCGCCGCTTCGCTGAACCGGCACATCCGGCATGCCGTTAAACGGCTCGCAACCGATCGGGGCGAACGCGACCGAGCGGTTTCGCCCTTGCCGTTTGGCGCTATAGAGGGCGACGTCGGCTTCCTTGATCAGCGTTTCATACGCGGCTATGCCCGCGCGCGCCTCGGTGCCGCCGACGCTCGCCGTCACCGGCACGCTCACGCCCTCTGCATCGACGGGAAAATCGCCAATCGCGCGACGGACTTTTTCAGCGACGTGCATGGCGCCGTCGAGTGCCGTGCACGGCAGCATCAGGATGAATTCTTCGCCGCCAAAGCGTCCCAGCGTGTCTTGCTGACGAATGACGCGCGCCACCCGGGCGGCCACTTCGCGCAGGACGGCATCGCCGACGATGTGGCCCAGCCGGTCGTTGATCGACTTGAAGTGGTCGAGGTCGAACAGCAGCACCGACATGTCGCCGCCATAGCGTTGCCAGCGCGTGAATTCGGCACGCAGTCGCCCTTCGAAATAGCGGCGGTTCGCAATCCCCGTCAGGCCATCGCGATCGGCGTATTCGCGCAGCCTGGCCAACGCTTCCTCGCGTTCTTGCTGCACCATGCAAACATGGGTCACATCGAGAATCGTC
This sequence comes from uncultured beta proteobacterium, assembly GCA_963803225.1. GTDB lineage: Bacteria > Pseudomonadota > Gammaproteobacteria > Burkholderiales > Burkholderiaceae > Paraburkholderia. The sequence goes on from CAWDLJ010000005.1 coordinate 149,516, forward strand.
ACGCAGACCGCGACGACTTCGCCGCCCTGGTTCAGCGGCGTGAACGTGCAATCCTGGCGCATGCAATCGACGCCGCCGGTAATCGGCCGGTCATGATCGAACCTGAACAGATACGGGCGCTGTTCCCATGAGCTGAACGCGGTCGCGCCCAGACGGAACACCGCATCGAGCTTGCGTTCGAGCCATGTGCGCGACAAGCCCGGGAAGCTCGCGAAGACCGGTCGGCCCACGACCTCCTGCGCCGGCAAGCCGCTGTAGTCCTGCATGAAGCGGTTCCATCTCAGCACGTTCAGATCGCGATCCAGAACGAAGATGCCGCAGCCGATGTGTTCGACGATGAGGTCGTCGAGCGAGCCCGAGTGCAGCGTCATAGGCTGACCAACAGTGCGTCGAGCGCCCCGCCCAGATAGTGAATGGAGGCGTCCGTCATCAGCATGACCATATGGACACGGAAGGTGCGATCCTCGAGCGCCAGATTCACCTCGACCAGCAGCGCGACCGTCCACGCGAGCACCCCTGGACGGAACACGTCCTCCAGCGAAATCTGCGTGCCCAGCAAGCCCGGCGGCGAAAACATCGGCGAGCAACCGAGCTGCTCCAGGATGGACACCACACAGGCGCCCGTGAGCACGCTCGCCACATCGAAAATCAGTTCGTTGCCTGCTGCCGGTCCTTCCGGCAGTCCGGGGTGGGCATCGCCCATCAGCGCGTGCAGTTGCTTCACACTGCTGCCCGGACAGATCACCAGCGCTTCGCCTTTGATCGCTGAACGAAAGCCCTGGCGCACCACGGTGATCGGTTCATCGATGCCGGTTGCTTCGCGCAGGGCGTGGGCGGCCTCGCTGACGGCGACAGTGCGCACGCGCGGCACCGACAGTTCGATGAACGCGTCGAACAATTGCGCGAGACGGGTCGCGGCCTGACCCATCGCCATGTTGGCGATTTCCTGCAGCGCGTCGCGCTGATCCTCGGTGATCGCGGGTTCAGACATGCAAGCCGTACTCCCTGAGGACGGGGAGCAGCGCGTCGGGCGTCACGGGCTTGGCGATGAAGGCGATTGCGCCGAGCTTGTGGACACGCTCGCGTGCTTTGGGCTGAACGTCGGCGGACACGACGATCACGAATGCGTTGAGCTCGCTGTCCTGCATCGCTTCGAGCACCTGGAAGCCGTTCAGCTCGGGCATCGTCAGATCGAGAAACAGGACCGATGCCTTGCCGGCGCGATACAGATCGAGTGCTTCGCGCCCATTCGATGCGTAAGCAATCTCCACGTCCCAGCCCTGCGGCAGCGCGTTGGTCAGCATTTTGCGGGCGAGCAGTGAATCGTCTGCAATCACGATTGGCAAAGACATGGTGACAGGTCGTCGATAGTAATGGGCTGGTGTTCATTCAAAACCCGTAACGTCCTTATCGGGCGTTTTGAAATCCTCACGCGCATCGGTACGCATCGCAATTGACTCGGGTTAGCGCTGCCACATTATTGGTGGCATGTTCGCCGGCATTCGATCGAACGGGGCACTCAAGATTGATAAAAGGCAAGTCACAAGCTTTCCGCTGGGTGGTGATTCCGGTGAATCGCCGCAAGCCGCCTGTTGCAGCTTGCGATGGATCGATCGAGGTCGACAAATCAGATTCAGGCGATATCGGCAGGCGGCGGCCGGTTTAATCGCGGCGTTTTCTGTTCTTCGCGATCGAGGCCGTTCAATGTCCGTGAATCTCCATGCTTTGCATGAGTCAGCTGCGCGCATCGTCGTGCGCGCCTGGGCCCGCGTGGTCACCTTGCCGAGACGTGCGTCGCGTTGCTGGCGGCGCGCGTGCAATCGATTGCAAAGCTTGCTGTTGCTGCGCTTGTCGTTCGCTTCAATCGAGCGCTATGCGCTGCTGCTCTGGTGCTTCAAGAGTCTCTTCAATGCGCAGGTGCGCTGCAACGGCATCGTCCGTTATGAAACGGGCCGCGATCTTTATGGCCTCGATCCACGAGCCCGGTTCTCGGCCATGAGTGCGGGCATGCGCGAGGCGCTGATCGACCAGCGCATGCATATCGGCCAGCAGGCGATGCACGGCGAACTCGAACCATTGCCCGACCTGCGCGCGATCGGCGAGCGTATTGCGCGATGCGTGCGGGAGATCCGCCGTGAACAGCCCGGGCGTCTCGTGATCTTCGCGCCATTTCATTACGTGTCCCAGTACGCGAACATCCACATGATTCTGGAATTGCGCGCCGCGCTCGGCATCGAGCGGATCGCAGTCGTGTCCGGCGTGGTGCGCGACCGCTACGGTGACGACGCGGCGGTGACACCCGGCATGGAGATTCTTTATACCTATGGAGAAGACAATCGCAACGGGCTCGGACTCAGGCTCGTGCGCGCGCTCAAACGCGATGGCATCGCCACGCTGTTCGCGGACGTGCCGCCGTTCACGCTGCAGAAGTATCCGATGGAGACCGTCGACGTGACGATATGCAATCGTGCCGCGCGCATTCACAACGGCGTGTTCCGCGTTGGCGGGCGGCTCGATGCCGTGCTGTTGCCTTGCTACCTGACGCTCGAACGAGGCCGCTTCGACGTGAGGCTGTTCGAACCGGTGCCGCTCGCCGATGCCGATGCGCCGCAGCGTGTCGCCCATTGCATTGAGCGTGCACTCGCCGAGAATTTCGCGCATGGACTTTATGGCGACTTTCCGGCGCTTTACGGCTTTGCGCCTGAAAAATAATCGAATGGCCCGATGCCATCGCCACGCAGCTGCTTTGAAAGCAGATTGTCAGTCGCCGATCGCGCGCCTTTTTGCCAGTTATGTGGGCACTCAAATACACGCCCAAATTCCTTCTGTGGAATCATGACGGTGGCGGGGCGCGATCGCTCCGGCGCGCCGTATTGCGCATTACGGCGATGGCAGTAACGACGAATGGTTTTTTGCGGCTTTTTCTGTAGCGACCGAACCGCTATTTCTTGCCGCTCGCGGGTAAGTCCGCACCATCGCATCGTTAGAGTCGGGGACATACATGACAAGAACGCAGTCCGTCTGGCAGGGCAGGCTCGTGCGCGGCGCGCTGGCAGCCTTCGTATCTACAGGGGCCGTGCATGTCCACGCCGACCAGTTCGGCGTGCAGTTCGCGGCCGGCACCGCCGACCATGACGTCAAGAAGTTCGATCTCGGCGGCGTCTGGGACCCGGGCTGGAACTGGTGGCACTTCGCGGGCTTTCACTTCACGCTGGTCGGCGAGGCGCACGTGGCTTACTGGGACCTTCAGGCGCAGGACGCGGTGCGCCCCAACATCTGGGAATTCGGCGTGACGCCGGTCTTTCGCATCATCAAGGACACGGGCTGGATCCGGCCGTATTTCGAGGCGGGCATCGGCGTGCGGCTGCTTTCGCATGTGCAGGAAACGCCGGACCGTTCGATGGCGACGGCATTCCAGTTCGCCGACATGGTGGGTGTCGGCGCGCAGTTCGGCGAACATCAGAACTATCAGGCGGGCTTTCGCTTCCAGCATCTGTCCAACAGCGGCCTCAAGCGTCCGAATCCGGGTGAGGACTTCTCGCAGATCTATGTGCAATACAATTTCTGAGTGAATGAGTGAGCGGCCGCGCGGGAGAGCATCGATGGCAACGGGCAGTCAGTTGACGGTGTACGCGAATCGCGCCCAGCGCAAGGGCCACCAGCCGGTGGTCGAGTGGATTCTCGAAGCAGCGAAGGCCGCGGGCGTGGCGGGCGCGACGGTCGTCGAGGGCGCCGAGGGCATCGATGCGCGCGGTCGCGTTCATGCGGCGCGCTTCGTCGAACTCGCCGACGAACCCGCCGCCGTGATCGTGGTGGCCGACGATGCGCAAATCGATGTGCTCGTCGCGGCGCTCGCGCAAGGGGGCGTCAAGCTCTTCTACACGCGCGTCGCCGTCGAGTTCGAGCGCCTCGGCGACACGGGCTGAGCGCGTTCGCGTTGCAGCGCAGCGAGAGGCCGCTGCGGGGCTGTATGCCAGCTCCGTCCTCCAAAACCGGTACACTAGCGGTTGTGACGCTGCAGTGCAGCATGCGCGGCGCGCGTCATTCGTCATGGAGACGGCATGTTCAACTCAGGCGATGCAGATGACATCGCCGACAAGAAGTGGAGGAGCAGCAATGGCAATTGAATCAGTAGGCATCGTGGGCGCCGGTACGATGGGCAACGGCATCGCCCAGGCGGCGGCCGTGGCGGGCCTGAAGGTCGTGATGGTCGACATCAGCGACGAAGCCTGCGCGAAGGGCGTGGCGACGCTCTCGAAGAGCCTCGAGCGTCTGGTCGCCAAGGGCAAGCTCGAAGCGGCGACGCGCGATGCCGCGCTCGCGCGCATCGAGACGGCGACCGACTACCAGCGCCTCGGCGCGGCCGACATCGTGATCGAGGCAGCCACCGAGAACCTCGAACTGAAGACGCGCATTCTGCGCCAGATCGAAGCCGTTGCACGTCCCGATGCGATCATCGCGTCGAACACGTCGTCGATCTCGATCACGGCGCTCGCACACACGCTCGCCGAGCCGGCGCGCTTCATCGGCATGCACTTCTTCAATCCGGTGCCGCTCATGCCGCTGGTCGAAGTGATCAGCGGTCTGCAGACGAGCGCCGCCACGATCACGGCCGTGCGTGAATTGGCACTCGCCGTGGGCAAGACGCCGATCGGCGTGAAGAACGCGCCTGGCTTCGTCGTCAACCGCATTCTCGTGCCGATGATCAACGAGGCGTTCTTCCTGCTCGCCGAAGGCGTGGCAAGCGCCGAGGAGATCGACGAGGGCATGAAGCTCGGCGCCAATCATCCGATCGGGCCGCTCGCGCTCGCGGACCTGGTCGGCCTCGACGTGTGCCTCTCAGTGATGGACGTGTTCCTCAAGGACTTCGGCGACTCGAAGTATCGCGCGTGCCCGTTGCTGCGCGAGATGGTCTCGGCGGGCCACCTCGGCCGCAAGACCGGTCGCGGCGTCTACCAGTACGACGCCTGATCCACGGCGTCAGCCCCCTCGCGTGCGCGCTGTGTTGTTCTACGCGCGCACGCCGACCCGATACTGCGTGACCTGGCGATACGTGTCGCCGGGCCGCAGCACCACTGCCTCGCGTAGCGCGGCATCCATGTTCACCTGATCCGGAAACGCGCCTGCTTCGAGGCAGAGCGCCGCGTGGCGCACGCAGCGCGTGCCGTGGCGTGCCGGTGCGCCTTCGAGCAGGTTGCCCGTGTACAGCTGCAAGCCGCGCTCGTCGGTCGAGACGCTCAGCTCGCGTCCGCTGCCCGGATCGTAGACGGTCGCGACCTGGCGCTGCGTGCCGGGCAACGCTGCGGGCAGCACGAAGCAGTGGTCGAAGCCGCCCGCGCTCGCGAGTTGTGCGTGGGGCCAGTCGAGCCGTGCGCCGATCGGTGCGCCATGGCGGAAATCGAACGCGCTGCCGGTGACGTCCACACGCGCGCACGGAATCTTGGCGGCATCGACTTCGAGGAACGCGTCGGCGTCGATCGTCAGCATATGGCCGCGTATATCCGTGCCCGCTTCGCCAGTCAGATTGAAGTACGCGTGATTGGTGAGGTTCAGCGGCGTGGGCGCATCGCTGATGCCTTCGTAGTCGATCGTGAGCACGCCGTCGTCATCGAGCGTGTAGCGCACCTGCACACTCACATTGCCGGGAAAACCCGCGTCGCCCTCGGGCGAGTCGAGCCGCAACACCAGCGTGCCGTTGTCGTCCTGCGCTTGCCACAGCGCGCGGTGAAAGCCGCTTGCGCCGCCGTGCAGCAGATTGCCGTTCTCGTTGCGATCGAGCGCGTAGTCGATACCGTCGAGCGTGAAGCGCGCCCCCGCGATGCGGTTGGCCCAGCGTCCTATCACCGCGCCCATGTAGGTGCTCGCGGCGAGATAGTCGGCGGGCGTGTCGTGGCCTAGCACGATATCGGCGAGGCGTCCCGCGCGATCGGGTGCGAGCCACGACACGATGGTCGCGCCGAGGTCGCTGATCGCGACTTTCATGCCGTGCGTATTGCGCAGCGTGTAGCGCTGCACCGGATCGCCGCCGGGCAGGGTGCCCCACGGTTCGGAGGAAAGGCGAGCGGTACTGATCATGAGTGAGAGCGTGGGCTGAAACGGATTGGACCGCGCAAAAGCGGGCGTATTAAGCAGCAGGCGTCGTGGGCGCAGCGCGTTCCTGATACTCGCGCGGCGTGCAGCCCAGCTCGCGACGGAACACGGCGTACATGTACTGCAACGACGTGAAGCCGCAGCGGATCGCGACCTCGGCGCTCGTGACATCGCGGCTCGCGAGCAGTGCCTTCGCGGCATCGAGCTTGTGACGCAGGATTTCCTGATGCACCGTGCACTGTAGTTCGCGGCGGAAATAATCTTCGAGCGACGAGCGCGACACGCCGACATAATCGGCGACCTGTTCGGTCTTGATTCCCTGGCACGCGTACTGGCGAATGAAGTGGCGCGCGCGCATCACGTGCGGACTCGTGAGCGGTTCGTGGCGCGTCGATTCGAGCACGTTGATGCCGACGGGCGGCACGAGAATGCGGCGCCCCGGAAAACGCGCGCCGCCCAGCATCTGATGCAACAGATGCGCGGCCGTGTGGCCCATTTCCTCGGTGCCCTGAATCACCGACGACAGCGGAATGCGCGTGAGCGTGCGCGTGAGCGGATCGTTGTCGATGCCGATGATGGCGACCTGCTCGGGCACCGGAATGCCCGCGGACAGACAGGCCTGCAGCAGATGGCGCGCCCTTGCATCGGTGACGGCGATCACGCCGACCGGTTTGGGCAGGCTGTGCAGCCATTGCGTCAGTTGCTCGATCGCGTGGTTCCAGACCGGCGCGCTCGTCGGCAGGCCGCGATAGACGCTTGCGTCGAGCCCATCGGCGGCGAGCAGTTTCGTGAAGGCGAGTTCGCGCTGCTGCGCCCAGCGGTTTTCCTCGGCGACCGGCAGGCTGTACATCGCGAAGTTCGGCAGCCCGGCGCCGATCAGATGCGTATAGGCGAGCGACACGAGCTTGTCGTTGTCGGTCGCGATATACGGCACATCCGCTGGATACTGCGCGGCGTCGTCGTACGACGAGCCGACCGCGACCACCGGCAGTCGCGAGAGCGCGAGCGCATCGGCCACGGCGGGGTCGTCGAAGTCCGCGATGATGCCATCGCCATCGAAGCGCTCGATGCCGGTCAGGCGGCAGCGGAAATCGTCTTCGAGAAACAGATCCCACGCCACGCGCGTCGAATGCAGATAGTGGCCGATCCCGCTGATGATCTCGCGGTCGTAGACCTTGTTCGCGTTGAAGAGCAGCGCGATGCGATGAGGCGTCGGAGTAGAAGGGGCGCGTGTCATCTCGATCTCAGGGCTTGCGGTGGTGCGCGAGCGCAATCGCCTCGGCGGCGGCTTTTAAGCGTCTGGTTATTCTAGGCCGGTTTGACGATGCTGGAAGGCCCCGGCCCAAGAGTCGCAAGAAACATCACGTCACCTGCGCAATTTCGCAATTGCCGGTGCACGCGCGAAACGCGCAGTATGGCGCCAAACCCCGCCATGTTGTGCGACGCGCTGCGCCGCAACAAAGCCACAGGAGACACCATGTCCTTCTTCGAACACATCCCCGCGATCCGCTACGAGGGCCCGCAGTCCGACAATCCGCTCGCGTTCCACTACTACGATCGCACGAAGAAGGTGCTCGGCAAGACGCTCGAAGAGCATTTGCGTGTGGCCGTCTGCTATTGGCACACGTTCGTGTGGCCGGGCAGCGATATCTTCGGGCAGGGCACGTTTCGTCGTCCGTGGCAGCAGCCGGGGGACGCGCTGGAGCGCGCGAAGCAGAAGGCCGACTCCGCGTTCGAGTTCTTCTCGAAGCTCGGTGCGCCGTACTACACGTTCCACGACACCGATGTCTCTCCCGAAGGCAAGGACTTGAAGGAATACACGGAGAACTTCGGGCGCATGGTCGACTATCTGGCCGAGCGCCAGCAGGCAAGCGGCCTGCGGCTCCTGTGGGGCACGGCCAACCTGTTCTCGAATCCGCGCTATGCAGCGGGTGCCGCCACCAATCCGAACCCCGAAGTATTCGCCTACGCGGCGACCCAGGTGCGCCATGCACTCGATGCCACGCATCGGCTCGGCGGCGAGAACTACGTGCTGTGGGGCGGCCGCGAGGGCTACGAAACGCTGCTCAATACCGACCTCGTGCGCGAGCGCGAGCAGTTCGCGCGCTTTCTGTCGATGGTGGTCGAGCACAAGCACCGGATCGGTTTCACCGGCACGCTGCTGATCGAGCCGAAGCCCCAGGAGCCGACCAAGCATCAATACGACTACGACGTCGCGACCGTGCATGGCTTTCTGACTCAGTACGGATTGCAGAACGAAATCCGCGTGAACATCGAAGCGAATCACGCGACGCTCGCGGGCCATTCGTTCCATCACGAGATCGCCAATGCGTTCGCGCTCGGCGTGTTCGGCAGTGTCGATGCGAATCGCGGCGATCCGCAAAACGGCTGGGACACGGATCAGTTCCCGAACAGCGTCGAGGAACTCACGCTCGCGCTGTACGAGATCCTGCGTCACGGCGGCTTCACGACCGGCGGCATGAACTTCGATGCGAAGGTGCGGCGCCAGAGCGCCGATGCCGAGGATCTGTTCTACGGACATATCGGCGCGATGGACGTGCTGGCGATCGCGCTCGAGCGTGCCGCCGCGCTCGTCGAGAACGACCGGCTCGAGCAGTTCCGCCTCGCGCGCTACGCGGGCTGGGACACCGAGTTCGGCCGCAAGATTCTCGCGGGCGGCTACTCGCTGTCGTCGCTCGCGACCGATGCGATGGCGCGCGATCTCAATCCGCAACATCGCAGCGGCGAACAGGAGCGCCTCGAAAACGTGGTGAATCAGGCGATCTACGCGCCGCGCTAGCCGCAGCGACGCGTCATAAAAAGGATTGGAGACATGTTCATCGGTATCGACCTCGGCACGTCGGGCGTGAAGGCCGTGCTGCTCGATCGCGACGGCGCAGTGCGTGCGAGCGCCGGCGCGCCGCTCACGGTGAGCCGTCCGCACCCGCGCTGGTCCGAACAGGCGCCGCGCGACTGGTGGGCCGCGACGCTCGCCGCGCTCACTGCATTGATCGCCGAAACCCGCAACGCGGGCCTCGACCCGGGCCAGATCGAGGCGCTCGGGCTTACCGGCCAGATGCATGGCGCGACGCTGCTCGATGGCGACGGCCGGGTGCTACGCGACGCGATCCTCTGGAACGACGGGCGCTGCGACGCCGAGTGTGTCGAGCTTGAACAACTCGCGCCGCAACTGCACACGGTGGCCGGCAATCTCGCGATGCCGGGCTTCACTGCGCCCAAGTTGCTGTGGGTGCGCCGCCACGAGCCCGAGGTGTTCGCGCGCATCGCCCACGTGCTGCTGCCGAAGGACTATCTGCGCTATCGCTTGACGGGCGGCTTCGCGACCGATCCATCGGATGCCTCGGGCACCTTGTGGCTCGACGTCGCGCGGCGCGATTACAGCGACGCGCTGCTCGCCGCGTGCGGGCTCGCACGCGAGCAGTTGCCGGTGGTGTTCGAAGGCAATCGCGTGACGGGCGTCCTGCGCGCCGAACTCGCGCACGAACTCGGCCTGCGCGAGATACCCGTCATCGCGGGCGGGGGCGACAACGCGGCGGGCGCGGTCGGCGTCGGCATCGTCAAGCCGGGCGATGCGTTGCTTTCGCTCGGCACGTCGGGTGTGTATTTCGCGGTGTCGGATGGCTTTCGCGCGAATCCCGCTTCGGCCGTGCACAGTTTCTGCCATGCCTTGCCCGACACCTGGCATCTGATGTCGGTGATGCTCAACGCCGCCAGTTGCCTCGATTTCACGGCGCAGCTCACGGGCTACGACAGCGTCGCCGCATTGCTTGCCGACGCCGAGGCGCAGGCCAACGAGCAGCGCCCCTGGTTCCTGCCGTATCTGAGCGGCGAGCGCACGCCGCACAACAACGTCAACGCCAAGGGCGTGTTCTACGGACTCACGCCCGGCACGCAGCGCGCGGATCTCGCCAACGCGACACTCGAAGGCGTGGCGTTCGCGCTGCTCGACGGCATGGACGCGCTGCATGGCGCGGGCATCGTGCCCAACGAGATCACCGTGATCGGCGGCGGTTCGCGCAGTGCCTGGTGGACCCAGATGCTCGCCGATATCAGCGGCCGCGCGTTGACCTTGCGCGCGGGCGGCGAAGTCGGCCCCGCGCTCGGCGCGGCGCGCCTCGCCCATCTCGCGCTCGAACCCGCTGCGCCGCTCGAAGCGATTTGTCCGCAGCCGCCGGTGCTCGCCGTGCGCGAGCCGGACATGGCGCGGCATGCGTGGTATCGCGACGCACGTCGTCCGACGTTTCGCGCGCTCTATCGCGCGCTCGAACCCGTATTCGCCGCCGGCGCCTGACATGCTGCAGCGCCGGTGAAGAAGAGAGTCCGCGCGAGCCCCAATCGGGCCGCACGGCATACAGGCAGTCCAGTGATCTGCGGCCGGAGAGGTGGAGTCCGCGAGGGCCTTGCTGCGCCGGTCATTTCGTCCGCTAGTTCCGCCGATAAAAGAGGAGTGGAGACATGAAATTCGCTACGCGTCGTTCCGTTTTGGGCAAACTCGTAAGTGGCGTGGTGCTCGCCAGCCTGTCGCTTGCTGCGCCCCTCGCGCATGCCAGCAAAGATCATCCGGAAATCGGTTTCTGTATCGACGATCTGCGCGTCGAGCGCTGGTCGCGCGATCGTGACTATTTCGTCGCCGCCGCGGAGAAGCTCGGCGCGAAGGTCTCGGTGCAATCGGCGGACGCAAGCGAGGAGCGGCAGATCTCGCAGATCGAAAACCTCATCTCGCGCGGCGTCGATGTGATCGTGATTGTGCCGTTCAACTCGAAGACACTCGGTAATGTCGTGGCCGAGGCCAAGAAGGCCGGCATCAAGGTGATCTCGTATGACCGCCTGATTCTCGATGCCGATGTGGACGCCTACATCTCGTTCGACAACGAAAAGGTCGGCGAGCTACAGGCGCAAGGTGTCTTCAAGGCGCAGCCCAAAGGCAACTACTTCCTGCTCGGCGGCGCGCCGACCGACAACAACGCGAAGATGCTGCGCGAAGGCCAGTTGAAGGTGCTCAAGCCCGCGATCGACCGTGGCGACATCAAGGTGGTCGGCCAGCAGTGGGTGCCTGAATGGAGCGCTTCGACGGCGCTGCGCATCGTCGAGGATGCGCTCACGGCGAATAACAACAAGATCGACGCGATCGTCGCCTCGAACGACGGCACGGCCGGCGGCGCGATCCAGGCGCTGGCCGCGCAGCATCTCGCGGGCAAGGTGCCGGTGTCGGGGCAGGACGCCGATCTCGCAGCGGTCAAGCGCGTGATGGCCGGCACGCAGACGATGACGGTCTACAAGCCGCTCAAGCTGATCGCAGGCGAGGCGGCCAAGCTGGCGGTGGATCTCGCGAAGGGCACGAAGCCGGACTATAACGCTCAGTACGACAACGGCAAGAAGAAGGTGGACACGGTCCTGCTGCAACCGACGCTGCTTACCAAGGACAACGTCGACGTCGTGGTGAAGGACGGCTTCTACACCCAGGCCCAACTGGCGAGCCAGTAAGGCGAAGCGCGCGGCACGCAAGAGCAGTCGCCTTGCGTGCCGCGCGGACCTGCAGCGAGGCGGACAGCTAATGACCGAACCATTGCTGACGATGCGCGGCATCGTCAAGGATTTTGCGGGCGTGAAGGCGCTCGACGGCATCGATCTCGTCGTGCGGCCCGGCGAATGCGTGGGCCTGTGCGGCGAGAACGGCGCGGGCAAGTCCACGCTGATGAAAGTGCTCTCGGGGGTCTACCCGTATGGCACGTGGGATGGCGAGATCGTGTGGGAGGGCGCGCCGCTCAAGGCGATGAACGTGCGCGACACCGAGCGCGCGGGCATCGTCATCATCCATCAGGAACTGATGCTCGTGCCCGAGCTGTCGGTGGCCGAGAACATCTTTCTCGGCAACGAGATCACGCTGCCGGGCGGCCGCATGAACTACGCGGCGATGTACCAGCGCGCCGACGAACTGCTGCGCGAACTGCGCATCGACTCGATCAACGTGGCGCTGCCGGTGATGAACTACGGCGGCGGGCATCAGCAACTGATCGAGATTGCCAAGGCGCTCAACAAGCGCGCGAAGCTCCTGATTCTCGATGAACCGTCGTCGTCGCTGACCGCTACCGAGACGCGCATCCTGCTCGACATCGTGCGCGATCTGAAGCGGCGCGGCGTGGCGTGCGTGTACATCTCGCACAAGCTCGACGAAGTGGAAGCCGTGTGCGATACCGTGACGGTGATCCGCGACGGCCGGCACGTCGCGACCGCGCCGATGAGCACGCTCACCACCGAGCGCATCATCGCAATGATGGTGGGGCGCGAGATCCGCAATCTGTTTCCGCGCGAGCCGCACGAGATCGGCGAAGTCATGTTCGAGGCGCGCAACGTCACCTGCCAGGACGTGACGAATCCGCGCCGCAAGTGCGTCGACGACGTCTCGTTCGCGTTGCGGCGCGGCGAGATTCTGGGCGTCGCGGGACTCGTCGGTGCGGGGCGCACGGAGCTGATGCAGGCGATCTTCGGCGCTTATGCGGGGACCTGCACGGCGACGGTGCTGCTCGAAGGCAAGCCGCTGCGGATCCGCTCGCCCGAAGACGCGATCCGCGCGGGCATCGCGATGGTGCCCGAGGACCGCAAGCGGCACGGCATCGTGCCGCAGCTCGGCGTCGGCCACAACATCACGCTCTCGGTGCTGCAGCGTTTCGCGCGGCGCGGGCGCATCGATACGGCCGCGGAACTCGACACGATCCGCAACGAGATGCAGCGGCTCTCGGTGCGCGCGGCGCATCCGATGCTGTCGATCGCGAGCCTCTCGGGTGGCAACCAGCAAAAGGCCGTGCTCACGAAAATGCTGCTCACCGAGCCGAAGGTGCTGATCCTCGATGAGCCGACGCGCGGCGTCGATGTCGGCGCGAAGTACGAGATCTACCGGCTCGTGTTCGCGCTCGCCAAACGCGGCGTGGCCATCGTGATGGTGTCGTCGGAGTTGCCCGAGGTGCTCGGCATCAGCGATCGCGTGCTCGTGATCGGCGAGGGCGAATTGCGCGGCGACTTCATCAACGACGGCCTCACTCAGGAAGACATTCTCGCCGCCGCGATCCAGAGCGCGCGGCGTCCCCCGAACCCCACCGCAGCGAGTGCAGCATGACGCCCGATGTCACCACCGAACCCGCGCGCGAGTCGCGCCTGCGAGGCCGCGAACGCTACACGCAGCGCTTCCAGCAACTCTTCGCACGCTACAAGATCCTCGCCTTGCTGCTCGCCGTGGCGGCGATCTGGGCGTTTTTCTCCGTGCTGACCGACGGCGCGTTCGTTACGCCCCGCAACGTCTCGAACCTGCTGCGGCAGATGTCGATCACGGGCATGCTCGCGTGCGGCATGGTGTTCGTCATCATCGCGGGCGAAATCGATTTGTCGGTGGGCTCGCTGCTCGGGTTGCTGGGCGGGGTCGCGGCGATTCTCGATGTGAACCGCCACTGGCCGATCGCGGCGACCGTGCCCGTCGTGCTCGCGCTCGGCGTCGCGGTGGGCCTTTTCAACGGCTGGTGGTCCACGTACCGGCGCGTGCCGTCGTTCATCGTCGGGCTCGGCGGCATGCTCGCGTATCGCGGCATCCTGCTCGGCATCACGGGCGGCTCGACGATTGCGCCGGTCTCCGATCACTTCGTGTTCATCGGCCAGGGTTATTTGCCGCGCATGGCGGGCGACGCGCTCGCCGTCGTGCTGTTCCTGCTGCTCGCGCTGCTCACGGTGCGCCAGCGCCGCAGCCGCCAGCGTTATCAACTCACCGTCGTGCCGATGTGGCAGGAAGTCGTGAAGGTCGTCGCGGCGGGGCTCGTGCTGCTCGCGTTCGTCGCGACGCTCGATCGCTATGGCGGCATTCCCGTGCCGGTGCTGCTGTTGCTCGCATTGCTCGGCATCTTCACGTGGATCGCGACGCAGACGGTGTTCGGGCGGCGCATCTATGCCGTCGGCTCGAACCTGGAAGCCACGCGCCTGTCGGGCGTGAACACGAACCGCGTGAAGCTCGCGATCTTCGCGCTCATGGGGCTCATGTGTGCATTCGGCGGCTTCGTCAACACAGCGCGGCTCGCGGCGGGCTCGCCGTCGGCGGGCACGATGGGCGAACTCGACGCGATCGCCGCGTGCTTCATCGGCGGCACTTCGATGCGCGGCGGCTCGGGCACGGTCTACGGCGCGTTGATCGGCGCGCTCGTGATGGCGAGCCTCGACAACGGCATGTCGATGCTCGACGTCGATGCGTACTGGCAGATGATCGTGAAGGGCGGCATTCTCGTGCTCGCCGTGTGGATCGACGTGATATCGGGTTCGAACCGGCGCTAGCAAGCTTGGCGAACCGGCGGTGCAGCCGGGTCGGGGAAATCAGCGCGTGAGCGTAAGTCGCAAGCAGGGTGAACACGCCCACACCCGAAACGTCACGCCTCGTCGCGTTGCCCGACCCGCCACCACGCGGGCAGCAGCGCGCGCACATCGGCGCGCGCGAAGCGGTCATCGAGCAGGTGCACGACGCCGCGATCCTGTTCGCTGCGAATCACGCGGCCAGCGGCCTGCACGACCTTGCGCAGACCGGGAATCAAATAGGCGTAGTCGAAGCCCGCGCCATAGAGCGCATCCATGCGCAGACGCAGTTGCTCGTTGACGGGATTCAACTGGGGCATGCCGAGCGTCGCGATGAAGGTGCCGATGAGGCGCGTGCCCGGCAGATCGATGCCCTCGCCGAACGCGCCGCCGAGCACCGCGAAGCCGATGCCCCGGCCATCGGCGACAAAGCGCGCGATGAAGGCCTGCTGGCCCGCTTCGTCCATCGTGCGCGACTGCAACCACACGCTCACGTGCGGATGGCTCGCGACGAACGCTTCGGCGGCCTGTTGCAGATACTCATAGCTGCTGAAGAAACACAGGTAATTGCCGGGCTGATCGTCGTACTGGCGACCCACGCGTTCGACTAGCGCCGCGAGCGAGCGCTCGCGGTCGCGATAGCGCGTCGAGATATCGCGCGCTATCTGCACATCGAGCTGCTGCGCGCCGAATGGCGAAGCGATCTCGACATGGACCGTGTTCGCGGGCAGGCCCAGCATGTCGGCGTAATAGTTGGGCGGACTGATCGTCGCGGAAAACAGCGTAATGCAGTGGGCGGCGGCGATGCGTGCGCGCAGCGCGCCGGCCGGCACGACGTTGCGGATACACAGCGTCGAGCGGGGCGTGCGTTGGCCGCGTGCGATCGTGACGTCGAACAGCGAGTGCTCGTCGAAGCGCTCGGCGATGCGCAGAAAATGCAGGATATCGAAGTAAAAGCGTTCGAGCTCGACATCGCGGATCAATGCCGGTTCCGCGAGCTGGTCGCCGAGCGCCGCGCTCAACTCGCCGAGCGTCGCGAGCAGATCGGCGGGCAGCGTGTCGCTCGCCTGATAGTTCGTGTCCTGCGCGCCATTGAGCGCATTCCAGCGCCGCTGCAGCCGCGCGAGCACGCGCTTGAGCGCTGGCCGTGCGCCGCGCCGCACGGCATCGACGCGCGTTTGCGCGAGTTCGGCCGAATACATCGCGCGCGCCCGCTCCGGCAGATTGTGCACTTCGTCGACCAGCACGCCCATGCGCCACTGATTGTGCGCGCCGAGCATGTGCAGCAGCCCGCCGACGTCGAAGTAATAGTTGTAGTCGCCGACGATCACATCGCACCAGCGCGCGAGTTCGATGCCGAGGTAGTAGGGGCACACGCGATGTTCGAGCGCGACTTCGCGCAGCGCGGCGCGATCCAGCACGGGTCGCGCGAGCGCGGCGCTGCGGGCCACGGCGAGGCGGTCGTAGAAGCCGCGCGCGAGCGGGCACGACTCGCCGTGACACGCGAGTTCGGGATGCTCGCACGCCTTGTCGCGCGCGACCAGTTCGAGCACGCGCAGCGGCGGCGTCTCGTCTTGCGCGCGTGCGAGGCTCGCGAGGGCGTCGAGCGCGAGCTGGCGTCCCGGGCTTTTCGCGCTGAGAAAGAGCAGCTTGTCGAGCGATGCGCGCGGACTCGCTTTCAAAAGCGGAAACAGCGTGCCGATGGTCTTGCCGATACCGGTCGGCGCCTGGGCGAGGACACAGCGCCCTTGCGTCGCCGCGCGGTAGACCGCAACGGCTAGCTCGCGCTGACCGGGCCGAAACGACGCATGCGGCAGTCGCAGCGCCGTGAGCGCCGCATCGCGTTGCGTACGATGCGCGGCTTCCTGATTCGCCCACGCGACGAAGCGCTCGCATTGATCCTCGAACGCACGTTGCAAATCCACGCGATGCGCGGTTTCGGTGAGCGCGGTCTCGCGGCCCGTGCCGATGTCGTAGTAGACGAGCGCGAGTTCGATCGTATCGAGCCCGAGCTTCGCGCACATGAGCGCTCCGTAGACACGCAATTGCGCCCAGTGCAGCGCGCGCTGGTTCTCCCGCATGGCCGCGAGATCGCCGCGATAGGTCTTGAACTCTTCGAGGCGACGGTGTGCCGCGTCATAGCCGTCGGCGCGGCCGCGTACCGTGAGCGAGCCGTAGCTGCCGGTGAGGCTCACTTCGGTCTCGTAGCCGCTCGCGCGCCGGCTCGCGACTATTGCGTGGCCGGCGCGGCCTTCGCTCGCATCGGGCGACGGCGTGTAGCGCAGATCGAGATCGCCTCGCTTGGCCGTGAATTCGCACAGCGTGCGTACCGCGACGGTGTAGCTCATGGGCCGCTGTCCGCGTCTTCGACTTCCGTGCCGGCCCAGCGCGCGTGGAGCACGGCCACCGGCAGGTCATGGCTCGCGCACCAGGCCAGCCAGCGCAACTGGTTGTCCTGCAGGCGGTCGCCGGGGCCTTTCACTTCGATCAACTCGTAGCGTTGCTCGCGCGGCCAGAAGCGCACGAGATCGGGCAGTCCCGAGCGATTGGTGGGCAGATCGTCGAGGAGGCGCCGGAACCACAGCCGCAGATGCGCCGCGCTCATGCAGTCGAGCGCCAGTTGCAGCAGCTCCGGCGTGAGCGCGCCCCACGAGACGAACGGCGATTGCGTGCCGAGCTTGTCTTCGAAGCGTTGCAGGATGGTCGTGCGGTACGCGTCGCTGTCGAGTTCGGCGAGACACGCTTCGAAGAGGGCGGCGCGGCGCACGACGAAGTCGTCGGCGTGCAGATCGGCGGGGCCGCGCTGGAACGGGTGGAAGAAGGCGCCTGGCAGCGGCGCGAACAGCGCGGGCCAGCACAGCAAGCCGAATAGCGCGGTGACCAGCGTGTTCTCGACGTAGAAGACCGGCGCGTCGTCGCTCGTCAGTGCAACGCGGACCGCTTCTTCGACGCGCAGTGTTGCACTCGTTGGCGGCAGCACGATTTCGCGCACGGGCCACGCGAGCGGTGCGCGCCGCCGCGTGCCGCCGCGCCGCTGTTCGAGCCGCGCGAGCGTGCGCGCCACGCGCTGGGCCTCTTCCTCGTGCGCGGGCGCAGCGGCGATGTCACGTGCGAGGGCAAGCGCCGCGTCGCGCTCGCCCAGTTGTTCGAGCACCCGCACGCGCCGATAGCGCGCCTCGCGATGCGTGCTCGCGAGGTAAGCGCGCGCGGCCAGTTCGGGATTGCCCGCGCGTTCGGCGCGCTGGCCCGCTTCGTAACGCACCTTGGCTGCGCGGCGCGTGAGCCAGGGGTTGCCTTGCAAGCGTGGCGCGAGTTCGTCGAGCGCGTCGAGCACCGTCGCGATCGGGGCGACGTCAGTATCGGCATCGAGCGCGTTGCGGCAGGCCTGCAGCGCCAGATAGCCGTCGATGTCGGCGCGCTGCGCGAAGGCACGCGAGAGCGCGTCGAACTCGACGGTTTCGTAGCGGTAGACGCCGAGATCCGCGAGCACGAACTCGGACCAGTCTTGATGGAGGTTGCCGAAGAACATGAGGCGCAGGCGCTCGCACAACGGCGCGATGGACAGTTGCAGCACGGCATCGTCGGCGTCGGGGCGCCATTCACTGTAGCGGCGCGCGGCGAGTTGGCCGGCGCGCAGCGCCGCGAGCACTTGCGCGCGCGTGCCGCGCGGGTCGTGGGCGATGCCGCTGCGCGCCGCGAGCGGCACGAGTTCGGCCTTGACGACGAGCGCGGCCAGCTCGTCGAGTTCGAGCGACACATCCGCTTCGAGCCAGCCGAGCGCCACGAGCGGCGCGGCGGCCTCGCGCGGGCAGCCGATCTCGTCGTACTGGAGCCGGCTCGTGCGAAAGTGCGGGCCGCGGCGCATCAGCATGCGCACGAGCAGCGCCTGGGCGGCACGCGGCACTTGGTCGAACTGCGCGACGAATGCGCGTTCCGCGTCGTCGAACAGGTCGGCCGAACGCAGCGCGAGCCACGCGAGCGCGCGCCGGAAGTTGGCGAGGTAGTAGAACGGATCGGGAGGGACGGGGCGCACGCGGGCACGACTGTATGGATATACAGCCATGATGATAGCAGCCGCGTGCATGGGCGCCGCGGCACTCGGCTACAATGGCCGCCAGCCTGGTAACGGAACAGCAATGGACACACGGAATCAATGCCTGATCGGCCTCGTCGCCGCGACGACCCTGCTCGCGGGATGCATGGCCCAATACCGCAACCAGAGTAGCTGCGAGGACCTGACGCGCCAGCACTTCGCCGCTGCCGACACGGTGAAGGGCACGCTGAAGATCGTGCATACCGGCGTGTCGTATCAGGGCTCGCGCGTGGTGGTCGAAGGCCAGATCGCACGCGATGTCGTGTCGGGGGCTTCGGGGGGGGCGGTGGCCTCGGCGGCTTCGGCTGCTGCAGTCGCTTCGACGGCTTCGATGGCATCGGCAACTTCGATGGCTTCCGATGCTTCGGCGGATTCGAGCGTGCCCGACAATGCTCGCGTGGCGAGCGCATCGTCCGCCGCCAGTGCTGCGGCGGCAACGACCGCATCGGCGCCGCTACCCGCGAGCGCGGCGAAGGTCACGCATCGGCAGGTCAACACGCCCGCCGCGGCCGAATGCACGTTCAATCCGAGCGGCCTAGCCTCGTTCCGCTGGCTCGCGCCCGCCGACCTCGCGAAGACGACGCCCGACACCCACGCCGACTGAACCCGCGCGTGTCATCGCGACACGCGCGTGCCTTCATCTCGACCTCGCCCTCGACCTCAAAACGCGTAGTACGGGCCATCGCCGGCCGGTGTCGCCTGCGCGGTGATCGCCGTATAGACGCGACGTCCGTAAAAGAACGGCAGTCCCCAGCCGAACATGTTGCCGCTCAGGCCCGCGAGGTTGTCGAACGCCCAGTTGCCGGTGGCAAAGAGCGACTGCGAACTCGCCACCGAGTACGCAGCCGGGATCGTCGTGCCGTCCGTGCCCTTGAGCGTCGCCGCGAGCTCCTGCTGGGACGCCGGACAGAACCACAGCCCGCAACGCGGCAGCGTCGTGCTCCAGAAGAACAAGCCATTCGAGCCGCTGTCGATATAGCTCTGCGTGTAGATCGTGCCGTCGGCCGTCGTCGTGGTGAAGTAGCCGGTCGCCGGATTGGGCCGCAGTATTGACGCCGAGCCCAGCGTGTTGTTGGCCTGCGTGCCGATGCCGAAGATCAGCGAGCCCGCGATCGAGGCTGAGCCGCCATCGGGCACGGACGGCAGATCGATCACGACGCCGTTGTTGTCGCTCGCGAAGGCGCTGACCGGATTGGTCACCTGGCGCTCGAGCGGCTGCGAGGTGTTGGTGCAGGCACCGGTGTCGTCGCACGCGTAATACCAGCGCGGCGGCGCGGCGTTCACACAGTTGCTGCCGCAATCGACCGTGAAGAGCCCCACGCCGAGGATGCCGTTGCTGCGCAGACTCGTCGCGTTCTGCATGGCGAGGCCGGCGCCGCCGTTCGAGCAGTCACTGGGCACCGCTGGCAGCGACGGGTCCGCAATCACCTGGATCGGCAGCGAAGCGGCGGTTTCTCCGGCGAGCCGCACATCCGCGCGGCGCACGGCGCCCCACGTGTAGCCGGTGCCGAACACCGCGCATTCGGCGCTCGTGCCCGCAGCGGCATTACCGGTCGCCACCTCTGGCAGCGCGAAGCCTGCCGGCAACGCGGACGCGAGCAGACGCAGTCCCTGCGAGCCGGTGTCGATCTGCACGTTGTCGATCGTCGCGCAGGTGGTCGTGCCGGGCACGCATACGGTCACGCTCGCGAGCAACAGGTTGCGCGTGAGGGTCGGCGTCGCGGCCACCGAGATCGCCATGACATTGGGCGTGCTGGACTGAGGCACGCTCGACGACGCGCTGAGCGAAGGGCTCGCGGCCGGATCGCCCGCGGCGGGCGCGCCCGGCGTACTGGCCGCAGCGGCACCGCTGGCGGGACCATTCGCAGCGGCCCCACTGGCCGCAGGGGCCTCCTGAGCGGTGCCGCCCGAAGCGCCGCCGTTGCCGCCACCGCCACCGCCGCAAGCGAGCAGCTGGGTACAAACCAGCAGGGCGCCCAGTGCGCGCGCGCCGTTAGAAAAAATGCGCGTCACCGCGTTCGCGCATTGTGCCGAAGGGATCGATTGCATGAGCGTCGCCTCCATTCAGCGCAAGTCGATGGCCGTCACGCCCGTGGGCAAGGCGCCCGGCAACCATGCGCGGCCGATGTACCCATGCATGCGTCCTCCCGACTCGACGATCACCGACGCTTGTTCAAAGCGCGCAGCATGCTGGCCGCTGCCGTTCTCGCGGAACTGTCGAGCGGCTTCGGCATTCCAGGGCGCGGAATAACTGCCGAGCAGCGCCTGCAGGTCGGGCATGGTCGGGCCCTGCCACGTGTAGCCGAAGACGCGGCCCGTCGCCGTCGACACATAGGCGTTGATGGTCGTGCCGCCGGCATCCACCGTTGTGCGCACGCTCGCCGCGCCGCCGGCCAGAGTGCGCGCGACGCTGGTGCCGTCCGTGAAGCTGGCGATATCGCCGAGCGCGGCGTGGGCCGTGGCAGTCGGCAGACATGCCAAAAGAATCGAAAAAGCTCTAAACGGCGCCCTGATCTGGTCGATTAGCATGTGTGTCCCCCGAATTTTGTGCTGTTTTCAAGAAATCTCGATAACAAAATAACATTGCGTCGCGACAGACAATTTGCCCGTCAGGTCGATTGATCCAGCGCAATCTGCGGGGTGTGCTCGATGACGAGTCAAGTATTTGAATTCAAATGAAAATGATCCGATGGAAAAACCAGGTGATAGCTGGCGCAAACGTAAAAAAGCGTTAAATCCCAGCCTCGCGTTTTGCTGTCAGAGCGTCGCGAAAAACTCCGTTGGCCGTGCGCCGGAACGATCGGGCAAGCAGGAAGAAGGGGCGCTCCCTCTCGCTCTTTTTGCACAGGGCGGGACGGGACCGGTACAATGTTTGGTTGATCCACGGGGACTGGCCGTGGCGTAGCCGAAGGATTACCCGAACATGACTGATTTTCATCGACGTCTGGCCATGCGTGCTGCTGCGCTTGTGATGGCAGGCGGGCTGATCGCCGGCTGCAGTTCGCCGACGCCTGGCCAGATTGACTACCGTAGTGACGCACGAGCGAAGCAATCCACGCTGGCGGCTCCCCCCAACATGCTCGACGAGACCGCCGACCAGCGCTCGCTGCCGCCGCAAAACGGCGAGACCACGCTGTCCTCGCTCAAGCAGACGCAAAGCACCGCGCCCGCCGCCGACGACAACTCGGTGTTGCCGCCCGTTCCGGGCATGCATATCCAGCGTGACGGCACCGAAAGCTGGCTCGTCATCGACAACCGCGCGCCCGCCGACGTCTGGCCTCAAGTGCGTCGCTTCTGGCAGGAGCAGGGCTTCCTGCTGGTGGTCGACCAGCGCGACAAGGGTCTGATGGAGACCGACTGGAACGAGACGCATCCGAAGATCAACGACGGCATCATCCGCAACACGCTGACGTGGGCCACCGGCAACTCGTACGTGACGGCGGAGCGCAACAAGTACCGCACGCGCCTCGACACGGCGCCTAATGGCGGCACCTATGTGTTCATCAGCCAGAAGGGTCTGCGCGAACAGCTCTCGGGCAACAACAACGAGACCACGACGTGGGTCCCGAAGCCCAATGATCCGGGCCTCGAAGCCGAGTATCTGAAGCGCCTGATGATGACGCTTGCACGCGCGAAGCCGGGCGTGCCCGATGCGCAGCTCGCCGCCGCGGCCGACGCCAAGGCAAGTGGCGCGAAGGCTACCGACGCTAGTGCTCAAGTGCCGGCGGATTCGTCGACGGCCGCGCAAAACGTGGCGTTCGCCGCCCAGCCTGCCGCGCCGACCAAGCCGGCCGCAGGTGGCAAGGCTGCAGCGGCCGCCGACACCTCGGGCCAGTACACGCAGTCGGAGCTGACGCTCGGCGAGCCGTACGACCGCGCGTGGCTGCGCGTGGGTCTGGCGCTCGATCGCGCGAACTTCACCGTCGACGATCGCGATCGTAACAAGGGCATCTACTACGTGCGCTACGTCGATCCGAAGGACATGACCTCGGCCGAACAGGGCTTCTGGAACCAGATATTCCATGGCCGCAAGGAAAAGGTCGCGAAGCAGTATCGCGTGAACGTGCGTGCAGTTACCGATGGCCAGACGCGCGTGGCCGTCGTCGACGACAAGGGCGATATCGACACGTCGCGCCCGGCCCAGGAAATC
Organism: uncultured beta proteobacterium; assembly: GCA_963803225.1. Lineage (GTDB taxonomy): Bacteria > Pseudomonadota > Gammaproteobacteria > Burkholderiales > Burkholderiaceae > Paraburkholderia. The sequence goes on from CAWDLJ010000005.1 coordinate 172,195, forward strand.
ATGGGTCTGGTGGTCGACCAGCTGCGTTAAGCGCTCGACGCCAACGCAAGTTCGACAAAAAACCCGCGAGGCGCGAGCCTCGCGGGTTTTTTCTTGGCCGTGCCTGGCAGCCGATGCTCAGGATCACGATGCATCGCGCGTGCGCAGCGGCGCTCGCCGGCGCAGCGCATCGGTGGCGAATGCCGTGCCCACGAGAATGACCGCACAGCCTGCGAGCATCGCCGCGCTGATCTGCTCGTGCAGGAACAGCGCACCCCACAAGATGCCGAACACCGGAATCACGAACGTGACCGTCATTGCGCGCGCCGCGCCCGCGACCGCAATCAGATGGAAGTAGAGGATGTAGGCGACGCCCGTGCAGAGGATGCCGAGCGCGATCGCCGCGCCCCACGTGATGAGCGAGATGCTCGTATGCGGCCACGCGTAGATGGCGGGCGGCACCATCACGAGCGTCGCGCCGATCATCGTGCCGGTCGCGACCGTCAGGGCATCGACGCCGGCCAGATGGCGCTTCGTGTAGTTCGCCGCGACGCCGTAGAGCAGCGCGGCGCCGAGCGCGGCCACGGCGGCCAGTGCAACGGTCGCCGGGCTCGCGCCGCTCGACGCGGGCGTCACGATCTGGTCGCGCACGAGTATCAGCACGCCCGCGAAACCCGCCACGAGGCCCGCGCAACGCATTGCACTGAGCCGGTCGCGAAACCACACGAAGGCGACGAGCGCGCCCCATAGCGGCGTCGTCGCGTTCATGACCGAGGTGACGCCTGCCGACAGCGTCAGCTCGGCGAATGCAAACAGACAGAACGGTCCAGCCGAATTGAGGATGCCGACGATCAGGAGCGGCCACGCGCGTGCGCGCAGCGTCGCGAGGGTGGCACGCGCGGGGCGTCTCGCGAACAGCACGATGACGAGAAAGAGCGCGCCGATGCCCACGCGCAGCGCCATCAGCGGCGCGACACCCAACTCGCCGACACCGACACGGATAAACAGGAACGACGCGCCCCACAGGGCCGCGAGCACGAGCAATTGAACGAGATTGGCGGGAGACATGGAGGGCGTGCCTTGCTGAATGAAATCACGATGACTTCATGCTAGCACTCGCATCGCCGCCATATTTCACGCTGGAATGAAACGGCAAGAAGCCGGAGAGCGCCGCGCAGCAGGCAGCAGGCAGCGGGCAGGAGGAGGACGCGGGCGCCGGCGTGGCGGCCCGCGTCGGGGTCAGTGCGGGTTCAGTGCGGAATCATCCACGTGAACACATTCTGTTGCAGCCAGACGAGGATGCCGAGCAGCACGGTGAGCAGGATCGAGTGCTTGAAGGTCTTGGCGAACACATGGCCTTCCTTGCCCTTGAGTTCGGTGGTCGCGACGCCCGTCGAGATGTTCTGCGGCGAGATCATCTTGCCCATCACGCCGCCCGACGAGTTGGTGGCCGCCATCAGCACCGGATTGAGGTTCAACTGCTGCGCGGCCACGACCTGCAGGTTGCCGAACAGTGCATTGCCCGACGTATCGCTGCCCGACAGGAACACGGCGACCCAGCCGAGGAACGCCGACACGAGCGGAAACAGCGCGCCCACCGACGCGGCGCCGAGCCCGAGCGTATAAGTCATCCCCGCATAGTTCATGAGAAACGCGAGACCGACGATGGTCGCGACTGTGAGAATGGCGATGCGCGTCTGCACCCACGTATCGGCGATCGCTTTGCCGAACTCCGCCGCGCTGATGCGCACGACGAGCGCGGTGAGGATCGCCGCGACCAGAATCGCGGTGCCCGTCGCGAGCGGCTGGAAGTCCCACACGGCGGCGTACGGCACCTTGTAGAGCGTGATGAACACGGCCTTGTCGAGGCCGGGCCACGGCACCTTCACGTCGCCGATCGTGAACACCTTCGCGACGGTCCACAGGATCACGACGGCCGCCACGATCAACCACGGGTACCAGCCTTCGGCGCCACTGACTTTGCTGCGCACTTCGTTGGCGCGATCGACGTTGATGGCAAAGCGCGCGTCCGGCTCCGGCTTCCATACGCGCAGGAATGCGATCGTGAGGATCAGCGAGACCAGCGACGAGAGCACGTCGGTCAGGCTGTAGTTGATGTAGTTCGAGGTGACGAACTGCGTGAGCGCGAAGCTGCCGCCCGCGACCAGCAGCACCGGCCAGATGCGCAGCATGCCGCGCACGCCCGCATAGACCGCGATCACATAGAACGGCAAGAGCAGCGCGAAGAACGGCAGTTGCCGGCCGACCATTTGCCCGAGCGTATCGGCGGGCAAATGGGTCACCGCGCCGAGCACCGTGATCGGCACGCCGAGCGCGCCGAACGCCACCGGCGCCGTGTTGAAGATCAGCGTGAAGGTCAGCGCCTCGAGTGCCGGAAACCCGAGCATGATGAGCAGCGAACTCGTGATCGCGATCGGCGTGCCGAAGCCCGAAATCCCTTCGAACAGCGCACCGAACGAAAAGCCGATCACCACGAGCACGATGCGCCGGTCGTTGGGCAGGTTATCGAGCAGCCACATGCGAAACGCCGCGAAGCGCCCCGAGCGCAGCGCGATGTTGTAGAGCAGGATCGCGGTGACGACGATCCACATCACGGGCCACAACGCGAATACGGCACCGGCGGCGACGGCGTCGAGCGCGAGCCGCACCGGAAACTGCCAGGCGAAGATCGCGACGATCAAACCGACAACAAGCCCGGCCAGCGAGGCCTGCCACGCAGGCCGCCGCGCCCAGCCGAGCAGCACGAGCACGACCAGGATCGGTAGTGCCGCGACGATGAACGAAGGCAACAACGCGTCGCCGATAGGGGTCAACAACTGATGGAACATCACGTCTCCTTGGTCCGGATTGTTTATTGGTCTGGTGCTGGAGCCTTGCGACCGGCGGCCATGCCGCGACACGATCCGCCGATGTTTTAAGACGTTGTTTCAATTGCCTTATGCAGCATAGGGAATGCCGTTATGACGTCAAGCAGGGAAACTACGGGCGCACGCAAGCGGCGCGATCCGTAGATGGCGCGAAGCTGGCGCGCGTGTCAGTAACCGCCGCTCCAGCCGAACGAAACGGCCGGCCATCCCCAGCCATACCCACCCCACGCGGGATAGACCGCTGGGTAGACGGGATAGACGGGGGGCGTGGGCACGAGTGGCCCGGGGTATTGCGCGTCGGCGGGCGGCGGGGCGCTCGGCATGGCTGTTTCCTGCTGCGTCGCCGCGACGGGCACCGCGCCGTAATACGGCGGATAACCGTAGGGACCGTAGTAATAGCAGCCGGATAACGCGAGCACGAAGCCCGCGCCGCAGGCAGCGCGCAGGCACAGGGGCAGGGCAGCAAACAGATGGCGCATGAACGGTCTCCCAATGCACCGCAATACTTCCATGCTGCAGAGCTTACGCCGCCCTGCGTGCGCCTGCTGGGGCCGTTGACGTGCGCCTACTTGCCGACCTGATTGCCGATGACGCCGCCGACCGCGGCACCGCCGACCGTCGACAGTGCGCTGCCGCCGATCGCGGCGCCGGCCACGCCGCCGACGCCCGCGCCGATCGCGGTATCGCGGGTACGGGTCGACATGTTGTCACAAGCGGACAGGCCCATGAGCGCGGCGCTGAGCGCGCCCACGGCCAGCAAGGGGCGAAGGTGGTGGAGGGGTTTCATGATGTTCGACTCCCGGTCGATGACACTTTGCTTTCGCAAATGGCGTGCCGCGCAAACGGAACGACCGGGATGACAGGCAGTGCCTGGTTTCGCGAGGCGGCCGGGGTGCCGCCTCGCGTGGGCTGCTTACTGCCGCTGATAGATCTCGGCGCCTTGCTTGACGAACTCGACGGCCTTCACTTCCATGCCTTTTTTCAGGGCCTCGTCGTCGCTCATGCCTTGTTTCGCCGCGAAATCGCGCACGTCCTGGGTGATCTTCATCGAGCAGAAGTGCGGGCCGCACATCGAGCAGAAATGCGCGACCTTGGCCGAGTCCTTCGGCAGCGTTTCGTCGTGGAATTCGCGTGCCTTGTCGGGATCGAGGCCGAGGTTGAACTGGTCTTCCCAGCGGAACTCGAAGCGCGCCTTCGACAGCGCGTTGTCGCGCACCTGCGCACCCGGATGGCCCTTGGCGAGATCGGCCGCGTGCGCCGCGAGCTTGTAGGTGATGATGCCTTCCTTCACGTCGGCCTTGTTCGGCAAGCCCAGATGTTCCTTCGGCGTCACGTAGCACAGCATCGCCGTGCCGAACCAGCCGATCATCGCGGCTCCAATGCCCGAGGTGATGTGGTCGTAGCCCGGGGCGATGTCGGTGGTGAGCGGCCCGAGCGTGTAGAACGGCGCTTCCTTGCACCAGTCGAGCTGCAGGTCCATGTTCTCCTTGATGAGCTGCATCGGCACGTGGCCCGGACCCTCGATCATCACTTGCACATCGTGTTTCCATGCGATCTGCGTGAGCTCGCCGAGCGTCTTCAGCTCGCCGAGCTGCGCTTCGTCGTTGGCATCGTAGATCGAGCCGGGACGCAGGCCGTCGCCGAGCGAGAAGCTCACGTCATAGGCCTTCATGATTTCGCAGATGTCTTCGAAGTGCTCATAAAGGAAGCTTTCCTTATGATGCGCGAGACACCACTTCGCCATGATCGAGCCGCCGCGCGAGACGATGCCGGTCATGCGGTTCGCGGTCAGCGGCACGTACTGCAGACGCACGCCCGCGTGGATCGTGAAGTAATCGACGCCTTGTTCGGCTTGCTCGATCAACGTGTCGCGGAAGATTTCCCATGTGAGGTCTTCCGCCTTGCCGTTGACCTTTTCGAGCGCCTGATAGATCGGCACCGTGCCGATCGGCACCGGCGAGTTGCGGATGATCCATTCGCGCGTCTCGTGGATGTGCTTGCCGGTCGACAGATCCATGACCGTGTCGCCGCCCCAGCGGATCGCCCACGTCATCTTGTCGACTTCCTCGCCGATCGACGAGGTCACCGCCGAGTTGCCGATGTTCGCGTTGATCTTCACGAGGAAATTGCGGCCGATGATCATCGGCTCGCTTTCCGGGTGGTTGATGTTGGCGGGGATGATCGCGCGGCCACGGGCGACCTCTTCGCGCACGAATTCAGGGGTGATTTCGTCGAGCGCGTGCTCGCCGAACGCGGCCGCGCCGAATGCCTGCCCACGGTGCTGGCGACCCATCATCGCGGCGAGCTTCGCGCCGTTCGGGCCGCTGGTCTTGAGACTCTCGAGATACTCGGCGCGGCGCTGGTTCTCGCGAATCGCGATGAACTCCATCTCCGGCGTGATGATGCCCTGGCGCGCGTAGTGCATCTGCGTGACGTTGCGGCCCGCCTGCGCTCGGCGCGGCGTGCGGTGCAGGCCGGGAAAGCGCAACTCGGCGGTGGCCGCATCGGCGGCGCGCTCGCGGCCGTACTCGCTCGTCAGACCGGCGAGCGCCCCGGTGTCGCCGCGTGCCTCGATCCAGCGCTCGCGCAGCGCGGGCAGGCCCGCGCGGATGTCGATTGTGGCTTGCGGATCGGTGTACGGGCCCGAGGTGTCGTAGACATAGACCGGCGGATTCTTCTCGCCGCCGAAGCCCGTCGGCGTATCCGCTTGCGTGATCTCGCGCATCGGCACGCGGATGTCCGCCTGCGAGCCTGTCACATAGATCTTGCGGGAATTCGGCAGCGGGGCAACGGCCGCCTCGTCGACATGCGCGTTGGCGGAAATGAACTTCGGGTTGGCGTTCATGCCTCTCTCTCCATGCAAAGCAAAGTGGGAATAGCGGCTTCGCGAGAGGCGAGACGGAACGTGGACGGACTTCGCGCGGAAGGAGACAACTTGGGTGATTCAGCGAAGCCCGGACGCTTCCCTGCGCTGGCATTATCCAGATCAGGTTCAAAGGGTATTTCTCACCCGCGCTGTACATCGCCCGAAGCGACGCACGACGCAGGACCCCCGCGTAAGCAGGGCAAACGATACACCGCGGCGCGCGCGCTTGGCAAGCGAAGTCTCGCGCATGAGGGCGAAACCGGCGCGGCGCGCGTGATCAGAGCCGGTAGTCTTCGGCGGCTTCGGGCTGGAACAGGATCTTGTCGATCTTGAGCATTTGCGGCGCGCCGCTCGGCGGCGTGAAGCGCACCTTGTCACCGCGTCGCGCGCCGATGAGCGCGATGCCCGCCGGCGAGAACACGTTGAGCCGGCCGGCGGCGATGTCGGCATCGGACGGATAGACGACGGTCCACGTGAAGGTCTCGGCCGGGTCTTCGCCGCACAGTGTCACTTGCGAGTTCATCGTGACGACGTTGGCGGCGATCTCGCGCGCCTCGACGATCTCGGCGCGCTCGAGCAAGTCATCGAGCATCGTCTGGCGGTTGGGCGGAGCAGAGGGCTCGGCGGCGGCCTTTTCGAGGCGGGCGACATCGAGTTCGGTCAAATAGCGGATTTTCTTGCGCACGGCGGTTCTCCATTGGATCCACGAGAGGGGATGACGCACGGATCGGCCCGGAGCCCGACTGCGCGGCTCCTCAAGGGAAGTGACGTTCAGGCCGGGCGCCGGGCGGGCGCGAGCGGGGTAGAGGCGCGACGCGGGATAGGTATTCGCCGTGCCGCGGCGCAGCCCCGCGCTCGCACTGGCCTGTGCGGCGGGACGAGGCAGGCAGTGAGCGGCGGCAACGAACGCATGGGGGGCGGCGGGAAGAAAAGGGATGAAAGCGGATTGTCAGATTTTTGATCTTAGCATGGCCTCTGGCGCCAGGCGACGTGGCAAGCTTATGCGAGCGTGTCAATGCGCGCCGGCTCGCGGCGATTCTGGGGTTACTGCATAATTTCAATGCTGAAAGCCTCGCTTAGTTGCACTGCCTTGCCTTGCCGCTTTGCCACCCCTCGCTCCAACCGACTTTTCCGTGCCGTTAGCCATGCCGTCTCGCCTTGCCCCTTGCGCGCGCCCTGCCGGGCAGCCTTCCCGTTTCGCGCGCCGCCGGGCGCGCACGGCGGTGCCGCGATGAGGCCGCAGCAACCCCGCCCAGGCGATTCAGCGGGCGCCGCCAAGGGCCTGCGGTCGGCCGGTGCATGGCTCGTGCGGCGCGTGCTGTCCCTACGCCTGCCGCAATCGCATGCAGGGCGCGTGGCGCTCTCGCTCGGGGTCGTCTACATCGTCTGGGGCTCGACCTATCTCGGCGTGCATGTCGCGCTCGGCTCGTTTCCGCCGCTCCTGCTCTCGGGCTTGCGCAACCTGTTCGCGGGCATCGGCCTGTTCGTCTATTCGGTGCGCCGGCGCCCCGTCATGCCCACGCTCGCCGAGGTGCGCAATGCGGGGGTGGTCGGCACGATGCTGGTCGGCATGTCGAGCGGGATGCTCGCCTACGGCATGCGCACGGTCGGCACCGGCACGGCCGCGGTGATGGTCGCCACGGTGCCGTTGTTCGCGACGGTCATTGCCGCTGCGGCGGGCCGGGCGGTCTCGAAGGGCGAGTGGGGCGCGATCGGACTCGGCCTCGTCGGCATCGCGATCCTCAGCCATAACAGCGGCGCGAGCGGCACGGCCGGCGGCTGCCTCGCGATCCTGTGCGGCGCGCTGTTCTGGGCCGGCGGCGCGCATCTCGCGTCGCGCTTGCGCTTGCCCGCCGATCTCTTCCTGTCGACGGCGCTGCAGATCGGCCTCGGCGGCGCCATTTCGACGACCGTCGCGCTGGTGACGGGCGAGCGCATGGCGACGCTGCACGTCGTGCCCGTCCTCGCGTTCCTGTACCTGATGCTGATCGGCACGATGGCCGCCTATGTGGCGTACGGCTATCTGATCCGGCACACGAGCCCGATCATCGCGAGCAGCTGCATGTACGTGAATCCGGTGGTCGCGGTCGCTCTTGGCGCGCTGCTGCTCGGTGAGCCGGTCACCGAGGCCACCGTCGTGGCGACCGTGCTGATACTCGCGAGTGTCGGGCTGTCGTTCGTGTTCGACCGGCGCCGCGCTCAGCTCGCGAGGCGCTAGTTTCCGCGTTTCTTCCCGACGTCCTTCACCCAACGAGAGCGCCCGTGCGCTGCAGCGTTCAAAGCTGCAGCGCACGGGCGCTTTCGCGCATTTGCGACGGACGCGCGCTGAGCGGCTACTTCGCCTGCTCGGCGCTGTTGGTGATAGCGTGGCCGCCCGCGGAGAGATCCTGTCCGGCGCCGGCCATCGTATTGCAGCCGGCGAGCGCGGCCGTTGCGGCAACAACTAACAAAGCAATCAGTCGGTTCATGATGGTTTCCTTTGAAGGCTGCAGGAAACCTTGCTCAGCACGTGGCGTGCCTGGTCTATGCAGGTGGTTCGGCATGCGTGCGCTGCGCGCCCCAGGTCCGCGACTTGCGAAGACTTGCGGACATCGCCGCAACGGCACGAAACGCGCGTACCTCGCCGCGCAGCCTGAGCTGCCCCGACTCGCGAAGCGCGGCAGAGTGCGCGGCGTCTCGCGCACGAAACGCGCATCGCCCGTACCTATTGCGCGCATGACCGGAGGACTACGCCATGCTCCATTACGCCATCGTGTTTTTCGTGATCGCCCTGATTGCCGGTGTGCTCGGCTTCACCGGCATCGCCGCCGGCGCGGCGGAAATCGCCAAAATTCTTTTCTACATTTTTCTCGTCATCTTTGTCATCTCGCTGCTGGTCGGCGTGCTGCACACCTGAGTCGTTACCCTGAGGAGGATCACATGAGCAAGTCACCCCCCACATTCGCGATCGATCTGAAGCGCGTGCGCGACGAAGCCCGCCGTCACATGGAAGAAGGATCGGTCACGGCCGGCTACGGTGCCGACCGCGAAACCGTGCTCAAGCTGCTCAACGATGCACTCGCGACCGAGATCGTCTGCACGTTGCGCTACAAACGACACTACTTCATGGCGAAGGGCATCGACTCGGAGTCCGTGGCCGCGGAATTCGCCGAGCACGCCGCCGAGGAGCAGCAGCATGCCGACCGGCTCGCTGCGCGCATCGTGCAGCTCGGCGGCGAGCCGGATTTCGCGCCGGACACGCTCGCCAGGCGCTCGCACTCCGAATACAAGGAGGGCACCGACCTCAAGGACATGATCCGCGAGAATCTCGTCGCCGAGCGCATCGCCATCGAGACGTATCGAGAGATCATCCAGTGGCTCGGCGACGGCGATACGACCACGCGGCGTATCTTCGAGGAGATTCTCGCCGTCGAAGAAGAACATGCGGACGATATGGCCGATTTGCTCGACTCGGGGCGTTGAGGCACGCGCCTGGTTGTCGTGTGGCTGGGCCGATCGTCACTACACGTTGGCGACGTCGACCCTGCCGCCCGGCGCTATCGACATCGGCGAGCGTTGGCCTTAACTGGCCGGAGCAGTCGCGCGCCGCTGCGAGCGATGATGGACCCAGCCCGCGAGCGCCGTGAACGCGAGCCCGGCCACGCACACGCCGAGCCAACCGAAGGCATGCCATGCGCTCACGCCGACCGCCGAGCCGCTCGCCCCGCCGATGAAATACGCCACCATGTAGACGGTATTCACGCGGCTGCGTGCATCGGGGCGCAGCGCGTAGATGCGCGCCTGGTTTGAAATCTGCGCGGCCTGCACGCCCACATCGAGCACGATCACGCCGATCACCAGACCGACGAGACTCGCGCCCGACGCCGCGAAGATGACGAATGCGAGCGCGACCAGACCGATCGCGAGCGAGATGATGGCGCCCGGTCCGCGTTTATCGGCGAAACGACCCGCGTACGGCGCGGCGAGCGCTCCCGCCGCGCCGACGATGCCGAACAGGCCGGCCGCCTGCGCGCCGAGATGAAACGGCGCACCCGCGAGCAGCAACGTGAGCACCGGCCAGAACAGACTGAACGCCCCGAACAGGAAGGCGCCCGTGAGCGCCGCGGCACGCAGCTCGCGCAACTCGACGGTGAGATGCCAGAGCGAGGCGAGCAGCTTGCCGTAGCTCAGCGTCGAAGTGGGTTTGCTGTGCGGCAGACGCATGAGGATCACGCCGCCGAGCGCGACGAGTACGACGATCGAGGCACCGAACACGGCGCGCCAGCCGAAATACTGTCCGACGAAACCGGCGGCCGTACGCGCGAGCAGGATGCCGAGCAACAGGCCGCTCATCACCGTGCCGACCGCGTGGCCGCGCGCTTCGGGCGGCGCGAGTTCGGCGGCGAACGGGACCGCCTGCTGGGCGATGGTCGCGAGCACGCCGATCGCGAGGCTCGCGCCGATCAGGACCGCGAGGCTCGGCGCGGCGGCCGCCGCGAACAACGCGATGCAGACACCGACGGTTTGCAGCAGGATCAGCCGGCGCCGGTCGAAACGATCGCCGAGCGGCGCGAGCAGCAGCATGCCGGCCGCGTAGCCGAGCTGGGTCGCGGCGGGGACCGCGCCGATCCAGGCGGCGCCCGCGGGAAACGATAGTCGAAACCCTTCGAGCAGCGGCTGGTTGTAGTAGATGTTCGCGACCGCGACGCCGGCGATGGTGGCCAGCAGGAGCAGAAGGCTGGAGAGCGACTGGTCGTCGCGGGCGGGGCGGGAATCGGCGGTGGGCATGAGAGCGGCAGTACGGTGCGTGGCGAGAGCCACGAGCGTGCCGATGATACCGGAGCGCGTGCGCGCGTGCTGGCGGCGCGGCAGCGCGGGCAGCGCGGGCAGCAAAGCGCCGAAGCAAGCAGGCCACGATGAACGACCCGCGCCTCGCCCTCACCAAAGCCGCGTTCAGCCTATCGGCTCACCCTTGTTGTCGTAGACCGGATACGGCCCGTGCGCCGGCTCCACATAGGCGTGATGGGTAACGAGCCCCGTGCGCGCATCGTAGCGATGCAGCGCGAACGCGGGCGGCTCGAGCGTGAACGTCGAGGGCGCGTCCTCGCGCAGATCGAGCGTCACCTGATGGCACGGCGCGGGCGCCGCCGACGCGAGCGTGCCGCCAAAGCGCGCGAAGATCGGCCGGTGGACGTGCCCGCAGATCACACGCTCGACGTTCGGATAACGGCGCAGCAGCGCCGCGAGCCGCGCCGATGCACTCGCGTCGAGCCGCATCGCATCCATGTGGTCGATGCCGCAATCGAACGGCGGATGATGGAGCGCGACCACCACCGGACGGTCTCGCGCGGCATCGAGTTGCGCTTCGAGCCACGCGAGGCGCGCATCGCAGAGCGAGCCGCCGCTCCCTCCAGGCTGGATCGAATCGAGGGCGATGAGGCGCAGTTCGTCGAGATCGACTGCGTACTGCACGAACTCGCCGCCGGTGCGCAATTCGGGCCGGGCGGGGAACGCCTCGCGCAGCGCGTCGCGCGCATCGTGGTTGCCGACCAGCAGGAAGCAGGGGAGGTCGAGGGCGGCGAGCAGTGTCTTCAGATGAGCGTACTCGTCGGGGTGGCCTTGATCGACGAGGTCGCCCGTGATGACGACGGCGTGCGGACGCGGCGTCAACGCGTTGAGCGTAGCGATGCAGCGCGCGAGCGCGGCGGCCGTATCGACGCGGTTGTAGGCGAGCGCGCCCGGCCGTTTGATGTGCAGGTCGCTGATCTGGGCGAACAGCATGGCGAGGGTTCTCCGAAGCGTCGTGATGAAGGTGGGTTTTCAGGCAGCAGCGCGTGGCGTGCAGCCGCTCGAAAACGCCGCATGCATCGATGATGCCGCATAACAGCGCGGGTGCGGTATCGACGATGCGGGACGCCAGGACCTGCGTTCGCACAGTGGCGCTTCAGCGCACAGCGCTCCAGCCTGCAATACCGCGTTCGTGCGCGCCGACGTAATCGTTTGTGATCGCCGCGACGCTCGCGCCCTCGCGCACGCTATGCGGCAGCGTGAGCGACGAACCGTCGTAGTCGCCGTCGATGCGCGCCATCAGCTTGTGCCACGTGGCGCAGCCGATCGCGCGATTGGGCGCGCAGACGCTCGTGAGCGCCGGCGACAGCAGCTCGCCCATCGCGAGCCCGTCGAAGCCGAGGATCGACATGTCGCGCGGTGCCTCGATGCGCGCGCGGCGCAAGCTTCGCATGACGACCATCGCGAGCAGATCGTTGCTGCAAAAGAGCGCGCTCGGGCGCTCCGGCCCGCTGGTGAGTTGCGCGAGCGCCGCTGGCGCGAGCTCGTCGGCGTAGAAATCGATCTCTAGCGCGGGGGCGGGCGCGAGCCCGGCGCTGCGCATGGCTTCGGCATAGCCCGTGTAACGCAGACGCGCGCGGTCGGACGCCGCCAGCAAGGCGGTCAACATCAGAATGCGGCGATGGCCATGCGCGATCAGCATGCGTACGCCGTCGTAGGCGGCCTGTCGATTGTCGACCGACACCGAGGGGCGGCGCACCGTGTCGTTGTGCATCAGTACGTAGAGCGGCCCGTCACGGTCGATGTCGTCGAGCAGCGGATGCGTATCGGCATCGGCGACGGTCAGGATGATCCCCTCGACCCGTTGCGCGCGCAACGTATCGATCGCGTGGCGCTCGCGCGCGGCATCGTATTGCGTGGTCATCAGCATGAGCCGGAAGCCCTGCGCGGCGGCCAGCTCGTCGATGCCTTGCAGACATTCGGCGAAGACCGGATTGGCGAGGGTCGGCAGCACGACGCCGACGAGCCGCGTGCGCTCGCTGCGCAACTGGCGCGCGAGCGGACTGGGCCGGAAGTGGAGGGCGTCGATGGCCTCGCGCACCTTGGCGAGCGTGACCGGGTTGACGGTGTGCGGTGCGTTGATCGCGCGCGAGACAGTGGCGATCGAAAAGCCGGCGTAGGCGGCAACGTCCTTGATCGTGGGAGTCATCGAGGCACCCGGGACTGTAAACGTTTTCGATGACACGATTATCGATAGCGCATATGACCGCGCGATGACGTCGGCACGGAGCAAACTTCAGTACGCGCGCGCCGCAATGGTAGAATCGCGTCCGCCCTGCCGGGGTGATGAAATTGGTAAACATAGCGGACTTAAAGTATTGAGTGCCCGACGGGAAACGGTCGGTGCAGAACCCTTCAAATTCGGCGAACCCCCTGGAGCAGCACGTTCTACCCGTGCCGCCACCGAGGCAACGCCGAGCCAAGCCCGCTGCCGCATGTCATGCGGCGGTGTGGAAGGTGTAGAGACTAGACGGGGGGCGCCTAAAGCCTGGACATGGCACAGCAATGTGCCGCGAGGCGATGGCGAAGGCATAGTCCAGCGCACGAACGCGCGCTTTGGCATCGAGCTTAAGCGCGTGGCGTCGAAAGACGTGGTGTGAAGAAAATCCGCCGCCTTCGGGCTTGCCGGTTCAAGTCCGGTCCCCGGCACCAGGACAATTTTCCCCTGATTCCCTTGTTTTCGCGCTTGCGTTCGTTTCGCAGGGTTTGGACCACGACGGTCCAATCAGACCGGGTCGCCCGGCGACGGCCTTCGCCGCTTCGTCTGCTGCTCGGCCAACACTGTTCGCCGTCGATGCTGTCCCGTGACGTACCCAGCCGCGTTGGTGTTTTCCCTGCATAGGGAAAAAGCTTGCACACGACGGGCTCGTCGTTCATTGGCGATTTTCGCCCTCAGGCGTTCAGCATTTTGGCGGGTCGCGCGCCTGCCGGGATCGATTCACACACGATGTGCAGGCTCTCGATCGCAGCCGTTTTGAAGCAGGTATATCGATCATCGGCGCAAGCTCGGCGCGGACAGCGGCGGTTGCGTGGCTCACGCGTGCGCCGCTTCAGCCTCGGTATGACCGATCAAGGATTCTGCCGGGATGCCAAGCCCTTCGTGCAAGCGGCGGATCATCGCAAGGGTAAGCTGACGCGTGCCGTTCAGAACCTCGTAGACGCGATGCTTTGGCCCGATGTACGGAACCATGTCGGCAGCAGTCAAGCCTTGGGCTTCCATCCGAAACTTGATGGCTTCGATCGGGTCGGGCAGCGGAATATGAAAGTGCTCGTTCTCGTACGCGCCCACGATTGCCATCATGATTTCCAGATGATCGCCTTCCGGCGTGCCGCGTGCCGGGTCTGCATCGAGCAGCGCAGAGAGAGTGTCGAGGGCGGCGTTATAGTCCGCTTCGTTGTGGATGGGTCGAATGTCCATAATCACTTCCTTTGCTCAACGGTGGCAGCGTCGACCTTGTCGTACTCGCGGTGAGTGCCGAAGAACTTGATGTAGACAGCGCCGTACTGGTAATTGATACCGGTGATCAGTCGATACTCGTTGCCAACGATATTGAAGACAACACGATTGTTGCTGACGATGCTGGCCGTCATGGAATACTGCTCCTTCACATCCTGCGGCGTGCGCCAGTTCGCTTTCAATGCTTCTGCATACCACGCCTTCAGAGCGGAAGCTGCGGCCGGGTAGTCTTCGCATGCAGCCTGCCAAGTGCTTTTGGAGAAGATTCGCATGCCGATCATGGTAGTCCCAAAATGGGACCTCGGTCAAGCGAACCCGCTTGAGTTCCCGCGGGTTTGAATCGCCCGCAAACGCACCACGCAAACGATCGCAATCGCGAACGAGGCGAGCGCAAACGTTCAAGCAAAATTTCGAAAGGAAGTTCCCAGAAGCGTCAGCGGTGACGCCGGGTGTTGCGGCCCGCGAAATGGGGCGCAAAGACGTGGCTGCCTCCCGCGATGGGAGCGCCAGAAACGAAACTCAGCGGTTGTTGAAGTGCCCGGTACGCGGGTCGATCAGTCTGGCGAAGCCAAACAGCGCTGCGATTCCAAAGGGGCACGCGATAAAGAAGGTCGTCATCATGATACGAAACGTAACAAAGTGTTAGCGGAAGTGTATCGTGCCGATGCGCCATGAATACTGGGGGAAACGACAACAAACTGTTTCGTGGATCGAAGTTTGTGTCGCAGGGAAGGATGCGGTGATCGGCTGGAAGCCTTGTCTGGCGGGGCTTTGCGACGCCCGTTGGAAATTCTGTCGTGCTTGTCAGATACAGTCGAATACCACCTCTACTGTCGTCGTGGTGACGCCGCGCAGTCCTTCGCTGTGCACGTCGACGGTGTGAAGTTGTTTCTTGTACTGATCACAGTAAGCCTGCGCTTCTTTCATCCCGGCGCTTCGAACGCGATTCCACGAAACGATGTCCCATCTCGCGCGGCTCGTTACCGATAGATGACCGTCCTGTCTCGAATTGATGCCGGATACCGAGGTGCACGCCGCCAGCATCACGCACCCCGCCAACAGTATCCGTTCTTTCATAGCTTCTCCCAAGGTTGTGGGCATTTTCACCGCCAATGCAGATGGCTGGCAACCACAAAGAAACGCATGCGTACGCCCTAAGCGGCCAGCTGCTGCGACTCAGTCCGCCTCGCGCACGGTATCCCATGCCGCCGTTTCATAGGGCATCGTGACGATCGACTGCCCGTGCAAAGCGGGTTCGCCGGCGATCAACGCACGCACTTCGGCCTCGATCTGCGCCTGCTGGGCGGGCGCAAGTGCGCCGATGAAACTCGTCGAGCGGACCCGCGCGACGATCACGTCCTCGGGCGAGCCGGTATGGCCGATCGAATAATGATGCTCGCGCAACGATCCGAAGCCGGGGAACGGAAAGGCCTTGCGCCATTCGCCGGTGTAGTAGCGCGGCGTGTCGCCCTCGAAGCGGTTGACGATCGCATCGAGTTGCGCGACCCAGTCCACGCGCGCGTCGCGCACGTTCCAGATGAGGCCGAGCCGCCCGCCCGGGCGCAACACGCGGCGAATTTCGGTGAGCGCGGCGGCGTGGGCGAACCAGTGGAACGACTGCGCGCAGACGAGCACATCGACGCTCGCATCGGCGAGCGGCAGCGCGTCGGCGGTGCCTTCGACGGCTTCAACCTCGGGCAGCGCCGAATGCAGTTTGTCGCGCATCGCCGCGACCGGCTCGACGGCGACGACCCGCGCGCCGGTTTCGACGAGGCGCCGCGTGAATTTGCCCGTGCCGGCGCCCAGATCGACGACCGTCTGGCCGCGACACAGCCCAAGCGTGTCGCGCAACCAGCTTGCGACTTCGGGCGGATAGTCGGGGCGGCCGCGCACGTAATGATCGGCGGTGTTGCCGCTCGTGTAACCGTCGGCGGCGGCGTGATGGATGGGACGGGTTGGAGCGGTCATGAGCGTTCCTGTCGCGGCGGGCGGGAGGGAAGGCTCAACAGGATAATCATCGCGGCGCGATTTGGCCACGAAACATTACCGAGGACTGGCTGGGCGCAGGGTGGTGGTATTCGCCCGGTGGAGGGGCTGGAGAAGAGCGGGGCGGACGCGGTCAACGCCGCCGTGACGCAGGTCGGCGAACGGCCGCCGCAATCGGCAGGGCGGGATAAACAGCCGTGGCGGCCCGAGGCGCCATGAGCGGCCACCGCGGGCGATCAACGCCTCAGCACTGCGACACCACAAACGCTCGCGCCATCCCATCGGGCGCGCGAGTGTCGACAACACAACCACCTGCGATCAGTCGTGCGCGACCAGTTTGCCGACTTGCCCTTGCCCGGTGATAAGGCAATTGGACAGGAAGTTCTCGGCTTGGGAGCGCGCGCCGAGCGCGGTGAAGCCGCGTGCGATGGCGTCGGTCTTGACGAGCTCGGACCCTTGAGCACAGGTCAGCGCGCCCTGTTCGTGAGCTTGCGCCCGGATGACTGCCCGGTTCGCGAGCAAAAGAGCGAGGACGATGACAATAGAGATATTGAATGCTTGTCGCATGGTTTCGTCTCCTTGTGCGATCAGACTACGCCGATGCCGGGACGCAGGAAGCCAGGAGTTTCCCGGCCATGCAGCGCAACATATGCGGCACGCTTCATTTTTCCGACCAATACGTGCGGCGGGGGATTGGCGCAAGCGCTCGCGCTGTCTGCGCGTCGTGGGGGCCGTGTCGCGTCGCTCGACATCGGAAGGCGAGCCGAAATTTCGTTGTTCGATGCAGTTTGCTTCGCAACAATGCGGCAGCGCGGCAGAAAAACGATTGCAAACACCTGGATGGCTCACCCACGCAGCGCCGGCGCGCCTTGAAAACGCCGTAGCGTTGGGGCACCATCGTCGGCCCACACCCACTTGAGCGAGGTCTTCGATGCAGCTGATCGGCATGATGGATTCCCCCTACGTGCGCCGCGTCGCCATCGCGCTGCATGTGCTCGGCATGCCGTTCGAGCACCGCAGCGTGTCGGTCTTCCGGCATTTCGACGAATTCGCGCAGATCAATCCGGTGGTCAAGGCGCCGACGCTCATCGACGACGACGGCGCGCTCCTCGTCGATTCGACCTTGATCCTCGACTATCTCGATCACAAGGTGGCGCCCGAGCGCCGCCTCGCGCCGCAGGCGCCGGCGGCGCGCACCTACGTGCTGCGCGTGGCGGGCTTCGCGCTCGCGGCGATGGAGAAGACCGTGCAGCAGATCTACGAGCGTCAGCTGCGCCCGGCCGAGCGCCAGCACGAGCCGTGGTTCGAGCGCGTTCACGCGCAGATGCACGCCGCCTATGCCGTGCTCGAAGAGCTGGTGAGCGGCCGCGAGGGCTGGCTCTGTGAGGGCCGTATCACGCAGGCCGACATCTCGGCGGCGGTCGCGTGGCGTTTTACGCAGTACATCCTGCCCGGCGAAGTCGACGCGGCGCGCTACCCGGCCCTCGCGGCACTCTCGGCGCGCGCCGAGGCGTTGCCGGAGTTCGTCGCGACACCGCTCGAATGAGGCGACAGGCGTGCGTTCGCGCTCGCTGCGGATTGTTCGCGATCCGTGACAAGTGACTTCGCGACGCGGCTATTTATCCGTTGACGCTGCATTCCTACAATCCACACATCGAAATGCCGTACTGGCATTTCAAGGCGGATCGAAGCGAATCGGGAGCAGTGTCATGAAGTCCTTTATCGAACGACAGTTGTACCAGCCAGCGGTGGTGCTGCCGATGGTGAATCTGATGCAGTTGATGGTTGCGCTCGATTTCAACATGGGCCAGGTCGGGTTCATGGTGGCGACACGCGGCGCGCGCGCGGCGTTGCAGCGCTCGCGCGAGTTGCTGGTCACGCAGTGCCATACGGCGCACTGAGGCCCATTTTTCTCCTCCGCAGCGGCGCGGCCGTGCCCGCGTCGAGCCGCTGCCCTGTTCAGGCCGCCCGCTGGGCGGCTCTTTTTTTGCTGCTTCTCCCACTGTTCAGATCGCCGTCTTGCGCGAGGCCGCCTCGCGACGTGGCGTAAGATGGCTCGCACCCGCAACGCGCGCATCGTTGGAGGAGGCCCGCCATGGCACAGCATTTCGACGCGATCGTGATCGGCACCGGACAAGGCGGGGCGCCGCTCGCCGTGCGCCTCGGTGCGAGCGGGCGCAGGACCGCCGTGATCGAGCGGGCCTTGTTCGGCGGCACCTGCGTGAACGTCGGCTGCACGCCGACCAAGGCGTACGTCGCGTGCGCGCGCACCGCGCACGTCGCGCGCCGCGCCGCCGATTACGGCGTGCGCATCGACGGCCCCGTGAGCGTCGATCTGGCCGTGGTGAAGGCGCGCAAGGACCGCATCATCGGCCAGTCGCGCGAGGGCGTCGAGAAATGGCTGCGCAATGCGCCGCGCGTGAGCGTGTTCCAGGGACACGCGCGCTTCACCGCAGCGCATACGGTGCGCGTCGAAGCAGCGGGCGCGACGCACGTCCTCGAAGCGCCGGAGATCTTCATCAACACGGGCACGCGTGCCCACGTGCCGACGCTCGACGGGCTCGACCAGGTGCGCTACGAAACCAATTCGACGATGCTCGATATCGAACGTCTGCCCGCGCATCTTGCGATCGTCGGCGGCAGTTATGTCGCGCTCGAATTTGCTCAGGTTTTCAGGCGTTTCGGCAGCCGCGTGACGGTGCTCGTGCGCAGCGAGCGTGTCCTCATGCGCGAGGACGAAGACGTCGCGCGCGCCGTGCAGCAGGTCCTCACGCGCGAGGGCGTCGTGTTCCGCTTCGGCGTGAAAATGCACAGCGTCGCGCCGGTGGGCGAGGGCATTCGCGTCGCGCTCGCCGACGGCTCGCTCGACGTCTCGCACCTGCTGTTCGCGACGGGACGCGTGCCGAACACCGACGACCTCGGCCTCGCGCAGGCCGGCATCGTGCCCGACGCGCACGGCATCATCGCCGTCGATGGACAGTTGCGCACGCAAGTACCCGGCATCTGGGCGATCGGCGATGTGAACGGACGCGGCGCGTTCACGCACACGTCGTATGACGACTACCAGATCGTGGCCGCGAATCTGCTCGACGGCGACGAGCGTTCGGTCGATACGCGCATCAGCGCCTCGGCGGTGTTCGTCGATCCGCCGCTCGCGCGCGTGGGACTGTCCGAGCGCGAGGTGCGCGAGCGCGGCAGTCCCGCGTTGATCTCGACGATGCCGATGGCGCGCGTTGGTCGTGCGCGCGAGCGCGGCGAGACCGACGGCTTCATGAAGGTGCTCGCCGACGCGAACACGCACCGCCTGCTCGGCGCAACGATCTTCGGCATCGAAGGCGACGAGGCGATCCACACCTTCATCGACACGATGCACGCCGATGCGCCCTACACGACGCTGCAACGCGCGATGCACATCCATCCGACCGTGAGCGAGCTGGTGCCGACGCTGCTCGACGGTCTGCATCCGCTGCGCTGAAGCAAGCCAAATCTAAATCGGGGAGCCACGAGCGATGCAGCACAGCGGCGGCAATCTGTTCGCGAACCTGTCCACGCAGGCCGGCGAAGAACGCTTCGAGCAGATCGCGGCCGGGCGCGCTGTGCTGATCGAGCGGATCGTCTCGACGGGCCAGGCGAGTCCCGCAGGCTTCTGGTATGACGATCCGCGCGACGAATGGGTCGCGGTGCTGGCGGGATCGGCCGTGCTCGAATTCGAGGGCGACGCCAGCGTGCTCGCGATGGCGCCCGGCGATTACGTGCTGATTCCCGCGCATTGCAGGCATCGCGTGCACTCGACCGATGCGTCGTGTCCGACCGTGTGGCTCGCCATCTACCTCGACACTGCGCCCTGATCGAGCGGACAATCCTCGTACCGTCTCTCACTTCGACCCGCATGAGCGCCACCGCCCGCATCGCCCTGATCGCCGACACGCACAATCTGCTGCGCCCCGAGCTGATGCAGTTCGTCGAAGGTTGCGACGCGATCGTCCACGCGGGCGATATCTGCAACGAGGCCGTGCTTGCCGCGCTCGCTCAAGTCGCGCCGCTCACCGCCGTGCGTGGCAACAACGACCACGGCGCGTTCGCGCAGGCGCTGCCGCTGCAAACGGTGCTCGACGTGCAGGGCGTGAAGATCGCCGTCGTGCACGAGCTGCCCGACCTGCGCGGCGATCCGGCCGCCGAAGGCATCGCAGTGGTCGTGAGCGGACACTCGCATCGCCCGTCGCTCGAAACGCGCGACGGCGTGCTCTACGTGAATCCCGGCAGCGCCGGTCCGCGCCGCTTCCGCTTGCCGATCTGCGCCGCGCTGCTGACGATCGAGGGCATGCGGCTGTCGATCGAGCACACGCGGCTCATCGAATGAAAAAAGCCAGCCGGGGTCGCCCCCAGGCTGGCTTGTCAGATCAAGTGACGCGATGCCTCAAGCGCGCGCAGTGTTCACGCCAATGTACTCGTCGTCGAGTTCACGGGCCACGCGCGCACCGCGCATCACCGCGTGCGCTTCGGCGCGCGTGCCGACGCAAGGCGCCGAGCCGGGCAGCGGGCGGCGTGCCGTTTCGTGCAGCGCGATCACCGAGATCATGCCGATCACGGCCGCGCCCATCAGGTAGTACGCGGGCATCATCAGATTGTGGGTCGAATCGACGAGCCACGCGGCGACGAGCGGCGTCGTACCGCCGAACAGCGACACCGATACGTTGAAGCCGATCGCGAGCGCGCCGTAGCGGATCGCCGTCGGGAACAGCGCGGGCAGGGCCGAGGGCATCACGCCCGTGAAGCACGAGAGCAGCGCGCCGAGGATCAGCAGCCCGCCGAACACCGACAGCAAGGTGCCCTGCTGGATCAAGAGCAGCGCCGGGATCGACAGCACGAAGAGCCCCACGCAGCCCGCCAGCATCACCGGCTTGCGGCCGATTGCGTCGGACAGGCGGCCGGCGCCGAGCGTCATCGGCATCATCAGCACCATCACGATCAGCACGAGAAAGAGACCATGCGTCTCGTTGAAGTGCAGCGTTGCCGACAGGTAGCTCGGCAGGTACGAAAGCGCCATGTAGTCGGTCACGTTGAAGATCAGCACGAGGCCGACGCACAGCAGGAACGGGCGCAGATGCTCGGTGAGCAGCGAGCGGATCGTCATCTTCGGACGCGACAGCTCGGCGGCTTCGCGCGCCTCGGCTTCACGACGGAAGGCCGGCGTTTCTTCGAGCTTGGTGCGGATGTAGAGACCGACGAGGCCGAGCGGGCCCGCGATCAAGAACGGCACGCGCCAGCCCCAGTCGAGCAGCGCCGACTCCGAGAGCGACGACGTGAGCAGCGCGACCGAACCCGCGCCGAACACATAGCCGATCAGCGTGCCGAATTCGAGGAAGCTGCCCATGAAGCCGCGGCGCTTGTCGGTGGCGAACTCGGCGATGAAGGTCGCCGCGCCGCCATACTCGCCGCCGGTCGAGAAGCCTTGCACCAGACGTGCCGCGAGCAGCAGCAGGGGCGCAGCAATGCCGATCGACCCATACGACGGAATCAGGCCGATCGCGAAGGTGCCGCACGCCATCATGATCATCGTCATCGCGAGCACGCGCTGGCGGCCGATGCGGTCGCCGAGCGGGCCGAACACCATGCCGCCGATCGGGCGCACCAGGAACGCGGCGGCGAAGGTGCCGAAGGTCGCGATCAACTGGGCGGACGGATTGCTCGAGGGGAAAAACACCTTGCCGAGCGTGACGGCGATGTAGCTGTAGACGCCGAAATCGAACCATTCCATGGCGTTGCCGAGTGCCATGGCGCCGACCGCGCGCTTGAGGAGACGGTTGTCGACGATCGTGATGTCGTCGAGGGTGAGTTCTGAACTGCCGCTGGGGGAGCCGGTGCTGGATGCTGTCAAGGCGGGTTTCTCCAATGCCTGCGGGGAATGCGCGTGCGCGTTCCGTCGCGGTTGCCGGGAGAGTGCCATTTCGCAAGAAGGCGCAGGCTCTCGCGCGGCGTCGAAGGTTGCGCCGAACGGGTTTGCCGCGCGCGCGTCGAGGCGAGCGGGAAAAGCCTGGAAAAGCCTGGTGCATCGCGAGGTCGTCGCGAAAGGGCACTCGGTCAAATTGTCGTTAGTCGTTGCACCTGCGTGGCCGTCGAGGGGGGCAGGATGCATGAGGACGCTGGATGGGCCGGTGGTGCCCGTTCTCGCGCCGCTGAAACGAAAAAAACAGCACGCCCGTGGGGCGGTGTCTTTTTGTGTAAAAACGGCCAGTCTGGCTAACGCGTAGCGCGCCGAACCGAACGCAATTGATGGCTAATGCCTGTTGAAAGAAGCGACATGATAGCACGATGACAGAGGATCGTGCAAACTGCCCGCCCGGCGGGCATTTGTTCAGACGGCTGGAAGCCCCGTGTGGCGGGGGATCCCGGCGATTTTGGACGGCTTGGCCGTCGGCCGTCGCCGCCCGCGACCGGGCATAAAAAATCCGCGCTCGTGGCGCGGATTTTCGAGGGTTCGAGGCGGCTTTTCGAGCCTTCAGCCTTCGGTCGGCGGCACGTAGCCCGACGCTTGGTCAGCGCCTTCGCCGAAGAAGAATTTCTCGGTCTGCTTCATCAGGTACTGGCGTGCGCGCGGATCGGCCATGTTCAGGCGATTCTCGTTGATCAGCATGGTCTGCTGTTTCAACCAGGTCTGCCATGCCTCCTTCGACACGTTTTCATAGATCCGCTTGCCGAGTTCGCCCGGCAGCGGCGGGAAATCGAGGCCTTCGGCTTCCTTGCCGAGCTTCGCGCATTGAATCATACGGGCCATGCTGTGCTTCTCCTGTCGATCCGGAAGTCAGGTGCTTCAGTCAGCACCTGCTCCGGTGGTGTAGTCGGGGATCAGTGGTCGTCACTTTTATAGGGGCGCCTCAGAGCTGTTTCATCAGCACGAGCGACTTGCGCTGCCAGTTGTAGAGGCGGCGGCGGTCTTCGGGCAGATCGTCGACCGTGACCTTGACGAAGCCGCGCTTGAGGAACCAGTGTTCGGTGCGCGTCGTGAGCACGAAGATGCGCGTAAGGCCGCGCGCGCGGGCGCGCTGCTCGATGCGGCGCAACAGGCGCTCGCCGTCGCCCGAGCCTTGCGCTTCCGGCGAGACCGTCAGGCACGCCATTTCTCCGATGCGCTCCTGCGGATACGCATAGAGCGCGGCGCAGCCGAACAGCACGCCATCGTGCTCGATCACCGAGAAGTGGTCGATGTCGCGCTCGATCTGGTGACGCCCGCGCCGCACGAGCGTGCCGTCGGATTCGAGCGGCTCGATCAGCGTGAGAATGCCGCCGACGTCATCGGGTGTCGCCTCGCGCAAGCTCTCCAGGTTCTCGTACGAGATCATGGTGCCGACGCCATCGTGCAGGAACAGTTCGAGCAGCAGGCCGCCGTCGAGCGCGTACGGAATGATGTGCGCACGGCCGACGCCGCCACGGCACGCGCGGATCGAATGCTTGAGGTAGACCGCCGCGTCGCCGAGGACCGTGCCGCTTTCGTGCAGGCGGTACGCGTCGTCGAGCGACATTTCGCGCAGCAGCTCGCCATCTTCGCTGATGAGGCCGGGTGTCTCGGTGAGGAAGACGATCTTGTCGGCGCGCAGCGCGATGGCGGCCGCCGAGGCGACGTCTTCCATCGACAGGTTGAACGCCTCGCCGGTCGGCGAGAAACCGAGCGGCGAGAGCAGCACGAGCTTGCGGCTCGCGAGCGAGTGACGGATCGAATCGGCGTCGATCTTGCGCACGACGCCCGTGTGCTGGAAGTCCACGCCGTCGAGAATGCCGACCGGGCGAGCCGTCACGAAATTGCCCGACAGCACGCTGATGTGCGCATGCGCCATCGGCGTGTTCGGCAGACCCTGGCTGATCGCGGCTTCGATGTCGAGACGCACTTCGCCCGCGGCTTCCTTCGCCGATTCGAGCGCGCGGGCGTTCGTGATGCGCATGCCGTGCGAGAACTCGGACTCGACGCCGTGCAGGCTCATCTGCTCCTCGACCTGCGGGCGCGAACCGTGCACGAGCACGATCTGGATGCCCATCGCCTGCAGCAGCGCGATGTCGGCGACGAGCGCGTTGAGCAGATTCTGATGCACGACCTCGCCGCCGAAACCGACCACGAACGTCTTGTTCTGGAATGCGTGGATGTAGGGTGCGACCGATCGCATCCAGTCCACGAACTGCGCGTGCTGCAAATCGGATTCCGAGGCGCCGGCAGGGGCCGGCGCGCCTTCGGGCGCGGGGACGAGGTCGGTTTGGGAATTCATGCCCGGGATTATAATGCGCCCCCATGTCGAATGTACCCAAAAGACCTGCGTCCGCGCAGGGCAGCAACACCCGCCAACCCGCTGACGCAACCGACGACGGCGCGAAGGAAAAGCGCGCGGCGCAGAAATACGGCGACGGCCAGCAACTCGCGTCGGCTGACCGGCTGGCTGCGCTCGTGCGCGGCACCCCCGCGCGTGCGGGGCACAAGCCGGCCAAACCGGCGCCTGCAGGCGAGGTTGAGCGCAGCGCGCAGCCGCAAGGACCCCGCACGGACGAGGCGCCGCGCGTGGAAGCGGGCGCGCCGGCTGCTGGCGCACCCGGGACGCGTCGCGCTACGGTGGACGAAAAGCCGGCTCGTGCAGGCGGCGAAGCCGCGCGTGGTCACGAAGCACACCAAGGTGCCGCGCGCGCATCGGTGCCGCAACGCGAAGGGGTCGGGTCGCAAGCGCCAGGGCATCCGTCCGTTGGTCGCGACGACGCGGCGCGCGACACGCGGGCTGCCGCTGGCCGAAAGCAGGGCAGCGAACACGAGCAACCGCGTGCGCGTGGCGAGCGCTCCGAACAACGCGAAGCGGGTCAGCGTGGCCCGCGCAGCGACCGGGACAACACCGACGGGCGCGCGGCACAAGGCGAGCTTCCCGCCGGTGCGCAAACCCAACGCGGCGCACGTAACGAGCGCGCCGACAGCCACGGGCGCGCGGCGCGGGGCGAGCGCCCCGCGAACGCGCAACCCCAAGGCGGCGCGCACGGCGAGCGCGCCGACGCCCACGGGCGCGCACCGCGCGACGAACGCCCCGCCAACGCGCAAGCCCAAGGCGGCGAGCGCATCGAACGCCCCGCCGAGGCGCGAACCCAACGCCGCCCACGCAACGAACGCCCAGCCGAGGCGCAGCCTCAACGCGGCGAGCGCGCCGATACCAGCGGCCACGCACCGCGCAACGAACGC
The DNA here is from genome assembly GCA_963803225.1 of uncultured beta proteobacterium. Classification (GTDB taxonomy): domain Bacteria; phylum Pseudomonadota; class Gammaproteobacteria; order Burkholderiales; family Burkholderiaceae; genus Paraburkholderia. The sequence continues at coordinate 197,400 of CAWDLJ010000005.1, forward strand.
CCAGTGAACGCGCACCCTCAACGCGGCGAGCGCGGCGAGCGCGCCAGCACGCCGGAGCAGCGCGCACACAAGAATCAGCCCGATGCGCGCGCCGAAAACGCCGACGCTCAGCGCAACGGCAACAAAGATCCCGCCGCGCGCCGCGTCAGGCCCGCGCGCCCCGCACGCCCCGTCGTCGAACCCAACCCGATCCCGCCGATCACGTTCCCCGAAGCGTTGCCCGTCTCGGGCCGCCGCGAAGAGATCGCGCGCGCGATCGCGGGCAACCAGGTCGTGATCGTGAGCGGCGAGACCGGTTCGGGCAAGACGACCCAGTTGCCGAAGATCTGTCTCGCGCTCGGCCGTGGCCTCGGCGCGGGCGGCACGGGTCTGATCGGCCACACGCAGCCGCGCCGCATCGCCGCGTCGGCGACGGGTCGCCGCATCGCCGAGGAACTGGGCACGCCGTTTGGCGAAGTGGTTGGCTACAAGGTCCGCTTCAACGACAACCTGGCGCCCGGCGCGTCGGTCAAGCTGATGACCGACGGCATCCTGCTCGCGGAGACGCAGACCGATCCGCTGCTCACCGCGTACGACACGCTCATCATCGACGAGGCGCACGAGCGCAGCCTGAACATCGATTTCCTGCTCGGCTACCTGAAGGAAATCCTGCTGCGCCGGCCCGATCTGAAGCTGATCGTCACGTCGGCGACCATCGATGCCGATCGCTTCGCGCGCCATTTCGGCAGCGACGACAAGCCCGCGCCCGTGATCGAAGTGAGCGGCCGGCTCTATCCGGTCGAGGTCCGTTATCGGCCGGTGGTCGAGGACAGCCCGGCCGTGAAGGCGGCGCAAGGCACCACCGGCCGCGAAAAGAACGAGCGAGCGCGCTCGCAGCGCGACACTGACCGCGACCTGATGGATGCGATCGTCGATGCCGTCGACGAGCTGTGCCGCGAAGGCTCCGGCGACGTGCTCGTGTTCCTGCCCGGCGAGCGCGAGATCCGCGAGGCCGCCGAGGCGCTGCGCAAGCACCATCCGCCGCACACCGAAATCCTGCCGCTCTTCGCGCGCCTCTCGGCGCAGGAGCAGGAGCGCGTGTTCCGGCCGTCGAACGCGCGCCGCATCGTGCTCGCAACCAACGTCGCCGAGACCTCGCTCACCGTGCCCGGCATCCGCTATGTGGTCGATACGGGCCTCGCGCGCGTGAAGCGCTACTCGTACCGCAACAAGGTCGAGCAGCTGCAGGTGGAATCGATTTCGCAGGCCGCCGCGAACCAGCGCGCGGGCCGTTGCGGCCGCGTCGCCGACGGCATCTGCATCCGCCTCTACGAAGAGTCGGACTATGTCGGGCGGCCGCGCTTCAGCGATCCCGAGATCCTGCGCTCGTCGCTCGCCGCAGTGATCCTGCGCATGAAGTCGCTGCATCTCACCGAAATCGAGACGTTCCCGTTCATCGAGCCGCCGCCGGGCCGCGCGATCGCGGACGGCTATCAGCTGCTCAACGAACTCGGCGCCGTCGATGACGACAACGCGCTCACGCCGCTCGGCCGCGAGCTCGCGCGCCTGCCGCTCGATCCGCGCGTCGGCCGCATGATCCTCGGCGCGCGCGACGAACAGGCGCTGCGCGAAGTGCTCATCATCGCGAGCGCGTTGTCCGTGCAGGATCCGCGCGACCGGCCGATCGAAGCCCAGGAGCAGGCCGATCAGGCGCATCGGCGCTTCGCCGACGAGCGCTCCGAATTCCTCCAGTGGATCAAGATCTGGACATGGTTCGAAGAAGCCGTCGCGCACAAGAAGTCGAACCGGCAACTCGTCGATGCGTGCCGTGCAAATTTCCTCTCGCATCTGCGTCTGCGCGAATGGCGCGACGTGCACTCGCAACTGCTCACGGTCGTGCGCGAGCACGGTTGGCGCATCAACGAGGCCGACGCGACCTACGAACAGATCCATCACGCGCTGCTCACGGGCCTGCTCGGCAACATCGGCCTGAAGGCCGACGACGAGCCGTATTTCCTCGGCGCGCGCGGCATCAAGTTCAATCTGTGGCCGGGTTCGTCGCTCGTGAAGAAGGCGGGGCGCTGGGTCGTCGCGGCGGAACTCGTCGAGACGAGCCGGCTCTATGCGCGCACGATTGCGAAGATCGAGCCCGAGTGGCTCGAGAAGGTGGGCTCGCATCTGCTCAAGAAGTCGCTCTCCGAGCCGCATTGGGAAAAGCGTCCCGCGCAGGTGAGCGCGTTCGAGCGCGGCGTGTTGTATGGCTTGCCGGTCTATCAGCGGCGGCGCGTCGCGTTTGGCCGCCAGGATCCGGCGCGTGCGCGCGAGCTGTTCATTCGCGGTGCGCTCGTCGAGGGCGAGTTCGACACGAAGCTCGCGTTCTTCGCGCACAACCGCAAGCTGCTCGCCGATATCGAGCAACTCGAACACAAGTCGCGCCGCCAGGACGTGCTCGTCGACGACGAACTGATCTACGCGTTCTACGATCAGGCGCTGCCGGACGGGATCCATACGGGCGCGTCGTTCGAACGCTGGTATCGCGACGAGGTGAGGAAGAGCGGCCAGGCCGAGGACAAGCTGCGTCTGCTGTATCTGTCGCGCGACGACTTGATGCGTCATGAAGCCGCCGGCGTCACGACCGAGCTGTTCCCGAAGCGCGCCACGATGGCGGGCGTCGCGATGACGCTCAGCTATCACTTCGAGCCCGGCTCGCCACGCGATGGCGTGACGCTCGCCGTGCCGCTCTACGCGCTGAACCAGGTCGATGGGCGGCGCACCGAATGGCTCGTGCCCGGCATGCTCAAGGAAAAGGCGCACTTGCTGCTCAAGTCGCTGCCGCAGAAGCTGCGCCGCCATTGCGTGCCGCTGCCCGAGTACGCGGCGGGCTTCGTCGAGCGCAGCGCCGAGCGCTTCGGCGCGGGCGGCCTCGTCGAGGCGCTGATCGCCGATGTGCGCGAGCAAAAACAACTCGCGCTCAAGAGCGCCGACTTCAAGCTCGAGACGCTGCCCGCGCATCTGTTCATGAACTTCAAGGTCATCGACGAGCACGGACGCCAGCTCGCGATGGGCCGCAATCTCGCGCAACTGCGCGCGGAACTCGGCGCGCAGGCGCAGCAGCAGTTCCAGAAGCTCGCGGCGAGCGCGGGCGCGGCGGATGCACTCGCGGCGGCGACGGGGACGGAACCGGCGGCGTTCGCGGAGGCTCAAGCGCAGAAGCAAGGCACCGATGCCGCACGCAAGGGCACAGCGCCCGGCACGTCGGCTCCCCGCACGGCCCAGACGCCGCACACACTGTCCGCCGATGCCGCACCGGTGACTGCGCTCTACGAAAACCTCACGACCTGGAATTTCGGCAAGCTGCCCGAGCTGCTCGAAATCCGCCGCGGTGGTCAGACGCTCTTCGGCTACCCGGCTTTGGTCGATCGCACGACGCACTGCGATGTCGAAGTGTTCGATTCACCCGAGGAAGCCGCGCGCATCCATCGCATCGGTTTGCGACGGCTGTTCGCGCTGCAGTTGCGCGAGCCGATCCGCTATCTGGAGAAGAACCTGGCGGGGTTGCGCGAGATGGCGATGCACTTCATGGCGCGCGCGACCCAGGAAGAACTGCGCGACCAGCTGATCGACCTCACGCTCGATCGCGCGTGTCTCCAGGAGCCGCTGCCCGACGACGACGCGAGTTTCCACGCGCGTCGCGACGATGGACGTGGCCGCCTGTCGCTGCTCGCGCAGGAGATCGCGCGTCTCGTCGGGCAGATCCTCGCGGAGTACGCGTCCGTGACCAAGAAGCTCGTGCAGGCCAAGCCGTTTGCCCAGGCGTACGCGGACATGCACGCGCAAGTCGAGGCGCTGATCGGCAAGCGCTTCATCGTCGAGACGCCGTATGCGCAGCTCACGCATTTCCCGCGCTATCTGAAGGGCATCGCGTTGCGCATCGACAAGCTGCGCGCCGATCAGTCGCGCGACGCACGCCAGATGTCCGAGTTGCAGCCGCTCGCGCAGCAGTATCAGCGCGAATTGTCGCAGCGTGGCGGCGTGCCCGATCCGCGACTCGGCGAGTTTCGCTGGCTGCTCGAGGAGTTGCGCATTTCGCTGTTCGCCCAGGAACTGCGCACGCCGATGCCGGTCTCGACCAAGCGTCTCCACAAAGTGTGGGAGTCACTCCAGCGCTAAAAGCCGGGCGATGAGACAGGGCCGCGACATTCGAACGCATTTCATCGACCCTGTCGTCAACCTTGCGTTAGGGTAGACGTTCTACAATCACGAATCCCTGCCGAAGTGAGTTTTCATGCGTAAATCCTTTTTTGGCCGTGCCGCTGGCCGGCTCGCCGCGCAAGCGGCGCTGGCCGTTGCCGCCACGGCGCCGTTCGCCGCGCACGCGGACAACATCATCGTGCTCAACTCCGGCGAAGCGACGCTCAGCCTGATCGACGAAAACACGCAGCAGATCGTCGGCACCGTGCCCACGGGCAAGGAGCCGCATCACCTCTTTCCGACCCCGGACAACAAGTCGCTGATCGTGGCCAATTCGGTCTCGAACAACCTGATGTTCGTCGATCCGAAGACGGGCAAGGTGCAGCGCTGGGTCGAGAACATCGAGGATCCGTATCAACTCGGCTTCTCGCCCGACCAGAAGTGGTTCGTGACCACGGGCCTGCGGCTCGATCGCCTCGACATCTATCACTACGACGGCAACGGCAACTTCGCGATCGCCAAGCGCCTGCCGCTCTCGGCCATGCCGAGCCACCTCGCGTTCACGAAGGACAACAGCACGGTATTCGTGTCGCTGCAGGTCTCGGGCGAAATCGCCGCCGTCGATCTGGCGACCCAGACCGTCAAGTGGAAGATGAAGGTCGGCAGCGCGCCGGCGGGCCTGTGGCTCACGCCCGGCGACAAATACCTGCTGGTGGGCATGACGGGCGCCGACTACGTCGCGGTGGTCGACTGGCGCAACCAGAAGATCGTCAAGCAGATCACGACGGGCAAGGCCGCGCACAACTTCCGCTCGCTCGCGGACGGCCGTCACGTGCTGGTGTCGAATCGCGTGTCGAACACGATCAACATCATCGACGAAGAGACGCTCACCAACGTCGGCGAGATCGGCGGCCTGCTGCCCGGTCCGGACGACATGGAACTGTCGGCGGACAAGCGCTATCTGTGGGTCACGTTCCGCTTCGCGAAGCACATCGGCATCATCGACATGAACACGAAGAAGCTGATCAAGACGATCGCCGTCGGCCGCTCGCCGCACGGCATCTACTTCTACAACCGCGCGCCGGTTGCGGCGCCCAACGGCGCCTGATGTCCGCGCGCCACGCGTAGCATGCCGGAGCCAGCACCATGTGGCACCTGATCGCAAGCAGCGCCGACGACCTCATTTCGGCGCTGCAGACGTTCCTGTTCGTGAACGCCGTCCAGCCGGCGATGTTCGCGCTCGGCTGGATGGACTACGCCGAAGACACCTACGACGCGCTCTACTGGGTGATCGTCGGCGCTCTCGAAGTGATCCTCATGTATGCGCTGCTGCGCCCGCTCGAAGCGCTGCGGCCCGCCGAGCGCTGGCGCGAGCGCAAGGGCGTCGGCGTCGATGTGCTCTATACCTGGCTCGCGCGGCTCGGCATCCTGAACCTGCTGTTCTTCTTCACGCTGCAACCGTTCTTCGACGGCGCGCAATCGTGGCTGCGCATCCACGGCGTGAGCAGCGCCGAGGTCGACAACCTGTGGCCCGGCGTCACGACCGAGCCGCTCGTCGCATTTGTCATCTACCTGCTGGTGTTCGATTTCGCGGGCTACTGGTATCACCGGCTCGAGCATCGCTATGCGTTGTGGTGGGAGTTGCACGCGGTCCATCACAGCCAGCGCCGCATGTCGCTGTGGTGCGACGAGCGCAATCACGTGCTCGACACGCTGCTACAGGCTTCGATGTTCGCGCTGCTCGCGCTCTTTATCGGCGTGCCGCCGGGGCAGTTCGTCGCGTTGATCGCGCTGACCCACCTCGCGCAGAGCTTCCAGCATGCGAACGTGCGGCTTCATCTGGGCTGGCTCGGCGAGCGGCTGATCGTGTCGCCGGCGTTCCATCGACGCCATCACGCCGTCGGCTTCGGCCACGAGGGCACGACCTACGGCTGCAATTTCGGCGTGCTGTTTCCGTGGTGGGACATGCTGTTCGGCAGCGCGTCGTGGAGCCGCGACGTGGAACCGACCGGCATCCGCGACCAGCAAGACGGCGTGCGCTATGGCGAGGGCTTCTGGGAACAGCAATGGCTCGCCTTCGTGCGCATCGCCAGAAGGCTTGGTGCGCGCCGCACGCTCGCAACATCGGGGGCGGGCTCGCAGCCGGGCGGCGACGACGCTTCGGCGCTCTGAGCGGCATTTACCCGGCAACGCGCCGGGTGGTTTATCCTCTCGTCTGTCCCCATCCGACGCGCGATGGACCCATTGAGACCATCGCCGCCATCCGCTACCCATCGCCCGCATGAATGATCTGTTGCGCTCCTTCGGACGCGCGCTGTCGAGCGTGTTCCACCCCGTCATGCTGCTGCTCACGTTCGTGCCGTTCCTCGTCGCGACGCTCGTGTGGGGTTCGCTCCTCTACATGTTCTGGCAGCCGCTGATCGACGGCACACGCCTGTGGCTCGAAAACTGGGCGTTCACCACGACGCTCTATCATCTGTTCGACTGGCTCGGCTTTGGCTCGCTGCGATCGGTCATCGCGCCGTTCGTCGTGATCGCCGTGGCGATTCCGCTGATCGTGCTGAGCGTGGTGCTGCTGATCGTCACCGTGTCGATGCCGCGGGTGATCCGTCATCTGTCGAAGCGCCAGTTCGCCTCGCTCGAAATGCGGCGCGGCGGCACCTGGTATGGCAGTCTCGTCTATTCGCTGTGGACGACACTGCTGTGTCTCGTGCTGCTCGTGATCACACTGCCGCTATGGCTCGTGCCGCCGTTTTTCGCCCTGATTCCGCCGCTCCTGTGGGGCTGGCTCACCTATCGCGTGATGACCTACGACGCGCTCGCCCTGCACGCGAGCATCGAGGAACGGCGCGCGCTGGTGCGCCGCTACCGGCTGCCGCTCCTGACCATCGGTGTGGTCAGCGGTCTGCTCGGCTCGCTGCCGACGGTGATCTGGGTTTCGTCGGCGTGGCTCGTGCTGTTCTTTCCGGTGGTCACGGCGCTCACCATCTGGATCTATGCTTTCATACTCGTATTCACGGCACTGTGGTTCGGCCACTATTGCCTGCGCCAGCTGCAGCGCATGCGCACGCAGGCGCCGCATAGTGTGCAGCTGCCCTGATGTTCCTTTTTGTCCGTCCATCCTGAGAGGGTGACCATGGCCTTTGGCGTCATCATCGTCGGCGACGAGATCCTTTCGGGTCGCCGCAACGACAAGCATCTGACCAAGGTGATCGAGCTGCTCGGCGCGCGCGGTCTCGCGCTCGAGTGGGCCGAATACCTCGGCGACGATCCCGCGCGCATCACCGCCACGCTGCGCCGCACGTTCGCGTCGGGCGACATCGTGTTTTCGACGGGCGGCATCGGTGCTACGCCCGATGACCACACGCGCCAGTGCGCGGCGGCCGCGCTCGGCGTGCCGCTCGAACTGCATCCCGATGCGAAGGCGGCGATCAGCGAGCGCATCCGCGACATGCACACGGGCGCGGCGCCGCTCGACTTCGACTCGCCGGAAAATCTCCATCGTTTCCAGATGGGCACGTTTCCCCAAGGCGCGGAGATCATTCCGAACGGCTACAACAAGATTCCGGGCTTCTCGGTGCGCGATCATTATTTCGTGCCGGGCTTTCCCGTGATGGCCTGGCCGATGATCGAATGGGTGCTCGACACGAAGTACGCGCATCTGCACAACGCGACGCCGCACGCCGAAAAATCGTTGCTCGTGTTCGAGCTGCCCGAATCGACGCTGACGCCGCTGATGGAACACATCGAGCGTGATTTTCCGGGGGTGCGCGTGTTCAGTCTGCCGAGCGTCGGCGACTCCGAGCGCGGCGGCATCTATGCGCGGCGCCATATCGATCTCGGCGTGAAGGGGGAACCTGAGGCCGTGGCCGCCGCGTTCGTGAAACTGCGCGAAGGGGTGCATCTGCTGGGCGGCGACATCGTCGAGCCGCCCGAAGAGGCGCAGGCGCCCGGCGAGCGCGAGCGGCGCGGGTCCGGACGCGCGGGGTACTGAGGGGGCGGGCGGACCTTCGCCGTTCGTGGCGGGCCGAAAGAGATGCCGGCGCGCCGCGCCGCATCACGCGCGTGTCACACGGCGCCGCCACCATGAAGCGCAGCGCGCCGGGAACGGTTCAGCAGGCGCCCGTCAAGCGCCGATCCACGGCAGACCCCGAAAGCACCAGCCCGAGACCGTCTTGCGATGCCCCTGACCGTCCTTGTCCCCCTCGAAGCCTTCGAGCAGGTCGTACGCACGCGTAAAGCCCGCTTTGGTCGCTTCGAGCGCGGCCAGCTTCGAGCGCGCGGCGCTGCGGCACAGGAACAGCACCGGCGTATCGGGCGAGGCCACGGCGCGCAACTGGTCGAGAAATTCGCCGTTGGGCACGCCGCCCGGATAACGCGTCCACTCGACGTGCGCATACTGGCCGTCGCCGACCACCGGCCGGCCCACCCAGTCGAGTTCCGCGCGCGTACGCACGTCGACGAGCCGCACGGTCGGGTCGAGCTGCAGCAACTCGAACGCTTCGGCGGGCGACGCCGCGCCCGCGTAGGGCAGCTGATTCTCGGTGCGGCGCTTGTCGGCCTGGGCGTACAACTGTTCGAGCGTGCTCATGACGGCGTTTCTCCTTGAGACGGCGGGACCAAACGGTCATTCTAGCGCGCGAGCCCACCGGCGGCAGCCCGCCCGGATGCGTCCGCGGGGCAAGACCGATGGCAAGGTGCATTCATCGGATTGGTGCATCGCGGACGTTTTGCACCATAATGGACATTCCGTCTCGCGCCAATGTTGGGATTGCACCGTGTCGGTGCGAAACATTTGGGCCGGCCAGGATTCGAGGCCGCATTCGAACGCGGGAATTCCCCGCGAAAGCGCGCGCACAAAGGGTCTGCGCCAGCATGGCGCACACTTGGCACGGAAGCTGCTTATTCCGTCGCGATCGTTTCCGGTGCCGGCGTATCGAAGCCGCAACGGGATCAACTGGATTGGAGCGGTGGCAGGATCTGCCGAATACGTTAAACAGGAGAAAAGGTTATGACTAAATCCGTGGCCGACGTCGTGCAACTCGTCAAGGACGAAGACGTCAAGTTTGTCGATTTCCGTTTCACCGACACGCGCGGCAAGGAGCAGCACGTCTCGGTGCCGGTGTCGGCATTCGATGAAGACAAGTTCGAAAGCGGCCATGCGTTTGACGGTTCGTCGATTGCCGGCTGGAAGGGCATCGAGGCGTCGGACATGCTGCTCGTGCCGGATGCCAACACCGCGTTCATCGACCCGTTCTACGAAGAGTCGACGCTCGTGCTGACCTGCGACGTGGTCGAGCCGGCCGACGGCAAGGGCTACGAGCGCGATCCGCGCTCGCTCGCGAAGCGCGCTGAAGCGTACCTGAAGAGCACGGGCCTCGGCGACACGGCATTCTTCGGTCCGGAGCCGGAATTCTTCATTTTCGATTCGATCCAGTGGAACACGGACCAGTCGGGCTGCTTCGTCAAGATCGGCTCGGAAGAAGCTCCGTGGTCGTCGGGCAAGGAATTCGAAGGCGGCAACACGGGTCACCGTCCGGGCACGAAGGGCGGCTACTTCCCGGTCGCGCCGGTCGACTCGTTCCAGGACATCCGTTCGGAAATGTGTCTGCTGCTCGAACAGATCGGCATCCCGGTCGAAGTGCACCACCACGAAGTGGCGGGTCAAGGCCAGAACGAAATCGGCACGAAGTTCTCGACGCTGGTGCAGCGCGCTGACTGGACGCAGCAACTGAAGTACATCGTCCACAACGTCGCGCACACGTACGGCAAGACGGCGACCTTCATGCCGAAGCCGATCGTCGGCGACAACGGTTCGGGCATGCACGTTCACCAGTCGATCTGGAAGGACGGTCAGAACCTGTTCGCGGGCAACGGCTACGCAGGCCTGTCGGAGTTCGCGCTGTTCTACATCGGCGGCATCATCAAGCACGCTCGCGCGCTCAACGCCATCACGAACCCGGGCACGAACTCGTACAAGCGTCTCGTGCCGCACTTCGAAGCGCCGGTCAAGCTCGCTTACTCGGCACGCAACCGCTCGGCATCGATCCGTATTCCGCACGTGTCGAACCCGAAGGGTCGCCGTATCGAAACGCGCTTCCCGGATCCGCTCGCCAATCCGTACCTGTGCTTCTCGGCACTGATGATGGCCGGTCTGGACGGCGTGCAGAACAAGATCCACCCGGGCGAAGCCGCCGACAAGAACCTGTACGACCTGCCGCCGGAAGAGGATGCAAAGATCCCGACCGTGTGCGCCGGCCTCGACCAGGCTCTGGACGCACTCGACAAGGATCGCGAGTTCCTCACGCGCGGTGGCGTGTTCACGGATTCGATGCTCGACGCTTACCTCGAACTGAAGGAAGGCGAACTGCAACGCGTGCGCATGACCACGCACCCGGTCGAGTTCGAGCTGTACTACTCGCTGTAAGCGGCGCTGCACCGGTGACGGCGCTTCGTCGCTCGCAACACGCGGCGAAGCACGTCCCCGACACTCGCGAAACGCTCACGAAGGGACGGCGGTGCCGTCCCTTTTTCGTTGCCTGTGCAACGAGCTGGAACATGACAGCCCGGGATAGCGCGCTGCCCGGCACCGTGACTCACTGACATCGATACTGCCGGCGCGTGAAGTGCCAGCGGGACTGCACATGGTGCTCAAGAATCTGATCAAGGCCAGAAAGGGTCACGCGGACCCCTTGTCGGAGGATGCGCAACTGGTCAGCTCGGGTCTGCTGCCCGGCTTCGAAGCCTTGCCGACGGTCGTGCTCGTGCTCGACAAGCGCACGCTGCGCGTCGCGTTCGCGAATCCCTCGGCGGAAGCGATGCTCGAATTGTCGCGCCGCCAGCTCGCGCAGATGGCATGGTCCGATCTCTTTTCCGACCAGGACGAACTGATCGCGACGATCGCGTCGATCGCCGAGCATCGCTTTCACGCGACGCGGCTCGATGCGACACTCGAACGCACGGGGCGCGAGCCGTGGCACGTGCATGCGATCGTCGGCTTTCTCGAAGCGGCGCCCGATTACGTGCTGCTCGAACTCTTCGAGAACGAACGGCATTTGCGCAGCGATCGCGAGGAGCGCATTCACGACCTCACGGCCGTCAACAAGCATCTGATCCGCAACCTCGCGCACGAAATCAAGAATCCGCTCGGCGGCATTCGCGGCGCGGCGCAGTTGCTCGAATTCGAACTCGGTACACTCTCGCGCGGCGATCTGCGCGAGTACACCCAGGTCGTCATCAAGGAGTCGGACCGCCTGCAGACGCTCGTCGATCGCCTGCTCGAACCGCACCGGCATCCGCACATCGTCGGCGACGTGAATATCCACGAGGTCTGCGAGCGCGTGCGCGCCGTGATTCTCGCGGAGTTTCCGCGCGGCCTCACGGTCGAGCGCGACTACGACGTGAGCGTGCCCGACCTGCGCGGCGACAAGGAACAACTGATCCAGGCCGTGCTCAACATCGTGCGCAACGCGGCCCAGGCGTTGCGCGAACGCATCGTGGAGGGCGATGCGCGCATCGAAATCCGCACGCGCGTCGCGCGCAAGGTGACGATCGCGAAACGTCTTTGCAAGCTGGCACTGGACTTGCATATCACTGACAACGGGCCAGGCATTCCTGAGGAAATCCGCGACCGCATCTTCTATCCGCTCGTTTCGGGGCGCGAGGAGGGTAGCGGTCTGGGCCTCACGCTCGCGCAGACTTTCGTGCAACAGCACGACGGTTTGATCGAAGTGGACAGCCGGCCCGGTCACACTGAATTTCGTATCTTGCTTCCGCTCGACTTCTGACACCGACACCCTCAAGACTTCTGACCGACCTTATGAAGCCGATCTGGATAGTAGACGACGATCAATCGATCCGCTGGGTGCTCGAAAAGGCCCTGGCGCGCGAGAACTTCGCGACCCGCAGTTTCTCGAACGTGCGCGAGGCGGCTGGCGCGCTCGACCACGACAGCCCGCAGGTGCTCGTCTCCGATATCCGCATGCCCGGCGGCTCCGGGCTCGAACTGCTGCAGACCGTGCGCGAGCGCGTGCCGGGGCTGCCGGTCATCATCATGACGGCGTTCTCCGATCTCGACAGTGCCGTCGCTGCATTTCAGGGCGGCGCGTTCGAGTATCTCGCCAAGCCCTTCGATGTCGACAAGGCGGTCGAGCTGATTCGCCGCGCCGTCGACGAAAGCATGCGCGGCGAGCAGCAATGGGACGAGCGTCCGGCCGAAACACCCGAGATGCTCGGTCAGGCGCCCGCCATGCAGGACATGTTCCGCGCGATCGGCCGGCTCTCGCACTCGGCGGCGACCGTGCTGATCACCGGTGAATCGGGCACCGGCAAGGAGCTTGTCGCGCGTGCTCTGCACCGACATAGCCCACGCGCGAACGGTCCGTTCATTGCGCTCAACACCGCGGCAATTCCGAAAGATCTGCTGGAGTCCGAACTGTTCGGCCACGAACGCGGTGCGTTCACGGGCGCCCAGGCGATGCGCCAGGGCCGCTTCGAACAAGCCGAGAACGGCACGCTCTTTCTCGACGAAATCGGCGACATGCCGTTCGATCTGCAGACGCGTTTGCTGCGCGTGCTCTCGGATGGCCAGTTCTATCGCGTGGGCGGTCACAACCCGCTGCGCGCGAACGTGCGCGTGATCGCGGCGACTCACCAGAATCTCGAGACACGCGTGCGTCAGGGACTTTTTCGCGAGGATCTGTATCACCGCCTAAACGTGATCCGCCTGCGTCTGCCCGCACTGCGCGAGCGCAGCGAGGACATTGCGCTGCTCACGCGCCATTTCCTGCAAAAGAGTGCGCGCGAACTCGGCGTCGAGCCCAAGCGCGTCTCCGACGAGACGCTCGCCTATATGTCGTCGCTGCCGTTTCCGGGCAACGTGCGGCAACTCGAGAACCTCGCCAACTGGCTCACGGTGATGGCGCCCGCGCAGACCATCGAGGTCAAGGATTTGCCGCCCGATCTCGTGCCGGCGCACGGGGCGGCAACCGCCGAGGCCGCCATGGCGGGCACCGACGCATCGCACGCGCCGCACACGGCGGCATTCGGGGCGCTCAACGGCGGCAGCACCGCGGCGGCCACGCCCGGCGCGGCGCCGATCGCCGGTGCTGCGGCGGGCGCTGCGGGTGTCATCCAGCCCGGGCCGGTCAGCATCTGGGAAAGTGGCTTGCGCACCGAGGTCGCGCGGTTGTTGCGCGAGAACAGCGCTGACGTGATGGACGAACTGTCACGCCGTTTCGAAGCGGCCGTGATCCGCGAAGCGCTCGACTTCACGCGCGGACGCAAGGTCGAAGCGGCCGAGCGGCTCGGCATCGGCCGCAACACCATCACCCGCAAGATCCAGGAACTGAACCTGGAGTGACGCGACACGCGCACAGGGCATAATCGACGCTGTTCCTTCAGCGAAGCGTCGATTATGCCCGTCACCTCCCCCTGGCCCGCCGAGGCCGATCCCTTCCAGTCTCTCGAATCGCTCGATGACTCCGCCGTGATTGCGTGGGTCGAAGGTCAGAACACGCGCACGCGTGGCATGTGGCAGGGCGGCGCGCGCTTCGATGCGCTCGCCAAACGCCTCGGACAAGCCTATTTGCCGCGCGAGCGACCCGTGATCCCGACCCGCTGGCGCGACTGGGCGTACGACTTCTGGGAAGACGAGGACAATCCCAAGGGCTTGTGGCGGCGCACGCCCTGGGCCGCGTGGCGCGCGCGCGAGCCGCAGTGGCAACTGCTGATCGACCTCGATGCGCTGGGCGAGGCCGAGGACATGTCGTGGGTCTGTGCGGGCATCGACATCCTCTATCCCGACGGCGACCGCGCGCTGATCCAGCTCTCGGACGGTGGCGCCGATGCCGTCGTCGTGCGCGAGTTCGATATCGAGCGTCGCGAGTTCGTCGAAGGCGGCTTCGAGATCGCAGTCGAAGGCAAGCATACGGTGTCGTGGATCGATCGCGACACGGTCTACGTCGGCTGGGACCACGGCAAGAAGACGCTCACGCGCTCGGGCTACCCGCGCGAGGTGCGGCGCTGGACGCGCGGCAGCGCGCTCGCCGGCGCGCCGATCGTGTTTCGCGGTGAGTTCGACGACATCAGCGTCGAGGCCGACTACGATCCGGTCGAGCAGCGCCATTCGGTGGTGCGCAGCGTCGATTTCTTCGACTCGCACATGTTCCGGCTCGACGAAGAGGGCGCGTGGGTGCGCTATGAAGTGCCGTCGCATGTGTCGGTCGGCGCGTGGCACGAATGGCTGCTGCTCGAACCGCGTCTCGACTGGGACTGCGAGGGCGTGGCCTACCCGGGCGGCGCGCTGCTCGCGATCCGCGAGGACGCGTTTCTTGCCGGTGCGCGCAACTTCACGACGCTGTTCGCGCCGAGCGCCGTCACCTCGGCCTGCGAGTGGACGCACACGCGCAACTGGCTGATCGTTTCGTGGCTCGACGACGTGCAAAGCCGCACGATGCTGTGGCAACCTGCCGTCGATGCCGACGGCACCCCGCATTGGCATTCGCGCGAGTTTCCGGCGCGCGCGAGTGCGCAGGTCGAAGTCTCGCCGATCGAGGACACGCTCGACGACGAGGTCTATATCGACGTCGACGATTACCTGCAGCCGCCCGAATACTGGCTCGCGGATCTCGCCGCGCAGGACCTGCACGAGTGGGAGCTGATCGATCGCTGGCCGACCCAGTTCGATGCGACGCCGCTCACCGTGATCCGCTCGCACGCCACCTCGGCCGACGGCACGCGCGTGCCGTACACGGTGATCGGCCCGCGCGCCGCGCTCGAAGGCGACGCACGCGCACCGCGCCCGTGCCTGCTCACCGGCTACGGCGGCTTTGCCATTGCGCTCACGCCGCAGTACCTGGTCGGCTCGGGCATCGGCTGGCTCGACGAGGGTGGCGTGCTGGTCGTCGCGCATATCCGCGGCGGCGGCGAGTACGGAACCGAGTGGCACGTCGGCGCGCAGCGCGAGCATCGGCAGCGCTCCTTCGACGACTTCATCGCCGTCGCGGAGCAACTGATCGCCGATGGCGTGACGAGCGCGGCGCAACTCGGCATCAAGGGTGGCAGCAACGGCGGCTTGCTCGTGGCGGCGTGCATGGTGCAGCGCCCGGCGCTGTTTGGCGCGGTCGTGTGCGAAGTGCCGCTGCTCGACATGCTGCGCTATCCGCTGCTGCACGCGGGCGCGTCGTGGCTCGACGAATACGGCGACCCCGACGCATCCGAGGCCCCCGACGAAGCGAACGCACTGGCCGCGTATTCGCCGTATCAACGCGTCGAAGCGGCGGTGGCGTATCCGCCCGTGCTCTTCACGACCTCGACGAGCGACGATCGCGTGCATCCCGGCCACGCGCGCAAGATGGTGGCCCGCATGCAGAAGCAGGGCCACGCCGAGGTCTGGTATCTGGAGAACACCGAAGGCGGGCATGGCCCCGGCAGCGATGCGCTCGAACACGCGAAGTACGATGCGCTCGTCTACCGGTTTCTGTGGACGTGTCTCGACAAGGACACGGCGCACACGTGGTGAGCGCCGCTCAGGCTTAAGTGGTGAGCTGCGCGATCACGGGCGTGTGATCGGACGGTTGCTCCCACTTGCGCGGGGTCTTGTCGACCTCGCATGCGGTGCACAGCGGGGCGAGCGCGGGCGACAACAGAATGTGGTCGATGCGCAGCCCCGCGTTGCGGCGGAACGCGAACATCCGGTAGTCCCACCACGTGAAGGTCTTTTCGGGCTGCTCGAACTGGCGGAACGCATCGACGAAGCCCAGCTCGATGAGCCGCGTGAACTGCGCGCGTTCTTCGGGCGACACGAGATTCTGGCCTTCCCACGCCTTCGGGTCGTGCACATCGCGGTCTTCGGGCGCGATGTTGTAGTCGCCGAGCAGCGCCAGCTTCGGGTAGCGCTTGAGTTCTTCGGCGAGCCAGTCGTGCATCGCGTCGAGCCAGCGCAGCTTGTACGCGAACTTGTCGGTGCCGGGCGCCTGACCGTTCGGGAAATACGCGCTGATCACACGCACATCGCCGATCGTCACCGCGATCACGCGCTGTTGCGGGTCGTCGAAGGCGGGGATGTTGCGCACGACGGTCGCTTCATCGGCGAACAGGCCCTCGCGCACGAGGATGCCGACGCCGTTATAGGTTTTCTGGCCAGCGAACCAGCTGCGGTAGCCGTGGGCCTCCAGCTCGGCGCGCGGGAACTTCTCGTCGGGCATCTTGAGTTCCTGCAGGCACAGCACGTCGGTGCCGCTCTGCTGGAGCCAGTCGATGACGTGTTGCTGGCGGACCTTCAGCGAATTGACGTTCCACGTTGCGATTTTCATTTCGATAGCGAGGCGATGAGCCGTTACGGATGGGGCGGACGCCGCGAAGGGCGCATGTTGTCCGTAATGATAGCCGCTCGCGGGAGACGCGGGACTGAAACGGTGGGGAGGGTTCGGCAGGGAGAGTTTGCTCGCCGGTTGGTTTGGACAACCTGGTATCGATGCGAAACAACGAGTCCGTGAAGAGCTACCGCGGATCAAAAAAGGCCGGGCATGCGAGCCCGGCCTGCGTGACACAAAGCGCAGCGCTTACGCCTCCGCGACATCCTCACTGCGTGCCTCTACCGGCGCGGCGAGTCCGAGGCGTTCACGCGCGCCGTGATATTCGCGTGCGAGACGCGCCACCAGTTCTGCGGCCGGGACGATCTGCTTGACCGCACCGATGCCCTGGCCCGAACCCCAGATATCCTTCCATGCCTTGGCCTTCGAACCGTCGCCCGAGCCGAAATTCATCTTCGACGGATCCGATTGCGGCAGCGCATCGGGGTCGAGCCCGCTCGCGACGATGCTCTGGCGCAGATAGTTGCCGTGCACGCCCGTAAAGAGGTTCGAGTAGATGATGTCGGCCGCATTGCTGTCGACGATCATCTGCTTGTAGCCATCGATCGCGTTGGCTTCATTCGTCGCGATGAACGCCGAGCCGACATACGCGAGGTCGGCGCCCGCAGCCTGGGCCGCGAGAATTGCATTGCCGTTGCCGATTGCGCCCGAGAGCAGCAGCGGACCGTCGAACCACTCGCGGATCTCGTGCACGAGCGCGAACGGCGACAGCGTGCCCGCATGGCCGCCGGCACCGGCCGCCACGGCGATCAGGCCGTCTGCGCCTTTCTCGATGGCCTTCTTGGCGAACCGATTGTTGATCACGTCATGGAGCACGATGCCGCCCCACGAATGCACCGCTTGATTGACTTCTTCGCTCGCGCCCAGCGACGTGATGATGATCGGCACCTTGTACTTCGCGCACACCATCAGATCCTGCTGGAGCCGGTCATTTGACTTGTGGACGATCTGGTTCACGGCGAACGGCGCGGCCGGCTTGTCCGGGTTCTTCGCGTTGTAGTCGGCGAGTTCGGTCGTGATGCGCTCGAGCCACTCGTCGAGCACGTGAGCGGGCCGCGCGTTGAGCGCCGGGAACGAGCCGACCACGCCAGCCTTGCACTGCGCGATGACGAGATCGGGGTTCGAGATGATGAACAGCGGTGAGCCGACGACGGGAATCGACAGGCCCCGTCGCAACACGGCGGGGAGGGACATGAGCTATCTCCTGAAGTGACGCGGCGCAGTCGCGACGCGAAGTGTAGTCTGGGGGCCGAAACAGGGGGCCACCCGTCAGGCTAACCATAGCAAAGCTGGACAAAGTATGCAACCAGTTGCATAGTGTCTCCGCTCCATACCTTCAAAGGGCGCGATCCGTCAGATCAGTGGTGCGCGTCCCGGTTAAAATTGCGCCATGTCTACACCTCACGCCATCCTCATCGCCTTGCTGGAAAAGCCCTCGTCGGGCTACGACCTCGCGCGTCGCTTCGACCGCGCGATCGGCTATTTCTGGCACGCGACCCATCAGCAGATTTATCGCGAACTGGGTCGCATGGTGGAGTCCGGTTGGGTCGCGGTGGACGAGGAGGGCGCTGCAGCGGGCTTGCGCAAGAAGGTCTACTACGTGCTGCCTGCCGGGCGAGAAGAAGTGGTGCGCTGGGTCAGGGATACAGAAGTGCCGGTCGACGAGCGCTATCTGTTCTTGCTTAAATTGCGCGCCGACGCCGCGATCGGACCGCTTGGGATCGAGGAGGGGCTGCGGCGGCTCGTCGAAGGGCATCGCGAGCGCCTGGCGGTCTATCGCGCGATCGAGCAGCGCGACTTCGGCGCGCCGACGTTGTCGCGATCGCAGCAACTGCAGTACGCAATCTTGCGCGCGGGGATTCGCACCGAGGAGGGCTGGCTTGAGTGGATGGCGGATGTCAAGCTGCTTATCGAGAACGAAGCGAAATAGCGGTTTGTTCGGAATGCAGAGCAATTCCTCGCGGCACATTCGGGCGAGGAAAAAGCAGGGACCGAAGGGGCGCTTCGCCTACGCCACGCGCCGCGCGATATTTGTGATGCGTATGCATAAAACGTTTGACGTACCGCGTGCCAGCACGTACAATAGCTTTTCTTGACGGACGCGGGGTGGAGCAGTCTGGCAGCTCGTCGGGCTCATAACCCGAAGGTCGTAGGTTCAAATCCTACCCCCGCAACCAGACATCGAAGGGTTACAACGCATAGGCGTGTAACCCTTTTTTGTTTTTCAGCGCTCGTGCGATCAAAGCAGGTCGACGATTGCCCGACGCAACGCCAGTACATCGCTCGCCGGCACGAGGTTCAGGCCTGTTGTCCCGGCAACCAATCCACACGCGCTCGTTGCAATGACGGGGATTTGCGCGGCCAGCGCCTGCAGGAGCGCGCGCGGCGAGTGTTCCACATGGGCCGGCAACACGACCAGATCGGCGTGCTCCAGCCAGTCATCGGTGTAGCGTCCATAGTGGACGTCGATCCCATGCCACAGCGCGGGATCCTCGCAGAACGAACCCAAGACACGCAGACGGCATTTCACGCCTGACAACGCCGCGGCCAATTCATATGCGCCTTTGCGCGCTAACGCACTGGCAGGGAACACGACGAGCGCAGGCTCGTTCGCGATTCGCTGGCGGCGAGGATGGGCGATGACCGGCGCAACACACCACGACAACTGCACCACATTGTGCTGACGCGTTCTCCAATGCCGGGCCACGTCCGCATGCGCAGTGACAATCGTGCGTGCGCGATGCATTGCCCGCAACTCGGCATCAACGAGCGCAGGATCGGCACGAAATTCACCGAACGTTGATGCGGCGGATGCGGCGGATGCGGCAGCTTGTCGGTGGGCCGCATCGAGCCGCCGCTGAATCTCATCCATCGGCAGCTCGCGCGCGAGTACGTCGTAGCTTCGACCGCCCAGTACGCCGAGACGATAGAGATGCGGCAATAGTCCGTGATCGACTACCAGATGGGTGTGCTCGGGCCGCAGTCGGCGGGCATACACCTGGGCGAGCCGGCGGCGGGCAGCAAGCTGCGCCGCCTGCCGTTCTCCGGGCTTGCGTCTCCACCAGCGCAGCCATGGCGCGCGGAGCAGGCTAACCCAGGCGAACGGGTGTGAATGGCGCCGGTAAAGCGTTCGCAGAATCCACCCCGGCAACTTGCGCGGCGGCACCGGCGACAGGCGCTCCACGGTAGTGGCCGATTGGGTGAGCAACCATTGGTCGAACTCTTCGGTACGGCTATCCAGCAGCCATGCCGTGCGGGCGTGCGTCGAAGCTTCAGGGCGGTTCCGGAAGCAACCGGTTTGACCGCAGGTGAGGCAACTGCGTGCAGCTCGCATTGACTTCTGTTGCGGAGTCGCGACGCGAAATGGCACCTGACGTGGATGTTGCGTTTCGGGCGACGCGGGGTCCGCAGTGCGTATCGTCAGCACCAGCTCGGATTCGGCGAGTTCGACTTCGAGACGCCAGGGCACCGTCGCTCGCACGCGAAGGTCGATGTAATTCCAGAAGACGGTCGCGTCGGTATAGTCGCCCTGATCTGCCGGCGACTCGACGAGCGCGCTATGTACGTGCCGCTCGACCAGTTCGAAACCGGCGCGTGTCGCGCAAGTCGCCAGTGCATTCGAGATCTGGCAGATACCGCCGGCCACGACCGGCACGATACAGCCCGCCCGGATTTCGCGTCCGCGGACGTAACCGCGTCGCGCAGTGGGGCGTCCCATTTGTCGCCAGAAACTCAGGCATTGTCCGGCCGGAACGACGACGCCGTCGAACGCGCGGGCCGCTATCCTCAGGTTATGGACCTTGCCGGCGCTCAGCGCGAACTCCTCGTCTCGTGCATCGGTCCACAGCGGCGTACGCCATTGAGCACGAACCGGGGCGTCGGCCAACGCATCGTCTGACGCCCAACGACGGACGCGCAGTCCGGTCATGTTAAGCCACGCGCGTTTGGCTATGAGCGCCCGTGAGCGCAGCCAAAACGAGACGGCCTCGATTCGCGTGGGTATCGCGCGCATGTCGAACGTGCTGGCAGGAGTGGCCGGGGGACCCGTGAAGGCGATGTGCGACGTCGGCCCGCTAAGCCCGAATCGCCCAATCCACTGCAGCCTGCGCATGCAGCGCGGTCGTATCGAACACAGGCAGCGCCGAATCCTGCGCGCCAATCAGCAACGTGATCTCCGTACAGCCCAGAATCACCGCCTCGGCGCCGCGCGCCGCGAGGTCTTCGATCACGCGTCGATAGATGCGCCGCGAGGCGTCGTCGCAGACGCCGTGGCACAACTCGTCGTAGATGATCCGGTGCACGTCGTTGCGATCGTCGGCGTTTGGCACGACGGTCTCGATGCCATGTCGTTCGCGCAGGCGCCCCACATAGAAGTCCTGTTCCATCGTATAGCGTGTGCCGAGCAGTCCGACGCGACCGACGCCCGCCGCGCGCAGCGCCTCGCCGGTCGGGTCCGCGATATGCAGGAAGGGCACCGAAATCACCGCTTCGATCGCTGCATGCACACGATGCATCGTGTTGGTCGCGAGCAGCACGATGTCGGCGCCGCCGCGTTCGAGCCGCACGGCGGCATCGGCCATCTGTTCGCCCAGCGCTTGCCAGTCGCCCGCGCGCTGCAGTGCTTCGATGGTGTCGAACTCGACAGTCAGCATCAGGCTGCGCGCGTTGTGATGGCCGCCGAGCCGCGCCTTCGCGGTCCGGTTGAGCAGCCGGTAATACTCGGCCGACGATTCCCAGCTCATGCCGCCGATAACGCCGATGGTTTTCATGGTTTGACGCGCTCCTTCAGAAGCAAACGAGTATAGGCGAGCGGTTATCTCGATTACGGTACGGTGGCGCGTGCGCTCGCCAGTACAGATGAAGCCGTGCGCGCCACGCCTTTGCGGCGCCAATGCCGATAAAATCGTTCGACACCCAGTGGAGCCGCCCATGGACTTGATCATCCGCCGCGCGACGCTCGCGCATCCGCCTGCCGGCCAGGAGGGTCCGTTCGACATCGGTATCGACGCGGGCCGCATCGTCGCGGTCGAACCGCGTATCGACACGACTGCGCACGACGAGATCGACGCCGCCGGTTCGCTCGTGAGCGCGCCGTTCGTCGATGCCCACTTCCACATGGACGCCACGCTCTCGTACGGACTGCCGCGCGTGAACGAGTCGGGCACGCTGCTCGAAGGCATTGCGCTGTGGGGCGAGCTCAAGCCGCATCTCACGCAGGAGGCACTGGTCGAGCGCGCGCTCGAGTATTGCGACTGGGCCGTCGCGCGCGGTCTGCTCGCGATCCGCACTCATGTCGACGTGTGCGACGAGCGTCTGCTGGCCGTCGAGGCCTTGCTCGAAGTGAAGCGCCGCGTGGCGCCCTATCTGAACCTGCAACTGGTGGCCTTTCCGCAGGACGGGCTGTTGCGCAGCCCCGGTGCGTTCGACAATCTCAAGCGCGCGATCGCGCTCGGTGTCGATGTGGTCGGCGGCATTCCGCACTTCGAGCGCACGATGGCCGACGGCGCGCAGTCGGTACGGCTGCTGTGCGAGTTCGCGGCGCAAAAGGGGCTGCGCGTCGACATGCACTGCGACGAATCCGACGACCCGCTCTCGCGTCACATCGAAACGCTGGCGGCCGAGACCCACCGTCTCGGTCTGTACGGTCGCGTCGCCGGCTCGCATCTGACGTCGATGCATTCGATGGACAACTACTACGTGAGCAAGCTGCTGCCGCTGATGCGCGAGGCGGGCGTCGCCGCGATTGCCAATCCGCTCATCAACATCACGCTGCAGGGTCGCTCGGACACCTACCCGAAGCGACGCGGCATGACGCGTGTGCCCGAGTTGATGGCGGCGGGGATTGATGTCGCGTTCGGCCACGACTGCGTGATGGACCCGTGGTACAGCTTCGGTTCGGGCGACATGCTCGAAGTGGCGCATATGGGCCTGCACGTCGCGCAGATGACGGGCGTCGCGGCGACGCGCGCTTGCTTCGACGCGGTGACGCTCAACGCGGCGAAGATTCTCGGACTGGAGGGGTATGGCATTGCGCCGGGTTGCGCGGCGAACTGCGTGGTGCTCGATGCGCGCGATGCGGTCGAGGCGATTCGTCTGCGTGCCGCGCGGCTCGCGGTGGTGAGTCGTGGGAAGGTGGTGAGCCGCTCGCCGGCGGCGCGCGCGACGCTTGCGCTCGAAGGGCGGCCGGCCGAGGTCGATTTCCGGCTGCATCGCTGATGCAGCCGGAATCACTACGCGCGCTTACTGCGCCGGGGGCTGCGTCATGCCGTTGTGACGCAGCAGCGCATCGATCTGCGGCTCGCGGCCGCGGAACGCCTTGAACGATTCCATCGCCGGACGGCTGCCGCCGACTTCGAGAATCTCCTTGCGATAACGCGTGCCGGTTGCGGCATCGAGCACGCTCGACTTCGCGAGTTCGGCGGCCTCTTCGAATGCCGCGTAGGCGTCAGCCGACAACACTTCGGCCCACTTGTAGCTGTAGTAGCCCGCGGCATAGCCGCCCGCGAAGATGTGGCTGAACGTGTCGGGCCAGCGCGAGAACGGCGCTTGCGGCACGACGTGATAGCGTTCGTTGATCTCGCGCGCGACGTCGATCACGCTGTCCTTGCCCGAGGGATCGAAATCGACGTGCAGCGCCATGTCGAACATCGAGAACACGATCTGGCGCAGCGTGCCCAGCCCGCTCTGGAAGTTCTTCGCCGCGAGCATCTTGTCGAACAGTTCGCGCGGCAGCGGCTTGGCCGTATCGACGTGCGAGGTCATTTCGCTGAGCACGTCCCACTCCCAGCAGAAGTTCTCCATGAACTGCGAGGGCAGCTCGACGGCATCCCACTCGACGCCGTTGATGCCCGACACCGCGAGTTCATCGACGCGCGTGAGCATGTGATGCAGGCCGTGCCCAAACTCGTGGAACAGCGTGATGACTTCGTCGTGCGTGAAGCAGGCGGGCTTGCCGCCGACCGGCGCCGAGAAGTTGCAGGTCAGATACGCGACCGGCGTTTGGACCTGGTTCGTGTCGAGCTTGCGGCGCGAGCGCGCATCGTCCATCCAGGCGCCGCCGCGCTTGCCCTCGCGCGCGTACATGTCGAGGTAGAACTGCGCGACCAGCGTGCCATCGGGATTCTCGACGCGGAAAAAGCGCACGTCCGGATGCCAGACCGGGGCGCTGTCGTCGCGGATGCGTACGCCAAACAGGGCTTCGGTGACCTTGAAGAGGCCCGGCAGCACGAAGTCTTCGGGGAAGTACTGTTTCACTTCGTTCTCGGAGAACGAATAGCGCTTCTGGCGCAGGCGCTCGGCGGCGAACGCCATGTCCCACGGCTGCAGATCGGCGAGACCCAGCTCGCCGGCCGCGAATTCGCGCAGTTCCTGCCAGTCTTGCTCCGCGTGCGGACGCGCGCGCGTCGCGAGGTCTTCGAGGAAGCTCATCACCTGCTGCGGCGACTCGGCCATCTTCGGCGCGAGCGACACTTCGGCGAAGTTGTTGTAGCCGAGCATCTTCGCTTCCTCGGCGCGCAACTTCATCTGCTCGGCGATGATTTCCGTGTTGTCCCATTCGGGCTTGCCGCCGCCGTAAGTCGGGCCGAGTTCGGAGGCGCGCGTCACGTACGCGCGGTACATCGTCTCGCGCATCGCGCGATTTTCCGAGTACTGCAGCACCGGGAAATACGACGGGAAGTGCAGCGTGAATTTCCAGCCCGGCTTGTCGTCGCGCTCGGCAGCTTCGCGGGCGGCGGCGATCACGTCCTCGGGCAGGCCGGCGAGTTCGGCCTCGCTCGTGGCGACGAACGCGTAGGCGTTGGTCGCGTCGAGCACGTGATCGGAAAACGCCTTGGCGAGCGCCGCCTGGCGCTCCTGCAGTTCGGCGAAGCGCGGCTTCTGGTCTTCGGGCAACTCGGCGCCGGACAGACGGAAGTCGCGCAGCGAGTTATCGAGAATCTTCTTGCGCTCGCCGCTCAGCACGCCAAACGTGTTGCTCGCCGCGATGCCCTTGTATTTCTCGTAGAGCGCGAGGTTCTGGCCGACGCTCGCCCAGAATTCCGTCACGCGCGGCAGGTTCTCGCCGTAGACGGCACGCAGCTCCGGCGTGTCCGCGACGGCGTTCAGATGGCCGACGGCACCCCACGCACGCGAAAACGGCTCGCTCGCGCGCTCGACGGGCTCGACGACGTCGCTCCACTGCGCCGGCGTCATCGGCTCGGCGGCGCGCTCGACGGCGGCTTTGGCATCGGCAAGCAGCACGTCGATGGCCGGGGTCACATGCTCGGGCCGGATCTCGCCAAAACGCGGCAGGCCGGTGAAGTCGAGCAGCGGATTATCGTGCCGGGAGGGAGTATTAGCCATGGTGCTTCCTGTCTGTCGCGAAGGTTGTGGTGGCCGGGGACGCAACGCACCCCGTCATGCGGATTATTGGGGCGCCGTGCGCGCTTTCCAACCGGGACAAGATAGAGAAATTAACAGATGTCCGGCCTGGACGGCGAGGCGGGGGCCGGCTTGCACGGTGGCTCACCTCTGCATGGGGAGATGCTACTGCAAGGGCGAGGCGCACGCGCGAGCGGCGCTGGGAGCGAGGGGGCGACGGACAGGCAGGCGACAAGCCTGCCGCCTGCGTTGAAGCGAGAATGCTTACGCGCCGCCGGCCGCGCGTTCGGCGGCTTCGATCGTGTTGACGAGCAGCATCGTGATGGTCATCGGGCCGACGCCGCCCGGCACCGGCGTGATGTAGCCGGCGACTTCCTTCACGCCCGCGAAATCGACGTCGCCGCACAGCTTGCCCGCGTCGTCGCGGTTCATGCCGACGTCGATGACGGTGGCGCCCGGCTTGACCATGTCGGCGCTCAGGATGTTGCGCTTGCCGACCGCAGCGACGACGACGTCCGCATTGCGCGTATGCGCGGCGAGGTCGCGCGTCTTGCTATGGCAGATCGTGACGGTTGCGCCCGCGTCGAGCAGCAGCATCGCCATCGGCTTGCCGACGATGTTCGAGCGGCCGATCACGACCGCGTTCGCGCCGGTCAGGTCGATCTTGTAGGCCCCGAACATCTTCATCACGCCGTACGGCGTGCACGGACGAAACAGCGGCTGGCCGGTCATCAGCGCGCCCGCGTTGGCCACGTGAAAGCCGTCGACATCCTTCTCCGGCGCGATCGCCTCGATCACCTTGTGGCTGTCGATATGCTTGGGCAGCGGCAGTTGCACGAGGATGCCGTGGATCTTCGGGTCGCGGTTCAGCTCGTCGATGCGCTTGAGCAGGTCGGCTTCGGAGAGCGAGGCCGGATAGCGGTCGTACGACGAATGCAGGCCGTTGTCCTCGCAGGCCTTCACCTTGTTGCGCACGTAGACTTCGCTCGCCGGATTGTCGCCGACGAGCACGACGGCGAGGCCCGGCTGGTGGCCGCGAGCGGTGAGAGCGGCGGCGCGCGTGGCGACGTCGGTGCGCAGGGACTTGGAGAGGGCGAGGCCGTCGATCAGAGTGGCTGTCATGGTCGGTCGAGAGGTCGAGAATGGGCAGTTGGCAATGCGGGAGCGCTCGCGCGCGGCGCCGGCGGCAGCGGCGCTGGCGACACGAAAAGGCGCGTGGGGCGCGCCGCAGCGAAGTTGACCATTATACCGTCCGCGCGTGGCCCAACCGGTTAGGGCCAGGTGATGCTCGCGAGCGAGGGGAAGGAGGGCGATTCTCGCGCCGGCCCACGTTCGGGCCGGCGCGTGCAGCGCTTACTGCTGCGCTTGCTGGGGCTTGTTGGACAGCGCGAGACGCAGCAGGTCGGCGACCGTGTTGACGTTGAGCTTTTCCATGATGTTGGCGCGGTGCGCCTCGACGGTCTTGATGCTGATGCCGAGGTCGTCGGCGATCTGCTTGTTCAGGCGGCCCGCGATGATGCGCTCGAGCACCTGATGCTCGCGCGCCGTGAGCTTGCCCAGACGCTCGGCGGCCGCGCGCTGCTGCGCGACGTTGGTGCTTTCGCTGCGCGCCTTGTCGAGCATGCGCTCGACGAGCTTGCGCAGTTCGGCTTCGTCGAACGGCTTTTCGATGAAGTCCATCGCGCCCTTCTTCATCGTCGAGACGGCCATCGGCACGTCGCCGTGGCCGGTCACGAAGATGATCGGCAGCGATGCGTTCTCGGCGATCAGGCGCTCCTGCAGTTCGAGACCGCTCATGCCCTGCATCCGCACGTCCAGAATCAGGCACGCGATCTGGCCGGCCTGCTGCGCAGGCTGGTACGCCTCGAGGAACTCTTCCGCGCTCATGAAGCATTGCACGCGGTAGCCGTTCGCTTCGAGCAGCCAGCGCAGCGAATCGCGCACGGCTTCGTCGTCGTCGACGACGAAGACAGTTTCCTGGGTGATGACTGGGCTGTTCATGGCTCTCCCGTAACGGTTTGTGGTGTCGGCTCGTCGGACCCGTCGTAACGCCGCGGGCCGTCTGGATCGCCGATCGGCAGACTGCAATGGAACGTGGCTCCGGTGATGTGGCCGTCTTCTGCGACGTTGTTGACCACCCACAGGCGCCCTCGATGCGATTCGATGATCGAGCGGCAAATGTTGAGCCCCATGCCCATGCCGTCGGACTTGGTGCTGTAAAACGGTTCGAACAGACGCTCGGCGGTGGCCTCGTCGACGCCCGGTCCCTGGTCGACCACGCTGATGCAGACGTTGCCGCCATCGCGCTTGACGATCACACGGATCACCGGATCGACCGCATTCGGGCGCGCCTCGGCCATCGCTTCGGCGCCGTTCTTGAGCAGGTTCACGAGCACCTGCTCGATCAGCACCGGATCGACGTAGATGACCGGCATGCGCGAGCGCATGTCGGTGATGATGCGGATGCGCCGCTTTCTCGCTTCGAGCTCGGCGAGGCCGACCGCGTCGGCGACGATGTCGGCCACGCGCGTGGCCTGGCGCTTGGGCTCGCTGCGCTTCACGAACTCGCGGATGCGCTTGATGATCATGCCCGCGCGCACCGCCTGCTGGGCCGTCTTTTCGAGCACCGGCAGCAGGTTCTCGGGCGCAGCGCGCCCCGACTTCACGAGCGCCACCGTACCCGATGCGTAGTTGTTGATCGCGGCGAGCGGCTGGTTCAATTCATGCGCGAGCGACGACGCCATTTCGCCCATCGTCATCAGGCGGCTCGTGAACTGCAGCTTTTCGTCCTGCTGGCGCGCGAGTTCCTGGGCTTGCTTGCGCGTCGTGATGTCGGTGGCGATCTGCATCTGCGCGAGGTGGCCGTCGACCCACTGGATGTACTGGCGGCGCACTTCGAACCACTTCTGGATGCTCTCGACGTAGACCTCTTGCGCGTCGGCCGCGCTCTCGGTCAGCGCGGCGGCGGGCAGGCCCGCGTACGCATCGACCATGTCGATCGAGTCCGACGAGGCGCTCGCCGAGTCGAAGCCGCCGCCGCCCGCCAGTTCGAGATGGCCGTCGGGGCGGATGCCGAACAGATGGCGGTAATAGCGGTTCGCGAACAGCAGCTCGGCTTCGTCGGCGGCGAGCACGGACACGGCCGCATCGAGGCTTTCGAGCACGGTCGTGAAGCGCTCGTGCGCGGCGGCGAGTTCCTCGCGCGCGCGCTTCGGTTCGGTGATGTCCGTCATCGACGACATCCAGCCGGTCTGGCGGCCCGAGCTGTCGATGAGCGGCGACACATAGAGGCGCGCATGGAACAGCGACCCGTCCTTGCGCCGCACGCGCAGTTCGAACCCCGACGAGGGCGCCTTGCCGCGCAGTGTCATGTCGAGCTGGCGCTGCATCTCCGGATAGGCGTCGCGCGGCCAGTACGGGAACGGCGCGTTCTTGCTGACGAGATCGCTTTCGTCCCAGCCGGTCATGCGGCAGAACGCGGGGTTCACGTGCGTGATGCGGCCATGCATGTCGAGCACGCGCATGCCGATCAGCACCGAGTTTTCCATGGCGCGGCGGAAAAACGCTTCGGCGTAGAGCGCCTGCTGCGCCTCGAAACGCTGGCGCGTGTGCTTCCACAGACTCCACAGGCTCCACAGCACGAAACACGACAAACCGGCGACCAGCCACACGAGCGTATTGTTCGTGAAGTTGGTCATCTGCGGATACGAATACACGCGCACCGACACGCCCTGGCCCGGCGGATCGAGCGGCAGGTCGTAGTAGACGTCGCGCGGCAGGCGCGGCCGCGTGGAGGTGGTGGCGAGTTCGCGATTGTTCGCGTCGAGAATCGTGATCTTGTACTTGGCGGACAGCTCGGGCGGGATGTCGTGCTTGAGGATCCCTTCGATCGAAAACACTGCCGCGATCGTGCCGAGGAAGTCGCGGTCGCGATAGACCGGCGTCTGCAGCGTGATGTAGCCGTTGCCGAGATCGTCGTAGATGAGATCGGAGTACACCTGGCGGCGCGTCGAGCGCGCCTCCGCGAAGGCCGCCTTCACGGCTTCGTCCATCTGCTGGTCGTTGGGCTTGGCGAGGCGCTGGCCGAACACGGGCAGCGCGGTATTGGGCCAGCGCGGCTGCTCCTGGCTCGTGTACCAGTTCATGTAGAGGATCTCGGGATGCCCCTGCATGATGTCCGTGGTCGAAGTCTGGAACGACTGCGGATCGTTGTGGCCCGCGACGAGGTCGCGCGCGAGCGCTTGCAATTGCTCCTGCGCGCCCGTCATCGACAGGCGGATCTGCTGCTGCGCCCACGCGACGTTGCGATAGAGCGTGTCTTCCTGCTGCTGCTGTTCGCGCCGGTTCAGGCTCCAGAGGATCAGACTCATGACGACCAGGAACACCAGGATCGACAGGAGCGGCGTGAGCAAATAGGAATTGGACCACCACGGTCCGTGGTGCCAGCGGGACGGCGAGGACTCGCCGGACGAAACCGGCGGCCGCGCCGAGCGTGCGAAAAGCCGTTCGGTCAACATGGCAAGGATTGTAGCGCAGCGTAAGACACGCAATTGACGCGAAAAAAACGGTAAATCGCCGATAAACGGGAGCAAACTGGCCGTTATCGCTGCACGGGCCGGATCGTTTGAGCGTGCACTGCAGCATTTTTTCGTATTGCGAAATAGAATCTCGCCATTCGAAAATTTTCTTGCCTGAACGGCCAAGGGGTCTTTACAATCCGCCGAAAGCTGCTGCGGCGGCCGCATCCGTGCTGCCTGCATCGCCCGTTCAACAGCGTTCCCCTAGATCCAGGAGACGAGCAATGTCCGCTGTACCTGACGAAGTCCTCAAATACGTCGCTGCCGACAAGGACGAAGATCCCCAGGAAACCGCCGAGTGGCTGGAAGCCCTCGACGGCGTCATTTCGACGGTAGGGCCCGATCGCGCTCACTACCTGATCGAAAAGCAGATCGAATTCGCGCGCGTACACGGCGAACATCTGCCGTTCTCGGCCAACACGCCGTACATCAACACGATTCCGGTCGCCAACCAGGCGAAGAATCCCGGCGACCAGGACCTCGAGCACCGCATCCGCTCGTACACGCGCTGGAACGCCATGGCCATGGTGCTGCGCGCGGGCAAGCACACCAACGTCGGCGGCCACATCGCCTCGTTCGCGTCGGCCGCGACGCTCTATGACGTCGGCTACAACCACTTCTGGCACGCGCCGTCGGCCGCGCATGGGGGCGATCTCGTGTTCGTGCAGGGCCATTCGTCGCCGGGTGTGTACTCGCGCGCGTTCCTGCTCGGCCGCCTCACCGAGAACCAGCTCGACAACTTCCGCCAGGAAGTCGGCGGCGAGGGCATCTCGTCGTATCCGCACCCGTGGCTGATGCCGGACTTCTGGCAATTCCCGACCGTCTCGATGGGCCTCGGCCCGATCATGGCGATCTACCAGGCGCGCTTCATGAAGTACATGCAGGCGCGCGGCATCGTGAAGACCGAAGGCCGCAAGGTCTGGGCCTTCCTCGGCGACGGCGAAACGGACGAGCCGGAATCGCTCGGCGCGATCGGCATGGCCGGCCGCGAGCGTCTGGACAACCTCGTGTTCGTCATCAACTGCAATCTGCAGCGTCTCGATGGTCCGGTGCGCGGCAACGGCAAGATCATCCAGGAACTCGAAAGCGAGTTCCGCGGCGCGGGCTGGAACGTCATCAAGGTCATCTGGGGCAGCCGCTGGGACGCGCTCTTCGCACGCGACAAGACGGGCGCGCTGATGCGCCGGATGATGGACGTCGTCGACGGCGAGTACCAGACATACAAGTCGGAGTCGGGCGCGTTCGTGCGCGAGCACTTCTTCAATACGCCTGAACTGAAGGCGCTGGTCGCCGACTGGTCCGATGACGACATCTGGAATCTGAATCGCGGCGGCCACGACCCGCACAAGATCTACGCGGCGTTCACCGAGGCATCGAACTCGAAGGGCCAGCCGACCGTCATCCTCGCGAAGACGATCAAGGGCTACGGCATGGGCGAAGCCGGCCAGGCCATGAACATCACCCACCAGCAAAAGAAGATGCAGGTGGATCAGCTGAAGAAATTCCGCGACCAGTTCCGTCTGCCGATCACCGACGAACAGATCGTCGACGTGCCTTACCTGAAGTTCGAGGAAGGTTCGAAGGAACTCGAGTACATGCGCCAGAAGCGCATGGACCTCGGCGGTTATCTGCCGGCTCGCCGCCAGAAGGCCGAGTCGCTGCCGGTGCCGGCGCTCGACGCGTTCGAGCCGCTCTTGAAGGGCACGGGCGAAGGCCGCGAGATCTCGACGACGATGGCGTTCGTGCGGATCCTCAACATCCTCCTGAAGGACAAGGCCATCGGCAAGCGCGTCGTGCCGATCGTGCCGGACGAGTCGCGTACCTTCGGCATGGAGGGTCTGTTCCGCCAGATCGGCATCTGGAATCAGCAAGGCCAGAAGTACGTGCCGGAAGACTCCGACCAGCTGATGTTCTACAAGGAATCGGAAACCGGCCAGATCCTGCAGGAAGGCATCAACGAAGCCGGCGGCATGTCGGACTGGATCGCAGCCGCGACGTCGTACTCGACGCACGGCGAGATCATGATCCCGTTCTACATCTTCTACTCGATGTTCGGCATGCAGCGCATCGGCGACCTCGTGTGGGCGGCGGGCGACATGCGCTCGCGCGGCTTCCTGCTCGGCGGCACGGCGGGGCGCACGACGCTCAACGGCGAAGGCCTGCAGCACGAAGACGGCCACTCGCTCTTGTGGGCGGCCTCGGTGCCGAACTGCGTGAACTACGATCCGACCTTTGGCTACGAGCTCGCGGTCATCATGCAAGACGGTATGCGTCGCATGGTGCAGGAGCAGGAGGACGTGTTCTACTACATCACGGTGATGAACGAGAACTACGAGCACCCGGCGATTCCGCAGGGTGAAGACGTGGCGAAGGACATCATCAAGGGCATGTACTCGTTCAAGAAGGGCGACGCCAAGGCCAAGGGCCCGCGCGTGCAACTGATGGGCGCGGGCACGATCTTCAATGAAGTGATCGCTGCCGCCGACCTGCTCAAGAACGACTGGGGCGTCGAAGCCGACCTCTGGAGCGTGCCGAGCTTCACGGAACTCGCGCGCGAAGGCCACGAAGTCGAGCGCTGGAACCTGCTGCACCCGAGCGAGCCGCGTCGCGAGTCGCACGTCGAGAAGCTGCTCAAGGGCACGGAAGGTCCGATCATCGCGTCGACCGACTATGTGCGTGCGCTCGTCGACCAGATCCGTGGTCTCGTTCCGCGCAAGTTCGTGGTGCTCGGCACCGACGGTTTCGGCCGCTCGGATACGCGTGAGAAGCTGCGTCACTTCTTCGAAGTCGATCGTTACTGGACGACGGTTGCGGCACTCAACGCGCTGGCGGATGAAGGCAAGATCGAGCGCAAGGTCGTCGCCGACGCCATCGCGAAGTACCAGCTCGATGCGTCCAAACCCAACCCGATGACCGTCTAACGCATCACCCCTGTGCATCGCATGAGCGCCTCCCCGAAACGGGGAGGCGTCTTGCATGCGGCCCTGGAGACAAAACAATGAGTCAAGCGATCGAAGTCAAGGTGCCGGACATCGGCGATTACAAGGATGTGCCCGTCATCGAGGTGCTGGTGAAGGTGGGCGACACCGTCGAGAAGGAGCAGTCGCTGCTCACGCTCGAATCCGACAAGGCGACGATGGACGTGCCGAGCCCGGCCTCGGGCACGGTGAAGGAAGTGAAGGTCAAGGTCGGCGACGCGGTTTCGGAAGGCGTGCTGATCGTCGTGCTCGAAGGCGAAGGTGCGGCTGCCGCTCCGGCTGCGGCACCTGCGGCTGCGGCGGCTCCCGCTCCCGCTGCGGCTCCCGCTGCGGCTCCCGCTCCCGCTGCGGCCACCGCCAGCGCGCCGGCACCGGCTGCCGCGCCCGCTGCGAGCGCCGCTGGCGGCACGCAAAGCGTCAAGGTCCCCGACATCGGTGACTACAAGGACGTGCCGGTGATCGAAGTCGGCGTGAAGGTCGGCGACCGTGTCGAGAAGGAGCAATCGCTCGTCACGCTCGAATCGGACAAGGCGACGATGGACGTGCCGAGTCCGGTGGCCGGCGTCGTCAAGGAAGTGAAGGTCAAGGTCGGCGACTCGGTGTCCGAAGGCGTCGAGATTTTCGTGATCGAAGTCGACGGCGCTGCCGCACCGGCTGCTGCCGCGAAGCCCGCGGCGCCCGTCGAGCAGCCCGCCGACGCGCCGCAGCCCGCAAGCGCGAAGCCGGCACCGGCCGCGCCCTCGGCGCTCGCTCAGGCGCCGATCATTCCGGCTGGCGAAGGCGGCTCGCGCCGTCCGAGCCACGCGTCGCCGTCGGTGCGCAAGTTCGCCCGCGATCTGGGCGTCGATGTGGGTCGCGTCAACGGTACGGGCCCGAAGGGCCGCATTACGCAGGAAGACATCACCGCGTTCGTGAAGGGCGTGATGACGGGCCAGACGGCAGCGCCCGCTGGCGCCGCGGCACCCGCGGGCGGCGGCGAGTTGAACCTGCTGCCGTGGCCGAAGATCGACTTCACGAAGTTCGGCCCGGTCGATCCGAAGCCGCTCTCGCGCATCAAGAAGATCTCGGGCGCGAACCTGCATCGCAACTGGGTCATGATTCCGCACGTCACCAACAACGACGAAGCGGACATCACCGAGCTCGAAGCGCTGCGCGTGCAGTTGAACAAGGAAAACGAGAAGGCGGGCGTGAAGTTCACGATGCTCGCATTCGTCATCAAGGCGTGCGTCGCGGCGCTCAAGCAGTTCCCGGCCTTCAACGCGAGCCTCGACGGCGACACCCTCGTCTACAAGCAGTACTACCACATCGGTTTTGCTGCGGACACGCCCAACGGTCTCGTGGTCCCCGTGATCCGTGACGCGGACAAGAAGGGCCTCGTCGATATCGCCAAGGAAATGGCCGAGCTTTCGAAGCTCGCGCGCGACGGCAAGTTGAAGCCCGACCAGATGCAAGGCGGCTGCTTCTCGATCTCGTCGCTCGGCGGCATCGGCGGCACGCACTTCACGCCGATCATCAACGCACCGGAAGTGGCGATCCTCGGCCTGTCGAAGAGCGCGATGAAGCCGGTGTGGGACGGCAAGCAGTTCGTGCCGCGCCTCACGCTGCCGCTATCGCTGTCGTACGACCATCGCGTGATCGACGGTGCAGCGGCTGCGCGCTTCAACGCGTACCTCGCTTCGATCCTCGGCGATTTCCGCCGCGTCATTCTCTGATCGGCCGACGCTGCCGCGTCTTGCGCGCACGCCCGGCCGGGCGTGGCGCGCGTGCCGCACAACGGCGACGCGGCGGCGGCCAATTGCTCCAATAGGGGACACCATGAGTCTCGTCGAAGTGAAAGTGCCGGACATCGGCGACTTCAAGGACATCGACGTCATCGAAGTCAACATCAAGGCTGGCGACACCATCGAGAAAGAGCAGACGCTGCTCTCGCTCGAATCGGACAAGGCCACGATGGAAGTGCCGAGCGATGTCGCCGGCACCGTCAAGGAAGTGAAGATCAAACCGGGCGACAAGGTTTCGCAAGGCACCGTGATCGCGCTCGTCGAAGCTTCGGACGGCGCGGCTGCGCCCAAGGCCGAAGCACCGAAGGCCGAGGCGCCGAAAGCCGCCGAAGCACCGAAGGCTGCCGAAGCGCCGAAGGCTGCCGCACCGGCACCGCAGGCAGGCAGCTTCAGCGGCAACGCCGATGTCGAATGCGACATGCTCGTGCTTGGCGCGGGCCCTGGCGGTTACTCGGCCGCGTTCCGCTCCGCCGACCTCGGCATGAAGACCGTGCTGGTCGAGCGTTACTCGACGCTCGGCGGCGTGTGCCTGAACGTCGGCTGCATTCCGTCGAAGGCGCTGCTGCATACCGCGCTCGTCATCGACGAAGCGGCTGCGCTCGAATCGCACGGCATCTCGTTCGGCAAGCCGCAGATCGATCTCGACAAGCTGCGTGACTTCAAGTCGGGCGTCGTCAAGAAGCTGACCGGCGGTCTCGCCGGCATGGCAAAGGCGCGCAAGGTCGAAGTCGTGACGGGCGTCGGCACGTTCGTCGATCCGTACCACATGGAAGTGGCGGGCGAGGGCGGCAAGAAGATCGTCAAGTTCAAGCAGGCGATCATCGCGGCCGGCTCGCAAGCCGTGAAGCTGCCGTTCATTCCGGAAGATCCGCGTGTGGTCGATTCGACCGGTGCGCTGGAGCTGCGCCAGATTCCGCAGAAGATGCTCGTGATCGGCGGCGGCATCATCGGCCTCGAAATGGCGACGGTCTACGCGACGCTCGGCGCGCAGATCGACGTCGTCGAAATGCTCGATGGCCTGATGGCAGGTGCGGACCGCGATCTCGTGAAGGTCTGGGAGAAGTACAACGCCAAGCGCTTCGCGAACGTCATGCTCAAGACCAAGACGACCAACGCCGAGGCGAAGGACGACGGCATCTACGTCACGTTCGAGGGCGAGAAGGCGCCGGCCGAGCCGCAGCGCTACGACCTCGTGCTGGTCGCGGTGGGCCGCTCGCCCAACGGCAAGAAGATCGGCGCGGACAAGGCGGGTGTGGCCGTCACAGAGCGCGGCTTCATCGACGTCGACAAGCAGATGCGCACCAACGTGCCGCACATCTTCGCGATCGGCGACGTCGTGGGCCAGCCCATGCTCGCGCACAAGGCCGTGCATGAAGGCCACGTGGCAGCCGAGGCAGCGCACGGCGAGAAGGCGTATTTCGACGCGCTGCAGATTCCGTCGGTGGCGTACACCGATCCGGAAGTGGCGTGGGCCGGCAAGACCGAAGACCAGTGCAAGGCCGAAGGCATCAAGTACGGCAAGGCCGTGTTCCCGTGGGCCGCATCGGGCCGCGCGATCGCCAACGGCCGCGACGAAGGCTTCACCAAGCTGATCTTCGACGAAGAGACGCATCGCGTGATCGGCGGGGGCATCGTCGGCCTGAATGCGGGCGACCTCATCAGCGAAGTGTGCCTCGCGGTCGAGATGGGGGCGGACGCAACCGATATCGGCAAGACGATTCACCCGCACCCGACGCTCGGCGAATCGATCGGCATGGCCGCCGAACTGTACGAGGGCGTCTGTACGGATCTGCCGCCGCAGAAAAAGAAGTAACGCTGCGCCGCCCGTGAGAACGGGTGCGTAAAACGAACCCCAAAAGCCGGCGCTTCAACCGGGTTTTGGGTTTTTTTCTTTTTGGCTGAGCCCCAAAAAAAAGGTTCATCGCAGGAAACCGTGGAGCATGAAGGAGTAGTTGAGTACCCTGAGGCCTGACTTGATGAAGCTCAGGAGGCAGAGTTGCTCGATCGCAAGGCACTTCAGGCATTGGGTTGCTGGACGGGTTACCGGCTTGAGCGCGTGGAATGGCCGCAAGGTGAAGGTCATACGCTGTCGCTGTATCTGAAGCCGGCCGGCAAGGTCATGTACTGCGAGCAGTGCGGCGCGCGTTGCCAGCAGATCCACGAGACCACCGTGCGGCGAGTGCGCGATCTACCCCTGTTTGAGTACCGGGTCGTGCTGCATGTCCCGCGCCGGCGGGTCTGGTGTGAGCACTGCGGTGGCCCACGGCTGGAGAAGCTGGACTGGCTGGGCCGTTATCAGCGGGTGACCGAGCGTTTTGCGAAGGCGTGCGAGAAGCTGCTGCAGGCGGCCAGCGTACAGGCGGTGGCGGCTTTCTACGGTCTGGGCTGGCACACGGTCAAATCGATCGACAAGATGCGCTTGCGTGCGCGTGTGGTCGAGCCAGACTGGTCGACCATCCGCTACCTGGCGATGGACGAGTTTGCGCTCCATAAAGGCCATCGTTACGCCACGGTGGTGGTCGATCCTGTGGGCCGGCAGGTGCTCTGGATCGGACAGGGACGCTCACGCGAGACGGCCCGGGCCTTCTTCGAACAGTTGCCGGCGGGCGTTGCTGAGCGCATCGAGGCGGTTGCAATCGACATGACAACGGCCTACGAGCTGGAGATCAACGCACATTGCCCGCAGGCTGAAATCGTCTACGACCTGTTTCATGTGGTGGCCAAATACGGACGCGAAGTGATCGACCGGGTACGGGTCGATCAGGCCAACCAGCTTCGCCATGACCGGCCCGCGCGCAAGATCCTGAAGTCCAGCCGCTGGCTGCTGCTGCGCAACCACCGCAATCTGAAGCCCGACCAGTCGGTGCACCTGAAGGAATTACTGGCGGCCAATGAGCCGTTGATGTGTGTCTACGTGCTGCGTGACGAGCTCAAGCGTCTGTGGTTCCAGCGTAACCCCACCCAGGCACAAGAGGCCTGGGAGCAATGGCTCGAGCAAGCCCGGCAAAGCGGAATTGACGCTCTGCAACTGTTCGCCCGGCGCCTGCAAGGCTACTGGCACGGGATTGTGGCGCGCTGCCGCCATGCGCTGAACACCAGCATCGTCGAAGGGATCAACAACACCATCAAGGTCATCAAGCGGCGAGCTTACGGCTACCGCGACGAGGAGTACTTCTTCCTGAAGATCCGCGCCGCGTTCCCCGGTAATCGTCGATGAACCAAAAAAAACCGCCCGGTGCGACACCGGGCGGTTTTTCGACGAAGCCATTCGGGCCTTCGTTTGATATGAGACGGACAGCAGGCGATGCGTCAAAAAAAGCTCCCGGCCTGATCTGCCGGGAAAACGATACGCCGTACTAGCCGTACCGGAGCGTACCTGAACTCGCCGCCTGCCGGGACCGGCGTGGGCGGCGTATCAAGCGCGATCCGGCGATGCTCAGACTGCCTTCTTGGCCGATGCCGAAGCGGCAGCCGAGCGCGAAGCCTGCGCAGCAGCCTTGCTGGCGGCGGCGGTCGCGGCGTTGAAGTTGCTTTCGGCCATTTCGACGGCTTGCTTGGTCGCCTTGTGAACCGTTTCGTACGTGGTGTTGGCGGCGCTGATGGCCGACTTGATCACGGCGACGGCGGTTTCCGAACCGGCCGGTGCGTTCTTCGCGACGTTGTCGACGAGCGACTGCACCTTGCGGTTCTGTTCTTCGAAGTGCGCTTCCGCGACACGGGCGAATTCAGCCTGGGTAGCAGCGGCGATTTCGTACACGTGACGGCCATACGACAGCAGCTTTTCAGCGGCCGGTTGCGAGAAGCTCGCTTGCAGCGCGAGGAATTCTTGTGCGTCCTTCACCGACAGGGCGCGCTGGGCGTGTTCCTGGCTTTCGGCGATGTTCGACTTCAGGGCTTGCACGTTCAATTCGACGAGCTTTTCGACTCCCTCGAACGCCTTGCCGGTAAGACCGAAGAGGATTTCGAGATTGGCCTTCTGGGCAGCGACGATTTGCTCAGGGGTCAGCAGACTCATGGTTACGCTCCTGGATGAACGAACCGTCTGGTGCGGTCCGTGTAAATAAGGTGGCAAGACGTTCCGGAACTCTGCCGCGCGTTTTGTGCGTCGCAGCATTGATAGTCATTCTAGGATGGTCTGGAGGAATGTCAAGAACTTTTTGTGCATTGCACAATGTCAACAAGTTCTTAATAAACAGATGTTTATGCGCAGGGCATGGAGGCGGTGCGGCAGCGGGGCGCGCGCTTGCCGCAGCGCGTCGGCCAAGCCCTACCATGCCCATCAAATGTGACAGCCGTGTGGCGGGCGCACATCGAACGATTCTGGCAAGATACGACGAGCGAGCGCGTCAGGCATCGGGGTTTACACCTCGTTACATCCGCGCCGGTCCACCGAATTTTGGGATGGAACGTTAGATCACCAGGTCAGTCGAAAGCGCGGTGCGCGGCACCGCGACACACCCGTCATTCCCCTTATCAAGAAAGGCTCGCAGGTTGCCGTTATGGCAGGCAAGGGCCGATCGGTCGTTTGCGACCGTGGCTGAGGGGCGTGCGGCCGGACGATTGACATTTTGCATCGGCCGTTCAGCTCTTATTGACTTATTGCAATCGGAACTTACACTTCGGTTTAATGAGTGCGGGTAAGTGCTTCAATTTGCGAATTTTTCGTGGTTTTACTACACTTGGCGAACGATCCCGCCCCTTCATCAAGAACACCAATGAAATCCGACATGCTCCTGCCATTCAAAGTGATTCACGGTGCGTTTGTCAGCACCGCGCTGTCGGTGGCTGCCACTATGGTCATCAGCGCGACGCTCGCTGCACCGACGGACGCGTTTGCGGCGACGTCGGCGGCGGCTACGGCATCGACGCCCGCCAAGACGACCAAGGCAAAGAAGACGACCAAAAAGGCCGATCCGGCTGCAGCGAAAGTGGCGCGCAAGTCCGCCACGGTCGCGGCGGACGCCGACGACACGCGCCCGGTCGCAAAGAAAAAGCGCGTTTCCTACACGATCAATGGCCGCCACCACTCGGTGGTGCGCCGCGTCGCGTTCGAGCCGCGCCAGCCCACCGTCGGCCAGGCGTTCGGCCTGCATGACACGCCCGACGCGCTCGCGCTGCGTTCCAGCGTCGCGTACGTCGTCGACCAGAACACCCTTGAGCCGCTGTTCGACAAGAACTCGCATGCGGTCGTGCCGATCGCCTCGATCTCCAAGCTGATGACCGCGATGGTCGTGCTCGACTCGAAGGAATCGCTCACTGACCAGATCGAAGTCACCGACGAGGATCGCGACTACGAGAAGAACACGGGCTCGCGCCTCGCGGTCGGCTCGGTGCTCTCGCGTGAAGACATGCTGCACATCGCGCTGATGGCGTCGGAGAACCGCGCTGCGGCCGCGCTGTCGCGCTACTATCCGGGCGGCCGGCCGGCGTTCATCGCGGCGATGAACGCGAAGGCCAAGCAACTCGGCATGACCGACACGCACTTCGAGAACTCGACGGGCTTGACGAGCCTGAACGTGTCGAGCGCGCGCGATCTGGTGAAGATGGTCAACGCGGCCTATCAGTACCCGATGATCCGCAAGTTCTCGACCGACCGCAGCTACGATGTGTACACCGGCAAGCGCAATCTGGCCTACAACAGCACGAACGCGCTGATCCGCAATTCGTCGTGGGACATCGGCCTGCAGAAGACCGGCTTCATCAACGAAGCGGGCGAGTGCCTCGTGATGCAGACCACCATCCATGGCCGTCCGACGATCATCGTGCTGCTCGACTCGACCGGCAAGTATTCGCGCTTCGCCGACGCGGGCCGTCTGCGCACGTGGCTCGACAATGGCGGCGCGGACCAGCAGCCGCACATCACGAGCGCCGATGCGGGCGGTTCGGGCACCTGATGTCCTGATCCGCATTGCCTCGCTGTCTCGCTGCCAAGCAAAAGCCCCGCTCGAAGCGGGGCTTTTTCATTGTGCGCCCAGCACGGGCGCAATCTTGTGGGTGCAAGTCCCATCGTGAGTTGACCACAGCGAACGAAGCAAAGCGCAACTGCGTGAGGGCGACCGAGCGTGGGGAGGAAGCGTGGAGCGAAACCGCGAGCCGATGAACAAGAACCGGATATGAGGCGGTGCCGATCAGGGCGAGCGCGCAATGAAGCGCGAAGCTCTCGTGGTCAAGGATCAGGCATCGTAAATGCGGCGGTTGTGCGGTGAAGGATTGCGCTCTTACCTGGGGAGATCTCGCCTCGTGCCTGAAAGGGCAACGGCGTCGAGCCGGAGCGAGAAGTCAGCAGAGGCCGTAGTAGTCACAGGACAGGTCGATGAGGCTGAAGCTGGTGACGAAGGGCCAAACGGGAAGGAGTGTCCAACGTCATGTCGATGCGACAGGCAATGCGTCAGATGCCCGTGCAAACGGGGCGAGCGGGAGTAGCGCGCGGTGAAGCTGCACGCGTACCCGTGAGCGACGAAGTCTGCGGCCCGCGCCATGAATCCGGGGACACGGGGTCAGCGTTGCTGGAAGCAGCGCTGACGAGAGAGAACCTGAAGCAGGCGTTCAAACGGGTACGGGCGAACAAGGGAGCCGCTGGCGTGGACGGTCTGGACATTGACCAGACGTCGCGTCATCTGGTGAGGGCGTGGCCTGCGATCCGTGAACAATTGCTCAAGGGGACGTACCGGCCCAGTCCGGTACGTCGGGTGACGATTCCGAAGCCGGACGGAGGCGAGCGCGAGCTTGGCATCCCGACGGTGACTGACCGGTTGATCCAGCAGGCGCTGCTGCAGGTGCTGCAACCGGTTCTGGATCCGACCTTCAGCGAGCACAGCTACGGCTTCCGGCCGGGACGGCGTGCGCACGACGCGGTACTTGCCGCGCAATCGTACGTGCAGTCGGGACGGCGAATCGTGGTGGACGTTGATCTGGAGAAGTTCTTTGACCGGGTCAACCACGACATCCTGATCGAGCGCTTACAGAAACGCATTGGCGACGCCGGAGCGATCCGGCTGATCCGTGCGTATCTGAACAGCGGCATCATGGATGGCGGGGTGGTGCAGCAGCGAGATCAGGGCACACCACAGGGTGGGCCGCTATCCCCGTTGCTGGCCAACGTGCTGCTCGACGAGGTGGACAAGGAACTGGAGCGACGGGGTCATTGCTTCGCACGCTACGCCGACGATGCGAATGTGTATGTTCGTAGCCGCCGGGCGGGCGAGCGGGTGATGGCACTGTTGCGACGCCTGTACGGGCGACTGCGTCTGAAGGTCAACGAGACCAAAAGCGCAGTGGCCAGTGTGTTCGGTCGGAAGTTTCTGGGCTACAGCCTGTGGGTGGCTGCGGGTGGGGTGGTCAAACGCAAGGTGGCGGCCAAACCGCTGCTGGCGTTCAAACACCGCATCCGTCAGGTGACTCGCCGATCCGGCGGGCGCAGCATGAAGGAAGTGGTGGAACAGTTACGGCCTTACGTGCAGGGCTGGAAGGCGTACTTCCGGCTGGCGCAAACGCCGCGCGTCTGGTTAGCACTGGACGAGTGGCTGCGTCACCGGTTGCGTGCCATTCAGCTTAAGCACTGGCGCCGTGGCGCCACCATCTACCGGGAACTGCGTGCGCTGGGGGCATCGGCTGCGGTGGCGCGACAAGTGGCGGCGAACAGTCGTTGCTGGTGGCGCAACAGCAACGGTGCGCTCAAGCGTGTGCTGACCATCGCCTACTTCGACCAGTTGGGCGTACCCCGACTCTCATAACCTCAACTTCCCGAACCGCCCGGTGCGGACCCGCATGCCGGGTGGTGTGGCAGGGGTACGGCCTCATGGCCGTCCCCTATGCCGATCGCGAAGCGCCGTATTCAGGCGGGCTGCGGACTGCTGTCGACTGTCTCCGGGCGAAAGCCGAGCGATTCGGAAATCGTGAGCGCGGTCTTGCTCAACTGGCCGAGCCACGAATCCTGCAGACGATCGGCCGGCGCCGACAGCGACAGGCCCGCGACGAGCTTGCCTGTGTCGTCGTAGATGCCGGCAGCGATGCAGCGCACACCCAGCTCCAGTTCCTCGTTGTCGCGCGCGCACGATTGCTGGCGCACGTGCGCGAGTTCGCGCTCGAGGCGCGTGAGATCCGTGATGCTGTTGCGCGTGTGGCCCGACAGGCCCGTACGGGTGGCGTAGGCGCGCACGCGGTTGGCTTCGTCGGCGGCGAGAAAGAGCTTGCCGACCGAGGTCAGATGCAGCGGCGCACGTCCGCCGATCGCACGCACGACCTGCATGCCCGAGCGCTCGGAATAGGCGCGCTCGATGTAGACGATTTCGTCGCCCTGGCGCACCGACAGGTTCACGGTCTGGCCCGTCAACCGATGCAGCTCGCGCATCGGCGAAAGTGCCGCATCGCGTACCGACAGCCGCGCCTTCACGAGATTGCCGAGTTCGAGCAAACGCATGCCGAGCCGGTACGTGCCCGGATCCGACCGGTCGACCAGACGGCAGCTGACCATGTCGTTCAGGATGCGGTGGGCGGTGGAAGGGTGAAGCTCGGTGCGTTGCGCGAGTTCTTTCAGGCTGACCGGGTCGCTATGGGTGGCGAGCGCGTCGAGCAGGCGCATCATGCGCTCGATGACTTGAATCGAAGTCTTGGGGTCCGGGGTGGTTTCGCTCATGAGATCAAAAAACGGTTGACGCGTCAGGTGGCGAAGCGGCCATTCTATCTCGTATGGTGAAAAAAGTATTGTTGTGCACCGCCGCACCGAAGGGACTCTCGGTTTGCGAAGGGCCTCGCGCGCTGTCTGGCGTGCACTTGTCCGGATGGCCAGTTCGGGTCAGACCGATTGGTTGCGGTCACGATTCGGCGGATAATCGGGGACGTATATTCGCCAAGGAGTCCCCATGCGAGTCGGATTGTTCGTCACCTGCCTGATCGATACGATGCGTCCCGAAATCGGCTTTTCGACCATCAAGCTGCTGGAACAGGCCGGGTGCGAAGTCGTCGTGCCGGCTGCGCAGACCTGCTGCGGACAGCCGGCCTACAACTCGGGCGAACGCGCGCTGGCGCGCGATCTGGCGGAAAAGACGCTGCGCGAATTCGAGCAGTTCGACTATGTGGTCGTGCCGTCGGGGTCGTGTGGCGGGATGATCCGCGCCCACTATGGCGACCTGTTTCGCGACGATCCGGAGTTGATGGGGCGCTATGGGCGTCTGCGCGAGCGGGTCTACGAACTGACCGACTTTCTGGTCAACGTCGCGAAGGTACAGCTCGCGCCGGGCGACTTTGAGGGACCGGTCGCCTATCACGACTCATGCTCGGGGCTGCGCGAACTCGGTGTGAAGTCGCAGCCGCGCGCGCTGCTCGCGCAACGCGGCGTGGCCGTGACCGAGATGAAGGACTGCGAGCACTGCTGCGGCTTTGGCGGGACGTTCGCGGTCAAGTATGGCGATATTTCGACCGCGATCGTCGAGGAGAAATGCGCGAATGTGCGCGCGAGCGGCGCGCGGGCGGTCGTCCTCGGCGACCTCGGCTGCATGTTGAACATCGAGGGCCGGTTGCGCCGCACCGGCG
Organism: uncultured beta proteobacterium; assembly: GCA_963803225.1. Taxonomy (GTDB): domain Bacteria; phylum Pseudomonadota; class Gammaproteobacteria; order Burkholderiales; family Burkholderiaceae; genus Paraburkholderia. The sequence goes on from CAWDLJ010000005.1 coordinate 241,172, forward strand.
ACACGGCGACGCGCGTGCTGCACGTCGCCCAGGTGCTGGCTGGCGACGTCTGACCCGGCGGCGCTTTCACTTCAGTCCCTCACGATCGACACAGGCCATCATGCAAGTTCACTCGATGCAGTTCAAGACGCGCGCGGGCCAGAAACTCGCCGATGAACGCCTTCAGCAGAATCTCAAGAAGCTGTCGACGAAGTTCGTTTCGGCACGCGCCGAAGCGATCACGGCCATCGACTTCGCGGCGACGCGCGCCGCGCTCAAGGACCGGCGCAATCGGGTGCTGGCGAATCTCGATGTCTGGCTCGAACGGTTCGAAGAGGAGGCCACGCGGCGCGGCGTCACCGTGCTCTATGCACAGACGGCCGCGGAGGCGGCGCGGCTCGTGGCGGACATCGCGCGCCGCCACGACGTGCGCAAGGTGATCAAGACCAAGTCGATGGTCTCGGAGGAGATGCGGCTCAACGCCGTGCTCGCCGAAATGGGCGTGCAGTCGATCGAAACGGATCTCGGCGAGTACATCCTGCAGATCAACGACAACGAACCGCCGAGCCACATCATTGCGCCGGTCGTGCACAAGGACAAGGACGAGATCGCCGACCTGTTCGCCAGGACTCACGAACGGCCGCGCCTCACCGAGATCCCGGACATGACACGCGAGGCGCGCGAGGTGCTGCGTCCGCACTTCCTGTCGGCCGACATGGGGGTGACGGGCGGCAACTTCCTGATCGCCGAAACCGGCTCGGTCGCGCTCGTCACGAACGAGGGGAACGAAGGCATGTGCACGGTGATGCCGCGCGTGCACGTGGCCGTGACCGGCATCGAAAAGGTGCTGCCCACACTCGAAGACCTCGCGACCGCCATGCGTCTGTTGCCGCGTTCGGCGACCGGGCAGGCCACCTCGAACTACTTTTCGGTGTTGACCGGGCCGCGTGGACCCGAGGACAAGGACGGCCCGGAGCATATGTATGTCGTGCTGGTCGACGGCGGGCGCACCGGGCTGATCGGCGGGGAATTCCAGGAGATGCTGCGCTGCATTCGCTGTGGCGCGTGCATGAACCATTGCCCTGTCTATCAGAAGGTGGGCGGTCACGCGTACGGTTGGGTCTATCCGGGGCCGATGGGGTCGGTGCTCACGCCGAGCTACGTCGGGCTGGAGAAGACGCTCGACCTGCCGCAGGCGGCGACGCTCTGCGGCGAGTGCAACAGCGTTTGCCCGGTCGGTATTCCGCTCTCGGATCTGCTGCGCAAATTGCGCGAGAAGCAGACCGAGCGGAAGTTGCGGCCGTGGCGCGAGCGCGCCGCGCTGGCGGTGTGGGGCTGGTTTGCGCTGCATCCCACGGCGTACGCGCTCGTGACCAAGCTGGCCGTGCGGGTGCTCGAACGCATGGGCGGCGACGGCCGACGGATCTCAAAGCTGCCGTTCGCGAGCGGCTGGACCAATGGGCGCGACATGCCGGCGCCCGTTGGACGCACGTTCCGCGAACTGTACAAGGCACAGCACAGCCATATCGGTTAAAGCGCGCTTGGGCGGGGCGTTGCACGGCGCGGGCGGAGTTGCTCGCTTCGTTCCGGGGTTGCTCGGGCCAGGCAGAGTGCGGTGGGGCGCGAGTTGTTCTGCCACGCGAACAAATGGCTCGCCAATGCGGGGCTCGACCCGGCCTCGCCCTGATGGAGGGCTTCGGCTCTGTCTGCGGCGCGACCTGAGGCGCAGCCCCAAGCGCAATTCTGGGCGCCGCCCTTGGCTCCGTCCCCACCTCGGTCCCAGCTCGGCCCGGTCCAACCCGCGTACAAACGCCCACCGAGCGGCCCACCCACCCACGCCGCCAAGCGTTCGCGCCCCGTTTTTCCCACCGTCACCGCGCCGCTCCGGCCAATTTCCCTCCCGACACTGTTTATCGCAGCGCAACAGACTGTTCGCTTTGGGCGGGTTTATCCTAATTGCCGATATCTATATGATTTCGACTGGCGATGGTGCGTCCCGGTCTGTCGCTCCTGTCGAGAGAGAAATATTATGAAAAAGAAAATATCGGTGTACTGGCCTGTTGCCCTGATCCTGCCGCTGGCCGCGATCGCGTGGATGCACGCGTGGAATACGGCCGCGCAACAAATGCCGCTCGCTGCGGACCAATTGACCGCAGAACTCGCGCGCGCTGTGTCGTATGGGCTGGTTGGCGGGGATGCGCCGGCGCCCGCCAAGCATGTCGGCGCGGGTGGCGCGCTGCCGTCGTCGCAAGCGATCTGACGCGCGGCGGCGCGCCCGGCGAAAAATGCCGGGCCTTTGTATAATCGCGACTCCGTGCCGCCCCAGGTCAATATTTCCGCCCGATGAAAAAGGTCTCCATCTGCTTCGTGTGCCTCGGCAACATCTGTCGTTCGCCGACCGCTGAAGGCGTGATGCGTCATCTGGTGGAAGAAGGCGGACTAGGGCAGCAGGTCATCGTCGACTCGGCAGGAACCGGCGACTGGCATATAGGCGAGGCGCCCGACGAGCGAGCCCAGCGCGCCGCAGGGCAGCGCGGCTACGACTTGTCGGAATTGCGGGCGCGGCAGATCGCAGCCGACGACTTCACGCGCTTCGACCTGGTGGTCGCGATGGACGACGCCAACGTCGCGGCGCTCCATGCCGTGTGCCCCGTGTCGCAGCGCGACAAGATCCGGCTGCTGATGGAATTCGCGCCAGCCGACGATGTTCGCGAAGTCGCCGATCCGTATTTCGGCGGTACGGCGGGCTTCGAAACGGTGCTCGATCAGTGTGAAGCGGCGTGCGCGGGATTGCTCAAGGCGTTGCGCGCGCAGGTTGCGGGCTGAGCCTGGGGCCAGTCTGGGCCCGTTCGGATATTAACCACCCGCCTAATAACCCCCATCACGCCGTGGATACTTGACTAAATCAGTCATGTATTTATACTTGACGAAAATTGTCGAGAATTGCGGTTCCCCCTACATCATGAGACTCACCACCAAAGGCCGTTTCGCCGTCACGGCGATGATCGACCTGGCCTTGCGCCAGGAGCAGGGCCCGGTGACGCTTGCGGGTATCAGCCAGCGCCAGCACATTTCGCTGTCGTACCTCGAACAGCTGTTCGGCAAGCTTCGCCGTCATGAAATCGTCGAGTCGGTCCGCGGGCCGGGCGGCGGGTACAACCTCGCGCGCCGCGTCGAGGACGTGACGGTCGCCGACATCATCATCGCCGTCGATGAGCCGCTCGATGCGACGCAATGCGGCGGCAAGGGCGCGTGCGAAGGCACCAAACAGCACGACGGTCATTGCATGACGCACGAGCTGTGGTCGACGCTGAACCAGAAGATGGTCGAGTACCTCGATTCCGTGTCGCTGAAAGATCTGGTGGAGCAGCAGCGCGCGCGCGAAGGCGCAGCGCCTGCCGTGCTGCGCGATCGCCGTCACGAGCCGGCAGCGGCGGAGCCGGTGCGCAGCGTGCCAAAGGGTCCGAATTCCATCTTCAACATGGCGGGTTCGTGAAGCCCTGAGGGCGAGGCCCGCGGCGCGGTGCGACGAGACACGAGCAATACACAGATTTCCCCGGAGCGATAGATGAATAACGAGATTCCCCACCTGCCCATTTACATGGACTACAGCGCGACGACGCCTGTGGACCCGCGCGTGGTGGACAAGATGATTCCGTATCTGCGCGAGCAGTTCGGCAATCCGGCGTCGCGCAGCCACGCCTACGGCTGGGATGCGGAGCGTGCGGTCGAGGAAGCGCGCGAGCAGGTCGCCGCGCTCGTCAACGCCGACCCGCGTGAAATCATCTGGACCTCGGGTGCGACCGAATCGGACAACCTCGCGATCAAGGGTGCCGCGCACTTCTACAAGAGTAAGGGCAAGCACATCATCACGGTGAAGACCGAGCACAAGGCTGTGCTCGACACCTGCCGCGAGCTCGAACGCGAAGGCTATGAAGTCACGTATCTGGACGTCAAGGATGACGGCCTGATCGACCTCGACAAGTTCAAGGCGGCGATCCGCCCGGACACGATCCTCGTTTCCGTGATGCACGTGAACAACGAGATCGGTGTGATTCAGGACATCGGCACGATCGGCGAAATCTGCCGCGAGAAGGGCATCATTTTCCACGTCGACGCTGCGCAATCGACGGGCAAGGCGCCCATCGACCTGCAAAAGCTCAAGGTCGACCTGATGTCGTTCTCGGCGCACAAGACCTACGGTCCGAAGGGTATCGGCGCGCTCTACGTGCGTCGCAAGCCGCGTGTGCGTATCGAAGCGCAGATGCACGGTGGCGGTCACGAGCGCGGTATGCGTTCGGGCACGCTCGCCACGCACCAGATCGTCGGCATGGGCGAGGCGTTCCGCATCGCGCGTGAAGAAATGGCGACGGAGAACGAGCGCGTGCGCATGCTGCGCGACCGTCTGCTCAAGGGTCTGTCGGCGATCGAAGAGACCTATGTGAACGGCGACATGGAGCAGCGTGTTCCGCACAACCTGAACATCAGCTTCAATTTCGTCGAAGGCGAGTCGCTGATCATGGCGGTCAAGGACGTCGCGGTGTCGTCGGGTTCGGCGTGCACGTCGGCGTCGCTCGAGCCGTCGTATGTGCTGCGCGCGCTTGGCCGCAACGACGAACTCGCGCACAGCTCGATCCGCTTCACGGTCGGCCGCTTCACGACGGAGCAGGACGTCGATTACGTGATCAACCTGCTGAACACGAAGATCGCCAAGCTGCGCGAGCTGTCGCCGCTGTGGGAAATGCACAAGGATGGCATCGATCTGTCGACCATCCAGTGGGCCGCGCACTGACGCGCCTTTAACGGCCGCGAAGAAACGCGCCGGCAACGAATCAAGGAGTGTGAATCATGGCATATAGCGACAAGGTTCTGGATCACTACGAAAACCCGCGTAACGTCGGTTCGTTCGCGAAAGACGACGACACGGTCGGCACCGGCATGGTCGGCGCGCCGGCTTGCGGCGACGTCATGAAGCTGCAGATCCGCGTGGGTGCGGACGGCGTGATCGAAGACGCGAAGTTCAAGACCTACGGCTGCGGCTCGGCGATCGCGTCGAGCTCGCTCGTCACCGAATGGGTGAAGGGCAAGACGCTCGACCAGGCGCTGGACATCAAGAACACGCACATCGCCGAAGAACTGGCACTGCCGCCGGTCAAGATCCACTGCTCGATCCTCGCGGAAGACGCGATCAAGGCAGCGGTGGCCGACTATCGTCAGCGTCATACGGATACGGCGCACGCCAGCGGCGACGCCGCCAAGGCGACGGCGTAAGTCGACGGGCAAGGCACCGCACGGACAACCGTGCGGCGCCGCGCGCAGAGCAGCGGACGGCATGACCCTCCGCGCGAATTTAACGTTCATTGGATGCAGGCAGGTTGGCTTCGCGCCAGCGTCGTCCGGGGCTCGAACCGGAGACGCTTGGCGTGGGACACGACGCAAACGCTATGGCTATTACGTTGACGCAAAAGGCGGCACAGCACGTGCAGAAGTTTCTGACCCGGCGCGGCAAGGGTGTCGGGCTGCGCCTCGGCGTGCGCACGACCGGTTGCTCGGGGCTCGCCTACAAGCTCGAATACGTTGACGAACTGGCGCCCGAGGACGAGGTCTTCGAGTGCCATGGCGTGAGGGTCATCGTCGATCCGAAGAGCCTCGCCTATATCGACGGCACGGAGCTCGACTTCGTGCGCGAAGGGCTCAATGAGGGGTTTCGCTTCAACAACCCGAACGTGAAAGACGAGTGCGGCTGCGGCGAGTCTTTCCGCGTCTGAGCCCGCAAGATGCGGTAAAAAGGCGGCCTGTGCCGCCTTTTTGATTTTGATGACATGCGTGCGGCGCGCTGTACGCATGAGTTGACCGGCATAATTTCGATGGCTTCGCTTTCTTCGCTCTCCGCTAGTCACTTCGTCCTGTTCGGGCTGCCCGAGCAATTCGCGCTCGAGCCCGACGCGCTCGACCACGCTTATCGCACGGTGCAGGCGCAGGTGCACCCGGACCGCTTCGCCGCGGCCGGCGATGCGCAAAAGCGCGTCGCGATGCAGTGGGCGACGCGCGCGAACGAAGCGTTGCAGACGCTGCGCGATCCGCTCAAGCGCGCGGTCTATCTGCTGCATCTGCGCGGCGTCGACGTCGGCATCGAAAACAATACGGCGATGGAGCCGGCGTTCCTCATGCAGCAAATGGAATGGCGCGAAGCGATCGAGGACGCCGTGGCGGCGCGCAATGTCGGCGCGCTCGATGCGCTGGCGGCCGACCTGCGCGCCGACGAGCGCGTGCGGCTCGCCAAGCTCGGCGCGTTGATCGACAGCGGCGCCAACCAGCCGGCCGCCGAGGCCGTGCGGCAATTGATGTTCGTCGAGCGGGTCGCCGGCGAAGTCGACGCGCAGATCGAACGGCTCGAAGACGAGGCGTGAGGCGCACGACGCCCGCCAGACCGACAGGCAAACAGGGATAGGGCCGACGAGGCCCGGAACAGATCACAGATGGCTCTACTGCAAATCTCCGAACCCGGCATGGCGCCGGCGCCGCATCAGCGGCGGCTCGCCGTCGGCATCGATCTCGGCACCACCAATTCGCTCGTCGCGGCCGTGAGAAGCGGCGTGCCCGACGCGCTGCCCGACGAAGACGGCCACGTGCTGCTGCCGTCGGTGGTGCGCTACCTCGAGAAGGGCGGCCGTCGCATCGGCCGCGCGGCGAAGGCCGAGGCGGCTACCGATCCGCGCAACACGATCGTGTCGGTCAAGCGTTTCATGGGCCGTGGCAAGGCCGATGTCGAGGGCGCCGAGAACGCGCCGTACGACTTCGTCGACGAACCCGGCATGGTGCAGATCCGCACCGTCGATGGCGTGAAGAGCCCGGTCGAGGTATCGGCCGAAATTCTCGCCACGTTGCGCCAGCGCGCCGAAGACACGCTCGGCGACGATCTCGTCGGCGCGGTGATCACGGTGCCGGCCTATTTCGACGAGGCGCAGCGCCAGGCGACCAAGGATGCCGCCCGGCTCGCGGGCTTGAACGTGCTGCGTCTGCTCAACGAGCCGACCGCCGCCGCGATCGCCTACGGGCTCGACAACGGCTCGGAAGGCCTGTACGCGGTCTACGACCTCGGCGGCGGCACCTTCGACCTGTCGATCCTCAAGCTCACCAAGGGCGTGTTCGAAGTGCTCGCAGCAGGCGGCGATTCCGCATTGGGCGGCGACGATTTCGATCACGCGCTCTATCGTCACGTACTCGCCGAGACCGGACTCGATGCCGCTGCGCTCACGCCCAGCGACGTGCGTCTGCTGCTCGATCGCGTGCGCGACGCGAAGGAAGCGCTGTCGAGCGCGCCGCAGGCCCGCATCGAGGCGACCCTCGCCGACGGCCGCACAATCAGCCTCGACGTCGACGAAGCGAACTTCGAAGCGCTCACTCAGGAACTCGTGCAGCGCACGCTCAAGCCCACGCGCAAGGCGCTGCGCGACGCGAAGGTCGCGCCGGCCGATGTGAAGGGTGTCGTGCTGGTCGGCGGCGCGACGCGCATGCCGGTGATCCGCCGTGCCGTCGAAGCGTTTTTTGGCCAGCCGCCGCTCACGAATCTCGATCCGGACCAGGTCGTCGCGCTCGGCGCCGCGATCCAGGCGGATCTGCTCGCGGGCAACCGGGGCACCGACGATGACTGGCTGCTGCTCGATGTGATCCCGCTGTCGCTTGGCGTGGAGACGATGGGCGGCCTCGTCGAGAAGATCATCCCGCGCAATTCGACCATTCCGGTCGCGCGTGCGCAGGACTTCACGACCTTCAAGGACGGCCAGACGGCGATGGCGATCCACGTCGTGCAGGGCGAGCGCGAACTGGTGGCGGACTGCCGTTCGCTCGCACGTTTCGAGCTGCGCGGCATTCCGCCGATGGCGGCGGGCGCGGCGCGCATCCGCGTGACCTACCAGGTCGATGCGGACGGTCTCTTGTCCGTCTTTGCCCGCGAGCAGCATTCGGGCGTCGAGGCATCGGTGATCGTGAAGCCGTCATATGGCCTCGCCGACGACGACATCGCGAAGATGCTCGAGGACAGCTTCAAGACCGCCGAAGTCGACATGCGTGCGCGCGCGTTGCGCGAGGCGCAGGTCGAAGCCGAGCGCATCGTCGAGGCGACGCTGGCGGCACTGGCCGCCGATGGCGAACTGCTCGACGACGCCGAGCGCTCGGAGGTCGACGCATTGATCGACACGCTGCGCACGACGGCGGCCAGCGCCGAGACCGACGCGATCGAAGCCGCGACCAAGGCGCTCGCAGCGGGCACCGACGAGTTCGCCGCGCGGCGCATGGACAAGGGCATCAAGCGCGCGCTCGCGGGCAAGCGTCTGGATGAGATCGGCTGAGGCGCGCAGCAAGAAGCCAAAAACAGAAGGGCTCGTGGACGCGAGCTGCGTGCTTTCCCGATGCAGCGAACGACACGGGGCCAGTAGAATGGGTGCCAGCCGTACCGGTCGGACCGGTCACAGGGCGCACCCGCCTGAACAGCTATTGAAACGGAATTCTGAAATGCCTCAAATCGTGGTGCTGCCCCATGTCGAACTGTGTCCGGAAGGCGCGGTCATCGACGCCAAGCCGGGCGAGAGCGTGTGCGACGCGCTGCTCCAGCACGGCATCGAGATCGAGCATGCGTGCGAGAAATCGTGTGCGTGCACGACGTGTCACGTGATCGTGCGCGAGGGTTTCGACGCGCTGACGGCCTCGGAAGAGGACGAGGACGATCTGCTCGACAAGGCATGGGGGCTCGAGCCGACCTCGCGTCTGTCGTGTCAGGCGATCGTGCCGCAGAACGATGATCTGGTCGTCGAGATTCCGCGTTACTCGATCAACCACGCGAAGGAAAACCACTGAGAGGAGCGTGCAGCCATGAAATGGACGGATACGCAGGACATCGCGATGGCGCTGACTGACAAGCATCCCGAGATCGATCCGCAGTATGTACGCTTCACGGATCTGCACCGCTGGATCACGGAACTCGAAGGTTTCGACGACGATCCGGAACACTCCAACGAGCGGATTCTCGAAGCCATCCAGGCGGCGTGGATCGAGGACGCCGACTACTGAGCGCTTGCTGTACGAGCCGTTCGATGCGAAAAAGTGAAAAGGGCGATTCACCCGCTGGGTGAATCGCCTTTTTTGTGCCTGCGCGATCTATACGATCAAGCAGCGATCAAGCAGCCACGAGCGTCCCGTTCTCGACACGCACGCGCTGGCCCTGCTGGAACGGCGGCGCTTCGTGATACGTGAAGTAGCGCGTCTTGCCGTTCTCCATGTGCACGCGCACCGAATAGCTCGTGGAACTGCGCAGATGCTTTTCGACCGAGTTGCCCGCGAAGCCGCCGCCGAGCGCGCCGAGCAGCGTCATCGCCGTGCGGCCGCCACCGGCGCCGAACTGGTTGCCGATCACACCGCCCGCCACCGCGCCGCCGACCGCACCGAGACCCGTGCCGTGGCCTTCCTGGCGTACGGCCGAGACGGCGACGACGGTGCCACAACTCGCGCAGTACGCCGGCTGGGTAGCCTCGGGCTGCTGTGCCTGCTGCTCGGCGGGTTGGGGCTGCTGCATGGGCTGCTGTACGGGCGCTTGCTGCGCCTGCGGGGCCGGTTGGGCGGGTTGGGCCGGTTGCGCGCCAGGCTGCTGGGAATACAGCGGCGGCATATTCGGGCCTTGCGCTTGAGCCTGCGGCGCGCCTTCGGCCGGCTGTTGCGCGTAGGTGGCCGGGTTGGCGGGCTGCGAGGCATCGACCACGGGCTGCGAGGCCACCATGCCGGCCTGGGCCTGTTCGCTGCCAGTCGAACTCGACGCGCGCGGAAACACGCCCGTAATGGCCGCCGTGGCCACCAGCGATGCAACGATGATGGCGCCCGCTGCCGTGGCGATCAGCGGATGGAGACGCCGATTGGGTGTGCTGCTATCTGATGTATTCATGACAGGCTCCGTCTTTGGCAGAGTTGTTCGTCCGGTTGGGTGTGGGTGCATCGGTACTGCTTTACCTTACGTCCGACAGTGTGGCCCAAGGCGCTTTGGCCCCGGTTTCAATCTGTAACCATTGCAAGGGGTCGAAACGCGATGGCCGCGACTGCGTGCGCGCCGGCCCTTGATTTGCGGGCAGGGCAGCGCCAATAGCCGTCCGGCCATTTACCCAAAGTTACACAAACCGGCACTCCGCAAACGAACGGGGCGCATAAGGCATGCCTGCCTTATGCGCCCCGTCGTTCCAGCCGGTGTGCGTCGCTTAGTCTTCGCGGCGCAGATGCGGGAACAGGATCACGTCGCGGATGCTCGGGCTGTCGGTGAGCAGCATCACGAGACGGTCGATGCCGATCCCGCAGCCGCCCGTCGGAGGCATGCCGTATTCGAGCGCGCGGATGTAGTCGGCGTCGTAGAACATGGCTTCTTCGTCGCCGGCGTCCTTTTGCTCGACCTGCTTCTTGAAGCGCGCGGCCTGGTCTTCCGGATCGTTGAGCTCCGAGAAGCCGTTGGCGATCTCGCGGCCGGTGATGAAGAGTTCGAAGCGTTCGGTGATGCCGGGCAACGTGTCCGATGCACGCGCGAGCGGCGACACTTCGATCGGGTAGTCGATGATGTAGGTCGGCTCCCACAGTTGCGACTCGGCGGTCTCTTCGAACAGCGCGAGTTGCAGTGCGCCTACGCCCGCGTTGAGGAACTGCGGCTGGTTCGCGTCGACGCCGAACTTCTTGAGTTCGGTGCGCAGGAACGCGGCGTCGCCGAGTTGCTCGTTCGTGTATTGCGGCGCGTACTTCTGGATCGCCTGGGTGATCGTCAGACGATGGAACGGCTTCGCGAGGTCGAGTTCGCGGCCCTGATAGGTCAGCGTGGCCGTGCCGAGCGAGTCGATCGCGGCCTGGCGGATCAGCTGTTCGGTGAAGTCCATGAGCCACGTGTAGTCGGTGTACGCGGCGTAGAACTCCATCATCGTGAATTCCGGATTGTGACGCGGCGACACGCCCTCGTTACGGAAATTCCGGTTGATCTCGAACACGCGCTCGAAGCCGCCGACGACGAGGCGCTTCAGGTACAGCTCGGGCGCGATGCGCATGAACATCTGCATGTCGAGCGCGTTGTGATGCGTGACGAAGGGCTTGGCTGCCGCGCCGCCCGGGATCGGGTGCAGCATCGGCGTTTCGACTTCCATGAAGGCGGCGTCCGACATGAAGCGGCGGATCGACGACATCGCCTTGGTGCGCGCGACGAAGGTCTTGCGCGACTCGGGCGTGACGATCAGGTCGACATAGCGCTGGCGATAGCGCATTTCCTGGTCGGCGAGGCCGTGGAACTTGTCGGGCAGCGGGCGCAGCGCCTTCGAGAGCAGGCGCAGTTCCGTCACGCGCACCGACAGTTCGCCCTTGTTGGTGCGAAACAGCACGCCGCGCGCGGCGACGATGTCGCCCAGGTCCCACTTCTTGAACGCGTCATAGGTCGCCTCGCCGACATCGGCGGGCGTGATGAAGAACTGGATCTGGCCCGAGCCGTCGCGCACCGTCGCGAAGCTCGCCTTGCCCATGACGCGCTTGAGCATCATGCGGCCGGCCACGGCGACTTCGAGCGCGCGGGCTTCGAGCGCGTCCTTGTCGGTGTCGGCGTACTCGGCCTGCAGGTCGGCCGCGTGGTGCGTGGGGCGGAAGTCGTTCGGATAGGCGACGCCCTGTTCGCGCAACGCGCGCAGCTTTTCGCGACGCTCGGCGATGATCTGGTTGTCGTCGAGGTCGGCGGCGGCCTGGGTCGGCTGGGTCGGTTCGGTCATGATGGCTCGGTGTTCTGGAGAATTCGGATGCTCGGGCTCAGGGACGAGGCGCTTGCGCTGCAAGCCTGCGGCTCGCGATCCACGCGCACTGTATCGCGTGGCGCGCATCGCGTGCGGCCAGCGCGGCTGGCCGCGGCGGCGGGGCGGGTGGATCGACCGTGCGACCGGACCCGCCTCGCGCGTGTGCCTTAGACGCCCTGTTTCAGGCTGGCGCTGATGAACGCGTCGAGGTCGCCATCGAGCACTGCCTTGGTGTTGCTGATTTCGACGTTGGTACGCAGATCCTTGATGCGGCTGTTGTCGAGCACGTACGAACGGATCTGGTGGCCCCAGCCCACGTCCGACTTGCCCGCTTCGAGCTTGTCCTGTTCGGACTGGCGCTTGCGCATTTCGGCCTCATACAGGCGCGACTTGAGCATCGCCATGGCTTCGGCACGGTTGCGGTGCTGCGAGCGGTCGTTCTGGCACTGCACGACGATGCCCGACGGCATGTGCGTGATACGCACGGCGGAGTCGGTCTTGTTGATGTGCTGACCACCCGCGCCCGACGCGCGGTACGTATCGATGCGCAGATCGGCCGGATTGACGTCGATCTCGAACGATTCGTCGATTTCCGGGTACACGAACACCGACGAGAACGACGTGTGGCGTCCGCCCGACGAATCGAACGGCGACTTGCGCACGAGCCGGTGAATGCCGGTTTCGGTGCGCAGGAAACCGTAGGCGTATTCGCCCTCGACCTTGATCGTCGCGCTCTTGATGCCGGCGACGTCGCCTTCGGACTCTTCGAGCACTTCGGTCTTGAAGCCCTTGCGCTCGCAGTAGCGCACGTACTGGCGCAGCAGCATCGAGGCCCAGTCGCACGCTTCGGTGCCGCCGGCGCCGGCCTGGATGTCGATGAACGCGTTGTTCGGATCGGCCGGGTTCGAGAACATGCGGCGGAATTCGACGTCGGCGACGCGCGCTTCGAGCGCCTGTGCGTCGGCCTCGCAGGCGACGAGCGTGTCTTCGTCGTTTTCCTCGCGGGCCATCTCGAACAGGTCCTGGGTGTCGCGCACGTCGTTGTCGATCGACGACAGCACATCCACCACGCCTTCGAGCAGCTTCTTTTCCTTGCCGAGCGACTGGGCGTGCTTCGAGTCGTTCCAGACGTTCGGGTCTTCGAGTTCCCGGTTGACTTCGACTAGACGCGTTGACTTGGCGTCGTAGTCAAAGATACCCCCGTAGCTCGCCCGCGCGATGGCGCAGGTCTGCCAAAGAGGCTTCGATTGCGTTGAGACGTTCCGCTTCCATTGTTTCTTCGTCCGGGGGGCGTAAAACACTAAATTATAGCCGATCGGCCGTCCGGCCAGCGCGGCGGCGGGGCGTTCGCGGCGGGCGCCCTTCGGCGGGCGGCCTCGCGCGTCAGGCCGCCGCGTGCTCGACGATCAACTGCACGCGCGACACGCCGTTCCAAGTGTCGCTCGCGAGCCGGTACGCGAGCGTCGTGCGCGCGGGCAGCAGATCGGTGTGGTTGAACCAGATCGCGTTGAAGCGCTGGCGCCCGCGAATGAGCTGCAGCTTCAGGTGCTTGTCCTTCACCAGCGCCTGCGAGGCGATCTCGAACTCGCCCGCGAACACCGGCGCGGGGAAGCCCTGACCCCAGACGGCCGCATCGAGCATCGCGACGAACTGCGGCGTGAAGTACGCGTCTTCGAGATCGCCATCGGTTTCGACGGTGCGCGCGAGCGCCTCCGCCGACAACCACTCGCGGCCGATCTGCTCGAACGCCGCCGCGAAGCGCGGCACGTCGGCGGCGGCGAGGGTCATGCCGGCCGCCATCGCGTGGCCGCCGAACTTCGCGATCAGGCCCGGCTCGCGCTTGGAAATCAGATCGAGCGCGTCGCGCAGATGAAAGCCCGCAATCGAACGGCCCGAGCCCTTGACGAGCGTGCCGTCGTCGTCGGCGGGGGCGAACGTGAACGACGGGCGGTGGAATTTCTCCTTGAGCCGTCCGGCGACGATGCCAATCACGCCCTGATGCCAGCTCGGGTTGTAGAGCGTGATGGTCGCGGAGTCGGCCGGATCGACGTCGGCGAGATCGGCTAGCGCTTGTTGCTGCATGCCGGCCTCGATTTCGCGGCGCTCGCGGTTCATGCCGTCGAGCTGCTGGGCGAGCGCCCACGCGCGGCCGACGTCATCGGTGGTCAGGCACTCGATGCCAAGCGACATGTCGGACAGACGTCCCGCCGCATTCAGGCGCGGGCCGAGCGCGAAGCCGAGATCGAACCCCGAGGCGCTGCGCGCGTCGCGCGCGGCGGCACGAAAGAGCGCGGCGATGCCGGGCTGCATGCGGCCATTGCGGATGCGCTGCAGGCCCTGGGCGACCAGCACGCGATTGTTCGCGTCGAGCTTCACGACGTCGGCGACCGTGCCGAGCGCGACGAGGTCGAGCAGACCGTCGAGTCGCGGCTCGGGGCGCGCATCGCCGAACGCGCCGCGCTGGCGCAATTCGGCGCGCAGCGCGAGCAGCACGTAGAACATCACGCCGACCCCGGCGAGGGCCTTGCTCGCAAACGTGCAGCCCGGCTGGTTCGGATTGACCATCGCGCGGGCGGCGGGCAGCGTGTCGCCGGGCAGGTGATGGTCGGTGACGAGCACGTCGATGCCGAGCGCATTGGCCGCCTCGACACCGTCGACGCTCGCGATGCCGTTATCGACCGTGATCAGCAGATCGGGCTTGCCGGCGGGCCGGCGTGCGGCCAGCTCGACGATCTCGGGGGTGAGGCCGTAGCCGTATTCGAAGCGGTTCGGCACCAGATAATCGATTTGCGCGCCGAACATGCGCAGGCCGCGCACGGCGACCGCGCAGGCCGTCGCGCCGTCGCAATCGTAGTCGGCGACCACCAGCAGCTTGTGGTTGCGCTCGAGCGCATCGGCGAGCAGCGCGGCGGCTTCTTCGGCGCCCTTGAGCGCCGCGGGCGCGATGAGGCGCGCGAGGCCGGTCTCGATTTCGTCGGGCTGGCAGACGCCGCGCGCCGCGTAGAGCCGCGCGAGCACCGGATGCAGGCCGTGGCGGATCAGCGCTTCGGCATCGGCGGGAGAGGTGGCGCGGGTAACGATTCGGGTCATGCTGGGCGGCGGAAGAAGGGTTATTCGATGAAGAGCGAGGCGAGCACGCGCCGGCGCCAGAACTTGCGCAGATCGCCGCGCGTGATTGCGAGCGTGACCGAGCCCGTGTCGCTGCACAGCGTCAGGCCCAGCTCGCCGAGTTCGCCCGCCTGCAACGCGGCGAGCGCGGGCGCGAACCAGTCGCGCTCGAGCGCGCCGAACGCGGCGTTCCAGCGGCCCCAGTCCTGCTCGATGAAGGGCAGCGAGAACGGGTCCAGCTCGACGAGCGTCGTGCCGTCGAGTGATTTGGGCAGCGCGGAGAACACAGCAGGCGCAGCGCTCACGCCCGTTTGCGCGGCGAGTGCCAAGCCGCGCGTGGCGACAGCATCGCTCAGCACGCGCGCGAACGGGCTCGTGAGCGCGCGTAACTTGCCTTGCGCGTGAAACCACAGCGAGTTGACGGCCGGCAGTCCGCGTGCCTCGCGCGCTTCATTGACCGCGTGCTCGAACCAGGCCATCTGTACTTCGTTCTGCAGCTTCATCCACGCGCGCGAACGCTCGCCGGATTGCGCCTCGTGCGGCAGCCAGATCTCGATGTTGCGCCCGCTCGCGCGCAGCGGCGAGGCGCCCGCAAGCGAGCCGAACACATCGCTCGACAGATACCAGCGTTGCGGTGACGGTGCCTCGACGCGCACGCCGAGTTCCTCGATCAGCGGACGCGCGAGCGCATAGAGCGTGGTCGCGTCGGCATCGGACAGCGCGACCGAGGCGGGGTCGATCAGCACCAGATGGTCATGCGCGATGCGCACGTGCACCGGTTGCACGCAGGCCCAGGCCGCCGTGCCGGGGTCGCCGCCGTCGGCGAGCAGCATGTAGGGCGCGAGCGGCGCTTCGTCGGCGTTGGCTCCGGGCGCATCGGCGGGCCCGAGCGCGCCGAACTGACGCGCGAGCCAGCGCTCGTGCGGCAGCGTGCGCTGGAAGTCGTCGCCGATCGAAGTCTCGACGAGCGTCGCGCGGGCGACCAGCTTGTTCAACGCAGGAAGCTCGAGGCCGGACAGGGCGTAGGACGCGGCGGCTGCCGGTGGCAGCGCGAACGGAACGATGAGATGAAGTCGGTCGACGGGCATGATGGTGCGCATTGTACTTCGCGCCTCGCACGCCGCCATGCGCGCTACGGGCCGCGAGTGTGGCAAACTTCGCGGTTGACCGTCGTCTCGTGGGTGAGCCCGGCCGCGTACGCGGCCCGCAAGGGCGCACGGGAAAAATGGACGCGGGACCAGACGCGCCCGAGGGCGCACAAAAGGATTCGCTTGAAACTTCCGTACGAATGGCAGATCGGCTGGCGCTACACGCGCGCCGGCAAACGCACGACCGGCAACGGTTTTATCTCCTTCATCGCGCTCGTGTCGATGTCGGGCATCGCGCTGGGCGTGGCCGCGCTCATCGTGGTGTTGTCGGTCATGAACGGCTTTCAGCGCGACGTGCGCGACCGCATGCTCTCGGTGCTCGCCCACATCGAGATCTTTTCGCCGACCGGCGCAATGCCCGACTGGCAGCTGACCGCCAAAGAGGCGAAGCAGAATCGCGAGGTGATAGGCGCCGCGCCCTACGTCGATGCCCAGGCGCTCCTCACGCGCGGCGACACGGTGAGCGGCGTCGCGTTGCGCGGCATCGAACCGTCGGAAGAGCCGCAGGTTTCCGATATCGACAAGGAAATGAAGGCGGGCAGTCTCAACGACCTGACGCCGGGCAGCTTCAATATCGTGCTCGGCATGGACCTCGCGGGCAGTCTCGGCGTGCAGGTCGGCGACAAGGTCACGCTCGTCGCGCCCGAAGGCTCGATGACGCCCGCCGGCATGCTGCCGCGCCTGAAGCAGTTCACGGTGGTCGGCGTGTTCGAGTCGGGTCATTACGAGTACGACAGCACGCTCGCCCTCGTGAACATCCGCGATGCCGAGGTGCTGTACCGGCTGGCCGCGCCGACCGGCGTGCGGCTGCGCCTGAAGGACATGCAGCGCGCGCCCGACGTGGCGCGCCAGCTCGTGCATACGCTCTCAGGCGACCTCTACATTCGCGACTGGACGCAGCAGAACAAGACCTGGTTCTCGGCCGTGCAGATCGAGAAGCGCATGATGTTCATCATTCTCACGCTCATCATCGCGGTCGCGGCGTTCAATCTCGTCTCGTCGCTCGTGATGACGGTGACCAACAAGCAGGCCGATATCGCGATCCTGCGCACGCTCGGCGCGCAGCCGGGCTCGATCATGAAGATCTTCGTGGTGCAGGGCGTGACGATCGGCTTCGTCGGCACGGCGACGGGCGTGGCACTTGGATGCCTGATCGCGTGGAGCATTCCGTGGCTCGTGCCGCAGATCGAGCATCTGCTCGGCGTGCAGTTCCTGCCGCCTTCGGTGTATTTCATCAGCGAGCTGCCGTCCGAACTGGTGGCCGCCGATGTGATCCGCATCGGCGTGATTGCCTTCGTGATGTCCGCGCTCGCGACGCTCTATCCGAGCTGGCGCGCGGCCAAGGTCCGTCCGGCGGAGGCGCTGCGTTATGAATGAGAGGAATCCCGCGATGATGGCCGATCGAGCCGACCACCCGTTCGTGCTCGAGGCACACGGCATTTCCAAGACCTTCGGCCAGGGCGGGCTGAGCGTGCACGTTTTGAAGAACGCCGAGCTCAAGGTGCGGCGCGGCGAAAAGCTCGCGATCGTCGGAGCATCGGGCTCGGGCAAGAGCACCTTGCTGCACGTGCTGGGCGGACTCGACGAACCGGGTGCCGGCAACGTGTCGGTGCTCGGCAAGCCGTTCACCGAACTCTCGGAGCGCGAGCGCAATGTGCTGCGCAATCGCGCGCTCGGCTTCGTCTACCAGTTCCATCATCTGCTGCCGGAGTTCACGGCGCTCGACAACGTCGCGATGCCGCTGCGCATTCGCCGCATGACACCCGAGGATGCGCGCCGCGAGGCGCTCGAAGTGCTCGGTCGCGTCGGCCTCGCGCATCGCGCCAAGCACCGGCCGGGCGAGCTGTCGGGCGGCGAGCGTCAGCGCGTCGCGATTGCGCGGGCGCTCGTGACCAAGCCCGCTTGCGTGCTCGCCGACGAGCCGACCGGCAACCTCGACGGCGGCACCGCCGACACCGTCTTCAACCTGATGCTGGAGCTTTCCGGTACCTTCGATACGAGCTTCGTGATCGTCACGCACGATCCGGAACTGGCCGGGCGGTGCGACCGCATCGTGCGCCTGCGCGACGGCACGCTGCACGAAGAGCCGCCGGTACCGGTCTGAGCACGCACGGCACGCCGGTTGCGTGCCCACGCGCATCTCGCTGAGGACGCGTTCATTATGTGGATCGACACACACTGCCATCTCGATGCCGCCGAATTCGACGCCGACCGCGACGCGGTCGCGTCGGCGGCGCGCGGGGCGGGCGTGTCGCGTATCGTGATCCCGGGTGTCGCGCGCGGCAATTTCGCGACGGTGCGCGCGCTCGCGCAGCGCATCGACGGCGCGGTCTACGCGCTCGGCATTCATCCGCTCTTCACCCCCACCGCCGCCTATGACGACCTCGACGCGCTCAAGCGCGAGATCGAGGCGAGTCTCGACGATCCGCGCTTTGTCGGCATCGGTGAAATCGGTCTCGACTTCTTCGTGCCGGGTCTCGATCCGCAACGGCAGCAGCATTTCTACGACGCACAACTGCGGCTCGCGCGCGAATTCGATCTGCCGGTGATCTGCCACGTGCGCAAGTCGCAGGATCAGGTCCTCAAGGGGCTGCGCCGCCACGATTTGCGGCGCGGCATCGCGCACGCGTTCAACGGCAGCTTCCAGCAGGCGCAAGCCTATATAGCGCAGGGCATTCACCTCGGCTTCGGTGGCAACCTGACGTTCGAGCGCGCGCTGCAGATCCGGCGGCTGGCGGAGCAATTGCCACTCGAGTCGATCGTGATGGAAACCGATGCGCCCGACATCGCGCCGTCGTGGCGCTATCGCGAACGCAACACGCCCGACCAGGTGCCGCGCATCGGCGCCATCCTCGCCGGGCTGCGCGATCTGACGCCCGACGAGCTTGCCCTCTGCACAACGGCTAACGCGCTTGCCGCGCTGCCCCGGCTCGCTCTTTCGTCTGCATAATCGTTGCGGGCACCGTTCTTCCGGCGTCGTGCCGTCGATGGCGCGAAGGAGGGGGGATGCGGGCGATTTGGTGCGGCTTTGCGCTGGGCGTCATCGCTTTGCAGCAGCAGGCGCGGCTGCCAGCGCTTTTCCTTTGGCTCTTCCTGTTGCTGATCGCGACGCTCGCGCTTGCAGGCGCGTGGCGTGCGTTTGCGCTCGCGTCGCTTGACGATGCCCGTTGGCGTCTCGCTGGCTGGGCTTTGGTGTGTCTCGCGGCCGCGTGTGCCGGCTTCGGCTATGGCGCGTGGCGGGCGCAACTGCGTCTTGGCGAGGCGCTGCCCGCGCAATGGGAGAGCCGCGATATCGAAGTCGAGGGTTATGTCGCGAGCCTGCCGTCCTTGAACGAGGCCGGCGCGAGTCTGCGCTTCGCAGTGCAGTCGTGGGCGGGTCAGGCACCGGCGCGCACGCACTGGCCGTCGCTGATCCAGCTCTCGTGGATTGCACGCGATGCGCCGCTGCCCGTGCTCGAACCGGGTTCACGCTGGCGCCTCACGGTGCGCGCGAAGCGGCCGCACAGCAATGGCAACTTCGGTGTACGCGACGCGCAAGTCGCGCTGCTCGCGCGCAACGTACGGGCAACCGCCTACGTGAGCGCTCCCCAGCGGGCGGTGCGTTTGCGCGACGATGCGCGCGGCGTGGCCGTAGCGATCGAGCGCTGGCGTGCGCGCATCCGTTCGCGTATCGAAGGCGTGCTCGCCGATGCGCCGCATCGCGGCATTGTCGTCGCACTCGCCACGGGCGCGCAGGACGATATCAGCGACGACGACTGGACCTTGATGCGCCGTACCGGCACGAGTCATCTCGTGGCGATTGCGGGTCTGCATCTGGCGATCGTCGCGGGGCTCGCGGGCTGGGCGGCCGGTGCCGCGTGGCGGCGCGCCCGCTTGCGCGGCGTGGGGGCGCCGCTGGTCGTGCCCGCGCAGAGCGTCGAGGCACTCGCCGCACTCGGCGCGGCGGCGCTCTATGCGACGCTCGCTGGCTTCAACGTGCCGGTGCAGCGCGCGTTGTGGATGCTCGTCGTTGCCGCCGTCGTGCGCATCGGCGGGCGCAACGTCGCGCGCTCCCACGCGCTCGCGTGGGCGCTCGGGCTCGTGCTGCTGCTCGATCCGTGGGCCGTCACTGCGGTAGGGTTCTGGCTGTCGTTCGGGGCGGTCGGCGCGATTCTTTACGCGCTGGCGGGGGCGCCGCCGCGCGTCATGGCGCGCGCCGATCGAGTGGATCTCACGCGCGAGGAAGCTGACCACCCGCCCGATGCCGTCTCTTTTGCGACACTCCGCGCTGCCGCCGTACCGTTCGTGCGCCGTCTCGCCGCACGCTGTCGCAGTAGCGCGCAAGTGCAATGGGCGGTCACGATCGCGCTCGCGCCGCTCACAGCGTACTGGTTCGCGCAGATCCCGCTCATCGGTCCGTTCGCCAACGCAGTGGCCATCCCGTGGGTGAGCGCCGCGGTTGCTCCGCTCGCACTCGCGGGCGTCATGTTGCCCGCGCCGCTCGATGCGTGGGCATTCGTCGGCGCGCACCAGTTGCTCGTATGGCTGGCGAAGGTACTCGCCTGGTTCGCCGCGCCGTCGTGGGCCGCGCTGTATCTGGCGCAACCGGGAGCGTGGGCGCTTTTCTGCGCGGCCGTGGGTGTCGCGTGGTGCCTCGCGCCGCGCGGCTGGCCCCTGCGCTGGGCCGCTCCATTCATGTGGCTGCCGCTGCTCATGCCGGGGCAGGGCGCCCCGCCGCCGGGCAGTTACCGGCTGAGCGCACTCGATATCGGCCAGGGGACCGCCGTGCTGGTGCAGACCGCGCGTCACACGCTGTTGTTCGACGCCGGGCCGGGGCCGGAATCGACGCGCGCGGGCGAGCGCATCGTCGTGCCCTATCTGCAGGCGCACGGGATCGGCGTGCTCGACGCGCTCTTCGTCAGTCACGGCGACGCCGATCATTCCGGCGGCGCGCCGGCCGTGCTCGACGCCGTGCCGGTGCGCCAGTTCGTGGCGGGCCTCATGCCCGCCCACGCGCTGTGGAAGCGTGCCCGCGCGGCCGGTGCCGAAGCGTTGCGCTGCGCGGCGGGACAGCGCTGGCAATGGGACGGGGTTGATTTCGAAGTGCTGTGGCCCGATCCGCGACCGCTCTCGGGCAGGCCCAACGAACACTCGTGCGTGCTGCGCGTGGCGGGGCGCGATCGACGCGTGCCGGGCGCGCTGATTGCCGCCGATATCGAGGCGGGCGTCGAGCGCACGCTGATCGCACGCGATGCGAAAGCGTTGCGCGCCGACGTGCTCGTCGTGCCGCACCACGGCAGCCGCACGTCGTCGACTGAACCCTTCCTCGATTCTGTCTGGCCGCTGGTGGCGCTATTTCAGGTAGGCTATCTGAACCGCTTTCATCACCCCCATCCGGGCGTTTTCGCGCGCTACACCCATCGCAAGATCGTGCTCGCGCGCAGCGATGTCGACGGCGCCGTGCGCATCGACGCCACGCCGGGCGCGCTGCGCGTCGAGCGCTATCGCGAGTCGCACCTGCGGTACTGGATGGAGCGTGACGACGCTGCAGCGCCCAGCGAACAAACACAACAGGCCGGATCGGAGACAACGAGCCCTTGAAGAACATCATTCACTTCTCACACGCGAACGGATTCCCCGCGCCGATCTACCGGACACTGTTCGCCGAACTCGGCGACGAGTACGACATCCGCTACATCGAACGCATCGGCCACGACGCGCGTTATCCGGTCACGCAGGACTGGCCGCATCTGGTGGACCAGTTGCTCGAAGACATCGAGCGCAGCTACGAGGCGCCCGTTTGGCTCGTGGGTCATTCGCTCGGTGGCTATCTGTCGCTGATGGCGGCGTTGCGCAAACCACAGTGGGTGAGGGGTGTCGTGATGCTCGACTCTCCCGTGATCGCGGGCTGGCGCAGCAGCATGCTGCGCGTGTCGCAATGGACCGGTCTCGACGAACAGTTGTCGCCCGCTGCCGCCACGCGTGCGCGCCGCACGACATGGGCGAGCCGCGACGAGGCCTGGCGCCACTTCCACGCCAAGCCCGCGTTCGCGCGCTGGGACGAGCGCGTCTTGTCCGACTATATCGACTTCGGCATTCCGCAGAGCTCGGCCGACGGCTCGCGCGAGCTGGCCTTCGATCGCCGCACCGAATATCTGATCTATCGGACGCTGCCCCATACGCTCGGCGCGCGACTCGCGCGCGGCACGCCGGTGCCGGTCAGCTTCATCGCCGGCACGCAGTCGCGGGAAGTGCGTCAAGTCGGCCTGGCCGCGACGCAGCGCGTGACGGGCGAGCGGCTCGAATGGATCGAGGGCAGCCATCTGTATCCGATGGAGCGGCCGCTCGAAACTGCGCGCGCCGTGCAGCGCATGCTCTACGCGATGGACAACGGCGCCTGAGCGAAGCACGCAGAGGCTGGCTGCGGCAAAAGGCGCATGCGGACGAAGCGCTGAGGCGACCCGGCGCAAGCGCAAAGCGGACGTGCCTTCGGCCCTGCATTCCCGCTGCGGCGAGCCGGCGCGGGCCGCGCGATCCACACGGCCGTTCGAGTCGAACGGCCGTGCGCAGCTGTATGCACGCGAGAGCGACGCAAATGCGGGATTAAGCCGTCCTTTACGGTATAATCCGTTTTTCCCGCGAGCATTCAGCGATGACCAAATATGTTTTCGTCACCGGCGGCGTAGTCTCATCCCTCGGCAAGGGTATTGCCGCCGCCTCCCTCGCCGCGATCCTCGAATCGCGCGGTCTTAAAGTCACCCTCCTCAAGCTCGATCCCTACATCAACGTCGACCCCGGCACGATGAGTCCGTTTCAACACGGCGAAGTGTTCGTGACGGAAGATGGAGCGGAAACCGACCTCGACCTCGGCCACTATGAGCGCTTCATCAGCACGAAGATGCGCAAGGCCAACAACTTCACCACGGGCCAGATCTACGAATCGGTGATCCGCAAGGAACGCCGCGGCGATTATCTCGGCAAGACGGTGCAGGTGATTCCGCACATCACGAACGAAATCCAGGCGTTCGTCGAGCGCGGCGCGGCTTCCGCGACGTGCGGCGAGCCGGACGTCGCGATCGTCGAAGTGGGCGGCACCGTAGGCGACATCGAGTCGCTGCCGTTCCTCGAAGCCGCGCGTCAGATGAGCCTGCGCCTCGGTCGCAACAGCTGCTGCTTCGTGCACCTGACGCTCGTGCCGTTCATCGCGACGGCGGGCGAGCTGAAGACCAAGCCCACGCAACACAGCGTGCAGAAGCTGCGCGAAATCGGTATCTATCCGAACGTGCTGCTGTGCCGCGCCGATCGCCGCATCCCGGACGACGAACGCTCGAAGATCTCGATGTTCTCGAACGTGCCGGAAGACTCCGTGATCTCGGTGTGGGACGCCGACAGCATCTACAAGATTCCGCAGATGCTGCACGACCAGGGCCTCGACACGATCGTCTGCGACGAACTGAAGCTGACGGCGCAGCCGGCCAACCTCGCGGTGTGGTCGGACATGGTCGAGAAGCTCGAAAACCCGCAGCACGAAGTCACGATCGGCATGGTCGGCAAGTATGTCGATCTGACCGAGTCGTACAAGTCGCTGATCGAGGCGCTGCGTCATGCGTCGATCAAGACGTCGACGAAGGTGAACATCGAGTACATCGACTCCGAGCAGATCGACGCGGAAGGCGTCGACGGCCTCAAGCATCTCGACGCGATTCTCGTGCCGGGCGGTTTCGGCCGTCGCGGTACCGAGGGCAAGATCAAGGCAATCGAATACGCGCGTGAAGCGAAGGTGCCGTACCTCGGCATCTGCCTCGGCATGCAGCTCGCCGTGATCGAATTCGCGCGCGACGTGGTCGGCCTCAAGGGTGCGAACAGCACCGAGTTCGATCCGCAGACGCCCGATCGCGTGGTGGCGCTCATCACCGAATGGGCCGATCGTGAAGGCAAGGTCGAAAAGCGCACTGAAGAATCGGATCTCGGCGGCACCATGCGCCTCGGTTCGCAGCGCTGCCCGATCAAGCCCGGCACGCTCGCGGCAGAGATCTATGGCAAGGATGTGAACGAGCGTCACCGTCACCGTTATGAAGTCAATAACGGCTACGTGCCCCAGCTCGAAGCAGGCGGCCTTATCATCAGCGCCCGTACTCCGACCGAAGATCTGCCGGAAATGATGGAACTCTCGCGCGACCTGCACCCGTGGTTCGTCGGTGTCCAGTTCCACCCGGAATTCACGTCCACGCCCCGTGACGGCCATCCGCTCTTCAAGGCGTATGTCGAAGCGGCGCTCGCGCATCAGCTCTCGCGCGTCGAGGAGAAAGCATGAATCTGTGCGGGTTCGAGGTGGGTCTCGACAAGCCGTTCTTCCTGATCGCCGGCACCTGTGTCGTCGAATCGGAACAGATGACGATCGATACCGCCGGGCGTCTGCAGGAAATCACCGCGAAGCTCGGCATCCCGTTCATCTACAAGTCGTCGTACGACAAGGCCAATCGATCGAGCGGCAAGTCGTTTCGCGGCCTCGGGATGGACGAGGGCCTGCGCATCCTCTCCGAGGTGAAGCGTCAGCTCGGCTTGCCCGTGCTCACCGACGTGCACTCGGAAGAGGAAATCGGGCCGGTCGCATCGGTGGTCGACGTGTTGCAGACGCCCGCGTTCCTGTGCCGGCAGACCGACTTCATCCACGCGTGCGCGCGCTCGGGCAAGCCGGTCAACATCAAGAAGGGCCAGTTCCTCGCGCCGCACGACATGAAGAACGTGATCGACAAGGCGCGCGACGCCGCGCGCGAGGCGGGTCTTTCCGAAGACCGCTTCATGGCGTGCGAGCGTGGCGTATCGTTTGGCTACAACAACCTCGTCTCGGACATGCGTTCGCTCGCGATCATGCGCGAGACGAGCGCGCCGGTGGTGATGGACGTGACCCACTCGGTGCAATTGCCGGGCGGCCAGGGCACGAGCTCGGGCGGCCAGCGCGAATTCGTGCCGGTGCTCGCGCGCGCGGCCGTGGCGACGGGCGTCGCGGGTCTGTTCATGGAGACCCATCCGAACCCCGCCGAGGCGAAGTCCGATGGTCCGAATGCCGTGCCGCTCAATCGCATGGCCGACCTGCTCGAAACCCTCGTGACGCTGGACCAGGCCGTCAAGCGCACACCGTTCCTCGAGAACGACTTCAACTGATCGATGTGCGCGGCGCACGGCGGGCAATCCCGCCTTCGCGTCGCGATAGAGGCGCAGCGAGCGCCGCCTGGCCAAGGGCGGCGCGCAGCAAGACGCAGGACAGTGAAGCCGTGCAGGTGCGCCCCGACGCGCGTCGGCACGGCTGCAACGATGAACCCAGACGACCGCGTCCAGCGCGAGCGCGTCGCCCGTCGCCACGAAGAGCGGCAGGCTGGTGCGCCCTGCGGGACGGGACGGTCGAGCAAGAACTAACGTCATTTCCTGAGGAAACCATGAGTGCAATCGTAGATATCATCGGTCGCGAAATTCTGGACTCGCGCGGCAATCCCACCGTCGAATGCGACGTGCTGCTCGAATCGGGCACGATGGGCCGCGCAGCGGTGCCGTCGGGCGCCTCGACGGGCTCGCGCGAAGCCATCGAACTGCGTGACGGCGAAACCGGCCGCTACAGCGGCAAGGGCGTGCTGAAGGCGGTCGAGCACATCAACACCGAAATCTCCGAGGCGATCATGGGCCTCGACGCGTCGGAACAAGCGTTCCTCGACAAGACCCTGCTCGAACTCGACGGCACCGACAACAAGTCGCGCCTCGGTGCGAACGCGATGCTGGCCGTGTCGATGGCCGTCGCGAAGGCAGCGGCCGAGGAAGCCGGCCTGCCGCTGTACCGCTATTTCGGCGGCTCGGGCGCGATGCAACTGCCGGTGCCGATGATGAACATCGTCAACGGCGGCGCGCACGCGAACAACAGCCTCGACATCCAGGAATTCATGATCGTGCCGGTGAGCCAGCCGACCTTCCGTGAAGCGCTGCGTTGCGGCGCGGAAGTGTTCCACGCGCTCAAGAAGATCCTCTCGGACCGCGGCATGAGCACGGCAGTCGGCGACGAAGGCGGCTTCGCGCCGAACTTCGGCAGCAACGACGAGTGCCTCTCGACCATCCTGCAAGCGATCGAAAAGGCCGGCTACCGCGCCGGTGAAGACGTGCTGCTCGCGCTCGACTGCGCGGCGAGCGAGTTCTATCACGACGGCAAGTACCAGCTCGCGGGCGAAGGCCTGCAGCTTTCGTCGGCCGAATTCGCGGACTACCTCGCGACGCTCGCCGACAAGTTCCCGATCGTCTCGATCGAAGACGGCATGCACGAAAGCGACTGGGCCGGCTGGAAGATCCTGACCGACAAGCTCGGCAAGAAGATCCAGCTCGTCGGCGACGACCTGTTCGTCACCAACACGCGCATCCTGAAGGAAGGCATCGACAAGGGCATCGCCAACTCGATCCTCATCAAGATCAACCAGATCGGCACGCTGACCGAAACGTTCGCGGCAATCGAAATGGCCAAACGCGCAGGCTACACCGCCGTGATCTCGCACCGTTCGGGCGAAACCGAAGATTCGACGATCGCGGATATCGCGGTTGGCCTGAACGCCGGTCAGATCAAGACGGGTTCGCTCTCGCGCAGCGACCGCATCTCGAAGTACAACCAGCTGCTGCGTATCGAGGAAGATCTCGGCGATATCGCGAGCTACCCGGGCAAGTCGGCGTTCTACAATCTGCGTTGAGTCTTGGCGTAGCGTAATACCCGGCAGCCTTGCTGTCTTACTTCGATCCCCACCGCCGCACTGCGTACAGCGCAGGGCGGCGTATCTTTATCTGACATCTTTCATGCGGATTGTCACTGTCGTCCTGATCGCATTGCTGGTGATCATCCAGTATCCGCTTTGGTGGGGGCACGGAGGATGGTTGCGCGTGCACGAGTTGCAGCAGCAGCTCGTGGTGCAGCAGCAAAAGAACACGGACGAGAAACTGCGCAACGAGCATATCGAGGGCGAAGTGCAGGATCTGCAGAACGGCACTGCGGCCGTCGAGGAACGCGCGCGCTACGAGATGGGCATGGTGAAGGACGGCGAGGTGTTCGTGCAGTTCGTCTCGCCCAATACGCCGCTGTCCACGCCGAACCCGGCGAGCTCGAATACGTCGACGCGCGGCGTGATGTCCGATGCGCCCGTGAAGGTCGTGCCGAATCCTGTGTCGCGCGTGCCCGAGAAGAAGCATGGGCACACGAAGGAAGAGAAAAAGAAGGCGGGTTGAGCGGGTGTTGCACCCAATGCAAAGGGCGCGGCCATTTGGCCGCGCCCTTTGTCTTTGTAGCGCTGCAAGCTTGCGCCGCTTACCAGCCCCAGCCCGGATAGCCGTAACCGACGCCGGTGCCCCAGCCATGCCCCCAGCCGCCGCTGTAGTAGCTGCCGTACACGGTGACCGGCGGCGCGTAGTAGCGCGACCAGGCCTCGGCGGCCGCTTCGTTCGCGATCGCGCGATCCTGGTCGGCCAGCACCTGGCGATCGATGGCGTCGTAGCGCTCCTGTTCCTGCGGCGTGAGCGGCTGCGCCGTGCTCGCGATGCCCGATTGCGAGGCCGGCAGGCGGCTATAGATCGGCGACGGTCCAGGCGGCTCCATCACGCAGCCACCCAGCGCACCGGCGGCCGCCAATGCGGCCAGTAGCGCCGCGCCTCGTCGCGCGAGTGGGGTTGTGCGGTTCATGCCGGCCTCCAGGGAAAACACGCTCAGTGCCGCTGCCCGGTCGCGGGCGTCACGGCTTGCGAGAGCCCGCTCGTGATGAAAAGCTGCGCGACGTCGACCGGATCGAACTCGAAGCGCTGATTGCAGTACTCGCAGTGGATCTCGACGTGGCCGCGCTCCTCGATCACGCCCTCGACCTCTTCGCGGCCGAGCATCTTGAGCATGGCGCCGACTTTCTCGCGCGAACACGAACACTGGAAGCGCGCACCGACCGGGTCGAAATGCCGCACGTTTTCCTGCCAGAAGAGGCGGCGGAACAGCGTCTCCGGCTCCTGTTCGAGCAGTTCCTCGCGCTTGAGCGTGCCGCCGAGCGCGCAGACGCGCTCCCACGTATCGGTGTCGAGTTCGCCGGCATGCGGGACGATGCCGCCGTCACCGGGCAGCTTTTGCAGCAGCATGCCGACCGCGCGATCGTCGCTCGCAGCGAGCCACAGACGCGTGTCGAGCTGCTCCGAGTGATGCATGTAATGCTCGAGCACCGAGCCGATCGACTGCAGCGGACCGTCCTCGCCGTTGAGTGGGACGATGCCCTGGTAAGGCTGCTGCCCGGGCACCTTGTTGGCCGGATCGAGCGTGATCACGCAGCGGCCCTGGCCGCCCGCGTTGACCAGATCGGCGAACGAGATGTCGTCGGGGAGCGTGTCGGCGACGCCATCGGCGAGGCGCGCCGTGGCCCGCATCGACAGGTCGGAGTGGCACTGCACGACCAGCATCTTGACCGGGCCGTCGCCGAAGATCTGCATGATCATCGTGCCGTCGAACTTCAGGTTCGCCGACAGGAGCGCGCTCGCTGCCATCATTTCGCCGAGCACGGTGCGCACGGGCGCGGGATACGCCCGGCGCGTCAGCACCTCTTGCCACGTGTTGCGCAGCGAGACAATCTCGCCGCGCACGGGGGCGGTGCTGAACATGAATTTCTGCAACTGGTCGTTCACAATCGTTTCCTTCGTTGAATCGTCCGGCGCGGCCGGTGCGTCGATCGGCGCCGTTCAGCCGATCCGCACGAGCTGCGCCTTGAAATGTTCGCGTCGCGTCGCATAGACATCCGCGTTGCGCTGGAGGCCCGCGATGTCGGCCTCCGTGAGTTCGCGCACCACCTTCGCGGGCGCGCCGAGAATCAGCGAGTTGTCGGGGAACACCTTGCCTTCGGTCACCACGGCGCCGGCGCCAACCAGACAATTGCGGCCGATCACCGCGCCATTCAAGACCACGGCCTGAATTCCGATCAGCGCGCCTTCCTTGATCGTGCAGCCATGCAGCATCGCCTGATGGCCGATCGTGACGTTCGCCTCGAGCGTGAGCGGGTAGCCGGGGTCCGTGTGCAGCACCGCGCCTTCCTGGATGTTGGTGCGCTTGCCGACGGTGATCGGCTCGTTGTCGCCGCGCAGCGTCGCGTTGAACCACACGCTCGAGTTTTCGGCGAGCGAGACTTTGCCGATGATCGCCGCGTTATCGGCGACGAACACGCTTTCGTGTATGGTCGGCGAGTCCTCGCCAAGCTTGTAGATCGTCACGGTGATGCGTCTCCTGTTCGTGTCGCGCGGCGCTTCGCTCGCCGCCGCCCGCGCGAGGCGTCGTGAGCGGGCGAGGGGGCGCGCAGCGCAAGTGAATCGCGTATTGTAAACGGTTGCGCACGCGGCCCGCTGGCGCGCTTGCGGCTCGATTAACTGGCGGCTCCCCCGTTTCTTCCCGGTTTTAGCGATGAATGTTGATTCTGGCGCGGCAGCGCCAACCCCAGACGGCGCTGCTGTCCCCACGCCGCTGACGAGCGCGGCCGCCCCGGGCTGGCGGCGCGCGGCGCTCGATGCGTTGTGCGAGCGCGACCCGCTCACGAAGGCGGGGGCCGTGCGTGCGCTCCATGCGAAGGTGCTGGAGGCCCGGCAAGCCGACTGGCAGCCGTCGCTCGTCTTCGAGGCGCCCGCTGGCGTGCCCGGCCGCCCAGCGCGCCCCGAGCTGGTCGAGCCGCGCGGACTCAAGCGCCGCAGCATGAGCACGCCCGAAGGGCGCGTGGTGCTGCTGCACGCACTCGCCCACATCGAATTCAACGCGATCAACCTCGCGCTCGATGCCGTCTGGCGCTTCGCCAACATGCCGGCGTCGTTCTACGCGGACTGGCTCAAGGTGGCGGCCGAGGAGGCGTATCACTTCTCGCTGCTCAACGCGCGGCTGGCCGACTATGGCCATGCCTATGGCGATTTCCCCGCCCACGACGGCCTGTGGGAGATGTGCGAGCGCACCCGCGATGACGTGCTCGCCCGCATGGCGCTGGTGCCACGCACGCTGGAGGCGCGCGGCCTCGATGCGTCGCCGCCGATCCGCGCGCGGCTCAAGCAGGCCGGCGACGATGCCTCGGCCGACATCCTCGACGTGATCCTGCGCGACGAAGTCGGCCACGTGCTGATCGGCAACCATTGGTTTCGTCACCTATGCAACGCGCGCGGGCTCGCGCCGCACGAGACGTTCGAGCGTCTGGCCGCCGACTATCACGCGCCGCGCCTGCGCGGCCCGTTCAATTTCGAGGCGCGACGCGCGGCCGGCTTCGACGAGGACGAACTCAAGGCGCTGGCCGCCGGGGACGAGACCCGCGGCCCGGGCGTCTGAGAAGTGCATCGAATGGGAGACGCGGCTCCGGAAGACGATCTTGTCTATAATCGAACGACCATTCTTTTTCCACCGCGCCCATGAATCCTTCCCGCTCCGAATACATCAACGTCAACGGCATTCGCGTCCACGTGCGACGCTGGGGCAGCACCGATGCGCCACAGCTCTTCATGTTGCACGGCTGGATGGACGTGGCGGCGTCGTTCCAGTTCGTCGTCGACGCGCTCGGCGGCGACTGGCAGGTGATCGCGCCGGACTTGCGCGGCTTCGGCCTCTCCGACTGGCCGGTGGCCGCACAGGGCGGTGGCAGCTACTGGTTTCCCGACTACCTCGGCGATCTCGACGGCTTGCTCGACCATTACGCGCCGCAGGGCGAGATCAATCTCGTCGGCCACAGCCTCGGCGCGAACATCGTGTGCCTCTACGCGGGCGTGCGGCCCGAACGCGTGCGGCGCGTGGTCGACCTCGAAGGGTTCGGACTCTCGGCGACACGGCCCGAGCAATCGCCTGGCCGGATGCGCCGATGGCTCGACGAATTGCGCGAGCCGCCGCAACTGCGCGGCTACGCGACGCTCGACGATGTCGCCGCGCGCCTCGTGAAGACCAACCCGCGCCTCATCGCGACGCGTGCGCGCTTTCTCGCCGAGCATTGGTCGAAGCCGGCCGGCGAGGGCGGCTATCAACTGCTGGCCGATCCGGCGCAC
This sequence comes from uncultured beta proteobacterium, assembly GCA_963803225.1. Lineage (GTDB taxonomy): Bacteria > Pseudomonadota > Gammaproteobacteria > Burkholderiales > Burkholderiaceae > Paraburkholderia. The sequence continues at coordinate 272,223 of CAWDLJ010000005.1, forward strand.
AAGCAGCGCGGCCCGCTGCTGTACCGGCTGGACGAGATGATGGCCGCGTGGGCGAAGGTCCGCGCGAAGGTGCTCCACGTCGAAGCGGCGAATTCGGAGACGCTCGCGGCGATCGCGGGCGAGGTGCCGATCGCGCAATTCAAGGCGCGCTTTCAGGCGTTCCCGGACTGGCGCGAGCGCTTCATCGACGAGGCCGGCCACATGGTTCACCACGACCAGCCGGAGCAGGTCGCCGAGTTGATCGAGGCGTTCTGCGCGGGTTAATCAGGCAACGCGAGGGGAAATCAGGGCCGGCCAGTTTGTGCGCATAAGGACGCGCCGCGACCCCGTTCCATCGCGCGCACTCTACGGTTCATTGCATTGCAGTAAAATCATCACCGAACCCGTCTACTCAATGCGATGAACGCCGACCTTCACTGTCACTCCACCGTCTCGGATGGCCAACTGTCTCCGACCGCCGTCGCCCAGCGCGCCAAGGCGGGCGGTGTGACGCTGTGGGCGCTCACCGATCACGACGAGATCGGTGGTCAGCAGGAAGCGCGCGCGGCCGCGGCGGAACTCGGCATGCGCTACGTGAGCGGCGTCGAGATTTCGGTGACCTGGGCGTCGCGCACGGTCCATATCGTCGGGCTCAATGTCGATCCCGCGTGCGAAGTGCTCGTGGAGGGCCTCGCGCGCACCCGCAACGGCCGCGCGGCACGTGCGGAAGCAATCGGCGAGCGGCTCGCCGAACTCGGCATCCCCGATGCTTATGCCGGCGCGTTGCGCTACGTCTCGAATCCCGATCTGATTTCGCGCACGCATTTCGCGCGCTTCATGGTCGATGCCGGCTACGGCAGCTCGGCGCAAGATGTGTTCTCACGCTATCTCGGCGACGGCAAACCGGGCTACGTCTCGCACCGCTGGGCAAAGCTCGCCGACGCAATGGCCTGGATCAAGGCTGCGGGCGGCGAGGCCGTGGTCGCGCATCCGGGCCGCTACGCCTATACGCCGGTCGAATTTGGCGCGTTTTTCGGCGAATTCATCGATCTCGGCGGCAAGGCCATCGAAGTGATAACCGGCAGCCACACGCCAGACCAGTATGTCGAGTACGCTAACGTCGCCCGCCGTTACGGATTCGAAGCGTCGCGTGGCTCGGACTTTCATGCGCCGGGCCCCGACACCATCGAACCCGGCAGCCTGCCGCCGCTTCCCGCCGATCTGAAGCCCGTCTGGGATCGATGGTTGTGAGCCGCGCCGCGCGCGCCGCCGTAACGCCTCCTGTCCTCCGCGCCTTGTGCCCCGGTGCGGCGTTTCCAGCTAGCTGATCACTGACATGTCCCAGTACTTTCGGCTTCACCCCGAAAATCCGCAGCCGCGTCTGGTCAAGCAGGCCGTGCAGATCATTCGCGACGGCGGCGTGATCGCGCTGCCGACCGATTCGAGCTACGCGCTCGCGTGCCAGCTCGACGACAAGCGCGCGGTCGAGCAACTGCGGCGCATTCGCGGGCTCGACGAGCGCGCGCTGTTGTCGCTGATGGTGCGCGATCTCTCGGAGCTCGCGAGCTTCGCGATGGTCGACAACCGGCAGTTCCGGCTCATCAAGTCGGTGACGCCGGGCCCCTACGTATTCGTGCTCGAAGCGACCAAGGAGGTGCCGCGGCGCCTGTCGCATCCGTCGCGCAAGACCATCGGCCTGCGCGTGCCCGATCATCCGATCCCGCTCGCGATCCTCGAGGAACTCGGCGAGCCGCTGCTCGGCACGACGCTGATTCTGCCGCCCGACACCGAACCGCTCAACGATCCGGAAGAAATCCGCGAACGGCTCGAAAAGCAGCTCGATCTCGTGATCGACGGCGGCCCGTGCGTGCGGCAGCCCTCGACGGTGATCGACCTGAGCGGCGACGAACCGGTGCTCGTGCGCGCGGGCTGCGGCAGCCTCGCGCCGTTCGGCCTCGAAGCGCCGGTATGAACCTGCGCACCAACACGCACACGAACGCGACGACGGGCGAGGCGCCCCGGCGCAACACGTCGGCACGCTTTGGCGCATTGCTACAATAACGGGCTATGGATACTTCCCTGATTCAGACGATCGTCGTCTACGCACTGCCGGTCATTTTCGCGATAACCCTGCACGAGGCCGCGCACGGGTTCGTCGCGCGCAAGCTCGGCGACAACACGGCCTATGTGCTTGGCCGCGTGTCGTTCAATCCGATGCGCCACATCGACCCGATCGGCACCATCGCGATGCCGCTCGTGCTCTATTTCCTCACGGGCGGCGCGTTCGTGTTCGGTTATGCGAAGCCGGTGCCGATCTCGTTCGGCAATCTGCGCAATCCGCGCTGGGGCAGCCTGTGGGTCGCCGCGGCGGGCCCGTTGTGCAACTTCCTGCAGGCCATCGCGTGGGGCGTGTTCGGCGTCGCGCTCGCCGTGCTCAACATCGACGAGCCGTTCTTCACGCGCATGGCCGCGGCGGGCGTCGGCGTGAATCTCGTGCTCGGCGTGCTCAATCTGTTTCCGCTGCCGCCGCTCGATGGCGGCCGCGTGCTGACGGCGCTGCTGCCGACGCGCCCGAGCCTTGCGCTCGCGCGTCTCGAGCCGTACGGTTTCTTTATCGTGATGGCGCTCGTGCTGACCGGCGTGTTGACGAGGTTCTGGCTGCGTCCGCTGGTGAGCCTCGGCTACGATGCGGTGAGCGCCATCCTCACTCCTCTTGTTGCGCTCTTTTCATAACATCAATCATGTTCCCAGACCGTATCTTTTCCGGCATGCGACCCACCGGGTCGCTGCACCTCGGCCACTACCACGGTGTGCTGAAAAACTGGGTGCGGCTTCAGTCCGAGTACCCGTGCTTCTTCTGCGTCGTCGACTGGCACGCGCTGACGACGCACTACGAGACGCCTGATGTCATCGAAAAGAACGTCTGGGACGTGCTGATCGACTGGCTCGCCTCGGGGATCGATCCGAACCAGGCGACGCTGTTCATCCAGAGCCGCGTGCCCGAGCACGCCGAACTGGCGCTGCTGCTCGGCATGAGCACGCCGCTGTCGTGGCTCGAACGCGTGCCGACCTACAAGGAACAGATCGAGAAGCTGCGCGACAAGGATCTCGGCACCTATGGCTTCCTCGGCTATCCCGTGCTGATGGCCGCCGACATTCTGCTGTACCGCGCGTCGCTCGTGCCGGTCGGCGAAGATCAGGTGCCGCACGTCGAAATGGCGCGCGAAATGGCGCGCCGTTTCAACTACATGTACGGTCGCGAGCCCGGCTTCGAAGAGAAGGCTAACGAAGCCGCGAAGAAGCTCGGCGGCAAGCGCTCGAAGCTCTATCACGAGCTGCGCAACGCTTACCAGCAAGAGGGTAACGACGAGGCGCTCGAACAGGCGCGCGCGATGTTGTCGGAGTCGCAGAGCCTGTCGATGAGCGATCGCGAACGGCTGTTCGGCTACCTCGAAGGCTCGCGCAAGATCATCCTGCCGGAGCCGCAGGTGCTGTTGACCGAAGCCTCGCGCATGCCGGGCCTCGACGGCCAGAAGATGTCGAAGTCGTACGGCAACACGATCGGCCTGCGCGAAGACGCCGAGTCGATCACGAAGAAAGTCCGCACCATGCCGACCGACCCGGCACGCGTGCGCCGCACCGATCCGGGCGATCCGGACAAGTGCCCGGTGTGGCAGCTGCACCAGGTCTACACCGACGAAGCGACGCACGAGTGGGTGCAACAGGGCTGCCGCTCGGCCGGCATTGGCTGCCTCGAATGCAAGCAGCCCGTGATCGAAGGCATCCTGCGCGAGCAGCAGCCGATGCTCGAGCGCGCGCAGAAGTACATGGACGATCCGTCGCTGCTGCGCGCAATCGTCGCCGATGGCTGCGACAAGGCCCGCAAGTACGCGACCGAGACGATGCGCGACGTTCGCGAGGCGATGGGCCTGTCGTACAGCTGATGACCAACGAGGCAAGCGCCGGGCTGCACGGTCTTTCGGCACCTTCTGCGTGGGTGCTGCGCTGGGCGTATCTCGCGAGCGCGCGCGGCACTGTGCTCGACGTCGCGTCGGGCGCCGGCCGCCATGCGCGCTGGTTCGCGGCGCGCGGTCACGCGGTGTGCGCCGTCGATCGCGACGCAGCGGCGCTGGCGACCCTCGCCGGCGTCCCGAACGTCACGACCCTCGCGGCCGACCTCGAAGGCGCGCCCTGGCCGTTCGACGACGCCGTCCGCTTTGCCGCGATCGTCGTCACGAACTATCTGCACCGGCCGCTGCTGCCGCGGCTCGGCGCCGCGCTCGAGGAGGGCGGGGTGCTCATTTACGAGACCTTCGCGCAGGGCAACGAAACGGTTGGCAAGCCGTCGAATCCGGCTTTCCTGCTGGCGCCGGGCGAACTGCTCGCGGCCTTCGCGCCCCATTTGCGCGTGGTCGCCTACGAGGACGGATTCCTCGCCGAACCGCGTCCGGCCTTCGTCCAGCGCATTTGCGCAGTGCGTGAACCGCAGCGCGCGAAAAGCGGCGGAATTGACGAAGAGCGCGCCGCATATAGGGAGCTTCCCGCAGCGCGTTACGTACTGACCGGCGAATCCGCTACAATCCCGGTTTAACCGATTAAATTCATTGACGTTTCATGGCTAACGGCACTCAGGACGGCATTACGTTGCGCGGCAGCATCCCCGCGATCGTCACTCCCATGCACGAAGACGGCAGTCTCGACCTGCCGGCGTTCCGCAAACTGGTCGACTGGCATGTCGCGGAAGGCACCGACGCGATCGTCGTCGTCGGCACGAGCGGCGAGTCGGCGACGCTGTCAGTCGACGAGCACATCCTGATGGTGCGAACGGCGGTCGAACAAGCGGCCGGCCGTCTGCCGATCATCGCCGGCTCCGGCGGCAACTCGACCGCCGAGGCGATCGAGCTGACCGAGCAGGCGAAGTCCGTCGGCGCGCAGGCATCGCTGCAGGTCGTACCGTATTACAACAAGCCGACCCAGGAAGGCATGTACCGCCACTTCGCGAAGATCGCGGAGACGGTGGACCTGCCGGTCGTGCTGTACAACGTGCCGGGCCGCACCGTCGCCGATATGTCGAACGACACGATCCTGCGCCTCGCACAGGTGCCGGGTATCGTCGGCGTGAAGGAAGCGACTGGCAACATCGACCGCGCCGCGCAGCTGATCAAGGCCGCACCGGCAGGCTTCTCGATTTTCAGCGGCGACGATCCGACCGCGATCGCGCTGATGCTGCTTGGCGGCCACGGCAACATCTCGGTGACCGCGAACGTGGCGCCGCGCGCCATGAGCGACCTGTGCAAGGCGGCGCTCGCCGGCGATGTGAAGCGCGCGCGCGACATTCACATGAAGCTCCTGTCGCTGCACAAGAACCTGTTCATCGAATCGAATCCGATTCCGGTGAAGTGGGCCCTCGAGGAACTGGGCCGTATCGAGGGCGGGATTCGCTTGCCGCTCACGCCGCTCGATGCGCGTTACCACGACGTGGTGCGCGCCGCGCTGCGCGAAGCGGGCCTCCTCGCCTAAAACGTGCCGTTGCGATCCATCGCCAGCGCATTCCCTTAACCGACGTCGACACCGCCCGGTTCCCTGCCAGGACGAGGCTTTCAGCGTTCCCGTATCACGAAGGACCCCATGAAACGTTCCGCTTTCTCCCTCCATGCAATCCGCTTGGCGGTGGTGACGCTCGCTCTTGGCTCGCTCGCCGGTTGCGAGTCGCTGAATGACTGGTTCGCGACGGACCGTGTCAACTACAAGGACACGGTCAGCGCGCCGCCGCTCGCCGTGCCGCAGGATCTGAGCGCCGCGCCGAGCGACCAGCGCTATGTCGCGCCGCCGCCGGCGCTGGCACTCGGCGGCGCGCCGCAGCGCGCCGTGACCAAGGCTGGCAACTCGACGCTCGGCCAGCCGAATGCGCAAGACCCGTTGGGCATGCACGTGGAGCATGACGGCGATCGCCGCTGGCTCGTGATCGACGGCCGCACGCCGGACGACGTCTGGCCGCAGCTGCAGGAGTTCTGGTCGCAAAACGGCTTCACGCTGACGACCGATTCGGCCTCGACCGGCATCATGCAGACGGACTGGGCCGAAAACCGCGCCAACATTCCGGACGACTGGTTCCGCCGCACGATCGGCCGTGTGATCGACTTCGCTTACTCGTCGGGAACGCGCGACCGCTTCCGCACGCTGGTGTCGCGCGGCCCGGACGGCCAGACCGACATCTCGATCACGCACAGCTCGATGGAAGAAGTGCTGACGGGGCAAGACAAGTCGATGTCGCGCTGGGTCGAGCGTCCGCGCGATCCCGCTCTCGAAGCCGCCTTCCTCGCGAAGCTGATGGAGAAGTTCGGCCTGACCGACGCGCAATCGAAGCAGCTGCTGACCGACGCACGCCCGGCCGCCGCGCCGGTGCAACTGAACACGACGGCGGGCGGTCCGACGCTCGATCTGCCTGAATCGTTCGACCGCGCATGGCTGCGCGTGGGCATCGCGCTCGACCGTACCAACTTCACGGTCGACAATCGCGATCGCGAGAAGGGCATCTACTACGTCCGCTACGCGGACTCGATGCAGGAACTCAAGGGCGAGGGCTTGTTCGGCAAGCTGTTCTACAACCCGGAGAAGGCGGCCAAGAACCCGAGTCAGGAATTCATGGTCAACGTCCGTGCAGTGGGGAGCGGCGTGCAGGTTGCCGTGATCAACGCCAGCGGCCAGGTCGATGGCTCGACGGACGCGCAGCGCATCGTCTCCGCGCTGCACTCGCAACTGAACTGACGGCGGCCGTGCGCTTCGCCAGCCTCGGTAGCGGCAGCGAGGGCAACGCACTGGTCGTAGAGGCGGGCAGCGGCGCGACGACGACGCGCGTGCTGCTCGACTGCGGATTCTCCGCCAAGGAAGTCGAGCGACGCCTGCTGCGTGCAGGTCTCGACGCAGAGTCGCTCGACGCCGTCATCATCACCCACGAACACAGCGATCACATCGGCAGCGCGCTCACGCTCTGCCGCCGCTGGTCGATTCCGCTGTACACGAGCTGGGGCACGGCGCGCGCCGTCGGTGCAGACGAAGCCGACGTCGAACTGCACGTGGTGTGGGGCGACGAGACGGTGACGATCGGCGAACTCGGCGTCGTGCCATACACCGTTCCGCACGATGCGCGCGAGCCGCTGCAGTTCGTCTTCACCGATGGCGCAAGCCGGCTCGGCGTGTTGACCGACGTCGGCGAGTCGACGCCGCATATCGGCGCCGTGCTCAGTGGTTGCGACGCGCTCGTGCTCGAATGCAACCACGATCTCGAGATGCTCGCGGGGAGCCGCTATCCGGCGTCGCTGAAGGCGCGTATCGGCGGCTCGCACGGGCATTTGAACAACGAGGCGGCGGCCGGCATTCTCACGGCGCTCGACCGCTCGAAGCTGCGCCACCTCGTGGCCGCGCATCTGAGCCAGCAGAACAACACCCCCGAACTCGCGCGTGCCGCGATGGCCGCCGTGCTTGGCAACGCGGCCACCGAAATCGCGGTGGCCACCCAGGACGACGGCTTCGTCTGGATCGCCATCTAGCCCTGGTTTCCTGCAGACGAAAAAAAGCCGCTCGATGCTTCGAGCGGCTTTTTCGTTGTGCGCCCAGCACGGGCGCAATCTTGTGGGTGCAAGTCCCATCGTGAGTTGACCACAGCGAACGAAGCAAAGCGCAACTGCGTGAGGGCGACCGAGCGTGGGGAGGAAGCGTGGAGCGAAACCGCGAGCCGATGAACAAGAACCGGATATGAGGCGGTGCCGATCAGGGCGAGCGCGCAATGAAGCGCGAAGCTCTCGTGGTCAAGGATCAGGCATCGTAAATGCGGCGGTTGTGCGGTGAAGGATTGCGCTCTTACCTGGGGAGATCTCGCCTCGTGCCTGAAAGGGCAACGGCGTCGAGCCGGAGCGAGAAGTCAGCAGAGGCCGTAGTAGTCACAGGACAGGTCGATGAGGCTGAAGCTGGTGACGAAGGGCCAAACGGGAAGGAGTGTCCAACGTCATGTCGATGCGACAGGCAATGCGTCAGATGCCCGTGCAAACGGGGCGAGCGGGAGTAGCGCGCGGTGAAGCTGCACGCGTACCCGTGAGCGACGAAGTCTGCGGCCCGCGCCATGAATCCGGGGACACGGGGTCAGCGTTGCTGGAAGCAGCGCTGACGAGAGAGAACCTGAAGCAGGCGTTCAAACGGGTACGGGCGAACAAGGGAGCCGCTGGCGTGGACGGTCTGGACATTGACCAGACGTCGCGTCATCTGGTGAGGGCGTGGCCTGCGATCCGTGAACAATTGCTCAAGGGGACGTACCGGCCCAGTCCGGTACGTCGGGTGACGATTCCGAAGCCGGACGGAGGCGAGCGCGAGCTTGGCATCCCGACGGTGACTGACCGGTTGATCCAGCAGGCGCTGCTGCAGGTGCTGCAACCGGTTCTGGATCCGACCTTCAGCGAGCACAGCTACGGCTTCCGGCCGGGACGGCGTGCGCACGACGCGGTACTTGCCGCGCAATCGTACGTGCAGTCGGGACGGCGAATCGTGGTGGACGTTGATCTGGAGAAGTTCTTTGACCGGGTCAACCACGACATCCTGATCGAGCGCTTACAGAAACGCATTGGCGACGCCGGAGCGATCCGGCTGATCCGTGCGTATCTGAACAGCGGCATCATGGATGGCGGGGTGGTGCAGCAGCGAGATCAGGGCACACCACAGGGTGGGCCGCTATCCCCGTTGCTGGCCAACGTGCTGCTCGACGAGGTGGACAAGGAACTGGAGCGACGGGGTCATTGCTTCGCACGCTACGCCGACGATGCGAATGTGTATGTTCGTAGCCGCCGGGCGGGCGAGCGGGTGATGGCACTGTTGCGACGCCTGTACGGGCGACTGCGTCTGAAGGTCAACGAGACCAAAAGCGCAGTGGCCAGTGTGTTCGGTCGGAAGTTTCTGGGCTACAGCCTGTGGGTGGCTGCGGGTGGGGTGGTCAAACGCAAGGTGGCGGCCAAACCGCTGCTGGCGTTCAAACACCGCATCCGTCAGGTGACTCGCCGATCCGGCGGGCGCAGCATGAAGGAAGTGGTGGAACAGTTACGGCCTTACGTGCAGGGCTGGAAGGCGTACTTCCGGCTGGCGCAAACGCCGCGCGTCTGGTTAGCACTGGACGAGTGGCTGCGTCACCGGTTGCGTGCCATTCAGCTTAAGCACTGGCGCCGTGGCGCCACCATCTACCGGGAACTGCGTGCGCTGGGGGCATCGGCTGCGGTGGCGCGACAAGTGGCGGCGAACAGTCGTTGCTGGTGGCGCAACAGCAACGGTGCGCTCAAGCGTGTGCTGACCATCGCCTACTTCGACCAGTTGGGCGTACCCCGACTCTCATAACCTCAACTTCCCGAACCGCCCGGTGCGGACCCGCATGCCGGGTGGTGTGGCAGGGGTACGGCCTCATGGCCGTCCCCTATGCCGATTCAGCGGCGCTCAGCGCGCCGCCAGTCACGTCGATCAGTTGCGGTTGCCGCCGAAGATGCCGAGCAGCGCAAGCAGGTTCGTGAAGACGTTGTAGAGGTCCAGGTAGATCGCGAGCGTGGCCGAGATGTAGTTGGTCTCGCCGCCGTTCACGACGCGCTGCACGTCGAACAGCATGTAAGCCGAGAAAATCGCGATCGCCAGCACGGATACCGTGAGCATCAGCGCGGGCAGTTGCAGGAACACGTTCGCGACGCCGGCGAGCAGGATCACGATCACGCCCATGAACAGCCACTTGCCGAGGCCCGAGAAGTCGCGCTTGCTGACCGTGGCGATCGTCGCCATGGCGGCGAAGATGATGCCGGTGCCGCCGAACGCCAGCATGATCAGCGACGGGCCGTTCGAGAAGCCGAGGATGAACGACAGCAGTCGCGACAGCATCAGGCCCATGAAGAACGTGAAGCCGAGCAGCACGAACACGCCCACCGAGCTGTTCTTGGTACGTTCTATCGCGAACATGAAGCCGAACGCGATGGCGAAGAACGCGAGCAGGCTCATGGCCGGGCTGGTGGCGGCGAACAGCGAGAAGCCCGTGGTGACGCCGACCCATGCGCCGAGCACCGTCGGCACCATCGACAGCGCGAGCAGCCAGTAGGTGTTGCGCAATACGCGGTTGCGGGTTTCAGCCGTGCTGACACTGCCGCCGCGGCCGAAGTTATAGGGGTACTCGTTCATGCTTTCTCCTCGCGCACAGGGCGCATGTAGCGTGCCGCTCGCGGGCCTGGCCGGTTCCCGGCTGCCCATACGGCTTGGCTTTCCGTACCTCCGTAAGATATGCGCGGCGCCCAGGAGTTTCAACGGCGTGACCGATACTTTTGCTCGCTTTGCGAGCCGGGCGGCACGCCGTCCACGCCTTGCACTGCCTTGACGCGCTTCTAACGGGGTTCAATCGCAATCATACATGGGAACATGCTACAATTGCGGATTCATTTGAGTTGTAACTTCTTAATTTTCTGGAGTTTTTATGGCGATCGAGCGCACCCTGTCGATTATCAAGCCGGACGCAGTGGCCAAGAACGTGATCGGCCAGATCTACAGCCGTTTCGAGAACGCTGGTCTGAAGATCGTGGCATCGCGCATGGTCCATCTGTCGCGTGCTGATGCAGAAAAGTTCTACGCTGTCCACGCAGCACGTCCGTTCTTCAAGGACCTGGTCGAGTTCATGATCTCGGGTCCGGTCCAAATCCAGGCACTGGAAGGCGAGAGCGCCATCCTGAAGAACCGCGAACTGATGGGCGCGACGGATCCGAAGAAGGCGGACAAGGGCACGATCCGCGCCGACTTCGCTGACAGCATCGACGCGAACGCCGTGCACGGTTCGGACGCTGCTGAAACGGCTGCTGTCGAAATCGCGTTCTTCTTCCCGGAAGTCAACGTCTACTCGCGTTAAGCGAGTCGGCGTCACCAGTAGTAACGAGGTCGCGAACGGCAGGCGTCCGCTGGCAGGCCAGGGTCCGACGGATTCATGGACCCGCAGCCGGTGGGCGCGCTCTCGCACTGAAATGGCAGGATTCGATATGACGAGCAGTTCCACCGTCAACCTTCTCGATTTCGACGCTCAAGGGCTTGTCGCCTATTGCGAAAGCCTGGGCGAGAAGCCGTTTCGCGCCAAACAGCTTCAGCGCTGGATCCATCAATACAATGCCGCCGACTTCGACGGCATGACGGATCTGGCCAAATCGCTGCGCGAAAAGCTCAAAGGCCGTGCCACGATTGGCATGCCCGCTATCGCGAGCGACCATATTTCCGCCGACGGCACGCGCAAGTGGCTCGTCGACGTCGGCAACGGCAATGCCGTCGAAACCGTGTTCATCCCGGAAGAGGGGCGCGGCACGCTGTGCGTGTCGTCGCAGGCCGGATGCGCGGTCAATTGCCGGTTCTGTTCGACCGGCAAGCAGGGCTTTTCCCGCAATCTCTCGACCGCCGAGATCATTGGCCAGCTGCGCATGGCCGAGTTTGCGCTGCGCGCCTCGCTGCTCGGCGAGGCCGGCGGCCGCGCCACGGGCGGCGAGGGCAAGGGCGAGCGCGTCGTCACCAACGTCGTGATGATGGGCATGGGCGAGCCGCTGCTCAACTACGATGCCGTCGTGCCCGCGCTGCGCCTGATGCTCGACGACAACGCCTATGGCCTGTCGCGCCGCCGCGTGACGCTGTCGACCTCGGGCGTCGTGCCGATGATGGATCGTCTGGGCGCCGACTTGCCGGTGGCGCTCGCGGTGTCGCTGCACGCGCCGAACGACACGCTTCGCGACGAACTCGTCCCGCTCAACCGCAAGTACCCGCTGCGCGAGCTGATGGCGGCCTGCCAGCGCTATCTGAGCGTCGCGCCGCGCGACTTCATCACGTTCGAGTACTGCATGCTCGACGGCGTGAACGACACCGAAGCGCACGCACGCGAGCTGCTGGCCGTGACGCGCGACGTGCCGTGCAAATTCAACCTGATCCCGTTCAATCCGTTCCCGGAATCGGGTCTGCTGCGCTCGAAGAACGACCAGATCAAGCGCTTCTCGCAGATCCTGATCGAAGCCGGGGTCGTCACGACGGTGCGCAAGACGCGCGGCGACGACATCGACGCCGCCTGCGGCCAGCTCGCCGGCGCGGTGCAGGATCGCACGCGCCTCGCCGAGCGCACCGGCAAGGCGGCGCACAAGGTGATCGACGTCCGGCCCATTTGAGCGGACCGGCGTCGGGCTTTTTTGTGCGAAGAATGCAAGTGGTGGCAAACTGTGACGGCGTACGCTCCGGGGGCGGCGCGCCAGCATGACTGTAGTAAGCAGTAACGTTGCAAAATCGATCGGAGGCGGCCAGGAGGCCGCGCATTTTGTTATAAACGGTCTGCGAACGGGGCCGACCAGGCGCGCAGAGTGCGCGCAAGCCTCGTTCCGGGATTGAAAAAAGAATCGACGCAAGGATTTAGGATGAGCGAGCCGCAGCAGCCTTACGGGACTGACACGAACGCAGGGCGTCCGGCGCCAGGAAGTGCGCCGTCGCCGGTACAGGCCGTGCCCGATTCGCCCGCGATGATCGGCGCGCGTCTCGCGCAGCTGCGCGAGTCGAAGGGCTGGTCGATCGAAGATGTCTCGGCGCGCCTCAAGGTGTCGCCCAACAAGCTGCGTGCGCTCGAAGCGGGCAACCTCAGCCAGTTGCCCGACACCACATTTGCACTTGGCGTCGTGCGAAGCTACTCGAAGATGCTGGGCACCGATCCCGCGCCCTACACGCAGGCGCTGCGCCGCGAGCGCGGTATTGCGGCGCCGGATCTGACCATGCCGGCCTCGTCGGGCTCCGACTTGCCGCGCGGACGCGTCTCGCTCACGCTCGGCGGCAATGAAACGCGTCAGCGTTCGTCGTGGCTGTGGGGTATCGCGGCCGTGGTCGTCGCAGTGATCGCGCTTGCCATGTGGCATACCAACAGCGGCGATTCGTCGGCGTGGCTCGCGCGCCTGAAGTCGGCCGTCAACGGCGGCGCCGCCTCGGTGCAGCCGGGCGCATCGGCCACGGTGGCCGAAGGCCAGACGACCGTGAACCCGGCGGCCTCGGACGCGCAGTCGACCGACCAGGCGGCGTCGCAGACGGCCGACCAGGGCAGCGCAGACGCGAGCGCGACCACGGGTGCGACCGCCGACGCGCAAGCAGGCAGCGCGACGCCGGCCGCCGAAGCACCGCCCGCGCCGCAGGCGCAGGCCCCGGTTCAGGCTCCGGCCCCGGCCCAGGTTCAGGTTCAGGCACCGGCCGCGCCCGCCCAGCCGGTGCGCCCCGCCAGCACGCCGGCAGTTGCAGCGACGAGCGCACCGGCGGCCACCAGCGCAAGCGCACCGGCAGCGAAGGCGCCGGCCGCGGACAACTCGAATGCCGATACCTCGACGTTCGTGATCCGCGTGACCCAGGACAGCTGGGTCAGCGTGCGCGACAAGGGTGGCAAGGAAGTATTCTCCGGTCTCGTGCACGGCAGCGACGCGCGCGAGATCACCGGTGTTGCACCGCTGAAGGTCACGGTGGGCAACAAGGCCGGTATCGAGTCGATGACGCTCGACGGCCAGCCGGTCGACGTGGCGAAGTACTCGTCGGCACGCGGCAACGTGGCGCGTTTCGTGTTGCCCTGATTCAAGATGGCACGCGTCGCGGCCCGGTGCTGCCGGGCCGCGACGCTTTTTCAATTCGCGCGCGGCGCCTTCGCGGCGGCGTGCGCGCGGCGTAAATGGGTTTTTCGATGCAATCCGAACCGCAATCCCGAGCTACCAGTCAGATTTGTTCGTCCGAGCCGGTTCTCGGCGGCCACGCGCCGCGTCGCCGCTCGCACGCGGTGGACGTGCGCTGGGCCGGACAACTGGTGACGATCGGCGGCGACGCGCCTGTGCGCGTGCAGTCGATGACCAATACCGATACCGCAGACGCGATCGGCACGGCCATCCAGATCAAGGAGCTGGCGCAGGCCGGCTCGGAACTGGTGCGTATCACCGTCAACACGCCGGAGGCTGCCGCGGCCGTGCCGGCGGTGCGCGAGCAGCTGGACCGCATGGGCGTGAGCGTGCCGCTCGTGGGCGACTTCCATTACAACGGCCACTTGTTGCTGCGCGACTATCCGGGCTGCGCCGAGTCGCTCTCGAAGTACCGTATCAATCCGGGCAACGTCGGCCAGGGCGCGAAGCGCGACACGCAGTTCGCGCAGATGATCGAAGCGGCCGCGAAGTACGACAAGCCGGTGCGCATCGGCGTGAACTGGGGCAGCCTCGACCAGGACCTGCTCGCGCGCATGATGGACGAGAACGCCGCGCGCCCGGTGCCGTGGGAAGCGCAGAGCGTGATGTACGAAGCGCTGATCCAGTCGGCGATCGGCTCGGCCGAACGCGCCGTCGAACTCGGCCTCGGCCGCGACAAGATCATCCTGTCGTGCAAGGTGAGCGGCGTGCAGGATCTGATCGCTGTTTATCAGGAACTCGCCAAGCGCTGTGATTTCGCGCTGCACCTCGGGTTGACCGAGGCGGGCATGGGCTCGAAGGGCATCGTCGCATCGACGGCGGCGCTCTCCGTGCTGCTGCAGCAGGGCATCGGCGACACCATCCGCATTTCGCTCACGCCGGAGCCGGGCGCGTCGCGTACGGGCGAGGTGATCGTCGGCCAGGAAATCCTGCAGACGATGGGCCTGCGCTCGTTCACGCCGATGGTGATCGCGTGCCCGGGATGCGGGCGCACGACCAGCACACTGTTTCAGGAACTCGCGTCGCAGATCCAGAACTACCTGCGCACGCAGATGCCGCTGTGGCGCGACACCTACCCGGGCGTCGAGAAGATGAACGTCGCGGTCATGGGTTGCATCGTCAACGGGCCGGGCGAGTCGAAGCACGCGAACATCGGCATCAGTCTGCCGGGTTCGGGCGAGAACCCGGCCGCGCCGGTGTTCGTCGACGGCGAAAAGGTGAAGACGCTGCGCGGCGAGCACATCGCCGAAGAATTCCAGCAGATCGTGAGCGACTACGTCGCGCGCACCTACGGACGCGCCGCAGTCGCCAACTGACTGCACCACTGATCACTGACATATCGAACTGATGACTGAACAGAAAAGAAAGGTCGAGAAGCTGACCGGCGTGAAAGGCATGAACGACATCCTGCCGCAGGATGCCGGGCTGTGGGAGTACTTCGAGTCGACCGTGAAGTCGATGCTCCGTTCGTACGGATATCAAAACATCCGCACGCCGATCATCGAGCATACGCAGCTGTTCACGCGCGGCATCGGCGAGGTCACGGACATCGTCGAGAAAGAGATGTACAGCTTCACCGACGCGCTCAACGGCGAAAACCTCACGATGCGCCCGGAAAACACGGCAGCCGTCGTGCGTGCGTCAATCGAGCACAACATGCTCTACGACGGTCCGAAGCGCCTGTGGTACATCGGCCCGATGTTCCGTCACGAGCGTCCGCAGCGCGGGCGCTATCGCCAGTTCCATCAGGTTGGCGTCGAGGCGCTCGGCTTCGCCGGTCCCGACGCGGATGCGGAAATCATCCTGATGTGCCAGCGGCTGTGGGATGACCTGGGCCTCGTGGGCATCAAGCTCGAAATCAATTCGCTCGGTCTCGCGCATGAGCGCGCCGCGCATCGCGTCGAATTGATCAAGTATCTCGAACAGCACGTCGACGTGCTCGACGAAGACGGCAAGCGCCGCCTGCACACGAATCCTTTGCGCGTGCTCGATACGAAGAATCCCGCGCTGCAGGAGATCGCGAACAACGCGCCGAAGCTGATCGACTTCCTCGGCGAGGAGTCGCGCGCGCACTTCGACGGTCTGCAACGTCTGCTCAAGGCCAACAACATTCCGTTCACGGTCAATCCGCGTCTCGTGCGCGGTCTCGATTACTACAATCTGACCGTGTTCGAATGGGGGACCGACAAGCTCGGCGCGCAGGGCACGGTGGCCGCGGGCGGGCGCTACGATCCGCTCATCGAGCAGCTCGGCGGCAAGCCGACGGCGGCGTGCGGCTGGGCCATGGGTGTCGAGCGCATTCTCGAATTGCTCAAGGAAGACGACCTCGTTCCCGAGGACGATGGTTGCGATGTCTACGTGGTCCATCAGGGCGATGCCGCACGCGAGAAGGCCTTCATCGTGGCCGAGCGGCTGCGCGACACGGGCCTCGACGTGGTCCTGCATTGCAGCGCCGATGGCCAGTCCGCGAGCTTCAAGTCGCAGATGAAGCGCGCTGACGCGAGCGGTGCGGCCTATGCCGTGGTGCTCGGCGACGACGAAGTGGCGCAGGGCGTCGCGGGCGTGAAGCCGCTGCGCGGCGACGCCGCCGAGGCGCGCAACGAGCAGCAAACGGTCGCGCTCGAAGACTTGACCGAATATCTAATCAATGCGATGGTTGCATCCGCCGAAGATGGCGACGACTGATCGCGGCGATGGGCGGGGCTTTTGCAGGGTCTCACGCGGGCCTGTTACGCAGTACGCCCAATAACAAAGATTCAGTAAAACAAGGAATCGCTTCGCGATGAGTTACCACGACGAACAGGAATCGATCGAGAGCTTCAAGGCCTGGTGGGAGCAGTGGGGCAATGCGTCCACGTGGGTCGTGCTGATCGCCTTGCTCGCGCTGGCGGGCTGGAACGGCTGGAATTACTGGCAGCGTCACCAGGCCGCCGAAGCCTCGGTGCTCTACGATCAGGTACAACAGGCCGTCGCGGCCGGCGACAAGGCGTTCGTCACGCGGGTGGCGAGCGACATGGAAGATCGCTTCGGCAGCACCGGCTACGCGCAGATGACCGCGCTCGGCGCCGCGAAGGCGCTCTACCTCGCGGGCGACACCGCAGGCGCGAAGGCGCAGCTGCAGTGGGCCGCCGATCACGCGAAGGACGAGGAATTCCGCCAGATCGCCAAGCTGCGGCTCGCTTCGGTGCTGCTCGACGAAAAGGCCTACGATCAGGGGCTCGCGTTGCTGCCGCAACCGGACGCGGGTCCGTTCAAGGGGGTCGTCGCGGACGGTCGCGGCGATCTGCTCGCTGCGGCGGGCAAACGTGACGATGCACGCGCGGCCTACAAGCTCGCGCTCGACAGTCTGCCGAAGAGCGACAGCTCGGAGCGCCAACTCGTCCAGTTCAAGCTGGACGCGCTGGGCGGCTAAGCGCGTTAGCGCGCATTTACTTCTAACAATCCATTCATGCTTCGTTCACCGATGAATCTGCTGAAACGATATGCTGTGCCTGTTGCCTGTGCGATGACCGTTCTGGCGTTGGCGGCTTGCTCGTCGTCGAAAGACGAGCGCCGCGTGCCGGTCCCGCTCACCGAATTCAAGCCGGCACTCAACGTGCAGCAGGTATGGAAGGCAAGCGTCGGCAAGGCCGGCCGCTACCTGTTCTCGCCCGTGGCCGTCGGCGACGCCGTCTATGCAGCGGGCGAAAACGGCTCGGTCGCGAAGATCGACGCGCAAACGGGCAAGGACATCTGGCGCGTGAAGCTCAAGGACGACCTGTCCGCGGGCGTCGGCAGCGATGGCACGTATACGGCGGTCGGCGGTCTGAAAGGCCAGGTGTACGTGCTCGGCGAGGACGGCAAGCTGCTGTGGCAGGCCACGGCGCCCGGCGAGATCATCTCGCCGCCGCTGGTCGGCAACGGTCTCGTGGTCGCCCGCACGATCGACGGTCAGGTGATCGCGTTCAACGCGCAGACCGGCGAGCAGAAGTGGATCTACCGCAACCGCGCGGTGCCGCTCAATCTGCGCGTCTCGGCCGGCATGACGTTCGCCGGCGACGCCGCCGTGCTGGCCGGCTTCCCGGGCGGTTCGTTCGCGGCCATCAACCTGCATACGGGCGATGCCTACTGGGAAACGCCGGTGTCCTATCCGAAGGGCGTGACCGAGGTCGAGCGCATCAACGACGTGAGCGGCCCGCCGACGCTGGTGGGTGCGACCACTTGCGCCGTCACCTTCCAGGGTCAGCTGGGCTGCTTCGATGCCAACACGGGCCGTGCGATGTGGCAGAAGCCGTTCTCCAGCTCGAGCGGCATCGCCCAGGACGAGCGTGTCGTGGTCGGTGGCGACGACTGGTCGGTGGTGAAGGCCTTTGACGTCTCGAACGGTCAGCAGACCTGGAGCACCGAGCAGTTGAAGAGCCGCGACGTCAGCGTGCCGGCCGTGATCGGTCATGCGGCCGTCGTTGGCGACTTTGAGGGTTTCGTGCATTTCCTTTCGCTCGACGACGGCAGTTTCGTCGCGCGCGTGAAGACCGATGGCAGCCCGATTACGGCGGCGCCGGTGATCGCCGCCAATACGCTCGTCGTGCTCACGCACGACGGCGACCTCTACGGTCTGCGTCCGCAATAAGCGGCACGCACGTCCGGCGCCTTTCGAAGGGCGCCGGCGCGGCGAGGACTCCGATGTTCATGACGGGGTCCGCACGTCGCTCGTAACCGAGGTGTTTTTCGTGGGCCGGCTCGCGCCGGCCGCACGCATTTTGAAACGGCGCGGAAATCGCCTTGTCGCCTTGGCGTTCCGCCGCCGTACTGTGCCATGCCCGCCGCGTCCCGCGCGGGCCGTGGCAATTTCGTGATAATTTGCCAGGCATGCCGTCGTGCGCCCGCACGGCGTTGCCGCGCACCGTGCCGGACGTTCCGGGCGCTGCGCCTTACTGTAGATAAAATCAGATGAAACCCGTAATCGCCCTCGTAGGGCGCCCCAATGTGGGGAAATCCACGCTGTTCAACCGGCTCACGCGCTCGCGCGATGCGCTGGTGGCCGACCTGCCTGGCCTCACGCGCGATCGCCACTATGGCGAGGGGCGGGTGGGTGGCGAGCGCGCTTATCTGGTGGTCGACACCGGTGGCTTCGAGCCGGTCGCGAAGGACGGCATCCTCCACGAAATGGCACGCCAGACGCGCCAGGCGGTGGAAGAGGCCGATGTCGTCGTGTTCATCGTCGATGGCCGAAACGGCCTCGCGCCCCAGGACAAGACGATCGCCGACTATCTGCGCAAGACTGGCCGGCCGATCTTCCTTGTCGTCAACAAGGCCGAGGGCATGAAGTACAGCATGGTGGCCGCCGACTTCTACGAGCTGGGCCTCGGCGACCCGCGCGCGATCTCGGCCGCGCACGGCGACGGCATCAACGAGATGATCAACGAGGCGCTCGATGTCGCTTACGCGGGTCAGCCGGAAGAGACCGAAGAGGAAGCCGCGAAGCACGGCGTCAAGATCGCGATCGTCGGTCGTCCGAACGTCGGCAAGTCGACGCTCGTGAACACGCTGATCGGCGAGGACCGCGTGATCGCGTTCGACATGCCCGGCACGACGCGCGATTC
This sequence comes from uncultured beta proteobacterium, assembly GCA_963803225.1. Classification (GTDB taxonomy): domain Bacteria; phylum Pseudomonadota; class Gammaproteobacteria; order Burkholderiales; family Burkholderiaceae; genus Paraburkholderia. The sequence continues at coordinate 291,502 of CAWDLJ010000005.1, forward strand.
GATCTACGTGGATTTCGAGCGGCAGGGCAAGAAGTACACGCTCATCGACACAGCCGGTCTGCGCCGCCGCGGCAAGGTGTTCGAGGCGATCGAGAAGTTCTCGGTCGTGAAGACGCTGCAGTCGATCGCCGATGCCAACGTCGTGATCCTGCTGCTCGACGCGCAACAGGACATCTCCGACCAGGACGCGCACATCGCGGGCTTCGTGGTCGAGCAGGGCCGCGCGCTCGTGGTGGGCGTGAACAAGTGGGATGGTCTCGACGAGCATGTGCGTGAGCGCACCAAGCACGAACTGCAGCGCAAGCTAAAATTTCTCGACTTCGCGAAGTTTCACTTCGTCTCCGCGACCGAGAAGTTCGGCATTGGCGCGCTGATGCGCTCGGTGGACAACGCCTACGCAGCCGCCATGACGAAGCTGCCGACGCCGCGTCTCACCCGCGCGCTGATCGAAGCGGTGGAGTTTCAGCAGCCGCGCCGCAAGGGTCCGGTGCGTCCGAAGTTGCGTTATGCGCACCAGGGGGGACAGAACCCGCCGATTATCGTGATTCACGGCAATGCACTCGATGCAGTCACGGATACCTATAAGCGTTACCTGGAAAATCGTTTCAGGGAAACTTTCTCGCTGATCGGCACTCCATTGCGAATAGAGTTTCGTTCATCGACGAACCCCTACACGGACAAGAGCTGAGGCCCGTGGGCGTTGATCCTGGCGCAATGGCCGGGTGTCTCGCGCGCAAAGCAAAATCAGCTATAGTGTAGCGATTGACAGTGGATTTCTTTTTCTTCACTGCCGATCCAAGTTAAACCTGCAAAAAAATACGGAGTTTGCTATGAGCAACAAAGGGCAACTGTTACAAGACCCGTTTTTGAACGCGCTGCGCAAGGAGCATGTGCCTGTTTCGATCTATCTGGTCAACGGCATCAAGCTTCAAGGGAACATCGAATCGTTCGATCAGTACGTCGTGTTGCTCCGTAATACGGTTACCCAAATGGTGTACAAGCACGCAATCTCCACGGTCGTTCCGGCACGTCCGGTGAACTTCCACCCGGATTCCGAAGCGTCCTGACCCCGAGGCGGCCGGCGCCGCGTCGCCCGACTGTGTGTCGTGGCGATCCGGGCCGGCCGTTTTCATTTTGATATCCTCTAATTTGATCAACGCCGCGCTCGTCGGTATCGATTTCGGCAAGACCGACTTCGAAGCCAGTCTCGAAGAACTCAGCCTGCTCGCGCAAAGCGCGGGTGCCCATCCTGCTGTCACCCTGACCGGTCGACGCTCCAGCCCCGATGCCAAGATGTTCGTCGGCAGCGGCAAAGCCGAGGAGCTGCGTCTCGCCTGCGAGGCGAACGACGTCGAAATCGTCATCTTCAATCATCAGCTCGCGCCGGCCCAGCAGCGCAATCTCGAACGCACGCTCAACCGCCGCGTGATCGATCGCACGAGTCTCATTCTCGACATCTTCGCGCAGCGTGCACGCAGTCACGAAGGCAAGCTGCAAGTCGAACTCGCCCAGCTCCAGTATCTGTCCACGCGCCTCGTGCGCGCATGGACCCACCTCGAGCGGCAGAAGGGCGGTATTGGTCTGCGCGGCCCTGGCGAAACCCAGCTCGAAACGGACCGCCGGCTGATCGGCGAGCGCATCAAGATGCTGCAGGGACGTCTCGCGCGCCTGCGCCGCCAGCATGGCACGCAGCGTCGCCAGCGCGAGCGCAACCGCACGATGTCGATCTCGCTCGTCGGCTACACCAACGCCGGCAAGTCGACGCTGTTCAATGCGCTCACCAAGGCGCAGGCCTATGCCGCCGACCAGCTCTTCGCGACGCTCGATACCACTTCACGGCGCCTGTGGCTCGGCGACGAAGTGGGTCAGGTGGTGATGTCCGATACCGTCGGGTTCATCCGCGAGTTGCCTCACCAGCTCGTCGCGGCGTTTCGCGCGACGCTCGAAGAAACGGTTCAGTCCGACTTGCTGCTGCATGTCGTCGATGCATCGAGTGCAGTGCGCCTCGAGCAGATCGACCAGGTCAACGACGTGCTGCACGAGATCGGCGCCGATGCCGTGCGTCAGGTGCTGGTGTTCAACAAGATCGACGCAGTGCCTGAACTGGCCGCCCGCGGCGGGACGGTCGAGCGTGACGAGTATGGTAATATTTCGCGCGTCTTTTTGAGCGCGCGCACTGGCGTCGGACTCGACACGATGCGCGCCGTCATCGCCGAAATCGCTACTGCCGAGCCGCTTTCCGGGCCGTCGCAGCCGGTCTTCGGACCGCTCGCCGACAACGACTGGTCGGCCGATCCGCGCGAGGGCAACGTGCCGCAGACCGGGCACTGAAACGCGCCTCGCCACTTCAATTTGCATTGACCCGCTGTCTACTCTGGTGAACGAACACAGGTGAACGATTACAACAAGCGGACTGGCTGGCAGCAAGCGCGCGCCATATTTTCCTTGAACGACCCGCGCTGGGGCCGGGGCGAGGGCAATGCCCAGCGCCCGGAAGACCGCTCGCGTGGCAACAAGGGCGACGGCAACGGTGACGGTCCCCCCGACCTCGACGAAATGTGGCGCGACTTCAATCGCCGCCTCTCGGCACTGTTTGGCCGCAAGGGCCAGGGGCCGGGACCGGGCGGCGCCGGGCCGCGTCCCGACAACGGGCGCGGTGCGCGCATCGGCGTCGGTATCGTCATCGGCGTGCTGATCGCGATCTATGCGGGCAGCGGGGTGTTCGTCGTCCAGGAAGGCCAGTCGGCCGTCGTGATCCAGCTCGGCCAGTACCGCTATACGGTCGGCCAGGGCGTGCACTGGCGCGCGCCGTACCCGTTCGCGACGCAGGAGACGGTCAACATCGGCCAGATCCGCAGCGTCGAGATCGGCCGCAACAATGCCGTGCGTCAGGCCGGCGTCAAGGACGCGTCGGTGCTCACGCACGACGGCGACATTCTCGACGTGCGCTTCACCGTGCAATACCAGGTCAAGCAGCCGACCGACTATCTCTTTCACAGCGCCGATCCCGATCTCGCCGTCACGCAGGCCGCCCAGGCGGCGGTACGCGCGGTCGTCGGCGCCCACAGCACCGACGATCTGCTCTACAAGGATCGCGAGCCGGTGCGTGCGCAACTCGCCGACGCCATCCAGCATTCGCTCGACGAATTCAAAACCGGTCTGGGCGTGACCGCCGTGACGATCCAGGGCGTGCAGGCACCCGACCAGGTGCAGGCTGCCTTCGACGACGCCGCGAAGGCGCACCAGGACAACGAGCGCGCGAAGCGCGACGCGCAGGCCTACGCCGATCAGCTGATGCCGCGCGCCCAGGCCGAGGCCGCGCGCATGATCGACGACGCCAAGGCCTACAGCGACCGGGTGGTCGCGCAGGCGCAGGGCGATGCGGAGCGCTTCACGCGCGTCTATGAGCAATATGCAAAGGCGCCGGCAGTGATTCGCGAGCGCATGTACCTGGATACCATGCAGCAGATCTATTCGAATGCAACCAAGGTGTTCGTCGACGGCAAGTCGAGCAACAACGTGATTTATCTGCCGCTCGACAAGATCGTCGAGGCGACGCGCCAGCGCGCCGCCGCCGCTGCCTCGGGTACACCGGCGGCGGGTGCCGCGCTGCCTGGCATTGCTACGCCAGGTGCCGCGACGCCCAGCGCCGTTGCGCCGGCCGTGACGGCGCCGGCGGACCAGCAGGGCGCAGCCAGCCCGGCGGCTCCGGCTGCCGCGTCGGCCCCATCGGCGAGCGATGCCGCCGCCGCCGCGAGCGACGCTTTGCGCTCGCGCGACGCGCTGCGCAATCGCGGCCGCGAAGACGACATCCAGTAAGGGAGCGCGACCATGAACCGAATCATCGCGCTCGTTGTTGCGCTCGTCGTGCTGGCACTCGTTGCATCGTCGACGGTGTTCGTCGTCGATCCGCGTCACACCGCCGTCATTGCTTCGTCGGGCGGTGCCGAGCCCGTGCTCGCGGGCCCGGGGCTCCATTTCAAGCTGCCCGCGCCGCTGCAGACCGAAACGCTGATCGACACCCGCGTGCAGGCGTTTGACGCGCCGGACTCCGACCGATACAGCACGTCCGACAAGACCGAACTGCTGGTCAACCCGGTCGTCCGCTATCGCGTGGCGGATCCGGTCAAGCTGTTCGGCGCCACCAAGGGCGATCCGCAGACGCTCTCGGACCGGCTCGCCGCGCTCTCGCGCGACGCGCTCGGCGACGCGTTCGCGAAATACAAGCTCACCGACGCTCTCGCGCAGCAGCCGGCCATCGCGGCCGCCGCGCGCGATGCGCTCAAGACGAGCGCGGCGCCGCTCGGCGTCGACGTGCTGGCCATCGAGTTGACGCGCGTCGACTATCCTTCGGAAGAGGCCGATGCCGTGTACAAGCGCATGAGCGCCGCGCGCTTGCAGGCCGCCGCCGACGAGCGCGCGAAGGGCGCGGCCGCGGCGCAGCTGATCAAGGACGACGCGGAGCGCGCGCAGCAGAAGGTGCTCGCGGATGCTTACGCGCAGGCGCAAGGCATCAAGGGCGACGGCGACGGCAAGGCGGCGGCGATCGCGGCCGAAGCGTTCGGGCGCGACCCGCAGTTCTACAAGTTCTACCAGAGCATGCTGGCGTATCGCGAGAGCTTCAAGCCGGGCGACGTGATGGTGATCGACTCGTCGAGCGACTTCTTCCGCTTCATGCGCGGGCCGAACGGCGACGCCGACACGCCGGCTTCCGCGCCGGCGCCGCGCAGCAAACAACACTAAAGACTCAGACAGGGCGCCGCGCCTCGCACGGCGCGGTGATACGCATGGACATTGCCGGATCGTTTTTGCTCGCGATTGCGCTGATGCTGATTATCGAGGGCATGTTTCCATTCGTGTTCCCGACGGCGTGGCGCGATACGTTTCGTAAAATAGCCGAGCGGCCGCCGCATCACATCCGCCTCGGCGGGTTGATCGTGATGGCGCTCGGTCTCGCGCTGCTCTTGATCGCGACCTGAGGCCGCGAGCGCTCGCCTCTGTCCGCCCGTTTCGTATTTGCGGCGCGCCTCTCGCGTTTCACGCGGCTCGCGCCGTCCCCAATGTGTCAGGACTCCATCGATGTCGACCTGGTTACTCCCCGAAAATATTGCCGATGTGCTGCCGTCCGAGGCGCGCAAGATCGAAGAACTGCGCCGCCGGCTGCTCGACCGCTTTCGCGCGTACGGCTACGAGATGGTCATGCCGCCGCTGCTCGAATATATCGAGTCGCTGCTGACGGGCAGCGGGCGCGACCTCAACCTGCGCACTTTCAAGCTCGTCGACCAGTTGTCGGGCCGCACGCTCGGCCTGCGCGCCGACATCACGCCGCAAGTGGCGCGCATCGACGCGCATCTGCTCAACCGCCAGGGCGTGACGCGCCTGTGCTACGCGGGCAACGTGCTGCATACGCGTCCGCGCGGTCTGCACGCGACGCGTGAGCAGATCCAGATCGGCGCCGAAATCTACGGGCACGCCGGGCTCGAAGCCGATCTCGAGATCCAGCAGCTGATGCTCGACGCGCTGCGTCTTGCGGGCCTCGCGAAGGTGCGTCTCGATCTCTCCCATGCCGGCGTGCTGGCCGCGCTGATCGAGGCCGATCCGGCCGCGGCCGCGCTCGGCGAGGGTTTGTATGAAGCGCTGGCTGGCAAGGACGTGCCGCGTCTGGCCGAGCTGACGGCGACACTCGCGCCCGCGACGCACGACGCGCTGCGCGCGCTGCCGACGCTCTACGGCGACGCGAGCGTGCTCGACGAAGCGCGCCGCCGCCTGCCCGCGCTGCCCGGCATCGGCCGCGCGCTCGACGATCTCGCGTTCCTCGTGGGCAAGGTCGAAGGCGCCGAAACGATGATCGACCTTGCGGATCTCGGCGGTTACGCCTACCACAGTGGAGTGATGTTCTCGGCTTACGTCGATGGCGTGCCGAACGCGGTGGCGCGTGGCGGCCGTTACGACAAGGTCGGCGAGTCCTATGGCCGCGCTCGCGCGGCGACGGGCTTCTCGCTCGATCTGCGCGAAATGGCGCGTATCTCGCCCGTCGAGGCGCGCAGCAGCGCGATTCTGGCGCCGTGGCGCCATGACGAAGCGCTCAGCGCGAGTGTGGCCGCATTGCGCAATGCGGGCGAGGTGGTGATCCAGGCGCTGCCGGGCCATGACCACGACGTCGATGAATTCGCGTGCGACCGCGTGCTGGTCGAGCGCGACGGCGCCTGGGTCGTCGAAGAGCGCGCCTGAGCCCGGACCCGGCTGCGCTGCGCGCATCGGCCGCAGCGCCCTGGTCTTTTGTCGGACAGGAGGCGCGCCGAGGGCTCGCTTCGCACGCGCCATAGTCTTGAGTGCAAAGGAAAATTCCCGAAATTTCGGGAAAAAAAGCGGACCTCGGCGCGAACCCAGGTAAAATACGTTTTTAACCAGCTTACGAAACACCATGTCTGCCAGCGCAGTGAATGTGAACCCCGGACGCAATGTCGTCGTCGTGGGTACCCAATGGGGTGATGAGGGCAAGGGCAAGATCGTTGACTGGCTGACGGACCACGCCCAGGGCGTCGTGCGTTTCCAGGGCGGTCACAATGCAGGTCATACGCTCATCATCGGCGGCAAGAAAACCATTTTGCGGCTCATCCCGTCGGGCATCATGCGCGCGGGCGTCGCTTGCTACATCGGCAATGGTGTCGTGCTCTCGCCTGAGGCGCTCTTCAAGGAAATCGGCGAGCTCGAAAGCGCGGGCATCGACGTCCAGAAGCGTCTGTTCATCTCCGACGCCACCACCCTGATCCTGCCGTATCACATCGCCATCGACCAGGCGCGCGAAGCGCGTCGCGGCGTGGCCAAGATCGGCACGACCGGTCGCGGCATCGGCCCGGCCTACGAAGACAAGGTCGGCCGTCGCGGTCTGCGCGTGCAGGACCTGTTCGAGCCGGAACTGTTCGCCGAACGTCTGCGCGAGAACCTCGACTTCCACAATTTCGTGCTGACGCAGTACCTCGGCGCGGCGCCGGTCGACTTCCAGCAAACGCTCGATACCATGCTCAGCTATGCCGAGCGTCTGAAGCCGATGGTCACCGACGTGTCGGGCCGTCTGTACGACGTGAACCGCTCGGGCGGCAACCTGCTGTTCGAAGGCGCGCAAGGCACGCTGCTCGACATCGATCACGGCACCTATCCGTACGTCACGTCGAGCAACTGCGTGGCCGGTGCGGCCACGGCCGGTGCGGGCGTCGGTCCGCAACAGCTGAACTACATCCTCGGCATCACCAAGGCGTATTGCACGCGCGTGGGCGCGGGTCCGTTCCCGAGCGAGCTGTACGATGCGGACAATCCGCAGCGCCAGGAGGCCATCGGCCTCACGCTCGCGAGCGTCGGCAAGGAATTCGGCTCGGTCACCGGCCGTCCGCGCCGCACTGGCTGGCTCGACGCTGCCGCGCTGCGCCGCTCGATCCAGATCAATGGCGTGACGGGTCTGTGCATCACGAAGCTCGACGTGCTCGACGGCCTCGATGAAGTGCGTCTGTGCGTCGGCTACAAGGTCGATGGCAAGCAAGTCGACATCCTGCCGCGCGGCGCGTCGCAGGTTGCGGCATGCGAGCCGGTCTACGAAACGTTCAGCGGCTGGAAGGAAAGCACCGTCGGCATCACGCAATGGGACGCGCTGCCGAAGACGGCCCAGGCGTACCTGACCCGCGTGCAGGAAGTGGCCGGCGTGCCGATCGACATGGTTTCGACCGGTCCCGATCGCGACGAAACGATCCTGCTGCGTCATCCGTTCAAGGTGTAAGAGGTAAGCGCACGATGATTCAGATGACGGACCCGCGCAACGACGAAAAGAACCTGTGGGTCGGCTGGGATGAATATCACCGGCTGATCGAGCTGCTTGCGCTCGCAGTGCACGATTCGCGCTGGAAGTTCGACCAGATCCTGTGCCTCGCGCGCGGCGGTCTGCGGGTGGGCGACCAGCTCTCGCGCATTTACGATCTGCCGCTCGCGATTCTCGCGACGAGCTCGTATCGCGAGGCAGCCGGCACGGAGCAGGGCGATCTCGACATTGCGCAGTACATCACGATGACGCGCGGCGAGCTCTCGGGCAACGTGCTGCTGGTCGACGATCTGGTCGACTCGGGCGTCACGCTCGCCCGCGTGCAGGAGCACCTGAAGGAACGCTATCCGGCGGTGACCGGCGTGCGTTCGGCAGTGCTCTGGTACAAGGGCTGCTCGAAGGTCAAGCCCGACTACTTCGTGCAGCACCTGCCGACCAATCCGTGGATTCACCAGCCGTTCGAGGAGTGGGACACGGTACGTCCGCACAACCTCGGTGCCTGGATCAAACGCGGCAGGTCACTCGCCGGATCCGGCGAAGCGTAAGCCGGCGACTTGCGGAAGATCATCGATGCGCATATCGGCAAACATTCCGCAAGTAGCACATGAGACAACGACGGAGCCTCGAGGGGCTCCGTTTTTTTATGTGCGCCCGAGCGGCCCGCCCAGGCGCGGCAGGGGCTCGCGAGTCATGCGAATGCTACACTGCGCGCAAGACCAACACGTGGCGTTGCCACAACGACCACACGGGCCGGGGTCGAAGCCCGGTTTAGAATAGCGCTCGTTTTTTCCGCCTCGCAACGGATTACCGCGTATATGACAACTAGCACTCACGTGGCCAAGCAACCGCTGCCCACACTCGCCATTGCGGCCATCGGCGTGGTGTTCGGCGACATCGGCACCAGTCCGCTGTACTCGCTCAAAGAGGCGTTCAGCCCGGCGCACGGCATTCCGCTCAACGACACGTCGATCCTCGGAGTCATCTCGCTGCTCTTCTGGGCGATCATCATCGTCGTGAGCGTCAAGTACGTGCTGTTCGTCATGCGGGCCGACAACGACGGCGAGGGCGGGGTGCTCGCGCTGATGGCGCTGTCGCTACGCTCGTTCAGCGGCAAGAGCCGCGCGGCGATGGTGCTCACCATGCTCGGCATCTTCGGCGCGTGCATGTTCTACGGCGACGCGGTCATCACGCCGGCCATCTCCGTGATGTCGGCGGTCGAAGGTCTCCAGCTCGCGGCGCCCAAGCTCTCGCATCTGGTGCTGCCGCTCACGATGGTGATCCTGATCGCGCTGTTCTGGATCCAGCGTCATGGCACGGCGCTCGTCGGGCGCCTGTTCGGACCCATCATGGTCGTGTGGTTCGTGACGATCGCGGTGCTCGGTGTGTCGCACATCGTGCGCTCGCCCGGCGTGATCGCGGCGCTCAATCCGTACTACGCGTTCTCGTTCATGGGCGCGCACCTGTTGCAGGCCTACGTGGTGCTCGGCTCGGTCGTGCTGGTGCTGACCGGTGCCGAGGCGCTCTATGCGGACATGGGCCACTTCGGCGCCAAGCCGATCCGGGTGGCCTGGTATGCGCTCGTGATGCCCTCGCTCGTGCTCAACTATTTCGGCCAGGGCGCGCTGCTGATGCAGAACCCGAAGGCGATCGAAAATCCGTTCTTCCTGCTCGCGCCCGACTGGGCATTGCTGCCGCTCGTGGTGCTCTCGACGGTGGCGACGGTGATCGCCTCGCAAGCCGTGATCTCGGGCGCGTACTCGCTCACGAGCCAGGCGATCCTGCTCGGCTACGTGCCGCGCATGAAAGTGCTGCATACCTCCGATCTCGCCATCGGCCAGATCTATGTGCCGGTCGTGAACTGGATGCTGCTCTTCATCATCCTGTGCATCGTGATCGGCTTCAAGAGTTCGGACAATCTCGCGGCCGCGTACGGCATCGCGGTGACCGCGACGATGGTCATCACGACGGTGCTCGCGTGCGTCGTGATGGTCAAGGTGTGGAACTGGAACAAGCTCGCGGTCGGCGTGATCATCGCGGCGTTCATGACCGTCGATCTCGGCTTTTTCGGCGCGAATTTGCTCAAGGTCGAGGAGGGTGGCTGGCTGCCGCTCGGCATCGGCGCGTTGCTGTTCTTCCTGCTGATGACCTGGTACAAGGGCCGCATGATCGTCAAGGAGCGCACGGCAGCCGACGGTATTCCGTTGATGCCGTTCCTGCAGGGTCTGCTCGCGCATCCGCCGCATCGCGTGTCGGGCACGGCGATCTATCTGACCGGCAGCGATACGCTCGTGCCGGTGAGCCTGCTGCACAACCTCAAGCACAACAAGGTGCTGCACGAACGCACGATCTTCCTCACGTTCATGACGCGCGACGTGCCCTATGTCGACGACCGTACCCGCGTCACCGTCAACGACATCGGCGGCGGGCTGTTCCTCGTCAAGGCGGCCTACGGCTTCAACGAGACCCCCGACGTGCAGGCCGTGCTGCACGAGGTGGGCCGCACCTACGACACGATCTTCGAGATGATGGACACGTCGTTCTTCCTCGCGCGTGAAACCGTCGTGCCGACGCAGCTGCCCGGCATGTCGATCTGGCGCGAGCGTGTATTCGCGTGGATGCACCAGAATGCCGCGAAGCCCACCGATTTCTTCAGTATTCCGGCCAACCGCGTGGTGGAACTCGGCACGAAGATCGAGATCTGAGCGCGGCGAGCGCTGCGGTCTGCACGGGCCGCCTCCGCCCGGACACAAAAAAGCCTTCGTCGAATGACGAAGGCTTTTTGCTTTGGGGCTTGTGAAGAAGCGTTGCCGAAGCTGCGTTTAGCGCTTGAGCTTTGCGAACGCAGCCGCCATGGCACCCGCGGCTTCCGGCTCGCGCGAGCGCTGCTGGCCACGGTTCGCACCGCCGCCATTGCCGCCGCGATTCGCCCCGCTGTTCTGCGGCGCGCCGCGCTGCGCGGCGCTCGCGGGATCGTCGTCGAGACGCATGGTGAGCGCGATGCGCTGGCGCTTCACATCGAGGTCGAGCACCTTGACCTTGACGACCTGACCGGCCTTCACGACCTCGTGCGGGTCCTTGATGAACTTCGTCGACATCGCCGACACGTGCACGAGACCATCCTGATGCACGCCGATGTCGATGAACGCGCCGAACGCGGCGACGTTGGTCACGACGCCTTCGAGCAGCATGCCCGGTACGAGATCGGACACTTTCTCGACGCCATCGCGGAACGTCGCGGTCTTGAACTCGGGACGCGGATCGCGGCCCGGCTTCTCGAGTTCGGTGAGGATGTCGCGCACGGTCGGCAGACCGAAACGTTCGTCGACGAACTCAGCGGGCGAAAGACCCGAGAGCGCTTCGCGCTTGCCGAGCACTTCGCCGATCGGGCGCTTGATCTTCGCGAGCATGCGCTCGACGACCGGATACGCTTCCGGGTGCACCGACGAGCGATCGAGCGGATTCTCGCCGCCGTTGATGCGCAGGAAGCCGGCGGCCTGCTCGAAGGTCTTGTCGCCAAGACGCGGCACCTTGCGCAGATGTTCGCGCGACGGGAACGCGCCATTGGCATCGCGATAGTCGACGATATTGCGTGCGAGCGTCGCGTTCAGACCCGAGACGCGCGCGAGCAGCGCCACCGATGCCGTGTTCGCATCGACCCCCACCGCGTTCACGCAGTCTTCGACGACCGCATCGAGCGAGCGTGCGAGTTCGCGCTGGTTGACGTCGTGCTGATACTGGCCGACGCCGATCGCCTTCGGCTCGATCTTGACGAGTTCGGCGAGCGGATCCTGCAGGCGTCGCGCGATCGATACCGCGCCGCGCAGCGACACGTCGAGATCGGGGAATTCCTTGGCTGCGAGTTCCGACGCCGAGTACACCGATGCGCCCGCTTCGGACACGACGATCTTCTGCAGCTTCAGTTCGGGATGGCGCGACATGAGTTCGGCGGCGAGCTTGTCGGTCTCGCGCGAAGCCGTGCCATTGCCGATGCTGACGAGTTCGGCCTGGGTTTGCGCGGCAATGCGCGCGAGCTTCGCGATCGAGCCGTCCCAGTCGCGGCGCGGCTCGTGCGGATAGATCGTGTCGGTGGCCAGCACCTTGCCGGTGCGATCGACGACGGCGACCTTCACGCCCGTGCGCAGACCCGGATCGAGGCCGATCACGGCCTTCGGGCCCGCAGGCGCGGCGAGCAGCAGATCCTTGAGATTGCGCGCGAACACGCGGATCGCTTCGGTCTCGGCCAGCTCGCGCAGGTTCGTGAGCAGCTCGTTTTCGACGTGCGGCTGCACCTTCACGCGCCAGCACCAGCGGCACACATCGGAGAGCCATTTGTCGGCGGGGCGGCCCTGGTTCGCGATGCCGAAGTGACGCGCGATCAGCGCCTCGCCCGGATGCGGCACCTGGGCGTCAAGCTCGGCGCCGAGTCCCAGTTTCACCATCAGCACGCCGGCATTGCGGCCGCGAAAGAGCGCGAGCGCGCGGTGCGACGGCACCGTCTTGATGGTCTCGGAATAGTCGTAGTAGTCGCGGAACTTCTCGCCTTCCTCGCCTTGCTTGCCCTCGACCACGCTCGAGCTGACGATGCCCTGGTTGTACTGCCAGTCGCGCAGCTTGCCGAGCAGGTCGGCCGTTTCGCCGAACTGTTCGGAGAGGATGTCGCGTGCGCCGTCGAGTGCCGCCTTGACATCGGCGACGCCTTTTTCGGCGTCCACGTACTGCGCCGCTTCCGTCTGCGGGTCGAGCAGCGGGTTCGCGAGCAGTGCGTCGGCGAGCGGCTGCAGGCCGGCTTCGCGGGCGATCTGCGCGCGTGTGCGGCGCTTGGGCTTGTAGGGCAGGTAGAGGTCTTCCAGCACCTGCTTGCTGTCGGCCGCTTCGATCGCGGTGCGCAGCTCGTCGGTGAGCTTGCCTTGTTCGTCGATGCTCGCGATGATCGTCGCGCGGCGCTCCTCGAGTTCGCGCAGATACAGCAGGCGCTCTTCGAGCGTGCGCAACTGGGTATCGTCGAGGTTGTCGGTGACTTCCTTGCGGTAGCGCGCGATGAACGGAACAGTGGCGCCTTCGTCGAGAAGCTGGACGGCGGCTGCGACCTGGCGCGGCTGCACGGCGAGTTCGGTGGCGATGCGCTGGACGATCTTGAGTGCTACGGTTTCCGTCATGGGGTCGGGATATTCATGCTGGATTCGGTTGCGGTCCACAGCCCGCGCGGCAGGCCGCGCGGGCCAGCTCCTGGAGCGGGGCATTGTGCCATAAATGCCCGGGGGCTCAAGCCGGGTGTTAGAATTTCGGGCATGTTCCGCTGCCCATCGAAGACGTTGACGACCTCTCGTTTGCCCTGTGTCCGCCCTCGCTCGCGCATTGCCGCGACACTGCGGAGCACCGCCTGTGTGGCGGCCTCGCTGACCGTTCTCGGCGCCTGCGCCTTGAGCGCGCCCACCCAGGCGTTCGCGCAGCTGGAGCCAGCGGCTTCCGCGACGGCCGTGAGTATGCCGGCATCGGCTGTCCCGGCGAGCGAGCCGGCCAACGACTTTGACGCGCGGCAAAAAGTGCTCGACCAGCGCACGGCGGAAAACAACTACCGCTATGCCGTTGCCCAGCACGATTGCTATAGCAAATTTTTTGTGAACCATTGTCTCGGCAGGGCGCGCGACGCAATGCGCGTGGTGCAGGCTGATGTGCGCAGCAAGCAGCTGGCGCTCGATGCCGAGCAACGCGCCGAGCGCGCGCACGCGCGTGATGAGAAAATCGCGTTGCAGCGCGCGCAGGACGAAGCGGATGCGCCGCAACGCGCGGCCACCGACGCGCGCAACCAGCAGGCCTACGAGGACAAGCAGCACCAGCACGCGCTCGACCAGGCGCAACGCGCGGCCGAGGCGCCGCAGCGCGCGGCCAACGAAAAGGCGTATCAGGACAAGCAACAGCAACATGCGCTTGATCAGGCGCAGCGCGGGCCCGATGCCTCGCAGCGCGCCGCCAACCAGGCCGCGTACGATCAGAAGCAGGGCGACTTCCAGAAGAAGCTGGACGAAGCCCACCAGCAAGGCCAGCAGAAGGCTGCGGAGCGCGAGCAGAAGGCACAGCGCTATCAGCAGAAGCAGGACGAAGCCGCGAAGCACAAGGCCGACGTCGAGGAGCGCCAGAAGCAGGCCGCCGAGAAGGCGCAGCAACAGCAGAAACAACAAGAGCAGGAACAGGAGCAGTTGCGTCAGCAGCAACTCCAGCAGCAGAACCAGCAGTAACGCAGCAAGAGCAGGCGACGCAGCGCGGACCGGGCAGTCAGCGCCGCATCGCCGGACAGCAACCTCAGGCGCCGCGCCTCAAGTGCGGGCCAGCGCCGTATTGGTGGAGGAGGCGAGCATGCGCGAGCAACGTCAAGTCAAGAGTGAGGTCCTTCGTGATCGCATCTTGCAACTGGAAACGGAGCACGGCGACCTGGGCCGTCAGATCGACCGGATGACGGAAAATGCCGGTTTTGACGAGCTGGAGTTGCAGAAGCTGAAGAAGCGCAAGCTCAAGGTCAAAGACAACATCATCTTGCTGCAGTTGCAGCTGGAGCCCGATTCAACGACTTCACTGAGCGGGCGCGCCTGATACCGCCCTCAAGGCAGGCGCCCAAACGGCGCGGCGCGCCGTTCAGACTAGCAGGAACCGCTTGCCTTGAATTCAACATCCGCTCCCCGACCGCCGAGCGCGCCCGAAGAGGGCACGCCCGCGGCCAAGTCACGCGCGGCTGACAGCGCGCCGGCGCTGAGCGCCCGGCGCATGGCCGAACTCGACGAAATTTTCGCCGCCGACGGGCTGCTCGCCCGCGAGATCGACGGCTATCGTCCGCGTGCATCGCAGATCGATATGTCGCGTGCCGTTGCGGCCGCGATGGAGGCGGCTGCCCAGGCACTGCCCGAGCCCGCGATGTTCGAGGCGCAGTCGCGTCCGGCGCGCAAGGTGCTGGCCGCGCCCGGCGCGTCGAGCGCTGCAGGCGCCGCGGCCGACGATGACGCGTCAGCCGGGCAGAACGGCGACAACACGCTGATCGTCGAGGCCGGTACCGGCACGGGCAAGACCTATGCGTACCTCGTGCCGGCCATGCTGTGGGGTGGCAAGGTCATCGTCTCGACTGGCACCAAGCACTTGCAGGATCAGCTGTTCCAGCGCGACATCCCGACCGTGCGCGACGCGCTAGCCGTGCCCGTCACGATCGCGATGCTCAAGGGCCGCGCCAATTACCTGTGCCACTACTACCTGCAGCGCACCGCCGACAATGGCCGGCTGCCGTCGCGCCAGGAGACCGCGTATTTGCAGGAGATCGTGCGTTTCGCGAAGCTCACGCGCTCGGGTGACAAGGCCGAACTCGCGAGCGTGCCGGAAACGGCGGCCGTCTGGTCGATGGTGACCTCGACGCGCGACAACTGTCTCGGCCAGGAATGTCCTCACTATAAGGACTGCTTTGTGATGCACGCGCGCCGCGAGGCGCAGCAGGCCGACGTCGTCGTCGTCAATCACCATCTGTTCTTCGCGGACATCATGTTGCGCGACACCGGCATGGCCGAATTGCTGCCGAGCGCGAACACGATCATCTTCGACGAAGCGCATCAGTTGCCGGAGACGGCGACGCTTTTCTTTGGCGAGACGCTCTCCACGAGCCAGTTCCTCGAACTGGCGCGCGACTGCGTGGCCGAGGGCCTGAGCCACGCGCGCGACGCGGTCGAGTGGGTGAAGCTGGGCGCCGCGCTCGAGCGCGCGGCGCGCGACGTGCGGCTCGCGTTCAAGGAAGACTCGCTGCGCCTGTCGATAACCCAGCTCGGCGACGACCATCCGCTCTTCGACGCACTCGTTGCGCTCGAAACCGAACTCGATGCGCTCGCAAGCGCGCTTGCCTCGCAGGCGGAGCGGGCCGAATCGATCGGTGCGTGTCAGCGCCGCGCGCGCGAACTGCAGGACGTGCTGGCGGGCTGGACGACGGCGCCGGCTCCGGCGGCTGCATCGACGGACGCCACGAGTGGCGAGCCCGACGAGAAGGTGCGCTGGGTCGAGGTGTTCTCGCACACGGTGCAGTTGCACGAGACGCCACTGTCGGTCGCGCCGATCTTCGCGAAGCAGCGCGCGGGCGTGCCGCGCACGTGGATCTTCACATCGGCGACACTGTCCGTGCGCGGCGACTTCACGCACTATGCGGCGCAGATGGGACTGAGCGCGCGCCGCTCGATGACGCTGCCGAGTCCCTTCGACTATCCGACGCAAGGGCTGCTCTACGTGCCCCGCAACCTGCCGCAGCCGTCCTCGCCGCAGTTCACCGATGCGGTATTCGAAGCGGCGTTGCCGGCGATCGAAGCATCGGGTGGCGGCGCATTCATGTTGTGCACGACGCTGCGCGCAGTCGACCGCATCGCGACGCGCCTGCGCGATACGATCGCGCAGCGCGGCTGGAACACGCCGCTGCTCGTGCAGGGCGACGCGAGCCGCACCGAGTTGCTCGAACGCTTTCGTGCGTATGGCAATGCGATCCTGGTCGGTAGCCAGAGTTTCTGGGAGGGCGTCGATGTGCGCGGCGATGCGTTGTCGCTCGTCGTGATCGACAAGCTGCCGTTTGCGCCGCCCGACGATCCCGTGCTGGCCGCCCGGCTCGACGCGTTGACGAAGAAAGGCTTGAGCCCGTTCGCGGTCCACCAGTTGCCGCAGGCTGTCATCACGCTCAAGCAGGGCGCGGGGCGGTTGATCCGCGCGGAGACGGACCGGGGCGTGCTGATGATCTGCGACACCCGGCTCGTCGACAAGCCTTATGGCCGGCGCATCTGGCAAAGCCTGCCGCCGTTCAAGCGCACGCGCGAGATCGAGGTGGTCCGGGAGTTCTTCGCGATGGGTGGCGAAGGGGAGGCCGAGTAGTACTCAAGCGGGGCACTGCGCGTGCGGTGCCTTGCTTTGCATTGCCTTACCTTGCGACAAATGCAACGCGCATAACAAAAAAGCCACGAACCTGGGTTCGTGGCTTTTTTGCTTTTTTGCCCGCTGCGCAGCCAGGCGGCAACGCGGCGGTTCATGCAGCGCCCGCCTTGCGGCAGACGTTGCACAAATGCAGCTTACTGGCTTGCGCCCGAAGCAGCAGCTGCGCCCGAGGCGGCAGCGTTTGCGTCCGAAGCAGCGGTCGTAGCCGAAGCAGCAGCGTCGCTCGCAGCAGCCGTAGCGTCCGAAGCAGCAGCAGCGCCCGAAGCAGCGGCCGTTGCGTCCGAAGCAGCAGCAGCCGGTGCCGAAGCAGCGGTCGCGTCGCTAGCCGGCGCAGCAGCTTGGTCGCTGCTCTTGTTGCATGCGGCCAGTGCCACAGCTGCCAACAGGGATGCTACGAGGAGGGATTTCTTCATGATCACGTCCTTTTATGGTTAAAGGTAAGCAACAGCGCAAAATAATACCGGTAATGTGCTCCAACACCGACCTGGGCCGCTGGTGGAGGATGCACTGCAAGCGTGAATCTTCCCTACGGCTTGGGCGGAAATTATAGGCACTTTCGTATCGACCGTCGACAAATGCGGGGACAATACGTTGTCTTTCTCATACAAGCGCTATATTAGTACGGTATAACAGGCAAGAGGGCTTAGGCAAGCTCCCCCATCTGAATCCAGCCCGCACAATACCACTCGTGCAGCAACACTGTCACCGACGAATCGTCAGATAGTGTTACAAAGCGTTTCCCGCTCAGGCAGCGGCTATCGGCCAGTGCCGGCAGCCATTTTTTCGCTCCGGCAAGCGGGTGTTGTTCTCCGTTGAGAAAATACCAGCGCGAATCGTAAAGCAGGATCGTCCTGCGGTCGAGTCTTATCCCTTCTTTTGCTGCACGCGCCACAAAACGCGCTTCGTCGAGCGCACGTTCGGGCGGATCGTAGACGACATTCGGCTTCGGTTCGCTCAGATACGTGCCGAGGAACGACGCCACATCGCCATCATTCCAGCGTACCTTCGCCAGCAAGCTCGATACCCGGCTGACGAGCGCGGGCGGCAACTGTGCCGGATGGGCGACTGCGGGCTGCTGCGGATCCCGATAGCGGCTCTCCGAGGCCGGCTCGCGCTCCGAACCGCGCTCAGCCAGATAATAAAGAAACTGGTTGGTCAGCTCGGCCGTGGAAGGCGAACGAAAGCCGATCGAGCACGTCATGCATTCGCCGATCGCGATGCCGTCATGGGCAATATGCGGCGGCAGATAGAGCATGTCGCCGGGCTCCAGCACCCATTCCTCTTCGGGCTCGAACTGGGCGAGCACCTTCAGCGGCAGCCCTTCCTGCAGCGTGAGGTCGCGTTGCGCGCCGATGCGCCAGCGCCGCTTGCCATGCACCTGCAGCAAAAACACGTCGTACGAATCGAAGTGCGGACCCACGCCGCCGCCGTCCGATGCATAGGAAATCATCAGATCGTCGAGCCGCGCATCGGGCACGAATCGAAACTGGTCCAGCAGGGCGCGCGCGCGGTCGTCGTGCAGATCGGCGCCTTGCACGAGCAAGGTCCAGGCGCGTTGCTTCGGCGACGGCAACGCCTCGATGTCGAACGGGCCGTGGTCGAGTTCCCAGCGGCGCCGGAAATGGGTGATGAGGCGCGACTCGACGTCCTCGTCGCTGGCCAGTTCGAACAGCTCGTCGCGCGAGAGCGGCGCCGCGATGCCGGGAAACGCCTGGCGAATGAGCAGCGGCTTTTTCTGCCAGTAGCGGCGCATGAACTGCGCGGGGCTCAGATTGCCGAGCAGCGGCGTAGGCGAATCGGGCGCGGACGATGCCGCCGGCTGCGCACGCTTGCGATCCGGACTCGCCGGATGGTCAGGGGACCGCTTGGGCATCGTATAATGTCGTCTGTATTCTGGAGGATCGAATGAAAATCGCAAAGGACACCGTCGTGTCGGTCGCTTATAAGCTATCGGATGCGCAGGGCAATCTGATCGAGGAAAGCGACGAGCCGATGGTCTATCTGCACGGCGGCTATGATGGCACGTTCCCCAAGATCGAGGAAGTGCTGGACGGCCAGGAGCCGGGCTTCGAGACCCAGATCCAGCTTGAGCCGCAGGATGCATTCGGTGAGTATGATCCCGAACTCGTGAAGATCGAGCCGCGCAACCGCTTTCCCGAGCCGCTCGAAGTGGGCATGCAGTTTGAAGGCACGCCCGAAGAGGGCGACGAAGATCTCGACGCGCTCGTCTATACCGTCACCGATGTCGCCGAAGACAAAGTCGTGCTCGACGGCAATCATCCGCTCGCCGGCATGTCGCTGCGTTTTGCGCTGACCGTCCAGGAAGTGCGCGAAGCCACCGAGGACGAAATCGAGCACGAGCACGCGCATGGCGCGGATGGCCTCGAAGTCGTCGATGAAGACGACGATGACGACGACGGCGAAGAAGAGCAAAAGCCGACGCTGCACTAAGCGCTCTCGCTAATCTGCCGAATAGCGCTCCCCCCGTTCCGTATCGCACACCGGTATCGGCCTGATCGGCCCCGGTTCGGCTCAAGGGCCGAACCGGGGCCGGTTTGCTGTCGTCCAGCCGGGCTCAGGGTTGCAACGGCGGCTGAGGCTGGCCGGGCGCCTGCGGCAGCGGTGCGGGTGCATTTGCGGGCGGGGTGTTGCCGAGGTCGGGGGCGGACGCGCCCGGCGGCGTGTCGGGCACCGTGGTCACATCGGGCATCGATGAGATTTCGGGCATGGCCGGCATGTCGGGTGCTTCGCTGGCCGGCTGAGGCGGCGGCAGCATCGGCAGGTTCTTCGGCACGTCGTGCACGCCGACGCGCAGCGGTGGTTGCCGCGTCATGTCCGCGTCGATCTGCAGCCATTGCGTGAGCGGATCGCGCAACGAGAACGCGACGCGCGTAACGTTAGCAATCCTGATTCCCTTGTCATTGCGCAGCGGCTGATCGATCAGGAAGCCATGCGCGAGACGGCCCTCGGCCGCGTGCACGAGGATCACCGGCCCGCGAAACGTTTCCGCCAGTTTGACGAGATAGCGCCGCGTTTCCGCGTAGCCGTCGCGCGGCTGCCGGCGGCCGAAGCGCAACCAGTCGAAGCGCTCGGGGCGTTCGGCGCGCTCTTGCACCGGATCGGCCTGCATGAAGATGACGAGGGCGCGCGCGTTGCGTCGCTTCGCATATTCGGCCGCGTGTTCGAGCCAGAAGCCATTGGCGACAACCCGATCTTCGAACTCTCCATTGCGTCCACCCGCAATCAGATAATGGTTGTTGCCGTCGGGCACGTTCAACGCGACGAACACCGTATTGCCGAGTTGCCAGCGCACATTCTCGCGATACGGCCTGAAACGCGAGACCTCGCTCTCGCGCGTCAGCGCGAGCGGATTCTGGCCCATCGAATGCGCGGTGCTGAACAGGGTCTGGCGCAGCAGGTCGAGGCGTTCGACCGGGTCGTAGTTGCCGGTTCCGGCGCTGCCGCAGGTGACCCAGTCCTGCTGTCCCGGCACGAAGACCAGTGCAGGGCGCGATGCTTCGAGCAGCGCGTGACGGCGCTCATAGAGCGCGTCGCTGCATGGCTCGTGGGGACCCTTCAGATTGCCGTCGTAGACGATGAACGAGACGTTGTCGTTGCGGCCGATCGCATCGATGAGACGTTGGGCGTCGGCTTCGTTGTCCGGCTGGACAAGCGCGTTGGCGACGACCGCGAAGGCAAAGCGTTCGGCCTCGGCGCGGGCCGTGAGCGGCGCCCAGAGTGCGATAGCGAGGGCCGCCGCCGCGAGTGGTGCGGCGGCCGAACGCGCACCTCCACCACGGCCCTTGCAGGGCCGCGATGGAGCGGAGCGACGACGCCTAGCGCTTCCCATCCGGCGCGTTGACCATCTCGTGCAGCTCATAGAGCAGATCGAGCGCTTCGCGCGGGCGCAACTCGTTCGGGTCGAGGGCACGCAGACGCGCCGCGAGCGCGGCCGCTGCGGGATCGGCCTCGGGCGCCGGGGCGTCTTCGACGAACGAGTCGTCGAATGAAGCGTCGGGCGGCGCCGCGAAGAGATCGAGTTGCGGCGTCGGCTGACCGGCCGATTGCTGCTCGAGATAGACGAGATGTTTGCGCGCCGCGCGGATCACGGGCGCGGGCACGCCTGCGAGCTGCGCCACCTGCAAGCCGTAACTCTGGTTCGCCGGGCCTTCGCTCACCGCATGCAGGAACACGATGCCGTGCCCGTGCTCGACCGCCGACAAATGGACGTTCGCGGCCTGCGCAAATTCGCCTGGCAACTGCGTGAGCTCGAAGTAATGCGTCGCGAACAGCGTGTGGCAGCCGTTTGCCGCGAGCAGATGACGCGCGATGGCCCACGCGAGAGCCAGGCCGTCGAAGGTCGAGGTGCCGCGGCCGATTTCGTCCATCAGCACGAGACTTTGCGGGGTCGCGTCATTGAGGATCGCCGCGGCCTCGGTCATCTCGACCATGAAGGTCGAGCGCCCGCCCGCGAGATCGTCGGCTGCGCCGATGCGTGTGAAGATGCGATCGAGCGGACCGAAGCGCGCGCGCTTCGCCGGCACATAACTGCCGACGTAGGCGAGCAGGGCGATCAACGCGGTCTGGCGCATGAAGGTCGATTTACCGCCCATGTTCGGACCGGTGATGAGGAGCAGCTTGCGTTCGGCGTTCAGCGAGCAGTCGTTTGCAATGAACTGTTCGACCTGCGCCTCGACGACCGGGTGCCGGCCCTGTTCGATCTCGATACCGGCGGTTTCGGAGAACTCGGGCGCGTTCCAGTTGAGCGCCTGGGCACGCTCGGCGAACGCGGCGAGCAAGTCCAGCTCCGCGAGCGCGGCCGCGACCTGCTGGCACTCCGGAATGAACGGCAGCAGCGCTTGCAGCAGCGCGTCGTACAGCGCGCGCTCGCGCGAGAGCGCACGCTCCTGGGCCGACAACGCCTTGTCTTCGAAGGTCTTCAGCTCGGGCGTGATGTAACGCTCGGCGTTCTTGAGCGTCTGGCGGCGCCGGTAGTCGTCGGGCACCTTGTCGGTCTGGCCGCGCGTGACCTCGATATAGAAACCGTGGACCTTGTTGTACTCGACGCGCAGATTGCTGATGCCGGTGCGCTCGCGTTCGCGAATTTCCAGATCGAGCAGGAACTGGCCGCAGTTCTCGGAGATGTCGCGCAGTTCGTCGAGTTCGGCATCGTAGCCGCGCGCGATCACGCCGCCATCGCGAATCAGCGCGGCGGGCTCGGGGGCCACCGCGTGTTGCAGCAGTTCGACACACGCCGAGTCCGGTTCGAGCAGGGCGGCGATGCGCGTGAGCGACGCCGAAGCGCCGCTCGCGGCCTCGACCTGGGAGCGCAGCGCGGGCAAGGCGAGGAACGTATCGCGCAGGCTCGACAGGTCGCGTGGCCGCGCCGAAAGCAGCGCGAGGCGGCCGGTGATGCGCTCGACGTCGGCGATCTGGCGCAGTGTCGCGCGCAACGCATCGAGCCCCGCGTGCGCGGGTGCTTCGATGAGCGCGCCGATCGCTTGCTGGCGCAGTTGCGCGAGCGTGTTCTCGCGTGGCGGATGATGGAGCCAGTGGCGCAGCAAACGGCTGCCCATGGCCGTGCTGCAGGTATCGAGCAGCGAGCACAAGGTGGGCGATTCGGTGCCGCGCAGCGTCTCTGTGAGTTCGAGATTGCGACGCGTGGACGGGTCGAGCCCGACGTATTCCGATTCGTATTCGACCTTGAGGCTGCGCACGTGGCGCAGTTGTTGGCCTTGGGTGGACGCGGCATAGAGCAGCAGTGCGCCCGCGGCTCCACAGGCGCTGGACAGCGTCTGCGCGCCGAAGCCATCGAGGCTCGCGACGTCGAGTTGCTCGCACAGGCGTTTGGCGCCCGAGGCGACGTCGAAGTGCCAGGCCGGTGCGCGCGTGAGCGCGCCGAAGCCCGGCGGCGGAGTCCAGCCCGTCGATTCCGCGGGCGCGTCCGCGAACAGGATTTCCGCGGGGCGAATGCGTTCGAGCGCGGTGGCGACCTGTTCGGGCGCAACTTCGGCCAAGCGCAGTGCGCCGCTCGCGAGGTTCAGCCACGCGAGCCCGACGTTGACGACCACGCCGCGCCGGTTATGTCCGGCGCTGACGGCCATCAGGTAGACATCGCTCTTGTCCGAGAGCAGGGCGGCATCGGTGAGCGTGCCCGGGGTCACGACGCGCACGACCTTGCGCTCGACCGGGCCCTTCGATGTAGCCGGGTCGCCAATCTGCTCGCAGATCGCGACCGACTCGCCGAGCTTCACGAGCTTCGCGAGATACTGCTCGAGCGAGTGATACGGCACGCCCGCCATCTTGATGGGATTGCCGGCCGACGCGCCGCGTTGCGTGAGTGTCAGATCGAGCAGACGCGCGGCCTTCACGGCATCGTCGAAAAAAAGCTCGTAGAAATCGCCCATCCGGTAGAACACGAGCGTGCCCGGATGCTCCGCCTTGATGCGCAGGTATTGCTGCATCATCGGCGTGTGGTTCTCTGTGGCCTGTTGCGTCATGCAAAAATCCATAAAATTCAACCATCTAGCTGGGTGCCACCCCGCAACCCTTTGGGCTACAATGGGCCTGTTTGCCAAGTAAAGCCACTTTTTTGTAGCCCAGATGTAGCCCAGTTCGCAAGGCGAGCGCAATTCGCCAGCGACTGGGCTACACGTCTCAACCCTTCTAAATCGGCACCATAAACCGCTATGAAGATCCCGCTCACCCAAGCCTTCGTGCTCGACAAGCTGAGCATCGAAGTCAAGCCCGAGTTCGCGCCCAACGGCAAGCTCGTGCTCGTGCCCAACCCCGGCAGGAAACCTTATATCGTTTTTGACAGCGACCAAAACGCGCCGGTCGGATTCGGCGTCAAAGTGGGCGCGACCAAAAAAACCTATATCTTGCAGCGACGCGTCAGCATCGACGCCCCGCGCAGCGGACCGGATGCTCCCCCTTCGGTTCTCAAATCGAAGGTCGGGAACGTCTCGGACTTCAACAACATCTCGGCGGCTCGGGAGTCGGCCAAAGCCATGGCGCAGGTGATGCACACCACCAAGCGCAACCCTCGCGAAGTCGCTCGCGAAAAGACCGCCGCGGAGCTGACGCTCGGCGAGTGTTTCGCGCGATACAGAGAGCACCTGACCGGCCGGGCCAAGCCCGCGACACAGAATACACTGTCGGCGCTCGACAAAGCCAAATCGCGACTCGCCGCGTGGAACTCCGTGCGGGTCGCCGACCTGCGCTCTCAGGCCGTGCTGCGACGATTCGATGAGATTGCCTCGGCGACCCGGACGGCGGCCGAACAGACCTTCCGTTGGGCGAGCGTTGCCATTAAACACGCAATCGCTCTCGAATCGATCGACGCAGCCAATCAAAATCGCCCAGCGACTTTGACCTTTAATCCAATGACCGTTCTTCAAGTCCAAAAGAAATATCGGTCGCGAGCGGCGCTCGAAGAAGTTTATAAGAAGAAGGACCTTCGCAGGCCGCTGTCGGCCAACGACACGCTGGGTCGTTTTCTGAATGCGCTGCTCGATCGGCGCGATGAAAATCGCACGGGTTGTGATTATCTCATTCTGACCACCTTATGGGGGACGCGAAAATCGGAGGCCGCGGGCTTGGTTTGGCGCGATATGCTGACGCCGGCGGAAGAGCAAATTACGCCCTGGGTTGATTTGGACGAACGCAAAGTGTTTTTCCCGGACACCAAAAATCGAACCGACCATGCGCTGCCGATTTCCGATGCGGCTTATAAACTGCTTTGCCAACGTCGCGATTTGCAACTGCTCGATCAATACGAAAGCTCGCCAGACGATCCGATTCGCGCGAACCACCTGCGCCGGCGATTTGTTTTCCCGGCCCGCTCCAAATTCTCGAAGACGGGGCATTATTCGGATGCGCGCTCGCTTTTGCACTACATTTGCCAAGCCGCCGACGTGAAGCGCATGGGGCTCCACGATTTGCGCCGCACCCTCGGTCGAGTCGCCGAGGAATTGACGTCTTATGCCGTGGTCAAGCGCTTGCTTAATCACAAAATCACCACCGACCCGACCTCCCGATATACGGAAGTTGAATGGAATCGATTGGTTCAAGTCGAGCAAGAGATTGAGCTCTTCGTTCTGGCGACGGCCCCGCGCCTTTACAATATCCTGCTGGTCGGAAAACGCCCGCCGCTGCCTGAGCTGCCGGCGGCCGCGCCGGCAGCAGAAACTCAAACCGGAGCAATAAGGGATTACGCATGAGCGAGACGGTCGAGGCGCTGCGGGCGCTCGATGAAGCGTGGGGGCTGTTCAATGGGCTTCCCGGCGAAGCCTCCATCCCCCCGGAGTTGGCGGCGGTCTTTTTGGGCGTGAGCGAGCGCAAGCTCGCTCGAATGCGCGCGAGCGGCGAAGGGCCGCCTTATTTGCAATATCCGGAAGGGGATTCGGTCAAGCGAAACCAGCGCGTCAATTACGTTCTCTCCGACCTGCGCGTCTGGCGCGAGGGGAGCAAGATCAAGAACACGATGGACGCGGCCGTTCGCCGAGGGATCACGTTCGCGACCCTGCCGGATTTGATGGACGAGCAGCCCTTTTGGCAGCGCCGAGTCTTGGGCGGCGAGATGCCCCATGGCGCCGGGCAGGGGGCTCGGGCGTTGATCCTCGGGCATGCGCTGCTCACGGCCGACAACGCTTTTCGCGAATGGCTCGATGCTTCGCTGGGCGACAACGCGACCGTCGAACTGGTCTTTTTGCCCCTCGCGGAGGCCCTGCGGGTGCCGTGGGTCGACCCGCTGGCGCGCGCGCCTCTGCACAAGGCCTATGCGGCGGTCCTGCGCGAAGAGGCCAACCGAAGCGATGCCGAACAAGAAGCGGCCGAAATCCGAGCAGTCTCCGGGATCGACACCGCGGCGCCGGTCAGGCGGCGTCCGCGACCCTTCTAATCGACGAGCGTTCTAATCGCCCAAGCTCGAAGCGGCTCGTCGGGCGGGGCGGGGCTTTTTCTTGGGTTCCGTTGCGCCGGCGGACTGCTCCTCGGCCTCGGCCAGCCTCGCGCGAGTCAAGGGCAGCTTCTCATCCCCCAGGCCACGGATGGCCGTCACGATGCCCCTCATGGGCGCCCGCGCGCCGATTGCATCGGCGAGCGCGAGCCACTCGCGCACCTCTCGGGTCAAGCGCGCCTCTTCGTCTCGCTCCTCCTTCTTTGGCTCCTTGTCGACGAGCGCCGCAATCCGGGCTTGCAGAGTTCTGAGATCCGCTTGCAGGGACCGGGCGCGCGACGCAGCCAGCGGAAGGGCGGCGGCCAGATTCGCGGTGGTTTGCTTTGCGAGCGCCAAGGCGCCGACCGGGTCGCGGTTGGCGATCGCCCAATCCAAGGCCGTGCGGGACGAGCTGTCTTGCGCGTCAGGGTCGCTCACGGGGAGCAACCGTTTCACACATTCGGCCGATCGCGAGGCCGCCGCACGCATCAAGGCCGTTTGCCCATCCGCGTCTTGCGCTTTGGCGTCGACGAGGGGCAGCAGCCGGGCCAAGCTCTCGGGGTCGCCTTCGGCGGCGGCCATCAAGACCGTCCGGCCTCTGGGGTCGAGCGCTTGGATGTTGGTGACCGGCAGCAGCAAGTCAACGATTTGAAGCAGCGCCGCGCGACCGTGGCCGCGCCGCAGAACGATCGCGGCGGTCAATGCGTTGTTGCCGCGGGCGTCCAGCTCGTTCGGATCCTCGCTGTTTGACAACCAATGGGCCACGCCCCCCGGATCGCGGGCCAGGACGGCTTCGATGAGGGGCGGGGTTCGGACCGGCTCGGCGAGCTCGATGAGCTCGGCAGGCTGCTCCGACTCGGGGGACTCGGACGGTGGCGTCGGTTCGGAAAGTTCAGCCACCGGCTGAGGGAGTTTCTTGGGCATGGATCTGGGCAAATTCGCGACGTCCCCGACTTTAACGGCAAACTCGATGGAAAAGATAGGGCGACTCCGGACCGGCGGTCCATCGCAATGGATGCCTGGCCTGGACCCGTTAGCCGACGGTCCTTAGCCTGGGAGCAATCCTCGGGCGTTCGCCCCGGCATCAATCCTCGAGTGGAGTGCGCGCACCGTGAGCGACATTTGTCCTGAAAGCGCTTTAAGCCATTGGCCAGCGCACGCGCGCTTTGAACCCACGTTGGATGATCTCTTTATTCGTGGCGACGCGATCCCGGACAAGGTTTTGCGCGAAGCCCGGCGCGAAGCCCAACGCGAAGCCCAGCGCACAGCACAGTGCGCAATCCAGCGCCCGGTCCAGCGGTATGTCGTCACGCCGAACCCGCGGTCCGACATCCCCGCGCAAGTCGACCCTTCACTCCGTGCCCCACGCGAAGCCGCTTCTGCTGGTCCTGCGGCTGCGAGTCCTGCGGCTCCGAGTCTCATGACCCTAAGCCCAGCGGCTTCAAGTCCCACAACTCCAAGCCCCACGGCGATGAGTCGCACGACCCCGAGTCTCACGTCCACGAGCCTGATTGGCGTTGCGCCGCGCGAGCGCGCGGACTCCGTAGCCCATCCTGCGCCGGCTTATAAGGGCGAGCAGCGCGAGCCCGTTGGGCGCCTGGCGAAGGATATTTCGCGCGGCGACGACCGCGTGGCGAACCGACCCATTGCGCCGCCAAACGAGGTGGCCAGCGCTCGCCCCGCACGCGGCGTGTCCATCGAGCAGACCAAAAAGCCGGAGCGGCGCTCGACCCATTGCACGCCCGAGCGGCGCTCCGCGAGCGCGAGCGAGGCAGTCGTGGCGGTTCTCACGGCGGATCCGGTTGGCGGCGCTCGTGAGCGCGTCGACAGCCCTGCGAACCCGCCGCCCGCGAAGGGCGGCGTCGAGGTTGTTCGTCGGCGCGGGGCAAAGGGAATGAGCGGGAGCGGCAACCGCGGGGGCAGCCAGCCGGCGCCGTCGCAGGCGGCTCCTGTTGCGTTGGTCAGCGCGGATCCCGCGCGAGCCCGCTCCGTGGCGAGCGTCGCCCTCGAAGCCGCCAAAGCGCCACAGCGCCGGGCGCCACGTGCCGCAGCGAAGAATCGCGTCGCGATCGCGCGCGAGGCGGCTCTCGGAGCGCCGAGTCCAACCATCGCCGATCCAGATCGCGCGACCCCGGCCACCCGCCCGGTCGCCACCCCGGCCGACAACCCTCCGCGGTCCCGGGGGCGCCAGAAACAGGATGCCCCTCAAAGCCCCGAGAAACACGTGGCATGCATCCGCGGCCGCAAGGCGAAGCGGCCGATCGGCACCGATGCGAGCGGCGCCGCGGCGAACTCGTCCCAAGGGCCTCGGATCGGACCGCCCCATTGTCCGACCAAGGATTGCAAATTCCACACGACGCCGCGCAGCGACTTCTTTTGGCGCAAAGGGACGTTCACGCCGACGGGAGCGACGCAACCGGTGCAGCGCTATCAATGCAGAGGGTGTCGCTGCACCTTCTCGGACCGAACCTTTGCGGTCGATTTCCGGCAGCATAAACCGGACATCAACCAAGCCTTCGCGGAGCTGCGGCGTGAGGGTGCAGGGCTCCGTCTGGCCGCGCGAAAACTGGGCGTGAGCTTCAATACCGCGCTGGCGCGATCGCAATGGCTCGCGGCCCAGTCGAAGGTCTGCAACCAAGCAAAGACCCCGCGGGCCCGAGGCAAGAAGGGATGATCCACGTCGTCGCGCCCAGATCGAATTTCAGTAGGACTCCTGTGAAATGACCGATCCGCGGGCTTGGCTTTTTGCGCGCTAAAAACGCGGCCTTTCCGTGCGTCGGCTGACCTGCGGACCGCCGCCCAATCGCCGGAAATGCAGGGCCTTTTGCGATACAATCATAAGAGTGGCGCGCATTCGGACCGATTCAAAAATCGCTCGCTTCCGTTGCTCGCCGGCGCAGTCCGCTTCCCATTTGCCGTTCGCCGCCGCGACCCCTTTCTCAACGAGGCTTGCCATGCCGCAGACTCCAAAACCCGCTCGGATCTCGGACGACGCTTTGGCTTCCGGCCGCGGCACGGGGTTGCCTCGCTCCGCCCACTCGGCCGTCAATCACTTCGACCCAACGCAAGCCGCGGCCCTGCGGTGGGGCCGGCCGGACTCGATGCAGGCGGAGCGCTTTGACATCAGCGAGTTTTCGCCCGAGCAACGCCGCCTGCTCGGCACGCTGTGTGGCCAATACGTGTGGTGGTTCGGTCCAGGCGACATGGAGGCCAATCCGGGCCGCGTCCTCTGCCAAGCGATGGACCTTGGCAACGACGCCGTGCGGGGTGATCTGCTGGCCGCATTCAGCGCGGACGTCCTGCGGCGCGCCTTGGTCTATGGCGAGGGCCATGGGTCGATTCGATCCGACGCAATCGCTTGGTGGGCGACGCGGTTGAGGGCGCTCGCGACCTCCTGACGTCGCAATTCAGGCCGCCTTCGCAATCAAATCGCATTCTTGGCGGCCGCATTTGGCGCGCTTTTTGACGCCAAAGCGCGCCTGCGCTCGGGCTCCCCGCACCCCGGCGCGACCGCGCCATTCAGCTTCACCCAACCCTAGGCAAGAAAACAACCGACTGGCGGCGGTTGCCCCGGCATTCAGCGAGCGATACGCATGGTGGTTCGGCGTTTCACGCGGCCATCGGCGCGCGGCGTCGAGCCGGAAGACTCGCCATGCCGTTCGAACCCAAATACGAAATACTCCCCGAGAGCCAGAAGCGACTTTTGCCCGAGCTCGTCGACGTGAAGAATCTGGGATTCGCGCTGTATGGCGGGACCGCCATTTCTCTGCGACTGGGGCACCGCGAATCCGTGGATTTCGACTTCTTTTGCGAGAAGCCACTCGACAAGCGCGCGCTGCACGCGGCCATCCCGGCGCTGCGACGAAACGGCGGCGAGGTGTTGCAGGACGAAGACAATGCGTATGTCGTGCTGGCGCCGGCGCCCAACCCGCCGGGGCGACAAGCGGGAAAGTTGGATCCGGCTGACCGGATGGTGAAACTGTCTTTTTTCGGCTCCTTGGATTTCGGCCGCGTGTCCGAGCCCGAGCTCACGTCCGACGGCGCGCTTCTCGTCGCGGGCATGCGCGACCTGATGGCCACAAAACTCAAAGTCCTCTTGCAGCGGGTCGAGCTCAAAGACTCGTTGGACATCGCAGAGCTCTTGCGCCATGGCCAGCCCCTGCGGCAGGGCGTGGAAGACGCCACCGCGCTTTGGCCGCACTTCAATCAGCACGATTGTTTGCGCGCGATCACGTATTTCGACGACCGAGAACTGGAACGCCTGACGAAAGAGGACCGCAAACTCTTGACCGAAACAGTCGAGCCGGTGATGGAGGCTTGGATGAGCGCCTATGGCCGCAAGCGCGACGAAGCGGAAAGGCTTGGCGTCGCGCTCAAAGATCCACCGTTTGTCCCATCCGCGATTGTGCGCGGCCCATTGGGGCTCTCGCCCGAGGAGTTGGCTCTGCGAGTTGACGCCATTCCCCGCGAGCAACGGCTGATCGTGCGCAATCCGAATGGCGGGCGAGGGCGCTAAAAGACGCGGCGTCCGTCGAGACAACCGAGGGCGCCGCGATCGCGCAGCGGGGTGCAACCGAGCGGGCGTTAGGGCGCCTCTCGCGACTCCTGATCCATCATGTCCTCGTCGATGCTCATTCGGGCGGTTTTCGCGGCCAGCGCGGGCCCGATTCTCGCCCACAGTCCGAGCCCGGCCTGCTTGTCGCTCGCGGCGCGCGAAACCTCCGCAAAGTCCGACGCCTGGTCGAGCCAATCGCTGCTGAACGAAAAGGCGCTTCGATCCGCGATCGACAGCCCGGAGACGGCAACCGGCTCGCCCACGCAGCGCACGGACTCGTCGAACACCGGATTTTGCTCGCGCGCCTTCGTCCAATTTCTAAGGGCCTCTTGTTGCCCGGCGCGCGCCAACGCCATCGAGAAGCCCTGGTCGCGAGCGACGAAATCGACGGCGGGCGTCTTGCACGCCGCATCCCCATAGAACGGAACGAACCACACTCCGGCCTGCGCAACGCCTCGCGGATCGGACGCGTGCAGAGCCGCGCTTGACGGCGACGCGGACACCCACAGACCCGCAGCCTGGTCTACGTGGCCCAAGTGGCCGGGAAACGCCACGCTCGCTGCGACGGCCGCGCCATTGGCCTCGTTGAATTCCATCCGCAATTCGCCGACACCATTGAGAGGTCGACCGCCTAAGTCGGTTGCGGCGGCAAGCGTGTCCATTGCGAGCGCGTGAGCGCCCACGGTCGCCTTTTGCTCGGACGCGGAAGCGATTGTTGCGGCTGCGCGTTTGGCCAACGCGAGCGCCAACGCCTGCGAGGCACTGATCGCGGTTTGCTCCGACCCGTCAGAGCCGGCGCTCACAATCTGCGCACTCGGGCCATGCCCACTGTTTGCGTGAGCAATCGCGATTCGTTGGACGCTCGCGTAGACAACCGGAAGGGTCGCGGGCGCCAGAGCGAAAACCAACGCCAAGCGAGCCCGTCTCCACGCGCGCACTCGCGCCAATTGGGCGTTGCGACCGGCATCCCGTCTCCGAATCTTTGGCCGCAACATCGCGGCGAACCAGGCCAGCGGGACGCCGATCGCGAGGACGAAGAAAAGCACACACAAGGCGGCGACAAAAGGGTTTAAGCCGTGGCGCAGCGCGATGAGGCCGGCGACGGCGCCAACCAGCCAAACGACGCAATGCGCAAGAATGCTCTTGACTCGGTCTCCGCCCGTCGGGACGCGCGTTTTGACCTCGACTTGCGCTTCGGCGCGGAATTTGTGCCAGCGAGTCAGCTTCTCTTCGAGACTGCCCCTCTGCGGATCGTCCAACGGCAGCGCCTCGATCTCGTCCTCCAATGCCTCCATCTGTTCCAGCGCGTCGGAAGAGGCCCAGTCGTCGGACACATAGTCGTGTTGCTCGCGGCGGCGGGCTTTTTGACGCCGCTTCATCGCGGCCTCGCGGGAGTTTGAGAACATAGGGCCTCAGAAGGAAAGAACGGGACGCGGCACGCGGCGCTTCGCCACGAACCCAATGCCGCTTCACCCTACCTCGAACACCCTGGCCGCCAAAGCGCAGGACCCGCCCTCCTGTCGGGCTCGGCGCACCGCCGAACCAATTGCCAGCGAAGCGTGCCGTGGCTGCCTCGCCCCGCGGCGGCCGCTCAGTCCTGGGCGGCGACTCCCAACACAATGACGTCTTTGCGATCAGGATGCTCGGCGGCGATTTCGCGCAACAACGCGCTCACTTCCAACGCTCGCAGATGGCCTTGCCACATCCGGCAAACGGATTCCTGGGCGACTCGCTGGCCCTTCAGCGTGATGCCTGGCAGTCCGGCCGAAGCAAGCGCGCTCGTCGATCGCGCATGCGTCCCGGGTCGAGCGGCGGGATCCGCATAAGCGTAATTGATCAGCGCGCGCGTGCTCATCACACCGCCTTGCAGCGTGTGCGCGCACTTGAAAGCATCGTCGACATTGACCGCCAACAGCGGATCGGATTCGGAGCGCGCGGCCGCGGTGGCGGCGATTGGCTTCGTTGCTGTGGGCGCGGTGGCAGCAGGCTGCGCGCATGCGCTGCCCATCGACAAACTCAAACAGGCCGCGGCGATCAAAGCGCAGGCAGCCCGAGCGCGAACCGCCGAACGCAATATTTCCATCGAATTCGAAGACGTAAACATGGCACACCCAGGAAGAGGTTCAAGAAGCCGGACGCAATGATGCTCGCGCTTGCAACCCTAAATCTGGCGCGTTACTGATCGCATGGCAAGGCGAATATTCATGAATTAAAGCGACCTCGCGCGCAGTGCATCGAGGTCGCTTCGGTTTCTATCTTGAAAAAAGCAGCAGGCTGAACGGCGCGGTGGAGACGCGCGATCGATGCGACCACTCGTCCCTCAATTGCGCGCAAACAGGGCGTCGATCCATCCCGTCCTGAACGGCTTCGGGTTGCCGACCACACGCGCGAGCGCGCCATCTTTCAAAGGCGGCGCGGGCTTGAACGAACCGTCCGGCTGGCGCACCGGCGCTGTTTTGCTGATCCAGTAATTGTTCGTGCCTTGAACCGCGTCTTCCACGAAATAGTCGTCGGGGCGCGCCCCAATCGGGAAGCACGTGAACACTTGAGTCTTCTCTTCGTGCCCATCGGGAAACGTGCTGGTCATGTCGAGAGTCCACGGCGATTCGCTTCGAATGCACGTAGGCACCCTCAGCTCAACGATGCGGCTTGCCTCAGCATGAGAGTGCCTGGCCATGGGGATCGAAAGAAGCGAGATGGTCGCGATGAAGGCGAATGCGATGAGGAGCGAGGAGCGGTTCATTTGTAGTCCCAAGGGAGTGCATTCGCCGCGCGACTGCTCTGGCGTTTGCTGTGTTGGTGGAGTTCGTCCGACGCACACGGCGCCGTTCGTCTTTTTTAAATCTCCATCACGCTGAACCCAATTTCAATGCCACCGATCACGCCCATTAGACCGCCCAGCCAATCGCACCCGTCTTGCGGCCCATCCATACCCACCGCAGCGCCCGCAGTTCACAGCGGGCGCAACCGGCGATGGACACGCTTCGGCGCACGAACGCTCGCGTAGGACGGCAGGAAAGAGCGCAGGCCCAATCCGCCCGGCGCCTATTCAGCAGAGGGCGCCGCCGGCGCGCGTCATGCATGTGCCCGATCGCGTCCAGTCCAGGCGGTCTCCCGACGCTTCGGGGATCAGGACGTAGGTCTCGCCAGCCAATCCGGAGGTCGATTGCGCCGTGGCCGTGATGTTGCCGGAGGCGTCCGTGGACTTGCTGAGGACATATTTTGTGGGCGGGGTGCATGGCGACGACGGCCCAATGCACGGAAGATTGTTGCCGGAGCTGGCTTGCCCCGTAAGCTCGGCCAACGCCGATTGAAACAACGTGACCGGAAGAATCTGGCCGTTTCCGAGGGCTAGTTGGATTGCTCGATTGATGTCCGAACCAGCGATATCGCTGTCGCACATGTTGCCGGCGGCGCCGGCGCCCGCATAGACACCGATTGCGATATAAGGAACCGAAGAGCACTGCTGCATTCGCAAGCCGAATGCAGTCGCCTCCGCCATCCCAGTCGTCGCGAACTGCTCGGCGACCGCCAAGCTTGCGCTGCCGGTGTTCTCGGTTTGAGCCGCGAGGCTCCACGCCTCGAAAGCGTCAAAGGTCTGGGCGACCACCAATGTTGAGGAGCTCTCGCCGCTTGTCACGCTGCCGAGCGTGATGCCGCGCTCGGCGCAATTCTGAAGTTCGAAGCACTCCTCGACGGCGAGTTTCGTGTCCGCCGTCGAGAGCACCACCTCGGTGAATTTCGATTTGGTCGTGTAGTTGTTGTAGGCCGGCACGGCCACGGCCATCAAGATCCCTAGGATCGCGACCACGACCATGAGCTCGACCAGTGTGAAGCCGCCGGCGCCGCGAAAAAAGGAAAGGGGTTTAAACATCGGAAGCCTCCGTCGTGAATATGACGCCCGACTCAAAGGCCCGTAGCGCTGCCCTTAAACCTCCGCGATTGATGACGTCATCGCAACACCGCTGGTCGCCACAAATAGACCGGCGGATTCGTTCGCAAAACCAGGCGACGGCCGGACAGGCGAGTTGTGATTCCGATGGCCTATCCGGGCGCGCACAGCCAATTAACTCCGATCAAACAGCGCGCTCTTTGCGCGTTCGAACAGCCCATCTTTCGAAGCGGGCGGCACCCACGGTTCCCACCCCGTCATCACACTGCTGTTGGCCCCGGGAATCAATGGAGGGCTTTGCGCCAACCAGGTCCCGTATGCCTGCATGCCAGCGGCCATATCCTCGCTATTCATGGGACCAAGGCAGGTGAATTTTCTCAGTGACTTTCCGGGGCGGCCGGGACCAAACTCGGTGTCCATATCAATCTGCCAAACAGACTCACCCGGCAGGCAGTGGGCGGCGACGACTTTCGCGGGAGGCCCAATCGTCACGACGGACTGCTCGTCGCTGGGGGAATTGGATGCCATCGGCAGTGAGACCTCGGGAAGCTTCTTTTGCTCCGGAAGCCTGTTCGTCAACGACGCGCCAAAGAGAATCGCGAGCGACGCAAGAAAGACAAAACCGGGAAGCGCAGTGCGCAGATTGAAACGCGCCGGCTTTTCGTTGGGAGCAATGCAAGATCCGAAAGTCTTTGCCTCAGGCATGCGAGGGGCTTGCGGGGAGCAGTGCGGTTGGTTCATTTGAGTTCTCCAAAGCGGCTTGTTTGATCCGCGATCGCGCGGCCTGGCCTCAATCTCTCCGATGACTGTGCCGTTTCCAACGCCGCGCGTCCGCGGGCTTTGGCCGCGCGGCAGACAAATGGATCCGTTCGCGCTGAATGCATGATGAGTGGGGCACTGCACCGGGCTGCGCAGACGGCCAAAGACAACAAGGGCGGCGAGATTGCGCACACCG
Source organism: uncultured beta proteobacterium (assembly GCA_963803225.1). Taxonomy (GTDB): domain Bacteria; phylum Pseudomonadota; class Gammaproteobacteria; order Burkholderiales; family Burkholderiaceae; genus Paraburkholderia. The sequence goes on from CAWDLJ010000005.1 coordinate 326,589, forward strand.
CCCGTTGGCGCGTCATCTTTGGCGACGCGAAATCAGCAAAGCGCTCCGCCCGCTCGGGTTTTGCAGGTCCCGGACGTTATCCAGTCCAGGCGACCGCCCGAGGCTTGCGGGATCAGCACATATGTCTCGCCACTCAATCCGGAGCTGGACACCGCGGTGGCAGTAATGACACCGTTTGAGTCGGCGCTTGCGCTCTGGACGTATTTCGTTTGTGGCGAGCAGGGCAGGGCGCCAACGCAGGGGATCGGGCTCGGTGACGGGTCCGACGACGTCAATGGCGTCCCCGTCCAATCCGAATACCCCGATTCGAATTGCTGCGCTGTGATGAGCACGCCTTGCGGCAAAAGGGCGGTGATGGCCGCCGCTACGGTCACGTTGTTTTGTTGAGCGTAATTATTAATCCAGTCGTCGCACGTGGTGTCAGCGTTTTGCAACAAGCAAACGTATCCCGCGGCCGTGGCTCCGGTTGTCTGGCCGACCCCAGGGCCGCCCGATCCTACCCACATGGCCGCTTCGTTCTGCACGTTGTTGTCGTTTTCGGTTTGCGCCGAGCCGAAGGCATTCATGAAGTTGTATTGCTGGTTGGCTTGAATGCTTCCATTCAGCCAGCCCATCCACGCATCAGTTGTGTTTCCCAATGCGGAACCTGGAATGCCGCCCCCGCCGCTGCTGGACGCGGAGCCCGGCGACAATTGCCCATTGACCACGCAATCACCTGTCTGATAGCAGCCATCGAGGTAGCTCTTGGTCGGAGCCGTCGCCAAGACCACTTCGGTGAACTTCGATTTGGTCGTGTAGTTGTTGTAGGCCGGAATGGCCACCATGCCCAGAACGCCAATGATCGCGACCACGACCATAAGTTCAACGAGGGTGAAACCGCGTGCGGTGTGTTTAAGCATTTGAAACTCTCCGAAAGGGAAGCAGGGCGCGCAAAAGAGTTAGCGCATTTGCTCAATCTCGAAGAAACGGATCTTTTACGCAAAGCCGCCGATCAGAGAAAACAGCCCGGCCAGCTAATTCGCCGGGTTTGACGCCGAACGGTCTTCGCGGACTCGGTCGACACCGCTCGCTAGAAACACCTCCGGTGATTTGCTCGCCTGGGCCGGATGAGCATCCGCAGCAAGAGCCTCGGCAGCGTGCTGATTGTTCTCCTGGACCTTCTCGAACGCTGCGTTGAAGTCCGCAGCGGACGCCATGCCTTGAAAGCCGATCGCATTGGCTTTCGAGTCCGAGGCGTCGAAGACCGCGCCCGCAAGCGTGTCGGCTTCGCATTGCTCGTCGCCACCGGCAACGAGGCAGTAATACCCTTTGAACACGGTGGACTCAGCAACGTAGGCGCCATCGGCGAACATGTTTTGCGCGTAGAGCTGCTCTTCGCTCTCCTCGTTCGCGCCAAAGCTCTTGCCCCAGCGCGTCGCGCGCAGAAGAGCAAAAACGGATTCGAGAGATCGATGCTCTTTGTCTGGAACGAACGCGTTGGCTTTGTTGTTTGGCGCCGCAATTTCACTCGCGCTTGATGCTTGTGGTGCTGCTGTTTTCGCTTTCGCCGCCACTGCAACGGGCGAAGCCGCGCTGACCGAGCCCGCCTTGCGCGGCGCGCCAGGGATAAACCAAACGCCGCCAAGGATCGCGAGCATCAGCGCGGCGAGAACAACCTCGGCGCGGCCAACGCGAACACGGCTCATGGGGGACTCGAACGATTTGAGGGCGCGGGTGAGGGCTTGTATTGCCATTGCTGTCGGTTCCATGAAGTCTGCGCGCCGCGGCTGCGGCTTTCACTCACTGTCCGCAAGCTCTGCGCAATTCGCAATGCCGCCGGACCGCCAGCGCGACCCATTCAGCAAGCCGAATGCGCCGCTGAGGAGGCGCGCTCAGCGCGAGGCCGCTGCGACGCGGCGACTGCGCTCGCACAGAGCGGCCACACATCGCGAATCGAACACGAGGAGGCGCCGCTCAAAACGAACAAGAGCGGCGTGATCGCTCACGCCGCCTTCTGCTTGCTGTCTATCGCTGAGGCAAGATCAGCAAATTGCGCCGCCCGCGCGCGTCAGGCAGGAGCCCGACTTGACCCAGTCCACGCGGCCGCCCGAGAACTGCGGTTGCAGCACGAACGTTTCGCCGTTCAGGCCCGAGCTCGTGCCGGCCGTTGCGGTGATGTTGCCGCCGTCGTCGGTCGTAACCGAATCGGCGTATTTCGTCGAAGGCGAGCAGCCGCCGCCCGAGCCCACGCAGGGGATCGTGGACGAGCCGACCAGCGACAGCGAGATCGAGGTGCCCGACACGCAGTCGCCGGTCGTGGCGCACACGGCGACAGCCGTCTTGGTCGGGTCAGCGGCCAGGACGACTTCGGTGAACTTCGCTTTGGTGGTGTAGTTGTTGTAGGCCGGGATGGCAATCGCGGCCAGGATGCCGATGATGGCAACAACGATCATCAGCTCAATGAGGGTGAAACCAGAGGTGGACTTCTGCAACATGTTGAATCTCCGAGTGGGTTCGCTTGCGTGGTTCGCTTGCGTGAGTCGCCTGCGGCTGCAAGCGATTGGCCCAACTTCACAAACCGCACAGGGTTGCGCAATAACCGCCTATCGGATTATTCGGAGTGCTATATGCATTAGTGGCCAAAGTCAAACTCTTGCGACGATCAAGATCTGCCGTCGCTGAGGCCGCGAGCCGTCCTCTTGCCGGTCGCGCGCCAACGAGGCGAGCGAGTGGCCGCTCGTTAGGCGCCCTGGCTTCGAGAGCGATGACTCGCTGATCCCTTCAATCGAGCCGTTCATCCGGGGTGGCCGCCGTGTTCTGTTTTAGCCGGCGCGAGCGGTGGTCGAGCAGGAGGCGAGGGTGGCGATGGGACGGGGCACGCGACGCCGTGTGTTCGAGCAAGGAGCGAGCGAGGTTCAAGGGAGGAATGCGGGAGCGGCGTGAAGGGCGTCCAGGCACAACCACGGGCGCGAGGGCGGTGCGGGCCAGGCGATCCAACGCGAGTTGGGGAATTGAAGGGTGGCGGGCGCTGTGTGCCGGATCGTGCCACTGGAAATTGCCGTGTGCCACGAGCGCTGGCACACAATTTCGGAACCCAGGGGCTTGTCCGGACGCCTCGGAGTATTGAGATTTTTTTGTTTCTTTATTTTTTTAAGTTATTGAAGTAAAAGAAAATAAATGGAATAAAGACACGCCTAATGACCGCAAACGTCGGGCGCTCGTCTCCTGGTCATCCCGACTCTGTGTGCCGTGTGTGCCATGTGTGCCACCTATTTATATATAGGCACAGAGCGACGCCTTATTTTGATCGCCATCCCCCTTTCCGGTGTGTGTCGTCTCAGGGAGTCTCTTATCCTGCGATTTGCCGGCACACATGGCACACAGCCTCGCGACGCCGTATTTATTCGTATCGCATCGCGGGCTCGGACTCGTCAAAAAAACACAACAACCCATTGATGTTAAAGGGATCGCGTGATAAGTCAGGGGCTCCGGATTGGGGCGGCAATCGGCCTTGGGCTGTGTGCCACGGCTTGCCGGCACGCGCTGTGGCACACGCCGGTGATACGCCTGGCACACAGCGGGCGTCATCGGGCGGGCGACCACAACGCTCCGGCCGGGCTTCCCGCGGACCGACACCGAGATCCTAAACCAGCAGCCCGGCGCGCCGTTAACCCGTGAGGGAGTGGCATTCGCCCAACTCGCCTCGATTCAAGCGGATTTGGGCCGGCTTGGCGAGGGGTGGGGCCGCTGGCCGCAGAGGCGACCGGTCGACGAGCGCATGGCGCCGCCGATCGCTCGTTGGGTCAGACGGAGCAAATATGGTGTTGACCCGGCCAAAAAATCGGATAAATTCGATTCGCTCCGGCCCAGCGCAACAAATGGGCGGGAAAACAAAGCCGTTGAGCCGCGATTGTTTTGTCGGCCGGCTTGCAAAACCAGCGCGAATAAAAAACCCGCCGTTCGCAGCGGCGGGTTTCGGGGTGCGGCTCACGCCGCAGTTCATCGCGTCAACTGAGAGAAAAACACGATGAACGACCAAAACAGTATTGCCGACAACGCGCCCGAAACGCAAGAGGCTCCGACGATCGGCATGGAAGACATGCCGGCCGAGCTGGCCGATCCCGCGGCGATCGCAGCGGCGTCGGTGGCGGAGGCCCAAATGGGCGCGGCGGATGCGCAGGCGGCGCCAATCCAGCACGCGTCGCAGGGCCCCATGACCGATTGGGAGTTCGAGGAGGCCACGGACGCTGTGTTCGACGACGGGACGACGCCCAATACGCCTCGCCGCGTGCCGACCGCCCAGGAGCGGTTGGATCGCCAATACGGCCACCCCTTCGTTGTCGTGGCTCTCGATCCGGCCACCGCGGCCGTTCTGCGCGAGAACAAGATTCGCGTCGTGGAGTGCGGGGATTCTGACGAAGAGCCCTTCGGATTCATCGCCAAGGACGCGGAGCGCGCCTCCTTGGATAGCGCCGCCATGCGCCTGCCGCAGGATCGGCTCGATCCGCGGTTGGAGATCGACCCCTTCCTGACGCGCAGCGTCACATCCCGTGACGTGCTCGTGCTCGGCACACTGGACCCGCAGAGCAACTACCGCCACCGCGACGTCGTGGTCGCAGCGCGGCACTTGGCGCGCAGCCTCGTGGTTCAGGGCGTGCCGGCGTCCGTGCGGGTCGCCATCGCCACGCGCCCGCGCGTCGGCGCCGCAGAGCACGCCGGCGTCGACGGCAGTGAGCAAGCAGAATGGGACGGCGGCCTCGCGGACATGGACGAGGATTGGACGCCTCCCGCAGCGAGCAAAGCCGCGTTCCCTTCCCCTCGCGGAGCCACCAAGGGGTGGAATGCCGTCGATGCGGGGGCGTGGACCAGCGCGGAACAAGTCGTTCGCGAAACCCTACGCGAGGCGAAGAGCCGCGACGGCGCGCACCCGACCGCGTCGTTCGAGTTTCTGTTTGAGGCTTCGAATCTGCCGGAGGTCGAGGCTGGCTACTTGTTCTGCGGCGTGTATGCGTCGGCCATGGTTCAGGACGAGGGCGCTTGGTCCGCGATGGATCTTTTGATTCGCCGCCCGCACACTCGCGGCAACGAGCGGCCCGCGATTCAGTTCCAGAAAATGATGACCGTCCCTGACCCCAGCGGCTCGGGCAAGGGCGCCAAGCAAAAGACCATGCAAGTCGTCGGATGGTCCGCCTCGGCGGCCCCCTATTTGCATCGCGTGCGGACTCTCACGCGAGCGCCGCGCATCAACGGGCGATTGGAGCTTAACGACCCGCGCAATCCACCCAAGGTCTTCGCGGAGTATCGCGGCGTCACCGACGATGGTCGCCCCCTCACGATTGTGAGCGACGGCGTGCTCACGCAAGAATATCTCTGCGGCATTGGCTTCTCTTGCAATCAGCAGACCCATGCTGTGTGGAAAGACGCCGAGCGCGTTTTGGCGGGCCAGGTGCCGCGAGTGATGGCGACCGACGTCACGGGTTGGGTCTTGGTGCCGAAGGCGGATGGATCCTTTGATCACGACAACGACATCCCGCAATACGTGCACGGTGGACGCGTCATCGCGCCCAAGGGCGCGAACGTTCCCGAATTGGTGTCCACGCGAGTCGACCACGTTGGCCGCAGCACCTCCCGCGTCGGTTCGTTCGAGAACTGGAAGCGTGCCAACGAATTGGCGTTGCGGAACTCGCTGTTTGCGGTGGTGGCCGGAGCGGTAGCCTCCTCCGCGCTGCTCGGCGTCCTGCCGGATCTCGAATCGATGCTCATTCACATTGTGGGCGACTCCGGCGTTGGCAAGACGCAAGCGTTGCGCATTCTTGCAACCATGATTGGCTCGGGAGCCAAGCCGGGGGATTCGAGCAGCAAGAGCATGTTCACCTCGTGGGTGGCCACCGACAACGGGGCGATCGCCGCCAAGCAGGAGTGGAACGACTGCACGACTTTCAAGGATGAAATCGACGAATCCAAAGAAGTAAAAGCCAGCACGATTTACGCGGAAATCAACGGCACCGGGAAGCTGCGCGCGCACATCGATGGTAGCGCCAAGGCCACCATTTCTTCGCGCGGACACACAATGAGCGCGGGCGAGGCCAGCATCGCGGCGAAGTTGATGCAGAGCGCCAAGGCGGCGCGCGATGCCGAAATGACAGGCGGGTTGCAGTTCCGGTGCGTCGAGCCCGCAGCCGATCGGGTGTGGGATGACGTGATGTCTGAAACCGCCGACGGCGGGCTCGGCGTCTACGCGCAACTGGTGGGAGAGCAAACGCTGACGTCTGTCTCAGCGGCCGGACAGGCGATCGACGCTTTGGTTGCTGCTGCGCACGCAAACCATGGTCATTTTTGGGATCATTGGATTGCCTTCTTGCAAACACGCGAAGGCCTCGCGAAGGTTCGCCAGTGGGCCGAGGAGAACGTCGCGTTCACCGCGTCATTCGTTCGCCCGAGCGATTCGTCGATCGCCAAGCGCCGCGCAAAGCACGTCGTCGCCGCCCTGACCGGCTTGCGCGGAGTGCTGCACGTTTGCGGTTATCCCGCACAGACCGCCGAGCGCATTTTCGCAGGGGCGCAGGCCGCCGCGCGCGATCATTTCTGGCTCGCAGGCCTAGACTCCCGCAACACGACCGAAGCGCAGGACTATGCTGCCCGCGCGGAAGCGTGGATCGTCAACAACGAAGCGCGTTTCTACGCCGCGAATCGTCCGACGCCGGAGGGCAGTTTGGGCTGGATCAAGCCGCCTGAGTTGGGGGGGGATGGCACTTGCGTTCTGATGAACGAAGGGCTTGCCGAGCTTGCGCAACAACTGGGTGGCATCGACAAAAATCGCCTGCGCGCAGCGCTCGTTGCGGCGGGTTGGGAATCCACCCGAGGCGAGCGCCATCCCCGCCTCGATCCGCTAACCGCTCGCGAATCGGCTGCGCCGCGCGTTCTGCGCAAAGTCCGCTTCTTCGACTCGCGCAACAACGCGGCGTCCAATGCAAACAAGCTCGGGTTGGACGATGACGAAGCCTTGGCGCGCGAGGACGTGCTGGTCGGCGCTGCAGCGCTGGTCGCATCCGCGACGCCCGCTGCACATAGCGCTACGAACGTTGCCACCAGCAGCGCAAACGGCAACGCGAAGAGCAGCGGCGCGGGCAGCGCTAACGGAAACGCCAAGGGCGGCGCAACCGAGCGCGCGAAGGCTCGCGAACCGGTGCGTGCGAAGGGCGAGGCCCAGGGTGTTGGGGTGGACGGGGCTCCTCCCCGCGCCGCGAACGACCCATCGCAGCCGGCCGCTTCGGCATCGCAGCAGGCGGCGTCGAAGGAAGGGACCGTTTCGAAATGGGGCGGCCCCAAGACCTCTCGCTCGCCAAACTAGCCGCGGACGAATTGCGGACGAATGAGAACAAGGAGCCGCACGGCCGCGGCTCCCTTCTTTCGCAATGAACACCGATTCGCGCGAAAGATTTCCAGCACAGCCTCTCGATTCGCGCTCAGGCCGCGAGGGACTCGCGCAGCGAGGGGCGCGCCCAGCGCAGATTCAATCGCTGTGCCCATGCGCTCGCCTCGTCGGCCGCGTCGAGCATCTTAAACACGCTGCGCGCCGCGCCGCGCGCAAGCTCTTTGGCGCTGTGTCCTGCGAACGGGCAATGACCATTTCGCAGACCCCCAACCGGATCGTTAGCGGCCGCGCCGGCGTCGAGCAGAATCGCGCAACTCTTCGCGTCGCCATTGATCGCCGCGAGAGCGAGGGGCGTGAGGCCCGCCGCGTCCTCCGCATCGACGAGTGAGCGCGCCAAAGGCGATTGGCCCAACGCCACCGAATCCCCATTCGCACCGCTGGCTCGATCCGCCGCAGCCAGCACTGCGGCGACGATCGCTGCCGCGTCGTTGTTTCCAGGACCCGTTGCCTTGCGCCGGCGACCAAGCGCGTGATGCAGGACGTTGGATCCCATCGCGTCGCATGCGCAAACACTGGCGCCGGCGCTCAGCAGTGCGTCGACCACTTCTTTGGCGCCAGTGAGCACCGCAAGCATCAGCGGTGTGCGGCCCGAGAGATCCGCTTGATCGACCTGCGCGCCCGCGGCAATCAACGCCAGCGCGGCGCGGCGATTGGCCTGCGAGCCCAGGCCCGAGCAAGCCAGAATCAACGGCGAGTGGCCGCGCGCGTCCAAAGCGTCCCTGTCCGCGCCCGCGCGAAGCAAGGTCTCAACCGCATCCGCGGCGCCAACACGGGCGGCTTCGTGCAACGGCAGACTCGCGCCTGCGCCCACGGTGTTGACGCCAACGCGTTGGCTCAAAATTTCTGCGACTCGCAAGGCATCATTGGCTCGCGACGCTTCGAATAGCGCATGCGGTGTCGCCCAGGCGGCTCGTTGCGAGGGCGGTTGTTTGGGCAGAGTGGGCGTGATCATGGGAGCGTCTCGTCGTTCGTTGTGGATCGTCGCGGCGTGGGAGCAAGCGCGGTTTCGCGCGAGGCGAGCGGAGTCCGCCCGTCGCCTGAAAGCGTTGGCTCATTCTGCACAACGAGAGCGCGTTTGCACCGACCGTCCGTCGGAAACCGCGGGCGAAGCGCACGCGCGGCCGAGTCAGTCGATCTCGATCGGCTCGCGCGTGAGGGGGTGCCGTGCGCGGGGCATGCCGATCGAATCGGCGATCTCGACCGCTTCGGTTTCGGCATCAAACGCCGCGAACGCATCGCGCGCACGGCCTTTGGCAAATTCCCGCGGCGTGCGGCCGGCGCTGCCCAGCCGGTGGGCTGATTGCGGCACAGCGTTTCGGTCCTCAACGCCGGCATCCAGCAACAGCGCGCACGTCGCCCATTGGCCGCGCAACGCGGCGCGCCCCAGAGCCGTCAATTCATCGACCGGCTCTGCCCGCAACAACCATTTGCGAGCCGCGGCGCGTTGTCGCTCGCGGTCAGGGCCGCCCTCTTTTCGGAACAGAAAAGAGAGCAGGGCGCGCAAACCGTGCGGCTCGAATTCGGGAGCGAGCCCGGCAAAACTTATGGTTGCCGCCGCATGCCGATGCTCGGCGATCTCGATGGCGAACACCAACGCGCTTCGCTCATCGCCATCGACGGCTTTCCAATCCGCTCCCGCACGCAGCAACGCGTCGACCAGCCGCGCGTCGTTGTGTTCCAATGCCACGAGGAGGGGCGTTTTCCCGTCCCCATCCCGAAGCCGCACGGAGGCGCGGGCGCGCAGGAGCGCCAGGGCAATCTCGCGGCAGCCTGAAACGTGCGGGCGTTTGCACGCGAGGAGCAGGGCGGTGAGCCCGAGGCCGTCGCGCAGATTTAAGTCCGCGCCCGCGTCGATCAGCAGTTGGGCGGCGTCAAGGCTGCCGCTCACGGCCGCTTCGTGCAGCGCGGTGTCGCCGTTGCTGTTGCGCAAGTCAACGCTTGCCCCTGCGGCAAGGAGAATTCGCAGGGCGCCCGTGCGATTGAAATCGGCGGCCGTCCGCAAGGGGAAGCAATCGCCGACCATTTCGTTGGGATCGGCGCCTGCGCGCAGCGCGGCGGCCAGCGCATCGTCGGAGTCGTCTCTGAGCGCGAGCAACGCGCTGGGCGCGGCGCTCGCAGGGATCTGAGTTGCGCGCGATGGTGCGCGCGACGCGGCGCGCGGTTGCAGGATCAATTGAGCGGTCGTGTCGGTGGAGTGTCTTGGGTTCATTCAAACCTCGGCTCGAAAGCGGATCCGGGAAGCGTGAGCAGTCTGTCCTTTGGCTGGCGCGCTATTGCGCCAGGCCCCATAGTCGATACCCAAACATAGCGCCGTTTTCAAGCCGTATTGACTTATTTTTGCGTGCAGCGCGGCGCCGTTCGTCGGATTTTTATTGATGCAGCCGAGCGCGACCGGACGCAATTCATCGACAGCGACGCTACGCGATTCGTCGAGCGCGAGCGGCCGCGATTTCCCGGCCGCAATCCCATGCGATCCGCGGCGGTCCGCGCGCTCAATCGCCATCAGACGCGCTGCGCGCCCGCATCTTGCCGGTCGCGAGCGCGACGGGCTTTGGCGGCTTCTCGCTTTTCGTGAGCCGCGCGCTCGCGCAGCTCTTCGTCCAGGCGATAACTCTTTGTTGGGAATTGGTCGTGCCAGCGAAGAAGGACTTTGCGCGCCGCATCCACCCCGTCGATTCCGTGTTGTGAGACCAGCTCCATGAAATCGGCCTCTCGGGCGATGCGCGAATGGAGGGCCGATTTGTCCTCGTTGCGCTTGATGAGCAACGCGAAGAGCAGCGCGAACGCGCTCCACAGGAGCACGCCCGTTGCATGATCCGAGGTGGCGGCAAACCCGATGTCCGCCACGATCAAAGCGGCGAGCAGGATCTGAACGCGAAGCGCGCCGCGTTGGGCGCGAGGTGCTGGATCGTCGGATGCAAGGCGCGTGCGCAGCTCGCCGAGCACGCGCCTTTGATCGCGATTGTCTAGGCGAGCAAAGCGATCGGCGACAACGCGAGTCTGTTTGTCGATGTTCGTGCCGGCCATGCGATGGAATTCGGCTTCGAACAGGGAAGAGGTGGGACGGGGCGCAGCGGAGGCGTGGGGCATGATTGTTGTGCGGTGTGGGATGGCAAGCCGCGCTGCGGCTCGCGAATTCGAGGCGGCGGCAAGGTCAACGCGCGCGGTCAAGCGGTCCGCGACGCGACGTCTGGGGCCTGTTGCAAGCCGCTGGGCTCGAACAACGCTCCGTCCATCATTCCCATATCGCGGGGACTCCTGCGCAGCAAGCGACTCGACCACATCCCTGACGGGCGGCGATGCGAGGCCGACGCGCGAAGGAAGCCGCATCGAAGCGAGCGGGGCGGGCTCGATCGAAACACCGAGACCTGGCTCTCGCCGGGCGATCGGTTGCGGCCGACGCTTGCGGAAAGCGATCGCGCAGCTAGGCTTTGCGTCTGGGCCTCGGATGTTTTTTGACTTCTGCGTTGGCAAGGACGACGAATCACGCCTCCGCCGGCGACACCTGCGCATAACAGCCGTTTTTCCGACTGTTGCGGGGCTAACGCGCAAACGAGTGGGCATGGGTGCGCGCCGAGCGAATGGGCGCGCCTGCATGCTGTGTCGTTTGGCGAGACGGCGTCGACTCCACGGGCGCTGCGGTTTGCGCGTGCGGTTGCGTGGGCGCGGGTCTCGTCGCCGATTGCGACGTGGGCTGCGAGACAGATTGCGTTGCGGCCAGTGGCGCGGATTGAGGCGCACGCGCCTTGGCACGCGCGCGGTTCGGCGCGAATTGCGGCGGCAAACGCTCGGCCATTTGCGACTGGACCTGCGGCGGGCCGTGCACGCCCGCCAAATCGTTCCAGTCGCTCAGCGAGAGCGGATCGGCGGCCTCGAAGTGCGGGACGGCCCAACTGGCGTCAACGCTCTGGGCTGCGGCGCGGGCCGATTCGACTCCCTTGTTCGCTTTGCCGGCCGCGACGAGAGAGCGGTCGTTGTCGCCCAAAATCGCGAGGGCTGATTGCGGATACGCGCGCTTCACCTCGCGCGCGACCGGCTCCAAGTTTCCCGCGTCGAATGCGACCGCCACCGCGCAGCCCAGCGCTTGGTGAACGGTCACGCCCGTGGCGAAGCCTTCGACGAGCGCGATCGGCTGCCCATCTCGCGGATAGCCGATCCAAGCCATGCAGCCCTGCTTGCGACCGCCATGCATGAACTTCTTATCGCCGTTCGCTCCGATCTCTTGCACCGACCACAACTTTCCCTGCGCGTCGAACATCGGCAGCAACAGGTTGCCTCGCTCGAATCGAGCGCCAAATGTCGCGATCGCAGGCAAGGCCGCCGATGACGACGACCCGACCGCGGCCTGCAATCCCTTGCGCTCCATATAGGCGACTCCGGCGCCTTGCGGCTTGGTCGACGCCTTGAACCATCGCTCCGCGGCGCGCACGGCCGCGGCTTCGCGCTTTGCTTCTATTTCTCTTTCTCGCTCCGCCGCCGCGATGCGGTCTTGCGCCTTCTGGGCCGCGTAAACGTGACGTTCCGCACGGGGGGCATCAGAGTTAAACGCGATCGCGGTGCTATCGCTCGCCCAGTTGCGAATCCAGCCTTTGAGTCTGTTCGACGTGAAGGACGCGCAGAACGCGCCCGACAAGTTGGTGCGGGGTTTGCCGACAACAGGCACCCGGTGAATTTCTCCATCCATGTCCCGCTCGCTTAGACCATCAACGACCAAATCCGCTGCGAAGAGCGCCGCGCGAAACTCTTCGAGCGCGCTGCTTCGATCAAGCGCGGACGCGATCGGCGCGTAACGGCGCAGCTTCTCCCAATCGCTGCCGGGCGGCGCAAACCAAGCTTGCTCCATGCGATCGAATCGAGCGCCGAGTTTTCTCGCCGACGCCTCCTGGTCCGGCGCGACCGCGAGCGGCCGGCCCAACGTCAGAATTCGATCCGCGCGAGGAGGCGGTTCGATTGAATGGTTTGTCGAAGGCGACGAGACGGCCTTCGAATTTTCGACGGGCACAGTGGGCGCAATCGGCTGCTCGTTGCGTTCTTTGATTTCAGACATGGCGGGAGTTCCAGCGGCGAGGGCGGCCACTGGGCCGCGCGATCCAGCGGCGCAAGGGCCGCAGCAATCGGTCACGCTACGACAAGCGCGACGCTCCGCCAATTCCGCTCGTCGCTGCTTTTGACGTGGCGTTGCGCTCGCATCTCAACGCGCTTGGCGACCGAGAGAGCTCTTTCCCGCACGCGTTTCCACGGCCGTCGCGCGAATGCCGCCTCTCTGCCAGTTTGTCCGCGCATCACGATTCGACGAGCGCCCGTCCGCCCATTCAAAGTTGCCGACCGGCGGCCGCTCGTTGACACATGCAGACCCGTGCGCGAGCGTGGGATGAACGAGGGCGCTTCGAAAACGCAAGGCTTGTCGAAGCGCCGCTTCTCACGCAGACCCGGAACGCCGCTCAAAGCAAATCCGCGGGCTCAATCTGCCGCCAACCCCAAGGACTCTCGATCATGTCTTCGCCCCAAGCCAACAATGAAGTCGTTGTCTCTTTCATCAACAAAGACACGAAGCAACCGATGACCGTCGTCTTAACGGACGCGGCGGAGTGGGCCATGAGCACGGAGGGTGGCGCGCTCGCGCAACAGCCGTCGGGCAATTACGGCCCGTCGACGGGCGCTGCGGCTTTGAGTCCTTCCGCTTATCTGGGTGTGGTCATGGCGGGCAAGACGGGCGGCGTCAAGCTCTCGCACAAAAACAGCGAAGTGGGCGAGGCGGCCTTGTCCGTGATGACCCGCTCCGTGACCCACTCCGTTCTCGATTTTTTTGGCTTGGGCCATTGGGCTGATCTCATTGAGCACTTGGAGGACTGCATCGAGATTGCCGAACCGAACACGGTCAGCATCAAACACAACGGCCGAGACTGGATGAAGATGGGGATCAACCTGGATCCACGCAGCTTGTATTGCGCATGCGAGGCCTTCCTGCCCGCCACGCCGTTTTACCGCAAACGTGGGAAGAGCGACTTGGAATGGAACCTCATGAAGCCTTCCGATCGGATGGGTTTGAGCCGACGTTGATCCGATGGCTGAGCTGCCTTTGGGCCGCTGTCGGATCCCTATTGATTCGCTTCTGCATAGGAGCAAGAGGGCGACCTAAACGGTCGCCCTTTAACCGCTCGGGCGGTCGGTCCGCGATCTCTTGTTGCGCTGTTTCCTCCGGTGGTTTGGCCGCCGATTCAACCAGTTGAACCGCCCCTCCGTGCAACCGGCCCGTGCCGCCTTTCATCGAGGCAGACTTGTTCTTTGCTTTGCAGCAAACGATAAGGAATAAGCGCCCGATTTGCATCCGCTGGCGCGTCTTTCTGTTCGGAATTTCCTGCTGGGCCCTTCGAGCATTTTCGGCGCGCAAAGATCCAATGAACGCGACTCCCATCCGACAGCCCGCGCCTCCAATTCTTGGATCGCATTGATCAATTGGCTCGTTGGGCGTGATGATCGCGCCGAGATTTACCGGGGCGTATTGCTTAAACACCGCCGCCTCGGAGACACAATGCTCAACACCGCCCCTCGCTCGACGGAAGGATCCAACGAGCCCTCTCGCCCCCTCATCGCGGCCGCTTTGCGCGGCCCGTCCCAACCGTCTCGCTCTCGCGTTGGCACTCGCACGCGCAGGCGCGCCATCGTCTCAATGATCGCTGCGGCGGGTCTCGCCGTCGTGGTCTCGGGCTGCGGCACGGATCCCGAGATGGCCCAGGACTCGCGCGCGGGGCTTGAAAACGGCATCCATTTGGCGACGATGGCCGACGCCGCGCCGGCCACCCCCTGGGCGGCCTTGTCTGCGAAACAAGCAGCTTCCAGCTCGGGCATTCTTATCGGGAGCGCGCTCTTGAACCGCAATCTCGCAACCGAGGATTTTTTCCTCACGACGCGGCGCTTCGACGGCGCCGCAATGAACCCGTTGCGTTTCACGACGCCCATGGAGATCCAAAGAGCGCAATCGATCGAGCTGCGCTCGACACCTGACACCACGGCGGCGGCGACCGCTTGGCCCGTCGATGGCGCGGCGGTCCTTGCCGCGATGCCGGGCGAGCAGCTCTTCAAAATGCCGGACCTTTTCGATTCGTGCCCGACCTCGCCGGATTCGGCGAAGGGCATGGCGCATTCAATGCGGGCGCGGGGCGCGGGCCAAGCGGTCCTGGCTGATCTGTATCCGAACGCCGGCTCCCCGACGAACGTCGCAAGCCTCGGCGCCTTGTTTCAAATGCATTCTGCAAGCGGCCGCGATTTTGTCAGCCGCTTGGCAATGAATCTGGCGGTGCCGATGCCGACTGCGCAGCCTTCGCGCCTGGCGGCGGGGATCTTCTCGCTCGATGCGTTCATCCAAGCGAACGAGGGCGGGACCAGTCAACCTGCCGCTAACGCGCGCTCGTCCGCTTCGCGTTTTGTGTCCCTCGGGGTCCGAAACAAGAACCCGGGTAATTTGCGCGATCGGGACACCGGCAACTTCGCTCAGTTCGACACTCTGCGGCAGGGCATTCACGCCGCGGATATGAACCTGCTCGACTATCAAGTCCACCACGGCATCCGCACGATCGAGGCGGTGGTGAACCGGTGGGCGCCCAAGGGGGATGGCAACAACGATCCGGCCGCCTACGCTGCGGCTGTGTCGAAATCGACAGGGATCGGAGTCGACGAGCAGATTGACTTGACCGACGCCACGGTTCGGACGCGCGTTTTGAGCGCCATGTTTGACGTGGAGTCGCCCGGCTGGCGGCAAGCGGCGCTGCAAGAATCGGGTCATGTGATGGCTTCGGCCGGAGCGATTCGCAGGAGCGGCCGGCGAGGCGCCCAGGGCGTGCGCACGGAGGCGCGGGCGCAGGTCGGCGCCGAGGGCTGAAACACGGCGCAAAGGGAATCCTGGTTGTGAGCTAAGGCGGCGGATTTTCTCGCCGCCTTTCTTCATTGTGCTGGCATGGAATTACGGGCATGAAAAAAGGGCAAGCCGAAGCTCGCCCTTTCTCCCCGGTTGCTTATGCCGGCACTTCGGAGTTCGAGGCCACCGCTGGCCCCGACCTCACCAGAAGACACCTTGCGGCGCGAAAACGCAAGACCGGTTATCGCTTTTTTTTGATTGGGTGAGCCGCCGGCTGGCGACCGTAGCTTTCCGTTGATCGGTGCTTTCTTGTAGACCGGCTCGCGAACGCCTTATGTTGGCTCTATGGAGTCGAAGCTGGGTTCGGCGGCCGGTGTGGTCGTGTCGGCGGCAGGTTTCGCCTCATCGCATCTGACGGTTTCACGCGCTTCGCGACGCCTTGGCGCATGCCGCTCGTCGTCTCGAATGTGTCATTTTTGGATTGCGCGCTCGGCGCGCTTCATGCGCGCGGCGCCTTATTTCGCCCCCATTCATCCCGCTGCGACCGGAGGCCACACTATGGATTCGATGCAACTTCTGAACCGCGGGCGCGAAGCGGAAATCGCGGACGGCGAGCTCATCCGCGTTCGGCGCTTTGAGCAACGGGCGGCCGGGACGGATCTGTTCGGCGCGCCCATTGGCTCGGGATGGAATGCCGCGGCGCACGGCGGAGAAATCGACCGCGAGAAGGCGCGGCTGGCGACTGCCGCGCGCCTTTATTACGACAACGGGGGCGTGGCGAACGCCGAGCTGGATCCGCATCGCCAAGAATTGCGCATGCAGATCGCGGCGCTTTTCGACAAGAACGCCGAGCATCAGAATGCCTCAGCCGACTTGCGCAGCCCGACGAGCAACCCGGCCGCCAAGGCGATCGGAGGACTTGCCTCGCTCGCGCGCTGGATCGTGCAGAAAGCCGCGCTGCCCCAGGCGCTCAAACCCTGAGTTTCACTCCGCTGCGGGCGCATTCAAATGCCCGCAGCTTTCTTCACTTCGAGGGCAAAAAATGGCGCGCAAAAGCCGAACCCCAGACGATCGGCCGGTTGACCCCGAAGCCGCAGCTGCCTTCGCGCGTGATCGTGCGCGGCGAGATGGAATCAAGCGGCTGGCGACGGCCGATCGACCGTTCCATGTGAAGCACGCCGTGCCCAATGGCTTTTCCTCCTTGCCACAAAGCGGTGTCAAAGCCAGGCTTCACATGCCCACCGGGCCGCGACAGCAAGGCGTCGCGTTCGCTATCCCATCCATGGCGGCAGAAATCGCCAAGGCGCGCCAGCGTGAGGGCATCGCGACCAACGCGCAACTGGCCATGTCGGACTTCGATCCCGACCATTACCCTCTAAAAATCGAACTCGTGCCGGAGAAGGCTCAGCGCGTGAATCTGCGTCTGCTGCTGACGCAAACGACATGGTCGGCGATCATCGGACGCAAAGCGGCGGAGCAAGACAGCACCTGCGAAATTTGCCGACGCAAGACGTCCCGCCCCGAGTGCCACGAAGTGTGGGGCTACCAGGACGCCACCCAGATCCAAACGCTTCTTGGCCTTCGCACGTTGTGCGCCCTATGCCACCGTTGTGCCCATTTGGGCCACTCGTATTTTGTTCAGATGCAGGCGCAGGAGCGGGGCGAAACCCACTCGCGCGCAACCGACATTTTTGATCGAGCGATGAGCCACCTGATGGAGCAGAACGGCATCGACCATGACGCTGCGAAGGTCTATTTCAAGTGGGCCTTGAACCAGCAGCGAGCGCGCCAACACATTCAATGGAGCCTGAATTTGGATTGGCTTTTCGGTTGGCTGAGTGATCCGTCTCGCGAGGATATTCGTTTGGCCTGGGCGCGAACCGAAGAGGCCGACGACGCCGCACGGCTCCTCATCGGTCGCGCGCACACCGAGCGGTCGAGTTGAGCTTCACTCGCGCACGGCAATCGAGCGCGGGCGAAAAATAAACCGCCGACCACAGCGTTCAACTGGGCCGGCGGAGATCGCGTCCTTCACGATCGTATTTGCGTCAACGCGACGCGCCCTGATTCACGCGAGCGGGCGCGCGGCGCTTGCCCTGCGCTTGCGACGGCTCCGCGGATGCAGTGGCCGTCTCGGCGGCGGGCTCTTGCGCGGCGCGTTGCGCGACCTTTTCCGGCTGGGCTTCGTGCTCCGGCTGCTCGCGTTTTTCGCGCGGAATTGCATCCTGCGCAAACCCCAGCGCTTCGCGCACCTCGCGCGGCGCCTCTCGCGTGGTGTAGGCGCGAATGATCACCTCGTTGCCTTCGAGATCCTTCACGTTGAAGATCACCTGATTGAATCGCACAGCCTTGCCATCGGCGCGATGATTGACAGCGTTGCCCGTGCCAATCGTCTCCCACCGCGGTTCAGAATCGGTTCCTCGATTCACGCGCAGCGTGATGTATTTTTTGGTCTGACCCGTCACCGGGTCGATCGGGATCTCTCCCGTCGCACGGTCTGCCGTCCGTTCGTTCAGATAGGCACGCGCGCGCAACTCCGCTGCGTCATTTGCCCACGGAGGCGCGAACTTGCCTTCGAGCCGTTTCGGATCTGACGAGGTGCCGAGCCACAAACGCGTTTGCCATTTCCCATCGACTTGCTCGCCGAGATAGAGCACAGAAACGCGCTCAGTTTTAGCGCCATTTGCGGCTTCGGGAGAGCCTTCTGTGTTGGATTGGGCGGGCGCCGCCGATGCGGCCTGGGTCGACTCAGGTTCGCTGCGAGCCGGGTTGCGCGATTGGCGTTGCGTCGGAGCCGACGCCTGCGGATCGAGAGGATCCTGCTGAGCCTGCGCCGCCGGCGCCGCTTCGGGTTTGGCGCGCGCCGATCTGCGCGGCTGCGACTGCGGTTGAGCCTCGGATTGCGGATCGAGAGGATCGTCCGCGGGGGACTGAGGGGTTGCATTGGGCTTGGGCATGGCGGTCTCCATGGGCGCGGTTGCGCAGGGGGTGAGGAACACCCGAGCGACGCGATCCGACGGATCATTGTCTCGGGCTCCATGTCGTCATAAGTCCGCGCGCCGTCAATGCCAAGCGGACGAGAGCGCCGCCGATCGGCCATTTGCTCGCGTCAGCGCCTGGGCGAGCCAGCACGACCGTTTTTCCTTGCCAACCCGTCGCGTCGGCCGCCGTCGCCACCGCGGCCTTTTCGATTGACCGAGTTGCCCCCTGCGGCTGGGTCGCAACGATGGGCGGCAGGGATGGCGGATGGCCGGCCTTGATTGCGGTGATGTGGGCCACGAAACTGGGCCAAGGGCGAGGCTCTCGGCGAGGCCGATTGTCGAATCTCACGCGCTCAACCTTCCGGCGGGAATATCCCGTCGCGACGCAACGGCGCTCGTTGCGCAACGGGTTCACCACAGATCCGCGACACGAACATCCGAGGAGCACACGCATGGCCGCAAATCCGACTTCCCTCAACACCGGCGCGGGCAAAAACTCCGCGCCGGCGGCGGCGCAGCATGGCGTCCGGCGACGCACGTTCGATCCCGTTTCGAACCTCCAAGAGCTGCGCGTCCCGGCGGAACTGATCGAAGCCGCTAAGGTCCGGATCGACGCCGTGGGCAATGACGTCACGGACAAGATCGAGAGCGAGCGACCCATCTCGGAGGCCCTGAAAACCGACGAAGCGCTCCGACGCGCAGGGTTTTGGTCCGATGGCGAGCCCAACGTGAAGCGCAACGGCGAGATAGCATTTCCGTTGCAAGCGATTGGCTACGCGGTGATCGCTCTGATTTGCAGGCTGCGACATCCCTCGGCTTGGTTCTTTCGCGCCGCAGGCATCGGCCTAGCGATGTTCGCGTCGGCCTGGTGCCCTCCGGCGCTGACGGCTCTCTTGGCGCAGAGCGGCGCATTGGTCGCTCACTTGCCGACGGACCCGAGCGCCTACGCGAACGACGGGTCGAGCGCCGCGTGGCAAGTGGCTCGCGCGGTTGGACGCGGCATCGCTTGCAGTTCCGCAGCGCTCTTGGCTGTGTGGACGGCGGCCGCGCTCCGGCGCGAGGAGCCCATTTCGCCGACCATCCCCGGCGCGCGCCGGGGATATCGAGCAGTGGTGACAGGCTTCGCGGGGCCATTGGACGAACCGGTTTTCTCGAAGGTCTTCGGTGAAACCCGCATCACTTGGATGGGCTTGCTGGTCGGCGGAGTCATCGAAACGGCCGTGTTCTACGTTGCCACGCCGATCGTTCTGAGCTTGTTCTAATCTGCCCGCGCGCGAACCACGCGAATGCCGGAATGCGATGAAAAGAGCGGAACGCAATGACCACAGTTGCCAACTGAACAAAGCGGCTTTCCCGAAGGGCGAGCCGCTTTCTGCGTTCACTTTCGAATCATTGCGCGGTCGAGAGCTTGAGCGATCCGCCTGTGCGCCGGCGGATTCTGTCGACCGCGCAACGCACGCTGAGGCATCAGATCCGCATCGCTTGCCGGGGACGCGGAGCCGCCGCCACGGCAGCTCGTGCGGCTTGCGGCGCTTCGACCTCGCCGCGGCTGCCCCTCGCCGCGCTTTGGCTTGCAGGGTCGACCGCGGCGCTGCGCGAGCGAGGGTTCGCTCGTGCGAACGACAACGCTTCGCTCAATTCCAGGACCTCCTGCGCGGCGACGACGAAGGCGCGCTCTTGCTCTTGCCGCTCGCTCAACGAGTCGCCGTTGGACACCAGGTGCGCGACGAGCTCGGGCGTGCGCGTCCGAAAGGCATGCCGCGCGTGATCGGCAGCGGATCGACCGTGAGCATCCAGCACGAAGGGGTCGGCGCCGCCTGCTGCCAACGCGCGAACCGCGGAGGCATTTTTCGCGCGAAAAGCGCGGTGCAGCGGCGCGTCGCCTTGCGCGTCGCAAAGATTCGGATTCGCGCCCGCGGCCAACAAGTCCTCGATCACCGCGGCTTTGACGCCGGGACGCTCGCCCGGCCACTGCGTCGCGGCCAGATGCAGAGCCGTTTGCCCCAAAGCGTCGGACGCGTCGAGACCACGAACCCCGTCACGCTCGACGATCGCCGAGGCGATCAAAGCGCTCGCCGCCACGGCGCCTTCGCGCGCGGCGACATGCAGAGGCGTCTCGCCATAGCCGCTCGCCACCATCGGGTCGGCGCCATGTGAAAGCAGCACGCGCGTCGCGGCCTCGTGCGAGGGCGCATCCCGGGATGACAGCGCGGCCCAGTGCAAAGCGGTCCAGCCCTCGTTGGCGAACGCCTCGAATTCGTCGGGATCGCTTGTGCTGCAAAACGACGCGCGATGGCTCGCTCCCGCTTTGAGCAGCGCTTCGCAGGCGATGGCGTTGCCATGAGCGGCCGCCGTGATGAGCGGCGTCCACGCGTCCTCGGGTGGCCCGTCGGGAGGCGCTCCATTCGCCAGCGCCGCGACCAGCAGGTCGTTGCGGCCGACCTCGATCAGCGTCGCCAAGTCGGCCTGTCCCCACTCGGTCTTAGCCGGCGCGACAGGCAAAGCAATTTGGGCGACGGGGGGCTTCGATGCATCCGCTTCTTCGGCCGCGAGCTCATCGCGCAATGCGGCCACCCTGGCGAGGAGCCTGCCTTGCGGATCATCGGCATGAGCATCAGTGGCGCGGTGAGTGAGATCCATCAAATGGCTCCTAGTCGCAGGGTTCGACGCGAAAAATGATGCGTCGGAAAAGTTTTGCGTTCGGGGCGCGCTCACAGCGTTTTTCTTTGATCTTCCTCTTCCGTCATCCGGTCGTTCCGGAGGGCTGCGCGGTTTCCGCCTATCGGCTCGCTTCAACCAAAGTAAAGGAGCGCGGGCGAAGCGCAAGCAAACCGACTCCCGCTCGTCGAATATTTTGATTTTTTTGCGGCAGAGGGTTGCCAACGGTCGCGTTTGACGCGCACAAAAATAGACGCGCAAATTCTCAGGAGGAGTGGAATGGCCACCAACGACCCTTTCGAAAACCCGATGCCCCGCGACGACGCGGGCGCTTCGAGCGCTGAGACGCGGCGAGCCATCGTGTCTGTTCAGGTGGCGCCTTGCTACACGGATGGCGATGTGATCGTATCGCAGTTCAACGAAGGCCCCGACGCGCGCACGGAGTTTTGGACGATTTACGAACGCCATGCCGATCAAACCGTTGAAGCGGTGAGGGATGTCCAACGCGGCACGCCGGAGCAAATGCAACAGCGGGCGGAGCGATTGGGCGCCGCGCTGGCGACGTGGCGGGGCGTGCCGCTTGAAGAGCACCTTTGGCTTCGCGGGGCGGCGTTGCAGGCGCAACGCAACGACTCGCCGGCGGCGAGCGCTTCACCGGTTGATGCGCAACGCGCAATGGTTGCTCGCAGCCACGACCCTTCTCGCTGAACCAGCATTTGCGGCGATCGCTAACGACGCTCGCAGGCAGACTCACACGCTTGCGTTGATCACATCCGTGGAGCTTTGCGCGCGGAGGCTGGCTCTGTCGACGGCCGAAGCGTTGGGATGTTTGGGGCGAGATTCAGCACCGATCGCGCATTGACCGTTTGCGCACCCACGGCGGTGGCCAGGCGATGATGCTCGCGGCCCGCATGCCGACGGGCCGCCAATTGCTCCTGACCCTCCCGCTCGATCAGAACGGTTTGGAAGCAGTGGATCAGGTGTTTGATCGGTTCGTGCAGCGGCGACTTCTCGTCGGGGCGCACGGGGGCGCCCATTGGCATTTGGTCTCTCGCGACTCCCTCCGGCTTGGGGAGCGCGGCAAGCATGCATTGGGCGCCGCCCACTCTCAACACGAGATCGAAGCCCAAGTGTTCGCTGCCCGAGTTCAACTTCGTCAACGCGCCTTGCTTGGCATGCACATGCTCCGCCAGCCATTCGGGCAAACCGGCCTCGACAACCGCCTCGCGCGAGTTGAGGAGGTTCGCCACGGGAATGTCTCGGGTTTTTGGGACGGGGGCTTGTGCGGGCGCACGCGCGCTGCGCCGGTCTTGCGGTGCGTTAGAAGAGGCGGCCATGGGAGGCATGTCTCCGAAGGGAGTTGGGTTCGGTGCGAGCGCAACGTGCCTGCGTGCGCGATCCGCCCATTCAACTTATCGAATGCCCTGGGGATGTCCACGATTTAGGCCGTCCACGCATGCGGTTCCGACCAACGGCAGCGACCGGCGGCGCATTTCTCGATGCTTGTTCGATGCTTTCATTTCCCGGTTTAGTTGATTGGATGGGCGGTAGTTTTGGCCTGATGCGCGTAATTGTTTTCCGCAACGCAAAGAGAGATAGTGGTCTCAACCAGGAAGCAAACACACCGCAGATTCATCCGCTTCCCTTGACCCACAAAAACCGCTTCGGAGACCACCATGATTGACACCGCTATCGAGTCCGCTTACTTCGCCATCGACACGTTCATTGACACCGCATTGATGATCTTGCCCGCGAAGGTGTATGCCGTGGCCAACGTTGCGATCTTGGCCGCAATCATTGTTTTCACCCACTGAGCGCGTCGGCGTTCTGACTCCTGCGCCGCGTGCGACCAGAGAACGCCTCGATTCATTCGAGGCGTTTTGCTTTGTTCGGGCGCGGAGAATGGCGCTCGCGCTTCACAGCCTGCGAGCGCGCGAGGGGCGTGAGGGCGCAGCAGGCGAAGGCGTTTGGCTTTCGGCCGCGACGCTTTGCCCGGCACGATCCGGGATCGGAGGCAACCGCATCTCCGCAGACAGGTCCGCATGCTCAATGCGCGCCGACGTTTTGGGCAGCATGAGGCGTGCGTGCATGGGGCGAGTGTCGTGGGCGCGTGGCGTGCCGGCGGTTGCCGACCCCGGTTCGTCGCCGCGCGCGTCTGTGGCCGCCAAGGCCATCATTTCCCGTGCGGCGCCAAGGGGCAGAAATCGGGTGATGAGCTCGTCGGCCAACCAGCAATAAGCGCGGCTTCGGTGGGGCCGTTGCCCACCCGCCCAGGCGCAGAGCCGCGCGCTGCAATCGTCCGGCGCAGGCAGCAACCGAGCAATGAGGCTGCGGGCAGCATAGGCGTTTTCGGCGCGCAAAAAATGCTGCGCGGCCTGGTCGTCCAACACAGCGGCCATCGCATCGTAGACGTGGGCGGGTTCGCCGAACGATGTCGGCGAGCAGTGGGCGTTATACGTTCGCCTCGCGAGGTCTTCGAGCAAATTGGCGACCTCGTCCCCACTGTTTGCCAGAAGGCCGCACCCGGCTCGAACCAGGGCTGCCGCGGCTTGCAAATCGAAGCGCGGACTCACCTCGCTGCCCGTTGTCATCAGACGCGCGGCCACCGAACGCCCGCGGGTTTTGAGCAGGGGCGAGGCAATGGCCGAGGCGCGCAGAGCCGCTTCGAGCTCATGTTCTCGCAGAGGGTTTCGCTGCCCGAGATAAAGAGCGGCGGCCACGAACAAGCTGTCGGGCGCGTCGGGATTTCCGGCGACCCAAAGCATCAAGGGATCAGCGCCGTTTTTCAATGCGACGAGCGCGGCGTCCATGGATTGCGGCAAATCGCGATGGTTGATCGCGCTCCGCAACGCGTTGTCTGCGCGTCGCAACCGCCACGCTTTCGCGGCGATGCTCGGCGCGCGCGCGATCTCGCGACGCGCTGCGCGAAGCGCTTGCGGCGCTCGTGAAACGACGAACGCCAACGCCTCGCGGGTGCGTTGGCAACGCGATCGCGTTGCCATCAAAAACGAGACGAGCGTGGCGAGGCCGCCTGTCTCGCAGGCCTCCGGTTGCGGACGCGAAGGGACCGTGGGCTTCACTCTGCAACCTCCGGACGCGCAGCGCTCAGTTTTGGAAGATGCAGGATCGGTCGCGAGCTTTCCACCGCGCCGATGGCGCCAAGAAATTCGCCATGGCCGCTCGCATCCTTATGACTGAGCGACGTCGAGTGGCGGCTCGCTTGCAGTTGGCGCGAGACTTCGAGTTGGCGCAATGCTTCGGAGCTGACTCTGAGCAACACCGGCCTCAGAGCCGCGTCGCACGCGGCGCATTTCTGTGGGTCGTCGCACAAGCCACGGGCGCTCTCCAACGCCCGGGCGAGATTGCCCGGGTGGGGCAGCTTTTCCGCGGCGTGAGTCAAAAGCCAATTCAACATCCGCGCATCGCCTTGGCGCGCAGCGCTCCATATGGCCCTGCGAAACGCCACACTGTTGACCACGCCATCTTTCAGCATGGTCATCGCGATCGACAGGCGCCGGCGCTCCACTGCGTAAGCGAAGACGGGAATGCTGCCTTCCTCGGTGCGAAGGATCTCCGCGCTGACGATTGGGCGGAACGACGGGCGCTCGGCCAGAATCCGAGCGACTTCGGGTTCGTCGTTTCGATCGATCGCATCGATCATAGCCTTCTTCGCGAGCCGGACCTTTTCGTGGGCTCGGTCGCTGTCCCGCTGTTCCATGAGAGTTTCTCCTTGTGTGCATGGGCGGCAGGCGAATGGTTTTGTTTTGCTGGCCCGCGCTCAGCCAAAGATCTCGCGAGCGCGCGCATCGCGCAAGTCGCGCCGTTCAGCGGTCGTGAGCGCATTTCTCCGCTGGTCAGCCGGCGGGCGCCACGTGTCAGCCGCGGGGGCGGCTGAGACCCCAGCTCGTGCCGCGCGCCCCGAAAACCTCTGACGAGCGGCGCCCGTCAGCTCGATCAAAGTCGCATGGCGCGCCGTGGCGGTGATGGTTCAGCGGCGGGGGATGGTGGACGAGGGGCTTCTTTAAGCCGGGGAGCGGGAGGGGCGTTCAAAGATGTCGCTCTCACAGGCTCGCGCTTCGCAAGCGGCGTCAGCAGTGAGGCGCTGGCCGCACGGGCGGCCCGCGCGGAGTCGCACGCGTCCGCCGCGGCAAGTTGTGCGTTTTCTTCCAAAGCGCGGCAATGGGGCAGGCGCTCGGGACCAATGGCCGCCATCGCTTCGAAGCGCATCGCGACCGACGCCTCGCTCTCCTTGGCGTTTGCAAGGCAATGATCGATCCCGGCCGACAGCCCTTCCGGAGTCGCTCCGCGCGTTCGCAGGGTGTGCGGCAGAACCTCGGGGCCGGCCGCCAAGGCGTTGAGACATTGAAAGACCTCGATAGACGCCGCAAGATACGGGTCAACCTTGTCGCCTGTGGCGAATTGGTGGGCGCTGGCAAGGCGACTCAGGCAATCCGTGTTGCCGGCGAGCGCAGCGCATCCCATCGCGGTTAGCCCAAGGTCGTTTTTGGCTCCGATGTCCGAAAGAGTCGACAGCAACGAGACGCTGTCCGCGTCTCCCTTCGCCGCAGCCTTCATCAATGCAGTGTCGCCCTGGGCATCGGAGAGGCGAACATGGTTCATCAGCTCCATAGCGATGTGCTTTTTCCGCTCCTTTTCGGTCTCGCGACTTGGCAGATCGCCGAATGCCGCCGACGCATGCAATTCCAATCGGGCCAGCTCCGCCTTCACCGCATCACAATTTTTTCGCCCGGCCGCGCTCATCAAACGCGTCTCGCGCCTCGCTTTTCCGGCGCTTCCTTTCGCCGCAAGCGGCGCCGGCGCTGCGCCGGCCAGAGCCCCGGGCCGCACCACGGCGGCCAACTCCTCTTGCTCCACGCGCGCGAGCGCGAGGGGGGTGTGGCGACCCTCGAAACGCTCAACAATGGTCCTCGCGGTGGCTATGGGGCAGTGCGCGCTCAACGTGTCCAGCGCGCGTGCGCGAGCCAGTTCGATGGGTGAGCCGAGCGGTTGAACGCTGCTCCACTGCGAGTTCTTATAGTCGCCTCCGAGGGCGCGCTCGATCACCGCTTGGCAAACGTCAGGCCCAGCGGCCTTCGCTAACCGGGCGAGAATTTGCACATAGGCTTCGTCTGAGTCGAACGCCTTGACGGCCAGTTCGAGCGTTGTTTGACCGAATGCGTTGGTTGCGTGCGGGTGAGTCGAGTCGACGAGCATCGACGCGCTGGGGAATTCTTTGTGTTCGAGGGCTGCCACCAGCGCATTCGACCCGTCTTTCGCGAAATGAACGGGTTCGCTGTGGGGCAACAACGCTGCGACATTCTCTTCGGATCCACTGCGCGCGGCTAAAATCAACGCCGTTTCCCCGCGTTTGCTCTTGACGCGCAGCGCCGCGGACCGCTCCTCTTTGGGCAATGCGTCCATCACCGCGTGAAGGACTGCGGGGTTTGCTGCGCGAGCGGCGAACATCAACGCGGTTTGGCCTAACGCGTTGATTTCCGCGGGATGGGCGAACGAGGCTGCGAGGCGGACGATCTCGACATCGCCCCCTCGGACGGCATGGATCAGGACGTTGTTGTCGCGGTCGTCCGCGTCTCGAAGGTCTTCTCGGTCGCACCGGCCCGCGATCGCTTCGAAACATTCGAATCGCCCGCAGGACGCAGCTTTCATCAACGCGGTCTCGCCCGTTGAGGGTTCCCTGGCCATCGGATTGGCGGCCGTCAGCAGAAAATCGACGATCGCGACGTGGCCCCCTTCGGCGGCGACCATCAAGGGCGTGAGAGTCTCCGATTCCACAACCTGCCACGCCTCGAAAACGCTCGGACCGATTTGCTCGCCGAGCGCCTCCACCCGCAAAAGATCGCCGGCGCGCACGGCTTCAAAAAACGCGGTTTCTTGTGACGCGGTGAGGTGGGCCATGGCGATGCTCCGGTGGGACGGTTTTCGGTCCATTCAGTCTTTCATGGACGCGGCCCGATGTTCAGCCCGCTGAGCGGACGCGATCCACCGTTTGGCGCGCGTCGCGACCCGCCGGCAACGGCGAGCGCAAACCGTTGTCACCAGGCGACAGACGCCCACAGAACCCTGGCGCCCAGGCGTGACGGCATGGTCCAATTCTGCTTGCGACGCAATTGATCCGCGGCGCTTCCATGAGAGCGGCGTGCCGTTCATGTTCCCCCGAGTCAACGAGACGGCCGGGCGGATCAAAAACTTGGGGTTGTTTGCGCGGTCGAGCTTTTGAGTGCTCTCGACCTCTCGATGAAAGCCAAGGCGACAATGCCCTGGATTCTCACAACAACCTCGGGCGTCTCCTGCACAAGTTTTGCCGCCCACAGGCGGCATGCTCGTTCACGGACCACGCCATGTCATTCCAATCTCTTCGCTCCGCCGCGCGCGGTCTCTTGCCTGCGCGCTTGCAGGTCATTGTTCGCGATGCAGGCGTCGGGGGCGCGCGCGAAGCGCTTCCCGCAAGCGATCCTTCGGCCGATCCGCAGCCGGTTTGCCCGGCCCAATCGTTCGAGCGAGCCGAAGCTCAGCGCTCGCCATCCGCTTGCTCGCCCTCGGCGGCTTTTGCCCACCCACCAACGCTTGCCGTCGCGGCCGACACGGGGGAGGGCGTGTCGACGCAGCAGACGCCCGATGTTGACCACGATTTCGAAGCGGCCTTTGCGGCGTGGGGCAGCCTCCTGAACGTGCCGGGCATTCTGTTGTCGCGGCCGGCCTTGGCTTGCGCATTGGGCCCCGAGGGATTTGCCGCGCTGTTGCGAGACGATCCGGCCGCGCTGGCTGCCTTGGCCCTGCCGCAAGAGCATTGGGGCGAGCTGCTTCTGGTCGCCGCCACCCTCAAAACGCCGAGACCCTCCGTCGAAGTCGCCGACTGGATGGGTTCGGCTCTGGCCAATGCGGCAAGCGTCGACGGCGTGGCGCCCGCAAGCCTCGGCGAAAAGGGCGTCCGGGCGCTGGGCGACGCCATCTCGCAACGGCAGTCCCGCCTGGCCTTGGGCCTTTTGCGGGCCGGCGTGGACCCCAACGGCGCCAATGAAGACGGCGAGTCGCTGCTTGCGATCGCCTGCTCGCGCGGCGTCGAAGAATTCGTCGGGCTCTTGCTCCATGCCGGTGCCGATCCCTGCCGCGGGGCGCGCAGCGGCCTTGAAGCGGCGGCCGCGTATGGCGATCGGGCCACGGTCTCGCGCATGCGAACGGCCATGGGCAGCAAGGGCTTTGCATTTGACGTCGCGCTGCGAGCTCATCGCCTCGCGGCCGCCAACGGATTCGCGGCGATGGCCGCGGCGCTCGTGCCCGACTGCGAAGCGGCGGCCACGGTTGAATCTGCGAACGCCGCTGAGCGCGACGAAAAGCTGGGGCGATTGCATGCCGAGGGGTTTGTCGCGTTCTGCCGCTCGATGGAAGGGGCTCTTGCGGCTCGCCAGGCGCTCAGCTTCTTGTCGACTCCCGACGTGCTCGCACGAGGGCTCGAAGCGGCGGTGGACGCCCGTCGCTGGACCACGGCGCGCGCGGTCATGGACGGCATTCTCGGCGCTGAATCTCTCGGCGCAAACCCAGGGCCACCCTGCGGCGCCGCTGCCGGCCCCCACGCCGTGGCCGGGGATTTTCTCGGCCCGATGAAATTGGCCGCGCATGAAGCGGCGCTCGCGCCCAAGCGCGATCTCGACGATGCGGGGCGCGCCCAGGTCGAGCAAGCCTTTGCCCGCATCGCGATCGACTGCCTGCAACTGACTCTGCGCGATCCATCGCTCGCAGCAAAAGCCGAGCAAGCGGTCGCGAACGCCCGAAACGAATGCCCGGCCCTCTCCGCCTGGATGGAACGCCGCGCGCTGCAAGCGGAAGCGGCCCTGGAAGGCCTCGGCGCGGTGGCGGCAGGGGCAGAGCGCAGGCCGGCCACTCGAAGGGCTCTGAGCGCCTCTGCGTCGCCGTCGGCGCGCCGACTCTGACGCTCGCCGAACGCTAGGCATCGACGCTGATCTGAGAAACAGGCCGTCGCCGCGCCGCGGGCCGGCCTGTTTCTTCGTTGACCCCACACGCGTGACAGCGGGAAAAACACGGGAGGGGTTAACGCCTCGGTTGTTAGGCCAGTCAAGGCTTTCGCGGCGTTCTCCATGCCTTTGCCGCCCGTTGGGAACGCCACTGCGTAATTTCTGGACGTTCGTTATACGCGTGCCGCCTTGTGGCAAATGAAAGACGTGCATTTTTCTGGGCTGATCTCGCGAACAGGACCGGCAGTCCGGGCTTCGCGCCGTCCAATCGGGCTCAAAGCCGCGACTGGCCTTAGTGTCTGCACACAGAGAGGATTGCGTCTCACTCGCGCCTCACCCGACAACTCGACCTCCGCTTGTTTTTATGCGTGAATGATTCGTTGGCTGCCTGGGCGCGGGTCGGAAGGAGTCTTCGCTTCGAGTCGGTGGCCCGGGCTTCGAGGGGCGGCGTGTCAGCGCCCCGCTGGGCGGGCTCGAAGAATGCCACCGGCATGGTGCCCATTAGGCCAGTCAAGGCTGTGCGTGGATATTCACCCGCGGAGGCCCGAGTTCTGCGGCGCAAATGCGTAATTTTTTAGCGCGGGGTGCGCACGCTGCATTTTCACGCGACAAGTTTGTGCGCTTTTGGATCGCCCGCGGCTGCGCGGACAGCGGCCCATCAAGGCTTTTCAATGAGCCATCAGCCGCAAAGCCCCGATTGGCCTAGGCATCAGCACGTGGCGCGAGTCGCGCGGCTCGATTCGCTGGCGGCTTGGGCTGCGCGCCAACCCTTGAGCTTTCCTTGATGCACGAGCTGCGCGAGGGCCTCGCGCGCGTCGACGCCGGCGGCGCGGGAAAGGTCGGCGATGAAGAGGGCGCCGGCGTGGATGGCGCCGGACGTGGCGCCCGCGCGGGTGATGCCTCGACCCGCGGCGACGAACGCTTGCTCGAACGCGCGCGCGTTGAACTCTGGGGTCGCTTGCGTGCCCATGAGCTCGGCGAGATAAGTTGCGCAGTCGTAATGCGACCCGCTGATCGCCGCGGCGAGCGCCGTCTTGCCTTTCTTGTCCATCGCATGAACGCCGGCGGCCGCGGCGCAGCCCGCCAAGTGGATGATTGTCTTCAACGCTTCGAGGCGCCCGTTCCCAGCCGCGCGCATCAGAGGGGTTTGGCCCTCTTCGTCGCCCTGGGTGAGCAGCCCGAGGCGCAGTCTTGGCAAGACGAGCTCGTGCGCTTCGCGCAGCGTCGCGGCGTGGCCCGCGCCGGCCGCGGCATGGAACACGGAGCGGCCTCCATGGTCGCGCCACCCCATCGCCGTGTAAGCG
This sequence comes from uncultured beta proteobacterium, assembly GCA_963803225.1. Classification (GTDB taxonomy): domain Bacteria; phylum Pseudomonadota; class Gammaproteobacteria; order Burkholderiales; family Burkholderiaceae; genus Paraburkholderia. The sequence goes on from CAWDLJ010000005.1 coordinate 356,792, forward strand.
GCCAGCGCGCGCAAGATTTGCGGGTTCCCGCCTCGGGCCGCATAGAACAGCGACGGAGCGCCCACGGCGTCAACCGCAATCAGATCCTCGTTGAGGCATAGGCTGCGGACGGCCAAGAAGCACCCCATCTGTCCGGACGCCGCAGCATGCATCAGCGCGCTCGCCTGATGCGAGTCGCGCTCTCCAAGATCGAAACTTGGAGCCATTCGTGCGACACATTCGGTCGCGCCAGCGGCGGACGCAAGAAGCAGCGCGTTGGCCCGGCCGGGACCTCTTTCTGCGAGCAGCTCTTCAAGCGCGCCCGGCTCGTTGTCGAGAGCCTGAGCCAACTCGCCCCAGCGCCCGCCTCGCAACGCCAGAACTGCGCGACCGGGCGGCGCTAAGGCCAGCGTGGCGACGGACGCGCGCGGGATGGATCGTTTGCTCCGCAACGCGAACAATGAGGCGAAAGGCGCTTTGGCCAGGCGAGCGATGAGGGCGGGTGTGAGATTTGGCATGGCGCGGCGGTGGTTGCGGTGGGCGAAGCGGCTTGTCGGCCGCGCGAAGTGATCCGCTTCATTCTCGTTGCTGCGCATCCAAAAATCTCGACCGCCCATCAGATTTCGCGAGCCGCCCGTCCCGGTTTATCGCAAGGGGTCGCCTCACCTTTCACTCCCTAGCCCGCAGAAGCTTTGCGCGCTCCTGTCTCCGTCTGTCTGGCCATCAGCACCGCTGAGGCATGGCGAGATTGGCCCTTGCGAAACATCGACGCCGAATGGCGGCCGTTGCCATCCGCTGCGCGTCCCGCGCCCTGTCCATGCCCATTTCCATGTCCGAATACCCGAAAAACACCTGCGCTCCAATCGCTCCAATCGGTGGCGTGGAACACGACCTGGCGCGAAGCCAGGCGTTGGCGGCGAAGCAATGGGAGCGGGATCGGCAAGCGAACGAACGGCTTCTGGACGAAGCGCTTGCGCTGCACGATTTTTCACTGCTCGGAGTCGCTTTGCGACGATTGCGAAATGGCTTGCAGCGCGATTCGGAGGATGAGGTGGATGCGGCGCGCGAGGCGTGTCCGCTTGCATACAGTGTCGCCATCGGGCGCCACGATGCGGCGCGTGAATTGTTGTCCGAGGGTTGCGCGGAAGCCTTCGACCCGCGCGCGCTTTGCAATTGTGTAGGCGCTCAGCCGCACACGACCTCGCGCGCGAAATTCACAATTGGATGCGGGGCGGCCCGGCGGGCCCGAGTCGCCTTGAAGTCCAGACCGACTCCGGCGAGCGGTCAATCGCTGCGCAATTCTGGCGCGCAGCGCGCGCGGACCAACCGGGCGCGCCGGCCGTCGCCGCTCAACTCGTTCGCGCGCACCCCGCGCTTTGGGTGCACTTTGATCCGCCCGACAAAGCGACGCAAGTCGCTGCCGCCAAAGATCCCTACGACGGGCGCCTCCCCAGCGCCGCGATCGCCATCCGCCGAATCTGCCCGCGCTCGGAAGGGCTTCTGCTGGCGTTGTGGCCACTGATGCCATTTCGCAGTCGCGTCGCTTTGCTGCACGCGACGCTCATTCAGCCCTTGATCTCCCGCGGCTTTTCCACTGCGCTGGGCGAGTCGCTTCGCGCGGACCGCACGGAGGTGCGCGACGAACTGCTCGCCTGCCTTGGCCGACGCTTCGAAGCGTTCGGATGGCAATTCATTTCCAAATGCGCCATTGCGAGCGGCGGGGCCGGCGAGACCGCCGCCAAGGCGGACCCAGAGCGCGACGCTGCGGGTCAGATCCGCGTGTGTTTCGACGCTTGGATCGAGGTGGATGCCGAGCTTGCGGACGAGGCGCTTCGAGTAATGCCGCAGGAGATCCTCGATATCGCTCGACCCGTGTTCGAGCGTCACGCCCTGCGTCGCGTGGTCCAGGCGGCCGCAAGCTCGGACCATCCACCCCTCGCCGCCTCGGCTGTTGAACCGCGGGCAACCTGGCGCGCTTCGCGACTTTGACCGATCGCGCGCGCGGACCAATCGCCAACGGATCGCAGAGTCGCTATTCGTTTTTGCTCTCTCGAAAGCGTCTCTTTGGCGCGCGCGTGTTTGGTTTCCCCCTTCTTTGCTTCGCGGCGCGCCTTCCCCAACGAAGTCTTTGCTTTGCGCTCGACCACACCGAATCGCGCGCTGGTTGTGCGGCGGCGGTCTTTGCATTGCGCTCGTCGCTTGCGATCGACTTCTTTGCTCCGCGCGTGCTCGCAACATCCGCTTCTTTGCTTTGCGATCGCCATTCGTCGCGCGAAGCCGCCCGACGGTCTTTGCTCGTCTTGCCCAACGCCATCGGCGGCGAGATAACAAAGGAGGCGCGGCCCGCGAGCGACTCGCACGCAGCGGGCGCGACCCGTTGCCAATCGAGCCGCTCGCCCAACACAGCCATCCCTCAACCACCCCTAACGACATACCGCCATGACCTCAACCGCTCACGATCCGCTTGATGCATCCAACGCCGAATCCACCTGTGGCGCGGAGGCGCAGGGCGCGCCCAAGGGGCGAGTGCGGGGCGGCCGGCTTTTCTTGCAAGTGCCCGATTACGTGAAGCCGGCGTTGCGGGGGTTGATCGCTTCCTTCGCAGCGTTCGCTTCGTCCGCTTCCTTGGGGCGAGACGCGCGACCGGCGGCGGGGCGACCAATGAAGAGCGATCGATTGCTCGCCGATCACCTTTTGCGGCAAGTGGCCAAGCTCACGGCGCAGCAAGTGGCCAAAATGCCTGTCAGCAATTTCTCGCGCGGAGCAATGGGCGCGGTGAACGAGCGCATTGCGCTTTCGTGCGACAAACGGCTGCTGGCGGATGCGAGCGCCAACGCGCAGCGCCTGGGCGCGACACTGCAAGATTGCGTGCGCGCGATGGCGTTGGGCCTGGCTCGAAAGAGCGCGTCGCCAGCGGACGCTCAGGCGATTGACCGATTCATTCGAGCGCACACTCGCCCGGCCGCGATTGCGCTGTCCGAGAACGGCACGGTGAAGGGCATCGCTCCGATCGCTCACGAAGTGGTGTTTTGCAAATCCATCTTTCGGCAGCGCTTCCGCGAGCGATGCGCGGCGCTCGGCGTCTATGAGAAAGCCGCTTACGCCGAGGCCCTCGCGGGTTTTGCGAGCCACATTCGCGAGGGCGCTTCCCTCGACGCGGGCGAGCAACCACCGTTTGCGTCGGCCGCCGAGACCAACGTTGCGGCCAGCGTCTCGCGTTCGATCGAGGGGCAGCATGAGCGCGCGCCATCGGGCGCGAAGGCTTGGAATCTGTATGCCGATCGCGCAGTGTTTGACGAGCTCTTCGAACTCGCCCGAATCGCCAACGTCTCGCGGGCGCGTGTTATGCGCGCAGCGCTCCTGCGTTGGCTCGAAACCGATACCGAGAGGGGCGCGCCTAGGGCAACGACGGCCACCGCCCGCGCGGCCGGCACTGCGCCAGCGATGCAAAACACTGCATTTTCGGCGACCCCGCTGTCGTCGGCCCCTCGCGCAACGGCGGGCGCATCGACCGTAGCAAAGACCGACACGCGGGCCAGCGCCGAGGGCGGCTTGAAGGGCGAGCCGATGGCGGGCGCGCCCCAGGCATCCCGCGCGATTGTTCGCAACCATCCGGCTCCCGCGACGCGACTTCAACCGCATCCGCATCCGCCAATCGCGATCCGAGCCACGGATCGACCAGGCGCGCCGAGTTCACTCCCGGCTGGCGCGTGGAAGCCGCAGTCATCCCAACGCAGCGCCGTGCGCAATGCGATCGCTGACACGTCGGCCGATCGCCGCGCAGCGCGAGCGTTGCCCACTGACAACGCGGATGCGACGCCTCGCACATGGCTCAGCCCCGAGGAGATTCTCGGCACAGCGGTCGCGAGCATTCCGTCTCCCGAATTTCGGGAGAGCCCGGATTGGGACGATTCCGATGACGCCGATCCTGTCGGCGAAGCATGGAAGGCCTCGACGGGAGCCGCCGCAGGATGGGGCGCGGTGTGAAACACACGACGCTGCGAACCGCGACGAGCGCCGGCGCTCCGATTCGATCCGGTGAGCGGCGTAATGCGACCGATGCCCGGACATGATTTCCGGGCGGGGGAGCATTAACGTGTATCGAGCGGTTCGCTTTTCGGATGAGGCGTTGGCGCGGTTGCATCGCGCGACTCGTCTAACGCGGTTCGCTCTTTCTGGCGATGCAGCGCGCCGGCCACATCGCTTTGTCCACTTCCGGAATTCGCCCATGACCACCCCCGCATTCACGCCCAAAACCATGCCGCACGAACTTTCTGTGATCCCGTTGATGCCCATGGCCGGCCTCTCAGACGAATTGCCCATCGGAGCGGTTGGGACGACTTCCGCGACGCTCACGCAGCCGTCGCCAGGAGTCGAGTCGGCCTTGTTTGAATCCGCAACATTGGAGGCGGCAGGCACCTCCCACCAGCTCGCATTGGAGGCGCTGCTGACAGCGCTCAGCGCGCGAGATCCGAGCTCCCCGCTCGCGGCGCTTTGGCCGGCGCTCCTCGCGTTGGCGCAAACGGCGCGCAATGACGCAATGAATCTCTTGGCTGTGAGCGGCGCGACGTCCTTTGCGTGCGATCCACTCGACAGTGGACGAGGCGCGGGACTGCAAGAGGACGGGGCCTTGCAAACCGAGCAACACGAGGCGGCCGAGGAAGAAGCCTTGCGAAGGGCGGCCTAAACAGGATCCCGGGCCGGGTGGAGCGGCGGCCATTCAGCAACGCAACTGAGCATCAAACCCGCATGAAACCAGCATTGCAAATTGGAGGGAGCAACATGATCGACATCGAAGTTTTGTGCGCGGATGTGCAGCGCGAGATCGATTCATTGGCGGTTGGTTCACCGCGCGTCGCGGTTTGCCGAATCGTCCTGCGAGTGCCGGGCCTTTCGCGTGAATACACGGTTTTCGCGCAGGTTCCGGGCGATTCAGAAGAGGGCGACGAGCGCCCTGCCTTCGGGTTGCCGATGGAGCGCGAAGGGGACGGGGCTCTGGCCTTCGATGAGCACGACGCGCTCGTCGATGCCCTGGTGGCCGCATCCGGGGAAACCACAGACGTGATCCCCGGCGAGCCCGCGATCTACTCTGCGAATCCCACTGTGCATTTGATCGCTTACAACGCGGATGAGCGTTTGGGCGCCATCGCGACCGCTGTTCTCGCGAAAACGCGCTAAGGCGCCTTGGGCGCGGACAGCGCCGCGGCGCGACCGACACTTGCGTTGAGAACCTCTGCGCTTCTTCTCGCCTTGCCATTCCGGGCCTTTCGCGCAGGTCCGGATTCTTTCCTTCTTTTATCGTTTGACCGCACGCCTCATGCGGACTGCGGGAGCGCAACGCAAACGCCTTTGGAGCACCGCATCCGCGTCGCTGCAACCGATCGGACACGACCGCCTGCGCCCGCTCGCCGGCACCGCGGGGAGGATCAGCGGGCGCGACTTTTCGCTGTGCGTCCCTTATGTTTTCGGGCAACCGCCCTCGCGAATTATGGCGGAGACGCTAGGCTCGCGAGGCATTTTTCGGCGCGCAAATGCGCTTTCAAATGACGCCTGCGCCGCTTTGCTTTGGAGATGACGCCGTGCCCAATACCCGATTTTCCCCTACGCCCACTGACCTAAAAATTCGACTGCCTTTGTCGGAGATCGCTGACCTCGAAGCGGGCGACGGCGAAGAGGCGTTCGCAAAAACTTGCGCCGCGCGCGAGTCGTCCATGCCACGCCTGCCGGTCAGTCGAGTCGCCGATCGTCGAAAGACCGACCGAGAAATGGCCGACCAGCTTGATGCCGTTTGCCAGCAACTCAATGAGTCGAGCGCGATCGATGCCGCCCTGACGGTGCTGCCGTTCTACCGCGACGACCCCCAAGGCGATCCGCGGCCCATCGGCTACTACGTGGTCGCTTGCCCGTTGCCTGCGTCGGACGCACCCAAAGCTCTCTTTTTCGTGATCCATCGCGTCCGGGCGGACCGATTCGAAGACGATTGCAAGGCCATTCGCGCGGAGGTGTTGCGCTACGCCGGCGTAGGGCCGGCTGCGGCAACAGCGCAACCGCTTGCGCTCGTCGAACCAATTCCCGTAGTCGAACCATCTCCCCTTGGCTCACGCGAGGCGCCCGTTGATCCATGGCAATCGACGATCGAGCTGCTGCGGGCGGCGATCGCCACGGCGGCTCGACTCGCAAAATCAGCTCGGGCGCAAGAGGCGTTCGAGGCTGCGGCCTGACGCGCAAACCGATCGCCCGCGGGCCATGCACAACTGATGAATTGCGGACCGAATAGGTCGCCAAAGAACCGGCCTCAGCCGGTTTTTTTGTTTGCTCCGTTGCGAGCCATTGCGACGCGATAGGCGGCCGCACGGGTTGCGAGCTTAGCGCGCGGGCTTACGGGCGCGGCCGGCTCCCTTCGCGCGAACGACCGGGCTTCTCCCATCTCCCATTGAGCCTTCATCGGTTGCCGCAGACAAAGAGCGCATGCGGACCACGAACGCCATCGCCTTTTTGCGCTCGTCATCGGGTTTGGCGGGCAGCTTCATCGCCTGGTCTCTGGCGGACTGCGCCCACTGCACGGCCAATGCGCGCAAAGCGCGGCGCTCCTCCCGATCCTCGGCTTGGTCTTGGCTTGGCCACTCCGCGGCAATCTCTTCGAGCCGGTCGATCAACGCTTCGAGCATCAGGATTTTGACCGCACCGGCTGAGATGCGATCGGCTCGCAAGGAAATCCGTTGCAAGGGTTCCATGCTGCGCGTCAAACATTCCGCGCCGAGGCGCAGCGCGTTGTGCGCCGCGGCCAACACCAAAGGCTTGCTGGACATCGGAGCAATGGCAGCCACAACTTTCGCGCCATCCAGCGCGTCAAATTCAGTCGCCACCCTGAGGACTTCTTTGCCGCAGGGGTCCATCATGTTCGCAGGCATCGCGAGCTCGATCATGGTGAGCGCCACCGTCGCGTTGGTCGAGTGGATTGCAAACGAGAACGGCGATTGCTCATAGTTGTTGACAGCGTGCGGGTCGGCGCCGCGATTGATCAGCAAGCGAATCGCGGCCGGATTCTTCGCCATGACGGCATTCGTGAGCGCGCAATCGCCACGCTCATCTTTCTCCAAAATGTCGGCGCCTGCGTTCAGCAAGATCTCCAAAGATTGGGTGCCCCGATCAAACAGCGACGCCGTTCCCAACAGGAGCGGGGTGCCGAACCCGTCGTGTGGATTGCTCGTCCAATCCGGCTCCTCCGACAAGAGCCTCTTCAACTCGTCGGGTTGCTGGCGATAAATGGCTTTGGCCAGCGGGTCGCCGGCGAGATTGAGGCAGACACCTTTGCTCATGAGAAATCCTGAAATCGTGGGGAGGGTGGCGAGAGTTCGACGGAGGCCGAGGGGTGGCCATCGCTTGCTGCGCAGGGCCGTGGGTCGGCCGGAAATTGGCCCATGCCATGGGCCGCCTGGCACTCCAAAAAGTCTAACGGCCGCGCGGGCACAGCGAAATGCCGTTCGTCTGACGCGAACGGCTTGGCGTCTGCTGCTCCAAGCACTGTGGCTTAAAGGCGGAAGCCGCGGCGAAGCGCTGGCAGCGTTTTCTGCTTCTGAACCACTGCTGTCGCCATGGAATTCTCTCGTTGAAACGCCGACCCGTTGTTGAATGGTTCGCTCACAGCCGCATCCCCTTGTGTTTCGGTGCCGGTGTCGGAGGCGCCGTCGCGGACGCAACAACCGCGGCCTCCAAGCTGCCGACCGAGCCCAGCGCGGGAAGCGTCGGCGCGACCGTCGCGCCGGGGTCTTGCTCGGCAGAAGTCGCTTTCGCGGAGAACGCTGTTTTGACGATCGCCGCCAGGCTGCGCTGCTCTTCCGCGGCAGCCACGAACGGCATGCATTCGCGCTGAGCCGCAGGCGCTCTAAGACCCGAACGTTCCATCGACCGCATAGCCATGCGCTCGATGCGATCCCGATCGTCGCCGTGTGGCAGGCGAGAGATGGCGCCGTCCGCTGCGCGGAGCGCGGCCTTTTCCGTTGGGTCGCATTCGGAATCGCTCACCCGATACTTCTCGAAGCAGTGCGTCAACACCTCCGCGATCAAGTTGTTGTCGCAGTGCGGCAACATGGCCTCTGCGGCTTCGCGGGCGCCGCTGGCCACTGCGATCGTCAACGGGTGATCCTTTTGCCATCGATCCGACGTCGCAGGGCGAAGCGACGCGCCGTGCTCGATCAGCGTCGCGACACACTCGCCGGCATTCGCTTCCGCCGATGTGGCCATCAAGTCGGCCAGATCGGGCGCGCCTTCCCCTTCGGATGGCATTTTTTGGAGGAGGAATCGGAGCCCATCCGGCTTCCGAGCCTGCGCCGCGATTGTCAATGCGCTTTGCTCGCCGTCGTGTTCGTTGTAGTCGCGCGGATCCACGCTGGCGTCGATCAGGAATGCGGCGGTCTCGTAATGGCCGCCGGCCATGGCGCCACGGAGCGCGTCGCGCGAATGTCCGGCGTGCCACGCATCGCCGTTTCTGGTGGTGGCGAGATTGAGCAAAGCAACAACCGAAGACGTCTGACCGTTTTGCGCGGCGTTGTCCAAAAGCGCGTTCCCATCCCATTCGAGGATCGGTAGCGGCGCTCCGCTTTCTTTCAGAAAATCGCACGCCGCGACGCCCCCGGTTTTGACCGCTTGGACGAGGGTCTCTTTTTCTTCCGCCGAAATGGTGCTGCAATGGTTAAGCAGCAAGCGTGCAACGTCGTCGTTGCCGCGACCGACCGCCTCAACCAAGGCTGTTCGGCCATCACGGCTTTGTGCGTCAAGAATCGCGCCGCGCGCCAACAACTCGTCGACGGCGTTCTGGTTTCCGCGCCTGGCCGCCACGATGAGTGGGGTTTCCCCTTGGGCGTTTCTCGATTCGAGTTCGGCACCCGCATCGACCAGCTTCCCGATTTGCCCCGGTTCCACCGGCGAGCGATCCGCTAGGTCGTGAAGCGCGGTGCCGCCATTGAAACCTCGGTCCATTAGGTTGACATTCGCGCCATGGGCCAGCAGAGACCGCAGCACGTCTTCGCGACCGGTGTCGACGGCGGACGTGACGACGTGGATTTCCTGCCGACGCTCATCAAAAAGACCGCCTTTTGCCAGCAGCATGTCCAGCACCGCAATCGGCTCGCTCTTGCTTTTCTCCGCCGCTTCGATGGACAGCAGCACGGGTGATCGCATCGGTTGCTTGGAAATCGCCTGCGCGTTGGCGCCATGCTCGAGAAGGGTGGCTGCGAAGCGCACTTTGGCGGCCGCATCCTCAGCGTTAAGCGCGGGCTCCGCGACCACCGTTTGCAGGATCGTTCTGTCGTCTTGGTTCGTCGCGTTCGCGTCGATGCCACGGCGCAGCAGGATGCCTGCGATTTTCGGCGCGCGAGCGCGCCATGCCGTGGCCAGCAGATCGTCACCTTCGGTGGAAAGCGAGCGCACGCTGGCGCCGTGTTCGCTGAGCATGCGAACCGCGTTGCGCGCTTCATCCCCGCGCATAACAGCCAACTCCATCGCGGTTCGACCGTGTGCATCTTTCGCATTCGGATTTGCACCCGATTGCAGCAGTTTTTTCAACTGTTTGGTGTCAATCTCGTCTTCGCTTAGCGTCTCGATCACGAGTCGGTCGGCCGCCCCGTCAGCGACGGCCGACAACCGTTCAATCGGCGCGGCGGCCTTCCTGTCATAAAGGTGGCCAAACTCCCTCTGGGCGCGCTCGAATAATGCCACCGGCACCGTGTTGATCACCGAGCCGTCTTCCGGATCGTGATTTGCATTAAACGCAGCCCGCTCTGGCGTTTGGTGGAGCGCCGCGTAAGCCTTCGAATGAAGCCTACGGATTCTGCTATTCACGTCCGCCGAAACAAATCGTTGAAGTTCTCCCAGGATGGAGCCAGCCCGGTTGGCCTCTCCGATTTCGAAAGAGTCGATGATGCCCGTGGCGACCGCGTCGACGACGGGTTGGGGACTCAGCGCGGCGAGCTCGCGAACGCAAGCGAGAGCGGCGTTGCGGTCATACCGGACCGCGTGCGCGGCCCAATAAAGCGGGCTGCGCTTTTTCTTGTCCAATTTGCCGGGGTGGGCGCCATGCTTGATCATCACCCGAACGTCTTCGATAAGCCCGTGCGCGGCTGCGAAACACAAGGGCGTTGCTCCGCCCGAGCTCAGATTCAAATTCGGCGCCGAATCGCCCACCAACCTGCCGAGAAAACTTGGCTTCAAGGCTTTTGCCAGGGCTTCGGCGCGCGGAGTGCCCAAGGGCAAAACCACACCATGGGCTGCGTGGAAATCGATCATTCGAACTCTCTCCTGTGCGGTGTTTTCTCTTGGCTTGACGCGAGCGGCTCAGCATCCATCGCGCGGCAAGCGGAGCAAAACATCGGATCAGATTAGGCGTTTCTCCGCTCAAATCGGGGGCCGGGCATCGGCGCGAGAGAACCTCTCGTCGGAGACGAGCGACAGGGAAGGTGGCATATGGCGCCGGCCAGCCGACGCGACGCCCCATTGTTCATAACCTCATTCCGCGCCGCTTCTCGACCTGCGGCTCCGCCACCCTTTGATTGGTGGCGGAGGCAGGGCTGGGCGATGATTGCGCGCTGGGCGCGGCCGGCTCCATCGCAACAGCCGACCTTGCCTGCGCTGCGTGGGGCCGCTTGCTCAACCCAATCGACTCGCTGATGGCGCGCTCCTCGCGGGAGGCGCTCAAAAACGGCATCACCCGATGTTTCTCCGCAGGGGACCAGCCGAGGTTGTCGATTTCTTCGTGGCTCTTCGCTTCCAGCGGTTCGCGCTGCTCTCTGTTCAGTCTCTTCGCCAGGTTGTCGACTGAGCGCAACCGCTTGGCCTCCTCGCCTTTTTCACTTTGCGCGTGGACCGCGGCGTGAGCGGCGGCCGCGATTTGGTCGTCGGTGCAATAGGGCATCAGCCTCTCGACGGTCGTGATTTCCCCATGGGATGCGGCTTCGGAAAGGGGCGTCGCGCCCCATTGCGTTTGCACGTCGGTGCGAGCGCCGGCTTTCAATAGAGCCTCCACAACCTCGGGTTGCCCGCGTTTTGAGGCGATCATCAGCGGGGAGACTTCGGGCGCAACAGACGGGTTTGGCTCCGCGCCCGAAGACAGGAGAAGCAGCGTGATCTGGTCTTCATTGCGCTCTGCGGCGGCGGACAGCAGCGGCACCCCGTCTTTGTTGATTTCGTTCGGGCTCGCGCCATGGCGCAGAAGCGTCTCGAACACTTCCTTGTCGGGGAAGGACGGCCGCAATGCTAGGGCAATTGTTGGCTCGACTCCCGGCGCCGATTGGTTGAGCGCTGCGCCAGCATTCATTAAACGGTCGAAGTTTTCAGCCATCTTCGGGTAGGTGTCATCCCGCGATGTCCAACGTGAAACCAGGTCGTCCAGCAACGTCATTCCGCCGGCTTGCTCATTGATGTCGGCGCCGGCCTCCACCAACACCTCCACGGTCGAGAGCGCCGGCCTCCAGGAGCCCATTGTGAAGTGAACGCGTTGCAGCAGCGAGGAGCCGCGGCTGGTTGGCTGCATGGGGTCGCCACCGCGGGCAAGCAACCTCTGCAATACGTGGGGAACGGCGTCGGAGTCAATCACAGACCAGTCCGACCCATAGTAGTCGTAAGGCTCGTCGTCGTAATCGTGATGCACAACAAGATTGCTGACGACCATTTCGAGCGCCGATTGCCCTACCTTTTCCGCATAATAAGGCCCAAGCTTGGCGGCGAGCTCGCTTGTCAAACGCTGATTTGGATCGGCACCCGCGTCTAAGGCATCAACAATATCCTGATGCCCGCCATTCATCGCGTCGTTTTTTGAAAGCATGATGTGCCGAAACAAGGCCACCTGTGCTTGCTCTTGCCCGGTAAGCGGTCGCGCGGGAGTCCGCGGCTCGGGGGCGGGCGTTTCGACATCAAACTCATCCTCCCAATCCGAATCGCCCTCCCAATCCGGAGCGAGTGGCTCGTCGGGCATTGGCTCCTCGGCCATGGCCGTCTCTGCGGAGGCGGCCGGTTGCGCGGCCTCTGGCGTCATCTCTTGAACCCGCTCCACCTCAGGCGTCATGTCCTCGACCCGTTCGATTTCGCTTTCCTGTGCTACTTCCTGCGAGCGAGGGGCGACTTGCTCGGGGGCGCGGGGCTCCTCTTCGACAGGCAACGCGTCGGCGAGCGTCGAGGCGCTCGATCGATCGGACGGCCGCGGGCCTTCGCCAGGTGCGCTCAGCGCTTGCAGAACGCCCCGGACTGCCTGCGCTCTGTCCGCGGAAGCAGAGTCGGCCGACGAGACCTTGCGGAGGGTGCGATCCCACACCTCTCGCACATCCGAGAGGGTCTCTTGTGAAGAGACGGCGGCCAAGCGCCTCACGCACTCCAAAGCCTCGGCGTCGCCGCCACACGCTGCGCGCGCTGCGGTCGCCAATGGGGTATTGCCCCACGCGTCGCGCGCTTCGGGGTTCGCGCCATGTCGCAGCAGCGTCTCGACGTCTGAAACGAATCCTTTCGCTGCGGCGAAGGTGAGCGGCGTGGCGCCGCTCGGCCCCTGCGCATCGAGCGAGGGCGATGGGCGCGACCACAAACGAGCGAGTAGTTTCGGCTTGTTCGGCTTCAACGCATTTTCGAGCAGCGCCGCATCCCCTCGATCGCCGTATAGCGTCGGTTCATTCTCGCCCATGGGCAGCTCGCGGCCGTGCGCGTCAACGAATATGTGCGCCATTCAATACTCCCCGCGCCTTCGCGCGCTCGTGTCGTGCTCCGCATCGCGCCCGTGCGCGATTCCAGACACGATAGGGCAGAGCGTCCGAAATTTCGCGCCCGTCTGTCTCGCGGCTATATCCGTCCATCGGCCATTTTTTCGCGCCGAGGCGAGGTTGTCGTCCGCAGGGTGTTGGGGCGAATTCGGTGTGCCCCCGCCGATCGCCGTGCGTCGCCTGGGCCCGCCGCCGGGCGACGAATGGCTTGTCGGCTTGCGTGGGCGAGCTAGCTTGAAGGGGAACACGCGTTCAGCGGCGACGCGGCCACCGCCCCAATAGGGCTCACAACGGCCAATTGTTTGTTCGCCCATTCGCTCATCTGAATCTCTTCTCCTTCCCTCGCCATGACCTCCATTGCCCCATTCGCTTCAACTGACCTCCCGTTTGCGATCAGTTCCTCGCTTCCCGAGCGCCTTAACGGCGACGTCGACGCCAGCGCGACCGTGGCGCCGGCCAATGCCTCGTTTTTCGTCGGCGCCGACGAGGGATTCGATTTTCCCTGGGAGTCCATGCCATTGCAGGGGCTCGGCTATTGGCGCGTGCGGGCGACAACCACGGAAGCCCTTGACGCCGCGGGGCATGGTTATGTCGACTCCGACAAGGTGTGTGAGGCCGCTATGGGTTTCTGGGCTCTCGACGCCGAGGACGCCCTGACCCAAGCGCTTCGCGCCCCGCTCTCGCAATGGGTGTGTGGAGCAGGGAGCGACGGAGGGTGCGGCGAAGCGGATGGCGCGGAGAGCGAAAACAAGATCGCTTCGGCCGCCCATGCCGCGGCGTCCGCGCAGGACCTTTGGTTCACAGCCAACAGCATTTGCGATGACAAGGCTCGGCGCCTTGTGTGGGAAAGCGAGCAGGGCGCCGATCCGGGCGAGGCGGAGCGCTTTCGGCACCGCTTGGCTATTTTGCGCGCGGAAAAGGAGCGCGACGAATTGATGGGGCTTTTCACGCCGGGCACGAAAGGCGCACGGACGACCCGCGGATTGTGGTTGTGTCGCGCGAGAGCCTCGGACCTCGACGGGACCGCGCGCTATTCGGCGGAAGTCATCGCGCACGTTCGCGCCAACACCGCAGCGGAAGCCTTCGCCTTGGCGGAGCGCACGGCACAGCCCGCGTTTGAAGACCGCGCGTTTCTCGGATCCACCTTGTGGATCAACGTCCGCATGTTGGCAACCGCCAACGAGGTCGCGCCCCCAGTGTGAGCGCAATAGGCAGCTCGGATGTCTGAATGGCCGCCCAAAAACAAAGAGCGACTCGATGAGCCGCTCTGAGCGTCGCCATGGCTTTCTCGCCCGAGGCGCTGCTTCTCCGCGCGCCTCAGCGATTTTTCAGGCTTGCGGTGTGACCCACCGCGCCGAGTCGCCAACACGGCGTGCAAGGGGTTGCGAGGCTTCGAGGCCTCGACCTTCACCACCATTGGTTCCTTTCGATGCGTCTTCATGCTTTGTCTCCCCCACGGTTTCGGTCAATTGACGCGCGGTGGCGATTGAGGCGGTCTGCCCTGTGAAGGCGAATCAAGAGCCACGCGGACCCAGCGGGGCTGCGCTTTCGCACTTTCTCGGACGCGAGCGGCGGACGCAACGCCCATTAGGCCAGGCGGCTGCACAAGCGGAACGAACGGAAAGAAAGGGCTCCGCGTCGACCGCTCGCCACCCATCCGCCGAAACAAGCCGCTGAGCCTAAATGAGGCTCCGCTCCCTTGCCCGCGGGCCGCGTTTGGCTAGGGTTGAGGCAAGCCAGGGCACCGCGCTCCACGCGAGCGGCCCTTCCGTGTTCACGCCTCCCACATCCTGCCCGGAGTCCTCATGCCGAACCCCACGACCCCCTTGCCCAGCCGCTCGCCCGTCGCCAAACGAGCCTCCAGCGCGCCCACGTCCAACCAAGCGCTGGTCGCCGCCTTGCTTGCGGCGCTGAGCCTCGTCGGCGCGGCCTTCGTTTCGAATCTGCCCATTGGCCACCTCGCCGTTGCGCTGCTCGGGCCGGCGCTCTTGGCGGTTTATTTCTTTGACAAGGGCGGGCGTTTTTTCTCGAAACGGCCAAGCCTCGGGATGGCGCTGATGGCCGCTTGCGCGATCATTTTGGGCGCCGACGCGAGCGGTCAGATCCATCAAATATTTGCGATTCACGACGCGACGCCCTTTGTCGTCTTGGGCGCAGGTGGAGGCGCCCTGTTGCTTGCGCTGCTGTCGCGACTGGCCGGAGCGGGCCAGGCCGCCGAAAAGCGTTTCACCGCTTTGCGGGCTTTCTGCTTCCTGTCGTCCGCCGTTGTGTTTCTCTGCATCCAAATGGGTTGGCTTTTCAACGCCGGCGAGTCCACGCGCGCGGTTCTCACGCTGATCGGCGTCCTGCTCACCGTGCTTTCCTTCGGGACGCTGCTCATTCCTTCGACGACGAAAGGCTGGGCTGACCAAGAGATCAGCGACGCCGGCGCGGCCATGCTGGGCGGATCCGGACTCTATGGCCAGATTGTGGCGGGGGTGCTGTTTTACCTCACCGCGCTTTGGTTCTGGGGCGCAGTCGCGCACCACATCGCCCAATGGTTTTGAGTCGTCGCGCGCTGCGCGGACGACGTGTTGAGCGCGCTATCTTGAAGGCTCGATCCATCCCTAATGTGCGTTGACCAGTGAGCCTAGATCCTGTCATGCAAACATCCGATACAGATGCCGCGGGCCAGCCGGCACGTGCCGCGGTTGGCAGGGAAAGCGACGACGAGGCGCAGAACGCCAATCGCGGCGAGCCAAGCCAATTCGAAGACGAGCGCGACGTCGACGACTCCGACGACTGGCGCGACGACGAGGGAAGCCCATGCTTCGATTTCAATAACCCCGAGGCGAGCAACCGGCACTTTGCGATCGACTTTCTGCCCGGAGATCGGTTTGCTGCGGTTTGTCTTTCTTTGAGCCACGCGCGCCCGGGAAGTTGGATGGCCGCCGTTGAGCGCGCACTGAATGAGCGGGGCGTGAAGGGCCAAATCCTCTTGGATTTGCTGGGGTGCAACGGCAACAGCCACAGCAGTCGGCTCTTTGAGTTCTCGTTCGACGGGAATGCAGTGGGGCCGCTGAGCTTTGAAAAGGCCACCGTGAAACCGGGAGACACCTTCCCCGCGCGCAGCACCGCGCTCTATTGCACGGCGCAACGAATAGACCTCCTCAGACGCCAAGGCGTGGTGACGACGAGGGATTTTGCTCGGATGTTCCCGCAGGCGGACGCCGTCATTGAGGCGGAGGCATTGGCCGCCGCGGCAGGTCTTGCGAACAGCAAGGCGCCCGGCCACCCATCGAGCGGCGACGACACGCTTGGCGGCCGCGACGAAGCACGCGCTGAATCGGCCGTTGCGCCGTTCTTGCCAGCGCGCTCGCGAAGGCTTTAACACCCGGAAATCAGTTGCAAGTGCCTTCACGCTTGCCGGTGGATAGGGCCGCCCCAAAGCAATGAAAAAAGCCGGGCTTACCCGGCTTTTGTGTTGCGCAAAGTGTTGCGCAAAGAACAGCGCGGTGAGCGCTCGCGATCAAATACGCACGGCCTGCCGCGCGCGCCGCGCGCTGAGCGCGGACATGCGGGCCAACGCCGACGAATCGGCCTCCACGAACGATGCGCCTGGATAGACAACCCCCGCCAATACGCTCGCTTCGGCCGCGGCGACCCGGCGGGCGCGTTCTTCTGCGAGCAGCCTCACGCACTCATCGTTGTTGCGAGCCCAGTGATCGATATCGCAGCCACGGCTGTCGATTGCGGCAAGATCGGTCACCGGCAAAAGCAATCTCACCAACCCCATATCGCCCGCGATGCAAGCGGACATCAGAAGGTTAAAGCCTTCCACGTCGAAGCCCTCGCCGGACGTCGGATCAACCATGTATCCGTAGAGGTGCGTGGCGCCGCGCGCCAGCGTCGCGATCATTTTCGTGTTTCCAGCGCTGGCTTTCACCAAGGGCACCAAAAGATTCAGCGCGCGAAGAGGTTCATGAGTCAGCAGCGGCGCGACGAATTCGGTTTTACCCCTCCTCACAGCGTCCCCCAGCAGCGGGCCGCAGCGCTCGATTAGCTCCGGTTCGGAATTTGCGAGCAGCGCTTCGAAGAGCGCTAGGCGGCCGAGTCTGAGCGCGATTTGCAACGCGGCGTAGCCTCGCCCCTGGCCGACGGCCAATTTCAAGGTCGACTCAATGCGATTGAGGCGCGCTGCGAGCATGAGCGCGTGATGCCAGTGCCGTTCCACCTCCAAAAGCGCCTGATTCCTGATTCGCGCTGGCGCGCTGTCGGCTACGGCCAGGAGCGCGCCTATCGTTGCCGCCAGAGCGTCCGGATTGTTGTTGCGGATTGCCAATCGCAATGGAACCTCGAAGACTTTCATTGCCGTTTCGAGCTCTTGCAACGCGGCGGCATTGTTGCGCGAAGCGGCGAGTTGGGCGGCTTTCATTGCTGCTTTTTGCTTTGCGGTTTTCGCTTTCATGGTGTTCTCCGTTCGATCAGTTTTTGTTGAAAACAACATCTCAAAAGTTTGGTTTGGCGCGGCGCATAGTGGCGAGCTGACGCGCCAATAAGAAGCGAACCGAAAACCCGAAAAAAGAGAGGATTCCTCTGCGTCGATTGGGCGAGGGAAGGGCGAGAAGATTGACGGCGATTGGGGAAGAAGCCCGAGCTTGCGGCTTCGAGGCGAAGCGCAAAGGCGTCGCGCGGAGCGGCTGGCTGCCGCCGGCTAACAGCGAGCGGTGAGGGCGGACACGGACGATGAGAAGCAACGGCATGGCGAATCTCCACGAGCAAGCCGGCCGCTGGAATGCGGCCGAGCGAGTGCGGAGATGCCGGCGCGTTGTGGGGGAAAGGCCGAAAACCGCTGGGCGGCGTTCAATCCTCTGATGGAAATTCCCGTCGGACAAGAGCACGTGGGCGAAATGCCCGCTTGCCCGACACACAAGCGCAAGTTTTGACTGCGCCGCAACTTGGCGGCGCCACCGCGCGCCCATCCCAGAGCGTTCGCGGGTCGGGCGTGCAGCCCTTAATAGTAAGCCGGCGCGGCCACCGCCCTGGGGCGGGGCGCCGATTATTCGCGCCGACTTGCACAAGCGTTGAAGCCGGGAACGTATGGCTTTGCTCAACGCGGAAGGGAATATAAGCGCGAAAATTGCGGCGCGCCAGCCCCTCGCCAAAGGGGTGTCTCGTAAACGCGACGGCGGCGGGGCAGACTTTCAATAGCTCGACCGGACCGCCTCGGGCGGGCGCCACAGCTCCCGACCGGCGGAATTGCGGAGACAGCGCATCTCTGGGAGGGTGACGACGCCTAAGCGCTCCGGCGCCTGATCCATTGCGTCAGCACGTGCGACGGGATCGCCGACCGGCCCCGTCGCCACAGATTCGACGCAACCTCTTCCACGCCGGAGCGACGCATGGCCGAGCCGCAATCCCCTCCCCGTTCCGAGTCCGAAATCGAGTCCGAGCGCCTGGCCGCGGTGGAGCGCGCGCAGCGCATCGCGATTTGCAAAGCACGCAGGGGGCGCGTCGAGGCCCACCCGGATCCGGTGCAAATTGGTCGCGACCTCTGGGTGGGAAGCGCGGGTGCCCGATACGGCGACACGCTCGCCATGCCGACCGAAAGCGAAGCGTGGGACGCCTTGTGCGAAAAAATGGCGCTCTTTGCGCCGGGCGAGCTGCGTATCGCATCCTGCCATTTCGGAGCGGAGCAGCTCGGCTTCGTCCCCCTTCGCGGCGGCCGAGAAATGGTGCCGCTCATAAGCCAAACGCGGCTCGAAGTGCGCGAGCTGGGCCCCGACAACTTTCAGGTGTTTTCGGTGCAGAGCGTCCACTCCGAAGGCCCCGATTCGACAGCGCGCGACTCGATCGATAGCTCGCGGCTTCGTGAAGGCGATGCCAACGGACCGTATGTTTTCGTTTCCCTGAGCGACGCGGCAGGGCACCTCGGCCAACGCCTAGACCGCCATCTCGCGGCAGACCGATATGCCGCGCGCGAAGAGGCGCTGAACATTGAGCGGGAACGGGATGCCCAACCGGCGGCATTGCGGCCGCGCGGATTCCAGCGTTAGACGACGCGCCCGCAGCCGACGCGCGGCATGAGCCCTGTCTGGCCGGACAATCCCGCTGCCGATTGCGGTCGGCACGAACACGCAAAAAGTTGCCGGAAACCGGCAACTTTTTTCCGACCGTTGCGCCACGGATGCCGCGTATTGGCGACGCGATGCGCCGATCCCTCGAACCGAATCCGCAAGAAGTTGCGCAAAACCGGCAACTTTTTGCCGACGGCTTGCGCTCGTGGGCGAGCGCAAATTCTTGCGGTTAGACAGTGGGTGGCCTCAACCCCCGTTCCGGCGTGGCGGCTGAATGACGGCGCTGCGCGAGGGGATTTTCGGCGCTGAACGGTGTTTCTTGTCGGACCTGTGGGTGGCCCGCAAAGGGACTTTTTTGGATGGCGGCGATAGGTTGAAGGGACCAGGCGCACGCCGCTTGGAGCTTTTCCGGGAGCGGATTCCCAGCCCCTTCCGGCCCACAAAAACCGCTCGCGCGACCACAACCGGCGCGCAAAAAATGCCCGGAGACCGCCATGAAACACCGCAAGCAAATTCAACATCGCGCGACGCGCAAATTCACGTTGGCTACGCCCGCCACCCCGGCGAAACATCCCGCAACGGCGATCGACGTTGCCCAAGATTTCCGGTTGCCGGAGAGCGATGCGGAGCTGCGAGACTTGGTGGATAGCTTGTGCCGAAGGATCGCGGCGCTGCGAGAAGCGGGTGCGCGACTGGCGAACGAGCGTCAACATCTCGAAATTCGCAATGACGCCTTGACGTCAGAGCTGGCGATGCTCAAAGCCCGAGCGCCGGAATCGGACTCGGTTCGCGCCCAGACCGCAGAGCGGGACGCCCAGTGGGCACTGGCGCAGCAGCATGCGGTGCAAGGGCAAATTGCGCACGCTCGAACGCAAGAGAGCGAGAACGAAAAGAATCTGCAACAGCTGTGCGGCCAACGGCAGCTTGCGATGGGCGAAGCGGCGGACCGAAATCCCGATGCGCCGTTCATCGTCACCGACCACGCCATCGTGCGTTTTTTCGAGCGTTCGCAAGGGCTCGATGCGCGAGCATTGATCGGCGCCCTTGCTCCGCATTTGGGACCTGTGGCTTCGGATCATTACCTGCTCGAATTGTTGCGGCACCATGCGGGGGTAGACGTCGACGCGCTTCGAGCGACCATTGGCAGTTGCCGAGTCCGGGCGGAGGCCGAGCTGCGGGCAAACTCTCGAGCCCCTCGCGACGTCCCGATCAATAGGGCGACCGGCTTGCTCGCGCGAATCATGAACAACACCGTCGTGACGGTGATCTACGCCCCGACCAGCCGCGTCAGGCCAGCGCCGAAGCGGACCGGCTCAACGAGTGCCCGGGCATGGCGAGCCCACGACCATGAGCGCTTCGAGGACGCACGGTTTGAGGACGGACCGGTCGAGACCGCGTTGCGGGTCAAATCGTCGCGCACCCGCGCCATGAGGGCGCGGGACGAACAGCTTTCCGAGGCGAAGCCGTTTGCGAACGAGCTCTGGTTCGCCGCACGCGTGTTGGGGAACAGCAGCGAAGCGGGCGCGGATCCCTTGGCGTTGGCGCTCGCTCCCGCGGACAACATTCTCCC
The DNA here is from genome assembly GCA_963803225.1 of uncultured beta proteobacterium. GTDB lineage: Bacteria > Pseudomonadota > Gammaproteobacteria > Burkholderiales > Burkholderiaceae > Paraburkholderia. The sequence goes on from CAWDLJ010000005.1 coordinate 377,137, forward strand.
GCTCCGGCCGCTTCGAATGCCCGAAGCCGAGGACTTCTCCGCTGCGAACGCAGCCCGGTGGGCGCCGCTCCTCTCGTTGCTCGACGCTGGCGCAAGCGATGCCGTCCGAGAATTGGGCGCGGGTGCGCAGGCGATGTCCTCGGAAGCGAAGACGCATTGCGGCGCAGTGCGATTGCACGCCGTGGCCGCATAGGAAGGCCTTGGCACTGCTCGTTGTGGGTCGCCAAGGTTTGGGGGCTGGGCAGTCGCGACAGAGGGCAATAGCCCCTGTCTGTTTGTGGCTGCACGAAGCCTCGCTGTGTTCCCGCGCGCAGGGCGCGAGCAATAAAAAAAGCCCGTGGTCGGGGCTCTTTCCGAGTTCGCAGCCCTCGCAGCTGCTCGTCTAGCAGTTATTTATCGCCGAATGCTATCGGCGGCGAAGAGACGCATTCGCCAGGCGGCGCTTGGATCCCGAGCTTTGCGCATCGCTCGACCACCGAGCCCTTTCAGGCCCGTGGGACCTCTGCGTTTTACGGCGCGCAAAACCGTCCCGTCAACACCGCCGGGCGGAAATCGCCTCGGCCGCCACGCTCAGGAATGCCTGGTTTCTGGACAACAGCGGTGTTTGTGGCATTGAACGATGACGCGCGGCGGGCGCGAAAGCGCCAATGGCGGTCGATCGGTTTCGGCTACCCGATGAGTGGGCCCGATCAGCGAAGGCGGTCGAGACTCTGCGCCCACGACGGGGGAGGGGCGAAAGGGCTTGTGCGCTCGCTTGCGCGGCCGATGGAGAAAGCCCCGGGCGCCTGTGAGGGGCCGGGGCTTTTGACGGATGATTCGTGCGAAGGCAAGCGCCGGCAGCGCGGAGCCGCCGGACGATCAGTTCGCCGCTTGCGCGTCCGAAGGCGCCGCGGGCGCGTAGCGCGTGAGCACCGTTTCCGTGGTGGTAGCCGGCCCTTTGATGGGGATGTCCTGATAGTCCATCTTCACGATTCGCCCGGCCGCGGGTGCATACCAAGCCGTCGCTCGCGTGACGCCCGTTCCGCCGACGGAGGCGCTCGTTTGCCACAGCGTCTTTTCTTCGATTCGGAAAGCGTCGAAGTCGCCCGCTGGCGTCGAGACGCGCTCGATGGCGACGACTTTTGCCTCGCGATCGCATTGGGTCCTCCAACTTCCGCTCGTGTAGACATACGAGCCGGACCACGACTTGCCGACGCTCAGGGGAAATTGCAAAGTCTGATCGTTCGGCGAGTAGACCGCTTGGCCCGAGCGCTCGATGTTCGTGTTGGCGTCCATCACAATCGAGCCGTCATTGCCCACGACGAGCTTGGTGTGGCCGCCCGCGACGCTCGCAACTTTTTGCGTGAAGCTCTTGTTCTGGCTTCGCTCCAACGCGCTCGTGTGGCTGAATTCCCACTGAGTGCCGACCGCGAAGGAGGGAGCTTGCGCGACCGTGAGCGGCGCGGCCGCGGGCAGGGACGTCTCGCTGGCGGCAGCGGTTGTCGCGCAGGCGACTGTCGACGCGGCAATCGCGGCCAGGACCGCGAGTTGCCCCGCGCGACCGCTTGCGAATTTTGCGATGGACATGACCGCTCCCCTTAGTTCAAGACCGAGTTCAAGATCGTCGGCAGTCGTTTGGCTTGGCTGCCTGGCGCTTGCTGGGCATTGGCGACGGCTGCCGCTGCGCCCGTGGCGAAGGACCAACTAACGGAGAAGGCCTGCGGCGTGGGGATCGACGTGTTTGTCAAAGAGCCCGTGACGGTGACGGTATACGTCGTGTTGGCCGCCAGCGGCTCAAACGGCACGCACATCGCCAGGCGGGTCGCCTCCGAATTGTTCGAATTGTCCGTTTCCTGGCAGGGAATGGCGACGCCCGCAGCGCTCGTGATCGCGAACGCCACGTTCGAGAACGCGCCATTGCCCGCCGCGCTTAGGGTAATCGGATAGCCGACTGTTTGGCCTTCGTATTGAGGAGCGTTGGCGAATGGATTTGGCGATTCATTGGCGACCCAGGACGGGCTCACATTCGCCTCGCCGTTATAGGGATACGCGATGAGCGCGCTGTCCGGCGTCTTTTGCACATAATCCACGAAGTCCGCGACGAACGTCGAAAACGCGGCCGGATTCGTGTTGGCCGCGCCCTGGCCGATGCCGACCCCTTGCGTGTCGAAGAGCACGATGGCGCGGTGAAAGGGCGCGTCGAACAGGGCGCTGACGGCCTCGGTCGACGACGTGAATGGGCCGCCAATGTCAGCCGCGATTTCGCCGACAGAATTGGTGGAGTAATACATCGCGACACGGTCGGCCGGCGAATAGGCGGTGTAGCCCGGGAGGCCTGCCGTTTCGTAGTGGCCGGATTGGTTGTTGTCTTGCAGATAGATCGCGTGATTCGCCGCGGCCTGCGACACGGCCGGTTCGTAAGTCAACGCAGACAGACCCAACTGGGCGCGCATGTTGTTCATGAACGCGAGCGAGTCGTTGACCACGTCGCCCGTTGGCGTCAGCGCGCCCGCGGCACTGAGTCCGGGCGCCCCCAGCAGGGCAATCGGCGCGGGGGTGGCCGATGCCCCCGTGCCGCTGCTCGTCGAACCCGTGGGCGCGCTGCCGCCATTGCCCCCACCGCCACCGCATCCAGCCAAAGCCATAGCGGCAAACCCCGCGCAAATCATTTTCTTTTTCATATGCCCCATCGTCCAAAAATGAAAGCCGCCGTGAATGGATTTGAGTTGGCATGCTTTCAAGGTTGTAATATATGACGTAATGCGTCACTATATTAACGTTAAGCGTCAATTCGTGAACGGGGATCGGTTGGAAAATGATGTCTGGCGTCGTTTTTTAGTGACGCGAGGAGATCACCGTGACCGCGAGGAGCGAAACAGGCGGCGAAGCCCTCGCTCGTAGAGTGGGCACGGCTATCGCGCGCGAAAGAAAGGCGGCCGGCTATACACAGAGTCGTGTCGCCGACGCGATTGGCGTCGAGAAGGAAACCGTTTCTCGATTCGAAAACGGCGTGATCGCCCCCACCATTTTCCGGCTAACTCAGCTCGCTGAATTGTTCGGATGCCCAATCAGTGTCTTGTTCGGCGAATACAAGGGACGTGTCGAGGAAGACGCCGTGGTCATTGCGGAAATGCTCAGCGGGCTGTCCGAGCACGATCGGCGCACCGTCATTCGAATCGTTTCGGATTTCGCTGCGATCGCGCGGCCGGCGGCCGGGACAACCGCGGCCGGGAAGTCCTCGACGCCCCGCAAGTAAAGCTGAAAATCTGACGAGCCAAAACCCGAAGCGTGAAGGCGCTCAATGCGGGTGCTGGGCTTGCGTTCTCCTGTGCAACCGTCATCGTCCGATGGCGCACTCCACAGCCGTGCCGGGACCCGTTGCCCTCGCTGGCGCCCTCAGAAGAGTCGCCAATGGCGACAACGATAGCGCGCTCAGTGGCGCAGCGAATCCAGGGTCGCGATCGACTGCGGAGCGTGCCGCGCGGCGTGGGCGCCGGTCAGGCGGGATGGTGTCAACGCGCAATGGCAGCGCTCGGGCAGGGCGCGAGTGCCATGAGGCGCGATGCGCCCACAACACCAAAGGGGCTTCGCATGTCGACTTGCGGTCAGTGGCCCAGCGACGCTGCCGTCGAGGTGGATTGCGGAGCTTGCTGCGCGCTGTTCGTCAGATTGAGAGTCGATGGCAGTTCCAGACACAAAACGGCGCAGACTAAAGCGCCAACTGCCGCCGTCCCCATGATATAGCCGCGGCACAAGCCGACCCACCCCGCGTCGTCTGCCATGTTGATCCACATCGACAGGCTCATCGCTGGGAATGAGCAAAAAACCACCGACAGAGTTGCACCCACTCCCAGCGAAACGCCCGCGGCGTGGAAAGCAAGCAAGGCAAGCCAGATGAGAAAAGACGCCGAGGGGAGGGCGAGGGCGCCGATCACAAATCCACGGGCAGTGTAGCTGCGCGCAGGGCGCGTGATTTCGTCTAGAAGAGTCGTGTTCATCGTCAGGGTCTCCGATTCGCCCCACGGGGCGCCGTTGGGATGGGTTTGCTGAATCGTGGCGATGGCCACGGCTTGCCTCAACCTATCGCCCCGACCGTGGATTGTCGTGGCCGCCAGTCCGCGTTGGGTAGCCGCTGGTAAGAAAATGAAATGTCGGCGCCCGAACCGTTCGACCGATCTCGCGCCATGGCAGCGTGCCACCAGTCCAACGCTCGGCGGTTTTATTGAGGCGCTCGGCGGCAGTTTTTTGGGCGCGACAAACGCCCTGCTCGGCGTTAAGTTGAAAGGGCGAGCCGCAGCTCACACTCATCCTCATCCAGCCATCGAATGCGAGCGACCCTCGCCTCCCCGCACATGCAAACCAACCCGTTGATCCAGGCGGTCCAATCCAACAACGAGCGCGCGCTCCTCAAAGTGCTGCAATGGTCGAGCGCCGCAGCGTGGGCGCGCAATGCGCACGCGACGACAAAAACCACGGCCCTGATCGAATCGGCGCGGGCGAAAAACCCGGTGTTTGTGGCTGCCTTGCTGGATCTGAGCGACGCGGACGCTCGGGATCATAAAGGCGACTCAGCGCTCATGCTCGCAGCGCAGGCGGGCGACGCCGACTGCGTGCGGCTCTTGCTGCCCCGCAGCGACACCACCGCAGCCCAGCCGGGCGGACTGACGGCCCTGGGATTGGCCGTCGCGAGCGGATCCGCGGAATGCATTCGCTTGCTGGCCACGGAGCCTTACGCGAAAGCTGCGGCGGCGCGGGCGAACAAAGCCGGGCTCACTGCGTTGATGTTGGCTTCAATGGCGAGCAACACACACGCCGTCGATTTGTTGCTGCCGATCAGCGAACCGCTGGCTAGGGCGAACGACGGATTGACGGCTTTGATGTGGGCCGCTCGCTGCGGGGCCCGCGCTTGCGTGGAGCGCTTGCTCCGTTCGAGCGACGCGAAGGCGCAAGCGGGCGACGGCACGAACGCGTTGATGTGGGCCGCGATGATGGGGCACCCCGAATGCGTCCGGGCGTTATTGCCTGCAAGCGATCCGTTGGCCCGCGCGACAGGGGGGCTCACCGCTTTGATGCTTGCAGCCGATCATGGGCATCACGAATGCGTTGAGTTTTTGATGCCGGTCAGCGACCTCAGCGCGGGCAGCGCGGTCGGAACGACAGCGTTGGGTCTCGCGCTGCGCAACCGCCGGACGCGTTGCGTCGAGCTGCTCGCCGGCGCGATCCCATCCCCAAGCATCCATTGAACGACGGCAGGGTGGACTGATCGAGCCAGGCGGGCGATCGGTGGAGTCAGCCGACTCACACACCCGCGGCAAAGCACGACTTGACGAAGAGGGATCCATGATTGAGAAGACCGACAGCAACAAAGCCTTGGATTTTGGCTCGCGCAAGGCGATCGTCGAGGAGCGCGCCAAGGAGCTGTTTGCAGCGCTGGATGCGAACGATGTTGCGCGCGTGATTGAGCTCGCTGACGACGAGACGGCGCGTTGCGTCGTGGCCCATGAAACAGCGATCTTTCATGCTGCCCAGCGCTGTTCCATCGAATGCATCGAAGCGCTTTTGCCGTATGGGGATCCGGCGGTGTATGCGGACCCGGCGGTTGAAGGTTTCGACGACACGGCGCTTCATGCGGCGGCGGCCTTTGGGCGCGCCGATGCGGTTCAACTGCTTTTGCCGCACAGCGAGCCAGACGCGCGCGACGGTGTGGGCCGAACGCCACTAATGAGGGCTGCCCGCGCTGGCGTGACGGAGGTCGTAAAGATCCTTTTGCCACACTGCGACGCGAACGCTGTTGACGAGGACGGGGAGACCGCGCTGCATTACGCAGCCGAAGGGGGTTGGGTCGAGAGCGTTCAAATGCTTCTGCCGACGACAAAACCCGATGCGCGCGATTGGCGGGGGCTCACGCCTTTGATGCGAGCGGCTCGTCCGGATTGGGATTTGGGCTGGCCAGCGATCGTTCCGCGCACACAAGCCGACCTGGGAGGGGTAAATCCGCACGCGGCCTGCGTGAAGGCGCTGCTTTCAGCATCCGACGTGGCGGCCGCGGACATCCTGGAACGAACCGCTCTTATGCTCGCGGCGGACGACGGCAACGCCGATGCCGTTGCGTTTCTCCTGCCTCGCAGCGACGCCAAGGCGGTCGACCAGGGTGGCAACACGGCCCTGCATTTTGCCGCGCGAAGCCTTTGCTTGCGATGCATCGAGATGCTGTTGCCGGTCTCGAACCCGACCGCGCGGAATTGCTACGGCGAGACTGCCGCGAAAACTGCCTCCCGGGTTCCAGGCATGATTGGACACGGCGAACTGACACGGCGGAAAGAGGCATGCGTGGAACGGTTGGCGCTTTACGCCGCGCGGCAGGAGGCGGCGGAAATCGCCTCGGTGGTGGCGGAGGGTGAGCAAGCCGGTCGGGACCCGCGCAATGATGTTGGGGTGCTCACCGAGCAGCCCAATGAATATCGGATAAGTCAGTCGCGCGAGACATCCGGCTGCGGCGAAAAAGCTCGGCGACTATAAGGGGGCCGTTTGTCCGCGATTCGCGCTCGGCGGTGCGGCTCACGAGATCGGCGGCCTGGAAAGTCAATTGCTCGCGTTTTACGGTGAATGGAGCGGCGCGCATCTCGCGGGCCTACCCAAGACCCGGAGTGTTTTATGACCCTCACACAGCTGTTTTTGAGCCCCGCCTATCAGTCCATTGTCGATCTCGCAAGATCCCACGGCCGTGGGGTCATCGCCCAATAACTCGCGGGCGCGCTCTTTCTGCAATTCACGGTTCGCTTCCTTCCCGTCGAAGTCGTCGAAATCAGTGACGAGGCTGATGTCGAGCGAGTCCGCGACGCCTTGGCTGCCCGCGTTAGCGCGGAGAAAATTCAGGAACGCGACAGTTTGCGCGCCAAATGCGTCCCCATCGACTCGTTGCGCAGCGATATTGTTTCCGGTCGCACCCTTGGCGATCTCTGGGGCGCCACGGCGGAGGCGGGCGAGAAACGGGATCCGATCGTTCCGTTTGAAGGCCTGAATCAAGCGGCACGGGAGGATCTCCTGACGATAATCGGCGCGAATCAGCGCGGCAGTTGAAGTTGTCGCGCTGCGGCCCTGGTTCGCTCGATCGTGCCGCAAACTCTTGCTCCGTCGACGGCCTTCGGGCCGTTTTGGTTTCTTGGTCCTTCGGATGCCGCGACTCGCTCTCGCTTGCGCCTGCGGGTGGCGACGACGCGCATCTAGGCGCAGGAACTGAATGGCGCAGTGGCGCCCCTGTCGCGCGGTCTCTTTCTTGCGATGGACGGTGGCATCGCTGCGAGACACAGATCGGCCCATGCGATAGCTTGACCCGAGCGGCAACGCGCGCGCAGGCCGGTGCTTTGATACGCCACGACACGCGCACTCGGCCACCGCCGCCGAATTGAAATCAAAAACAGCTTGGAGACGGACGCATGGCAAACAACAGCGGGCTTGGGACACCGGATCACTTCATGAGCGATTCGAGCACTGCTTCAACACGCCGCCCGACGGCGAAAGCGCGCGGCCAAGAATTGTTACATGCGGTGTGCTCCGAGGACTATGACCGGGCGCTTGAACTCATCGACGCGCAAACTGCAGGACACAAAGGCGGCCGCGGCTGCACGGTTCTCATGCTCGCAGCGCAGAACGGCTGGATTGCAGGCCTTCGAGCGCTGCTGCCTCTCTGTGACGCCAAAGCCACCTGTCAAGCCGGCCTGACCGCTCTCATGCGCGCGGCAAGGTTCGGCTATGCGGATTGTGTTCATGAGCTCCTGCCGCACAGCGATCCGCTGGCGCGATCCACGTCGGGCCTCACAGCCTTAATGCTCGCTGCGCGCCCGGACGGCCTCGATTGCGTCAACGCGCTCCTGTCCGTGAGCGACCCTCATGCCGTTGACAGCAACGGCGACTCGGCCTTGCTTCACGCCTTGCTGCGCGACGCGTCGGACTGCGCCGCCGCGCTTGCGCCTCGGAGCGACGTGAATGCGAAGCGATCCATAGACCAGGCCACCCCTCTGATATTGGCGGCGAGCCTAAACGACCGCGCCGCGCTCGATGCGCTGCTGCGAGCCGGGGCCGACCCGTTGGCTGCGGACAAATTTGGGCAAACCGCATTGCATTGCGCCGGGGCGGCTTGCATCGAAGCGCTTTTGCCGGGCTCAGACGCCGGCGCGCGCGACAGCGATGGCCAGACGCCCTTGATGCATGCTGCGGCGCGCAACGCGGAGTGCGTGTCGTTGCTCCTGCCCGCGAGCGATCCGCGCGCGGAGGATGATTCCGAACAGACCGCGCTGCACATCGCGGCGAGCCGCGGCGAACCCGAGTCGGTCGAGTTGCTTGCGCCCCTGAGCGATTTGGACGCTCGCGACGGCGATCGGCTCACTGCGTTGATGGTGGCCGCGCGAGGCGGCGACGCGCGCGCCATCAAGGCGTTGCTGCCCGGATCCGATCTCGCGGCAGCCGACCGAGACGGCGAGACGGCGTTGCATCTTGCCGCGCGCAGCGCCGACGATCCACACGAGGGGGTCCGACTCCTGCTCTCGGCCGGCGCAAATGCCAAGGCGGTCGACACGAACGAAATGACACCACTGATGCGCGCTGCGCTGAATGGCAACGCCGGCTGCGTCCGTGCGCTCCTGCCGCACAGCAACGCCTTCGCGATCTGCGCGGACGGCCGCACCGCCTTGGACATGGCTGTCGCATGCGATTATCAGGAGTGCGCGGACGCCTTGCCCATGGCCAGCTCGCCGAAGGCGGCGGAGAAAATGTGGAGGCGGCGTGGGCGCGAGGGCCTGCCGCAGTGGGCGCGGGAGAAGGAGGCGAAGGCGTTGAACAAGGCGGCGGAACAGGGCGCAAAACTCGCCCAGCGGGCCGCAGACGCGGAGGCAAGGGCACGGGCTGCGGCGAACCGCGCGAGCGCGAAGGCGAGCCCCGGGGCCGCTGTCCAGTTGCCACTCCGGGAGCCAGCCTCCGCGGCGCCGGCGGCGCGACCGGTTGGCGTTCGGCGGCTGTGATCGGGGGCCGCCGCGTGGCGCCTTGGATGTGATGAGCGGGGCGCGCGAAGCGCGACACGACTCGGCTTGTGCGATAGCTTGTTCCGAAGCGCGAAGCGCCCGAAACCGAGCCCTTCGTGATGCGCCACAAAGCACTGCGCGCGGGGCGCCGTCGACACCGAACAGACGAGTGAGGACAATCCATGGACAACACAAAGGGCACACACGGTATTGCATCGACTAGCGGTGTCGCGGAACGCTCGGAAGCGCTTTTCACCGCAATTGAAGAAGGGGATATTCCCGCCGCGCTCGCCCTTATCGATAACGACACGGCACGGCACACCGACGAGGAAGGCTGGACTGCGCTCATGCTGGCTGCGCACGATGGCCACGCCAGTCTTATCAAAACGCTCTTGCCGATGAGCGACGCTCTCGCAGAGGACTCGCGGGGCAGGACTGCGTTGATGTGGGCCGCACAACCCAATTTCGCTGAGTGTGTGAGTCTCCTTCTGCCGTCCAGCGACGCGCAGGCGGAGGACCAAAATGGCGACACCGCCCTTATGTGGGCGGTCGAAAACTTGGAGCACGTGAGCGGCCTTGAAAGCGTCCGGTTGCTGTCTCGCACGGGCGCGGCTTTGATCGCCAACGGCAAGGGCGAGACACCGTTGATGCTTGCCGCCCGACGCGGCGACGTCGACTGCGTCAAGGAGCTGCTGCCCGTGAGCGACCTCGCGGCTCGGGACCTTGAAAACGATATGACGCCTCTTCACTGGGCGGCTCACACCGGGCGCCTCGAATGGGGCGGATATTACCGGAACTCCGCGACGGGGTTTGGCGAGCGGCAAACACAAATCATCGAATTGCTGGCTCCGGCAAGCGATCTGGCAGCGCGGACGGATAGCGGCCACACACCACTGCTGATTGCCGCAGAATACGGACGCGCGAGCGCCATTGCCCCCCTGATCAAAGGCAGCGATTTAGCAGCGGCCGATAACAGCGGCCGGACCGTTTTGCATTACGCCGCCGTTGCCGACCCCGCACTGCCCACCGAATGCCTCAGCGCGATCATTGCCGGCTCAAATCCCCAGGCCACCACCCGAGACGGCGAGACCGCGCTGATGCTGGCGGCTCGGTGCGGAAACGCTGAGGCCGTCGCAGCGCTGCTGCCGTTGAGCGATCCCCTGGCGGTGAACGGCTACGGGCGGACCGCGCTGGGGGAAGCTATAAGACAACAAAACAGCAAATGCGCCGACCTGTTGGCCCCAGTTTCCGCACCCAAGGAAGCAGCGAAAGCACTCCAAAAATTCACAGAGAAAAAAATGCCGGGCTTCATGCGGTTCAAAGAGGCCAAGGTCATTGCGAAGGCGGCCGAGCAGGGCGCGAAGACAGCGCAACGCGCAGAGGCCGCAGCGTTAAAAGCGGCCGCCAAGAAGGGGGCGGCCAACACGACCAAAACAGGGGATGTTGTCGCGACGAGTGGTGAACAATTGGGCCTAGCCCGCACCCCGGCCGTGCAAGCGCCTGGCGCCGCCCCGGTTCAGCAACGTCGCTCGATGCGCTTGTGATGAACCCCGACAATGGCCCAAACGCGACTCTCGGGGCGCGCTTTTTCCGAACACAACTCCAATTTCGACAGAATCACCTGCGCAAACGCGCGACGAGGCTATGATCAACGACGACGGAGTCCGCTTTCTCGCCGCCATTCGAGGCGGCCTCGACAACGAGGTCGCGGATATCCTCGCGAAGCAGCCCGAGGTTGCGGCGATTCGCCGACCCGGCTTCGACGACCCAATGACTGTTGCGGCTAAATGGAATCGAGTTGGATGTCTGCGCGTGCTCTCGCCGCATTTCGCGAGGGATGCGCCCGCTGCGCTCAACGCTTTTTTCGGCGCCGCGGAGTTCGGAAGTTTGGATTGCTTGTCAGCCCTATCGATCGAGGCCCATTCGCACGATCGCAATCGCGATGGGTCGACCGCGTTGATGCTCGCGTCCACGAAGGGGCATGTCGAGTGCATCCGGGCGCTTCTCCCGCACAGCGAGCCTTTGGCTTGCGATGGCGACGGGTGGACCCCGCTGATGATGGCGGCGTTCGCGCAGCACCCTGCATGCGTTGAGGCCTTATTGCCTCACAGCGACCCCTGCGCGGTCAACGCGCGTGGCGATTCGGCTTTTTCACTCGCGCTTGGGCTCGGCGGCTCGAAGCCCGCTGCGCGCCCGGACGCGTGCATTGACCTGCTCGCCCCCTTCGCCGACAACTCCGTTGCGCGCTCGGCGCTCGACCGCCTTGGCGCTGCCAGAATGCCGCGATTCGCGGCGCTTCGAGAGGGCGAGGAGTTGGCATGTTCAATCGGGTTCGCGCCTCAATCGAACCGTCGTGAAGCGCGGGCGACCGCTCGATTGTGATGTCTCGGCAAGCCCAAACATCAAACATGATCGCCGAAATGGCTCGATCTCGTTTCTGCTGCGCGGGTTGGAGGTCGGGATGAGCGGCGCCCGCGACACGGGACATTCTGTGGGCGGCCTGGTAAGTTGATGAGTGGAGTGCGTTGCCGAAGAATCAACGCAACACGGCCTTCCCGACCGCACGCCAGATCGCGGCCGAATACCCCGTCCGCACGAGACCCGACACCCTCGCCATGAACGCACATGCCCCAAGCGTCTCTCTTTGCCAAGAAGACGGATTGTTTCTTCAAGCACTGCGCGACGGCGACGCCAAACGCGTGGCGCGCATGCTCGCTGACAATCCGCTCTTGATAACGGCGCGCGGCGGCGCTGATAACTTGCGCCCCCTAGAACTCGCGATGCACACCGGACATGTCGAGTGCGCGTTCGCTATCCTGTCGTTCTGCGAAAGCGATTCGGAGTCAATCTTTTATGCGATGGTTCGCGCCTTGCGCCATGTGCCCTTTGTGGAAAAAGTCATCCTTGGCAAGCGCGGGGCGGTCGACGCGCGTCGACAAGACGCGCTTGCCCGCAGCATTGGAGCGTTTTTGCCGCTGATCGAAGCGCACGGCAAAGTGGCGCGGCCGCGCGAGCAAATCGTGATGGCGGCCGCCGCCGGGAACTACCCCGCGATCGTCGAGTTGGCCAAAACAGACTGCAACTTGACGGCCACAAACGAGCGGGGCGACACCGCGCTCCACCTCGCCGCCGGCGCGGGGCATCTGCAATGCGTTCGCCTGCTTCTGCCTGGCTCGAACCCTCGCGCGACGAACATCAATGGCGACACACCCTTGCATCTTGCGGTGAAGGGCGACCACGTCCAGTGCGCGCGATTGCTTTTGCCGGACTCGGACTTGCTCGCAGAAAATGGAGAAGGGAACAGCGCGATTTTCGCGGCCGCGCGGGCGCGAAGCAAACCATGCGTCAGATTGCTCGTTGAAAATCTCGATCCACGCGCGCCGGATAGCATGGGATTGACACCGTTGATGTGGGCGGCGCGGTGTGGCTGGTCGGATCTAGTGGAGGCGCTCATGCCGCTCAGCGACGTGAGGGCGATAGCCGCGCATGGCGAGTCGGCTGTCGTCGCTGCCGCGAGGGCTGAGGGGCCCAAAGCGGGTCGCTGTGTGGAGCTGCTCGCAGAAGGCTCAGACGGAGACCAACTCGCTCGCGCGCTGGCCTTGCTGCGCGAAGCCGGTCGGGAGGCGTTGTATGCGCGCGTCGAGGCGTTCTCGATCGGCGCTCATCTTTGCGATCGCCTCGATGTTCCCGCGGCAGACGGCCGACAGGCTCCTGCGGCCACGGTCTTCGATCGCGCTGGCCGCCGCTGCCCGAGGCGCCTGTGATGGCGCCGGCTTTGCGTTGGATGGGTGGGACCACGGAGAGTCCAATGAATGAGAGCGATCGACTGGCGGCGCTGAATGCCGCCGCGAGAACCGGCGATCTTGAAGCGTTGCGCGCGGCGCTTGTCCATGGAGACGCTCGGTTGCGCGACGTCGCAGGCGGAACGCCCCTCTTCGAAGCCGTGCGTGCCGATCATCCGAAAGCGATCGAAATCCTTTTGCCGCACAGCGATCCTCATGCCGTGCGCACGACCGATGGACTGACCGCGCTTCTTTATGCGGCGACCCTTGCCAACGCGCGATGCGTGGCGGCGCTATTGGCCGGAAGCGATCCGCGCGCCGTCGATCTGTGCGGTGTGAACGCGTTGGGTTTGGCCGCGCGCCACGGAAGCGACGAAGCCGTCGCGCTGCTTGCCGGGGTGTGCGATCCGCTCGCGCAGGACCCGAGCGGCAAAACCCCGTTGATGTGGGCTGCAATAAACAGCAATTGGCGCATGGCGTTGATCTTGCTGCCGATTAGCGACCCGCACGCCCGAGACGAGAGCGGGAAAACCGCGCTCGCTTGGGCCGCACGCCTGGGGGATGCCCGATGCGTGCGCGCGATGCTGTGGAATGGCGACCCGTCGCTGGCGGACAACGACGGCCGGATTCCCTTGATGTGGGCCGCCGCCGCGGCGAAACAGGGCGCGACGGAGGCTGCGGGCGCTTGTGTCGAGCTGCTCGCAGGACGGGCGAACGAGTCGCAACTCGCGTGCGCGATGAGAGCCCTGCGGGAGGCCGGGCAGGGCCGGGTCGCGGATCGAGCGCGTGCCGGATTTGACGCCGCCGCGCTCGGCGCGCAATTGGCCGAGTGCTCCACCAATCTGGCCGATCGGGGAGCGCGCCGCAGCCCGAAGCGCATGTGAAGTCGCGCCGCACGGAGAAATCGGCGAAGAAAATCCTCGGCAAAATAAATTTCAAAATGGGCTTGACGGTGCTGTAAATTGAAAATCGGATGTCGCGTCCCGGGGCGGCGAGGGTGCCGGGTTCCACAGCGCCACGGCAGCGACGACGGGTCGCCAATGCCTCGCCTTCACGCAGGACCAAGGCCTAACAAACAACGCGTTTAAACACTTGAAAATGTTATTGAGGATTGCAAACAAGCGACCGGTTTTCCGCCCCATCCGATTGGCGGTCGGATGCGTCAGAGCGGCGGCATGGCGCTACACCGGCCGCGCGCCTAACTTGGATCTCGACCCCCCCTTTCTAGTGGGCGACTCGAAACCGCGCTGGCTTTGACCCCGACAATCACCCCAGAAGACCCTGCCGATGGACCATTCAACGAGCAACACCACAACCGCCGCAATCTCGGTTTTCGATGTGCTTGGCAGCCCTGGCGCGACGGCGCTTCGGGAATTGCTTCTGAGGATGCCGCACGTGGACTTGGAGGCCAGAAACGCTTATTGGCGGGAAACCGCATTGATGGTGGCGGGCGGGATGGGCTACGTCGACGATGTGAACGCGCTGATTGCCCATGGGGCCGATGTGAATGCCACAACCTTCGAGGGAAGCGCTTCCGGCGCGTTGGAGGCGACCGCCTTCCATGCCAGGAAGCATCCTGACGCCGCGCGCGAATGTCTGCGGGCGCTTGTCCAAGCCGGAGCGAATCCGACTCGCGTTCGGCCGCCGAGCCGGGTGGCAAACGATTCGGGCTTTGATGACGATGATGACGAGGGCGATCGATTCGAAGACCCACACGCTTCCATTCGCCCCATCGCCCTGTCGAAGTTGTGCCGGGACGGCGTGATCGAATGCGTTGCGGAGCTTGCTCCCTATTGCGACTCCGCAGCGGCGGAGATGCTCGTCGCCGAAGCATTCGAGCGAGCGAGGTTTGCTTTTGAGCCGGAGGCGATCAATTCCTTGAACGGGATTGCTGCGGCGCTGAGGGATGGTTTATCGGCTAGGCAGTCCGCGCGAATCAACGGGTTTCTCGCCTATTGGGGCGACGAACGGTCGCGGGATGTGGTTGACGCAGTGAAGCGCAATGACGCCCAAGCCCTCTCGGCGCTGTTGGCCGCCGGGGCACCAGTTGATTGTTGGCGCGATTGTTCCGATTTCGGTTACGGGTTCGACCACACGCCCTTAGGCATTGCGGCGAAGATGGCTCACCGCGAATGCGCTGAGGTGTTGCTGGGCGCGGGAGCGGACCCGCATTTCGCGCTAAGCGGCGCAGAGGGTTGGCAATCGGCTTGGAGGTGGCCACGCAACGCGCTGGAAGTCGCGATTCAGGCCGCATTCCATTCAGCCCGCGAAGAAAGCGTGCAGCCCGATGGGCGGGGCCGAGAGCGGCAGCGCGACGCCATCCAAATCACTGACCTTCTGGCCGCGCGCTCGACGCCTGATGAGCTCGAATCAGCGCTCGCGCTCATCGCGGGGGCGCTGGATCGTGTGCCGCAGATCCAATTGGACGCCATGGCAGAATTGCTGAGCGGTCTGGTTGCGCCGCTGCCCGACGCCGAGCGCAGGGCTCGGCAGGAGCTCGGCGCGCTCGCGATCGCAGATGCCGTGCGGGATGATGGCGGGGCTCGGCTTCACGCTCTGCTCGAAGCGCGCCCAAGCTTGGACGTGAACGCGGAAAACGCCATTGGCACGTCGGCCTTGATGCGCGCAGCTCGATTCGGCTGGACTGAAACCGTGCGCCAAATTCTTTCGATGGGCGGCGATCCGAACGCGGCGAATTTGGACAATGAAACGGCCTTGACCGTGGCGGTCGGGTCGTTGGCCGGCGGTGACCGGGAGAAAGACGCGGCGGCCTGTTTGCGCGCACTTCTGGATGGGGGCGCGCAAATCCCTGACCCGGCGCGGGCGAGCGAAGACGCTGCCCGGACGTGGATGCCCGATGCGCTCGAACGGGTCTGCGCGATGCGCTACGCCCTGTGCGCGCGAGAGCTCGTGCCTCACTGCGAAACTCCGCACGTCGATCGGATCGCCTCCCGGTGTGTCGGCCGATGCGAGCAAGCCGACAAACTGCCCTTGTCGCTTGACGTCCTCGACGAGCTGCTTCCCCACTTGTCCGAGGACGCAGAGCTCTTCGTGCGCGCGCGATATGACGCCGAAGAAGACGAGGAGGCGTGCCTGGCCATGATGGAGGCCGCACGGAAGAACGACACCGGGACGCTTAACGCCCTAATCGGCGGAGGGGCCGTCGCGAATCTCGCTGACGGCTCCTGGGAGACGCCCTTTTGGTGGGCCGCCTGGGGCGGGCACATCGAGGCTGCGCGCATGCTGCTCGCAGCGGGCGCCGATCCGCGAGTCGGCTTCGAACAACGGGACCTGGTTTCCATAGCCGGGCAGCCGCAAAGCGTGGACGAATTGGTGGCCATCATCGTTCATCGCGTGCCGGCAGAGGATATCTGCGAAGCAATGCAACAGAAGCTTGGGCCGCTTGCGGATCCGAAAAGGCCACGGTGGCTGTTGGGACCCACCGACCTGACGACCATCGACCGAATAGCGAGACACCTGCCCGACACGCCCGAGCGGCAGGCGATCGAATCCCGGGCGTGCGAAATTCTGGCAATTCTGGCGGACGAATGGCCCGACGAGAATTGCAAGGCGCTGATGCCGTCGATCGCAGCCCGCATCGAACAGCGAGAGCTCAGCGACGTCTTGCAATTGATGGGTGCGGCCAACTCCAATCTGAATCCCGATCGACTCGAAGGCGACAGCGGAGGCGAAGCCGCGATGACCGAGCCCGGGCGACATCGGGACCGGGCGGTGGCGTTTCTTGCAGCCTGGAACAGCGCAAAGGCGAACGATCGTGGAGACACTGGCTTGATGATCGCCGCGAGGGAATCCGATCCAGCGCTGGTGGAAGCGCTCGTCTCGCTTAGCAATCCATTGGCCCTCAACGACGCTGGCGAGTCCGCATTCGCGATCGCCATCAGGGCCAAGAAATTCGATTGCGCCGATGTGCTCGCGCCGCACTCCAATCCCATCGAGGTGGCTCGCGCCTTCGAGCGCACGGGTTCCGAAAAAATGCCGCGCTGGGCCGCGCGCTTGGAGGATGCGGCCGGCGCGAAGGAGGCAATGGTGGCGAAGGCGGAGAGGGGCGAGGCGGAGGCCGTCGAGCGGGCTGCCCATGCGGTGGCCACAACACCCACCGGGACGCCCCAAGCAGCGCAGGCGAAGCCTCGCGCAATGCGCCTATGAAGCCGACGCGGGAGGCCGAGAGAACCCCATAAATTCAAATCCATGGAGGGCGAGACGGCGGGGTGATTGACGGTGCTTTGCGCGCGACAAATGGCCGGTAGCGGACGAGACGGCCAGCCGCGCGAGCGGTAGGTTGAAGGGACACCGCATGCGCTGCGGCTCCATGAAGCAAGCGGCGCAACACCGACTCACATCGCCACATCGCTTTCGGAGACCGCCATGATTCACGCCAATGCTTCCATTACCCATACTCCCAGCTCGGACGGAGAAACCCTTTTGGTGAAGCTCCCTTTTGAGCTCAAAGATGCGTTCAAGGGCGTTTTCAAATCGGCGAAGTGGGTCCCCGAGCAACGAAGCTGGCGTGTGGGCAACTCGGCGGTGACGCGCAACAAGCTCGCGGCGTTTGTCGCTGCGAGCGAACCCGCGCTCAGCGCCTTCGCCGACAAAATTCGCGCGGAAGAAGAGGCCGAACTGGACGAGCGGCAAACGGACGACATGAATCGCGCTCTTCGCCTGATCCAAACCGAGCTGCGCGACCTCGCCGCCACAACGCGGGCAACCAAAGAAGAGCGCAGCGCACTGTGCGCGCTCCGCGCAAAGCTTGATGCCTATCGCCCCCTGCTCGATGCGGCGAAGAACACGCTGGCGGCGGAACAGCATGCGCGCGACGAAGAGTCGCTGCGCGTGCGAGAGCGCGCCGACGCGCTTTTGAAGCCGTTCCCTGAGTTGGCGGACGCGATCAGCGAAGCGAGGAGGGGTTGGCGCGCCCTCAAAGCAGGCCGCTACGGCGCGAAGGCGGGCCTCGTTGAAGCGCAGCGTGAATTGCTGCGAATCTATGAGCGCATCGAAGAAGTCTCGGGCGTGCGCTTCACCGCGCTCCTGGCGGCCTTTAACTGCAATGCCAATCGGACCGATCGCGACGATCTGCCGAGGGATCTCGATCGCTTGTATATCGACATCGAATTTCCGGCCGTAGAGCGCGTCGCACAAGCCGAAGCGGACGTCATTGCCTCGGCGATTCGCGAGGGGGAAGAGGCCTCCCTTGCGGAAACCGCACCCGCACCCATTCCGCGGCACGCGCCAGCGCCGGCACCGTTGCGTTTGTGATCGCAAGCGCGCTGCCTCGACGAACTCGACCAAGCGCCGACCCGGCCCGACCGTTTTCCAACCGAACACAACTCGACAATCAAGGCCCCCTCATGAACGCGCAGCCACAATCGATCGAATCCAGCATCGCCCACAAAGACGCTTCCGGCGCGATGCACGACGCGATCTTGTCGGAGGACACCGAAACCATAAAAGCTCTTCTCGCGCGAGACGCGAATCTTGCCTCGACGCCCGTTGGCGACTACGACGATGCGCCGGTGATGTTCGCGGCGAAGGAGGGGAAGGCCAGGAGTCTTGACACCCTGTTGACGGCGGGCGGTGCGAAACTGGTCAAGGCCGCCGCGAATCATGTGGACGACACCACTCCGTTGATGTCCGCGGCCAGCCGCGGCCATGCCGAGTGTGTGCGGCTGTTGTTGCCGCACAGCGACGCGAACGCCGCCGACCTCGGGACGAAAACAGCGCTGATGCACGCAGTCAGCTCGGGCCCGCGGAAGTCGGATGCCAACTACGCCCAATGCGTTGATCTGCTGCTGCCAGTGTCGGACGCCACCCTAACGGATTGGGCCGGCAACAACGCGCTTGCGCTCGCGGCGGCAGGCGGCCGCGCCGGGCGTGTGGAGCAGCTCTTGGCGGTCGATGGCGGGGCGCTGGCGCGCACGAGCAACAACACGGGATGGACTCCGCTCATGCACGCCGTGTGGGCAGTGGGCGAGAAGGCCTCGGAGGGCGCGCGCCTGCTGCTGCCTCACTCCGACCTTGATGCCACGATCGCTGAGACCGACGAGTGGACCGGGCGCAGCGCTCTAATGCTGGCGGCCCGTTCACCGCGCCCCGATCTGGTGGAGGCATTGCTGGCCGCCGGCGCCGACGCCACCCTCGCCGACGAGAACGGATGGACTGCGCTCCATTTCGCGGCAGACGCGGGCGACGAGCGTTGCATCGATCTGCTGCTTCCTTTCATCGACGCCGCAGCGGCGAACCGGGACGGCGAGACCCCGTTGATGTTCGCCGCAGAAGGGGGACGAACCCAGTGCGTGGAACGACTGCTGACGGCAGGTGGCGCCAATTTGGCCAATGGATGGGGTGATACGGCCCTGGTGCTGGCGTCGGACCGCGGCCACACCGAGTGCGTGAAACGGCTGATTGCGGCGGGCTCCGACGTGCACGCGACCAACACAATTTCGAGAGACAACGCGCTGATGATGGCGGCTTCTCGTGGCCACCTCGACATCGTGCGCGTTCTTGCTCCCTTGGGCGGAACGAAGGTTGCGGACGTCCTGGGGGACACCGCCCTGATGAACGCTGCGCTGGATGGGAATCGCGAAGTGGTCGAAGCATTGTTGCCGTTCAGCGACCCGTTGGCGATCAACGACCGTGGTGAATCGGCCTTTGCTCGCGCCGCAGGATCTGGGCATTTCGAATGCGCTGACGCGTTGGCGAGGCATTCGAATCCGCTGGAAGTCGCGAAAATATTCAAAGAAGCCGGCGCTGAAAAGATGCCGCAGTGGGCGGCGCATGTGGAACGCGAGGAACTTGCGGCGGTGGTGGCGCGAACCGAGGCGGCGCAGGCGCGCTCTGCCGTCGCCTCGACACCGCTGGCGCCAACCGGCGCCACAGTGGCCACCACCGTTCGGCGAGGCATACGAATTTAAGCGTTGCGCCGATCCCCTTGCTGAGCCCGAAGCCGGCTTGCGCTCCTCCGATTAGACGCCGGCGAGGCGGGTATGTGTGGCCTTCACCGTGGCGTCGCAACCCCGAAAGTGGCCTTCACCAGCAACGCGCCGAGGATGTCGCGCGCACCGAATTTTAGCCTTCTGTTGCCGGGCAACGCGCCTTTCGGTGCGCCGCGACGACTACGACAGCATCACCGCAACAACGATTGCCAACGCCAACAAAAGCAGCGCGATTTTTTGATTCGCGGTCAGAGCGCCGCCCTTTCGTGGCTGCCCGATCGTCGCGGCGGGGCCGCGAGGGTCTGACGAGGGGGATGGCTGGCCCGCGTCGCTGAGCTGCCCGGTGTTCACGGCATGGCCTGATGCCTGCGGCGCGGGCCGAGCGGGGCGCATGATTCGGTCAATTGGGCGTGGATTGGCTGGTGCGACGCTTACGGCCGCGGCTCCGCTTATTCCCTTACCGTCGGTCGTGGCGTTGTAGAAGAGAGTTCTGCCGCCAGCCATTGCGTCCCGAATGCACTGCGCTTCTAGGAGTTCCGCCTGCCGGGCGTCGCGTGATTCGCACACCAGAGAAAACGCAAAGCGATCGCCGCCATAAGTGCGGAAGTCCGATTGAAGCGCGCTGTTGGCGTGCTCCCCCGCGCGCAGCTCGCGCGCGTGCGTATGCGCCCGCTTGCGCAGCGACGTGGACGAGCCCACGTATATTCGCCCTGTCGCTTTGCATGTGAGCTTGTAGACCCCGGGCTTCTCCGGGAGCGATTTGGCCGACGCCGCGATCAGGTCGCTTGGAGCAGGGGCCGGTGGCACCTGTCGCGCCGGGGCGTCGGAAGCCTCGTATTCCACATGAATTTCCAGCTCGATCGGGCTGGCGTTTCTTGCCTTGGCCACCCGTGCTGCGCGCAACTTGTTGCCGCTAATGAGCCTGCCGACTCTCGCGCAATGTTGGCGAGAAATGTGGCCCAGTTTTTGGTTTGTCGCGCTCAGATATACCGCGACCGCGTCCGGGTCGTGCCGGTTGGCGGTGTCGCATTTGAGGGAAACCGAGGCGCCCGGTTTCAGGGCGCCCGATTCGATGGCCGACTTTGCGTCGTAATAGTAAGCGCCCTTCACCACGAATGTGCCGGTCTTTATCATGCGGGCCGCGCGCCTTTGGGGATGGCGTTGCTAGGGCGAACCAGGCCCAGGCCCAGGCTCGGGCCGAAACCGGAACGGCAGGCCGTCTCGCGGTGAAGCCGCGTCCGGTGGGGCGAATCTCGCATTCTTGGCTCTCTGTTCCGTTTCTTCCGAAATGGTCGGCGACGGTTTTGGGGCGAAATAAAGGCCCCATGCTTCGTTAACGGCGTTGCGACGCGGATCCTTGAGTCGCGTTCTCGCAGGGGCCTGTGAGCGCCCGCAGCGGCCCCGCGCGACACTGGCCAGAGGAGGCGCCCCGACCATGTAGAGAGGCGGTGGGGCCGAGGGCGTTTACCGCTTCTTTTCGCCGCTTGCCGGGCGTTTGGTCAACAAGCCTTTTTCTTCTTGATACGCCTTGGTCTCAAAGATGAAGTCGGCGAGCGTCATGGCGCAATTGACGGCGAGCTTTGCGTGGTGCCGAGCGGGTTTGTATGTGGTGCCATGGCTATCGGACATCTTGTTGCGCATTGCGCTGAGCCCTTGCACGATCGACGTGAGCCCGGTCAAAACCTGTTTGAGGCTGTCGGAGATGTCTTTGCGGCTCGTGTCCAGGTTGAGAAGGCCTCTCACTCGATTGAACAGCTTCCCCATGTCGCCATCGAACGCCGGTGGCTGATCGACGGAGAGCTCGGCTTCGATCGCGAGCAACAAATGCTCAATGAGCGCGCGGGCGTTCGTGATCGCGCCATCAAAATCGCCGACCTCAATTTTGGCGCGACATTTCTTAATCTGCGTCTCGATGGACAGCGCCGAGGCCTCGGGGAGATTTTTGGGTAACGCCTCCATGGCCACCAGGGCGCCCGTCAGATCCCGAAGCTTGTAGACGCGACCCTCCTTGGCCACTTCGTAGTTGTCGAACGCGAGCAGCTCGTTGAGCTTGGTCGCGCATTCTTCGTTAGGGACGATGACTTCTTGCTTCAAGTCGTGCCAGTGGCGCGGGTCAATCAAGTCGCAGACCATCCGAGCCATTTCGGGCTTTGGCGCGAGGGCCGTCAGCTTCTCTTTTGCGAAAATGGTGCGACTCGGGAAGCCGGTTTCGTAGACGTCGCGAAAGCCGAATTGGTTGAAGAACTCAACCAGATCCGCGCCGCGACGGTAGGGCCAACCATTGGCGCCGCCGCAAACCAAATCGGCCAGCTTGTTGATCGTGTATTGGACGAGCTTCACTGATGCATCCTTTTGTTGACCCAGAAGTTCAGAGCCAGCGACGGCCCGCGATCGGACGATTTCGGCGCTGATTAGCTGATCCGAGCCAGTGATTTTAGCCCAGTGAATCGCGATCGACCTGCACCCGGACGCAGCGGCCATGCCCAATCGTCATCGGCTGCGCAGCCCGCGAGCATGGCGTTGCGCCTCGGATTCGAGATAGACCGTGCGGCGGGCTTTCTCTTCGGGGGTGCCAAAGTCTGCGGAGGCCTCATTGAGTGCTGCGGCAATGGATCGGTCGGGGTCGGGCGTCGCCACCCAGCGCTGGGGCTCCACTTCGATGCCCGAGAGTTTTGAGACGCAACCGGCGTAGGCGGTCGCGATGCGGCGCGCCGATTCGAGATTTGCTTCGCGGCTTGACGCGCCCTCGCGAACGTCGGTGCCACGGAGCGGGCGCGACAGACCGTCTTCGCCCATCGTGCAGATTGCCCAAAACGAGGTTTGGGCGTCCGGACCGTCCGGCTGTGTGCGGACTCGGTGCTCAGGCGTCTCATAGCCCGGCACGACACGAAGGGAAAGCGTGCGGGTCCGGAGATCCTTTGTCGTCAGCAAGTCGTCCGCCATCGGGTCGTTGAAGAGCCGCTCGCGCGGATCGGGCGCGGCGGAGTCGCCCACCAGCTTCCGCAATCGTGGACGTCGAGAGGCGGCATCGCGCGTGGGATCGGCCGTGGGGGTTGTCGTTGTTGTCTCGCGGTGGTCCATTGCGGCCTCTCGTTGAAATGAAAATGTGCGCGGCACCGATTGGCGGCCAACGCGGCGACCGCCAGGGTTGCTCAGAATCTCAAAACGAAGTCGGCGCGCAAGCCTGCGGAGGCGCCGTTTATCTCAAAAGCCTTGGCGATGCAGAGGGCGCTGCGGAGGCTCGACAGAGCGGCGCACGAGGGCGCGCGAATTGGGCCGCGAGAAAGGCGCTGTGCGAGGGATGCGCGGCGCGGATCGATTTGCTGCCGCTTTGAAGAATGGAGGCTCGCTGTTGATGGAGCACGCAGCACAAAGAGACCAAAGGCGCTCGGGGCGCGATGGTGGGTCTGGTCGCTGCCCGGACCTTTCGATAGGTTGATGCATGCGGTGTCCCAGCGAGTCAACAAACGCGCGACAATTCATTCCTTTCGAGCCGTGCGATCGGGGCGCGTCGCTCCCCACCGCGATGATTCCCGAGCGCCACCACTCCTTTTCAGATGACCTCCAAAAACGAATCCAAGACGCCGCCTGGCGGGCAACCGGATGCAGAGCGCGCCGCACAGACCGATGAGCGGGGCAACGCGCCAGGCGCTTTGGCGTCTGATCCACGAGCGCGAGACGACGCCCTTCGCGCCGCGGTGCTTCGCGAAGACGCGGCCGCGATTGCCGAGCTGTTGCGCGTCGGCGCGGATCCCAACGCGCGGCGAAGTGACGGCAAATCGGTTCGGTTGCCGTCGAGCGCCGGGCCGCAGGGCCAGGCCGTTCGCTTGTCCTCAACGCCGATTGTGCTTGCGGCAGGGCTTGGGTTGGCCAAGAGCGTGAAGGCTCTGTTGGCAGCATCGGATCTTGCGGCCATGGACCAACTCGAACAGACGGCGCTCATCCGCGCCGCTAAGGGTGGCCATGCCGCTTGCGTGAGTGAGTTGATGGACAAGCCGAGCGCTGGCGCTGTCGGGTCGCGAGAATTCACGGCTTTGATGGCCGCCGCTCGAAACGGCCACTTCGACTGCGTTGGCTTGCTGCTCGGGAGGATGGACGCGAACGACACCGATCACATGGGCGCGACGGCGTTGATGCACGCCGTGAGCGACGACAAGCTTGCGTGCGCGAACCTGCTGTTGCCGCACAGCGATTGCTCATTGAGGACGAACAGCGGCCAAACCGCGCTGATGATCGCCGCGTTCGGCGGCAACCCGGAATGTGTTCAGTTGTTGTTGCCGCACAGCGACGCCAGGGCGCTCGACAAGGAAAGGCGCAGCGCGTTGAACGCGGCTATTCGCTCTGGGCATGCTGCGTGCGCCGATCTCCTCGCGGAGCATTCGGATCCGGAGGAGGCAAAAGCGGCGCTTGCGGCGTTCACGTCGGCGGCCATGCCCAAATACTCCCTCTATCTCGCGCAGCGTGAGGCGCAGGCCGTAGAGCAGTCCATGAAGGACGGCTCAGCGCAAGCAGCATCCACCGGAGCGGGCGCTCCGAAAGCGCCGGTGAGACGTCCACCGATCCGAATGTGATGATCGCGGTCGCGCCGGCAGGCGAGGTTGGGTAGCTCGTCGGAGCGCCTCGGACGACCAACGGGCCGCAAGTGGAAGAGCCGAATACGCGACCCGGTTCGAATACAATTGCCGAATGTTTTCCACGGCGCCACGGCGCGGCGAAAAAGGATCCATGAGTTTGGTTGACGACATTGTTGCGGCGCTCAGCTCGCAAGACCATTCGTTGGTCGATGCGCTGCTCAAAACCAAGGTGCTTTTGCACGACATCGGGCACAAAGAGCTCGTGCCGTGGGTGAACAGTGAGCTGAACGGCTACTCGGAGGACGCCGAGCTTCCGACGTATCGGATACTCCCTGCGCAAGTGCTGGCCAACGTTGCCGGCATGGCGGTCCAATTCACCAACCATCCCCTGCCCATTGGCCATTTGACGCAAGAGCAACGCGCGCAAATTCAGACCGCGCGGCTGCCCCAGTCTCTGGCCGTGCTCGAGAAATTCGCCGCGGGCGAGGGTGGCCATTTGGAGGCGCCGATCCCTCTCGAAGTCAATGGCTTGCTCGGCAAGACACTGACCCAGGGTCTCGTCATCCAGCGGGCGTGGTGCCAAATTAGCCAGGCGGACCTCTCGCAGATTTTCGTGCAAGTGAGATCGCGGCTGCTCGATTTCGTCCTCGAACTTCGCGAGCGATTGGGCGAGAGCAATACGACTGAAAAGATCAAAGCGGCCGCCACAGACGTCGATGCGGCAAGCCTATTCCGAAGCGCGATTTTTGGCGACAACACGACGATCGTGCTGGGGAGCAACAATTCCACGCACGTCGCGATCACCAACGGCAAGGGCGACTTTGACGCGTTGGCCGCAGCCCTCCGATCGCGCGGCATGGAAGACACGGACATCGCCGACTTGAAGGACGCCGTCGCGGCAGACGAGGCCTCAGGCGAAACCTCGGATGCGGCTCCCAACGACAAGGCCGGCCCGGCGGTGAAGGGGTGGCTCGGACGCGTGGTCGCCAAGACCATGGACGGCACGTGGGCGATTTCGACCGCTGTGGCTTCCGCCACGATATCGGAAGCCTTGAAAAACTATTTCGGCTGGAAATGAGGCCCCCGGGGCGCTGATGGCCTTGGCGCGGATGCAGATCATTCAATCGCTCGGCAAAGGGGCTTTGACCGTTGCGGTCGGCCGGCGGCGGCAGGGGCTGCGTAGCCTGTCGGGCAAGGCGGCCTCTCGATCGCAAGGCGGCGGAGCGAACGGTCTCGGGCTCGCTCCGCCTTTGCGCATTCAAAGACGGCGAACGGCGCGCGCGGGGCGAGTGGGAGTGGCTGTCGCGATCGCGGGCGCCTCCGTTTCATGGCGCCCGCGTTGTTTGTTTCTCGACTCATCGAAGGCCGCCGCGATTTGTTTTGCCTCGTTCGCAGCAAGACGGGCTTTGGCATTGGGCAGGTCAAACCGTTGGTGCCGAGCCACGCCGTTCTTCACTTGACGCAACGAGAGCCCGGGGTGGCATAGCACCTCATCCGCGGCTCGCGTCCACTCGTCGTGGCCGAGAAACACAACGCAAGGCCCGTCTCGGAACATGGCCCAAACGCCGGAGATTTTCGCCGTGGTGCAAGGGAGCAGCAATTCGAATGCTCTGCGATGCAGCCCTCGGCTGCTGCGATATCTGAGGGTCGCGACGTGCAGCGCCGTGCGGCCCTTCTCGTCGACGGCATTGGGGTCGCTGTGCGGGAGCAACCGCTCCACGTTTTCTGCGAGGCGGGCTTCGGCGGCTAGCAACAGCGCGGTGCGGCCAAAGCGATCTTGCGCACGCGCGTCGCTGATCGGCAGCAAGATGTCGAACACGCTTTGATCCACTCGGCCCTTCGCCGCCAGCATCAAAGCCGTTTGCTCGCGCTCATCCGTGGCGTGGCCATTGCAGACCGCAGCCAGTCGTCGCAGCGTCTCGATCTCGGCCGGATGCGTTGGCGTGAGCGACGCCATGACGCAGCGCTCCACAGCCAGCATCAGGGCCGTTTTTCCTTTGCCGAACACTGCGTTCGGATCCGTGTGGGGAAGCAGCGCCTCAACGAAGGCCGGCAGCAAGGCGGGTGTTTTCCATTCGACGCAATCGAGCGCGACGCGAAGGACGCTCTTTGAGGGCGCTTCTTGCTGCCGCTGCGCGAGCCGCGCAATGGCGGCCAAGCCCGCTGCGAGATCGTCGCAGACGACAAGGTCGCGGATCGTGTTGTCGATCGACTTTTCTTTGATGGCAGCCTGGCTGCCGACGGAATTGCGTTGGTTTTTCATCAGGAATCTCCACGAGCAAGTAGCCCACAAGGGGCCGCGAGTGCGGAGACGCCGGCGCGATGTTGTGGTTCGCTTTGGAGCGGGCCGATTAAGGCGCCGCGGCGAGTCGAGCCGGCTGGACAAGAGCACAGGGCGGGATGCCCGCTTGCCCAGCAACATGCGCAGGTTTTGAATGCCGCGCCGAGTGGCGGAGCGTTCCCATGCGCCCGTCTCGGAGCGCTGGGTCGGGCGTGCAACCCTCAATATCAAGCCAGCTCGGACGCCCCGGGGAGGAGCGCCGATTGTTCGCGCCGACTTGCACACGCACAGCGGCCAATTGCTCAGCCGCCGCACGCGGATCGAAATATAGCCCCAAAGAAGGCGCCCCTGGGAGGCGTCTGAGTGCCTGTCGCCAAAAAGAGACACGGGCTGCGTGAGGTCTCAGTCTGTCCGTGAGGCGCAAGTCGGTTGACGACGGCGCGGCCGCATCTGTCCGGCGCATCAGGAGATTTTCGCGCGGGCGCTTGGGCCGGGCCCCCCAATCGAGAAGGGAGCCTTTAAGCGCGCCTCGGCGGCCCGATGCGCGGCGCCTTCGCCCTTGCGTCGATGCCCGTCGGCCAAGCCGTCTGCGCGAGTGCCCGTCGATCACGCTGCGGACGAAGGGGCGCCGCCTTGCGCCTGGTTATTCGATATGGCCAAACGCGCCGGTCTGCGCGTTGGTGAAAAACGCAAGCACGGTTCTAATGTTGTTTCTCAGAACCCAAAAATGGCCCTCGGGGTGAATCGGCTCGGGCGGCCGCTGGTTGTCGAATTCGACCGGGTATGGCGAGTCCTCAACAAAATGCTCAAACCCGCTTTCGACGTCTCCGATCTTGATCGAACCGTTGATCCGAGCCGGC
Organism: uncultured beta proteobacterium; assembly: GCA_963803225.1. Taxonomy (GTDB): domain Bacteria; phylum Pseudomonadota; class Gammaproteobacteria; order Burkholderiales; family Burkholderiaceae; genus Paraburkholderia. Next base: position 404,580 of record CAWDLJ010000005.1, read on the forward strand.
TCTTCAAAATGGTAATAAAAACTTTCTGGCTTGTTGTCGAAAAACTTCAAAAGCGGTTTGACCAGATCCGCAGTTTCGAGAATCACGATCGTCGGATAGAGGGCATAGCCGCTTGTTGAGCGACTGTTCCCTCTCAGAAAGTAGAAGCTAAATTTCCCTTTCTGCGCGTAGATGATGATGTCGGCGTCGCGACACACGAGTTTGAGCTCTTGGCCATTCTTTCTGAAAAACAGATCGTAGGCATCGCTGCGAAGGGCTTGTGCCGCTCGCTTTTGCCACGTCGGCGGGATGTCTTTGATGTGCGGATAGAACCTCTGGGCCACGTCCAAATGGTCGTTTAAAAGGTCAAGGATCTCGTCCCAAGAAGCGACCGTGATGTGGAACTTGAAGCGCTTTTTATTGCGCGCATTGCGCGAATTGAGCAGCCGGACCTCCCTTTGCAAGTTGGCGTCTCGATTCGCAGTCGTGGCGACTATAAGATGCTTCAACGGCGGCTCGAACGCCCTGGCTTTGTCCGCTTCTTCTTCCACTTCTGCGAGCGTCAACTTTCGCGCGGGCCAGCGCTGTTTCTTCTTGCATTGGACCCCCTGCCAGCCGCCTCGATTGGGCAGGCGCGCATAGCAATCGACGCCCGCTTGCTTGCTGCCGTTGCGGCCGTGCTCCTCTGCGCCAGTGCTGCGCCATTCAGCGGCCCAAAGGGCTTTGCACAAACGCTGAAAGTCCTCGAACCGCGCCGGCGGGGTGAATTCGTATCTCATGTGTCTTGCCCTATCCAACAGTTTTACAACGCTCCGCCGGGGCGGCGCTTGCGCGCGAGGGGCTCGGCGCTTGACGGCCCCGATGCGGCCGCTTTTGCTTTGGCGCGGCCTTGTTCCACAGCGGCGGCGATGGAATCGCGGTCTTCGTCGAGGAAGCGCTGACGTGTGATCGGCATCTTGTCCGGCGGCGCCGCGTTCAGCCATTCGAGCGCGAGCTCTTTGGGCGCGCCATCGCCGAGCGCGTCAATTCTTTCCCAAGGAACAACCCGTTCGCCTCGCCAGCCGTCCACAAGACGTTGAAGCTGGCCGCCCTTGGCCAATTCATCGCGTCGAGCTGCCCAACGAATCGAAGCGGAGCCCGCGCGCACAATGTCTCGCCAAATCGGGTGGTTTGCGCCGGGCGCGGTCGAGGCGTCTTTGGCCAAGTAATGCGGCGCCAGAAGGTCCAGGAGCGCCCAAAACCGCTGCCGGGGGCCGGGATCCTTTCCGTGCGGGTCGTTGATCTCTTTGCTCGTTCGCCAGTTGCTTCCCATCTTCACGGCGCGATCAAAGAGGTCTCGGTGGCGAGCCGCGGAGCCTGCCTTGGCGGTCTTCAAATCGTCCGAGTCAAGGGCGGTCGAGAGTGCCTGCGGATTCAACGCGTCAATCGCTTTCTCGATTCTTAGAAGCGCTTGCAGGCCGACGGCTTTTTTCGAAGCGCTCTGGCTGTGGCGACGCTCGGCCGCGTCCATCGACTCATCCGCCCAATCCACGCCCGACGCGATCGCGTCGACGAAAGCGGGGAGCCATTTTGCCTGCGCGGCTTTGGCTGCCTCGATCGTCTTCGCGCTGGGCGCCGCGCAGGCCTCCTCCACGCTGCCCTGCGTTTTGGCAATCGCGAGAAATTCCTTCGTCAAACTTCTGAAGGCGGCCGATTTTTCGACGGCGCGAGCGGCCAGAGCGCAACGCTCGACCAGCGCTCCGCGCGCTTTGGCCAGACACTCGATGGAGGCGTGCTGCTCGGCGGCCTTCATGTCCAACCGAAGCCCCGAGCCTTTGTGCGAGCCACGGCTACGCCCGCGCAGCATCGCCTCGTGAGCCAGAAAATCCCGCAGTTTAGAGTCTTTGAGCACGTTGAAGCGCGCCACCCCGATGGTCCAGTCGACGAGAATCGGCGCGATCTTTGCCGCTCGATCCCTTGGCGATCCTGTCGGCGAGGGCGCTTGCGTGGCTCTTGGCGCACCCTCCGACCGCGGGCCTGCCGAGACGACGCGCTTGGCCGGCGAAACCGGCTTGGCGGTCTTCACTGCGGCAGCCGCAGGCGCTCGCGCAGGGGCGGGTGCTCGCGATGCGCGCTTCGCAGGTTTCTCTGTCGGCTCGCGGGCCGTGCCCGAGGAGGGCGCCTTGGTGGCGCCTGCGGCTTTCGCTGGGGTTGGCGCTTTGACGGGTTTGCTTGCAGCCGCCTTGCGCGCAGGAGCGCTCGACGTTGAAGTTTTCGTGAGCTTCGATCCGGCGCGCGTTGACGCGGCTTTCGCAGCCACGGCTTTCGTGGGCGCAGATTTCGCGGCGGTGGCTTCGGGTGTGGAATTCTTCTTCTTCGATGCGGGGGGCATGCTCACTCCATCGTTCGGAAACAGCCGGCATGGCCGCTGGTCGGGCGGCCTGCGCGGCATTTTCGCATGCGCAAAGCGGGGAGGCCAGTTCGCGCGCTCTTGCTCGTCTCGGGTTTGCGGGACCGACGGTCGGTTTCGTGGGACGGCTCGCCTGGCGGAGCCACGGCCGGCACGATAGCTTGGGGCAACATTAAGGGGGCGGCTTCATCCGGAAGCCCAAGCGAGGGAGGCAGCATGTTCGAGCGCATAAATTTCTTGGCCACGGAATGCAACTTCCAATTTAGGTCTTGGCAAGACCGCTACGGCCACGGATTTTGGGCCGTGTTGATTCCTTTGGGCGCCGACGACGAAGGGTTGCCTCACGTGTCCGGCTCGGGAGACAACGACGCCTGGGATGGCACCCATCACATGCTCGCGACCGATTGGCTTCCGATTGCAACGGCGGGTGGCTCGATGCTGGCCGCAATGGAAAAGCTCGAAGCGCGTCTTGCGACGCTTCCGTTGACCACCCCACAGCTTCCGCTGGCGAACCCGCTTGCCCATGAAGCGTTTTGGGATTGGAACCTCTTGACCATCGACGCCTTCAATGGGCTCGCTCCGTTCGCCTATGACCGTGGCCCGCTACCCGACCCGCTTGGGCGAACGTTGGATGTCGCCATCGAGCAGGGGCGCGCGAAAGGCATCATCTAATACACGACACAACCATCAATGCTTTTCGGCGGGCTGTATTATTTCTTGGGGCGAGCGCCGGCTGCGCCCGAGCCGCTTGAAAAGAATTTTGAGGCCGCGCGCGAAAAAGGCGCGCGTCCGCCGCGCACTCTGACAACGAGCCGTAAACCATTCCATCGAACGCACGACCGAAAGAATGCCAAAGACCCCTGTGCCCGAAGACCGCGTGAACTCCACTGCGCCGGCGAAGCCCGACGGCACCACCGATGGGGCGGATGCCGCGAGCAAGCCCAGCTCAAAGCCGAAAGCACAAGCGTCCCCACGGCGGGAACCGGTCGCCAACGCCTGGAAGAAGCGGCGGGAAATCTATTCCGCTATCGAGGGCAACGATGTCGACGCGCTTTCGCGCCTCTTTTCCGTTTCTGAGGAATGGTCGAGAAAGATGGCTCAATGGGCGCCCGACGGCGGCCAAACCGCATTGATGCTCGCGGCCGACGAGGCGCAGCCTGAGTGCGTTCGGCTGCTTCTGCCGTTCAGCGAGGCGCAGGCGACTGATGTGTTAGGCGACACCGCAATGATGAAGGCGGCAGGGGTGCTGGCGTTTTTCGGCGATGTAGGGATGCCGGCGTTTTTCGGCGATGCTGAACGCGCCACCGAGTGCGTGCGATTGCTGTTGCCCCACAGCGATCCCCGCGTCCGCAATCGGAAAGGACAAACCGCAATAGCCTTGGCGGTTCGATCGGAGCTCGGCGCGGTAGCGGATCTTCTCGCGCCGTTTTCGCCGCCCGAGGACACCGCAAAAGCCTTTGAGCATTTCAAGCGCGAAGGCATGCCGGCCTGGGCCGCGAAGGTAGAAGCCGACGAACTTGCGGCCGAGGCGGGGTTGGCGAACGGATCTGACACGGCGAGCGCTGAACAGCCTCCTCGGAAGGCCGCAAGGCTTTAAGCCGCTCGGGCTGCCGGCCACCGCAACCGTTGGCCACGCGACAGGCGGTCGAGAGTGTTTTACAGGTGGCGGCTTGCAGGGGCGACAGTCTCACGGGCGCGCGGTAGGTTGAGGGAGTCGCGGCGACACGCCGAGATTGAAACCCATCGCGCGCAACGTGCTTTTCGCTGTCGCCGCGATGCCCCGCCAACTCCATCGAACGCACGACAGCAAAAATGCCCAAATCCCAGCCTAAACGAGCCTCGAAAACGCACAAGCAGAGACGGAAAAATCAAGAGGCCACGCGGCGGATGCGCAATGCGCCCACTCCGCTGGGCGATGAGCGCGTCCGTGTGGCAATTGCGACCAACGATGTCGACGCGCTTTCGCTTCTGCTCTCTCGTGCCGATCTCTTGACAAAGAAATTCGTGGCGGGGGCGGGCGGCCAGCCAAGTGCATTGATGGTGGCGGCGGAACATGCGCATCCCGATTGCGTTCGGTTGCTGCTACCGTTCAGCTCGCCGTTGGCGCGCGACGCCGAAGGGGTCACCGCGCTGATGAAGGCGGCGCGAGGCAAACCATTGTTCGGCACTCGCTTCACGGGCGCCGAAGGCGAAGAGGAATGCGTGCGACTGCTCTTGCCAGAGAGCGATGCGCTCGCCGCCGATAAGCGCGGGATGACGTCGCTCATGCATGCGGCTTTTGCTGGTCGCGCCGAAAGCCTGCGGCTGCTGTTGCCCCACAGCGCCCCTTACGCCCGCGACGCGGATGGGGCCGTAGCGATGGGCTGGGCGGTTGAGGCTCAGCAGAGCGCGGTGGCGGATCTTCTCGCGCCGCTTTCGCCGCGCGAGGATGTTGAACGAGCCTTTAAGGCGTTCGGCAAAAGCGGCATGCCGGGATGGGCCGCAAAGCTTGAAGCGGGCGAGCTTGCGGAGGCGGCCGGGTTGGCGAACGGATCTGACGCAGTGGTCGCCGCCAGAGCACGAGGCAATCCCGCGAGGCTTTAACGAGATTCATGTCCGAAGCGAACGCCGAGGCGGAGCCTGGGCCTCCTAATCGCCCGCAAGAGTCGGGATGGGCGGACGATTGATAGGGACGGGCAGCCTGGCGCGATCGGGGCAGGTCCTATACCTTGGGCTATCGGATCGCGCTTCGACGCGCTGCTTTCCTACGGAGTTTCTTCCATGAACACCATTGAAAATGCCGAACAGGACGCGGCGCCGACCCTGAGCGAAGAAGATCCAACGAGCGCTGCGGAAGCCTTGCGCGAAGCGTTGGAGAAGGCGGATCCCATGGGCCTGCTGAGGCAGGCGGACGAAACCTTTCCCCATGGGGCCGCGTTGTTCTTGAATTTGATGACCCGCGACCCGATCGATCTTTACGCCGGAATGAGCCGGGAGCAGGTCGCAGAAATCGAAGAGCATGCACTGCGTCAGCGAATGGCCATCCAACTTGACGCGGATCCTTGCTTCGGAATGACGCCGGACGAGTTCGCGGAGTTCAAAGCGCTGATTGGGGCGCCGCTGCCTCGATCGCGAGTTTAAAAATGCGCCCCGCTCCACGCCAGTCCCGCTCGCGGCTGCTGCCAAGCGCACAAGTGCGCGAGCTTAAAGAACGCCTGTGGCGGGCGGCGGAACTGGGAGACCTTGACGGTGTGTTGCAGGCGTTGCGCGACGGTGCCGATCCGAATTCAGATCTTGCAAGCAGCAACGAAACGCCGCTTATTCTGGCGATCCATTCCGGGGCGAAGGATGTTGTCGCTGCGCTGATCGACGCCGGCGCAGACGTTGAACGGGCGCCCAAATACGAGAGCACGCCCTTGATGTCGGCGATCGACGCGGCCGCGGACTCATTGTCGCGCGAAGAGGGCGCCCGGAAAACCGGCGCGCAAAAAAGCGATGAAACGTTAGGGCGGACTCGCGCGGAACGCAATGCCATCGTTGAGCTTTTGCTGGACGCCGGAGCGGATCCCGCGCGGCATGCGCGACCAATCGACGACCCGCTGGCGATCAACGACGTCGCGGTGGCGACCCTTCGTCCGTGCGCCTCGCCGTTCTGGCGAGCCTTCTTCAAGTCCGACACCGAATGGCTCGTGCGATTCGCCGCGTTGTTGCCTCAAAGCGCAGTCGATGACGCGGCCATGGCGATCGCGCGCAAGGGGCGCGATATCGCCAGCGCGGGCGCCGTGACCGAACCGATGTGTTGCGCGGCGCTTGATGGTTTGCGCGCTCGGCTTTCCGAGGCGACCCGCGAGGCGCTGACGCCCATTTGGCTATTCACGAGGGACCCCGAGGCGCACGACGCCCTTCGCGCGTCCATCCTCGACGAGGACAGTGATGCGGTTGAGGCCGCGATCGCGCGCGGCGTGCCAGTGAACGCCTGTCCGCCAGGCGAGTTGACGCCGCTCGCTGTGGCGGTCGACTTGAACTGGCCTGAGGGGGTGGGGCTCTTGCTCGATGCGGGCGCAGACGCTTGCATTTTTCTGTGCGACAACCTCGGCCGCTGGGGCACTCCACAGCCATGCCGGGACTCGTTGTCGTTTGCCGTGCGCAAGGGCGCGACCCATTGCGTCCGCACAATCCTTCGGCACGGAACAAGGGAATTGGCGCGAACGGGGGCGAGTCCGTTGCGCGCGGCAATTCAGGATGCGCTTCTGGCCGCGGCATGGGAGATCGAACCCTACCACACGAGATTATTGGCTCCGCACGCTACGCGCGAGGAGATCGAATCCACCGCGGCGCGGCGCATAAAGGACTGTCGGGGACAGGCCGAGGATGCGGCCACGATCGACGAGCTCTTGGCTCATTTGCAGTTGTTGGATTCGCCGAAAGCGACCGCCTTGCGCGCCCGGGCGTTCCGTATCTTTTCGGCGACGGTTCACAGCGACGGTCGCCCCATGCCTCTGCATAAATTGCTTCCAAAGGCCTACGCTCAGGACGAAGCGACGCATCTTCGCAAGGTGGGCCGACGCAAACACGCAGGCTCGCAGAGGCAAGAATCAACCGCCACGCCCGCACTCGCCCCTGTCGCGCGCTCATCGATCGCGCGCCGATTGTGAGGGTGCCTTGGCGGCATACGAAAGCGGACGCCGTGCGCCACAGCGCTAGGCCCACTGCGCGGATGCCTAATGCTGATGGGCGGCCGCCGCGTTAAGACTGGCGGGTGGTTGCGAGCTGGACTCTCTTGCGGTGGCTCGATAGCTTGGTTGAAGCGGCGCCATTGGCGGCGCAAAACCAAAAACCTCGCTCGGAGACCTGGATGAAAACCCTTTCGCTTTTGCTTGTTTGCGCGGCCGCTTGCGTCAGCGTGCCCGCCGTTGCCGCTGTCCCTGCTGTTGCGCCCGCTGCCGCCGTTGCGCAGGACCAAACGGTCGTGGCCCAATTTTCGGATTCTGTCTCGTTGGCAGACGACTTGACGAACAAGCAGACCGTGTTCCTTAAAGAGGTTCGCTTCTCGGATGGGATCGTTTGCGTTGTCGCCAAAGCGGGCAACATGCAGACGCCGCCGGTTCTGTCCTGCCTTTCGAAAGACCAACAGGATCCGCAAGAGCGCCATTGACTCGATTCTGAGACTCAAAAGAATTTTCGAAGGCCCGCAAGGGCCTTTGTTGCGTTTGCCTTGAACTCGCCCAACGAGGTCAGCGCTGTCGGCTGCAACTTCAAACCGACGCCCTTGGGCAGCAGGGAAGGCGGCCTAAATGGGCTTTAAATCCTCTTCGCTCGGCGCGGAGAAACGGTCACGATCTGCGGATGCGCGGGCCCTTTTGGCTCCTGTTTTAGCGACGACGGATTGTCGTCAACGACGGGGGTCGCTCGGTCAATTTCCGCGCGCAAAGCAGCCGCTTCGGCCTTGGCCGAGGCCTCCGGCCAGTCCGGCATGACTTCGGTGCCGAGCCTCTCAAAGGCTCGTTCAACGGACGCGCGCGGCGAGTGCGGCGCCAACAGATTCATGGTTTCGGCCGCGCGCGTCATCTCGGGCCAATACGGTGGGTCGAGAAGGTCGGCGAGAATGTCGAAGGCGCTGCGGCCCTTTTCGTCGAGCGCCATGGGGTCGCTCTTGGTCATCAGCAACTCCATGCAATCGAGGCGCAGATTCTGGGCAGGCATGGCGTCCACGGCATGCATCAATGAGGTCTGTCCGGTCCGGTCCTGGGCCAAGGGATCGCCGTCGGACAGCAGGAGCTTCACGCAGCGTTCGCAACCGCTCGCGGCGGCCATCATAAGGGCGGTTCGACCCTCCTCGTCGCGCTCGCACACATCGCTAAGGGCGAGCAATGCTTTGACGCAGCGTTTTCCCCCGCCCGCGGCGGCAATCATGAGCGCGGTCCGTCCGGTCTTGTCCCGCGCGCGCACATCGCTGAGAGGGAGCAATGCTTTGAAGCAGCGCCAGACGCCACGTGGTTCGCCTAGGTGAAGCACAGGTTCAAGAAGCAGCATCAGCGCGGTTCGCATTTGGCCATCGCGCGCGGTTGGGTCGCTCGCTCGCAACAAGGCCTCGACGCAGCGATCGCGCCCATTTGCGGCGGCAATCATGAGCGCCGTTTGTCCCTCTTTGTCCATGGCGGACGGGGAACTCGATTGCAACAGCAGCCGAACGCCGGCCGGGTCCGCATGTTGCGAGGCCTCCATCAAGGCGGTTCGGCCCGATGGGGCCGTGGCCAACGGATCGCTGTTTGGCAGCAACGCAGCCATGCATTCGGCGTTGCCCACCTGGGCGGCGCGAATAAGTGCTGTGCCATCGAATAGGTCTTTGGCCCGCGGGTCGGACATGGGCAGAAGGGATTTGACGCAGTCCGAATGCCCCCCGATCGTCGCCCACATCAGCGCGTCGGTGCTGCCCATTTTGCATTGGATGCGTGGGTTTTCACTGGGCGGCAAGAGGAGCTTTACGCATTCGTTGTGGCCTTCGCGCGCAGCAAGCATCAAGGCTGTTGCGCCGCGGTCGGGCACCGGGGTGAACCAAAGAAACGCAGGCAACATTGCATCGAACCCGTATTCCGGGGCTCGAAAAGGACAGCGCGACAACAGGACACTTAACTCGTTGTCGGTTTGGGCGGAAGCGTATTCGTGGCGGACGAACTCTCGCTCAATGCGCGCGCGAACCGACGCATCGCTGGCAGGGAGCAGGAGGCGCACGCATTGGACGCGGCCGCGGCAAGCGGCTAGCATCAGCGGCGTCCAATCGCGCCAGCAGGCGGCCTTCGCGTCAACATGCTGCATCAACAGCGCCACGCAATCCGGATGGTCGCCCTCGATCGCGAGCGCCAGGGCGGTTTGATCGATGTTGCTGGTCGCGCATGGGTTGCTCCCGGGCAGAAGGGCCGACACGCACTGCGTGCGGCCGGCCTGAGCGGCATGCATCAACGCGTTCAAGCCGAACGAGTCTCGGGCGTCCGGCGAGCTGGCTGCGAGCAACGCCTCGACGCAACCGAGATGCCCCAAGGCAGCTGCGCGCATCAATGCGGTCTGGCTGCCGCCTCGCAACCCGCCCGCGTCGCTCTCGTCGCCGGCCGTCCTTTCGGTGTCGCTGTGCGGCAGCAGCGCTTCGACGCAGCGACGGCTCCCTGAGCAAGCGGCATACATGAGAGGCGTCCAGCCATCCCAGTCGCAGTCATTGATCTCGCTGTGCGGGATCAATAGGTCCACGCACGCGTGATCGCCACGCGCCGCAGCGATCATCAGCGCTGTTGCGCCTTCCCCATCGGACTCGCGCGCGGAAGCGGGCGATTGCTTCAACAAATCCGCGAGCGCCGGCGCATCGCCCGATCGCGCAGCCGCGCGAATGAGCTCGGCCACATCGGCTAGATTGGCCAGGGCGCTGTGGTCGGTCCGGGTGTTACGCATTGCGGCGATCGCTCAACGAATGAGCAGCGAGAGCCAACAGACTGCCCATGGCCAGCAGGGGCGAGACGGCCATCGCCCACAGGCAAGCAAGGGTGCCCAACGAGCAGAATGCAAGGACAAAAACGACAATCGCAGCAGCACCGATTGCGGAGACGGTGAGGGTCGCGTGGAGGAAGGGCAAGAAGACGCAGCTTTGCAGCGCGAAGATGAAGGCAATCATCGATAGTTCTCTCGGGTCGGCACGGTGCTTTTGCAAAGATCCATGCGTTTGCAAAGTCCAAATGGGTCTTTGCCGGCAGCTAAGCGAGCACATGAAAAAGGCGCGCAGGCCGCCGTGAACTCAATCTATCAATGGCCGCCGGCGCAGCCAGAAACAATCGCTCGGTGGTTTGTTTATCCAGATGGGCGGCGGCTTGATTCGCGGACAAGCCCTCGCGCCCGCGATAGATTCGCTGCCAGTTTCCCGCCACCACGGAAGCCCGCAAAAAAGAGCCAAAAACACTTATCCACACCGCACCGACTATCTGCCCGGTATGAATTTTCGCAACCCTTGATTGACATAGGGCTGAGCGATGACAATAAGCGCACACGCCCTAACTTATCGACCCGCGCTTGTCTCTTTCCCGCTTTTTGCCACTCTTCGAGGCTTCCAGTGACTGTTTGCGGTTCATTCAACCCTTGCGACGCCACCGGCGCGATCATCCGAAAGCCTTCTGACGAGGTGGAGTTCCTTCGGTTTCTCAACTGGCTGAATGACGATTCGGCGGAGACCGTCGAAGAAAAAAACCTGGCGTTTTCTCACTTCACAGATGTCGCGCGTGATGTTCATGACAGCAAAGCCCGTTTTGTGGAAACCGTCTCACGGCCTTTTTTGAGTTCTTATTTGGCGGATGCCAATGACCTCGCGCGCTACGAGCTTTCGGAGCCCTTCGTGGCCGAGGACACTTCGATTCTGAGCGGACCGCTCAGCGACACGCGAAAGCTGTTAGCTCACTTTTTGGGCGTCGTCTCCGAACAGATTTTTGATCATTCCTTGCGAGGCGCCAAGGTGCCCGAAGGCGCCACGGATGCCGTGAAAGACTGCTTGCGCGATGGCAGCCGGTTTTGCCATGACGCCTTTGCCGCCCTGGGGGGCTTGGCTGGATCCGCCTTCGCTCAGGTTCTGCGGGCGCGCTTTGAAACCGCGGCCGCTCGTGCGGAGTTGGCGCGATTGGCGAACGACAGACCGCCCGTGGAGCGAGAGTCGCTCGGCGACTTTGCGCCGCTGGTCCTGTTTTTTGAGGAGCGCCTGAACCCGAGCGTCAAAGCTGAATTAGCCGGTCGCCTGGAAGATCACGCTCGCTCAGGTTGGCTTCAACATGATTTGTTGGACTGCGTGAGCGAGAAAGAAGAAAGCCACACACCGGCGGCTCTCAAACTGCGAGCGCTTTACAAACAGATCCAAGACGAGCCGACCACCGTTGACCCAGACGTTTTTTTGGAAACCCTTCTTCGACGCGAAGATGAAATTTTTATTCGCGTCGCCATCGATTCGCAAACAGACCCCATTTCAGGAAAAATTCTACCCAATAACTTCGCCAAGACTTTTGCCGAATACAAAAAAAGCGGCCAATTCAAAATCGAGGGCGGCGGGGTCGCGGATTCGGTTTGCATCGCAAAAAATGGCGCGCTTTTGATCACCTTCGCCACTTCCGCCGAGGTGCTGTTGGCTCAAAACGATCAATGGTGTCTGACTATTGAAGGCTTGCGGGACATGCTTTCGAAAAAAGCCATTCCGAACGCCAGCGGAGAATTGATCCCGCGCGTTTTGCACAAAAGCATCACCACGGATGACAAGGGCCAAGCGGGCCGCAAATTACTGGATTTCTTTCCTGACAGCGATTTTGTTCGGATAGCAGCAAACACATTGCCTTTTCTCAGGCAACTGGCCTTGGGCAACACAGTCAAGCTCCCGCCCGAGGACTGGAAGGCCTTTTCTTTGGATTTGGTGGGCGCAAAAGAAATTTTTTGGGGCGACATGCAACGTCGCTTGGTCGAATCGAACGCCCAAACCACCAAAGCTCAGCGCGAAGAGGCTTTGGTGGCAGTCTCCGGATTCCTTGAAAAGCTATTCGGCGAATCAGCCAAGCAATCCGCGACGCAAGGCTTGACGCTCTCGCACTCGAGCCCTGCTGCCCTGAAAGACTTCGTTATTGACTCCACGCAACTCCTGAGCGGCTTGTTGCCGTCATCGGAGATTTTTGAACACACCGTCAAAAGCCGAAAGGCGGTCAACAAGGCGGCGAATGCTTGGGTTCAAGCTTTTGGGCACGTGGATTTTCGACAACTGAGCGACACGCACCGAAATCGCAGAAATATCGAATTGGCAGCGAAAAAGGCGGCAAGCGCCGCACGCAGCGGTCTTGCTGGCTCGGCCGAATGACCCACCTCGGGGCGCCTGAAATCCGCACTCCCAGACAACGCCCTTTGCCGCCGTCAAATGCGCTTTGGCCCATTTCTGGACACAGACGCCGCGTTGCAAACCGGCGCGGTTGAGGCCGACATGTCGGCAATCGCAATCGCAGGCGGCGACTCGGCGATCGCATTCGCCAGGGCCTCTCGCTCCAATCGCGCTGCCCATTGGGGCATGCGCTTGGCGCCCACCTCCGCAAAAATCTCGTCCACCTCTGCGCGGTCTGCGTGCGGCGCCAAAAGGTCGGCGCAAGGGCCGAAGACGCCGGCACCGAGATAATCACCGTAATAGGCGGCCAGGTGCAATGCGGACTGCGAGCGCGAGTTCTTGGCTTTGACGTCCGACACGGGAAGAAGCAAGCGCACGCCTTCGACGAAGCCATCATACGCGGCGGACATCAAGGGAGTGAAGCCGTTGCCCACGACACGCCTTGCGTCGCCGAAGGGGAGCAAGATGCGAATGGACTCAGCATCCTTTAACTCGACCGCGAGCGACATCGGGTTGCATTGGTCGAATTGGCCTTCGGCGGGCGGACTCAGTGGCGCGAGGAACTTAACCAACTCATGATTGCCTTTGAGAACCGCCAGTTCCAACGGGGTCGCCCAGCCATATTGGTAATCGCAACTCCCGGAAAGCGACAGGTCGCTCACCGGCGCCAAAAGCCGGACGATCTCCGAATGTCCGCGCTCAACGGCCAGATGGATTGCCGTTCTGTCCGCGAAATAGTAATCGCTCTCGACGCCCCATTGTTGCTGGGCGTTTGGATCGCTGTGGGGCAACAGCGCTTTGACGCAATCGATGTGGCCGTGGCGAGCCGCCATCATCAAGGGCGTGTGGCCGCTCTTCACGTCCGCTGCGCGCGGGTCAAAATCGGGCGCGGAAATCCGCTCCATGAATTCGATGGGGTCTTCCCAATTGATCGCAAATTCTTTCTGATTGCACCACAGCGATTCGCTGGGCTCGGCTTGAACGAAAACGAGGCTTTGGGGCGACTCCTCGCAGCGTTCGGGCTGGCTTGCCAAGAACGCCTCAATCACCGGCGGAGTCGACGCGGCACCGATCGGCGCCATGGACCGGCTTTGCTTCTTTTGCAAAGCAAAGCGCGCTTTCATTCGCCGCGAGTGTTTTGTCTTCATTGGATGGGAGAGGCGAGAAGGGGTGAAAGGATGAAGGGCGCAAAGGCACCAATGCCGGACGGGTCTTTGCTGGCAGTGAAGCGACCGCGTGAAATGAGCGCGCAGGCCGTCGCGAGCTCAATCTATCAATGACCGCCGGGGCGGCCAGAAACAATCGCTCGGTGGTTCGCTTGCCCGGATGGACGGCGGCTCAATTCGTGGACAAGGCCTCGGCTCCGCGATAGGTTCGCCGCCTGTTTTCCGCCACCGCGGAACGCGACCAAAGCCAACTACGCTGACCCACACCGCACCCTTTCCATGAAACGCAACCGCACAACGCAAAGAACGCAAATCCGACAATCCAGGCCAACGCTCAACCAACAACGGATGTTCGCAACGGATCCGGCAACGGGTCCGAACGTTTGGCCAGTCGGGCGCGGAGGAACGGAAGACGCCGAGCGCGGCCCGCTGGACGATTCAACCGATTTGCGCATCGACGACGCGCAGTCGATCCAGCTCGATGTGCCTTTCCTCCGCCAGGGCGATGCCGATGCGCGAGGGCAAAGCGGAAGCGAGCGCGTGTATGAAGAGATTGCGATCAGAGCGAGGGTGGCGCTTGATGAAGCCGCTGCCGATCGCCAGCGTGGGTGCAACGACGAGCGCGAGCCGACGCATGGGCACGCGCCCGAAGCGAACGCAATTTCAGCCCACTCGCGAGCGCTGATTCGAGCCGCGGCCACAGGCCGATCACGAGAGGTCGGCCGGTTGCTTTCGCAGCCCGACACCGATCCCGAAGCGGACGACGAATGGGGCTTCACCGCGCTGTCGGCCGCCGCGTTGCATGGCCACGCGCGCTGCGTGAAACGGCTGCTGCCTCATTGCGATGCCAATCGCGTAGTGGGCGGCGTCACGGCCCTTCACGACGCGGCGATGCAAGGACACGCCGCTTGCGTGCGGCTCTTGATCCAGAAGGCGGATGTGAACGCGACGGTTGCGCCCGGATTGACGCCCCTGATGATGGCGGCGGCGGAAAATCGCGCGAAATGTGTGGAGCTATTGATGCCGCACTCGGACGCGTCCATGACGTGCGACTCCGGCGACACGGCCGCATCGCTCGCGGCTCAGCAGGGCGCTTGGGCGGCCTTGAATTGCCTCGCGAGGGGGCGAGAAACGGCAGGGGCCGCAGGGACAGAAGGGGCGGAGAACACGACCGATTTGGCGAAGCCCAGGACCGATGGCGCGCTGCGCCGGTGGGTGGCACGCCTCCTCTGCTGGGCGGCGCTCGATCGAATCGACATTTGCAGGCGCGAGCGGTAGGTTTAATTTGGGCGTTCGATGCGCTCTTGCAGCCGCTGCGACCCACAACCGATTCAACACAACGCCCGAGAACTCACCATGCTGATCGCCACGACACAAGAAGAACGCAACCATCAAAAACACCTCAGCGAACTTCGCGAAGAGCTGATTGCCGCAGTGGCGAGCAATGACCACCCGCGAATTGAGGCCGCCTTGCTCACGGGGGCAGCGAAGATCGTCGAACCAACGCGAGGGATAACAGCGCTCATGGAATTCGCCGCCTTTTGGAAGCAGGCCTCGGTGGAGAGCGTGCGCCTGTTGCTCGCTGGCAGCGACCCGCTTGCGCAGGATGACTTCGGGTTGACCCCCCTGATGTTTGCCATCAACAGCGGCCGCTCTGACCTGGCGGCCATGCTCTTGCCGCTGAGCGACGCAAACGCGCGCGACGATGAAGGCGCGACGGCTCTGATGCACGCTCCGGCCGCGAGCGCAACTGAAATAGTGCCCGCGCTTATCGCCGCGAGCGATCCGAAGGCTGTCGATCACAGCGGTTGGAACGCCCTCATGTGCGCGGCAGCTGCTGGCAAACCCGAATGCGTCGAGCTGCTGCTGCCCGTGAGCGACCCAAAGGCGTGCGGGGCGAGGCGGGAAACGGCGCTATCGCTCGCAATCCGGACGTCGCAGGCGGAATGCGCCGATCGACTCGCAGAGTTCTCGGAACACAAACAGGCCGAGCGCGCATTCAAGCGATTCGGCGCCCGAAAAATGCGGCGGTGGGCTGCAAGGCGTGAAGCTGAGGCTCTTCTCGAAACGATCGGCGCGGTCGACAGGGCAGCGCCGGACGGGAATGCAGCAGCGCCAGCAGCACGCGCGAAAGCGATACGGATCTGAACCCTTTTCGATGGTCCCGCGCCATGATCCACGATCCGACAGCCGACAGAAGCGACCTGCGGAACATTCCAAAAATCATCCATGATCTCTTCCCTCGACTTGAAAACCAAGTCACTGAGCTGATGGACGCCGTTCAGGCGAACGACCACGCACGCATTGAAACGGCCTTGCTCGCGGGGGCGGGAAAGATCCGCCGATTGGACGACGAAACGGCAATGTTCGATGCCGTGCGACCTGGATCGAAAGCGACAGTGGATAGCGTGCGCCTTCTGCTCGGCGGAAGCGACCCGCTGGCGCGGGACAGCAACGGCGCGACGGCGCTCATGCTCGCGATCAAGTCGGGGCGCCTTGACTTGGCGGCCCTGCTCTTGCCAGTGAGCGATGTGAATGCGCGAGACGAGAACGGCAACACCGCGTTGATGCATGCCTATTCGGCGAAGGCAAGCGATATGTGGCCGTGGCTTATTGCAGCCAGCGATCCGAACGCTGTCAACCGCCGCGGATGGAACGCTTTGATGTTGGCGTCTTTCACAGGGAACCTCGATTTCGCGAGGCAATTGCTGCCCGTCAGCGACGCGAGGGCGATCTCAACAAAAGGCGATTCCGGGGTGGGTTGGACGGCGCTAATGCTCGCGGCCCACGCGGGCCATGCTGAATGCGTCGAGCTGCTGCTCCCCGTGAGCGACCCAAAGGCGCAGGGCACGAAGGGCGAAACGGCGCTTTTGATTGCGATCGAAATCTCGAGCGCAACCGAGCGCTCCCGCGCGGAATGCGCCGATCGGCTCGCGGAGCATTCGGATCCCGAGGAGGCGATGTTTGCCCTAGCGACGTTCGGTCCGGCGGCGATGCCCAAATATTCGCGCTATCTGGCGCAGCGTGAGGCCGCGGACATACGGCAGTCGATGCAGGACGGAGCTGGGGCCACCGAGAAGGTCGACAGCGCAGAGGAGGAGGCGAAAGTCTTGGCGCTGGCGCTCCGCGCCCCGTCTAAGCGGCTCTGAATCGAGGGCGGCGGCGAGCGTTTCACTGAGCCGTTACAGTGTGGCTAGGCTCGCGATGAAAGCCTTAAATTGCGCGACCTCGGCCGGGTCCGAAACCAGGGTCCCCAAGGGCGTGAGATTATCCGCCGAGAGCAGCGCGCGCCCCATGCGGACCGATTCGGCCGCACGCTCCAAAGAGAGCTCAACGCCCCCAGACCATTTGGCCCAATAGCTCAGCTGCGAAGGCGACAAGTTGTCGATGTCGAGCTCAGCGAACGCTTTGAGATTCGTCTCCAAATCCACGACGAGAATCTCCCGCAGATCGTTCTCCGAGCGCAGAGCGTCCAAATGCCCAACGCGGCCGACCACCACCTCAACGTAATGCGGACGTTGCACCTTGCGGCCTGTCCGCGCTTCTTCGCGCTCGATCTCTTCGCGAGTGGCCTCGCGAGTCCCTGTCACTTCATCGCCGCCCATTCTCAGCAACTGGACAACTCGACGGACGATCGGGGCGGGGCACCCTGAGTTGAGGACGATCAGTGCACGCGATTTTTTGTGCACCCAATCGGCGCCCGGCTCTCCCGGCTCTCCCTTGCGCAGGCTCGCGACCGCTGCGTTCATTTCGTCCAAGCGAAACGAGAAACTCCAAAGCCTTTCGCGTTGCTCTTTGGCCGCGATGTCGCGCGTGAATTGACTCAGCATCGTTTCGAAGTCGACACCGAAATAAACGCGGCCGCAATCCTTGCCGATGTTCGTTGTGCGGCCATCTTTGGTCGCCACAAGGTAGCCGCGCCCGTGGGGCGTGCGGCAGTTCGAGAGCCCGCAGGGGATCTTGTCCCGAAGCGCATAGCTGCCGATTATTGCTTCGAGCTCGTGCGCGTTCGGATCCAACTGGCCATCGAAACCGGGGCGCGACAGGATATCGGCCCAATCATGGATTCGGGTGAGTTCCTTCTCGCCGTTGAGCGTGATCATGCCGTGCTGACTCCTGCTTCTTTTCGGGTTGTTTGGCTGGTTGTGGCGCGTTGCCGGGCTCCGATCTGCAACGGCCAAACCATAGCCTCCGGATGCGCCTCCCAGTATATCGTCCGGCAGGAGGAAGGCTGCGGGCGGCACGGCCGGAGACAGCGGGTCGACCCAGTGGTCGCCGAATCCATTATCGAAGATGCGTTTTTTGCAGGGCCGACCCATTGGAGAATCGACAGTCGCGGGGCGGGTAAAATTGGGATCACGGAGAGAGCGCGATGCGCTCTCTCGGCCGCACGATCCGCGGACGATGCAGCCATCACCCACAAACGAACCACGCCAAACGCCATGCCCAACACGAGTGACGAACGCTCTGCTGCTTCAAGATCAACGTGAAGAGCTGCTGTTCGCGGTCTTGAACAACGACGCCGGTTCAATCGAAGTTGCCTTGCGCACGCCGGCGGCGACGGTCCTCAACAAGAAGGGCCAGACGGTCCTGATGCAAGCCGTGGGCTTCGGGTCTAGCGCGTCAGCGCAGAGCGTGGGACTGCTTTTGAGTGGCAGCGATGCGCGGGCGCAGGATAGCAACGGCCTCACGCCGCTTATGTTTGCCCTCTATGCGGAGCGCTTTAACCACGCCGCTCTGCTTTTGCCATTGAGCGATGCGAGGGCGCGCGACAAGCGCGGAACAACGGCGCTGATGGTGGCTGCGCGAATGGGCGCCACGGAAATCGTCCGAGCGCTTATCGCGGAGGGCGATCCGAAAGCGACTGATGACAAAGGGTGGAGCGCCTTGATGTTCGCCGCGTCCTCGGGGCGCCCCGCATGCATCGAGGCGCTGCTTTCCGTGAGCGACCCGATAGCGCGCGGGGTCCAGCGTGAAACGGCGCTTTCCCTCGCGACCGCCGCGGGACACGCCGAATGCGCCGATCGGCTCGCGGCCCACTCGGACCGCAAGCAAGCCAATCAGGCCATGAAAAAATTTGGCGTCGAAAAAATGCCTCGCTGGGCTTTAAGGCTCGAAGCCGAGACTCTTCGCAAAACGATCGCCAGGAAGGAAGGCTCCTCGGCCGCCGCCCCGCTTGCCGCCACCGCCGCAGGCGACGCGGCGCCGACCCCTCGCGCCCCGTCGAAGCGGCTCTGAGTCGAGGGCGGGGCGCGTCCGCGGACTACGGGGGTTAGGCTGCGGATGCTGAACGCGGCGAAGCGCCAGCTGCGCGAGCGTGGCGGCTTTCGCCTGGCGCGCGCACCGGGCGAATCACGGCCTGAATCTCGCCGCCCATGGGGACATTCACGAGAGTGGGCGGGATCCAGTGAACGACGGGCTTTTGTTCGCCAGCGCTTTTCCTTGGCCCTGTCCAAAACGAATGCCAGTGAGCCGATCGCACGTGAGGAATCTTGTGGCGCGAAGAGCCGCTGCCCGTCGCCGCGCCCGAATCCTCTGTCGCATAAAAGCCGCCCGCTGAGGAGCGCGCTTCGGCGCGCGCAACGCGAAATGCGGCGCCCATTCTCGCGCCCAGCGTGCGCGCGGTCGGGGAGACTGCGACTTTAGAGACGGCCCGATTGCCCACGGTCTTGATCGCAGGCGGCATCATGAAGCCGCGGCCGTCATCGAAGTCTGGCTCTTTTGAGCACAAATAGAGCACGAGGGAATACAGGGGCGCGAACCGTTGCAGGTCGCGCATGTGCAACGCGGTCAGACAGTCCAGCACTTCGTCTGTATCCACGGGGCCGGGTTCGGCCCTCACGCAGCCGAGGAACTCGTCCGACGTCAATTGCGAGGCCAAAGGAGCTTCTTCCGTGCCGGTCAGGGCGCGCAGCCGCGGCTCAAAAATCTCGCGGTAACCCATCTCGAACGTTTCCACAAATCCAATGGGTCCGCGCGGGTCGAAATTGGCGGTGAGCTGGATTGCGTCGACCAGTTGCCTTAGGCTTTTGCGCGCCAACTCGCGCGCAGCCTCTTCGAGTGTCTCGGCCAGCGGCAACACCGACGCTGCGCCATGCATCCCGCATTCGTTGACGCAGGCGAGCATGAGGGTGGGCAACGGAGTCACGCGAGGGCCGCCAAACGAGCGAGCGGTCAAGGTGGCGAAAAAGCCGTCCATGCGCACTCCGCCGCCGTTCGCGCGGTATGGGTCGCTGTCGACCGTCACATTGCATGGCTCGGCGAGATTGCCGGGCATGACGGCAAACACGTCCAACATGTCCAGATCCAGATGCCGAAATCGCGCAAGGGACGGGTCGTCAGCCAAAGCGGGCGCAGCGCCTGGCGTGAAGCCCGGTGTTTCGATGAACACACTGTATCCCGGCAGACGAGCAAACACGGACGCCGGCAGATGCGCTTCAAAGGGCGTGTTGGCCACCGCCGCGTAGATGTCGGCGTCAAAGCGAGCAACGTATTTCGTCGCTTGCCAAGCCAAAGCCGCATGCCATATGTGGTCCGCGACATCGAATTGGAGGCGATTGACGATGGGGTTCTCTTCGCCCGCATGCGCATCAGCCTTTGCGCAAGCCGCCCCCAGGCCCGCGTCTGTGCAATAGATGTTCGGCGTCCACGTCTTGTCGCCGCTGATGCGCGCTCGATGGCGCTCTTCGTCGATGAACCGAGCCATGAGCCGGTCGTTGCACAAAAGGTGTTCTTGGCGCCAACGCATGAAGCGCTCGGGTGAGAGGAGCGCGTCGGGCTTGGACGCAGAGGCCTCATTTTGCTCGTTCGCGATGAAGGCCTCGCACGACGGATTCTCAACACTGGCGGCCACTGCTTTGAGCGGACGGTTTTCTTTGTTTTTGCGATGGCGCATGGTCGATTGGGCGGTGGGAGCGGTGGCGCGCATCAAGGCGATGGACAGGCCTTGAAGGCGGCTCGCGCAGCGCGCGCGGGCACCGCCAACGTAGCGGTTGGCGACCTTCATGCAATGGGCATCCCGACGAACGGTAGGGGCGCCGGATTGGTGGTTGCCAGGGCAACCGTTGCGCTCCGCTTCCCGCCGCGGCGAGGTAAACTCATGGCGCCGGCGGGGCGGCTGGCACACAACAAAACCAAGACCAGGAGCTCAAACTCGATGCCCGTTTTCAACGACTTTCCATTCTTTGAAATTGACGCGCTTGCGCGGGTTTCGCTGCCACTCCTCGACAAACCCTTTCCTACAAGCAATGCGAGCCTTCGCGATTACTCCGATGCGGTGGACAAGCAGTGGGTCGACGGCCTGCGCACGCGTTGGAACGCGTGGCCGACCCTTGGCGATTTGCTGGCCGCGCTGAACACTCGGCTCAAAGTCACGACGTCATCGGGCAACGTCGAGGAGGGCGCATTGATGGCTCTTGACCCTGGGGCCCCGCAGCGGTTTCACTTTGCGTCGCGGCCACCTCCCACGGGTCGGTCGTCCTGGATCTATCAGGGTGGTTGGAGGCGACAGTCGAGCGCCTTTTTGCACGCCGCGGCGAGTCACTTGATCTCGGGCGACTGGCCCGTCACCGTCAGCAAGAAGGACGAACCGGGCGAGGCGGCTGAGCGCTTCGCTTGGCAGGCTGCGAAAGAACTTCTGGATCCGGCCCGTTGGGATGGAATGCCTTGGACCCATCGCGGAGAGCCCATGCCGCCCATGGTCCGGCCCGTGGCGTTCAATATCCAACATCTAGCGCCGATTCCCGAGGACGAAGTGGGTGGCGAGCTGGGGGCGAAGGGTTTGCCCGATGCGATCCGCGCGATCGATCAGGTCTGGGTGTTTCAAGCCAACACCGTCATTTTTCCACCGGTAGCCAAACCCGGCGAGAACCCTGGTCAACCGAATTCAATCCCAAACGCGGACGGAGAACTTTTCGCCGTCGCGGTGGAAATCGATGGGGATGGCGACGGAAAATGGACCCGCACCGTGAACGCGCAATCGAGGCACACGGGGCTCGAAAAACAGCGGACGCGATCGACTCGACTCATGGCGGCGGGCTTTGAGGTTTTCCGCATCGCAGCCTCGGATTGCTCTTCGAAAGAGAAGGCCAAGCAGTCGCTCGAAGAGTTGGTCTGGGCAATCAGCGCGCGGCTATACATCGAGGGGCAGAATCGGCCTCGCTCGCTTCGCTTGACCTATGCCGATGATTTGACGAGCGTGACCTATGTGGACAAAGCGATTGACGAGAGGAGGCTGGAAAGCATGCCGGGGGCAAAAAGCAATGCAAAACGCGGTTTTCGAGTGCCGCCGAAAGCGACGTCGTTGAGCCAACAAAAGCTGCTTCCGCCACCGGCGAGCAACCTTCAAACTTTGCCGTTCGCGCAATACCCTCGCGCGGCGCGTGCCGCTTCAATCCAAGGGCAGGCGGGTCTGTTCCGTCGGCGCGCCCAGTCGCGAAAGGCAAAGCCATAAGCGGCAGACGCGACCTGGCTCCACTTTGCCTCGCGCAGCGCTGTCATGCCCAGCATTGCCCGGGAAACGATCGGTTAACCAACCGGCTTCATCCGAAGGCCATCTCAACCTTAATTGTTGGCGAGCGCAACGCAAAGACCAATCAATCGCAACGGCGCGCATCGCAAAGAATGGGCGCGGGTTTGACGCCCGCAAAGCAAAGAACGCAATCGCATGTGGGTGTTGGCCACCGCGGACCGCGCGACAGACCATCCACCCATTGAAGAGCAAAGCGCGCCGCAAAGCAAAGAAGCACGGGGATTGTTTTCCGCAAAGCAAAGACCATCGGCAGCCCCGAGCCGATGGGCAACGTGGTTTCGAGCCAGAGCGAGTTTTATATTGAATTCATCGGGTGCACACGACGCAAGACAGCGACAAGGCGCCAGCTCAACCCGCTTCGGAGACCCAAAATGCTCAAATTCAACCAACTTCCCATGGCTGTTCAAAAGACGCTCACCGGCTGCCACAAACAGAGCTTGACTGCCGAGGAGGCCTTCGGCGCTTTCTGCCTTCAAAATAATTTGGTCGCGTGGGACGACACGCTGTGGAGCTTGCTTGAAGCGCTGCTTGTGGAGAAACGGATGCCGACGGCGATCGTGTGCGCCATGAAAGCCTTTGCGATCCGAGGCGAGCAGATCGCCGCCATGGAGCCGGAAGAAGCGTTTGAGCACTATTGCCATTGGCACGGGCTGATCGGATACAGCCAAAGCTTGATTAGCGCGTTCGTCAGCTTAAAAATCGCCAGCGCGGAAGACGACTTCGCGCGCGAGCGGCAAGAAGCGCGTGA
Source organism: uncultured beta proteobacterium (assembly GCA_963803225.1). GTDB lineage: Bacteria > Pseudomonadota > Gammaproteobacteria > Burkholderiales > Burkholderiaceae > Paraburkholderia. The sequence goes on from CAWDLJ010000005.1 coordinate 427,251, forward strand.
GCGCGCCCGGCGGAAACTGCAATACGAGAAAGCTCAATCGCGAGCCACGGCCTGCCTGCGCGAATGCGTGTGTGCATAACACGACAGAGGATCCAATAGCAGCGGCCCCTTGATGGGGCTTTTGCTTTTGCAGCCCTTTCTGCCGGGGCCTAAGCCGGCCAACTCGTTGGAATCGTTGGAATCGGCGGCTGTGGCGAGAATGGGCAAGACTCCGTTGCTCCAAGCGCCACCGAGCGTGCCGCCGGTCGGGGGGGCTGCTCAAACCCTTGTCAAAAGCACGGGTTTTGATAGGTTGGATGTGAACGCGCGAGAACTACGGGACAAGGATCGCGCTGCATGCTCTTGGCGTTGCCGCAGCTCAACGCGACAACCGTCCATGCCAAACATTCAACCAAGGAAAAGCCATGGGACGAGCACTCTCCGTTTGCCGCTTCGCGGACGACACCCATAAATATGGGCTTTTTTGCACCACCACGGATCTTGCCTGGGGGCCGCTGTTTCACACCCCGGAGGCCGCGTGCGCGTGGCGCGATGCTCTCGGTTCGAATGACCTGGGGGAGTGCCCGGAAGCAGAGCTTGAAAACGTAGAAGCGGTGTTGGTGTGGCCTTACCCCGATCAATATCAGAAGCCGGAGCTTCTCGACGAAAGCGATGCCTTTTCAACTTATGCATCGCGCGGCGCCATGCGGATCACCGGCGAGGTGAACCCCGATGGGCCTGAGCGGATGGACGACTGTTTGTCTATCTTGCATCGCGGCCCCAGCGAAGAAGAGCTTGCGGAAGAGCTTGCGCGCGACACGCGCGACGAACGAGCCGACAAAAACGCTGAGGCGAACGCAGGCACAAAGCCTGTCCACGCAACGTTCATGGCCTACCCATACGCCGAAGTTTTGGCGGCCCAGGCAGCGGCCCAAGGTGGCAAGGCAACGCCCTTGCAAATCCAGCTCGCGCGGGAGCTCCGGGAGGTGGTCGGCGCTGGGACCAACTTGCAGCCGATGGAAGGAAACGAGTTTGTCTTCTGCTGCGAAGAGGTCATTGAGCTCACGTATGGCGCCGACTGTTTTGACCATTTGTTTAAAGCGTTCATCATCGGTGGGGCCATCGGCGGCGAGCCGGTCGCCTTATCGGTAGCGCTCGAAGACGCGGGGAACTTCGTCGACTTCGCCCAATTCCGCGAGCAGATCCCTGCGTTCGCGCGCGATGCGGACTGCGAAAGCGAGCGGTCGCTGCACGGCCTTGTGCCACTGAACCATGCCTGCCGCGTGCCGTGCGAGGAAGCGTGGCACACGCCGGCAAACCAGATTGCCCGCCAGCTCTTGCGAGCGACCTATCTCGATGAAAGCGGCAAGGCCAGGAAGGAAAGCGAGACGCTCGCCGCGGTTGTGGCTGAGGTCGAATATATCATCGGCCGGCAGAGGGCGGAGAGCGAGGCCCGACAAATTGCCGCGGAGATCAAAAAAGCCGAAACGGCTACGCCATCGCCACCCGTGCCTTCGCGCGGCCCACGACGAGTCTAATCCCGCGGCGAGATTTCGTCGCACAAGCCCGACCCATCACGTCTCCAATCAGCGACCCCGGAGCCCTCATGCCCAGAACCGCAGGATCCACCACCACCGATTTGTCGGTTCGCTTGACGGAGACCTCGGCGCGGCGTTTTGGCGACGCCTGCAAAGTGGCAAACACAAAGAAAGCGAGGGCAGTCGCCGGTTGCTTGTCCGCGATCGCGCAAGCGACGCCAGCGCAATTGCGCGCGCAATTTCTCGTTGTCGCGCGCGGTGTGAGCAACAGTGTTCGGGCGGCCTACACCGTGCGATGGTCCTGCGGTGTTTCGCCCGAACTCAAAATCGCAGCGGAGCGAGCGACGCAGGCGGCCAATCTGGATCTCGCTCCGCTTCTGCGCGGCGAGCTCGAAGCATGGAGCGAACGTCAATTGGCTACGGCAGCCGGGCTCTCGCGCTCAGCGGCCGCCACGGGCGACTGAAAGACGCTCGGCGCGATCAACGGGGCGCGTGAACAGATGGCCAACATGGGCTCAAATCCGCCGCGCGGGTAGATTTAAATGGTTAGGCAAGCAACCAAAATGGGCTCAAATCCGCCGCGCGGGTAGATTTAAATGGTTAGGCAAGCAACCAAATCTTTTCGATCCAAGCCACCCGCCCAGGAGAATATCCGTGAACGCAATTAGAAAACCCCTCGCTTTCGAGCCCGCAACGCTTTCATCAAAAGAGATCCGCGAGCTCGTCATCAATAGTCGTAGCAGTTGCTCGCTTTGGGAGTTGGACGAGAAGCATTATGCGTTGCTCGACGCCGGAAAGCCGAACGACCTCAGGAGTATCATTGCAGAATTGAGCGGAAGCAGCGATCAACGTTCTGCCGATTGGCAGAACGTTTTTGACGCCATCGACGACGAGGAGCATGCGCGAGCGGTCCGCAACCGGAGCAGGGCGGCGCAACGGAACACCGTGGGTGAACGCGCGCCAGCCATCGCAAACTGATCAACCGACGTCCGCAGAGCAAAGGCCCGCAAGGGCCTTTTCCTTTTGCGCGAACGGCCCGAGACCCAAACAAGCGGGTTCGACTCTTTTGCGGGCCGGCTGGGCAGCGTGGCGCCGAGCTGCCGCGATCAAAGTCGACGAGCTGAGCCGGATCCGCGCGGCGACTGTTGGGGTGGCTGTTCCGGTGCATCCTGGACAATCGAAGCGATCGGAGCGGCTGTGGCTGCTTCGCCAACCAATCCAACGGTGGCGGCGAGCTCAGCGGCTTCCACGCGCGCGCTCGATCGCGGCAATGTCTCCGGACCGAGTTCTTTGACCATCGCCACGACCTCGGGCCACGGTGCGACATCGACGATCGCTTCCGCGAATTCGATCAGCCTGCTCGCGCGGGTGGTGCTGTGTTGCCGTGCCAAGAGGCTGCGCGAGAAGACGTAGGACACCGCGTCGCGTCGATAGGCCGCCGCCGCTTCTTCGCCCGCTCGGTTGTCGGCTGCCAGCGCCCTTATGCACTCCAACCGCTCGCTCGCAATGGCGTGGAGCAGCGCGGTCCACCCGCGGTGTGTCCTGTCGCGCGCGAGCGGGTCGCTCAATGGCAGGAGCGCCTCGACAAGGGCTGGGTCGCCGCGCGCGGCCGCGAACATGAGGGCGGTCAGCCCTTCCTCGGCGCATGCGCGGACTGAGCTGCATGGAAGCAACAAGCGCACGCAGTCGACGTAACCCTTCCTCGTTGCTTCCATCAACGCGGTGCGTGGCCCTAAGTGGTTGCAGTCGTGGGCGCGTTCGCAGTGGCAGAAAATCTGCGGATCGCTGAACGGCAGAAGCAGCCGCACGAGCTCGACGTCGTTGGCCTCCACGGCGCGAAACAGAGGCGTCCGGCCTTCGTTGTCCCGGATGTTCGCATCGCTGACGGGAGCCAGGAGGCCCACGCAGGCGTGGTGCCCACGGCTTGCAGCGAGCAGCAGTGCGGTCTCGCCTCGGCGAGTGCTTTCGTTGGAATTTGATGCGCCCAACAGCGCCTTGACGACGCTTTCATGGCCCATGGCCGCGGCGTGCATCAAGGCGGTCCACCCGGCGCTGTCTTTGGCATAGCCGCCGGCGTAAGGCAAGAGCGCCCTAACGCAATCGACCTGGTCGTTGCGGGCGGCGAGCATCAAAGCGGTCAATCCATCTCGGTTGCGCATGTCGACCCGTATGGATCGCGCGCGGTTTTCTTGAAATATCCGGGTTTCACGCACTCTCTCAGCCGATGCGCGCTCAAACCGGCGGCGCAGGCGCGCCATCCAATTGGCCGGCGGTCGAGGGCTGAACAAGAGCGCGTGGATTCGATCGAGCCGCCCCGTCGCAGCGGCGACCATCAGCTCGGTGTCCAACCCTCGCTCAATGCCCCATCCTTCGTCCCTCGTGGAGAGGTTGAGGCCGATGTTGTCTGCGTTGCCATCAGTGGGCGGAAGAACGAGCGGAAGCATGGGCATGTTGGTTCTTTCAATGCGCGGCCGCATGGGCCAGATCCACCCAGCTTAATTCGTAGCATGCGCGACGTCTCGGCCGCCGGTCTTTCGCTTTGGCCGTCGAGCGTTCTTAAAGGTCCCGCGGCGAATGCTGATTGCCGAATGCTCCAAGGTCAAACGCCCCGAATGCCTGAAAGACCAAACGTCGGATTCGCCGACAAAAAGGCCGCTGTTCGCCCGATGGAACCTCCGCGGCCGCTCGCATAATGACCATGCAGAAAACCGCGGCGCCCGGGATGCCGCCGCCTGTGTTGGGCGCGTGCCGGGGGCGATCGAATTCGCACCCAACGACGAGACCTTATGCCTGAGAGCCAAAAACAACAACCGAGCCCTAACGCGGAGCGGAGTCGCGCCCAAGCTTCCGCGGCGACGGCTGCCACCACAACGGCCGCCGCGCAGCGCCCCGCGGCGGCAATGCCGACGCCGAACCAGATGACGGACTTGCGCCGCGCCGTGCGCCGCAAGCACAACCATGGCGTCGCGGCCACCGCGCGGCTAGTTGAGCCTTGGGTGGGGATCGCAAAGGCGCATTTCGAAGTTTCACTGGGGGCGTGGGAAGCCGAGGCGGCCGTGTTTGGCTTGACAGGCGACGCGTGTCAAATGCCCACGGGCGAAGACGGCGACGGTGAGCTCGTCGAGACGCTCACTGTCGACTCGCTCGTCAAGCGCTTGTTTGGCGGGACGCTCGGCCGGCTTCTGGCTTCGGGGTATTTTGGGCGCGCAGAACGCGTATTTTTGGACCCATTATTGGAAGGTCGGCCGCTGCCCGCGCTCTGGTCGCTCGATTCGATCGCGCCGCTGCTCGATCAGCTGGTGGCGGCGTATTGGAATCCGCTGCTGGCCGCGGCCGCCAGCGGCGCGGACGTTGCCGACGCGGCGGACGCCGAGCTTCTCGCCGGGTTGCTGGCGGGCATCGACTTTCACGCGGGCGAAGCGAGCTCCGCAGTCCGCAAGACCGAAGCGATGGAGCGCCACGACCTTGCCTCCGTCGTGCGCGTCGCGTATGAGCCCTTGACGCGACATTTCCTCTTGGCCAACTTCCATATGGCCGCGAGCAGCAGTGAATTCGAGCGCGCCCTCGCGGATGGGCAGACGCCTTTCCTTGATCCCGAGTCGGCCTTCTTGGCCAAGGTGGCGAAGGAGGCCTTTGATCAAGCGCTCGCCGCGGGCCACTCGTCGCCGGCGCGAGCGCGGGCGGGGATGTTGGCGCTGTTGGGCGCGAGTCTCTTCGGCACGCAGGGGCACCTGCGCGCCCGGCCGATCGAGAATGCGGAATGGGTCCACGTTTCGCCGTCGCGCTGGCTCGACATTGCATCCAGCACGGCCCAGGAGCGGGAAGCAAAAGGCCCGGGTTGGCTGAGCGAAGCGATGTCGGACGCCGTTCTCTCGGCGCGGCGCGCAGCCGAGGCCGCGGGCGGCGACGGATTTCTGCGCAACGGATCGGGCGACGTGCTGCGCGAGGACCAGGCCGAGACGCTTGCCGATTGGCTCGAAGGCTTTTCGGATCAATACGCGGAATGCGCGCTGGCTGTGAGCGGAATTATGCGCGGCATCGCGGCGGACGTCGCACGCAGCGCCGGGGCTAGCGATCCATGGCGGGCGATTCAAGCTCTGCGCGAGAAAGCCTCGAAAGCGGTGCTGGTCCTTTTCGGTCAATGGCTGCAACAAGCAGCCTTCTCGCGCGTCGAATCCCTCGCGGCGCTTCCTGAATTGCCCCGACTGGGCTTGGGCAGCTTTGCCGCGAGCCGGGGTGCCGCAGAAATCGCGGATCTCGTGGCGGACGGTTTGGTTGAACCTATTTTGGCTCGTCTGCGCGAAGAGCTCGCCGCTGGACGCGGCATCGGCCGGATTGCCATGCCCGCGGAATTGAAGGCCGAAATCGGCGATGTGTTCGAGACGTGGGCCGCCAATGCAGGATCACAAAAGGAAGCGAGCGCGGGCATGATGTGGGCGGCTGGCAGCGCGCAGGGCGAGAATCCCGAGATGCTCCTCAATGATCTTTATCCACTGATCGCGTCCGCGAATCTGGCGAGCTTGCTGGACTCCTCGCTTCTGGAACCGGTGTTCTGCGCGCTGGTCGACTCCCCTTTGCCGAATCGTGACGGCGAGGAGGGCGACGCCGAAGACGAGGTCGAGGAAAGCGTTGTGGCGAGCGAGACCCGCGATGCGATTCTCGCATTGCGCGACCAAGCGCTTGCGGCCAAGGAGGCGGGCGAGTTCGATCAGGCGCAGCGGCGCGCGTTGGCGCTGCTCTGCCTCGCCCGCGTTCTGTCGCTAGGTCAATCGTCGCTTGGCAAATTCTTGCGCATGGCGCCGCGGGTCGTGGAGTTGCCCGATGGCATCCTGACCGCACGAAGCGCCGTGTTCGCTGCGCGGGTCTTCTGGGGCGGGGGCGCGGTGGGCGTTTATGCAACCGCTCTGAACAATTTTGCGGATGCGTTTGGGCGACTGGCGCCGGCCGAGCGCGCGGCGCATCCTGGGGCGAACGGCACGGCCAGCACGGCCGATTCTGTAAAATCCTCGGCGCCGGCAGCGACCGTCGCGCCCGCTGCGACCGAAAAAGCCGCGGCCGCGGCAACGAAAAAAGCCTCGGTGGCTGCGCCCGAGAATGATGCGCCCGTCGCGAAGCCTGCGGCGACTCAAAAGGCTGGGATGGGCAAAGAAGGATCGACGACTGCGAAAGCCGATTCCTCGACGGCGCCGGCCGCCTCAAAACGTGGGCTGAGCGCCGAAGGTCTCAGTCAGATGTTCTCCGACGACGCGAGCCATCGGAGCTTGGCTTTCTTCGAAGAGCGGCGTCTTGAAATCGCCAAGGCTTGCGCGGCCGCGATCAAAACCACTCTGGATGAATTCGAGCTGCGCGAGGGGTGCGAGCCGTTTCACTTTTTGACGACCTTGATCGCTTGCGGCGAGTGGCTCGCGGAAACCGGGACGGAAGCGATATGGGCCCGGTATTCCGACGATGAGGATGCCCGGGAGACGCCTGCGCACGCGTATGCGCGCCTCAAAGCGGTGGCAGGGGTGATCGCGCGCCTCGTGATGCACCCCATGGCGCTCAGCCTTGATCCGGGGGATCCGATGACGCCGTTCATGGAAGCCTTCGTGGCAGTCTCCACGCCCGCAAATGCAAGCGCCGACGAGCGGCGGCAGCGCATCGTGGGGATACAAATTATGGGCAGCGCCTGGGGGTGGTGTCGAGGCGCGCTTTTCCGCGCGATGTTGGGCCACCTGAACACGGGTGAAATCGACGCGTTGGCCCACGAGCACTTCGAGCCGTTTTATGAGTATTTGGAAGGGATCGATCGGCTGAAAGACCACTGCAACATTTATCCGCGCGGCGCGGAAAAGGACGCCTACGCCCAACTTCTTCGCGAGTTGACCTTTTTGCTGGACCGCTCCGACGCGTTGCCGATCATTCTTCCTGTGACCACAGCCGAGCAACGGACGCCCGCCATCGCGCAGCACATCTTGCTTCGCTACTTGCCCCAGTTCACGCTGTTTCGCCTCTCGATGGAGTTGCGCGAGGGACGGTTCGAGCGCAGCGAGCGGACGTTCTCCGACGCGCTCGCGTCGGTGGGCACGCCGGGCGCCTTCGCGCTGTTTGACTGTTGCAACACAGGGCGCGATGGCGGGCGGGATGAGGCAGGGCTCTTTTTGTGCCAAGACGAATCGTGTTCAAGCTATTTCCGGCAGGTGATCGCCGGCGCGGTGGGATCGGGCGTTCAGCCCGTGCTCTTGGATCTTCGGGTCGTTTAGGAGGCGTCGCGGTGGCTCGCGGCTTGTTGCGCAAAGGCCCCTTCGGGGGTCTTTGCTTTTGCGCTCCGGCTTGCTGTCGCAGTCTCGGCCGAGACTTCGATGATAGACCGCCAATCAACCAGATTGCGCGACTGGCGGTTGTGGCGCGAATGGACAACGGCGAGGCGCCCAAACCGTTGACGCACCGGTTGTCGCTCTTGTTTACGTGGGGTGGCAATTTCTTTCTTGTCTTGTCAGATGCGCCGCCGGCGGGCGGCGAAAAAACCTCAACACTTGGCGAACGTCAGCGCCGAAGCGCCGAGAGGCAACCCCGTGAACAAGCTCGGCCACGCATCGCGCGCGAGAGCGCGCGCATGAATGCGCATGAATCCACACGCATCAAGAGCCAGGACAGCGCCGAGCTCTTGATTGACGACCGCAGTGGGCGCGCCGGCGATGGCAGCCGCGCTCAAAAATGGACCCGGCTGCCCAACTCGAAGACGAAGGCAACAAAGCTCATTCCGCATGCCGCGTAAAGCAACAATGTGTTTCGCTTGTTGGCTTTTGCGATCGCGGCGGCCGCGATTTCGCCGACTCGGTTTGCCACCATTTCCGTTGCTGCGACGGCGGACCCACTGATGCGATCGGTAGCCTTCTGGACTGCGGCTTGAAGAGCCTCGTCCACCGCGTTAACTTGTTTGCGAGCAGCTCTGTCCCCCTCGGCGCGAACCGCTTTGCCGGCGGCCTCCGCTTCCCGCAGAAGCTTGTTGCGCGTGGCGTTGAATTTCGCGTCCATTGCAGCATCAATATCCGTCAGCGCTTTTTCATGCTTGACAGCCCGGGTTGCGAAGTCCGAAGCCAGGTCGGTCGCGTCTTTGCGGATCACGTCCGCGGCGATGTTGCGCAGCGTTTCCATTGCGGCAGCGGCCGTGCTGATTTCCGCGCGCATTTCCGCGACAGCGGTTTGAATCTCAGCGTCAAAGGACGTTTTCAACCTGAGGCCCGCGTTGTCGACGATTGCCTCGATCTCTCGCGATATCTGTTCGCAGGTCTCGCGAGCCGCTGCTGCGGATTCGACCAATTGCTTGCTCGCGCCAGTGGCGTTCTCTGACGCCCGCGCAATCCCAAAGCGCAGCTCATTGAGTCCGCCGAGGAGGCGGTTGAACTGCGAGCGGATCGCTTCGAGCCCCTCGAATTGCTGATCGCCCAGCGCGTCGAGAAGACCTTGGCCCGCATTGAGCACGGCTTCAAAGACGACGGCGCCGGCTTGACGACCCGCCGAGATCGTTGACTTGACGCTTTCCTTTGACAAGGCCGCATTGACCCCCATGAGGGCGATCCAGTCGAACATGGGATCGTCTTGCCTGGCGGAGACCTTGTCTCGCAGAACGAGCTTCCAGAACTCGGGCGACGTAGCCCCGTTGACCCCCGAACTGGGCAACAGACCGGCCAGCTCTTGCAGCGCATTGAACGCCTCGTCCGATGAGAAGCCGTCTTTGTTTTCAGTCAAGCGGGCGGCCTTTTGAATGAGCTCGTTGACGCGGCGCGTGTGGTCCTCGCCTTCGCGCAGCATGCTGAGTTCGGCCGTCTGCGCGCCTCCATTGGCCGACGGCAATGCTTTGAGCACGTCCGCCAATTTGCGAGCCGCAGGGCGCTGCACAGGGGGCAATAGCGGCAATTCGCGCGCGGAAAATGCGGCGCTGTTTTGTGGCGCATCAGCGACATGAGCCAGCGGGAGAGTGGCAGCCGCAAAGGCATGCTCCGACGCAATTTGAGCCGCGTCCGCGGAAAGCTCATCGGGGTGCAGCGAATACTCGTGCGCGGCAGAGGGCGCATCGAAGTCGTCGGCTGCTGATGGTGGCATCGGGGTCTCGGCAATCGCATCGCTTTCATTGGCGCCGATGGTTTCGGCGAGAGTGATTGCCTCGGCCTCGTCAAAGGGCGAATTGTCCGCATCACCACCACCAACTTCCGGCAGCGGCCCCAGACCGAAGGGGGGCGACTCATCCCCGGCTTCGTCCATCGGAGCTGGGCTGTTTGTTTGAGATCCCAGGTTGTTGAACGCATCAAACTCCTTGATGACATCAAATTCCGATTCCGATGAAAGGGTCGGCGATCCTTTCGACAAGCTTTGCGACTGCATGTGGTTCTCCTGGCGCGCCGAGCTGGCCGTGGCGGCGATGGGCGCGGTAAGGGTGGGGGTCGAGACGTGCGCGGGCGCCGAAGCGCCTGGGGGCGTATTGAGAGGGTCGTGGCGCGAGGCCACGGAAATGGCATAAGGCGAATTGCGCGGGTGCCCCGCGCGACGATTCGGCGCGCGCCTCTTGGACGTCGATTCCGCCGAGAGCGAGGCGCTGAGATCCGCAAGCGCGACTGGATCCAAACCTTCGAGTGTCGCGAGCGTCTCACGGTCCCAACCCGATGCCGAAAAACCGCCGGACGCCCCGGCGGTTTGTTGTCGGATGGAGTCGGACTCGATCCGGTTAGGCATAGGATTTCCCGAAGTTTTTCTGCGAGATCTCCTGCAACGCTTTCAGCGATGCGCCCGTCTTCGAGCCAAAGGACGCGTCCAGCTTCTCAAATTCCGTCGCCGTCTTTTTGAGAAACTTTGCCAGCCGCACCCCTTGAATACCGTGGGGCTGCATCGTTCCAGCCCAGGCGCTCCGATCGCCGAAATGCGTTTTCAGATCCTTGAAGTGGCTGAGGATAGGATCCGCGCCCAGCAGTTGGGGCATCCGCACGATATCGCCGCCCACCAGCTCGATCGCATCAGCCGGCGACAGTTGGCCAGGGCGCGTGCCGGATCGGCCATAGAACCAGTCAAATTCCTCGGTCTCGCCGTCTTTGTGCTGAATCAAGAACGCGCGGTGGCGCACGCCCGGACCCATTTGCAAAATGTTGCGGATCACACTCTCCGCGGCAGCCGGGTCCGCGTCGACGCAATGGTTGATGATCACATCGCGATCGGCGTCGAGCACGCTTTCGACGAACTCGCGAACGTTGCCGAAGAAGCCGGCAAGGTTCTTTGCTTCGTCCTGCCCAAAGTCAGCCAAGATGCGGGTGTAGGTCGAATCCGGAGCGGTCAGGTGATTGAAGAAGAATTCGCGGTCGCGCTCCTTGTTCAGATCAATTCGCTTGCAGCCGATCGCCGGCGTTTGAATGGCGCCGTCCATGTTGGCAATCTCGTCATATTCGCCGTTCGCGTGAATAGCGAAATTGCTGGACAGGGTGCCGACCTTGCCGTTCGTGTCAAACAACACGACCGATTCGCCCGGCAGGCCGCGGTAATAGTGCGCTTCGGTCTTGGCAAGCGTCGACTTGCCGACGCCGCCCTTGTCGGACAGGGCGAATTCGACGATGGGGCGAAGCGGGAAAGCGGTGGTGGACATGCTGGATCTCCGAGAGAGAAAAGTGGCTTGCGCCGGGGTTTTTGAAACGTTCAAACAAGGTGAAGCTGGAAATCGTTGTTGAGAGGAGTTGGGTCGCAGCAACCGGTTACCTCAGTCGCGCCTTTTGGAACTGTTCGTAGGTGTGAACCTCTTCGTTGAGCACGGCCGCGCGAACCGCGGGAGAGATCGCGAAGCCCTGGTGTGCTCCGTTCGCCGAGCGCACTTCAATCTTGTTCGGCGGGGAGGGGAGGTCCTTTTGCTCGAAAATCTTTTGGCGAATGATCGCGAACAATTCGGCGTCGGGGTCGATCGAGAGGGGCACCGATGAAACGCGAGACGGCTCGCTCTTAGGCACAACCGCTGCTGAATGAACCTCGGCCCCGAGCGAAGGCGCGATAGGCACCATCGGCGAAGCGCCCCGGAGCGGCGGGAATGCTTGCTCCGCCCCGGAAGCTGCGGAGGCCGGCAACGAGCTCGCCGCACGGCGCGGCGTAACGATCGCCACGCCCTGGACCGATGGAACGGACGCCGCAGTGGAGCGCCGGAGCGCCACTGCGCGGGAGACTGCGAGACCGCTTTTACGTTTTTCCGCGTCGCGCGCTTTTAGCGCGGACTCGATATCGGTTTGCTTTTGTTTGTCGATCTTGCCTTGCTGCTCATTGAAATATGCGCGCAAAGTGTTGGGCTTAATCGGAAGATCGACGGCGCCGAAAACGCTCGTGGCAATTTGCTCCCACGTCCATCGGCGATACTTGCGCATCACAGCAATCTCAGTCACTGTCGCTTCGACCAGTGCTTTGGCCGTGACATTCGTGGCGCCCGATTCGAGAAGATGATCGAATTGGGCAGAGAGAATCGCCGACAAATCGCCCTCGGCGATCGATGCGGACGAGGCGTCAACCTCCGAATTAGTGGATGAATGCGACAAATTTTCGGTTTGCATAATCGAAAAATCCGTGATGGCGGTGGACGAGGAAAGGGCGGCGGTCAAATATTTTCGGGCGGTAGTTGGCGAGATCGGGAAGCCCGATCGCGTCACCCTTTTTGCCATGCGCTCGAAAAATTTCTGCTTGTCCGCGCTGCGACTTTTCAGTTGCTCCCAGTGAGCGGCGCTCGCAAAGACAAAATCGCGAGCGGTGATTTTTTGAAGATCTGCCGACGAAGCGCCGGCAGAAAAGATCTCACCGGCAAGTTCGGTTTGGCCCAAGACCGTGGCGATTCGGATTGCCAGGCGATCCGACTTTGACGCGACCGACGACAGGCAATGCGCAGGCGATTGGATAAAAGCGGTGGGCATTGGAGGCGTCCGAGTTGTCAAAAGGCCGTCGCGATACGGGCGGCTCAACCCAAATTGCGGCGCCGTGCGCCGTCGGTCAACCCAACTGGGCTGCGCGGTGGCATATATCGGATGGGCGGCACAAAATATCGATAAAGCGATGCAGAACATCAGCAAACCAACAGCCAGCGCGGGAATGCAACGCGCAATGTCGATCGACTAACGACAACTGCGGCTTTATGTCAGCGAATATCGCGTCGTTACCGCTCCACCAACAAGCGATCGCGGCTTAGCAACGATCGATAACACTTTTCAGCGCGTGATTTCGAGAGCAAAAGGGCCCCTTTTCGGGGCCTAGAATTGGAGTCAACGGACGTTGACTCGAAGGAGACTTTTTTCTATCAAACCAGGGGTTAAGAAAGGCCGAAAGGCTTGCAAAGCAAAGGGTTGACGCATTGTCGCTAGTTGCTCGCTTCGCTCCCTTCCTATGCTTTTTTGCTTTGGTGGTCTTTTAGGCTGTCATGGCTCTTTCTAGGCCTCATTTTTTGCACCTTTTCGCGATTTTCGTAGGAACTACGAAAATTTTCTCGCTTTCACCTTTCGTCATGGACGAACGGTGGCTTGGTGGCTTTTTGAGGCCTCAACAACGAAAGACAAAATATAAATACGCCTGACGCACTGGTTGTGCTGGATTTTGTAGCAAATGCAAAACCCTCAAACCCGCAAACCCGACAACCCCAAAGGCTTTCCGGCGAACATCAAATGCTACAAAACACGTAAAACCCGCCAAAAACAAGCACTTTTTTTGATAGCAGTTCGCCAGAAGGCATCAACGGCGGATGAGCGGTCGAGACAGGCGGCGCGCGATCCGATAGTTTTGATTGCACCACCGATCAAATTGCCTCGCCACCGCTTTGGAGCACGCAGTGAATCTCTCTTCTCCCGCATCCCTTGACGCCCCGGTTTCTCATGCAACAGCGCCCGTTGGCGCTGCTGCGCCTGGCGGCAAGTTGGCTCTATCTGATGAAGAGCGGAGCGTGGCAAAGGCAGCGATGCTAAAAAAAACGGCGCCCAAGGTGTCCGCCTCGAAGCAACGCAAATCCGACGCCGCATCCATTTTTGCGGAATTCGAGAAGGGCGCGCAGGCCAACGTGCGCCTCGCAAGCCTCCCCGTGCGGATTCAAAAGAAGCTGGCGGCGGAGTGCGCAGAGAGGAACATCAAACCGATTGACGTCTTTAAGTCTGCCGTCGAGGCGCGCTATGTGGGACCGTCCGTCGACGAGCTTGACGGAAAGCTCGATGCAATTGGCGCGAAGCTTGTTGAGCGGGCCCGCATCGATCAGGATTTGATTGCCGCCATGGAGCGGAACACCGATGCCCACAATCAGCTCGCGACGGCGGTGCGGCGGATCGATCTCGACGCTGCCAATCGCACCCAGGCTTCGGAGGCGAAATGGCAAGAGCACCTGTCGCGCTCCGCCGCGGAGATTCGGAGCGAGATCGGGCAGATGAGCGAAAAGATTGTCGACGGCGTCGGACGGAATGTCGGCCAAGGCGTCAACCGCTTGTCGATCGAGCAGACGAATTGGGCAGCAAGGATCGAACAGGCCCTGAACCAAAGCCCCTCGCGCCAGCCTACGGACGCAAGAGACGTGCGGGACGCCCTGGCGCTCCACAACCAGAAAACCGAAGAGGCTCTGACCGCCTTGGTCAAAGAACTCACGGCCGCATTGCAAAGCGCTGTCTCAGGAATGTGGGCGGAGTGTATCCAAGCTGCAACTGCACAAGGCTACGAATTGCAGCCGGCGCAGTTGGAGTCGATCACCAATCGCGTGTCGGCTGACGTCTCGAAAACCGTGTCGGCCCAATTGAAAATCGCCGCCACCGACGAAATCTCCACAGCCGTCGCCGCTGGCCTCGCTGCCGGCCTCGACCAACTCCTCAGCCAAAAGCGCCAGTCGCAGCCGGCACGAGCGGCAACCGGCACCGCGCCGCGATAAACGATTGATTCAACATCCAGCGCAAGTTTGTGGGCGCTTGCGTTGGAAGCCACCCGCCCATTCTTGTTTCAAAACTTGCTTGGAGAAACGCAATGCCGCTGCTCACCCCCGCACGCCCCGCACCGACCACGGAATCCTCTTATCGGACCGAACGCGAACACTACCGCGCCTACGACTATGCCAAAGCTCCGGTGTTGGCGGAGCGAGCCGAACGGCAACAACTGATGGCCAAACTTCGCACCAACGCCGCGGTCATCATCGCGCGCAACACACCGCGCAAGACGCAAGCGGCCTGACCCTGGCGCGGGAGCGCGGCGCTTGCGGCCCATGATTAAAAGCCACAGTCACTGCTGTGGCTTTCCGCTTTTGCAGCGCCCCAAAGAAGAAAACACATCCCGAGCGGCTGGCGAAGGCCAGCTTGCCGCCGGTCAGGAAAAAGCTGCCGGCAGTGGAAAAACTGCGAAGGAACGGAGATGTTGGTCCGACAGAACAAGCTTCGGGGAGCAACATGCCGTCGGTCCAGCCCGCAATCAAGGAACGGCGCGACTTGCGCTCAGCCGTCTCCACCGCCGTCGTGGCGATGGCGGGCGTCTCGGCTCTAAGCCTCGGTGCGCTTTGGCACAACCTGCCGTTCAGCCCGGCTCCTAATGGCGGACTGTTCTTGCACGCGAGATATTGGGGCGAGTGCGCCGCGCACGGCGGCTTTTCTCTCATATCGCATGGCCAGTCCACGCTGTTTGCTGACCCGTGCGACCATTATTCAAGATACCTGGCTCATCTAAGCGACGTTGGCGGCCTCTGGGGCATCGGGGTTCGCGTTGCCGCCAGCGCAGTCCTGGGTGTTTCCGCCGGCACCTACACTTTTTCGCGCGGCTTGATGAAGTTCGACAAGCTTTATCATCATCGCGGCTTCCGTCTCCTTAAAGGCGACAAGGCGCTGCGCCGCGCGATCCAGGTTTGCCAAGAAGAAATCGAGACGGCGTCGACGCCGGAGCGAAGCGCGAGCGATATCAGATTCCATCCCAAGTTCCGACTCTCGTCGGATCGCGCGTCGCGCCACATTGCAGTGATAGGGGCCACTGGCGGCGGAAAAACGCAGATCTTGCGGAATCCGATGAAGGATATCTTCGCGAAAAATCATCGCGCGCTGATTTTTGACATCAAACGGGATTGGACGAAGTTTTTCCCCGACGCGATTATTGTTGCGGCCGCCGATGCCAGAGGGTGGGCGTGGGACGTCGGTCGCGATTTGCGCACCGAATCGGACGCAGACCAGTTTAATGAACTTCTCATTCCTGAGTCGAAAGATCCGTTCTGGTCCGCGGCCGCGCGTGCTGTGCTCAAAGGCTATCTGCTGAAATTGATGGCCGAGCGTGGAGCGGATTGGGGATGGAAGGATCTCGTGGAAGTGCTTGGAACGCCCGACGAGGAAGTGCCCGAAATCATGCGCCGATACAACCCTATCGCATTGAAGGCGGTCGAGGCTGCTGAGGCACAGGGCGCGCCCAACCAAACGGCGCAGTCGATCCGCATGACCATGCAGACATATTGCGCGCCGCTTTATCAACTAGCGCGAGCATGGGGCGACACTCCGACGGAACGCCGGTGGAGCGCATTGGATTGGTTCTTGCCGTCAGACTTTCCTCACGCTGACGGGGCGCCGAACGCGGCACAGGTCGGGCGGCGGCAAGTGATTATGCAAGGCGATCTATCGCGCGAAAAGTTGACCCATTCGTATATCGCCGCCGTTTACTCAATTGTGGCTTCCCACATTGGCGACCTGCCTGAGGCCGCTGATGTCCCACCGCGGGAAGACGGATTGTCCAGCAGCACATTTTTGGTCTGTGACGAATTTCCTACATTGGGCAAGGTTCCAGCCATCGAGCTCGTGATCTCGCTTGGCCGAAGCAAAGACGTGCGGTTGCTCATGGGCTTGCAGAACGTCGAGCAGCTCCAAAAAATTTACGATAAAGAGACCGCTGCGAACTGGATGAGCCAAATGGGGACCACCATTGTGTGCCGCGTTTCGCCGGGCGCGACCGCCACGGCCGTCCGCGAAATGGTCGGAAAGAAGGAGGTGGAGCGGGAGAATTTGTCTGTCTCCACGGGGGCTAGCGGCAATTCACAGACAGTCATGACGTCGCGTGACGAAATGGCAGTCCTCTACGAGTCCGAGCTGAGCGATGACCTCGGACTCAAACGTGTCCGGGATGCCAACTGGGGCCGCTATGCCTTGGAATTATTTATGCCTCGCAAGAAGCGGCGGATGAAGAAAGTGATTCGAGCGGTCATATTGGGGATGGGCGACGCGCTGATGGTCGATTGGCCTATTACGAGACTCAAAGAAAAGCGCGACGCCTTCGTGCCGGCGCCGTGGACCTTCGCGCGCCCAGTCGCTATTGAGTATCCGGGCGACGTGGCAGCGGCGGCGGAAAAGGCCGCCGCCCAAGAAAAAGCGCAAGAGAAAAAACCGTTGACCGAGGCTGAGCGAGTTGCTGAGGAGCACAAGAAACGGCAAGACGCCGAAGATGCGCGGTTCGAAGAGGCAATGGAAGAGGCGGCGCGTCAGGAGGGGATGAACTCGAAGGCCTTCCTCGACCTCGCCGACAAGATCCTCGACACCGATCTCGATCCACAACTCGCAGAATATGAGGCGGAGGAGGCTTTGCGACAGCAACGCGTTCGCGAGGCGGCAGATCAACGAGCTGGGGGTGCGGATGCTGAATTTGGCGCGCAATCGCAACCCGTAGTCGGGCTGTTTTCCGGCACACGCGCTGGTGGGGGTGTCCCAGAAATGGCTTTGACGAGAGATGCTGAGCTCAACCGCGAGAGTCGCCTGGCGGCACGGCATCGCGACATTCACGAAACGTTCCGCGGTGCCGCGCGAGCGCGATCGGGGTCCGGGCTCATGGCCGAGGCTCCGCATCGCAGCGGCATCGTTCGCTCACGGGATCCGAATGACGACAGCGGATTGTCTGACGGCGCGAAGGCGTCGTCCCGAGCCGACACCAACGACACGGCGCCACAAACGTCGCCACAAGCACGAGGCGTCGACGGCGACCAATGGACACCCATGCCACCCGACGAGAACTTCGTGGAAGCGGCCCACGGCGCTCACGAAGTCGCGGAGACGATCGGTCGCGAGTTCGGACTAGACGAGCACCAAACCGACCATTTGGGCTTCGCGCTGACCGCTGCCCACCTCCTCGATTCCGTCCTCTCGAAAGACGACCAGGGCGCTCATGCAGCCCGTCAATTGCCGAATCAGCGGACTCGGCAACGCGCCCGCTGAACGCGCTGAATTGCCGGATGGGCGGCCTTCACCCCAGGCGGGATTTAAAGGACAGTGAACGGTGATCCGACGCCGACTCGCGGCGTCCGCACCTCATTGTCCGGCGCGACTTTATTCGAGTCTCGCCTTACGCCGCAACTCCCCGGAGCGCTCATGCTGTCCATTCATAAATTTAAGGGGGATCGCCCGCAGGATTACTACACTGAGGCGGAAAAGGCAAAACTCAAAGCGCTTGAAGAACAGCAGGCGACGCGCCAAAAATCCGGGGCGAGCGCAGAATACCTCGCTGCGCCGTTGACGCTTGTCGACGAGCTCAATCTGCGAGATCGGATTAAACCCGAGACGCGCGACCCCGAAGCGGAGGCCGCGGCCCGCGCGGCCGAAGCGAAGGTCCGAGAGGCCCTGAACTTCAAGGTCGAACTTGATCCCGCCACGGGCGCGCCGATCAGCATCAACGGGAAGCCGCTGACCACCAACTTCGCACACTACGAAGGGATGCCGCCCGACACGGTAGTTCTCCCCAAGTGGATCGGGAAGATGGCCCAACATCTAGGCCTCCAAAACCCGCAAAGCGCTGCGGACCTGCCGACGATGTTCGCCCAGATGGAAGAGGCCGGGGAGGGCTACGCGCCAGGCACCGACAAGACCCAAAGCGTCAAAATAAACGCTTCGAAGAAACATATGGTCGGTTATGACTTCGAGTGGAGTTGCCACAAGTCTGTCTCGCTCCAAGCGGAGCTTGGCACGGAAGCCGAGCGTATCGCATTCAGAGACGCGTTCTCCGCTTCGATAGAGGTCGCAATGGCTTTTGTCGAAAGCGAGACGAGGGTTCGCCGCGGCGCGGCGGGCGCGGACGACAAATCCGAGAAGGTCGCTGGGATTCTCGCGGCGAGCTTCCAGCATGACGCGAGTAGGGAGCTCGACCCGCAGCTCCATGCCCATTCAATTTTTTATAACATCGCGCTCTGCGAGAACGGCGACTATCGCACATGGGACGCCAAACCCCTCATGCAATTGAAGAAGGCCGCGGGCGCGCTTTTTCGCGCGGAAATGGCTTCGCGGATTACGCAGATGGGCTACTCCATCGAGCGCTGTGGGAAGGACGGCAGCGACTTCCGACTCAAGGGGTATCCCGAGGAGAGCGTTAAGCAGGCTTCGAAGCGCGCACAGCAGATCAAGGAGTATTCGGAAAAACATGGCAACACGACCGCCGAGGGCAAACAGTTTGCTGCGCTCGCGACTCGCAAAGCCAAGCACGAGCCGTCGCGGCCGGAGCTGTTGCGCTATTGGCAAGAGATCGAGGGCAACTATGGCGTGACGCCCGCGCTCTCGTTGGAGCTTTTGACGCTTCGCGAGCGCGAGCTGGCGGCGCTCGACAAGGCTGTCCGAGATGCGGAGCCCGGAACGCCCGAGGCGCTGGCCGCAGCGCAGGCCGCTGCCGCCGCTCGCAAACCGTTCGAACTGGACGTGCCGGCGTTGCTCAAAAAAGTCATCTCGATGCAATCCTGCTTCGCTGAGAAAGACGTTCTCGAAGCCATTGCGATCCAGGCCGTCGGACACTGGGACATTAAGCGCATTCGCGAAGAGGCTCAAAACGTCATTGAGAACAGCAGCCTCATGGCGCTGGAAATCGATGAATACGGTCGGCGGCTCTTCACCACGAAGGAGCGGTATGCGGTGGAAAAGCTTTTCCTCGATCTAGTCGACCAAGGCAAGAACGATCGCCGACACGCGCTGCCGGAGGCCGAGGTTCTGGCGGGGATCGCGGAATTCGAAAAGCGAAAGACCGGGCCGCGCGGGAAGTTTGAGCTCAAAAACGAGCAGCGCGAGGCGCTGTTGCACATCTGCTCGCGCACAGGGCGAATCGCTGCAATTCAAGGCAAGCCAGGCACGGGCAAAACGACTTTGCTCGAATGCGCTCGCGAGATCTTGGAGAAAGCCGGGTTCGAGTGCTTTGGGGCGGCGATTGCGGGCAAAGCGGCGAAGGGTTTGCAAGACGAATCGGGGATCGGCTCCTCGACCGTCGAACAATTCTTGATCGACATTAGCTCGGAAAAAATCAAGCTGCACGACAAAGCCTTCTTGTTCATCGACGAGGCGGGGATGGTGGGCAGTGAGCAAATGACCGAGCTCGCGGTGCTCTGCGAAAAGGCGGGCGCTAAGTTTATGCTCGTGGGCGACACCGAGCAGTTGCCGCCTGTTGCCGCTGGCGCGCCCATGGCGTCCATGGTCAAGCATTTCAGCGAAGACGGCGTCATCTACACGATGTCGCAAATCACGCGTCAGAAAGAAGAATGGATGCGGACAGTCGTTCACCGGATGCAAGCGGCACATCACCACGCGTTCGAGCTCGATGCGCGCGGCCGCCCCATTGAGCGCAACGAGAAGGGTGAGATTTTGCCTCACCGCGACGCGCGTTCTGTGGTCGGCGCAGGCGAGGGCGCCGCAGCTGAGAAGCGCATTCGCACACCGATATACGAGGTTAGACCGCAGCTGCCGGCCGTGCTCGGTGACGAGTCGGGTCTCTCGCAGAAGCACGCCACCAATGGTCGGGCGGCGATCGACGCGCTGTATGAACACGGGCGGCTGCGTTTTCACGGCGAGCAAAGCCACACGGAGCTTGCCATGGTTGACGCGTATCTGAATGCGACGATCGAGCGCGTGGACTCCGAGGGAAATGTGCGCGTCGAGAAGGTCAAAGACGAAGAAAAGCTCATGATCGCTGGCACGCGCGAAGAGACGTTCCGCCTGAATCAGTTGACGCGAGAGCTATTGAAGCAGCGGCGCAACGAGCGCGGCGAGCCTGTCTTGGGAGCCAAGGAGTATCCAGCGCCATACGACTCTGGCGGCGACGGCGAGCACTATCGGAATTTGGCAGTCGGCGAGCGCGTCATCTTCAAAGCGCCGCACAAACAGCCCCGCGTGGAAAACGGCACCGTTGGACGGATCACCGCCCTTGGGTTTGAGGGCCAGGATCTTATCGCACACATCCTCCTCGACCCGATCGAGGGCAAGCCCTTGCGCGAGGTTCGCGTCAATCTGACTGAATACCGAAAGATTGAATATGGCCATTGCGTCACAGCGCACGCGTCGCAGGGCGCGACCAAGGATTGGTCGTGCACGCTGCTGTCGCCCGGAATGGACACGCGGGAGTGGACAGGGGTCGCAATGTCTCGCGCGCGCGGCATCGCGCTTGCGATGGTGACGGAACGAGAGTTGCCCGAAAGGGCGATCTTGGATGCAAAAATCTGGCATCAATTGAGCAAGGAAGAGCAGAAGGCGTATGTGCTCGAACAGCAGAAGCAAATCCTGACCAAGGAAATCACAAGGTCCTCGGCCAAATTCTCCGCCATCGATCGCCCGGCGCCGGAAGGCGAGCGGGCCGAAGGCACGGTGCCGTTGATGGAACCCTATGAGCCACCGAGCCACAAGGCTGTGCGCTTGGCTGAGGAAGCGCGGGCGGCCGCTGCCGCCGCAGCGAGCAACCCCTCGTCGCAAGCGTCGAAGTTGGCGCCGCAATCTGCGCCTTCGCCGGCCGGCGTCGCGACACCGGTTGCTGAGAGCGCGGCAGGAGAGGCAGGGGCAGCAGGGAAGGGCGATGGCTCGAAGGCCCCGCAATTTGCGCCCGCCACCAATCCGGCGTCCACCGCTGCAACTCCGGCCGCGGGGGCGATCGCGCCCGCGCCGACGGCGGCACCAATTCCGACGGGAAAGGCCGCCCCGACTGCTACGCCCGCAGTGGCGCCTAGCCCTGTGCGCGCGACCCCATTGGTGAGCCTTGGCTTTCAGGTCCCGGGCCGGCCGATGGCGCTCGACATTGCAATTCAAGTGCCGGAAATCGGCTCACTGCGCGCTGCGGTCGCAGCCAAACTTGCGGGAGAGACGCCGGCGATTGGCGCGGCGCCCGACGTCGCGAAGTCTGCTGCGATCGTCGCGCCCGTGCTGGGCGACCTGAAAGCCGAAGTCGAGAAAGTGCGGCAGGCCAACGAGCAGCAGCGCAAAGCCAAGGCGGATGCGGAGCGCGCAGCGGCATTGGAAGCGGACAAACGCGCGGCCCAAGAACGTGCGGCGGCTGCGGCAGCCTCGCCATCCACTGCGCAGCCGTCGCCAACGCAGAGCCCGGCGAAGGCCCCAACGACGGAGACGCCGCGCGCGCCCAGCCCGTGGAGGAGCAGGTTCTGATTGCAGCGCCCACGGTTCGCGCTTTTGTCTAATCCGGCGGTCGGCGAGAGCCGGCCGTCGGTCCAATCGTTCGTCCTCTATCGGGCGCCGATTGTCGCGTTCGCGGTCTTCGCGCGCACATGCAAACACGAAACGCGTCAATGGACCGGCGGCTTTAACGGTTCCTCTGAAAGGCCAGACCAATGGGCGCTTCGCGCGATGCAGCGTTCAACCTGGCCATCGCATTTTCAATGGCCAACACACGCCCACTGGGCGCGCATTCTCCGTTCGGTCGAACCCCTGTGCGCGCTTTACATTCTTCCGCTCGTCTGCGCATATTTATTTCAAGACTGACGGCTGATCATCGCGCACAACCGGTCGGACCACAGCCACGCATGCTCATCCTTTTTAACCTATCGAACCTTCTCGCTGACGCTTCTTGGAGACTCCCACATGAACGCCAATCACGCCTCTCTCTCCCGCGCTCGCATGGCGAACAAATGGGACGAGAAGCAAGCAGCCCGGACGAAGGCGCAAGCGATCGTCGCGACCCCTTTGTTGGATGTCGGCCAACGCCACTTGCTCTTGCAGCATATGTTCGACCGCGCGTTCATGCTCCGACTGATCGGCGGGGACCACTCGGCGCGCATGACGTTCGACGCGTATCGCGCGGTGCTGTCCAACGCGTCGGCGATTCCGAGCATCCGTTTGGCAATGGACACCGCGTTGCGCGACGTTGCCGTGCAACGGGGCCGGCGCGAGGCCAACGTTGCGTGGATTCGCAAGGGCCTCGACAAGGTCCTTCGCGTGAACGCGGAGCGCGCCGAGCGGGTCCGCCAGGGCAACCCGGCGCGCGAGTTCGATTACCTGAGCGGCGTGTGGGTCACTGAGGGTCTCATGCTGAACAGAGGATTGATGCTCCCGCACATTCACCCGGTTGAAGTGCAGCTCTCTGCGCACTAATCCGCTCGCACCCAATGGCGGTTCCGAGGCTCCCCGCGGGGAGCCTTTTCAATGGGCAGGCGGTGGGGCGCTCGCCGTTTTTCTGCCCTCTGTCTTGCCAACCGTCCGGCAGGCCGAGCCGCCCGACTGTCGTTGGTGTGCCGTTGGTGCTCGTTTTCGAGTTGCGAATGGCGCGCTGCGCGGGTATGGCTTAGACGTCGCGCCCGCGTTGGTTTGCGCCCTTTCGGGCGCCCCCGGGGCGCCGCCCACTCCCTGTGTTTTCGACTCCTTTTCCGAGGATCTCATGGCTGACAACGACGAGCAAAAACCCTCCATCACCTGGGGCCGCCCTCGGCGCCGCGTCTGGGCCGCGATGCCGGATGAGCTCAGAGCGCAAAAAGAGGCGGTTGCGGCGCAAATCTCGGCCAGCGACACCTCGATTCAGAAAGCCGCAACGCGCCTCGCTCGACTCGACGCGGAGCGCAAAACTCACGAAGAGAATCTCGCTCGCGCCCCACGAGCTGTAATCGACGCGCGGCAGGACCTCGGCCGCGCGAAGGACTTCGCTGTTGAATTCGCGAACGCGTTCGGCTGGGATCGGGAGATACTGCTCAATCCGGCTTTCGACGCGGACGGACAGAACCAATCGGATGCTGCCACGCGCGCGTTTGGCCCTCTCAAAACGCGGCCGGGCGCGCCGGGCGTTCGCAACTATTTCGACGACGCGAAATTTTCGGCGAATGTGTCGTTCACAGCGGAAGTCCCCAGCGCGAGCATGACGACATCGCAGACTGGACCAGGCCGCGGCGATGACGGCGAAGAGCGCTACATCGAGCGGCAAACAGCCCTCAAACCCGTCACGGCCTGGCGCAGCGACTTTCACGACCGATCAGCCGCGGAGCACAGAAACAAGCTCTCCGACCTGCTCGCCGACTCGACGTGGGATCCCTCGCCCGAAGAGCTCGATCTCTATCGCTCGCCAGAGCCAGGCGTGGAGAACCCGCAGCCCAAAAAAATCGAGTTCATCAAGGACCTTTTTGCGCATTTGAACGCGCAGGCTCGCGCTGAAATGGAGAAGGACCATGAAGCGCTGCGCGAGGCGGCCGGCGTTCAATCCCAGCCCGCTGGCGCGGTTCAACACGTGCCGTCGGACGACGGCGCGGGATCGGGCCGGGAGCGCAACGCTGCGGAGAAGCTGCACGATGCCATGGCGCAGTCGGTCGAACAACGCATCGAAACCGAAACGCAGCTTTTCGACTATTTCGAGCAATGCGCGCAACGCGACCTCGATCGTCAATTCGTCGAGCACTACTTCGCCGCGGATGAGGACGAATGGCGCGACGCTTGGTTGCAGAGCAATTCGACGCAGCCGCAAATGCCCGAAGCTCTGCGCGATCGATTCGTGGCCGAGCTGGAACACATTGCGGACGGATCGTCAGCGTTCAACCCGGGCACGCAAACGGAACACCGCGCGGCGCTCAACGAGCTGATGCTCAATGTCGCGCGGGCGGCCCTCGCCGTCGATGAAGCGTCGGAATTTGCGGCGGATGTTGATGACGATTTCGAAGCGTTCAACGAGGTCGCAGGCAAAGTTCAGCGGCAAGTGGATGGCTTGTCGCGACTCGACCCGACGACATCGGTGCGCGTCGCAGCGGCCCGCAATGAAGCGGCGAAGCAGGGCGCCTCAAAGCAGGACGCGCCGGCGGCCATCTCGCCCATGTCGCAAAGCGACTGGCTCACAGGCTACACGTCGTCGGCTTTGGAAGACGTGTTGTCCGCGCAGCGTTCGAATCGCCTAGCTTCGACAGCTGAGGCCGAGACCCCCATAGTGAGCGCGCCGGAGCAGCCTGCTGAGTCCGTAGCGCCGGAGGCCCAACCGACTCCGGCCAGCGTGCCCGACGCAAACTCGGAACGCCACGTCGCGGCCATGACCGCAACGGCCGCAGCCACTACGGAGGCTTTCGACACCGAGCCCGAGGAAGCGATTGGTGAAACGCCCGCGCCTCGCGCGCCTCGCGGCTGGCCGACGAATGCGTTGGCAGGAAATGCCGCAACCGCGTCGCCCGTCACGCGCTGGGGTGCTCCACGCGCCGCGGCGCAGCCTGCCGCGCCCAGCGCCACCCCCGCACCCAGCCACACCGATGAAGGCCCTGCGATGGCCCAGACGGAACCTCTTGTCCAGCCCGCAGCCGCAGAGCACGTCGCGAGCGCACCCGTTGAGGCTGCAAATACCGCGCAGAAAACCGCGTTGCCGGGTGCGTGGGCACAAGCAACGGCGGCAGAAGCCTCCGAGCATGCACCGGCGCCCGTGGCGACGGCGTCCAATCCGACGGCGGACCCGGCGACCGATTCGGGAAGCCTTGCGCAAGCCGCCGGCGGCATCGACACGCCCGGGGCGACGTTGTCTGGCATGGGCGGCCTGCGTGAACGCCTGGCCGCGCAGAAAGCGGGCGCCACGGCCGTTGCCGGCCAGCAAAGCGAAGGCGAGGGCAAACAAAGGCAAGGCGCCGCCGCATCCGCCGAAATCGAGGCGCCACAGTCGGCACTGTCGGGCATAGGCGGCCTGCGCGATCGCCTGGCCGCACAACAAGCGGACGCCAAGACCGCGATGCAGGGCATACACCCTGAACCCAAGAAAACCGATGGAGGCCCCGAAATGGCCCAGAACGAAACGCTTGACCAACCCGCAGCCCGCGCCGCGAGCACGCCTGTTGAGGCCACAAATCCCGCGCCGAAAACCGCAATGCCTTGGATGCAGGGAGCGGTGGCACAAGCACCAGAACAGGCGCCGGCTCCCGCTGCGAACGCGGCGAATCCGATGGCGACCGGCTCGTGGATCGACTCGGTGGCCCTCGCGCAAACCTCCGCTGACACCAGCAAGCCGCAGGAGACGCTTTCGGGTCTCGGCGGTCTTCAAGCCCGCAGGGCGGCCCAGGAGGCGGGCGCCAGAACCACGGCCGCCGCGCAGGGCGAAGGCGAGGGCAAGCAGAGCCAAGGCGCTGCCGCCGCGCCCACTCGCGCCATGCCGCCGATCGACAACGTGACCCGCGTGCCCGCGCCGCAAGCTGACGCTCGGCCTTCGCCCGAGCCTCGGTTTGAGAGCCTCAACGCCATCGCGGCTCGCTTGAAAGACGACCCCGAGGCGGATCCGCAGCTCCGCAAAGACGCGATGGACTTCGAAAAGCTCAGAGGGAACATGACGGGCCCCAAGGGCGAGGTGATCTTGGGAGTCGACGCGACCATCGCCAAAGTCGCGCGCGACCAAAAAGCCCACGAGGAAAGCCCTCATCACGCTGCGATGCAAGAAAAGCATGCAGCTGGCCAGAATCTGGGTCGCGACGAATTGGCTGAGTTGGCAAAGAACCCGTATGCGGGCTCCGTTCTGGCTCACCCGAATCTCGCTCGATACCGCGAAGAGATGGGCCTGAGCGAGCGCGAGGTCGGGAAGTCAACGTTCGACACCGAAATCACGCAGTGCGTGACCACGGATAACGTGAAAACCAAAGGACTGTCCGCGCAAGCCGGCAATTCTCAGCCGGTCGACGCCGAGCAAATCCACGCCTCGCTGCAAGGCGCTGCGGGCGACTGGTTGGCTCAGCGCAGAGCCCTGCGGGCCGCGGCGGCCTCCACGACCGGAGGTCAGCAACCGACCGACGCGCAGAAACAGAAGCGCGGGTTCTCCGTTTGACATTAAGCCGGCGCGGTGAATTTCAATGTCGCCGGCTGTCGCTAACCACCGACGCTCCATTGGCTCGCAGCGAGCATCCCACAACTCCTCACGACACGAAATCCGAATGAACCACGATCGCCACGACAACAACGCTGACGGCACGCGTCGCAATCTACCGCGGGCCTTGCGCCGCCCCTCGGCGACGGATCTGGATGACGAGCCGCCTTACGACGACACGCCAGTCAATATGTCCGCCCACTATCGCCCACGCCGATCCGAGCGGGAAGAGCGGTCGCCGGCGGCCCACAATCGGACGGCCAGCAATGTCGCCAAACAGGCAGCCGTTGTGGCGCCACCGCCCGTCGATCCGGTTAGGCAGTCACTCGACCATCGCAAGCGTTTGACCGAGGAGGAGAAAACAAAGATTGAAAAGGCGCCCTTGACGCGCCGGATCATCGCCGAGCACGAAAGTGAATATCCCCAAAGAGCGGCAGTGCGGGAAATGCAGCCGTTCTCGGTCGAGCAGCTCGAAGCGCAAAAGGAGGCCATGCGAGCCTCGCTCAAAACGCTCTACACAATCCGTGAGAAGGCGGGTTTGCGGCCGCTCGCGGCCGCGGATGCCGGCGCCGGCGCAGCCGCTGACAGTGGGTCCAGCGACCAGCTCGACCGCGCACGGGAGGACCTCGCAGGCGCCGATGCCCTCAATGATGAAGATGGGGACAAGAGCGACAAGAGCGCGGACGACCTGCTCAACAAACATGGCCAGGTTGTCGCTGGCCCTCAGCCGACGCCGCAGGACGACCAGGCCGAAGCCCGGGCCCTTCGCGACGAGATGTTGGCGCGTATCAAAAGCGTGGAGGCGCAGCGCTTGGAGATCGTGCTCGATGTTCACGCTGTGGGTGTTCAGTCACGCGAGGGGGGTGCTCAGAGCGCTTTGCGGATCGAAGCGGCCTGGTCCCAAGGCAGCGCGAAGCCACAGCAAAAGAGCTTCCACATCGAGTCGACGCAACCCGATTGCGCAAGCGATCCATTTCCCGCGATGGCGACGGACGCGGAGCGGCAAGCGCTCCACGATCAGATTATCGATTGGGCGATGCATGCGACGCCGGAGGGCTTGACGGGCGCGCGTGCGTTCATCGATTGGCTCGACGAAAAGATGCCGTCGCTTTTGCGCTGGTCGGGCGAAGGCCCGCCGTTGGGCTACTTCCTCAAAGCGTTCCACAACGCGGCGCGCTCGGGCGCGAGCGCCGATGGATCGGCCTTCGAGTCCTTCGACGCGTGGACCCAACGACAAGGCGTCATCGGTTCGGCAGGCAAGCCCGTAGGACGCCTGCAAAACGGCTCGCTCCTCAACGGCTTCTTCACGCTGCTGGACGTGCCGCGGCTGCCGTCCGGCAGCCCCAACAGCGTGAAGCTTGCTCACGCCCTCGCCACTGCCAAGCTCGACGCGGAGTTTCCGCCAAGCGCTTATGAATGTCCGCGAGCCATGCGCCTTCTGCGGCTCAACAACTGGATCGCAGAGCGGAAGTTGGCCAACAGCAACGAACGCAACCGCTAAGAGAACGGGCGGCGGATCGCTTATGGCGGATCCGTCGCCCGTCTGTTTTGAGCGACAGGCAGGGGCGAAGGCGTGCCGTTTAACCCTTCGCGCGCACCGTTCGCCGAGAGAAGCGCTTGATCGCTTGATGCGCGCGAGCGCTTGCGCGATACCAAGGAGATGCGCTTCGGCCGTGCCCGAGAGCCCGTATTAGGCTCTCATTGCATCCGCCGCCATCGCTTCACTCACCCCACGCCCCGGAGATCGGCATGCCGCAAGACCCTCGTGTTTCTATTGAACCGCTGTCCCTCGAATCAGCGCAATTCGCCTCGCAGCGTTCGCCTGCGGGGGCGCCTGCAACGCCGATGCGCAAAGTCATTGGCGATGACGTCAAAGAGGCCTATTTAAGCCTCAACCCACTGCAAAAGGAGGAGCTCTGGGCCGGGCAAGCGGGGCTTTATCTTTCCGAGAAAGCGAATCAGATCGTCTTCGTCAACAAGACCGCTCTGTCGAAGGCGGATGAGGCGAAGCTCTTCCCACGCGAAATTCATTTCACCGCACAGATTGCCGAGAAGAGCTTTCAGCTCATGACCCCCGAACAGCGTCGCGATGAGATCGGGCGCGCAGACGATCTTGTTCGCACGTTTGGCGACACCCTGGGCGAGGAATCGCTGCAAAAAACTCGCCGGCTCGCTGGCAGCCCGGTGCAGCTTTATCCGCCGGAACAATCGCGGCCTGTTGCAGGCAAGGTGATCGCGGCGACGGACGACATGATCCTCTTCATGGACAAGGCGAAGACTACGAATTACGTCCTGGCGGCTCACTTTGACAGGCCACCGACGAGCTTGCGCCCAGGCGACGAAATCGCGCTTGGCTTTGACACGGGGAAAGCCGTGGTGCAAAGCCACCGGCGGGCCGTGGCGCCAGAAGCTCGCGAGGCGTTGCGAGTCGACGACTCGGCTGCGGCGCGCGACGCATGGGCCAACCGCGAAGCGGCGATCGCATCCGGGGCGAAGAGGCCTCAGGCGAGGGGCCCGGTTTTCACCGCTGCCTGAGCCCGCATCCGCGTCGTGGCCAACCCGCGAAAAAGCGCCCGAGTCTTCGGGCGTTTTCCTTTGCGCGCCCGAGGGGATGGCCGGTCGGATGGATGGCGCTGACAACCGGACTTCCGGCATTGCGAGCTGGCTCGGCGGACGGTAGAAGAAATGAAGCCCCTTTGTTTCTCGACGCGGCCGGCCTGCATTTCCCGCCGAGCTTCGGCCGACTGATCCGCTCGACCTTCGACTTCTCTCAGTATGCAAAACACAGACACCGCAGCCTCCACCTCCGACCTTGACGCAGGCGACGACGCGCTCACGGGCCCCGCGGCGATCGCGCAGCTCGAATGCATTCGCCACTTGCTCCGGATCGGGCGCGCGTATGACGCCCCAGCAGGCGGCCAACTTCTGCCGATCCAGTCGTTCGCCTCGAAACTGCTCGGAAACGCCGAGGAGCGACGGGCGTTCGATTTGTATTTTGACGCACACGACAACACACTGCGCGTGCTCCCGATTGAGCAGGAGAGGGCGCCCGAAGAGCGCGCGCCCGGATCGACGCTCGTTCTGCTGCCTTTGCACGGCGTCAACACTCATTGCGCCAAGGGCGCGGCGGCCGAGGCCTGGTTTGGCAACTGGGTTTCGGTGCTGGAACAGATTCTGTCCCAGCCCGATGTGGTCGAAGCCCTACACGAAGAGTTTCTGTTGCGCTTGAAGTCTCTGCGCGCTGGCCACGGCTGATCGCTATCGCCCGCCGATTTGGCATTACGCACACACGTTCCAGACCCTTCGACAGATCCCCGCAAGCCGCTTCGCCCTCACTTCGTCGCCCCGCGCGACACATCCGGAGTTCACATGGCCTCGACCACCCGCCGCAACGCCCCGCAAGACGGCCTCTTCTCGCGATTCGTGAAAAATTCGAGCGCGTCCAAGATCACTGAGTCGCTTTCTCGATCGACGCCCGTTCAAGCGACGCTGGGCGCCGCGAATCTTTTGTCGGTCGTTCGCCCTGGAAACTGGCGTTTGATTGAACAGGCTTATGCGGCGGATGAGGCGGCGAACAAAGAAGCTGCGATGTCCATGCGTGGCTATCGGATGCGCTCTCTCGGACGTTGGATTCGAGAAATTCACGACTCCCACAAGCTCAAACAGAAGGGCGTGCTGTCGATGAAGACTGTGGCGTGCGCGGTCACTGGGTCGGTCGTCTACAACGCGGGGATAAAGCCATTTGTCTTTGGCATGCAGATGGGCGGCATGGAGGGCGCGGTCATCAGCGCGGTCGCGTTTTTGGTTGGCGCGGGGGCTCTGTTCGGTGGCAAACGCATGCTGTCCAGCATCGACGCAGCGTGGGCGAAAGGCTTGAAGGCGGGAGCGGGGGCCAAAGGATCCTACATCGCCCAAAGCGGCGGCATCGGTGGGGGGGCATTTGGCGCCTACGGAATGTTGGAGAGTTGGGCGAGCACGATTGTCCGCAGCACCGTTGGCGGCAGCTTGGATCGCGCCGTGAGCGCTTGGGCGAACCGGCACGTCACGGACAACGCGGTTATGGCTTTTGCCCACTTTCTCCTCGGGAACCCGACCTGGGGCAAGGGCGTGAAGCCGGGCCTTTGGGCCAGCATCGTCAGCGGCATTCAAGACATGGCCCACGCCACGGGCATGAGGTCGCTGCAATTCCCGAAAATTCCCGCACGCTTTCAGCGCTCGCTGGCATATGACGGTTTGCTCCCCACCGGAGAATCGATCGGCGCGACATACGACGCCAAAGTCGGCGAGGTGCATCTGGGCGACGCGGCCCGCCGCGCCGTCCGCACGGGCGCGTTCGCGTTCGCGAGCGCCGCCTTGGCTTGCCACCCCGCTGTGGCGCTGCAATGGACAAACTATCTGGACCCTTCGCACGCGCATCTGATGTCGGCCGTGTTGGATCCGATCTCCCTCGGGTTCGACGTGGTCGCAGGGGTCGCGGCGGGCATCATGCGGGGCGTGGGCGAACTGCGAAAGCAGCTCGCGAAGGCATTCGAGACGGATGCGCGCAATGTGAAGTTCAATGAGAATTCCATCGAACAGATCAGTTTTTTTCCCAACCCACAGAATAAGGACGCGCGCGAATCGAATGATCGCGCGTTCGTGAAGCAGTTGAAGGCTGTCGCCAAGGACACGTCTCCCATTTATCAACTCGGCACGTTCCACGGCGTCTTGAACAGCTTCGGGCAAAACGGGCAGCCCATTGCCGGCACCATTTGCAAGATTACGCTCAACAACACCGAGCGCCACATCCTCATCACTGGCGGGACGGGCTCCGGCAAGACGTATCGCATTCTCACGCCGCTCATCATTCAAGACCTTGAAGTGCGCGCCAATATGCTCATTCAGGCGATGAAAATCCTGAGCGACCGCGCAAGCTACGACGAATTCCGGCCCGCAGAAATGTTCGTCAACGCGTTCTCCATGGTGCTGCTGGACACCAAGTGCGCAATCACGAAGCTGGGCCTGAACTGGGCCACGCTGGCGGGGCAGCGTGAGCACTATCGACTCATTGGGCCGCGGCCGGGCGAATTCACGTTGGACATTCTGGCGGGGGTGTCGCCTCAGCTTGCGATGGATCTGATTGAAATCGTCATTAACGGAGCGGCGGGCGGCTCGAAAGAGAAGATCTGGTCGACGCTCGCCAAGCAAGTGTCGAGCGCTGCGGCCACATTGGGCTACGCTTATCAGGCCACAGACGAAGGGCTGATCTACGCTGTGGCGAATAAGATCAAGCCCTATTCGCTCAAATTCATCTACGAGATGTTGATGGATCACCGCGGCGGCCTGATGGAAAAATGCATTGAGGCAGTCATGGGCGCGGTCGAGCGCAAAGACAGCAAGGTCATGCCGTTCATTGACTCGACGCTCCCGAGCGCAATCGCATTCCTTGTGGGCGAGAGCTGGATGGGGGCCCCCGCTCCTGAGACGAAAATGGGCGTGCTGGTCAACATCATCAACCTGTTGTCCGGCATCGTGGCGCACCCCGTCTTGGGCATGACGTTCGGATCGGGTGGTGGAGAAAACGTCATCTCGTTTGAAGAATTCTGGGGCGATCCCACGCAAGGGGCGATCATTTCGTCGAACATGTCCACCGACGAATTTGGATCCTCGGCGGCGATCCTCAATTCGATTTTCAAAATGCGATGCTATCTTCAAGCCACGCTCCGCCAAAAGCGGTTCGAGCAGGACGCGCTCGACGCGGAGACCTACCTTCGCGACGATCTGTTGCATCTGCTGCGCGAGGAGCTGCTCGACGAGTCGCTTGAAGCGACACGCAACTATCTCGCCAAACAAAAAGCCGGATGGCGAGTCCTCAAAAAGTTCGCGGCGCATTTTCACAACTCGATGGGCGACTGGCCGATCTATGACGCGAACCGCGAGTTTGACGCAAAGCCGCACGCAGCGATCGACGACGCCCCCGAGGATGTTTCGATGTTTGGCCCTGGCATCAAACAGGCTCAATATCGCCGCGCAAAGCGCTGGCTCGATCGCCTGTTCCAAAAACACACCGGCCAGCACTGCCCGCCGATTTCCGATGAGGAGCGCGCTCTGTTGGATGAGCCCGAGGCGTATATGGTGCGCGTAAGCGTGGTCGGCGGCGGTCTCACATCCAAGGGCGATACGAGCAAACGGCGCCGCGCGGACGACACCGGCCACTTCTCGGGCGCCGAGCGGAGTCTGGGTGAGCTCCTTGGAGAGAGCCAGGCGCGAGTCGTGGCGTGCATTCGCGGGCTCCCCACGGCGGAGAACATGCTGCGGCAATACATCAACTGCGCGGGCGCACCGGCGTGCCCGTCCGAGGGCTTGCCGGCGGTCACAAAGGCGATCGATAGGCATCCTCTGCGATTGGTCATAGACGAATACACCAACATGGTGTCATTGGCGGCGCCGGGCAGCGGCCTGACGGACGACAAAGAATTCGCCAAGGTGGCGCGCTCCACGGGCGTGAAAATCGTCATCGCCTTTCAGTCCCCAGCGACCCTTGAAGAAGCAGTCGGCGGAAAGACGATGGCGGAGTCGCTGACGGACAACTTCCGGATGAAGATCTTCTTGCCCGACGAGACGGGGCAGACGTTTCAGATCATCAAAAATCTCACGGGCACTGTGAAGGATTACGATCAGTCGAAGTGGGCGTTGCAGCGCAAAGAGCTTGATTTTCGCTACGCCCACGTCGTGCGCCAGGACGGCTGGGACGCCGCTCGCGATGGCCACCCCGACTTGGTGAAAAATCCGACCGTCCCGTCCTTTGAGCCAGATGGCGACTGGTTTGTTCGCGGTCGGACACCCGTGAGCGTGCAGCCCGGAGAATTGGCCAAGAAAGAGGACTTCACCGAGGCGATGTTTGCGCTGGCCCCCTTCATGGGCGAACTGGGCCGCGTGAAAGGCAAGGACCTCAAAATCTACCCGAAAAAGAGCCAATACGCGACTACCGATCGCGGCGACAACGAGGATGCGGTGAAAGCGGAGAAGCGCGGTGAGGAGGACAAGGCGGAGAATCGCGAAGCCGAGCGCCTCGGGGTCAACGTTCGGGTGATCGACCCCATCGATCCGACTACGTGGCGCGGCGACAATCTCGCCTATTTCTACGGGATTATCGGCGACCTGGCCATTCAGGATTTGGTCGATTTGGATCAGGATCCGATGAAGCCGCTCAATCGCGTCCGGGCCAAGCTGAACCAAACTCGCGACGAGATGGACGCCGCGGAGGTTTTGGGCGCCGCAAAGAAGGCGACATCCCAAGCTGAGAAGGAAGCCGAGGAGCGCGAACTGGACGAGGCTCAGCGCACCGCAGAAAGACTCTATCGCGAGCAGCTCGCCGAGGCCGTCGTTTAATCCATCGCGAGCACCAAGCGCCCGTCGAAGACACGGGCGCTTGATCCACCCGACCCGCTCCCACGCCGTGCACACCGAGGACTATCATGCGCCGACCCGTCTCGCCCAACGACCCCAACTCACGGCAAGCGGATGGCGCGCAGAGCGAGTTCGTGCCGCGCCAGGCTGCGCCCCAATCGCAAATCGGCGCAGAGCGCCCCGAGAATGCGTCGGACACTCGGACGCCGGCGCAAATGGCGCATGCGGATGCGATTACCCGCATCCGCGAAGCGGCCCGCAACGGCGACGCGATCGAGCTCAGGCGCGAGGAGCGCGATCTGCTTGATGCCTCTCCCGAAGAGCTGGCGGGTGTGGTCGAAGAGGCGTTCGCCGGCCGCGACTTCCACGTCGTGAACGTGTTGATTGATGTTGTGGGATTTCAGCGCATCCACGCCGCGATCCCCGATTTTCTGACTCTCGCGTTGCTCTCCGACTCGGACGCGGGCGACCCACTTCTCATTGACCTTCTGCTGCGCCGTGGCGGTCTGGCCTGGCGCGCCGGTCCGCGAAAATCCGCGCAAACGTCGCCCGAAGTGGCCAATGCGTTGTTGTTCGCACAGAAAACGACGGGCGAGGGCGCGGCCATTCGGCAGTTGGCGGACGACGCGGGGTTGGATCTGGATCGCCAACGCGCGACCGCGGCAATTGTGGGAGCGCATGAGTCGCGTCTCGCGGTGGGCGTGGATCTCGGAGATGGCGAAGCCCAAGATTTCGTGCGCTGTTTGCTCAACTATGGCGACGTCATTCTGGACGTCATGTTTGCGGTTTCGCTCGCGGGGCTTTCTCCGGTCGAAGTGTCGAACGTGCTGCACAACAAGCTGGTCGAGCGCTCCCGAAATGGCTCACCTGATCACTCGCGGGAATTCGACGTCGGGCCGGATGGCGCGATTCGCGGCAAGGTCGAAGGCGACGTGATGCGGTCGATCGCGGCGGACGCCGGACGCCGGCGCGAGGCGACTCGGCATGCTCGGCAGCGGGCGAAACTGAGCGTGGACGGCGCAGCGCGGCACGCGACCGCCGCGAAGCGTGCGGAAGCCATCGCGGAGCAAGGGCAGAGGCATCGGCTGTTGAACACCGGCCCCAAGTTGCGGGAGGCGGCCAAGGGTTTGCTTGCGCCGGAAGCCCCGGCCAACGCCCCGCGACCGACCCCCGTGGCCGCGGGCAGCGCGACGAGCGGCGCTGCGGCGCGCGAGCCGCGGTTCACGAATTACTCGCGCCCCCTGCTGATCAACGTGGGCGACGCCTTGCGCTCCGCTCGCCAGGCCGACCCGCGAGCCAATGCCACGCTCGCCGCCTTCTTCGCGCCGGCGCAGTTGGTTGCCATGTTCGGCACGGGTTTCGCAATGCAGGCCATGTTCGGGTCCGGGTCAAATTACAGCGCGCAAAACGCGCCCCCCGGCTCCGGCATGAATCCACTGCACATCGCGGCTCTGGCGGGCAATGGGGACGCGGTGCGCTGGCTGCTCGAAAGCGGAGCGGACGCCGGCGCCATGGATTCGATGGGTCGCACGGCCGCAGACATTGCCGCAGCGATGGGATTCGAAGATCTCACCGAAACGATTGCCGGCGCGATCGACCGGCCGCTCTTTCTCGAACAACTCGCGTTGCAGGACCTTGAACGGGAGGATCGATCGGCTGCGATGCATGCCAAGGTTGCGGAGCGACACGAGCCTGCGGATCGCGAGCGCGACCCCGATCCATTGGCAATGGCGGCAGCCGCGGCCAATGAAAACCGCCCGATGATTTTTCGACCCTAGACCTAACCGCGATCGCCGCGCTGATCGAAGCGCGCATTGCGACCTTGAAGATCCACGCACCGAGAGCCAACACCCGACCCGAAGCCGCCGAGCGCGGCCTCGTCTCATTTGAACGATCCGGCAAGCGGCCGCAGCGATCCGTTGCCGTTGGCGGAGCGTGCCGCACGCCACGCAAAGATCCTCGACGGCGGCCACGCGCCAAGCATAGATCGGCAAGCCTCGCGGCCAGCCCTTGCGATCGCAAGGCAAAGAGATACCCGAGCAGATTGAACGCAATGCAAAGAAAACGCACGCGACGCAAAGAAGCAGCATCGCGCTGCGCGTGAGGCTCGGCGCCCGACGTGCGCGAGGCCACCGGGACGGGAGCGAGGCCTCTTTCAATCTCGAAATCTTGCGACGGGCGGCCCTTGTTCATGGGCGCGATCGGTCACAGACTGGCCGACCAGCCTGGCCACTTGCGGGTCGGCGACACAGAGCGAGGACAAAATGACAACGACGCCGCCCACATCCACCGCATCAACCCACGACCGCGACGCCACCGCTCTGGATGGCGCGAAGCCCGACAGCCTCATTGTTGTCTTTGGCCTCAGCGAGCGCGAAGGCGATTCCGCCCACGAGGGCGATGCGGGCAAGGAGCAGGCGACATGGGTCGGGCGATTGAAGCATGACGGCGACACCGTTGATGGCGCTTTGGCGACTATTGACGCCGCTCTCGAAGAGACGCGTTTGGGCCCTTGGCGCAAACCCACATTGCCTGACTTGGCGACGGGAGAGCTGACTGCCTCCCAACCGCCCGTGAGCGATCTTGTGTCCCGGAGGGATGGCGAGGTTCGTGAGGATATTAATCCGCGTTCGCTGACTGAGCGCTTGATCGCCAATGGCAATGGCCGAGTCGCGTTCGACACTCTATTTGCGCTGGGCGGCGACACGGCTGCATTTTGGGCGGCACCTCGATTGACCCATTTCGGCGTCTATCGACACGATCAGTTGCAGCAAGTCATCGCGATCGATTGCGATGCACGTGCCATTGTTTTTTACGGGCAGGGGGCTGCTTCAAAAGGTCGCCCGCCAGCGCAACTGCTTTCGTTTGGGCCGGTCTTGCCGGAGTTGGCTCTGCCGCCATCGCACGACAGGTGCGACGTCGAATTTGTGCGTGAAGCGGTTGCGCTCTTCCAGAAATGCGGCTGGCAGGTCAACCAGGGCTCGCAACGCCTCGCGGCGCTGGAAACCACCGCGCGCCGAGCCTGCGAGCCGGGGTTCGAAGAAGACTTGGCCCGCAAGGCCTGTCGCGAGCGCGACGTGTCTCTCGATTTCCCGGAGTCGCAGCCGATGGGCTCGCGCTTCACGGGCATCGTGCCTTACGTCGGGCAGCACTACTTCGTGCAGCTCGACGAGAAGCGAAACCAAGCGTGGCTGCATCACACGGAAGCTTTCGGCGACGCTGTGCCGCCAACCGACGCCCGCGTGACGATTGAATACCAAGCGAAGAATCGGGCGAGCTGCCGCCTGCTTGGCCCGATGCCCGAGGTTCGCACCCGGGATGAGCCTGCGCTCGTTCGACCGGTCGCAGAGCCCCGTCGCAACGCCCCCGACCGGCCGCGGCCATCATCTCCCGCGCGTTGACGCGCGTCCGCTTTCGCAATCCCTTCGCAACCCCTCTTCGCGCTGAACGCGCCCATCGCAACGCCCAACCCCTTTGCCTTCCGACGCCCACGAAACCCTCGCCATGGGCTCACCCTAGGAGACCGCCATGCCCTTTGAATCCTCCACTGCCGCCTTTCACAACAGCGTTGCGCAACTGCGCGCGCAAATCGCTGGG
This sequence comes from uncultured beta proteobacterium, assembly GCA_963803225.1. Classification (GTDB taxonomy): domain Bacteria; phylum Pseudomonadota; class Gammaproteobacteria; order Burkholderiales; family Burkholderiaceae; genus Paraburkholderia. Next base: position 464,762 of record CAWDLJ010000005.1, read on the forward strand.
TTTGCCGCGCAAGACGCGCGCGATGACAGCGAGGGGCTCGACTCGTTGTTGCCGCCCGGCGACGCGAGCGAGCTGGACGAACTCGACGAGCCCCGCGATCTGGACGCGCTCGATTGGGCGGCGGGCGTTGCCGCGTTCGACGACCTGACGCCGACCGAGAAAAAGGAGCTCTTGCATCGGCAAGACCTGCTCAAAGCGGCGTTGATGAAAACCAAAACGCGGCTGCTCGGCCATTTCGTCGAAATTCGCGACCTGCCGCTCATCGGCCGCGTTGGGATCCTTCGGCTGCTGCCGTATCAGTCGCAAGTCGAGCGCAACGCGGCGGGGTCGCTGGCCTCCGCAGGCCACCTCTTGTCCGCTTTGCCGGATTGGGCGCGTGTGTCGCTGGGCGAAAAGTCCTACACGCAGGCGACCCTCGACAAGCTCCTCAACGCGGTCGGCGGCGTTTTGAGCTTCACGCTCGCGTTCGATGACCAAGGCCGCGCCCTGGCATTGAGGGCCAACGTCGAATCCATGGGCGAGGCGGGCGACGGCGCCGACACGCTGGTCGCGCCACCGCAATTTCAGGCGCGGAAAAACCCTACACGCGGCGCCGCCCGTTAGCGCGTCGCGCCTTCCGCAAACCCAAGCCCCGCAACCCCATTCCCCAGCTCGCCCACGGCTTCGCGTTTTTCACTCGGATGCGCGGGTTTTTCATTCAACGACAAGTCCAACATGGAGGCCCTATGTCCACCCACAACGCCAACGCCGCCTTCGATTTCGAAGGCGCCTCTCACGCTCAGGAAGAGCCTCGTTCGGCACTCGCGCCGGCGCCCGTCGTCGACGAGGAGCGTCAAGCGCTCGTTGACGCGCTTGAAGGCGAGGGATTTTCCGTTGAATACCGGGCAAACGGCGGCAGCGGACAGGGCTTTTATGGCGAGGGGCCGGGCACGGCTTTGGGCGCGGCATTCGCAAGCGAAAGCGCCGCGTGGGAAGGGCTCCTCGTTCGCACCGCTCGGATTAAGCCAGGCGTCACGCTTCTGGCGAGCAAGGAATTCGGCGACATTCCCCACCCCGACACGGTGCTCCCCGACGGAACGCTCGGGACCGTCACCACGCGTCAACGCGTTGAAGTCCGGTGGATGGGCAATGAGGCCACGGCCGCAGGCGCAGGCTACCAGGTGTTTTCGGTCGCCCGGGACTATCTGCCCGATGGGGAGGGGCGCGACGTGCGGCAGCATTCCCTTGGATTCGCGAACGCGCCCACGGGCTTTCGCACGGCGAACCAAGCGACCCGCGCGGCTCACGACCTCTTGAAGGGCCACGGGTTGGCTCCGTCGCAGGTTCGATTGCACGAGGCCGCGGGCGAGCGGCCGCAATCGATGGCCCATGATCTTGCAAGCGCGAACAACGCGGCGCAACACGGCATGCCCGACGGTGCGCATGCGACCTCGGCGATGCCCATCCGAAATGGCGGTGGGCGCCCGGGCGACGACACGGCCAAACCCAAAGCAAAGGTCAAGGGTGGGAAAGAGCACGACGCCGCACGCCGTGAAGAGCGGACGATGAAAACCAATGAGTCGATCAAAAAGCTAATCGGCCGCGTCATCGAGGAGTGGAAAAAAGGGAATGTGCGGCCATGGGTTCGTCCCTGGGTCGACGGGGCGCCTGACGCCTACCAAGGCCCGCTCAACGCCTCGACGGATGGCCGCTACTCCGGCGGCAATCGCTTGTTGCTCGACCTTGTGGCCTCGCTCGACTACTACAAGCCGGGCGAACCCTTGGACAACCGTTGGCTCACGGTCAAGCAGGCCGCGGCGTTGGGTGGCGCCTTGATCGAAGGGCGCGACTCGCACGGGGTGGGGCTGTTGAAGATCCTCACCCAGTCGCAGCAAAAGCCAAAACAGGACGAGCAAGCCGAGGACAATCCGCAGAACGATGGGCAGACGAAGCGAGTCGGCCATCGCCCTTCGGGCGCCTACCCGTTCACGGTCTATCACGTCTCCGAATTCACAGGCCTCGACTTGCCACCGCTGCCGGCGCCCACCGTTCGCGGACCGGTTGAGCTCACGGAAAACCAATTGCCCCTGCGCGTTCAAGACATCCGCGACTTCCTGATCGAAAAGACCGGGCTGTCCGTGACCCATCGTGGCAACCAGGCGTTCTACGCGCCCGGGCCCGATGCGATCGTCATGCCGCGGCCAGAGCAGTTCACGCAGCCCATGGCTTATGCGGACACACTGTTGCATGAGATTGGGCACTGTGCCGGCGCGAAACACAGAGCGGGTGGCAAGAAGGAACACAAACGCTTTGGCGATTCCGAATACGCGCGCGAAGAGCTCGTCGCAGAGTTCACGAGCGTGTTCCTTGGCGACGGATTGCCGGCTGCCGAAGAGCGCCTCGCCGCGCACGTTGACTACATGGGGAGCTGGATCAAGGCCCTCGAAGAGAATCCCAACGAGTTTTTCACCGCGGCGAGAGAGGCTGAAAAGCGTTCGACGTATTTGCGCGAAGGCGGCCTCGTCCATCAGCAAGAGCGCGAGGCGACCCTTCAAGCGACCCAGGAAGCCGAACGCGGCGCCATCGTTTCCGCGGCCACGCCAACGCCTGCGACCGCCATTCCCGTCGCGGCGGATCGCGAGGGACAAACGCCGGCGACTCCGTCGGAGCCGTCCGCGTCGGCGGCGCGACCGGCGCGCGAACAACCCATCGCTCAACGCGCGGCCGGGGGACGGGGGATGTAGTCGTGGCCCTTGCGGTCTGGCTCTCCCGTGCCGAAAACAGCGCCGAAAACGAACGACCCGCCCCCTCGAACGGCGGGTTGTTCTATCGGGAGATAAACCCTTGGCAGTGCTCAGCACCGCGACCCGCGATTCGGCGGGATCCCGGCGGATCGCACAGCAATCCACGTTGGATATCCAATGCGAGTCGATGATTTTGAGGCCAAAAAATGGCTTTCATTTTCATCGTCTTCGACATGAAAATATTTTTTAGAAGTCGCTTGACTCCGGGTTACTTTATTTGAATGGCAAGACGCCACTGACCAACCGGAGACCCAGGAATGAAGGCATACGATTACCCCAAGCTCGGCAACAACGCGATCACACTCGAAATCCTGCTGAGCGCCAACTTCGCGAACATGAGCGATGAGGATTTTGCGCAGGCGATAAAGTATGTGGACTCGCTCAATCGGTTGATGATCTCGCGCGCCAAATGCAACAGCCCGGAGCACTACGAGCAAGTGATTTTCGAAGCGAATATCTGTCTGCGAATGATGCTGCTGCGGCGGCGCCAGACTGACACGCCGACGGCCAAACGCTCGGGGCGCACGATCGACCTGGACGCTGAGTTTGGCGACTCCACGGGCAGCACCACCATCCTGAAAGAGGCCATACATGAATGAAATCAAAGTGGCCGCCGGCCTTGACCAAATTCTCGCGCAGCGCAACGCGATCGTGGACAAGCTGTCGAAAATCGGGGAGCTCATGGACGAGACGGAAGCGCTTCTCGAATCATCCGACTTTTGCGTCGGCGGCAGTGCGCCAACGAGCGTGATGTGGCTTTATGGCCAGTTCGATCGCCTGGCTCTAAAACCGCATAGCGAGACTCGCCACCGTTTCGCAGCAAGCTCGATCCGCGGCCTCGATTTTCTGGCGTGGCGCCACCTTTTCAAAGTGGTGGGCTATGAGCGATTCCTCGACGCAAAAGGCCGCGACGAGCTAAACAAACAGCTTTATGGCGGAGAGTTTGAGCCGTTGACCGAGGCGACGGCGCGATCGACGTTCAGCGCGCTTTATGAGAACAAGGACACGGTTCTGAAAGAGGGCGTCGTTCGCATGTTTCAACACTTGAGCCGCGACTACAAAACGAACACACCGCGAATGTTTGGCCCGAAACTCGTCGTCAAAAACGTCTGTCACCTTTCATACACCGGGCGAATCGAGGAAGGGGGCCAAACAGGGCGGCGCGGCGAGGAGCTGGATGATCTCTTGCGGTTCATGAATTTGATGGATGGCCGCTCGGACGATCAAGTGTTCAGATTTTGGCTCAGCTCAGAACTTCTGCTCAGCCAAAGCGGCGCCTACGAGCACGACTTTTTCCAGGTCAAGTGCTTTAAGAACGGCAATGCACACCTCACGTTTAAGCGCATGGACCTCGTCGAGAAACTCAACCGGATCCTCGCCGAGGCTTACCCGAACGCGCTGCCGGCATGAGCCGGCCACTGTGGAAGGCGAAAGCCCCACCCAGACGGGGCGGGGCTTCCAGACAACATTTCCTCGGTCCATCATGCGCCACCGACCATGAAGCCGGCGCGCTGGATTGCCGGCGGAGCGGGTGTCACTTCGCCAGCAGTTGATCCAACTGCTGATTCAACGCTTTGACCTTTTCGCGATCGGCCTGCGTTTCGCCCGACGCCGGCTTCGCTTGCTTCGCGGTCTTGGGGATCGCGGGCGCTGACGCTGCCTTTTTCACTGCCGGTTTCGCGACCGCCTGATGCGCCGGCACGGTCGCCTCGGAGGCGGGCTTGGCCGCGGAAGCAGCGGGAGGAGCCACCGGCGTTGATGCCGCAGTCGCAGGCTTCGCGTCTTCGGCGCCAGGTGGCGGCGGATCCTCTGCTTTCACGGCAGCCACAGGAGCAGGCGCCGGCGGCGGGGCGGGCACCACGGCAGGGATCGCGCTCGGAGCTGTGCCAATCATCGCTTGCGCGGCCGCATTCGCTGCGGCGCTCGATGCGGGCGACAAGGTCATCTGGCCACCCCACGGAGGCGTCACGGCGGGCATCGCTGCATCCACCCCTCGGGCGGCCGCCGCGACGGGCGCGGGAGCTGACGCGGGCGCTGTGAGTGGCTCCGCGACAGGAGTCGGCGGCGGCAGGTCGCCGTCCAAACTCATGCCGGCGCGCAGCGGCTCGGAGTCGCTTGGGATCTTCGAGGCGTCCGGAGCGAGCATGGTTTTCACGTGCTCGCCGTCGGCTTTCACCGGCGTGCCGGACGGTTCGCTCGAACCACTGCCCAGCCACAGAACGAACACGACAACGCCAACGGCGCCGCCGATCACCTTTTTGTTTTTCCACCAGGGCTTCTGCGCCGTCTCGCTGTCGGACGAACCCTCGTCGGATTCGCCGATTTGTGGCGACTCGCGACCATCCTCCTGCTGGACGTCTTCATTCATGTGGCGTGCAGCGACGGAGGGCTTCGCAGTTACAGCGGCAACACCGAGTTTGCTCATCATGCTGCGCACCGACCCACCAACAAACGGCAGCGACCCCGCGTTGCGCAGCAACTGCTGGACGAAAGGATGCTCGGCCAGGGCTGACACTCCCGACCCCGCTTTGAACGGCGTGGACGGGCCCAGAGCGGGCTCGCGATTGGATCGCGTCTGGCGGGCAGCGCGTTCGTCTCCGAGCCCGTATGCGGCCTTTTCGTCCGGATCGATGTTCGAGCTGGTGTCGCGGCCGCGGAACGGGCGATCATCGTCAGCGCCCGCGCTGCGGAAAACTGGACGAGAGCCGGCCTCAGATCGAACACGGGCGGATCCGTTGCGGCGAACTGCGATGGATCGCTCGTCTTCATCGTCCAAATCGTCTTCGTCGCCAGGCGGCTTGTAGGGCGCGCGGGGCTCAACGCTGGGCGCTACGCTGGGGCCGTAATCGAGCGGCCCGTCTGCATTGGAAGACCACGCGAGGCCCGACGCGGACGACGAATGCAAATCCTCCTCATCGCCCGAAGGCGGCAGGTCAGAGGGCAAAGATGCGCGCGTGCCGCGCGAGTTCTGATTCATGGTTTTTCCGGAAAGAGGGGATCTTGAAGGGATGGGCGAAGGGGTTCGCGCAGCATGTGAATCCATTGCGCCTTGCCACACCGTTCGCTTGCGCCGCCCATGCGATCGCCGCATTCACGATCGCTCGAACAAAGGAGGCGGGCCTCGGGCCCGCCGGTTGATCAAGCCATCGCAGGCGTGAAAGTGATGCTGCTCTGGGATGACGCGACCTCGACAACCTTGACTTTCGCGTCTGCCGGCAGCGAGTCGCGCACTTGCTCTTCGAGCCACGCGCGATGCGCCACGGTGCCCGACACTTGAATAGTGCCGCCCTCCGGGTTCATCGCAGCGATCTTGCTGACTTTCTGGGCAATCTCTGCGACTTGCGGATTGCGCGCGTCGATCGATGCGTTCGGGATGTCGGCTTTCACGAGCGAGGCGCGCTCGCCTTGATCTTTCGCGCCAGCCGGAGCGGCTTTCGTTTCCACCACCACCTTGGCGCTCTTGTCCGCAGCCGCTTGCGCTTGCAAGGCTTTGGCGGCTTTCAGTTGTTGCTGATATGCGTTTGTTCCGACGCCAACCGCAGCGCCGGCCGCGCCACCGATCGCGCAACCTTTCAGGGCGCCGCCGAGCCCGCCTGATGCGAGAAGGCCGACCACGACGCCTCCGCCGCATCCCATAATGCCGCCGCCGACACCGCCTGCGACTTTGTCGTTTTGGACGCCCATAGCGTGGCCGAGTCCGGCCGTTGTGTCAGCGATCGTTGAGCATCCTTGCAAGCTGACCGCGAGCGTTGCCGCAAGGGCGATGAGACGAAGGGAAGGCGAAGCGGTGCGTGTGTTCATCTGTAACTCTCCGAGGGCCCCGCTTTTTATTGGATAGCGCAGGCGGTTGGGCAACGCCGGATATCCGGCAAGCAAGTTGATCCGTCCGTTGCGCTGGCCGCGGGTGGGCGCTCGTGCGCCCGACATCGACTTCACGCCTCGGGCGGATCGGTTTCTTATCCCGCGAAGAACTCGCGCTCGCAATGGCAGTTCCCCCCGCCGGGCCGGCCATTCGGATGCCCGGCCCGCGAATGGCGATGAACGGTGGGGCGCATCGGCAAATCCGGCGCTAACTTCGATCCATGCGGCCACACGCGGGCTCGTCTGGTTGTTGGGCGCGCCCTCGGTTGCTGTTTCGCTTTTCATCGCTGGCCAATCCCTCTTAACCATTCGCCGGTCGCGCGCTGTTCGCCGTCCCGTTTGCTCATTTGCGCTCGCGTTTGAGCGCCGTTTCTGGAAATTTCCGCCATGCCCGTGCAGAACCCCCACCTCGCCACCCCGCTCGCCGAGCACTCCAACAACTCTGACGATCCAGACGGCGGCGCATACGACGACGCGGATGCAGAAGCGTGGATTGAGAACGAGGGGTCCGTGCGACGCGACGCAGTGGCGCCGTTGGGATTGGCTGAAACGCAAGCGCGGGTGAGAACACTGTTGCCGGCGACTCGCCGGCTCAATGAGCGGGTCGCAAAGATCGGCACCACTCCGGCGCGCGGGAGCGACGCGTATCGGCGCAAGCCGATAGCGCCCTGGGCCGGGCTGCGCGCCCAGTTTGCGGACATTCTCTCAGCGACTGATCACAAGACATTTGAAGCGGCGTTGCAAACGGCGGCGCCCGATGCGATGAACGCCGCTGAGGCGAGCGCGTTTCGGGAGGGCGTGGATTTCGATGGCGTGGCGACGCGGCTGGTCCATGCAGTTGCGAGGGACAACGCACAAGGCGCAGAACTCAAACGGCTGCGCGAATCAGTGGCGTGGCGGCGCGTCGTAGTGGGAGCGGCGCGACTCGACTTCGACGACGAAGCGGCGGAAGCCGACGGCTATCGTGACCAGTCGACGGCGCCGGCAGAGCTTGCCGATCGGTTTGCCAATTTTGCGCCGCTGTTGAAATGGATTGCGGCTGAGGCGAGTCCAAGCTTGAAAGCGGAGCTCACGGCGCGGATGGAGCTCTACGTGCTCTCGAAGCACGCGCAGCGTGATTGCGTGGACCCCATCGACCCTCTGCGGCAGCCGACCCAAGCCGCTTTGGCCATGCGCGCATTGCACGCATCGCTTGCCGAGCCGCATGGGGAGGGCAACGGCGCGCCTTTCGCCACGCCAACAAAGGCGGCCGCCGATTCGAGCGCGCGGGCGGAGGCGATGCAAACCATCACTCAGCGCTTTGACGAACTGTTCGAACGGGTTCACGTCGATCGCAGGCAGGACGCCAGAGGCGAGCAAGACTGGATCGCCCGGGCGGACCCACGGCCGCCGAAAGGGGCTGGCGCAGCAGCACGGTCAACCATTGGCCGTGCTGGATCGGGTGAAATCGACGCGTTCATTCGCGACGTCGACGACCCCGGAATCGTGAGAATCGCCATCGCGACAGGCGACATATCGACGGGCCGTGAGGGCAACCAGGCGTTTCGGCATTGGCGGGCTGTGTTGAATGCCATAAACGAAGGCGCGTTGCCCGGCGTGAAGCAGGCCATCGCGTATTACCACGTGCCGGGCTTGGTGTATTCAGCCCCGGCGTCGGATGGCAAGGAGGTCCACGGACGGCTTCTTGCGAATCTCACGGAGGCGCCCACTTCGGAAGGGCGGGAGGCGATCAACTTGCTGCCTTTCCTCTCGCAAACCGCTCGCATCGATCGCGGCAATGCACACCTCGCCGTCTCTGCGCTCGCGCACATCCAGCTGTGCCTGATCGGCGCCTCCGCGGATCGATGGAACGACAGAGCTCGGGACGTGACGCAGCTTCCCAAAGCGCAGCAGAACGAGGCTTTCCTGCGCCTGACGACCCACACGATGGCAACGGCCATCGACGCGCTCGCCAAGCTCGACCCCGCCCAGCCCCTGTTGAAATCGAGCGGCGTGAATCAAGCGGTTTTTGCGTGCCTGTGCGAAGGGCTCGAAGGGGTTTCTAGGCACGCGATGGATTGTCCCGACGTGATGGCCCCGATCGAAGAGCGCAAGGGCAAGCTCGCGCTCATTCGCCACACGCTCACGAAAGACTCCGAGATCCGCGGGCGGCTCGAGGACTTCTCGCAAAAACTCTACGGTGGATTCGCCGCGTGGGTGGCGACCGCGCGGGCGCGCGAGCAAGAAGAGCAAGCGGAACTCACGGCCCTTCGCGCGCTGGGCGCTGTCTCCGAAGCTGCGGGTCGCGAATCGTCGCCAGCGACGTCGCCCGCGCCGCGCGCCGACGCAACTGCGCAAGCCCCGCGCGTCTTGACGCTGCAAGAGCTCATGGAGCGCATCGCGATCGCCGAAGAGGCGTTCGACGCGATCTGCAAAATCGTCGAAGAAACAGCGGGCGGCCGGGAGATTCTTCCGCGCGTGGAAATCGACGCAACCCGCAAGCGCGTCTACGCCGTGTTGTCCGCCGATGGCGGGGCGCCCACGCCGGAAGAGCGAGCGATGGTCGACGAGCTGCTGCGGCCCAACGGCGGCGGCGTGCAAATGATCTTGGCCGCGCGCGACAACCGCCTGCTCGTTGAAGCGTGCGGCGCGAACGACACGGTCACGGCGATGGCGCTGCTCGAACGCGGCGCAAGCCCGTTCGCCGAACACAAGGGCGTGAGCGCCTTCGATGCCGCAGAGCGCAGCGGGAACGCGGATCTCGTGCGGGCGCTTGATCGCGCCCAGTGGGCGGAGCACATCGCTCGCGCTGAGAACGATGCGATTGCCGAGTTGGAGCGGATGGTCCAGCGAGGCCAGAGCTCCGGGCGAGAGGAAACCTCACAAAGCCAAGGCAAGGGGGCGATTGCCGCAAGCGGCGACGGTGCGGAGCAGGGGGTGAGCGCACGGGACGCCGCTCACCGTGCGCGACTCGAAGCCTCAAAGACCGCGCCGGCGCAGGGCGTCGGCGGCACAGTCTCGAAGGCGAAAGCGGCGCGGAAAGCGAAGCTCCAAAGCCTTTATGCCGCGATCGAGATGGAGGCCGCGGCCGCAGCCGAGGAAAGCACCGCTCCGAGCATCGAGCCCGCGCGAAGCCGCGAAGCGGTCGCTCAGGGCGAGCGGCTTCCGGCCCAAGCCCCGATTCCGGACAACCTGGAACTCGCACGCAAGCGATCGCCCCGCCCAAGCGCGTGAAACAACGCGGCCTGTTGGTTTGACGCAAGAGGCCGCGCACAGCGTTTCGCGCGGCCCGTCTTTTTTCTTCCGGACGACGGGCGGCCCGCTTAGCGCTCCGCCCAGCGCGCACAACCTACCGCCGATCGCTATTCGGGGAAATGACGGGGTCGCGTTGTTGACCCCGGCGGGGGCTTTGATAGAACAAGCCCAGAAGCGATGTTTTCTCGCAAGAGCAGCACGGACTTTGGCTTCGCCGAATTCACCGCCCTGCTGCGCGCGCTCCGCAACCCGATCCGCAGTCTTTCGACAATCAACGCTTTCGCCGCCTTTGGACTCGCGCCCAGGGGGCGTCTTTTCGATCGGCGGCCTCATAAACTTCGGAGACCGCCTGATGAATTCACCGCGCAGCATCCCATCGACGCATACCCGCGTCGGCCACAAGACCCTGACGCCGACCCTCGCGGCATGCGCAGTCTCCTTGGCGTTTCTCGCGCTTTCGAGCGCGGCCTTCGCGCAGAACGTCGATCGCATGAGCGCCTCGACGCAAGCCGCGGCGCCCGCAAGCGCGAGTGCGGATCCGCTGGGCGACTTCCTTCAAGCGCATGCTGACCAGTCGCCGCGCGCTCCGCGCAACGCGGGCGACGCCACGGTCGAGACCAAGGTTTGGGGATGGACGATCCGCTCGAACAACGTCGGGGTATTGGACGCGGCGACGGTCAATCTCGACGAAACCGCAATGCGCGCGCAAGGCGTCGACCCCGCCAAAGGCGAAACCATCGCCGCTTTTTTGCAGGCGCGCCTGCTTCACGCTGGCCACGTTTCTATCGTGAGTTCGGTGCGCCCCGATCAACATTTGATCGAGATCGACGAGCGCAGTGTGCGCGTGGGCGCGCAAGGCACTCATGACTACCAGCGCCTCTTCGCTCGCGACGATGGCCACCCGCTTTCGCGCAACGACCTCGAAGCCCAGGTGCGATTGGCGCGAGCGGCGGCGGCGATTAATGGCGACGCCGTGACCGTCTCGCTGTCGAACCCGATATCCAAGGGCGAAGCAATCGCCTCCGGCGTTGAACCCGGCGAGGCTGAGCCCGCAGATGGCGCGAATGCCCCGATGCCGCTCTACATCGCAAGCGACACTGCCAAAGACGCCAAGATCTACGGCGCCTCGGCAACGTTCTCAACTTACGGCCAGCGCTATTCAGGCAAAAACGTCGGGACCTTGTCGGGCTATGGCAGCCCGATCGATGCGCTACAACTCGACGCATCCGTCTCCAAAGCGGCCGCCGGCCTGAGCGACGATTCGCGTGGAGGCAATTTCGATGACGTGTCCGTCGGTGCTCGATACGTCTCTTCGCAAGGCGTCGCGTCGCTTCGCTTCACTCAAACTTACTACAAGCAGGGGGGTGAGCTGTTCACGCCGTTTGGTGTGGGCGGCAATATCTCCCGCGTCGACGCGCAGTGGGAGAAATACCTCAACTCCCGCCTCTCCATCGTGGCCGACATCTCTGCTCTCACGCAAAACCAGTTCATTGACGTCGCTGGCCTGACCGATCGCCAGAATCTGCTTTTCGGGCAGTTTGGCTTCAACTATCAAGAGCCAGGTCTGGGCGCGCAGGTTCGCGTTCTCCAAGGTCTCGCGGGAGGAGACAACTACAACCTTGCGCCGCTCGCGGGGCCGTTCAATCCCAACTTCACGGCGCTGACGGTGGACGGCCAAAAGACGTTCTATCTGAACGAAAAGTTGTCGATCGATCTCACAGCGGATGGCCAGGTCGGCAGCAATGGCACGCCGTCCAGCGTTCTCTTTTACGGCGGCGGCCTTGGGCGCGGGCGCGCTTACACGACCGGCAACATCGCTGGCCCGTCGGGTTTCGGCGCGAGCGCCTCGCTGAACTACCTCGTCCATCCCCTCGCGGCGTTGTATGCCGGCGTTGACGGTGCTGTGGTGAAGCCCGCGGGCACCACGGCGCAATCGGAATCGAGCGTTTTCGCGGGCGTTCGCACGACCACTCCCATTCGCTTGTTCAGCACACGGACGTCCTTCACTGGCGACCTTGGCTTGAGCTATGGCGACAAGGCGCCGCAAGGCGACAAGCGCGGCTGGGCGGTTGGCTTCATGGGCACCTTCACGTTCCAGTAAACCCCTCACCGCGCCGGCACCCATCCGCGCGCAAAAACACCCAACCATCGATTCAGAGCCTCTCGGAGAACAGCATGTCCCACGCTTCGCCCCGCACCAAAATGCGCGCTGCGCAAACACACCGCCAAGCTAGGCAACAGAGTCCAGCACGCGCCACTCTGCGCATGCGCGCGCTGAGCTGGGCGGCTATCTTGGTTGTTGATGCTCTATTTCCGTCGCTGGCGATGGCGACGGGCACGCTGCCCAGCGGCTTCCAATCGACGGATGGGCACGCCACGATGACGTCCACGGCCAACTCGGTCAGCGTGTCCGTCAACAGCACCGTTGCTGTGTCCAATTGGAACGGCGGGCTGAATTTGGCGCCGGGAAACACCCTCAATTTCACGAACAATTCGGGCGCCCCTGCGGCGCTTGCGGTGAATGTTGACACGTCGGGGGCTTTGAGCACGATCAACGGCGCCGTGAACGGCATCGGGCCGGGCATGTCGATGCTGTTCGTTGGACCCAACGGCATCGCTGTCGGCCCCAACGCGACAATCAACGCGACGGGCGCGGTGGTTTTCGCGGCAGGCACCGTCCTGCCGCAGGGGCAAGGCTCGGCTGCGGCGGGCGGCGTGGCATTGCAGCTCAACAACAATCCCGTCACCGTGTCGCCGCAGGCGTCGCTGCATGGGGCGGGTTCTCTGGCCATCGGGCCGGGACAGCAAGTCTCAATGATGTCGACGAGCGTGCAGGCCACCATGCCTTCGCTGGTTGGTTCGGTGCAAATGCAGCTCGAAGGGGCTTCGACCACGTTCACAATGAATGGCGGCGTCATGACCGGCGATCAGCTCGGCGTGTCTTCGAACGGTGCCCTGAATTTCCAAAACAGCGTGTTGACCGCGGGCTCGCTCCTCTCGTTGTCGGGTGCTAATCTGACGTTCTCCGGGGGATCTATTACTTCGGGACCGAACTCGGCGATGACCTTTTTCGCCACCAATTGGATCCTCATTGACGAACCGATCACCGGGGGCGCCAATGGGTCCTTGGCGACTACAACGGGCGGATGGGAGGAGTTAACGCCCAACGCGCAACTCATGTTGAATGGCGGCTTTTCGGCGGCCTTCAACGACGCGAGCGCCGCGCCAGGCAGCGTGAACCTGACCGGCAATTCGGTCAGCACTGTTCCGGCGTTCATCATGCTGGGTGGCAACTCGTTCAATGGCACCTATGGCGCCTCCATCAACACCCACGGCGGCAACATCGTGGTCCAGGCGGGCAATTACGGCGGCCAGTTCTCGGGGCCGATCTCGCTTTATTCCGGCGCCTCGCTGAACGCGGGCGCTGGCATGATCGCGCTCACCGGATTCGGAGCTTCACTCGGAAACGCGCTGCAACAGACGGGTGTGACGATTCAGGCCGGCATGAATGCGGGCGACAGCACCCTCACTGCTTCTTCCGAAACGATCGCGGGCACCGCATCCGCAAACGCCACCGCTGGCGCCGCCGGCGTGAGCATTGGTCAGGGCGGCGTTGGCTTTGGCAGCAGCGCCACGGCGACCGCCGGCAGTGTGACGGTCGACGGATCCGGAGGCAACACGACCAACTCGGCAGATGGCGTGCAAATCTCTGGCGGCGGACGAGGCTCGGGTCAAGACCCCGCGATCGTTGCCTCGGGCGATGTGGACGTGAATGGCAATGCCTCGAATGGCCTCGTCGGTGTTTTGATGCTGGGCGCGCAGGTCGATTCGACGGACGGCAGCGCAAACCTGTCGGGCACGGGGTCGAATACGACGTTCAACAATTTCGGCCAGGCCACGCAAGGCATCTTTGCGAACCAGGGCAGCGGCATTTCGGCGGCCAACAACATCTCGCTCGGAGGCAACACCGGATCGCTGCTCGACGTCAACGCCACTGCCGGCGGGGCGATCAACGCGAACTTCTCGGGCGCGCTGAATGTCGCGGCGCAGTCCGACACGTCGACCTACACGGCGGGCGGAGTCGGCGCCACCGGCCCGGCCATCCAGATGTCGGCGGCGAACTTGGAGGTCCACAACACGACCCTCAACGCGGGCACGACGGCCCTGAACGCGACCACGGGCGATTTGCTCATTGACACCGTGACGGCTAACGGGAATCTGAACGCGACCGCGACAGGAGAGCTCGCATTCTCGACGAAGACCTCGACGGGCTCGCTGGGTGGGAGTGGATCAAACACCAATCAGACGACAACGGTCAACGGGTCTTTCGTTGGGCAAGGCAATTCCGCCGACTTCGAACAAAACGTCACGACCGCCGGTGATTTCTCGCTGAACGCGAACGGGTCGATCATCGCAAACATCAGCCCCACGGTCGGCAACTTTGGCGGTTTGTGGAACATCGGCGGCGCTCTCTCGCTCATCGGTGGGAGTGGCACGCTGACGAACGTGCAGGCAACGGCGGGCGGCCCGATCAACTTCGGCTTCACGACGGGGTTGACCGTTCAAGCCATCGGCGGCCGTTCGTCCTTCGCGTCCGGCGCCACCGGCACCGCGATTCAACTGAGCGCTGGCTCGCTCCTCGTCCACGACACGACGTTCACGGCGCCGGCGACGCTGATGAACGCGACTGGCGACGCGCTGTTGGGCAGCGACACCTTCAACGGCAACGCGACGGTGAACGCAGGAGGCCAACTTGCCGTCGGCGTTGAGACCCCCAATGGCTTGTTGCAAAGCAGCCCTTACAGCACAATCGGCACGACGACCACCACCGGCAGCTTCACTGCGCAGGGCAATGTGGTCGACATCGAGGACAGCCTCGCGATCGGGCAGAACCTGACGCTGATCTCCGAGAACTCGTTGCTTTTCGGGACCAATCCGTCGAGCCAGGCCCTTTGGACCCCGGGCCACTCGATGAACGTAGCCGTGGCTGGCAACACGCTGCTTGTCGACGACAACAAGGACACGAACACGGGCAATTTCGACACGACGTCCGTGCTCGTCAACAACGCCTCCTGGAACGCCAGGGGGACCGTGACGTTGGAACTGTCCGCGCCGACGAACGCGCCCACGATCACGGTGGCACCGGTCCTGCAAACGCCGGTCGATCCGATCAATGATCCGAACGTCGCGCATCCGGGCTACACCTGGGTGCCCAACACCGTGCCTGCGTCCCAGACGGTCACCGTCGCCACGGCCGCGAACCAGCTCGGCAGCCTGAGCAAATACGAGACAGCGGCGATGGAGAATCCGCAGACGTCGACCGTTTACTACAACGCGCCGAATCCCCGCAACGGCTACGCTGAACCGGCCCCGACTGTGCCGGCTCCGCAGACGTATGTTGCGGGCACGTGGGTTCAGAACGCACCGACGGGCCCGACGGGCCCGACGAATCCGACGGGTCCGACCAACCCCACAGGCCCGACTTCGCCGACCAATCCGACCGGCCCCACGACGCCCACGGGTCCGACGCAGCCGACCAATCCGACAGGTCCCACGACGCCGCCGAACACGCCTCCGGTCGTGCCGCCGACGACCCCGCCGGCAACGCCTCCGGTTGCTCCGACGGATCTGCCGACGCTTCCCGCCGTTGTGCCTCCGACCACGGTTGTCACAACCCCGGAGGTGTCGGCGCCGAATCTGAAAGGCAATGTGCTTTACATGCCGGCGTCCACCGGGCCGAGCGCCAGCGGCGCGACGCTCTCGCTGCCGGCTGTTCAGGTCGCGCCGTCGGACGAAAGCGACAGCAGCAAGAAGGATCGCGAGTAAGTCCGGATGCGGCGCCCAAACGCCGCGGCCGAGCCTCGAAAGCCAGAAGCCCGCCGAATTTCCGGCGGGCTTCTTCATGGAGTCGGCGTTGGGCGGTGTGGGATCGGTGGCGCATTTTGGCGCGCAAAACGCAGCATGGATGCATGCCAGGGACGAACGACACCCATCGCGAATCAGGCTATACGGCGGCCGCTTTATTTGCGGATCAGCTTCGTGCTCAGCGATTGCGCCAGCGCCAGCAAGAGGCCGCAGGCGGCAACGAACGCGAACAGCAGCACGACCTGGTGAATGACCGCGTATTCCGCGAACCACGAATAAAGCCCGGTTGCATCCTTGCCTCGATTGAACGGATCCACCGTGACGTCGGGCGACGGGATCACGTCGAGCAAGCGGCCCAGAGGCGCGCTCATGGCCAAGGCTGCGAGCCACAACAGCGGGTGCCAGTCGCCCGCTCGGCGCACGATGAGGGGCGCGGCGAGAGGCAGGGCGAAAAAAGCAAAGCGCGTCAAATCCGAGCCGCTGAACGAGCTCACCAACGCATAGAGCCCAAGCAACAGCCACAGCGCCCGGTCATTCACGCGCGCCGCGGCGTTTTCGTCTTTCAGCAATGCCCACGCTTCCGCTTCGCCTGCGCGCAGCGCGCGATCAGGCTTGCGCGGCGCCGCGCGCAGGCGTTGGGCAAGGGATGCAACGGCCAGCATCGCGAAGGGCGCCCACGCGAGCGCATAGGCGGCCGCAATGCGCACGAATTCCGCTGGGTGCTCGAAGCGACGCAGGATCCAGAAGCTCAGGTTGGTCGGTCGGGCCGCACCCAGACCAAAACCGAAAGGGATTTGCGCGATTAAGCAGCCGGCGACGGCGCCCAAGGCAAGGCCCAGCCAAGGGCGAGTGGCAGGCGCGAGAGCCGCTTCGCAAACAGCCCGCGCCCACCGATGAAAGCGCGGCTGCGAATCTCGTTCCTTGGCAGCGAGAGCTCTTCGTGCGCGCCCCGCGATCCAGCAGTGGCTTGCGAAGCCCAGAACGGCGACGAGCAGCGCTGTTTCTTTGAAAAACGCAGCGGAGAACCCTGCGAACGCGGCCAAGCAGATCGTGCCCGACGGCGTGAGCTTGCGGGTGTTGGCGAGCCACAAGAACAAGACGAAAAAGAAGATCGCCGGGGCCTCCACATTGAACGGCGCAAAATGCGCCGAGCGCGCAGGGCTAATGAACATCAAATGCGCCCAGGCGAAAACGGCCAGCGTCGCCGGCGCCGACAGGCGAAACTGAGCGCGAAGGCAATGCGCCATCAAAGCGGCGGCGCCGACCCAGAAGCCGCACTCGAAAATTCCGAAATTTACGTCCGCGTGGAAGTGCAGAAAAGTGGCGAGCAATGGCAGGCCTACGCGTTGCCCATAGGGCGCAGGAATGTCGCTGTGCGGGTAGCCTTTGAAGGCGCCATACATGGTGAAATAACTCTGTCCATCCCAAGCCATCCCGCCATTGAGCCATGTCATAGGCTGCGAGAGCCAAGCCATCGCAAAGAAGGAGACAGCGAAGAGCGCCGCCGTTGCCGCAAAAGAAGCGGAGTCGGCCGCGGTCGGAGAACCCGCCCGCTCGCCCGCGCGCACTTCGATGCACGCCCAAAGCAAGAGGCTCAGCGTCCAGATCGCGACGCAGTGAGTCCACGGCAGAGAAAACAGGTCCGCGGCGAGGAGCGACCCGAATGACACGGCGCTGGCAAACAGCCGATCCGCGTGCAGCGTCCATTGTTGCGACGGAAGGGTGAAGGGCGGGGCGGTGTTGTTCATGAAGTTTGCCTCTTGATCGGCGGCCCATGCCGCCCATCGCCAGGCTCTCAAACCACAATCGCTTGTCGAGGCCGCCAGTCGTTTGATCGAGGCCGACGAGCCGAAGTTTTGCCGAGAGCCCGGATTGGACCTGCAAAGGTGAGGCAATTCGGGAGGCGACTTCTCGCAAGGGTGAGAGGATTCGGGAGGGCGCGTCAGCGATCAAGCACGGCGACTTTATGGGGATCGACAAGACCAACCACGCAGGACAACTCGGCCGCTCGGGAGGCGCGGACCTAAGCGAAAAGAGCTCGCGTGCGCGAGCCCCTTTCGATCGATTTTCAACCCGCGAGGCTTAGACCTTTTCGAGGTCTTTAAGGTCTTCGACCAAACGCTCGAAGCGCAGATGCAAGGCCCTCAACAGCAGGCTCGGGTGCACGCGCAGCGCCGCGAACGTGTCGCTCCAATCGTTGAGATCAATGAGAAAACCGCGCTTCAAGAAGCTCATGCCGTAGCTGCGCCTTCCGTTCGGCGCGAGCACTTCTTTGCGATGCACGAGGATGGGTTCGCCGACGCAGTGGATCGCGGGCTCCGGCGGCATCATTCGCCGAGCAAGGGTCTCGCGCGATTGGCGCCGGAGGGTGTTCTCCGATGGCAATGTCAGCGTGTGATCACGCAACCACATTTCATCGCGCACAGCGGCATCTTGGGGTAGGGAGCGGCACGAGGCGTTCGTGTAGAACGGGACGAACCACGAATCCTCAGCGACAAAGTCGGCGAGGCGCGGATCATTCCCTCGCGGCGGGACAACCCAGAGCCCGGCCGGGCGGAACACGCCTCCGAAATACGCCGGCACCGTGCGGACGATCTGTGCGCTGCTCACCGACGGCGTTGCAGCAATGGCTTGTTCTTGAAGCCAGCTCGTCGCGGCCGCGCGCTGGTGAGCCGTCGCGGTGTCCAGAGCTTGCTTTGCGCTTTGCGCGGCGCGTTGGGCGAGCGCCTGCGCGCTCTGCGGATCGCTGAATGCTGTCCGCGCAGACTCGGCCGATGGAATCACCGTGACGATGTCCACGCCGTTGTGGGCGTAGTATCGCGCGCCCACGCCAAACATCGCGGGCGACATGGCAATGGCGAAACAGGCGACCCAGGCGTAGCGGTGAGCGCCCACGAAGCTCATCGTTCTGTGCCACGCGGCAGCCCGCTTCGCTTCGTGATTGTTTGTGTTTTTGCCGCCCGCGAGGCCGCGCTCGACGCGCCTGGCCTCCGCTTCCGCAGAGAACGGGAAAAACGCATTCCACACCGGGGCGCGAGCGGTCAGCAAGCGTCCGGCGTTGACCGCCAGGCCACACGCGAGGCTTGCCACGAACATCGCTGCGGCGGGGAAGAGCGCCGCGACCCAGACCAACCCCATGCCAACGGCCGCGAGGCCCGACGTGTTGACAAAAGCGTAAGTCCAACCCGCGGTGGCCAGAGCGCCGAAGATCGCGAACAGAGCCGCCGCGCGGCCGCGAGTGAAGGCGGACGCCTGGATCTTTGCGGCCACCCGAGCCTTTTCTTCGAGCGCGGCGCGTTCCCCGCGAGCGCTTGCGGCGTCGATTTCGCCGGCCGCCTCGCGCGCGTCGATATCCTCCTTTTTCTCGAACAAGTCTTCGGTGGACTCAGGGCCTTTCCAGTAATCAGCCAGCTCTTCGGCGTGATCCGTTTTGTTGCGAGCGAGGTCCTTCAACAGGTCCTGGGCGGTGCGGGCTTGGCGGGGCATAGCGGTCTCTCCGTGGGCCCCTGATTCGTCAGCGGGGCAGATTGCGGCGGGCTTATCCGCCGCGGTGTGGTTCGTCTTGCTCTCTGGCGGTTCAGTTGGTCTGCGGGGTCAAGTCCGCGCTGTCGTCATACATGCGGCGCAGCTTCAACACGGCGGCTTGCCACCCGGCTTTCCACCCATCCCTGTGGCCCACGGCGAACACGTTCGACCATGAACGCGATTCCTCCGCCGCGGCCACGCGCAGATACACGCTCGGCATGAGCTCACGGAGCCATTGCGAATGGAGGGAGCCCCCCTTGAATGCGATCGGCGCTCCGACACAGCCCACTGCGTTCTCGGGCGACGCGCTGGCGTTGGACAACTCGATTTCTTTGCCAGCCGATTCGCTCGTGTAGCGACCGGCGAGAGCGGTGTGTCGGACCAGCCAGTCGTGATCGCGAGCGGCGGTGTCGGGCATGAGGACTGAGCACTTCGCGTCCGCGTAAAACGGAATGAAGTAGCCGCCATCGCCTACGACCGTGAACTCGTTGTCGAGGGGTGAAGTGCGCGTGCCCGTGACCCAGAGGCCGGCGGGCATCCACACACCATTCAAGAATGCGCGAGCCGATGAGGTTGCGTGAACGCCGCCCGCGAACGTCAATCCGGCCAGCAGGCTCGGGGTGGCGCTCGGGGTGGCTGCTGCGATCGCTCGCTCTTGCAACCAGCTCGCCCCGACCGATTTGCCACGACTCGAAGCAAGCGTCAGGGCGGCTTTCGCTTGCGCGCTCAGCATGTCCGCAACGCGTCCAGCGGCTGCGGGATCCTGCATCGCCAAGCTCGAAGAATCCGGCGCGGTTTTGAGCGCCAACGGGCCGTAATGAGACGGGATCGTCGCGAACCCAACCCCGATGATCGCGTGCGAGAGAAGCGCAAGGCAGGCCCACGTCAACACGAGTCGGCGGCCGCGACCCATGCCCACTCTTGCTGCCGCCAAAATTCGGGCGTTGCGAGACTTCGCCCGGCTGTCTTTCAAATTGCCGTTGTGAATCGCCGCTTGCTCCATCGCGAAAAACTCCGCGTCGCGGTCTTGCTTTGTCGGCGTCCATGCGAGTTGGATGAGGAGGAAAAGCGCCACGAGGCCGGCGAGGCCGCCAACAAAAAAATCCAACCCCGTCGCGACTCCGGTGAAGTCGCCGTTCGGGGCGATCATTTGCGAAGCCACCGTCACGAGACTGAAAACCCACACGGGCAGCGCGAAGAACAGCGCAACGGTCGTGGTCGAGCGCACGCTCCCGCTCCCCTTGCCTTGGGCGGCCACCCCCTTGCTGTGAAAGTCGATGGAATTGATCAGCCTCGTCAGCTCCGCCTGAGCCTCAGCCACATTCATGCCGCTGTCGATTTGCGCTTCCAGCTCCGCCACGCGGTCTTTCATCTCCTCCAATCGTTCCGGATCGAATTGATACTCGGCCTCCCGCGCGTAAGCGGCGGCGCTGGCATTCATCACGCGCTGCCGGAGCGCACGAGTTTCGGCGGAAGAGTTGTTTGCCATGGGATTTCCTCGGGTGGCGCGCTTCGTGGACAACGGGCGCGCGAAAGCGAATTGCGCCGCGCGAATGCGGCTGCTGCTCTTACCCTAAGAAACTGGTTGAGACCTGGCGAGGCCGCCGGTCGTGCCAACTGGACCGCCCAGCGCGCCACTCCGACACACCAGCCCGATCGCTCGCCGCGCTCAATCGCCTTGGCGGGCGCGGACCCACAAGTCGCGCTGCTCGCGCGCCCAGTCGACAAATGACCGGGCGGCAATGACGCTGGCGTAGAGAAGTGTCAACCCAAACAACGTCTCAGCGCAGGTCGCGAGGCATTCGCGCAGCGCCGGCGCAGCTGAGCCCAGAACCGACAGTTTCGGCGCAAGACTCCATGCCCAAGCGGGAATGAGTGAATATGCCTCGGGATGTCCGACACTCCCTGTCGAAGCCCACTCGCCGAGCCCCACCATCGCTTGCGCCGCCCAACGGCCATAAAGGCGGGTCCACAGGGTCAAACACCCGGTGAACACAAGAGTCCTCAGAGGGTCCGCGCTTAGCCAAGCAATCGGAATTTCGCCCAGCGCCAGGAATCGCTCAGTGACGCGCTGCGCTTTGTTTGCGGGAGAGGGCATGGCGACACATCGAAGGGAGGCGGAGCAATGAATGGCTCCAAAGGGCTTGGCGTCACTGCACGCTAACGTCCGACAGGCGCAAAGCAAGAGTTTTTAACTGCCGACTGGCTGATTTATCGAACCGCCGGTCGAAGGGGGGATGCGCTGCCGACCGCGGCCGCGTGAGGGTGCGCAATGACTGCGCATATGGCTTACGCAACGAGAGCCCAGCGGCGGACGAAAAAAAGCCGGCGCTAAGGCCGGCCCAATGCAGGTCGGCTATCCACCGACCTTTCCTCCCCATGGCAATGCCTTGCGTCGCGCCTGCGTTGTCTGAACCGCTCGTGCGGCTCTGCGGCGTGCGCGTGTGGTCGCGAGTTCACAGACCCATCACCCCGGCGACTTCTGCGATCGCCTGCCCCGAAAAACCTTGCGCGTTTGCGCCTCGACGCACCCCACGCCGACCCTCGAACACCAGTCCGAATAGAAAGCCTTAAAGCGCTTATCAGCGGTCTGGCAAGAAGCCTTGCGGCAGATACGGCCGCAGCGCGTCGCGCACGCTGACGCGCACGAGCTCAAAGCCAAAGACGTCGCGATATTGCTGGATGAGCGCGCGCAAGCGAGCATCGTCTGGATGCAGCTTTTCAGCCACGCCCCAGCGATACATCGCCAACGATGGCCGATAAGAGTTGGTCATCCTCGACGCGTCCCACAGCCCGCGATCCATGGCGGCATCCACCGAGCCTTCACGCGTTTCTTCGTCGAGAAAGCGAAGAGCCATCACCGACATCGCGACAGCGGACACACCCTTGGAGAGATTCCATATGTCGGTCTGTTCGACGCGATGCAGGCAAGCCGCACCCACCGCCAGAGCATGCGGATCTCTTGGCGCGAGCTTCATTGCGCGGCGCGCGGTTTCGCCCAAGGCTTGGGGTGGCAAGGCGTCGAGCGCGGCATACCCCGGCAAGCGCGGCGCAAGGGTCTTCGTGCTGAAAAACCCCGTCTCCGGCAGCGACTTCAAGCCGTCGGCGACGCTCAGGCCCGGCGCGAGGAACTCGGCAGAGAAGAACACGGCCAGCGACGCCAGGGCAACACCGGCGAGGAGGAGCTTGCCCACCGCGCGGACAACGGGCGAGGGCGGACGCGCCGCAACCGCGGCGCCGTCAGAACCGCCGCCTGAGGCCGCATGGCGACCCCCGCCCCCACGATAGGGAGCAGCGCTCGGATACGCCGACGAGCCGCTGGCAGCGCCTCCATAGAGCGACGCGCCCGAGGCATCCCGGCCGCCCGCGCTGTAATGGCTTTGAAGTTTCCATTGAGCCGTCCCATAGCTGTCGCCCGGCTGAATGCCGGCGACCATCTGGTCGTAGCTCGAATGTCCGTAAAAGTAACCCGATTGAGAACTGCGGCCGTCCATGACGACCTCCGTTTCTTCTTTTGGCATGCGGCCGGGCGCGTGGCCCAGCCAGTTCGAGTTTGCTTGCGCGCGAGAGCCGCGCGGGGCGATTGAGCCGCCGCGGGCGCCGTTGCTGGGGCGGACGTTGCATGCCGACGAGGCGCTTTGGAGCATCTCGGACTATCCGCAGACTAATGGTAGCGCCGCAATGGCCTGGTTTACAACGAATAAATCAGCATTTATTCGCGTTTCGTGCGGCAGCGCGCCCGCGCGAAACACACGCCGAGCGGTCTTGCGCTTTGAGTGGCCGCGGCTAGTCTGGCCAATCCACCCGGCGCCGTTTCCGATGCCGACCCGCCCCATCCCTTCACCGGAGGCCCTCCATGACCGCTATTCCAACTGCCACCGCCTCATCCCCCACGACGCCCGACTGGGAAAATTATTGGGCCAAGCCGGCCGACGACAGGTTGTGGGCGGCGTCGAAGGACGCTCATCGCCCGGTGCAGGAGCTGCTCGACGCGTTGCGCGATGGCGCTGATCCGCGCTTCCCCGACGGTGTCGGCCACACACCCCTGCACATGGCGGCGTGCTACGGCGACCGAGCCAAGGTTGAGGCGCTGCTGGCGGCGGGCGCTTATTTGGAGGCTCGCGATGATCGTCACAGCGACACGCCGTTGCACGCGGCAGTCCGGCATGGAAACGAAGAGGCCGCCACCGCGCTGCTCGACGCAGGAGCGTCGACGACGGCGAGGAACTCGGACAAGCGAACACCGGCCGACTTGCTTCCTCAGGCGCGTGGGGTGGCGCCGCCCGAAGTGCTGGTCCGTCTCTCAGCGAAACTCACGAAGGCTGCCAGCACGGCTCGCCTCGCGACGGCGGCCGCCGATCAGGGCGCTCCGATCGCAGAGGCAAAGGCGATGAGCTCCGCGGACGCGACGCCGTTTGCAACGGACTGGGACGTCGCGGAGCGAGTTGTGGCCACGACGGGCGCGCTTTGGGGCTCCGTTATGAATCCGGAGGCGCCTGCGCGGTGGACGTCAGAGGCCGTGGAATGGGGCGCGGATGTCAACTATCGCGACCTCAACGGCGACACGGCGATGCACATCGCCGCGCGCAGCGGCAACGCGGAGAAGATCGCCGCCTTGCACAAGGCGCGAGCAGATATGAATGCGCAGGATGCGGAGGGCCGAACGCCCCTTCACGTCGCAGCGGAAATTGGCAACACCGAGACAGCTCGCGCGCTCCTCGCCGCGGGCGCGAACCCCGACGCCAAAGGAGTTTGCCGTCAGACTCCACGCGAGATCATGGAGTCGCGCTGCACGCCATTGCATCGCGCAGCGCGCGACGGCTCGGCGCAAGAGATCAATCGGCTGCTGGATGCTGGCGCAGAACTGGACGCTGTGGACGGCTTTGGGCAGACCGCGTTGCATCGCGCAGCGCGCCACGGCAACGAGCCAGCGGCCGCGGCGCTCTTAGCTGCGGGCGCCGACCCGCGCGCGAAGAATTTGCAGCAGCGCACGCCCTTGACGTTGTTGATGGTCGATCGCAAAGCCTTGGGCCTGTCCGACGACGCGGCGGCGGCGATCGCGCATCGACTGATCTTCGCCAATGCGAATCTGCGGGAGCGGGAGGCGGGCGCGACGCCTGCCGCGCAACCCGGCAGAGCGGCAGGGACCAGGAAGGCGGAGACGCCGCGCGTTGTGAATGTCCCCCTCAGCCGTTGAGCTCACCACAGGGCGCGCTCACTATTGCGCACACCCTGATTGGGCCGCGAACGCTAACGCGCGCGGCCCTTGCTCACCTTGCTCAATACTCGTCGGCCAGAAGCACGGTCGTGAGCGATCGATCCCACTCCGTGATGACGTAAACCTTTGCGCCGAGGACCTGGTAGCGCGAGAGGATTCGCGAACCGCCTTCGATCGCAAGCCGGTTCGCTTCGGCGTCGTCGGCGCACACATCGCCATAGTCGCCATTGCCGTGGCGAAGCAGCAGCTCAATCGCCGTCGCGCGCATGTCCGCGTCGGCTTCTTGGCAGAGCGAAGCGAAGCCTTGGGTGGCCGTCACGTTGCCCAGCGGGAACAGTGGTTCGAACATCTCTTCCATTCGGCGACCCATTTTTTCAGTCCTTTTTGTTTGCGGCGCGAGATCGGGGAAGGCGCCGGCGCGGACCGATCTTAGCGCCGATATCGACCCGCTTCCAGGCTCGGCCCGCGATTTTTTGGCGATTTATTTTGAGGCGGTTTTCGCGATCGTTGTCGCGG
Source organism: uncultured beta proteobacterium (assembly GCA_963803225.1). Taxonomy (GTDB): domain Bacteria; phylum Pseudomonadota; class Gammaproteobacteria; order Burkholderiales; family Burkholderiaceae; genus Paraburkholderia. Next base: position 489,764 of record CAWDLJ010000005.1, read on the forward strand.
GCTTCGACTGGGTTTGCGGCACACTGCCGGCCGAGGGCGACGAGCCTCGCCGCCCCGCAATGCCGCGTGACCGAGCGGCTGCGGCCTCACGGCTGCAACATCTTTCGCATGCGCGCCGTGATCCTCTGACGGGTCTCCCAATACTCTTGCCACGGGTCTTCGCCGAGCGTGCGGACTCGGTCGATCGCAGAGGGCATTGACCAATGATCGCCACTCCCAACGTCCGCGAGTTCGCTCCAATCGATTGGCATCGAGACGCCCATGTCGGGCCGCGCGCGAGGCGAGAAAGCCGCGATCGTTGACTGCGCTTTGCCGTTGCGCAGGTAATCAATGAAGATCTTTTTGACGCGGTTCTTAGGGCCCAACACGGCGGAGAATCGCGTGGGCACGACGCGCGCCATGTGCTTTGCCACCGCGTGCGAAAACCCTTTGACTTCGGTCCACGATTGGCTCGCGTCCAGCGGGACGACGACATGCAGCCCTTTGCCGCCGCTGGTTTTCAACCAACTGCGCAGCCCGAGCTCGTCGAGCACGAGTTTGACGGAATTGGCCGCTTCCGTCATGCGCGACCAAGGCAGCGTCGGGTCGGGATCCAGATCAAACACCATGCGATCCGGATGCTCCAAGTCGGGCTCGATCGCATTCCACGTGTGCAGCTCGACCACGCCCATTTGCGCGGCGCCCACCAACGCCTCGCGCGAGTCGATCACGAGCAGCGGCTCATGGTTCGGATGCAGGTCGCGAGCCAATCGGCGAATCGCTCCGAACGTCATTCGTTCCGCGTGCTTCTGAAAAAACAACTCGCCGGCCAATCCGTCGGGCGCTCGCACGAGCGACACCGGCCGCGACGCAAGGTAAGGCAGCGCCGCTTCCGCCACGGCGTCCCAGTAGCGAGCCACATCCAGCTTTGTGGTCTTCGATTGCGGATCCAACACGCGGGACGCGTTGGAGATGGGCACGCCCGCAACCACAGGCGATCGCTTCGCGCTGGTCACGGTTAATGCGGTGGTTGACGACGCAGAAGAGGGCGCATAGGTGGACGAATCCGTCGACGTGGACAAGACAACCCGCGACCTTGCCCGCGTTTTGCGAACGTCGCCCCCTTCGATCGAGCCGGATTTCGCTCCACGGCTTTTGAGGCTTTGCCGAGTCTCGCGATCATCGGTCTGCGGCGCGTCGATGGGCTCCTCGCGCGTGATTTCGGATGCCGGCTTGTCCTCGCGCAGCGACAGAAACTGCGCGTGGCGGATGCCGCCCCCAGGCGTCCATTCGAGAAAGGAAACCTCCGCCACGAGCACGGGCTTCATCCAATGAATGGCTCGATTCTTTTCAGGCTCGGGCGCCTCGGCAAACGGATTCTTCTTCGCTCGATTCGCTTGCAGCGTCTCTTCCAATCGGCGCAACGGCGCGGCTTTAAGGCTCGTCGCCACTTTGCCGGCGTAATGCAACTTGCCGTCGCGCTCATAAACACCCAACACCAAAGCTCGAACGCCGCGCTCGACGCCTTCGAGCGTTGTGAAGCCGCCCACGACAAACTCTTGCCGCTGGTTGCATTTGAGTTTGAGCCAATCGGTCGAGCGCCCCGAGCGGTGCGGCGCGTCGAGTCGTTTGGCGATGACGCCTTCGAGATTCAACTCGCAGGCGCTGCGCAGCACGTCCTCAACGCGATGGGAAAACGCCTGGCTGAACAGAATCCGGTCGCTGTCGACGCGGGCCAGCAAAGACTCCAACGCCTCGCGACGAAGAACCAACGGCAACGGCCGCAAATCGAGCCCATTCAAGTGCAGCAGGTCGAACGCGAAGAATTTGACGTGGGCGGTGGCGGCGGGGCGCCGCGCGTCGAACGCGTTTTGCAGCGCGTTGAAGTCGGGGAGGCCGGCTTCATTCAGCACCACGAGCTCGCCATCGATCCACGCCGTCTCGACGGGCACCGCCGCGGCTTCCTGAGCCAGGGCCGGAAGCTTCCGGGTCCAGTCATGCGAATTGCGGGTCAACAGGCGCATGGCGCCGTTTTCGATTCGAGCGGCCATGCGATAGCCGTCGAATTTGATCTCAAACGACCACGCGGGAGTCTCGCCTCCGTCGACACCATCCTCGGGCGCGCGGGTGGCCAAAGTGGCCAGTTGTGGCGCGATTTTCTCCGGCAGCGGCCCTGCCGCAGCGCCTTTGGCGATCAGGGCGCGCGCTTGGTGGCTTCGAGCAGAGCGGCGGGCGGGCATCCCGTTTCCGAGTGAGTGGTGACGGCTCAACTCTAACGCGCGCAGCGCCGGCGCGGGGCGAGCTGCGCGGAGATTGCCCGCTCCCGTCAACCAAAAAATAGGGGCAAATCGATACGAAAAACTACTGTATATAATCACAGGGGTGGGGTTCGACAAGATTTCAATTGAGACAGGGAGGCCGATATGTCAGCGCTACTCGCGCCAATGCAATTTGCGCCGCATCCGGCGGTGCGGCCGGTCGACCTGGCATCGCTGCATCCCGACGTTTGGCGGGGCGCGCAGCTCGCGCGCTCGCATGCACGATGCGTCGAGACCGGGTTTCCAGAATTGAACGAAGCGTTGCCCGGCGGTGGGTGGCCCATGGGTTCGATGACCGAATTGATGGTCCAGCAACCCGGCGTCGGAGAAATTCGCCTTTTGCGCTCCGCCTTCCGCGCGTTGGGTTCGAGCCGCGTGGTCTTGCTGGGCGCCCCGCACGCGCCGCAGGGCCTTTCTTGGCTCGAATGGGGCCTGGATCCCGCCCGTTTGGTATGGGTGAGAGCACAGAAGACCGCCGACGCGCTGTGGAGCGCGGAGCACCTGTTGCGCAGCGCGACCTGCGGCGCGGTCCTTTTCTGGCAGCAAAAGATCCGGCCCGAATCGCTTCGCCGGCTGCACCTGGCCGCCCAGGCGGGCGAGGCCTTGTTTTTCATGATCCGCCCGCTCAACGCCGCGTTGGATTCCTCACCTGCGCCGTTGCGGCTAACGGTCGAGCCCTCGCAGGAAGGCGCGCGCGTCAACGTCGTCAAGCGGCGGGGGCCGGCGTTGCCCGAGCCAATCGCGCTTGCGCTCGATCCGAAGAAATCACGCTCCCGCGTTGGCAAGTTCCACACCGCGCCGGAGCGGCAAACCGAAATTGAAGTCGCCGCTCATGCAAATCTGGATCGGGCTGAACTTGCCCCACTTGCCGTTGGACGTGTTTCGGCCGACGTGGCTGGCTGAGACCTTGGGCTCGCACGCCGTCCTCGACGCCAATCGCGTCGTCGCGATGACCCGCGGCGCTCGCGAGGCGGGCGTGCGCATGGGCATGCGCCGCGCGGGCGTCGGCGCGATCGCGCCTGACGTGCTTTTGACGGATCGAGATCCAGCTCGGGAAGAGGCGGCGATGCAGGGCCTCGCTTTGACGCTTCTTCGCTTCACACCGCAAGTCGCCCGGCTCTCCGCCGACACCGTGGCGATCGACGTGAGCGCTAGCCTACGGCTCTTCGGCGGCCTGCGCGCGTTGCTTCGCCTGGTCGCGGGCGACGTGGCAGGCCTGGGCCTCACGGCGCGAATCAGTGTCGCGCCCACCGCGGCCGGGGCGAGCCTCTTGGCGCAACAACCGGTCGCGCCCGGCGTGCGCCGGCGGGTCGCGCAGTTGAGGCACTTGTCGCGGGCGCTGGACCGGTTGCCCCTGGCTCTTTTGCCGGAGACGCGTCGTTTCGCGGCTTGGATCGAAGGCGTGGGCTGCCAGACCTTGGGCGATCTGCGGCGCTTGCCGCGAGCGGGGTTGAAGCGACGATGCGGCGAGGCGCTGCTTGACGCGATGGATCGCGCCTATGGCGAGTGCCCCGAATCGTTTGAGTGGGAGCGCGCGCCCTTGACCTTTGCAGGCATGGTGGAGCTGCCCGATCGCATCGAGCACGCCGAGGCGCTGCTCTTTGCCGGCCGCCGCCTGCTGTTGCAAATGGCCGGATGGCTCGCTGCGCAGCAAAAGGCCGTCGCGCAATACGTCCTGCTGCTCGAACACGAGCGCGGCCGCGAAGCGATCGAGCCCACCGCCGTGCCGGTGGCGCTCGCTCAGCCCTCGTGGGATCCGGAGCACTTGGTAAGGCTCTTGAAGGAGCGGCTCGGCCGGCTTACGTTGCCGGCGCCCGTGATTGTCGTGCGTTTGGCGGCCGACGACGTGCGCGAGCGAGAGCCGGAATCCGATTCGCTCTTCCCGGACACGGGCGGCAAGCCGGGCGACTTCGAGCGGATGGTGGAGCTCTTGACGGCGAGATTGGGCGCGGAAAACGTCCTGCAATTCGCCGTGTCGCCGGACCATCGGCCGGAGCGCGCGAACGAATGGGCGCCGCTCGGCGCTGGCAAACCCGCAAAGACGCCCGAGACCACGGACCTGCCGGAACGGCCGTTTTGGCTGCTTGACGAGCCGGTGCTGCTGATCACTCGCAACCATCGACCGTTCTACGGGTCGGCGCTTCGCCTCGCGCGCAAGCCCGAGCGCATTGAGGCCGGCTGGTTTGACGATCAATTGATCACGCGCGACTACTTCGTTGGGGTGGCGAGCGACCATTCGCGCTATTGGGTCTATCGCGAGCGCATCGGGTCGCAAGAGGACCAGGACGGCCGCTGGTTTTTGCATGGGCTCTTTGGCTGAGCTGCGGCTCTTGGCTCCTTTCCATGTCCACGCCCGATTTTCCCTCTCTCGACTTGTCGTCGCTCGATTTCTCGTCGATGCTGCCCGCTTACGCGGAGCTGCATTGCGCGAGCAATTTTTCGTTTCTTCGCGGCGCCTCGCACGCTGAGGAGCTGGCAACGCGCGCAGCCCAACTCGGCTACTCAGCTTTGGCAATCACCGATGAATGCTCGCTTGCGGGCGTGGTGAGAGCGCACGTCGCCGCCAAGGAAGCGAACCTCCATCTGATTGTCGGCAGCTTGTTTCGCCTCGTGAACGCGGACGGCAAAACAGCCGTCTCGATCATCCTGTTGGCGAAGAATCGCGAGGGATACGGCAACCTGTGCGAGCTCATCACGCTGGCGCGCATGCGCGCGGCGAAGGGCGACTATTGGCTCACGCCGCAGGACATTGAAAAGCCCGATGCGGCGAACGCCCACTTGCGCTCCATGCCCGATTGCCTTGCGATTGTCGTCCCGGACTACGGTGTGTCGGAGGAGCGACTGGCCGCGCAAGCGGAGTGGGCGGAGCGGGTTTTTCCCGGGCGCGCGTGGATGGGCCTTTGCCTTTTGCACCGCTCCAAAGACGACGAGCATGAGGCGACGGTGCAATTTGTCGCGCGAGAAATCGGCTTGCCGGTGGTGGCCACGGGCGACGTGTGCATGCACGTGCGGTCGCGAAAGCCTCTGCAAGACACGCTGACGGCGATTCGCCTGGGTCGCCCGATCGCGGAGTGCGGCTTTGATTTGGCTCCCAACGCGGAGCAACATCTGCGGGCGCGGCTTCGATTGGCCAACATCTATCCGCGGGCGGCGCTCGAAGAGACGGTGAAGATCGCGCAGCAATGCGTTTTCAAGCTCGACGACCTTCGCTATGAGTATCCCAGCGAAGTGATCCCGGAGGGCGAAACGCCCGCAAGCTACCTGCGAAAAGAAACGTATATCGGCGCTCGCAGGCGTTTTCCGAAAGGCATCCCCAACAGCGTTCAAGAGCAAATCGAGCACGAGCTGCGGCTCGTTGCGGAGATGGAATACGAGTCCTATTTCCTCACGGTCTACGACATCGTTCGCTTCGCGCGCAGCCAACACATTCTTTGCCAAGGGCGCGGCTCCGCAGCGAATTCTGCGGTCTGCTATTGCCTCGGAATCACGGAAGTCGACCCCGCTCGCGGCAACTTGCTCTTCGAGCGATTCATTTCAAAAGAGCGCGGAGAGCCGCCCGACATCGATGTGGACTTCGAGCACCAGAGGCGCGAAGAAGTCATGCAATACATCTACAACAAATATGGCCGCGAGCGCGCGGGATTGGCCGCGGCCGTGATCTCTTACCGGACGCGCAGCGCATTGCGAGATGTCGGGAAAAGCTTGGGGGTCGATCTGGGCGTGGTCGATCAAGTGGCCAAGAGCCATCAACATTTCGACGGCCGCGCGTCGCTTGCGGAGCGCTTCTCGGAGAGCGGGTTGGATCCCGAGTCCGGCGTCGCGCAGAAGTGGGCGTCTCTTGCCGACACCCTGCGCGGGTTCCCTCGCCACCTGTCGCAACACGTCGGCGGCTTCATCATCAGCCAGGGCAAACTCTCGCGCTTGGTGCCCATCGAAAACGCGGCGATGCCGGATCGCTCAATCATTCAATGGGACAAGGACGACTTGGAAGCGCTTGGCTTGCTCAAAGTCGACGTGCTCGCCTTGGGCATGCTTTCGGCCATCCGGCGCGCTCTCGATTACGTGTCCGTTCAACGAGGCGAGCCCTTCGAGCTGCAAGACATTCCTCCCGAGGACCCGGAGACCTACGCCATGATTTGCGAAGCCGACACCGTTGGCGTGTTTCAGATCGAATCGCGCGCGCAAATGACCATGCTCCCGCGCCTGCGGCCGGAATGTTTCTATGACCTCGTGATTGAAATCTCCCTCATTCGGCCAGGGCCGATTCAGGGCGGCATGGTCCATCCTTATCTGCGTCGACGCCAAGGGTTGGAGCCCGTTCAATACCCAAGCCCCGAGATGGAAACCGCGTTGTCGCGAACGCTGGGCGTGCCCATTTTTCAAGAGCAGGTGATGCAAGTGGCGATGCTCGCGGCCGACTTCTCCGCCGGCGAAGCGGACCAGCTTCGGCGCGCGATGGCCGCGTGGAAACGCAAGGGAGGCCTCGGGCATTACTACGAGCGGATCGTCGCTGGCATGACCGCGAAGGGCTACACGCTCGAATTCGCCGAGTCGATATTCAAACAGATCGAGGGCTTTGGCGAATATGGGTTCCCCGAGAGCCATGCTGCGAGTTTCGCCCTATTGGTCTATGCGTCTTCGTGGCTCAAACGCCATGAGCCTGCGGCGTTTCTTGCCGCGTTGCTCAACTCGCAGCCGATGGGTTTTTATTCGCCCTCGGCCCTCGTTCAAGACGCCAAACGCCATGGCGTCACAGCGCTGCCGATCGACGTTGCGATCAGCGGATGGGAAGCGAGTTTGGAGCCGGCCACCGGGCGAAGCGGCGGCGATCAGGTCGCGCAGCCCGCGGTTCGTCTCGGGCTCAACCAGGCGCGAGGCATGAGCCGCGAAGTGGCATGGCGAATCGAAGAGGCGAGGGCGATCCGATCGTTCAAGAGCATTGCGGATTTGGCGGATCGAGCGCAGCTTAATCGCCGCGATCTGCAAGTTCTGGCCGCAAGCGGAGCGCTGGCCGCGCTCGCAGGACACCGGCGCGACGCGCTGTGGCAGGCGGTCGCCAGCGTCCCCGACAAGGATCTGCTGAGGGGCGCGACGGTCGAGGAAGAAGCCCCTCAATTGGCGCCGCCGCGCGAGGGCCAAGACATTGTGAGCGATTATCGATCGCTGGGCTTGACGCTGGGCCGCCATCCACTGGCGCTGCTGCGCGAGCGGCTTGCGCAACAGCGATTCGTGCAGGCGACGACACTCAACGGATATCCGGACAAGCGCCTCGCGCGGGCCTGCGGGTTGGTTACGGTTCGCCAGCGGCCGGGCACCGCCAATGGCGTGATTTTCATGACGCTCGAAGACGAGACGGGGCCGGTCAACGTCATCGTCTGGCCCACTCTGTTGGAGCGCCAACGCAAAGAAGTGTTGGGCGCGAGCCTCCTGGGCGTCTATGGCGTTTGGCAATCGCAAAGCGGCGTGCGCCATCTCGTGGCGCAGCGTCTTGTCGATTTGAGTCATCTGCTCGGATCGCTTGTTGCGGAGAGCAGAGATTTTTGTTGACGACGACGGCGTAATGCCTACGACCGCATTGGATGTGCGCCGCCGCGAAGGCAAGTCAGGTATGGCCACGGGGTAGGTGCAAAGGCCTCCTCAGCGCCCGCGGAATTTGCGTTTGCAAACCACCCCGACAGCCCAGAAGAATAAGCCCATCCCGGTTGCAACCTTCATAGCCGGGGCGCCAACGATGAACAGAAACAAAAGGAACACCACAAGCGCGGTGTTTCGAACAATCTTGAAAACCATGGGGATCCTCCGAGCGGGGCGGCATGCGCGCGCGGGCATTGACGCGCGAATTGCATCGGCGCGAACTGCACCGATCTGAGAACAAGCTAGCGCGCGCCCGTGGTGATGTCGCCACCGCCGATCCGCGACACAAGACCGCCGATCGGAGCCTGCTCACGGAGCCGCTTTGGTGAACTCTGAGCCAGGCGATCGGCTCACGGGCGGCATTCCTTCACAGGCGCCTCACAGTCGCTTCGCGCGCTCTGGCGTTGCCATCGCATCCGCGCGACCAACACCCGCCTCCGCGGAAAGGGCGAGCCGCTCGAATCGCGCGAACGCTTCGGCGCGCGCTGGCGTTCGCGCGGAAGGGTCCGCAAGGGCTCGCCTCGCGGGCCGAGACGCCGAACCGCTGCCAAGGAGGTTAGGGATCAGTTTTGCTGCGAGGGCCGCACGAGCGGCGAGCGCGCCTTCCCACCCACAAAGCGACGAAGCGCTGCCTCCGCGGCGTTCACGCGGTGCAGAGGGGCGGAGAGCAACTGTTCGTCGTGCAATGCGAGCAGCTTCTCTATGGACGGAGCATCCTGCTCGTCGATCTTCCACACGCTGGTTTTCGCCGCAACCACCAGGGCCTGCTCGATGGCAGCCTCGGCGTGCTCGTAGAGCTCGAACGGCGCCTCGCCAAAGCCCGCGCGTTGCAGGAAATAGGCGGTGTAGACGGCGCGCGCCAGCTCATTGATCAGGCGGCTGTTGCCGTGATCGCCTCGACAAGTGGAGAGGGCCAAATGGTGGGTCAACGACAGCTTGCGGGCGCTGGCTTCAGCCATCGGCAGCAAGTCCTCCCTCGTCAGATGCTTGCGGGGCGCTCCCGATCGGGACGATTTGCGTTTGGTTCCAGCCATTGGTGCTTGAAAGTGAGGGTGGTGGGGCGACGATTTTATATACCATGCGTCTGAGGCCGCCTTCAAGGACGCCTGGGTCGGCGCCGATCGCTGCGAGCCCGCACGGCGCGATCACTGGTCAATGTCGGATGATTTGCCTGCCTTCGGAAAAGGAGACTCCCCGTGTGTGGACGCATCACGCAATACATGGACCCCTTCGAATACGCCCAGCTTCTGGGGTTATTCGGTTATGTGGCGTTCCCTGAGCCTCGAACGACCGGCGCTCGCGGCTACAACATTCCTCCCGGGACCAAGCCGCTCCTCATTTACCCCGATCAGAAGATGCGGCGGGTGCACTGGGGCTATCGCCCAAAATGGGCAGCGGACAAGGGCTTGCCTCAAACCATCAACGCCCGCGTTGAGAAGGCCGCAACCGGGCCGTATTTTCGGGCGCTCTGGAAGTCCGGCCGCGTCTTGCTGCCGGCCAACGGATGGTATGAATGGAAGAAAGCGGACGACGGCAAAAAACAGCCATTCTATATTCAGCGGCGCGACGGAAACCCCATGTTCATCGCAGCGCTCACCAACGTCCGCGGGGACGAGGAACCCATTGAAGGCGCCGGTTTCGTCGTCGTGACGGCCGCCGCAGACGAAGGGCTTGTCGACGTGCACGATCGGCGGCCGCTTGTGTTCGAGCCAGCCGACGCGCTCAAATGGCTCGATCCGGAAACCTCGCCAGAGGCGGCGAGCGAATTGGCGTTGCATTCGTCGGCGCCTGCCGAGGCCTTTGTCTGGCATCCTGTCACGCGCGCCGTCAACCCATCCGGCCCGGACGACCCGAGCTTCATCGTCCCGATTGAGATCGATTGACCTTGGCGCGATCGCACGGCGGGATCGCTCGCCGCTTTTTCTCTGCGCGCAGCGCACACCAATAAGAACATCATGGCAACCAAAAAGCCCTACGAAGAGCGATCCGATTTGGAGAAGGTGCAATCGCAATGGAACAAAATCCACGGCTTGCACTCCCGGGAGGAATGGTCGGCGGCCGTGGTTCGCGCCGCGACCGCGACCGAGCTCGCCGCCAACTTCGCGATCCGAGCTGAATACGCCGCGCGCAGCACGTTTGAGCCAGCCTTCGTCGACAAGATGTTGCGGTGGGCGAACGGGCTGTCGGGGAAACTGCGGAACCTCCTGCTGCCATTGACGGCGGCGGAGCCGAAAAAGCACAAGACGATGAAGGCGCTGAGCAAACGCGCCGAACAGATCAACGACACGCGCAACGCCGTGGCGCATCAAGGCGAGTTCTGCTCGGTCGAAGAAGCGCAGGCGGTGATCGAGCACGCAGAAGCCTTCATCCACGATCTTGTGCAGCTCTACGAACCCGACTTCGAGCTGAAAACCCGGAAGAAATGAGAGCTTGCTCGGCGCGCTGTTGGCGGCGTGTCGAGCAATGCGACACGCCCCTCGAAGCGGGCGGTGCTCAGTCGCGCGGAATCGACGCCTCGCCGCGCGAGCCAAAGGAGTCGGCCTCGGCCTCGGGCTCGGCGCGCGACTTGGCAAGGGCTCTGGCCTCTGCCTCCACGTCCAATGCCGGGGCCGAGGCTGCGCTTCCATTCGCGGGGACGATGCCCGCGGGCGCTTCGTTGAGCAAGCCCAGGCGGTTGGCCGCGGCCGTGACCTGGTTGAACAGCGCGTCGAGCACGTCGGGGCGTTCGACGCCCAACGGCAGATGCAGCGGGATCATCCAGTGGGAGTCTTCTTTGATGATCCCGGGCGGGGTTTGCGTCTCCAATCGCGCCAACAACGACCATTGCTCCGCGTCGAGCAAGTCGTCGCCCGTCCGCGGAAACGCGAGCCAAAACGGGGTGGCGCGATGCGTCGCCCAGCCGCCAAACCAAAATCGCAGATACGCCCTGCGCCTTCCGACCCGCATGGGTCGCCAATCGTTGGAATTCTTCAACCCCGGTTGCTTGCTCGCGATGCGCCGCGCAAAGAGCCGGTTGAGCAAATCCACGAAGACGTCTTGCAGCTGAACGATGCGCAGCCCGACTTCGCTCGACATTTCGCTCGATCGCAGCGGCAAAAAGCCGGTTTCGTCCATGCGTCGGCACAGCTCGGCGAGCTGGTCGATGTCGGCGGCCAAGGACGGGTCGGCCAGCCTCGCGGCTTGGCCCTTGAGCGCGTCGAGCAGCGCGTTCCACGACGTCAGCGCCAGCACGCTGCCCGATCCGGCGAGCGACGCGCGGCGCATGTGAGGCGTTTGCGTGGGCTTCTCCTCCACTCGGACGCCTCGATCCGAAGCGCGACGCAGGAGCTCCGGCCACAGCGTCTCAAAGCGCCGCCCCGGCGCCACAAACAGCAGCAAGCCTCCGCCGTCCTGGTCCAAGGCGTCGAGGTAGCTGCCCGGCTGGTGATCGGTGAGCGAGGCCCAGAATTTTCCTTCGATCAACGCCCGCGTCCGCCCCTCGGCGTCAACGCCCGCAATGTCGCAGATGCCTCCGCCAGCGAGCGCCTCAGTTTTGAAGGCCAAGTCGCCCGCGAGGGGAAGCCCGAACTCTCTGCGCCAATCGTCCAACAGCGCGGCGCGGCACAGCGCGTTGCGCGAGAGCAGGTAGGCGAGGGCGGAGGTCGAATACACCTCTTCTCGTTCGGAGCCGGCGAGCAAGTGCGAGAGCAAGGACATGGCAAGCGACGGGGCGTTGTGAGAGGCCGCCCATCGTAACGCAATGGGCGCGAGGCGAAAGCATGAGGAAACGCCGCTCGACGGCATTGGGCGTTGAAGCGTCGCCCACAGGCTGGCGGCCGACGAGGAGGCGGGCGTTCGGAGGACCCGGTTCGCCTGGGCCGCCGGCAGCGCTCGCGCGTCAGGCTCGGGACCGCTTCGCCGCAGACGACGTTTTCGGGAAGTCGAGCGCGCGGAACGCGTTCAGAGCCGCTTGGGCGGCGCCCGCGCTCGCGCGCGAGGCCAGTTCGTCGACAACGGACCGCCATGCGTTGCGGGCCGTAGCGTCCTCCGCAGCTTTCGACGTGGCCGCCGCCACAGCGAGCTCAAGCGATTGGTCGATTCCGCTCGTCGCCAACGGCGCCAAGAGCTCGGCGAGCTTCACTCTGGCGCGGCGGTGGCCGAAGCCCAGGGCGTAGTCCAACGCGGTGGCCCCCTCTTCGCTCTCGGCGTCGACGTTGCTGGCCTTCAGGAGGGCCGCCACGACGGCCGGCCGATTGTCCAAGACCGCATGCATCAAGGCGGTTCGGCGGCGGTCGTCGCGCGCCTTCGGGTCGCTGGCGGGCAACAAGAGGTTCGCGGCGTGAGCGGATCCGGCGAACATCAGTGCAGTCCTCCCCGAGGACGATTCAGCCATCGGGTCAGACAACGGCAACAAGATCTGCAAACACTGGACAGCCGGCGACGCCTCCGCCGGGGCGTCCTCGCGCGCCAACAGGGTGGCCCTGGCCGCCGCCATCAACGGCGTCCACCCGTCGCTGTCCGCGAGGCGTGGATCAAAATGGCGAACGAGCTCGCTGAGCAACCGCGGGTCAGCCAGCGACGCGGCGGCAAAGATGGTCGGAGGCGGCTCGTCGTTGCGCGTCGCGTGTTGCTTCTCGCGGAGCTTGGCGAGCGTTGCCCGCGCCGCCTCCCGGCTCTCTTCCGGCAGCGCCTCGATCACCGCCGGGTCCACGGATGCAGCGGCCCGCAATTCGGCGCCGACTTTTGTTCTCAGTTGCGTGTTGCTCATAGTGATGAATTGGGGGAAGTTATTGACGGGCGGCTTGTTAGGTTGCGGCGACATCGTTGCCAACGGATATGGGGCTGCTCGGAAGCGGCGTGCCGACGCGAAAAGCGCGCAGCACGTCGCCGTCGGGGCCCACTTCGACGATCATGCGGACTCCATCGCGTTGGGCCGCCGCCTTGCGTTCGAGCGCCTCTTCGATCTGCGCAAAGCGCTCAATCAGCTGTTCGCGGGTGGCCTCAAATTGCCCTTCGACGGCCTTCACGCGAATCCATGCGTCAACGTGATGCTCGCGGCGTCGGTTCTTGGTTGAGAAGGGCGATTTGAGGTCGCGTTCGGCGCGCAAAACGACGCGCCCCCTGAAATCGCCATCGTTCCGATCCAGTTGTTGGCGCAGGCGTTCCAGCCGCGCAGGAGCATGCTTGTCGTCGACCGAGAGCGCGCAGCTCACTTGCAGCATGTAAGTGGCGAGATTCGCGGCCAGGATGTCCAAGCGACGCCACGTGGACAAACGGTCAATCAATCCGTTGATGGACTCGGACGTGCGGCTCAGCCCCTTAAAACCGCCTTGTCGGGTGGAGACGGTGCGCAAGTGGTCCGCCAGCTCAGCAAGGGATACGACCACCAAATGCTCAAGCTTGTCGCACAATTCGTCGCCGGCGCGGAGGCGATCCAGAACCTTCGATTGCTCCGCCTCGCTGAGCTCGCCGCGAAGCAACAGCTCGACGTCTTCTTTGAGGCGGTTCAGATACGCCGCAATCTCCGCTTCCCGCTCAATCTGCCGTTCGCGTCGCAGCCCGTCGATCGATTGCGCAATGGCAGCGAGCTTGGCATTGGCCTCCGCTAGATGTTCCTGGCTCACCAAGAAGGTCAGGACCTGAAACGAGGCGGCCATCAGGGCGGCGGACTTTCGCCCGGCGCGACCGGCCTCGATCAGGCGGCCTTGGGCCGCATAGCGGCCATTGGCGCCGACCGCGCCCGCGCGGTGGCCTCCGCCAATGGCTTGTTGCAAATGCAACGTTCCATCGGCGAGCTTCTGGGTGATGGATGGCTTGAAATGCAGCTCGTAGAGCTTGCCGTGGGCCCCCGGCAGCGTGGCGGGCAGCGCGGAAATCGCGCCGCCCAGCATCGAAGACATCGTGCCGACGGCCTCGGCGAGGGCGCCGTGGAGCGGAAGGGCCACCGCGCGCGATGTGTCGAAGTTCAAAACGGGCAGAACCTGCACCAGCTCAGAGAGCTCACTCTCTTCGCGCGCGCGCAGCGCGGCCGACTCCAAATCCGCGGCCGGTGTCGGTTGCACCACCGGGGCGGGCAGGGCGCTTTCGGTCGTCCGCGTCCGCGAGCGCGCGCGGCTCCACGTGTAGACGCTGGCGCTCCCGGCCACCACGACGGCGGCGCCGATGCTCAACGGATACGGGTCCATCCTGGCTCCTTTCTCAACCGCCGCGCGAGGTGTGGGCGTCGCGCCCGACGCAGGCCGCGGCTTGCGTCGGCTAGTGTATCAGCGCGATCGGCGGCCTCGCTGACGCCCGAGCGCGTGAATTTCCCGCGACGGCTCCGCCCGTCCTTTGCGCTGCGTTCGTATAATCGATTGGTCTCGCAACCCTGCCGAAATCGCTCGCGCCGGTCGGGGCGCATCAGGATCCGGAACCCGGCATTTTTCTTTTGCATTGCTTCCACGATGGAGTGCACCATGGGCTATCGGCTCTTCATTGACGACTTGCGCGACCCCGTCGACCCCGCGTGGACGATTGCGCGCAGCTCGGCGGAAGCCATTGCTCTGTTGCTCGAACGCGGTTGCCCCGACGAGATCTCGTTCGACCACGATCTGGGCGGAGACGACACCGCGATGGCCGTGGTTAAGCGTCTGATCGATTTGGACTTGGACGCGGACGGGGCCTTCATTCCGCCCACGTTCCGCTTCTGGGTGCACAGCGCCAATCCGGTGGGGGCCGCCAATTTGCGAGCGCTGCTGGACCGCTACCTGGGCGTGCGCGGCTCCAACGTGGGCTGCGCGTAACCGGACCGATCCGGTTCGCGTGAAGGCTCACGGACGCCTCGCGCGTTGGGGGCGCACGTCCTCGCCGGGCATTCGCGGCATCGGAAAGGTCAGCAGGAGCGCCGCTTCGGGAGGCTGCCCGCGCTGCGTGTGAACCCCAGCGAGAAAGGCGCAGTGATGGCCGGCCAGGGCGAGCAGGGGCCGCGTGAAGTCGCGCCGCTGGACCAACGGGAGAGTCCCAGGCGCTGCAATGCCCAACAACAAGCCCTCGGGTTCGACCCGGGTTCTGCCCTGGAAATAAGAAACGGCGCCAATGGCGGCCGACGCAAACCCGTCCGGCGATGCAGCGGGCAGCGAGCGCGCGATCAGAAGGCAATCCCCGCGCAACAGCTCTTCGATCTCGCTCCAATCGTAGTGGACGACTTGGTCGGCGAGCGCGACGCGAAAGATCGCTTGCGCGAGCGTCTCGACCGTCCTTCGAACCTCGCCGCGTGGGCACGCGAGAATCGGCCCGCAGCCCCGCGCGCCGATCGGGACGCCCGAGTCGACGAGCACCGAGACCCCGGCGCGCTGCGATCGACGGCCAGCGAGAGGCGCGAGGTCTGTCGCCAACCGGATAACGAAGTCGGGCGCCACCCCCGGCGTCGGGTCCGGCATCGCGTCCGCGTCGGCGCTCAACCGCCAGTCGACCCGGCCGCCGAAGTCGGGCAACTCGTTCCCCGCCTCCCAAAGGCCGAGCGGGTCGACGATCTGAACGATGAACGGGCGACCGCCGTCGGTCGCCGAGGAGGTGTCCCGCTGGGACGCGCCGGCGGTCGGCGTGGCCAGCGCGTCCGCGTTCGCCGCCATTGCTGGGGTTGAGGCGCTCATTGCGTTGGCCCGTCGTATCGTTGGGCCGCTTTGCGCAGCCGCTCGGCCATCTCGTCGCGCAGCTCCGGCGGGCCAAGCACTTCAACGTCGGGTCCGAAATTGGACAGCCACCATCTCAGTCGGCGAGTCAGCGGCACGGAGGCTTCGATCACCACCTCTCCGGGGCTCACTGGCGTTGCAATCTGATCCTCGGACAGAGGGCTTTCGAGCAGATGGGTGCCGGCGTGCTCGCGAAAAAGGAGGCGGATCTGGATGCGGCGCCCGAGCTCGCCGAAGCCAAAGAGGCCGTCGGCGATGGCCCCATCCAGATCGAAGCCCTCGGGCTTCGCCGCCGGTTCGGGCAACAGCTTGGCTTGCCGAATCCGGTGCAAGGCGAGCGTCCGGACGTCGTCGAAGCCGTCGAACACAACGACCAAATACATGATCCCTCCGACGCCCACCAGGCCCAGAGGGCTGAGCGCCTTCGCCGTGGAGGGCTGCCGGTCGAGCGCCTGGTAGACCACTTCGAGCTGGCGGCTGAGCATCAACGCGTCGCTGATCGCGGCGCGAACCGCCTCGTCGATGAGCGGGGCCAACAGCGGTTGATTGGGCTCGACGACGCGCACGGCTCGCGTCCAGGCGGCGGCGCCTTTTTCGCCCGCCTCGGACTCGAGGCGCTGCCTTGCCGCCTTGAAATACGGCTCTAACTCTTGGCGATACCCCGATGGCAACAAATGGCGCGAATGCTCGTCGAGCAAACGGAAGGCGAGCGCCTCGGGCGTCGTCAACCCCCGAAAGTCCAAGGGCGGCATGTCGCCTTTCCATCGCCAGCCGTAGGGCGTGTTGCGCTCATCGGACTCGATGGCGAACGCCACGGAGAGCGCCGAGAGATCGCGCTCCACCGTTCGCTTGGAAACCTCGTAGCCCGAGGCGCGCAGCTTGGCGTGAATTTCGCTCGCCGTGATCTTTCCGCCCCGCGGAATCATCCGCAGGACGTTCCATTGCCTGAGCAGCGTGTCAGACATGCGCGCCTCCCATCGGCAGGCTCACGCTAGGCGTGAGCGCAACGACCCGCGCCACACGATTGTTTTTGTTTCGTAGCCACGAGCTCGGGTGGGCGCATCCGACGACGAGCGGCGGCCGCAGTGGATTTTGGTCGACCAGTTCTCGCAGCGCGTCGTAAACGAGATGCTTCAAGGACCCTTTCGGACTCTTTCCGACGGTGCAGCAATTGACCACAATGTCTCGCGGCTCGGCGCGCCACAGTTTGTCCAATCGGGCCAGGAGGTTGGTGCGGCCAATCCGCTCCGACGCCCAGGCGGTCTTGAACACCTTGTCGCGAAAGTGGCTCGTGGCGTGGCCCAAGGACGTTTGATGCTGAATCGCATTGATCAGGACCAGGTCAAGGTCTTCGCCCTCCGAGAACACGATCAGCTGTTCGGCTCCGGTCCAAGCGATCTCGCCCAGGAGCGCTCGAATGTTTTTCCCAGTCGCGCCCGCCGCGGGCCCGATTGGGCGGAGGTTGCCCGAGGCGATGGCGCTGAGCCCGCCCCGCTTCGCGGACCGGGCGGGCGCGCCGAATTCGCGAACGTGCGGGCTTTCCAAGATCATCAAGAGCCGGCGAGGGCCCTTCGCGCTCAAATCGCTCGTCGGCCGGCGACACGAGAACTCGTTCGAGGGCTCCGCGCCGTTCGACGCGTAGCGCAGGCGCGAGTCGGCAAACCGGACGGTCCCGACCCACTGGTCGGGGCAGGGCGCCGCGCAAAACGCGGGCGACCACGCGGAGGGTCTCTTCGGACCGCCCTCAGCCGCCAGGGCGGCTTGGGCCATCTCGGCGAAGGCCGCTCGGTCTTCGTCCAAGCGGTCGCCGTCCCTTGGGGGCGCCGCTTCGATTTTTTGTTGTTTCATTGGGTCTTTTTCTTGAATCGCGCTTCTGCCCGCGCATGCGTTTTGGGTCAAGGGCCGCCCCGATCGATGGACCTTTCCCAACGGATGGGGCAGTGTGCCATGGCCGCGCGACAGAGGATGTCGCGCGCTGGCGCAGCCAGCGTCAAAAAGAAGGACTCTCAGAGGGCCTCTCGCCGCGCCCGAGGCGTCGTGTGCGCGACATCGCGTGTCGCGTCGACGCCCAACTCGATGGCGCGAGCACGTTCGCGGACGGTATGCTTTGAGCGCCTCGCACGTTCGACGTCGCGCGGAGACCACCCGAGAAACGGCGCAGTCAAAACGCCCTCAGGAAGAGGGGGCGCGAAGCCGTAAACCAACCATGCAGGACCGCGCTGCGGCGTCGCTTTCAACGCCGAATAAAGAAAGGAAAAAGAAAATGACTATGCAGGTGATGCCGCTCCCGAAGAACGGCTCGTGCCCCTCCGGCTACCACTCGGACGGCAACATGTGCGTGCCCAACGCCAACGCCAAACCGGCCGTCCCGAAAAATGGCTCGTGCCCGTCGGGTTGGCACACCGAAGGCAACTACTGCGTGGCCAGCAGCGCGAACCCCAAAAACGTCGTGCCCAAGCACGGGTCCTGCCCGTCGGGCTACCACTCCGAAGGCAACTACTGCGTCCAGAACTGAGTCGTCGCCCCTCGCGTCCGATCGGGGCTCCGCCCCCGTTCAACGCGGGCCGGCGACGAGGCGGCGAGGGCGGCGCAAAGAATCGGGCGCTGACGCGCCTGTGCGGCTGAAGACCTCGATCTTCGGCGTGTGTTCGGCGGTCGACGGGGCAACCTGTCGGCCGTTTTTTTCTGCCCCCGTCGAAGCTGCCGGTTGGGCGAGGGAGGGGCATTCTTCACAGCCCATGGCGACACCCACGAAAAACGCCTGACGGAGCCCGCTTGCTATTGCGAAAAACAGTGTTGGACACCCCCTTTGAACGGCGCCTGACCGGCGGCGAACGCTTTGCGCGCCGATTTTGCGCTGCGCGGCGCGCCCGCTCGCGTTGGCGGGGCCGCCCAGGCGCTTTCCCGGCGACAAAGTGCGCGATAATCACGGCTTTTGGGCCGCTGTGCCGGACCGCTGACGCGGGCGGCGCCTCAGGGCGGCCCAGTCGTGCATTAATTACCAGCGGGACAAGGATGACGGGTGTGATCCAAGCGGGGGTTTTCGGCGCCAACGATCCGGGGCGCCGCGCTCCGGCGCGCGCAGGAACGAATTTCGGAGGGCAGGGGGTGGGTTTGTATAACGCGGAAATCTCAGCGGGCTCGCTCATGGTCCCGGAGAGCCGCCGCATCGCGGCCCTCTTGCTCACCCATCCCACCGATGCGCAATGGGACGCCGCCCTAAGCGACGAAAACCTGTTGCAGAAAAAGCCCGCCACGGCGCGTCGCCAGGCGCGGCTCATCCGAAGGCGGCTCGACACCTTGGACGACACGGGCTTGCAGCTCGTCGTCGAGGGCGACGCCGAACTGTGCCGCCAAATCCTGCTGTCCGCAGCGGTGCGCCATAGCCAACTGCTGAGCGACTTCATGCGGGATGTCTATCGGGCCGACCTGCTCCGGCTGGAAAAAACCCTCAGCCATCGTCAATGGGACGGATTTCTCGTCGAGTGCGCGCATCGTGACGAGTCGGTCGCGGGATGGGCCGCCTCGACCCGCGAAAAGCTATTTCAGGTCATCGTCCGCATTCTCTTTGAAGCCAAATACCTCGACTCGACCCGGCAAATGGGGCTGACGCCGCCCTTGGTTCATCCGAAGGCGCAGGCTTACCTCAGAAGCCTCGGCGACGCTGAGACGCTCGCGCGATTGGAGACAAAAGCATGAGCGCCTCTTTCGACGAACGGCTGAATCAGGTGTTGCCGCGGCTGTTGTCTCCGGACGTCCTTGACAACAAGGGAGCCGGCGGAGAGATCGGCTTCTGGGTTTTCGATTATCCGCCCGAGCACGAAATGAAGGTGCGCGGTTGGCTTGCGGAGGTGATCGAGCCGGGCGTGCGCAAGCAGAAGCCTCAGCTTCGCTTTGCGACGGTGGACCTCTTTGAATGCGTGATTGGCTTGCTCGAAGATCGCGGCCTGTTGGCCAAGGCGTTGGAGATGCAGCGCGCCAAAGGGGACGATGCGCTGCTCGCCTCCTTGCGCTCGGTCCTCAAAGAGGATCGGTTGGCCGCGCGGATCGTCGAGAAGACGCACGCCGACGAGCTCGACCTGCTGATCGTGAAGGGCGTGGGCGCCGTTTATCCGCTGCTGCGCACCCACACACTGCTCTCCGCGCTGCACCCGCACATGCAGGACACACCGCTTCTCATGCTTTACCCGGGGCGATACGACGGGCAGTCACTGCGCCTGTTCAACGCGCTGGTCGACGACAACTATTACCGGGCGTTCAGCCTGGTGCCCTAACGCTTTGAGAGACCGAGGGACCAATGAAAATTAAAGAGCTATTCGTCAAGCGCATCGACCGGCCGATCAACGGCGTCATCAAAGCGGACCAACGCGACGAGGCGAGCATCTGGCAGGAACTGGACGAATACGTCGCGACCAAAGAGGTCACGGAATACCTGCGCAGCTTTTTTGAAGCTTACCTCGCCACCGCGGCCCACCCTAACGACCCGAGCATCGCCGCGCGAATGGGCGTCTGGGTGTCGGGTTTCTTTGGGTCAGGCAAGTCGCACTTCATTAAGATTTTGTCGTATCTGTTGTCCAACCTCGAAGCCTCCCATCCGGGCGACGTGACATCGCGGCGCGCGATTGAATTCTTTGATTCGAAAATCAAGGACGCCATGCTCTTGGGCGACATTCGCCGCGCGGTCAAGGGCAACACCGACGTGATCTTGTTCAACATCGACTCGAAAGCCGATTCCAAAGGCGATCGGGACGCGATCCTGCAAGTGTTCCTGCGCGTCTTCAACGAGATGCAAGGGTTGTCGGGCGACGCGCCGCACGTCGCCGAGATGGAGCGCTATCTGATCTCCAAGGGCGCCTACGACGCGTTCAAGCAGGCGTTCAAAGCGGCCAATGGCAACGCGTGGGACGCCGAGCGCGACGCGGTCGATTTCCTGCGTGACGATGTGATCGCAGGGCTCAGCCACGCGCTGGACATGTCGCCTGATTCCGCAGCGAAATGGTTCGACAACGCGCGCGACGACTACAAGATCAACATCGAGGGCTTCGCCGCGCTCGTGCGCAAATACCTCGACACCAAGGGCCCGCAGCACCGGATCGTCTTTTTGGTCGACGAGGTCGGCCAGTTCATCGGCAAGAACACGGCGCTGATGCTCAACTTGCAGACCATCACCGAAGAGCTCGGCACGCAATGCAAAGGGCGCGCCTGGGTGATCGTGACCAGCCAGGAAGACATCGACGCCACCCTGGGCGAAGCCAACCAGGCGCGCACGAACGATTTTTCGAAGATCACGGGCCGCTTTCACACGCGCTTGTCCCTGTCGAGCTCGAACACCGACGAGGTCATTTCGCATCGCCTGCTCGAAAAAACGCCCTCGGCGCGCGCCGAGCTCGAAGCCCTGTGGAAGGCCAAGGGCGACATCATCAACAACCAAGTTTCGTTTGCGGATCACGCGGTGGCTTTTCGGCGCTTTCGCGACGCCGCGGATTTCTCCGCGCACTATCCGTTCGCCCCTTACCAGTTTCAGCTGCTGCAAAAGGTCTTCGAGTCGATTCGCAAAGTGGGGGCGACCGGCCGGCACTTGGCGCGCGGCGAGCGCTCGATGCTCGACGCCTTTCAAACGGCGGCGGTCCACAACGGCCCGCGGGACATCGACGCGCTCGTGCCCCTCTACGATTTCTATCCGGCGATCGAAAGCTTCCTGGACTCCTCGGTCAAGCGCGCCATCGATCAAGCGGCCGACAACCCGGCGTTGGAGGACTGGGACGGGGAGCTCCTGCGAACTTTGTTTCTCATTCGCTACGCGGACGCGGTGAAGGGGACGGTCGACAACCTCGCCACGCTGTGCCTCGATCGCGTCGACGCCGACAAGCTCGCGCTCAAACGCCAGATTGAAGCCGCGCTGTTGCGCTTGGAACGGCAGAATCTAGTGAGCCGAAACGGCGACCTTTGGTTTTTCCTGACCAACGAGGAACGCGACGTTTCCCAAGAGGTGAAGTCCGTCAACGTCTCTGAGGCGGATATCTCGCGCCTGGTCGCCGAGCTCGTGTTCGATGAGATTCTTGCCGGGCAAACGAAGGTGAGGCATCGCGACACCAAGAGCGATTACGAATTCAATCGCCTGCTCGACAGCGTCCCCTACAAGCTGGCGAACGCCGCGTTGACCTTCGAGGTGATCTCGCCCGTCGGCGCAGACTACGAAATGATGCACGAGGCGCGATGCATCGGCCGCAGCGCCGAGGGCTCGGGACGGGCGTTGCTGCGAATGGCCAACGATCCGCGCGTCTATGTCGAGCTGAAAACGTATTTGCAGATCGAGAAATACATCGCGCCGAAAGCGGACACGGCGACCCCGTCGCTCAAACGGATTCTTTATGACCGGAAGGACGAAAACCGCGAACGCCGGGCGCGCCTTCTGTCGCAACTGGCGGAGATGATGAGCGCCGGGGACTTCTACGCGTTGGGCCAGCGGCTGACGATCAAGCCGCAATCGCCGCCCAGCGTGCTCGACGAAATGCTCAACTATCTGGTCTCCAACACCTACTCGAAGCTTGGCTACATCAAGGTTCGCCAGGCCGATCCGGTCGCGGAAATCCGAGCCGTGCTCACCGCCGACACGGTGGGCCAGCAACGCATGGCGTTGGGCGGGGAGGACGGCAATGCCCTCGCGCTGGGGGAAATGCGCCAATATCTCGACGTGGTCGCCAAGAGCAGCCGCGTGCTCCTCTCCGACGTCATCGACCGCTTCTCGGGGGTGCCTTGGGGGTGGCGGCCGGAATGGGAGACCGTCCTGCTGGTGGCGCGGCTTTTCATGGCCGGCGAAATCAAGCTGGTGATGGAGGGAGCCGACCTCGACGCCCTGGGGGCGATTGAGCCACTGACGAAAGCGGCCCGCTTCAAACAGGTCTCGATCTTGAAACGCAAGACCTCCGATGCGCTGACGCGCACCACCGCGCGAGAGTTGCATCGCGACATGTTTTCGATCATGCCGCCGGAGGACGAAGACGCGCTCGTCGCCGAGTTCCGCGGCCACCTCGCCCAGCTCAAAGCGGACCTCGAACGCGCGCGCGGCAAAGCCGAGCACAAGGATTACCCGGGCGGCACGGAGATTGTGCGGGCGCTGATCACGATCGATCGCCAACTGGCGCTGCGCGATCCCTATGAGTTTTTGGACGCGCTCGCGCAGGCTCGCAACGACTGGTTGGATTTGGCCGAAGACGTCCACGACGTGCTCGGGTTCTACAAGAACCAGGTTCCGGTCTGGTCGCGCCTGCTCGACGCGCTCGCCAGCTTTTCGGACAATCGCGAGGCGCTGCTCAACGCGCCGGAGGCTGCGGCGGCCCTGTCCGAATTGGAGATGATCCACCACAACCCGGCGCCCTACGGGATGATCAATCGGATCGAGGGGCTGGTCGCGACCGTGGAGAAGGTGAACGACGCGATCGGCGGCGAGCGTCGCGAACGCGCGCTCCGTTCGGTCGACGAGAAGATTGCCGAGGCGCAGCAGGCGCTGGACGCCGCCGAGGCGGATCCGGCTCTGCGCAATGCGGCGCTCAATCCCCTTCAAACCTTGAAGGCGCAACTGGCCGGGATGGTCAGTATCCCGCGCATTCTCTTCGCGCAGGGGCGGGCGGGTGATCTGCTCGACGAGGCGATGGACAAGATTGCGCGCGCGGCCAGGACCAATGAGGGGCCCAAGGCTCGGGTCGAGGCGCGGGCTGACGGCGCCGCAGGGGACGGAGCGGGCGCGGAGACGGGCGCTGGGTCGGGCGGCGCAGGCGCGGCGGTCTCGACGCGGTCCATCAAGGTGGTGCGCACGAGCGAGCTGAGCGCCAAGACCTACCTTGAAAGCGCCGAAGACGTTGAAGAATTCATTGGAAGCCTTCGCCAGGAGCTCCTCGCGGCCATCGCGGCGGGCCATCGCGCGCGTTTGCAGTAACGCCTAGACGAAAGGCTCAATCAAGACATGAACAAAACAAACCTTAAAGCCTACGCGCCGCAAGCGCGCCGCGATTTCATCGCCGCGGTCGCCGCGCGGGCAAACCTGCTGGGCATCTCGGCGGCGGGGACCGCGCCGGCCAGCGTTCGCGGCGACTTGGTGATCATTGAGGGGCGCGAGTGGCCCGCCAAGGTCAACGCGCAACGCGAGAAGCTCGTTCGGCGCATCGAGCGCCGCGGCTTCGAGCAGGCCATGGAAGAAGTGGCCTACACGTGGTTCAATCGATTCGCCGCCCTGCGCTTCATGGAGCTGCATGGCTACCTTAATCATGGATGGCGAGTGCTGTCGAGCCGCGATGGGGGCCTGCCTGAAATCCTGCGCCATGCCAGCGACGTGTCGCTGCCTGGGCTGAACGCGCAAACGGCGCGGGAAATGCACCTGGCGGGCACGCAGGACAACGAGCTCTACAAGCTTTTGTTGGTGGCGCAGTGCAATGATTTGTCGCGCTCCATGCCGTTTCTGTTCGAGCACATCGACGACGAGACGGAGCTGTTGCTGCCCGAGAATTTGCTGCGCACCGATTCGATCGTGGCCAAGCTCGTGGAGAGCGTCCCCGACGAGGATTGGGAGCAAATCGAGGCGGTCGGCTGGCTCTACCAGTTCTACATCAGCGAGAAGAAGGACCAAGTCATTGGCAAGGTGGTGAAAAACGAGGACATCCCCGCCGCCACCCAGTTGTTCACGCCCAACTGGATCGTCAAATACCTAGCGCAAAACACCGTCGGGCGCCTGTGGGCGACGGCCAACCCCACCTCGCGCTTGCGGGCCGACTGGGAGTATTTGATCGATATGCCGCAGCAAGCGGACGACGTTCAAGCGAGCATCGACGCCCTCGTGGCCGCACGCATTGCCGAAGACGGCGACAGGATCAATCCCGAGACCATCAAATTCATCGACCCCGCGTGCGGGTCGGGGCATATCTTGGTTGAGGCCTACGACCTCTTCAAGTCGATCTATTTGGAGCGCGGATACCGGCCGCGGGACATTCCCCGGCTGATTCTGGAAAAGAATCTCCACGGGATCGACATTGACGATCGCGCGGCCCAATTGGCGGGCTTCGCGTTGCTGATGAAGGCGCGGGCGGACGATCGTCGACTGCTCGACGATCCGCCGCAGCTCAACGTCTTGGCGCTGCAAGAGAGCGGCGCTCTGGATGTGAACGAGAGCGTCGTCCATCTGTCGACCTATGGGGTTTCAAAGTCGGAGCTCAATGCAATCGCGCACCTGTTCTCGGGCGCCAAGACGTATGGGTCGTTGATCACGATCCCGAGCGAGCTTCACGTGCGATTGGCCTCGATCGCCGCGGGCTTGAGTCAGGCGATGGGCAGCGGCGATCTGTATGCGAAGGCGTATGCCGAAGACGTCCTGCCGCTCGTGCGGCAAGCGCTCCTTCTGGGCGCTCGTTTCGACGCCGTCGTGGCCAATCCGCCTTACATGGGGTCGCGCTATTACAGCGCCCCCCTTAAAAAATTCGCCGAGGCCAATTACAAGGAGGCCAAGGGCGATCTTTACACGTGCTTCATGACGCGCAACGTGGCGTTTGCGAGGCCGGGCGCGGCGGTCGGCATGATCACGATCCCCAATTGGATGTTCCTGTCGACGTTCGAGGCGTTCCGGTCTTGGCTGTTCGACAACGTGTCCATCGAGACGTTTTCCCACAACGGGCGGGGCGTCTTCGGCTCGGATTTCGGAAGTTGCGCCTTCACGTTTCGTTGCCAACCGCTGGCCGAATATCGCGGGCGCTACAAGCGCCTCTTCGATCGGCACAGCAATGTCGCTTCCAATGAGGAGCTGGCGGCGGCATTCGGCGAGGCTGCGACCTTCGAGGCCTCCACGGCGGAATTCAAAAAGGTGCCGGGCAGCCCGGTGGCCTATTGGATCAGCAACAAAACGCGCGACGTGTTCACGCTCGGGCGACCGATTGGCGCCGTGTTTGACGCCCGCCAAGGGCTGGCCACCGCAAACAATGGCGTCTATCTCCGATACTGGTTTGAGGTCAATCACGCTCGGATCGGGTTCAGCTGCGCGAACCGCGACGACGCGCGGGCGTCCGGCAAAAAGTGGTTCCCCTACAACAAGGGCGGGGCGTTCCGCAAATGGTATGGCAATCAGGAATATGTCGTCGATTGGGCGGACGACGGGCAGGCGCTTCGCACCTCGACCCATGGCGCTGTAATTCGGAATCCGGATTATTACTTTCGCGAGGCTGTGAGTTGGTCGGACATCACCATTGCGGAAAATGCTTTTCGATACGTTCCGGCCGGCTTCATCAACGACTCGACGGCGCACTGCGTCTTTGGCGCGGACGACCAAAGGAATCTGTTGCTGTCGTTTTGCAACAATCGCTTTTCAAGCGAAATGATCAAGGTGCTCAATCCCAGCGTCCATTTTCACATCGGCTATTTCAACCGATTGCCTTACCCGGAAAAGATCGCCAGCGCCGATTTCTCGTTTGTCGACGATCTGGTTCGGATGGCCAAAGAGGACTGGGACTCCTTTGAGACGTCGTGGAGTTTTGAAGGCTTCCCGCTCGTCCAGAGCCCCCACAAGCGCGAAACGGTCGAGGACTCTTGGGCCGCTTGGCGCAGCCACAAGGTCGATCACAAGCGCTTGGCCAAAGAGCTCGAAGAGCGGTCCAACCGGCTGTTCATCGAAGCCTACGGATTGGACGGGGAGTATCCGTCCGAGGTGGACGAATCGCAAATCACGTTGGCGAGCGCCGACCGTGAGCTGGACACGCAACGCCTCGTGTCCTACGCCATTGGTTGCGCCATGGGCCGATACAGCCCGGATGCCCCTGGCTTGGTCTACGTCGGCGAGCGGGGCGCGGGCTTCGACGCGAACCGATATCAGAGTTTTCCGGCCGACGACGACGGCATCGTGCCGATCACCTTGGAGCCGTGGTTCGAGGACGACGCGGCCAATTGGGTCCGGGACTTTGTCGCGCGCATGTGGGGGCGCGATGCGTTGGACGGCAACTTGGCGTGGATGGCCATAGGATTGGGGTCCAAAGGCAGCGAGACGGCGGAGGAGACCCTGCGCCGATACCTCGCCGAAAAGTTTTTCAAGGACCACGCGCAGACGTATAAGCGGCGGCCCATTTATTGGCAATTTTCGAGCGGCAAGCTCGGCGCGTTTCAGGCGTTGGTGTATCAGCACCGCTACAACGAAGGCACCATTGCGCGCCTGCGCTCAGAGTATGTCATTCCGCTGACCAGCAAGATGGCTTCACGGCTGGAAATCATGGAAGCCGACGGCGCTGCCGCGACGTCGACGACCGCCCGCACCAAGATTCAAAAGCAGATCGACGCGCTGCGCAAGAAGCAGGCGGAGTTGCTTGCCTATGACGAAAAACTGCGGCACTACGCCGACATGCGCATCTCGATCGACTTGGACGACGGGGTGAAGGCCAATTACGCAAGGTTTGGCGACCTGGTCGCCGACTCCAAAACGATCACCGGCGGCAGCGATGACTAGCGGGCAACATGCATTCTTGCCGGCGCTTGCGCGCCTCTTCTCCGAGGGCCATTCGATGGTGTTCTGGAACGACGCGGACGGGGAGTTCGCGTCGCAAGTCGAGCAGCTCGATCTCCAAGGGGTTCGCGTTGTGCGCTTGGACCAAACACCCGCGTTGCAGGCGAAGATTGAGATTGAGCGCGAGGTCGGCGCGCAATGGCTCTTTTACGCGCCGTTTCCTGAACCCGAGCCCTCCGCCGATTGGCTTCTTGATGCCCGATTGCGCGGCAAGGCGTTCAGCGCGGACACCGCCTCGATGCAGTTGGATGAGCTCGGCCTCTCCACGCAGGCGCTTCGCGGCCACCTCAAACGACGCGCGAAATTTTTGCGCGCGCGCGATCGGCTGGATCGATTGAAGCGTTGGGCGGAGCCGGAAGACACCGCGGACGATCTCGATCGGAAAATGCTGGCGGTGCTGGCCCGAGCCGAGACGCCTGAGACGTTGGGGATTTTCTTGAAGGTATTCGCTGGGCTCGCGAATGAAGGGGAGGATCTGGGCGCCACCCCGAAGGCCCTTGCGGAAATCGAGGCCAACGAGCTGGGAGACGCGTTTTGGGGGCTGGCGGAGCGCGAATTCGGATACCGCGAGCCGTTGCCCGACGCGCGGAGCCTTAGAAGCCTTCTTTACGCAATTTTCGCGACCGATTTTTGCAACGGCGTGCATTCAGCGCCCGCGCCCTTGGGGCATTTGCTCATTCGCGAGCGCGCTCGGGCGGCGCACTCATCGGTCTTCGCAAGCCGTTGGCGGTCGGACATGGCGAACTACGGAAGCTACGACACGCTGTCGGCGATCGTGGCCGTCGACTTGCGCGTGATGGATTTGATTCGCCCGATGGGCGCGGAGGACCTGATCGAATCGATGACCTTCGAAGACATCGAGAAGCGGGTCATCGCGGATCTCAAATCCCGCATCATCGCCGGCGGCGGCGCCAACATGGACTCGGTCCGCTCGCTCATCGCGCGACGGCGCGATGGCCACTGGGCCAACCCGCTGCTGGCGGGCGCCAACGACTCCACGCGCGCGCTCGCCGCGAGCTACGACGCGTTGGAGGCCGCGGCCAGCTTTTTCGAACTTCAAGCGGCGCACGCGAGCGGATTCAGTTTCCCCGACGCAGGGACGGCCTTTGCCGCCTATCGCTCGGACATTTTCCGCTTCGACCAGCTCTATCGGTGGTTCATGCACGCCGCGGAGTCGGTGGAGCCGATGGGCTGGGCGCTCTTGCACGAGCTGCGCGATCGGATGGAGGACGCCTATTCCGGATGGTTCATTGGGCAACTGGCGTCCGCGTGGAGCGCCGTGCTCGAAGGCGACAACGGGCTGCTGAGCGCGTGGGCGCTGCCCGGTGTGGCCAACCAGCAGGCGTTTTACCCGCGCGTGGTCCAGCCCGAGTTTGAAAACGGCGCCAAACGCGTCTTCGTGATCATTTCTGACGCGTTTCGCTACGAGGCGGCCGAAGAGCTCGCGCGCGAGCTCAACTCTCGCAATCGCGTCAAGGCGCGGTTGGATGCGATGCTGGGGGTCTTGCCGAGCTACACGACGCTCGGCATGGCGAGCCTCCTGCCCCATGAGCGCCTGGCCTATAAGGCCAACGCGAGCTTGGATGTGATGGTCGACGGCAAGCCCTCGGCCACGCTGGACCAGCGCTCGGCGATCCTCGCGCGGCACGACGGGGTGGCGATTGGCCGCGACGACCTGATGGAGAAAGGCAAGGAGCGCGGGCGCGAATTCGTCAAGCCGCACCGCCTGGTCTACATCTACCACGACCGAATCGACGCGATCGCTGACAAGCGAGTGACGGAGACCAAGGCGTTCGAGGCGACGGCGCAGACCATTAAGGAATTGGCCGAAACGGTCAGCTTCATCGTCAACAGCCTCAACGGATCGACGGTGGTTGTGACGGCCGACCACGGGTTCTTGTATCAGGAGTCCGCGCTCGACGAGGCCGATCGCTCGGTCCTCGGCGAGGAGCCCGAGGGCGCCATCAAGTCCAAAAAACGCTACATCCTCGGCCGCGGCATGGGGAGCACCCCCAAGGCCTGGTGCGGCTCCACGGACCGGACGGCCGGCACCGACCCGGGCGAAGGCAGTATTGACTTTTGGGCGCCGAAAGCGGCCGGGCGCTTCCACTTTTCCGGCGGCGCTCGGTTTGTCCATGGCAGCGCGATGCCGCAGGAGATCGCCGTCCCCTTCATTGTGGTCAAGGAGAGCGAGTCGGAGAAGGTCCGGACCAAGCCCGTGGAGGTGAGCCCCTTGGGGTCGAGCAACCGTGTGGTGACGAACAAACAACGGTTCGAATTCATTCAAAATGAAGCGATCTCGGAACGCGTGCTGCCCGTCACGTTAATATTCTCCATTCGGGACGGCGACACGCCCGTGAGCGACGAGCAGGCGATCACGTTCGACAGCGCGTCGCCCCTGCTCGACGAGCGCAAGCGCTCGGTGATGCTCACGATTCAAGCCGGCTCCCACGATCGGACGAAAGATTATTTTCTCGTCGCGCGCGACGCGAAGACAAGGGCCGAGGCTTGGCGCTCGCCGCTGCGCATTGACCTCGCCTTTAGCAACGATTTTTAGAGGCCGCCATGGCAGAACCCATTTCCGCGCCATTTTCCGACCCGGCGAGCTCGACCCCGACCGCGGCTCCGCCCGCGGCGGCGGACGCGAACGCGGAGAGGACGCTCGACAGCCTGCTCAACGAGCGGTTTGCCGGTCGCGTGGTGCGTAAAGATCTGACGAAACTAATCAAGGAAGGGGCCAACGTCCCGGTCTATGTGCTCGAATACCTCTTGGGCATGTATTGCGCCTCGGACGACCCTGAGACGATTCGCGCGGGCTTGGACAGCGTCAAGCGCATCCTGGCGGAAAACTACGTGCGCCCGGACGAAGCCGAGAAGGTCAAAAGCAAGATCCGTGAGCTGGGCTCCTTCAAGGTGATAGACAAAGTCACCGTCAAGCTCAACGAGAGCCGCGACGCCTATGAGGCGTTGCTCTCCAACCTCGGCATCAAAAACGCCGAGGTGCCGGACCACTACGTGCGCGAGTTTGAGAAGCTGCTCGTGGGTGGCATTTGGTGCATCGTCACGCTGCGCTACTTCTTCGAAGAGAACCAAAAGACGTCGCCTTTCGCGGTCGCCGACTTGAAACCCATCCAGATGCCCAGCTTGGATATGGAAGAGCTGTTTGCGGCGCGCAAGGGCTTCACCGAATCGCAGTGGATCGACGCGTTGCTGCGCTCGACCGGCATGGAGCCGACGTGCTTCAAAGAGCGAGCCAAGTGGCATTTGCTCGCGCGCATGATCCCGCTCGTCGAAAACAACTACAACTTGTGCGAGCTGGGCCCCCGCGGCACGGGCAAGAGCCACATCTACAAGGAAATCAGCCCCAATTCGATCTTGGTCTCCGGGGGGCAGTCGACCGTCGCCAACCTCTTTTACAACATGAGCGCGCGCAAAGTCGGCCTGGTCGGCTTGTGGGATGTCGTGGCGTTCGACGAGGTGGCTGGCATCAGCTTCAAAGACCAAGACGGCGTTCAGATCATGAAGGATTACATGGCCTCCGGATCGTTCAGCCGGGGCCGGGAGTCCATCAACGCCAGCGCCTCGATGGTCTTTGTTGGCAACATCAACCAAAGCGTCGAGTCGCTGGTGAAAACGAGCCATCTGCTGGCTCCCTTTCCGGACGCGATGATCGACTCCGCCTTTTTCGACCGCTTCCACGCCTATGTGCCGGGTTGGGAGATTCCGAAGATGCGCCCGGAGTTTTTCACCAATCAATACGGCCTGATCGTCGACTACCTCGCCGAATGGGTGCGCGAGATGCGCAAGCGCAGCTTCGCGGACGCGATCGACAAGTGGTTCAAGCTGGGCAACAACCTCAACCAGCGCGACACCATCGCCGTGCGCCGGACGGTCTCGGGCCTCTTGAAACTGATTTGCCCGGACGGCGAATACACCAAGGACACTGTTCGCCGGTGCCTCGAATACGCGTTGGAGGTCCGCCGGCGGGTCAAGGAGCAGCTCAAGAAGATTGGCGGCATGGAGTTCTATGACGTCCATTTTTCCTATATCGACCTCGAAGACATGCAAGAGCGCTTCGTGTCGGTGCCGGAGCAGACAGGTGGCGGGCTGATTCCAGAGGGGCGTCTGCAACCGGGCGTGCTGCACACTATCGCCATGGCAGCGGCCGAAATGCCAGGGGTCTACCGCATGGAAGTGCAGGCCATGGCGGGCGGCGGCAAGCTGTCCGTTTCGGGGTCGCTGTCACGGGAGCACGTTCGGGTGGCCTTCGACTACTTTCGGGCCAATGCCTCGCGGGTGAGCGCCTCCATCCATCCGACCGAACGCGATTTCCATCTGCATTTGGTCGAGCTGCAAAACTCCGGGGCACCGGACGCCGTGACGCTCGCGAGCTTCATCGCTTTCTGCTCGGCGGCGCTGAGCAAGCCGGTCCAAACCCAGCTCGCGGTGATGGGCGACATGACGCTCGGCGGCACAATCGCCCAGGCGCGAAACCTCGCCGAAAGCCTGCAAGTGGCGTTCGACGCGGGCGCAAAGCGAATCCTGCTGCCCATGTCAAGCGTGACGGACATTCCGACGGTTCCGGGGGAGCTGTTCGCCAAATTTCAGACCAGTTTTTACTCAGACCCCGTCGACGCCGTCTTCAAGGCGCTGGGCGTAGAGTGAGCCCTGTTCAATAGGGCGGCCGGTGCTCGATGGCGCGGCCACCCTGCAAATCAGGCACAAGAGCAACATACAAATACGGGGGCGTGATGGCAAGGCCAAAACGGAAGGTGGACGACTCGATGGGGTCGCTCTTCGAAGAAAACTATCTTGTCCGCACACTGGGTCGCATCGCCCATGACCCGGAGGTTGCTCTCACCGAGCTGGTGGCTAACGCTTGGGATGCGGGAGCATCGCTAGTCGATCTCATTATTCCGCCCACGCATAACCTCGTCTTGACGGTGCAAGACGATGGCCACGGCATGACGGCTGCGCAGTTCAAGGCCCGGTGGATGAAACTCGGTTATGACCGGACCAAGCACCAAAGCTCAAACGTGGAGTTCCCTCCGGAGCGGAAGGGATGGCGTCGTCGGGCCTATGGGCGCAATGGGATTGGGCGCCATGGCTTGCTGTGCTTCGCGGGCCAATATTCCTTGGAAACCTGGCGCGAAGACAAGGGCGCGAGCTTTGAGATCGGCACGCAGAGTCAGGAGACGCCCTTTAAGATCGAGAAGGAGGGCGCCTTCTTGCGAGCGGGCCACGGCACAAAGCTGTCGGTGATGGTCGAACGGCATCTGCCCGACCCGGACCGGATCCGTGAAATTCTGTCAGCTCGCTTCCTGCATGATCCACAGTTCGTTGTGCGGGTCAACGGACAGTCCGTTGAACTGGCAGACCAAACGGGGCTCATCGAGCGAATGGACCTTTCAATCGAAGGGTGTCCGCCGGCGGAAGCCTACGTCGTGGACTCGACTCGGACGGCTCAATCGACCATCTATCAAGGAATTGCCTTCTGGGTCAATGGTCGGCTGGTCGGCACACCCGGATGGGTCGTCGGGTCCGAGGCCGTTATTGACGGTCGTGCACGATTCGCAAAGCGCTATTCGATTGTTGTCAAAACCAGTGACGGCTGGATGGCGGAGGTCGAGCCTGACTGGTCACGGTTCAAGAATGGACCCAAGGTGGACGCGCTCTTTGAAGCGGTTCGGCAATACGCGCAGAAAAGTTTTGCGTCGTTGTCCGCCACTCTTGTTGAGGAGAGCTCCGAGGAGGCCCTGATGCGAAATCGCGAGGAGTTTAAAGAGCTATCGCAGCTCGGTCGCGCCGAGGTCGCAAGCTTTGCGCGGGACCTAGTGACGGCGACGCCCACGGTCTCGCCGGATGTGCTCTCTGCTGCGGTCCAGGCTCTGATCAACTTGGAAAAGGCACGCGGTGGCGCAGCTCTTCTTGAAAAACTCACCAAGCTTGACGAGTCCGACATCGATGGCCTCGACCGGCTGCTGAGTCAGTGGACCGTCCGCGACGCCTTGTCGGTGCTCGATGAGATCGATCATCGTCTGGCGGTTCTCGCAGCCATTGAGAAGCTCTGCGGAGACGAGGCGACCGATGAACTTCACACGTTGCACCCCCTGGTCACCCAGGCTCGCTGGCTGTTCGGGCCAGAGTTCGACAGCAGCGAATTTTCATCCAACGTCAGCTTGCGAACGGCCGGCGAGAAGATCTTCAAGAAGAGGTTGTCCACGGAGGCCTTCATCAACCACAAACAGCGACCAGACATCGTGGTTCTGGCGGACGCGACGTGCTCGATCGTCGGCACCGAAGGATTCGACCCGGCTGATCCGACGCTCACGCGTATCCAGAACGTGCTGATCATCGAACTCAAAAAGGGCAAATCCGCGATCGGTCGCGAGGAGATGAATCAGGCCGACGGCTATGTGCAGGACTTCCTGGGCAGCGGCGCGCTCGATGGAAC
Source organism: uncultured beta proteobacterium (assembly GCA_963803225.1). Lineage (GTDB taxonomy): Bacteria > Pseudomonadota > Gammaproteobacteria > Burkholderiales > Burkholderiaceae > Paraburkholderia. Next base: position 523,328 of record CAWDLJ010000005.1, read on the forward strand.
GCCAATGTTCAGGGCGTTTGTGGTGGGGCACGAGATCGCGGCGAAGACGACGCGCGAGAAAGAGCTCAAAGAGGAGGGCGTTTTACGCGGTCGTGTGCAGGCCGTCACCTACGGCCAGCTCACCCGCTCGGCACACCAGCGGCTGTTTCGGCTCAAAGAGCGCATCCCCGCCCGTTACGAAGATGTCTCGGGGGCAGACTTGTCGGCGAGGGTGATGCAGACCGCCTCTCAGGCCCTGCTGGCGTTGCCTGCGCCGGTCCCGGGCTAAGAACGAATAACTCCTACCCTGCGAACACATACTCTGGCGACTTTCGGGAGCCCAGCGCCCCGCGAATGTCACGGCCAGGACGACACATTGGGGCTTCGCGATGAATGCGTTTGCAGCCCTTGCGGTTGTGCTGATTTGCTTCGCTGGCGCGGGGTGGCTCGTCGATAAGGGACTGTCGAGCGTTCGTTCACTGGCGGCTCGCTGGGCCCGCGCCAAATGACGGGCCCATCGGCGTTAGTCCCCACAACCGCAGGCGCTGCGCGCGACGCGGCATGAAACTGATGCTTGAAAACACACAAGGCACCACATGAAAAACGATAGCGAAGCATCGTTCGAGTCGATTGAAGAGACACCCGCAAGCGCAAGATCTCTCTCCGCGCAGAAGATCCGCAGGAAGCCGGCGAGCAAACGGGCTGCGGTCAACGAATTTCAGGCGCGGATGCTTGTGCTTTTAATCAACGCGCTCGAAACGGCGGCGCTGGGACATTTTGGCGTGCAGGGCCACGAACGTCTGCCCATGGAAAGACACGAGGAATTCACCGCCTTGCTCGAATACCGACTGTTCGTTGAGGGTGCTTACGCGTGCGGGTTTGTTTGCACAGACTTCGCGCCCGGCGGCCCGACCGTCGAGCGCGGCGTGCGTGTTGAAGACGCGGTGGGTTCGTGGCTATTTTTTGAGCTGCGTCACTACGTGCACACCCTGTTGCGTTCGGAGCGGTGGGCGGACGGTTATTCAAGCCCGATATTTGAAGCCTTGGTTCAAGGTGTGTTGCAAGCGATTAGCCGGAGGCTTGCGAACGACGACACGCTCTACGAACCGCTTTAAAGATTCCGATGAGCACGCCGACGCCGCTCGCGCAATCTTGCGCCGCGGCGCCTACCAAGGAATGCGCGCAGCATGGGCCTTCATCGCTTTGCGCAGTTCGGTGCGCAGCTCTTCGTTGATGCCCACCCCCGTGGCAGCCTCGGCGGCATCGAAGAGTTTGAGCAGTTGCTCCGGCGCATTCGTCGTGCTCTCGATTGCATCTTGAAGACGAGGCAGCGAGATCCGAGGCGCGATCAGGAGCGCGGGCACAGATAGGTGTTGGCGCCACATAGCGGCGAAGTGTCGAGCGATTGGCGCGAGCATGCCGTCGAAGGTCAACCGGCCGCCGGTTTTCAGCAGCCAGAGCAACACAACACCCTGGCAGCGAGCCGTCAAAGCAGGCTCGCGACTCGACCCCACGAGCAGGCGACAAACGGCGCCAAGCCTTGCGAGGAATGCCGCGTTGCGGTCAAAGAAAATATCTTTTGCGCTTTGACCGTCGATCGAGAAAGCGGCAAGGGCGCGCTCCGCCTCCGTTTGCAAATGCTTTCCATCCGGGCTCTGGGCGAACTTTTCAGCCCAGTGTGCGGCGAGCGACTGAGGTGAGCCTCGATCGAGAGCACGCAGCCACAGCGCAGCCACAAAAACCGTCTCAGCGCTCAGCGTGGCGGTCCGATCAAGCTCCTCGATGGACCCTGTGTAGGGCACAAGAAAACTCGCGCCGCTTTGCTGTTGAGCCAGCGTTGTCCAATGCGCGCGATTCAAACCCATCATCATTTCGGCGAGCCCTTCGAGCCGGCCGCTCTCGAACGCTTCGTTGCACCGGAATGACCAGTATTGAAAACTCGCGGCGGGGATCTTGGTCTCTTGGAGGTGGGCGCGCAGCGCGATCGTTTCGGCGCTGGAAACGCCCAGCAAGGAGGCGATTTCGGCCAACATTGCGCCGGACAGATCGAACGAGTTTTTAGGCATGTCGGCAATCCCCTTGTTGCGGTCGGGATTGCTGCACTGACCGAGCACGGGCTGCGCCGGATCGTGGTCGAAGTTGGGCCGAAGCTGCGCAAGGATCCAGAACAAAATGTGGCCGCCCAATTTCTTTGCGGCAAAGAGCGCGAAGTCGTCGCTCGGGTCGAAATCGTTCCGCAAGGCATCGAGCCCGGCATAAGACAGCGAGACGGTCCTGGGCCAAGCGCCGTTTTTGAACGCGCAGTAAGCCGCGTCGAACCAAGCGCCGCCGGCCGTGGCGGGCATTTCCTTTTCGCGCGCCAGGTCGCCCGCCTCTTCAAACCAAAGGGATGCGCTCTCATAATCGCCGATCAGGCCGGCCGCGATACCCGCCTTGCGCAGCGAATAAGGATCGCGAACGCGATCGTCGATCGGGGAGCCGGGGCGCCACAGCGACTTCTTCCACAGTTCCAGCGCGTCTTTATAACGCTCGCGATGAAAGAGCGCGTTCCCCTCCTGCGCGATCAGCAGCGGCGACTCGCCGAATCGAGCGGCGGCGTCGCGAAGGCAGGCGATCGCTTCGTCGTGGTTGTCCAAGTGCTCGTCGTAAATGAGCGCGAGGACACGGGCCGCGGGTGTTCCAAGCGCAGGGCAGTGCCATGCGGTGGCGAGTTCGATCATCCTGCGCAATGTCGCCACGGCGAGATCCCAACGCGGGGTTTCGCGCTTCGCCTCGGCGAGCCACGGCCGGTCCACAAAAAGATGGTGTTGACGCACGAACGGAATATCGAACGCCTTCAACATGCGACTTCGCGCCGCCGGATCGGCGCTTTCCAACGCGCTCAGCAGTTCGTCTTGGAAGTCGATGCTGTCGCAGCGCGCCTGCATAAACATGAACAGGGTAGCGATCATGTCGCCCGAGCCTTCTCGACCATCCACGGATACATCAGCGGGCAGCCATTGGTTTCGCGCCGACGCGGGGATCATGTCTTCGAGGAGAACCAGCTCTTCGAGCGCGTGAATCAGCATCGACGCCGGCAAAAAGCCCTCCGTCGCTGAGGCGATTGAGAACGCCCTCAACAGCCGACTGCCATCGCGCATTAGCCCGTCCGGCAATCGGGCGATTTCCTCGCCCCACTCGCGGGCGATCTCAGCCATCTGGCTAAGATCCTGCTGTTGGGCGACGCGGAATTGCAGCAATTTCAGAAGGACCAGCGTTCTGCCGCTGAAACGAGACAACGCCGCTGTGGCCTTTCCTCGCGCAAGGAACATGATGGGCGCGATTCGTTCGAAGACGATGTCGCGCGCCTTGCCGTCTTCGCAGGCCAGCCCGGTCAGGCAGTGGGCGAAGCGCGAGTCGTCGGCGCTCTGGAACGCGTGCATGAGCATCGGGAAAGCTTGGTCGACGCTGATCGAGCGTTTGCGGATAATCGTGTCAAACAGGCAGGCGTGTGCTTGTTCGATCTTCGCCTGGGGCCAAGCGGAAGCCGCTTGCCCCGTCAAAAGCGCCGTTACCCGGTGGCCGTCTGAGCCTTGGAGTTCGATCCAGCGCCCAGCGAGGCGATCCAAGGCGTCGCCGGGCGCCGGGAGCTTCGCGAGTTCATAACCGATGGCGAGCACCGCCTCGCGATCAAGAGGGGCGAGCGCAAGGCTCAGCGCGTAGAGCAATTCCCGGTCGGCGTCGGGCAACGTCCTCGCAACCTCTTGCCGTGCGTAGCGTTTCGCCTCTTCGATACTTCGTGGCGGCGTGGTCAACGTCGCCGCAGTGGGTGGCGGCCACCCTTCATCGCGCAGTTCAAGCCCACGCAGGTGCACGAGTTTGGGGTGGCCACCCCCGGTTTGAGCCAAAATCGTCGCGGCCCAACCGCTGCGCAAGGGTTCAGGGCATCCGAGGGATGCAACAAATTCTTCGATTTCCTCTCGCGACAAATCGGGCACGCCATGCAAAGCGATCTGTGCCGTTCGCACCCGTGGATCAACGGCCTCGGGGTGGACCCCTTGAGCCGTGAGCAGCAGGACATGGCCGCGGGCCGAACATTCGCCGATGATGGCGCTCAGTCGCGTCCAGAGGGCTTGCTCCATGCCGTTCGCGACCGGGACGTCGTCGAGAACGATGACTTGGCGCGTGGCCAGGCCTCGTATCTGCACCAACAGCCGTTCCAGCGTCGCCGTCAAAGAGGCGCGGTCGAGCGTCGACAAATCCAACCAAAAATCGGCGCCGTCCAGCGCCCGGGACACGAGATTGGCGAGGGTGGTTTTGCCGCGGCCTTCGGACCCAACGATCAATACAGCATGCTCACCACGCAGCGACCGCGCGATGGCTTCGACGAGAGGCAACCTTGGCAGGATTGACGCCGGCAAGGGCGGTGGTCCGATGCCGAGATCCGCAGGCTCAAACGTCATGGCGCCGCCTGCGATCGTCCCGCCGCTTGGCGAATACAGAGCATTGCCCAATTGCGCCATTGCCACGTGAGTCATCGGGACGCTAAGGCTGGTCTTTGCCTCGAAGGCGACGAGCTTGTCTTCAATCGTGAGGCTGCGCAGTTGCGGACTCGATTGCGCAGCCGTTTCGCGACAGCGAGCCAGTAGGCCATCGACTGCCGCCACCGACGCCGTGGCGGTGATGTTTCGGGCGCTCCCTAACTGAACCGCGAGCCGCTCGACGCTCAACCGAACGGCGTCGGTGTCGGGCTCGTCGGTGACCCATTCGATGTGGGCCAACAGTTGGTCGCGAAGCTCGGCGGCGCTCGCCGTCGCGAGAAATTCGTTGAGTGCTGGCGTCTTGAAGGGTGCTTTGAAAAAGCGGCCCACGGCCAGCGCCGCAGCGTCGTCGCCGGCAGCGGCGCGCCTCCAAACCTCTATGCCCTTTTCTTTGCCAAACGGCTTTGACTTTTCGAACCGGATGCCGCCTCGCGTCAAGAACCTCATCGAGAGCGCCGATCGATCTGGATTGCGCTCGCGCAGAAGCCAGAAATTCTCGATGGCCTCGCGGACATCCGATGAGCCTAACGAGATGTCCTTCGCCGAGTTTTTGACCTGCGTGGACTCGGCGCCGCGGTCGTCGACAAGGTCGAAGTCCTCGGCGCATTCCAGATACAAAGTTTGCCCTTCGGCAAGCCGCATCCAGGCTTCAACCGAGCGCCATATCTGGTAATCGTAGCCACGCAGGGAGGCGATCGCTTGCCTAGCCGGATCGCCCAGAAGAGGAGAATGCGGACGAGGCGGCCTCTGGGCGCTCAAGATCGCAAATCCTTTGACATTCGGTTCCCTGCCAGCTCATGGCCGGGGCGACGATCGGCCGCTAACACTGCGTGCCGGGCCGCGCCCAAAGCGACCAAGGCTTCGCGCTCGATCCTTTTCGTTGGGTCGATCGCGTCGCATGGTGCGCAGGCGGTTCTGGGTGGTCGCATGAGCCGAGGGGTATTGGTCTGGGGAAACTGTGTCGATTCTACGCGGAGCGTGGCGGCGATGCCTATGGTGGCGCCCTAAATTGCACACCGTGGCAGAGTGGATTGGCAACCGAGGGGCGCCTGCATGAAGGGCCGTCGTCCTGCGAACTGCCCCGCAGCCGCCACGGCTTGGCGTCGCTGCGACACCGTGCAGCGGCAATCGATATCTGTAATGGGGGCTAGATCAGCTCGATCCCCGCATCGCAGCGGATGCCTTTCTCGATATGGTTCTCGCGAGCGTTGAAGTCGGCGATCATTTCGTCCGCGCTCGGAAGAGTGGCGGGCGGTGATTCGAACGCTTGCGAAATCCTGAGCGTAAAAACGTCAAGCGTGGGGGCCGCGAGTGTCCGAGCCCGAGTGACGGAGTTAAATCCGGGATCCTCCCGAGTCGACACCACGTGCACCATCAGATCAATATCCCCAGGCTCGCTCTTGTCGGAAATGAAACTCCCATACGCGACGACCCTGAACGTGGCGAAATTCGCTTGCAGCTGCGCGACGAATGGGCCGAGATCTGCGAGGAGGTTCTGCCTGTGCGTATTCCAGCCGAATTGCTTCTCGAAGTCGGCGAATGTCATGGTTGCGGTCATTCTGCTCTGCTGTCGTTGGGGTGTTTTGAGGTGGCCGCTATTCTATATCCGCCGCGTGGCCGTCGCTGTCGCTCGACGGACAGGCGGGTCTCGACTATGCGTTTGAGCATACCGCTCGACGCGGGCCGAGGATCAAAGACGCCTCGCGCGGACTGCCGGCGTGGAGGCAGTCGCGCGAACGGGGCAGGGCAGCTCCGAGTCTGGCGGCGTCGATTCGGACGGGGCTCCGACTTCGCCCTGCACCACAGCAAGCCTTAGTGCGAACTGCTCGTAGCGAACAAACGCGCGGGGCATCAGACTCGCCATGCGCGCATGCTTTTTACTCCGCGCGAGGGCGGGCGCCAACGCTTCGCTAATCCCCTGATCGGTCGCCGACTCGCTCATCGCCTCCGCCGCCGCGTATTCCTTCGCGCGCACCAGCGCCGCGAATTCCGGATCAATATCGCACGGCTTCATCTGTTCAGCGAGGATGCGCAGAGTCGTCATTCCGAGCTCCTCGCTTACGTGGCCCACCTCCGCTCGTCGGGTCAGCATCTGGGCGGCGATGGTCAGAGCCGTGGCGTTTCGAAAGCTGCGAATGGCGCAACGGCTCACCCGCTCCTTTCGGGCTTTTTTGCGCGCGGGCGAAGACCGAGCGCACACGTCGCTCTCGGGCAGGAGCAAGGCGACCGTGTCGGGGTTGCAACTGTATGCTGCGTGCATCAACGCAGTGAAGCCGTCCGCGTTCGTCCATTTTGGATCACAGTGGCGCAGGAGCGCCTTGATGATTTCTGGGCTGCCGCACGGCCTTACGGCGTGCATCAGCGCCGTCATCCCGTCGTCGGATTGCGCGTTGGGGTTCGACAACGGCAGGAGCAGCTCGACCAGCTCGACGCTGTCTCCCTGCGCCGCCAAAATCAACGGCGTTCCTTCGGGCGCGCGAAAATCGTCTGGGCGGATGTCGGGCAGTTCCAGGAGCGCCCTCATTGTCCCTGCATCGCCGGAAGCGGCTGCGCAACAGACGGCGCTGTCTTTGTATTCCCCTATCGTCGCGGCGTCGGAGACCGGGATCAGCGCGCGGACCGCCGCCTCGCGGCCGCTTTGCGCGGCGTGCATCAAGGCGGTCATGCCCGACGCGCACTGCCGATCCGGTTGCGACCACGGAAGCAGCAGCTTCACGCATTCGACGTCGCCGGCCAAGGCCGCGTGCATCAACGCGGTGCGGCCTTTCTTGTCGAAGGCGCGCCCCCATCCGGCGTCGGGTGCTTTGCCCACAAATTCGCTGACCAGCCACGACACGACCGCGGGCTGTTTGGCGGCGCTCGCGAACATCAAAGCATTCATGCCCAATGCCAGGCAGTCCTCCGCCAAGGATCCATCCTCACCCGGGGGCCACGCCACCACCCAGCTCGGGTCATACACCTTGACGAGTTCTTTGGCCAAGTCGAGGCGCCCCGTCGCGGCGCACATCATGAATGGGTTGATGTCGTCGCCATCGCGCCGGTAGCTCCGGCCGTGTTGGCGCTGCGCGAGGGCCGCTTCGCGAAGGCCGCGTTCATCCCTCGCCAGAAGGCTTCTCGTCGCCTCCACGTCGTTCGCGGCGACCGCGTCGGCCAGCGGACGCAAACGGGTCACCGCGTCCCACCATTTCACTTGGCTCTCGGATGCGGCCTCGGATGTTTCCTTAATCTCCTCGTCCGCCCAAACGTCGCCGGCGTCGTTGACGTCAACGGCTGGGCTGTCCTGGCTTACGGTGGCGGACGGCGCAACGGAGTTCGGTGGGTTCGACGGCCCGGGTTCTGGCTCGCCGCCGTCGGGCTCATCGCTCGCTTCCGCGTCCCAATCGCACCCAGCGGGAAAGCTCGGGTAGGCTGCCGCGTCATCGGGCCACGTAAGCGGCGGCCGCCCTGCGAGATCTGCGCGACGGGCAGCGTCGGCCCGAAGGGTAGGCGCGAGGCGGTCCAGCGAATCGCAAATGTGCCGCCCGGGATGCCCCCAGTGAAGCTTCTCCCACAGCCTTTTCAGGGAGTTCTCGATCTCAAAATCGTTCGAGGTGAAGGGCCGTCCGGTGGGGAATTGCAGGAACGGTCCGAACTTGTGTTCGACGAAGAGGCAGCAATCCGCCGCGGCTGTGGTCAAGAGCCAGCTTGCCGGGAGCCCCGGGTCGCTTTCGCGCAGCGCCACTTGCTCAAGGGAGTGGATGGGCATTTCCACGTTGCAGAGCATGCGCTCGTCCAGATGGTAGAGGCTGGCCGGTTTGTCGGCGGTGACAATGCGCAGGGAAAACCAATACAAGTCCACATTGCAACCAGGGCATTGGCCCCAGTCCTGCCCCCCGTAAAAACGTTGCGGGAAGTGCGACTTGCCCATCGAACTGCCCCACGCGCTGTCGCCATCCCTAAACACCTCGCCGAGCGGTTTTTCCCATTTGGTCAGGCCGTGTTTCACAATCACGGCTCCGCAGCCCGGGCAATGCGCATCGTAAAAGGCGCCGGATTTTAGGTCGACGGAGTCGATTATTTCGGATTGGAGGTGCATAAACGAGCTCTCGGGTGGGGATTAAAAGGCGTGAATAAAAGAACGCACGCTGCGTTCAGAAGCGAGCCTGCGGTTTTGAATTAGTCCGGCGAAACGGATTAAATATGAGTGGGCGATCCAATAATTTATCGAGAGGCGGGCGGGTGAGCGCAAACGCATGCGGGTTTCGAATGACGGATTGCAACTCCGCGTGCTCCAACGACACCGAAATCGGTTGGCGATTCAAATCGCGCAGATCGTCCCACAGAGAAAGAAATAAAACGACCCACTCTTTTATTGCATTTTTCTGTGGCTTGAGAAACCCGAATTGATGCCGATGCATTAGACCGTGCTGGGTGTGAAACTCGGTAATGACCCATTTCGGCGTCAGAAAATCCCGGCTCTCGGCCCAATATATACGTGGCGGACCGGGATCGCTGTTGTTCCGCAAAAGATTCAGAACTTGGTCGCTTTCGGGTTGGTTCATAAAGAGCAACTGGAACAAGATCGTTTTCTTATCGCAACTTTCGCAAAAACAGATGTCCAGTGAATTTTCGTATGCGTTGGGATGTCTTCTCGACTCGGATAATGGAGGGATAAGCCCGGGAATGGTGTCTCCGTCGACGCAGCGCATTTTCGCAGGCACAACACCGCAATGCGGACATCTGACCGCGAGGAATTGGTCCACAGCGCGCAGATTGAGCGAAAGCATACTCATGTCAATTTCCTTGTAGCAATCCCAAAGCGCCGAAAACGGCTGTCACTGCTCCCTCAAACGCCGCGCTTCGATCGCTCGAATGCGGGCGCTTGCGACGTCAAGAGGGAATGAGATCGTGAAACCCGCAGTGAAAACCAAAAGCAAATGGTTGTGGTAGAAGGCCGCGTCAGGGGCGGCCGCGAGCCAGACCGGCAGCAGCGAGGCGCACGCATAAAGGGATCGGGAAAACAGGCCGAATGCGAGGGCGACGCCCCCGGCAATGAAGAGTCCGGTGTCGGGACCGTGAGGGAAGACCAACGCCTCCGCGACGGCAAACCACAGCACGCCGAGCGCCAGCAAATTGCGCTGCTCGATCAGCCACCGTGTCGCCGCTCTTACCGCTGTTCTCAACATTCCTCGCTCCGCTCTTGGGCTGGACCCGGAGGCATTGCGCCCGCAGTCGATCCCCCACGCTACGCAGGTGAGGCTGCGAAGTCGATGCCGCCGAGCGGCACAAGGCTGCCGCCGATCGGACGCAGCCGGCCGACTCGACCACGGGCGGGAGGGTGTTTTTTCGGCTGAGCGGGACGACGCTACAAACTGCCGCGGCGCGGCGGCGGGGGCACCGAATTGGGCTACAAATCAACGAAGGGAAGAAAAACAGACTTGATGCGCAAATACTGATGGACCATCAGCGTGTGTTGGCTGCTCCCCTTGGCCCACCGGCCGTTTCCGGGCGAAAAGGGGATCGTCGAGGGCGTGGAGGGGTCTGTTTGTAGCCCAGCTTATTGGGCTACATCCTGCCAAGTAACGCCAACATTATGTAGCTCAGGTGTAGCCCAATGGGAGTTTTGTTTGATTCGAGCCTTACTGGGTATGGGTTAGAGGCATTATCGCCTCTAATGCTGCATCATTGGCGTTTCCGCTTTCTCGCTTGCCCTTGCTGGGCTTGGGTTTGCTGCCTGCAATGCCTTGAACTCCATATCTGACGGGCGTTTCGCCCAATCTTAATCTACCCAGCTACGCCCAACTACGCGCAACAACATTCGATTGTTTTGCGTCGTTTTTTTCGAAAATCGACGCATGGGCTAAAATCGACGCGTCGGGAAAATCGACGCAAGCCCAAAACCAATCATACGAGGCCGCCTCATGAAATTCGACGCACACGCCGCCAAATCGCTCCCGCCCGGTGAGCATCTTAACGTAGAGGGTTGCCCTGGGCTTCGGCTCGTGGTGACCGCATCGCGCCGCTCATGGTCATTCAGATACCGTTCGCCGATTGATGGACTCATGCGTCAGGTGAAGATCGGCGAGTGGCCCGCCATGCCGGTCGCGGCGGCGGCTGGTGCATGGTCGAAACTGCGCGACGCTGTAGCCAACGGCGAAGACCCCTCGAAGAAGCGCTCAGAGGCGCGCGCAGCGGCTCCGAAGGTCGCGAGTGCGCCGCAGGGCGCGCAGACCGTGCGGGCCGTCTGTGACGCGTATCTAACCGGCCATGTGGACGCGAACCGAAAGGCGAAGGGGGCCGCAGAAGTGCGCCGCATGTTCGAGAAGATGATACCGGCAGCGTTCGCCGGCAAGGATGCGGCCACACTGACGCGCAGCGACTCGTTCGGCCTGATTGAATCGCACGCGAGCATCCCTGTGCAGGCCGGTAACCTGAAGCGCGAACTGGCCGCCGCGTGGGATCACGCGCTCGATGCTGGCCGCCTTCCTGACGCGACGCCGAACCACTGGCGCTCGATTATGCGCGGCAAGCTGCGCTCGACGGGAAAGACGATTGCTGGCGAGAAGATAGGGACCGCCAAGCGCGTGCTGTCGGCGGCAGAACTGGGCGAGTTGATCGTCTGGCTGCCGAACTTCTCGCGACTCGTTGAGGACGCGCTAACGCTCTATTTGTGGACCGGGTGCCGTGGCGCTGAAATCATGGCAATGATGGGCTCAGAAGTCGCTGACACGCCCGATGGGCTCGTGTGGACAATACCGAAGCACAAGACGAAGAACGCCCGCCACGCGAACGCCATGGATCAACGTGTCCCGCTCATTAGTCGCGCCGCGCTGATCGTGCGAAGACGCATTGCTGCGCACGGGAAGGGGTATCTGTTCCCATCGGACAAGGGGCCGGGCCATACGCAGCAGAAAGTAGTGTCGGAAAGCGTCTACTTCAGGCAGCCCTATTGCAAAATTCGCGAGAACTGGGAGCGCACGCGGCTGACGGTCACGCATTGGGGCCCGCACGATCTTAGGCGATCATCGCGAACGCTTCTGGCCGCGCTCGGTTGTCCGCACGACGTTGGCGAGTCGATCATCGGCCACATGCTGCCTGGGGTTGCCGGGGTCTATAACCTGTACAAGTTCGACCCGGAAAAAATGGAGTGGCTGACTCGCCTAGATGCGGAGCTTGAGAGGCTGGCCGCAGAGCACGTCACGCGCCGCTCGGCGGTGGGAGCATGTCCGCCAGCGCGCGAGACAGAGCCCACGCCTCAAGTTCAGTAACGAGCCAGCCGACGCGGCGCGGCGAGAGTGCACGGGGCTTCGGGAAGTTTCCCTCGCGCACTAGCTTCTGCACGTTGCCGGTGGAAAGCGCGACCGTCGCCGCCGTGGCGTCAAGGTCAAGAAAAATAGGCTTCACTGCTCCACTCCCAATTCGCAGCGCGTCTGCGCCATCAATTCAAGTTCCGTACCGTATCGGCGCTCAAACTCTTCCGGCCCAGCGTGATATGCGACGCCGTGGCCGCCGAGCCGGTGGTGATTAGGGCAAAGACCGATAACGTCCGTGTGCGCAGACCGCTGCCCGCCGCCCGCGCCAGTGCGCGGATGGTGTAGTTCGCACGGTGACTCGCCATACCCGAGATTCCGGCACACAATGCAGCCCATGCGCGCGACGCGACCCATGTAGTCAGACTCTGCCGCCGTCTTCGCCTTCGGGCGGCTCGCCTTCATCGCCTTGCGCGGCTTCGCCTTCACGGGCTCTCCGGTCGCCTTGGCGATGATGGCCTTCGGCTTCGGGGGCTTCCTCGCGAACCCGCTGCGAGAAAGTCCTTTGCCGGGGTTTTTGAAGGTGGAGTTAAACGGCATCGCGCAGAAGGTCCGCGTCGGTCAGTTGCGGGGCGATACCTGCATCGCGCATTTCAGACGCAACCTGCACCTCAACAGCTTCGGCAGTGAACTGGCGCGGCGTGATCGTCAGGGTGCAATACTTCATCCATTCGATCGTCTTGCGCGCCGCGTCGATGTCTTTCTGATGGATTTGCTCGCCGCGCTCGATAAGGTTTGCGAGGTGCGTCAGGCCCGCGTTATGGTTGCGCCAGCCGTGCGTGTGCCCCAACTTTGCGTACGTTTCGATGATGGCGCGCAGGGTCGCAACAGCCGGGAACCAGGTTCCTTCCTCGTTGACCCACATAACGGCGGTTCCGTCTTCAATCGTCGCGACCTCGCCGGACTCGTATCCGTTGATCGCGGCGTCGATTGGCGCGAACACGCGCGTAATCTTGCCGATATGGCGCGGGTCGGCGAAGGGCACGTCGATCAGCGCAGCCTCTGCCTTCAGGCGCTCTTGCTCGTCGTGGTGCGCCTGCATGGCCTTCATGGCGGCGGCGCGGCGCTTCGCTTCGGCCTGCTGATACTTCGCCGAGCGGCGCACCTTATCGTTCGCGCGGCGCTGCTTGCGGTTGAGCGTTACGGCGGTCGCCGTGGCCTTCGGCGTCGCCTTCAGTGCGCCGATTTCGACGCGGTTCTCGCCTTCCATGCGCTTGACGGCGTGCCCAGCATCTTTCAGCACGAGCGCGTCGAGCACGTCTTGATCGATATTGGCCTCTGCTTTATCGAACAGTTCGACGGGCGGCGCTCCGATTTCGGGGCATTCCTTCGCGATGTCGCCGACCATGGCGCGCAGGGTTTCCGCTTGCAATTCGTACTTCTCGCCAGTTTCCGGGTCGGTCAGGGTGAGAGTGCCGCCGCTGAGTTTCACTTCGTTCATATTCTGCATTTCCAGTTTGTGGGCCGCGCAGAAAATCTGCGCAGCGCACACTTTAACGTTTATGGGACTGCGTGTGAAGCAGATTCGCGGACAAGCGAATGCGCCCCTTCGTGGCACGGCACGCAAAGCCATACGACATCAAGCGGGGCGTCGTAATCCGGGTGGCGGCCTTCGACGTGTTCCGCGCCACAAACCATGCAGGGCGTCGGAATCAGCTTGCCGTCGCGGATCGCGTTTCCGACTGCCACATGCGCCGCGTGCTGCTTCGGGTGCAGCTCGATCCACCTGCGTTTCGCGCGGTTCCCGGCTTCGCGCCCCTGCTCGGTCTGCTGGTAGGCGAGCCGGGCCGCGACGCGGTGCGGCTGATTCGCGCGGGACTTCTCATACGCGCGAATCTCATCGGCCTTCTCAACCTGCCGCACGCGCTCTGCCGCCTTACAGCACTCTTTGCACTTGCCAAGGTGGCCGTCAGCCATCTTCGGGTGCTTGTAGAAGCCTTCGAGGGGCTTCTGCTCGCCACACTTTTTACAAGTTTTCATAATGCTTCAGGCGCAGACAGTTAGACGCAGCAAAGAAGTTGAAAGCCGCGATAAGGCGGACTGAAAGGAATATCATCGAGTTCGTCATCGAACCCGCCCGACGGGCCGCCGCCTTGGTGGCGACTCTGCCCGGCGCTTCCCGCCTTCGGCCCGGTGCGCTCCTGCGGCTGGCGCTGGCTGCCGTTGCCCGCGTTGGTGTTGCGCTCGCGCGAGTAGCCGCCGCCATCGCTCTCGCCGTCGCCGCGCTTGCCGCCGCCGAGCATTTGCATTTCACGCGCGACGATTTCCGTCGAGTAGCGGTCGGTGCCGTCCTGCGCTTGATACTTGCGGGTCTTGAGGGCTCCCTCGATGTAGACGCATGCGCCCTTCTTCAGATATTCGCCTACGATCTCCGCGAGGCGGCCGAAGAACGTGACGCGGTGCCACTCCGTCAACTCCTTCATTTCGCCGCTCTGCTTATCCTTGAACTTGTCGGTCGTCGCCAGACGGATGCTCGCGAGCGCGTCTCCTGACGGAATATACTTGAGCTCAGGATCGGCTCCGAGATTGCCGACCAGGATGACTTTATTGACTGATGCCACGGTGATACTCCATTGATGGGCCGCGCGTCGGCGGCCCGGGTTCTTTAAGCTGCTGCCAGTTCTGCTGCTGCCATTTCCGGCTCAACGACTGCGCCTTCTTCGAGCCAGACCGCCTGAATCGTCGGCGGCATGCCCTTCGGGCGCTCCTTCAGCGTCGCGGCCAGGATGCAGGTGTTGATCGCCCCTTCGACGGCGCGGCCGTGGAGCCACTTAATCAGTTCAGGGCGGGCCTTCGGTTCGAGCACATCCACGCCATCCAGCATGAGCACGCCGAGCCCGCTGATGCTGCTGATTGCCTCTGCAATCATGGCGTCGATACGCCACTTCTCCGACACGCACAGCAGGCTATAAAGGCGGCCTTCTGCGGTGATCGACATATCCGGGTTGATCGACGCCTGACGCCAGCCGGTTGCGAGCGACGACTTGCGCAGTTCGGTATTGATCGGCTTCAGCGCGTTGGCGAGAATCTGCGCCGGGATGCCGTCGGGGCCGAGCGCCTTCGCGAGCTTCGTCCATTCGAGCACTTCGACGTGTGCCGCCGCGGCATCCTTCGTCTTCTTCTCTGAGCCTTCGGATGCGTCGCGAACCACTGCGATCTTGTTCAGTTCCGCGCCGGCCTCATCGAGAGCCGCTTGCAGCTTCGCAATGATCCCTTCGCCTTCCTTGATCGCTTCGTCGGTGACGGTCTCGATCTCACCCATGTCGGCGAGTTGCGCGGCGGCTGCCTCGCATTCCTTCAGGGCACGGGTGTTGGTCTGAACCGCGTTTTTCTTCGCGGTGACCTTGGCGCGGGCCTCCGGAAGCTGCGCGCGAGCCGCTTCGTCGCCGGCATTGCTCGGCAAGCCGAACTTCGCGCAGTAGGCGTCGAACGGAACCCTCAGCTTCGCCACGGTGCTCGCGATGCTGGCGCGCGGATCGTCGCCGAGACAGTCGAGCGCGTCTTCCACGGCGCGGGCGAAGTCGTGTTCGATGCCGACCTTCGGCGCTTCGCCAGCAGCCTCTTCGAGTTCCTTGACGCGGGCTTCGAGTGCAGCGAGCGCGGCGGTATCGCCCTTCACGATATCTGTGAGTTCGAGAACGCGGTCTGCACGGTTCTGAAGCAGCGCACGGCGGCTTACTTCGCTCGCGGCCTGCTGGTGCATCGTCTTCAGGCTGCCGAGCGCCTGAGCGGCATTATTCATGTCGTCACGGCGATGCGTGACTTCCTCGGTCCAGTATTCGAGCGCGTCCACGTCGAACGTCGGCTTCTCGGCTTCCCACGACTCGCCCTTGACGCTGCCGTGCTTCTCGCCGGTAATCTGCTGCCATGCGCCCTTGGCTTCGGTCGCCTTGCTGGCCGCGAACTTCTCGGCGGCCGGGAAGCCGATGATCGACTTCAGCAGTGGGAGCACTTGCGCGACGCGCGCCGGGTCGCACTCGGCTTCCTTCAGCATGCGCTTGAGCGACTCTTCGGTGACCTGGCTGTTGGTCAGGCCGAACAGGAACGTGCGGCGGTCGTCTTCCTTCATGCTCGCGAACGCCTGCGCATTCAGGACGTAGGGCAGCGCGTCAGGCAGACCCTTGTCGAGCCCGTCGCCGAGCGCGTGCAGACCCTTCGGCATGGCGATGGATGCCCAGCCCAAGTCGGTCGTCACGCGCACGCCGCCCGCCTTCGCGCCTTCGGTGACGATCAGCGGATAGTCGCGCTTCAGGCTGACGCGCGTCGTGTCGCCGCTGAACGCCATGCGGATGCCTTCTTGCAAAGACGATTTCCCAGCCCCGTTCGAACCGCAGAACAGCGTGATCGGTGTTTCCAGCGCCATTTCGATATGGCGCGCGCCGAAGATATTGCTGATTTTTAAATTCGTGAACTTCACTACTTACTCCATCGAAAAAGATGCTTGGCCCGATGCTGCCGGGGTGTTCGAGAGTGCTGCGACGCGAGCGCGATATGCCTTGCTCAGACGCGGTTGATCCTTGGCGGGAAGGGTGCGGACTTGATCGGCCAGAAGGTCCAGTTCATCGCCGTTCGTTTCCGCGTTGATCTGCGCTTCCAGTTCTTCGGCGCTGGCGACTACCGGGTCGCCCTTCGTGGTCGGCTGAACGTCCGTCGCTTGCTGCTTCGCTGCCTCGCGCTGCTGCTGCGCGTTGAAGTGGCCCACGTCCACCTTCGAGCGCTCAGTCGTCGGCTCGTTTGCCCAATCAATCGACTGGCCGCCCGGCTCGTTCGTGAGCGCTGCCGGGGCCGCTTCGTCGGTGGTCGGCGCTTCGCCGTCTTCCATTACCGCGCGCATAACATCCGGGTTCGCGAGGTCCGCCATGTCAATCGTCTTGCCATCGTCGCGGTCTGCGTCGATTGCCACTGCGGCCGCCATGCCATCGCCCGGCTGCAAGGGCAGGAACTTCGAGTGCTTTTTGATCGCAGTCTTAGCCGACATGTCATCTTCGGCCCATACCCACGGCGTATCTGCGAGCTTTTCTTCGGTCTTCTTAATCTCCCAGTCATTGCTTGCCTTGTCTACGCCCTTCAGGAGCGCCTGATACGTCTCTGAGCGACCACGGATACGGTGGATATCGTCCAGTGTCAGGACCGTTGCCGCTTCGCCTCCGTCGGTCAAGTGCGAGTGAGCGAACGCGCCGATCAGGTGGCCGCGATCTTCAAGAGCCTTCTCGTATTCGAGGAAGTTTTCCGAGCCCTTACGATGCTTGAAGTGATCGCCCTTGTGGATGGCTTCAGCGTCAATCGTCTTGATGTACGGTGAACGGTGCGCGAGCGCGATAAAGCCGCGATATCCGATTTGGAATTGGCATTCGTAGCTGCTCACTTCCCATTTCCCGGTCTGCGGGTTCTTCGAGCGCTTGCCGTACGGAATAAGGTAGGCTTGCTGCAATACCGTGTTCGGTTCGAGCGCGAGCGCTGCCGATGCCATGAACGAGCCCAGCACGCTTTGCGGGTCGCATTCCATAAGGCGCGGCGTCTTTTTGATGCAGTTGATAGCCAGACGAAGGAAGCGATCCGCCGTCATGTACTTACCAGCGACGGCCTGAATCGCCTTCTTTGCCTTGTCGTCCATGAGAAGATCGAAAATCGTCTTCGGCTTCTTTGCTACGGGTTGCGCATCCGACTTCAGCGCGGAGATTGACGTTGCCACTGTAGGAGTCCTCTTAATAAGAATTACGTTTCGAATTTCTGTATCGCATCTGAATCCCTGCTTCGGTAAGATAGAGCGTCTTCGTTAGCTCATAATCAAATTATTTCTTGCGCATTACTGGTCCCTAAACATGCAGGTATTCCACCTTGCGCAAAATTTCTCGGAACAAAGAGAACTCTGGCTATTTGGCAAAAAATCCCCGCTGCGGAACATCCCGGCTGCGTACTCGATCAAGCCCTTCTGAGTAGGCGTCCCCGTCATAACGCGCTTGGCGTCGAATGTCTTGCTCACGCCTACACGTGCGGATGCAGTCGTTTCGAGCGCGATGATCTCGGAGCCAACGGTATGCTCGCCAGTGTTGTCCTCGTACATAAGCTGGTATGCGCCAAGCTGTGCCGAGCGGGCCTTGAGGATTACTTCGTTGTCTTCGTTGAACAGGCGAGCGCCAGTCTTCACGTCAGGAATCAGAGCGCCATGGCCCTCGTGAGCGTGCGCGATGCGCGCACGGTCCATGGTTCCCTTCAGGCGGATGATCAGGCCATCGCCGCAGTCGATATCAAGCGGCTGCATCTTCATTTCGATGGCCTTGAACTCGTAGCGCGGGCTGATTTCGTGGCAGTACTTAGTCAACAGGGTCAGGCCGATTTGCTCTGCCTGGCGCATGTTGATGGAGCGGTCCTGCTTGTAGTCAACATCGTCCGTCGGATTGTGGAGCGTGCGAATGAATTCGTCCGCGGCGTCCATGGCCGTAATTGGGCGCTTGTCGAGCTTTGCTTGATCGAATGCGGCTGTACCAGCGTGAACCGCTGTGCCTAGCAGCGCGCGAATCCCGGACGGGCGGCGCATGCCGAGAAGGTGCTCGCCTTCCCACCTGTAGGAGCAATCGAACAGTGCGCCCCATGACGATGCGCGAACTTCGATTACACGGTTGAACGACATACTCAGTTCCTCTCTTCGTACCAGGAGCCCGCCCCCGATAAACAGTATCTGCATCTTACGCAGAAAGCAGAATCTGCGCAAGGGTGTTTCTGCGGTTCGCAAAGAGTTTTTGACGAAAAAAGGCCCGGGGTTAGCCGGGCCAAAAGCGACACTAGGAGATAGGTTAGAAGACGCCCGTCGAGTCCGTCTCGCGGTAGCGAACCTCGCAACGGCTGACAAGATCGGCCAGCGTTGCCTGCACGTCAGGGCTGTTCCACAAGATGGAGAAGCGCGACGACAGATACTTCAGCAGGATCGGGTCGCCGCTCGGCACGGAGTTTTTCTCATTGACCGCGCCGTACTGCTCGCCCTTCGGCGTGGCGGCGCGGTACGACTTCGCTGGGCGCGTGGCGACGGACGACGGACGCCAGCGCAGTTCAGTGATTCCAGCGGCCTGCAAGACCTTGTTCGCCATGACGGCGGTCAGTGCGATGCCGTGCGCATTGAGCGCCTCGGTCAGGCTCACGGGAACCTCCTTATTCGTCTCGGTCATAATTTCCTCGGTTAGGGAGTCAAGGCAGGAATCATATTCTGCGTAATAAGCAGAGTCAAGCGCAAAGTAAAGCCCGGGCGAACCGGGCTCTTTCTGCTTACAGGCCTGACGTGCTGCGTACGATCTTCACGCGCCCGACGATGTGGATGGCCGCCGTCTGCCGCGCGTCGAGAACCATTTCTGGATACTTATGGTTATCGCACATGATCCGGAGCCCCTTACCCGGGTAGGGCATCAAGCGCCGGAATTCGACGGTTTCGTCATCCAGCACAACGCAGAAGACGCCGCCGCTCGCCGGTACGGTCTGGTCTTCCATATCCACCACGGCGATATCGCCCTTGAACAGGCGTGGCTCCATCATGTCGTCGCCGACTTCGTGGAAGGCGAGCGCACCGAGATTCGAAAACTCGATGGACTTCAGCGGGTCGCCCGTGAAAAGGTGCGAGTGCGCGCGGTCCTGAACAACTTTTACGCCGCCCCGTGCGGCATCAATGCTAAGTGCAATGCTGGGAAGTGACACGAATTGATCCCCGGATATTTGGTCGATGGAATCGAAGTCTCCGGCGAACGGATGCTCTGCGGGCTTCGTGTGCCCATTGTGACGCAGATTTACCGCCTGTGCCTCCCGCGCAGAAAAAAGTTCCGAAAGGGAAATTCCGAGCGCCTTCGAAATAGCTTTCATTGAGTCGTTTGTAAGCGATTGCTGACCGCGCTCGATCTTCGACAAATTGCCATTGTTGATTCCGGTCCTATTTTGTAGCTCAGTCAGGGTAAGGCCCAGCCGCTTGCGGTGGAACTTGATGGTGCTGCCGATTTCCTGATTCATGGTGGTAGTCCTCTGTAAGTTTTCGTGGAAATTCCGTTCGGTTCAGTCCTCGTTTCTGTTGCGGTCTTGCAACCAGCTAATTGACGGGGTTGGATTGATGCGCCTTGCGCCTAATCTGCGCGTAAAGCATAATGGCGGCTCCACAACGATTTTTTTGGAACTTTTATGTCACGTGAAGCAGAAAACCCGGTCCCGCGCTACGCACAGGAGACGCCGCTTGGCACTCTGCGCCGGGCTCTGGGCCTTTCACTCGTTCAAGTCGGCGAAATGGTCGACATGAATAACAGCCGGATTTCCCGGATCGAAAGTGGCCTGAGCCGTCCGTCGTACGGCGCCGCAGAAAAACTTTCTGCCGCATTCGGTGGCGTCATTACAGAACTTCACCTGATCTATCCGTCGCGCTTCATCGGCTGGCTGCCCACGGACGAACAACTTGTCAGCCTTGAACACCTGATGCGCTTTGCAGAACTTCGCCCGGGCCGCAAGGTTAAAGCTTCTGCGTCAGAAGCGCAACAGAAGTCCGTATCTGCACTGTAGGCAAAAAAACCCTTGATGTACAAGGATTTTTTTGCGGACTCCCTCAAAAAACTTCTGCTTAGGTGCGGAAGGCAACATTGGACCTGTAGGTAAAACAGAATGGCAGATGCAGAAAAGCCGGGCGCTAGTCATGGGTAGGGGCTCTGGCGTACCAACTAGCATGCAGCGCCGCGTTATGCGAGAAGGCGGTTACATGTGCGCAGAATGCGGGATCAAAGGATTTGAGCGCCGCTTCCCCAAGGGCGGATACGGCTACTACACAGAGATTGAAGGGGTTTATTTGAGTGTCGATCACATTATCGCCAGGGCAAACGGCGGTAGTAATGAGCGCGCCAATCTGCGGGTCTTGTGTATTCCGTGCAACACGCGCAAGGGGGTCAAGTGATGGGCCGCATTCGTACCGTAAAGCCAGAACTGTTCTCTCATGAGGATTTGTATGACGCAGAGGTCGAGACAGGGCTGCCGTTGAGGCTGTCGTTCATTGGGTTGTTCACAGTCGCCGACCGCGAAGGGCGTTTCAAGTGGCGGCCGCGCACGCTGAAACTTGACGTTCTTCCGCACGACCAAATCGATTTTTCAAAGGTATTGGACGCGCTTTCGGCGCGCGGGATTGTCATTTCATACGAGGTGGATGGGGAGCGGTACGGGTTCATCCCGAGCTTCCTGAAACACCAGGTAATAAATCAGCGTGAGGCTCAATCGACAATTCCTGCGCCACAGGAACATGCGCGCACTGGAGTGCATGTGCATGCACGTGCGGATGATGGCGACGAACAGTACAAGTACCGTGGCGTGAATATCGCGCCAGCACTGCGTGAAACCATCCTTGCTCGCGATGGAAATGCGTGCCGCAGGTGTGGTGCGACCGACGACATGACGATTGACCATATTTTTCCGCAGTCAATCGGCGGGACGCATGCGCCGTCTAATCTCCGCGCCCTTTGCCGCCCGTGCAATTCGGCTCGGCCAGTGGCCGGGCAGGCGCTTATCGATGACCTTGCGAAAGACGGCCTCACATTAGATGACATGCGGCGCATGTGCATGCACGTGCAAGCACATGGGGAAGGGAAGGGAAGGGAAGGGAACAAGGAAGGGAAGGAGAAACCCTCTGTCGGGATGAATCCCGACAAGGTCGATTCGGCTGACAAAGTGGTTACGGATTTGGCGACCATCGAAGGTGTCTTCGAATACTGGCGCAAGGTCATGCAATCGCCGAAGTCCCTGCTTGACGACAAGCGCAAGGGCGTCATCCGCCGCGCACTGAAGGCGGGTTACTCGCCGCGCGACCTGTGCCTGGCGATCAAGGGCTGCTCCCTGACGCCGCACAACCAGGGGAAGAACGAGCGCGGGCAGGCTTACCTCGGCATCCACGTTTGCCTGAAGGACGCGGACCAGATCGACCGGTTCATTGCCAATGCGAAAAACCCGCCTGTCGAGCAAACCGCAGCGAGCAAGTCGCAGGCGGTTACTGACGCAAACAAGGGGCTTGGCGGGCGTCTGGCGGCTCTGGCCGCTGCCAAGGGTATGACTGGTGGCGGCGAGCCCGCCGAAGCGCCGTACGCGCCGCCTAACGACGGCATGACGGTCGAAATGGAGTAACGGGAATGCGTATCGAAGAAATCGAAGAGTTCGGATGCGTGCTGGGCGCGACGCTGTCGGTGTACGACAAGGTCATGTCCGACGACGTGGCGCTGCTGTGGTTCGAGGCGCTGAAGGAATTCGAGCTTGCAGACATCCGCGTCGCGCTGTCGCGGCACGTGAAGGACCCGGATAAAGGTGAGTTCGCACCGCGTCCGTCGAGTATCTCGCAGCACTTGGCTGGCGGCGCAACGCTTCGCTCCATGAAGGCGTGGGCGCTGGTCGAGAAGGCGGTTCGCTGCGTGGGCCATTACCGCTCGGTCTGCTTCGATGATCCGATCATCAACAAGGCGGTTGATGAAATGGGCGGCTGGGTGAAGCTGGCGAGCACTGAGAGCGCGGAAGATCTGAAGTTTCGCGGTATCGACTTCGCGAGGCTCTACGCCGGGCATATGCAAACGGGCGGTGTCGGTTCGGACTACCCGCCGTATCTGCCGGGCGCGGCCGAAGCGCACAACGCGGTGGCGAACATGCGCGTCGAGCCGCCCGCATTGATTGGCGACCCGGCGAAGGCGGCTCTTGTGCTGGCGCGCGGCGCGGGCTCTACGGCGTTGAAGGTAACGAGCGGGAGCGCTGGCAACGTGGCGGCGCTGACGGGCGGCGTGGTCAAAAAACTGACGGGCGGCAAATGAGCGTGTTCCGCATGACGCCCGAGCAGTACGTGGCGCACCTTGCCAAGCTGAAGGCTACGAAGCCGGATGCGATTGACGTGCCGGTGGTCGAGAAGGCGACCGGCAAGCATATCGTCCTCGCCGACGAGCCCGAAGCGAAGCCGCAAACCGCTCTGCAAAAGATGCAGGCGCTCGGTCGGCTGAAGACCGGCGAAATGAACAAGACGGAAGCGCGCTATGCCGCCTACCTGGAGCAACGCAGGGCAGCAGGCGAGATCGCGTGGTTCAAGTTCGAGGGGCTGAAGTTCCGGCTGGCCGACAACACGTTTTTGACGCCTGACTTCATGGTCATGCTCGCGGATGGTCGCATCGAGGCGCATGACGTGAAGGGCTTTATGACCGAAGACGGCAACGTGAAGATCAAGGTGGCGGCCGAAACGTTTCCGATCCCGTTCTTCATCGTTCGCGAGCGGAAGAAAAAGGACGGCGGCGGCTGGGATATACAAGGGGTCGGCAATGGTTGCTAAGACCCGCCCGATGGACTGGCGATATCTGTGCGCCGAGTATGCCGTGAGCGAGTCGAAGCGCACTGGCCTGCCGATCTGCTACGAGCAGTACTACGAGTGGTTCGACATGGACGAAGACGAACTCGATGAACTGTTTGACCGCGTTGCAATGAACATGAATACCCGCGTTAAGGTTCTCCCAAAGACCCCGACCGTTCACTAAATTCGAGGAAATGATCGTGGCGAAGAACGAGGACAAGACCCTGCAATACGTGACGCTCGAAGGCGTGCCGGGCAAATACTTCACCTGCCCGAGCGGATATGGCCTGCTCGGCGTGGCCGCGTGCGCGCGCAACTTCACCGACGCGCCCGAGCAGATGCGCGCCGGCCGCCTGCAAAAGTGCATCGGCTGCGAGCGCGGCCGCATCCATTCCGGCGCACCGAAGGTCGAGGCCGCGCCGAAGGCGCAGCAGTCGCTTCAGTATCGCCCGGTCTGTGTCCGCTGCCGTCGCGACGGAACCGCGCAGGGAACCCGCCTGATCGGCAAGCTGCGCCTGGTGCGCGCCCACACGGTCTGCGTGTCCTGTTTCAACCGCGAAAAGGAAGTCATCGCGGGCCGCAACTCGAAAGGCGCGAAGCCGAAGAAGTGGGGCGGCCTGTTCTACAGCCGGGCGGCGTACGTCGCCGACGGCAAAGCCATCGTTATCGATATGCCCGATCCGGTGATTGACCGCATCGAGGTAGCGCTGACGATGATTCGTCGCGGCCACAAGTCTGTGGCGTGGGCACGTCCTGAAATTGTTCGCGAGGCATAGCATGGATCAAATGGACCTCTTCGGCGAAGAGTCGGGGCTGCCGCTCAACGTGGCGATGAAGAAGCGCCGCTCTCCCGCTGGCTGGCAACTCGCGCCGCACTGCTGCAAAAAGTGTTTCGGCCGCGCGCTGACGCGCTCTATCGGCGGCGTGGTGGTCGAGGCGCGCTGCGCGGAGTGCGGCGAGCATGTGCAGGGGCCGGTGGACGAACTGTGCGCGTGCGGCGCGGAGTGCGGCGACATCGGATGGGTGCTGCGCTGCGTGCGCAACCCGAACGTGACGCCCGAGAACCCGCACGAGATTCTGATTCGCGAAGTCCTGCGCGAGCAGGCAGAGCGCGAGCGCGCGGTGCAGAAGATCGTGCGCCTTGGCGATTTTTAGCTCGCACTAAAATCTGCTTGAGGCGCAGATATACTTGAGGTAAAGTCTGCGCATTGCACCGAAAACCCTTGAGGAACCAATGAAAAAGATCGTTTTGAGCGGTGTTGAGGTCGCTGTGAATAGCGGCCTTTTCATCGATCTGCTGGGTATCCAGAAGGCGGCGGACGTAGCGGATGACGAATCCCTACGTCCTTCGCTTTGGCTGGTTCAGTGGCCCGGCAAGCGTATCGCAGAGGCGGAAAATTCTCGCCTTCGCATGCCGTCCGTCGTTAAAGAGGACGGCTTTATTTTTGCAGCACCGCGAGTCGCTGGCGCATACCTGCGCGCAGTCGGCTCTAACCTTGAACCCTGTATGACTTTGGAAATTTCGAAAATGAAAACTGACGATACGAAACGTGCTCAAGCTGAAGCGCGCACCGATAACGCACCGTCGCGCAACTCGTCGCGCGCCCCTGAATCGACGGATATCTCGCCGTTCGAATTCGAAGGCAAAGGCGTGCGCGTCGTCGTGGATGATGGTGTTGAGTGGTTTGTTGCGAAAGACTTGGCGCTCGCAGTCGGGCATGCGCGGTTCGACTCTAATCTGATTGATAAGGTGCCGCACGAATGGAAGGGTACGAAACCGATTCGTACCCCCGGTGGAGTCCAGCCAGTGGCCGTTCTGACGGAAGAGGGGGTTAATTTCTTCCTTATGCGCTCAGACAAACCAAAGGCCATTCCGCTGCAAAAATGGGTCGCTGGCGAAGTCCTCCCCTCTATCCGCAAGACGGGCCGCTATGAAGCGCCGCGCCATGAATCGCAACCGCCTAGCGATGCTCTTGCTATTGCTCGCGAGCAGCACAAGGTCGTCGGCATCCTGCTTGACCAGGTCGGAACCCTGAAGGGCAGCGTCGATGAATTGCGCGACGGCCTTGCCGACGCGCGGCGCGATATCGAACACATTCGCTCAGGAAGTTTGCGTGGCGCTGCTGCCGCCCCTGATGTTGTGGCATCGTATGACTACGATGCAGCAAAGTACAAAACCCCGACATACATTTTGGGCGTTAAGGGGATCGGGATGACGCCGGATAACCTCTATCTCCTCTGCGAGTCGGCTGGCATCGTCACACACGAATGGGCTTCTGGTTTCACCATGAAGGGCGGCAAGAAAACCCCCATTAAACGCTGGTTTTGGAGCCTTACGGAGGCGGGCAAGAAATTCGGCATCAATGTCCGCAACGGACGTTCTATGACGCGCGTCGTGTTGTCGCTCGAAAAATTCGAGGACCTGCTTGACGTGGTTCGTCCGCACGTGAAGCCGCTTGGAATCAAGCCGCTCTGGCACCCTTCGAAGAATGCAGAAAAGGCTCAGGAGTTCGTGAAAGATCACAGCGAAACGCAAACGTCGTTCGACGGATTCTAAGCTTCCTAATCCCCTTGTTGTACCGTTGTTTTGTCGTGACGACACACTGGCATCTAACGAATCAAACGATACGGCAAGGGGAATCACGGTGCAGTTGCAAGACTTCATTGACGCGGTGGCTGCGCACTCGCAGCTTTCGGACGAACAGATTCGCGCATGCCTGAGCGGCGTTCGCGAAGTGTGCCTCGCCGAGATCGCCGCGACGGGCAAGACCCGCATTCCCCAGTTAGCCGAAATCAAGATCGCGCCGGTAGCCGAGCGCATCGTGCGCAATCCGAAGACGGGCCGGGAATGGCTTGAGCCGGAAAGCACGCGCGTCGTCGCTCGCGCCATGCCGATCTTTGTGCGCCGCGTGAAGGGTGAGTAAGCGTTCGTTGTGGCAACGTGAGGCGCGTTTGGGGTAGTGGTCGCGCCGCTGTAGAGTAACCTTCCCCAGCTTGTGGTGCCCGTGTTGTGGGTCTGGTGGTCATGCGCCGTCACAGCATTCCTCCTCGCAGCGGATCGCGAGAGGGCAGGTGCAAGCCGATTCGCTCCCGTAAGGAGCCTTTCCCTTTTTCTATATGAAGTTTTTTCGCTGAAATGCTTGCAGAGCAGAAAAAGCCTTGATATAGTTCTTCCAACGCAGAGGATTGTGTGTTGCAGGAAGAATATTCATCCGACGACTGAATGGCGCGAGTCTCCCCGGGTTAGCGCGGTTCGACAGTGTGAATGGCGGTAGTAAGCGGATAGGACCGTCCCCCAAGCTCGCACGGGGTATTTGGCTGAACGACGTACAGCAAGTAGCGAGTTAGCTCCGTCCGCGTGGACCCGGCGATACGGGTCACAGAATTGCACGGAAGTGCTCAGGAAGGTCTGAGGAGTCCGCTGCGGGGTGCGCCGCAGTCAATACGCACAACGATTATTCCCGGGCCGATTTGGGCGGGGTTTCAGGCTTCCCTAGGGGATTGCGACGCAGGGTTCGATGTCCCTGACTGGGAGCCAGATTTTTTTGGGTGTGGCTAGAGGGGGCGCGCGCAGTCTGTCTACAGGCTCGCGAGTTGTGTTCGAGTCCAACTACACCCGCCTGACCCCGTAGTGTAAGGCGTGCGTCGCAGCCGCCTGGTAACGCCGTGAGGCGCGCCTGACTTGCTGGTGGAAAGAACCAGCACCCTCACATCGAGGTCGATTCAAGCGGAGTGTGCATACGCCTGAATCGGCGGCCGGTAGGCCACTGGCCGTTCCTTACGGGGAGCCACGCTGTGAGGGTGAGGATTGCACCGTCGGATGGATTGACGGTTAGCCACTCAAGAGTGAAAACAGCGGGTTGCGATCCGCCGTCTTTGCCCGAACCTACGCAGATGGGCACTCGGCCACTCTGGCATGCTGTGGACGCATGCCAACTCTTAATCAGACTCTCTCAGGACTACGAAATGACGGATACGGTTCAACAAGCCGCAGCAGCGGTCGAAGGTGACGTGAAGGCGGTACAAACGGCTGACGCAACGAGCGGCGTCGTCGCTGCCGTCGCGGTCGCTGGTACGGAAGTCGCGGGCATCGCAGGTCAGGCAATCGACGCTGGCGCTGAAGGCGCTGCCGACGTGGCCGACGCAGCGCCGGAAGTCGCGAGCAAGGCAGATAGCCTGTTTGCGAACGTGAAGACGGAAATCGAAGGCCTGGTCGATCTGGCCGGTCACGAGTGGGACTTGCTGAAAGCGGCAATCGTCAAACACCTGTAAGTCGAAGCTGTACCGAAGTAAAAGCGCCCAGCCACATGAACTGAACCCCGAAAGTTGGACGGTTCAAAGAAGCTAGATGTCCAAGGGCTGGGTTCTGTACTGCACAGGACTCAGCCCTTTTAACTTCAGCCGGATGCGTTCGTGGTTGTAGTAGTGGATGTACTGTTTTATCCCGGCCTGTAGCTGTTCAATGCTATCAAACTCGTTCAGGTGGAAGAACTCTGCCTTGAGCGTCCCGAAGAAGCTTTCCATCGCGGCGTTATCCAGACAGTTGCCCTTGCGCGACATGCTCTGGCGAATCGCCCGCTGATCCAGCAGTGTGCGCCAGGCGGCCATCTGGTATTGCCATCCCTGATCGGAATGCAACAGGGGGCGCTCGTCGCGTCCGAGACGCGAGAATGCTTTCTTGAGCATGTTCCCGACCAGATCGAAGGTTGGCCGGGGCGAACTCTGCCAGGCGATGATTTCCCCGTTATACAGGTCCATCACCGGCGACAGGTAGAGCTTGCTGCCCTTCACGTTGAATTCGGTGACATCCGTGACCCACTTCTCGTTGGGGCGCTGTGCCTCGAATTCCCGGTTGAGCAGGTTCGGGGCGATACGGCCTACCATGCCTCGCCATGAACGATATTTCTTTGGCCGAACCACCGACTTCAACCCGAGCTGGATCATCAGCCGCCGGACCCGTTTGTGATTGACCCGCTCGCCAGCCTGACGGATCACCGCCGTGATGCGCCGATAGCCATATCGTCCCCGATGGGATTCGTAGATCGCCTGGATGCGTTGCTTGAGCCCGGCATAACGATCCCCAGCCTGAAGCACCTTCTGCTGATAGTAGAAGGTGCTGCGCGCCAACCCCGCCACGTCCAGCAGGAGCGCCAATGCATGGTGCTGCCTCAATTCGAGCACTACTTGCGCTTTGCGCGTCGTGTCTGACGTTGCTCCGCCCGAATCAAGGCATCGAGTTTTTTTAGGTAGGCCACCTCCGCGCGCAGGTACTCGTTCTCCTTGAGCAACTGCTCGCGGGTTCGCGCATCCGGCTCGCTGTCCGGCGCCGGGGGCTTGACGGGTTCTGAATTCGACATCTTTGGGGGGCGCCCCTTCGGGCGCGGTAGCAGGGCCGGGAAACCACCATCATGATACTGGCGTTCCCAGCGGGCAATCGCACCAGGATCCTTGATGCCCAATATCACCCGCAGTTGCGTGCGCGAGAGGTTCTCCCGCTGCATACGCTTGAGCGCCTCCCGTTTGAACTGTGCGCTGTATCGCGTATGCCCCTTGCGTCGTAGCCCCGCTGGGCCGCGCAACTCGTACTCCGCAATCCACTGTCGTGCCAAGGCCCGGGCTACCCCGTACTCTCGCGCAAGGGCCTCGGTACCGATACCGCCCGCCAGATATCGCCGTACTACCTCGAGCTTGAGCTGCTCGTCGTGCTTCGCCATGAAAAAACCCCAAGGGTTGGATTGATGTCCAACTCTTGGGGTTCAGTTCACACAAGCTGGGCGTTTCTCATTCAACTATCAAAGGACTCTCAAATGAAAACCGCCATGGACCTGAATGTGGAAAACTATATGGCCTATTCGATTGGCGCGCTTGTCACGGTATCGCACGCCGCTTCTCGCGACGCTGGCTGGTGGCGTCACGGCCCGACGGGCATGAACCTGATCGACGTTATCAACGCGTCCGCAGGACGACTTGCAGAAGCTGCTCGGATCGGCGCTGGTGGCGCAGAAGCTGTGCCTGGTGCATTCGGAAGTGTCGGAGGGCATGGAAGGCGCTCGTCGCAACCTGATGGACGACAAGCTGCCGCATCGCCCGATGCTCGAAGTCGAACTCGCTGACGCGGTTATCCGCATTGCCGATCTGGCTGGCGCGCTTGGTCTTGACCTCGGCGGCGCGGTGGTCGAGAAACTTGCGTTCAACAAGGTCCGTCCTGACCATCGCCCGGAAAACCGCGAGAAGGAAGGCGGCAAAGCGTACTAAGCGACGCTGCAAATGAAAAGAGCCCGGCGAACCGGGCTTTTTTTGCGTCTGGAACCGCTTAGGCGGTCCTGAAAACCGCTACTGTGTTGCGGAGAATACCAGCCTGTGCGTCGAGGGCTTGCGAGGCTGCTGCGGCCTCTTCTACGAGCGCGGCGTTCTGCTGCGTCACGTCATCCATCTGAGTGATGGCGCTCGCTACCTGCTCGATACCTTTCGACTGCTCATCGGATGCCGCGGCGATCTCACCCATGATGTCGGTGACGCGCCGCACGGCCGCCACGATGTCGCGCATCGAGTTGCCCGCCAATGTCGCGAGACCCGAACCCTTGTTCACCTGGGTCGTCGCGTCGCCGATCAACACCTTGATCTCTTTCGCCGACGCCGCGCTGCGTTGCGCCAGTGCGCGGACTTCCTGAGCCACGACGGCGAAGCCCTTCCCTTGCTGCCCGGCGCGCGCCGCTTCCACTGCTGCATTCAGCGCGAGGATGTTCGTCTGAAACGCGATGCCGTCCATGACTGCGATGATCTCGCTGATTTTGTCCGAACTCTTTGCGATGCTGCTCATGGTCGAGGTCAGTTCGCCGACAACCATTGCGCCGGTATCCGCGCGCTCGCCAGCGGTCGCCGCCATGCCGCGCGCCTGCTTCGCGTTATCGGCGTTCTGGCGAACCGTGCCGCTCAGTTCTTCCATGCTCGCCGCCGTCTGTTCGAGGGCTGCTGCCTGTTCTTCGGTGCGCGAGGATAGGTCGAGGTTACCGGCTGCGATCTCGCTCGATGCGAGGGCGATGGACTGGCTGCCGTCGCGAACTGTGCGGATCGTTTCCGAGAGGCTCGCCTGCATGACGGACAACGAATTGAGCAGCAGGCCCATTTCGTCGCGGCGGCCAGCGGGAACCGGCTGGGTCAGGTCGCCGTCCGCAATGTGGCCGAATGCGTCGATGGCCGCGTTGATCGGCTTCATGATGGCGGCGCGCAGCATGAAGAAGGCCGCGATGCCTGCGAGGATGCCGGTGACGATGGCTGCGCCCATGATGAGTTCACGGGTGTTCATGCCGTCGAGCGCCTCCTGATAGTCCTGGCTTGAGCGCAG
The DNA here is from genome assembly GCA_963803225.1 of uncultured beta proteobacterium. Lineage (GTDB taxonomy): Bacteria > Pseudomonadota > Gammaproteobacteria > Burkholderiales > Burkholderiaceae > Paraburkholderia. Next base: position 553,781 of record CAWDLJ010000005.1, read on the forward strand.
CGTCTGGCGGTCTTTGAGGATCGTGTCTGCTGCGATCATGTCGGAGAACGCCGAGAAGGTGGCGTTCGCGAGCGCGGCGGCGTCGCCCTGGCCGGTCTTCACGTTCTCGTTTTGGGCGTCGAGCGCGGCTTCGAACGCGGCGCGCTTAGGTTCCACGTCGGCGATCAACTGCGCGCGCTGCGGGCCATGCGGAAGGCTCGTGTACTTTGCCCACTCGCTCACGTACGCCTCGCGCATCTTTGCCTCGTGTTCGAGCGCGGCGGCGCGCGTTGCGCCAGTTTCAATCCCTGCGCGGGCCACGTCGAGCCGGGCGCGCGCGGCGGCGAGTTCCGATTTCGAGATTGCGACCGCGCTAGGCAGGTCGTTCGTAAAGAGCGTCTTGTACGCGGCGGTCGCGTTGCTCATGCCGAGCGCGCCGATGATGCCGACGGCGAGCAGGAGAATTGACAGGAATGCTACGGTCAGGGCGATGCGTGCTTTGATAGTCATTTTTGGTCTCGCTTAGGGTGTGGGGCGCTTGCGATGCTTCGCGTGGCGCACTGGTATTCCTGCCGCGCGCCGCTCGGCGCACAGTTCCTCATACAGCGGTGAAACGTAGATCGCGACGTGAGTCAGGTTGCAGACCTTGGCGGCCATCGGAACCTTCTCGCCAGCGCGGATCATTTCGATGGCCTTCAGCATTCGTGCGCTGGTTTTGTTCATGCCGCCACAATCCTGAATGGGTCAATGCCGGTCATAAGGGCCGCGTGGATGGCTTCACGGAACCCTTCAAGGGTCTGCATAGGGTCGGTGATGCACGGGCCGCTGCGCGTCGTTTTAGGGCTTTCCCCGGCGACGCAGTAGAACGTGTACGAGCGTCCCTGTACGTTCGCCTTGTACGCTTCAACCAATCCCTCGTCTTGTAGGGATTTGATGGCGATCAGGACCATTTCGCGCCCGCTGTTGATGCGGTTTTCGAGCGCGCTGCGGGTGCCGTGTTCTTTCTTCAGTGCTTCGAGCAGTGCGGACTTGATTTGCTCGTCGGTGCGGCGGTTGTGCGGGGTTTTGCGCATTTCAATTCCTGTGGAGCGACTTACGCATTGGATGCTGCGCTCACGAGTTAAACGAGGGCTGGGAACTTCAGCGCTTCGAGCGCTTCGCCGTAGCCGATCATGTCAAGCCAGTGCTCATTGAAGTTGGCGGCGTGATCGCGCTCGTCGCCGTCCCACTCATGAATCACGGCGCGCAGCATGGGGATGGCGTCCATGTTCGTGCGGCCTTCGCGCTGAATCTTTTCGCGCCACGCCAGCCAGTACGCGTTGAACTCGTCGCGAACCTTGATCGCATCCATGAACGACGGCGCGGCGAAAATGTCGTCCGGACCTTCGATGTTCAGCATCCACAGCTTCGTGGCCTTCGCGCTGCGCGAGTAGCGTGCGGCCGGGATCATGTCGAAGTTGCCAGCGGCCAGCGGATAGCGCGCCTGCGTGTTGATCTCGATGACGATGCCGTCGGCGCGCGCTTCGTTGATAAGCTGAATCAGCCTGACGTTGTAGTCGTATTCCTTGCCGATGAAAACTGTGCTCATTTTTACAAGTCCTGGTTGTAGCGAACCATGCCCTGCGACGCGATCTTGTCGTAGAAGGGGCGGATCGGATTGTTGTTCTCGGTGACCCAGTAGATTCGGCCCCAGCCGTTTGCGACGCCGAGACTGGTGAGGTAGGCCACCAACATCGCTGCGATGCCGCGACCGCGATACTCGGGGCGCACGTAGAGCGAATCCATGTAGCAAATCGGCTTCGTGGCGAACGGGAAATCGTGGAAGCAGTACTGCATGAACGCGACCGGCTGACCGTCCTCAACTGCGACGACGCAGTATTCCTGCGAGCTCGGTGCGGCGAAGCGAGCCCATGCGCGCGGCGCGACGTTTGCGAGAGCGGGCACGTAGTCCGCAACCATTTGCGCCCAGCCTTCGTAATCGGCCTGCGTGGCGTAGCGAATCAGCATGGCTCGCCTCCTACGTCCGCGTACGGATAACCACGGCGCACGGGGCGCTTCGCAGCCTGTTTGAGCGCTTCGATGGCCGGGACTGCTGCCTTGGTAATGTCCGAGCCCGCGAGCAGGTCCAGAGCCGATCCAATGCGTTGCAGTGCCTTGTGGAAATTGTTGCCGTTTTCGAGGATCACGCGCAGGCGGCGCGGGTCGATAACGACTGGCACGGTGAGGCTTTCAACATGGTCCTCGCCGTCGCCCTGGTAGACCCAAAAGTTGCCCTCAACCGCCATCTGACCAAGCTGGCTCATGAGACCCTTGTCGGTGATTGGCTGCTTCGCGCGGCCCAGCGGGGGGCGCCACAATTCCGCGCCTTCGGTGTAGGTGTAGCCGTGCGCTTCGAGCGTACGGATCGCGGCGATTGCCGCGGGGATGCTGTTCGTTTTCTTCAGGGTGTCGCTCATTTCACTGCCTCGTATCCGTCGGGGACTTGTTTGAACTTCAGCTTCACTTCGATTACTTCAAAGCGGCCGTCGGGCTTGATCCACCACGGCCCGATCTGCTCGCGGTATTCTGTCCATTCCTTCTCTGCCTGCTCGCGAGAGTCGAACAGCACAACGTTGCCGGGGATTTTTTCGCGGCTGGTGCCGCGGATACCGCCGAACGTTTCGCCCTGCCAGTAGCCTTCTTCGCTCACAAGCCAGGTGAACGTGCCGCCCGGCGTCATCGTGTCGCCGCGAAAGTCGGGGACGTGCTTGCAGCGGAACAGGATTGCGAACTGATTCATTTCGCTGCATCCTTCACGAAGACGGTCGGCGCGATGCGGCACGATGCGCGATCCATCTTTTCGATCTCTGCGATAAGCAGCGCTGCTGCCTTCACCATCGCCGTGCGCGGGTCTTTCGGCTTCCACCACGCGGGCGAGAACGGCCAGACGCGGGACGGCTGAACGAAGAAGCCAGCAATCCCATTCGAGCCGATTTTGTCGGCGGCTCCGAGCGCGTACGCTGCTGCGGCGTTGGCGAGAACGCCGGGGCGGTACTTGTCGTCGTGCGCGGTGTCGAATCCTTCGCGCGTCACCTGCTCGGCGCGCTCGCGCAACACGTCGCGCTGCGCTTGTGTCAGTTCGAGGTTGTCCATGGTTATTTGCCTGCCTTCAGTTTTATGGCGGCCTTGAAGCCTTCAAATTTTTTGATGAAGTCGTGCGCTGCCCACGCGTGGAATTCGTGGCAAACGTACCCGGTTCCGCAGCGGCTGCAAGCAGCCGGAAGCGGGAACAGCTTCTCGAAGTCGTCGCGCGGATCGGCGGCGGTTGCGGGGGTTGCCTTCAGCGCTTCAATGGCGGCGAGGATCGCGTTCGGGTCGCCAGCGTCCGCGCCTTCGAGCCCCAGCGCCGCGCTGATGGCGGCGCGTGAGCGATTCTCGAACTGCAAGGCGTAGAGTTGCAGGTCGAACCGGGCGTACATGCTGCCCAGCTTCGGGTGCGTGATAACCGAGAGCGGCGACGGCGGGAATGCGTGCTCATCGGGCCATTCGGTTCCGCAGACCTCGCGGATGAGCCCAATCAGGCTCTCGGACGTAGCCCACACGAGCGGGAGCCCGTGCTTGAGGGCCGCGTCGGTGATGTCTTGATCTTTCATGTCAGGCAAACAGTTGAATGTGGTGAAGGGTCGGGAAGAGGTCTTTGTTGAGGTTGTCCTGCGCGAGGCGAACGGCGTGCTGCTCGTCGTATGCGTCAACCGTGACGGTGGCGAACGCCGGGGAGTGGATGAAGGAGAAGGTGACTTCGTACTTCTGTCTGCTGCTGCTCAAGGGGAAACCTCGGTTCGTTAAGGGTTTTCTGCTGCGGTGAAAGAATAATATCTGCGCAGAACGCAGAACGCAAGAGAAAGTTACAGAAAATCAGGCGCAAAAAAGCCCGCGCGCGGCGGGCTGGTAGCTGCTAGGTAGCTGCTAGGTATCGGTTAGGCTTCGCCGTCGTCTTCGGTGACGTATTGCGCGGCGATGCGCGCGGTATTCGGGTCGATAGTCGAGTCCGGGAAGCGCTGCGACAATTGAATGAACGCCAACAGCAGGGCCGAGCGGATCGCGCCCGCGGTCGCTTCGGTCGCTTCGGGTGCGAAGCCGACGGACACATGCAGCACGCCGTCCACCACTTCGTCGGCGACTTCGTTCTTCGGCTCGCCGGTCGGCGCGGTGCCGCTCGCGACTTCATCGGCCAGGCGCAGGCGGCGCGCGGACTCTTCCACGATCTGCGAGCGGATCAGCTTGACCCATTCGTTTTCTTCGCCGCCGCACTTCTGCGCGAGGAACTCCACGCCGACCGCGATGCCTTCCATTTGCAATTGCTCGATGGCCGCCAGTTGCAGCGGGGGCAGGCTCGGCTTGCTCATGTTGAGGATCGAGAGCATTTGCGCGAGCGCGGTCTGCTTCAGTTGATCGTCGTGGCGCTCCTCGCCGACGGCGTTCTGCGTTGCTGGGGATGCTGCGGACAAGTCGATCAGGGACATTCTGCAATTTCCTTGTGGAATAAGGGGTTTTACTGCTTCAGAGGACGATGAATCTGCTTATTGTACTGCTCGTGAGACAGAAACGCGACGGCGCGCAGGCTTTGCGCCGTGAATAGAATCCGGTAGTACGGACCAACGGGGACGCTTATGGCGGTGTCGAGCGACTCTTCGATGACCTTGCCGCCGAACTCGCGAGGGTGCGAGCCGACCGCGACCGCGTCGAGAATCTCTTTCGCCTTGCGGCGAACGCTAGACAGGTGACATTTCGTGAGGTCGAGGCGGTTTGCCATGGCTTAAATCTCCGGGGTGAAGCAGATTGGCAGTTTGTTGCCGGTGCATTTCGAGGCAGGGACGGCTGGCAGGAGGTTGCCGCTCGCGTCCATTGCCCACCACAGCTTGTATCCGAGCTTCCAGCCGCTTGCCGTCGTGTAGGCGAAATGGCGACCGTCTTTCGTGTGCGCCTTCAGCAGAGTGATCGGGCCGCCCGGCGCGGCGAGCGTGAGCGTGTCGATAACCCAGTCGGCGGGGTCGTACGCCGCGCCAATCGCGACGCAGAAGCCGTATGCGGGGTTGCGCCACAGCCAGCGCATCCGAAGCCACCAGAGGCTGATTCCGGTCGGCGTGCCGGTGACGGTGAAGTAGCCGTCTTGCCAGCCGGCGTCGAGTGACGCGTCGGGCGTCTGGAACCAGGTCAGCCAGCCGGGCAGGTAGCCGGTCGATTGCGTGAAAATCGGCAGGATCGGCGAGAGCAGATAGGCCAGCAGCGTGAACAGCAGTTGCAGGACGGTGACGAAGAAATAACTGACATACATCATTGCGATTCCCCTTGTTGAATATGGTGTTTCATGTCGTATTCGAGGACCGGCGCGGGCGCGACCACATCGGCCAGCGCGTTGAGCCCGGTCTGATGGATGGCGTGGATCGCGTGCGCGTTGATCTCGATGCGCGCCTTATTGACGGTCGCTTCCATGTGCTCCTGGAACTGCTTCGCCACGAATGGAATGCTTGCGGTGAGGCTTGATCGCGACTTGTCCACGCGATTCAAGAGAGCGGCTTTCGCCTTCTCCGAGAGCTTCAGTTCGCCGATGGCGGCCGTCAGGTCGTCCAGTGCGCCGAGCGAGTCAGAGAGGTCTTCGGCCAGTTCGGCGCGGAATTGGTCAATGCGGCGCTCCGGATATGGCAGGCCGGGCAGGAACTCGCCTTTGACGTGGCGCAGCGTGCATTGAACGCCGAAGCCGATATTCATGGCGCTCACGAACTCGGACCATTGGGCCTCGCTCATGTCCAGTTCGATCAATTCCTTGTCCGCGTGCGGCCAGTCGGTCGAGAGGTCGCGGCGGACGCAAGCGGTGCGCACTGTGACGCGGATGAATGAATTGTGCTGAAAGTCCGAGCCGAACAGCATCGTGCCGCCGCTCACGCGCGACGCGCCGATCATGCCGTACGCCGGATGCTCTGCCTTCGTTTCGATGGAGCCGCCAGCGCCGCGCCGCTCGGTTATGGTCGGCTCTACGCGCACATTCCACGGTGCCGGGTTCGCTTCTTTCAGTTGGTTTTTCACTCGAAAATCCTTGTTGAATATGGGGAAAAGACTGGGGAGTCCGTTCGCTTACGCCTCGGTGAGGAGCGCGCGCAGTGCGTTGAAGCGTTGCAGCTTCTTCTCGTTGTCTTCGATGCGCTGCTCGAATTCGAGGGCGAGTGAGTCGATCAGGTCGGCCATGCGCGTGAGGTCGGCGGCTTTCAGGCGCAGCTTCACGGCGAGGTCGCCGAATGACTCGGCGGGGCCGACGGTGCCGAAGATCGGGTCCGGTTCGGCGGCCTTGGGCTCGCGAGCATCGGCCAGCGTGATCTTCCCGCTGAAATTCGGATGCGCTTCGAGTGGCGCTTCTGCGCGCGTGCGTTCGGCCACACTCGGCGCGCTCGCTGGGATGTGAATCGCCGCGGCAATCTGGTCGGCCACGGTCTCGCGCGGAACTACCTGGCGGAACAGGCCGCGCTCAATTTCCTTCACGAGCCCGGCATGCTTCAGCGTGTCGAGGCAGCCCGTGGCCGTCTTCATATCGACTCGCGTGCTGCTGGTGCGGCCGAGCGCGGTGACGATCTGATTGACCGTCCACGCCTCTTGAATCGGCACGGCTTCGAAGACCTTGCCGCTGATAGCCGTCATGCTGTCGAGCGTCAACTTGAACTTCTTCGGCGTCATTTCAGGACTCATTCCTTCGCGCAGCCCGTCGAACAGGCCGCGCATGTAGATGCTGCTGTGGTTACTTTGCATGTTTGCAATCGGTGCAACCCGGATCGGTCAAACGCTTGTCGTGCCTGCATTCGATGGAGTTGACGAATGGGACTTCGACCATGCGCGGAATGCGCCCGACCTTGTGCTCGCCGGTTTTGTGCTCGTACACGAGCCCCATGTCTATCCAGCCGTCCTGTGCAAGCAACGGCTTCGCCTCGCGCGGCAGGTTGTGGCAGCCGTGCTTACGCACGGGAGCGCGCCATTGCGGCGTCGGGCAGGTTGAATGCGCCCACGTTTGCTCGCGCCGGTCCGGGATGTGGTGCCTGAATGCTGCTGCGCGCCGGGCGATCAGTGCGCACGCTTTCGAGGCGTTCAATTCGGGCCTTCAGCATGTCGCGGTGAGCGCGCGTCGCTTCGAGGTTGCATTCGAGTTCGGTCAGTTCGAGCTTCGCGCGGTTGAGGCGCATTTCGTCCTGCTTTTCCGGGCTGGGCGTGACAAACAGGCCGACAAACATCTGAACTAAGGTCATTTTCTGCTTCTCCGTTCGTGGTGGTTGAGAAAAATCTACTTCTGACACAGAAAGTTAGGCGATGAAATACGCCGGGTGAGCGAGATTGCGATTCAACTCTTCGCAGCGCTCGCGCGCATTGGCCTCAAGCGACCAAAACTCTTCGAATCCCGCGTCAAGCGTGCTCTTGACGGTGAAGTGCTCGCCCATAGGGCGCATGGACTTGGCGAGCGCGGGCGGATGGACACTGATGGAGTGCCGCGCCGTGTTGAGCGCGTTCTTTGCAATCAGCAGCGCCGCCGTGCGCGTGCAGCCGGTCTTCGCCTGCAATTCGTCGGCGACGCGCGACTCGTCGGTGAGGAGGTCGCTTAGTTCATTGGCTTTCTGCATGCGACGCGCCGAGTCGTGCGCCGCGTAATCGAATCCGTTCATGGTCATTCGCCCTTCAGGATGCCGAGTGATCGGGCGCGCTCGATTTCCACGACGCCCACGTTGTAGACGAAGCCGCCGACGCGCACTTGCCCGCCCTTCGGCCAGCCATAAATCTGCTGCATCCCCTTCACGCTTCCCGATGCCGAAATGTTCGCAACGTCGAGGCTTACGCGATTCCGCTCGGCATCCGCCTGTGTCATGTAGCGCATGTTTGCCTCAGTGGTGAAGGTGAGAAACGCCAGCGCCCAGCGCCGCGTACAGGAAAGAGCCGAGCATCGCGCCGGTAACGCCGACGTAGAAGCAATTCAGGCAGAACAGTTTCAGGCGCTTCATGCTGCGTCCTTCTTCGGTGCCCAGTAGGAGACAGCCACGCCTTGCAGGCGGCCCAGCGGGTTCGATTCGACGTAGGAGTCAGGGGAGCCGGTGAAAGCCGCCCAGTGAGGCGTTTTGATGACTAGGTGCCCGTTATCGACGTGGGCGAAGACGTTGGTGATCGCGGCGTCCACCAGATTGATGAAGGCGACGCGGTATTCCTGATAATTCGCGGCTGGTCTACTCATGCGCTCTGCTGCTTTCTGCGGCGAGCATTTGAACAGGCGACCCATCTTCGTGAGCGCATCGGCGCGCGCTCTGGTGCCAAGTGCTGCTGCGGTGGTGGTGACTGCGTTCATCGTTTAGCTCCGGTATGGGTTGTTTGCTGCGACGAATGAATTCTGCCCGAAACGCAGAACGCCCGCAAGGGTTTTTATGCGCGAAGCGAAGAAATTTTTTTGGCGTGTTGTCGGGGTGTTGTCGCAACATTCCCCAATTACCCCAAGGGATTCTTTCCTCGCCCGTTTACTTTTGTTGTCGGTGTTGACGGCGTTTCGTGTTGTCGTGACCTGAAAGTGATGGCTGATGAAACAGATCGACAACGGGTGACAACATGCCAGCCCCAGCGGTAAGCAAAGAAATGTGGGCGAAGGCCCGTGCAATTTGGGAAGCAGACCCGGTAATCACGTTCGCTGAAATCGCCGCAACGCTAGGCGTGACAAGGCAAGGCGTGAAGCAGAGAGCCGACCGGGAGAAGTGGCAGAAGGGGACTGATGCTATCGCGGTGGAAGGTAAAGCCCATCGGGTAGCTGATTCTAAAGTTACAGAAAATCCCGTGAATCCAGATTCATCGGGAAGTGACGTTTACGGAAGTGTTCCTGAGACGCAGAAACGCGAGCCCGATATCGACCGCTCTGTGCCCGAGATTCCCGACGGCACGCCGCCGCACGAAGTCACGCGGATCGTCGCTGACGCTGCTGATGCCAAGCGCGCCGCACTCATCGAGCGCCATCGCCATGAACTGCACGCGATCCGTGCCCAGCTATACGCCGCAGTGAAGAAGGCCGGGACTCGCGACGGGCTCAACCAGGCGCGCACTGCTAAGACCCTGGTGGAAGCGTTCGCGAGCCTTCAGGGTGCCGAGCGCGCGGCGTGGGGAATGGGCGGTGGCGGTGGTGGCAGCAAGCCGGGAGAAGCGCCGCCCGCCGCCACAATCGTCGTCCACCAGCGCGAGGGCGGAAAGCTGGTGTAGGGTCTGCTTATGGCGCATAATCTGCGCTTCACACACAAGGGGAAATAGATGGACCATTTGATTCTGGCTGACGTGCGAGAAGGTCTGACGCAACTCGATGACTGCTCGGTGGATGCGATTGTGACTGACCCGCCGTATGAACTCGGCTTCATGGGTAAGGCGTGGGATGCGAGCGACATTGCGAACACGCTGCACTGCGCGAAGGGAATCAGCGAGCAGCAGGCCGTGGCGTACCGCATCCATGGTGAGAACTCAAGCGCGATGAGGGCTGAAGGCTTCGACGCATCCGAGGATGGCACTGGACGCGGCCAGCCAATCGTGCCGGTATCGCAAGAGGTAGCGGACACGCTCACGTCTAGCTGGCACAACTCGAACGGCGCGACCGCAGGCAATAACCCAGGCGTCATCAATCCGATCATTCACGGGCTTCGGGTGCGTCGCCTGATGCCGATTGAGGCGGAAAGATTACAAGGCTTTCCTGATGGCTATACGGACGTGCCGCATCGTGGCAAGCCTGCGGCGGATGGTCCGCGTTACAAGGCTCTCGGCAACAGCATGGCGGTTCCTTGCATGGCCTTTATTGGGTTGAGGATTAAGAAGTATCTCAACAACGAACTCGGAAGGGGCTTTCTGTGAGGGTGATTAAAAAGGTCTTGCTTGCCCCGCGCGGGCAGGTGCGCCGCGAGTTCATTCCGTACGGGGCTATGGTGGCCCGTATTGGCGTGTGGGAAGGTTCGCCCTATGCGTGGGTATGGGTGGACCCCGACGAGAAGCGCACGCAGGCTGTGGACTTCCTGATCGTGTGCGCGGGTGACGAAGTAGCGGACGACGCCTTCTATCCGATTCACTCGTTCGCGTGGCACGGCGGCGAGGATGGCATGTGGTTTGGACTGGTTAAGTGGGGAGTGGCATTGTGAGCGAATTCGTTTCAGCACAACCTGGGTACGAGCTATGGGAGTTTGTGAACTACAGCGGCGAGCCCGTTTTGGACCATGTTGGACCAATCGTTGCGTGGCGAATGGTGGTTTCCAAGGTGAACCCTGATCGCTGTATGGCGCATCCAGTGGTTGCGCTAACCGATGTTTCGGATGATGGATTGGTCATCACCAAAGGCCATGAGGTCATCGGTCATAGCGTCTATTACGACCAATGCGGAATGACCGGGGATAGTCTCGCAGATTTTGTTCGCAAGACCGGATTGAAGATTGAGTGTCTTAGCGGTGTGCGCGCTCGCCAGCTTGGCGTACCGAATGAACTAATCGAGGTGAACCCATGAAGTCTATTGAACTCATCATGCCGCGCCTGGTGGACGTGGCTGACCTGGTGCCGTACGACAAGAACGCCCGCACGCACTCGGATGAGCAGGTCGAGCAGATCGCGGCCAGCATTCGCGAGTTCGGATGGACGAACCCGATCATCGTGGGCGCGAGCAACCTGATTCTCGCCGGCCACGGCCGCAGGCTTGCCGCGATCAAAGAGAAGATCAAGCGCGTGCCGGTGCTCGATGTCACGCACCTGACGCCCGAGCAGCAGCGCTTGTACGTCATCGCCGACAACAAGCTCACGCTCAACGGCGGCTGGGATTTGGACGTGCTGCGCGTGGAAGTGCTCGAACTGGGCGCGGCCGGGTGCGATCTTTCGCTGACCGGCTTCGATGATGTCGAACTGAAAGACCTGATCGACCCGGAAATGCCTGACCCTGAGCCCGAGAAAGGCGACGACGACCGCCCGACGTGCCCGCACTGCGGCCAGAAGTACAACGAGAACTGATTCAAAAAACCCCTTGATTCTGCGCTTCGAGAAGATTATGATTCTTTCCGTGGCGCAGAAGTCGTTTCTGAATAAGGACTTTTATGTTCCGCACCGATGAATTTCCGAAGGGCTTAGACGCGTTGCAGAAGGCAACGCCGCAAGCGAAGGTCCCGACCGGATGGAAGTGTCCAATTTGCCAATCAGTCAACGCGCCGCACAAGGATCAATGTGGCTCGTGCAATCCGAGGATTCCCTGAATGAAACCGTTTGACCTTGAAGCCGCCAAGCGCGGCGAGCCGATGGTGACCCGCGATGGTCGCAAGGTGATTCACTTCCACCACATCGAAACGGACACGTCGCGCCTGTGCTGCGTCTATCAAGTCGAGGGCATCCATGCCGCTGGCTGGATTCCGAAAACTGGCCGCCACATTGACGGAATTGACGGGCAGGATGACTTGTTCATGGCCCCGAAACGCACCATCAAGTATCTGAACGTCTACGACAATCCGGGCGCGAGCTACCCGGGCAACGCGTCTTGCGTGTTCGATAGCAAGGCTGACGCAGAGGCGAACGCAGACCGCAGCGCCATCAAGGTTCTGGTGCGCGCCATGCCGATTGACATGGGTGAGGTCGAGTAATGCCGTCATACCGCGAACTGCCCGCCGTACGCATCACAAACGGCTGGCGCAACTTCTACGTGTATGACGCCGACGGCAAGCTGCTCGGCACGCACGAAGGCTTCCACGAAGAAGCGGCGCGTCGTGAGATTGCCCGCAATCAGCAAGTGGACTTCGAAACCCTGAAGGCTGAAACCCGCAAGCGCGCCGAATGAACATCCACGCACAAACGCGGTGGTGGTACGTCTACGACGAGCGCGGTGTGCTCGTCCATAGCGTGCGCTGCCATACCGAATCCGGCGCGCTCGCCGACGCCGCAAGCGTGACCGGCCGCAACCCCGCTTTTCTAAACGCTCAGACAACCTACAAGCCGAGCACAAAATGACGCGCTCCCCAATCCAAGACTACCTGCAAGAGGCTGAAGCCAGTGGCGTCGCGCCGCACGCGCGCCTCTCTCCCGCCGACCAGTTCCGCGCTGATGCCGCCGCAGCGGCCCGCAAGGCGCAGCGCCGTAGCTTCTATCAGCAAGTGGTCATCGGCCTGCTGATGGGCCTGCTGATCGGCGGCGCGCTGTCCTACGCCGTGTATTGCTCCACGCACGGGGTCCACTGATGGCGCTCAATCAGATCGAACGCGCGATGCTGGTGGCGGCGCGCACGTACCTCGCAGACAAGCGCCACAGCCGCATCTGCTTCGCGATCACCGCGGCAGAGATTTTCATGAGCGAAACGATGCCGCCCGCGCGCCGCGAGCAGATCAAGCAGGCCGGCAAGCGCCTTCGCGAATTCATCATGAGCGCGATTGACCCTCACGTTGGATATGAATGCTGGCTCGCGAAAAGCCCGGTCGAAGACCATCGCCTTCTCAATAGCCATGAGCGCCGCGCCGCGCGCATCGCATGGATCGACTGGTTACTCGATGAACCGTGGACCGATCATAACGGCTCTGGTGCGTGTCCGTCGCTGCCCGATGAAATCGTGACCGTGCGCCTGCGCAGCGGCGAAACGAGTCAGGGCTATGGCGACACGTTCCGCTGGGAGCACTGGGAAAAGATGCCGTCGCCGATGAATGTGGGCGGCCCGTACGACATCGTCGCTTACAAGATCATTTACGAGGCTCCGAAATGCTGAACAAATACCAGCGTGAATTGCTGATCGCCGCCCGCGACCTGATTCGCAGGGGCAAGCACGAAGTCATCTTCTTCGCGATCCGCTCGGCATTCAACGCCGGGACGGTCGAGGATGCGGACTGTGACGACGTTGCCGCGCTGAACTCCTTCATCAACGAGGACATTTGCGAGGGCATCCGCGCCGATGGCGACGTGCCGAAGTGGCAGCGCCTGAATGGCATGAGCCGCCCGGGCGATGGCGCGGTGGTGGCTGACCGGCTCGCATGGATCGAGCGCCTGCTCGAAAAGGATGCTGCACATGCTGAATAAGATGCAACGCAAGCTGCTTATTGAGGCCCGCAAGCTGATCGCGGAAGGGCGCGAGGGGTACGTGTGCATTGCGATCAAGACGGTCGCCCGAGGCCTTCCAGCGAGCTACGAGAGGCACTCAGATAGTTTGTGCTCCTATATCCATCGCGCGCTGAATGAAGGTGGCTCGCACTACCCAATTTCGACGCTTGACGATTGGCAGTGGAGGCGCAACATTCGCCACACATATTCAGGCAAGCGTCGCGACCGCCTCAAGTGGATCGACTGGATGCTGGGCGAGGGCGTTGATGCTGCCCACTGAACGCCAAGCGCCGAGCGCGCCGCAACCCGGCCCCTTCGAATGGCCGCAGCCGTGGCCGCCGCGCACAGAGTTACCCGGCAAGACTTTGCATTAATTGCTAGGCACGCAGATTCGCACGCTGTAGAATCTGCGTCTAGCACAGATAGACCGTATCTCAACCGAAAATAGGAGTGCTGATGGACACAATCAAGGCCGCGCTTATCACGGCGCGCGACCAGCTTGGCCGTACCGGAATGCAAATGCACGCAAACGTCAAAGACCTAACGGGTCAGACGTTCGGGATGCTGCTGGTGGAGCGGCTGGATAAGCCGCCCGCTGGCGCAATGGGACGTGGCGCGCACTGGCAATGCAAATGCTCGTGCGGCTCTTACGTCTTGGTGCGCTCCGATAGCCTGGTGCAAGGCAAGTCCACCTGCTGCGGCTGCTCGAACCCTCACACAACCCGGATGCGCGCCGCGATCAAGCCGCGCAAGTCCAAAAGCGACACAACTCCCATGAGCGAGAATCAAACTCAATCCTGCACGTCAGTTTCCATGCCGCTCGGCGAACTGGTGGCGCTGCGCAATGACCTGCGCAATCTGCACTCGAACTCGCGCGGCACGCGCATGGCGCTGACGTGGCTGACGGAAAAGATCAACGCAACCGCGATCACACCGCTGCCGAGCTACGCCAACGAGAACGACAGGCCGCGTGGCGCGTTGGCCGAATTCGACCGGGAACACCCGCTGCTGACCGTGAAGGTCGAGACCATGAGCGAGCAGGCCGAGCGCTTTGCCGGAATCAGCCTGACTCTGCCAGATGCCGCCCCAGCACCGACGACCGGCCTGAAGTTCAAGCCTGCAATGGTGGACCTGTCCGAGCGTAAGCATTCCCACTACTTCAAAAAGTGTCCATACGACGCAGTGGACGTGTATCGCGTGCTGAAGCTGTTCGGCGTGACCGATCCGGCGATTGCCCATGCTGTGAAGAAGCTGCTGGTGGCGGGCGGCCGCGGTGCCGGCAAGGACATCGCGCAGGACGTTCAAGAGGCTATCGACACCTGCTCGCGCTTCCTCGAAATGCACCGCGAGGACGTGACCGCAGGCTATCAAGTCTGACACTCACAAAGGCATAGCCATGATCCCGGCCAACCCCGCAGTAACCTTTTCTAACCATGGAGTGTGAAATGCTGAAATCATTATTTAAGCCGCTGTCCATGCTGCTGCGCAACGCCATCATGTGGATTGTGCTGTCGTTCTGGCTGTTCAAAGGCGTGAAGGGCGCAGGCAACGTATTCGCGTTTTACGCGGTCGGCGTCGCCATCCTGACGCTGATCTATACCTTCATGCCGATGAAGCCCGAGAAGGTGGCTCACGTCCGTTTGCTGGGCACATTCTGGCGGTGCGTTGAACTGGCGTCGCAGTGGGCCATGCTCGTCGTGCTGGTGTGGTTCGGACATACGGCCATCGCTATCGCGTGGGGCATCGCATGCTCATGTCTGGCCGTCGTCCGCATCCGCATTCAGGTCGAGCGTAAGAAGGCGCTGAAGGCGCAAGCCGAAGCCATCATGAAGTCATTCATGGCGATGGCCGCGCAGCAGAAGCAACCGCCCGCACAACCCGCGTAATTCTGCTTGCCACTGTGTCTGCGCGCGGCTATAGTTCTGCGCGTGGCACAGATAAAGGATGCCCATGTTGCCCGTTCTGCTCTACCTGCATTTTTGCGTTCTGTTCTTCGACCCGCGCGAGCCCGACGAGATAGGACGTACGCCGGTAGGCAGGCGGGTTTATCAATTTGAACTGAGGAAGTATGGCAAAAGACCTGCACATCACCATTTCCACGAAAAAGCGCCGCGCGCTCAATGAAGTGGAATTCGCCGCGGCAATCGACGCGCTCGCGAAAACGAACATCGAAATCAAAGACCCCTACAACAGCTTGAAGGACTACAGCTTCGACGTGCCGGGCTGCCCGATCTACGTGTGCCGCCGCCCGATTGCCTCGTTCCTCGAAGACGTGAAAATCATCGCCGCCGAGAACGCGCAATACGAGCGCGAGCAAACGGAACTGCGCCGCGCGAATCAGCACTTCACCGATGAGCACGTTCGCCTGAGCGAGCGCATCGCCGCGCTGGCGGGCGAGAATGCCGCACTGAACGCGCGCCTGAGCAACGCGAGCGAGGCTTGTGTGACGTGGGAGCAACGCCACACGAACGTCAAGGCGAAGCTGGCCGCGAAGGACGAACTGCTGAACGCTGCCGGGCGCGACCTCGAAAAGCTGCGCGCCGGGTTTTCCGCATCTGAACGCGAGTTGGCCCGCGTGCGCGAGGAGCGCGACGCAATTTCAGCAGAGCGCGACCTCCTGGCCGCCGCGCGCGAGAATCAGCGCAACACGATCATTGGCTTTCAGCAGCGCATGAAGTCGTTCGACGCCGAGGCGACGCGCCTGCGCGCAGAGATCGGAGAGGAGCGCGCCGCGCGCCGTCAGGAAGCCGCCTCTGCCGCTGGCCTGAGTGAGTTGTATCGCCTGCGTGGCGACGCGCTCATGTCGGCCTATCAAGCGCTGTCGTCGCGCAACGAAGAACTCGCCGTTGCAACCTCCGCACTCGAAGCCGCACGCAAGGAACTGGCGTCGTCTGACCGCACGCTTGCCGAACACACTCACAACCACGGCGAGGACGCCGCGCAGTATGCGGTGAATGCGTACGACGCTGCCGGTAAGGCTGCTCGCGTGGTGCTGACGTTCTGTGCCGACGGCTCTATCGTGCTGGATACCGGCGACGGCCCGGTGACGATCAACGGCAACGTGGCGATGGAAGGCAACATGAAAGCCACGGGAGTGCTGTCGTCATGAGCAAACTTGGTGAGGAAGGCCCGCTGCTGGTCGAAGGCGTGAAGAAGATCGGCCCCGGCGACATCGTGCAGATAAAGGGCAACGTCGGCCCGAAAATGACCGTTATCGGGGGCGACCCCGAGCTCGCGAATCACCTCGAATGCGTCTACTGGGATACGTCGCGCACCGAATGCAACCGCTTCGAGTCCGTGTACGTGCATCGTGATTCGCTGACGCTGTTCCCCGACGCGACGCCGCTCATCAAGCGCGCCCCGGTCACGGTTTCGCGTTCAACGCTCGAAACGGCAATCCGCAACGGCCGCCATATGCTGTCTCAGGGAAGCCAGTCACATGACACTATGCTGAGTTGCTTCTGCGTGATCGCGGACGAACTGATTCAGCATGTGGACATCGAAGGCGGCAACTGCTAATCTGCGGATTCAAGCGCGAACTGACTGCCTTATGGGGCGATAGACAGAGTAGGAACACCGCAGCGCCATAACGCTGTGCCCGTGTGAGACCTTGGCGACGAAGCCCCGGCTAACCCCGGGGCTTTTTCGTTTTTGGCGGCGGATCGTGACGCGAGGATATCCATATTCCAATGGGGTATCCATGAACGACACGAACGAACGCCGTCCGCTGCTGCTTCTCTTCATGAAGGCGATGGTGAAGAAGCAGATTTGGGTTCCGGGCTACACGAAGCGCAACGGCCAGGTGGTGGCTGGCGCGCACAAATGGGTGAACGTCAGTAACGACGAGCACGACGAGCACAAGATCGTCGCCGGTCAAGGCACGGTCTCGCAGAAGAAGGCGCACGAAAAGCTCTCGAAGCAGGCGTGGTGGGCCGACGCTTCGCATGAGCACAAGGTCGCGCATGTGCTGCACGAAGGCACGAAAGTCGCCGACGAAAAGTACATGACCGACCAGCTTTCGCGGCTGGGCTCGAACCTCATCAAGGGGAAGAAGACGCTGACCGGCGAGTGGGCCGCGTATCACGTTGCATCCGCCGATAAGAAGGCCGCGCTGCTCGCGAAGGTGAAGGCCGCAGGCAAGGAAGCTGACCTCACAAGCGGCTATGAGGCGTGGAAGTCGAGCAACCCGGCGAAGGTGAAGGAAGCCGAGGAACTCGCCGCATCCGTCGCCGAGCACGCGAAGCCGCTGCCCGCAGGCGAGCACGAGCACGAGAAGCATGAGCCGGGTTCGCCTGCGCATGAGGCCGCGAAGAAGTCCGCACAAGCAGCTTCCGCGCCTGAGCCGAAGGCAGAACCCAAGCCGGAACCCGAGAAGGCTCCTGAAGCCCCTAAAACGCTCGCCGACTTCGGGAAGTATTCGCCCGTTCCTGACGCAATCGCGCACAAGGTTCTGGAAGATGCTGGATACAAGCTGGAATCCAACGGAAAAGGCGGATTCAACTACGCCGTCAAAGTTCAGGGCGGCGTGAAGAAAGGTTCGATCCAGAAAGACCCGCCGAAAGATCAACTCGAAATCCTCATCGAGCAAACGAAGCACGCCATCCCCGACCTGAATGCCATGAACCACGGCATGCTCGGCGGCGGCCAGAAGGATGCTGGCCCGCACGAAGGCGATACGAAGCCCGCTGCGGACGGCGGAACTCTCGTGCTGAAGGATGGGCACTGGGTAAAGCAGGGTGGCGACAAGCCAGCGGACGAAGCCAAGAAGGAATCGACCACGACTCGCGGCGATCTGCCGACCGCTCCCGATGGCGACGAGAATCTGGCTAAGAAAGTTCGCAAGATTCAGGACTTCGCGCTCGCTGGCGACGCCGACGGCCTTGCTGCGTACTACGACCGCCTGCTTGAGCCGAAGGCAAAGGACTACGCTAAGGACGTGGTTGCGCACATGGCATCGAAAGAGAAGGCCGAGCCCAAAAAGAAAGATTCGCCGAAAGTGGTCGGTTCGGTTGATTCTGACATGGATGCGCACCTGAAGGCGATTGCCTCCGCGAAGCTGCCTGACTCGAACACTGCCGCGAAGTCGGTCAATGCTAAGCTCGATTCGATTGAGCGCGCGACCCGCGCGAAGGACATCGACGCGCTTCTGATGATGGGGTACGGCGCGAAAGGCTATGGCGCGAAGGCCGCCGATCTGGCGAACCAGTCGCTCGAACTGCTTGGCGCGTCGGAGCGCGTCAAGGCCGGGCAGAAGGCCGCGGAAGGTTACCGCACTGAAGCGCAGATTGCGGCAGCGAAGCGCAATGGTGTTCAGTCGCGTTTGGTTGACGTGAGTCGCGATAGTCTGATGACCGCTATTGCGAAGCTGGGCGGCATCCGCCGCGGCGACGCAAAGCGTGCTTGGGGCTACGGCAACAACGACATGAAGGGCGTCCGCGTCGGTATCAAGCCGGTCTTTTCGGATCGCGGCTTGAGTCTCGACCGCATGGGCGAGGCGCTGCACGAACTCGGCTACCTGAAGAGTGACGAGAATGGCCGCTTCGAAGGCGCAGAGCTTGAGGAGCACGTTTCAAACGGCCTGTCTGGATCGCATCACTTCACCGCAGAAGGTTATGCGCAAAAGGCAGAAAAGGATTATCATGAGCACTATCAGGGTCTGACATCGCACGACGTATCCGAAAGCGGATTCGATGATCTGCCGATTGAAGCCCAGCACGCTATTGAGGAGTTTCTTGATGAACAACCAAAATTCACCCCGGAAGAACTCGAATTCTTCGGACGCATGGCCAGCCTGGCAGCAGACTTTGAACGCGAAGCTGTCGCACCTGACGCCGGCGCAGAAGGAACAGGCCACGGCAGTTTTGACGAAGCTGATGACCAAACGCGCGGAAGCGCAGAAAAGCCGGTAACTCGCCAGCCGGGCGAGGATGACGAGCCCGTCCGCGAGCCCGTCCGCGAGCCAGGTTCAGACGACGAAGATGGGCCGCGCGATGGCGAGCGCAACGCGGACGGACTGGTGTTCCGCGATGGTCGCTGGCACCGCGACGAAGACGAGCTTGTTACGGTTGCGCATGCAACTGCCGGTGCGCCGGGCCACAAAATCCCCGCGCCGCCGAAAGTCTCGGATGCCGACCTTGAATTCCCGGTAAAGATCGCCGCCGACTCCATCGGCGAATTGCGCAAACCGGACGTTTTGCGCGTGCTGTCGCAAAACTTCGATAGCCACGGCTTTTCCCGCGCCGACTTCGCACGCTATATCACAGAGAAGCGCCCTGACCTCGCTCAAGAGGTAGATGAGGTCATGCGTGACGAACTGGGCGAGCCTGACTGGAATTCCACCGAGTCCGCCGCCGAGACCGCCGCCGAAAAAGACTTCGGCGACGCCGCCGCAACGCCCGATGTAACGTCAACCACAGACGAAAATAAGCCGTCCGACTCTAACTATCGCTACGCAGATACCGGCTATATCGCTGGCTCCCGCAAGGAACTGGCCGCCGAAATGATTGGCCGCGCGAAGAAAGAAGGCGCACGTGTCTACGAAACGGCTATCGACTGGAATGCGTTGGAGCAAAATCCGCGCGAGGCGAAGGAACTGATCACCAAGTCGAATCTGTTCGGCAAGGTGGACTGGAATGCGCTGCGCGCCGGCGGCATGGAGCCGGGCGCGGGTTTCCTGGTGGACCGCATCTATGCGGCTATCGGTCAAGAGCCTAGCGCCGACTCCATGCTCGCACGGCAGGACTACGTGACTGGCCTGCAATCGCTGCGTGACCGCCTGGAAGCGTGCAAGACGGCCTCCGATGTAGCCGCCGTGCTCGACACCCTGCGCGACGAGTACGACGGCTTCATGCTGACCGCAGATGAGTCCGCCAAGTACGAGGAGCATGCACAGAAGTCGCATGAGCTTTACGGCGAGCGCAAGGCGCTTGATGAGGAGCGCACGAAGACCTACAACGAAGTGCAGCGCGCTCGCTCTGGCGTCTACGCCGTAGAAAGCGAGATCGAGAAGCGCGAGCGCCGCAAGTGGGCTCCGAAGTCGGAACATGCGCAGCAACTCGAAGAAGCCAAAAAGAAGCACGAAGCCGCGACCAAAACCTGGGGCGACACAATCGCTCGCACGAAAGACCGCCTCGAAGAGATCGACGCGCAACGCCAGGCGCACGGCGAGGCTCGCGACTGGATTCGCGTCGGGGCGAAGGCCCGCAACCAGCTTGAGAACCCAATGCACCGCGCCTGGCAACTCATGGGTGACCGCTTCCTTGGCGTGATCCGCTATCGTTCATACAAGGGTTCTGACGCGTTCCAGAACCATGTAGCGACCGCGAAGGCCGGGAAAATCGATTGGTCATGGCTCGACAAAGAGCAGATGCGTGCGCCGAAGTCCACGCAGGAATCGGCCCGCTTTCAGTTGCAGGTGGCCGATACGTTTGAGCGCGTCGGTGGCCGCCACGTCACCGCCGATTCGACGGCGGCGCTGAAGGAAATGTTCAACCTTCGCGACGTGCAATCCGGTAACTGGGTGCTGCGCGACTTCTCATCCGCAAAATTCCACGTAGAACAGACCGCCGCGGCATTCGCCGACCTGGCTGACTTGCTCGGCGCGGAGGATGGCGAAGTGTCGATGAAAGGACGCCTCGCAATGGCGTTCGGCGCGCGTGGACACGGCAAGGCAATGGCGCACTACGAGCCAGTTCACCGCGTCATCAACATGACGAAGATGAAAGGCGGCGGCGCACTCGCGCATGAGTGGTTCCATGCGCTCGACAACATGGCGAAAGAAGCCGAAGGCATGGGGAAATCAGGCGTTGACGACTTCGTCACACTAAATCCCGATCTGTTGCCGCACGGCGAACTGCGCGACGCCGTCATCGGCCTGCGCTCGGCGATGCTGGAAGGCAATCACTACGCGTCTGCTCCGATCCAGTATTCCGCGTCGGACGTACGCATTGCGAAGCGCAACGTGGACCGCGAGGGCGCTGGCCGCGTCGGCGCAATGATCAAGAACGCCGGGAATGTCCACGACGCCGTGCGTGCTGTGGACGCCTACCTTGGCCCGAAGAACGGCCAGAAGCTGAAGGGCCGCTACAAGACCGCGCATGAAGACTGGCGTCGCATCGCTGCTGCTCACTACGGCGGCAATGAAGAGGGCGGCGAGATCAGCGTTAAGGCCGGTGCGCCAATGTCCGCGTTCGCAATGGAGGCGCGCATTCTCGACAACGGAAGCTCGAAGTCGTATTGGGCCGGGACCGAAGAAATGGCCGCTCGCGCTTTCCAATCGTGGGTGGAAGACAGTCTCGCCGCAAAGGGACGCCGCAATGACTACTTGAGCACGAAGGCGGATAACAAGCATTACTTCGATCCGCTGACTGGCATGCAGTTCAGGCCATTCCCCGAAGGCGAGGAGCGCACGCGCATCAATGCTGCGTTTGACAAGTTCGTTGTCGCGCTGAAGAAGTCGAACACCTTGCAGAAGGCAATCCGGGTAGTCGGCGCATCGGAGTGGGCGAAGCCAAGCGCCGCGCAAGCTAAGGCTGGCAACTACAAAAAGCCGCGCGTGAAATGGAATGGCCTCGACCTGGCTATCGAGAATCCGGCTGGCAGCACTCGCGAATGGGGTGGTGGCAAGACAACCATGAAAAACGACTACGGTTACGTGTGCAAGTCGGAAGGCATGGACGGCGATGCTGTCGATGTGTACGTGGGACCGAACGAATCGGCCTCGCATGTGTACGTCGTTCATCAACGTAAGGCGGGCGACTGGGATGCCTATGACGAAGACAAGGCCATGCTGGGCTTCGACTCTGAAGACGACGCCAAGGCGGCCTACCTGCGTCACTATGATGACCCGCGTTTTCTCGGGCCTATTACCGCTATGCCCGTAGACGAGTTCGTCAGTAAGGTGCGCGCAACCAAAGGCAACCCCGCGATGATCAAATGTCTTTTTCTGAAGGCCGTAAAGCTGTCGGATACCATGCGCGATTCCATCGGCGAGGTAGGGTCTAAGCACCGCCAAGATATGCCCGCCGATGCGTTTCTCGAAGGCGCTGAACGCAAATATCCGGTCAAGACGAGGGTTGGCGGCAGGTGGGTCTATTCCCGCAAGCTGTTGCAGGCCGCCGCCGCACGCGCTCGTATGCAGGGCCGTGACGATCTGGCGAGCCGCGCCGCAGCCATCCTGGTAAAGCTGTAAAAAATCTGCGCAAAAGAAAGAAAGCGCTTGACGCCAGTCTGCTGCGAAGGCAGAGTGGCATCACTGAAACGAACGCGGGCGAGAGAAAAGATGGACAGCGACATGATTCTGCTTCTGATTTTCCTCGCCTGCGCAACGTTTCTTTTCATCCTGTATGTCGGTTTGCGCGTTGTGTGGCCACCGATTCGGCCGCTCGAACTGAACGAAGAACAGCGCGGATATGTTGAGCGCGCAAACCGCGATAAAAAATAACCGTACTTTTTGAGGACTCCCTACCATGTGGATTTGCCAAAACCAAAGCTTCCTGTCCATCGTCAACAGCGACCGCGACCCGACCGTTCTTATGGTCCGCGCCCGCCGCCACGGCGATATCGAGGCGGTCTTCGGCCAGGATACCGAAGTGACCACGCTGCCGGGCCGCGACTATCAGTTCCGCGCTTTCATCAAGCGTGAAATCGTCGGTCAGGTAATCGCTAAGGCGCTGGTCGATATCGATTACGGCAACTTCAAGGGCGGCACGAAGGATCGCTACCTGCATGACGCGTACATGGATATCTGGCACGTCATGGCCGATCTTCAGGAAATCAAGCCGTACGGCCATACGCCGCGCCACGGCTTCAAAAAGTTCCCGCAGCGCTAAGTCGCATAATGACGCCGGTAACGGCTCGAAGCGCGCATGGCAGATCGGCATAGCGGCGCAGTCTCTGTGGGCCGTCTACGCGGTCCATACGCAAGCCTGGGGCTGCTGCCGACGTTCGCAGCCCTCGGATTCATCTACACACGCAACCTTTTGAAGGCAAACCCATGAACATCAATGCAATTCTCGGTGCTGGAATTTTCGTAATCGTCGGCCTGGTAATCGCGGCCATCCTCATAACGTTCCTGCCCGCGTTCATCGCGAAGCGAAACGGCCACGAACACACGGTAATAATTTTCATCGTCTGCTTCCTGTTCGGGTGGACGTGCCTCGCCTGGGTGGCGATGCTGGTGTGGGCGTGCTACCCGCCGCGCCGCGACTCGCACGCTCCTCGCGAGCGCGCGCTGCCCCCGGCTCACGACTGGGGTTCTTCCTCGCAACTGAAGTTCTCACGCATTCAGCAAGCCCCGGCAAAGAGCAACAAGGCCATGGGAGGCGCGGCGGCGCTGCTGGCGTCCCTACTGGTTCTGGTTGCCGCTGGCGCTATCTACTGGCATGAGCAGGCCGCAAAGGCGCAACAAGTGGCAGAGCAGGCAACGAAGGACGCGCAAACCGCCCAGGCAGCGCAGGCAGCCGCAGAGCAGGCCGCATCCGACGCGGTCGCAAGCGCAGCAGCAGCCGTCGCAGCCGCAACGCCTGTTTCTCCGAGCCCGCAGGTGGATGGTCAGGTTATTTCCAAAGTCGCAACGGCGATTCAGGACCGCGTAAATGGCGTGACGTGGCTCAAGTGGAATGGCAACGAAGATATCTCGGCGAAGGTAATGGTCAAGCTGGGCGTGGACGGGTCGCTCGTTTCTGCTGAAGTGACGCAGAGCAGCGGAAACCCGGACTATGACGCGTACGCACTGGCAATGTACCGCGCCGCGCTCGCAAAGCCGATCAACGTCAAGGGCATTCAGCCTAACTGGGTATTCGATAACACCCTGAAGCACACGGCGGCCGCCGACGACGAATCCAACCAACAAGCATCGGAGTAACACCATGGGCAAACGCTCAACTGCAATCCTTCGCACCATCACGCTCTGCCTCGCGCTGGCTTCCGGTTCGGCGTTTGCTCAGGAAACGTACTGCAACAGCACGGAAGGCGCGCAGCCGACCACGCCGGTTAGCGGCTGTAACCAGCTTTTCAACGGTTCGAGCAGCACTGTGACTGGCGGCAACACGTACGGCGGGAACAACTCGGTGACTGGCGGCAACGTCACGGGCGGCAACAACACGGCCACGAACACGGCAAGCGGCGGCGCTGGCGGCAACGCGAGCACGACCGGATCGGGCAACAGCACGGGTGGCAACCAGTCCACGACCGTGAATGCCAACAGCTACCAGGTGCGTCAGGTGGCGTCCGCAAACGCTCCCATTAGCCTGCCCACTGCCACATGCGTCGTCGCCGGTTCTGCGGGCCTTCAGTTGCCCGTCCTCGGAATCTCAATCGGCGGCGGTCATATCGACAAGTCATGCCAGCGGCAAGAGCGCATCCGCGTCGTCGCCGACGTGCTGCACGACGTTGATACCGCCGAGCAAATGGAGTGCGACGAACCCGATTACGCCGAAGCGCGCCGCAAACTCGGGCGGCCCTGCAAGTAACGCCACAATGAAACCGATCCCATGAAGCCCGCCCCGTGCGGGCTTTTTTGCGTCTGTCAATACCCCGTCGTGACGCGAATCTGAAGGCTAACCAACTTGGATTTTTACGGAGTTTTTATATGGCCGCTGGCATTCGCTCACTCGTCAAAGACGACCGTGGCATCACCTTCGATCCGGCCTCGCTGCCGCACTCGTTCGCCTACGACACGAACGGCAACATGCTGACCGACACCTGCATTGAGCAAGGCTCAATCGTGCGCGTGAAGACCTTCACGTACGCTCAGGTGAACGGCATGTGGCTCATGCAGACCGAATCTGTATGGGTCAACGAAACGGAGAATTTCCGGGTCTGATGAAGTAGCAGGTGCGGCACGGCGGGGACACAAAAAATAATAGAAGTACGTGGTACGGCAAGGTATTCGAAGCAATTCGAGCATTAAAAAATAAGTGAATTGATTGGAGAAGTCCCGTGGCAACGAGTTACTCAGAATGGATGAAGTGGTGCTGCGCTTCCGGCGTATGGGAGCGTATGCAGAATGGCGGCGGGGGCGGTGGCGGCGGGGATAATCCGCCATCGGGCGGGCCGTATGCGGCCCTGCTTTCTCCGACCTTCACCAACGGTCAAATGGAGCTATCGACGGTCGCGACCGTCACGATGCAGAACGAGAGTGGCGGGGGCGCTATCGCGTTCTACCCCGAAGTTCTCGATGGCAGCTATACGCCAATCACTCAGAACAACGACGCGGCCATCATCGGCGGCGCGACAAACGATTCCGCAAACGGCCTGGTGATCGCGCCGTGGTGGAACAACAATTCAATCGGCATTCGCATGTCGGGCGCGAACGGCGTGCAGGTCTACGGCGCTACGTCGTTCGACACTGCCCCGGTCGGTCCAGATGGCTCTACGCTCGCCTCGATCAAGGTGGTGAGCACGATGCTGACCGCCAATCAGCCGAACGTCGTCAAAGACTGCGCGATCCTCGACGGCGACAACACCCTGACCGGAACGAACGAGTTCGTCATCCTTCCGACCTCGGGCGGCAACCCGCTCGCGACCGAAGCATGGGTCGAAGCTCAGGGCTACGTTACGGCCGCATCCATGCCCGCAGGCATCGCCACGCAAACGTGGGTGAGCGGGCAGGGCTTCGTCACGCCGAGCAGCACGAACGTGTGGACCGGCCCGAACAGCTTCACCAGCGCGACGGCAACGGCCTTCACGACGACGCCGACGGTTGCTGGCTCCGCGCTCGCAACGCAGGCGTGGATTACGGCGCAGCAGTTCGCGACGCAGTTGCAGATGACGAACAACTTCCTGCAAACCGCAGGCGGCACGATGCAAGGCCCGATCAACATTGCGGGCCTGCCTGGTACGTGGCGGCAACTGGCGTTTCAGACGACGCTCGGCTACGACGGCGAGACCACGCTGACGCCGACGAACCGCTGGGCGTGGGGCGCGGATAACGTCCTCGAATCGGGCAAAAACGTCGGCTCGAACTTCTCGATTGCCTCGTACGACGACAACGGCAACCCGCTGGCGACGCCGCTCTCGATCTCGCGCGCCACTGGCGTTGTGAATCTATCCGCGCTGCCCGCCGTAAATGGCGTTTCCCTGGCCTCGCAGGCGTGGGCCGCACCATTGGTATCCCCGGCGCTCACGAACGCTCAGGCGGGCCAATCCTCGACCGCAGCAGCGACTTTCGGCGACAAGACCGGCGCGCACTCGGTCAACGTGTATCCGTACCTCGCGGCCGGTTACTACGGCTCGGCTGTGCAGGCGGGCGACGCGGCTATCACGGTCGGCGGCGCATTGAACTCCACGCAGGGTCTGTTCATTGGCGCGTGGAATGCGAACTCGTACGGCGTGCGCGTGAGCAGTGGCAACGGCGTGCAGATTTTCGGCGAGACGACGTTCGACACGATCCCGACGGCTCCGGATGGATCGGCGCTTGTCTCGATCAACGTCCTGAATGCGGCTCTCGCGAACTCGGGCGGCGGCGGCACGGGCGGCGGTGGCGACGGCACGGGCGGCGTGACTGAGGCGTGGGTGCTGGGTCAGAACTACCTTCAGGCGGTTCCGGCCACGTACTCGACCACGACGCAAACGCAGAACTGGGTGAACAACCAGGGCTTCGCGGTGCTCGCGGCGAACAACACCTTCACGGGCACGAACACGTTCGACGTTCTGCCGGTGGTGGCGGGTCAAAACATCGCGACCGAAACGTGGGTGGAAGGATTCGGCTTTGCGGGACTGGGCGCAAACAACGCTTTCACGGGCCAGAACTCGTTTGCGACCGCGCCTGCAATCGGCACGGACACGGCGGCGACGGAAGGCTGGGTCGGGCAGCAAGGTTATCTGACGGCTGTGCCTGCCGGTTACGCGAGCCTGACGGGCGCTCAGACCTTCACTGGCGCGCAGACCTTCGGCGGCGGCGTGACGGTGAACGCAGGCGCGACCGCGACGATGTACCTGCAAACGGCTGGCGGCATCCACGTCGATTTTGGCGCATCCGACTCCACGGGCATCTACGGATTCTACAACGCCCAATCCGGCCACCAGGCTGTCTCGTTCAGCCACACGACTGACGTGGCGACGTTCTACGCGCGCCCGGTCTTCGGCACGGCGACCCCGTGGGACTCGGCGAACCTGACCATCGCGAGCTATGCGAAGCTGGCCTCGCCTTCGTTCACGAACGGCGCGACGGGCAACTCGGTGAGCGTGGCGGCGGCGTTCACGAACAGCAACACGACCGGCACGCTCTCGATCCTGCCGGCGGCCACGGTCGGCGACTACAACGCCCTGACGCTGGCTGGCGACGCGGTGGTGGTGGGCAACACGACGCAGGGCGTGGTTCTCACGGCGCAAGGGGCTGGCGCGGGTGTGGTGCGCGTGAGCAGCGCTGGCGCGCAGATCGCAGGCGCGGCCATTACCACGACCGTTCGCCCGTCGTTCAACGGCAATCTCGCCTGGGATGCGGGCAACCTCAACCCGGCCAACTTCATGCCTGCTGGCAGCCTCTCTGGCTATCTGCCGCTTACGGGTGGCGCGCTGACGGGTTCGCTGGCGCTGAACCTCACCAACGTGGCGGTCGGCAACAGCGCCTTCGCAATCAGCGCTGGCCTCACCAACGCCCCGTTTGGCCTCAACTACAACGGCAACCTCATCCTGAGCGCGCCGAGCGGTCAGAACATGTGGCACGTCGCCGAGCGCGGCGGCTCTGTGCGCTGGCAGTGGGGCATGGACAACACCGCAGAGTCGGGCGCTAACGCTGGCTCGAACTGGGTTCTCTTGCCTAGCACTGACGGGGGCAGCGCAGGCACGAACGCAATCTCGGTGAGCCGCGCTACTTCGGTGGCTACGTTCGCGGTGCGTCCGATGTTCGGCGCGAATACGCCGTGGGATGCAGGCAACTTCGACCCGTCGCAGTATGTGACGGAGGCGGCTCTTACCGCGGCGGGATACCTCACGGCGACCCTCGCGCAGCAAACGTTCCTGTCGCAGCAGTCCGCGCAGAACACGTACGAGACCCAGCAAAACGCAGCGGCCACGTACGCCACGTTGCAGGAACTGGCGGCGGTGTCGGCGGTCGCGAATTCGGCGGTGCAGCAGTCCGGCGAAGCATTCCGTCTCAGCTTCCCGTATGCGCCTACAGGTGGCGAGATTGCCGCGTACGTCGGCTCGCAGGCAATCTTTTCTGTGACGTGCTCGCGCGGCGGAATTATCCCGGTGAACTTCGCCGGATCGTTCGCGAACGCGATCTACCAGGCGAACGCGTCGGCAACGTTCGCGATTGCCGCGGTGCTTCCAAGCGGCTCGATTCCGGTGATCGGCTCGCTCAACTTCGCGGCGGGCAAGACTACCGGCACGTTCACGTCGGTATTTACCACGCCGTACACGTTCCCGGCTGGCACGATGTTCTACGTGAGCGCGCCCGCAGCCCCTGACTCGAACCTGAAGGCGGTTTCGATGGACTGGGCGCTGACCTCTTCGACCTAACCTAAGAACGGCCTCGCGCGGGAGCGCGGGGCCAAACGGAGATTCGACGTGAAGAAGTTTTTATGCAAAGCAGTCCTGTTCCTGAGTGCGCTGGCGCTTACGTGCTCCGCATTCGGGCAGGCAAGTTCTCCGGTATGCACTAGCTCGACGCCGAATATCCCGGCCTCGAAGCTGCCCATGCCGGTCGCGCCAACAATCAACGTCGGCGTCGCCTCGCAGCCGATCCGCCCATGGAATGGCGCGGTGGTGTTCGATGGCAATACCGGCTACGGCGGCAACAGCTATTACATGAACGATAGCTCGGTGCCGCTCGTCATGTCGAAGGATGGCCGCAACATCCTCGCGTTTCTCGGTGACGGCTGGCCTTCCTACTACATTGGCCCCGACCCGTGGGCGCTCAACAATCCGCCGATTCCGCCCGGCGTCGATACGACCAAGTGCAAGACTGCGCCGCCGAGCGGCTGGCAGGGAGCCACGTGCGGCACGCTCATGCAGCCAGCGACCGGGTATAACGGGATGCTTGGGCACACGACCGGCCCGTACAACCTGACCGGCTCATGGCTCTTGCAAGCGAACCGCGCGCCCGATGGCACGCTCGTCGCGCTGATCCACGGCGAGAACCACGTCTACGCGCAAACTGCATACGACCCGTACACGAACGCGAACGAGAATATCGGCCAGTTCGATTCGTCCGGAATATGGACAAGCAGCGACGACGGCATGCACTGGATCGACACGGGAATTGCGGCCGGCGAGTGGCAGCCCTCCGCGCCGACGTTCAACACGAACGGCGTCGTCGGCACGGGCGGCGGCATGGGCGCGTTCGCATGGGACCCGATCAATAACCGCTGGCTCGGCATCGCGGGCACGAAGCTGATGGTCTCGTACGACCCGCACGGGGTCGGCGGTACGTGGTACGGGATGGACAACTGCGGCAACTTCACAATCCCGGTCATCCCGACGCAGCCCACGTCCTCGGACTGGACGACCACGGTGCAGCCGATGCAGTCATGGGCCTCGGCGGCGGGCACGACGACCGACACGATTACGGGGCTCGGGCCTGCGTCACTTAGCTGGAACACCTACCTGAACGAGTTCATTCTGATCGCGACGAACTCGACGCAACTCAATACCGTCATGGCGTTCTACAGCCGCGACGGTATCTGGTGGACTCACTCGCAGGTGCTCTACACGCCCGGCGCGCAGAGCAAGTTGCAATCGGGTCTCTGGTATGCGTCGCTCGTCGGGCCGACGTGGAGTAACGGCCTCACCGCGCAGCGCAACACCATCGTCTACGAGACCAGCCCGACCGGGCCGTGGCGCGCTGACATCCGCTCTGTGCCTATCTGGTTTGGGCCGCCGTTCGCCTTCCAAGGCCCGTAAAACCGTCGTGACGCCAACATAAACCATCGGTTCACCAACGGTTTTGAGGCGTCAGTGCAACAGCACGAAATCAGTCTTCCCATGCTTTTCCGCGCGCAGTCGCAGGCATTCGCCAGCCCTGCGCGCTTTAACTTGGTCCACGGCGGCAATGAGTCGGGTAAGACGACGCTCGCGCTCGTTACCCTGCTGATCTCCCACTTCGGCGCGCTCAACGGCTTCAAGACCGCTCTCGTCGTCCCTGATGGCGATGACGTTGAGCGCCTGAAGGCCGCGCTGCTGCGCGTCATCCGCCCGCTGCTCATCAATCGCCCTGAGCACATGCGCTGGGACTTCGTGAATGGCGGCTCGATCAAGTTCATCCCGCGCGACAAGCCCGAACCGATCTACGACGAATTCCACCTGGTTGTGGTGGACGACGCGCACAAGATCGACGGCGTGCATGACTTCCACGAAAGCATCCATTTAAACCGCCATGGGCGGGTTTGGTACTTCGGGAAACCCTGCGGTCTGCGTGGGCCGTTCGCAGCCCTCTATAGGGACGCTGGACGCGATTGGGAGACCTTTCAACTCAAAGCGACGGACAACCCGTACGCCGACCGCGCGGCCATCGAGTACGACCGCGCGAATATGTCGCTCGATACATTCCGCCAGGAGCGCATGGGTGAGTTCGTGGACGCGCCTATCGACCTGACGCCCGGCCAGCAGATCATCGGGCCGAATGAGACCTTCCGCGAGTGGTGCGAGCGCCTGAGTCGCGAAGGGCTGAAGGTGGACGGCTACCCGTTCCGCCTCGATGACCGCCCGGCGATGCACTTCATTTACGACCTGATTCCGAACACGGTCAAGGAAGCGTATCAGCGTATCGACATCATCATGAAGTGTACGCAGGTGGGCTTCACGGTCATGGAAATGCTCGCCATGATCTACCTGGGCCTGCGCTTCCCATCCTCGAAGATCGGCATGTTCATGCCGTCGCAAATGCTCGCGGCGGGCAAGTCCACGAACCGCTTCATGCAGATCGTGCGGACCATCCCGGCCGTGCGCAGTCTGATGCGCGAAGGGCTCGCCGAGTCCGGTATCTCAGGCGACGGCAACGTGCTGACGCGGAACATCGGCGATTCGCGCTATCACTTCCTCTGGACCTCGGGCAAGACGGCCACGGAATCGAACCCGATGGACGTGGTTTCGTTCGATGAAGTGCAGGAAATGGTCATCGCTGACATGGAAAAAGTTCGCGAGCGTATGAGCGCGTCGCGGATGAAGTACACGCTGATGGGCAGCACGGCCAACATGCCCGACGGTGACATCCACTGGTGGTTCAAGCGCGGCCAGCAGTGGCAGTTCCACACTGAATGCCCGC
This sequence comes from uncultured beta proteobacterium, assembly GCA_963803225.1. Classification (GTDB taxonomy): domain Bacteria; phylum Pseudomonadota; class Gammaproteobacteria; order Burkholderiales; family Burkholderiaceae; genus Paraburkholderia. Next base: position 585,039 of record CAWDLJ010000005.1, read on the forward strand.
ACTGCCTGGTCAAGCAGGTGCTCGATGAAAACTTCCCGGCGTGCATCGGCTACGACCCGGAAGCGCCGCGCGTGAATGAGCGCGAGCGCGAAGCCGGGCTCGTCGGCGAGTATCGCTACAAGTGCAAGGAATGCGACGGCTGGATTGACGACACGCAGCGCGGCGAGTGGATCGCGAAGAACCCTGATGCCATCAACCGTTCGGTCCACTTCCCGCAGACCCTGTCGCCGACGATCTCCGCGCGGGAAATGATTGAGGCGTACCACAACGCCGCAGACATGCGGAACTTCTTCAACCGGAAGCTCGGCAAGCCGTACGCTGACCCGACGCAAATCCCGATCAACCTCGACATCCTCGCCGAGTGCGTCCGCATCGGCAAGGAACTCGGCGTGGAGTGGAAGGACAAGGCGCGCGGCACGTTCGCCGGTATCGACCAGATGGGTAAGTTCAACGTCATGATTATCTGCGAGCGCCTGCCGACCGGCCACATGGCGATTATTCACGCAGAGGAAATTTACTCGGACGACCCATTCGCGCGCTGCTCGGAACTGATCGAAAAGTACGGCGTGAAGGTCTGTGTGGTGGAGTCGCTGCCGAACTACAACGACGCGCACCGCTTCGCGAACAAGCACAAGGGCATCGTGTTTCTGGCGAGCTACACGACCATCAAAGATGCTGCGCTCATGTGGGGCGACGCGGTGCCGTCGCGCGCCGAGCGCAAGAGCAGCGAAGAGGCGCAGGACCGATACACGGTCACGCTCGACCAGTACAAGAGCATGCAGGTAGCGCTCGCGCGCATCACGGCGCACGTGTGCGTGTTCCCCGATCCGAAGGGGCTGTTGCAGGAACTGACGGATGACGGCGACAACGGCATTCGCGGCGCGAAGCAGCTAGGGCCGATCCTCGAACGCGTGTTCAAGCACTTCACGCGGACGGCGCTCATTGTCGAAATGGACGATGAAGAGAGGAAGATGAAGCGCAAGGTGGTGAAGGTCGGTATCGATCCTCACTTCTCGTACGCCTTCATGCTGATGAACGTCGCATGGGCGCGCGCCCACGGCGGAACCGCGTTCCTGTTCCCGGACGCTGACGAAGGAGACGGCAAGGTGATGATTAGCGATAGCGCGCAGGCGACGAGCCCGCTCCTCAACAAGCTGATTGAGGAGAAGGCTCAGATTACGGAAGAACGCTGCGGCGGGTGCGGAAACTACGACTTCGACCGGAAGTACTGCAAGGCGATGCAGGTGGTGGTTATGCCGGATGCTCACGGCTGCCATATGTACGAGGACGTTTAACCCGGATGGTCACTGTGCCACTTGGCCTCGCAGGCGTAGACGGGCCTATGCCTGCCCTCACAGAACCGCATGAAAATCGCGCGCTCATCGTTGGCGGGTGCGACGGCCTCGGTCGCGACGTCGCTCGCCGGCTGATCGGACTCGGCCTCTGTGTACTTCTTCTCAGCGAAGAGGTTCATGCAGTCCTGGGTGCTGTCGCAGTCCCCGCTCGCCTTGCGCTGCTCGATGAAGGTCCGTTCCTCATCCGAAATGCTAGGCGCTGCGCTGACTGGCTCGGCTTCGCTGGCGGGGGTATCGACCACGGCGGGAGGCTCGGACGCCGCCTGCGTCTGCGGAATGGTCGGCACGGGGAAATTCAGCGCCGCGTGTTCGTGCAGAAACGCGAGGACCACGACCGCGACCGCCCCGATGACCAGGAAGCGGCCGAGAAACTTGATGGTGCAGCCGATGATGATGGCGATGATGACTGCGCCGAAGATCGCCCAAGCCTGCTGTGTGCTGATGCCGATGACGCTCGCGATGAAGTCCATTATTCCCCCTGCTTGATGGTCGGGTGTTGGCCGGTTTTAATCAGGAAAAGCTCGAAGCGCGCCTTGTCGATATTGCGGACGCCCGCCTCATATTCGTGCCAGCGTTTGCCGTGCCCAAGATGAACAAGCGCGGCGGCCTTCGAGTGACTGATGCCTGCGGCCCGGCGAAGGGCGCGCAGTTCTTCCGGCGTTGGATTGAGATTCAAAATCGTTCCAAAGTGGGTGATTGGCACTGATTCATCCTGCTGTCACGCCCTAAAACAGCGCTTCCTGACGGGTATCGACCGCCTTCGCGGGCGTCGGTGCGCGGTGCGCGGGTTCTGGTGCGCGCGCAAACGAATCGATGACCTCCTCGCCGCTCGGAGTGCCCCTCAGACGCTCTACGAGCCCACGTATGGCGTCGAACGCGCTGGCGTAGGCCGTAGGCTTGCCCGGGACGAACCAGCCCGCGTTATGGGGAATCATGTCGTTCCAGTGGATGCCGAGTTTCCTCGCCAACTCCGCGACGGCTTCCTCTGCCGACTCCACCAGCTTCGCCGTCGGCGGGGCGGTCAGGATCGGGCGCGTGCTCGCGACTTTCGCTGGTGCCATATTTGGCACTTCCGGCTGCGGCATTTCATCCGCCGGCCAGCCCTCGGCGGGGATGCCCGGCCCGGCGCTGTGCTTCTTCCATCCCATCATGTTCGTGAAGTCCGCATCGTTCGGAAACCAACGCACGGCCTCACCTTGAACGATGGCGCGCTTTACCAGACCGCCGCGATGCTCCATGACGAAGCCGCAAATGCCGTAATTGCAGCGATCCGCGACGCGCGCCGCGCGCTCAAACGTCTTCTCGGTGACAAGATCGTACGGTGTCATGCCGCGTACCTCAGTTGATCCCACATGTTCGACTTGCCTTCCTTCGCGAGCGTACGGGCGCGCGTGACGATGCGGCGGTTTTTGCGGTACTTGATGCCGACCTTCTTCGGGCTCAGGCGCTTGTTCTTTGGCGCGTCGTCCAGACCATCCGGATTCATTACGTAGACCGCGAACGGCTGACCCGACAGGCGCTCACCTGAAATTTCGTCGGTGCGATTGATCCACTTGCCCACACGGACCGTCTTGGCGTCGCGCAGTTCCTTCAGGGCGCGGTAGATGGAATCGATGTGCATGCCCGTGCGCTCCACAATCTGAGCCCGCGTCGCTCCCTCTTCGCCGATAGCAGCGAGAAGGAGGCGGCGAGATATTTCGCGCTCTTTGCGCATTGCATAGTTCGCCGCCATTTCCTTAGCCCCCCTTCACGCGCTCAAGCCAGTCGGCCAGGCGGCGAAAAGTCGCCGGGTCTGTTTCGTCGCACTTCAGGCGATTTGCTTTCTGCGAGATAACCACGATATTTCCTTTCACATACCCCAGTGACGGGATTACTTTGTCAAGCGACGGGCTGTGCGCCGCATTTCCGCCAGTCCCGTCAAAGTTGTGCCTGAGTGCAATTCCAAGGGCAGGGCACTTGCCATCGGCGGGCCATACCGCTTTGATGTCGCTCGGCTCAATATCAAACGGGACTGCCTCGCGTCGCGCCCTCAACCGCGCAGAGCGCCACGCGATTACCTCTGGCGCCTCTCGCCTCAACCGCTCGTAATATCCTCGCTGCCTAACCTTGGATACCGGGAGTTTGCGATGCACGACGCTGTTCTCTGAGTTGCAGGCGATACACATTCCGTTGTAGGTGTATCGCTCGGCGACGTGCCCCCTGACGCACGGCTTGCCAGTGAAATACCTTGGCTCGCCGAGCGCCTTCGCTTCCTTGCCGCTACTTGCCTTTGACACACAAAACCTGCTTGAGCACATGCACGACTTCGACAAGGTCCGTCTGATGCGACATGACAACGTCGATATCCTTGTACGCGCCCGGAATTTCATCAACGTAATCATTGCCCTTTGCGCACTCGACGCCCCTGGTCTGCTCGGCAAGGTCCGCTGCGGTGAAGGTCTTCTTCGCCTTCTCTCGGCTCATGACGCGGCCCGCGCCGTGCGAGCACGAGCAATACGACTCAGGATTGCCCTTGCCGCGCACGATATAGCTGCGCGTGCCCATGCTGCCGGGGATGATGCCCAAGTCACCCTTGCGAGCGCGGATCGCGCCCTTGCGCGTGACCCACAGATTGCGGCCGAAGTGGTTTTCCTTCTCCACGTAGTTGTGGTGGCAGTTGACGGCTTCGTGCGTGATCGTGAAGGGCTTCGTGATATGGCGGCGCAGCGCGGCGAGCGGCGCTTCCATCATGACGCGGCGGTTTTCGAGCGCCCAGTTCTGCGCCCAGTTGACCGCCTCGACGTACCTGTTGAAGTCCTCGGTTTCCTCGGGGATATAGGCGAGGTCCGCGTCGGGCAGGCTGATGAAGAACCGTTCCATGTTCTCCTTCGCCTTCTCGATGTGACGGCGACCGATCTCGTTGCCCGTGCCGCGCGAGCCGCTGTGCAGCATGACCCACACGTCGTCGTTTTCGTCCAGGCACAGTTCGATGAAGTGGTTGCCACTACCGAGCGTGCCAAGCTGGAACCATGCGCGCTCGAAGCCCCGCGCATGGTCATCGTGGCCGAACGGCTTGACGCGGTGGTATTCGCGCCATAACTCATCCTGAGCGCACTTGCTGCTGCCGGGCGGAACGTAGTTTTCATTGTGCTTGCCGCCAGCGCCGAGCGGAACATCGCGCTCAATCTGATGGCGGATATTGACCAGGCTTTCCGGCAGGTCGGACGCCTTCAGGCTCAAACGCACCGCGTTCATGCCGCAGCCGATATCGACGCCCACCATCGCGGGCACAATAGCCTTGTCGGTTGCCACAACGCTACCAACGGTTGAGCCAATGCCGCAATGCACATCCGGCATTACCGCGACGCCGTGACGATCCACGAACGGCAAGCGCGCAATGTTCTTCAACTGGCGAAGGGCGCTTTCCTCGACCTCATCCGTCCAGACCTTGATTACTGCCGAGCCCGGCTCATTGATTGCGTGGTTCATAGTTACCTCAAAAAGTCCGGCAAGTCGGGCATGCCGAAGTTGAAATTCGGAAATGTGACGCGCGGATCGGGTTCGTTGCGAGTGTGCGTACGGGGCTTCGATGCCGGGCCATCCTTCGACATTTCCTCGTAAATCATGTGCGTCATGCGCTCGGCGATGGTCCTGCACAGTTCCCTCGGGTAGCGCGCTGTGCGCCACGCCATCGGGTCAATCGCATAGCCCCACACCTTGTTGTCATAGACGATGCTCATATGACGTGAGCCGCGAATGTGCTCGCGGTCTGCAAGCACGCACATGATCGGCAGGCGGATGCGATGCACGCTGATCGGCTTGAGCATTTCGCTAGGGTTGATATTCCAGTAGTGGGTAACGCCTGGATTGAAGTCGCGCTCGTACTGCATAACCTCGGCGAATTGCGATTGACCAATTTGCATAGTCAGTCCGCGCGGCTGGAACGCCACGCAGTATTCGCCGACGATGCGCTTGGCGCATGCGATCTCATCCTCCAGATCGCGTGCATATCGCCACTGCTGGTCATAGTCCCTCTGCAACTTCACAACCTGCGCTTCCAACTCTGCGATGCGCGTGCGGTGCGCACGCTTCTTATTACGTCCGTACCGCTTGCTCATGCTGCGCCTTGAATTCGTTGAAAGCCTGTTCGCGGATCAAGCGCGCGAACTCGACCAGGGTGTCATCGGCAATTTGCCGGTATTGCGGGCAGCGGTTCGAATGCGGGCCGCGCCGGAAAGAATCGGATGCTGCCGCAGACTGCGCGCGCTGAATCATTTCGCCGAGCATGAACGGCTCGCGCTTCTCGTCGCCTGCGGGCAGAACGACCCATTTCAAAAGCTCGTCAAGCGCCGTGTAATCGAAAAAGTTGGCCTTCATTTTGACCATCTTTTTCGCGTAATCGACGGTAGCTTTTGCGAATCCGTAATCGGCGCTCACTTCAATTGATCCTCGGTTACGGGCTCGACGTACACGGCGCACAGGCGGTCGCTGCCGGGTTCGTAGATGCGGCACAGGTTCGGGCGGTTTTCGTAGTCGCCGCAGCGGCCCTCTGGCGTCAGGTTTTTGCACGTCCAACGGATGCCGACCTTGTCGTCCGTCCATCCGAACTCGGATTCACCCTTGTACGGCTCAAGCGGGATGAACGGCAGGCCGTTGCGCTTGGCGTACTCGGTTCCGAGATCGGCCCAGCGGTCTGCCGTGAATGCCGGGCTATGAGTCCCGTTATTCAGCGTGAAGCCCTTGCAGCATGAGCCCGGCTTCGGGCAGGTATCGCACGCACTCATTTGAACGATCCAAGGTTAGGGGTTTCCATGGCCGCGCAGCAGTCGCACACGTCGCGCGTGGCCGTCTTCGGGAAAAAGCCGCACTGCGTACACATTGCGTCGGCGAACTCGTCTTGCTCAATCACGTCGTCGGTTGCCTCGAACTCGACGCGCTTGTGTTTCTCGCGGGAACCTTTGCTCATGGCCTACTCGGGGGAGTCTGGGGCCCCGTGCAGGCGGCCCCGTGGTGATTACTTCGCTTCGACCTGCTTCGCCAGCACGATATACACGCCATCCGGCTTGCTTTCCGTGCCGATGTTGTAGCCGTCGGTCTTGACCTTCGACTTGGTCAGTTCTTCGTTGATCGCCGCGCCCAGTTGCTCGCGCGCAATCGCTTCAAGGCGGCCCAGCGTGTCCATCGCTTCGCCGAAGCTGCGCGAGTTATGCAGGATGTTGCGAGCCTGGCTGATGGACGACAACGAACCGGCCAGCGTTGCCGTCGTGGTCTTTTTGACCGGAATCAGCTTCTTTTCGATGACCGGCTCGGCGGGCGCTGCGGCTGCCTTGGCCTTCGGCGCGGCGCGGCGTGCTGCGCGCGGCGGTGTTGCCGGGGCCGGTGCAAGTGCCAGCTTCGTCTTCGGCGCGACCTTCGGCGCTGCTACCTCGACTGCTGCGGGCGTGGCTGCTTTCTTCGTCATTTCAGTTCCTGATTAGGTTTGGGACGAATCCCTTTAAGAGAAACGGCTTTTGTTCTGTGCCGCAGGAAGAATAATACCGCAATGAGGGATAAGCGCAAGCAGAAAATGCGCGAAACGCAGAAAAAAGTACGAGAGTCGAATACGGGTGGTCGAACGCATCCGAATCGAATGAATTGCTTTTCGCGCTGTTCGCTTGTTTCGTGAGCAGTTGCAGATTGGTTTCGACATGCAGGCCGCACACCAACTCGCCGGCAAGCGGAATCTCATGATCGACGTGAAGCCCTTGGCGCGCGGCCTCGGCATAGATAGCCGCGATCTTTTTGTGGTCTGCCCACGCCGGGGTAGCCATCTTCTGTGCGGCGCGGCGTTTCGCGGTGAGTGCGCGCTTAGCGCCCGGGTTAGCCAATTCCCACGCCCTCACGCCAGCCCTGTGTTTTTCAGGGTTCGCGGCGTAGTGCTTGTGGCGGTGAGCGGCGTTCGCGCCGGGATTCTTTTCGCGCCACTCGCGCTGGCGTTCATTGCGCTGCTCGCGGTTGTCCTTCGCATACTGGCTCATGTACGCAAGACGCGCCTCGCGGTTGTCCTCTGCCCACTTTGCGCGGACGGCCTCCTGCTCGGGTGTCATGTTCTCGTAGAACTTGCGGTTTCGGCGCTTGACGCCAGCCTTCCCGGATTCTGTGTTGCGGCGACGCTTTCTGCACTCGATGCACTCGCCGCGCAGCGAGCGCTCGGCGACGTGACCGTGTACGCAAGGTTCGCCAGTGAAGTAGCGCTTCAACCCAAGGCTCTTTGCCTCATCTGCCGTTTTTGCTTGCGAATGCACTCTAAATCCCCCCGTTGATGTTGACTCAATCATAGGCAGAATCTGCGCATAGGGCAACATAAAACTGCGGTTCGCAAAGATTTTCGTGACGGTACGCTGGCAGCAGCGTAAGCACAAAAATCTTGGATGATCTAAATGACCGATTCAGCAGCGAAAGTCGCGTTCGATTCAGCGGCTCCCGAAGCCGAGCGCACTAGCGCTCTTACGGAACTTCAGAAGTCGCACATGCCGACGGCATCGGACCTGATGCCGAATGAGACCGTGCGCGCGATCATGACCGTCGCAGAGGCCCAGTTTGAGGAAGACCTTCTCAAAAATATTCACGACAACGTCGTCCCGTTTCCCTCAAAAAATAATCGCCTGAATAAACCAGGGATGAAGTCCGTAATCGTTGACCAATGGACCATCAACGTGAACGGCGACTGGTGGGATCGTCCGGGCGGCATCCCGTTCGAAGGCTTGCGGATGATGGTTGCGCAGACCCCGGTGCTCAACGCCGTCATCATGACGCGCCAGCGCCAGGTGCAGCGCTTCTGCCGCGTGGCCGAGAAGGGCAATGATATGCCTGGCTTCGAGATTCGCCATATCGACCGTGGGCACCAGCTTACGGCTGCCGAAGGCAAGTCGATTGCGCTGCTCAACCGCTTCATTTCGAACTGCGGCTGGGAATTCACGCCGCGCAAACGCAAGATGCTGCACCGCGATTCGTTCGCGCAGTTCATGTCGAAGTCGGTTCGCGACTCGCTCGTTATGGACTCCGCGCCTATCGAACTCGAATGGAAGAACAATAAGGACAAGGGTCTCGACGGCTTTTACGCCGTGGACGGCGCGACGATCCGCCTCTGCACTGAGGACGGTTACGACGGCGACGACGCGATCTTTGCCTTGCAGGTGGTCGAAGGGATGATTACGACCGCCTACACACACGACGACCTCATCTACGAGAACCGGAACCCGCGCACCGACGTGACGGCGGCTGGCTACGGCATTTCGGAAACGGAACTCTTGATCCGCGTCGTGACCGGCTACATCAATGCGATGTCCTACAACATCAAGGGCTTCGACTCGAACTCGATTCCGAAGGGCATGTTGAGTCTGAGCGGCCAGTACGACGACGGCGACATCAAAGCGTTCCGCCGCTACTGGAATGCCATGGTGAAGGGCGTGCAGAACGCCTGGAACCTGCCGATCATGGTCTCGAAGGATCAAGAGTCCAAGGCGACCTTCGAGAAGTTCGGCGTCGAATTCAATGAAATGTACTTCTCGAAGTGGATGACGTTTCTGACCTCGCTCATTTGCGCGATCTACGGCATGAGCCCGTCGGAAATCAACTTCGATTCGTTCTCTGGCGGCAACACGTCACCGCTGTCCGGCTCGGACACGGGCGAGAAGCTGGCCGCCTCGAAGGACTCTGGCCTGCGCCCGCTGCTCGCGAGCTACGAAAACACGCTCACCGACTTCATCGTCCAGGAGTTCTCCCCGGACTTCTGCTTCCGCTTCACGGGCCTCGATCCGGAAGACCGCGCAGTCAAAAACGAAATGCGCAAGCTGGTCTCGACCGTCAACGAAATCCGCGCCGAAGAAGGCAAGCAGGCACTCGATGGCCCGCTCGGCGACGCGCCGGTCAACTCCTCGCTGATTCAGCCGTGGATGGTCATTAATGGCATCGGGCAAGAGCAGGAAGAGGGCGGCGATGGCGGCGGCGATGGCGGCGATGGCGGCGATGGCGCGAGCGCTGGCGGCAAAGGCGGCGATGACCCGACCCCGAAGGCCGGCTCTGGCGCGGACGCGGAAGAGACCGTGAACGGCGTGCCGGGCGATGACATGGACTTCGGCGATAGCAACCAGCCTACCGACTTCGGCAAGGCGTTTGGCCTGCCGCCCGTTTTCAACTTTGAAGAACTGATGGACTGATATGCCGACTCCGATCTTTATCAAGGCGCTGAAGAAGCCCGAACCGAAGAAACCCGCTGGCGAGCCGAAGAAAGGCCCGTTCAAGGATTTGCTCGCGCGCCTCGCCGAGCACAACCCGGGCGGCGATAAGAACGAGAAGACCGTGAAGAAGGGTCACCACGTTTCGTTCAAGGCCGGTGCGTTCTGCGGCGAAGGGAAAGTCTCGGCGACCGGGAAAGACGGCTGCACGGTGCAGGACGAACACGGTCGCGACCACACGATCCACTGGCACGAAGTCACGGGCCACCAGACCGAAAAGCCGAAGAAGAAATGACCGACGACGGCACGCCTCTGAACAAGGGGCTTCTCTTCAATCTCGGCGCGCTCTCGTGCGAATGCACTGAGGACGTGATTGAGACCATGATGAAGGCGCTTTCCGGCGAGAACGGCGAGCGCCCCGACATTTGGGCTCAGCACGAATCCCCGTACGTGCAGGCGCTCATTGAACTGTTCTCGTCGCGCGGCCTGATGCGCCTCAATCATGTCAAGGAACAGCTTGACTCGTGGATGGAAGGGAAGAACCACAACGCCGGGCCCCAGCAGCCGAAGCCGCACTTCGGCCCGTCGGCGACCGAACTCGCGCTCGTAAAAATCTACCTAGAAGCAATCCCGCCGTCGGAATTCTCGATGGATGACTGGGCGCTGCTGGTGGATTACCTGGTCGCGCGGTGGATGCCCGCTACGGCGCTTCAAACCGAAGCTGAATGGCTCGCCGTGCGCGCGACGTTCATGGGTAAGGTGCAGGCCAACATCGCCGGTCTGAAGCCCGCTGCTGCCGAAACCGTCGTGGCCGCGATGCCGCTCACCACGCAGGCCGCGTTCGAGAAATTCAAGCCCGCCGAAGTCATGAAGCAAACGCTGCTGTACGAGCGCGCGCGCTGCTCGGACAACGTGCAGGCGATTGCCGAGTCCACGCGCCATCGCCTGAAGACCGTAATCATGGCGCACGAACAGCAGCGCATGCTCGGCGCGACGCCGCCGAAGCAGGCATTGCAGAGCCAGCTTTTCGACACGTTCGCGGACCTGAATCGCGACTGGCGGCGGATCGCGGCGACCGAAGTGGGCGACGCGGCTGGCAACGGGATGATCGCCTCGCTCGAATTCGGTACGAAGGTTCGCCGCATCGAGCAGTACAAGGGCGCTTGCCCGTTCTGCAAAAAGATTCACGGGATGGTTTTCACCGTGGTCGATCCGGCGAAGCGCGACAAAAACTGGGATACGGAAGTGTGGGTCGGCAAGACCAACATCGGCCGCAGCGCCTCGAAGATGAAGCGCACCGAAGACGGGATGGTTGAGCGTACGGACGCCGAAATGTGGAAAGTTGCAGCCGGGACGATCCACCCCCACTGCCGCGGTACGTGGCACGTCGAACAGGACGGCGGCCCGTCGCCCGATCCGAGCTTTGATACGTGGCTGCAAAACCTCTTCGCATCGAATCCGCAAAAGTTCGAAGACGACGTATCCGAAAAAAATTCGTGACGACAACATGAAGGGCATGGAAAACGACGAACTCGAAAAAGCCCTGTTGGACGCGATGCCGTCCTTCGTGAGCATTTCGCCGCTGCTGAAAGCGACCCCCGCAACCGAAGGGGATCGCCGGTACGTGTATGTCGAAGCGTCGAACGAGTCCGTCGATCAGCAAGGCGAGATTGTGCTGTGCAAGGCGCTCGAAAACTCCATGGAGTATTTCCAGCGCTTCGGCAATCTCGACCTTGAACACTACACGCAGATTGGTGCGCGCGCGGGTATTCCGAACCATGAATCGTACGAGATCGGCACGCCGGTCGAAGTCCGCATTCAGAAGTCGGAGACCTTCGTGAAAGGAGAGATTTATCAGGGCTCGGGAAAGATGGCTGAAAAGGCCAATCTCTTCTGGTCCTCGCTCACTGAGATCAACCCGCCGAAGCGCTGGTACACGTCGGTCGGCGGCGCTGTGCTCGAAAAGAGCATTCAGATCGACCCGGGCACGCGCAACCGCGTCCCGGTCATCGAGAAAGTCCGCTGGTCAAACCTCGCCTTCTCGGCGACTCCCGTCAACGCAAACCTTCGTCCCGCCTCGACCGTGCCGTTCGGCCCGCTCGCGAAGTCGTGGGGTGCGTGCGGCGTGGACGTGGTGGCTGCGTACAAGTCGCTGACGGCTGGCACGGGATCGGATAGCGCGGCGCTCACGGGTGGCTCGGCCATCCGCGAACAGTCGCTCGATGACGCGCTGTATTCGTATTGGACGTTCAGGGATGACCTCGCCAACGCAGTCGCGAACGAGGAAATTCCGATGGGTAGTTTGAAGGAAATGGTCAGGGAGGCCGGCGCGCGTTTCGGTCTTTCGAAGGCCGTCGCTGCTGACTATGTCAAGCGGTTTTTGGATGATCTTAAACGCGGTTAAACGGAGCTTTAAAGATGAATTTTGCTGAACTGAAAGAGGCAATCGCTGCTCAGGCAACGCTCGCCAAGTCGCTTTCCGCCGCTCAGGTGGACGCAAAGGGTAATGCTGCCGTGGCCGCTGCTGCTGGCGCGGCGGACACCTCGGCAACCAGCGCTGCCGCTGGCGAAAACGAAGAAGACCTGACCGACGGTGCGCCGCTCGTCAAGTCGTTCAAGCTGGTGCTCGAAGACGGCACGGAAATGGAAGCGCAAGACGCGACCGAAATGCTGAAGTGCCTGGTCACTGAAGTCGAAACGGTCAAGGCTGGCGCGAAGGCCGAAGTCGAAGAACTGACGAAGGCGCTCGGCGACGCAATGGGCGTGATCGGCGACCTGACGGAAGGCTTGAAGCAGACCCGCGAAGACGTGCTGGCACTGGCGAAGCGCGGCGACGAACTGCAAGCGTCGAACACGCTGCTGACCAAGGCACTCGGCGGCATCGGCAACCAAGGCCGCGGCGTTCGCAGCGTCACGCTGGGCGCGCGTCCGCAACTGAATGGTGGCGCAGCAGCGCAACCGAAGCACGCACCGCAGGAAATTCTTGCGAAGGCTACGAGCGCACTGGCGGCGAACCAGATTACGACGACGGAAGCCATGCGTATCCAGAGTGCGCTGAACATGGGTGAAATGCCCGAACAGGCCATCCTGGACCGCCTTTTCACCAAGTAAGCAGCAAAACAACGGCAAATTTTCGGAGCCCGTAAAAACATGAATTTTCTGCAAAGTTTCAACCCGAATGGCGCGACGACGACCGGCTCGATGAGCCAGGGCGATCTTGCCGCGCTGCAAAAGGCGCTCGAAGTGCCGCTCGAAGCCGGTTACGGTTCCGACGTATCGACCCTCACGGGCGGTTCGGCGCTTCGTATCCAGTCGCTCGACCTGGCGCTGCAAGCGACGGTTCAGGAAAACCGCCACTTCGCCCTGTTCAACAAGCTGCCGAAGCCCCGCGCGACGGCCGTGCTTGACGAATGGACCGAACAGCACAGCATCGGCGGCTTCTTCGGCTCGACGTTCAACACGCAAGACGGCAACGCGATGCAAACGGCTGGTCAATACCAGCGCATGGTCGGTCAGGTCAAGTACATGACCACGTACCGTTCCATCCCTGTTGTGCTGCAACAGCAAAACAACATCGTGGACGCCGTGACCATCGAAACGACCAACGGCACGAAGCAGTTGCTGACGGACATCGAAGTCGGCCTCTTCGAAGGCAACGACGCAGTGCTGCCGCTGTCGTTCAACGGTATCGCAGTGCAGATCGAATCGCTCGGCTCGACCGACCACGTTATCGACATGCGCGGTTCGGCTCTGTCCAGCGTCGATCCGATTGCCGCCGCAGCGCAAGTGATTTTCGGCTTCGGCAACTTCGGCCGCGCGACGGACATTTTCGTCCCGCCGAGCGTGCAGACCGACCTGAACACCGACCTCGATCCGGCATTCCGCGTGATCCAGGACGGCAACGCGAGCACGACGGTTCGCGGTACGGCTGTGACGGGCATCGCAACTTCGTACGGCACGATCAAGACCAACACCGACGTGTTCATCCGCGACGAAACGCTGAAGATCCCGTTCCAAGTGCGTACGCCGTGGTTCCAGCCGATTGCCGCTGCGAACGCATACGCGCCGCAGACCGTCGTCGGTACGCCGGTCACAGTTCAGCCGGGTTCGCTGTTCGGCGCGGGCCAAGCTGGCGACTACTTCTACGCCGTGACCGGCATCGCGCAAGGTGGCGAATCGCTGGCTACCGTGTCGGCGCAAGTCGCAGTCGTGGCTGGCGGCGCAATCTCGCTGGCAATCGGTGCATCGGCTGCTCGCTCGGAAACGGGTTACGTCATCTACCGCTCGCGCCTCAACGGCACGAACGCGCTGACCGACCTGCGCGAAATGGTCCGTATCCCGTACGCTGGCCCGGGCAATGCGACCACGACGTACGTGGACTACAACCAGGACATCCCGGGTTCGACTAACGCGTACATCCTGAATCTGTCGGAAACGGATCACGCCATCGCTTGGCGTCAGTATCTGCCGATGATGAAGATTCCGATGGCGGCTGTCATGAGCCCGATCATCCCCTGGTTGCAGATGATTTGCGGTTACCTGCGTATGACCAAGCGCAATCAGCACGTGCTGGTCAAAAACATCGTGACGAACAGCCAGAAGTGGCAGCCGTTCGGCACCGCAGGCTAAAAGTTCGCGCTAAGTTCTGCGCGTGAAGAAGAAGGGGGCTTCGGCCCCCTTCTTGTCAAGCAGGAAACATCGGAGAATCGACATGCCTCAAGTTCTGAATCGCAGCAAAAACGCCTCGGCCAACATCAACGGCATCAACTTCACGAAGACCGCGAAGGGCATGCTGTCGGACGACATCACGCAGGATCAGGCTGACTACTTCCTGAAGATGCCGAACTACGTCGCCGTGAAGACCGCGCCGAGCGCGCCCGTCGCACCGAAAACCCCGGCCACGCCGCCGAGCGACCCCGCCGCTGCTGCTGATGCTGCTGCCGCCGAAGCCGAGCGCCAAGCTGCCGAAACGGCTGCCGCTGCCGCTGCCGCAAAACAAAACCAACAGGCATAAGTTCCCGTCAGGGATTTGAGTCTCCATCCGCTTCGGCGTGACAGAGCAAAGCCCCGGTTCGCTGGGGCTTTTTTTCGTTCGTGACCCGATGATTGGTGCATCACAGGAGCATTCATGGCCTCACAACAAACGACCGCGCTGTTCCCCGACCAAGCCGCCGCAGTGCTCGACCTGCGCGCGCAGCTTGCGCTCGGCCCGGCGAACTACATCAACATGAGCGCGCTCACCGACGGCATGGTGTGGGACAAGCTGGTAGCCGCCGAAACGGAATGCGAGCGGCTGCTGAAGACGTTCTTCGACGCGGTGGTTGTCATCCCGGATATGGCGACAGACGACGAGATTCAGGCGCTCGAAGACGCGCAGACGCGCTACATCACCATCGCGGGCTTCGACTACGACCCGGCCATGTTCACGGGCGAGCGCTGGGGTTTGTGCCGCCTGCCGTACCGCCCGATCCAGTCGGTGCAGTCGGTCATCATTTCGTTCCCGGCCCCGTTCCTTCAGAACTACACCGTGCCGCCGAACTGGATTCGATTCGACCGGAAGAACGGCGACCTGAATCTCGTGCCGACGACCTCGGCGGCCACCACGCCGGTCGGCGCGTTCGCGCTGGTCGCGATGGCGGGCTCGATCACGTATCCGCAGGCGATTCAGGTGCGCTACACCTGCGGCCTGAAGAACGCGAGCGGCCAGATCGCGACGAGCTTCGCGCAAGAGTGGGACGACCTGGTTGACGTGGTGAAGCGCATCGCGATCTCGAAGATTTTCAAGATGATGATGCTGCCGCAGTCGGCCTCGATCTCGGCGGATGGCCTGTCGCAGTCGAACTCGTTCAATTACAAGGCGTGGCAAGACGACATTGATGAAACCCTGTTCGGGCCGAAGGGTTCGAACGGCGGCATCTTCACGTCGATCCACGGCATCAACTCGCAGATTTTGGGGTAAGCCATGGGTATGCCATTCAGTCCCGGCGCGTTCAACCAGTTCCTCGGCCAGTACGGGCAGATCGGTCAGGAATACGCCTGGTATCAGTCGGACGCGTGCCCGTGCAAAGACCCGTACTCAGGCGCGGCGCTGCCGGACTGCCCAGCGTGCCTCGGGCGCGGCGTGATTTATCCGGCCGAGCCGGTCACGGGCGTGGCCGCGCTCGCGGGCCAGCGCGCGCAGAAGGATTGGGCGACGTTCGGCCAGTACGAGCAGGGCGACCTTGTGCTCACCATCCCGCAGGCGGCGACGATCTACGGAATGGGCCAATGGGACCGCGTGACGGCTCTGAACACGCAGCAGGTATTCAGCCAAGTCCTCACCGCTGGCAGCCCGTTGGAGAAGCTGTGGACTAGCGTGTTGAGCCTCACGAAGGTGTTCTGGCTGGCCGCCGACGGCAAGACGATCATCAAAGGCGACCTGCCGACGCTGAACGACGACGGCACGCTGACGTGGGGCACGGGCGCGACGCCTGAGCCGGGCCAGCAGTACACGCTCACGGGCGTGAAGATGCTCGATTACTACTGCTGGGGCATGTTCCCGACGAACCGGAATTTTCAGCAGGGCTTGCAACTGCCCCGCAAGGTCATTCTGCGCGACTGGGATTTGTTCAGCCGTTAAGTATTGCGAGTGGCGCAGATTCATTGTATTCTGCGCCAAATGCAGAATACATCCGCTATCTACCTAATCACGTGCCAGCGCCCCGGCGAACGCCCGCTCTATTACGTCGGGCAATCCCAGGGTGTCAGGAAGCGCATCAATCAGCATCGCGCATTGCTTCGGCGCGGCGCGCACTACAACGACCGGATGCAGCGATGCTTTGCCAAGTATGGTGAGGTGGCGTTTGTTTTTGAGGTGCTTGAGGATTGCGCGATAAGCGAACTTGATGCGCGCGAGTCGTGGTGGCTAGATTGGCTAGTGCCGAGCAGTTTTTCATTCAACATCGGCACAGAGCCATCCGCTCCGATGCGCGGCATTAAGTTTAGTCCCGAGCATGCGAAAAAGATTGGCGACGCTATTCGTGGTGAGCGCCACTATGCGTTCGGGACGAAGAAGACGGCAGAGGAAAAGGCGGCTCGCTCCGCGAAACTGAAGGGTGTCCCGAAGTCCCTTGAATCAAGGGAAAATTATCGCGCAGCCGTAATCGGCGAGAAAAACCCAATGTTCGGGAAGACTGGTGCATTAAGCGCGAAAAGTAAGGCGGTAATCGGTACTAGCATGGAAACGGGTAAGCAAATTCGGTTCGAAAGCGTGAACCTCGCGCAGACTCATGGCTTCGATCAGGGGTCGATATCTAACTGCTGCGCCGGAAAGCGGAAATTCCACAAGGGATACACGTGGACGTTCGCCTAACTATCTGACATGCGTTTCATCGCCTCGCCGATTGCGGCGGTCGCAAGGGGTTGCATTTGTTGTGCAACCTTTTGAGCGATATGTTTTCCGGGGACCGGTTTTGTCACCCATCCGGGGCTTCCCTCCGACATTACCCTGAAAGTCAAAAACGAACTTCCGCCCGTCGATTCCTTCATGCGGACCATGCCCGCATAGATGCGCTGGTCCTGTTTGCTCGCGCCCGCGGCCTTCAGCGCCGACTTCGCGAGCCTGCCGCCCCACTGGTAGCTGGCGCGCGGCACCATGTACGCCCCCTTCGTCGCCGGGTTCGAGAGGAAGTTCGGATTCTGGCCGCTGTGCGTCATCCCCGACGTGGGCGATAGGAAGGTCTCCTCGCCGGAATAGCGCTGCCCCATGCCGGTCACTTCCGTCGGCACCATTTCCTTTGCGAGTTCGTAGACGCTGGTCGGCATCGGCGGCGCGAGCGCGTCGTTGCCTGGCGTGTTGTGGCGCAGCGGAATCACGAGGTAGCGGCGACCCTTCTGCGACACGCGGGTCTTCGTGCTCGTGTTCAGCATTAGTTTCAGATCGCGAGGCGGGCGACCCTGCTCGATCTCCTCGGCGAATTTGTAGTCGCTGTAGACCTCCATCGCCAGATCGTTGATGACGCGGACCTTGATCGACTGGATATACGGCGTCTTCTCGCCCTGCCACAAGCGCGCGCGGGCGACCGACTCTTTCCATCGGAATGAGGTTTCGTTCGCAATGGCTGCAACGGCCTTCGCGGCGAGCGGGAATGTCGCGCCGTTGATGACCCGGATTAATTGGTCAACCGACGGCAACTGTAGAGAGATCAGGTAATCGGCCATGCAGTCAGTGTGTCGTCACGTCAGATTGTCGTGACGCCAGCATGGTTGCATGTTCGCTAATCAAGCATTTCCTCTCCCGGTAGGCAACGCCCTCAAGGTCTTCATGGACCCCGCAGAGGGCGCTATCCAATGGGCGCTGATGCGCAACACCACGGGCGTGTTTGTTGGCCCCGTAGACCCGCTCTCGACGCTGGTCTATGCGGGCGATCAGGCGACGTACGTGGTGGACGTGAAGAAGCTGGTGAACGGCATCGAGTATTCGTACTGCCTGTTCTCCACGCTCGACGGCGAGAACTGGACGGCTGGCCCGGTTTTCACGGCCACGCCGAACGCGATCTACGGCGACCAATCGGTTGACGCTCTGACGATTGTCCGCGACCGCATGGCCGCAGGCATGGCCGTCGAAGTATCGCGCGGCGTCCTGAAGCCCGCCACGCAGCAAATCCCTGTGCTCAATGCGCCGCCTGCGTTCGATGACACGCGCTGGCCGATGGTCAGTGTCCACGTTACGAGCGACGGACCCGTAGAGCGCGGCATCGGCGAGTCGATTGGCTCGGACGACTGGGACCCGGATAGCGGCATGTGGAAGCAGGGCGAAGGGTGGATGGCGAATACCGTCCTCGCCATCGTCGGCTGGTCGAAGAACGCCGATGAGCGCATTTCGCTGCGTCAGGCAATGCGCCGCCTGATTATCGCGAACCTGCCGGTGTTCGACGCGCTCGGGATGCTGCGCATTGATATCTCGCAGTCCGATCAGGACTACGTATCAGGCGAATACCCGGCACCGATCTTCTCGACCATGTGCAGCTTCTCGTGCCTCGCGCCCGCGTTCATCACCGACGAAGTGCCTGTCGTTACGGAGATCACCTTGGACGGCGAAGCAGTTTTTCCGGCAGTACCTAACCAGACGGCGTGAAGCGCCAACTATCAACAGACATAAGGAATCGACATGGCTAACGACACGCCGAGCGCCGCGTTCAAGGTATCGCTCGAACGCTGGGCAACCAAGCAATCCGCAAAGGACAAGCGCGTGGCATTGATCCACGGCTTCGTCCACACGATGAAGGTCGCGAAGCGGTTCCGCGATTTCCCGGCGAACTACGCGGCTGCGTACGAGGCATTTGCGAAAGCGCCCGTCGCAAAGAACGCCGCCGTCGCGGCAACGAAGTAACCCGTAAAAAAGGAGCGTCATGAGTTACTTTTTCAACGGCCGCGAGTGGATTACTCCGGCCACCATGTCGGCTGTCAATGACTCCGCAATGGCACCGCAGAGCGCAAGCGCTGGCAACGTCGCCTGCTTCCTCGGTGAGTCCGTTGGCGGCGAGCCCGGCGTCGTCCTGTCGTTTGGCAGCCCGCAGGAAGCACAGGCAGCGCTGATTTCCGGCGAACTGCTGACGGCTGCAATGAAGGCTTTCAGCGCGAGCGACGAAACGGGCGGCCCGGCTCAGGTGGACGTGGTTCGCGTCAACCCGGCCACGCAGTCGTCCCTCAACCTGCTCGACAACACGAGCGACGTTTGCATTGTCGTCAAGTCGGCTGACTGGGGCTCGTACACCGCTCAGATCAAGTTGACCGTCGAAGAGGCAAGCGGCGGCCTCGGCTATTCGGCCACGGTCGCGTACGGCTCGGCATCGTACTCGGCGGACAACCTGACGGCGAACCCGTTCGATGTCCAGTACACGGGCGCGCAGACCGAAGCGACGATGTCGATTACCCCGACCACGATGACGCTGACGGCTGGCGGCACCACGGTCGCGACAATCGCTCTCAAAACGTACCCGACGGTCGGCCAACTGGTTGACTTCATCAACTCGCTGCCGGGCTTCGAAGCAGATGTCAATGGTGGCGCGAAAAACGCCCCGACGGTGAACGGCCTCGACGCGATGACGGCGGTGAGCCTGATTGGCGAAGGCTCGGGCGACCCGGTTCCGGTGTACGCGAACAACCAGCAGCTTATGAACTGGCTGAACTCGGTTGCCCCGCTGTCGCAGCCGCTGCTCACCGCCGAGTATGCGCCGACCTACGACGGCGAGCCGATCCAGTACATCCCGTTCACGTACCTTGCGGGCGGCTCGGACGGCAACACGACGAACGAAGACTACGACTCGGCGCTGACCGTGCTGCAAACCAGCGATGTTCAGTGGATCACGCCGCTGTCGTCGGACCCGGCTGTGTGGGCGATGGTGGACGCGCACGTTCAGTACATGAGCAATGTCGGTGCGATGGAGCGCCGCGCGATTGTTGGCCCGGATATCGGCACGACGGATGCGGAAGCAATCGCCTTCGCGTTCAACCTGAATTCGGATCGCACGTCGCTGGTTCACCTGGGCTACTACGGCTACGACCTGACGGGCCAACTGACCGGCCTGCAACTGTACCCGCCGTACCAGACCGCCGCCGCGCTGTCTGGTGCGTTCTCGGGCGTTTCGCCGGGCACCGCACTGACGAACAAGGCGATGAGTTTCTCTGGCCTCGAACGCCTGCTCAACGTGCCGACGGATACCGACGCGCTGATTAATGGTGGCGTCATCCCGCTCGCGAAGCAGAAGACCGGCTACATGGTCATCCAGTCGATCTCGACGTGGCTCGTGAACCAGAACTACGACAAGGTCGAACAGTCGGTTGGCTGGGCGCTGGACTACACCTGCCGCACGACGCGCGAAATTCTGGACCCGATCCGCGGCCAGAAGATCACGCCGATTCTGCTGGGCCGCGCCGTGACGCTGACCGAAACGAACCTGAAGGCGCTCGCCGTGCCCGATCCGCAAGGCCCGGGCGTGCTGGCAGGCGACGCTGACAATCCTCCGTACCAGAACATCACGGCAAGCGCAGTCGGCACCGCAGTCGCAGTGTCGTTCCAGTGCTCGCCTGTTCTGCCGGCGAACTACGTTTCTGTGACTGTCTACGCCGTGCCGTTCTCTGGCACCGCGTCGGCATAAGGGAGTAGCCACACATGGCAAACACGAATCAAGTGCAGGCTCAAACGAACCTGCAAACCCGTTCCGGCAACCGGATCATCCTGACCTTCGGCGGCGTGCAATTCGGCATGGTGCAGTCGCTGACGGCCTCGGACGATTACGCGCCGGAACCGGCAAGCGGCATCGGTGACATTCACGTCCAGGAGAACGTTCCGACGATGGCGCGTCACTCGCTGTCTGTCTCGATGATGGTCATGAACAAGGGCGCGATGATGAAGGCTGGCGTCGCGCCTGAGAACGGCGATGCTGTGCTGCAAGGCATCGTTTTCAACGTCGAAATTTACTCGAAGGACGACGGTTCTCTGCTCGCAAACTACATCGGCTGTTCGTACGCTTCTGGCTCGCTCGAAGTATCGAAGCACGCGATTGTCATGCAGCAAGGCCAACTGCTCGCTCTCGACCGTACCGGCACCCAAGCCTAATCGGCGCAACGCCCGCCGCCTTCGGGTGGCGGGTTTTTCACTTTGGAGACCATGAATGCGCAGCGCAAAGGATTCTGATTTCAACGTCGAAGTCGAAGGCTTCGGCACTTTCGTTTTTGGCCGCCGCACGAAGGAAGACGTGTTCCGCATCCGCTCGCGGTACAACGTTCTGACCGAAGGAAACTACACCGAAGACGGCCGCGTGGCCGATGTCGGCGCGCTGGGATACGTCACGCTGCAAACGCTGATGGTGAGTGCCCCTGAATCGTTCAACCTCGACGCCATGGACCCGATCATGGACGACGACTTCGTTGAGAAGATTCTGAAGGTCTACGGCGCTTTCAGCGCACGGGAGCAGTCCTTTCGTCGCGAACAGGCGAAAGGAAGCGAAAGCAAGGGGTAAAGCGCTCGCGGGCTCGTACGAGCTTTGGATCCGCGAGAAGTACAGCCTTGCGCCGACCGATCCGCGCTTCCTCGCTATGACGCAGGAAGACATCGAAGCCGAGTGGTGGGCATACCACTACCAGGAATCGAAGGCGTCCGTCGAATTCGATGACGACGACGAGAACGCGGCAAGCGACTTCGAAGCTGAAGCGCGGCGTGAGATGGAAGAGATGGAAGCGGCTTCTGCTGCGGCGGGTATGACTCTCGAAGAGTACCTGAAGCCGAAGCCGAGGCCTGCGGAACAGCCCGCAGAAGCCCCGGACGATTGGGGCCCCGAAGAGTGAAAAAGCCCCGGTTCTGCCGGGGCTTTTTCATTGTGCGCCCAGCACGGGCGCAATCTTGTGGGTGCAAGTCCCATCGTGAGTTGACCACAGCGAACGAAGCAAAGCGCAACTGCGTGAGGGCGACCGAGCGTGGGGAGGAAGCGTGGAGCGAAACCGCGAGCCGATGAACAAGAACCGGATATGAGGCGGTGCCGATCAGGGCGAGCGCGCAATGAAGCGCGAAGCTCTCGTGGTCAAGGATCAGGCATCGTAAATGCGGCGGTTGTGCGGTGAAGGATTGCGCTCTTACCTGGGGAGATCTCGCCTCGTGCCTGAAAGGGCAACGGCGTCGAGCCGGAGCGAGAAGTCAGCAGAGGCCGTAGTAGTCACAGGACAGGTCGATGAGGCTGAAGCTGGTGACGAAGGGCCAAACGGGAAGGAGTGTCCAACGTCATGTCGATGCGACAGGCAATGCGTCAGATGCCCGTGCAAACGGGGCGAGCGGGAGTAGCGCGCGGTGAAGCTGCACGCGTACCCGTGAGCGACGAAGTCTGCGGCCCGCGCCATGAATCCGGGGACACGGGGTCAGCGTTGCTGGAAGCAGCGCTGACGAGAGAGAACCTGAAGCAGGCGTTCAAACGGGTACGGGCGAACAAGGGAGCCGCTGGCGTGGACGGTCTGGACATTGACCAGACGTCGCGTCATCTGGTGAGGGCGTGGCCTGCGATCCGTGAACAATTGCTCAAGGGGACGTACCGGCCCAGTCCGGTACGTCGGGTGACGATTCCGAAGCCGGACGGAGGCGAGCGCGAGCTTGGCATCCCGACGGTGACTGACCGGTTGATCCAGCAGGCGCTGCTGCAGGTGCTGCAACCGGTTCTGGATCCGACCTTCAGCGAGCACAGCTACGGCTTCCGGCCGGGACGGCGTGCGCACGACGCGGTACTTGCCGCGCAATCGTACGTGCAGTCGGGACGGCGAATCGTGGTGGACGTTGATCTGGAGAAGTTCTTTGACCGGGTCAACCACGACATCCTGATCGAGCGCTTACAGAAACGCATTGGCGACGCCGGAGCGATCCGGCTGATCCGTGCGTATCTGAACAGCGGCATCATGGATGGCGGGGTGGTGCAGCAGCGAGATCAGGGCACACCACAGGGTGGGCCGCTATCCCCGTTGCTGGCCAACGTGCTGCTCGACGAGGTGGACAAGGAACTGGAGCGACGGGGTCATTGCTTCGCACGCTACGCCGACGATGCGAATGTGTATGTTCGTAGCCGCCGGGCGGGCGAGCGGGTGATGGCACTGTTGCGACGCCTGTACGGGCGACTGCGTCTGAAGGTCAACGAGACCAAAAGCGCAGTGGCCAGTGTGTTCGGTCGGAAGTTTCTGGGCTACAGCCTGTGGGTGGCTGCGGGTGGGGTGGTCAAACGCAAGGTGGCGGCCAAACCGCTGCTGGCGTTCAAACACCGCATCCGTCAGGTGACTCGCCGATCCGGCGGGCGCAGCATGAAGGAAGTGGTGGAACAGTTACGGCCTTACGTGCAGGGCTGGAAGGCGTACTTCCGGCTGGCGCAAACGCCGCGCGTCTGGTTAGCACTGGACGAGTGGCTGCGTCACCGGTTGCGTGCCATTCAGCTTAAGCACTGGCGCCGTGGCGCCACCATCTACCGGGAACTGCGTGCGCTGGGGGCATCGGCTGCGGTGGCGCGACAAGTGGCGGCGAACAGTCGTTGCTGGTGGCGCAACAGCAACGGTGCGCTCAAGCGTGTGCTGACCATCGCCTACTTCGACCAGTTGGGCGTACCCCGACTCTCATAACCTCAACTTCCCGAACCGCCCGGTGCGGACCCGCATGCCGGGTGGTGTGGCAGGGGTACGGCCTCATGGCCGTCCCCTATGCCGATGGGACGTGACGCCATCATGAGCGTATCGAATAGTGGGGGTGCATTTTGCCGGAAGTCAAAATTGGTGTAGGGGCAAACGTAGGCGGCGTCGATGCGGCAATCCAAAAGATTACCCAGTCTATGAACAAACTCGGCGCTGCCGTGGCCGCGAATCAGAAACAGCGCTTCGAGCCGGTTGACATGAAGCTGATGGCGCGCGACCTCGCGCTCATCAACAAGCAATTTCAGCAGACCCTCGCGCTTTCCTCGCAGCTTCGCAACGCGCTGAAGGCAACGGGCCAGTCTGGCGCACACATTTCGCAGATCGACTTCTCGAAGCTGTCTACCGACCCGAAGATTGCGCAGCGCATGCGCGACCGCGCCTTCCTGCACGCGGTTCGCGGCTCGGCGCTCGATCCGACCGCATACAACGAGACCGACGGAAGCGGCAACATCATTCCGCCCGCGCCCGGGGGAGGCGGTGGCAATGGCGGCGGCTCTGGCGGCTCTGGCGGCTCTGGCGGCAATGGTGGTGGCGGTGGTGGCAGTCGTCCTCCCCGGGGCGGCGGCTCGGGCAAATCGCCGAAATGGCGTCAAGGCAGGCTCGGAAAGCTGGGCGGTGGTATCGCTGATGCAGTTGGCGCTGGCGAGGCCGTTGATGCACTAGGGTCTGCCGCCGCCAATCCTATGGTTCTGGTGGGTATGGTTGTTGCGGCTGATGCTGCGGCCATCGCCAAGAATGTGAAGGCTGGCTACGAACTCGCAAAGCAGCGCGACAAGTCATTTGACATTATCAAGCGCCAGATGGGCGACAACGGCATTTCGTTTGACGCCCTTCGCGCGCAAGCTGATGTCAACCAGTCCGGGACTGGCCTAAACCCTGGTGAGTTCGGGCAACTTGCCGGGAGCATGATGGATGCCTCTCACGGCGCATACGGCTCGCCGGAAGAACTCATGCGCGCAGCGGGTAATGCTGGCACATTCGCTCGCTCGTTCGGCGCTGACGCAAACAGCACGGGCTCGATCTTCGCTGGCATGACTGGCATCAACAAGCGCCAGGATCAGACGCAGTTCGCCAACATCCTCGCCGAAGCCATCGTTCTCGCGCAAGGTAAGGCGACGGCCAACGAGATCATGCAGGCCATTTACCAGAATGCGTCCACTGTATCGCGCCGCAGCCTGACCGAATCTAACGACGGCGAATATGCTGGCCGCCTCAGTGACTTGCTCGGCAGCGGTTACGCTGGCATGACGCCTGATGTTGCCTCTAGCATCATGCGTGACCGCGACTCGGCATTCTCTAGGGGTGGTGGCAAGGGCGAGGCGAGTCAGAACCTGATTTTTCAAGCGCTAAATACTAGCGGCGTATCGTACAGTCCAATCGAAGAGCGCTTCGCAGAGGAAGCCGGGCCGGATAGCAACCCGGCGCTTGCGTTCGCGGAAAACACGCCGGTCATCAAGTATCTCCGCTCGCAAGGAAAGCAAGGGAACGATGAAGCCGACAAGCTGCAAGGCAAGGGGATTAAGGACGATGCGAAGCGCAAAGAATACCTGAACACCACTTTCGGCGAACGCACTCAGAACTTCCTCACCGGGATTCAGAAAAGCGCCAACCTGGACCCCGAAGTTGCGCTCGACCAAAATAAAAACCTGTGGGGCCAGTCATCGTACGGGCGAGCCGCCGCACTTGTTTCAGGAACACCTTGGGACGGCAACGATTTTTCAAAATACCTTTCTAGCAATGGGATCAAGCCGTCGTCGTCATCCCTGCAAACTGAGTCCCAAATCTATACCGCGACCGGCGATCAGCTTCGCAAGCTGTACGGCGACCTAAGCGGTCGCGGCGTCTACTCGGACGATCAGAGAAAGTCGATTGAAGGGTCGCTCGGGAAGGGTGATTTTGACGGCGCTCGCCTGGCGATGATGCGGGGAGCCGCCAGCGCAGGCATGGGATCGACGCAGGCGTCCGATCAGAAGGATGCCGAGAACGAAAAACTCGCGAGCGCGACGCTTATTGGCGAAAAGATCATCCCAGCCATGACGATGATTGATAAGGCTCTCAACGCGCAACTTGCGCCGATGCAGGCCTTGAAGAACGCCGCCGACGCGCTAACCGCCGCAATTAAGGGAACCCCTGCTGGCTCTGGTTCATGGTTATCCCAAGGTCTCGACTGGTTGAAGAGTCAGGGGCAAGACGGATCGACCCCGCTCGGCATCCGCAGCAATAACCCGCTCAACATGCTCACGAATGGCAAAGAGAACACCTACGCCGACGCGACGAGCGGCATTGCTGATGCGACCGCCAATCTTGAGCGCGGCTACCGCGGCCTGACGCTCGCGCAAATTCAGGACAAGTGGACGGGCGGCGCTCGTACCGGCAACACGCCGGAAATGATCGCGAACTACACGAAGCTGATGACGGGCGCTACCGGGCTGAAGGCTGGCGACGTTCCTGACCTCAATGACCCGAAGATGGTCGCCTCGGTCATGAAGGGGATGATCCGCGCCGAGAACGGGAAGATGCCCTACTCGGACGAGCAGATTGACGCGGGCGTCGGCGCAGGCATGGCGCGCGCAAAGATTCCCGCAAAGGACAGGGCTCGCGCGTCCGCAAAATATAACTCGAACGGCGGTGGACCTATCCCTGGCACCACGGAGACGCGCGATCCGAATGGCGACATCATCATCACCCTGAATCAGACGGTGACCGCGCCGGGCGGCGGCACGAAGACGAAGAAGATCACCACGACCGTTCCGCTCCCGTCGTCGTCGGGCGAGAAGTTCGGGACGATCATCGAAATTCCGGGAAAATAAGCATGAAAGTAAAGGTTCGCAAGCCAAATATCCAGGTACTGCTGCATAAGGTGGTGACCCGCACGAGCCCGGAAGGGGCCGCGCCGCAAGCGCAGTCCTCGACGGGCAGCGGCGCACCGCAGGGCTTCACGTCGCAGCAGTACAGCCAGGTCGATTCGCCGTCGAACATTATCGACGTGACCGAATGGCTCGGCGAAGGCTCGGTGGTGCGCGTGCAGAAGTCCGTTCGCGACCCGGCTGGTGCGTTCTCGATTGACTTCGTGGATGAGATTCAGAACGGGTTCAACGACACGCTCTATACGCTCATTGAGCCGATGGATATGTTCGAGATTCGCTTCGCTGGCGACGCGTACGAATATGCCAAGGCGCTCGGGAAGCAGTTGCCGATCATGATGCGCGGCTTCGTGTCTGACATTACGCGCAGCCAGTCCATGAGCGCCGACGGTAAGCCGCGCCGCACGATTCACGTCATCGGCCACGACTACCAGAAACTGCTTCAGCTTATCCAGATTTTCAACATGCCGAACACGCCCGATATCGCTAACGTGATTTCGAGCTTTCCGCTGTTCTCGAAGTACGGCCCCGCTCTCAACGTGCATAAGCTGTCGGAGTTCTTCGCGGCGATTTTCAACCTGATCGTGAATCCGTTTATCAACGGCCTTCAGTCGGCGGGCGCGACCTCGGGCGCGGCGCTGCTGCCGATCACTCCCGATATTCAGGTACAGGAAGCCATTGTGTCGGTGCAGCTTGGCGCATTCAACGCTGGCACGGTGCAGAAGTTGCTCGAAGAGTACCTCGACGTGAAGCCGTTCAATGAGTTTTTCATTGAAGACCGCGAGGCGGGTCCCTTTGCCGTCTATCGCCCGACGCCGTTCATGGATGCGATCTCGCGAGACTGGATTCAAGACCCGGTCACGTCGGCGACGACCGGCGTGGACACGGCGAGCGCGCTCGCGCCGAACGCTAACTGCGTGACGATCCAATCCGACTCGATCATTTCGATTACCGCGCGCCGAAGTGACTCGAAGGTAGGCAACTATTTTTGGGTGGACTCGCAGCGCTTCGCGCTGAACTACGGAGACCTGACGCTGCAATACTCGAACTACGCCGCGCAGCAGGGGGAGCCGCCGTTCTATATCGAGGACTACGGCAACGTTAACCCGAAAATCTACGGGCTGCGCAAACTTGAGGTTGCAACGCAGCAGGGCGGCGTGACCGAAACGAACAGCGGCAATGGGCAACCCCGTGGTGAGCAGTACGACGCCAACAAGCGCAGCTTCCTAGACTGGATTGACGACCGGCGCAACACGCTGATCGCGATGAACGAGGACAACGTCGTGCTCGAAGACGGCGACATGCGCCTGCGCGGCCACGAGAAGATCAAGGCTGGCGTGTATGTGCAAATCGCCTACAGCGACACGATCCAGTCGCTGCACTACGCGCACACGGTCACACACGTCTATGAGCCCTACGGCAACTACTTCACGGAAGTGGAGTACGACCGCGGCACGAACTTTATCGACCGCACGCAAGCCTCGACGGGCGGCGTGTCGGCTTACTACTCTGAAATGCTTCAGCCGGGAGCTAAATAATGGAACTGCGATTTACCGGGACCAAAATCGGCACAGTCGTCGCGGTCTATCCTGAAGGCAACTCTATCGACGTGTACATGCCGAAGACGGGCGACCGCCTCGCAAACGTGCAATGCGCGGCGCATACGGGCAGCTCGACCTCGGGCGTCATGGACCTTCCTGAGATCGGCCTGCCGGTGGACGACACGCGCTGGAATCCGCAGATCATCAACACCGCGATCCGCCGGGTGCGCGCCATCATCCAGAATATCGACGGCATGCCGGTCTGCATGGGGTTTTTGCTACCTCAGTTGACGCAGATGACCTTTGAGCGCGACAACTTCCGCGTGCATCGCCACGCCTCGGACGTGTACAGCACGACCAACGGCAACGGGGATCACGAGTGGTATCACCCTAGCGGGACATTCCTGCGCGTGGCCGCGAGCCCGGCTCACGAAGACCTGACGCAGCAGGACGTGGATAAGTCGTGGTCCATTCAGCAGAACGTGAATACCGCGCCGTACGTCACCCTGGTGGTAGCGAACGCGGGCGCGCAGGTGGCGAATATCGAAGTCGATCCGAGCGGCAACATCACCATCACGCACAACGGCAACCTGACGGTCAACACGAAGGGGAGCGCCGACGTGACCGCTGGCGGCGCTGCCGACCTCAAAGCGCCGTCGGTGACGATTGATTCGCCGCAGACAACCTGCACGGGCGCGCTGACCGTCAAGGGCGCGCTTACGTTCGAGTCCGGTATGGCGGGCTCTGGCGGCTCGGGTGCGGTGGTGCAGATCGAAGGCTCGATTAGCTCGACCGGCGACCAGGTGGCAGGCGGCATTTCTCAAATGGGCCACAAGCACACGTCCGAATCGCCGGGCACGCCGACGAGCGCGCCTATCGCTTCGTAAGGGGTTCGTGACGCCACTATGGCGTCATGACCATCCCATTCGTCCCCCTCTCTTTCGCCTCGCCGTCCATCCCGGCTGCGTTGCAGGCGCTCAACGCGCCTTCGTCGCAGAAGGCCGGGGATTGCCCTATCAGCTTCACACTGGACGACTTTACGACCGGTGACGCGCCGATTATTTTGCCGCTCAATATCCGCCCCGAAGAACTGACGCGCACTGAAGTCTCGCGCGTGTCGGTTCAGCAGACCCTTGGCGGCGCGTTCGCGGATGACTTCGGGCAAGGGCTCACGCAGATCAATATCAGCGGCAATACCGGCTGGCGTGGGTTCAATGGCGTGGATGGCATGGCATTCTTCAAACAGCTTCGCGCTGCGAGCTTCGAGCAGTGGCTGGCGCGTCGCCAGAGCGCCATGAAGAAGGGGAAAGACCCTGGTTATGTGCAGTTGATTTTCTCGGACGCGCTCAACTCTACGCTCGACGTTGTAATTCCGATGCAGTTCCAGTTGCGCCGCTCGCGCTCGCGACCGCTTCTGTGCAGCTACCAGATTTCCATGATCGGCCTTGGCGATGTCCCGCTAGGTGGCGGTAGCTCGCCTAGCTGGCTCGACGGCCTTGTGCAGTCGCTCGGCCTGCAATCCATCGTAGCGGCGGTGAAGCAGATCGTCACGGCGGTAAAGAGCGCCGTCAACTTCGTTGAAGCGGACATCATCGCGCCGATCACGGCCTTCATGCAGACCGCGTGCGCCGTGTTCAATGAGGCGGTTGCGATCATCGAGACCCCGGCCGCCCTCGTGAGCCTGGTTACCGGCGTGGCGCAATCCGTCGCGCAGTGCGGCTTCAATATGTTCGCGACGCTGGGATCGGTGGCAAGCAACTCGGCTGACGTGACCGGCTCGCTCATGCAGGTGCAGGCCGCGTTCTCGGACATCGCGTGCGCCTTCTCGAATGCCATCGCGCAGACGCAGACCTATCCCGTCTACACGGGCCTCTATGGCGCGTCTAACTGCTCGTCTACGGTCCCCGGCTCGTCGCCGCAGTCGCAGTACACGTTGAACGATACGAACCCGTTCTACGACGTTATGGGCACGAATATGCCGCCGCCGATTCAGGTGAGTCCGGCCGCGCAGCAGGCAATCAACACGATCCTCTATTCGGACCCGGTTCTTTCGCCGCTGACGCCGGGGCAACTCGCGGCGCTGGCAACCACGATCACCAACGGGATTGCGATTACCTGATGCCTTCGATTTTCGATACCCCGCTCACTGGCTATCGCTACGTCCAGACGCAGTACGGCGACACGCTTCAGACGTTCGCCGCGCGCGTCATGGGCGACGCGTCGAACTGGTCCGTCCTGATCGGCCTGAATGGCCTGATGCCGCCATACCTGACGGACGACCCCGACTCGGCTGGCGCTGGCGTCGTGCTTAACGGCTCGTTCCTGATGATTCCCGCGGCGACGCCGTCAACGTCGCTGTCTGCCGACGACGTTTTCAAGACCGACGTGCTGCTCGATGAGGACGGCTTCCTCTCGATCACTGAAAACGGCGATCTCGCGACCGTGTCTGGCGTGGCGAACCTCACGCAGGCACTGGAAAACGCGCTCGATACCGACCAAGGCGAACTGCTCTATCACCCTGAGTACGGCTACCTTGGACGCCGCCTGCTCGGCCAGAAGAACGGGCCGACGGCGGGGATGCTCGCGGCGCGCTACGCAAAGCAGACCGTGTCCGCAGACTCGCGCATTTCCTCGGTGACCGATTCGACGGCGACCGTCGTGGGCGACGCGATCAACACGATTGTCCAGGCAGAGACCGTCGCGGGCACGAAGGTTCCGATCAATACGTCTGTCTCGAACAGCGCCAGCAGCTAAACAGGAGCCGCCGTGGCATTTCAGCTTAAAAATTTTGCTTCCATTTCAAATAGTATGATTAATCGGATGTCGATGACGCAGAAGCGCGTTACCGACTACAACGTTGGCGCGGTCATGCGTACGATGATCGAAGCGCCGGCCGCCGAACTCGATGAGCTTTACCAGCAAATGTTCAACGGGTTGCAGGCCGCTATTCCGGTCGCGACGTTCAACTCGTTCAACTTCCCGCCGCTGGCCGCTCAGAGCGCGTCTGGCCTGATCCAGTTGTCGATTGCCGCGCAGCCGGTGGCTGTGCTCGTCGCTGCTGGTACGAAATTCACGCCGCAGGGCACGACGACGAATTCGTACGTGTCCGCTGCCGACGTGGTTATCCCGGCTGGCAGCACGACGGTGAACATTCAGGCCGCGTGCTCGGTTACGGGCACGGTCGGCAACCTGCCGCAGGGCCAGACGTTCTCGGTGTCGCCGCAGCCGACCGGCCTCGTGCTCGCGACCAACGCGAATGCGTTCGTGAACGGTCAGAACGCGGAAACGGCCGCCGAGCAGTTGATCCGCTTCCAGAACTACATTTCGACGCTCTCGCGCGCGACCGTCGCGGCGCTGCAATACGGCCTCTCGACCGCCAACCTGACGGACTCCATGGGCAACATCATGGAGAAGGTCGCGCTGGCGCTGGTGGTTGAGCCTTACCTGACCGACGATCAAGCGCCGATTGCGCTGGTCAACTGCTACATCCACAACGGCGTTGGCGATACCTCGCAAGACCTGCTCAACCAGGCCATCAACGTCATCGCTGGCTACGTGAATGCGCAGGGCGTCAAGGTTCCCGGCTACAAGGCCGCAGGCGTCAGGACGAACGTCTATCTCGCGACCGAAGTCCCGCTGCCGGTGACGGCTACGGTGAGCCTCGCGCCGGGCTACGCATGGAGCAACGTTCAGCCGCTGGTGGACGCCGCGATCTTCACGTACCTGCAAGGTCTCACCATCGGAAATTCGGGCAGTCAGACGCCGGGAACCGACCCGGTTGGCACCGCCGTCGCCGCGCAAATCTCGCTGGCAGCCATGAGCATCCCGGGTGTGACGAACTACGTTTCGGACTTCACCGACACGCTCGCCGTGACTGGCACGAAGAACATGCCGGGCACGATCACGCTGACGCTGGGGACTTAAATGCTGCTGACTCAAACGCTGCTGGGGTTCCTCAACCGGGTGTTCAACAAGAGCCCGGCGCAGGTAATGGCGATGCAATTCACGCACGTCTACCCGATGACGTGGCAGGTGCAGGACGGCGTCCTGACGACCCAAGTGCAGAACGGGCAGGCGGGCGGCAACCTGACGATTGACCTGACCCAGTACACGCTCGCGCAACTGGTCAACTATATCGCTGCGCAGCCGGGCTACGTCACGCCATACCTAGCGCCGTCCATGGCAAATGTGGGCGCTGCGTCCCTGATGGACGCCTCTGGCAGCGTTACCCCGGACGATCCGCCGCAGCCTCTCTACGCCTTCACAAGCGTGTTGTGGGCGTACCTGGACGCGAACGCCGCCGAACTCGAACTCGCCGCAGGCCAGATTAAGAATCTGCCGCTGCAAATGAGCACGACGACGGCCGACACAATCTGGCTGAACGTGCTCGGCAACTACTACAACGTGCCGCGCAACCCGAACGAGTCCGACGAGGCATACGGCCCGCGCATCATCGCGTCAGTGCTGCGCCCGATGTCGAACAACGTCGCGATGGAAATTGCGATCTCGACATTCACGGGGCAAAACACCATCGTAACCGACGTGGTGCTGCCGGGCGTCACGGGCAACTCGTACAACGGCAAATACATCTACGACGGCACGATCAACCACGATTCGGCCAACACGCCGATCTACGGCCTGTTCGACGTGCAATACGGGTACGACCTGCTGCACGGCGAAGACCCGACGACGTTCGCGGCGACGATCACGGCGCTCATCAACACGCTGCGCGCTGCGGGCACGCACCTGCGCAACCTCGAACTTGTCGGCTCGAACTTCACAGACGCGCTGACGCCGCCGACGGATCAATTCAGCATCATCGAAGTGACCGCGCCGTTCTTCGATACGCTGGTTTCGCCGACCGATGCAATGTCGGTCATCGCCGTGAAGGCAGGTGCGATTACGGACACGCTCACGCCGCCTTCGGATGCGAACGGCATGACCATGACCATCAACTTCGCGTACGAGCACAACGGCATCCGCGCGTACGACGGCTCGATCCTCTACAACAGCGGCTATTCGGAGACCGACACGCTCTAACGGTTCGTGACGCCAGACTGATTCCATCCATAAGAGGGGGTCAGTCTGACCATGCAAAAACCGCACATTCTCCAACGGCTTCGTGGCGCTTACTCAGGCGCTATGGCCGGTTTTGCCCTGCACGACAAGCTTAACCCGCCGACCGGCCACGTCAAGTACGAGGTCCGTCGCGCGGGGAAGCTGATCGAACGCATTGACGAAAAGAACCTGATCGTCGTCGCGTCGCAGGCGATCCATTCCCAGCTTCTCGGCGGCGCGTTCACTGGCAACAACGTCGCCAAGTTCGGCGTCGGCACGAGCCTGACCGCGCCCGCATTCGGCAACACGTCGCTGACCAATCTGTATCAGAACGCCCTTCAGGGGATTAGCTACCCGAACGGCGCGACTGGTGACGGCGTGCAGTTCGCGTTCGGCCTCGGCGGCGCTGACTCTGCTGCGTACGGCATGCAGATCGGCGAGTTCGGACTGCTTACGCCGACCGGCCTGCTGTACGCCCGCAAGACGCGTACGACCCCTCTCAACTTCGAATCGGACATTTCCCTTCAGGGGACCTGGACGATAACTTTCTAAAAAAAGGGGTGAAGCGTGGCGCTTCCAGAAGTCTATAGCTATGACGCATCTGTTTACGAAATCCTTGTAACAGACGCAGTCGAAGGCTACAACCCGTCGAACCCGAACACCGCGGCGAACGTCGGCATTTCGAACCAGGCCGCGCTGAATCTCGCGAACCGCACGAACTGGCTCTACACGAACATCACCAACATTCTGAATGGGACGACCATTCCGAACGGGCTCGCGCCGCTGCTGTCGCCGCAATTCTCGGGCACGCCGACCACGCCGACCCCGGCGCTCGGCGACAACTCGCTGAAGCTGGCGAATACCGCATTCGTGCAGGGCACCGTGAACGGCCTGGCGGCTGTGAATGTGGCTGGTGGGTCGAATGTGACGCTGTCTGCGGTTCAGGCGGGCTCGGGCATCCTGAATCTGACTGGCGCGCTGACCGCGAACATCGCCGTCATCGTGCCGAACGCGTCGGGCATTTGGACGGTCGAAAACAACACGACCGGCAACTTCTCGGTGACGATCAAGACGGCGGCCGGGACGGGCGTGACCGTCGCGCAGGGCTATTCGAAGCCGATCTTCTGCGATGGCGTGAATGTCTATGGCTCGCTCACGGACTTCTCGAACTTCCAGTTGAGCGGCGCACCGACGACGCCGACGCCGCCGATTGGAGACCAATCGCTGCGCATTGCGAATACCGATTTCGTGTGGCAGTTCGTGGACGGCGCGGTGAATGTGCCCGTCGGCGGTGGCTCGAACGTCACTCTCACGCCGGTCCAGTACGGCAACGGCATTCTGCTGCTGCAAGGCGCGCTGACGGCTGCGATTCAGGTCAACCTGCCCGCACAAAGCGGTCAGTGGATCGTTGCGAACCAGACGACCGGCGCGTTCGGCCTCACGATTGGCATTGCCGGCACCGCAGGCAAGACGGCGACCATCCCGCAGGGCCAGTCTGTCATCGTCTACTCGGACGGCACCAACGTCATTCTGGCGGGCGCGGCGGCTTCGTCATCGTTCTCGATCCATACGTTCACGGCGACCGCGGGGCAGACCACTTTCGTGTGCCCGTACACGCCCGGCAACATCCTGGTCATGCAGAACGGCTCGACCATCGCTCTGTCGAACTTCACGGCGACCGATGGCGCGAACGTCATCTTCAATTCGACGGTTTCGACTGGCGACGAAATTCAGATCGTCGCGTTCTCGTCGTTCACGGTTGCGAATGCGGTGACGTGGGCGGGCGGCACCATGCAAGGTGCGCTTCAGTTGTTCGGTGGCGATACGGGCACGACTGCTGCCGCGCTCACCAACTCAACTCTGCTTGCGACGACCGCGTTCGTTCATAGCGAATTGCTTCAGCTTGGCAATGCGGCGTACTCCGCGATCTTCGGGGCATCGTTGGCCGCTAGCGGCTATCAGAAGCTGCCGAGCGGGCTGATTATCCAGTGGTTGACCGTTTCAAGTTCGGGGTCAGCAACTATCCCGTTCACGTGGCCTGTCGCATTCCCGAACGCTGCTCGCAATGTGCAAGTTTCATCTTCCGGCTACTACTCCGGCGAGTTTGGCGCTGGATTACCTACAACGTCGGGGGGTAGCGTTCAAATGAGCGCTGCAACTTCTGGCAACACGTTTTACGTATTCGCAATTGGGTACTAATCATGGGTCAAAAATTCGCACACACTGACGCCGAAGGATTCGTCATCGGCTTTTACGCTGATGACTTCCATTCGGCCGATCAAATCCCGGATGGCGCTATCGCCATCACCGACGAACAACACGCCGAGCTTCTCGAAGGGCAGGCTACTGGCAAGCGCATGAAGGTCGCTGCTGACGGCTCGCACTCGCTCGCAGAACAAGCGCATCCGACGACGGAAGTGCTCGCGTCGATCCTGCGTGCGCAGCGCGGCGCGGCGCTCGAAGCAACCGACTGGCTGGCTGCTCGCCACATGGACGAACAGATGGCGATGCAGACCACGACGCTTTCGCCCGACCAGGTCAAGGCTCTCGGCGCATACCGCAAGGCACTTCGCGATCTCCCGGCCGCGAAGGGCTTCCCGAACGTCGCGCTGCCGGTCGCGCCTGATTTCATCGGAGTGAAGTAATGGCTTTCAAGGGAACAAAATCTGCCATCCTCGCGTCGCTCGCGTCGCTTCTGCTGCCTGACGGCGCAGGCAACCTTCTGGCCGCTCAATCGCCGGCGCAGTTCGATATCAGCACGAAGCTGGCGACGACTCAATTCGTTCAGTTGGCGCAGGGGAGCCGTCGCTCGATCACAGGCATGGCCGCCAACTACACGGCGACAGCCTCGGACGTCGGTCGTGTATTCGCGGCAAACGCGACCGGCCTGACTCTCACGCTTCCGCTGAGCACGAGCCTGACAAACGGCTCGGTGGTTAGCTCATACGCGAACATTCCGAGCGGCACGTTCACGATTGTCACTCAGGGCTCTGACAAGATGAGCGCGGGTGGGCCCAGCCAGTCTCTTACCTCGGTCACGCTCAACTACGGCGAGGGCTGCGACTGGATCACTGACGCCGCTGGCAACTGGTACGCCGTGTCGCGCAATGCACTTCTCGGCTCAACTGGATCCTTCGTCAATTCGCTCTACGGAAATGGCTATCAGAAGTTGCCAGGTGGACTGATTGTGCAGTGGGGCCAGGCGGCTTGCGCCGCAGGCACGACATCGACAGCAAACTTTCCGATTTCATTTCCGAATCAATGTCTGAACGTGGGTGGTAGCGGAAACAACGCGACCGGCAACACGCAGGCATACACGACGGTCAACAGCAAAGGCCAGAGCTCGTTTAACTGGTCGGCCTTCCTTGCTACTGGCGGATCGACTCCTGTACTGGCTGCTACGGCCGGCTCCGTTCAAATGTGGTATTTCGCAGTGGGGTATTAATCATGGGTCAAAAATACGCGGCATTTAACGCGCAAGGCGCGATCATCGGGTTTTACGATAGCATCGATAGCCCGGTTCCGGCTGGCGTGGCCGCCATCGCAATCACGGATGCGCTGTGGCACGCCTGCCTCTCAAACCCAGGCTATACCGTCGTGAGCGGCGCTCTAGTTCCGCCTGCGACGCCGACCGCAGCGCAGCTTCTCGCGACGGCTCAAGCGAATCAGGCCGCCATGGTGACGGCCGCCTGCTATGCGACGATCACGGGTGGCTTCCCGTCGTCTGCGCTGGGCTCGCAGCACACGTACCCGTCCGGTAACACGCCGCAGCATCCCGACCAATCGAACCTCAACGCCTCGGTGACGCGCGCGCTGCTGGCGAGCCGCAAGGCTGGCGTTTGGGCGGCTGGCGCGAACGTCGCGGCTGGCGCACTGGTTGAGGATGCGGCTGGCGACGTGTATCAGTGCATCGTGGCCGGCGTGACCGGCGCGACGGCCCCGGCGTGGCCGACGGAAACGGGCCAGATCGTGAATGATGGCTCGGCTCAGTGGCAATTGTGGGCCACGCCGTTCTGGTGCGCCGACTCGGACGGCAATTGGAACTGGGTCAACCACACGGCCTCGCAGATCATGCAAGTCGGTGACGACGCAACGGCGTTCGTGCTCGCGCAGCAGGCGCAGAACGCGATCCTTCAGGCGCAAATCGCCGCCGTCGCGCCGGATAACCCGGCTGGCACGAGCGCTGTGACCGCAATCGTCTGGACGCCCGCCGCCGCGTAAGACGTGACGCAACGATCCACCTATGCCAACATGGATAGGTGGATCGAATGTCGCGATACCTCTGGAATCTCCTTCTGCTGCTCGACCAATCCGTCAACACGGTTTTCGGCCCTCTCCTCAATCTCATCTTCGACCCAATCGCCACGGCACGCTTCGGCGACCCGACTGAGCGCCTGTCGTCCGTCTTCGGAAAGAACGTGCAGGCTGGCGCGTGCCACGGCTGCAAACTCATTTGCAAGGTTCTGAACTGGATTCAGCCGAACCACTGCATCGATAGCATTCAGGACTACGCAGGATCGGACGCCGACGAAAATTCGTGACGCCAACATGGATTCCAATGGGTCGAAGGGCGGCCCTTGAACTTTTGGAATCCGTATGGACAACCACGAACTCTTCGAACTGGCGCTCGCCGTCCTCAATTTGGGGCTTGGCGCTCTCGGATATGTGTTGTGGCAGAGCCTCCGCGACGTGCGCGCGGATGCGAAAAAGTCTGCGGACGCTGCAACCTCACTCGAACTCTACTGCGCGCGCACATACGTGACGCAGGATGGCATGACGAAGGCCATCAATGACCTGAAGGAAACCATTACCGGCCTCGTCGCGGAAATTAAGCAGAGCAACGAAGATGCGAAGCAAAATTTCCGCGACGTGTTCTCTAAGTTGAATGACAAGATGGACAAACACTAATGCTCACCGCCGCGAATTTGCAGGCAGGATGCGGCGCTTCGGCGTCGCTTTCAGCTTCATGGCTGCCGACGATCCAGGCCGCCTGCGACCAATACCAGATCAACACGCCCAAGCGCCTCGCTGCGTTCCTCGCGACCATCGGCGTCGAATCCGAATACCTCACTGCGGTGCAGGAGAACCTCAACTACAGCGCCGAAGGGCTCGCCGCCTGCTGGCCGCACCTGTTCGCCGGGCCGAACGCGCTGGCGAACTCCATCGCGCGCAACCCGGAAGCCATCGCCAACAACGCTTACGCCGGTCTGAACGGTAACGGCGACGTGGATAGCGGCAACGGGTGGACGTACCGTGGCCGCGGCCTCATCGAGATTACCGGCCTCAACAATTACGCCCGCTGCGCCGCGCTCATGGGTATCGACGTGGTGAACAACCCGGACCTGCTGCTGAAGCCGACGTACGCCGCGCTGTCGGCCGCGTGGTTCTGGTCGGACAACAATCTGAACCAGTATGCCGACGCAAGCGAGTTCTCGATGCTGTCGAAGGCGGTCAACTGCGGCAATCCGAACTCGCCGGTCACGCCGAACGGCATGCCTGAGCGCATGAAGCTGTACGTGGCCGCGCGCACGTCGCTGGGGTGCTGATATGTGGGGCTTCGTCGGCAACCTGATTCCGCGCTTTCCGCGCCTCGCGACGGTCATGCGCCACATCACCACTGAGACCGATGGCGAGTCGTATGACCTCATCCGCGTGCTCGCGCTGCTGTTCGGCCTGACGTTCGCCGTCGGCGGCCTCGGCGGTATCGGCGTGATTGTGGCGTTCGGCCTCTACCAGTTCATGCGCCACGGTCTCGATGTTGCGGTCTTCTCGGCCGCACTCGCGACATTCTTTGGCGCGTTCGCCGCAGGCTGCGCAACGCTTATCCCGGCCATTGGCTTCGCGCTCGCAAAGCGCGCGGCGGGCGAGGGGCCGAGTAAGCCTGATAACGGGGGTTCTCAATGATCCATGCAATTTTGGCGTTTATCGCCGCTCACCTGCTGCATGCGCTGATCGGCGGCGGCATCACGGCGGCGCTCGGCATCGGCGGATCGATGCTCGGCTGGCCGGTGGTGCTGAAGTATTGGAAGGACATCGTCGGCTTCATTTGCCTGGCACTGATCGCCGTGCTCACGCTGGATCTGTACGCGAAGCTGAAGGAGACTCAGGCCGATCTCGCGAAGTCGGAAGCGAACTTCGTGATTCTGCAAGGTCAGGCGGAAGTCGTGAACCGGGACAACGCGAACCTGGTGGCGCAACTGAAGACTCAGGACGACTCGATCACGCAGGCGGCTCAGGCGGACTTGGCGACGCAGGCTAGTCTCAAACTACAGCTTGCCGCCGCGCAGGCCAGCCACGCGCCGCATAAGGCGGTTATCGCGCGCTATCAGGCGCGCTCGCAGGTCAACGAAGGGAGTTGCGATGATGAAATTGCTGTTTTGCGCGCTGGCAAGTAGCCTTGCGCTCGCGGCGTGCGGCGTTGCGCCGACTCAGCCGCTGATGGACACGCAGACGGTGTCAGTGGACAAGGAAGTGCCGGTCCCGTGCATCAAGCCCGAAGACATTCCGCAGCCATCGGCGGCGCTCCTAAACGACAACGACCTGCTCGCCGGGTCGGGTTCGCAGGTCGCGGACAAGCTGTGGGTCGATCATAAGGTGCGCTCGGACTGGGATAGTGACCTGCTGATCGCGATCACTGCCTGCTCGAAACTACCGCAACCGGCCCCGGTCAAGTAACGTCTGACATTCGACGCACAAATGCCGCCCCATCGCACGCCGTAGGGGCGGCAATTCATTTCCGCAGTCGTCATCCAACTGCACGCCCTTGCCGGTGCGCTTCTCGCGCCCGTTGCACGTCGCCGGGCCGTATCCCTCATCTTCTGGCTTGAACGTCGGCGCGGCGTCGCGCGCGATGGTGAAGCCGATCACCATTTTCGCAAGATTGATGAACAGGGCCGGGGCGTTCTCACCAAGGAAGTCCGCGCCGGTTACGTGCGCCTGCCCGACTATGCTGTTTGCGATGGCGTCGCCGGTCAAGCCCATCTTCTTTTCGCCGTTCTCGTGCAGATCGGCCACGAACTTCGCGAACCCGCGCACGACCGCCTTCGTGTTGAGCGTGAGGTCTTCGTCGCTGCTTTCTTCGTCGTGCATGGCCGCCGCTCCCCGAAAATTAGAAAACCGGCGCTGGGCCGGTTCGAATCTGCTACTGCGTCAGGATTTTGGCTATCAGGTTATTCAGCATGGTCTTCAAGATCACCATGGCCGAATCCTCATCCGCGCCGCACTCTACGATTCTAGCTGCGTTCGATGCCTGCGCCGCCGAGAAGCGTAGCAGTTCGATGGATGGCGGGTGCATTCTGAACCCGGGCGGCAATGCGCGAAACAGGAACCGCTCTTGTGCTGCCGTCAGGGTGACCAACTTCGCCATGTCGGCGGCGTGCCTCTCAATCGCGGCGACCGGGTCCAACTCCTCGCCAGCGACCCACTTGCCGCGCGCAGCCGTCGCAAACGCGGCCACGCCGAAAATCAGCGCCTCAAACGATTCCTTGTCCATGTTGTTCCCCGTAGATTCCTGCGCTGAACGCAAAAAGGCGAGGCAGATTTCTCTGGCTCGCCCTGAAGGGTCATTGTTGTAGCAGTCGGGGCCCTACTGGCTTGCTCGACTGTGAATTGATCGTATCGCAAGCTCGCGATTTTCGCCGCGGAGGATT
The DNA here is from genome assembly GCA_963803225.1 of uncultured beta proteobacterium. Lineage (GTDB taxonomy): Bacteria > Pseudomonadota > Gammaproteobacteria > Burkholderiales > Burkholderiaceae > Paraburkholderia. The sequence goes on from CAWDLJ010000005.1 coordinate 625,897, forward strand.
CCCTCTAATCTCAGTGCGTCAGGTGTCCCAGTCGCGGAACACAAGCCATATTGCGATGACAACGGACGCCACGAGCGCGCCCCTGCACCATGGGAGCGCGCTGCTCGACGGATGGCTAGGCGCAAGCGCGATTACGAAAAATGGAAGGTTGATCGCGCCGAGTGCGTACTTGATGCGCTTCATGCTTGCGCCGTGCGCGGTATTTCCAGGAGCGCTTCCGGGTGAGTGGCCGCAACCTTCAGCAGCGTGCGCGCGGCCCCGGTCGGCTCCCTGCGGCCTTGCTCCCAGTCCTGAAGCGTGCGCGCGGACACGCCCAGCAGCACGGCGAAATCGCGCTGAGACATGCCGACCTTTGCGCGCGCAACCGATGCCTCGGTTTGCTCAACGCGGGTGATGCGCCCGTAATCCTTCGCCTTCATTTGGTGAACAGATTTGAGAAGGTCCGCTTGGAACTGCTCCATTTCCTTGTCCGTCTTCATTCAAGTGCCTCACGCAGTTTGTTCAGAAAGCTCGTCGGCAAATTATCGAACTTCGCTTTCGTGTACGCCATCAAGAGCCAGATTTCGCCATCGCCAAGCGCGTTGTAATAGATGACGCGAGCGCCGCCGCGCTTTCCCATGCCGCCGCGCGACCAGCGCACCTTGCGCAATCCGCCCGTGCCAGGCACAACGTCGCCAGCTTGCGGATTGTTTGCGATCCATACGACGAATTCCTCTAGCTCGACGGGGTGCCATATTTCGGCGGCGTAACGGCGGAATATGGGGGTTTCGATGACTGTGTACATGACGCAAACTATACGGCGCTGCCGTATGTTCGTCAAGGCGGATTACCTTGGTCTACTGTGGTTTTTTGATCGGATGCCGGGCGGCGTTTACATATTAGGAGCGTCGTTCAGTCCGAGCGGTGCGCCAGTCTCTGCGCTGCGTCGATTTTTGCGTTGATCGGCGTTTTCGCTGCCCGCTAACCCGCGCCGGGCCTAGCGTCTGAACTGCTGCATCATGGGAGTGTGTTGGGCCATTTCTTCAGCGGTAAGTGTAGCCATCCTCGGTGTCTTGCTTTGGGGTTCAGGGCGAGAGTGTAACCCGCCCGCCATTCATGTGAAGCTGGCCGGATGGCCAGCGCAGCCCGGCGCTTACTCGTCGACGAGCGCCTGCAGGTCCACCGTGCGCGCGTTGGCGGCGTTACGCCGCATCGCGAGCACGATCAGCGCGCTCACGAACGTACCGAACACGACGATGATCCACTGCACCGGCATGTTCGCGGCGAGCAGCAGCGCGTAGGCGCCGAGCATCAGCAGCACCGCGAGATTCTGGTTGAAGTTCTGCACCGCGATCGAGTGCCCCGCCGACAAAAGCGTCGCGCCGCGATGCTGGAGCAATGCGTTCATCGGCACGATGAAAAACCCCGCGAGCGTGCCGAGCAACACCATCAGCGGATAGGCGAACAGGATATAGAACGGCATCGTGTACGCGCCGATGCGAATGCCCGCGTGGGCCGGAAAGAGGTTCTTGCCATAGAAGGCCATCGCCACCGCGACGAGCCCCGTAACGACGCCGACCGGCAGCACGCGCAGGGAGGCGCGCAGCGATACCCACGCCGCCGCCGCGCCCGCGCCGAGCGCGATGCCGAGACCCGTCACACCTTGCATCACGGCGGCCTTCGAGAGCGACAGGCCGAGATTCGCATCGGCCCATTTGAGCACCAGCAGTTGCAGCGTGACGGCCGCGCCCCACATGAGCGTCGTGACCCATAGCGCGATCTGCGCGAGCCGGTCGGCCCACAACACGTTGAAGCAATGCACGAAGTCGCCGACCAGCTTCGACGGTTCGTTCAAGCGGTTCGGATAGCGCGCGCCGGTGTCGGGGATGCCGACGTTGACCGCGGCGGCCGCGACGTAGGTGAGCATCACGGCGCACATCGCGAGATCGGCGGCCGTATGAACGAGCGGGAAGTGCGCGTGCGCGACGAGCCGCTGCGCCCACGTGCTGATGAGCGCGCCGCCGAGCATCGTGCCGACGATGGTCGAGAGCACCGTCGCCGATTCGAGCCACGCATTGGCCATGACGAGCCGGTCGGCCGGCAATAATTCGGTGAGGATTCCATACTTCGCGGGCGAGTACGCTGCCGCGCCGAAGCCGACGACGCCATAGGCGATCATCGGATGCACGCCCACGATCATCAGCAGACAGCCGAGCGCTTTGAGCGCGTTCGAGATGAACATTACGTGGCGCTTTTGCAGCGCATCGGCGAACGCGCCGACGAACGGCGCGAGCACCACATAGGACACGGTAAAGAAGATCTGCAGCAGCGGCGTGATCCAGGCCGCCGAGTGGATCACGCTAAGGATGGCGATCGCGGCGATGAGCAGCGCATTGTCGGCGAGCGACGACACGAACTGCGCGGCGATGATCGTGTAGAAGCCTTTCTTCATGGCGTGGTGCAAGCAGTGCAGGCAGGGCAAGCACGGCGCGGCCCGCTGCAGGGCCAAACGAGCCAAACAAAAAAGCGGCCGAAGCCGCTTTTTTCGCAAACGCGCACGTCCATCGCGACGGCGCGCCGGATCAGGCCGCCTTCAGGCGGCTGTACTTCGAGAGGATCGGCACCATTTGCGCGTAGACCTTCGGGTTGCCCGCGACCACTTCGCCCACGCGCAGGAAATCCGAATCGCCCGTGTAGTTGCCGATCAGACCACCGGCCTCGGTGACGAGCAGACCGCCCGCGGCGACATCCCACGCGCTCAGTCCCTGCTCGAAGAAGCCGTCCATGCGGCCTGCAGCGACATTGGCCAGATCGAGCGCGGCGGCGCCCGGGCGGCGCAGGCCGGCGCATGCGTTGGTCATGTCCGAGAACAGCGACAGATACGCATCGATGCCATCTTTTTCGCGGAACGGAAAGCCCGTGCCGATCAGGGCGTCGGCGAGGCGGTCGCGTCGGCCGACGCGGATGCGGCGGTCGTTGAGGAACGCGCCGCGGCCGCGCGAAGCGGTGAAGAGGTCGTTGCGGGTCGGATCGTAGATGACCGCTTGCGTGACGATGCCCTTGTGCGCGAGCGCGATCGAGACGCAGTAGTACTGGAAGCCGTGGATGAAGTTCGTGGTGCCGTCGAGCGGGTCGATGATCCACTGGTATTCGGATTCGTTGCCCGACTCGCCCGATTCTTCGGCGAGGATGGCGTGATCGGGGTAGGCGGTGCGCAGCGTATCGATGATCGCGGCTTCCGATGCCTTGTCGACCTCCGTGACGAAATCGTTATGCTGTTTCTTCGAGATCTGCACGAGATCGAGATCGAGCGACGCGCGGTTGATGATCTGTCCGGCGCGGCGCGCGGCCTTGACAGCGATGTTGAGCATGGGATGCATGAGCCTGGATCCTTGTGCCGGCGCCGCGCGGGCGGCTTGCCGGAGTAATGAGCGAATGAAAGCGTCTGACGCATGGAACGCCTGGACAGGACGCGTCTTGCGTACCTGTCCCGCCAACGGAGACGAATTGAATAAGAACGGGGCGCAGCGGCCGGGTCGCGGGTGAGCAGTGGCAGCCGGGAAGCCGGCGTTTGCCCTGCGGGGCACTTCGGGACACGACGCGCGCGAATTCCGGCATTTTACCCGAGTCCGGCCGATTTGCTGCCGACCACTGCCGATCGCCCGCCAATCGCGGCCTGTCCGGTGCCGGCTGGACGCGCCGCGCGGTACCATAATGGCTTCCGTCCCCCCGACGCACCGAGCGCAATTTCAACCGGGATTCATCGTGGTCCAGCCTCTTTCTTCCGCGATGGCATCAGCCGATGCCATCGAGTCGCCGCATGGCGGTTTCACCTCGACCCGCTTCGTGCTGGTCGAGCCGAGCCATCCCGGCAATGTCGGCGCGGCGGCGCGCGCGTTGAAGACGATGGGCTTTTCACGCCTCGTACTGGTCGCGCCGCGCATCGCGCAGGTCCACACCGACCCCGAAGCCATCGCGATGGCAAGCGGCGCCGACGATGTGCTCGCCGGCGTGCACATCGTGCCGACGCTCGCCGATGCGCTCGCGGGCGTGCAATGGTCGCTCGCGCTCACGGCGCGCGTGCGCGAGTACGGACCGCCGCCGCGGCCGCCGCGCGAAGCGGTGCTCGATGCGCACCGCCAGGTCGTGCACGGCGAGATCGCGCTCGTGTTCGGCAACGAGCGCACGGGCTTGTCGAACGAGGACGTCGAGCGCTGCAGCGCACTCGCGCATATCCCGGCCAATCCCGCCTACAGCTCGCTCAATCTCGCGCAGGCCGTGCAGGTGCTCGCCTATGAACTGCGGCTCGCGTATCTGGGCCTTGGCATCGATCCGGCGGCGGCAGCCGCGACGGCCACGGCAGCCGTGGCGGCAAGTGGCCCGTTCGCCACGAGCGACGATATCGAGCGCATGTACGTCCATCTCGAGAACGCGCTGATCGCGCTCGACTTTCTCGATCCGGCCAATCCGAAGAAGTTGATGTCGCGGCTGCGCCGGCTCTTCGCGCGCTCCGGGCTCGAAAGCGAAGAGGTCAACATCGTGCGCGGCATCGCCAAGCACATTCTGCAGATGAAGAAGGGCGCGTCCTGAGCGCCACGGCGTGACCTTGTTCGCGGCGTGGGCATCGTCGCGCACGCCTGGGCGCTTCGCCTACAATCCACGCATCCTCATAAGCATATCGACGCGGCTGATCAAGCCGCGCGACGTGCCATTTCCGACGCCTGACCAGCCTGACCATCATGTTCAACAGACTTCGCGAAGACATCGCCACCATCCGCGAGCGCGATCCCGCCGCTCGCAGCGCATGGGAAGTCCTGACCTGTTATCCGGGGCTGCACGCGCTCGTGTTGCATCGTTTCGCGCATGCATGCTGGCACGCGAAGCGCCGCTGGCTCGCGCGCTTCGTCTCGCAGATGGCGCGCTTTCTGACCGGCATCGAGATCCATCCGGGCGCGACCATCGGGCGGCGTGTGTTCATCGATCATGGCATGGGTGTCGTGATCGGCGAGACCGCCGAGGTCGGCGACGACTGCACGATCTATCAAGGCGTGACGCTGGGCGGCACCTCGCTCACGCGCGGCGCGAAACGCCATCCGACGCTTGGGGCCGGTGTGATCGTCGGGGCGGGTGCCAAGGTGCTTGGCGGCTTCACGGTGGGCGCGCAGGCGAAGATCGGCTCGAACGCCGTGGTGGTCAAGCCGGTGCCCGCGGGCGGCACGGCGGTCGGCAATCCGGCGCGCGTGATCGCGCCCGCGAAGCCTGCGGCCGAGGCGCCCTGCGAGCCGGGCCGCGAGGCGTTCTGCGCCTATGGCATCACGCCCAATGCCGACGATCCGGTCTCGCTCGCGATCCATGGCCTCATCGATCATGCGGCGACACAGACGCAGCGCGTCGATGAGATCGTCGCCGCGCTCGCGCGACTCGGCGAGCGTCTCGAGGCACTGCATGGTGTCGAGGGCGCGGCGAGCGTCGATCTGCGCCGGCTCTCGGCGGTGCTCGAAGGCGAAGGGGCCGCACGCGACTGATCGGTGCGGGGCGGCCCGCTCAGTCGGGCGGCAACATCCTGAGCCCTTCGGAATCGATGCGCAGATAGCCGCCGCGCGGCTTGCCGTGATCGAGATCCCAGTCGGGCAAGACCCAGCGCGTGCCGCCTGGCTCGCTATGCTGGGCGGGCCTGTGCGTGTGGCCGTGAATGATCACGGCGGCGCGGCCGCGCTTGAAGAGCGCGGCGATACCCTTGGCGGTGACGTCGTAGCGCGGCGACACGGGTCGCTCGCGGCCTTCCTGACTCGCGCGGCGCATCTTCTCCGCAAGCGCGCGCCGCCATTTGAACGGCCATGCGAGAAAGAGCAGTTGCGCGAGCCGGTTGCGCGCGAAGCGGCGGAACACCAGATAGCCACGGTCGTCGGTGCACAGCGCGTCGCCGTGCGCGAGCGCGATGCGCGAGCCGAATGCCGTGATCGCGATCGGATCGGGCAGCCAGATCGCGCCGGCCGCCTTCATGAAGCGCTTGCCCATCAGGAAGTCGCGATTGCCGTGCATGATGTACAGCGCGATGCCGCGCTCGGAGAGCGTGTGCATCAACGCGGCCATGCACGCGACGAACGGATCTTCGAGCATGTCGTCGCCGATCCAGTACTCGAACAGGTCGCCGAGTATGAACACCGAGTCGGCCTGGTCCGCCGTGACGCGCACGAAGTGCTCGAACGCGGCGACCGTATGCGGGATCGCCTCGTTCAGATGCAGATCGGAAATGAACAGGAACGGGCGTGCGGCGTGCGGGCGCTTGCCCACACCCGGCACGCCCGCGGCGGCATGTCGTAGTGCCTTGTCCTGCAGCATCGAGTGGATCGCTTATTCGACGACGACGGCCTTCTCGATCACGACGTCGTCGACCGGCACGTCCTGATGGAAGCCCTTCGAGCCGGTCTTGACCTTCTTGATCTTCTCGACGATGTCGAGGCCGTCGACGACCTTGCCGAACACGGCGTAGCCCCAGCCCTGCGGCGTCGGCGACGAGTGGTTCAGGAAGTCGTTGTCATTCACGTTGATGAAGAACTGTGCCGACGCCGAATGCGGGTCGTTGGTGCGCGCCATCGCGATCGAACCGTTGACGTTCTTCAGACCGTTGTTCGCTTCGTTGTCGATCGGGGCATCGGTCGGTTTTTGTTTCATGCCGGGCTCGAAGCCGCCGCCCTGGATCATGAAGCCGTCGATCACGCGGTGAAACACCGTGCCATCGTAATGGCCTTTCTTCACGTAATTAAGAAAGTTCTCGACCGTCTTCGGGGCCTTTTCGGCGTCGAGTTCGAGCTTGATGACGCCGTGGTTCGTGTGCAGTTCGACCATGATGAATTCCTTCAGGTTGGACGGGGGAGATAAGGCGCGGCAGCGATGCCGCGCCACGGACATGCGGGAGTTACTTGCCGCCGACCACGCTGGCCGACTCGATCACGATTTCTTTTTGCGGCACGTCCGACATCGGGCCGCGCGACGTGGTGGGCGCCGCCTCGATCTTCTTCACGACATCCATGCCCTGGGTGACCTTGCCGAACACGGCATAGCCGTTGCCGTCGGGGTTCGGATAATCGAGGTTGCTATTGTCGACTGTGTTGATGAAGAACTGCGCGGTCGCCGAGTTCGGGTCGCTCGTGCGTGCCATCGCGATCGTGCCCGCGACGTTCTTCAGACCGTTGCGGCTCTCGAGCGGAATCGGCGCGCGCGTGGGCTTCTCGACGAAGCTCGACGTGAAGCCGCCGCCCTGGATCATGAAGCCGCGGATCACGCGATGGAAAATCGTGCCGTTGTACTGGCCTGCCTTCACGTATGCGAGGAAGTTGTCGACGGTCTTGGGCGCCTTCTCGGGATACAGTTCGACGCGAATATCGCCTTCACTGGTCTTGAACAGGACCGACGGATGCGCGACCTGCTGGGCGGGCTGCGCAAAGGCGGGTGCGTTCGCGATCAGGGCGGCGCTGCCGAGCGCCAACATCAACCATTTCATGAGTATCCTCGGGAAGAGCAGGGACAGAAAAGCAAAAAGCGTAAAACCAGGCTGGGTGCGCCGCGCCTCGCGCGCGGCGCACCCAGCAGTTTAGTTGGACGGCGCGATGTAAGGCGGCGAGCCGAGCGAGCCGTTCGTGCCGCCGAACTGGAAGTTGGGATTGGTCACGAGACCCGAGGCGGCGGGATTCGTACGCTCTTCGGTCGAGGTGTCGACGGGCGCCTTCTTGCGCGCCACGGGCGGCGTGGCCGGCGCGATGATCTTCTGCAGATCGGCGAGCCGTTGCTCCGTGACCGGGCTTGCGTGGCCGAGCGCGTTGGCGCGCCGGTACGACGCATCGGCGAGGCGCAGATAGAGGTCGCCCAGGTTTTCATAACCGAGACTGTATGACGGATTGGCCTTCACCGCCGTCTCGAGCGCCGCGCGCGCTTCGTCGTAGCGGCCATGCTTGGCATAGAGCGCGGCGAGGTTGTTGTACGGCTCGGGCAGCTCGGGGTAGAGCTGCGTGAGTTCGCTGAAGGCCTCGATGGCGTCGTCGTCGCGGCCAATGCGCGCGAGCACCGTGGCACGCTTGAACTTCGCCTGCACGTCGCGCGGGTTGGCCTTGATGCGCGCATCGAGTTCGGTGAGCGCACTTGCCCAATCGTGCTGCGCGATGGCGGCATCGGCCTGCGGCGTGAGGTCCGCCGTAGGGGGCGGCGCAGCGTGCACTGCCGGCGCGAAGCCAAGCGTGAGCGCGAGCCCGGCGAGGGCCGCCGCGAGGGTCGCAACATGGGTCGCAACGCGAGGCGCACGGCCGCTGGAAGGTTTCATAGGGTAGGTCGCGGTGTTATACTCCGAGCCATTCTAACAAAAGGTCTGTGCGTTTTAGTCGAACCTCAGACTGTCTTTAGCCACTCGTGGCCGTCTCCGTTTGATCGCAGCCTCTCGTGCCGCGGTGCCGTGCACCGCAGCGGCGGCGGTCGGCGCCGCTGCCGCTGATGTTGCGGCGACGGCGCGCCGGCAACGCAATCGCGGAATTTCTATCGGTCCACGTATCCATCGTCTCTATGGAATCACTGCGCATCTACAACACGCTCGCGCGTGACAAGCAAGCTTTCGTGCCTCTCGAACCCGGTGCCGTCCGGATGTACGTCTGTGGCATGACAGTCTATGACTATTGTCACGTTGGCCATGCGCGTGTGATGGTGGTGTTCGATATCGTGCAGCGGTGGCTGCGCACGCTCGGCTTCCGGGTCACGTATGTGCGCAACATCACGGACATCGACGACAAGATCATTCGCCGCGCGGTAGAGAACGGCGAGACGATCAAGGCGCTGACCGACCGCTTCATCGCGGCCCTGCACGAAGACGCGGATGCGCTCGGCATCGAGCGGCCCGATCACGAGCCGCGCGCGACGCAGTACATCCCGCAGATGCTCGGCATGATCGACCAGCTCGAAGCCAACGGCTATGCGTATCAAGGCACGGACGGCGACGTCAACTATGCGGTGCGCAAGTTCGCCCGCTATGGTGCGCTCTCGGGCAAGTCGATCGAGGATCTGCGTGCGGGCGAGCGCGTCGCGGCCAACGATGCGAAGCAGGATCCGCTCGACTTCGTGTTGTGGAAGCAGTCGAAAGAAGGCGAGCCTGCGGACACCGGCTGGGACTCGAAGTACGGACGCGGCCGTCCGGGTTGGCACATCGAATGCTCGGCGATGAGCTGCTCGCTGCTCGGCGAACATTTCGACATTCATGGCGGCGGTCAGGATCTGCAATTCCCGCACCACGAAAACGAAATCGCGCAAAGCGAAGGCGCGACCGGCGAGACGTTCGTCAACTACTGGATGCACAACGGCTACGTGCAGATCGACAACGAGAAGATGTCGAAATCGCTCGGCAACTTCTTCACGATCCGCGAAGTGCTCGCGCAATACGATGCGGAAGTGGTGCGCTTTTTCATTGCGCGCGCTCACTATCGTTCGCCGCTCAATTACAGCGACGTGCATATCGACGATGCGCGCAATGCGCTCACGCGTCTTTACACGGCACTCAAGGACGTGAGCCCCGATGCACTCGAACTCGACTGGCATGAGCCCTATGCGCAACGCTTCCATGCGGCGATGAACGACGACTTCAACACGCCTGTCGCGGTCGCCGTGCTGTTCGAACTGGCGACCGAAGTCAATCGCACGCGCGACACTGCGCTCGCACGCCAGTTGCAGCGCCTCGCGCGCGTGATCGGTTTGCTCGTGCGCGAGCCGCGCGAGTTCTTGCAGCAGGCCGCAGGCGCGGCGCAGGCAGGCGCGCTGGAGCCGGCCGCGATCGAAGCGAAGATCGCTGCGCGCAAGGCCGCCAAAGAGGCCAAACAGTATGCCGAAGCGGACCGGATCCGGGCCGAACTGCTCGATGCCGGTGTCGCGCTTGAAGACAAACCGGGCGGGTTGACCGAGTGGCGCCGCGTATGAGCGGGCTGTCCAGTTTCCACTGATCGATTCGCGAGGCAGGAGGCAGGATGGCAACGGCCACGAAGGCGCAGGCTAAACGGCCTGCGTCGCTAACGGATGCGTCGGCGGCAGCGAAGTCTGCGCGCGGCGCAAACGCGACGAAGACGGCAAAGCCCGTCAAGACGACGAAAACCGCAACCGGTGCAACGAAGCGGGCAATGAACGGCGCAAGTGCGCCGAAGCTCGCGCACAAGGCTGCGCCGGCGGCGAAGAAAGCGCGCGCGAAAGGCAACGGCGAGATGCCGGCCGACGTGCTCGCCGAAGCGCATGAATTGCTCGAAGCAGTCAGCGAGGTCGCGCAGGCAAGCGACGACGCGGCGCCTGGCGCGCTCGCAGTCGAAGTGCCGCGCCCCGACTATTGGGAGAAGGCTTGCGCGGATCTCGTCAAGCGCGACCGCATCCTCAAGAAGCTGATTCCGAAGTTCGGTCCGGTGCAGATGCTGAGCCGTGACGACCCGTTCGTCACGCTCGCGCGTTCGGTCGTCGGCCAGCAGGTTTCGGTGCCGGTCGCGCAAGCGCTGTGGCAGCGTATCGAAGACGCGTGTCCGAAGCTCGTACCCCAGCAGTTCATCAAGGTCGGTGCCGAGAAGCTCATCGCGTGCGGGCTGTCCAAACGCAAGACCGACTACGTGCTCGATCTCGCGCAGCATTTCGTCTCGGGTGCCTTGCATGTCGGCAAGTGGACCTCGATGGACGATGAGGACGTGATCGCCGAACTCACGCAGATTCGTGGCATCGGCCGCTGGACGGCGGAGATGTTCCTGATCTTCAACCTGTCGCGGCCCAACGTGCTGCCGCTCGACGATCTCGGCCTCATCCGCGCGATCAGCGTCAATTATTTCAGCGGCGAGCCGGTCACCCGCAGCGAGGCGCGCGAAGTCGCGGCGAACTGGGAACCGTGGCGCACCGTCGCAACCTGGTATATGTGGCGTAGCCTGGAGCCGTCGCAGGATTAAGGGCCATTGGCGCAAAAAACGCGTACCGTAAAGGATTGCGCGTCATTTGCGCCGCCCGGCTTCCCGGCGGATCCCGCTATCAATCTCAAAAATCAATAGCTTCGAACCCATATCGACTCGGGCCGGCGCGGTTAGAATACGCGCTGCCGGTTAGTGCAAGGATTCCAACCCATGAAGACCACCTTTCTGGATTTCGAACAGCCGATTGCTGAACTCGAAGCGAAGATCGAAGAACTACGCTTTGTTCAGGACGACTCGGCCGTCGATATTTCGGAAGAGATCGATCGGCTCTCGAAGAAGAGCCAGCAACTGACGAAGGACCTCTATGCGAACCTGTCTCCGTGGCAGGTGTCGCAGATCGCGCGTCATCCGCAGCGTCCGTACACGCTCGACTATGTGAACGAGCTGTTCACCGACTTCCACGAACTGCACGGCGACCGCTCCTACGCGGACGACCTGTCGATCGTCGGCGGTCTCGCGCGTTTCAACGGTCAGCCGTGCATGGTGCTCGGCCAGCAGAAGGGCCGCGACACGAAGGAGCGCGCCGCGCGCAACTTCGGCATGCCGCGTCCGGAAGGCTATCGCAAGGCCGAACGCCTCATGCGTCTCGCCGAGAAATTCGGCCTGCCGCTGTTCACGTTCATCGATACGCCGGGCGCCTATCCGGGCATCGGCGCGGAAGAGCGCGGCCAGTCCGAAGCGATCGGCCGCAATCTGTACGTGATGGCCGAACTGAAGACGCCGATCATCGCGACGGTCATCGGTGAAGGCGGCTCGGGCGGCGCACTCGCGATCGCCGTGGCCGACACGGTCATGATGCTGCAGTTCTCGACCTATTCGGTGATCTCGCCGGAAGGCTGCGCGTCGATCCTGTGGAAGAGCGCCGCGAAGGCGCCGGAAGCAGCCGAAGCGCTGGGCCTGACCGCTCACCGTCTGAAGGCACTCGGTCTGATCGACAAGATCATCAACGAGCCGCTCGGTGGCGCGCATCGCGATCCGAAGGGCATGGCCGCGCTGCTGCGTCGCGCACTGTCCGACTCGCTGCGCCAGTTCCAGGGCATGAGCATCCAGGAACTGCGCGAGCGCCGTTTCGAGCGCCTCATGGCCTACGGCAAGTTCAAGGAAACCACGCCGGGCGTGTAAGCGCCCGCCTGCCGTGAGCTCCCACGCCGAACCCGCTGTCGAGCGCATCGTTCTTGATGCGCTCGGCGCGGCGTTGCGCGCGTTTCCCGTCGACACCCCTCTTGCTGTTGCCTATAGCGGCGGCCTCGATTCGGCCGTGCTGCTCGACGCCGCCGTGCGCGTCGCGGGCGCTTCGCGCTGTATCGCGTTGCATGTCCATCATGGCTTGAGTCCGCATGCCGACGACTGGCTCGCGCACTGCGCGGCCCGCGCGCATGTGCTCGGTGTCGCGTTCGCGTCGCGTCGTGTGGACCTTGCAGCGCAGACGGGACTCGGCATCGAAGCCGCCGCGCGCAACGCGCGCTATGCCGCACTCGAGGCGATGTGCGCCGAGCACGGCGCGCAGTCACTGTGGCTCGCCCAGCACGCCGACGATCAGGCCGAGACCGTGCTGCTGCAGCTACTGCGCGGCGCCGGACTGCCCGGACTCGCCGCGATGGCGCCGGCCGGCCCGCCACGCAATGCGCCGCATACGTTGCCACGCGTGCGGCCGTTTCTGTCGCTGCTGCGCACTCAGCTCGAACGCTATGGCGAGGCGCGCGCGCTCGAATGGGTCGAAGACGAATCGAATGCCGATACGCGCTATGCGCGCAACGCGTTGCGCCACGATGTGATGCCCGCGCTCGGCGCGCATTTCCCCGGCTATCGCGAAGCGCTCGCGCGCGCGGCCGCGCATGCAGCGTCGGCGCAAACCCTGCTCGACGATCTCGCGCGGATCGACTGGCAGCGCGCCGCGCTCGACGAAGGGCGCGCGCTGTCACGCGACGCGCTGCTCGCACTCGACGACGCACGCGCGCTCAATCTGCTGCGCTACTGGATGCGAGTGCTCGAATTGCCGGTGGCATCGAGTGCGCGTCTCACGGATGTGCTGCGCCAACTACGCGAAATCGATGGCCACGATCATGAACTGCGCGTCGAGCATGGCAACCAGCAACTGCGCTGCTATCGAGACCGGGTGTGCTGGGAGGACAAGACATTGATCGATGAAGGCTCGGACGGTCCGGCTCACGAAGACGTCGAATGCGTGTGGCACGGCCAGGCGATCTGGCGTTTGCCGCAATGGCGCGGCACGTTCGTGTTCAGCGTCGCCGACGCGAACGACCCCGATGCGTTGCCCGAACCGGTGCTCACGCGCGCGCCGCTCGTCGCGCGGGCGCGGCGCGGCGGCGAACGGCTGCGCAACGTTGCGGGCGGCACGAGCCGCACGCTCAAGAACCTCTTTCAGGAACAGGGCGTACCCGCCTGGGAGCGTGGTGTGCCATTGCTGTTCAGCGGCGACACGCTGCTCTTTGTGCCGCGTATCGGTGCCAATCATGGCGCGATCGAGGCGCCCCTCGATCGTGTGCCGCCAGTGCGCTGGTGGCGTATCGAATGGCGCGAGGATCTGATCGTCGCGTGACGCGAGCTCATCTTCGCGGCGCGAAAATCGGGGCCGCAAAACCGCGACCAGTCGCCGCAAACCCTTGCTGCACAAGCGTTTTTCGACCCTGTTTTCGGGGGCTGGACGCCGTTTTTAGCTTGTAATTTTGCGGTCAATCAGTTAGGGTAACTCGTTTGTCCAGTCCACTTTTTTGCTGTCTTGCCGTCACAAGCGGCATGTGGCGACGAATGGCGTCCGAGTGTCCCGGCTCAATCCAGCTGCGGACCCGCAAAGCGCCAGTGGGGCTGCCGTGGCGACCGGTTGCGCAGTGCGCATGAACCTCTCTCGTTGCGGCATCACACGCGTCGTGTGCGCCTTCACCTGGGTGAAGCGCCGGGCGCGGACAAAGGCGCGAATCGTCAGCGATCTCGTGCACCAAGGGCAAATCCGCGTGTGCTGCACGCGCTGAAAATCACGTCGCCGGCACGCTCGAACGAGCGGGGCGCCGGCATCCGGTTTCATTCGTGCGCGGGTGTTGCGGATTGCCTCGGGCGGCGCCGTCATCAGTGCGCCAGCGAAGTAACATCTCCAGTTCTGAACGACAATGGCACTCATCGTACACAAATACGGCGGCACCTCGATGGGCTCGGTCGAGCGCATCAAGAACGTCGCGCGACGCGTCGCGAAATGGCACAAGGCAGGCCACAAGATGGTCGTCGTGCCCTCGGCGATGTCCGGCGAAACCAACCGGCTGCTCGGGCTCGCGAAAGAAATTTCGGCCCAGCCGAGCCCGCGTGAACTCGACATGATCGCGTCCACGGGCGAACAGGTGAGCGTCGGTCTCCTGTCGATCGCGCTGCAAGAAGCAGGCGTCGACGCGGTCAGCTACACCGGCTGGCAAGTTCCCGTCAAAACGGATAGCTCGTTCACGAAAGCGCGCATCAACGAAATCGACGGCGAGCGCGTGCTGCGCGATCTCGACGCGGGCAAGGTCGTGGTGATCACGGGCTTCCAGGGCATCGATCCGGAAGGTCACATCACCACGCTCGGCCGCGGCGGCTCGGACACCTCGGCAGTGGCAGTGGCCGCAGCGCTGAAGGCCGACGAATGCCTCATCTACACGGACGTCGACGGCGTCTACACGACTGATCCGCGCGTCGTCGACGACGCGCGCCGGCTCGATCGCGTGACCTTCGAAGAGATGCTGGAAATGGCCAGCCTCGGTTCGAAAGTGCTGCAGATCCGCTCGGTCGAATTCGCGGGCAAGTATCAGGTGAAGACGCGCGTGCTCTCCAGCCTGACCGATCCGATGATGGACCTCGCAGCCGAAATGAAGTCGGGCACCCTGATTACCTTTGAAGAAGACGAGACCATGGAAAAAGCAGTCATTTCGGGTATCGCGTTCCAGCGCGACGAGGCCCGCATCGCCGTGATGGGTGTGCCCGACAAGCCGGGCATCGCGTATCAGATCCTCGGCCCGGTGGCGGATGCGAACATCGATGTCGACATGATCATCCAGAACCAGAGCGTGCAGGGCAAGACGGACTTCACGTTCACGGTCGGCCGCGGCGACTATCAACGCGCGATGGACATTCTCACGAACCAGGTGAAGGGTCACGTGAACGCGGAGCAGGTGGCGGGCGACCCGAAGGTGTCGAAGGTCTCGGTGGTCGGCGTCGGCATGCGTTCGCACGTCGGTATCGCGAGCACGATGTTCCGCACGCTGTCGGAAGAGGGCATCAACATCCAGATGATCTCGACCTCGGAAATCAAGATCTCCGTGCTGATCGACGAGAAGTACATGGAGCTCGCCGTGCGCGCGCTGCACAAGGCGTTCGAACTGGAACAGGCGTAAATGGCGCGTTCATGACGTCAACGCGAAAAATTTTGCGGCGCATGCATAAAAAATGCGTCGGAAGATTTGACCAAGGCGCATGAACCCGCTATGATCTTGGCTTCGTCGCGCTGCCTCCCTGGCGCGAGCGAAAGTTTCGGGAGACGTGGCCGAGAGGTCGAAGGCACTCCCCTGCTAAGGGAGCATCTGGGCCAAAACCTGGATCGAGGGTTCGAATCCCTCCGTCTCCGCCATTGCGGAACAAAAAGCCCCGTAAGTTCAAAGACTTACGGGGCTTTTTCTTTTTCTCTCCAGCAGATTTCTCCAGCAGCGCGCTAACGGACGGCCGAATTGTACGACTGCACACCGCTGATTCTTTGTATGCCGCCGATGAACTCCTGCGGATTGTTCGCCTGCACCGATACCGGTCCGTTGATGTTGATCTGCTGGCCAGTATTGCCGCCGGTATTGCCGCCGTATGCGGACGCGTACCGTTCAGCATCGGCCACACGTCGCAGCGTTTCGGCCGCGTTGCCGTGTGCTTCTCCGATCGTCGAGAGGCGCTCGGTGTATTGAGCGGCCGTGGATCGAGCGTCAAGGCCGCGCATCGCGCGCTGCATGACGGGATCGCTGAGTGCGGCGTACCGAAACTGTTCCTGCCAGCTTGTCTGGTCTGGCGACAGGCCCCCGTGCGCCGCTTTGTACGCCGCGACACGCTCCGGATGAAGGTACTGAAACAGCCCGCTCGCCCCATTCGCCGCTACGTTGGAAGCCTTTAGCGAGGATTCATGCTGCGCATTCACGAGGAAAGCGATCGCCTCTTGAGGCGGCAGTCCGAGCGTGCCCGTCGCGAACGCAAGGAATTCCGCTGGTGTAGGATTCACGCCCGGGCGGCCGCCAATGGACGGTTTCGCGCCGCTCGCGGACGCGCCTCCGCCTGCGCTTCGCGGTGGCGTTAGTTTTGCGGGCGCTTGTTCGTCGGGGTTGCCGTGCAGCGCATTTTGCACAGCATCGTTCCAAGCCTTCTTAACCCAATCGCCAATTGCGGTGACGTTCTGTTGCGCAGTGCCGCCGAGGTGCTTGAACACCCAATCGGACACGGCACTCACCGCGCGGCCCATTTCTTTGAATCCATATACAAGGACGAGCGCAGTTTCGCCAAGACCAACGAGCGCAGTGCCGAGCGTTTTAAGATTCGCGGAAAGTCCCGGCGACTCGTTGTCGAGTACTTTAAAAAAACCGTCTACGCCGCCGCCCGCCTGGACGACTCGACCGACGAACGCGCCGAGATCGATCGCCGCCTGACTCGCCCACGTGCCGAGATCCTTGATGTAGGGGGTGAGCGCGACCGTCACCGTATTCGCGAAGGCTGTCAGCGCGTTGGAGACCGCCGACTGCGCGTCGTACAGCGCGCTGAGTGACTTCTTGTCTTCTTCGGTCGACTCGGCGAGTGACTTGCTGTACGCCTGGCGCACGTCGGTTTCAGATTTGATAGCAATAATCAAATCCGGTGGGACGCCTTGCGCAGTTAGGCTGGACTCGATCTGTTGCTTTTGGGCAGGATTTGCGCCACGGTAGATTTGCTGCGCCTGTTCGATCGCTTCGACTGGCGCGGTGTTGGGCCCGACGCGCACGCCTATACGAGCAAACGCCTGCATCGTGGGGCCGCCGCCCGTCAGATTGAAGGTTTTCTGCTCGCGCACAAATTCCGCAACGGCTGCGGTGCCTGCCTGCGCATCGGCGCCCAGGCGCCGCGCCGTCGCGCTCCACGCCTGCATTTCCTTGTTTGATAGCTGCGTGCCCACGGCTGCGCGGCGCAAACCGGTTTCCATGCTGCCGAAACTTGTTATCAGCGACACAATGCCGCCGACCGAGCCAACGCCGAGCATGCCCGCGACCGTGAAAGCAAGCTTCTTGAAACCGCCGGCAAGTTCCTTGACAGACTTGAGCGTTTCCTTGTTGCGCTTGATCTGATCCGTGTCGCGTTTTTTTCGCTTCGCGTCAATATCCTTCGCTTTCTTTTCGGTCTGGTCAACAATCTGGCCGATTTTCTGGTCGGCGGCTTTGTACTCTTTCGTGTCCAGGCGCAAAAGCACGACCAGCTCGTCGATTACGTTCATTTGGGCCATTACTCAACCCCCTGATGTTCGTTGTTGTTCGCCGGCACGGTGCGCGGCGTGCGTTCAATAAATGCGGCGACGGCCTGCCGGATCAGTTCACCGATCGAGGTGTCGCGCTGCTGAGATAGCGCCTTGAGGTCTGCGCGAACTGGCGCCGGGAGAAAGACGTGCATGCGTTCCATGACGGCTCCTAGTAGGGACGATTCGCTGTGGCGGGTTCGAGTGTCTGCGCCATATCCGCCTTGTGGATATGGCGGCGCGCGTCCGCCTTGTGATCCGGCGCGAGCCGGTCAAGACTCGCGCGCGGCTCAGCGGACACGCCTGTACCCAGGTGGCCGAGTGAGGCGGATTGGTCCTCGGCGCCGCGCGAGGGCTCGAAGTGCTCTGCGATCGCGCGCAGCGCGGCCAGGTGAGTCGGTTTCTGCGAGGTAGCCATTAGTAGTCCTACGTGTGTCGAATAAACACATAGTACCCGCGATGCCTGCGGGAAAGAAGCCGGGAAACCGTTGACATTGGCCGCAACACCGGCAGGCAGGTTGCTTGCGCGCTGTCAATTTTTCGTTATGAGTAACGGATAATCAGGCGATCGTTACCCGGTAACGGCGCAATCATCGAAAGGGGCATCCATGCGCATAAGCAGGAATCCGCAACCCAAGCTGTCACAGCTCGCCATGGCGGCGCGCCTGGCCATCGGCGGGCGAGTGGTGATGCGTGCGCCAGCGAAGCCGCCGCAGGCCGTTCCGGCGAAGCATAGGGCACCGCCAAGTGCCGGCCCGCGCCAAGGTGCGAGCGTTCGACGCCGCCGCCGGCAGGCCGGGTCCGACGCGCCGCACGAGGTTGTCGTACCGCGATCCGCTTTTGGCGCGCCGGTAGTGATGCCGCCCGAACTGCTCGCGACTTTCGGGCCGGCGCCCGAAGTGCGAGTGTCGGCGGCGCGCTCAGCGGATCCCGCAACAGATCGGCGAATGACGGACGGCGAAAAGATCGCGGCGCGCTGGCGCAGCGGAACGCCGTTGTCGGAGCTGCGCGCCGATTACGGCGCGCTCGCGGATGAAGTCGTGCGCTCTCTCATGCCGGATATCGGTTGGCGACGCGCGGCGTGACGTTCTCAAACAATCCGACGCTCACATGCCCGGTCAATGGCGCCTTGCGCTACTGGCTGCAACAGCAGCGCGCACACGAACTCGCGGACGCGCTCGACGTTCACGCAGCCAGTACCGCGGCCGAATTTGTGGCACGTCTCGCTGCGCTGAGTGCCTTCGCGCTCGGCATGGCTTCGTTCGGGCAGGACTTGGCCGATGGTCTCTACGAGGTCGAGCCGATCGACCGTAACCATATGGCTGCTGGCTGCGCGTACAGCGCCATGGTGCGGCTGGCGTCGCTGGCGAATGCCAATGCACGTGATGCAGCCGCGCTGGCACAGCGCGCCGCCAGCGCGGCCCATGAAGGTGATATGGCGCGAACGCTCGCTAACGTTGCGCACGCTGTCGAGTTCGCGCTTTGGGCGGCGGGCGGCGCGCTGGATTCGCTGAGACTTGCCCCACTGACGGTCGCCGAACGCACCGCGGCCGGCGGTGCGCTTTGGTCCGTGGGTTGCCTGCTCTGCACGGTCGAGGCATTCTAAGGTCGAGACTAGCGCCACCCCTGGAGAGCACGTTTTGCTCCCTGGTTGCTCTCGCTTTGCTCTCTATAACCGAATGTCAACGACATTGAAACTGTAATTGTCTACACTCTCATTCTTTTCTAACTATTATATAAATAAAAAAGAGAGTAGTTAGAGGGCAGAGTTTAAAAGGTAATATATAGCTCTATAGATTGAACACAAAAAACACTGCATTAATAAGCACCCTTTTTTACGTATATGGGAAGCCGTTCGCGTTATTTTTCGCGTTATCTCTCTATAACCGAATGTCAGCAGCATTAGATTGTCAATCACGCGCAAGTCACGGGAGCTAAGCTACACAAGCTAGCGAAATGTCGTTAAGGGGAGCAGAGAGTAGAGCAATCTCTCTGGCCGCTGCGGGAACCTGCGCGCCGCCGGTTTGCGTCGTGCGCCGGGTCAGTTATGCGCGTTCGCGACGCTTCGGCACGCTACATACCGGATCCGGGATGCTGGGCGGCAACCACCATACTAAATATTATATGTGAGACATTGCTCTTGCGAATTTAACAATAATTTAAATGGCGATTAAATTGAATTGAAGGGTTTATTCGCGAAAAACGGTGATCGGCAGTATAAACGCAATCAATTGAGCTGATTGACCGGTAGCTATCAGGTGCTTATGCTAAAGCTAATTTAGTTAGTCCGCGGAACCAGAATGCTCATTCCCACAGAAAACCCCGATTTACTCGACGCCGCCGCTGTCGCTGCGCTGATAGGTATTTCATTGCAAGAGTTCAGGGCTCGGTGCTCGCTGCGCAAATGCCCGCCGCCGGACGTGATCCAAAAAATCAGGTATGGGCACGAATACCGCTGGAAACCGGAAACGGTCGCGCCGCTGGTTGCGATCTATGATGCGCGCCGTGCGCTTGACGCGCAGCAACACGCGCTCGTGGAGTTGTACAGCGAGGCATGGAACTGGCGCAAACCTCGCGCCTATCGCGGCAAACACAAGTCGCGAGATGCCGCCGCACCGATGGCTACTGCTTGACGCCTGAGCGACAGGCAAAAAAAACCCGCTGTTAGCGCAGCGGGGATATCAACCGGGCCTCTCGGCCCTTCACATAAGTTACCGCAATGTTAAGCAAAACTACAGATGTCGTCAAGGCAAATCGTATCGAGGTGCGCGCATGACCGCACCTGTCACCTTCACGAAAATTACGTCTGCGTCGTGCGACCTGACAAAGGAATATGGGCGCGACGCGCACGGCACTCTGACCAAGTCAGCGGTCGCGCACATGACGGAAGGGCACGCGCAAGTTCTGACGATTGACAGCCTCCAGGCGCTCGACGGGCTCTTGTCCCGTCTCGCTTCTAACGAGGCGATTACGTGCGGCGTGCCGATTGTGGGCGACACGGCGCTCACGACACGCGCCGGGGTGGAGTTCCGTCCAGGTGCCGTGGCGCGTACCAACGAAGCGTTTCACTTCCCGTACGGACCCGCACTATACCCGATCGATGTCGATGTCGATGGTGACGAGTTTCCGTCCGTGGATGCCGTGCTCGACGCGCTCGAAGCGTGCTCGCCGTGGCTGCGCAACATCTACCGTGTAGCGCGGCCGTCGTCATCATCATTCGTTGGTAAGTACGGCCTGCGCGGTGTGCACGTCTATATCGCCGTCACGCACGGCACGGACATTCCCGCACTAGCTAAACGCATGCAGATCGAGCAATGGGCCGCCGGCTGCGGATCTGTGAAGATCAGCAAATCGGGCGCACTGCTCACGCGCCAATTGTCGGATGATCTCGTTTATCAGCCGTCGCGCCTGATGTTCGAAGCAAACCCGGTACTCAAAGATGGAGTCACGCGCAGCGTGCCGGCAGATCAGGCGTTCGTTCCGCGCGCGCCAGCCGTGCTGGCAGGGCAGCCGGTCAAGTACAAGGCGGAAGGTGGCATGCTCGACGTACAGGCGTTGCCCGCTATGCGCGAGATCGAGACGCGTCGGTTCGAAACGGCTAAGCGTGACGCGAAGAACGCCCGCCGTCGCGAAGCGAAGCGCGTCGCCATTGACTACCAGATCGCGCAGGCTACGGCGAGCGGGTTCGATGCCAAGATCGGCGAGCGCTTCGGCCTGCTCGCAACGCGCGCGCTCGGCGATAAATGCTTGCCGCCGTCCTGGGAAATCGCCGTCAAGGATATCGGCCGCGTGAAGGTCGCCGACATTCTCGCCAATCTGGAAAGCGCGCTCGGCCACCAATGCGCGGACCCGTTCGATACGTGGCGCCCGGATCTCGCGCCGAAACACTTCGGCAAGGCGGAAATCGTCATGATGGGCGACAAGGCCGGCGTATGGTCGCACAAGCTACAGACGTTCTTCGAATTCACGAACGATGTCGCCGCCGATCTGACCTCGCCGCTCGATCAGGCGGCCGAAAAACTGTGCGACCTGATCGAATACCCCGAGCCCCTGGGCAAGAGCGGCGCAAGCGAACTCAACGCGGCGCACGCGCTAGGTATGTTGCTGCGCGACGCGGGTATTCCGTTGCGCCATAACCTGGCGACGTCTACTCCCGAGACCGCCGATGTGCCCGACGCCCTATCGCTCAAGTACGCGCTCGCGCGAGTGGGCTGCGTGCGCGTCGGAACAACCACGCTAGAACATGCGATCGGCGATGTCGCAAAGCGGAACCCGTATGACCCATGGCGCGACGCAGTGCAGGCGCTGCCCGCGTGGGACAAGACGCCGCGTCTCGACACGTTCTTTGTCGACGTTATGCACGCCGCCGACAGCGAGGCCATACGCGTGACGGGGCAACTGCTGTTTGCCGGAATCGTCATGCGTCAGCTTCAACCGGGCGCGGCTCTGCCCGTCGTGCCCGTACTGATTGGCACGCAAGGGTGCGGCAAATCGCGATTCGTCGAAGACCTGACTGCGTCGCTGGGCTTCCCTGCGACGTCGGCGCTCGACTTTGGCGACCCGATCAAGATGACCATGGAAGCGCGCATGAGTCCCGTTGTCGAGCTTGGCGAAATGGCGAATCTCGGTAAGCGCGACGTTGAAGAAGTGAAAGGCTGGATTACCAAAACGGTCGACCGTTACCGTGCACCGTACGATCGCCGCCCCGAAGACCATTTGCGCCGCTTCGTGCTGATCGGCACGAGCAATAAGAACATGGTGAATTTTGACGAGACGGGCAATCGTCGCTTTATGCCAGTGACCGTGCCAGAAGGTGTGTCGATCGACCGCGGGTGGCTTGTCGAGGCGAAACAGTTTTTTGCCGAGGCGAAAGCGCGTTTTTGCGACGATCTGGACGCATACACCCAGCTCGTGCACGCGACCGTAGGTGCGGTGAGCGCACACAACGCCGCCGGCATGAAACGCGGTGAAGGCACGCCGCAGACCGTGGTATCAGAATTTGCGCCGCCAATCGTTCAACAGCTTGCGCGTCAGAACGTACGCCGCCGCGTGTTCGTGAGCGAGCTGCTGAAACAGATTGCCGCCAGCAGTCCCGCCACGCGCGCTCTCACGCCGCGTCAGGTTGGCGCGTGGATGACTATGAACGGCTGGGCGTCGGGAACTAGCAACGGCATGACCTATTACACCGTGCCCGCCAATTACCTGGCGGAAGGCGATGAACAACCGGCGACAGATTCACCGTTCAACAAACCAGCTCTCGCTATCGTCAACTGATCGCGCGCCGCCGTGGCTGCGCGGCGTGCTGCGCACTCCACACAGTCGTGGGTGCCGCAGCGCACAAATGGCGCTTGTGGCCTCGGTGAAATTTATAGATCATTCCACTGACAATAACGCGAAGAGACCACCATGAAACATAGCTTTGCCTCCCTCTGCCTGCTCGTCCTGATCGCCCTACCCATCACGGCCGCGCATGCTGGAACGATTACCGACGAAGTGGCCGCACCCGGCAATCACGAGCTCGCCACTGTCGCGGCGGTCACGGCGGGCATTTACCGTTACGACCTGAGCGAGTTCACATGCGCCCGCAACGCGCAGTTGCAAAACGAAGGTGCCACGACAGAACGGGATCGTAAATACGCGCGATGGCTCACGGACATCGCCGCCGCGCATCCAGGCGCAAAGACGATGCGCGTACGGTCGAATGGCAACTTCGATGGCGGCGGTTGCTATGCGCGCATTGCAGGCGGTATTCGCATCTATCGTCCGTACACAATGCAGCCGGTTGATATTGTGGCGCTCGTCGTTCCAGGCGATCCGGACGCCGCTGAGCTCCCTCAAACCACAACTGCGGCCGCGCCTCAACAGACACAACCGATTCAGATCACGGCGGAGCACCTGTATGCCGAATATCACGCAAACGAGGTCGCAGCCGACCTCCGGTACAAAGGGCACTGGCTTGCAGTGACGGGTGCTATCGCCGACATAAAGAAAGACGTTTTCGGCGAACCCGTTGTATCCCTCCGGGTCGACGGCGATCCGTTTCATACCGTCAACGCATATTTCGGGAAAGACAAGATTGAGCAGATCGCGAAGCTTCAGAAAGGAAGCACTGTAGCGATCACCTGCCGCGGCGACGGGATGTTTATCATGTCACCCAACCTGAAATGTAAGCAGTAGCGCGCCACGTACCCAGGGGTCCGGCACAGCGGGCGTCGTGTTCGGCAAGCGCCAGCGAGTCGAACGCGCCATAACCGGAGGTCGCGCACCGCGCCTGCCACCTTGTCACCCTCAGGCGCGCGGTACTAGAATTGGGCCTGAGTCGCGATCACGCTCGCGGGTCTGCTCCAGCCACCCCCGAAAGCCGCTGCTACAACAGCGGCTTTCTGCTTTTCCGCCTCCTGCAACGCCACCCCTCCTGCTCGGCCGAATACCCCTCCATTTAGCGCGGGTATTGCGTGCGACATTCCATTGATATCCCCGAAAGGTAAGCGCGATATACCTTTGACGTTTGCCTAACATCCCGTTTCACAACTAATTGATGTTGTCAAGTGTCATTTTCGCTGTCAATATTCAGCTATCGACACTATCAAGCAGACGAGGCGATAGCAAAACATGAGCACTCTTTCCCGAGCCCGCAATCGGCCGCTGTATGAGGCCGTGGCACTGGATAACTTTCTCGGCTTTGCGGTCGAGCGGCGCGATGACGGTTCCGCGATGTTTCGTGGCTCTTACATTGACCCGCACGGCACGAAGCGCACGCAGCGTCGTTTCGTCGAGTTCGTGCTCGACGTGCGCGGCGAGTGGTGCGGCCGGAACGGCATCAAGTTTTTCGAGCATCGCGCAGCCTGGCGCCCGATGGCTGACGCTGAGGCCCGATCGAGCGCTGTCGCGTTCGCCCGACGAGCTATCGAATACATCCGCCAGCAGTCGCGCGCACAACTGTTCTCGCTGGATGCGGTCGAGCAATCAATCGCGACCAGCATTTAACCGGCCGTTGTAGCGGCCTCATCCTGGAGCAAGAGCAATGCGTGAATCAACCAACACCATCCCCGAACAAGACGAGCACGCCCGCCTGTTGGCTGTCTTTGCCGGCGCAAAGGTCGCAGCAGAGGCCGCGGCCCGCGTCGGAGACGACAGCGACGAAAGGGACGAGCTTTACGATCGCGAGTTCGCCCGGCAACTCGACGCGCACGGTGTAACGCACGAACAGGCGCGCGGCGTCCGTGTCATCCTGCGCGGTTGCAATGCCGCACGGCGACGCGAGACCGCTGCCGATCAGCGCGAGCGCGAACTCGCAGCCGCGCGCGAGGCGGCGGCCACGCGCCAACGCGAGCGCAGCCGCGCACCGGACTTGTTCGAACAGAGCGCAATCGATGCCGTCGGCACGCTCACCAAATGGCATATCGCGTTTTCGACGGACACCACCGGTACGCTCACAGCCGTCGAAATTCAGGGCTGGCGACAAACCAGCCGCTTCGCCGGCAAGCCGCAAGGTGAGTTCGTCGTGCTCCGTATGTCGGCCGCCCCGGCAGCAGGCGAGAGTGTCTGGCATTGGCCGGCAGACGTGGCACACGTGACGTGCACGGCGCTCGCGGCTCGAAGCCTGAAGGTGCGGGATGCGTTCATTCGGCACGCCCTGCAATCGACGGCGTTCGGCGCGATGAGCGACGACGACCGGCGCCACCGCGCGGCCCTGTGCGCCTGCGCAGACATTGCCGACCCTGCGCTCGCTCAACCGGCTCCGCCCGCGTTCAGCACGAACTAAAGGAGGCGCCACGATGTCTTTCATCGCTAATCGCACGGGCACGCCTAGCTGGACTTCCGCGCAGCAGGCGGCGAACCGCGAAGCACTCATGGCGGCAAAGATGCCGTGGTCTCAGGCGGGCGCGACCGCTTATCAGGTCAGTTGGTGGGATGCGCTGGTGGGCGACGTGTACGACTGGCTATACGATACGCAGCCGGACGCCTACGCTTTGTCCGCGAGCGCGCCGGTGCTGCGTGCGGGGCTGCTTGAGATTATTCCCGCAGCCGTGCTTGTAGAACTGCTTGAGCGAAACGCCGTAATGCTGCGCACGGCAAACCCGAAGCTGTGGACGGTGTTTAACATCGCGGTCATCGGATTGAGGGAACGCGAATGAGCGCCAATCGCTGGACCCCAAAGCATGGGCGTTCGCGGGCTGTGCATGCCGCTACGTTTGCAGTCGTATCGCACCCCGCGCGCCTCGCGCCGACGCAACCGGCGCACGCACGATCGGCAAGTCGCGTGCAGCGGGCCTGGCAATGGGTTCATGCCTCGTGCCATTGGGCGCGCGATAACCCCGCGGTCTTTGCACTGGTCTTGATCCTGCTCGCCGCGACGCACCGGCACTGACACATGAGGCCGGCCTTACCTGAAGTGAGCCGCCACGCGGCTCACGCAGCCTGTGCGGCGGCGCGTTGCTCGTCGCGCATCTTTGAGAGGACATGCGCTGCCCAAGCTTCCATCAGCGGGCGTCGCTGCTCCAGCAAGTCAGTGCGGTGATAGCTCGCCTCGACCTTGTTCGCGATCGTATGCGCCAGGGCGCGCTCGGCGAGGTCGCGAGCGTAGCCGTGTTCGCTCGCCCAATCACGAAAGCTCGAACGGAAACCGTGAGCCGTCGCTACTCGACCGGGCGTGTCGCTCTTGGCATTCACTCGACGCAACAGCGCTGTGAGCGTCATATCGCTGAGTACCTTACCGCGTGGCGACGGGAACACTAGCGTTTCGTGTTGCTTCTGTTCCTTCAGCGTCTTGATGAGCGAGAGCGCGGGCGCCGAAAGCGGGACGCGATGCGACTCCTTCATCTTCATGCGCGCCGCCGGCACGGTCCAGACTTTCGCGCCGAGGTCGAATTCGTCCCACGTCGCGCCGCGTACCTCGCCGCTGCGTGTTGCCGTCAGAATCAGTAGCAGCAGGGCGGCGCGCGTACTGTCACCTCGCTGATACCCCGCAACATGAGCCTTGACGAAGGCCGGCACGTCGCGCCAAGGCGTAGCGGGTTGGTGCTCGACCTTTGCGCTTTGTTTCGGCAATAGATGGTCGACAACCGCAACCGGGTTCGCTGCTACGTGCCCGTGAGCCCACGCCCACTGCATTACGGCGTGCATGCGCTGGCGGGTGCGGCTCGCCGTTTCAGGCTTGTCGAGCCATATCTCGCGCAACGCGTCGGCGCAATCGGCGGGCGTGATAGCGGCGAGTGGCCTGGGTCCGATCGTCGGAAACGCGTATGTCTCCAGCGTCGTAATCCATTGGGCTGCGTGCTTGGCGTTCTTCCAGCCGGGTTTCAAGTCTTCATGCACCTTCCGCGCCGCCTCAGCAAACGTCATCGGCCGACTGGCTTCGTCCCCCTCGGCGGCGAGTTTCGCCGCTTTCCGCTCTGCGACCGGATCGACTCCGGCGCGCACCTGCGCGGCCAGCGCGTGGACCTGTTCGCGAGCACGCGCTAACGATACTTTCGGATAGCCGCCCAAGCTCTTTTCGCGGCGCTTGCCGTTCAGTGTGTACCGATAGGACCAACTGCCCTGGCCGCGTTTCGTGGATCGAAAGCACAGGCCCGTTGTGCTGTCGTCATAGACAACTTTGCCGGGTTCGTTGAATCCGTCGAGGACTTTGGTCGTGAGTTTCATTCAGCGGTTTCGCGTCGGGCAGCGCTGCTGGAGACCGCGGGATATCCAGCAAATTCTCCAGCAGCGAGCACTTAAAGCGTTTGTCGGTTGTCGTTAAGTGCTATGTTAACGAATTCCGCTTGCAATGTCAGCAGATCATTGATGATAAAGGGTTTGAGACCTAGTGCGGCGCCCAAAATATCGCGCACAGTTTCGTGTAACTTAAACGCGATGTAACGATATCAGGCGGACTCCGTCTCCGCCAGCAATGGCGGCAAAGCCTCGTAGAGCTTCGGTTCTACGAGGCTTTTTTTTTGTGCGCCCAGCACGGGCGCAATCTTGTGGGTGCAAGTCCCATCGTGAGTTGACCACAGCGAACGAAGCAAAGCGCAACTGCGTGAGGGCGACCGAGCGTGGGGAGGAAGCGTGGAGCGAAACCGCGAGCCGATGAACAAGAACCGGATATGAGGCGGTGCCGATCAGGGCGAGCGCGCAATGAAGCGCGAAGCTCTCGTGGTCAAGGATCAGGCATCGTAAATGCGGCGGTTGTGCGGTGAAGGATTGCGCTCTTACCTGGGGAGATCTCGCCTCGTGCCTGAAAGGGCAACGGCGTCGAGCCGGAGCGAGAAGTCAGCAGAGGCCGTAGTAGTCACAGGACAGGTCGATGAGGCTGAAGCTGGTGACGAAGGGCCAAACGGGAAGGAGTGTCCAACGTCATGTCGATGCGACAGGCAATGCGTCAGATGCCCGTGCAAACGGGGCGAGCGGGAGTAGCGCGCGGTGAAGCTGCACGCGTACCCGTGAGCGACGAAGTCTGCGGCCCGCGCCATGAATCCGGGGACACGGGGTCAGCGTTGCTGGAAGCAGCGCTGACGAGAGAGAACCTGAAGCAGGCGTTCAAACGGGTACGGGCGAACAAGGGAGCCGCTGGCGTGGACGGTCTGGACATTGACCAGACGTCGCGTCATCTGGTGAGGGCGTGGCCTGCGATCCGTGAACAATTGCTCAAGGGGACGTACCGGCCCAGTCCGGTACGTCGGGTGACGATTCCGAAGCCGGACGGAGGCGAGCGCGAGCTTGGCATCCCGACGGTGACTGACCGGTTGATCCAGCAGGCGCTGCTGCAGGTGCTGCAACCGGTTCTGGATCCGACCTTCAGCGAGCACAGCTACGGCTTCCGGCCGGGACGGCGTGCGCACGACGCGGTACTTGCCGCGCAATCGTACGTGCAGTCGGGACGGCGAATCGTGGTGGACGTTGATCTGGAGAAGTTCTTTGACCGGGTCAACCACGACATCCTGATCGAGCGCTTACAGAAACGCATTGGCGACGCCGGAGCGATCCGGCTGATCCGTGCGTATCTGAACAGCGGCATCATGGATGGCGGGGTGGTGCAGCAGCGAGATCAGGGCACACCACAGGGTGGGCCGCTATCCCCGTTGCTGGCCAACGTGCTGCTCGACGAGGTGGACAAGGAACTGGAGCGACGGGGTCATTGCTTCGCACGCTACGCCGACGATGCGAATGTGTATGTTCGTAGCCGCCGGGCGGGCGAGCGGGTGATGGCACTGTTGCGACGCCTGTACGGGCGACTGCGTCTGAAGGTCAACGAGACCAAAAGCGCAGTGGCCAGTGTGTTCGGTCGGAAGTTTCTGGGCTACAGCCTGTGGGTGGCTGCGGGTGGGGTGGTCAAACGCAAGGTGGCGGCCAAACCGCTGCTGGCGTTCAAACACCGCATCCGTCAGGTGACTCGCCGATCCGGCGGGCGCAGCATGAAGGAAGTGGTGGAACAGTTACGGCCTTACGTGCAGGGCTGGAAGGCGTACTTCCGGCTGGCGCAAACGCCGCGCGTCTGGTTAGCACTGGACGAGTGGCTGCGTCACCGGTTGCGTGCCATTCAGCTTAAGCACTGGCGCCGTGGCGCCACCATCTACCGGGAACTGCGTGCGCTGGGGGCATCGGCTGCGGTGGCGCGACAAGTGGCGGCGAACAGTCGTTGCTGGTGGCGCAACAGCAACGGTGCGCTCAAGCGTGTGCTGACCATCGCCTACTTCGACCAGTTGGGCGTACCCCGACTCTCATAACCTCAACTTCCCGAACCGCCCGGTGCGGACCCGCATGCCGGGTGGTGTGGCAGGGGTACGGCCTCATGGCCGTCCCCTATGCCGATTTCATCGGCAGGTTTTTTGCTGCGGGCATCGGCGTGCGTCGATACGCTCAACAGTGAATTGTCTTGCTGTGCGAACTGTCGAAAGAGAGCGAGCAAAGAGGGCGCTCTGAAGCAACGCACGCTGAGCAAACACACTCCAGACATGGGCTGCATGTGCCGTTATCCAGGCAAGCTGCAGTCTCTCTCGAAGGCCGCGCGTATCGGTCGCGTGTAACCAGACGTTACGACAGCGCCAGTTGTGCGAAGTCGTGCATCAGTTATTACAAACTTGAAATACGCCGCCGTGAGCGCTGCGCTATATTGCGTTCAACAACCAACATTCACAAAAGGTGAGTCCATGAAGTCCGCACGTATTCTTGCGCTACTGCTCGGGGGTTTGGCGATTGCCGGATCGAATGCTGCAATGGCAGGCGTAAGCGTTGGCGTGAACATCGGCGTTCCCGCTCCGGTCTATGTCGCGCCGCCGCCGGTCTACGCACCGCCGCCGCCGGTCGTGTATCAGCCGGTACCGGTCTATGCGCCGCCGCCCGCGATCGTGATCGGCTGGCATGGCGACCGCTACTGGGATGGTCGTCGTTACTGGAACCGTAACGACTGGTATCGCCATCATGGCGGCCCGGGCTATGGCCCGCATCCGTATGGCCCGCATCCTTACGGCCCGCCCCCGGGTGGCGGTCACTGGCACTAAGCGTCCAGCCGCGTTTGTTGCCAGCAAAGAAAAAGCCGCCTACTGAACTGAACCCCGAAAGTTGGACGGTTCAAAGAAGCTAGATGTCCAAGGGCTGGGTTCTGTACTGCACAGGACTCAGCCCTTTTAACTTCAGCCGGATGCGTTCGTGGTTGTAGTAGTGGATGTACTGTTTTATCCCGGCCTGTAGCTGTTCAATGCTATCAAACTCGTTCAGGTGGAAGAACTCTGCCTTGAGCGTCCCGAAGAAGCTTTCCATCGCGGCGTTATCCAGACAGTTGCCCTTGCGCGACATGCTCTGGCGAATCGCCCGCTGATCCAGCAGTGTGCGCCAGGCGGCCATCTGGTATTGCCATCCCTGATCGGAATGCAACAGGGGGCGCTCGTCGCGTCCGAGACGCGAGAATGCTTTCTTGAGCATGTTCCCGACCAGATCGAAGGTTGGCCGGGGCGAACTCTGCCAGGCGATGATTTCCCCGTTATACAGGTCCATCACCGGCGACAGGTAGAGCTTGCTGCCCTTCACGTTGAATTCGGTGACATCCGTGACCCACTTCTCGTTGGGGCGCTGTGCCTCGAATTCCCGGTTGAGCAGGTTCGGGGCGATACGGCCTACCATGCCTCGCCATGAACGATATTTCTTTGGCCGAACCACCGACTTCAACCCGAGCTGGATCATCAGCCGCCGGACCCGTTTGTGATTGACCCGCTCGCCAGCCTGACGGATCACCGCCGTGATGCGCCGATAGCCATATCGTCCCCGATGGGATTCGTAGATCGCCTGGATGCGTTGCTTGAGCCCGGCATAACGATCCCCAGCCTGAAGCACCTTCTGCTGATAGTAGAAGGTGCTGCGCGCCAACCCCGCCACGTCCAGCAGGAGCGCCAATGCATGGTGCTGCCTCAATTCGAGCACTACTTGCGCTTTGCGCGTCGTGTCTGACGTTGCTCCGCCCGAATCAAGGCATCGAGTTTTTTTAGGTAGGCGACCTCCGCGCGCAGGTACTCGTTCTCCTTGAGCAACTGCTCGCGGGTTCGCGCATCCGGCTCGCTGTCCGGCGCCGGGGGCTTGACGGGTTCTGAATTCGACATCTTTGGGGGGCGCCCCTTCGGGCGCGGTAGCAGGGCCGGGAAACCACCATCATGATACTGGCGTTCCCAGCGGGCAATCGCACCAGGATCCTTGATGCCCAATATCGCCCGCAGTTGCGTGCGCGAGAGGTTCTCCCGCTGCATACGCTTGAGCGCCTCCCGTTTGAACTGTGCGCTGTATCGCGTATGCCCCTTGCGTCGTAGCCCCGCTGGGCCGCGCAACTCGTACTCCGCAATCCACTGTCGTGCCAAGGCCCGGGCTACCCCGTACTCTCGCGCAAGGGCCTCGGTACCGATACCGCCCGCCAGATATCGCCGTACTACCTCGAGCTTGAGCTGCTCGTCGTGCTTCGCCATGAAAAAACCCCAAGGGTTGGATTGATGTCCAACTCTTGGGGTTCAGTTCATACGGGCGGCTTTTTTCATGTGGTTGCGTCTGCAACCGATCGAGGCTCGCTTATTCGCCGATGCCGGCCATCCCGCCGACCACGGCGTTGAAGCCGCTGTCGACGTGGACGATTTCGGCGGTCACGCCACCGGCCAGATCGGAGAGCAGGAACGCGGCGGTGTTGCCGACCTGCTCGATCGTGACGTTGCGATGCAACGGCGCGTTCTGCTCGACGAAGTCGAGAATCTTGCCGAAGCTCTTGATGCCGCTTGCAGCGAGCGTCTTGATCGGGCCTGCGGAAATGCCGTTCACGCGCACACCCTTGCCCCCGAGCGACACGGCCAGATAACGCACACTCGCTTCGAGCGAGGCCTTGGCGAGGCCCATCGTGTTGTAGTTCGGGATCGCGCGTTCGGCGCCGAGGTAGGTCAGCGTGAGCAGCGACGCGTTCGGCGAGAGCATCGACTGCGCGGCCTTGGCGAGCGCGGGGAAGCTGTAGGCCGAGATGTCGTGCGCAATGCGGAAGTTCTCGCGCGTCATGCCGTCGAGGAAGTCACCCGCGATCGCTTCGCGCGGCGCGAAGCCGATCGAGTGCACGAGGCCGTCGAGGCTGTCCCAGTGCTTGCCGAGTTCGCCGAACAGCGCGTCGATGTCGGCGTCGCTCGAGACGTCGCACGGGAACACCAGGTTGGTGCCGAATTCGGTGGCGAATTCGGTGATGCGGTCCTTGAAACGGTCGCCGACATAGGTGAACGCGAGTTCTGCGCCTTCGCGCTTGCAGGCCTGAGCGATGCCGTAGGCGATCGAGCGGTTCGACAAGAGACCGGTCAGCAGGATTCGTTTACCAGCGAGGAAGCCCATGAATTCTCCTAAGCAGAATAATGTTGCCGCGCGCCCAAGGATGCGGGCTCGCGTGGGTTTTGGGTAGAATTGTCTCACAGTGCAACCACCAACTCGATAATCCAGTCCCTATGACAACAGGCTCGCGATGCAGCGGGGCGCCGTCTCGAACGCGCAAGCAGTTCATCTCCTCGCTGGATCGCGGGCTGGTTCGCCGGATGGTTCGCCGGACCATCGGCCGACTCGCGCTCGCGCCGCTGTTTGCGCTCGCGTTTGCCTGCGTTGCACCCGACGCGCACGCGGTCTACGCCATCGCGCAATACGGCGAGCCGAAATATCCGGCTGATTTCAAGCATTTCGACTACGTCAATCCCGCCGCGCCCAAGGGCGGCACGCTCGTGCTCGCCAATCCCGACCGCCTGACGAGCTTCGACAAATTCAATCCGTTCACGATGCGCGGCAACGCGGCGCCCGGTCTCGGCATGCTGTTCGAGAGCCTGACGACGGGCAGCCTCGATGAAGTGGCCTCGGCGTACGGCTTGCTCGCCGACGACATCCGCATTGCGCCCGATGGCATGTCGACCACCTTCCACATCAATCCGCGCGCGCGCTTTTCGAACGGCGATCCGGTCACGGCTGCCGACGTCAAGTTCTCGCTCGATACCTTGAAGAGCCGCCAGGCCGCGCCGTCGATGTCGGCGTACTTCAGCGACATCGTGCGCGCAGTCGTCGTCGATGCGCAGACCGTGCGCTTCGAGTTCCGCAACCGCAATCGCGAGTTGCCGCTGATCGCGGGCGGCATGCCGGTGTTTTCGCACAAGTGGGGCGAGCGCGCCGACGGCAGCCGCATCGCATTCGATCAGCTCGCGTTCGAAGAGCCGATCGGCAGCGGCCCGTATGTGATCGAGCGCTACTCGAATGGCCGCACGATCACTTACCGGCGCGATCCGCACTACTGGGGCGCCGATTTGCCGGTGCGCATCGGCAGCAACAATTTCGAGCGCATCACCTACAAGCTCTATTCCGACGATGTCGCGCGCCTCGAAGCATTCAAGGCCGGCGAGTACGATGCGCTCGTCGAATACGTCGCGCGCAACTGGGTACGGCGCGATGTCGGCAAGCGCTTCGACAGCGGCGAGCTCGTGAAGCGCGAATTTCCGCAGCACAACGGCACGGGCATGCAGGGCTTCATCATGAATCTGCGCCGGCCGATGTTTCAGGACGTGCGCGTGCGCAAAGCACTCGATCTCGCACTCGATTTCCAGTGGCTCAACCGGCAACTGTTCTATAGCCAGTACCGGCGCGTCGACAGCTTTTTTGCCAACACCGATCTGCAGGCGAAGGGCTTGCCCTCGCCGGGCGAACTCGCATTGCTGGAACCTTGGCGCGCGCAACTCGACCCGGCCGTGTTCGGGCCGCCGCCGCTGCAGCCGGACACCGATGCGCCGGGCTCGCTGCGCGCGAATCTGCTCAAGGCGCGCGCGCTGCTTGCCGAGGCCGGCTGGACGTATCGCGACGGCGCGCTGCGCAATGCACAAGGTCAGCCATTCGAGTTCGAAGTGCTCGACGATACGAGCGCGTCGGCGCAGTGGGCGCCGATCATGGCGCAGTACACGCGCGCGCTCGAACGCCTCGGCATCGCGGTCAACTATCGCTCGGTCGATTTCGCGCTTTATCAGAAGCGTCTCGATGCGTTCGATTTCGACATGACCACGATCCGTTTTCCCGACGTGCAGGTGCCGGGCGCGGAGGAACTCGACCGCTTCGGCAGCAAGGCCGCCGACGAGCCCGGCTCGGGCAACCTGATCGGACTGAAGTCGCCCGTCGTCGATGCGGTGCTCAAGGCGATGATGGCGGCGCAAACGCGCGAGCAGCTGCTCGACGCCACGCACGCGCTCGACCGGCTGCTGATGCACGGCTACTATGTGGTGCCGCAGTGGTACAGCGCGACGCATCGCGTGGCGTTGCGCAATACGCTCGCCTGGCCCACGACGCTGCCGCTGTACTATGCGGCCAACGACTGGATCATTTCGACGTGGTGGTTCAAGCCGCAGCACTGAGCACGGCCGCCGCGCCTCACGCCTTCACCTCACGCTTTAACCGACGGATCCCGCGCCTATGTGGAGCTACATCGTCAAACGCCTGCTGCTGATGATTCCGACGCTGTTCGGCGTGCTCACGCTGACTTTCGTCGTGATCCAGTTCGTGCCGGGCGGTCCGGTCGAGCAGGCCGCGCGCGAATTGCGGCGCGGCGCGGAGCAGGGCATGCCGTTCGGCATGCGCGCGCATTCGGGCGTCGACGCGCAGCAGATCGCGCAACTCAAGGCGCTCTATGGCTTCGACAAGCCGCCGCTCGAACGCTACGTGCTGATGCTCAAGCGCTTCGTGCGTTTCGATCTCGGCCAGAGCTATTTCCATCATCAAAGCGTGTGGTCGTTGATCGTGTCGAAGCTGCCGGTGTCGATCAGCATCGGGTTATGGACGTTCTTTCTCACCTACCTGATATCGGTGCCGCTCGGCATCGCCAAGGCCGTGCGCAACGGCTCGCGCTTCGATCTCGTCACGAGCCTGATCGTGCTGATCGGCTACGCGATTCCGGGCTTCGTGCTCGGCGTGCTGCTGCTCGTCTTGTTCGGCGGCGGCTCGTTCCTGCAGTTGTTCCCGCTGCGCAATCTCACCTCCGACGACTGGGACACGCTCTCGCTCGGCGGCAAGATTCTCGATTACCTGTGGCACATCACGCTGCCCGTGGTGGCGTCGGTGGTGGGCAGCTTCGCCGTGACGACGATGCTCACGAAGAATGCCTTTCTCGAAGAGATCCGCCGCCAGTATGTGCTGACGGCGCGCGCGAAAGGACTGTCCGAGCGCACGGTGCTCTGGAAGCATGTGTTTCGCAATGCATTGCTGCCGCTCGTCGTGGGCTTTCCGGCGGCGTTCATCAGCGCGTTCTTTACCGGCAGTTTGCTGATCGAGACGCTTTTTTCGCTCGACGGGCTGGGCCTGCTGTCCTACGAGTCGGTCGTGCGGCGCGACTATCCGGTGGTGCTCGGCACGCTGTATCTGTTCACGCTGATTGGTTTGTTGACCAATCTGATTTCCGATCTGTGCTACGTGTGGGTCGATCCCCGCATTCAATTCGAAAAACTGGAGCGCTGATTTGAACCGAGCCCGTGCCGGCATCGATCAGGAATTGCGCACGGAGTCCGTGCGCGCCTTCAAATCGCCGTCGCCTGCGCGACGTGTGTGGTTGCGCTTCAAGCAGCAGCGGCTCGGCTACTGGAGCCTCGTCATCTTCGTCATTGCGTTCGCGGCGAGTCTCGCGGCGCCGCTCTGGTGCAACGACAAGCCGCTCGTCGTGCGCTACGACGGCCATTTGTATTTTCCGCTCTTCAAGAACTATCCCGAGCCGACCTTCGGCGGCGACTTCCCGGCGCCCGCCGATTATCTCGACCCGTATATTCGCCGCCGTTTCGACGCGCCCGGCAACTTCGCGATCTACCCGCCCAATCCGTACTACTACGACACGCTCAACTATTTCTCGAAGGCGCCGAACCCCGCGCCGCCTTCGCGCCAGAACTGGCTCGGCACCGATACGAGCGGGCGCGACCTGTTCGCGCGGCTCGTCTACGGCTTTCGCGTATCGGTGGAGTTCGGGCTCGTGTTGACCTTGATCGGCACCGTGCTCGGCGTGCTCGCGGGCGCCGTGCAGGGGTTTTTCGGCGGCAAGGTCGATATTCTCGGGCAGCGGCTCATCGAGATCTGGAGTTCGCTGCCGGAGCTGTATTTGCTGATCATCTTCGCCGCGATCTTCGAGCCGGGTTTCGTGCTGTTGATCGTGCTGTTGTCGCTGTTCGGCTGGATCGGTCTGTCCGCGTACGTGCGCGCCGAGTTCCTGCGCAACCGCAATCAGGACTACGTGCTCGCCGCGCGCGCGATGGGGCTGTCGAACTGGCAGATCATCTGGCATCACGTGTTGCCCAACAGTCTCACGCCGGTGATTACGTTCCTGCCGTTTCGCATGAGTGGTTCGATCCTTGCGCTCACGAGCCTCGACTTCCTCGGCCTTGGCGTGCCGCCGCCGACGCCGAGTCTCGGCGAGCTGCTTTATCAGGGCAAGGGCAATCTCGACGCGTGGTGGATTTCGATGTCGACGTTCGGCGTGCTCGTCATCACGCTGCTGTTGCTCACGTTCATCGGCGACGCGCTGCGCAATGCGCTCGACACGCGCATCTCCGATGCCATGAAGGCCGGAGGTAACCAGTGAGCGCGCAGCCCCACGATCAAGCCACCACGCTGCTGTCGATCGAGCACCTGAGCGTGCGCTTTGGCGAGACGCTCGCGGTCGATGACATCTCGCTCGCGATCGGGCGCGGCGAGCGCATTGCGCTCGTCGGCGAATCGGGCTCCGGCAAGACCGTGACCGCGCTCGCCGTGCTGCGCCTGCTGAGCGACGCGCAGGTCTCGGGCGCGGTCCGTCTCGAAGGCGAGGATCTGATCGCGAAGAGCGAACGCGAGATGCGCGGCCTGCGCGGCAGCGACATCGCGATGATCTTCCAGGAGCCGATGACGGCGCTCAATCCGCTCTACACGATCGGCGAGCAGATCGCCGAGACGATCGTGCTCCACGACGGCGTGAGCAAGGCCGAGGCGTATCGCAGCGCGGTGGCGCTGCTCGAGCGCACCGGCATCGCGGAACCGGCGCGGCGCATCGGCAGCTATCCGCATCAACTGTCGGGCGGCCAGCGCCAGCGCGTGATGATCGCGATGGCGCTCGCGTGCCGCCCGCGTCTGTTGCTCGCCGACGAACCGACCACGGCGCTCGATGTGACGATCCGCGCGCAGATCGTCGAGCTGCTGCTCGAACTGCAGCGCGAGGAGGCCGAGCGGCGCGGCATGGCCGTCATGCTGATCACGCACGACCTGAATCTCGTGCGCCGCTTCGCGCAGCGCGTCGCCGTGATGGAGCGGGGCAGGCTGGTCGAGACGGGCGACGTCGAGCAGATCTTCGAGGCGCCGCAGCATCCGTACACGCAGCGCCTGATCGCGAGCCGCCCTGAGCGCCACGTGCTGCCCGTGTTGCCGATCGCGCCGGTGCTGCTCGAGACGAAGGCGGTCTCGGTGGACTTTGCGGTGCCGCTGCCGGGCTTTTCGGGCTGGTGGCGCAAGGGCCGTTTTCGCGCGGTCGACGATGCGAGTCTCTCCGTGCGGCAGGGCGAGACACTCGGCATCGTCGGCGAATCGGGGTCGGGCAAGTCGACGCTCGCGATGGCGATGCTCGGCCTGCAGCGCATGGCCCACGGCGAGGTCGAGTTTCAGGGCAGGTCGCTCCCCAGTTTCGCCGGCCGCGACAAGCTCACGCTGCGCTCGCATCTGCAAGTCGTCTTTCAGGATCCATTCAGTTCGCTTTCGCCGCGCCACACCATCGAGCGGATCGTGGGGGAGGGGCTCATGCTGCATCGCCCGGACATGGGCGTGCCCGAACGGCGCAAGCGGATTGTTTCGGTGTTGCGTGAAGTCGGACTGGACCGCACGGTGCTGCAGCGCTATCCGCACGAGTTTTCGGGTGGCCAGCGCCAGCGCATCGCGATCGCCCGCACGCTCGTGCTGGAACCACGCGTGATCGTGCTCGACGAGCCGACCAGCGCGCTCGACGTGTCGATCCAGCAGCAAGTCCTGCGATTGTTGACCGAGTTGCAACGCAAGTACAACCTCGGCTACGTGTTCATCAGCCACGATCTGGAGGTAATCGGGGCGATGGCGCACCGGGTTGCGGTGATGCAGAACGGAGCGATCGTCGAGAGTGGCGATGTGGAGCAAATATTTTCGCAACCCGCGCATCCTTACACGCGCAAGTTACTGAAAGCCGCACTCGATCACTGATTTGCACCAATGAGGTGACAAGGACGATTGTATTTTTCTATTTGTTTTGACATGCAAATACTTAATGGCTAGTATCGTCCAAACTTTTCTTCTAACCCTCTGATTCGCGGGCAATTTCTACCGACCAATGCAGCACCGATACTTTACCCAGGCTTGTACGCGCGTCGTCGCCGGGATGTTCATCGGCGTACTGATGGCCGCGGCTCCCGGCGCTTTCGCCGATGAAGTAAGCAGCTTTAACCAGAATGCCTCATTTTCGCCGGGCAGCCCGGCGAATCCGCAATCCCTTTCCGCTAACCAGAATGCAACGCAGGCGCCGGTTCCGGGCGACAGCGGCGCGCGCTCGTTCCTCTCCGGCATGGCCGGCAAGGCTGGCGACGTCGTCGTGGGCGCGCTGAACATGATCGGCGTGCGCTACCGCTGGGGTGGCAACACGCCCGACTCCGGCCTCGATTGCAGCGGCTTCGTGCGCTACGTGTTCCAGGACACGCTCGGCATGTCGCTGCCGCGTCGCGCCGAGGAAATGAGCCGCGTCGGCGAGAAGGTTCGCATGAGCGAACTGAAGCCGGGCGACCTCGTGTTCTTCAACACGATGCGCCGCACGTTCTCGCACGTCGGCATCTACATCGGCGACAACAAGTTCGTGCACTCGCCGTCCACCGGCAGCACGATTCGTGTCGACGATCTCGATGACGGCTACTGGGAAAAGCGCTTCACCGGTGCGCGCCGTGTCGAGACCTCGTTCACGCCGGAGCAGCAGCAGGATCTGAAGCAGCGCGTGAGCGTTTCGCTCGACGGCAAGAACAACTAGGCCGCTTCCCGTTTTTCGAAAAAGCCCGCTCCGGTCACCGGAGCGGGCTTTTTGCGCTGCGCTGCTGCGTCAGACGACGGCAGACCGGCTCGCTGCCAGCTTGCGCTGCAGCTCGGGGATGATGCGCGCGACCGCTTCCTCGCCCGCGAGGATCGACGCGTTTCGCTGGCTGAAGTCGCTGCTGCTCATCGCGTTCAGGTTCGGGCGGATCACGACGTCGGCGTACTTCTCGAGCTCGTAGGTCTTGATCGTCTGACCCATGATCGTGAAGGTCTGCATGAGCACGTCGAATGAGTTCTGCGTCGCGGCGGTCTCGGGACGCGTCGAGATATCGACGGCGATCACGAAGTCGGCGCCCATGCGGCGCGCGAACGAGGCCGGCACCGGACTCACGAGACCGCCGTCCACATACTCGTGACCGTTGATCGTCACCGGCTCGAAAATCGACGGCACGCTGCACGACGCGCGCACGGCAATGCCCGTATTGCCGCGCTGGAACAGGATCGGCTGGCCGGTGCGCAGGTCGGTGGCGACCACGCCGAGCGGCTTGGCCATTTTTTCGATCGGCCGGTTGTTGAGCGTCGTGTTCAAGTAGTTCTGCAAGGCGACACCCTGCAGCAGGCCGCGCGTGCGAAACGGCATGGCCCAGTCGCTGATCGACGCTTCGTCCATCGTGAGCGCGAGCTTGTTCATCGCCAGTCCCGACATGCCCGACGCGTACAGCGCCGCGACCACCGAGCCCGCGCTCGTGCCCGCCACCAGGTCGACCTGGATGTTGCGTGCCTCGAGTGCCTTGATGACGCCGATATGCGCGAAGCCGCGCGCGGCGCCGCCGCCGAGCGCGAGGCCCACGCGGATCGCGCGCGGCGGACGCGTCGCGAGCGGGGGCGGCGGGGGCGGGGCGGTCGTGCCGGCCGGCGGCGGATTATTCGCGGCGATCTGGGGCGCGGCCGTGGTGCAGGCGGCGAGCACGGAAGAGGCGGCGGCGAGCGCAAAGCTGCGGCGGCTCAAAGAGGGCGATGACGGCTTCAACAAATTCTCCAGCGGCGACGCCCGGTTCGCTTCGTGTGGGCGGGCGTCGCGCATTTCATGTGCGCCCGCGGCGTTCGAAGCCGCACAGGCGCGCGTCCCGCAGGGGCGGCGGCGCGCGCACATCATAAAGCAAAGCGGGGCGGCCGAGAGAGAGGGCGCTTGTAACGCAACGTGTCAGATGTAATGAACCGGACGAAGACGCGATGCGCGCAGTGTGCGCCGCGCCGTCGGCCGGGCCGAACAGGCCCCTGGCGGGTATAATCCGGTCTCTGATTTTCCCGGGCTTTCCCTTTCGCGTCCGAGCCGCGCCGTCTGCCGCGCGCGCCATGCATCGACGCCGATCGCCGGCGTCCTTTGCGACGCGTCACCGTCTTCGAGTAACCGCTTATGACCACCGCCGTCCGTACCCGTTTCGCGCCGAGTCCCACTGGCTTCATCCACCTCGGCAACATCCGCTCCGCGCTCTACCCGTGGGCGTTCGCCCGCCACAACAAGGGTGTGTTCATCCTGCGCATCGAGGACACCGACGTCGAGCGCTCGAGCACCGAGGCGGTCGATGCGATTCTCGAAGGCATGGACTGGCTCGGTCTGGATTTCGACGAAGGTCCGTTCTACCAGATGCAGCGCATGGACCGTTATCGCGAAGTGCTCGAGCAGATGAAGGCGCAGGGTCTGGTGTACCCGTGCTACATGTCGACCGAAGAGCTCGATGCCCTGCGCGAGCGCCAGCGCGAGGCCGGAGAGAAGCCGCGCTACGATGGCACGTGGCGCCCGGAGCCGGGCAAGGTGCTGCCGCAGCCGCCCGCCGGCGTGCAGCCGGTGCTGCGATTCCGCAATCCGTTGACCGGCGTGGTCGCGTGGGATGACGCGGTCAAGGGGCGCGTGGAAATCTCCAACGAGGAACTCGACGACCTCGTGATCGCGCGTCCCGACGGCACGCCGACCTACAACTTCTGCGTCGTCGTCGACGATCTCGACATGAAGATCACCCACGTGATTCGCGGCGACGATCACGTGAACAACACCCCGCGCCAGATCAACATCCTGCGCGCGCTCGGCGCCGAGCCGCCGGTCTATGGCCATCTGCCGACCGTGCTCAACGAGCAGGGCGAAAAGATGAGCAAGCGCCATGGCGCGATGAGCGTGATGGGTTATCGCGACGCGGGCTATCTGCCCGAGGCCGTGCTCAACTATCTCGCGCGCCTCGGCTGGTCGCATGGCGACGCGGAATTGTTCTCGCGTGAGCAGTTCGTCGAGTGGTTCGATCTCGACCATCTCGGCACGTCGCCCGCCCAGTACGACCACAACAAGCTCAACTGGCTCAACAACCAGTACCTGAAGCAAGTCGACGACGCGCGCCTCGCCGAGCTGACCAAGCCGTTCTTCTCGGCGCTCGGTATCGACGACGCCGCGCTCGCCAAGGGCCCGTCGCTCGAAGGTGTGGTCGCGCTGCTCAAGGACCGTGCGTCGACGATCAAGGAAATCGCGGAGAGCGCGGTGTTGTTCTATCGCGAGCCGGCGCCCGAGGCCGACGCGTTGAGCCAGCACGTGACCGATGCGGTGCGTCCGGCGCTCGCCGACCTCGCCACTGCGCTCAAGGGCGCGGAATGGACCAAAGAAGCGATCTCGGCGGCGCTCAAGGCGACGCTCGCCGCGCACAAGCTCAAGATGCCGCAGGTGGCGATGCCCGTGCGTCTGTTCGTCGCCGGCACGACGCACACGCCGGCAATCGATGCCGTGCTCGCGCTGTTCGGTCGCGACACGGTGGTGAGCCGCATCGAAGCCGGTCTCGCGAAGTCTGCGTAAATTGGGACTAGCGTTTGCCGGATAGATCGAGTATGATTCGCCCCGCTGTGAAAACAGCGCGTGAGCAGGCAGCAACGTTCACGTTGAGTCGCGGTGGGGCGAGCAACGAAGTAGTAAAAAAGTTGCTCAAAACGACTCAAAAGGTATTTACAAGAGCGAGTTTGCAGCATATAATCTCGCTTCTGTTCTGCAAGGGGGTATAGCTCAGCTGGGAGAGCGCTTGCATGGCATGCAAGAGGTCAGCGGTTCGATCCCGCTTACCTCCACCAACAGAGCAGAGTGGTTTCCCTCGCAGCGGGGAGTGAAGGAAAAGCTTCACAAGATGTTGCAAGGCAGTTAAAATGTTGTTCTTCGCTGTTGAATGAAGTTGATAGCGAAATGCGGTACGAAGCAGTAGTGATGTAAGCGTCAGACATCGTCTGCAAAGATTATGTCCCCTTCGTCTAGAGGCCTAGGACATCACCCTTTCACGGTGAGTACAGGGGTTCGAATCCCCTAGGGGACGCCAGACATCAAGCAGCGCCACGTAACAGGGCGATGCCGCCAGCGGGAATTAACCAACGCCCGTCGGTGTATGCAGGAAGCTGGAGCGGTAGTTCAGTTGGTTAGAATACCGGCCTGTCACGCCGGGGGTCGCGGGTTCGAGTCCCGTCCGCTCCGCCAGTTTTTAGCTCGTTCAGGTAGTTCATGAGCGGGTTCTGATTCAGGGCGCAAGCCCGTTTTGTCCCCTTCGTCTAGAGGCCTAGGACATCACCCTTTCACGGTGAGTACAGGGGTTCGAATCCCCTAGGGGACGCCAGAAACAACTGTGGCGTCATGAAAGCACGGCGTCGCCGCCAACGGGAATCAACCAACGCCCGTCGGTGTATGCAGGAAACTGGAGCGGTAGTTCAGTTGGTTAGAATACCGGCCTGTCACGCCGGGGGTCGCGGGTTCGAGTCCCGTCCGCTCCGCCAGATCTTCACGAAAACCCGGCCTCGCGCCGGGTTTTTTGTTTTCCGCCTCGTCTTTTCGACACGCTCCCGGTTTCGTCTTCATCGGCTGTCCTCCGCTGTCGCGCGCAAGGGCAGCATCGCTTTTGTCCGTCAGAAATTATCGATATCGACGCGGACCGACTGATCGCAGTCATACATCGAAAAACTACCCATGACTGTGTGGGCGCCGGCTTTTATGCTGTCGCTTCTTACATTTCTTTCGGTGTGTGACTTCATGCGATTTCTAGCCCGATGTCTTCTGTTGGTGATGTTGTCAGGACTACTATCGGCCTGTGGTGGTGATGGTGGACGGAGTGCATGGGTGCCAGGCGAGGGCGGCGGCACGCCGTCGAAACCGGTCGACGACACGGGGCAGCACGGTGACAGCGGGCACGGTGGTGACGCTGGCCAGGGTGGTGACAGCAGCCAGGGCGGTGACGGCGGACAAGGCAGTGACGGCGGACAAGGCAGTGACGGCGGACAAGGCAGCGGCGATACCCCGGCCCCGATTGCCCCGGCGACCGTAAAAGGTGTGGTCGCCGCGGCGAAGGACGGTGTCGGCGTCGCTGGCGTCGTCGTACAGGCGGCGGGTCAAAGCGTGCTCACCGATGCGTCGGGCCGCTATGAGCTGGCGCTCGCGCAGCCGGGACTCTCGGTCGTGGTGGTGGCCAGCAAGGCGGGCTATCTGACGATGGCCAAGGAAGTGGCCGTTGGCTCCGAACTCACGACGCGCAACGACGTGAAGCTCTACGCAGCCGACGTGCAGACGACGTTCGAAGCAAGCGCGGGCAAGATCGTGATCGTCAATGGCGCGGTGATCGACATTCCAGCCAATGCAATCCGGGACGCTTCGGGCAACGCCTACAACGGGACAGTCAATATCACGGCGGGCTATCGCAATCCGACGACCCGGGACGGCGTCGACGCGTTCCTGCAGCCGTACCAGGGCGTCGAGAACGGCGCGAAACTGACCTTGCAGACGGCCGGTGTGATCGAAGCGACCCTGAACGATGCAGCGGGCAACAGGCTGCAACTGGCTGCGCCCGCCACCCTGACCTGGCCGGGCATTAGCGCGACGGATCATGGTGCTGCAACTATCCCGCTCTGGTACTACGACGAAGCGAAGGGAATCTGGGTGCGCGATGGCCAAGCCGTCCGGCAGAGCGACGGCAGCTACCAGGGGCAGGTTTCGCATTTCACGTCCTGGAATCTCGACACTCCGTTCGGGGGCGTCTATGGCGCGGCCACGGTCGAAGCCTGCGTGCGGTTCCAGGGCAATCAGAATTCCCGCGCGGGAATTTCGATGATGTTCGCCGGACCGGGCGTCAACCATCCAGTCTTGTGGGGGCAGGAGATCAGCGCGGGGATGATCGAAATCATCAACGTGCCGGTCGATACGGCGCTCATGCTGACGATCATCGACGCCGGCAACAACGGACTCGTCACCAACGTGCCGATCCCGGCGACGAGTTCGGGCGGGAAAGCCACGCTGCCGTGTGTCACGCTGATCGGTACCGACGAGCGAGCTTTGCCGGCCGCGGCGCCGCCGCCGCCCGTCGTGCAGGCGGACACACCGGCAACGGCTTTCCAGGGCATGTATGCGGTGAGCTTCGATGCGACTGTCCCCACGGGGCAGGAGTCCCTGGTCGACGCGGGAGAGCTGAATGTCGTCGTCCTGCCGGACGCCTCGCTCTCGGGTGGTGGCGTGACGCGGCGCGCAAGCGACTGGTGGTCGCTGGAGTTGACCGGGCAGGTGGTGGCTGGCGGCTACGTCACGATGCGGGCCACGCCCGTCGTTCCGGCCGGCCAATCGGCTCCGCCCTGGCAAGCGATTGAATTCACCGGGCGCTTCACCGATTACGCCGCGCCGATCGGGGCGAGCGGAGTGCCCGGTACCGGACTGGTCCCTGTCGGCACCTGGGAATACGTCGGTTACACCGGTCTCGGCGTGACGAAAACCACGCGTTTCCTGGGGCGGCAAGGCATGCCGGCCTGAATCCGCCGGCTTTCACCGCCGGCGCTGCCCGTCGCCTGCCGGATCCGGCGCGGGCGCGCCGGAAAACGCCCCCGCGACAACCCTCGCGGGCGTTTTCATTGCAGTGCTGGCGCGCAGACCGCGGCGA
Source organism: uncultured beta proteobacterium (assembly GCA_963803225.1). Taxonomy (GTDB): domain Bacteria; phylum Pseudomonadota; class Gammaproteobacteria; order Burkholderiales; family Burkholderiaceae; genus Paraburkholderia. The sequence continues at coordinate 670,764 of CAWDLJ010000005.1, forward strand.
AGCGTGAATGAGCCATTTACCAACGGTTACGTACAATCGCAAGGTTAATGTCAACTTTGGCGTGCAAACTAACGGGTTGCGTCCACCGGTGTCGAATGACCCGAATTGCCCCCGTTTTCGCGTCGACTGGCGTCGTTACGCCGCGCGAGGCCGCGAACCGGCAAGCCGCCGTTTCGCGGGACGATGACGATCAACATACTGGAGCTGGATCACGATGCAACGCCTCAACGTTTATGCCCTGTTGGCCGGCGCGCTGCTTACGCTTGCGGCCTGCGGCAGCGAAAAACCCGAACTCGTCATGAACAAGGTCAGGCCCGGCATGACCCTCGACGAGGTCACGACCTCGATCGGTCCCGCCGACGAGCAAATCGGCAGCCGTGACGGCGCACAATGTGCCCAGTACGCGATCGGTGAGAGTGTCACCGTGCCGTTCGCGGTCTATTTCGACAGCCGGCATCGCGTCGTCCAGACCGAACGCCGCGCCTGCGATCGCACGCGTCTTGGCGCGATCGACAGCAACGGTCCCGGCCGCGGCTGAGCGCGGCGGCTAGCGGGCCGCTTGCCGGCCGGCAGTTTTTGGGACGGTCAGGCAGGCGCGTTGCGCCATGCCGCCAACGCGCTATCGTACGGCTATCGATTCTCGCCCTCCTGGACTGGTCGCCATGTTCGCTCCGAACGACGTTTCAGCGCGCTTTCGTCTGCGTGAAGCCAGCATGGATGACTTCGAGTTCGCCGAGGCGCTCACGCACCGCAACATGAACGGCTACTACGTGCGGCACCATCTGGTGTGGCGTGCCGACCTGTTCCTCGCGAGCTACCGGGAATCGGAAAACTTCATCCTCGAACTCGATGGCGAGGCGGTCGGCGTGTTGCGCGTGACCGAAGAGGGCGAATCGCTGCATATCCGCGATGTGCAGATCGCCGAAGGATATCGCGGCTACGGCGCCGGCACGTTCATGCTCGACATCTCGCATCGCTGGGCTCGCGAGCGCGGACTGCGCGAACTGCAATTGCGTGTGTTCGTCGACAATCCGGCGGCGCGACTTTACCTGCGCATGGGTTATCGGCTCGCGGGGCCGCGGCTGGCGAGGCTCGGCTCGATTCGTCACATGACACGGCCGGTCTAGCCGCTAGCGCTGCGCCGCGAGGTCGGCGTCGTCGCTGTTTTCTTCCTGGTGTGACGCGCCGCGCGCGATGAACGCGCGCGGGCTCTCGCCGAACGCTCGCCGGAACATCGCCGAAAATGCGCTCTGGCTCTGATAGCCGAGTTCCTGGGCGACGACGGCCATCGGGCGTCCCTGATTGAGCAGCGGGATCGCGCGTGCGAGCACCGCTTGCTGGCGCCACTGCGAGAAGCTCACTCCGAGTTCCTGACGAAAGAGCCGCGCGATCGTGCGTGTGCTCGCGCCGACCTGCGCGGCCCAATAGTCGAGCGAGCCCGGCGCTGCAGGATCGGCGAGCAATGCTTCGCACAACGCGCGCAGGCGCTTTTCGTCGGGCATCGGCACGGCGAGCGGCAAGGGCGCGGAGCGCGTGATCTCGTCGAGTGCGAGCGAGCACAGCAAGCGCTCGCGCGCAGCCGCGATGCCGCGCTCGTCGAGTGCGGCGATCACTTCACGCAGCAGCCCCGATACCTCCACCACCCGACACGCATCGAGTCCGGCCGTCACGGCGCTCTCGTCGACATAAAGGGTGCGCAGGAACGCGTCCTCGATGATCGCCACTTCGTGCGTGACATGCGGCGGCACCCAGATCGCGCGCGATGGCGGCACCATCCACGTCGTCCCCTCGGTGGTCATGCGCAGCACGCCGCGCGATGCGTAGGCGAGCTGCGCCCACGCATGCGTATGGCGCGCGATGCGCACGCCGGCCGGCATCGGACGCGAGCGCACGCGGATCGGATGCGCGCGCGTGGGCGCGAACTCGGGCGGGATGTCGATGAGATCGACGCGGGGCGACGCGGGTGCGGAAATCGAGGACATGGCAGGGCGCTGGGCAGAAGGCGTCGTCGTCATTGTAGGCTGATGGCGAGAAGCGCTTGTCCGCGCGTTCGTGTCATGTGCCGGGTGCCGACGGCATAATGCTGGCGAGCCTGATTATCGAAACATCGAAACATCGAAATGGAGACCCTCATGACCTTCGCGACGACCGATCTGTGCGATGCGCACGAAGACCGCCTGGGCGCCGGCACGCTGCGCGTGCTCGACCCCGTATTCCGCCGCTTCGGCCTCGCCACGAGCTTCAGCGGTCCGGCCGCCACGCTCAAGCTGTTCGAGGACAATTCGCTCGTGCGCACGGCGCTCGAAGAGCAGGGCGATGGACGCGTGCTGGTCGTCGATGGCGGCGGCAGCCTGCGCTGCGCGCTGGTCGGCGGCAACCTCGGCGAGCTGGCGCAGCGCAACGGCTGGGCGGGCATCGTCGTGAATGGCTGCGTGCGCGACACGCGCGAGCTGAACGCTTGCGAGATCGGCATCGCCGCGCTCGCGACGCATCCGCAACGCAGCCACAAGCGCGGCGGCGGCGAGCGCGAGGTGAGCGTGCGCATGCCGGGCGCGACGGTGAAAAGCGGCGACTGGATTTATGTCGACGAAGACGGCGTGCTAGTCTCGGACGTCGCACTGTAATCGCACGAGAGGGAACGACGATGGAGCATGTGTTCGTCTACGGCACGTTGCGTGCCGGCGAGGTCAACGACATCGGCGCGGCGGCCGCGCGTCACGCGCTCGCACCGCCCAGGCGGGTCGGCGCCGCGACGGTGGCGGGCCGCCTGTTCGACTTCGGCAACTATCCGGGTCTGGTCGTCGATGCCGACGCGGGGCCGGTCGTCGGCGACGTGTACGAGGTCGACGATGCACTCGTCGCCGTGCTCGACGAAATCGAGGCGGTGTATCCCGGCGACGACGGACTTTTCGTCGCCGAGCATCGTGATATCGACGTCGAAGGCGAGTCGTTGCGCTGCCGGATCTATCCGGTGCGTCGCGAGGCCGTCAAGGGATTGCGCGAGATTGCAGGCGGCGACTGGGTCGCGCATCGGCAGGGACGCTAAGCGAGTACTCAAGCGCTCTTGGGAATGAAAAAAAACCGGCGAGCAGGCGCTCGCCGGGTTTTTCGGTATGACCAGCTTCGGTCACACCCTCTGCGCCATCAGATCTCTTCGTAAAGCGGCAGCGTCAGGAATTCCACGAAGTCCTCCGCCGTCGACATCTGTTCGAAGATCTGCGCGGCGCGCTCGTACGGCTTCGTGTCGCCGCCGACCGCATCCTTCACCTTGGTCAGTTCCTGCGCGATCAGGTCGCGCACCAGTTCGGCCGTGACCTTGCGGCCATCGTCGAGCTTGCCCTTGCTCGAACGGATCCATTGCCACACTTGCGAGCGCGAGATTTCCGCCGTCGCCGCATCTTCCATCAGGTTGTGGATCGGCACGCAGCCATTGCCGGCGAGCCACGAGCCCAGGTAGTGAATGCCGACGTTGATGTTGTTGCGCAGACCCGCTTCCGTGATCGGCGCTTCCGGACGGAAGTCGAGCAGATCCTTGCCGGCGACCTGCACGTCGTCGCGTTGCTTGCCGATCTGGTTCGGCTTGTCGCCGAGCACCTTCACGAACTCTTCCATCGCGATCGGCACGAGGCCCGGGTGCGCAACCCAGCCGCCGTCATAGCCGTCGCCCGCATCGCGTGCCTTGTCCGAGCGCACGCCGCCCATGGCCTTGTCGTTGGCTGCCGGGTCGTTCTTGATCGGGATGAGCGCGCTCATGCCGCCGATCGCCGGCGCATTGCGGCGGTGGCAGGTCTTGAGCAATTGCAGCGCGTAGGCACGCATGAACGGCACCGTCATAGTGATCTGCGAGCGGTCCGCGAGACAGAACTCCTTGTCGTTCTTGAACTTCTTGATCGCCGAGAAGATGTAGTCCCAGCGGCCCGCGTTCAGGCCCGAGCTGTGCTCGCGCAGTTCGTAGAGGATCTCGTCCATTTCGAACGCGGCGAGAATCGTCTCGACCAGCACGGTCGCGCGGATCGTGCCACGGGGAATGCCGACGGCTTCCTGCGCGACGACGAAGATCTCGTTCCACAGACGCGCTTCGAGATGGCTTTCCATCTTCGGCAGGTAGAAGTACGGGCCGCTGCCGCGCGCGATCAGTTCCTTCGCGTTGTGCACGAGGTAGAGCGCGAAGTCGAACACGCCACCCGAGACGCGCTGGCCGTCGACGCTCACGTGCTTTTCGTCGAGGTGCCAGCCGCGCGGACGCACGATCAGCGTGGCGGTCTTGTCGTTGAGCTGGTACGACTTGCCGTTCTGTTCGAGCGAGATCGTGCGGCGCACGGCGTCCTTCAGGTTGAGCTGGCCGGTGATCTGGTTGTCCCAGTTCGGCGAGTTCGAGTCCTCGAAGTCCGTCATGTACGAGTCGGCACCCGAGTTCAGCGCGTTGATGATCATCTTGCGCTCGACCGGACCCGTGATTTCCACGCGACGGCACTCGAGATCCTTCGGCAGCGCCGCGATCTTCCAGTCGCCTTCGCGGATCGACTTCGTCTCGGCGAGAAAGTCGGGACGCTCGCCGGCGTCGAGGCGTTGGGTGCGCTCGACGCGCGCCTTGAGCAGTTCCTGACGGCGCGGTTCGAACGCGCGGTGCAGCTTCGCGACGAGCGCGAGTGCCTCCGGCGTCAGGATCGTTTCGAAGCCCGGCTTGATGTCAGCCGTGATCTGCATGCCTTCAGGCAGTTGCAACGTGTTCGCCATGATTGCTCCTTGGTCGGTCAGATTGAATCAGAGGTTGAATGCGTCGTTTTGCGGTGCCGTCATGCGCCAGGGCTGTGGCGCTTGGGGCCTGCGGACGACGCAGTGGTTTCGAGAAAAGCGGCTAGTTCCGCCATGCCGCTGCCGGTGCCGTGCGGCGTGATGCCAAGTTCTTCGGCGGGCAGACGCTGGCGGTTGATCCAGAAAGTCGTATAGCCGAACCAGCCGGCGCCAGCGGCGTCCCAGCCATTCGACGACACGAAGACGATGTCGCGCGCCGCCGCATCGAACGCGGCGGTGCCGAGTGCGTACGCGGCTGCGGCGGGCTTGTAGGCGCGCACGGCGTCGACCGACAGCACGTGATCGAAGAGCCCGTTCATGCCGGCGCTCTTCACCGCGATGTCGAGCATCTGCGGGTTGCCGTTGGAAAGGATAGCAAGGCCCGGGCGCGCGCGGTCCGTCGTGCGTGCCTCGCGCAGCGCACGCAGTGCCGGCAGGACGTCCGGGAAGCTCGACAGGCACGCGTATTCGTCCATCAGACGCTTCTCGGCGCTCGCCGTGAGCGACAGGCCGAGGCGGCGCGCGGCGTGGCGCAGCGCGTCGAGCGTGATGTCCCAGAACGGCCGGTAGCGGGCGCCGGCGGGGTCCGAGAGGGTACGAAGCTGGGTGTATTCGATCTGCTTGCCGCGCCACAATTGCGAGAGCGCGTCGCCATGGCCCGGAAACAGCTGCTCCGCGGCGGCGACGACCGAGTGCACGTCGAACAACGTGCCGTAGGCGTCGAATATCACTGCTTTGGGAAAACGTGCCGTTGTGGCCGACATTGCCTTGCACTCCATCTTCAGAGGTCGACAAGCATTTTATTCGTGATGCTCTGTGCTGAAAAAGCCCGCGACGATCACTTGATCTTTTACTTTCATCCACCTAATCTGCGAGAAGCCTATTTTCTCTGACGGGGCCAGATGGACCGGTTCAAACAAATCGAAACCTTCGCCGCCGTGGCCGCGAAGGGCAGCCTGTCGGCCGCCGCGCAGGCCGAGGGGGTCGCGCCTGCCATCATCGGCCGGCGTATCGACGCGCTCGAGGAGCGGCTCGGCGTCAAGCTGCTCGTGCGCACGACGCGCCGCATCACGCTGACCTTCGAGGGCTCGGCGTTTCTCGAGGACTGCCAGCGCATCATCCACGAGATGCAGAACGCCGAAGCGAGCGTATCGGCGGGCGGCGTGAAGGCGAGCGGGCATCTGCGCGTGTCGGCGCCGGCGGGCTTCGGCCGGCGCCACGTCGCGCCGCTCGTGCCGGCGTTCACCACCGCACACCCCGACGTGTCGCTCACGCTCGACCTGTCCGACCGGCTCGTCGATCTCGTCAACGAGGGTTTCGACTGCGCGGTGCGGCTCGGCGAGTTGCCCGATTCGTCGCTCGTCTCGCTCAAGCTCGGCGAGAACCGGCGGGTGTGCGTCGCCGCGCCCCTGTATCTGCAGCGGCGCGGCGCGCCTGCCACGCTCGCCGATCTCGCCCAGCACAATTGCCTCGCGCTCGGCGCGAGCGCGAACCAGCAGCGCGGCTGGACCTTCCAGCAGGACGACAAGGTGGTGTCGATCCGCGTCGCCGGGACGATGGAATGTTCGGACGGCGCGGTGCTGCACGAGTGGTGTCTCGAAGGCCACGGACTCGCGTGGCGCTCGTGGTGGGAGGTAGGCGAGGACATCGCCGCCGGCCGGCTCGTGAGCGTGCTCGACGAGTTCGCCGCGCCGTCGATCGGCATTCACGCCGTCTTCCCGCAGCGTCGCCATCTGCCGTTGCGGGTGCGCCTTTTTCTCGACTTTCTCAAGCATACGTACGGACATCCGGGTTACTGGGGGCAGGACTAAAGCTCGCGTGAGTCGCGTCCCGATGCGTGTTTCCGATATGCGGACTGACCCGCATGCGCGGCTTGAGCGCGTTTTCCGCGCACTACAATCGACGAGTGGGCATTGCGCGCTGCGCAGTCGCTTGCCGAGCACGGAGGCGCCATGTTCAAGCACATCCTCGTTCCGACCGATGGCTCCGACTTGTCGAAGAAGGCCATCGACGGCGCCATCGATCTCGCCCGCACCGTGGGCGCGCGCGTCACGGCCTACGCCTGTTTGCCTCAGTATCCGTACTCGCCGTACTCCGATGTCGTCGTCGAGCCGCCCGGCGATTTCCAGCAGCGCAGCGAGCGCGAGGCGCGCGCCCATCTGCAGGAAATCGAGGACGCGGCGCGCACGGCGGGCGTCGCATGCAACAGCCGCACGAGCATCCATCCGTCCCCGTACCTCGGCATCATCGAGGCGGCCGAAAGCGGCGGCTGCGATGTGATCTTCATGGCCTCGCATGGGCGCCGCGGTCTCGGCAGCTTGTTGATCGGCAGCGAGACTCAACGCGTGCTCGCGCATACAAAAATTCCGGTGATCGTTTACCGCTAGCCGTGTGCGGCATTTCGCCGGCACCTCGGCGGACGCGTCACGCCCGTGACGCGTCCACTCCGGTAGCCCGCCGTGCTGACCATCGCGTGCTGGGCGATGTGCCGCTGGCGGGCCCGCTCCCCCTGATTGCCTGCCGCCGGATGATCCGGCGCGCGTGGAGCGATGCCGCGAGAGGCCTCGGCGTGCCGGTTGCGCGACGGCCGGCGCGCCCCGCCAAGGATTACGTGCCGGCTGTCGCGCGCCCGGCCTGGGGCCGCGGCGCTGGGGTGGGTCGCTCAGGCGACCTTCTTGTCGAAGAACTGCTCGTCTTCCGTCGAACCGTGCAGGGCGGTCGTCGATGCATCGCGTTCGATCGTCTGCGTGACGGCGTCGAAGTAGCCCGTGCCGACTTCGCGCTGGTGCTTGACCGCCGTGAAGCCCTTGTCGGCGGCGGCGAACTCGGCCTGCTGGAGTTCGACGAACGCGCTCATCTGTTGACGGGCATAGCCGTGCGCGAGGTTGAACATCGAGTAGTTGAGCGCGTGGAAGCCCGCGAGCGTGATGAACTGGAACTTGTAGCCCATCGCGCCGAGTTCCTTCTGGAACCTCGCGATGGTCGCGTCGTCGAGATTCTTCTTCCAGTTGAACGACGGCGAGCAGTTGTACGAGAGCATCTTGTCCGGGTATTCCTTGTGGATCGCCTCGGCGAACTGCTTCGCGTACTCGAGATCAGGCTTGCCCGTTTCGCACCAGATCAGGTCCGCGTACGGCGCGTAGGCCAGACCGCGCGAGATGGCCTGCCCGAGGCCCGGCTTCGTGCGGAAAAAGCCTTCCACGGTGCGCTCGCCGCTCAGGAACGGCTTGTCGTTGTCGTCGACGTCCGATGTGATCAGGTCGGCGGCTTCTGCGTCGGTGCGGGCGATCAGCACGGTGCGCGTGCCGAGCACGTCGGCGGCGAGACGCGCGGCGCTCAGCTTGGCGATGTTCTCGCGCGTCGGCACGAGCACCTTGCCGCCCATGTGGCCGCATTTCTTCACCGACGCGAGCTGGTCTTCGAAGTGCACGCCCGAGGCGCCGGCCTCGATCATGGCCTTCATCAGTTCGAACGCGTTGAGCACGCCGCCAAAGCCGGCTTCCGCGTCCGCCACGATCGGCTGGAAGAAGTCCACGTAGCCTTCCTCGCCCGGGTTCTTGCCTTCGGACCACTGGATCTGGTCGGCTCGCGTGAGCGTGTTGTTGATGCGCTTGACGACCTGCGGCACCGAGTTGGCAGGGTAGAGCGACTGGTCCGGGTACATTTCGCCCGCCAGGTTCGCATCGCCGGCAACTTGCCAGCCCGACAGATAGATCGCCTTCAGGCCGGCCTTGACCTGCTGCATGGCCTGGTTGCCGGTCAGCGCGCCGAGCGCGTTGACGAACGGCTCGCTGTTGAGCGAAGCCCACAGCTTTTCGGCGCCGAGCTTCGCGAGCGTGTGCTCGGCCTGCTGCGAACCGCGCAGGCGCACCACGTCTTCTGCGCCATAGCCACGCTTGATGCCCTTCCAGCGCGGATCGGTTTCCCATTGCTGTTGAAGCTGCTGTGCCTGTTCTTGACGCGTCGTCGCCATGGTGTGCTCCTTGGCATGCCTGATGGTGGATCGGGGAGACGGTGACTTCGGCGCTTTGCGTGTTTCGTTTCGCGAAGTCTTATATAAGAGTCTAGGCAATTCACCGAGTGCGGGACAGGCGGACCAAGGTCTTTTGTCGAGAATTTTATTCCAGAATAATCAATGTGTTACTGAGCGTATTTCGCGATAAGAAACGGCGTTTTCCCTGCTGGAATTCGTCGTCTTGTGCCTTGCAGCAAGATTTTTTACGAGGCAAAAAAATTTTTCATATCGTGAAATTACGGCGTGGACGAAAAAAAAGACCGGTGACGAAGCACCGGTCTTTTTCAGGCATGCGGGCCGCGAGGGCCGCTCATGCGGATTTAGCTGTCGCGACGTGCGCCACGCGGGCCGTCGGTGCGGCGAGCACCGCCGAAACCGCCGTCACGCGAACGGCCGAAGCCTTCGCGTTGACCGTAGCCGCCACGCGAATTGCCGGGCGCGCCGCCATCGCGGGCACCGTAGCCTTCGCGGTTGCCTTGACCTTGGCCTTCGCTACGCGCACCGTAACCACCGCGCGCGCCGTCGGCCGGCTTGCCGTAGCCGCCGCTGCGGGCGCCGCCGCTGTTGCCGTTGCTGTTGCCATAGCCACCCGGCTTGCCGCTGCCGCTGCCAAAGCGACGACCGCCGCCATTGCCGCCACCGCCCGGACGACCGCCGCGGCCAAAGCCGCCACGGCTGTTCGACGGTGCCGACTTGCGCGGCTCGAAGCCTTCGATGACGTTGACCGGCAGCGGCGTGCGCACGAAGCGCTCGATGCGCTTGAGCGCGCCCTGTTCGGCGTGGTGCACGAGGCTCACGGCGATACCCGAGCGGCCCGCACGGCCGGTACGGCCGATACGGTGCACGTAGTCTTCCGCGAACTTCGGCAGGTCGTAGTTGAACACGTGCGTGATGCCGGGGATGTCGATACCGCGCGCGGCGACGTCGGTTGCGACGAGCACGCGCACACGGCGCTCGCGCAGCGCACGGATCGTGCGGTTACGCGCGCCTTGCGGCAGATCGCCGTGCAGGGCGGCCGTTTCGAAGCCTGCGTCGGCGAGCTTGCCGGCGAGCTGGTCGGCGTCAATCTTCGTTGCGGTGAAGACGATGGCCTGATCGAGGCCGTCGGCACGCAGCAGATGGTCGAGCAGACGATCCTTGTGATCGCGGTCGTCGACGTAATGCACGGTCTGCGCGATGTTCGAAGCCGACTCGATCTTGCGGGTGATCTCGATGCGTTCCGGGTCCTTGAGCAGACGGCCGGTCAGCGAGCCGATCTTGCCGTCGAGCGTTGCCGAGAACAGCATGGTCTGGCGCGTGGCCGGGGTGGCGTCGACGATGCGTTCGATATCGTCGATGAAACCCATGTCGAGCATGCGGTCGGCTTCGTCGAGGACGAGCATCTTAAGCTCGGACAGATCGATACGGCCACGTTCGAGGTGGTCGATCAGACGGCCCGGCGTTGCGACGAGGATTTCCGGGTTCTTGGCGAGCAGCATCAGCTGCTGGCCGTAGGCGACACCGCCGAGGATGCTGACCGTGCGCAGACGGCGCAGATGCTTGCCGTAGGTCGACGCGGCAGTGGTCACCTGCATCGCGAGTTCACGGGTCGGCGTGAGGACCAGCATGGCGGGACGTGCGACCGGTTGCGGGCGGCGCTGACGGCGGTCGGCCGGGGCGGCGCCTTGCGGACGCGGCTCGCGCGGCTGGGCGTCCTGGGCCTTTTGCAACTGGGCGAAACGCTCGATGGCGGGCAGCATGAACGCGGCGGTCTTGCCCGAACCGGTCGGGCTCGAGACCAGCAAGTCACGGCCGGCGATACCAGCGGGAATCGCGCGTTGCTGGACCGGCGTCGGCGCCTTGTAGCCGGCGGCGGTCAGCGAGGCAACGATTTCCTCCGACAGGCCCAGCGAAGCGAACGTGGGACCGTCGACGACATCGTCCACAACGGCAGCGGCGGGCACGGTTTCATCGGTGCCGAGGGCTGCGTTGGCGATTGCGTCGAGAGGGCTTTGGGTATTGCTCGAAGTCATGAATATCCTTGGTACACAGGAAATAGAACGTCGGCGCCAATCGGCATACCCAAGTCGTCGGATTCAGCGAACAAATCAAAAAACGGGGGCAACTCGCTCACGCGGCAAAACGCGTCACGGCGAGTTTTTAGTTAGAAGCTGTATCGGATGCGGCGCACCGGAATTGGCTTGCCGCCAGCCTGGTACATGACGGCCCGAAGGGCCAAGGCAGGAGGGGACAGGTTCTAAACTGGATTGGAGCTACACGCTACGGGCGCTGTGAAGAGCCGGTTTAGCGAACTGGCTGTTTCAAACGTAAGCGCGACAAGAAGTATAACAAGATTTGCTGCGGCGCGCCAGTGCGGCGGCAGACCGGTGCCGATGGCACCGCTGGCGGGACGCTCAAGCCAACCGGCGGGCGTTCCCGCCGGCGGCGCTCAGGACGCCGTGCCGTTCTTCAGCGCTTCGACGAGCTCGACGTACTGCTCCTTCGCGACATCGGCAGCGGTGCCTTTCAGCGCGGCCCATGCGTCGTATTTGTACTTGCCGACGATATCGGTGAAGCCCGGCTTGTCGCCGTGGACATCGCCGTCGGTCGCCTGCTTGAACAGCGCGTACAGACGCAGCAGCGTCAGGTTGCCCGGACGCTCCGCGACTTGCTTGACGTCTTCCTGGGCCTGCGCGAACCGCGTGTTCACGTCGCTCATCGTGTGCTCTCCTGCTGGATCGTTGATAGAGCGTCGATGTTAGCAGCGGCTTTGCCCGCGCGGCTGGAGCCTTTCTTCCATTCGCGGCGCGGCGTGAGGTGGCGGATCCGGTGCACGGCTGGCAGGGGCGGCGCATTACAATAGCGCTCATGACTGACACTGTGCTGCTTGCCCTCGATACGTCGACCGAATTCTGCTCGGTCGCGCTCCTTCGCGCCGCCGGCGCATCCGATTCCGAACTGCGTGTGTTCGTGCGCCATGAAGCCACGGGCGCCGTGTCGAGCACGCGGCTGTTGCCGGCGATCGGCGAGTTGTTCGACGAAGCGGGCCTCACGCTCGCTGACTGCGACGCGATTGTGTTCGGCGCCGGCCCCGGCTCGTTCACGGGACTGCGCACGGCGACCGGCGTCGCGCAGGGCCTCGCGTTCGGCCTCGACATCCCCGTCGTGCCCATCGGTACGCTGCTCGTGTGCGCCGAGAGCGCGCGTCTGCGCGACCCGGCGGCCACGCGCGTACTCGCCGCACTCGATGCGCGCATGGACGAGGCCTACTGGGCCGATTTCGCGTGGGACGCCGCGCTGCAAGACTGGCGCACGTTGCAGCCGGCGTCGCTCGACGCGCCGGGGCACATCGTCGCACCGGCCGAGCCCTTCACGCTGGCGGGCAACGCGGCCGCCGCATTCGGCGAGCGTCTCGGTGCGGCAGCGCTCGCGCGCACGATCGACGCCGAGGCGCTGCCGCATGCCTTGCCGCTCGCCCATGCGGGCTTGCGGGCGCTGCGCGCCGGGCGCACCGTGCCGGCCGATCAGGCGGCCCCCGAGTACGTGCGCAACAAAGTTGCGCAGACCACGGCCGAGCGCCTCGCCGCCAAGGCCGGGCCAGGCGCCGCGAGCGACGGGGAGCGCCGATGAGTGGCGTGCTGCTGGCCGACCGCTACCTGTCGCAGATGACCGAGAGCGATCTCGACGAGGTGGTGATCATCGAGCGGGCAGCCTATGAATTCCCGTGGTCGCGCGGGAATTTCGAGGACTCGCTGCGCAACGGTTATTTCGGCGTATGCATGCGCCACGTCACCGGCACCTTGATCGGCTATTGCGTGCTGATGCCCGTCGTCGACGAGATGCATCTGTTGAACCTGTGCGTCGCGCCGCTGGCGCAAGGAGCGGGCGCGGGGCTCACGCTGCTGCGCGAGGCGGTGCGGATTGCCCGCACCCAGGGGCTCGACGGACTGCTGCTCGAAGTGCGGCCGTCGAACCACCGGGCGATCCGGCTTTATGAGCAGTTTGGCTTTGCGTCGATTGGCCGGCGCAAGAACTACTATCCGGCCCGTCATCGTGCGCGCGAGGATGCGATCGTGATGCGTTATTCGTTTGCAGGGGAGGGCGCGGATGCCGCTCGATGAAATCGCACTGGAAGAACTGGGGCTCGCGCCGCGCTGGGTACGCAGGGGCTTGCTTGCCCAGGCGGGCGCAGCCGTAGCGAACGACGTGGATGGCGTCGCCGCAGAGCCTGTGGCCCCCGTGGCCGCGGTGCGCAATGCGCAGGCGGTCGACCCCATCGAGGCACGCGCCACGCGCGAGCCGGTGGCCGCATCGTTCGAAGCAACCGAACCGGCTGCGTCCGAGACTGCGCGTGCGCGTTCGCCGCAGGCTTTGAGCGACGGCGGCGCTGCTGCGCCTGGCGCTTCGATGCGAGCGGAACCGGCCGCGTCTGAGCCCGCGCTCACACATTCGCCACAGGCCCCGAGCGACGGCGGCGCTGCTGCGCGCAGTGCGCCGGTACCCGCCGAAGCCGCCGAAGCCATCGAACCAGCCGCCGAAGACGACTACGCCTGGTTCGACGACCACGCCGCCCCCGTCGGTGAACCCGCGCCGGCACGCGCCCCCACCGCTCGCGACGAAATATCGCTGCTCGACTGGGACGCGCTCGCCGCACAAGTGTCCGAGTGCACGCGCTGCCGGCTCTGCGAAAAGCGCACGAATACGGTGTTCGGCGTCGGCGACCGCGCAGCGGAATGGATGTTGATCGGCGAGGCGCCGGGCGAAAACGAGGACCGTGTCGGCGAGCCGTTCGTCGGCCAGGCGGGCAAGCTGCTCGACAACATGCTGCAGGCGCTGTCGCTGGCGCGCGGCGAGAACGTCTATATCGCCAACGTGATCAAGTGCCGCCCGCCCGGCAACCGCAATCCCGAACCGGACGAAGTCGCGCGCTGCGAGCCCTATCTGCAGCGTCAGGTCGCGCTCGTGAAGCCCAAGCTGATCGTGGCGCTCGGCCGCTTCGCGGCGCAGAGCCTGCTCAAGACCGAAGGCAGTATCGCGTCGCTGCGTGGTCGTGTGCACGAGTACGAAGGGGTGCCGGTGATCGTCACCTATCACCCTGCGTATCTGCTGCGCAGCCTGCACGACAAGTCGAAGGCCTGGGCCGACCTGTGCCTCGCGCGCGACACGTGGCGCGCGGCGGGTTCCGGGCGGGGATGATGAACGCGGACGCCGCACTGCCGGATTGCGCGTCACGGCTTGCCGCGCTGCGCGATCCGGCAGTGCGCGATCTCGCATGGCTGCTGTTCAGTCCTGATCTGCTGCAACCCGATTTGCCGCGCGCTCCGCTGGCGAGGCCCTGGGAGTCGGAGCCCGAACTGGCTGCGACGCTCGCCTGGCTCGAGGCGCTCGATCGCGCGCCGCACGCCTTGCATCGCGCGCTCGCGGGCGCCCGGCTCACGCGGCTCGGCCGCTATGCCGAGGCCCTGCTCGGCTGGTTTCTCGTGCAGGGTCCGACGGCGCGACTCGTCGCGGCGAATGTCGCGTTGCGGCACGCGGGCCGCACGCTCGGCGAATGCGATTTTCTGCTCGAGACCGGTAGCGGCAAGCGCCTGCACTGGGAGCTGGCCGTCAAATGCTATCTGCACGCGGGCGAGGGGCGCGGCCTGCTCGCCGATTTCGTCGGCCCGAATCTGCTCGACCGCTTCGACTTGAAGCGCGCTCATCTGCTCGACCATCAACTGCCGCTCAGCGCGCGCGACGAGTTCGCGTCGCTCGGCCTGCAGGGTCCGTGGCACGCCCAGCTGTTCGTCAAGGGTTGGCTTTTTCATGAGGCGCTCGCGCACACGACGCAGCCCGATGCGCTTGAACTGGCGCCGGGGTATCCGCGTGGCTGGTGGGTCACGCGTTCGGCCTGGAGCGATTTCGCCGCAGCCGAGGCCGCGCACTGGTGCGTATTGCCGCGTCTCGCCTGGCTGGCCCCGCGCCGCGTGAGCATGCCGGACGATCCCGCCATGGTTGCGGACGCATCGACCCTGCCGGAAGCGACGTTGCTGACCTCGATCGTGCCGGGCGCGCTCTCTGACGATCCGGCCGAACTCCTGCGCACTATCGCGCGGCCTCACGAACCCGTCATGGTGGCCGCGTTCGACGCACAAGGCGCGGACTACGTCGAGCGGTCGCGCGGCTTCATCGTCCCCGATGACTGGCCCGAGCGAGCGCGCTCGTTCGCGTGCCGCTGACGCTCTTTCCTACCACCACCGATAGAAATGGTGGACCGGTCCGACGCCATGGCCGACCGTGATCCGGTTGCTGGCTTCGAGTGCGCCCGTCAGGTATTGCTTCGCATCCGCGACCGCGCTGGCGGTATCGGCACGCTGCGGTCGCAGGGCCGCGATCGCCGACGACAGCGTGCAGCCCGTGCCATGCGTGTTCGTGACAGGAACACGCGGTCCGCCGAGCCGCAGCGAACCGCTCGCCTGGATCAGCCAGTCGGGACTGTCCGCGCCGCCCAGATGGCCGCCCTTCATCAGCACGGCCCGCGCGCCGAGCGCGCGCAGCGCCTCGCCTTGCTCGACCATGGCGGCCTCGTCGCTGACGCTCGCGCTGCCGAGCAATGCGGCAGCTTCAGGCAGATTCGGCGTGACGAGGTCGGCGAGCGGCAGGAGTTCGTCGCGCAGCGCCGAGACTGCTTCGGGCGCGAGCAGCGCGTGGTTGCTCTTCGAAATCATCACCGTATCGAGCACGACATAGGCCGGCTGATGGCGTTTGAGCGCGTCGGCGACGGCGCGCACGATGGCGGCGTTCGCGAGCATGCCGATCTTGACGGCGTCGATGCGGATGTCGTCGAACACGGCGTCGAGCTGCGCGGTGACGAACGCGGCGTCGGGCGTGTGAATGGCGGTGACGCCGCGCGTGTTCTGGGCCGTGAGCGCCGTGATGACGCTCGCGCCGTAGGCGCCGAGCGCGGAAAAGGCCTTCAGGTCGGCCTGGATGCCGGCGCCGCCGCCGGAATCGGAGCCGGCGATGGTGAGGACGTTCGGAATGGCTGAAGTCATGGCAGCGTGGAAATCAGGAAGGGCGCGGCGGGCGTGCGCTCCGGCGCTGCGACAACGCGCCGGGCAAGCCGTGCGGCGGCTTGCGCCGCCGCCGTTCAATGGCGATGATTTTCGCCGATCAGCGAGACGGAGTCGAACGCGCGCTGGTTGGCCAGATGGCGGCGCATCACGAGCCACATCATCAGGCACACGAACGTGCCGAACAGGACGATCACGATCGCGACGGGCACGTCGAGCCACACCAGCACCGCATACAGACACAACATCACGAGCACCGAGAGGTTCTCGTTGAAGTTCTGCACGGCAATCGAATGGCCCGCCGACAGCAGCACGTGGCCGCGATGCTGGAGCAGCGCATTCATCGGCACGACGAAAAAGCCCGACAAACCGCCGACCACCATCAGGAACAGATAGGCGAACAGCAGATAGCCCGGCACGTGCAGGTGGCCGTAGTAGATGCCCCAGTGCGGCGGGAAGAGATTCTTGGTGTAGAACGCCATCAGCATGACGGCGACGCCCATCATGATGCCGACCGGCAGTATCGAGAGCGACTTCTTCAGCGGAATGCGCGCAGCGGCGATGATCGCGCCAACGGCGACACCGACCGCGACGACGGCCTGCAGGATCGCGCCTTCCGAGAGCGACATGCCGAGCGACACTTCCGCCCACTTGAGCACGATGAACTGCAGCGTCGCGCCGGCGCCCCAGAACAGCGTCGTGACCGCGAGCGAGATCTGGCCGAGCTTGTCGCGCCACAGTGTGACGAAGCAGTCGGCGAAGTCGGTGATGAGGCGGATCGGACCGTGTTCCTGGCGCGGATAGCGCGCGCCGGTATCGGGAATGCGCAGATTGAAGAGCGCCGCGATCACGTAGATGGCCATGATCACGAGCATGGCCGCTTCGGCGGGCGTGTTGATCGCAGCGGGGGTATGGCGGATCACGTGCGCCGCGATGTGGGGGCTGATCAGCGCGCCGCCGAGCACGGTGCCGAGAATGATGGAGCCGACCGTCGTGCCCTCGATCCAGCCATTCGCGGCGACGAGACGGTCAGGCGGCAGGAGTTCGGTGAGGATGCCGTACTTGGCCGGCGAATAGGCGGCGGCGCCGAAGCCGACGATGCCGTAGGCCAGCAGCGGATGAAGGCCCGCCAGCATGATGCCGCAGCCGACCACCTTGATCGTGTTGGTGATGAACATCACGCGGCCCTTGGGCCGGGAATCGGCGAACGCGCCGACGAAGGCGGCGAGGACGACGTACGACAGCACAAAGAACAGCTTGAGCAGCGGCGTCATCCAGTTCGGGGCGTGGAGATCTTTGAGCAGTGCTATCGCAGCGATCAGGAGCGCATTGTCGGCCAGCGACGAAAAAAACTGCGCGGCCATAATGGTGTAAAAGCCTTTTTTCATCTGATGCGATGCTTTCCTCGCTGCGGTCCGTCCGCCCCGGACGGTAGGGGTGCATCCGGGCTTATTACGTTCGAAATGGGTTGTGCGCACGGCTTTATATCATGAAAATAACTGCATTCGGACTAGCAGATTCCTTGATCGCCCGCCAGACGGGCCGCTCGGTGCACTGAAAACGCACTGTAAGATACTGATTCGAAAGCGTCTTTACGAAAATTTCCCATGCCGCGTCCGCTCTCTGCCACGATTCATACCGCTGCTCTAGCCAACAATCTCGCCGTTGTCCGCCGTTACGCGCCGAAATCCCGGATCTGGGCTGTCGTCAAGGCCAATGCCTACGGCCATGGGCTCGCGCGGGCGTTCCCGGGGCTGCGCGCGACCGACGGCTTTGGATTGCTGGACCTCGAAGAGGCCGCAAAGTTGCGCGAACTCGGCTGGGCCGGTCCGATCCTGCTGCTCGAGGGCTTTTTCCGTCCGACCGACATCGATGTGATCGACCGCTATAGCCTGACGACGGTGGTGCATTGCGACGAGCAGATGCGCATGCTCGAAATGGCGCGCTTGTCCAAGCCGGTCAACATCCAGCTGAAAATGAACAGCGGCATGAACCGGCTCGGCTACACGCCCGAGAAATACCGCCCGGCATGGGAGCGCGCACGGGCGTGTCCCGGCATCGGCCAGATCACGCTGATGACCCATTTCGCCGATGCGGACACCGAGCGCGGCATCGCAACACAAATGGAAGCGTTCGAGCGCGGTGCACAGGGCATCGCGGGCGCGCGCAGCCTGGCCAACTCGGCGGCGACGCTGTGGCATCCGCAGTCGCATTTCGACTGGGTGCGGCCCGGCATCATCCTGTACGGCGCGTCGCCTTCGGGCGCGCCCGAGGCGATCGCGGGCGTCGGCCTCAAGCCGGCCATGACGCTCGCCTCCGAGCTGATCGCCGTGCAGTCCGTCAAGGAAGGGCAGACGCTCGGCTATGGCTCGATCTTCACGGCGCGCAAGCCGCTGCGCATCGGCGTGGTCGCGTGCGGCTATGCCGACGGCTACCCGCGCGTCGCGCCCGAAGGCACGCCGGTCATGGTCGACGGCGTGCTCACGCGGGTCGTCGGGCGGGTGTCGATGGACATGCTGACCGTGGATCTGTCGTCGTGCCCGAACGCGGGCGTCGGTACGCGCGTGGAGCTGTGGGGCAACGCGTTGCCGATCGACGAAGTCGCGCGCTCGTGCGGCACGATCGGCTATGAATTGATGTGCGCCGTGGCACCGCGCGTGCCCGTGCGGGCGGAATAAGGCAAGCGAAGGCAAGGACGAGCGTGGCGAAACCGAAAACGTTGTACACCTGCACGGAATGTGGCGGGCAGGTGCCGAAATGGCAAGGACAATGCCCCGCGTGCGGCGCGTGGAACACCCTGATCGAGGGCGTGGCGGAGCCGGCCGGCGGCCACCGCTACCAGGCGCTCGCGAAGAGCGCGCCGGTGCGGCGCCTCGCCGATATCGATGCGGCTGACGTGCCGCGTTTCTCCACGGGTGTCGGCGAATTCGACCGGGTGCTGGGCGGCGGTCTCGTCCCGGGCGGGGTCGTGCTGATCGGCGGCGATCCGGGCATCGGCAAATCGACGCTGCTGCTGCAGTCGCTCGCGGAAATCGCCGCGGAGCGCCGCGCGCTCTACGTGAGCGGCGAGGAATCGGCGGCGCAGATCGCGCTGCGCGCGCAGCGCCTCGCGCTGCTCGACACGGACTCGAAGGCGAGCGAACTCAAACTGCTCGCCGAAATCCAGCTCGAAAAAATCCAGGCGACGATCGAGGCCGAAAAGCCCGATGTCGCCGTGATCGACTCGATCCAGACGATTTACTCGGAGGCGCTCACCTCGGCGCCGGGATCGGTCGCACAGGTGCGCGAGTGCGCGGCGCAGCTCACGCGCATCGCCAAGCAGTCGGGTACCGCGATCATCATGGTCGGCCACGTCACCAAGGAGGGCAACCTCGCGGGGCCGCGCGTGCTCGAACACATCGTCGATACGGTGCTGTACTTCGAGGGCGACACGCACTCGTCGTTCCGCCTCGTGCGCGCGTTCAAGAACCGCTTCGGCGCGGTCAACGAACTCGGCGTGTTCGCGATGACCGAGAAGGGCTTGCGTGGCGTCGCCAATCCTTCGGCACTGTTTCTGTCGCAGCACGAACAAAGCGTGCCGGGCTCGTGCGTGCTCGTCACCCAGGAAGGCTCGCGGCCGCTGCTCGTCGAGGTGCAGGCGCTGGTCGATACCGCCCACGTCCCCAATCCGCGACGCCTCGCCGTCGGCCTCGAACAGAACCGCCTCGCGCTGTTGCTCGCCGTGCTGCACCGGCACGCGGGTATCGCGTGCTTCGATCAGGACGTGTTCCTGAACGCTGTCGGCGGCGTGAAGATCACCGAGCCCGCCGCCGATCTCGCCGTGCTGCTGGCGATCCATTCATCGATGCGCAACAAGCCGTTGCCCAAGGGGCTGATCGTCTTCGGCGAAGTCGGTCTCGCGGGCGAGATCCGGCCTTCGCCGCGCGGGCAGGATCGGTTGAAGGAGGCCGCCAAGCTCGGGTTTTCGATCGCCTTGATTCCGCGCGCCAATGCGCCGAAACAACCGATCGACGGTTTGCAGGTGGTTGCCGTCGAGCGTATCGAGGAAGCCATCGACAAGGTGCGCACGCTCGAATGACACGCGCCGTCGAGGTCGTGCAATTTGTCGCGTAAAACTCCGTAACAACCCTGGTATTGGCTGTAACCTGGCGCGCGCGCGTTTTTTCTATCCTTGGGCCGGACTTCAACTCCGATTTGAGCGGAAAGGATGGCGCCTTGAAACAGACCGATGTGTCCGCAACCGATCGCGCAGTCGTCGTGCGCGGCTGCCGCGTGTCCGAGCCCATCCGCCAGCCTTGGGGCGGCGGATGCCGCATCGTCGAATGGATCGACGCCGATGGGCGGATTTCGCGACGCGTCGTGGCGGAGAACGTGACCCCTGCACAGGTGCGCAATACGATCGCGCACCACGTCGAGGGCCGCAAGTACGTGCTCCACGACGACGAACACACGCCGCGGCAAACGCTGCCGCGGCGCTAAAAAAGAAGGGCGCTCAGTAGCGATACTGGCGCCCTTTTTCCATGCGGTGCCCGGACCGGCGCCTTGATGTTTCAGTGTTTCAGTCCCATGGGCTATAGCTGAACGGCTTCTTGCCGGGGGGCAGCGCGCCGCCCGTCGTAGTCGTGTTCGTGCGGGCCGGCGCGGCGCTGCCGCTGCTGTTGCCGCCCGGCGGGGCCGGTGGGGCCTCGAAGCCCGCGTCCGGGCCATATCCCGTTTCCATATCGAGTCCGGCCGCATAGGCGGCCGCTACATAGCCGCCGCCCACGGGCGGAAGCGGATAGCCCTCGCCATAGTCGGGGTCGGGCGCTTCGCCCGTGTCGAGCAACTGCGCGAGCGCCTCGGCGTTGAACATTGGATGCAGCGCGGCCTCGGCTGGCGTCAGTACGGGAGTGACGCAGCAGTCGAGCAACTCGAGCCGGTCGATCCACGTTTGCAGCGTTTCCGCCGCGATCAACTTGCCGAGTTCGTGGGTGAGCGCGGCCGCATCCGTGCCGCCGATGGCCTGGCCGAGACTCCAGTGACGGCTCGCCCATTCGTCGCGCCCGAGCGCGCTGCACAGCGTTTGCCAGAACTTCAGTTCGAGCGCGCCGACGGCGAGCCAGCGGCCGTCGCGGGTCCGGTACAGGTTGTAGCAGGGCACGCCTCCGTTGAGCAGTCCGCAGCCGGGTTCGAGGGCGGTGGCATCGTCGTTGGCGAGCGCGACCTGGGCGACGACGTTGTGCGCGTAAGTCGCATGCGCCATCGATACATCGACGAAGCATCCCTCGCCGCCGCGCGCGACCTGCCAGAGCGCGGCGAGCATCTGCGTGACGGCGGACAGCGCGCCGCCGAGCAGGTCGGCGATCTGGAAGTTCGGCAGCACGGGGTCGCCGTCGCGCGTGGCGAGCTGGCTGAGCACGCCCGCGTAGCCGACGTAGTTGAGGTCGTGGCCGGCGCGCTCGACGAACGGGCCGCTCGAACCGTAACCGGTGATCGCGCAGTAGACCAGCTTCGGATTGACCGCCCGCAGCGTCTCGTAACCGACGCCGAGCCGCTCCATCACACCGGGCCGGAAGCTCTCGACGAGCACGTCGGCATCGCGTGCGAGGGCGAGCAGCACGGCGCGCCCGCTCTCCGATTTGAGATCGAGGCGCGCCTCGCGCTTGCCGCGGTTGACGAGCCGGTAGAACGCGCCGGGGCGTCCCGCCACTTCGTCGGCGGAGGTCTGCATCATGACGCGCGTCGCGTCGCCGGCGCCGGGCGGCTCGATCTTGAGCACGTCGGCGCCAAGCTCGGCGAGCCGCAGCGTCGCGACCGGGCCCGGCAAGAGCCGCGTCAGATCAAGAACGCGCAGGCCCTGTAAGGGAGCGGGAGAGCTCACTCGTGACTCCTTTGCGGCAAGACGTGCGCACGACCCTGTCGATGCGCGCGCCGCTAGCCGATTTGTTCGAGTTCCTCGTGCGCTTCGAGCCATTGGGCTTCGAGCTCATCGAGGCGTGACTGGACCTGGGCCTGCCGGCGGATCGCTTCGGTCAGTTTCGCTTTCTGCGCGGCGTCGTAGCTGGCTGGGTCGGCGACGAACGTGTCGAGCGTGCCTTTCTCGGCATTGAGCGCATCCATTTCCTTTTCGATCTTGCTGATGCGCGACTGCAGCGGCTTCTTCAGATGCGACAGCTTCTGCCGCGTTTCGGCCTCCTGACGACGCTGCTCCTTGCGGTTCACGCCGCCATCGGCCGCGCTGCCGCACGCATCGACCTTGAGCGCCGCGCGCTGCTCGGCCGCGTGCTGGAGCAGCCAGTCGCGATAGTCGTCGAGGTCGCCGTCGAACGGTTGCAGGCGGTGCTTCGCGACCAGCATGAACTGATCGGTCGTCGCGCGCAGCAAGTGGCGGTCGTGCGAGACGAGGATCAGCGTGCCTTCGAACTGCGCGAGCGCCATAGTCAGCGCGTGGCGCGTTTCGAGGTCGAGGTGATTGGTCGGCTCGTCGAGCAGCAGCAAGTTTGGCTTCTGCCAGATGACGAGCGCGAGCGCGAGGCGGGCCTTCTCGCCGCCCGAGAACGGCGCGATCGCGGCGGTCGCCATGTCGCCCGAGAAATTGAAGCCGCCGAGAAAATCGCGCAGCTCCTGCTCGCGGGTGTCCGGCGCGAGGCGCGCGAGATGCTGCAGCGGCGAGTCGTCGGGGCGCAGCGTTTCGAGCTGATGCTGCGCGAAATAGCCGATCTGCAGACCCTTGCCGGCGTGCAGGTCGCCCGCGAGCGGCGCGAGCGTGGCGGCGAGCGTCTTGATCAGCGTGGACTTGCCCTGGCCATTGGCGCCGAGCAGGCCGATGCGCTGGCCGTTCTGGATCGACAGCGCGACGTGCTCGACGATCGGAATCTCGCCGCCGTCGTCTTCGCTGCGATAGCCGCAGCGCACGTCGTCCATCACCAGCATCGGGTTGGGCGCGGAGGCCGGCGCGCGAAACTCGAACGTGAAGGGCGAGCTCGCGTGCGCGGGCGCGATCAGCTCCATCTTCTCGAGCGCCTTCACGCGGCTTTGCGCCTGGCGCGCCTTGGTCGCCTTGGCCTTGAAGCGGTTGACGAAGCTTTGCAGGTGAGCCACGGTCTTCTGCTGCTTTTCGTACGCGCTTTGCTGCAGCGCCAGCTGTTGCGCGCGCAGGATCTCGAACTGCGAATAGTTGCCGCCGTAGCGCTTCACCTGTTGCTGCTCGAGATGCAGCGTCACGTTGCAGACCGCGTCGAGGAATTCGCGATCGTGCGAAATCACGACCAGTGTGCCGGCGTAGCGGTGCAGCCAGTCTTCGAGCCACACGATGGCGTCGAGGTCCAGGTGATTGGTCGGCTCGTCGAGCAGCAGCAGATCGGAGCGGCACATCAGCGCCTGCGCGAGATTCAGGCGCATGCGCCAGCCGCCCGAAAAGCTGCTGACCGGCTGGCGTGTCTGCTCCAGCGTGAAGCCGAGACCGAGCAGCAGCGCCTCGGCACGTGCGGGCGCGGTGTAACCGTCGGCGTCGGCGAAGGCCGCGTGCGCTTCGCCTTCGGCCGCGCCGTCGTGGGCCGCCGAGGCGGCCTCGATGCGGGCCTCGATCTCGCGCAAGGCGGTGTCGCCATCGAGCGTGTATTCGAGCGCGCTGCGCTCGACGGCCGGCGTCTCCTGGGCGACGTGGGCGATGCGCCACGAGGGCGGCAACGTGAAGTCGCCTGCGTCCGCGTGCAGCTCGCCGCGCAGGACGGCGAACAGCGTCGACTTGCCCGCGCCGTTCGCGCCGATGAGACCCGCCTTCTCGCCGGGGTTGAGCACGAACGAGGTCGCATCGAAAAGCGGCTTGGTGCCGCGGGCAAGGCTGAATTGGTTGAAGCGGATCACGGGGTGCGGGGTGAAGAGGCCGGAGGAAATGCCCGATTTTAAACGATCCGCGAGGCGCGCTCCGGACGACGCACGATGTGCCAACCCGGTACGCCATCGCGGGGCGGCGGCGATGCTCCAATGGGTCTCGTACGCAGGCCGGCTGAACGGTTGGCACGGGCCGGCGCTGCGAGGCTCGGCGGGTGCGCGCGAAGGCGGCGGCGCCGAGGGCGTTCGCAATCGAAGGGAGCCGTCATGAATGTTTCCAGCACTTCCCGTATTCCGTCCCGGGTGGCGGTTACGCCTCCTGCGCGCGCGTCCGGCGTCAGCGCGCAGCAGCCGGCCCACGGTGGCGCAGGCGCAATGAACATGCCGTGGCACCACGGCAGTTCAGCGCTGCCGACTGGCGTGCGGCTCGACAGGGTACCGCCGCGGACGCCGCCCGGAGACCCGCGAGGCAGTGCGTGGCCGACGAGCGGGCACGACGCTCGGCCCGCACCGGCGGCCGGGCACGGCCGGCCGCGCGATCTTCATGAAGATCGCGAGCGGGCGCGCCCGGACGCGCGCAATCCGGCCGATCAAGGCAGCGCTCACCGGAATCTCGACACCGATCGATCCGGCCGCACGCCGAGCGACCAACGGCCCGAGTCTGGCGAAGGCCATTGCGAGCGCGGCACCGACCGGCCAGGGGACGCGCCACGCCATCAACCGGCCGATCCTGGCCACGCGGATCGCGACCCCGACGCGGAACGCGTGATTCAGGGCTTGAACAAGTTGGCAAAGGACCCCGCCGGCAAGCGTGATGGCGGTGTCGAGGACGTGCTCAAGGGTCTGCGCGATCTGGCCGGCAAGCAAGATCACCAAATGGAGCGCATGCGCGACGCGCTGCGCGATCTGGCCCGCAGCCGGGGCGGCAATCATGATCGTGACATCGAGCGGGTGCTCGACGGGCTGCGCCGAATTTACGCCAACCCGGGTGGGAATCATGAGCACGATTTGGAGCAGATCCGTCGTGGCTTGCGAGCCATCATGGGCAACCAGTCGCCATCCGACCATGCTCCGCCGACCGGCGAGGGGCAACCCGGCCATGGACCAGGGCAGGTACCGAACGGCGGCGGCGGACAACCGGGACACCGCACGCGAAGCGGTCCCGGATCGGCTGGTGGCGGCCGTCCCGGCGGGGGCGGCGCTCCGCACGGCGGCGGCACGCACGGAGGGGGGCGCACGCACGGAGGCGGCAGGCCTGGCGCGGGCGGCGGAGGCGGTCCGGGTGGTGGTGGAAATCCTGGCGGCGGAGGCGGTCCGGGTGGTGGTGGAAATCCTGGCGGCGGAGGCGGTCCGGGTGGTGGTGGGAGTCCTGGCGGCGGAGGTGGACCTGGCGGAGGCGGAAATCCTGGCGGCGGCGGTGGACCTGGCGGAGGCAGAAATCCTGGCGGCGGCGGTCCCGTCCAAGGGGGCGACCCGAATACCGGTACGAACACCGATTCCGATCCGGCCACGAACAACGACCCCAACACGGACACAAGTCCCAATGACGACCCGACCGGCAATAACACAGGCGACGCAACGCACGGCGCCGCGCTCGCCCCACAGTTCCAGGGCTTTTCATCGGGGCAGCGGCAGTTGTTGCGGAACGCCTATCAGCACGTCAAACGGATGGTCGATTCCGCCTTGGGCAAGCTGAACCGTGGTGCGATCGACGACACTTACCGCAAGTGGTTCGGCGCGCCAGGCGCAAACAATGTCAAGCGTGTCGAGCAAGTGCTCTCCAGAATGAGCAACGCGATGGCCCACGATCGGTATACGTTCAACGCGCTGCCGGCCAACGGCAACTGGGAGATCGCGAACGTCCGCTTTAATCAGCCCCATCAGATCAACATTCGGCCGCATCTTTTCGACAGCAACATGGGCCCGTATACACCGGAGGCGACGATTGCGCACGAGCTCAGCCATTTCAGGAACATCGGCGCGACCGACGATCTCGCGTACGGGCCGGCCACGGTGTACCGGATGGCGCAGGCCAATCCGGCCCGCGCGACCCACAACGCCGACAATTTCGGCATGTTCATCGGCGCGCAGCGGGTCGCGTGAAGCGTGGCCGCGCAAGTCTTCGCGTGGCCGCTCCGCTACACTGACTGTTTTTCAGGAGACGTGACATGTCATCGATCTGGTCGTTTTCCGCGCGCACGCTCGACGGCGAAACGGTGAGCCTCGAGCAGTATCGCGGCAAAGTCCTGCTGATCGTCAATACGGCGAGCGAGTGCGGATTCACGCCGCAGTACGCAGGTCTGCAGAAACTCTTCGATGAATACGCTGCGCGTGGTTTCGAGGTACTTGGTTTCCCCTGCAACCAGTTCGGCAAGCAGGAACCGGGCGACGCGGCGCAGATCGGCAGCTTCTGCGAGAAGAATTTCGGCGTGACGTTTCCGCTGTTCGAGAAGATCGAGGTCAACGGGGCGAACGCGCATCCGCTTTATCGCTGGCTGACCGGCGAGGCGCCGGGCGTGCTCGGGATCGAGGCGATCAAGTGGAATTTCACCAAGTTCCTCATCGATCGCGAAGGCGCGGTCGTCAAGCGCTATGCGCCGCTGACCAAGCCTGAGGCCGTCGCCGGCGACATCGACAAGTTGCTCTGAGCGCCTTCAGAGGATCGGTGCGAACAGCCGCGCGACATGCATCGTGACCTTGCGCCAGGCGGGCGCGCTGCGGTACTCGTCATGGTCGATCTCGAAGGTGTCGTCGAAGTCGCGCTGCAGCATCGCTTCGACTTCCGCCGCGAAGCCACGGTGCACGGTTACGACCATGATCTCGAAGTTCAGGCGAAACGAGCGGTTGTCGAGGTTCGCGCTGCCGATCGCGGCCGCGACATCGTCGATCAGGATGACCTTCTGGTGCAGAAAGCCCGGCCGGTAGCGAAAAATGCGGATGCCGGCGCGAATGGCATCGTAGGCGTAGAGCGTCGAGGCCTCGAATACGACATAGTGGTCGCGGCGGCTCGGGATCATGATGCGCACATCGACGCCGCGCAGCACCGCCAGACGCAGCGCGGCGAACACGGCCGAATCGGGCACGAGATACGGCGTCGTGATCCATAGCCGTTTGGTCGCGGCGTTGATCGCTTCGACGAAGAACAGCGAGCAGGTCTCCTGGCGATCGGCCGGCCCGGTCGGCATCACGAGACAGAACATGTTGTCGTCGTGCGGCGCGACCTCCGGCGGCTCGGCGGCCGGCAACTGCTGGGTCGCCCAATACCAGTCCTCGGTGAAGACGAACTGGATGTTCGCGACCGCCGGGCCGCGCACCTCGATGTGCGTATCGCGCCACGGCGACAGGCGCGCATCGGCGCCCAGATACTCGACGCCGACATTGTGGCCGCCCACGAACGCGCGCTCGCCGTCGACGACCACGATCTTGCGGTGATTGCGGAAGTTGAGCTGGAAGCGGTTGACGAACAGGCGCCGGGTCGAGAACGGATGCACTTCGATACCACCGGCACGCAACTCGGCAACGTAGCGGCGCGGCAGCTCGAACGAGCCGATGCTGTCGTAGAGGAAATACACGCGCACGCCGCGCCTGGCGCAGGCGAGCAGCGCTTCCTTGAGCATCTGGCCGAGCGCGTCGTCGTGCACGATGAAGAACTGCACGATCACGTACTCGCGCGCCTGCTCCATGGCTTCGAAGATCGCGGCGAACGTCGCGTCGCCGTTCACGAGCGTGCGCACTGTGTTGCCGGGCTGGATCGGCATGCCGCCCAGACGCGTGAGCGTGCGCACGACGCGCGCACCCAGCTCGCCGGCCGGCCAGTCGCCCGAGCGCTCCAGCCGGTCCCATTCACGCGGATGCGCACGGCTGCGCAGCGTCTCGTTGCGCAGCCGCCGGGCATCGGCATAACCGGCAAACTTGCTGCGGCCGAGGAACAGATAGGGGATCAGCGTGAGGTAGGGCATGGTCGCGAGCGACACGGCCCAGGCGATGGCCCCTTGCGACGTGCGGGTATTGAGGATGGCGTGGCACGCGGCGGC
Organism: uncultured beta proteobacterium; assembly: GCA_963803225.1. GTDB lineage: Bacteria > Pseudomonadota > Gammaproteobacteria > Burkholderiales > Burkholderiaceae > Paraburkholderia. The sequence goes on from CAWDLJ010000005.1 coordinate 698,450, forward strand.
GAGACCGAGCAGATGAATGGCCGCGAGCAGCGTGCCCAGATGTAACCAGTCGAGTGCCATAGACGCGTTAGCGGGAAGCTCCTGAAGTCCCGGGCGCGGTGAGCTGAGCCGGGCGCGGGTACGCCATCTTACCGTTACGCGTCGCCGGCCGGCTAACGAACCCGGCCCGCGGCGGCGCGGGGTTCGCTGCAACGATCACGGAGCGGCACAGGCGAGCGCCGCCACCTGGCCGCTGCCGCTGCCGCAGCGGCAATCCCGCTCAGACTGGCAGATCGGACGCCTGGATCAGGAACACGTTGTCGTCGCCGGCGCTCGTCGAGAGCCACACGAGATCGAGCCCGCCGAACGCCGCTTCCACGTTCTCGCGTTCGTTGCCGATCTCGACGACGAGGATGCCATCGTCGGTGAGCCAGTTGCGCGCTTCGGCGATGATGCGGCGCACGATGTCCATGCCATCCGCACCGCCCGCGAGCGCCATTTCCGGCTCGTGGCGATACTCGGGCGGCAGCGCCTGCATCGAATCCGCGTTGACGTACGGCGGATTCGTCAGGATCACCTCGTAACGGCGCTCGGGCAGCGGTGCGAACAGGTCGCCTTCGAACAGCGAAATCTGCTCGTCGAGTTCGTGTTCGTGCACGTTGCGCTTCGCCACTTCGAGCGCGGGCTTCGACAGGTCGACGGCGTCGATGTCGGCGTTCGGGAACGCGTGCGCTGCGATGATCGCAAGGCTCGCCGAGCCGGTGCACAACTCCAGCACCGCCGTGACTTGCTCGGGGTCTTCGACGTAGGGCTGCAGTCCGTCCTGCAGCAATTCGCCGATGAACGAGCGCGGCACGATCACGCGTTCATCGACGTAAAAGCGCAGGCCATGCATCCACGCTTCCTTCGTGATGTAAGCGGCGGGCACGCGCTCGGCCGCGCGGCGTTCGATCACGCCGAGCACCGCGTCGACTTCGTCGGCGCCGAGGCGCGCGTCGAGGAACGGATCGAGCAGGTCGAGCGGCAGATGCAGCGTGTGCAGGATCAGATACGCGGCTTCGTCGTAGGCGTTGGTCGAGCCGTGGCCAAACGCGAGCTGTGCGCCGTTAAAACGCGTGACGCCGTAGCGCAGCAGATCGCGCACGGTCGAGAAGGTGTTGGCAAGCGGGTGCGTCATGCTGTAACTCCGGCTGGATGGCGGGCAAACGTCGGTGTGAGTGTCAGTGCCGGCATCACGCGATCAACTGTTCGAGGACACGGCGATAGACGTTCTTCAGCGGCTCGACGAACGCGACGTCGACATGCTCGTCGATCTTGTGGATGCTGCCGTTCGGCGGTCCGAATTCGACCACCTGCTGGCAGATCCGCGCGATGAAGCGGCCGTCCGACGTGCCGCCCGTGGTCGACAATTCGGTCACGACGCCGGTTTCGTCGCGGATCGCGCGTTCGAGCGCGTTCGAGAGTTCGCCGCGCGGCGTGAGGAACGGGCGTCCGCTCACGGTCCACTGGAGTTCGTAGTCGAGGCCGTGCTTGTCGAGGATCGCGTGCACGCGCTCTTGCAGACCCTCGAGCGTGCTCGCCGTCGAAAAGCGGAAGTTGAACAGCACGTCGGCATGGCCCGGGATCACGTTGCTCGCGCCGGTGCCGCTGTGGATGTTCGAGACTTGCCAGGTGGTCGGCGGGAAATATTCGTTGCCGTCGTCCCAGCGTTCGGCGACGAGTTCGGCGAGCGCCGGCGCGAACAGATGCACCGGATTCTTCGCGAGATGCGGATAGGCAATGTGCCCCTGCACGCCCTTGACGGTCAGCTTGCCCGACATCGAGCCGCGCCGGCCGTTCTTCACGCAGTCGCCGAGCGTGCTGGTCGAAGTCGGCTCGCCGACGATGCAGTAGTCGAGCTTCTCGCCGCGCGCTTCGAGCAGGTCGACGACCTTGACGGTGCCATCGGTGGCGGGGCCTTCTTCGTCGCTCGTGATGAGGAACGCGATCGCGCCGCGATGCTGGGGCTGTGCGGCGACGAACTCCTCGCTCGCGACGACGAATGCCGCGAGCGACGTCTTCATGTCGGCGGCGCCGCGCCCATAGAGCTTGCCGTCACGGTGCGTCGGCACGAACGGCGGCGAGCTCCACTGTTCGAGCGGACCGGTCGGCACGACGTCCGTGTGGCCCGCGAACGCGAGCAACGGGCCGGCACTGCCGGCCGTGCCGCGGCGCACGGCCCAGAGATTGGTCACGCCGTGCGACTCGATCGTTTCGCAGACGAAGCCGATCGCCGCGAGGCGCTCGGTCATGATGTGCTGGCAATGCTGGTCGTCCGGGGTGACGGACGCACGCGCAATCAGCTGTTCGGTGAGGGCAAGGGTACCGGACATGGATAGGCCACTTTCAATAAAAATGCCGGCACGCTCGGCCGGCAACTGCGGTTGGTGACGACAGAGCGTCTGGCGCCGCAACGCGGTGAATCAGGCGAAAAGCGTCTCGTACTGCTCGGCCGAAAAGCCGAGCGTCTTCACGCGTCCGTTCACGACGAGCACCGGCCGCTTGATGATCGACGGCTTGTGGATCATCAGCGCGATCGCGCCGCTGGTCGTGTCGGCTTCCGCCTTGTGCACGTCGGACAGGCCGCGCCACGTCGTGCCGCGCTTGTTGATGAGCTGGTCCAGCGGCACATCCTTGAGCCAGTCCTGGACCAGCGCATTCGACACGCCGGCTTTCTTGAAGTCGTGGAACTCGAACTCGACGCCGTGCTCTTCGAGCCACACGCGGGCCTTCTTCACGCTGTCGCAGTTCGGGATACCGTAGACGACGGTCTTCGCGGCCTTCGCCATCAATCGCCTCGCAGCAGTTCGTTCAGGCCGACCTTGGCGCGCGTCTTGGCGTCGACCTTCTTGACGATCACGGCGCAGTAGAGGCTGTGCGAGCCGTCCTTCGACGGCAGGTTGCCCGCCACCACCACCGAGCCCGCCGGAATGCGGCCATACGAGACTTCGCCGGTTTCGCGGTCGTAGATCTTGGTGCTTTGACCGAGGTACACGCCCATCGAGATGACCGAGTTCTCCTCGACGATCACGCCTTCGACGACTTCCGAGCGCGCGCCGATGAAGCAGTTGTCTTCGATGATGACCGGGTTGGCCTGCAGCGGCTCGAGCACGCCGCCGATGCCGACGCCGCCCGACAGGTGCACGTTCTTGCCGATCTGCGCGCACGAACCGACGGTTGCCCACGTATCGACCATCGTGCCTTCGTCGACGTATGCGCCGATGTTGGTGTACGACGGCATCAGCACGACGTTCTTCGCGATGAACGAGCCGCGGCGCGCGATGGCGGGCGGCACGACGCGAAAGCCGCCGGCTGCGAAGTCTTCGGCTGTGTAGTTCGCAAACTTCGACGGGACCTTGTCGTAGAACTGCGAGTAGCCGCCGGCCGGCATCGGCGCGTTGTCTTCGAGGCGGAACGACAGCAGCACGGCCTTTTTGAGCCACTGATTGACGATCCAGTCGCCGTCTTTCTTCTCGGCGACGCGCAGGACGCCACGATCGAGCTGCTCGATCGCGTGCGCGACGGCGTCACGGACTTCGGTGGGGGCGGACTTCGGCGACAGTTCGGCGCGGTTGTCCCAGGCGGTGTCGATGATCTGCTGAAGTTGTTGCGACATGGTCTATTGAAATCGGATGAAGGATGCGGGAATGGAAACCGGTGACTGGACAGGCTCTCGCCGGGCGTTACGCGAGCGAGCGACAGAAGTCGACGATCCGCTTGGCGCCTTCGGTGCATTCGTCGACATCGGCGACGAGCGCGAGGCGCACGAAATCGCGGCCGGGGTTCACGCCATGCGCGCTGCGCGCGAGATAGGAGCCTGGCAGAACCGTCACATTATAGTCGGCGTAGAGGCGCTGGGCGAAGGCGGTGTCCGAGAGACCCGTGCGCGCGACATTTGCCCAGAGGTAGAACGCGGCGTCGGGCAGACGCACGTCGAGGACTTCGGCGAGCATCGGCGTAACGGTGCCGAACTTCTGCACGTAGAGCGCGCGGTTCGCGCGCACATGCGCCTCGTCGTTCCAGCCCGCGATGCTGGCCGACTGCCAGACCGGCGAGAGCGCCGCGCCGTGATAGGTGCGGTAGAGCAGGAATTTCTTGAGGATCGCGGCGTCCCCGGCGACAAAGCCCGAGCGCATGCCAGGCGCATTCGAGCGCTTCGAGAGGCTAGAAAGCATGATGAGACGCTCGAAGCCGCGGCCGAGCGCATGGGCGGCCGCGAGGGCGCCGAGGGGCGGCTTGGCCTCGTCGAAATAGATCTCGGAGTAGCATTCGTCGGACGCGATCACGAAGCCGTAGCGATCGGACAGCGCAAACAGTTCGCGCCAGTCGTCGAGCGTGAGCACGGCACCGGTCGGGTTGCCCGGCGAGCACACATAGAGCAGCTGCGTGCGTGCCCAGATTGCTTCGGGCACGGCCGAATAGTCGCAGGCGAAGTTGCGCGCCGGGTCGCTGTTCACGAAGTACGGCTCGCCGCCTGCGAGCAGCGCGGCGCCTTCGTAGATTTGGTAGAACGGGTTCGGACAGAGTACGATCGCCCGCTTTGCCGGATCTTTCACGCCCGCCGTGGGGTCGACGACGGTCTGGGCGAGCGCGAAGAGTGCCTCGCGCGAGCCCGACACAGGCAGCACTTCAGTGTTGGCATCGATGCCGGGCAGCCCGTAGCGCCACGTCACCCAGCGCGCGATCGATTCGCGCAGCGCCGGCGTGCCGGCGGTTGCCGGATAGACCGCGAGGCCGTCGAGCGAGGCGACGATGGCGTCGCGGATCACGGCGGGCGTTGCGTGCTTCGGCTCGCCGATGCCGAAACTGATGTGCCGCAGGCTCGGGTTCGGCTTGACGTCGTTGAAGAGCACGCGCAGCTTTTCGAACGGATAGGTCTGAAGGGTATCGAGTAACGGATTCACGGGCGAAAGACGGGCGAGAGAGGGCGGGTGGTGCGCTTGTGCGCGCCGGGGGTCTGCCTGGGGGCGGATGGCGGCGCGCTCGGCTGCTGCTGCAAGGGCTCGATTATAACGTGCGCGTCGGCGCCGGTTCGATACGTGCAGCCATGCCCGGCAAGCCAGCGCGTATCGCGCGAGAAGCGCGCCGAAAGCAAAAGACGACGATGTGGTTTTGGGAGAAATTCACGATGTACGGTTTGGCAGAGGGCCGGGTCCAATGAACAACGGGCTGCGCAGTGGTTGGCCGACGCTTGCCATCATGTTTGGTGCCTCGGTCTGGGGCATGGTGTGGTATCCGTTGCGCATGCTTGCGGCACTGGGTATCACGGGCACGGCCGCGAGCGCGGCGACGAGCGCGGCGGGCTGCCTGCTCGTGCTCACGGCGCGCCGCGAGGCCATCGCGACGGTGCGCTGGCACTGGGTGCTGCCACTGCTCGGTCTCGCCGCCGGCGTGACCAATCTCGGCTTCGTGTGGGGAGCGATCCACGGCGAAGTGATGCGGGTACTCCTGCTCTTCTATCTGACCCCGGCGTGGACCGCACTCTTTGCGCATTTCATCCTCCATGAACGGCTGACGCCCGGGGGCGCGGCGCTCGCCGGGCTCTCGCTGCTCGGTGCCGTCATGATGCTGTGGTCGCCCCGGCTCGGACTGCCGTTGCCGGCAAGCGCGGCAGAGTGGGCGGGGCTCGCGGGCGGCATGGGTTTCGCGATGAGCAACGTCCTGATCGTGAAAACGAGCCGCGTGCTGCCCGACATGCGCTCCGAGATGCGCACGGCGGTGATCTTCGGCGGCGCCGCGCTTTTCAGCGCGGTCGCGTCGTGCTTCGAGTCGATGCCGGCGCCGCCGGTCGGCGAGGCGCTCGGCAAAGCCGTGCTGCTCGTCCTCGCGCTCGGTTTCGTGCTCGCGTCCAACAATATGCTGGTGCAGTTCGGACTCGCCCGCGTGCCTGCCAACCGCGCGTCGATCATCATGCTGTTCGAACTCGTCGTGACCGCGCTGACCGCGTGGCTGTTCGCCGGCGAGACCCCTGGCCCGCGCGAGTGGGCCGGCGGCGGCTGCATCGTGCTCGCGTCGGTGCTGTCGAGCTGGCTGCATCGCAAAGGTGCCGCGCGCGAAGCTGCCGAGGCGGCCCGCCGCGACGAGACGAACACGAGCGGTCGCGATGCGGCTGTCGTGACCGGCGCGACGGGCGCTACGACGAGCGCTACGGCGAGCGGCGCGGCGGCTGATGCGGCTCCCGCCCACGCGGAGAGTCTCGAAGTCCCGCGCGCGTCAGGCAGCGATCGGGATCGCTCGCGTGCGATGGTATGATTGCCGCTGTCTGCGCCGCGCAACGCGAGAGAAACGCGCGCTGCAACGCGTGTCCGTATTGCGTGGCGTCTGCCCGGGACGCATCCCGCCATCGTTCGATGACGACGGCGGTCATGAGGCGGCACGGGCGGTCCCGTTCACAATCCCTATTCCAACAGCGATATCGCCGTGCGTCTGACCTCGATTAAACTCGCTGGCTTCAAGTCATTCGTCGATCCCACGCATTTCCAGGTCCCCGGCCAGCTTGTCGGCGTGGTCGGGCCGAATGGGTGCGGCAAATCCAACATTATCGATGCGGTCCGCTGGGTGCTCGGCGAGTCGCGCGCCTCCGAGTTGCGCGGCGAGTCGATGCAGGACGTGATCTTCAACGGTTCCACCGCGCGCAAGCCGGGTAGCCGCGCGAGCGTCGAACTGGTGTTCGACAATGCGGACGGGCGGGCCGCGGGCCAGTGGGGCCAGTATGCGGAGATCGCCGTCAAGCGCGTGCTCACCCGCGACGGCACCTCGAGCTACTACATCAACAACCTGCCGGCGCGCCGCCGCGACATCCAGGACATCTTCCTCGGCACGGGCCTTGGTCCGCGTGCGTACGCGATCATCGGGCAGGGCATGATCGCCCGCATCATCGAGGCGAAACCCGAAGAGCTGCGCGTGTTCCTCGAGGAAGCTGCGGGCGTCTCGAAGTACAAGGAGCGCCGCCGCGAGACCGAGAGCCGCCTGCACGACACCCGCGAGAACCTCACGCGGGTCGAGGACATCGTGCGCGAGCTCTCTACGAACCTCGAGAAGCTCGAAGGCCAGGCCGTCGTCGCGACGAAGTTTCGCGAGCTGCAGGCCGATGGTGAAGAAAAGCAGCGTCTTCTGTGGCTCTTGCGCAAGAACGAGGCCGCGGGCGAGCAGCAACGCCAGCAGCGTGCGATCGAGCAGGCACAGATCGATCTCGAAGCACAGACCGCGCAACTGCGCGAAGTCGAGTTGCAGCTCGAGACCCTGCGCGTCGCCCATTACTCGGCAAGCGATGCCATGCAAGCCGCCCAGGGTGGGCTCTACGAAGCCAACGCCGAGGTGAGCCGCCTCGAGGCGGAGATCAAGTTCATCGTCGAGTCGCGCAACCGCACGCAGGCGCAGATCGCCGCGCTCACGGCGCAGCGCGAGCAGTGGCAGTCGCAGGCGCAAAAGGCGCAGGACGACATCGAAGACGCCGAAGAGCAACTGGCGATCGGCGAGGAAAAAGCCGCCGTCGCCGAAGAAGAGGCCGCGGCGAGGCAAGAAGCGCTGCCGGCGCTCGAGGGCAAGTGGCGCGACGCCCAGGCGCAGTTGAACGACGAACGCGCGGGCATCGCCCGCACCGAGCAGGCGCTCAAGCTCGAGGCCGCCCAGCAGCGCAATGCCGACCAGTCGCTGCAGCAATTGCAGCAGCGTCATGAGCGGCTGAAGGCCGAGGAAGGCGGACTCGACGCGCCGGACGAAATCCAGCTCGAAGAACAGCGCATGCAGCTTGCCGAGCAGGAAGAGATTCTGCGCGATGCGCAGGAACGGCTTGCCGAAGCCCAGGACGCGCTGCCGCGTCTCGACGGCGAGCGCCGCGCCGCACACGAGCGCGTGCAGTCCGAAAGTGCGCAGATTCACCAGCTCGAGGCGCGGCTCGCGGCGCTCAGGCAACTGCAGGAAAACGTGCAGACCGAGGGCAAGATTCAGCCCTGGCTCGATCGTCACGAACTGGGTTCGCTGCCGCGTCTGTGGAAGAAGCTCCATGTCGAGGCAGGCTGGGAGACGGCGCTCGAAGCCGTGCTGCGCGAGCGGCTCGCGGCACTCGAGGTATCGAACCTCGACTGGGTGAAGGCGTTTGCGAGCGATGCGCCCCCGGCCAAGCTCGCGTTCTACGCGCCGCCCGCAGCCGGGCAAGTGTCCGCTGCGCCGAGCGGCTTGACGCCGCTCCTGTCGCTCGTACGCATCGACGACGCTGGTCTGCGCGCGGTGCTCAATGAATGGCTCGGCTCGACCTTCGTCGTCGACGATCTCGCCACTGCGCTCGCGCAACGCGGCCAATTGCCCGAAGGCGGCACGCTGGTCGTGAAGGCCGGCCATATGGTGACGCGCGTCGGCGTGCAACTGTACGCCGCGGACTCCGAACAGGCCGGCATGCTGGCGCGCCAGCAAGAGATCGAGAATCTCGGCCGTCAGGTGCGGGCGCAGGCACTGCTCGCCGACGAAGCCCGCGCGGCATCGGTGCGTGCGGAAGCCGCCCACTCGCAGGCAACCCAGGCGCTCGGCGAACTGCGTCAGCAGGCCGAACGCGCCACGCAGCGCGTGCACGCCTTGCAGATGGACGTGCTCAAGCTGACCCAGGCGCATGAGCGCTACACCGCGCGCAGCTCGCAGATTCGTGAAGAGCTGGAGGAAATCCGCGCGCAGATCGAGGAGCAACGCGCACTGCGCGCCGAGTCCGAGTCGAACTTCGAGCAGCACGACGCCGAACTCGCCGAGTTGCAGGCGCGCTTCGAAGACAATCAACTCGCCTTCGAAGCACTCGACGAGCAACTGGCCAGCGCGCGTTCGCACGCGCGCGACCTCGAACGTGCCGCAGGCGATGCGCGCTTTGCCGCGCGCAACATGGTGAACCGGATCGAGGAGTTGCGCCGCAATATCCAGGTGGCGCACGACCAGAGCGAGCGCGTGGCCGCCTCGCTCGAGGACGCCCGCGCGGAGCTCGAAACGATCAACGAGCAGACTGCGCATACGGGGCTGCAGGATGCGCTCGAAGTGCGCGCGCAGAAGGAAGAAGTGCTGCGCGCGGCGCGTCTGGAACTCGACGACCTGAGCGCGAAGCTGCGCCAGGCGGACGAGGCGCGGCTCACGGCCGAGCGCGCGCTGCAGCCGCTGCGCGACAAGATCACGGAGCTGCAACTCAAGGAACAGGCGGCGCGCCTGAACGGCGAGCAGTTCATCGAACAGTTGCAGGCGGCTGGTGTCGACGAGGTTGAGTTGCAGGCGAAGCTGACGGGCGACCTGAAGCCTTCGTACCTGCAAGGCGAGGTCACGCGCATCAACAACGCGATCGCGGCGCTGGGTCCGGTGAACATGGCCGCGCTCGACGAGCTGGCGGCGGCGACCGAGCGCAAGTCGTTCCTCGATGCCCAATCGGCTGACTTGACGAGCGCGATCGAAACGCTCGAAGACGCGATCCGCAAGATCGACCAGGAGACGCGCACGCTGTTGCAGGGCACGTTCGACGAGGTGAACCGTCACTTCGGCGAGCTGTTCCCGCGTCTTTTCGGCGGCGGCCAGGCGAAACTGATCATGACCGGCGACGAGATCCTCGATGCCGGTGTGCAGGTCATGGCGCAGCCGCCCGGCAAGAAGAACTCGACGATTCACCTGCTGTCGGGCGGCGAAAAGGCGCTCACCGCCACCGCGCTCGTGTTCGCGATGTTCCAGTTGAATCCGGCGCCGTTCTGTCTGCTCGATGAAGTGGACGCGCCGCTCGACGATGCCAACACGGAACGCTTTGCGAACCTCGTGCGCGCGATGTCGGACAAGACCCAGTTCTTGTTTATTTCGCACAACAAGATCGCAATGGAGATGGCGCAGCAGTTGATCGGCGTGACCATGCAGGAGCAGGGGGTGTCCCGCATCGTCGCAGTCGACATGGAAACGGCCGCCGGTTTCGCCCAGAATACGGCTTGAACAGAACAGATCGAACAGCGCACGGCCAGTGTGCCCGCCGCGCGAAAGCCGGCCGGCGCGCATGGGCGCTGAAGAAGAATTGCTGATGGAGCATGCATGGACGAGTTGACACTCGGGTTGATTGGCGCGGGCGCCGTCGTGGTGGGCGGCGTGGTCGTGTACAACGCGTGGCAGGGCGCGAAGGTGCGCCGCCGGATGCCGCGGCCGATGCCTGAAGAGGCCGCGGAATCGCTCGCTCGCGAAGAACACGCAGAGCCAAGTCCTTTCATCGAGCCCGCGCGCGCGCCATCGCGTCGCGAGCCGAGCCTTGCGGGCGGCGAAACTGCCGAGGAGCGCGTCGAACCCGGCTTCGGGGCGGTCGCGCCGCTCGACACGCCGGCCGATATCCAGGCCGAGACTACCTCGCCAAACGGCTTTGGCGACGAGTCTCAAGCCGCGGAGCATGAGGCCGCGCCGCAAGCGGCCGATGAGCTGACCGAGCCCGTCCTGCCCGCAGCGACGACCATCTCCGCGGCACCGCCCGCGATCGTCGATCGCCGTATCGACTGCATCGTGCCGATCCGGCTTGCTGCGGTCGTGGCGGGCGAACGCGTGGTGCCGCTCGCGCAGCGTCTGCGTCGCGCCGGCAGCAAGCCTGTTCATATCGAAGGCAAGCCCGAAGGCGGCGACGGCTGGGAGCTGCTGCAAAACGGCGTGCGCTATGAAGAGCTGCGCGCGGCTGCACAACTGGCCAATCGCAGCGGCCCGCTCAACGAACTGGAGTTCTCCGAGTTCGTAACCGGCGTGCAGCAATTCGCGGATGCGCTCGATGCGCTGCCCGAGTTCCCCGACATGATGGAAACGGTCGCGATGGCGCGCGAACTCGACGCGTTCGCGGCGCAGTGCGACGCGCAGCTGTCGATCAACGTGCTGTCCGACGGCGCGCCGTGGTCGGCGAACTACGTGCAGGCCGTGGCCTCGCAGGACGGACTGCTGCTCTCGCGCGACGGCACCCGGTTCGTCAAGCTCGACGCGAAGCAAAGCCCGGTGTTCATGCTGCAGTTCGGCGACACCAACTTCCTGCGCGACGATCTCACCTACAAGGGCGGCGAGATGATCACGCTCGTGCTCGACGTGCCGGTGGCCGACGAGGACATTCTGCCGTTCCGTCTGATGTGCGATTACGCGCGTTCGCTCGCGGAGCGCATCGGTGGCCGCGTGGTCGACGACCAGCGCCGCCCGCTGCCGGAATCGGTGCTCCAGTCGATCGACAAGCAACTGATGACGCTCTATGCGCGTCTGGAGCAAGCCGGGATCCCGGCCGGTTCGGCCGCCACGCGCCGGCTCTTCAGTCAGTGAGCTGAGGTTTGATGCGCGGCGCGTCCCTGGTTCGGGGGCACGCGCCGTGCTCCGCCTGCTTCGACGGCGTTGCCCGGCGGCGGGCGGACATGGCGGCGCAACGTGCGCCGGCGCGTTCAACGGTTTCCAGACGGTTGGTGTTCGTGGCATGGCGCTTGTTTCGGGCGGGTGACATGACGTATCCGGTTGCAGACGAGCGCTCACGGTCGCATCGCCGGGCAGTCGCGGTCAAGGCCGTTACAGCAGCGCTCGCCATCCGGCCAGGGTTTGGCGCGAACCTGCGCGAAGACCGTTTGCACTGGCCGTTCGGCCGATGCGACAGCGTTCGCTTCCTGCGATAATCTGACGTCCGAAATCCACCTGCAAAGCACCCCAAGCATGGCCAGATCCGACGACTCACGCCTCGATGCAACCGCCGCGTCGCAACGCGCCGCCACGCTGCGCAACGAGCTCGAACGCGCGAACTACGCGTACTACGTGCTCGACGAGCCGCAGTTGCCGGACGCGGAATACGACCGGCTGTTCCAGGCGTTGCAGCAAATCGAAGCCGGGCATCCCGAACTGGTCACGCCTGACTCGCCCACGCAGCGGGTCGGCGGTGCGGCGGCGGGTGGCTTCGAGCCGGTCGTGCACGACGTGCCCATGCTGTCGCTCAACAACGGCTTCGAAGACGAGGACATCGTCGCGTTCGACAAGCGCGTCGCCGATGCGCTCGGCAGGACCAGCGTCGACTACGCGTGCGAGTTGAAGTTCGACGGGCTCGCCATTTCGCTGCGCTATGTGGACGGCGTGTTCACGGAGGCCTCGACGCGCGGTGACGGTACCACCGGCGAGAACGTGACGGAAAACGTGCGCACTATCCGCTCGATTCCGTTGCGCCTGAAGGGCTCGCGCGTGCCGAAGGTGCTCGACGTGCGTGGCGAGGTATTGATGTTCCGTCGCGACTTCGAGCGCATGAACGAGCGCCAGCGCGAGGCGCAGCAGAAGGAATTTGCCAATCCACGCAACGCGGCAGCCGGCAGCTTGCGCCAACTCGACCCGAAGATCACGGCCCAGCGCCCGCTGTCGTTCTTCGCGTATGGCATCGGCGTGCTCGACGGCGAGCCGATGCCGGCCACGCACGCGGACTTGCTCGACTGGTATGTCGAACTCGGTCTGCCCGTGAACAAGGAGCGGGCGGTAGTGAGCGGCGCCGAGGGCCTGCTCGGGTTCTTTCGCAAGGTCGGCGAGCTGCGTGCGGGGTTGCCATACGACATCGACGGCGTGGTCTACAAGGTCAACCGGCGTGACGAACAGGATGCGCTCGGTTTTGTCTCGCGCGCCCCGCGCTTCGCGCTCGCGCACAAGTTTCCCGCGCAGGAAGCGCTCACGAAGCTGGTCGCCATCGACGTACAGGTGGGCCGCACCGGCGCCATCACGCCGGTCGCGCGGCTCGAGCCGGTGTTCGTCGGCGGCGCGACCGTGACGAACGCCACGCTCCACAACGAGGACGAGGTGCGGCGCAAGGATATCCGCATCGGCGACACGGTCATCGTGCGGCGCGCGGGCGACGTGATCCCCGAGGTGGTGGGTGCGTTGCTCGATCGTCGGCCGCCCGATGCGCGCGAGTTCGTGATGCCGACAACCTGTCCGGTCTGCGGCTCGCATATCGAGCGCTTGCCTGACGAAGCCATTGCGCGCTGCACGGGCGGGCTCTTCTGTCCGGCGCAGCGCAAGCAGGCGCTGTGGCATTTCGCGCAGCGGCGTGCGCTCGACATCGACGGCCTTGGCGAAAAGATCATCGATCAGCTCGTCGACGAAGAACTCGTGCGCACCCCAGCCGATCTGTTCAACCTCGGCTTCTCGACCCTCGCCGGACTCGACCGGTTTGCCGACAAGTCGGCCCAGAACCTGCTCGATTCGCTGGAGAAGGCCAAATCGACCACGCTCGCGCGCTTCATCTATGCGCTCGGCATCCGTCACGTGGGCGAATCGACGGCGAAGGATTTGGCGAAGCACTTCGGCTCGCTCGATCCGCTGATGGACGCAAGCGTCGAGCAACTGCTCGAAGTCAACGACGTCGGGCCGGTGGTGGCCGAGGCGCTGCACCAGTTTTTCGCCGAAGCGCACAACCGCACGGTCATCGAACAACTGCGCGCGCCGGGCAAGGTCAGCTGGCCCGAGGGGCCGCCCGCGCCGAAGGCACCGCAGGGCGTGCTAGCCGGCAAGACAGTGGTGTTGACGGGCACGCTGCCCACGCTCTCGCGTGAGGACGCAAAGGAAATGCTGGAGGCGGCCGGCGCGAAGGTGGCCGGATCGGTGTCGAAGAAGACCGACTATGTGGTGGCGGGCACTGACGCAGGAAGCAAGCTGGCCAAAGCTGAGGAACTTGGTGTTCCTGTGCTCGACGAAGAAGGTATGCGCAAGCTCCTGGAGGGGCCCTCGACATGATTCGCGAAATTCTCAGAATGGGTGATCCGCGTCTGCTCAGCATCGCGCAGCCAGTCGATCACTTCGATACGCCGCAATTGCACGAACTCGTCGCCGACATGTTCGACACGATGCACGCGGCCAATGGTGCGGGGCTCGCGGCGCCGCAAATCGGCGTCGACCTGCAGGTCGTGATTTTCGGTTTCGCTCACAACGAGCGCTATCCGGACGCGCCGGCCGTGCCGCAGACGGTGCTCCTCAACCCGATCATCCATCCGGTTTCGCAGGACATGGAGGAAGGCTGGGAAGGATGTCTCTCGGTGCCCGGCATGCGTGGCGCGGTGAGCCGGTTCTCGATGATCCGCTACGAAGGTTTCGATCAATACGGCAACCCGATCGAGCGGATCGCTGAAGGCTTCCACGCCCGCGTGGTCCAGCACGAGTGCGATCACCTGCTCGGCAAGCTCTACCCGATGCGTATCACCGACTTTGCGAAGTTCGGTTTCACCGACGTGCTGTTCCCGGATCTCGATCCGAACGCCGGCGACGACTAAGCCGCTCAGGCCTCACCGGGGCGCGCGGACGGGCGGTGTGCGATGACCATTGCACACCGCGTTCGGATCAAAAGAGCAAAAGATCAGAACTGCTCGTCGGCGGCCAGGTAGCGCCACTGCCCTTGCGGCAGCGCGCCGAGCAGCACGCGTCCCATGCGCACGCGTTTGAGGCCCACGACCTTCAGGCCGACCAGCTCGCACATACGCCGGATCTGACGCTTCTTGCCTTCGCGCAGCACGAAACGCAACTGCTCGCCGTTCTGCCAGCTCACCAATGCCGGCTTGAGCGGCACGTCGTCCAGAGACAGACCGTGGCAGAGTAGCGCGAGGCTCTCGGCCGGGAAGTGCTGGTCGATGTCGGTGTCGCGATCGTCGTACGTCACGCGCACAAGGTACTCCTTGTCGATATCCGAGTGCTCGCCGATCAGTTGCTTGGCGATCCGGCCATCCTGGGTCAGCACGAGCAGCCCGGTCGAATCGATATCCAGTCGGCCTGCCGGTGCGAGCGTGCGCAGATGCTGCGGCGAGAAGCGTACGCCGGAGTCGTCGCCTTCCCAGTGGTTCGCGCCCGTGACGAGCGTGACCGCCGGCTCGTAGCCGTCCTCGGCCTGGCCCGACACGTACCCGACCGGCTTGTGCAGCAGGATCGTCACCTGACGCGCCTGTGCCTGGCGCGCGGCCGGAACGATTTCGATGTGCTGGTCGGGGCGCACTTTGGAGCCGAGCGTATCGATGCGCTCGCCGTCGACCAGCACCCAGCCTTTTTCGATCCACTCATCGGCTTCGCGCCGCGAGCACAGGCCGAGTTCGGACATGCGCTTCGACAGCCGCAGCGTACCGGGTTCGTCGTTGTGCGTGACATGGACGGCTGAGGCGTCGCTGCGCGTGGCTTCGTCCGGGTTCACGGGCTCGGCGACGCGGCGAGCACGCGTCGGCGCGTCGCCGTCGCGTTCAAAGCGGCGTTGCGGGCGCTCGGCGCCATACGCGCCGCGTTCCTCGCCACGACGTGCAGGCGGTTTGCCTGCGGGGCCGCGCTCGTCGCTGCGGCGTCGCGGTGCGGCGTCGGCGTCGCGCGCAAACGGACGCGGCGGGCGTGCAGGCGCGTTGGCATCGCGTTCGAAGCTGCGCCGCTCGCGCGCCGGGCCTTCGGCACCGCGCTCGAATGTGCTGCGTGAGCGCGCAGGGGCATCCGTGTTGCGATCGGACCCACGTCGTACCGGTGCCTCGCGGTCCCGCTCGAAGCTGCCGCGTGGCTTGCCGCCCGTCCGATCACGCTCGCCATAGGCCGCTTTCACCCGGGTCGCGACGCTGCTGTCGCGTTCACCGCGTTCACCGCGTTCACCGCGTTCACCGCGTTCACCGCGTGGTGCCGGGCGGTCGGTGCGTTCGCCGTAGCTGCGGCGGGGCGCGTCATCGCGCGAACGGGAGTCGGCGCCTTCACGACGCGGGCCTGCAGGCTTGCGTTCATCGTAAGCGCGTCCAGCGGGCTCACGCCGCTCGCCATAAGCGCGCCCACCCGGCTCACGCCGCTCACCATAAGCCCGTCCCGCCGGCTCACGACGCTCGCCGTAACCACGCCCGGTCTGTCCATCGCCTTCGCCGCGCGTGCGCACGGGACGTTCACCATTGCGAGCATCACGAGCATCACGAGCATCACGAGCATCACGAGCATCACGAGCATCACGAGCATCACGAGCATCACGAGCATCACGAGCATCACGAGCATCACGAGCATCACGAGCATCACGAGGAGCCCTGGGCCCCGCGTCGCCGCGCGGCGGCCGCCTCTCAGCGAAATCACCGCCTGGGCGTCCGCGTGAAGGGCTTTCATCGCGCGCAAAACTGCGTCGTGGCGCACGCGTGCCTTCGGCCTCGCCACGCTCGACGCGTCGGCCGTCGGGATTCGATGGACGACGCGGTGCGCCGGCATCGCCAGCTGCGCCGGTGCGCGGCCGCGCCGGGCGGTCGCTGCCGCTCGCGTCGGCGCTGCGTCCACGCGATGGTGCACCGTCGCGCGGCGCGCGTGCCGGAGCGCCACCAGCGCGGGGCGCGCCCGTGGCCGGCCGGCGCGCGGGCGCGCCACCTTCCTTGGCCGCAGGACGTGGCGATGCGCCGCGCTCGCGCGGTGCGCCCGCCGGGTCGGCGGCGGGCTTCGCCTGCTTGCGGGCGGTGGTGCTGCCGCGGCGCACGGGCGCGCGTTCAAGCGCGGTGGGGCGCGGGTGCTTGGCTGTGAGTTTGGCTCGCATGGGTCGTTCAGACTGCGATCGCGCGCAGCAATTCGGTTTCGACCTGGATCTGGGTGCGGTTGCTGGACAAGCCAGATCCGTCGACCAGAAACACGTCTTCGACGCGTTCGCCTAGCGTGTTGATCCGCGCCGCATGGACGCCGACCTGGTGCTCGGCGAGCACGCGCGCGATCGAATAAAGAAGGCCTGGCCGGTCGTTTGCCGACACGGACAGGATGTAGTACTGGCCGCGCTCGTCGGCTCGCAGGTCGACGCGCGGCGTCACGGGGAACGTGCGCGACAGTCGCGACAGACGGCCCTTCGCGGGCTCGGGCAGCGGGGCATCGGCGGTGTTCAGGCGCGCCGCGAGTTCCTGCTCCACGAGATTCGCGATGTCGCGGTAATGCACGTCGCCTTCGGTGTGGGCGACGATGAAATTGTCGAGCGCGTAGCCGTGGCGCGTCGTACTCACGCGCGCATCGAGCACCGACAGGGAGCGCCGGTCGAAGTACGCGCACATCGACGCGAAGAGGTCCGGTCGATCCTTCGCGTAGACCAGCACCTGCAGCGCCTCGCCGATCGGCGAGGGCCGCGCGCGCACCACCGGCGTCGGCGTATGCACGTGCCGGTGGAGCACGCGCGTTTGCCAGGCGATGTCGGCGGGGTCGTGGCGCAGGAAGTAGCCGACGTCGAGCTGGTCCCACAGCGCCCGGTGGGCGTGTTCGGGCACGGTCTCGAGCCGCATCAGCGCGAGCGCTTCTTCCTGGCGCGACTTCAGCTCGGAGTGGGCATCGACGTGCGCGCCGCCGAGCACCGCGAGCGTCGAGCGATAGAGATCCTCGAGCAGCTTGCCTTTCCAGTTGTTCCAGACCTTCGGGCTCGTGCCGCGAATGTCGGCGACGGTCAACAGGTAGAGCGCGGTCAGACGGCGCTCGGAGCCGACCTGATCGGCAAAGCGCTTGATGACCTCGGGGTCGCTCGTGTCCTGCTTCTGCGCGACCTGGCTCATCGTCAGGTGATGCTGCACGAGCCAGACGACCAGCGCGGCGTCATCGCCCTCGATGCCATGCTCGCGGCAAAAGCGCCGCGCATCGGCCATGCCGAGCGTCGAGTGATCGCCGCCACGGCCTTTGGCGATGTCGTGAAAGAGCGCCGCGACATAGAGGACCCAGGGACGCTCGAAGTTGGCGATCAACTGGCTGCAGAACGGGTACTCGTGCGCATGTTCGGCGACCGCGAAGCGGCGGATGTTGCGCAACACCATCAGGATGTGCTGATCGACGGTGTAGACGTGATAGAGATCGTGCTGCATCTGTCCGACAATGCGCCGGAAGTTGAGCAGGTAGCGGCCAAGCACGCTCGTCTGGTTCATGAGCCGCATCGCGTGCGTGATGCCGGCCGGCTGCATGAGGATCGCCATGAACAAGCGCCGGTTCTCGGGATCGCGCCGCCAGTGCTGGTCCATGGTGTCGCGCGCGTTGTAGAGCGCGCGCAGCGTACGCGCCGACAGACCCTTGACGCCCGGCGTCTGTTCGTAGAGCAAGAAGGCTTCGAGGATCGCATGGGGCTCGCGCTCGAACTCGTCGTCGCGCACGATCTCGATCATCCCTTGCTTCTCGACGAAGTGATCGGACAGCACGCGCGTGATGCCGCTCGTGCTCGGGAACAGCTGGGCCTCGATGTTCTGGATCAGGATCGTCGCGAGTTGGGTGACCGCCTTGGCCGCCCAGTAATAACGACGCATCAGCTGTTCGCTCGCGCGCCGCGCGGTACTGGCGCGGTAGCCGTAGCTTTCCGCGAGCGGCGTCTGCAGGTCGAACACGAGGATGTCCTGGCGGCGGCCGGCCAGCACGTGCAGGCGCGCGCGCAGGCTCTTGAGGAACGCTTCGTTGCGGCGCAGTTCGCGCGCTTCGCGGCCCGTGATGAGGCCGCGTTGTTCGAGTTCGCGCCAGCTGCTGCCCAGTGCGGCCGCCTCGGTCACCCACAGGATCAACTGCAGATCGCGCAGGCCGCCGGGGCTTTCCTTGATGTTGGGTTCGAGCGAGTAGGGCGTGTCCTGGAACTTGGCGTGGCGCTGGCGCATTTCCAGCACCTTGGCCTGGAAAAAGGCGCGCGGATCGAGCGCGTCGCGATAGCGTCGCGCAAAGTCGTCGAACAGCGCGGCGCGGCCCGTGATGCGGCGCGCTTCGAGCAGCGATGTGCGCACGGTGATGTCGTTGGCCGCTTCTTCGAGGCATTGCGAGACGCTGCGCACGCTGCTGCCGATTTCGAGCCCCAGATCCCACGCGAGTCCGATGAAGCGTTCGATGCGCGCTTCGAGCGGCGCGAGCGGTTCATCGTCGGGCAGCAAGACGAGAATGTCGACGTCGGACCACGGCGCCAACTCGCCGCGTCCGTAGCCACCCACCGCGATGAGGGCGAGCGAGGCCGGCAGCTCGCAGGACTCGAACGCGCGGCGCAGCGTGTCGTCGGTGGTGCGGGCGAGGGCGCGCATCAGCGTGTCGACATTGGCGGCGCTGCGAAAGCGTTCCAGTAACTGCGCTTTGGCAGCCTTGTAATCGGTCTTCAGCGACGACGTATCGGGGACGGCGATAGCGGGAACGCTCATGGGCTCGAAAACGCGCGATGCGAGAGAGGATGGAGTGGCCGGCCAGCCGGAACGGGTGCGGGTCGGGCATGTCGGCAAGGCGCGCCACGCGGCGGCGACACTTGCTGGTTTCGTTCAATCATTCTAGCCGGGCAAAAACGTGCTGCCGTGGCTCGCGCGGCCGCTAGCAAAGCGATCTTCCGCAGCCGGCGCGCGGCCGGACCGGCGTGGTCCGAACCGCAAAAAGAGCGGCCGCCGCGCCGCCTTCACATCGATGCAGCAACCGCCGACGGCACGCCGCAAAAAGCCCGGGTCGTGCCCGACAACGGCCGCTGAAGGCAAACGCTCAGGCCGTAGTCGTGCTGGCCGCTTGCCCGACGATGGCCGGCCGCGCGGGCGTGGCGGCCGAAACCGTCAGCACCTCGTAGCCACTCTCGGTGACGAGCACCGTATGCTCCCATTGCGCGGACAGGCTGCGATCACGCGTCTTCACGGTCCACTGGTCCGGCATCGTGCGGATGTCGCGCCGGCCGGCGTTGATCATCGGCTCGACCGTGAAGATCATGCCCGGCTGCAGTTCGATGCCGGTGCCGGGACGGCCGTAATGCAGCACTTGGGGATCTTCGTGGAACACCGTACCGATGCCGTGCCCGCAATACTCGCGCACGACGCTGTAGCCTTGCGCTTCGGCATAGCGCTGGATGGCGTGGCCGATATCGCCCAGATGCGCGCCCGGACGAATCTGGTCGATGCCGAGCCACATGCATTCGTAGGTGGTCTGCACGAGACGCTTCACCAGGATCGAACCCTCGCCGACGATGAACATCCGGCTCGTGTCGCCGAAATAGCCGTCCTTGATGACGGTGATGTCGATATTGAGCGCGTCGCCGTTCTTGAGCGCCTTGGCGCCGGGAATGCCATGGCAGATCACGTCGTTGACGGAGATGCAGGTGGCCTTCGGATACGGCGGGTAGCCCGGCGGCTGGTAGTTGAGCGGCGCGGGGACGGTCCCTTGTACGTTCACCATGTATTCGTGGCACAGCCGGTCGAGTTCGCCGGTCGTGACCCCTGCGGCGACAAACGGCGTGATGTAGTCGAGCACTTCGCTCGCAAGCCGGCAGGCGACGCGCATCTGCGCGATATCGTGTTCGTTCTTGATGGAAATGGCCATGGTGTGTGCGCCCAGATGCAGTTCAATGCGTGATTATCTCACCTTATCCCCGCGCTGACAGGCTTTTGACCGCAGCGCGCCGCCTTCGATGGATGGCCTGAAGTGACCGCCGGGGGCGGGGTGGCGTGGCGTTGGGGACTTCGGCTGGCTTGAGCGAGGCGCGTTCAGCATGCTATACTCGCAGGCTAAGTCACTCATTACTTATCTTTGCAACCAGGGATAAAGAGGGCGACTGGTCCGCCTGCTGTCGCGGGCCCAAGCTGATGTGCATCCGGACGCAGGTTTGAAGCGTGGATGTACACCGGCATCGACAGTGCATTCGCAAGCCGGCGCACCCAGGGTGTCGTCGCGTGGCTTTCCCGGTGGGGCAGCACGCGATGATACGGCAGCCGGCTTAAGACCCAACCCTCGCGGAGATTTTCATGGCAGTTACCATGCGTCAAATGCTGGAAGCCGGTGTCCACTTTGGTCACCAAACGCGCTTCTGGAACCCGAAGATGGCCCCCTTCATTTTCGGTCATCGCAACAAGATTCACATCATCAACCTCGAAAAGACGCTGCCGATGTACAACGACGCACTGAAGTACGTGCGTCAACTCGCGGCAAACCGTGGCACGATCCTGTTCGTCGGCACGAAGCGTCAATCGCGTGACACGATCGCCGCTGAAGCGCAACGCGCCGGCATGCCGTTCGTGAACGCGCGCTGGCTCGGCGGCATGCTGACCAACTTCAAGACGCTGAAGGTTTCGATCAAGCGCCTGAAGGAAATGGAAACGGCAGTCGAGGCAGGCGAGCTCGAAAAGATGAGCAAGAAGGAAGCGCTTCTGTTCGAACGCGAAATCGCCAAGCTGCAAAAGTCGATCGGCGGCGTGAAGGATATGGGCGGCATTCCGGACGCAATCTTCGTGGTTGACGTCGGCTACCACAAGATCGCCGTGACCGAAGCGAACAAGCTCGGCATCCCGGTCATCGCCGTGGTCGACACGAACCACTCGCCGGAAGGCATCGACTACGTCATCCCGGGCAACGACGACGCCAGCAAGGCTGTCGCGCTGTACGCTGAAGGCGTGGCTGACGCAATCGTCGAAGGCCGTGCGAACGCGGTCAACGAAGTGGTCCAGGCTGTGCGCGGCAATGACGGCGACGACGAGTTCGTCGAGGTCAACCCGGAGGCCTAAGCTGCCCCGTGTCCGGCAAGAAAAGGGGGCTTATCATAGGCCCCTTTTTTTTAAGCCTCGGCGCCCCGCGCAGTGCGGGAAAGCGCCCATGACACGGAAATGGGTGTTGCCCGATTCCGGTCGGCCGATGGTCCCCCGACGGCGGTCCCCCGGAACCGAATTCCTGCTGACTGTATCGAATGACAGTCAGCGTGTACCAGACAGACTCAAGGAGCGAATGATGGCGGCAATTACCGCAAGCATGGTGGCAGAACTGCGCGCGAAGACCGACGCGCCGATGATGGAATGCAAGAAGGCACTGACGGAAGCCGACGGCGACCTCGCGCGCGCTGAAGAGCTGCTGCGCGTGAAGCTCGGCAACAAGGCAAGCAAGGCGGCATCGCGCGTCACGGCTGAAGGCGTGATCGCTTCGTACGTCGCAGGCGGCGCCGGTGCTGTGGTCGAACTGAACTGCGAAACCGACTTCGTCGCGAAGAACGACGACTTCCTCGCGTTCTCGAACACGGTTGCCCAACTCGTGGCCACGCAAAACCCGGCTGACGTCGCAGCGCTGTCGGCACTGCCGCTCGACGGTTCGACCGTCGACGCCGTGCGTCTCGCTCTCGTCGGCAAGATCGGCGAAAACGTTTCGATCCGCCGTTTCGCGCGCTTCGAAACCGCGAACAAGCTGGCTTCGTACCTGCACGGCACGCGTATCGGCGTGCTGGTCGAGTACACGGGCGCGGAAGAGCAGGTCGGCAAGGACGTGGCGATGCACATCGCCGCGATGAAGCCGGTCTCGCTGTCGTCGGACGACGTGCCGGCGGAGCTGATCGCCAAGGAGCGCAGCATCGCCGAGCAGAAGGCCGCCGAATCGGGCAAGCCGGCTGAAATCGTCGCGAAGATGGTCGAAGGCTCGGTCCAGAAGTACCTGAAGGAAGTCTCGCTGCTGAACCAGCCGTTCGTGAAGAACGACAAGCAGACCATCGAGCAAATGCTCAAGGCTGGCGGTTCGTCGGTGCAAAAGTTCGCGCTGTTCGTGGTGGGCGAAGGCATCGAGAAGCGTCAGGACGACTTCGCGGCTGAAGTGGCAGCGCAAGTTGCTGCTGCCAAGCAGCAGTAAGCTCCAGTAGCATACGCAGCACCCGCAGTACACCGCGGCGGGGCAATCCTCCGCCGCGGCCGGCAGCGCCGTGACGCTGGCGCGCGCACACGCGCCGCAGGCGTCACGGGCTCCGCCAAACCGGCGGCGCTTGCCCCAAGC
This sequence comes from uncultured beta proteobacterium, assembly GCA_963803225.1. Classification (GTDB taxonomy): domain Bacteria; phylum Pseudomonadota; class Gammaproteobacteria; order Burkholderiales; family Burkholderiaceae; genus Paraburkholderia. The sequence goes on from CAWDLJ010000005.1 coordinate 721,112, forward strand.
CGTATTTCACCCCTACAGTTTCAAGTTATTGTCCTTTCCGCGCGACCTGGATACCTCCATGCCCACACCCGCCTACAAACGCGTCCTGCTCAAACTCTCCGGCGAAGCCCTGATGGGCGATGATGCTTTCGGCATCAACCGCGCCACGATTGAAAGAATGGTGGCAGACGTGGCCGAGGTGGTCCGGCTTGGCACGCAGCTCGCCGTCGTGATCGGTGGCGGCAACATTTTCCGCGGCGTCGCGGGCGGCGCAGCCGGTATGGATCGTGCTACCGCCGACTACATGGGTATGCTCGCGACCATGATGAACGCGCTCGCGCTGCAAGACGCCATGCGCCACGCCGGTATCGAGGCGCGCGTGCAGTCGGCGCTGCGCATGGATCAAGTGGTCGAGCCCTATATTCGCCCCCGCGCGATCCGCCAGCTCGAGGAAGGCAAGGTCGTGATCTTCGCGGCCGGCACTGGCAACCCGTTCTTCACGACCGACACGGCAGCGGCGCTGCGCGGCTCGGAAGTGGGCGCGGAAGTGGTGCTCAAGGCGACGAAGGTCGATGGCGTCTACTCGGCCGACCCGAAGAAGGACCCGGACGCGACGCGTTACAACACGATCAGCTTCGACGAGGCGATCGGCCGCAACCTGCAGGTGATGGACGCGACGGCGTTCGCGCTGTGCCGCGACCAGAAGCTGCCGATCCGGGTTTTTTCGATCGTCAAGCCGGGCGCGCTCAAGCGCATCATTCAGGGCGAGGACGAGGGTACCCTCGTGCACGTGTAAACTCTCGTTTCACACGAGAGGCTCGAACGCGGGCCCGTGGCGTCTCGCGCAGCTTGCAGGCTGACGCGCGCCGGCCGGCCCGCGCCGTTATGAAGGTTCGGAGGTTTCAAAATGGCTGTGGCTGACATCAGGAAGGGCGCGGAGCAGAAAATGCAGCGCTCGATCGACGCTTTCAAGAACGATCTGTCGAAGATCCGCACGGGCCGCGCGCACACCGGCCTGCTCGATCACATCCAGGTCGATTATTACGGCTCGCCGGTGCCGATCTCGCAGGTCGCGAACCTGACGCTCGTCGACGCTCGCACGATCGGCGTGCAGTGCTGGGAAAAGAAGATGGTCGGTGTCGTCGAAAAGGCGATTCGCGACTCCGATCTGGGCCTGAACCCGGCGACCCATGGCGATCTGATCCGCGTGCCGATGCCCGCGCTCACCGAAGAGCGCCGCAAGGAGCTCACGAAGGTCGTCAAGAGCGAAGGCGAGACCGCCAAGGTGGCGGTGCGCAACCTGCGCCGCGACGCCAACGAGCAACTGAAGAAGCTCGTCAAGGACAAGGAAATCTCCGAGGACGACGAGCGCCGCGCGAGCGACGACGTGCAGAAGCTGACTGACCGTTTCGTTGCCGAAATCGACAAGCTCGTGCAAACGAAAGAAGCGGAAATCATGACGGTTTGATGCCGCAAGGCATCGAGTCCCTCAGGTTTCTTCTCCTTTTTGCGCCTACAGTCCGACGGCCATGACCTATACCAGCTCAACCGTTCGCGTGCCCGAGGTGGCGGCCGTGCCGCGCCACATCGCGATCATCATGGACGGCAATGGCCGTTGGGCGACCGAGCGCCGCCTGCCGCGCGTCGCGGGCCATACCCGTGGCGTCGATGCCGTGCGGGCCGTGGTCGAGGCATGTGCCAAGCGCGGGGTCGAATATTTGACCCTGTTCGCGTTCAGTTCCGAGAACTGGCGGCGTCCGACCGACGAAGTCTCGTTCCTGATGCGGCTGTTCATCACCGCGCTGGAGCGCGAGATCGGCAAGCTGCACGCGAACGGCATCCGTTTGCGCGTGGTCGGCGACGTATCGATGTTCAACGACCGGATCCAGGAACTGATCCGGCGTGCCGAATCCAAGACGGCGCGCAACACGCGCCTCACGCTCACGATCGCCGCCAACTACGGTGGCCGCTGGGACATCCTGCAGGCCACGCGCCGTCTCGTCGAAGAAGCGGCGCGCACGGGCGAGCCGGTGCCGGTCACCGAAGAGGCCTTCGCGCCGTTGCTCGCGATGGCCTACGCCCCCGAGCCCGATCTTTTCATCCGCACCGGTGGCGAGCAGCGCATCAGCAACTTCCTGCTGTGGCAGCTCGCGTACTCCGAACTCTATTTCACCGATACCTGGTGGCCGGACTTCGACGCCGACGCACTCAACCGCGCCATCGCGTCCTACGCTGAGCGCGAGCGCCGTTTCGGGCGCACGAGCGCGCAGCTCGAGCCGCAATCGCAAAACGCCGATTCGCTTCCATGCTGAAGACCCGCGTCATTACGGCGCTCCTGTTGCTGGCGGTATTCCTGCCGGTCACGCTGTTCGCGCCCGTGGCCGCGTTCGGCGCGCTGATCGGCCTCGTCGTCGTGTTTGGTGCCTGGGAATGGGCACGCCTGCTCAAGGCGGGCGCGGCCGGTAGCGTCATCTACGCCATCGTCGCGGGACTCGCCGTTCTCGCCAGCACGCGGCTCGATACGCCGCGGCCGCTCTTTCAGGCGGCCGGCGTGTTCTGGGTCGTGATCGGCCCATACGTGCTCGCGCGCAAGCCGACGCTCGCGGCCGGCGTGTGGCGCGTGTTCCTGCTCGCGGCGGGCCTCGTGATCTTCGCCGCCTGCTGGCATGCGCTCGTTGCTGCGCGCATCGCGGGCGTGCCGTTCGTGCTGTCGCTGCTGCTCGTGGTCTGGCTCGCCGATATCGGCGCATACTTTGCCGGTAAGGCGTTTGGCCGCCACAAGCTCGCCCCGTCGATCAGCCCGGGCAAGACGTGGGAAGGCGCGCTCGGCGGCTGGCTGGCCGTCATGATCGTGTCGCTCGCCGCCGTGCTGCTGCACACGTTCGAGCCCACGCTTTACTCGGCGCTCGCCGCGCGGCTCGGCCTCGTGCGTGCGCTGCTGGTGTTGACTGTGCTGGTCGCGTTCAGCGTGATCGGCGACCTGTTTGAATCGATGCTCAAGCGTCAGGCCGGTGTGAAAGACTCCAGCGGCCTGTTGCCCGGCCACGGCGGGGTGCTCGATCGCATCGACGCGTTGTTGCCGGTGCTGCCGCTCGCACTGCTGCTGCTCGGCTAGAGAAAGGGATATGCAAAAACGACTCACATTGCTCGGCTCCACGGGCTCGATCGGAGACAGCACGCTCGACGTGGTTGCGCGTCATCCAGAGCGTTTCGCGGTGTACGCGCTCACCGCGCACCGCAACGGCGACAAGCTCGTCGAACAATGCCTGCGCTTTCATCCTGAAGTGGCGGTCGTCGGCGATGCCGACACGGCGGCCCAGGTCGCGCGCAAGCTGCGCGACGCGGGCTCGCGCACCGAGGTGACCTACGGTCCCGAGGCGCTCGTCGAAGTGTCGAAGAGCGCCGGCTGCGACACGGTCGTCGCCGCGATCGTCGGCGCCGCCGGCCTCGCGCCGACGCTCGCTGCAGCGCGCGCGGGCAAGCGCATCCTGCTCGCGAACAAGGAAGCGCTCGTGATGTCGGGCTCGATCTTCATGGACGCGGTGCACGATAACGGCGCGACGCTGCTGCCGGTCGACAGCGAACACAACGCGATTTTCCAGTGCCTGCCGCGCGAAGCGGCGCCGCATGGCGGCGTCTCGAAGATCATCCTGACCGCGTCGGGCGGCCCGTTTCGCACACGCGAGCCGGCCACGCTCGTCAACGTCACGCCCGAGCAAGCCTGCAAGCATCCGAACTGGGTGATGGGCCGCAAGATCTCGGTCGACTCGGCGACGATGATGAACAAGGGCCTCGAAGTGATCGAGGCTCACTGGCTCTTCAGTCTGCCGGGCGAACGCATCGAAGTGCTGATCCATCCGCAGAGCGTGATTCACTCGCTCGTGTCGTACGCGGACGGATCGGTGCTCGCGCAACTAGGCAACCCCGACATGCGCACGCCAATCGCACATGCGCTTGCGTTTCCCGAACGCGTCGACTCGGGCGTCGCCCAGCTCGACCTCGTGCAGGTCGCGACGCTGTCGTTCGAGAAGCCCGATTACGCGCGCTTTCCATGTCTCGCGCTGGCCATGAAGGCGCTCGCTGAAGGCGGGCTCGCCAGCGCGGCGTTGAACGCGGCCAACGAGATCGCGGTCGAGGCCTTCCTCAATCGCCGCATCGGCTTCATGGCGATCGCGCAGACCGTCGATGCCGTGCTCAACGCGCTCGGCAACGGTAGCGCCGCGAGTCTTGACGACGTGCTCGAAGCGGACGCAGCGGCGCGCCGCGCGGCGCACACCATCATCGAAAGCCTGCCGGTGCCGGCCTAGTCTGGCTGAGTGCGGCCGGGCAGCGAGGCGCTTATGAACCTGCTTTACGAACTGGTCGCTTTCGCGGTGGCCATCGGCGTACTCGTCGTGGTCCACGAGTACGGCCATTACAGCGTCGCGCGCTTGTGCGGCGTCAAGGTTCTACGTTTCTCGATCGGCTTCGGCCGGCCGCTCGCGCAGTGGGTGAGCCGCAAGACCGGCACCGAGTGGACGATCTCGGCGCTGCCGCTCGGCGGCTACGTGAAGATGCTCGACGAGCGCGAGACGACGGACACCATCGCGCCCGACGATCTGCCGCACGCGTTCAACCGGCAGTCGCTCGGCAAGCGCTTCGCGATCGTCGCGGCCGGGCCCATCGCCAATTTCGTGCTCGCTGTCGTGCTGTTTTCGGTCGTCTATGCGATGGGCGTGAGCGAGCCCGCCGCGATTGTGGCGGCGCCGCCTTCGCAGTCGGCGGCTGCGCGCGCGGGCTTCCAGGGCGGCGAGAAGGTCGTCGCGGTGAGCGATGCGAACGGCAACGACACCGAGAAAGTGCGTTCGTGGGCCGATCTGCGCTGGAAACTGCTCGCCGCTGCATTCGATCGCGGGCATGTCGTGATCGCCGCGCGCGATGGCGCATCGACCTACGACTTTCCGCTCGATCTCTCGCAACTGTCCGGCAAGGATCTCGACGACGACTTCATGTCCCATCTCGGCCTCGAGCCGGGCGGCGGCACGCTGCAAATCGCGGGCCTCGAGCCGGGCAGTCCCGCGCAACAGGCCGGACTCAAGGCGGGCGACCGTCTGAAGGCGATCGACGGACGCCCCGTCGACAGCGCGGCGACGTTCATCACGTACGTGAAGGCGCATGCCGGCCGGGCCGTGAAGCTCGACGTCGAGCGCGGCACGCCGGCCGTCGTCCAGTCGATCACGGTGTTGCCGGCGCTGCAACGCGACGATGCGACGGGCGAAAGCGGCGGGCGCATTGGTGCAGCGCTGTCGGCGCAGGCGCCGTCGGTCGATGTGCATTACGGGCCGCTCGAAAGCGTGCGGCTCGGCGCGCAACGCACGTGGGACATCGGTGTGTACTCGCTGCGCATGTTCGGCCGCATGCTCACCGGCGAGGCTTCGCTGAAGAATCTGTCGGGCCCGGTGACGATCGCGGACTATGCCGGCAAGAGCGCGCGGATGGGTCCGTCTGCATTCCTGTCGTTCCTCGCCTTGGTCAGCATCAGCCTGGGCGTGCTCAATCTGCTCCCAATTCCGGTTTTGGACGGGGGGCATCTGTTATATTATCTGGTTGAAGCCGTAACGGGCAAAGCCGTATCGGATCGCTGGCAGTTGGTGCTTCAGCGAGCGGGGCTGGCCTGCATCGTCGCGCTGTCGGCGATCGCGTTGTTCAACGATCTGGCTCGGTTAATCCATTTTTAAAGTGTCTGGCGGCGGTCCCGAGGGCGTCCGCCTGAACTGATACAGCTATACACACTGGGGAAGCACGTTGTTTAGACCTCATCGCTTGGTTCCAAAGACGGTGGCAGCCGCGGCGCTCGCCGCTCACGGACTCGTGGCCCATGCCGCGACTCCTTTCGTGGTGCAGGACATCCGCATTGAAGGTCTGCAACGTGTCGAACCCGGCACGGTGTTTGCCTATCTGCCGATCAAGCAGGGCGACACGTTCTCCGACGACAAGGCATCGGAAGCCATCCGCGCGCTGTATGCGACGGGCTTCTTCAACGACGTCAAGATCGCGACCGAAGGCAACGTGGTGATCGTGCAGGTGCAGGAGCGCCCCGCGATCGGCACGATCGATTTCTCGGGCCTGCACGAATTCGACAAGGACAACCTCACGAAGGCGCTGCGCTCCGTGGGGCTGTCGCAAGGCCGTTACTACGACAAGGCACTCGTCGACAAGGCCGAGCAGGAACTCAAGCGCCAGTACCTCACGCGCGGCTTCTATGCCGCCGAGGTGACGACCACCATCACGCCGATCGACCGCAATCGCGTCGCGATCCTGTTTGCGGTGGTCGAAGGGCCGAGCGCGAAGATCCGCCAGATCAACTTCATCGGCAACAAGACGTATAGCGCGGGCACGCTGCTCGGCGAAATGCAGCTCTCCACGCCGAACTGGTTCTCCTGGTACACGAAGAACGATCTGTACTCGAAGGAAAAGCTCACGGGCGACCTCGAGAACGTGCGCTCGTACTATCTGAACCACGGCTATCTCGAGTTCAATATCGACTCGACCCAGGTGTCGATCTCGCCGGACAAGAAGGACATGTACCTGACGATCTCGGTACATGAAGGCGAGCCGTACACGATCTCGGGCATCCATCTGTCGGGCAATCTGCTCGATCGCGAGCCCGAGCTGCAAAAGCTCGTGAAGATCAAGGCGGGCGACCGCTTCTCGGCCGAGAAACTGCAGGCCACGACCAAGGCGATCGTCGACAAGCTCGGCGAGTACGGTTACGCGTTCGCGACCGTCAACGCGCTGCCGAAGATCGACCAGGAACACCATTCGGTCGACCTCACGCTGCAAGTCGATCCGAGCCGCCGCGTGTACGTGCGCCGCATCAACGTGACCGGCAACACGCGTACGCGCGACGAAGTCGTGCGCCGCGAAATGCGCCAGCTCGAAAGCTCGTGGTTCGATTCGAACCGTCTCGCGCTGTCGAAGGACCGTATCAATCGTCTGGGCTACTTCACCGATGTCGATGTGACGACGGTGCCGGTCGAAGGCACGGCCGACCAGGTCGACGTCGACGTCAAGGTCGCTGAAAAGCCGACCGGCTCGATCACGCTCGGCGCGGGCTTCTCGTCGACGGACAAGGTCGTGCTGTCGGCAGGCGTGTCGCAGGACAACGTGTTCGGCTCGGGTACGTCGCTGTCGGTCAACGTGAACACCGCGAAGACCTACCGCACGCTGACCGTCACGCAGGTCGACCCGTACTTCACGGTCGACGGCATCAAGCGCATTACCGACGTCTACTACCGCACGTATCAGCCGCTGTACTACTCGACGGATTCGAGCTTCCGCATCATCACGATGGGTGGCGACCTGAAGTTCGGCATCCCGTTCTCGGAAGTCGACACGGTGTACTTCGGTGCGGGCCTCGAGCAGGATCGACTCGACGTCGACTCGTTCACGCCGCAGAGCTACATCGACTACGTGAACGAGTTCGGTCGCGTTTCGAACAACGTGCCGCTCACGGTGGGCTGGTCGCGCGATGCGCGTGACAGCGCGCTCGTGCCGAGCCGTGGCTACTTCACGCAGGCCAACGCCGAGTACGGCACGCCGGTCGGCGGCACCCAGTACTACAAGGCCGATATCCAGGCGCAGTACTATTACTCGTTTGCGCGCGGCTTCGTGCTGGGGCTGAACTTCCAGGGCGGCTACGGTAACGGTCTGAGCGGCAAGCCGTACCCGATTTTCAAGAACTACTACGCGGGCGGTATCGGCTCGGTCCGTGGCTACGAACCGAGCTCGCTCGGTCCGCGTGACGCGACCACGAACGACCCGATCGGCGGCTCGAAGATGGTGGTCGGCAACATCGAGTTGACGTTCCCGCTGCCGGGCACCGGTTACGACCGGACACTGCGCGTGTTCACCTTCCTCGATGGTGGTAACGTTTGGGGGTCGGAAGGCAACAGTATCGGCGCGGACGGCCTGCGTTACGGCTATGGTGTCGGTCTCGCGTGGATCTCGCCGATCGGCCCGCTCAAGCTGAGCCTTGGCTTCCCGCTGGTGAAACACACAGGCGACCAGTATCAGAAATTCCAGTTCCAGATCGGGACGGCATTCTGATCGGGCTTGCCTGAACGATCTAGATAAACGAGAGGATGACTTTGCGAACGGGTATGTTTTCCAGACGTGTGATTGGAGCACTGGCGCTGACGCTCACCATGGCGACCGTGGGCGCAGCAGCGGCCCAGGCACAGGAGGCGAGGATTGCGGCAGTGAACTCCGACCGCATCCTGCGGGAATCGGCTCCGGCCAAGGCCGCGCAAACCAAGCTCGAAGCCGAGTTCGCAAAGCGCGACAAGGATCTGCAGGACATGGCCCAGCGCCTGAAGTCGATGTCGGACTCGCTGGACAAGAGCGCGGCGTCGTTGTCGCCGACCGACCGGGCGCAAAAGCAGCGCGACCTGTCGCAGCTCGACAGCGACTTTCAGCGCAAGCAGCGCGAGTTTCGTGAAGATCTGAACCAGCGCCGCAACGAAGAACTCGCCGCGGTGCTCGACAAGGCGAACAAGGTGATCAAGCAGATCGCCGAGCAGCAGCATTACGACCTGATCGTGCAGGAAGCGGTCTATGTGAGCCCGCGCATCGACATCACCGACCAGGTGCTCAAGGCGCTCGCCACGAACGGCAGTAGCGGCAACTGAACAGCAGGAGCGGTACACGCATGGCATTTACGCTCGAGGAATTGGTCCGCCGCTTCGGCGGCGAAGTAGTGGGCGATGCGGCGCAGCGCGTGGGCAGTCTCGCGCCGCTCGACCAGGCCGGCCCGCAGCAGCTCGCCTTTCTCGCCAACCCGAAGTACCTCGCGCAAGTCGATTCGACGCGCGCCGGCGCCGTGCTGGTCAGCGCGGCCGATCTGGACAAGCTCGCTTCGCGCGAAGGCCGCAGCTTTATCGTCACGCCGAATCCCTACGCGTATTTCGCACGTGTCGCCCAGGCGTTCATCGACCTGGCCGCGCCGAAGGCCGTGGCAGGCGTGCACGCGAGCGCGAGCGTCGACGCGTCGGCCAAGGTCGCGGCGAGCGCCGTGATCGGCCCGAACGTCACCGTGGAAGCGGGCGCTGTGATCGGCGAGAACGTGCGGCTCGATGCCAACGTGTTCATCGGGCGCGGCACGCAGATCGGTGCGGATTCGCACCTGTATCCGGGCGTCGTGGTCTACCACGGCTGCCGTCTCGGCGAGCGCGCAATCGTGCATGCGGGCGCCGTGATCGGTTCCGATGGCTTTGGTTTCGCCCCCGATTTCACGGGTGATGGCGATGCGCGCACGGGCAGCTGGGTCAAGATTCCGCAGGTCGGCGGCGTCTCGATCGGGCCGGACGTCGAAATCGGTGCGAACACGACGATCGATCGCGGCGCGATGGCGGATACCGTCATCGAAGAGTGCGTGAAGATCGATAACCTCGTGCAGATCGGCCACAACTGCAAGATCGGTGCTTATACCGTGATTGCAGGCTGCGCGGGCATTGCCGGCAGCACGACGATTGGCCGCCATTGCATGATCGGCGGCGCGGTCGGCATCGCGGGCCACGTGACGCTTGCCGACTACGTGATCGTCACGGCGAAGTCGGGCGTTTCGAAGTCGCTCACCAAGCCCGGCATGTACACGAGCGCGTTTCCGGCCGTCGATCACGCCGACTGGAACCGCAGCGCTGCGCTAATGCGCAATCTCGACAAGCTGCGCGATCGTATCAAGGCGCTCGAGGCCACGCTCGGCGAGAAGGAAAAGGGCGGCGCGTAAGGGTTGCCTTGTGGCCGGCGTGTTGGTAGCGTCTCGCCTGGCATCGAAAGGCGTCCGCGAGCGCGCGCCGGTCTGAGCGAAGGTCCCGGCCGCACCTGGCCGGCCGCACCTCGCCCGTCGCCCCGGTCGTATCCGGCCGGCCGCAACGCAGGAACTGCCTGACCCGACCAGCGAGGCCGCCGTGGCGATACGCGAAAGCCGACGTTCATCAGAGCGTCGGCTTTCGTGTGTCAAGCTACGCTTCGGGCTGATCCGCATGCCATGCATCGAGCGTCTGGCGCATACTGCGCCAAGGCTTGAAAATTGGCTGGACAGCCGTATCCGCAGTCACTTTCGCGCAATTTCTGCGTGAGAAGAAACACCATGAACATCGAAAAACTCAACTTCGACATCCACAAGATCCTCACGCTGCTGCCGCATCGCTATCCGTTCCTGATGGTGGACCGGGTGCTGGAGCTCGAGCCGCACAAGAGCATCAAGGCGCTGAAGAACGTGACGGTGAACGAGCCATTCTTCACCGGCCACTTCCCGACGCGTCCGGTGATGCCCGGCGTGATGATCCTCGAAGCGCTGGCCCAGACCGCGGCATTGCTCACGTTCTCGGAAGATCCGCAGGACATGAGCGACTCGCTTTACTACTTCGTCGGTATCGACGGCGCGCGCTTCAAGCGCGTGGTCGAGCCGGGCGACCAGCTGATCCTCAACGCAACGTTCGAGCGCTACATGCGCGGCATCTGGAAGTTCAAGGCCCATGCCGAAGTCGACGGTGTCGTGGCGTGCGAAGCCGAACTGATGTGCACCGTGAAGAAAGTCGAGCCGGCCGCGTAAGCACGCGCGCCGCATTGTGCCGCGACGAGTGCGCCAGCAGGGCGCGCTCGCGGCATGCAACGAAACCGGAAGCGAGAACGAATGAGCAGGATTCATCCCACTGCGATCATCGAAGCCGGCGCGCAAGTCGACGAGAGCGCCGAGATCGGACCGTACGCGATCGTCGGCGCGCATGTGAGCATCGGCGCACGTACCGTGGTCGGCTCGCACAGCGTGCTCGAAGGCCACACGACGATTGGCGCGGACAACCGGATCGGTCATTACGCATCGATCGGCGGTCGTCCGCAGGACATGAAGTATCAGGACGAGCCCACCAGGCTCGTGATCGGCGATCGCAATACGATCCGCGAATTCACGACGCTGCACACAGGCACCGTGCAGGATCGCGGCGAGACGACGATCGGCGACGACAACTGGATCATGGCCTACGTGCACGTGGGCCACGATTGCCGGCTCGGCAACAACATCATCATGTCGAGCAACGCGCAGCTCGCGGGCCACGTGCTGGTCGACGATCACGCAATCATCGGCGGCATGACCGGCGTGCACCAGTACGTGCGCATCGGCGCGCACGCGATGGTGGGCGGCGCATCGGCGCTCGTGCAGGACGTGCCGCCGTTCGTCATCGCCGCGGGCAACAAGGCCGTGCCGCACGGCATCAACGTCGAAGGTCTGCGCCGCCGCGGCTTTTCGCCCGACGCGATCTCGGCGCTGCGCTCGGCGTACCGGCTGCTCTACAAGAACGGTCTCTCGCTCGAAGAGGCCAAGGTGCAGCTCGCCGAACTCGCCTCCGCGGGCGGTGACGGCGATGGTCCCGTGCAGGCGCTGATCGACTTCGTCGTGCAGTCGCAGCGCGGCATCATCCGCTAACCGATGGCGCTGCAAACCCGTCCGTTGCGCGTGGCGCTGGTCGCCGGCGAGCCGTCCGGCGATCTGCTGGCCGCCTCGCTGCTCGATGGTCTCAAGCAACGTCTGCCGGATTCGACGCAGTACTACGGAATCGGCGGTCCGCGCATGATCGCACGCGGCTTCGACGCGCACTGGCCGATGGAGAAGCTCACGGTGCGCGGCTACGTCGAAGCGCTGCGCCATATTCCCGAGATCCTCGGCATCCGCAACGAGCTCAAGCGCCAGTTGCTGGCCGATCCGCCCGATGTGTTCATCGGCGTGGACGCGCCCGATTTCAACTTCGGCCTCGAACACGCGCTGCGCGACGCGGGCATTCCGACGATCCATTTCGTCTGTCCGTCGATCTGGGCGTGGCGGGGCGGGCGCATCAAGAAGATCGTCAAGTCGGTCGATCACATGCTGTGCGTGTTCCCGTTCGAAACGGCGTTGCTTGAAAAGTCCGGTGTCGCCGCGTCTTACGTCGGGCATCCGCTCGCCGACGAGATCCCGCTCGAACCCGACGTGGCCGGCGCGCGCCGTGCGCTCGGCCTGCCCGACGGCGGTCCGGTGATCGCCGTGCTGCCGGGCAGCCGCCGCTCGGAGATCAACCTGATCGGCCCGACTTTCTTCGACGCGATGGAACTCATGCAGGGGCGCGAGCCGGGCCTGCGTTTCGTGATGCCGGCGGCGACGCCCGCGTTGCACGCGCAGCTGCAGGAACTCGCCGACCAGCATGCGGGACTTGCGCTCACGATCATCGATGGCCAATCGCAGCTCGCGATGACGGCCGCCGATGCCATCCTCGTGAAGAGCGGCACGGTAACGCTCGAAGCCGCGCTGCTCAAGAAGCCGATGGTGATTTCGTACAAGGTGCCCTGGCTCACGGGCCAGATCATGCGCCGCCAAGGCTATCTGCCGTATGTCGGCCTGCCGAACATCCTCGCCGGGCGTTTCGTGGTGCCGGAAATCCTCCAGCACTTCGCGACACCGGAAGCGCTCGCCGATGCCACGCTCACGCAGTTGCACGACGAGGCAAACCGGCGCACGCTGACGGAACTCTTCACGCAGATGCATCACGCATTGCGGCAGAACACGTCGGAGCGCGCGGCCGAGGTCGTCGCGAGCGTCGTGGAAAGCCGCCGGAGAAAGGCATGACGGGCAGTACGCCGCGTGCCCGGCCGAAGAAGACGAGCGGGGCGAAAGCCGCGTCGCTGGCGCAACAGCCGGGCTTCAGTTTCGATTCCCCCGACGACATCGTCTGCGGCGTCGATGAAGCCGGGCGCGGGCCGCTCGCCGGTCCGGTGGTCACGGCGGCCGTGATCCTCGACCCCGCGCGTCCGATCGACGGGCTCGACGACTCGAAGGTGCTCAGCGCGAAAAAGCGCGAGGCGCTCTACGAGTTCATCGTCGAGCGTTCGCTGGCGTTTTGCATCGCCTCGGCATCGGTCGACGAAATCGACACGCTCAACATCCTGCACGCGACGATGCTCGCGATGCGCCGCGCGGTCCAAGGCCTCGCCATCACGCCGACGCTCGCGAAGATCGACGGCAATCGCTGTCCGGTGCTGGCCGTGCGCAGTGAAGCGGTGATCGGCGGCGACGCGCTCGTGCCGAGCATTTCGGCGGCTTCGATTCTCGCCAAGGTCACGCGCGACCGCCTGCTCGTCGACTTGCATGGCGCGTTTCCGGTCTACGGATTCGATGCACACGCGGGCTATGGCACCGCGCAACATCTCGCGGCGCTGCGCGAGCACGGGCCGTGCGAGCATCATCGGCGCTCGTTCGCGCCGGTGCGCGAGGCCTATGCGCTGCATGGCATCGTCATGTCGGTGCCGGCCGGCGCATGCAGCGACGGCGACGCGTTCGCCGCTGCCTGACGCCAGCGCCCGTACACTGGCATCGACGGGCGGCATACCTTGCCGCCTGCGTTTTCAATCCTCCGATCTATTCCGCCTCCCGTGAAAGCCATCACCTCGCGCGACAATCCGCTCTATAAACGCCTCAAGGCGCTGGCCGGCTCGACGCATCAACAGCGCCGCAGCGGCGAGGCGCTGCTCGAAGGCTTTCACCTTGCGAGCGCGTGGCTCGACGGAGGCGCCCAGCCCGAATACTGCGTCGTCACGGAAGGCGCGCTGCAGCACGACGAGGCGCAGCGGATCGTCGCGCGCGTGGACGAACGGCGCGTGGTGTCGCTGCCCGATGCGCTGTTCGGCCAGCTGTCGAACGTCGTGCACGGCGTGGGCATGCTGCTGCTGGTCGACAAGCCGGAAAGCGCGTTGCCCGAGCGCGTGAGCAGCACCTGCGTCGTGCTCGACGGGGTGCAGGACGCGGGCAACGTCGGCTCGATCCTGCGCAGCGCGGCGGCGGCGGGCGTCGAGCACGTGTTCTGCACGCCGGGCACGGCCTACGCGTGGTCGTCGAAGGTGCTGCGCTCGGCGATGGGCGCGCATTTCCTGCTGCAGGTCTACGAGGACGTGGATCCGGCCGCGCTGGCCGCGATGCTGGCGGTGCCGGTCCTGATCACCGACTCGCACGGCGCGCAGCCGATCGACGAATACGATCTGGGCGCGGGCGTGGCATGGGTGTTCGGCAATGAAGGCGCGGGCGTGTCGGCGCTGTGGCGCGAAGCGGCGGCGGCGCGCGTGACGATTCCGCAGCCGGGCGGCATGGAATCGCTCAACGTGGCGGCTGCGGCGGCCGTCTGCTTGTTCGAGCAGTGCCGCCAGCAGCGCCATCGGCGCGGCACCTGAGTATCCAGGCGCCGTTGCCGTTCAGTAGACCGGCTTGTCGAGCTTGATTTCCTGCAGGATCGTCGTCGCGATCTCTTCGATCGACTTGTGCGTCGACGACAGCCACTTGATCCCCTCACGCCGCATCATCGCTTCCGCTTCGTTGATCTCGTAGCGGCAGTTCTCGAGCGCCGCATATTTGCTGCCGGGACGCCGCTCGTTGCGGATTTCGGACAGCCGTTGCGGGTCGATCGACAGCCCGAAAATCTTCGCGCGATGGTGCGCGAGCGCCGTCGGCAGCTTGCCGCGCTCGAAGTCCTCGGGGATCAGCGGATAGTTGGCGGCCTTCACCCCATACTGCATGGCGAGATAGAGGCTCGTCGGCGTCTTGCCGCTGCGCGATACGCCGACGAGGATCACGTCCGCGTCGGCGAGATTGCGGTTCGACTGGCCGTCGTCGTGCGCGAGCGAGAAGTTGATCGCCTCGATACGGTTCTTGTACTCGTCGGTGTCCGCGTTCTGGTGGCCGCGGCCCATCGCGTGGCTCGACTTGAGTTCGAGTTCCTGCTCGAGCGGCTCCACGAAGGTCTGGAACATGTCGAGCACGAGCGCGTTCGAGCGCTTGACGATCTCGTTCGAATTGCTGTCGACGAGCGTCGTGAACACGATCGGCCGGCGGCCTTCCTGGACGGCGCTTTCGTTGATCTTCTGGGCGGCCTCGTAGGCCTTGTCCGCCGAGTCGATGAAGGGCACGCGCACGAGGCGGAATTTCTGGTCGAACTGCGAGAGGATCGAGTGCGCGAACGTTTCGGCAGTGATCCCGGTCCCGTCGGAGACAATGAATACGGTGGGCGGCATCGTGTGAGGCGTGTGGGGCAATGGGCGCGCGCGGGGCGCGGGAAGCGGGCCGGCGGCCCTCGGACGCCTTCGCGGCGTAATTCCTGTGCGACTGCGGCATTTTCCGGGTCGGCACGGTAGAATAGCGGCAACCTGTTGGATAAGCAATTGCAGCGCAACCCCCGTCAAACCGCCCCCCATCGTGGGGCATTCTGACGACAACCTGCCGCGATTTCTCTCAACTTCGGCCAATCGCGCGCTTCTCCGTGCTTTTGCCGTCGAGTAAATCCAGCCCCGCGAATTCCGCGATTGCTTCTCCAACAGGTTGCGCAAGACGTGCGTCTGCTTCCAATGAGCGATGCGCGTTCGAGCCCACTTGCGCAATCGTGAATTTTTTTCACACTTAGGGGCTTGTATGACTAACACCGTTGCAAAGGACCAGGCGTATGTAGTGCCTTTCGAGCAGTTGCGGATGACCGATGTCGAGATCGTGGGCGGCAAGAACGCCTCCCTCGGCGAGATGATCAGCCAGTTGGCCGAGGCCGGCGTGCGCGTACCCACGGGTTTCGCGACGACGGCGCTGGCGTTCCGCGACTTCCTGAAACACAACAACCTGACTGAGCGGATCGCCGCCCGTCTGGAGACGCTCGACGTCGACGACGTGAAGGCGCTTGCCGAAGCCGGCAAGGAAATCCGTCAATGGATCATCGACGCGCCGCTGCAAACGCGCCTCGAGCAAGAGATCCGTGCAGGCTTCGTGACGCTCCAGAACGGCTCGCCGAGCGAACTGTCGTTCGCGGTGCGTTCGTCGGCGACGGCGGAAGACTTGCCTGACGCCTCGTTCGCGGGCCAGCAGGAAAGCTACCTGAACGTCGTCGGCGTCGAGGACGTGCTCGATCGTCTCAAGCACGTGTTCGCCTCGCTCTACAACGATCGCGCCATCTCGTATCGTGTCCACAAGGGCTTCACCCACGCTGAAGTCGCGCTGTCGGCCGGCGTGCAGCGCATGGTCCGTTCGGACCGCGGCGCCGCAGGCGTGATGTTCACGCTGGATACGGAATCGGGCTTCAAGGACGCCGTGTTCATCACGTCGAGCTACGGCCTCGGTGAGACCGTCGTGCAGGGCGCCGTGAATCCGGACGAGTTCTATGTCTTCAAGACCACGCTCGCGCAAGGCAAGGCGCCGATCATCCGCCGCTCGATCGGCTCGAAGCTCATCAAGATGGAATTCACGCAGCCGGGCGAACCGGGCCGCGTGAAGACGGTCGACGTCTCGCACGAACAGCGCAACCGCTTCTCCATCACCGACGAAGACGTGATCGAGCTGGCGAAGTACGCCGTCATCATTGAACAGCACTACCAGCGTCCGATGGACATCGAGTGGGGCAAGGACGGCCTCGACGGCAAGATCTTCATTCTCCAGGCACGTCCGGAGACGGTGAAGAGCCAGGCCGCGGGCAAGGCCGAGCAACGCTTCAAGCTCAAGGGCCAGTCGCAGGTGCTCGCGACCGGCCGTGCCATCGGCCAGAAGATCGGTGCGGGCCGCGTCAAGGTGATTCACGATCCGTCGGAAATGGAGCGTGTGCAGCCGGGCGACGTGCTCGTCGCGGACATGACCGACCCGAACTGGGAGCCGGTGATGAAGCGCGCGGCGGCGATCGTCACGAACCGTGGCGGGCGCACTTGCCACGCGGCGATCATCGCGCGTGAGCTGGGCGTGCCGGCCGTGGTCGGCTGCGGCGACGCGACCGACGTGCTGAAGGACGGCGCACTGGTCACGGTGTCGTGCGCGGAAGGCGACGAAGGGCGCATCTACGACGGTCTGCTCGAAACCGAAGTGAGCGAAGTGCAGCGCGGCGAGCTGCCGGCCATTCCGGTCAAGATCATGATGAACGTCGGCAATCCGCAGCTCGCGTTCGACTTCTCGCAGCTGCCGAACGCCGGTGTGGGCCTCGCGCGCCTCGAGTTCATCATCAACAACAACATCGGCGTGCACCCGAAGGCGATTCTCGAGTACCCGAACGTCGATCCGGATCTGAAGAAGGCGGTCGAAAGCGTCGCACGCGGCCATGCCTCGCCGCGCGCGTTCTACGTCGACAAGCTGACCGAAGGCATCGCGACGATCGCGGCGGCCTTCTATCCGAAGCCCGTGATCGTGCGTCTGTCGGACTTCAAGTCGAACGAGTACAAGAAGCTCATCGGCGGTTCGCGCTACGAGCCGGACGAGGAAAACCCGATGCTCGGCTTCCGTGGCGCTTCGCGCTACATCGCCGAGGACTTCGCCCAGGCGTTCGAGATGGAATGCATCGCGCTCAAGCGCGTGCGTGAAGAGATGGGTCTCACGAACGTCGAGATCATGGTGCCGTTCGTGCGTACGCTCAAGCAGGCGGAGCGCGTGGTCGGCCTGCTCGAGAAGTTCGGCCTCAAGCGCGGCGTGAACGGCCTGCGGCTCGTCATGATGTGCGAAGTACCGTCGAACGCGATCCTCGCCGAAGAGTTCCTGCAGTTCTTCGACGGCTTCTCGATCGGCTCGAACGATCTGACGCAGCTCACGCTCGGTCTCGACCGCGATTCGGGCATGGAACTGCTCGCCGTCGACTTCGACGAGCGCGATCCGGCCGTCAAGTTCATGCTCAAGCGCGCGATCGAAACGTGCCTGCGCCTGAACAAGTACGTCGGCATCTGCGGCCAGGGTCCCTCGGATCACCCGGACTTCGCCCAGTGGCTCGCGGACGAAGGCATCGCGTCGATCTCGCTGAACCCCGACACGGTCATCGAGACGTGGCAGGCGCTGGCGGCCAACCAGAAGTAAGTGTTGGCGCACGAGGCGGCGCAAGGTTGCGTCGCCTCACGCGAAAAAAAGTGTCAGCTTCGTGCTATAACACCCCGGTCAAGCCGGGGTGTTTTACTTTGGGAGATCGACGTGGGTCCACACGGGCTGTTCTGGTGGGTTGGCGCGGGCGTTCTGATCGTCGCGGAGCTGATGACCGGCACGTTTTATCTGCTCATGATCGCGCTGGGTTTTCTGGCGGGTGTGCTCGCCTTGGCGCTCGGGGCGCCGCTCGACGTGCAGCTGGGCATCGCGGCGCTCGTCGCACTGGTCGCCGTGACGTTGTTGCGGCGCTTCCGGCCGAACCGGCGGCGCGCCGACGCCGCGCACAACCGCGATGTCAATCTCGACATCGGCGAATCGCTTACCGTGCCGAACTGGCACGACCGTCACGCCCGCGCGATGTATCGCGGCGCCGAGTGGGACATCGAACTCGCGCCCGGCGAAGCCGAGGACGCGAACGTCTATCAAATCACCGCGCTGCGCGGCAGTTGCCTCATCGTCGCGGCAAAGAAGCGGGCGGCCTGACACCATCCCCGTCACCAGCAAGAGGAGTTACTGCATGCAAGTTCCCATCGTAGGCGTGGTTTTGCTCGTGATCGTCATCGTGCTCGTCGCCCAGACCGTGAAGATCGTGCCGCAGCAGCACGCCTGGGTGCTCGAGCGCCTCGGCCGCTATCACGCGACGCTCACGCCGGGCCTCTCGATCGTGCTGCCGTTCGTCGACCGGGTCGCCTACAAGCACGTGCTCAAGGAAATCCCGCTCGAAGTGCCGAGCCAGATCTGTATCACGCGCGACAACACCCAGCTGCAGGTGGACGGCGTGCTGTACTTCCAGGTCACCGATCCGATGAAAGCGTCGTACGGGTCGAGCAACTTCGTGTTCGCAATCACGCAGCTGTCGCAGACGACGCTGCGTTCGGTCATCGGCAAGCTCGAACTCGACAAGACCTTCGAGGAGCGCGATTTCATCAACCACAGCATCGTGTCGTCGCTCGACGAAGCCGCGTCGAATTGGGGTGTCAAGGTGTTGCGCTACGAGATCAAGGACCTCACGCCGCCCAAGGAGATTCTCCACGCGATGCAGGCGCAGATCACGGCCGAGCGCGAGAAGCGCGCGCTGATCGCGGCCTCGGAAGGGCGCAAGCAGGAGCAGATCAATATCGCTTCGGGCGCGCGCGAGGCGGCCATCCAGAAGTCCGAGGGCGAGCGGCAGGCGGCGATCAATCAGGCGCAAGGCCAGGCGCAGGCCATTCTCGCGGTCGCCGAGGCCAATGCGCAGGCGATCCAGAAGATCGGCGCGTCGATCCAGGCGCAGGGCGGCAGCGAAGCGGTGAACCTGAAGGTGGCCGAGCAGTACGTCAATGCGTTCGCGAATCTGGCCAAGCAGGGCAATACGCTGATCGTGCCGGGCAATCTGGCGGACATGAGCACGATGATCGCGTCGGCGCTCACGATCGTGAATCGCGCGGGTGTGTCGCAGTCGGCGGCGGGCGCCAGCAAGGCGGTTTGAACTTGCTTTAAAGCCGCGGCGCGCGGATTTGCCGCGCCGCCGCGGGCGGTTCAAAGGTGCAAGGGGGTCAGGTCGGCGAGCGCATCAAGCGCGCCTTTTCGCGCTCCCAATCGCGCTTCTTCTCGGTTTCGCGCTTATCGTGCATCTTCTTGCCCTTGGCGAGGCCGATTTCGCACTTCACACGCCCACCCTTGTAGTGGAAGTTGAGCGGCACGAGCGTGTAGCCGCGTTGCTCCACCTTGCCGATCAGCTTGTCGATCTCCTGCTTGTGCAACAGCAGCTTGCGCGTGCGCACGGGGTCCGGAGATATGTGGGTGGAGGCCTCGGGCAGCGGGCTGATGTGCGCGCCGATCAGGAACAGCTCGCCGTTGCGGATCACCACGTAGCCTTCCTTGATCTGGCCGCGCCCGGCGCGTAGCGCCTTGACCTCCCATCCTTCGAGCACGAGTCCCGCCTCGTGGCGCTCTTCGATGAAGTAATCGAAGAAGGCCTTTCTGTTGTCGATGATGCTCATGAATGGAAAGTGCCCAACTCGTTTAAAATCACGATTTTAGCAAAGCGGGCGCGCAAAAGCCCGCGGTGCCTTACTAATCGCCTCGCGCGGCGCACCCTATGGCAGATGTCCAGAAAACCGTGTTGATACGCCACTCGGCGGAGCAGATGTTCGACCTCGTCACCGATGTCAACGACTACCCCAATTTCCTGCCGTGGTGCGGGGGTGTCGAAGTTCGCCGCCAGGACGAGAAGGGCATGGAGGCGAAGATCGACATCAACTTCAAGGGCATCAAGCAGCATTTCGCCACCCGCAACATCCAGGAACGCCCGACGCGTATCGACATGGAGTTCGCCGACGGACCGTTTCGCAAGTTCACGGGCTCCTGGCGCTTCACGCCGCTGCGCGCGGACGCCTGCAAGATCGAGTTCGCGCTGCACTACGAGTTTTCAAACATCATCCTCGAAAAGCTGATCGGGCCGGTGTTTCATCACATCGCGAACACGTTCGTCGATTCCTTCGTGAAGCGCGCCGACCAGCGCTACGGCAAATGACGGCCGCCACGATCTCGATCGACGTTTGCTACGCGCTGCCCGATGCGCAGACGATCATCGCCGTCGTATTGCCGGTGGGCGCGACGGTGCAGCAGGCGATCGACGCGAGCGCGATCTTGTCGCGTCATCCGGAGATCGATCTCGCGCGGCTCAAGGTTGGTATCTACGGCAAGCTCAAGCCGCTAGACGCGGTGCTCGCCGACCACGATCGCGTCGAAATATATCGGCCGCTGATCGTCGATCCCAAGGCCGCGCGTCAGCGACGCGTCGAAAAGTCGCGCAAGGACGGATCGATCGAAGGACGCAAGTGGCAGAACCGCGATTCGCGCACTGCGCCGACCGTCGGCAAGCCCTCAGGCGACTGAGCGGTTGTCCGGCTACGCCGCCGTGCCGCGCCGCTCCGCCGGCTGATCTCCGTCGAGTCCAGGCAGATCGTCTTGCGGCACGAGACCGTCGCTGTGCGGCGCGGGCGGATCGTCGGCATGCTGGCGCACCGACCAGCTGACGCCGGCCACCAGCAGCACGATGGCGGCGATTTCGAGCGGGCGCGGCAGCCGGTGGTCGTAGATGAAGCCGTACAGCAGCGCGAACAGCGTCTCGAACACGATCATCTGGCCCGAGAGCGTGAGCGGCAGGCGTTTCGCGGCCGCGTTCCAGAGCCCGTTGCCGAGCCACGATGCGCCGATCGCGACGATCAGGTTCAGTTGCCAGAAAGTCGTCCAGCGCGCATCCGATACGGCGCCCTGCACGCTGCCGGCGGGCAGCAAGAGAATCACGAGCCACAAAATGCCGCCGAGCGCCCCGGTCACGACACCCCACAACACCGACCACTCGTTGCCGCTGAAATGCGCGCTGCGTTGCAGGTAGCGCGCGTTCTCGACCGCGAACCACGTCCAGCAGATGAGCGCGGCCACGGCGCAGCCGACGCCCGCGAGTTTGGTGAGCGCGTCGCCCGACTGGCCGTCGCCGGCCGCCGAGAACACATCGACGTTGATGCAGACGATGCCGGCCGCGATCAGCGCAAGCGGCCAGACGAGCTTGGCGAGCGGCACGGCGCCATGGTCGCGGCGGCCTAGCAGGGTCACCGTGACCGGCAGCACGCCGACGATCAGCGAGGCCGGCGCGATGCCGACCATATGGATGGCGCTCGCGAGGCACAGGTAGTAGAGCAGGTTGCCCGCGAACGCGAGCTTCACCAGTGCGGCGAGATCCTCGCGCGTGAGGCGCGGCCAGATGCGGCGCAGCATCGGCAGCAAGGCCGCGAGCGAGACGAGCCCGTACATGACATAGCGGCCCGAGCTGAGCAAAAGCGGCGAGAAGTCCTGCAACTGGCGAGGCACGACGAACACCGTTCCCCACAAAGCCCCGGCGAGAACGCCGTACAACACACCGCGCTGCATCTTGCTTGCCTCACTACCTGAATCAGAATGACGGCGAGCTTAGCTGGCTCGCGCGCGGCTGTCTTGTTCAATCCTGCACCGGTTAGCGGTCCCGGCAAACGCAACCGCTCAAACGAAACCGCTTCGAACGGCAAGCGAACGCACAAGCGAAATTCGGGCCGGACGGGGCGTCGGAAGAGGGCGAAAAAAGTCGCCTGGCGCCGCTAACCGATTGTTCGTACAGGTGAAATCCGGGGAGGTATCGCGTATAATCTGCTTTTGCGCCTATAGGATTCGCCATGCGTCTGATCCAGAAAGCACTCACGTTCGATGACGTGCTCCTCGTTCCCGCCTTCTCCGACGTTCTGCCGCGCGACACCAGCCTGAAAACACGGCTGACCCGCAATATTTCCCTGAACATTCCGCTCGTCTCGGCCGCCATGGATACGGTGACCGAAGGTCGTCTCGCGATCGCGATGGCACAGCAGGGTGGCGTCGGCATCGTCCACAAGAACCTCACGCCCGCCGAACAGGCGCGCGAGGTCGCGAAGGTGAAGCGTTTCGAGTCGGGCGTCGTGCGCGACCCGATTACCGTGCCGCCGCAGATGAAGGTGCGCGACGTGATCGCGCTGTCGCAGCAGCATGGCATTTCGGGCTTCCCGGTCGTCGAGGGCGCACAGCTGATCGGCATCGTCACGAACCGCGACTTGCGCTTCGAATCGCGTCTCGACGAGCCGGTGCGCTCGATCATGACGCCGCGCGAGCGCCTCGTCACCGTCAAGGAAGGCACCGCGCTCGCCGAAGCGAAGGCGCTGATGCACAGCCACCGCCTCGAGCGCGTGCTGGTCGTCAACGACGCATTCGAACTGCGCGGCCTGATGACGGTGAAGGACATCACCAAGCAAACCGAACACCCGGCCGCCTGCAAGGACGAGCATGGCAAGCTGCGCGCAGGCGCGGCCGTCGGCGTCGGCCCGGACAACGAAGAGCGCGTCGAACTGCTGGTGCAGGCGGGTGTCGACGTGATCGTCGTCGATACGGCGCACGGTCACAGCCAGGGCGTGCTGGAGCGCGTGCGCTGGGTGAAGAAGAACTTCCCGCACGTCGAGGTGATCGGCGGCAACATCGCGACGGCCGACGCCGCGCGCGCTCTCGTCGAATACGGCGCGGATGGCGTGAAGGTCGGCATCGGCCCGGGTTCGATCTGCACGACGCGGATCGTCGCAGGCGTGGGCGTGCCGCAGATCAGCGCGATCGCGAACGTGTCGGACGCGTTGAAGGGCACGGGCGTGCCGGTCATCGCCGACGGCGGCGTGCGTTATTCGGGCGACGTCAGCAAGGCGCTGGCCGCCGGCGCGAACGCCGTCATGATGGGCAGCATGTTCGCCGGCACCGAAGAGTCGCCGGGCGACGTGTTCCTCTACCAGGGCCGCCAGTACAAGTCGTATCGCGGCATGGGCTCGGTGGGCGCGATGAAGGACGGTGCTGCCGACCGTTACTTCCAGGACAACTCCGCGAACATCGACAAGCTCGTGCCGGAAGGCATCGAAGGCCGCGTCGCCTACAAGGGCTCGGTCAACGCGATCCTGTTCCAGCTGATCGGCGGCGTGCGCGCCTCGATGGGCTACTGCGGCTGCCGCACGATCGATGAAATGCACGACAAGGCTTCGTTTGTCGAAATCACCTCGGCAGGCATGCGCGAATCGCACGTGCACGATGTCCAGATCACGAAGGAAGCGCCCAACTACCACGTGGACTAAACGCCCATGAAACCGCTGCTGCGTGTTGTACTGATCGCCGATGCGTTGTTGCTGCTGGCCTTCGGGGTGCTGTTCCTGCTGACCCCGTGGAGTTCGCTGTACGACGCGCTGCAACTGGTGCAGCCGCAGCCGGAGCTGGTTGGGCAACTGCTCGGCCTCGGGCTGGTCGCCCTCGCGTGGCTTGCGGTGCGCGCGGCCATCGATGGCGCGCTGACCGCGGCCGTCGGCAAGGTGATCGGTCATGTGAACTGGCTCGCCGGGGTGCTGGTGCTGGTGTGGACCATCGGCGTGCACGCGCCGCGTCTGACCGGCTTCGGGCAACTGATCGCGGGTGTTCTCGGCGTCGGGCTCATCGTGCTCGGCCTCGGTGGTGTGCGGCTCGCCGGTGCCGTTCGGCGTCGCGACCGCGAACAGGCCGTCGTGGCTGTCGCCGATGCGCCGCGTCGTCCGGTGCCGCCGTTTGCTGCGCGCCGCGAACCGGTTGGCGTCGATACGACGGCGCAGGTCGAACGCCCCGTGATCGTGCCGCGCGAACCCGTCGTCGCACCGGTGGTCACGCCGGCCGGTCCCGCGAGCGTGCCGCCCGTGGCGCGTGGTCCCGCGAGCGATGCTGGGCCCATGCTGTCCAGCGCACCGGGCGCCGCCGTGCCGGGCATGACGCCGCCAGGTTTGCAGTCCGCCCGCAACGCGGCGCGCGACGAAGCGGCCGGCGCGCCCAGACCGCCGCTGCATGGTTGAAGCGCCCTGTTGCCCATCCGCTACGCATTGGCGCACAACGCCGGGCCAGCCCGGTTTGCCAGACGCATCGAATTCATGCCGCGCAGGTCGTTACGCGCGGCTTTCTGTATCCGTTCTTTTTTAGAGTCCGTCCGCTGCCATGCATGACAAGATCCTGATCCTCGATTTCGGCTCGCAAGTCACCCAGCTGATTGCACGCCGCGTGCGCGAAGCCCACGTCTACTCGGAAATCCATCCGTACGACGTCGACGACGCGTTCATCCGCGAATTCGCCCCGAAGGGCATCATCCTCTCCGGCGGCCCGAATTCGGTCACCGATGCCGACACGCCGCGCGCGCCCCAAGCCGTGTTCGAACTCGGCGTGCCGGTGCTCGGCATTTGCTACGGCATGCAGACGATGGCCGAGCAGCTCGGCGGCAAGGTCGACGGCGGCCATCTGCGCGAATTCGGCTACGCCGAAGTGCGCGCGCGCAACCACACGAGCTTTCTCGAAGGCATCGAGGACTTCCGCACGGCCGAAGGCCACGGCATGCTCAAGGTCTGGATGAGCCACGGCGACAAGGTCACGGAAATGCCCGAGGGCTTCCAGCTGATGGCATCGACCGAATCGTGCCCGATCGCGGCAATGGCCGACGAGAAGCGTCACTTCTACGGCCTGCAATGGCACCCGGAAGTCACGCATACCGTGCAGGGCCGCGCGATGCTCGAGCGCTTCGTGGTCGGCATCTGCGGTGCGAAGGCCGACTGGGAAATGGGCCACTACATCGACGAGGCCGTCGCGAAGATTCGCGAGCAGGTCGGCAGCGAGCAGGTGATCCTGGGGCTGTCGGGCGGCGTCGATTCATCGGTGGCGGCGGCGCTCCTGCATCGCGCGATCGGCGATCAACTGACTTGCGTGTTCGTCGATCACGGTTTGCTGCGCTTGAACGAGGCCGAGCAGGTGATGTCGATGTTCGCGGGCAACCTCGGTGTGAAGGTGATCCACGTCGATGCGAGCGAAGCATTCCTCTCGAAGCTCGCGGGCGTCACGGATCCGGAGGCGAAGCGCAAGATCATCGGCGCGGAATTCGTCGAAGTGTTCCAGGCTGAATCTGCCAAGCTCACCGACGCGAAATGGCTCGCGCAGGGCACGATCTACCCGGACGTGATCGAGTCGGCCGGCAAGGGCAAGAAGGCTGCTCACACGATCAAGAGCCACCACAACGTCGGCGGTTTGCCCGACACGATGAACCTGAAGCTGCTCGAGCCGCTGCGCGAACTCTTCAAGGACGAAGTGCGCGAGCTGGGCGTGAAGCTCGGACTGCCGCACGAGATGGTCTATCGTCATCCGTTCCCGGGCCCGGGCTTGGGCGTGCGTATCCTCGGCGAGGTGCGGCGCGATTTCGCGGACCTGCTGCGTCGCGCCGATGCGATTTTCATCGAGACGCTGCGCACGACCATCGACAAGGAAAGCGGTAAGTCGTGGTACGAGCTCACGAGCCAGGCGTTCGCGGTGTTTCTGCCGGTGAAGAGCGTCGGCGTGATGGGCGATGGCCGGACCTATGAGTATGTCGTCGCGCTGCGCGCGGTGCAGACGCTCGACTTCATGACGGCGCATTGGGCACACCTGCCGCATGAACTGCTCGGACACGTGTCGAATCGCATCATCAATGAGGTGCGCGGGATCAATCGTGTCGTGTATGACATTTCGGGGAAGCCGCCGGCGACGATTGAGTGGGAGTGAAGGGACGTCTGGCACGTGCCGGCACGACCTGGTGATAAAACGTACCTGAGCCCTGATGCCGTTGAATCAAGGTAGCGCTTCAGCTACCGAACGGTGTAACGGCAAGGTCTGGACTTGACGGCCCGGGCGCATGAGCGCCCGGGCCGTTTCTCGTTGGGAAACTGCTTGGGTCATTCGCGCAGACGCACAAGCAGCAAAGGGAGGGTGGCTTACGAGCGCGTGACGGCCGCTCATGTCATTTCGTACGGGATCGTGTGGCAGGCCCGGATGAATCTGCGACGGTCAATTCCATGCCCCGAATCGACTCCTTCGATTCAAGGTCGCTGGTAGCCAGGACGATGTTTGCTGCGCAAAGGAGGCGGCAGACGAAGCTTCGGCGGGCGCGCTCGTCTTTGTAAGGGCGCGGAGTGTGCGGCTTGTTGTACGCACCTCCTGCCATTAATGCCGCAATTGCGGCGAGGCGACCAGACAATTCTGGCGCGACAAACTAAAATGCTATCTTCGTGATACATTAACCGCCATAGAGTTACACGAAGCTAGCAAAATGCCAACCCCTCACACTCCCTCCGCTGGCGTCCGACGGGCGCTGCGCAGATTGGGCACCGATATCCACGATGCACGCCGCCGTCGCCGCTTGACCATGGCGGTGATCGCCGAGCGGGCCTTCACGTCGAGAGCGACGCTGCAGCGCGTCGAGGCGGGCGATCCTGGCGTGAGCATCGGCATCTACGCGGCCGTGCTGCAAGCGCTCGGACTTCTGGATGGACTGCAGGAGGTTGCCGACGCGGCCCGGGACACAGTGGGACAGTCACTGGCAACCGCGGCATTACCGCAGCGCGTCCGGCTGCCTCGTGGCGTCGGAGGGAAGGGTGACCATGGCTGATGTCGAGGTATACATCGATCTCGACGGCACGCCGCGACCCGTGGGGTTGCTCAGGCGCCATGCGTCGCGTCGTGAGGAAACCGTCACGTTCGAATATGACGAGACCTGGCTGGCCGACGACGAGCGCTTTTCGATTGAACCGGCGCTGGCACTGACGCGTGGTATTTTCCCGCCGCCGCCTGATCAGCCCATCTTTGGCTCGATTGGCGATTCGGCGCCGGATACCTGGGGGCGCCGCCTTATGCAGCGCGCGGAGCGTCGGCAGGCCGAACGGGAGGGTCGGCGCGTCCGCCCGCTCAGTGAACTGAACTATCTGCTGGGCGTAGCTGATGAAACGCGCTTGGGCGCGCTGCGGTTCCGCTGGAGCGGAAAAGACGAATTCCAGGCGCCCGTGTCCGCAGGTGTCCCCGCACTGATTGAATTGGGGCGGTTGCTTCAAATCACTGAGCGGATCCTGCGGAACGAGGAAACCGATGAGGATCTGCAACTGATCTTCGCTCCTGGATCGTCACTCGGTGGCGCGCGTCCCAAGGCATCGGTCATCGATCAGTATGGTCATTTGTCCATTGCCAAATTCCCGAAGGACACCGACGAATACAGCATCGAGGCTTGGGAGGAAGTCGCCCTGCGCCTGGCCGAGCGCACCGGTATTTCGACTCCGCATCACGAACTGCTTCAGGTAGCGGGCAAGCCTGTGTTGCTGTCGCGTCGCTTCGATCGCACGGGGAGCATTCGCATTCCCTTTCTCTCGGCCATGTTGATGACGGGATCGCGGGACGGCCAACGCGGCAGTTATCCCGAACTGGTTGACGCGCTGACACAACACGGAGCGAAGGCGCGTTCCGATGCTGCGCAACTGTTTCGCCGCGTGACCTTCAACGTGCTGGTGTCCAATGTCGATGACCATTTGCGCAACCACGGTTTCCTCTGGACCGGTCGCGACGGCTGGGTATTGTCACCGGCCTATGACCTCAATCCCACACCAACTGACGTGAAGGCGCGCATTCTGACGACCAATATCGATCTCGACGAGGGAACGTGTTCGGTCGGTCTCCTTGAAAGTGCAGCGGAGTTTTTCGGCTTGTCGGTGAAGCAGGCTCGGGCCACGATCCGCGAGGTGGCCGACGTGACCCAAACGTGGCAGGCGGTTGCTCAGGAAGTCGGCTGCAGGCGTGCAGAGATCGCACGCATGGCGAGTGCCTTCGAGCACGATGATCTTGCCGCAGCATTGCGGTTGTGACGGTATCGAGCACACAAATCGTCGCTGCACGACACGGGTGCCTCGTTCAACGCACA
Organism: uncultured beta proteobacterium; assembly: GCA_963803225.1. Classification (GTDB taxonomy): domain Bacteria; phylum Pseudomonadota; class Gammaproteobacteria; order Burkholderiales; family Burkholderiaceae; genus Paraburkholderia. Next base: position 749,308 of record CAWDLJ010000005.1, read on the forward strand.
ACCGCAGTTGAAACCACATCCGCATAGAAGCAGAACTGGTTTTTCCCGGCCCCCTTGGCGATGTACATCGCCTCGTCGGCGCGAGCGCTCAGTTGCTCAGCCGACGTGCCATCCTCGGGGAAGATGCTGATCCCGATACTCGGCGTGACACTGGCGTCGGAGTCGCCCACGTCGATCGCGCGTCCGACGGCATAGATCAGCTTCTGTGCGATGCCGATCATCTCATCCCGTTCATGCATGCCCTCAAGAACGGCGACAAACTCGTCACCCCCGAGGCGAGCAACCGTGTCAGTCTCCCGCAGCGCATGCCGTAGACGTTCGGCGACGGTCCGAAGGACGTCGTCGCCCGCGCCGTGACCCCAGGTGTCGTTGATCTGCTTGAAGCCGTCGAGATCGATGAACATCACCGCGACACGATTGCCTTTGCGCCTCGCGCGCAGGACCGCTTGCTGCAAACGCTCATTGAGCAACATCCGGTTCGGCAAGCCGGTGAGGGCATCATGCGTGGCGAAGTGATTCAGCCGTTCTTCCTTTTGGACGCGCTGCGTAATGTCCGTCATCATGGCGACGTAGTGCGAGCAGTTCCCGACGCCGTCCCGTACGCCGGCGATCGTCAGCGACTCGAGATAAAGATCGCCGCTTTTCCTGCGATTCCAGAGTTCGCCATTCCAGTACCCCTTGTCCTTTAGCTCTTTCCAGAACTCGCCATAAAATCCGGGCGGCTGCCGGCCCGAGCTGAGAATGCGGGGATTGCGCCCCAGCACGTCGCTTGGGGTGTACCCCGTCAACCGCGTAAATGCCGGATTGACCCGCTGAATCTTTCCATTGGCGTCGGTCACCATGACGCCGTCCTGAGTCAATTCGAAGAGCCGATTGGTCAGCCACGAGTGGTATTTCGACTCGGCCACTGCCACGTCTCTTTGCCGCAATACATAAAACGATCCGATGATCATCGCAAGAATGCTCAGGCTCACGAGTATGAGCATCGTCAGGAGCATCGTTCTAAGCACTCCCTGGCTTTCACTGGATAGTTGCGTGGCCTGGTCCACATTGGTTTCTATGTCTTCTGCGACCAGGCTGTCGAAGTGGTTCAGAAAATCGAGGTTTTTTTCCAGCCAGACGGTTGCGTTGGCGAAATCGCCCGCCTGAAGTTGGACGGCGCCATACTCCAGACCAGCCTTCAATCGCGGAAGCTCGCGGTTCAACTCACCACTGATGACCTCTTCGTGTGGTCCGCTGACGCCCGCTGGATAGTATTCGGCCCACGACTTGTCGATAAGACGAATGTCCCTTCGTATCGCTTCCAGAGAGCGGCTTAATCGCCCGGGATCCCGGGATACCACTGTCCGGAATATTTCACGGCGTGCATCCAGTTCCGCTGAGCGAAGCTCATCCAGTTGTTTAATGGGGAGCGCGTTTCCCAGCAATATGACGTTGAGGTGATCATCGAGTTTGCGTATGCCCAGAATGCCAGCGCCCCGCCAGACACGAGACGAGAAGAACGCTCCCGAGGAGAACTGTGAGGATTCTGAATCTATACAGACGCACTACAGTTTTCACGCTTTATCTCCGAACAACCTGTCTCGTTGAATACGTTTTATAAGAGCATTGCTTGTCGATTACTGAAAATCGCCACGAACGCTGGCCATGTTCAATAAATCGATACGTCGGCGGAATCTTCGTCGGTCCATTGCCGTTGGTCTGATTCCCGGAACGTGCATGGACGGCGGGCTGGCATTCATCCGGTTGCCGTACGCAGCCGGATCTGCTTCGCTACGTCGATGGTCGGTATCTATTCTGGTTCTGAACCTGTGCTTTTGCAGCGAATCCGCAAGCGAAAAATTGCCTGGACGCAAATTGCAAGGGTTTAACGACAACACGAATTGGGTGCCCAGACGTACCGTTAGTCGAACAGGATATGGAACGCCTCCATCACGCCAGCCGACACGAGCACGAACGAGAGTGTGATGCCGAGCGCGACCGACAGCGAGCTGGCGGCTTCGACGGGCTCGTCCAGCGGCTTGTGTTGGTCCGGAACGGCTGGGCTTGCAGTGTGCGCGGCAAGAGGCCTGGCGAACGACCGGAATCGGTTGCGCAAACAGCTTGTGTCAATCAGCGAAAATGGGCTCATGGTTTCTCTCCTGCATGAACTTCGGGAAGGGTCGTCAGGATAGGGAGGGAGCCACGCCGAACACGAGAGAAAAATCAAAAAAATAGAAAATCGAATGCGGCGGGTTGCCGCAGCTCGCCCGGAATATCCCGCCTTTTATGTTTGTGCGTCTTCGAGATTTCGAAGTCCAGTCATCCAGACGGATTGCTCGATCACTTGCAAGGGGGCTCGCTGTATCAAAAATGATCTTTATCAGTTTTTAAAATAGGTCCCAAAACAATTCTCCGGTGGTTTCTTAAATAATATCTGCTGCGAGCACCACACGGCGCGAGGAGAGTGAAACATGTGTTCCGGAATGGTTTCGGTATGGCAGGGCAGCAGCGGCGCAAAGAATCCGGTGGCATCGGCGAAGGCGAATTCCATGGGTGAAAATGCGCTTGCGGGCCTCGTCGATATTTTCGACCAGACGACTTCGCGCTATCTCGCGGATGCCATCATCGATTCGTCCGACGATGCAATCATTGCCAAGACGCTCGACGGCATCATCCGCTCATGGAACCATGGTGCGCGCGCGATGTTCGGCTACGAGCCCGATGAAATCATCGGCCGGCCCGTGCTGGTTCTGATTCCCCCGGAGCGCCTCGAAGAAGAGCACATGATTTTGTCCCGCGTGATCCGGGGCGAGCGGGTCGATCACTTCGAGACCGTTCGGATTCACAAGGACGGCACCCAGATCGACACGTCGGTGACGGTATCGCCGATCAGAAATTCGGACGGCGCGATTATCGGCGCGTCCAAGATTGCCCGGGACATCACGTTCCAGAAAACCGCCCAGCAGCGGCTGCTCAAGGCCGCGAACGTTTTTACCTACTCCGGCGAGGCAATTGCCATTACCGATGAGGCCGGCACGATCATCGAGATCAACGACGCGTTTTGTTCGATTTCCGGCTTTAGCCAAGCCGAAGTATTGGGATGTCCCATCGAGTCGTTTCTGAAGATCGCCGAAGGCGTCACGGATTTCTCGACTATCCTGGGCGGTTCCGATTATCTTCGCGTCGAGAGCACGGGGACCAAGAAGAATGGCGACGGTTTCGTTGCGCGTGCAACTGTCACGGCGGTCAAATCGAATCCCGGTCGCATCGACAATTTCATCTTCCTCATTGCCGACATCACCGAGTTGAGGGAGCAGCAACGCCGTCTGGAAGAGGCGGCACTTCTCGACCCGCTGACGGGTTTGCCCAATCGACGCTCGCTGGTGGCGAATCTGGAAACGTCGATGGCCCGTTGCGCGAAATCCAACGGCACATTCGCGATCGCCTTCGTCGATCTTGACGGCTTCAAGCAGGTCAACGATGTCCACGGGCACGAAGCCGGCGATCATTTTCTGACCGTGATCGGCGAGCGCTTGAGCCGGGCGTTGAGAGAGGGCGATTTCCTCGCACGAATCGGCGGCGATGAGTTCGTGGCGATCCTCCAGGGCGTCGGTTCGCCGCAAGACTGCTGGAGCATCGGCAAGAGGCTGCTCAAGGCCTCGTCTACGCCGGTTGTGCTGGATGGCGCCGAATTGAGCGCGTCGTGCAGCATTGGTGTGAGTTTCTTCAACGACGCTCACGCGCGACCGGAAATGCTGCTGAACGAAGCGGATCGCGCGATGTATGCCGCCAAGCAGCACGGCAAGAACCAGATTCGCTATGCCGGGGAAGCGGCGTAAGCGACGCTCCGGTCCCGCAAGGATCTTGCAGCACTTCCTGATTCTGGCGCGCGGCCCGGGCGCATTTGCCCGGCACAAATCCACAGCGTTGCACGACGGCGTATGATTCGTGACTTCACGCGCCGTCACGAGCGGCTCGCCGTTCGTCGGTCAGTGCGGTATCGGGAAGCGCCATGGTTGCAAACGAAGAAAACGGCCATCTCAAACGCGGCCTCAAGAATCGCCACATCCAGTTGATCGCCCTCGGCGGTGCAATCGGTACAGGGCTCTTTCTCGGCATTGCGCAGACCATCCAGACGGCTGGGCCTTCCGTGCTGCTCGGCTACGCGCTGGCTGGCGTCATCGCGTTCTTCATCATGCGCCAGCTCGGCGAGATGGTCGTCGACGAGCCCGTCGCGGGCTCGTTCAGCTATTTCGCCGACAAGTATTGCGGCCACTTCGCGGGCTTCCTCTCCGGCTGGAACTACTGGGTGCTGTACGTGCTCGTCAGCATGGCCGAATTGTCAGCGGTCGGCATCTATGTTCATTACTGGTGGCCGGGCATTCCGGGCTGGGTATCGGCGCTCGTGTTCTTCGTGCTCATCAACGCCGTCAATCTCACGAGCGTCAAGTCGTATGGCGAACTCGAGTTCTGGTTCGCCATCGTCAAGGTGCTCGCGATCGTCGGCATGATCGTGTTCGGCGGCTGGTTGCTGTTTTCGGGCGCAGCGGGCCCACAGGCCGGCGTTGCGAACCTGTGGCGTTATGGCGGGTTCTTCCCGCATGGCGTGGCTGGCCTCGCGATGGCGATGGCCGTCATCATGTTTTCGTTCGGCGGGCTCGAGCTCGTCGGCATCACGGCGGCCGAGGCCGACGACCCCGCGAAGACGATTCCACGCGCGACCAATCAGGTGATCTTCCGTATCCTGATCTTCTACATCGGTGCGCTCGGCGTGCTGCTCTCGCTCTATCCGTGGCAGAAGGTGGTGACGAGCGGCAGCCCCTTCGTGCTGATTTTTCACGCGCTGAACAGTGACGCCATCGCCCACGTGCTCAATCTGGTCGTGCTGAGCGCGGCGCTGTCGGTCTACAACAGCGGCGTGTATTGCAACAGCCGCATGCTCTACGGTCTCGCGGAGCAGGGCAATGCGCCGCGCGCGCTTGTGCGGGTCAATCGGCGTGGCATTCCGCTCACGGCGCTCGGGGTGTCCGCGGCAGCCACCGCGACCTGCGTGGTCATCAATTACTTCATGCCCGGCAAGGCGTTCGAGCTGCTGATGGGCCTCGTCGTGTCGGCGTTGATCATCAACTGGGCGATGATCAGTATCATTCACCTGGCGTTTCGCCGCGACAAGGCGAAGACCGGGCAAACGACGTCGTTCCGTAGCCTCGGCTATCCGTTCACCAACTGGCTGTGTCTCGTGTTTCTCGCAGGCGTGCTCGTGGTGATGTACCTTACGCCGGAACTGCGCGTCTCCGTGTGGCTCATTCCGGTCTGGCTCGGTCTGCTCGCGCTTGCGTGGCGGGTCTGGCAACGCAAGGCGCGCGCCGCGCACGAGCGTGGTATCACGAGCCGTTAGACCGTTTTTATCGTCCTCTCCAGCAAACACCATGTTCGAACATATCGATGCATATCCCGGCGATCCGATCCTCACGCTGAACGAAAACTTCCAGAAGGATCCGCGCGAGAACAAGGTCAATCTCAGCATCGGCATCTATTTCGATGACGACGGCCGCCTGCCCGTGATGCGCGCGGTCCACGCCGCCGAGGCCGCGATCCTCGACGAACCCGGTCCGAAGCCCTATCTGCCGATGGCCGGTTTCGCCGCGTACCGCGACGCCGTGCAGACGCTCGTGTTCGGCGCGCAGTGCCCGGCGCGCGCGCAGGCACGCATCGCGACGGTTCAGACGCTCGGCGGTTCGGGCGCGCTCAAGGTGGGCGCCGATTTCATCAAGCGTTACTTTCCGCAGGCCGAAGTCTGGGTCAGTGACCCGACCTGGGAAAACCATCGCTTCATCTTCGAGCGGGCCGGTTTCGCGGTCAACACGTACCCGTATTACGACGAAGCGACGGGTGGGCTGAAATTCGACGCAATGCTCGCCGCCATCGATGCACTGCCGGCGCGCAGCCTCGTACTGCTCCACGCGTGCTGCCACAACCCGACCGGCGTCGATCTCGACGAAGGGCAGTGGCTTCAGTTGATCGACGTGCTGCAAAAGCGCGAACTGCTGCCGTTCGTCGATATGGCGTACCAGGGCTTCGGGGCAGGCCTCGACGACGATGCGTTCGCGGTGCGCGAACTCGCGCGGCGCGGCATGCCTGCGTTCGTGGCGAACTCGTTCTCGAAGAATTTCTCGCTGTACGGCGAGCGCTGCGGCGGTCTACACGTGATCTGCGAAGATGCCGCCGCGGCCGATCGCGTGCTCGGACAATTGACGGGCTCGGTGCGCTCGAACTACAGCAATCCGCCGACGCACGGCGCGAAGATCGTCACGCGCGTGCTCTCGACGCCGGAGCTGAACCTGTCCTGGCGCAACGAACTGGCGGCGATGTGCGAGCGCATTGCGCGCATGCGCGTCGCGATCCACGATGGCCTCGCCGCGCATATCGAGGGCGAGGCGCTGTCGCGCTACGTCCGTCAACGTGGCATGTTCACCTACACGGGGCTCGCGCCGCAGCAAGTCGACCGGCTGCGCGAGGAACTCGGCGTGTATGTGCTGCGCTCGGGCCGCATGTGCGTCGCGGGGCTCAACGACAAGAACGTCGCAACGGTGGTCGACGCGATCGCCAGGGTGCTGGCGCGCTGATCGGGTTCAGGTTCAGTGTGCGTCGAGCGTGCTCAGCACCGAGATGCTCATCTGGGCCTGGCTCAAGTGCGGATAGGTGTCGCTCGCGTGCGTCGGGACGTAGTCCGTCCGCGCGACGAAAAAGCCGCCGACGACGAGTATCGCGATGAGGCAGCCGCCTGCCACGTAGCGTTTGCGTTTGGGGCGTCCCATGATGTCTCCGTCCAGTCTGGCCGGGCGGCGCCCGGTCCGGCGGCGCCGGCCGCGCGAGGCATGGACGCGGCGCCTGTTTTGTCTGGTTCGAGGCTATCATCGGGCACGCGCGATGGTCTGGTCCGTTTGGATTAGGGGGATACCCAGGCGCTGCGCGGCGGCGGGCTAGAAGCGCATGCCGGTGCTGCAGGCGCCGGCGAGTCCGCCGCCACTGCCGCCCGCCGCGCCGCAGAATACGCCGCAACCCGACAGCGCCAGCGCGACCAGCGCGCCGACGGCGGTGAGGCGAACACCACGCGCGATTGCGCCGCAACAGTGAGAGGGAGCGGCAGACGGTGACCGGGACGGAGCAAGGCGCAATTTCATGAGTGCATCGACGGGAAAGTAAAAGGGGCGGAAGTTGTGTCCGCAAGCATCAGGCGCTCAACATACCCCAGCCGACGGCCTTCTGCCTATCGGACGAATCCGTACGAGGCCCGCCGACTTACAGGAAGTCCTCTACTCGGTATGTCGGAGCGGTGCCTACGCTCAGGACTTACCCTGATAGAATGCTCTCGCCGCAACGTAGTGGACTATCGATGAAATTGCTTGATGCTCTCGTCGAACAACGGATTGCCGCCGCTGCCGCGCGCGGTGAGTTCGACGATTTGCCGGGTGCCGGCGTGCCCCAGGAGTTGGGCGACGACCTGTTCGTACCCGAGGAGGTGCGGGTGGCCAACCGTATCCTGAAGAACGCCGGCTTCGTGCCGCCTGCCGTGGAGCAGTTGCGCGCGCTGCGCGATCTGGAAGCGGCGCTGGCGCGCGTGAGCGAGAAGAGCGCCCAATGCCGGCTGCGCGCGCGCATGCTCGCACTCGACATGGCGCTCGAATCGCTGCGCGGCGGCCCGATGGTCGTGCCGCACGAATACTGCCGCCGTATCGCGGAGCGCGTATCCGAGCGCGCTGCGAGCGAGATCACCGCAACGTCGGGGGTGTCGTGACGGACCTGCCGTCGCTGCCGGCCGACGAAGCGGCGCAGCAGGCTGTGCCCGTCGAGGCTGCGGTTAGCGAACGCGATCAGCACTTCATGCGTCTCGCCCAGACTGCGGCCGAGGAAGCCCGGGCGGCCGGCGAGGTGCCCGTCGGCGCCGTGCTGGTGCGCGACGGCGTCGTCATCGCGAAAGGCTTCAATCACCCGATCAGCGGCCACGATCCGTCCGCGCACGCCGAGATGGCCGCGTTGCGTGCAGGCGCCCACGCTCTGGGCAACTACCGCTTGCCGGGCTGCGAACTCTATGTCACCCTGGAGCCGTGCCTGATGTGCGCCGGCGCGATCATGCATGCGCGCATCGCGCGGGTGGTGTTCGGCGCCCGCGATCCGAAGACGGGCGCGTGCGGCAGCGTCGTCGACGCATTCGCGAACGGTCAGCTCAATCATCATACGAGCGTGGCGGGCGGGGTTCTCGAAGACGAATGCGGCGCGGCGCTCAAGGCGTTCTTCGCCGAACGCCGGCGTGCGAGCCGGGCCGCGCGCGCGGCGCGGGCAGATGGTAATGGCGCTGAAAGCGGCGTCGTGCAGAATGGTGTCGATCCCTAAGAACTCAAAATTGTCGCCATGACCGTTCATCGCACCTTTGAGCTCATCGCCCCTTCGGGCTATCCCCACGACCCGTCAGCCGTGCATCGCGCGATCTCGCGATTGCGCGCCGAGGGCCACCGCATCGACGGGGTGCAGGCCACCGAGCGGCGCTATCAGCGCTTTGCGGGCACCGACGGGCAGCGTGCCGCCGAGCTGAACCGGCTTGCCGATCCCACGCGCGAACTGCCCGACATCGTGCTCGCGGTACGCGGCGGCTATGGCGCCGTGCGGATCCTGCACGGGCTCGACTACGACGGGTTGCAGCGCCGTTTGAGCGGTCAGCCGATCGCGTTCGTCGGTCATAGCGACTTCACCGCGATCCAGCTGGCGCTATACGCGCGCGCGGGCGTGACGACTTTCGGCGGCCCGATGCTGTGCAGCGATTTCGGCGCCGAGGACCTCAGCTCGTTCACGATGCATCACTTCTGGGAAGCGCTCACGAAGCCCGAATTCACCGTGAAGTCAACGGCGCCACAGCCACAGACGCTCGACGTCTCGGGCATGCTCTGGGGCGGCAATCTCGCGGTGCTGACCTCGCTGATCGGCACGCCGTACCTGCCGCCCGTCGATGGCGGCATCCTGTTCGTCGAGGACGTCAACGAGCAGCCGTTCCGCATCGAGCGGATGATTTATCAACTGCATTTGTCGGGCATCCTCGCGCGCCAGCAGGCGCTCGTGCTCGGGGACTTCTCGGGCGGCAAGCCGTTCGACTACGACAACGGCTACGATCTGCGCGAGATGGTGAACCAGATCCGCTCGGTGGTCGGCATACCGGTGGTGACCGGGCTGCAATTCGGCCATATCCCGGACATGGTGACGCTGCCGGTCGGCGCGTTTGCGCATCTGAGCGCGAACGCGCATGGTTTCGAGCTGACCGTGAGTGGCTATCCGCATCTGGGCTGACTGCGTTTCGTTGCATGCGCGGCAGAGCAGGGCGCCTTCTGGCGCTCTTTTTCTTTGGAAGAACCGCAACTAACGGTCATCGATAGCGGTCCTCCGCAAATGAAATATGCCGCGCTTCGTCGATAAGATTGTTGACAAAAAATCCGTCTATAGAAGTCGAGACGCTCCCCTCCGAGGTGCGTAAATCCCCATAAAAAAGCGTGAATTCACCTTAAAGCGACATTGCACCAACCTAGGGACCCGGAAATTTCCCTGGTCGAGACGGAAAAATTGTTGACAATCTTTATGTCCGTCCTAGGATACCGATCATCAGAGTTCGACACCATGCCAAAGACCGCTGCCGCTGCCCCGAACAGTACGAAACCCGAAGCGATCGCCGCGCGTATCCGCGCCGCGATTCTCGAGCACCGCCTGTCGCCTGGCGCGAAGCTGACCGAAGCACAGTTATGCGAAGTGTTCGATGCGAAGCGCGGCCCGATTCGTCAGGCGCTCGCGTTGCTTGCAACCGATCACCTCGTGCACCTGGAGCCCAATCGCGGCGCGTTCGTCGCGAGCCCGTCGCTGCAGGAGGTCCACGAGGTGTTCGAGATGCGCCGCATCATCGAGCTTGCCGTGGTCGAGCGCATCTGCACCGGACAACACGCGATGCGCCGGCTCAAGAGCATCGGCGAAACGATTCGCCGTGAACGCAAGGCGTTCGAGGGACGTGACTTCCCGACGTGGATCCGGCTCTCGGGCGAATTCCACACGGCGCTCGCCGCGCTCACCGGCAACACGGTGCTGTGCGATTGCTTGAACGGACTGGTGGCGCGCTCGACGTTGATCTCGGCGCTTTACGAGTCGCCTGGCCGCAGTCCCTGTTCGTTCGACGAGCACGACGCGATCCTCGCGGCGCTCGAAGCGGGCGAAGCGAGGCCGGCGGCGGAGTTGATGACGCGCCATCTGCAGGGCGTCGAATTGCGAATGCTCGATCGGCCCGCTGGCGCAGCGGTCGATTTGCAAGAGGTGTTTGGTATGCGCCAGGGCGTTGCCGCGTCGCGCTGACGCTGTCGGCACACGCTTCACCGTGGCGCCGGCCATGCACTGCCACGATGCACGAGCCTGAGCGTCGCGGTGCAGCGGCGCTGTCGCGTGTTTCGGCACACACACAACTGGACTGCCGCGGTATCGCTGGGCGCCCTCGTGGCGACCGCGCGCGGCAACGGGCCATGCAACGCAACGGGCGCCGAACCGGGCAGCCCGCGCTGGCACGCACGATGCGAGTTTGTTCGATTCGTTTTCTCCCTGTCGGCGTCGACATCTCCAAGGAGTGGAACATGGCCCTGTTCAGTGCGTCCCCGAGTAATCCAGCGGTGCCCGTCTTCGAACCTGACGAAACCAGCGGCGCGCGCACGCCGGCCGGTTACAGCGAGCGGCTCTACAACCACGATCTGGCGCCGCTGCGCGAGCAGACCTGGGGCGCGTACAACATCTTCGCGTTCTGGATGTCCGATGTGCACAGCGTCGGCGGCTATGTGTTCGCCGGCAGCCTGTTCGCGCTCGGGCTCACGAGCTGGCAGGTGCTGGTGGCGCTGCTGGTCGGCATCTCGATCGTCAATCTGCTGTGCAATCTGATCGCGCGGCCGAGTCAACGCCACGGCGTGCCGTATCCGGTCGCCTGTCGTGCGACCTTCGGTGTGCTCGGTGCCAATGTGCCTGCCGTGATCCGCGGGCTGATCGCGGTCGCATGGTATGGAATCCAGACTTATCTCGCGTCGAGCGCGCTCGTCATCGTCGTGCTCAAGTTCTTCCCGCAACTGATGCCGTATGCCGACGTGCACAAGCACGGCCTCGCCGGTCTTTCGGCAGTGGGCTGGGCGGGCTTCATGACGCTGTGGGTGCTGCAGGCGCTGGTGTTCTGGAACGGCATGGACACGATCAAGAAGTTCATCGACTTCGCCGGGCCCGCGGTGTACATCGTCATGTTCCTGCTCGCGGGCTACATGGTGTATCGCGCGGGCTGGCAGAACATCGGTCTCAATCTCGGCGGGGTCAAGTATCATGGCGCCGAAGTCGTGCCGGTGATGATCACGGCGATCTCGCTCGTCGTGTCGTATTTCTCGGGGCCGATGCTCAATTTCGGCGACTTCTCGCGCTATGGCAAGACGCTCAAGAGCGTGCATCGCGGCAACTTCTGGGGCCTGCCGATCAACTTCCTGGCGTTCTCGCTCGTCACCGTGATCACGACCTCGGCGACGCTGCCCGTGTTCGGCCAGCTGATCACCGACCCGGTCGAGACGGTCGGCCGCATCGATCATCCGACCGCCGTGATCCTCGGCGCGCTCACCTTCACGATCGCGACGATCGGCATCAATATCGTGGCCAATTTCGTGTCGCCTGCCTTCGACTTCTCGAACGTCGCGCCGCGTCTCATCAGCTGGCGCGCGGGCGGCATGCTGGCCGCCGTGGCATCGATTTTCATCACGCCGTGGAATCTGTTCAACAATCCGGCCGTCATTCACTACACGCTCGACGTGCTCGGTGCATTCATCGGCCCGTTGTACGGTGTCCTGATCGTCGATTTCTATTTGAACAAGCATGGCCGGCTCGCCGTCGATGAGCTTTATACCGTGTCGCCCAATGGCTCGTACTGGTATCGCAATGGTGTGAACTATCGTGCGGTCGGCGCGTTGCTGCCGGCTGCGGTGATCGCGGTGCTGTGCGTGATGGTGCCGTCGCTCACGGGCGCGGCGAACTTCTCGTGGTTCATCGGTGCGGCGCTCGGCGCGCTGTTCTACCGCCTGCTCACGCTGAAGGCATGACGGCGCGAAGAGCAAGGAGCAAGCCATGCGTATCAAGCTGATCAACCCGAACACGACCCAGCGCATGACGGCGGCGATGGGGCAATGCGCGCGCGAAGTGGTCGCGCCGGGCACCGAGGTCGTGGCCGTGAGCCCGTCGATGGGGCCGCCTTCGATCGAAGGCTATTACGACGAGGCGCTCGCGACGCCGGGCTTGCTCGCCGAGGTCGAGGCGGGCGAGCGCGAAGGCTTCGACGGCTACGTGATCGCGTGCTTCGGCGATCCGGGGCTGTATGCGGCGCGCGAGCTGGCGCGCGGGCCCGTGATCGGCATCGCCGAGGCGGCCATGCACGCGGCCAGTGTGCTCGCCCCGGGCTTCTCGGTCGTGACGACGCTCTCGCGCACTCGCGCGATGGCGTGGCATCTCGCCGAGCGCTACGGCATGACGCGCTTTTGCCGCAACGTGCGCGCGATCGACGTCGCCGTGCTCGAACTCGACGAACCGGGTTCGGCGGCGCGCCGCGCGATCGTCGACGAGTGCCGCCGCGCGCTCGACGAGGACGGGGCCGATGCCATCGTGCTCGGCTGCGCCGGCATGACAAGTCTTGCGCGGCAGATCGAGGATGCGCTCGCCGTGCCAGTCGTCGATGGCGTGACGGCCGGCGTGAAATGGGTCGAGGCGCTGGTGGCCCTGCGCCTTGGCACGGCCAAGCGCGGCGACTTCGCCCGGCCGCTTGCCAAGCGCTACGACGGCGAACTCGCGCGCTTTAGTCCCGGGCCTTCGCCGGCCGCGCCGGAGCCGCCGGGCACGCCCGGACGGCCGCTGCGCTTCGGGTAAACGCGCGCCCCGGCGGCCGAGCCACATACATCGCTTCTGACAGGCACTATCTGTGCCGGTGTATGGGCGCGCGGGGATGATTTCGCTACACTGAGCCGATCCTGAAGCCGGGTGGCGAGGCCCGTCTGGCGGTACGCCGCCAGGCCGCTCGCCACTTGCTCAGTTTCGCCATCATCGTCGCCATCTGAGACCATGCCACTCGATCCCCATTATCCCCGCGATCTGGCCGGCTACGGCCGCCACCCGGTGCAGGCCGACTGGCCCGGCCGTGCGCGCGTTGCGGTGCAGTTCGTGCTCAACTATGAAGAGGGCGGCGAGAACTGCGTGCTGCATGGCGACCCGGGCTCCGAGCAGTTCCTCTCGGAGATCGTGGGCGCGGCGTCCTATCCCGCGCGCCACATGAGCATGGAGTCGATCTACGAATACGGCTCGCGCGTGGGCGTGTGGCGCATTTTGCGCGAGTTCGAGAAGCGCGGCCTGCCGCTCACGGTGTTCGGCGTCGGCATGGCGATCGAGCGCAGTCCCGAGGTGGCGCGCGCGTTCGTCGAGCTGGGTCACGAGATCGCGTGCCACGGCTATCGCTGGATCCACTACCAGGACATGTCGCCCGAGCGCGAGGCCGAGCATATGAAGCTCGGCATGGAAGCGATCGAGCGCGTGACGGGCGTGCGCCCGCTCGGCTGGTACACGGGCCGCGACAGCCCCAACACGCACCGCCTCGTGGCCGAATACGGCGGCTTCCTCTACGACTCGGATTACTACGGCGACGACCTGCCGTTCTGGATGGACGTCGAAGTGACGGGCGGCAAGACCACGCCGCAACTGATCGTGCCGTACACGCTCGACACGAACGACATGCGCTTTGCGACGCCACAGGGCTTCAATACCGCCGATCACTTCTTCACCTATCTGCGCGACGCGTTCGACGTGCTCTACGAAGAAGGCGACGAAGCGCCGAAGATGCTGTCGATCGGCATGCACTGCCGCCTGCTCGGCCGGCCTGGCCGGATCCGTGCGCTGCAGCGTTTTCTCGATCACATCGAAAAGCACGAGCGCGTGTGGGTCACGCGGCGCGTGGACATCGCGCGGCACTGGCGCGAAAAACATCCTTGGCAACCGGCAAACCGCGGGGCAGCGGCATGAAAGCGATGCAATACACACTTGAACAACTGAATAGCGCATCGGCCGACGCCTTCGTCGCGGCGCTCTCCGGCATCTTCGAGCACTCGCCGTGGGTGGCCGTCGCGGCCGCGCAGGCGCGTCCGTTCGCGAGCATCGAGGCGCTGCACAAGACGATGTCGAATGCGGTCGAGACCGCCGGCGAGCACCAGCAGCTCGCGCTCATCAACGCCCACCCGGAGTTGGCGGGCAAGGCCGCGGTGCGCGGCGAGCTGACCGAGGAATCGACCCGCGAGCAAAGCGGCGCGGGTTTGAACCTGTGCACGCAGGCGGAGTTCGACAAGCTGCAAAGCCTGAACCGCGCGTATCGCGAGAAGTTCGGCTTCCCGTTCATCCTCGCGGTGCGTGGCTATGACCGCCACGGCATCATCGCCAACTTCGAGGCGCGCGTGAACAACAGCCGCGCCGACGAGATGCGCGCGAGCCTCGACCAGATCTATCGCATTGCGCGCTTCAGGCTCGACGAGCTGATCGACGCATGACGCCGGCGCGCGCTTCGCGCGCAGCGCCTTTTCGTACTATAGACAGACAGGAAGGAAGACACCGATGGCACTCCCGACACTCGACCCCAACGCACCGGACTTCACGCGCCGCTATGTGAACCTCGCGGACCCGCGTCTGGGCGCGCAGGCGCTCGAGGCAAGCGACGATTTCTTCGCGCCGAAGGAGCGCATGCTCAATCCCGAGCCGGCCGTCTTCATTCCGGGCAAGTACGACGAGCACGGCAAATGGATGGACGGCTGGGAGACGCGCCGCAAGCGCACGAGCGGCTATGACTGGTGCATCGTCAAGCTCGCGCGGCCCGGCGTGATCAAGGGCTTCGACATCGACACGAGCCACTTCACCGGCAATTTCCCGCCGGCCGCCTCCATCGAGGCGGCGTATGTGGCCGACGGTGCGCCGGGTGCCTCGACACAATGGACCGAAGTCGTCCCCTCGACGACGCTGCAGGGCAACAGCCACCACTACGTCGACGTGACGAGCGACGTGCCGTTCACGCATCTGCGCGTGAACATCTATCCCGATGGCGGGATTGCGCGTCTGCGTGTCTATGGTCAACCGCAGGTCGACTGGAAGGGCGCGAGCCGCACGGAGCTGTTCGATCTCGCGGCGATGGAGAATGGCGCGTACCTCGTCGCGGCGAACAACCAGCACTTCGGCGTCGCCTCGACGCTGCTGATGCCGGGCCGCGGCGTGAACATGGGCGATGGCTGGGAAACGCGCCGTCGTCGCGAGCCGGGCAACGACTGGGCGATCATCGCGCTCGCTCAGCCGGGCATCATCCAGAAGATCGAAGTCGATACGGCGCACTTCAAGGGCAACTTCCCCGATCGCTGCTCGTTCCAGGCCGCGCGGGTGACCGGCGGCACCGACAGCTCGCTCGTCACGCAGGCCATGTTCTGGCCGGTCCTGCTCGGTGAACAAAAGCTGCAGATGGACAAGCAGCACTACTACGAAAGCGAACTCGCGGCGCTCGGCCCGGTAACGCACGTGCGCTTCAACATCATCCCGGACGGCGGCGTGTCGCGCGTGCGCGTGTGGGGCACGCTCGCGTGAGCGCCATGGACACGATGCATACGCTCAAGATCGAGCCGCTCACGCGCGCAGCGTTCGCTCCGTTTGGCGACGTGATCGAACTCGAAGGCGCGAAGCAGGTGCCGATCAACCTCGGCACGACGATCCGCTTTCACGATCTCGCGAAGGTCGACGTCACCGACGAGGGCGGACGCACGCTCGTGAACCTGTTTCGCGGCCAGCCGCGTGCGCTGCCCTTCGAGGTGAAGATGCTCGAGCGTCATCCGCTCGGCAGTCAGGCGTTCGTGCCGCTCAACGACAAGCCTTATCTCGTGGTGGTCGCGCCTGCCGGCGATCTCGATGTGAGCGCCATCCGCGCGTTCGTGACGAGCGGATGGCAGGGTGTGAATTACGCGAAAGGCGTGTGGCACCATCCGCTGATTGCGCTGGGCGAGGTAAGCGATTTCATCGTCGTCGATCGCGGCGGCGAGGGGCTGAACCTCAACGAGCAGGATCTGGCGGAGTCGCTATGGCTCACCGAGGATGCCTTGAGTTCCGGCACGCGATAAGCGCGTTGAAGCCACGAAAAAGCCACGACTCGAGAGACGAGTCGTGGCTTTTTTTACTTCAGGCGCCGCGTGTGCGCTTGCGCGTCGATCAGAACTCGTAGCCGACCTGGGCGCGTGCGCCAGCGTTACCGGTGTTGGTGACCGACACCGCGCCATTGACCAGCCAGTGACTATTGGCCGAGCGATAGGTCACGCCGACTGCCGCCGCGCTGCCGCCCATGTAGTAGCCGCCACCGGCGGCGACCAGCGTGCGGCCCGGCCCGGACGGCGTGAGATTCGGCATGGCCATCGCGGCCGCGACGCCCGCATACGCATTCTTCGCGACCGTATCGACCTGCCGCTGCACACTGGAGATCTGCTGCTGCACTCCCGCGACCTGCTGGCTGACCGTGCTGTTTTGCTGCGCGATCTTGTCGTTCAGCTGCTGCAGGTTGACGGCGTCGGTGTTCGCCGTGCCGGCCGCCACGTTCGTGATCTGCCGCTCCGCGCCCGCCGCGCCGACCGACACCGAGTTGTCGCGATCGGCCACCGAGTTCGCGCCGATCGCCACCGAACCCGCGTTTTTGGCCACGGCGTTGGCACCGAGCGCGACGGCGTTGGTGGCCGTAGCCCGCGCCTTGTCGCCCAGTGCCGTCGAGTTGTTGCCGCTCGCCGTAGCGCCGCCGCCCACGGCGATGGTGCTCGTGCCGCTCGCCGCGGCCGGGCCGTTGGCCGTATTGCTCGACAGGGAAGGCGTGGCGCCTGCGCTGACGTTCTGGATCGTCTGGCTCAGGTTCGCGATCTCGATGTTCGTGTTCGCGAGGTTCTGGTTGGTCGTGTACAACTGCTGGCCCGTCACGGCGTCCGTGCTGCCCGCGCTGAGCGTCGCGTTCTGCAGACCGGTCATCGTCGCGAGACCGCCCGTCGTGCTCGCGAGCGTCACCTTGTCGTGCGCCGACGAGTCGTAGTTGAGCGCATCGGGATTCGCGACGCCGCTGGAACCACCGCCGCCGCCCGAGCCGCCGCCTTGCAGCGATGCGATGTCGGTGGTGTTCTGCTTGACGCGCTGGTCGAGGTTCGCGATGGCCGCGTTCACCGTGTTGACGGTGGTGCCGCCCACGGAGAACGACGGCATGACGATCGTGCCATCGGTATTGACCTTGGCGCCGCCGCCAATCACGCCGAGCGCGCCGTTCAACTGCGCGACGTTCACGGCATCGGTGCTGCCCTGGCCGGCCGCCATGTTGACGATGCGGCGCGTATTGGCGGCATTGGTGACCGAACTCGATGTGCCATCGGGGTTCATGATGGGCAGCGAGGCCGTGCCGTCGTTGCCGACCGACACCGTGTCGGCCGCTGTCGCGACCGAACCCGAACCGATGGCGACCGAATCGTTCTGTTGCGCATAAGCCTGCACGCCGAGCGCGACGCCGCCCGCGCCGGTGGTGAGCGCGTTCGAGCCGACCGCGACGGCGCCCGCCGCCGTGCCCACGCGCGCCATGTCCGAGGGCGGGGTCGAGCCCGTGCTGTTGCCGAGGCCGTTGACCTGCGAGTAATACGCCGCCGTCGCGTACGACCTCGTGAGGTTCGAGGTATTGACGCCCGAATTGCCAGGCGCCGCAGCGAGCGAGAAGAGCTTGTTGTTGGTGTTGTTGTTTTGCGGCAGGAGGCCGCCGCCCGTCAGGTTCGACACGATGTCGAAGACCTGGCCGACGTTGACCGCGTCGGTCTGCTGGATGCCGGCGGCGACGTTGCTGATCACGGTGCCGGCCGGCAGCATGGCCTTCGCGCGGTCGCCGTCCACGTAGTACTTGCTGAAGCCCGAGCCGGGGGCGAGGGCGATGGTCGGTTTGCCCGACGCGATCGAGCCGGCGTTGTACGTGACGGCCTGGTTCGTGACCGCGCCGCTCATGTCGAGCACGAAGCCCGCCGACTGGATCTGGCCCACGTTGGCCGCGTCGGCTGCGCCGGTGCCGGCCGCGATGCCGGTGAGGCGACGCGCGCCGGCCGTGCCCGTGAAGTCGACGAGCGTGCCGTCCGTCGTCGCGCCGACGGTGAGCTTGCGCGACGCGCCGTCTTGCCGGACGAGCCCGATCGTGCCGAGGTTGATGTTGTTGGTGAGCTCGGTGAGGTTGGTGGTGTTTTCGGTGACCTGCTGGTTCACAGCGTTGAGCTGGGCGCCGTTGACGGCGTCGGTGCTCGTCGCGCTCAGCGCGCCCGGCTTCACGTTGGTGATTTTCGTGCCGCCCGCGCCGCCGAGCGTGACGATGCCCTTGTTCGCATCGTCGTAGCTCACGAACGGGTTGGTGATGGTGCCGTTCGCGTCGAAATTCGCGCCGGCCGCCTGCAGTTGCGAGACGTTGAGCGCGTCGGTGGGCGCCGTGCCCGCGGCCACATTGTGCAGGCCGACGGGCTTCGCTGCGCCCTTGCCGCCGAGCGTGACGCTGTCATGGGCCGACGAATCGTACTGGACCGCGTCGGCGACGCCGCCTGCGATGTTCGTGATGCTCTGGTTGGTCGCGTAGAGCTGCGAACCGTTGACGGCGTCAGTACTCGTCGCGCTCAGCGCGCCCGGCTTCACGTTGGTGATTTTCGTGCCGCCCGCGCCGCCGAGCGTGACGATGCCCTTGCTCGCATCGTCGTAGCTCACGAACGGGTTGGTGATGGTGCCGTTCGCGTCGAAATTCGCGCCGGCCGCCTGCAGTTGCGAGACGTTGAGCGCGTCGGTGGGGGCCGTGCCGGCGGCCACGTTGTGCAGCCCGACGGGCCTGGCCGCGCCCTTGCCGCCGAGCGTGACGCTGTCATGGGCCGACGAGTCGTACTGGACCGCGTTGGCGATGCCGCCCTCGATGTTCGTGATGCTCTGGTTGGTCGCGTAGAGCTGCGAACCGTTGACCGCGTCGGTGCTCGTGGCGCTCAGGGCACCAGGCGCGAGCGCGACGATCTTCTGGTTGCTCATCGTCACCGTGTTGGTGAACGTGGTCGGGCCTTGCACGAGCACGCTCGAACCGAGCAGCACGAGTTTGCCGTTCTTGTACGCGCTCACGCGCGCGGTCGATGCATCGAAGCCGTAGCCGCCGGTGGCGGGGTCGCCCGTGTTGTTCAGCGAGAAGGCGAGGCCGTCGCCGCCTGGCTTGCCGCCCGAGCAATCGAGCAGCCTGTTGATGGTGCCACCCGACCCGATCGAAGCGCCGCCGACGCCGTTACATAGCTCAAGTGAGCCTACGCCGGGGACCGCCCCGGCCGCGAACGAACTGCCCGATCCCAAGGCCGCGACGACGCCGAGTGCCGTCGTGCCGAGCAGTACGTGCCCACGGGTGGCCTTGCCGCGCGCGCGGGCGGTTTCGGGCGCCGCAACCCAGGCTTGATCGGCTTCGTTCCAGACGGAACGCCAGGTTTTGTTCATCGAGATACCCCAATAGTCGTGAATGACGGTGTTGTTGCGTGTTTCAGGTCGCGGCCGATGTCGTATTCAATGCGCGGCGGTAATAAAAGTCGAATAAATCGTCTTTACCGAGGGAAATGTTTCTGTCCAGTCCGGTTGATAATAAATGCGGTGTCGGCGCGGATCTGATAAATCGCAAGGCGACTTTATGGGCTTGGCTAGCTAGATGGAATGCGAATATTCTTAAATTTATGGCGGGGTTGGGAAAATGAAACGCGTTGTCCAGAAACGGACTGGCGGCCCAGTCGATGGGCTGCGCGATCTGCCCGATCAGTGCGCGAAGAGCGAAATTCTTTTTTCCGGAAATTGTTGAGATCTATTGATCAGGTAAATAATTGTTAATTAAAAGGCGGTATTCAATGGGCTGCGTGTTAGCATCGCCTCGCTTTCGGGTGGAATTCCTGAAGGTAGTCGATTTTGAGTATCAACCAAGGAGTTGAGAATGCAAAAGGTAAATCGCGAGCAACTGAAACAGACTGCGGGTGGTTGCAGCAAAGGCAAGTCGGGCGGCGGCGGGGGAGGCGGCGGCGGCGGCTGTCGCGGCGGTGGAGGCGGTGGTGGCGGCGGCGGCGGCGGGGGTGGTGGTGGTGGCGGGGGTAGACCGGTGCCGCGCTGACCGGCTGACACACGAAACGGTAGTCGCGACGGGATGTCTGTCGCGACTGCCGCCGAGGCGTACCGGCAATACGCGGGCCAGCATCGCACGACGCCGGTACCCGTATCTCGAAGTCCACCCGCCGACGAGGCAGCCGGCGAGCCACGAAGTGCATGGAACCCATCCCTTTTCCCCGCTTCCAGGAAATCCGCTGGCGCTGGCTGGCGTACGGCGCCTCGGCCGCCATCGTGTGCGCGACCGTGTTCGCGTTTATCCACGAAATCGAACTCAAGCAGGACGTGCGCTGCGAGATCGTCGCGCCTGGCGAAATCAAGCTGTAGGGCGTGGCGGGTCTCGTCTCGGCCATCTACGTCGAGCCTCCGGCGCGCGTGCGCGAGGGCGAGCCGCTCTTTCGTGTCGAGCGTGACTTGTCGCTCGCGAGCGACGGGCAGTCGCGCGGCACCTTCGATATTCAGGTGCGCGACGAGCAGCGGCGAGCGACCGAGGCGCAATACCGGCAGCGCCGCATCGAACTCGAAGCCAGGCTTGCGAGCGCGCGCGCGAGCGAAACGAGCCGGCTGGCCGAGCACGCGAGCATCGACGAGCAGGGCAAGCAGAGCGAAGCAATCACGAACGAGGCTGCGCGCAAGCTCGCGCGTCTCGAATCGGTGGCCGACTACGTGGGCACCGATCGTATCGACGATGCGCGCGCGCAAGTGCATCAAGGCCGCATCGCGGTGGAGGACGTGCGCGGGCGTGCCCAGCAAGTCGGCGCCGCCATCGAGGAACTGCGCAGCGCGCAAAAGGCGCTCGCCGCGCAGATCGCCGAACTCGATACGAGCCATGCGCGCGATCTGCAGGACATCGACGCGCGCTTCGAGCAGGAGCGCAAGGACGTGGTCATCCCGGCGCCGCGCGCGGGCACCGTCACGTTCTCGCGTCTGCTGCCCGGCAGCACACTCGCGCGCGACGACGTCGCGATGGTGATCGTGACCGGCGCCGCGCCGCTCTTGCGCGCCGCGCTCCATATTCCGTCGCGCCGCCGCGGCTTCGTGCACGCGGGCCAGGTCGTACGGCTCAAGTTCGATGCCTATCCGTACGCACGCTTCGGCAGCTATGAGGCGCGCATCGATTCGGTCTCGCGCACGACGGTCACCGCAGGTCAGGAGGGCGCCGACGCGGCCAGCGCCTACATCGCGTGGATCACGCTGCCCACGCGCACGTTCGAGCACGGCGGCGAACAACTGGCCATCCTGCCGGGCATGCAGGCGAGCGCGAGCATCGTCATCGAGCGTCGCACCATCGCCGAGTGGGTGCTCGAACCGCTCTTCCAGATCATGAGAGGTTGACGGTGAAGGTCATTTACCAGAACGAAGTCGCCGAGTGCGGCTACGCGTGCCTCGCCATGGTGCTCACGCATTGGGGCCGCGCGACCGAGGTGCGCGAGCTGTCGGCGCATCGGCCGATCTCGGCGAACGGACTCACGCTGATGGACCTGTACGACATGGCGATCGAGTTCGGGCTGGCCGTGCAGGCGTTCCGTTTCGAACCACAGGATCTCGCCGAGATCAAGCGCGGCTCGATCCTGCATTTCGGCGGCGCGCACTTCGTGGTGTTCGACGGCGCGAGCCGCAACTACGTGCGCATCGTCGATCCGGCGATGGGTCGTCGCCGCATCGCGAAGGACACGTTTTTCAACAATGTGTCCGGCTATCTGCTGCAGTGCGGGCCGACGCCGGAGTTGCCGCGCATCGCGGCGCGCTCGCCGGTGCCGGCCGCGCTCGAGCGGCTGCGCGGCCTCAATCCGCAACTCGGGCCGCAGATCGTCAAGACGCTGTTCGTCGCGCTCGGCGCACAGTTCGCCGTGCTCGCGCTGCCTTACCTCGGCACGCTCGTGCTCGATCACGTCGTCGCGACAGACAACGTGAACCTGCTCAATGTGCTCGCCATCACGTTCGGCGGCATCTTCGCGATGGGCGCGCTATGCCAGTACGTGCAGGGCACGCTGGTCGAAGTGCTCTACGCAATGGTGTCGGTCAATACCACCGAAGGGCTGCTCGCCCATCTGCTGCGCGTGCCGATCTCGTTCTTCGAGAAGCGCAACGTGGGCGAGCTCTTCGCGCGCTTCAAGGCGCAGACCGAGATCGACGGCTTCGCGACGCGCACGACGGTCTCGCTTTGCCTCGACCTCGCGGTCGGGCTGCTCGCGTTGGGTCTGATGCTGATGCAAAGCCTCTTGCTGTCGGGCGTCGTAATGGCCATTTTCGCGCTCTACGTGGTGGTCTCCACGTTGATGTTCGCTTCGATGTGGGAGTCGCACGCGCGTGTGTTCGTCGAGGGCGCGCGCTGCGACGACGCGCTCATCGAAACCGTGCGCGGCGCGGCGCTGATCAAGCTCTCGCAAGGCGAGACGCGGCGCGTCGCGCAGTACA
This sequence comes from uncultured beta proteobacterium, assembly GCA_963803225.1. Lineage (GTDB taxonomy): Bacteria > Pseudomonadota > Gammaproteobacteria > Burkholderiales > Burkholderiaceae > Paraburkholderia. The sequence goes on from CAWDLJ010000005.1 coordinate 771,961, forward strand.
TGGCGCGCTTTCGCGCCTATGCGGCGGCGCTGCTGCGCAGCAGCCGGCTCGGCGCGACGCGCGACGCGGTGCTCAAGCTGCTCACCCACCTGGAAACGCTCACCGTCACCTGGCTGGCCGCGAGTCTGATGCTCAAGGGCGAGCTGTCGGTCGGCGTGTTCTACTCGTTCATGATCTACAAGTCGCTGCTCTCCGAGCGGCTCGCGTACGCAATCAACGCGGCTTTCTCGTATCTGATGCTCAGCGTGCCGGTGGCACGCGTCGACGATATCGCCGGCTCCGGGACCGAGCGCTATACGCCAATCGAAGACCTGCACAAGACGGTCGAGGTGCGCGGCTTCGAGCGCATCGACGTGCGTGGCGTGACCTTTGCCTATGGCGTGTCCGATGCGCCGGTGCTCAAGGATGCCAGCATCAGCATCGCGCGCGGCGACAAGATCGTGATCACCGGAGCGTCCGGCGCCGGCAAGTCGACGCTGTTCAAGCTGCTCGCCGCGTCGGAGTTGCCGCAGCAGGGCGAGATCATGCTCAACGGCGTCGCGTGGCCCAATCTCGCCGTCGATGAGATTCGCCGCCATGCCGCCCACATGCGCCAGGGCGACATCGTGCTGCATGGCTCGATCGCGGAGAATGTCTCGCTGTTCGAGGGCAATGCCGACGAGGCGCGCATCCACGCGACGCTCGAAGAGGTCGGCCTGCTCGCCGACGTCATGCGTCTGCCGATGCGCACGCGCACCGTCATCAGCGATTCGGCCGCGAACATCTCGGCGGGGCAGCGGCAGCGGCTCTTGCTCGCGAGGGCGCTGTATCAGCGGCGCGAACTGTTGCTGCTCGACGAGCCGACCTCGAATCTCGATCCCGCGAGTGTCGAGCAGATCGGCGCGCTGCTGTTGAGGCTCGACTGCACGATCGTCGTGATCACGCACGATACGACGCTCGCGCGCGGCTTCGAGCGTCACTATCGGCTCGTGGACGGCGCCTTCGTGCGGGCCGGGACGCTCGCGCGCGGAGTCGCATCGTGAGGGTGCGCGCCGCGCTCGCTGCGTGGCTGCTCGGCGTCGCGTTGCTGCCATGCGCGCGCGGCGCGGATCTGCTCGGCGTAGTGCAGGACGCGCTCGAGCATGACGCGGCGCTCGCCGGCATGCGCGCCGGCGAGCGCGCCGCGCGCGAGGCCGTGCCGAAGGCGCGCGCTGCTTTGCTGCCGCAGGTCTCGGGCGGCTGGGGGCGGGTCTACAACCGCGAGGCAGTGGACGGCTATCCCGCGCTCCATTACTGGCAGAACGGCTGGACCGTGACGCTCGAGCAGCCCTTGTTCGACTGGGCCCGCTGGATGAGTCTCCAGCAGGCCGACCACATCGCGGCACGCGGCACCTTGCTCGCCGAAGACGCCCGCGTGGCGTCGATCCTCAAGGCGGCCGATGCCTACTTCGAAGTCCTGTCGGCCGCCGATGAGGCGACGCGCGCGGACGAGTACCGGCGCGCGCTCGATGCGCATCTGACCATGCTGAAACGCGCGCACGCGGCCGGCGTCGTGACGATCGTCGATCTGCGCGACGCCGAGGCCGCCATGGCCGAGGCTCAGCTTCAGCAACTGGACGCGCAAGGCCGCCACCAGCGCGCGCGGGCGGCGCTCGAAGCGCTCACGGGCCAGCCCACGGATACGCTCGCACGGTTGCCGCAGAACGGCATCGTCCCGACGCTCGCGCCGGCCGACGTCGACGCCTGGGTGACCCAGGCCGCCGCGCGCAGCTATGTCGTGCAGATTCGCGAAGTCGAACTGGAAATCGCCAAATACGAAACCGAGAAGGCGCGCGCGGGTCATTATCCGAGCGTCGGCGTGCAGGTGAGCCATACGCCCGCCGGCGTCGCGGCCGGTTACGCGCGACCGACCACGACCACGACCGCGATGATCGGCGTCACGATCCCGCTCTTCTCGGGCGGCGAGACGACGGCCAAGGTGCGGGAGGCGAGCGCACTGGCGGACAAGGCGCGCGACGATCTGGAGGGCGCGACGCGCGTGGCCGCCGCCGATGCACGCGATGCGTGGCTGCGGGTCGAGTCGGGCAAGCAGCGTGTTGCGGCCTTGCAGCAACTCGTGCAGCGCGCGGCGGATGCCGCTGCCGCGACGCGGACCGGTTTCGGCGTCGGCAGCCGCACGGCCAACGATGTGCTGCGCACACTCGGCGCCGAGTATGCGGCGCGTCGCGATCTGATCCAGGCGCGTTACGCCACGGTGCTCGCTTTGCTCAAACTGCTCGCGTGCGCGGCCATCCTCGATGTCGACGAGGTGGCGAGGATCAACGGGGTGTTGTTCACAGCGGGGCCGGCGCTGCCGGTGCGGGGCGCTCAGACGGGCGCGCAATGACGAAGGCCGGGGCGGAGCCTGCAACAAGCTCCGCAACCCGGCCTCCATTCTTGCTGCCAGCGCCGCGTCTTACTTCACGGCGCCGCCCTGGAACCACGCAGCGATCTGCTGGCGCTCGCCATCGGTCATGTGCGTGACGTTGCCAAGCGGCATCGCCTTCATCACCACGGCTTGCTGGTACAGGCGCTGCGCGTTCTGCGAAATCTCTTCGGGTGTGTCGAACACCACGCCGGCGGGCGCCGCGCCCATCATGGTGGGATGCGCGGAGTGGCATGCGGCGCAGCGTTGCTGCAGGATCGGAGCGATTTCGGCGATCGTGACCTTCGGCGCGTTGGCGGCTTCGGCCTGCGGCACGACCGGGCGCGGCAGCGTCCACACGAGGGCGACGAACATCAGCGCGACGCCGCCGAGCGGCAGATACCACAGCACCTGGCCGCGATGGCGCATCACGAAGAACTGGCGGATCAGCGCGCCGGCCAGCATGATCACGGCGAGCACGGCCCAGTTGTACGGATGCGTGTAGGTCATCGCGTAGTGATTCGAGAGCATCGCGAACACGACGGGCAGCGTGAAGTAGGTGTTGTGCACCGAGCGCTGCTTGCCGCGCTTGCCGTAGATCGGGTTCGGCGTATCGCCCTTGAGCATCGCGTCGACCATCTTGCGCTGGCCCGGGATGATCACGAAGAACACGTTCGCCGACATGATCGTCGCGAGCATCGCACCAACGATCAGATACGCCGCGCGTCCCGAGAAGATGTGGCACGCGAGGTACGCCGCCGCGAGCACATAGAGGCCGACGCACACGCCCAGCAGCTTGTCCTTGCCGCCGAGCAGGCGGCACAGCGAGTCATAGACGATCCAGCCTGCCGCGAGAAAGCCGAGCGCCGAGAAGATCGCGACGACCGGGCCCATGTCGAGCACGTTCTTGTCGATCAGATAGACGCTGGGCGAGAGCAGATACAGCACCGTGAACAGGCTCGCGCCGGACAGCCACGTCGTGTACGAGGGCCACTTCGACCAGTGCAGGTCCTCGGGCATCTCGGGCGGCGCGACGGTGTACTTCTGCATGTTGTAGAAGCCGCCGCCATGCACGTGCCACAACTCGCCGAACACGCCGCGCCGGCGCTGGTTCGGATCGGTCGGCGGTTTGAGGCTGTTGTCGAGCGCGACGAAATAGAACGACTCGCCGATCCAGGCGATCGCGGCGACGACGTGGAACCAGCGCAATGCGAGGTTCAGCCAGTCAGTGATAAAGCCTTCCATGAAACTCTCCTCCACTTCCAATTCGTTGCGCGCGGGGACCTATGTTGGTGCGGCTCGCGCGCGAGGGGGTATCGAGGTGCGGTGCGCATCGGGGCGCACGGGCTCGTCGGTGGTGTCGGCGCGCGAGTGTTGCGCGAAGACATCGTCGTCGGCCGTTTTCGTTCAGGTCCTCTTTCCCGCCGGGTTGTTGGGTACCTCAGTTGCCTCAGCTGCCGCGATACGTGCTGTACGCCCACGGCGACACCAGCAACGGCACGTGGTAGTGCGCATCGGGCTCGGCGACCCCGAAGCGCAGCACCACGCGATCGACGAAACGCGGTGCCGGCACCTGGGTGCCGATGCCCGCGAAATAGTCGCCGGCATGGAACACCAGTTCGTACTCGCCGGCCACGAGCGCCGCGCCTTCGAGCAGCGGCTCGTCGCAGCGGCCATCGTGGTTGGTGAGCGTGGTTTTCAGCGCGCGCCGGGTGTCGCCCGCGAGCGCAAAGAGTTCGACCTTGATGCCCGCGCCGGGGCGACCGTTCGCGGTGTCGAGCACATGGGTAGTGAGCTTGCCCATTCGCGTGTTTTCCTTGTGTGAATGCGAGGTTTCAGCGGCACTCCGATCCATGACTCGTTGCGGCGGATCGAGGCTCCACGTCAGTGGCTACATACCCGTCGGCGGATCGATGCGAACGCCGTGGACGCATTGTAAAAACGATCGCGGCCTTCAGGTGCGACCGATAGGAAAGATAATGCCAGCAGCATGAGCATTGCGCGCGCGGCGCCTCTGCAACGGCTCTCATGGCGAAGCGTACCCCGCCAAAATGGACCACTATATCGGCGCACTGAACCCCGGTATCGGTGCGGCACGAATTGCCAGCGCGATTTTGTCGATGGAAATTAGCGCCATGCGCAGCAAAACGCTGCGCGTCCCGAAGACGGCGACACGCCGGGTAACCGGGCCAGCGACGTTCCACCGGGACGCGCGGCACCGGGCGTGTCGTGCGAGGCGAGTGCGGACGTCCCGTTCACGCGCCTCGTGTGGCTTGCCGGCAAGGCCCACGCGAGGCGCCCCAGAAAGGAGCGAAACACGCAATGGAACGCAATGGGACACCCAAGAGGACGCTGCTCGTCAAGCATGCCGATGTCCTCGTGACGATGGATGGCGCAGGGCGCGAAATCCGCGACGGCGGCCTCTATGTCGAAGACAACCGCATCGTCTCGGTCGGCCCGACCGACACGCTGCCCGCTCACGCCGACGAAGTCCTCGACCTGCGCGGACACCTCGTGATTCCGGGGCTCGTCAATACCCATCATCATATGTATCAGAGCCTCACGCGCGCCGTGCCGGCCGCGCAGGATGCCGAGCTGTTCGGCTGGCTCACGAGTCTCTACAAGGTCTGGGCGCATCTCACGCCCGACATGATCGAAGTGTCGACGCTCACGGCGATGGCCGAGCTGCTGCTCTCGGGCTGCACGACCTCGAGCGACCATCTTTACATTTACCCGAACGGCAGCCGGCTCGACGACAGCATCGCGGCGGCCGGGCGCATCGGCATGCGTTTTCATGCGAGCCGCGGCAGCATGAGCGTCGGCCAGAAGGACGGCGGTCTGCCGCCCGACTCCGTGGTCGAGCGCGAGGACGCGATTCTCGCTGACACGCAGCGCCTCATCGAGACGTATCACGACGAGGGCCGCTACGCGATGCTGCGCGTCGTGGTCGCGCCGTGTTCACCGTTCTCCGTGAGCCGCGATTTGATGCGCGAATCGGCCACGCTCGCGCGCCATTACGGCGTGTCGCTCCATACGCATCTCGCCGAAAACGTCAACGACATCGCCTACAGCCGCGAGAAGTTTGGCATGACGCCCGCGCAGTATGCCGAAGACCTCGGCTGGGTCGGTCACGATGTCTGGCATGCCCACTGCGTGCAACTCGACGACGCGGGCATCGGCCTCTTCGGCCGCACCGGCACCGGTGTCGCGCATTGCCCCTGTTCGAACATGCGGCTCGCCTCGGGCATCGCGCCGGTCAAGAAGATGCGTCTCGCGGGCGTGCCGGTGGGCTTGGGCGTCGATGGCTCGGCTTCGAACGACGGCGCGCAGATGGTGGCGGAAATGCGCCAGGCGATGCTGCTCGCGCGGGTCGGCTTCGGCCCGGACGCGATGAGCGCGCGCGAGGCGCTCGAGATCGCGACGCTCGGCGGCGCGAAGGTGCTCAACCGCGACGACATCGGCGCGCTCGCGCCAGGCATGGCGGCCGACTTCGTCGCGTTCGACTTGAGGCAGCCGGTGTTTGCCGGCGCGCTGCACGATCCGGTCGCGGCGCTGGTGTTCTGCGCGCCGTCGCAGGTGACGCTGTCGGTGATCAACGGGCGCGTCGTCGTGAAGGAGGGCGTGTTGCAGACGCTGGAGCTGGCGCCCTTGATCGAACGGCACAACCGGCTCGCGGCGCAGCTTGCGCTGGCCGCCGGATGAACGACTGAAGAAGGACTGGCCGCCCGCGTGGCCGGGCACGCGGGCGGGCGATCACGGCTTGTTGATCAGCGTCTTGGTGGCCTCGGCGACGAGGCTGCGCAGCCAGCGCACTTCGTCCGAGTAGTGGCAGCGCTCGTGCCAGAGCTGGTAGTACTGCATCGGCGGGAAGTCGAGCGGAGCCGGCACGACCGTGAGCGGCAGAAAGCGCGCGTAATGGTCGGCGAACAGCCGGGTGGTCGTGAAGATGAGGTCCGACTTGATGAGCACGTACGGCGCCAGATTGAAGTACGGCAGCGTGACGACGACGTGGCGCTTGAGGCGCTCGCGTGCGAGGTGCACGTCGATCGCGCCGCGCTGGCCGACCGAGTAGGGCGTCGGCGCGAGATGCGGTGCGTTCAGGTACTGGTCGAGCGTGAGCCCGCCGCGTTTGGCGAACGGGTGCGTGTTGCTCATCAGGCAGACGATCTGGTCGACGAACAGGTTCGACAGGTGCAATTGCTCGGGCGGCTCGGGCCAGTTGCCGATCACGATGTCGAGCTTGCCTTCCTCGAGCGCGAGTTCGTAGTCGAAGGCGGGCCCGAGCGAATGGAACTCGAGCGTGGCGTTGGGCGCGGCCTGGCGAAAGCGCTCGACGACCGTCGGCACGAACAGGACGTTCAGATAGTCGGGGCAGCCGATCCGATAGCAGCGGATTGACGTGGCAGGCTCGAAGCTGTGCTGCTGGAAGCGGATGCGCTCGATTTCGCGCAGCGCGTTCTGCACCGGTTCGAGCAGACGCAGGCCGTATTCGGTGGGCACCATGCCCGACTTGCCGCGCACGAGGAGCGGGTCGCCGGTGATGTCGCGCAGGCGCCGCAGCGCCGCGCTGATCGCGGGTTGCGACTGGTTGAGCTTGACGGCGGCGCGGGTGACGCTGCGCTCCATCAGAAGGGTGTGCAAGACGCGCAATAAATACGTGTCGATCGCCTCGCGTTGCTGACTCATGAAGTCTCCGAATTATATGGTCTGGCTGATCGATGGGCTTTGTGGGTATATGAGTTTTAATATGAACCGAGAGGACCGTCAAGGGTGGATTTCCCGCGGAGCCTGTTGCGGCGGGGCATTGCGAGATTTTTGACGGCTCGACGCACGGACGGCGAACCGGTATCGTCACCCGCTGCGATGTGAATGCCTGTGCGATGAAGCGGACCGGGGCGCGGCACGGATGCCAATAACGTACTACGACGGAAAACCTATGGGCGACTCTTCTTCGACCAGTACGACGAACGCGCCGCGTCTGGCGCTCACGGGCATCAGCAAGCAGTACCCGGCAGTGCGTGCGAACGACGACGTGACGCTCACGGTCGCCTCGGGCGAGATTCACGCGCTGCTCGGCGAGAACGGCGCGGGCAAGAGCACGCTCATGAAGATCGTCTACGGCGCCGTGCGCCCCGACGCGGGCGAGATCCGCTGGGAAGGCGAGCGCGTCGAGATCGACAGTCCGGCGGCGGCGCGCAAGCTCGGCATCGGCATGGTGTTTCAGCATTTTTCGCTGTTCGAGACGCTCACCGTCGGCGAGAACATCGCGCTCGCGCTCGATGAACCGTTCGATCTGAAGGCGTTGGCCAGGCGCATTCGCGAGGTATCGGCGCAATACGGGCTCGACGTCGATCCGCAACGCCATGTGCACAGCCTCACGGTCGGCGAGCGGCAGCGCGTCGAGATCGTGCGCTGTCTGCTGCAGAACCCGCGCCTGTTGATCATGGACGAGCCGACTTCGGTGCTCACGCCGCAGGCGGTGCGCAAGCTGTTCGGCACGCTGCGCCGGCTCGCGGTCGAGGGCTGCAGCATTCTCTATATCAGCCACAAACTCGACGAGATCCAGGAACTGTGCGACACGGCCACGGTGCTGCGCGGCGGCAAGGTGACCGGCAACGTGAATCCGCGCGAGGAAACCCACGCGTCGCTCGCGCGCCTGATGGTCGGGCACGATTTGCCCGACTACACGCGCCGCGCGCACACGCCTGGCGAGGTGCGCCTCGCGGCCACGCAGCTGTCGATGACGAGCGACGATCCGTTCGGCACCTCGCTCGCGGACGTATCGTTCGAGGTGCACGCGGGCGAGATCTTCGGCATCGCAGGCGTGTCGGGCAACGGCCAGGCCGAACTGCTCGCGGCGCTTTCGGGCGAGCGGCTCGGCGCATCGGCTGCGGCGGTGACGATCTGCGGCAAGCCCGCGGGCAAGCTCGGTGCGCTCGCGCGGCGCCGGCTCGGCTTCGCGTTCGTGCCCGAAGAGCGGCTCGGGCGCGGCGCGGTGCCGGCCATGTCGCTCGCGGAAAATGCCTTGCTCACCGCGCATCGCGAGAACATGGTGCGCTCGGGCTGGATCAGCGGCGCGGCGATGCGCGCGTTCGCCAAGCGTTGCATCGGCGCGTTCGACGTGCGCTGCAGCGGCCCCGAGGCGCTCGCGCAGAGCCTGTCGGGCGGCAATCTGCAGAAGTACATCGTCGGGCGCGAGATTCTGCAGGAGCCCAAAGTATTGGTGGTGGCGCAGCCGACCTGGGGCGTCGATGTCGGCGCTGCCTCGTTCATTCGTCAGCAATTGCTCGACCTGTCGGCGCGCGGCGTCGCGATTCTCGTGATCTCGGAGGAACTCGACGAGCTGTTCGACATCTGCGACCGCATCGCCGTGCTCGCGGGCGGCCGGCTCTCGCCCGCGCGGCTCGCGGGCGAGACCAACGCCGAGGAGATCGGCCGCTGGATGGCGGGCCTGTTCGGCGACCGGGCAGGCGGCGCGCCTTCGGCACAAGCGGCCACGCACGCTTGAGCGCGGCACAACTTTCAAACGCGACACTCGATCACGTCCTCGACCATGATGCTTCCGTTCCGCCTCGAAGCCCGCACGACACCTTCGCGCGCCATGCGCTTTGCCGTGCCGCTGATCGCCGCGCTGCTCACGCTCGCGATCGGCTTTCTGATCTTCGGCCTCGTCGGCCGCGATCCCGGGCAGGCGATGCATGCGTTCTTCATCGAGCCGCTGTCGAGCATCAACGGCTGGTCCGAACTGCTGCTCAAGGCGTCGCCGCTGTGCCTGATCGGACTCGGCCTCGCCGCGGGCTATCGCGCGAACGTCTGGAACATCGGCGCGGAAGGGCAGATGGTGCTGGGCGGCATCGCCGCGAGCGGCGTCGCGATCTATTTCGATCAGGCGAGCGGCTGGTGGATCCTGCCGACGATGATGCTCGCGGGCGTGGCGGGCGGCATGGCGTGGGCGGCGATTCCGGCCTTCCTCAAGAGCCGTTTCAACACCAATGAAATCCTCACGAGCCTGATGCTCACGTACGTCGCGACGCAATTGCTGATCTATCTCGTGAGCGGTCCGTGGCGCGATCCGCAGGGCATGAACTTCCCGTTGTCGGAGATGTTCAGCGGCGATGCGCTCTATCCGACCTTCGGCGGCGACTGGCGTTGGCACTGGCTGCACGGCACGCGCCTCAATGCGTCGATCTTCGTCACGCTCGCCGCGATTCCGCTCGTCTGGCTGTTCCTGCGGCGCAGCTTCGCGGGCTTTCGCATGAGCGTGGGCGGGCTCGCGCCGCTCGCCGCGCGCTATGCGGGCTTCTCCGACAAGAAGACCATCTGGACCTCGCTCTTGCTGAGCGGCGGTCTCGCGGGACTCGCGGGCATGGGCGAGATCGCGGGGCCGATCGGCCAGTTGCAGGCCACGTGGTCGCCGGGCTATGGCTTCACCGCGATCATCGTCGTGTTCGTCGGGCGTCTGCATCCGCTCGGCATCGTGCTCGCCAGTCTGCTGATGGCGCTGCTCTATCTGGGCGGCGAGGCCGTGCAGACCTCGATGCAACTGCCGCAGGCGCTCTCGGGTGTGTTCCAGGGGCTGTTGCTGTTTTGCCTGCTCGGCGCGGACCTGTTCGTGAACTACCGCGTGCGCCGCCGTCACAGCCTCGCTTGATCCCCACGTCGCCCCATCAACGACAAGACTTCAGACCATGGACATCCAGCAAGCCAGCTCGCTCGCCTCGAGCGCCGTCACCGCGGCGATTCCGCTCATGTTCGCGGGCGTCGGCGAACTCGTCACCGAGAAGTCGGGTGTGCTCAACCTCGGCGTCGAAGGGATGATGCTGATGGGCGCCGTGTGCGGCTACGCGGTGACCTGCGTCACCGGCAACCCGTGGCTCGGCCTCGTCGCCGCGCTCGCGGCCGGGTTCGCGATGGCGCTGCTGTTCGGCTTCCTCACGCTGACCATGCTCGCCAACCAGGTCGCCACCGGCCTCTCGCTCACGATCTTCGGCGTGGGCCTGTCCGCCTACATCGGCAAGCCGTATACCTCGGCGGCCAGCGCCGCGACGATCGAAGCGTGGCCGGTGCCGGGGCTCTCGCAACTGCCGGTGCTCGGCCAGGCGCTCTTCAGCCTCACGCCCGTCGATTACCTCGCATTCCTGATGTTCCCCGCCGTCGGCTGGTTTCTCTATCGCACGCGGGCGGGCCTCGTGCTGCGCTCGGTCGGCGAGTCGCCGCAGGTCGCGCATTCGGTTGGCTTTGCGGTGATCGGCGTGCGCTATGGCGCGACGCTGTTCGGCGGCGCCATGGCGGGACTCGCGGGCGGCTACTACGCGATCGTGCAACTGCATCTGTGGCAGGAGAACCTCACGGCCGGGCGCGGCTGGATCGCGCTCGCGCTCGTCGTGTTCGCGACGTGGCGCCCCGGGCGCCTCTTGATCGGCGCGCTGCTGTTTGGCGCCGTGACCGGACTGCAGTTCTACGCGCAGGCGATCGGCGTGCCGGTGCCGACGCAGTTCCTCGCGATGCTGCCGTACGTCGCGACGATCGTCGTGCTCGTCATCATCTCGCGCAATCCGAACACGATCCGGCTGAACGCGCCGGGCTCGCTCGGCAAGCCGTTTTTCGCGGCAGGCTGAACGACGCGCGGCAACGTTTTTTTCAGTACCGAAGCAAACCGTCAACGACAGGAGAACCACGATGAAAAAAACCGCGCTGACCGCGCTCGCCCTGAGCGCTGCGTGCGCTGCTGCCGTGCCCACGGTACAAGCCGCCGATGCCCCCGGCGTCGCGTTCGTCTACCTCGGCAATCCGGGCGATGCGGGCTGGACCTACGCGCACGACCAGGGCTCGAAGGCCGCCGAGGCGAAGTTCGGCAACAAGATCAAGATCACGCGCGTCGAGAACGTGCCCGAATCCGCCGACTCCGAACGCGTGTTCCGCGATCTCGCGAGCAAGGGCAACAAGATCATCATCGGTTCGAGCTTCGGTTATCAGGATTTCGAACTAAAAGTCGCGAAGGACTTCCCCGATACCGTGTTCCTGCACGCGACCGGCTACAAGAAGGCACCGAATTTCGGCACCTATGACGTGCGCATGTACCAGGGCGCGTACCTCGCCGGCGTCGCCGCGGGCTATGCGACCAAGACCAACACGCTAGGCTTCGTCGCCTCGGTGCCGATCCCCGAGGTCGTGCGCAACATCAACGCGTACACGCTCGGCGCGCGCTCGGTGAATCCCAAGGTGCACACGAAGGTCATCTGGATCAACAGCTGGTTCGATCCGGGCAAGGAAAAGCAGGCGGCCGAGACGCTGATCGGGCAGGGCGCCGACGTGCTGCTGCAGAACACCGACTCGAGCGCGACGCTCGCGACGGCCGAGGAGAAGAAGGTCCACGCGTTCGGCTGGGATTCGAACATGAAGAAGTTCGGCCCGCACGCGCATCTGGGCTCGGTCGAGGCCAACTGGGGCGTCTACTACAACGCCGCGATCCAGCAGGTGCTCGACGGCAAGTGGAAGAACGATCCGGTATGGTGGGGCATCCCGCAAAAAGCCGTCGATCTCGGCGATGTGAACACGACCGACCTGTCCGCCGATGCGCAAAAGGCGGTCGCCGCCAAGCGCGACGACATCGCGAGTGGCAAGTGGGACGTATTCACGGGTCCGATCAAGGACCAAACGGGTGCCGTGAAGATTCCGGCCGGCAAGACGCTGACCGATCCGGAGTTGCAACGCATCAACTGGTACGTCGAGGGTGTCGACGGCTCGCTGCCGAAGTAATGCTGTAGTCAGTGCGACGGCCGGGTCCGGGCGTGAGCCCGGCCCGGCCGTCGGCTTTTGGGCGGCGCAATGGCGCTTACTCGTCGATCCGGATCCCCACCTTGAGCGTGACCTGCCAGTGCACGATCTTGTCGTTCTCGATGTGCCCCCGTGTCTGCACCACCTCGAACCAGTTCAGGTTGCGCAGCGTCTTCGAGGCGCGGGCGACCGCGCAGCGGATGGCATCGTCGCTCGACTGGGTCGATGAACCGGTCAGCTCGATATGCTTGTAGACGTGATCGCTCATGATGGTGTCTCCGGGTGGTGGGTAAATCGAGTATAGGCAATCGATCCGGGCGGTTTTCGCGCGGACCTGACACACCGGCGTCGGCGAGCGCCGGTATCATGCCTTGAACGGGCCGCACGGCGGCGCCCGGGCATTCGTTAGAGGAGAGGGAACGTAGTGGAGAAGGTTGAAACGGGATTTTGCGGACCGGGCCTGATGGGCGCGCCGATGATCCGGCACTTGCTGCGCGCCGGGCACGGCGTGCGCGTGTGGAATCGCACGCCGGCCAAGGCCGAGGCGCTGCTCGCCGATGGCGCGACGCTCGCGGCCACGCCGCGCGCGCTGCGCGAGAGCGCCGAGGTCGTGCTGCTGTGCCTGTCGGACGGCGCGGCGGTCGAGGCAGTCGTGTTCGGTGAAGGCGGCCTGCTCGGGCCGCATCCGGCAGCGTTGAAGGGCACGCCGGGCCTGAAAGTACGGTGTATCGTCGACCATTCGAGCATCCCGCCCGCGCTCACGCGCGAGCTGGCCGAGCGTGCTGCGGCGGCCGGCGTGGGCTGGGTCGATGCGCCGGTGTCGGGCGGGGTCGGCGGCGCCGTGGCCGGCACGCTCGCCGTCATGGCGGGCGGCGAGGCCGCGCACATCGAGGCGGTTCGCTCGCTCATCGGCGCCTACTCGGCTCGCCTGACGCACCTCGGCGGCGCGGGCGCGGGCCAGACGGCGAAGTTGTGCAACCAGGCCATCGTGACCGCGACCGTCGCCGCGATCGCCGAGGCGGTCAGCCTCGCGCGGCGCAGCGGTATCGATGCGGCCAAGCTGCCGGAGGCGCTCGCGGGCGGCTGGGCCGATTCGGTCCTGTTGCGCACGTTCGTGCCGCGCATGACCGAGGACGACCTCGCGCCGATCGGTGCGCTGAAAACGTTCCAGAAGGACGTCGACACGGTGGCCGCGGCCGCGGCTGCGACCGGCACGCCGATGCCGGTCGCGGGGACGGTACAGCAGTTGCTGCGCCTTGCTGCCGCGATGGGGCTGGCCGAGGCCGATTTTTCCGGCTTCATCGACGTGCTGCAGACGCCGCGCAGCGCGTAGGACGGGCACCCCGAGCGGCCACCGGTGCCCGGGGTTTCACATAACCTGCTAAAATTACAGGTTTTTCTCCGATCTATTTTCAGGGACGCGCCGTGCTGTCGACCGCCAATATCACCATGCAATTCGGGCCGAAGCCCTTGTTCGAGAACATCTCGGTCAAATTCGGCGAAGGCAACCGCTATGGCCTGATCGGCGCGAACGGTTGCGGCAAGTCCACGTTCATGAAGATCCTCGGTAGCGATCTCGAGCAGAGCGCGGGCAGCGTCATGCTGGAGCCGAACGTGCGTCTGGGCAAACTGCGCCAGGACCAGTTCGCGTACGAAGACGTGCGCGTGCTCGACGTCGTCATGATGGGCCACACGGAAATGTGGGCCGCGATGGCCGAGCGCGACGCGATCTACGCGAACCCCGACGCGACCGACGACGATTATATGAAGGCCGCCGACCTCGAGACCAAGTTCGCCGAGTACGACGGCTACACGGCCGAAGCGCGCGCGGGCGAGCTGCTGCTCGGCATCGGCATTGCGAGCGAATTCCATCAGGGTCCGATGAGCGCGGTCGCGCCGGGCTGGAAGCTGCGCGTGCTGCTCGCGCAGGCGCTGTTCTCGAAGCCGGACGTGCTGCTGCTCGACGAACCGACCAACAACCTCGACATCAACTCGATTCGCTGGCTCGAAGATGTGCTCAACGAGTACAACTCGACCATGATCATCATCTCCCACGATCGACACTTCCTGAACCAGGTCTGCACGCACATGGCGGACATGGACTACGGCACGCTGAAGGTCTACCCGGGCAACTACGACGACTACATGCTCGCCTCGACGCAGGCGCGCGAGCGTCAGGCCAACGCCAACGCCAAGGCGAAGGAGCGCGTGGCCGACCTGCAGGACTTCGTGCGCCGCTTCTCGGCGAACAAGTCGAAGGCACGCCAGGCCACCAGCCGCCTGAAGATGATCGACAAGATCAAGATCGAGGAATTCAAGCCGTCGTCGCGCCAGAACCCGTTCATCCGCTTCGAGTTCGAGAAGAAGCTGCACAACATCGTGGTGGTCGCGGAAGAGATCACGAAGACCTACGAACGCCGCATCTTCAACAAGTTCAGCATCAGCGTGCAGCCGGGCGAGCGCATCGCGATCATCGGCGAGAACGGCGCGGGCAAGACCACGCTGCTGCGCTCGCTGCTCGGCAACCTGGCCGTCGACAACGGCACGGTGAAGTGGGCCGAGAACGCGAACATCGGCTATATGCCGCAGGACACGTACGAAGAATTCCCGGCTGACGTCACGCTGATGGACTGGATCGACCAGTACCGCCAGGAAGGCGACGACGAGCAATCGGTGCGCGGCACGCTGGGCCGTCTGCTGTTCAACGCGGACGACATCCGCAAGTCGGTCAAGGTGCTCTCGGGCGGCGAGAAGGGCCGCATGATCTGGGGCAAGCTGATGCTGGGCCGCCACAACGTGCTGCTGATGGACGAGCCGACCAACCACATGGACATGGAATCGATCGAGTCGCTGCAGATCGCGCTCGAGAAGTTCGAAGGCACCTTGATCTTCGTGTCGCACGATCGCGAGTTCGTGAACGGTCTCGCGAACCGCATCATCGAAGTGCGCACGGACGGCACGCTGCACGACTACAGCGGCAATTACGAGGACTTCCTCGCAAGCCAGGGCCTGCAATAAGCGCCCCGGACGACGGCACCCGAGTCGTCCCGAAGGCCCACACTGCCAGTTCGGCGGTGTGGGCCTTGTTCATTCTGCACCCCCTAGTAAGCGCCGAAGAATTTCCTGACCCTGCGCTTCCACATGGGTGGCCCATAGCCGTTTAGCAGCGCCTTGATGTCGGTCGTCTGGCTGGTCTGGAGGTTGGTCATCAGCCCGAGAAACTTGTTCACTTGCTGCGACTGTTCGGAGCGCTGATCCGGACTGTGATGCCAGCGCGTGGTCACCTCGGCGAACGATGTCTGCATCGTCTGGGTTTCGAATTTCCAGTCTTCAGAGGGTGTCTGGAATTCTCGCCAGCGTGAGAACAGCCAATAGATGAACAACGAGGTCGGCAGATAGCCGTCGCTCCACGCCACGAAGCCGTCGAATTGCAGGCTCCAGAAGCGGTCATAAAACATCTTCGCTTCGATCGTGAGGCGCTCGGGCTTCCAGGCGCCGGAATCGCCCGCCTTGATGCGCGCTTTCTCGACGAGCAGTTCACAGCGCTTTTTCTGCAGTTCGTCGAACTGCTTGTGATCGTAGAGAATGAAGTCGAGTTGCTTGTTGCGAATGCTGAAGCGGGCGACCGCGTAAGCGACGACGAGCGCGCACAGACCGATGAGCGCGCTCCAGAACGGCGGCTGCAGGTAGATCGAGACGCTTGCCGCCGCGTCGGTGCCGCAGGCTAGCGCGCCGCTTGCGACCAGCGTTGGTGCACTCACTGCGCTGGCTGCACTGGCTATCGGGACTGGCATCTCGTTTCGCTCCGCAGGGCTGTGGCCGACTATCCCGACAATGGGCCCTTCGGTGAGCCATGTTGGTTGGCATGCGCACATATCGGCGCGGAAACCGGGGATTCACGCCTGCATGACGCGCTAGTTCCACAAGATGACGAATGCAGCCAGCGCGAGCGACAGGGTGAGCAGGACAAACTTCACCCCATCGCCACTAACGGATTGCTTCAGACTGGACACGGCTCAGATCCTCGTAAGCACTCAGATATCGTTGATCTGCAGGGTCACCGGCGTCGACGAGTCGAAATAGATCGACGGGTCACTGCCGTAGACGTCGTCGTACGACAAGGCATACGCGGCTGAGCCAATGCTTTGCTGATGCAGGATCTGCGCGTAGTAGTAGATCGGCATGTCCGCCGTGCTGGCACCCTTGCCATTGCCCAGGTAGTACTGGCCGGCATCGGTCCAGATCGTGCAGCCTTCGTCCTCGTGCATCACGCCACGGCAGATCGATACGAGGATGGCCATCGCCACGGGATCGGTGCCCCAATACGCGCCTTGACCCGCGCCCGCGACGTTGCCGCCGATCAGGAAGCCCCAGTCGATCGGCCCGAGATTGCTGTCGACATTGTGATAGAGGCTCGGCTGGTTCGGCGGTGGCGGTGCGAAGCTCGGCACGCCAAAGGGCGCGCTGGGTCTTGGCAGCGTCGGCGCGCCCGCATACGGCATCGACCGGGCGGCGTCGGTGAAGAGGCTCAACGTCTGTCCTGACGCATCGACAGCGCCGTAGTAGACGGTGTTATCAGAACCGCTGTTGGCCGGATTGTGCAGCTTGCTGTAGCAACTGAACTGCCGGTTCGGCTTCCAGCAATAGTGGTTGATGTAGTCGTCCCAGAAGTGCGAGGCCAATTGTGCGTTCTGGATCTGCTGGTCCAGCGTGGCGCCCGACCAGTCAGTCAGGCCGGCGGCCTTCGGGGCGAGGATGCGCACCACGTTGCCGGACGAGTCCTTGACGCTCGCGAGTTCGAAGATGCCGGTGTTGCCCGTCTGCTGGCTCGCCGCACACGAGGGAACCTGCCCGAACGCCTGCAGGACGCCGGTTCGATCCACGGCATAGCCGACCGAGCGCAGCTGTTTCGTGTTCACATCGACGGCGCTCAGCGAGTAGGACAGGCTGAAGAAGTCGACATTGGTCGCGTTGACGTTCGGCACTGACGACGACGTGTCGAACTCAAAGCAGTCGTACAGCACGGCATTCGATGGCCCGAACACAGGTCCGCTCGACGCGAACGAAGGCATCTGGTCGAAGTTCTGGTTGACCGCGAAATAGAGGCGGCCACTCTTGATCGCTGGCAGGGCAAGCGTGTAGCCGTCGTCCTTCGCGAGCACGGACAGCGGGCACGACATTTTCGCGCAGTCGAACTGGAAATCCGGCGTCGCCACGAACTGGCCTGTGCGCAGGTCGACATAGCCGAAGTTGCCCGGATTGGCGGCGTCATAGCCGAGCATCACGAGGAAGACGGCGCTCGCATCGAGTTTGCCGCTCGGCGGCAGCTTGATGTTCAAGGTCGGGGAAACCGGTGCATCGAATACGCCGCTCTGGGCGTCGAGCTTCAATGCGCCGGGCGCTCCGGGCCCGCCCGGCGTGCCGGCACCGCCGCCACAGCCAGCGAGTCCCAGCGATGTAAGAGCGCCCATGGCTGCCGCTGCCGTGCCGAGCCTGAAAAGTCTTCTGCGTGCGTGGCCGTGGGCATCGAGGTCGACCAGGACCGTGCTTCTGGATTGTTCGCGAGTGGAAGCCATTTTTCCTCTGGTTGGATCGAGAGAGAGGTCTCTCTCGTTGTCCTTTCATCGATCTGTGACGGTTCCTATCTTCCGTCGCGATAGTTAGGACATAGTGATGCGGCCCTCTCGTGGCGCGAGAGAGAAATGTTTCCATTGGAAAATTTTGCCCGGTCGAATCAGGAAATCGACGCGGCGCGTGACGGCGGGTTTCGAACCGAAGCCGTCACGCGTCCTTCCAGCCGATCGGGCAGGTGGGTTAGAGCGGGCGCCCGAGTTTCTTTTCGACCTCGCGCTTTTCCCAGTCCGGCCCGAACAGCGGATAGCGCCAGAAGATGCGAATGGCGTGCGAGGCGATGCCGATACCCCAGCCGCCGATGACCCACAGCGACCACAGATGGCGCGGCGCGGTCAGCAGGTTGAGGGCGAGCAGCGCCGCATTGACGAGCAGATATTGAATCAGGTGAAGATAGAACCCGCGTAGCTTGCGGACGTGATCGAAGGCTTCCTGCTCCGCTTTCTGGCTGGCACTCATGGTCGAGGACATCGCTGGCGACTCCGTATTCAAAGTTGAAAAATCGATCTCGAATACCGCAGCGATGGACTTGAGCGTTTCGGCGCTCGCCGGTTGTCCCGCCTCGATGCGCTGGATGGTCCGCACGCTCAGTCCGCTCTGGTCGGCCAGTTGCTGTTGGGACCAGCCTCGTTGAAGGCGCAGTTTCTGAATCTGCATCGTTTTGTTCCAAGGGCTACGGAGCGACCAGGATAAGCGGCCGGGCGTCGGCGCGACACGACAGCAGCACGACATTAGCACGACAGCATTGCGCCAGCGGCCTGTCGGCCTCGGTGGGAGCGTGCGCGAGACGACGTCATCGCGCGACAAGCGCCCGTTTGTCGCAGTGGCGCACTGCATTCGCCTCCGTATTGATATGCGTCATGAGTCAGTATGTCGACGCGGTCAGACATGGCCTCTATTGATCCATATCAAGATGAACTGTGGCCGCCGCGCGACTATTCGAATTTTGCTACAAAGGAAGCCGGCCACATGTACCCCTCTCATTCGTTTTCCCCCTTGCAGATTCGCGGCCGGGCCTTGTTGCCGGTCGTGCAGGGCGGCATGGGCGTCGGCATCTCGGCGCATCGGCTCGCGGGCAGCGTCGCGCGTGAAGGCGCGCTCGGCACGATTGCGAGCATCGACCTGCGGCATCACCACCCGGATCTCATCGAGATGTGCCGCGCCGATCCGCAACACGCGACGCTCGAACGCGCGAATCTGCAGGCACTCGCGCGCGAGATCGCGTCGGCGCGCAAGTTGAGCGACGGCCACGGCATGCTCGCCGTGAACGTGATGAAGGCCGTGCGGGCCCACGCGGACTACGTGCGCGTCGCCTGCGAAAGCGGGGCCGATGCGATCGTCATGGGTGCCGGCCTGCCGCTCGACCTGCCCGAGCTCACGCGCGACTTCGACATCGCGCTGATCCCGATTCTCTCCGATGCGCGCGGCGTCGCGCTGATCCTGAAGAAGTGGAGCAAGAAGGGCCGTCTGCCCGACGCGATCGTGCTCGAACATCCGGCGCACGCGGGCGGCCACCTGGGCGTGACCGCGCTGGACGACATGGGGGACACGCGCTTCGAATTCGAGCGGATTTTCGAGGAGCTGGAGCCGGTCTACGCGTCGCTCGGCATCACGCGCCAGGACGTGCCGCTCATCGTGGCGGGCGGCATTAATAGTCACGACGCCGTGCGCCGCTGGCTCGACGCCGGGGCCAATGGCGTGCAGGTCGGCACGCCGTTCGCCGTGACCGAGGAGGGCGATGCCCATCCCATGTTCAAGCGTGTGCTCGCGGACGCGAAGGCCGAGGACATCGTCGAGTTCGTGAGCGTCACCGGTTTGCCCGCGCGTGCGGTGAAGACGCCCTGGCTCATGCGCTATCTGCGCAACGAGACGCGGGTGCGCGAGAAGATCGGCTCGCGCAAGCAACCGTGTCCGACCGGGCTCGAATGCCTGTCGGTCTGCGGGTTGCGTGACGGCATCGAGAAGTTCGGCCATTTCTGTATCGACACGCGCCTCGCGGCGGCGTTGCGCGGCGAATTCAACAACGGTCTGTTCTTCCGTGGTCGCGAAGCGTTGCCGTTCGGCGACGCCATTCGCAGCGTGCGCGATCTGCTGGAATTCCTGCTGACCGGTGTGACGCGGCCCGCTGTCGCATCCCGTGCGGCGTTTTCGTTAGCTTGATCAGGCTCAACCTCGCGTTGAACCCGACCCTCGACAATTTGTGAGCCTTACCGGCGCAACGAACTGTACGACAGGAACAATCGGGGAACACGCATGAACAACAAACTCAAGAGCATTGCAGCGGCCGCCTTCGCACTCGGCGCATTCGTCACGGCGCCGACCGCGTTCGCGGCGGCGGACAGCGCCTCGGCGGCCGTGCCGAACGGCGGCATCTATGCGGGCGACTGGCTGGTGCGTCTGCGCGCCATCGGTATCGCGCCGGACGTCAGTTCGAGCGGCGCGCTCAACACGCTCAAGACCGACGTCAACAACGCCATCGTGCCCGAGCTCGACTTCACCTACATGGTGCTCGACAACGTCGGCGTCGAACTGATTCTCGCGACCTCGCGCCATCAGGTGACCTCGAGCATCGGCGCGCTCGGCGGTGTCGGCGTGCTGCCGCCCACGTTGCTGCTTCAGTATCACTTCAACCATGCGGGGCAGGTGCGCCCCTATGTGGGCGCGGGCTTGAACTACACGCTGTTCTACAACAACGGTCTGCACGCGGGTGACCAATCCGTGTCGGTCGGCAATCACAGCTTCGGGCCGGCCCTGCAGGCCGGTATCGACATCCAGGTCGCGAAGAACGTGTTCGTCAACGCGGACATCAAGAAGATCTGGATGCGTACGGGCGCCTCGCTCAATGGGTCGTCGCTCGGTACGCTTTATATCGATCCACTCGTCGTTGGTGTTGGCGTCGGTATGAAGTTCTAAGCGGCCTTGCGCAGCGCATAACAAAAAACGCCGGCGCGGTGATCGCGCCGGCGTTTTTTATTGCGCGGACCGAATGCGCTCAGGCGCCGCTTTTCTGAAAGCGCATCGCCGTCCCCTCGCGCTCGATGCGCTCCCAGACGACGCGCTTTTCCGCGTCGCTCATGAAGACCCAGTTGGATACCTCCATCGCGGTGCGGCCGCAGCCTTTGCAGATTTCGTCGAACAGGGTGGAGCACACGCCGATGCAGGGGCTGTCGGGGGTGTCGTGGAGATTGGAGCTCATCGGAGATTCAGGGCGCGAAGGAGGGCGGCCGGATATACCGGCCGTCGGAAACACAAAACCCCGCTATGTTAACCGAATGGCGCAGGCGCGCCCCCCCGCCAGTGCCTCGCTAGCGCGCGATGCTGTAGCCGATGCGCGCCACCCAGTGCTCGCGCTGGTTGTAGTCGAGGATGGTTTCGCCATACCCGTTGAAGTAACCGACCCACAGATAGCCGCCCCACGCGCTGCCGAGCAGGCGCGCGAGCGGGTAGGTCAGTTGGGCGTCGACGCTGCCGTACCAGTGCTTCGTGCCCTTGCGCAGCGTGGTCGCCAGTTGCATTCCGTCCGCGCTGCCGTATTTGACGAGCAGGTCGACATAGCCGCGATAGTCGGCGATATCGGGATTGTCCGCTTTGCTGAGATAGTAATAAATCTTTGGCGAAACGGTCAGATGGTTGCCGCTCAGGTTGCCGAACTCCCACGTCGGCCGGACGAACACGATATTGATGGCGCGTGAATCGTCGCCGCTCTTGCCGTTCGATTCGTGGCCGATGCCCGCCATCATGCCCATGCGCGTGTACCACGGGCTTTGCCAGCCGGTGTCGGGGATGTAGTAGAAGAGCTGCGGCTCGTAGCTCGTGTCGCGAAAGGGCGCCGAGGTCGCGCTCAAGTCCCACAGCGAAGTCTGCGTGTAGGCGAAATAGAGGTTGTCGAGCAGCGACTTCGAGCGCAGGTCGTCCGGCATCAGGAGCCGGTATTTGAAGCTCAGCTGGAAGCGCGCGGTCGTATCGCCGTTCTTGCCGACGCCGACATACATCGGCTCGAAGTACGAGAGCCGCGACAGCGCGGCGCGCCCGGTCGTCGCGAGCGAGTCGGCTGGTGGCGCGATCTCGCCGGTACCGGCGGCGGCCGTGATCGCGGCGGCCGCCGCCGGCGAACTTGCCTGCGATTCGGCGCGCGCGGCCTGGGTGAGCGCTTGCTGGTTCGGCCCACGGTTGAGCACGACGAGCGAGGGCGACGTGTCGAAGCCGACCGCATCGATGCGCACGGCGCCGCGCGCCGAGGCCGGCCACGGCGCTGAGAAGCGCACCTTGCGGTATTGGCCCGGCTGCAGCGTGAGGGTGTCGGGCGTGCCCGGTTCGCGTTGCAGATCGAGCGGTTCGGGCGGCTGGTCGCCGTTGGTGAGCGTCACGCTCAGCGTGGCGGGCACGCTGAGCGTGAGCGGCTTGTCGTCGTCGGCCGAGTAGAGCAAGGTGAGCGTGAGCGGTTCGGCGGCGGCGGCCTCGCGCGGCGACTGGAGCAGGGCGATGTTTGCCCGGGCGGCCGGCGTGAGCGCGAGGCTCGCGCAGAGGACGAGCGCGGCGGCGAGGAGGCGTCGGCCAAGCCGGGGCCGGGCGGGGCGCAGCGCGAGGTCGAGGTCGAGGTCGAGGTCGAGGCGATCGGGCATGGGCTGTCGACGGGAAGCGGCGAGTCGAGCCGCAATAACGGTAAATGGGGGACGGCTCTGCCTTCCTACCATGACGATCCGTTTCGCGCGTCAGGCGTGCGCAATTTTCATGACGGCGTTGTGACGGGAAAACGCGCGGAAGGTTTTTCAGTGGACACGGACCGATAACCCGCTAAAATTGCGCGCGATTTCTTGCCCGGGGTTGCCGGGCGCGCTTGCGCGCCTGTCAATTTCGCGCGACAGCCCCGCGTTCTTTTTTGTGATGTGGGGCGATTAATGGTAGGTTTCGGACTTCAAGGGGAGCCGCGTGTCAGGCGCGGCACGATGCGAGGCAGACGGCCGTCGTGAGCGGCCGAGGATCGGAGAACGTGATGAAAAGACAAGTAGTGGCCAGGCTGGCGATGCTCGCGCTGTGCGCAGCGCCGTGGGTAGCGCCGATGGCGAAAGATACGCAGTTGAACGTGTACAACTGGTCTGATTACATCGCGAAAGACACGATTCCGAACTTCACCAAGCAAACCGGCGTCCAGGTCAAGTACGACAACTACGACAGCGACGATACGCTGCAAGCCAAGCTGCTCGCGGGCAATTCGGGTTACGACATCGTCGTGCCGACCACCAACTACGCGGGCAAGCAGATCGCCGCGGGCATCTTCGCGCCGCTCGACAAGTCGAAGATCCCGAACCTCAAGTATCTCGATCCGCAGCTGATGGCGCTCGTCGCCGGCGCGGATCCGGGCAACAAGTTCGCGGTGCCCTGGGCGTACGGCACGACGGGCCTCGCCTACAACGTGACGAAGGCGCAGCAGATTCTCGGCAAGGGCGTCGCGCTCGACGACTGGGACATCCTGTTCAAGCCGGAAAACATCTCGAAGCTGAAGGCCTGCGGCGTGTCGGTGCTCGACGCGCCCGACCAGATGTTCGCCGCCGCGCTGCACTACATCGGCAAGGATCCGCTCTCGACGAACCCGGACGACTATCGCGCCGCGCTCGCGATGATGAAGAAGATCCGCCCGTACATCACGCAGTTCAACTCGTCGGGCTATATCAACGACCTCGTCGGCGGCGATATCTGCTTTGCCTACGGCTGGTCGGGCGACGTCGTGATCGCGAAGCACCGCGCCATCGACGCGAAGAAGCCGTTCAAGATCGAGTACTACATCCCGAAGGGCGGCGCGCCGATCTGGTTCGACGTGATGACCATCCCGAAGGATGCGCAGCACAAGGAAGCCGCGTACGAGTGGATCAACTACATCGAGACCCCGCAGGTGCACGCGGCGATCACGAACGCGGTCTACTACCCGAGCGCGAATCTGGAAGCGCGCAAGTACGTGGACAAGGACATCGCGAACGATCCGGCTGTCTATCCGTCGCCGGAAGTGCTCAAGACGCTGTTCTTGCTCAAGCCGCTGCCGCCGGAGATCCAGCGTCTGCAGACCCGTCTGTGGACCGAGTTCAAGTCGGGCCGCTGACGGCATTGCGTCGGCAGCCTTGTGAATGACCCCGAGCCCCCGGCGAGTGCCGGGGGCTTTGTACGTCAAAAAGCCGTCGAAAGACGGGTCAAGACGAGAGAGTATGAGTATGAGTGACCAGTCAGGCGTTGCGGCGGGAGCCGGCGTCGTGCCTGCGAATGTGGCCGCAGCGGCGGAGCCGGCGGACAACTTCGTGCAGGTCGTCGACGTCGTCAAGAAATTCGGCGAGACGGCGGCCGTCAAGGGCGTCAACCTGTCGGTGCGAAAGGGCGAACTGTTCGCGCTGCTCGGCAGTTCGGGCTGCGGCAAGTCGACCTTGCTGCGCATGCTGGCGGGCTTCGAAACTGTCACGTCGGGCAAGATCCTGATCGACGGCGAGGATCTCGCCACGCTGCCCCCGTATCGACGACCGGTCAACATGATGTTCCAGTCGTATGCGCTCTTTCCGCACATGACGGTCGAGTCGAACGTGGCGTTCGGGCTGCGCCAGGAAGGCGTGAAGAAGGCCGAGATCAAGGAGCGCGTGCACGCGACGCTCGAACTCGTGCAGATGTCGCGCTTTGCCAAGCGCAAGCCGCATCAGCTTTCGGGCGGCCAGCAACAGCGCGTCGCGCTGGCGCGTTCGCTCGTCAAGCGGCCGAAGCTGCTGCTGCTCGACGAGCCGATGTCGGCGCTCGACAAGCAGATCCGCCAGCGCACGCAGATCGAACTCGTCAACATCCTCGACAAGGTCGGCGTCACCTGCATCATGGTCACGCACGATCAGGAAGAAGCGATGACGATGGCAAGCCGCCTCGCCGTGATGAGCGAGGGCGAGATCGTGCAGCTCGGCTCGCCCAACCAGGTCTACGAATTCCCCAATAGCCGCTTCTCCGCCGAGTTCATCGGTTCGACCAACCTGTTCGAAGGCACGGTCGTCGAGGACGAGCCCGATCACGTGTTCGTCGAGTCGCCCGAGCTGTCCGTGCGCCTCTACGTGAACCACGGCATCAGCGGGCCGCTTGGCATGCCGGTGACGATCTCGGTGCGCCCCGAGCGCATCGCGCTCACGCGCAAGCCGCCCGAGGGCACCTTCAACTGGGGCAAGGGCATCGTCAAGAACATCGCGTACATGGGCGGCTACTCGCTCTATCACGTGCTGCTCGAGTCGGGCAAGACGGTGGTCGCGAACGTGTCGAGCCTCGCGCTCACCGAGATCGACTCGCCGACCTGGGAGGACGAAGTGTACGTGCGCTGGAGCGCCTCGGCAGGCGTGGTGCTGACGTCATGAGCGGCACGCTGAAGAAAATCGTGCACTGGCCGGTCGAGCGTTTCGGGCTGACCGGGCGCACGGCCGTGGTGGCGGGGCCGTTCTTCTGGCTGCTGCTGTTTTTCCTCGTGCCGTTCATCCTGGTGGTGAAGATCAGCTTCGCCGACCAGCAGCTCGGCATTCCGCCGTACACGGAAATCACGACGCTCACCGACGGCGTGCTGCACGTCGCGCTCGATCTGTCGCACTACGCCTTCCTGTTCCAGGACAGTTTGTACTTCGCGACGTATGTGAATTCGGTCGTGGTCGCGGCGATCTCGACGCTGCTGTGCCTCTTGATCGGCTATCCGATGGCGTACTACATCGCACGCGCGAATCCGAAGAGCCGCAACATCCTGATGATGGCGGTGATGCTGCCGTTCTGGACGTCGTTCCTCATCCGCGTGTACGCGTGGATCGGCATCCTCAAGAACAATGGGCTGCTCAACAACTTCCTGATGTCGTCCGGCCTCATCCACACGCCGCTCGAGCTGTATCACACGAACACCGCGGTCTATATCGGCATGGTCTACTCGTACCTGCCGTTCCTCGTCATGCCGCTCTATGCGCACCTCGTGAAGATGGATCTGACGCTGCTCGAAGCGGCCTATGACCTCGGCGCGAAGCCGTGGCGCGCGTTCGTCGAGATCACCTTGCCGCTCTCGAAGAACGGCATCATCGCGGGTTGTCTGCTCGTGTTCATTCCGGCAGTCGGCGAGTACGTGATCCCTGAGCTGCTCGGCGGCGCGAACACGCTGATGATCGGCCGCGTGATGTGGAATGACTTCTTCGACAACGCCGACTGGCCGATGGCCTCGGCCGTCACCTGCGCGATGGTCTTGCTGCTGCTCGTGCCGATGGCGCTGTTCCAGCATTTCCAGGCCAAGGCACTGGAGGGCCGCGGACGATGAAAGTCAATCGCTGGCTGCAATGGCTCGCACTGGGGCTCGGTTTCGCGTTCCTGTACATTCCGATCGTGAGCCTGATCGTGTACTCGTTCAACGAGTCGCAACTCGTCACGGTGTGGACGCGCTTCTCGACGCGCTGGTATCAGGCGCTCGTGAGCGACGACGAACTGATCGCGGCCGCGTGGCTGTCGCTGCGCGTCGCGCTGATGACCGCGTTCGCCTCGGTCGTGATCGGCACGTGGGCGGGCTTCGTGCTCGCGCGCATGGGACGCTTTCGCGGCTTCACGCTCTACACCGGCATGATCAACGCGCCGCTCGTGATTCCCGAGGTGATCCAGGGGATCTCGCTGCTGCTGCTGTTCGTCGAGATGGGCAAGCTGATTGGCTGGCCCGCCGGGCGCGGTGTGTTCACGATCTGGATCGGCCACGTGATGCTGTGTATCTCGTATGTCGCGATCATCGTGCAGTCGCGCGTGCGCGAGCTCAATCCGTCGCTGGAGGAGGCCGCGCTCGATCTCGGCGCGACGCCACTCAAGGTGTTCTTCACGATCACGCTGCCGCTGATCTCGCAGGCGCTCGCCGCGGGCTGGCTGCTGTCGTTCACGCTGTCGATCGACGACCTCGTGCTGTCCGCGTTCCTCTCGGGCCCCGGCTCGACGACGCTGCCGCTCGTCGTGTTCTCGCGTGTGCGCCTCGGCCTGAACCCGGAGATGAATGCGCTCGCAACGTTGTTCATCCTCGTCGTCACGATCGGCGTGGTCGTCGGCAACTACTTCATGCAGCGCGCCGAACGCCGGCGCATGGCGATGGCGGTTTGAGCTGCCGCCCGGCGGTATCGCTGCGAACGAAACGCGGGCAAGCTGCCCGCGTTTTTTTTGCCGTGGTGCCGATCCGGGGTCCTGTCAGAGGACGCGATACCCCATGCGGAAGCCGCCCCAATGCTTTCCGTTCACATAGATCGGTGCGGACGCATCCTTCATCATCACGAAGACGCCGCCGCCCATGTCGCGCCTATAGGTCTGCAGCAGGAACGGCTTGGTATGCGCGCCGGCCGCGAGCCCGGTGCGATCGTTGAAGATCCGGTGGTTGCGGCAATGCGCGGCGTTCCAGACCGGGTCTTTCCCCTGCGGTTGCGAGAACTTGCGGTTGTGGGTCGGGATGTAGCCGCGCGGATCGATCGCCGCGCAAAACGCCACGCGTTCGTCGAGTTCGAGCAGCGGCTCCAGCACGGCGGGCAGCACGCGGTCGGCGAAGGCGGTGAAGAGCGTCACGTGCTGCACGGGATGAGTGTTGGGCACCGGCACGTAGATGTCGTCGAACAGATCGGCCTCGCGCAGTTCGCCGCGCGCGAGCGCACCTTCGAACAGCTTGCCGACCTGCACGGCGGCGCGCTGCACGGCGTCGATGAAACGCGTGTCGTCCGTTTCGATGCCGGTGGCGGCGCTCAGCTCGATGAGCGTCTCGGAGACGTTGAGCAGCTTGCCGAGCTGGTTCTTCGCCTGCACGAAGTTGCGGCTCGAATCCTCGACGCCGTTGGCCATGTCGAGCACCTGTTGCTCGAGCCCGTCGCATTGCGACTCGATGCTGCCGGTCAGCTCGGCGATCTGTCCGGCGCTGTCGTTGATCTCGGAGATCGCGCGGCCCGTGGTCTGCACGACCTCGCCGATCGTACGCGTGCCTTCGCGCACGCGATGGGCGCGCTCCGTGTTCGCGGTGCCTTCGACGATCAGTTGATCGGTCTGCTGGGTCAGCTTCGCGAGCGTCTGCTCGATCTGGCCGGTTGCGAGCGCGGTCTTCGCGGACAGGTTCTTGACCTCGGCCGCGACGACCGCGAAGCTCTTGCCGGATTCGCCCGCGCGCGCCGCCTCGATCGCGGCGTTGAGGGCGAGCAGCTGGGTCTGTCGCGCGATCAGCGAGATCTCTTCGGAGACGCGGCTCACATGGTCGAGCGCGGTGCGCAGCGCCTCGATCTGGCTTTCGATCACCGTCACGCCTTCGACGAGCCCGTGAATATCGGCGAGCGACGCATCGAGCGTGTCCTGCGACGCGTGCACGGCGTGGGCGGTATCGGCGCTCACGGCGCGCATCGCGCGGGCCGCAGCGGCGATCTGGCGGTTGCCGGCGAGCGTATGCACAGTCGATTCGCGCAGCGCGTTGCAGACCTCGGCTTGATGCTGCACGCGGGCGGCCACTTCATCGACGTGCCCCGACACATCGCACAGCTCGATGCCGAGCTTGCCGGCCTGCGCGGCGATGTCGCTGACAATGGCCGCCGAACGACCCCTACGGCGGGAACCAAAACCCAAACGTCTCATCCGCTGTTCTCCTTGGTTTTTCCCGGCGCAGGGCCGCGCGGGGGAGCGGGCATCGTGCGTGCGTACGTACGCCGTGCCTTCTGAGCGCATTAACGGCGCGCGGCGGTCGAACTTGAGTGGGGCAAGCGCAATCATGCGCGGCGCATGGGCGCGACGTTATGATGGAGAAGGTGGACGCGACGTCCCGTTTTTCGGCAGGCAGCGCATGAGCGAGACGACGATGATCCAAGCGGGACTGGAAGAAGCGTGGCAGCAACTGTTGCAGCTCTGGGAGCTGATCGTGCTGGTGTGCAAGTTCCTCTGGCAATTGCTGCTTCTGCTGGGCGGGCGCTGAGCCCGCCGTGCCCGGCTAGCGCCCGAAGCGGTAGTCGTCCTTGCGCACGCGCCGCGTGCGGCGCCGGAACACGAACGTGAAGCCCGGCCAGATCGACGTATTCTTGCCGTGCTTCGTTTGATACCAGCTGCGGCAACCGGTTTGCCAGACCGAGCGGGCGAACGCGTGCTGCAACTGCTCGTTGAACGCGCGCTGGACCTCGGCGCGCAACGACATCGTGCGCTCGCCGGAGCGGCGCAGCGCGCGCAGACATTCGGCGATGTACTGGATCTGCGACTCGATCATGTAGATCATCGAGTTGTGCCCGAGACCGGTGTTCGGGCCGGCCATCACGAAGAAGTTCGGAAAGCCCGCGATGCTCGCGCCGAGATACGCTTCGGGGCCGTCGCGCAGCCACGCGCTGCCGAGGTCGGCGCCGTCGAGTCCGGTCACGGGGAACGGCGCATCGACGTCGTTGACCTGGAAGCCGGTGCCGCAGATGATCGCATCGACCGCATGATGGCGGCCGTCGAGGGTGACGACGCCATCGGCGACGATCTCGCGGATCGGCATCGTGACGACCTCGACGTTGGGCTGCATGAGCGCCGGATAGAAGTTGCTCGACAACAGGATGCGCTTGCAGCCGGGCAGATAGTCGGGCGTGAGCTTTTCGCGCAGCACGGGGTCCTTGACCTTGCGTTCAAGGTAGCTGAGCGCGAACTTCATCGGATAGCGCATCAGGCGCGGCTGAAGCACGAAGCCGATCGCGCGCGCCTCGTGTTGCCAGTAGAGCGCGCTGCGCACACACCGTTGCGTGAACGGCAACCAGCGAAAGAGCCGCTGCGTGCGCGCGCTGACCGGGCGGTCGGGCTTGGGCATCACCCACGGCGCGGTGCGCTGGAACAGCGTCAGGTGAGCGACGCGCGGCTGGATCTGCGGCACGAACTGGATCGCGCTCGCCCCCGTGCCGATCACAGCGACGCGCTTGCCTTCGAGTACGTAGTCGTGGTCCCAGCGCGCCGAGTGAAAGAGCTTGCCGGCAAAGCGTTCGAGTCCTTCGATGGCGGGCAGGGCCGGACGCGACAGCGGTCCGCTCGCGGCGATCACGATGTCGGCTTCGATGGTTTCGCGCGCAACGTTTGCTTCATTCGCTTCGTTAGCTTCGAGTTCGACTTGCCAGCGTTCGCGCGCGGCATCGAAGCGCGCAGCGGCGACGCGCGTATTGCAGCGGATGAAGCGCTCGACATCGTACTTGCGCGCGCAGTGCTGCAGATAGGCGAGGATCTCGCGCTGCGTGCCGAACGTGCTCGACCAGTCCGGCTTCGGCTCGAACGAATAGCAGTACAGATGCGAGGGGATGTCGCAGGTGGCGCCGGGATAGGTGTTGTCGCGCCACGTGCCGCCGCAGGTGGCGCCGGCCTCGTAGACGACGAACGACTCGATGCCCATGCGCCGCAGCCGGATGGCCATGCCGATGCCGGCAAAGCCGCTGCCGACAATGACGATCGAGGGCGCCGTGGGCGGGACAGGCGACATGCGTTGGCTCATGAAGGACGGGTAGAGAAGAGAGTCGGTGGCGCCGTGGCGCACACAGACAAAAACGGGCTCCGTTCAGGAGCCCGTCGTGTGGCCGGTGCGGCTTGCGCGCTCCGCCATGGCACTAAGGTGTCAGGAGTTGTTGTCCCAGCCGCCGCCCGAATCGTCGTTGCTGCCCAAATCGACGCCGCCGGAGCTGCCGTCGTTCCAGTCGTTCGAGCCCTGGCCGAAGTCGAGTCCGCCGCCGTTGCCGGGGTCGCCGCGAGGGATGCGGCGGCCTTCGTCGTCGACCGGCACATCGCGCTCGATCACGCGCTCACGGCTGCCGCCGAGCATTTGGCCAAGCAGCACGCCGGTCAGCAACCCGCCCATGCCGCCGCCCATGCCACCGCCTTGCTGGACGATGACCTGGGGTTGCGGCTGCGGTTGCGGCGGATACGGCTGGCGGCCGAACGCGGCGTCGGCTTCGCGTGCATACGGCGAGTCGCCGCCCGCTGCGCTCGCGGGGGCGCTCGCGGCGGCGTTCGGATCGGGACGGCCCTCGGCGCGCGCCTTGAAGCTGGCGAACTGGCGTTCGAGATCCTCGATCTGATACGGCGGCACCGGATCCGTGCGGCTCGACAGGTTCTCGACCTGTTCGCGCACCTGTGTCTCGAAGCCCTCGAGTTCCTTTTCGAGCGCTTCATGCCCCGGCGCGGTCGACAGACGCACATCGAGCTTGAGCGAGCGCACGCCGGTAAGCAGGTCGGTCGCGCGCTTCAACTGGTCGCGCCGATCGTCGCCGGCGCGCGTGTCCTCGGTGGTCTTCGCGCGGCGCACGGTCCAGCGCAGCACGAATGCAATCGCGACGATCACGATCACGATGCCGATCCACGCACCCATCGACGGGCCGTGACGCTGCGGCGCCACGCTCATCGCGGCGGCCGGGGCGGCTTGCTGCTGCGCGAACGGATTGTCCGCGCGGCCCGTGGTGGCGACGGCGGTGCCGGTGCCGGTGTTGTTGGTGCTCACGCGTGCGGCGTCGGCGCGCAGCTTCGCTTCGATCTGCGCGAAGCGCGCCGGCGTCGTGAAGCGCACCTGCGGGTCGAGCGCCTTCGCCTGCTGGATCTGGGCGAGCGCGTCCGCATAGCGGCCTTCGCGGTCGAGCACCTGCGCGTACAGATAATGTGCGCGCGCGTTGTTGGGATGCGCTTCGAGCACTTGTGCGAGGCCCTGGTCGGCCTGCTGCCAGTTGCCTTGCGACATCGCCGATTCGATCTGCTGCACGCTTGGCACGGCAGCGAGCGCCGTACCGCTCACCATGGCGAGCGAGAGCGCAGCAGCGACGAGATACTTTTTCATGATGCCGGCCGGGCGGCTTCACGCCCGTCTCCATGACATTCGAAGGTGGCGGTGCGGCGCGTCGTGCGCCGCACCCGCGCGGCGCTCAACCCTGGGCCGGCGTGTCCATCTGTTTCTTCAGCGCGGCGAGCCGGTCTTCGACCGACGGGCCCTTGTTGAGGGCGGCGAGCTTGTCGTCGAGCGCCTTGCCGCTCGACGTGTCGGCGCTGTTCAGGCGCGCGTCCGAGCGCGCGTTCGACAGCGCAACCTTGTCCTCGAGCCTCTGGAAGTCGCCCGACAGATCCTTGCCGCCGATCCCGCCGAGCGCGGTGGCCGCGACATCCTTGGCTTCGGCGATCTGCTGCTTCGCCTGCAGGATGTTCGAGCGCGCGTTGAGGTCGTTGCGGCGCTGGCGCATGTCGTCGATCTGGCGCTTGAGCTGGTCCACCGACGGTTCGAGCTTGGCGAGTTCGGCGGCGAGCGCGTCGCGCTCCGATTCGGCATTGGCCTGGGCGGCGAGCGCTTCACGGGCGAGCGCTTCGTCGCCCGACTGCAGCGCGCGCTTGGCGCCGTCTTCGTACTTCTTCGCCTTGTCGGCGGCGACGTCACGCTTGCTCTGCTGCGTCGCGACCTGTGCCTGGATCTCGACGAGCGAGCCTTCGGCCTTGCCGATGCTGTCGTCGAGTTCGCGCACGATCTGGCGTGCGTCACGCGACGGATCCTGCACCGAATCGGCTGCATCGTTGAGCAGGCCCTTCACCGTGCGCGTGATCGAGTCAAAAAGCGACATGTATTCCTCCGTGAATTGAGACCGGCACCGAAAGCCGGGAGATCCGCGTGAGCGCTTGCACGACCGCTGCTTTCGCCAGCTTACGCCGCTTTGCGCGCGCCGCGCATGCAGCGCCCAAATCGGGACGCTTGCGCCATTTGCAAGGGCCGCGCGCGAGCGAATTGCGCGCGGCGTTGACGCCCCCGGGGGTGTCGTTCGCTCGCGGATATTACACCAGGGGTCACTTAAATGCCGCTTAAAGATCTGACAGATCAGACGCGGTTCAAGCGGCCTTGCGCCGGGCCGCGCACGCGGTCCGTACAAGGCGCAGATAGCGCTCAGGCGAAGTGGCCGTCTTCGGGGGCGGGGCCGGTGCGCGCATCGTCGGTGTCGTCGGCGTGATCGTGGGCGGCCCGGTTCGTCTTGCCGCCGAACGGCGCGAACGGCGACGACGAGAGCGATACCCACGGCGACTCGCGAACCTGTTCGTCGTGCACCTGGGTGTCCGGGGCGGTGTCGGCGCTCAGGCGCGCGACAGCCTGGGCGACTTCGCGCGCGGCGTCGCCGCTGGCCGTGGCGGCCGGGGGCAGTGCTTCGGCGGCAACGCGTGTCGGCGCTTCGTCAGCGGCGGCGGACTGCGCGGCGCCGGCGCCGGCGCCGGCGGGGTCGGGGGAACGTTGGGCGAGCGGGCGTGTCTTCAGCGATGGCCGCAGCGGCCGCGCGGCCTTGAGCAGCGCTTGGGCGAGCGCGTCCGGTTCGCGCGGGGCGTTGAGCCGGTCGACGATGCTCGCCGCCTTCACCTGGTCGCTGGTGGCGTTGAACGCCAGCACGGCGCGCCGCATCAGCTCACTGACGCTGATGCCGAGTTCGTCGGCGGTACTGCTGATGGCGCGCTTTTGCGCAGGGGTGACGAAGACAACGATGCGTTCGCTGGGCTTGTTCATATTCGGCTGGCCATTGCTCGGCTTCGTATGACCTGATGAGGTCCCGAAGGCGGCCGACAGCGCCGCCCCGAGGGCGTGCAGCAGAACTTTCATCATACGGCGTGAGCGCGCGCGAGCAAGCCCAAAGTGTCCGCCAGCGCGCATGGGCGGTGCCCGAGCAGCGCAAGAATGTTCCATCCGGTCAACGGTTTAGGAGGATTTTGAACGACTTTTCCCCAGCTCCTTCAACAGATTCTGTGCATAACTTGGGAAGACGCGCAAAGACACGCCTTTTCGGCGCGAAAAGTGGGGCGAAGATCAGTTCGCGCAATTTCTTACAAAAAAAATTGCGCGATCGGGCGCGCGATTTCTTTAGAATGCGCTGTTACCTGTGCGCGAAGGGCGGCTCGCCCGCGCGCATCGTGCGGCCGGACGGGGGCGTTGTCGGCCGCGCAATGGCGCCGCGGCGCCATGCAAGCATCCCTGGCGTCATGGCGCCATGACCACGATTCTTGCGCGCGACGTTTCGCGTGCAGCCGGGGCGCGATCGAAACGCGCCATCAATTCCAGTCATGCCTATCATTAAACGACCGCCTTCATCCCACCCGTCCAACGATCGGGAACCTTCTTTCCACCAGCAGCGCCAGCCGATCCCGCCCGCGAGCTCTCGCGAAGAGACGCCGCGCGGCCGCTCGATCGGCGCGACCATCGGACTGTGGTTCGCCGGACTGATCGCGACATTGCTCGTGGTCGGCGCGCTGGTGCTCGGCTATGCGCTCGTCGTGATGGGGCCGCAGTTGCCCTCGCTCGACGCGCTCACCGACTACCACCCGAAGGTGCCGCTGCGCGTCTATACCGCCGATCACGTGCTGATCGGCGAGTTCGGCGAGGAACGCCGGCAACTCGTGCGCTTCCAGGACATTCCGGACGTGCAGAAGAAAGCGGTCCTCGCGATCGAGGACTACCGCTTCTACGAGCACGGCGGCGTCGACTTCGTGGGCATCCTGCGCGCGGGTTTCACCGACCTCGCGCACGGCGGCTCCGCGCAGGGCGCGAGCACGATCACGATGCAGGTGGCGCGCAACTTCTTCCTGTCGAGCGAGAAGACCTATACGCGCAAGATCTACGAGATGCTGCTCGCCTACAAGATCGAGCGTGCGCTCACGAAGGACCAGATCCTCGAGCTGTACATGAACCAGATCTATCTGGGCGAGCGCGCGTACGGTTTCTCGGCGGCGGCGCGGGTGTACTTCGGCAAGGACTTGAAGGACATCACGCTCGCCGAGGCGGCAATGCTCGCGGGCCTGCCCAAGGCACCGTCGGCGTATAACCCGGTCGTCAATCCGAAGCGCGCGAAAGTGCGTCAGGAGTACATCCTCAAGCGCATGCTGGAGCTGGGCTACATCACGCAGCCGCAGTACGACGAAGCGGTGAAGGAGCCGATCCACACGAAGGCGGGCGGCAACGAGTACGCCGTGCACGCCGAGTACGTGGCCGAAATGGTGCGCCAGATGATGTACGCGCAGTACAAGGACGAGACCTATACGCGCGGCCTCACGGTCACGACGACCATCGACTCGGCCGACCAGGCCGCTGCCTATCAGGCGGTGCGCAAGGGCGTGATGGACTACGAGCGCCGCCATGGCTATCGCGGACCGGAAGGCTTCGTCGCGCTGCCGGCCGACGCCGACGACCGCGATCAGGCCATCGACGACGCGCTCAGCGACCACCCCGACAACGGCGAGATCATCGCCGCGGTCGTGACGAGCGTGAGCCCGAAGGCGGTGCAGGCGCAACTGCTCGACGGCACCTCGGTGAACGTGAGCGGCGATGGCCTGCGCTTCGCGGCGTCCGGACTCTCGCCGCGCGCGAGCGACGCGCTGCGCATCAAGCCGGGTTCGATCGTGCGACTCGTCGCCGACGACAAGGGCAACTGGCAGATCACCCAGCTGCCGCAGGTCGAGGGCGCGCTCGTGTCGCTCACGCCGCAGGACGGCGCGATCCGCGCGCTGGTCGGCGGCTTCGACTTCAACAAGAACAAGTTCAACCACATCACCCAGGCGTGGCGTCAGCCTGGTTCGAGCTTCAAGCCGTTCATCTATTCGGCGGCGCTCGAAAAGGGCCTGGGACCGGCGACCATCATCAACGATGCGCCGCTCTACTTCCCGCCGAGCGCCCCGGGCGGCGACGCCTGGGAGCCGAAGGACGACGATCAGCCGGACGGTCCGATGCCGATGCGCCTCGCGCTGCAAAAGTCGAAGAATCTCGTGTCGATCCGCATCCTGTCGTACATCGGCACGAAGTACGCGCAGGATTACGTGACGCAGCGCTTCGGCTTCGATGCCGACAAGACGCCGCCGTATCTGCCGATGGCGCTCGGCGCGGGCCTCGTTACGCCGTTGCAGTCGGCGGGTGCGTACTCGGTGTTCGCCAACGGCGGCTATCGCATCAATCCGTACCTGATCGCCGAAATCGACGACGCGCACGGCCAGCCGATCTCGAAGGCGCAGCCGATCGTCGCCGGTCACGATGCGCCGCAGACGATCACGCCGCGCAACGCGTACATCATGAACAGCCTGCTGCATTCGGTGGCGACGGCGGGCACGGGCGCGGGCACCAACGTGCTCCATCGCGACGACCTGCAGGGCAAGACCGGCACGACCAACGACGCGAAGGACGGCTGGTTCGCGGGTTATCAGCGCTCGCTTGTCGCGGTCGCGTGGATGGGCTACGACCAGCCGAAGAGCCTCGGCAGCCGCGAGTTCGGCGCGCAGCTCGCGCTGCCGATCTGGGTCGAGTACATGCAGCGCGCGCTGCGCGGCGTGCCGCAGGAAGAGCCGCCGATGCCCGATACCGTGACGACGATCGACGGCGAACTGTTCTACAAGGACATGACGCCGGGTAACGGGTTCATCGCGAGCATCGGGCTCGATTCGTCCAATCCGGCCGGCGGCGCGAGCGATGCCGTCGGTGGCGTCGGGCCGGCCGGCATGACGCCGCCCGATGTGAGCTCCAACGAGAAAAAGCAGATCATGGATTTGTTCGAGCCGAACAAGCCCTGAGGCGGCGGCGCCGCTTCGCGGCCCGAGGCTGAAGACACGGCGCGTCCTTGCGGGCGCGCCGTTTTTTTTGCCCGGGCGCCGGGTGTCAGAAGGTCAGAACGTCAGAACGTCAGAACGCGTCGTTGTAACGCAAGCCGACGGTGGTTTGATGCGGCGTGCGCTCGTACATGAGCGCCCAATGGGCGAGCCATGCGCCGGTCAGTGCTCCGAGTGCGTCGGCGAACAGGTCCTTGTACGAGAAGCCGTCGCTGCGGCAGGTGCCGTCGAGCACTTCTTTCGCGAGCCCCGGCACGCTGCCGATCAGCGTGCCGTAGACGACGGGATGGTCGCTGTCGCGCATCAGCCAGCCGCCCAGCGCGCCGAACGGCGCCGAGACCGCAAAGTGTTCGAGCTTGTCGGTGCCGGTCCACGCGTCCGAGGTATTGAAGCGAAAGCCGCCGTGCGTGGAACTGCAATCGACGCCGGCGTGAGCCGCGCCGTGAAGGGTCAGTGCGACGGCACAACAGACGCTGTGCTTGAAGAAGGTCGGGATGGGCTTGAACATGAGGTCATGGCGGCGCGCAGACATCGTTCGACGACGACGTGCGGCGGTCCTCTCCGTGGTCGATGTTTGTATGAGTATGTAGGAATGCGAATCAAATAATTCGAATAATTCTGAACTGCGGCTGCAGTGTAGCAGCAATATCTTGAAAACTGGCCGACAAAAATCCTGTCAGATCAAGGCTGTAGCCGTGTAGGACGCGCTGCGGAGTCGCTGTGGTGCCGCCGCTCAGGCGGGGTGTTGGGTGCTCGCGGCCGCGAGGGCGTCGTCGAGCCGGTCGTTGCCCCAGAACATGTCGCCATCGACGAAGAAGGTGGGCGCGCCGAAGATGCCGCGTTCGCGTGCCGTCTGCGTCGCTTCGCGCAGACGCTGCCGGTTGGGCTCGCCGAGCGCCGCTTCGATGATGGACGCGGCGGGCAGGCCGAGCCGCTCGAGCACTTCGGTCACGGCTTGCGGCGAGTCCACGTCGCGGTCCTCGCCGTAATTGCGGAGCATGATTTCGCGGCACCACGCGCCTTGCCAGGGCTCGCCGTCGGCGAGCACGGCGATGCGCGTCGCCAGCACCGCGCGGCGCGGAAATACCGTGGGACGGCGCCACGGGATGCCGTATTTGAGGCACTGCCGTTCCATGTCACGCCACACGTAGGCGCCTTTTTCCTTCTGCGCGATGAACGGCGGCTCCTTCCAGCCAAGCGACTCGAAGATCGGCCCGAGCAGGAACGCACGCCACGCGACGCTCACGCCCGCTCGGTTCGCGGCTTCCTCGATGCGCATCGCGCTCAGGTAGCTGTAGTTGCTGGCGAGGTCGAACCAGAATTCGAGGACGGGCTGGGACATGGTCGTCTCCGCGAAGGATTGAGCGATCATACCGCTGCCGCGCCTCAAGTCACCCGCCGTTCGTCGCCTTGGACGCCGCCGCGTTGGCCGCGTCATCGAGCGGCGGATTGCCCATCGCCTGGAACAGTGCGGCCGTATCGGACAGCCGCTGCCCGCGATAACGGATCTCGTCGAGGCGCGCATTGCGCCATTGCTGCTCGCTTTGCCGCACGGCGTACCAGGGCACGGCGCCGAGCCGGTAACGCGCATTGGTCTCTTCGTACACGCCCTGCGACGTGCGCGCGGATTCGCTGGCTGAGTCGAGCGCCTGCGCGTCGTGTTCGAGCGAGGCCAACTGGTCCGCGACGTTCTGGAACGCGGCCAGCACCGTCTGTCGATAAGACGCGTTGGCGGCCTCGTACGACTGCAGCGCCGCGCGCCGCTGGGCGAGCAGTGCACCGCCGTGGAAAATCGGTTGAGTGAGCGAGGCGCCGATGGACCACAGCGCGCCCGCGCCCGAGGTCACCATGGGCCAGGAGAGACCGGCCTGACCGATCGCGGCAGACAGCGTGATGCTCGGGAACAGTTGCGCGGTCGCCGCGCCGACGTCGGCGGCGGCGGCCTTGAGCGTGGCATCGGCGGCTTCGATGTCGGGGCGCGACTTCAAGAGATCCGAAGGCACCAGCACCGGCACTTGCGCGGGCAATGTGAGGCTCGCGAGATCGAGGTCGGGCGGCGCGGCGTCGGGCGTGCGGCCGAGCAGCACCGCGAGCGCATGGCGCGTCGTGCTCAACTGCTGGCGCAGCGCCGGCAGGTTGGTCGCGATCGACGCCGCGCTTTGTTGCGCGTTCAACAAGTCGGTGTGCGAGACCGCGCCCAGCGCGTAGCGCTTGGCCACGTCGTCGGCCTGGGCGTTGGCGATGGCGACGAGTTGTTCGGTCGTCTCGACTTCGGCGTGCAGCGTCGCTGCGGCGAGCGCCGCTGCGACGATATTGGCCGCGAGCGCGCGCCGCGCCGCATCGAACTGGAACGCCTGCACGTCGAAGCGCGAGGCGAGCGCGGCGTTGTTGAGCCGCGTCGCGCCGAACAGGTCGAACGAGTAGCGCACCTGGACGAGGCCCGCGAACACGTCGTACTGGAGCTTCTCGATGCCGAGCGGCGGGATGCCGATGCCGCGCTGACGCTGCGCGAGACCCAGTGCATCGATGGTCGGCAGCATCGAGCTGCCTATCTGTCCGCGCAGCTGCTCGCGCGCGGCTTGCAGGCTGTGATCGGCGGCGCTGAGGTTCGGGCTGTTGCGCAGGCCCTCGGCGACGAGCGCATCGAGCGCGTCCGAGCGATAGAGCGTCCACCACTGCGGCACCGGTTTCGCGCCCACCGCGAACTGCTGGGCGACGCCTTGTGCGGCCACCGTCTGCGTGGCCTGCGGCTCGGCGCCATAGTGAGCGGGCTCGGGCATCGCGGGCGGCGCGCCGCCCGGACCCCACGCGCAGCCCGTCATGCCGGAGGCAACGAAGGCGGCGAGTGCACCGAGTGTGCCGAGTGAGGCGAGCCGCGGGGCGAGCTTCGTTAGGCTTGCAGAGGGTTTCATGATGCTCATGATGCGTTCTCCGCCGTGGAGCCGTCGCGTTTGGGCGTACCGGTTTCGTTGGTGCGCACGCGGAACGCCGCGGCATAGAGCGCGGGCAGATAGAAGAGGGTGAGCACCGTGGCGCTCGTGATGCCGCCCATCAGCGCCGTCGCCATCGGGCCGAAGAAGTTCGAGCGCAGCAGCGGGATCAGCGCGAGCACGGCGGCCGCTGCCGTGAGCGTGATCGGCCGAAAGCGCCGTATCGTTGCGCCGACGATGGCGTCGACACGCTGCTGGCCCGCGGCGATGTCCTGCTCGATCTGGTCCACGAGAATCACCGAGTTGCGCATGATGATGCCGAACATCGCGATCACACCGAGCATCGCGACGAAGCCAAACGGCTTGCCGAACGCGAGCAGCGCGAGCACCACGCCGATCAGCCCGAGCGGCGCGGTGAGCACCACCATCATCACGCGCGCGAAGCTCTGCAGCTGGATCATCAGCAGCGTGAGCACGGCGATCACGAGCACGGGCAACTGTGCTGCAATCGACGATTGACCCTTGGCGCTTTCCTCGACGCTGCCGCCCACCTCGATCCGGTAGCCTTCGGGCAGTGTCGCGCGCAGCGTCTGCAGCTTGCGTTCGAGATCGTGCGTGACGTCGATGCCCTGGGCGCCTGGACGCACGTCGGACTGCACGGTGATAGTCGGCTGACGATTGCGCTCCCAGATCACACCGTACTCGAGATCGTTGGCGAGATGACCGAGCGCGCCGAGCGGCACGGGGCCGTTGGGTGTCGGCATCGCGAGCGTGAGCACGCGGGCCGGATCGACGCGCTCGCTGGACGGCGCGCGCAAGTCCACGTTGATGAGCTTGTCGCGCTCGCGATATTGCGTGACCGTGTAGCCCGACAGCGTCATCTGCAGGAAGCTCGCGATGTCTTCGCTCGATACGCCGAGCGCGCGTGCCTTTTGCTGGTCGATCTGGAAGTGCAGCGAACGCTCGGCGGGCTCGTCCCAGTCGAAGCTGACGCTCTGCGTGCGCGTGTCGTCGCGCATCAGCGCGGCCACCCGCGAGGCGATGCCGCGCACCGTGGCGATGTCGTCGCCGCTCACGCGGAACTGCACCGGGTAGCCGACGGGTGGCCCGTTCTCGAGTCGCGAGAGGCGCGTGCGCACGGCCGGAAAATCGTTGCGCAGTTTCGTCTGCAGCCAGTCGGCGAGGTGCTCGCGCGCCTCGATCGACTTCGCCGTGATGACGAACTGCGCGAAGTTGGGCGCGGGCAGTTGCTGATCGAGCGGCAGATAGAAACGCGGCGCGCCCGTGCCGACGAAGTCGATCGAGTGATCGATTTCGGGCCGGCCCTGGAGCGCCGCTTCGAGACGCTTCGCTTCGCGCAGCGTGGCCTCGAACGAGGCACCTTCTGGCAGGCGCACGTCGATGAGCAGTTCGGGCCGTTCTGAACTCGGGAAGAATTGCTGCGGCACTTGCGTGAAACCGGCGAGCGCGAGCAGGAACAGCACGATGGTGAGCGCGAGCACGATCCAGCGCCGCTCGATGCACCAGCCGATCCAGCCGCGCAGGCGTCGATAGAAACGCGTGTCGTAGATGCCTTCGTGATCGTCGTGCCCGTCGTGCATGGGGCCTTCGTGTTTGGCGTCGGCGTGCTCGGGCAGCAGGTGATAACCGATCAGCGGGATCAGCACGACGGCGGCGAACCACGACGCGATAAGCGCAATCGCCGAGACCTGGAAGATCGAGCGCGTGTACTCGCCGGTGCTGGACTTCGCCAGCACGATCGGCAGGAAGCCCGCGACCGTGACGAGCGTGCCCGTCAGCATCGGAAACGCAGTACTGGTGTAGGCAAACGCGGCGGCGCGCGCGCGGCTCCAGCCCTGTTCGAGCTTCACGGCCATCATCTCGACGGCGATGATGGCGTCGTCGACCAGCAGTCCCAGCGCGAGCACGAGCGTGCCGAGCGACACCTTGTGCAGGCCGATGCCGAACAGATACATCGTGAGCGAAGTGACCGCGAGCACGACCGGAATCGTGATGACGACGACCATGCCCGTGCGCACCCCGAGCGACACGAGGCTCACGAGCAGCACGATGCCGACCGCTTCGGCCACCGCCTCGACGAAGTCGTCGACCGATTGCGACACGGCGTGCGGCATGCTGGACACTTCAACCAGCTTCAGACCCGCAGGCAGTTGCGCGCGCAACTGGGCGACGCGCGCATCGAGCGCCTTGCCCAGATGGACCACGTCGCCGCCCGGCTGCATCGTCACGCCGATGCCGAGCACGGCGTTGCTGCCAAAGCGCATCTGCGTCGCGGGAGGATCGTCGTAGCCGCGCCGGATGGTGGCGATGTCGCCGAGCCGGAAGGTGTGTCCATTGATGCGCAGGAGCGTGTCGGCGAGCGTCTGCAGATTGGTGATGGCGCCGCTCGGGCGCACGAACACGCGATCGTCGGCGGTATTGAGCATGCCGGCCGGCGCGACCGCATTCTGTGCGTTGATCGCCTGACCGATCTGCTGCGGCGAGATGCCGAGGCGCGTCAGCTGCGTGTTCGGGATCTCG
This sequence comes from uncultured beta proteobacterium, assembly GCA_963803225.1. GTDB lineage: Bacteria > Pseudomonadota > Gammaproteobacteria > Burkholderiales > Burkholderiaceae > Paraburkholderia. Next base: position 813,787 of record CAWDLJ010000005.1, read on the forward strand.
ATGTAGACGCGCTGGTTCGGATCGCCGAAATAATCGACCTTGCCGACGTTGGGCACGCGTAGCAACTCGGCGCGCAGCGTCTCGGCATAGTCGTGCAGTTGCGCGGAAGAGAAGCCATCGCCTTCGAGCGCGTAGATGTTGGTGTAGACGTCGCCGAACTCGTCGTTGAAAAACGGGCCTTGCACGCCGGGCGGCAGCGTCGGCGCGATGTCGCCGACTTTCTTGCGCACCTGGTACCAGGTCTCGCGCACTTCGCTCACGGGCGCGGAGTCCTTCATCGTGAAGAAGATCAGCGATTCGCCGGGCCGCGAGTAGCTGCGCAGGAAGTCGATATACGGCGTTTCCTGCAGCTTGCGGCCGATGCGGTCGGTGAGTTCGTCCTGCACTTCGCGCGCGCTCGCGCCGGGCCAGAAGGTCTGGATCACCATCACGCGGAACGTGAACGGCGGGTCTTCCGATTGCGACAGGCGCGTGTACGACAGCGCGCCGAAGATGGTCGCGAGCGCGATCACGAAGATCACGAGCGCCTGATGGCGCAACGCCCACGCGGACAGGTTGAAGCGTCCCTCTTCTTCACGCTGGTTCATGGCGCGAAGTCCTCGGGATGGAGCGGCGCCACCGGCTGCACCTTCTCGCCGGCCGTGACGGTATGCACGCCTTGCAGCACGATGCGCTCGCCGTCGGCCAGACCACGACTCACGGTGATGGTGCGCGCGTCGTAACGTGCGACGCTCACGCGACGCAACTGCAGCACGTTGTCGGGCTGATGGATCACCCACAACGCGGGCGCGCTGCCGTCGTGAAAGAGGGCAGTCGCGGGCAGGGTGAATGCATCGGTCTCGCTTGGGCGGTTCACGCCGAGCACGATGTTCGCGCTCATGCCCAGACGCGTGGCGGCATCGGGATGATCGAGCGTGAGGCGCGTGCGCCACGTGCGGCTCTGCGCATCGGCGGCGGGCGCCAGCTCGCGCACGCGGGCCGTGTAGCGCTTGCCCGGCAGCGCGGGCAGCGTGACCTCGGCCGTCTCGCCGCGCTGCAGGGTGGCGATGGCGTTCTCGGGCAGATCGCTCACGACGTCGATGTCGCCACTCCACGCGAGGTTGTAGACCGCCTGTCCCGCCTGCACGTTCTGGCCGGTGTCGGCCTGTTCCGCGGTGATGAGACCCGCGCGGTCGGCGACGAGGGTTGCGTAGCGCTGCTGGTCGCGCGCGAGCGCGAGCTGTTGTTCGGCCTGCTTGCGCTGCGCGAGCGCGGACACGTACGAATCCTGGGTCTGCTCGAGCTGCATGTGCGCGATCAGGTTCGCGCTGGCCTGGGCCGTGTCGCGGTCGAGCTGCTGTTTGGCGAACACGTAGCGATGATCGGCGGCGTCGAACTGGGCGGCGGCGCTTGCCGTGTTCTTGTCGAAGTCGGCGGGATCGAGCCGCGCGAGCACTTCGCCGGGCTTGACCGTATCGCCGAGCCGCACGTTGCGCTCGATGATCTTGCCCGCGACGCGAAACGACAGCGGCGTCGAGTAGCGTGCCTGCAACTCGCCGGGATACGACGCGGACGCGGCGCTTTCGTCGCGATGCACGGCCATCGAGACCACCGGCCGGGGCGGCAGCGGCGGGGCCTCTTTCTTGCCGCAGGCGCCGAGCGCGAGGATGGCAGCGAGCCCGGCCGATACGATGAGCGGGCGCGCGGCCCGGGGGAAATGCAACATCGACTGCAAGCGCATCCGTGACGATGCGCGACGACCAGAACGATTCACATGAGCCTCGATACGCTACGGGACGCGCACTCGCATCCCTTCAGATGATGGCGTGAATATTAATACAGGTATGTATCTGGGTGCAAAGATGAATTTGAAATGCATTCGGTGCTAGACTTGCGCGCATGAACCGCAAACGACTGACCCGGGAGCAGAGCCGCGACCAGACTCGCGCGCGCCTGCTCGACGCTGCCGAAGCGATGTTCGTGAAGAAAGGTTTTGTGGGCGCGAGTGTCGAGGACATTGCGCTCGCGGCCGGTTACACGCGCGGCGCGTTCTATTCGAATTTCGACAGCAAGTCCGACTTGCTGGTCGAGCTGCTGCGTCGCGACCACGAAAAGATGCAGGCGGATCTGCGCGCGATCTTCGAGGGCGGCGAGACACGCGAGGAGATGGAGGCGCGGGTCATGGCCTATTACAGCCACCTGCCGCAGGAGACGGACATGTTCCTGCTGTGGGTGGAGGCGCGTTTGCTCGCCGTGCGCGACGCACGCTTCAGAACGCGCTTCAGCGCGTTTTTGCAGGAAAAACGCCAGCAGCTGGAAACTTATATCGAGGAGTTTTCGGTGCGGGTCGGCACGCCCAAGCTGATTGCGCCGCCGGTACTGGCGCTCGGATTGATGGGCCTATGCGATGGCTTGCAGTTCCTCGCGAGCGCCGATCCGCAGGGCGTCACGCCCGCTCTGGTCGAGCAGGTGCTCACGGGGTTCTTCGCGCGCGTGGTGTTCGGGCGCGATCCGGGCTGATTGCCGCGCTAAACCCCGAGCCCAGGCCCGAAGTTGCTGCCGATCAGCCGCGTGACGGAGTCGCTCGCTCGCGCTGTGCGAGCGGCTTCGACGAGTTCGTCCTTGTTGGGGTGGGGCGACAGTCGCGAAGAATCCGCTGCATTCAAGCCTGACTTGCTGTCCTGATGTCGAAATTTTGCTTGTCGATTGTCCATCCGCGCCCGCTCTTGCATTCAATCTCGGTATGCAGATATGCCTTCATCACGACACTACGCAACGGTGTGCAAGTATTGCCTACTGCCAGCGTGAACAGAATTTTCGCTTCTGTGTCGCTCTCCGAGGCATATACAGGGGTGGCCGCTGTGGCCACCCATATTTCGTGTGTATTGCTTGAGCAGGCCGATATCGCGATGATGATTGCTGGAAGAACGTTTCTCATGAGCCGCTTTTGGGATAAGACCGCGTTTCCTTGACCCGCCTGGAATGTGACAGGCCTACAGCGATGTCTTCCGGGCTCACCATGCCAAAAGCAGACCATCTGGGATCATAGGCAACGATTCCAGCCAGCTCGAATACATCGGCCACGTTCGACGAGTAGCTGTCATCCAGCAAGCTGTATCCGTGTCGTGCTGGATCGCCGTTGGTTACTGCCACGCGACGTTTGAGTTCTGCCTCAATCTTCTTCTTTTCTTCCGGAGTCACGCGGAGGACATAACCAATGGAATCGCGAAAGCTCTGTTGTACGGAAACGTACTGCGCGTATGTCTTTTTTGAATCGTAGGCGTCGTGTGCTCGCGAGTACGCTATACCGTCGACGATGATTGCCACGTGTCCGAATTGCGATCCCCGACTGACCAGTCGCGAATCGCTGACGATCACTTCAACGCTATCTGTCTGAATTCGAATTTCCTTCGCCTCGGAATCGGTTGTTGGCGTGGTCATTCGCGTAGCGATAAAACGATATTTCACCCCATCGGGCGAGACGTGAATCTGCTCTGGCATGGCAATTCTGGAAGGTAAGCTTTGATGTTCTCGACGAAAGCATTCGAGGCGTGAGCGCAACGCGAAACGGTAGGCAGTTCGTTGCAGACAAAGCCAATTCGACGCAGCGTGTCCGATTCGTTACCCTGCAAGAAACAGGTGAATACTTTCGGCGTCGCTAACTGACGAGAGCAAGTGCGTATGTCCGTTCTCATCTGTTTCGCCGTACTCGAAGCCGCCCGTTGCACGCTGAACCGCATATGCTGTGTTTGCAATTCACCGGCCGTTTTCGTCCCGCAATACGAATCGCTCATCGAAGCTCGTGGGCACAGCTGGCTGTCGTTGCCGCATTGACCGCCACGATGCTCGCGCTGCCAGCGGTCTCGATCATCCAGCTACGGCCATAGCGTGCGATAACGACGGGGGGCTGCGCGCATTTGCACATGATCAGATCGCCGCTAAAAGCCTGCGCAGCGTTGAGATCGTGGTCGTACATCCGGTCGCTATCAGGCGACCCAGGCGCGGCCACGATCACGCCAAAACCCTTGCAGGCGTCGCACCACGCGCGTTGCCCCAGGTAGGCCAGATACCTGGTTTGCCCGTCCTCGCATTCGATCGTATCGCTCCCGCCCTCAACAATCCGGCTGTTACCGCCGGTGCTGAGCGGGTCGTCCTTCACCACACTGTAGAAAACCGTCATGCATACGTCCCTGGTAAGCGCGGCCGATTACGATACATCGGAACGTTGGAGGAGACTGTCAAACCTCGTTTTACACATGGAAGATGATCCATGCGCAGTCGCCATCTGGAAAGCGTTGGCGTTGGATCGAACGGCGCGAGATTGCGTGATGATCTGCCCGGGATCGATGGTTCTTGAGGACGACGGTCGGATGACTCAACGCGAGCGCGGACCGCGCCCGAGTTTCATGCAGCGACAAACCGGACCGAATATTCGAACTACTTCGCTCAATGGCTGATCGCCGCGCTAAACCCCGAGCCCAGGCCCGAAGTTGCTGCCGATCAGCCGCGTGACCGAATCGACGTTCGCATAGTCCTGCTCGGGCATCCCATCGAGAATGGCGAGGACTTCGTTGCTCGCGCCGGCTGTGCGGGCGGCTTCGACGAGGTCGTCCTTGTTGGCCGGCCATTGCACTTCGCGCAGCACATCGGTGAATTGCAGGTCGATCGGCTCGTCGGGGATGCGGGAGGCAGGCATGCGCGTTTCCTTCGATTGTTCCGGATTCAGGAGAGGGCGCTCCCGTTTGCCGGGGGCGTTCGCGCAAGCTTGCACTAATTCAGCGGGCGGCCATCGGTTGGGTGGCCGCCACCACTCAGGTCTGCACGTGCACGACGGGCGCCATGGTCTGATCGAGGCGCTTGGTCTTGGGCAGGCTCAGGAATTCCCAGCGTTGCGGGCCGGGGCTGGCATCGACGGGCACTTCGGGGGCCGGAGGCGCGACCGTACCGGCGTCGGGCCGCATCGCGCTATACGCGGTGGGCGCACCGGAGAACGCCACGGTTTCTCTCGCCGTGTGCACCGGAGCAGCGAAGCATGATGCGGAGAGCATCACGCTGGTCATCAGCGTCGAGGTTTTCATCGCTCGACCTCCTTTCCTCATGCGGCCTCACGGCAGCAGCAAACGCCATGCCGGCCGCGTGCGCGGCGCACGGCAGTCGCGCCGCTTCGTCGCGAAAACGGCGCGTCGCCAGAGCACGCGCCACATCCTCGCGTGTCGCCTTGAGGGGCGCGCGAGGCCGTTTGCGAGAATGCTCCAGCGAGACTTTTCATGATCGGCCAAAAAAGGCCGTGCGTCGCGAACGCGTGTGCTTTTATGCGCGAGAAATGAGTATCGTCGTGTAACGTTAGCGCAGCACGTCGAAACGCGCCCACGGCCAGGACGGCCGGTCGCGCATATAGCCGTTCAGCCAGTTCCATTGCGGATGGCGCTGCATGAACGACTGGGCGTCGAACGAGCGCCCGCACGGATGGCCCCAGCGCGCCCAGAACGCGAGATCGCGCGCCATGTCGCTGTCGACCACCTTGCCGTCGTTCGCACCCCACGGGTTGAACGGCCCCTGGTCGGAGCCGCCGAAGCGCGCGTCGTCGAGTTCGAGGTGGCCGCAGATGGTGCGCGAGCAGGGGTTGTCGGCGCGGTCGAGGTAGACGTCGTGATGGTCGGCGATCATCGCCTTGGCCAGTTCGACGTCGATCTGGCCGCGATGCAGTTCTTCGAGCTGCATGAAGCGCAGCCGCCGTGCACCGTTGCGGCGCACGTCGGTGTAGTCGTCGCCTTCGCCGAGACATTCCTGGTTGCGGATCTTCAGATCGGTCGCGGCGTTGTAGCCGCTGTAGAAGCCGTCCTTCGTGCTCTCGAAGCCTGAGTGGCGCAGTCCGAGTTCGTAGCGCGCGATCTCGCCCGACTTCACGTCGCCGAGCAGCCAGGTGTTCACGTAACCGCCGTTGTTCGCGACCGCGAACATGTCGCACCATTCGCCGATGCTGTTGGCGTACTGCGCGGCGCGCCGCGAGCGGTAGAACTCCGGCGCGCCGCTCGCGCGGTAGCCGGTGAAGTTGGAGATCGTCGTCTCGGTGATCATCAGGCCCGCTGCGGTGATCCAGAAGTCGGTGAGGCTCGAGATACAGCCGGGCAAGCCCTGCATCAGGATGCGGTGGCCGGAATCGGGGACGATGTCGAACACGACGTTGAACGCATCACCCGCCGCGTAGCGGTCCCACGAGTTGTGCGCCATCACGATGCGGCCATCGCGCGTCGCGCTGCCGGTTGCGATGAACGCGCTGCAGTGGTGACCGCGCCGTCCCTGCCACGCGCGTGCGCCCGCCTGGGGCTGCTGGGCGGCGATGTGCGAGGGCCACCAGCTCTGCAGCAGGTCCATGTAGCCGTTCCACGCGAGCACTTCGGCGAACGGCAGCTTGGCGCCGTCGGCGATGCCCTGGATTTCGTCGGCGAATTCGTTGTCGAGGCGCGGCGCGAACTGCGTGACGGCCGCGTTGATGAAGGTGTCGAAGTCCTCGCCGGTGTCCCACTTCGCGAGGTAGCGGGCGGTGCGGATCGCGTTGCGGATTTCGGTGGCGAGCAACTGGCCGTGCTGCTCGCCGCGGTCGTAGGGTTCGCCGTCCAGGTGGACGAAGATCCAGCCCGCATGATCACGGCGCACGGCATCGATGGACGGTTCGCTCATCTTCGCTCCGGTTCTCTCGTGAGCCGGCTCGCCCCGTGTGCATCGCGAGGCACACGGGGCGGCTCGCGGCTGGTTTCCATTGTAGAAAATCCAGCGCGCTTTGACACGGCTCGCGTGCGGGCAAACACGCGCGAACCGTGCGCTGGCTAGCGTTCCGGGTTCAGGCGCTGATAGGCGTCGAGCAGCGAGGTCTTGTAGACGACCCCCGCGAGCGTCGGCTGCTTGCGGCTCTCGATCACCGGCAGCCGTTCGCCCTGGAACGCCATGAAGTGCTGCAGCGCCTCGGCGAGCGGCATGTCGGGCGTGAGCACGTCGAAGCTCGCCTGCACGTAATCGGCGGCGCTCTTGTGCTCCGTCTCGCGCTTTTCGAGCAGATCGGAGGTGATGTCCTTGAGCGCGACCGCGCCGACGAAGCGATTCGCCTCGTCGGTCACGTACAGGTACTTGACCGGATATTCGAGGAATACGCGCGTCATGTCGTGCACGGTCGCGCTCAACGTCACGACGGTGTCGGCGGGCCGGATCAGCTCGCGCATCTGGGTGGCGCGCAGACGCAGGCGCGCTTCCTCGTCGCGATGACGCTTGATGGTGATGTCGTACATCGACGCCGTGCCGGTCGTGCGCGCGACGAAGTAGGCGACCACGCACGACACCATCAGCGGCAGCATGACCTGGTAGCTGAGCGTCATCTCGAAGATCATCAGGATCGCCATCAGCGGCGCCTGGGTGGCGCCGGCGAGGAAGGCGCCCATGCCGACCATCGCGTAGGCGAAGTACGGCGACGTGCCGTTGGGCCAGATGCCGTGCATCGCGAGGCCGAACAGCGCGCCGAGCACGGCGCCGACGAACAGGGTCGGCGTGAACACGCCGCCGACCGCGCCCGAGCCCACCGTCGCGGCGGTCGCGACGAGCTTGAACAGCAGCACCATCGCGAGCGCGGTCCAGGTCCACGGCGAGTGCAGGACCGAGTTGACGACGCTATAGCCGTTGCCCCACACCTCAGGGTACCAGACCGACAGCACGCCGACGACGAGACCGCCTAGCGCCAGCTTGAGCGGCAGCGGCAGCGGCAGGCGCGAGAAGCCGGCCTTCGAGGTGTCCAGCAGCGTGAGAAAGCGTGGCGCGAGCGCGCCGCACAGGAGACCGAGCACGACGAACAGCAGCACCTCGACGCCCGTGACGGGCGGGAACACCGGCATTTCGTAAGGCGGCCGGTAGCCGGCGAACTCGCGCATGACGATGTTGGCGACCACCGAAGACACGACGATCGGCCCGAAGCTGTCCATCACGAGCGCGCCGAGCACGATTTCGGTGACGAAGAACGCCCCGGCGATGGGCGCGTTATAGGCCGACGTGATACCGGCTGCCGCGCCGCAGGCGACCAAGAGGCGCAGACGCGGCGGATCGAAGTGGACCCAGCGCCCGATCAGCGAGGCGGCGAGCGCCGCGAGTTGCACCATCGGCCCTTCGCGCCCGATCGAGCCGCCGCTCGCGATCGTGAACAGCGACGCCACGCTGCGCCAGATGCTCTTGGCGACCGGCATGACGCCGTCGCCGATCGCCACGGCCTCGACGTAATCGGTGTGGATCGGGCCGTTGCTGCTGCTCTTGCCCGTGCGTTTGGCGATCAGCAGCACGCAGCCGGCGATGAAGCCGCCCGCGGCGGGCAGCCAGATGCGCGTGGTCCACGGCAGCGAGCGGGCGATTTCGACGAAACTGCCGTCGCGGCCGGAAAAGACCCGTTGCAGGAACGCGATGCCTTCGCGAAAGACAATCGTGGCGAGCGCGCCGGCGACGCCGACGATCACCGACCAGATCAACATCGTGTGCGCATCGGACAGTCGGAACACGTCGCGAAGGCGCGTGCGCAGTTTCAGCAGGAATGACAGCACGTGGGGCACGGATCGAAAGAAATGGAGTGGCGCCGGGCGCAAGAATAGCATTGCGCCCGGCGGGTGAAAGCCGCCCGGTGAGGGTAGGTCGGGAGCCCGGCGCGAAGGCCCGGGCGCGGGGTCAGCGCGCGGGCCGGTCTAGTTCGGGGTAGTGGCGGAAAATGCCGGTCTCGTTGAACGGCAGGCGGCGCGGCGAGGCGAGATACGCGGCGATGTTGGGACGCTTGGTCACCGCGTCGTGGAGTGCGACGACATGCGGGTAATGCTTGCCGAACGAGCGCGTCGCCTTCGGAAACGCATAGCGCAGTCCTTCGACGATCTGGAACACCGACAGGTCCACATAGGTGAGCGCCGCGCCGACCATCTGCGCGGGGCCGGCCGGGTTGCTCGCGAGCACGCGCTCGAAGTAGCCGAGGAATTTCGGCATGCGCTGGGCGAGGAAGTCCGCCGTGCGCTCCTGCGCCGCTTCCTTCTGGTCCTCGTAGTAGAGGCCGCTCGCGATCGGATGATGGGTGTCGTGCACCTCGGTCACGAGATCGGCGATCGTGAGTTGCAGGCCGTTGGCCACGTAGCGCAACGATTCTTCGCGCGGCGCGAGGCCGAGCCTGGGCGCGAGGTACAGCAGGATGTTGGCCGTCTGCGGGATGAACACCTCGCCGTCGCGCAGGAAGGGCGGCGCGAACGGCGGCCAGGGGGCGTCGGTGTTGAGCCCGGCCATCAGCGCGTCGATGCCGTGGCCCTCCGATTTCGTGCCGCGCGCCACGTCGATGTACGGCGCCTGCGCCTCCTCGAGCGCCAGCCGCACGAATTCGCCGCGGCCCTGCAAGCCGTCCCAGTAAAAGAGTTCGTAAGCCATCGCTCGCCCCTCGGTGTGCGCGAGCGCCCAGTATCGTCCTCGCGGGCGAAGCGTGCCGCGCGCGTGCCGCTGAAACGCAAAATGCCCCGCTCGTGGCGGGGCGTGTCGTTGCGTAACGGCCGGGCGGTGGCCTCATCCGAATAAGCGTTCGACCGTCCAGGTAATCGCGAGTCCTCCGCCGACCAGCCACACGTAGAGGATCAGACCCGTTGTGAGCGCACGCGGTCCGGCCTGGCGAATCTGGGCGACGCGCGTTTCGATGCCGAGTGCGGTCATGGCCATCGTGAGGGCAAACGTGTCGAGCGTGTTGAGCGTGTGGATCGCGTTGCCCGGCAGGATGTTGAGCGAGTTGACGACCACCAGCGCGAGAAAGCCGAGTGCGAACCAGGGCACGGCGACCTTGCCGCTCGCCGCCTTGCCGGTGCCGGCGGTGCCGCGCGCCTTGCGGTTGAGCCACACGCCGAGCGTGAGCAGCACCGGCACCAGCAGCATCACGCGGGTCATCTTGACGATGGTGGCGATATGGGTCGCCTCCGGGCTCACGTTGCTCGCTGCGCCGACGACCTGCGCGACTTCGTGGATCGTGCCGCCGAAGAACAGGCCCGCGCCCATCGTGTCGAGATGCAGCCAGCCCGCGCGGTAGAGCACCGGGTAGAGGAACATCGAGAGCGTGCCGAACAGCACGACGCTGCCCACGGCCATCGCGCTCTTGTGCGGCTTGGACTGCAGCGTCGATTCGAAGGCGAGCACGGCGGCGGCGCCGCAGATCGCGCTGCCCGCTGCGGTCAGCAGTGCCGTGTCGCGGTCGAGCTTCATGATCTTCATGCCCGCCCACGTGCCGATGACGAGCGTGCTCACGACGATCGCGATCGATTCGACGAGGCCGGGCAAGCCGACCTGGGCGATTTCCTGCAGGCTCACGCGCAGCCCGAAGAACGCGACCGCGATGCGCAGCAGCTTGCGCGCCGAGAAGTTGATGCCGGCGCTCCAGCTCGCGGGCATGCCGTCGCGCAGCACATTGCCGTAGATCGCCCCGGCGAGGATGCCGATGATGAGCGGGCTCAGACCCAGCCCGGCGATGGCCGGCAGCGACGCGACGCTGGTGACGGCGGCCGCGAACAGCGCGACGAACAGTACGCCGTTCAACTGGCCGCGGGTGGATAACGCGGCGGGCGATGGGAGAGCGGAGGTCGTTGGGCCGGACATAATGGGCGCGAATGCAATGTCAGTTCGATGGCCCTAATCCTAGATTGAATATATCGATATGAGAAATCGTCATTTGTGACGTAAGATATCGGATAAATGGATACTTCGACGACATGACGCCGGATCAGCTTATAACTTTCGCCGCAGTGGCCGAGCACCGCAACATCAGCCGGGCGGCGGCGGCGCTGCATCTGTCGCAGCCCGCCGTGTCGGGGCAATTGCGCCTGTTGCAGGAGGAGTTCGGCGAACCGCTGTATTTGCGCGAAGGGCGCGGCGTGCGGCTCACGCCGGCGGGCGAGCAACTCGCGCAGTACGCGAGCCGGCTGCGCGACACGTACCGCGATGCCCACGCGTACCGCGATGCGCTGCGCGGCCTCGAGCGCGGCACGCTGCGCATCGGCGCGACCACCACGCCCGCGAGCTACCTGCTGCCGTATCTGATCGCCGAATGCCGGCGCAACTTTCCGGGCGTCACGCTGCACACGATGGACGGCAATACCGCCGACATCATCGGCGCGCTCGGCATGCTCGATATCGCCATGGTCGAAGGCCCGGTCGGCACGGAATTGCCGCCCGATACCTCGGTCCACATGTGGCGCGAGGACGAGATCGTGGCGATCATGCCGCGCACTCACGCGTTCGCGCTTGCACGGCAGCAGGACGCCGCCGGCGGCCGGGCGCAATTGCCGATCGCCGAACTCGGCGAGCATCCGCTCGTGCTGCGCGAAGTGGGCTCGGGCGTGCGCCAGATCGTCGAGCGCGCGTTCGCGCGTGCGGGCGTGCCGATGCGCGCCGGGCTCGAAATTGCCGGCGTCGAGGGCGTGAAGGAGGCCGTGCGCGCCGGCATGGGCATCGGTTTCGTGTCCGCGATGTCGATGCGTCACGAGGACGGCGCGCTCGCGCGCTTTTCGCTCGCGCCCGAACCGCTCACGCGCCGCTTTTCGATCCTCGTGCCGCACGCGGGGACGACCTCGCGGCTCGCGGGGCACTTCCTTGATCTGTGTCTGGCAGCCACCGGCGAGGCGCGCTGAGACATAGGTGTGTGCTATGCCGAAATCGTCACCGCAGCCGGGCTGAACGAGCAAGACGCCCCACGGCGGCGGCACCTACGATGGACGGCATGAAAACCCTCACCGTCATCGATTCCCACACGGGCGGCGAACCGACCCGCCTCGTGATCTCGGGTGGCCCGGACTTGGGCCAGGGACCGCTCGCCGAGCGGCTCGCCGTGTTTCGCCAGGACTTCGACCGCGTGCGCGCCGGCGTCGTCAACGAGCCGCGCGGCTCCGATGTGATCGTCGGCGCGCTCTTGTGCGAACCGCACGACCCGTCCTGCTCGGCGGGCGTGATCTTTTTCAACAACGTCGGCTATCTCGGCATGTGCGGCCACGGCACGATCGGACTGATCGTCTCGCTCGCGCACCTGGGCCGCATCGCGCCCGGCGTGCACCGGATCGAGACGCCGGTCGGCATCGTCGAGGCCGAGTTGCACGACGACGGCAGCGTCACCGTGCACAACGTGCCCGCCTATCGTCATCGGCAGGCGGTGCCGCTCGACGTGCCCGGCTACGGCCTCATGCACGGCGATGTCGCATGGGGCGGCAACTGGTTCTTCCTCGTCGCCGATCATGGCCAGACGCTCGAATTCAGCAATATCGACGCGCTCACCGAGGCGTCGTGGGCGATTCGCCAGGCGCTCGAGGCGAGCGGCGTCACCGGGGCCGACGGTGCGCTGATCGACCATATCGAGCTGTTTGCAAAACCGCAGCGCGCGGGCATCGACAGCCGCAACTTCGTGCTGTGTCCGGGCAAGGCCTACGACCGCTCGCCGTGCGGCACGGGCACCAGCGCGAAGGTCGCGTGCCTCGCAGCCGACGGGCTGCTCGAACCCGGCGCGCTGTGGCGTCAGGAGAGCATCATTGGCAGCGTGTTCGAGGCGCGTTATGCGCGCGCCACCACGATGCCCTCGGGCTACGTGCTGCCGAGCATCCGTGGCAGCGCGTACGTGAACGCCGAGGCGAAGCTGATTTTCAACGACGACGATCCGTTCGCCTGGGGCATCCACGCGTCATGAGGCCGTTGCAGCGTCATCCCGATGTCGTGGTGATCGGCGCTGGCATCGTCGGCGCGGCGTGCGCGCACGAGCTGGCCGCGCACGGGCTCGATGTGCTCGTGATCGAGCGCGCGGTCGCGGGCGGCGGGGTGAGCGCGGCGGGCATGGGGCATCTCGTCGTGATGGACGATTCACCCGCCGAGTTCGCGTTGAGCGCGTACTCGCTCTCGCTGTGGCACGCGCTCGCGCCCCGGCTCGAAGCGCAGCACGCGTTCACGCGTTGCGGCACCGTGTGGGTCGCGGCCGACGACGAGGAAATGGCGCTCGCCGCCACGCGCCAGCGCGCACTCGCCGGGCAGGGTATCGATTGCGCGATGCTCGACGCTCGCGCGCTTCGCGAGGCGGAACCGGCCCTGCGCGAAGGGCTCGCGGGCGGCATGCTCGTGCCCGGCGACGCGGCGGTCTACGCGCCCGCGGTCGCCGCGTGGCTGCTTGCTCAGCCGGTCGCGGGGCGGCTCGCGCTGCGCCTCGGCGAAACAGTGAGCGGCCTCGTGCGCGAAGGCGTGCGCCTCGCGAGCGGCGAGACCATCGCAGCGGGCGCCGTGCTCGTCGCCAATGGCCTGCAGGCGGCGCAACTGTTGCCGCGCGTGCCGCTGCAAGCGAAGAAAGGGCATTTGCTCATCACCGACCGATACCCCGGCACGATTCGCCACCAGATTCTCGAACTGGGCTACATCAAGAGCGCGCACCATGCGAGCGGCACCTCGGTGGCGTTCAACGTGCAGCCGCGCCCGACCGGGCAATTGCTGATCGGTTCGTCGCGCCAGTTCGACAGCCTCGATCCGGCAGTCGAGCCCGCCGTGCTCGCGCGCATGCTGCGCCGCGCCGCCGACTATCTGCCGACACTCGGACAACTCAACGCGATCCGTGCATGGACCGGCTTTCGTCCGGCCACGACCGATGGCCTGCCGCTGATCGGCCCGGCCGGCGCGCTCGCCGATGCCGACGCGCCGCGCAGCACGTGGCTCGCGGCCGGCCATGAAGGGCTCGGCGTCACGACCGCGCTCGCGAGCGCGAAGCTGATCGCCGCGCAGATGCTGAATCTCGCTGCGCCCATCGATGCGACGCCGTATCTGCCGGCGCGCTGCACGCATTCGGGAGCGCTGCATGTCTGATGCCGTTTCACTCACCATCGACGGGCAGTCGATCGATGTGCCAGCCGGCTCGTCGGTGGTCGCGGCCATCTGCGTGGCGGCGGGTGGTGCGGGGGGTATCACGCGCCGCTCGGTGAATGGCGCGTTGCGCGGGCCGCTGTGCGGCATGGGGATCTGCGAGGAATGCCGTGTCACGATCGCTGGCGTGGCGCATCGGCTCGCCTGCCAGACGCTGTGCGCCGAGGGCATGGCCGTGCTCACCGGAGCGGCACGATCATGAAGTTCGATATCCTGATCGTCGGCGCGGGGCCGGCCGGTCTCAATGCGGTGCAAGTGGCGGCGGCGAGCGGCGCGGCCGTCGGACTCGTCGACGACAACGCGCTGCCGGGCGGCCAGATCTGGCGTCAAGGCCCGCAACATCGCGCCCAGGGCCGCGCGCGGGCGTTGCTCGATGAACTGGCGGCGCGGCCCAACGTCACGCGGCTTGCGGGGACGCGCATCGTGCAGGCTTTGGCGGGGCGCCGTCTGCTCGCCCAGCACAGCGCTGGCTCGCTGCAACTCGACTATGGCCGGCTCATCGTCGCCACGGGCGCGCGCGAGCGCTTCTTGCCGTTCCCGGGCTGGACGTTGCCGGGCGTGACCGGCGCGGGCGGCTTGCAGGCGCTCATCAAGGGCGGCGTGCCGGTGCGCGGCGAGCGTGTCGTGATCGCGGGCAGCGGGCCGCTGCTGTGGGCCGCCGCGCTCACGGCGCGCGAGCAGGGCGCGCGCATCGCGGCGATCGTGGAGCAGGCGCCGCGCTCGGCCATCGCGCGCTTTGCCGGCGGGCTCGCGCTCACGCCCGCCAAACTCGCCCAGGCGCTGCGGCTGCGCTTGGGCCTGCGCGACACGCCGTATTGGTGCGATGCGCAGGTCATCGAGGCGAGCGGCGGCACGCGGCTCGAACAGGTGCGCGTGCGCCGGTCGGGCGGCGAGGTCGTGATCGACTGCGAGCGGCTAGCTTGTGGCTTCGGGCTCGTGCCGAACACGCAACTCGCGGCGGCGCTCGGCTGTGCAGTCGCGCCGCGCCCGGACGGTGCGATTGTCGTCGTCGACGAATGCCAGGCGAGTTCCGTGCGCGACGTGTATGCGGCGGGTGAATGCACGGGCGTCGGCGGCATGGAATTGTCGGCGCTCGAAGGGCGCATCGCCGCGCATGCCGCGCTCGGCGACACGAATGCGGCGCGGCGCCTGTTCGGCGAGCGCGCGCGCTATCGGCGCTTCGCCGCGCGTCTCGCGACGGCCTTCGCGCTCGACCCGCGCCTCGCGACGCTCGCGCGGCCCGATACGATCGTCTGCCGTTGCGAGGACGTCACGTTCGGCGAACTGGCGAGGCGCTCGTCGTGGCGCGACGCGAAGCTGCAGACGCGCTGCGGCATGGGCGCGTGCCAGGGCAGGATCTGCAGCGAGGCGGCGGCGTTTTGCTTCGGCTGGCACGACGATCACACGCAGCCGGTCCGTCCGCCGCTGGCGCCGGCCCGCATCGAGACGCTGTTGCAGGCCGCGCAAGAGGACTGAACGCGGGGGCGGCGAATATTGGCGAAGGATGCGCGCCCGGCGGCGACGCTGCACAATGTCGGCTTGCCGATCGACCGACGCCCGCCCATGCCCGATCTCGTCCTGCCTCCCGCCGACGCCACGCTGCAGCAGATGGTGGCGCACTTCACGCTGCTCGAACCCGTCTTCGATGCGATGCCGGACGTGGCGTTCTTCGTGAAGGATGCGCAAGCGCGCTACGTGCTCGTCAACACGACGCTCGCCGCGCGCTGCGGCTTCAAGGACAAGCGCGCGCTGCTCGGCAAGCGCGCCGAGCAGGTGTTCCCATCGCGCTTCGGGCGCATCTACACCGCCCAGGACGAAGCGGTTGTCCATCAGAACGCGCGTCTCATCGACCAGCTCGAACTGCATCTGTATCCGGGACGCCAGCCGGGCTGGTGCCTCACCTGTAAGCTGCCGCTCACCGACCCGCAAGGCAAGGTGCTCGGCGTGGCCGGTATCTCGCGCGACCTGCAGGCGGCCGAGGGCAGTCATCCCGCCTATCAGCGGCTCGCGATCGCGGCGAAGTACATCCAGGACAACTATGCGCAACCGCTCAAGCTCTCCTCCCTGGCGACGCTGATCGGCATGTCGGTCGCGCAGATCGAGCGTTACTTTCACAAGATCTTCCATTTGACGCCGCGCCAGATGCTGCTCAAGACGCGGCTCGATGCCGCCTCGGTGCTGCTCGCGGGCACGTCGAGCATCACCGATATCGCGACCCAGTGCGGCTACAACGATCACAGCGCATTCACGCGCCAGTTCAAGGCGACCGTGGGCCTCACGCCGAGCCAGTACCGCGCGGTGCTGCAGGGCCAGGAAGCCGGGCAGGAGCGCGAGTCGCCGGCCGCGTGAGCGCTTGAGCGCTTGCGGCTGGCGCTGCGCTGTGCCGATTTCATCTCTTCGCGCCGGGAAAAACCCCAAGCCTCGCACGGGCCTCGCGGGCGATACTCCTTGGCATGTCAACGCTGAGTCGGCGTGACCGACTTCACTGAAGGAGATCTGCACTGTGAGCCGCAACGCTATCCAATGGAGCGGGGTGTTTCCCGCCGTCAGCACCCAGTTCAAGCCTGATTTCTCGCTCGATATCGACGCCACGCATCGCGTCGTGCGCAATCTGGTGGCCGATGGCGTGTCGGGCCTCGTGGTGTGCGGCACCGTCGGCGAGAACACCTCGCTCGCGACGGCCGAGAAGATCGCCGTCATCGAGGCCGCGCGCGATGCGGCGGGCGGCAAGGTGCCGGTGATCGCGGGCGTCGCCGAGTTCACGACGGAGTTCGCGCGCCAGACCGTGCGCGAAGCAGCGCGGGTCGGCGTCGATGGCGTGATGGTGATGCCCGCGCTCGTGTACTCGGCCAAGCCGCACGAGACCGCCGCGCATTTTCGCGCGGTCGCCAAGAGCACCGATCTGCCGGTCATGGTCTACAACAACCCGCCGATCTACAAGAACGATGTGACGCCCGATGTGCTGATCGCGCTGCAGGACTGCGAGAACATCGTCTGCTTCAAGGATTCGTCGGGCGACACGCGCCGCTTCATCGATCTGCGCAACGCAGTGGGCGATCGTTTCGTGCTGTTCGCGGGACTCGACGATGTCGTGGTGGAAAGCATTGCGGTCGGCGCCGAGGGCTGGGTGTCGGGGATGTCGAATGCGTTTCCGAAGGAGGGCGAGACGCTGTTTCGTCTCGCGAAGCAAAAGCGCTTCGACGAAGCGCTCGCGCTCTATCGCTGGTTCATGCCGCTCTTGCACCTCGACGCGCGCCCGGACCTCGTGCAATGCATCAAGCTGTGCGAAGAACTGGTCGGACGCGGCAGCGCGCTCACGCGGCCGCCGCGCCTCGCGCTCGAAGGCGAGGCGCTCGCGCATGTGAAATCGATCGTCGCCCAGGCGCTCGAGACGCGACCCGCGCTGCCCGACGTCGGACTCTGATTGCTGCGATACTGTCTCTCGCGCCGCGCGTTCCACGCGAGCGGCGCGTGCGGGACAAGCTGCCGCGCACCGGTCTCATGACCGCTGCGCGGCAAGTTTTTTTGACTGCTTTCGTGCAAGGAACAACATGACGACGACTGACACGACCGAGGTCGTTCTCTCGCTCGACGAGGTCCATGAACTGTCGCGGCGCGTGCTCACGCACCACGGCTTGTCGGCGGCGCATGCCGATGCGCTCGCGCGCGTGCTGACCCAGGGGCAGCGCGACGAATGCCATTCGCATGGCATCTACCGGCTGCTCGGCTGCGTGCGTTCGGTGCGTACCGGCAAGGTCGATCCGCAGGCGCCGACGACGCTCACCGATGTCGCGCCCGGCATCGTCAAGGTGGACGCGCATCGCGGTTTCTCGCTGCTCGCGTTCGAAACCGGCCTGCCCGTGCTGGCCGAAAAAGCCCGCCAGCAAGGTATCGCGGCGATGGCCATCAACCGCTGCTTTCACTTCTCGGCGCTGTGGCCCGAAGTCGAGGCGATCGCGGCGCTCGGACTCGTCGGCCTCGCGATGAATCCGAGCCACAGCTGGGTCGCGCCGGCGGGTGGCAAGCAGGGCGTGTTCGGCACTAATCCGATCGCGTTCGCGTGGCCGCGCGCGGGACGCGAGCCGTTCGTGTTCGACTTCGCGACGAGCGCGATCGCACGCGGCGACATCGAACTGCACGCGCGCGAGGGCAAGCCGATTCCGTCGCACTGGGCCATCGACCGTGACGGCAATCCGACCACCGACGCGCGCGCCGCGCTCGACGGCGCGATGCAGACCTTCGGCGGTCACAAGGGCTCGGCACTCGCGGCGATGGTGGAACTGCTCGCGGGCGCGCTGATCGGCGACCTCACCAGCATGGAATCGCAGGCGTGGGACGATGGCGCGGGCGCCGCGCCTTATCACGGCGAACTGGTGGTCGCGATCGACCCGCAACGTTTCCTCGGTGACGGTATGCAAGCCGGTCAGGCGCGTGCGGAATCGCTGTTCGACGCCATCGTCGGGCAGGGTGCGCGGCTGCCGTCGCAGCGCCGCTTCGAGGCCCGGGCGCGCAGCGTGGAGCACGGCGTACGCGTGCCGCGCTCGCTCTATCGGGACGTGCTCGCGCTGCTCGACGAGCCGGAGCCGGAGCCGGTCTGACGCGGACCGGCCGCGCGGGTGTCGCCAGGGATTACCACTATGGCTCGCGCGCGCGGTCGGGCGCATGATCCGCCCATTCATCGAAAGCGCCCAGGCGCTTTTTTGTTGCGATCGAATGGAACCGGTTCCATTTTGCGGTTTCACAGTATTCGAGGTGGTTTGAGCATGGCAGAAGTCGTCATCGTCGCGAGTGCGTTCGGCGCGGACAAGGTGCGCCGCGACGGCCACCGGGCGTGTGCCGCTCTGGCCGCGCGTGCCGGCGCAGCCGGGTTCGAGGCGCGTCGCGAACTGCTCGCGGATCCGGCCGACACGGCGCTGCGAGCATGGCGCGAACTTGGCGCAGCGCTGCGTGCGGAAGGGTTGTGGACGGTCTATTCGACGCCTGCTGCGCTCTACGACGACACTGGCACGCTGGACGAAACCGCGCTGCGCCTCGCGCTGGTCGAGACGCAAGCGCTGGGCGCGCGCATTGCGAAGCTGCAATTGGGCGGTTTCGCGACGGGCTCGGCCGACGGCGCGCGCATCGATGCGTTGGCACGCGAGCTTGCCCCGGCCGCGCGCGTCGTGGTCGAGAACGGGCAGCTCGTGCAGGGCGGCTCGATCGCGCAGTTCGTGCGTCTGTTCGAGACGCTGCGCGACGAGGGCCATGCGCAAGCGCTGGGAATGACCTTCGACATCGGCAACTGGCAGTGGCCCGGCGAGGCGCCTATCGATGCGGCCCACCAGCTCGCGGCTCACGTCGACTACATCCATTGCAAGGCCGTCGAGGGCAATGGCGCGCGGCGCTTCGCATGCGCGCCCGCCGCCGACGATCCGCTCTGCGCGCAGGTGCTGCGGATGTTGCCGCACGCGGTCCCGCGCGGCATCGAATTCCCGTTCGATCGGGCGCGGCTGGAGGCCGATGCGGCGCGCTATGTCGCGTGGCTCGCCGCCGCCTGACGCCGAATCGACATCGACGCAGCGCGGCAATCAAGACACAGGAATAAGACATGCAATCCACACTCGATGTGCTCACCTACGGCGAAGCGATGGCGATGTTCGTCGCGGCAGAAAGCGGGCCGCTGGCCGGCGCCGCGCAGTTCGCGAAGCGCGCTGCGGGCGCCGAACTGAACGTCGCGATCGGACTCGCGCGGCTCGGCTTCAAGGTCGGCTGGCTGAGCCGCGTGGGGCGCGATTCGTTTGGCGAGTTCATCCGCGCGACGCTCGCGCACGAGGGCATCGACGCGCGCTGCGTGAGCACTGACGAGCGCTGGCCGACCGGCTTCCAGCTCAAGTCGAAGAGCGACGACGGCAGCGATCCCGCCGTCGAGTATTTCCGCAAGGGCTCGGCGGCGAGCCATCTGTCCTGCGACGACTATGCGCTCGCCGAGGCCGCGGGCTTCGTGCCCGGCGCACGCCATCTGCATCTGAGCGGCGTGGCGCCGGCCATTTCGGCGACGTCGTGCGAACTCGCGTTTCGCTTCGCGCGCGAAATGCGTGCAGCGGGCCGCACGATTTCGTTCGACCCGAACCTGCGCCCGACGCTGTGGCCTTCGCGCGAAGCGATGGTGGCCACGCTCAACGAACTCGCCAGCTACGCGGACTGGGTGCTGCCCGGCGTGAACGAAGGGCGCGTGCTGACCGGCTCCGACGATCCGGCCCCCATCGCGCGCTTCTATCTGGAGCGCGGCGCGCGCGGCGTGATCGTCAAGCTCGGCGCCGAGGGCGCGTACTACGCGACGGCTGAGACGAGCGCCCACGTCGCGGCCGAACCGGTGGCGCGTGTCGTCGATACGGTCGGCGCGGGCGATGGCTTCGCCGTCGGCGTGGTGAGCGCGCTGCTCGAAGGCCGCACGCTCGAACAGGCCGTGACGCGCGGCAACCGCATCGGTGCGCTCGCCGTGCAGGTGATCGGCGATTCCGAAGGCCTGCCGCAACGCCAGGAACTCGATGCACTCGAAGCAGGCGCTTCGATCACGATTTGATGCGCTGACACCCCGGCGCGCAATCATCAAAAGGAAGGAGACGACGATGACTTCATCCACGCTCGCACCGCGCCGCTGGTGGGCGATCATGCCGATCGTGTTCATCACCTACAGCCTCGCCTACCTGGACCGCGCGAACTACGGCTTCGCGTCGGCGGCGGGTATCAACCGCGATCTCGGCATCAGTGCGGGGCTGTCGTCGCTGATCGGCGCGCTGTTCTTTCTCGGCTACTTCTTCTTCCAGATTCCAGGCGCGGTCTACGCCGAGCGGCGCAGCGTGCGCAAGCTCGTGTTCGCGAGCCTCGTGCTGTGGGGCGCGTGCGCGTCGCTGACGGGCATCGTCACCAACATCCCCTCGCTGATCGCGATCCGCTTCGCGCTCGGCGTCGTCGAGGCCGCCGTGATGCCCGCGATGCTGATCTTCATCAGCCACTGGTTCACGAAGCACGAGCGCTCGCGCGCCAACACCTTCCTGATCCTCGGCAATCCGGTGACGGTGCTGTGGATGTCGGTCGTGTCGGGCTATCTGGTGCATTCGTTCGGCTGGCGTCACATGTTCGTCGCCGAGGGCGTGCCTGCGCTCATGTGGGCCGTTTGCTGGTGGCTGCTCGTGCGCGACCGTCCTGCGCAGGTGAGCTGGCTCTCGAGCGCGGAAAAAGCGGCACTCGATGCCGCCTTGCGCGCCGAACAAGCCGCGATCAAGCCAGTGCGCAACTATGCCGAGGCGTTCCGCACGCCCGCTGTCATGTTGTTGAGCGCGCAATATTTTTGCTGGAGCATCGGCGTCTACGGGTTCGTACTGTGGCTGCCGTCGATCGTGAAGAACGGCTCGGCGCTCGGCATGGTCGAGACCGGCTGGCTCACCGCGTTGCCGTATCTCGCGGCGACCATCGCGATGCTCGGCGCGTCGTGGGCGTCGGACAAACTCAACCGGCGGCGCGCGTTCGTGTGGCCGTTCCTGCTGATCGGCGCGCTCGCGTTCGCCTTGTCGTACACACTCGGCAGCGCGCATTTCTGGGTCTCGTATGGGCTGCTCGTGATCGCGGGCGCTGCGATGTATGCGCCGTACGGGCCGTTCTTCGCGATCGTGCCGGAAGTGCTGCCGAAGAACGTCGCGGGCGGCGCGATGGCGCTCATCAACAGCATGGGCGCGCTCGGCTCGTTCATCGGTTCGTGGATCGTCGGTTACCTCAATGGCGCAACCGGCTCGCCTGCGGCATCCTATGCGTTCATGAGCGTGGCGCTGCTGGTCGCGGTCGGCCTCACGTTCGCGATGAAGCCGCAGCGCGACGGCGCCCATCCGCTCGCGGCACCCCTGCACGGAAAATGATTCGATGAAACACCAGATTGTCGCCTACAAGAGCCTGCCCGCCGATGTGCTTGCCTACCTGCGCGAGCACGCCGACGTGCATGAAGTCAACGCGCGCGAGCCCGGCGCACTCGCGACGGCGCTCGCCGATGCCGATGGCGCAATCGGCGCGAGCGTGCGCATCACGCCAGCGATGCTCGATGGCGCGCCGCGTCTGAAGGCGCTCGCCACGATCTCGGTCGGCTTCGACAATTTCGACGTGGGCGATCTCACGCGGCGCGGCATCGTGCTCGCCAACACGCCCGACGTGCTGACCGAATCGACCGCCGATACGGTGTTCTCGCTGATCCTCGCGAGCGCCCGGCGCGTCGTCGAACTGGCCGAGTGGGTGAAGGCAGGACACTGGAAAGGCAGCATCGGCCCCGCGCAATTCGGCACCGACGTGCAGGGCAAGACGCTCGGCATCGTCGGGCTCGGACGCATTGGCGCGGCGGTCGCACGACGCGCCGCGTGCGGCTTCAACATGCGCGTGCTCTACACGAACCGTCATCCGAACGAGGCCGCCGAGCGCGCTTACGGCGCGCGCCGCGTGCCGCTCGACGAGTTGCTCGCGCAGGCCGACTTCGTCTGTCTGCAGGTGCCGCTCACCGACGCGACGCGTCATCTGATCGGTGCGAACGAATTGCGCCGCATGAAGCCGGGCGCGATCCTGATCAATGCGTCGCGCGGCCCGATCGTCGACGAGGCCGCCTTGATCGCCGCGCTCGAAGCCGGCCAGATTCGTGGCGCGGGCCTCGACGTGTTCGAGACCGAGCCGCTTCCCGCCGACTCGCCGCTGCTGCGCCTGCCCAACGTGGTGGCGCTGCCGCACATCGGCTCGGCCACGCACGAGACGCGTGACGCGATGGCGCGCTGCGCAGCCGAGAATCTGGTCGCGGCGCTCGCGGGCACGCTCACGCACAACATCGTCAACCGCGAGGTGCTCGCACGATGAGCCGCGCCACCGACGACAACGCGCTCGGCGCGCCGCGCCGCGCGACCATCAGCGACGTCGCGCGCGAGGCGGGCACCGGCAAGACCAGCATCTCGCGCTATCTGAACGGCGAGTTCGGCGTGCTCTCGGCGGAATTGCGCGCCCGCATCGAGGCCGCGATCGCGCGGCTCGACTACCGGCCCAACCAGATGGCGCGCGGCCTCAAGCGCGGACGCAACCGCCTGCTCGGCATGCTGCTCGCCGATCTCGCCAATCCTTATTCGGTCGAGGTGCTGCAAGGCGTCGAGGCCGCGTGCCACGCGCTCGGCTACATGCCGCTCATCTGTCACGCGGCGAACGAAGTGGACATGGAGCGCCGCTATCTGCAACTGCTCACGACGTATCGCGTGGAAGGCGTGATCGTCAACGCGCTCGGCGTGCGCGAGGCGATGCTGCGGCCGGTCGGGGCGGGCGGTATCCCGGCAGTGCTGGTCGACCGGACCGTCGATGGACTCGACGCGGATGTGGTCGGTCTCGACAATGCGGCGGCCGTGCGCCTCGGCGTGACGCATCTCGTCGAGCGCGGCTATGACGAGATCTGCTTCGTCGTGCAGCCGTTCGAGCAGGTCAGCTCGCGCCGCCAGCGCGAGACGGCGTTTCGCGCGGCGATCGCCGGGGCTCCACCGGCGCGCGGCACGACACTCGTACTCGACCTGCACGACGATGCAGCGGTGGAGCGCGCACTCGCGAGTCTCGATGCAAAACTCGCCGATGCCGCGCGACGCGGCGCGCGCTGTGCGCTGTTCGCGGCGAACGCGCCGGTCTTGCTGCGCATCGCGCTGCATCTGAAGATGCGGCTCGGCGCGCTCTGGCAGCAGCAGGTGGCGCTGATGTCGATCGACGACCCCGACTGGGCCGCGCTCGCGGGCATCACGACGATCCGCCAGCCGACCCGCGACATCGGCTATCGGGCGGTCGAGTTCCTGCACGAGCGCATCGAAGGCGCGGCGCTGCCGGCCCGCGATGCGCTGTTCGCGGGCGAGCTCGTCGTGCGCGCCTCGACGCCCGGCCAGGCGCGCGCGACGTAGCCGCTGCAGCGCTGCGTGCGTTTTGCCGCCAATATCTGCGATCATTCGGACTTTGGCGCGTGCCGCGCCAGCTTGCCAAGGACCCTTATGCCGGTTGCCCCGTCGACGCTGATCTGTCTCTCGCTCGCGACTTTGCTGGTCGCCGCCATGCCCGTGCTGCTCTATCGGCGCCTGCGCGTGCCGCTGGCGCTCGACTGGCGCGCCACGATTACCGGCGTCGCGGTGTTCGCGTTGTTCGCGATGGTGCTCGAGCGCGGGTTCAACGATTACATGCTGCACATGAACCCGGCGACGGCGCAGTGGCTGACCGATCCGCTCGCGTTCGTGCTGTACGGCACGCTCGCGGCCGGTGTGTTCGAGGAAGTGGGGCGCTTCATCGCGATGCACCTGCTGCAGAAAAGCAGGCCGCAGGCGCGCACCGACGGCACCGGCTTCGGCTACGGCATCGGGCATGGCGGCGCTGAGGCGTGGCTCGTCGGCGTGCTGGTGCAACTGCAGTGGATCGTGTTCGCGGTGCTCGCCAATCGCGGCCAGCTCGACGAGCATCTCGCCAACCTCAGCATGGACGCCGTGCTGCGCGTGCATCTGATTCTCGCGAATCTGTCGCCGCTGTTCGCGGGCGTGTTCGTAGTCGAGCGCGTCGCCGCGTTCGTGTTCCAGATCGCGCTTTCCGTGCTGATGTGGCGCGGCGTGCGCGCGGGTTCGAAGCGCATCCTGCCGATCGCGATCGTGCTGCACGCGCTGATCGATCTGCCCGCGATGCTCTACCAGGCGCACATCGTCTCGCTGGTCGCGGTCGATGCCGTCTATGCCGTGGCGGCGCTCGCGGTTGCGGCGCTGCTCGTCAAGGTGTACCGTAGCGGCCCGCGTGCCGTCGCCGCCGCATGAGTGCCGGCCCGCGCCCCTTTTCACTCACCTGATGGCGCAGATGCAAGACTACCTGTACGAATGCGCGAGTCCCGATTTCGAGGAACTGGCCCGCGTGATCGCGGATCTCTTTCCCGAACAGACCCGTTTCGCCGAGCAAGCCGACGAGAGCGGCAAGCCCGTGCTCACGGCACACTGGGTCGCGATGCGCTTTGGTTCGGCCGCGCGGCGCATGACGTTGACGGTGTCGATCGCACCGGCGGCGCTCGCGCGCTATCGCGCGTTGCCCGCGCGGCTGCGCTCGCGCAGCTTCGCCGTGTTGCGCGCTTATGTCGAGGCGACGCTGGGTTCGCTCGAAGAGCAGCATGCGAAGGGCGAGGCGATCGAGCGCGACATCGTGATCGAGCTCGACGAAGAATTCGCGTGATGCAGGCTAGTCGCTATCAATCCGCGCGGCGATAAACCTTGGCGAAGCGTTCCGCCTTGACGACGCCATAGTCGCCGGGCGCGTACTGCATGACCCAGTCGCCCGCGTCGCCGCTCAGGCGGTCGCCGCCCGCGGCCGAGCGCAGGATCGTGAACGGTTCGTCCATGCGTCGCGCGAGCACGATGGCCGGACGGTTGCGGTAGCGGCCCGGCGTGCCGTGCGCGAGGCCGGTGTCGGCGGGCAAGTACTTCGGGTCGAAGCGCTCGCGCGAGACCACCCAGCGCTCGCCGGTCGAGCCCGTGATGAGCGCGTCGCCCGGCACGTAACGGTTCGGTCCTTCGAGGCTCATCAGTTCGCCTGCTTGCACGGCGAAGTCGACCTCGACGGTTTCGTCCTTGACGACGCGTTGCGCGGCGGCGTCGTCGCGCAGGTCCAGCTGGTTCAGTTCGATCATGGCAGGGGCACAGGGCAGGGCGTGGCCGCCCGGGGCCGCAAGCGTACCGCGAAACGGCACGGACTGCACGCCCGCCAAAACGAAACAACCGGGCGTCGCGATGACGCCCGGCTGTTTCGTTTCGTCCGCAGACGATCCGCGATGCTTACTGCGCGGCGGCGTCGCTGGCCGGTGCCATGGCCTTCGGCGCGGGCTTGCCCTTGCCGTGATGCTGCGCGCCCTTGCCGCCGGCCGGATGCTGGCGGAACGCCTTGTCCGCGAGCGTCTTCTGCTCGGGCGACAGGCTCGAGTAGAGCGGCTCGAAGGCCGCCACCAGCTTCTGCATGCCGTCCGCATGCGCCTGGCTGATCTGCGCGTACTGCTTCATGTCGTCGAGCGCATTACGGTTCTGGTTCTCCATGCGCTGCTCATAAAGCTGGTTCATCGTGTCGCCGTTGGCGCGCATCACATCGGCGAAGGTGTTCCATTGCGCTTCCTGCGCCGAGGTGATCTTCAGCGCCGAATGCAGATACGTGATGCGCTCTTCGACACGCTGTTCGCGATGCTCGCGATGAGCGGCCGCGGCCGACGCGGCATCGGGCGCCGACGCAGGGGTCTGCGCGAAGGCGCCGCTGATCGACAGCGTGGCGGCAAGGATGACGAAAGCTTTTTTCATTGTGGCTCCTTGAGTCGAAAGCGTAGTGGTGCGGTGCGGACGTCATGCCGGTTCCACCGTAGCCGATATTAGTACCACGTTCTCTCGATTGCGCGACCCGTGTGCGACAACTGCTTACAAACGAAACGTGCGGTAAAACACCTGCGATGACGCGCCGAGGCATGCATCGACGGGCGATAATCGCGCTGTCCAACCCCTTCCCGGAGCTGCCTTGGCAATGAGACCGCCACGCCTTGACCAACTCGACGAACTCGATCGCAGCCTCGTCGCGCTGTTGCAGGAGAACGCCCGCGAAAGCGTCGCCAATCTCGCGCGGCGCCTCGACGTGGCGCGCACTACCGTACTTGCGCGCATCGCGCGGCTCGAACGCTCGCAGGTGATCGCGGGCTACGGCGTGCGGCTCGGCCAGGATGTGCTCGACGCGAGCATCCAGGCGTGGGTCGGTCTCATCATCGCGTCGCGCCATGGTGCGGATGTGCAAAAGCGTCTCGGCAAGATGCCCGAGGTGCAGCTGTTGTGCGCGGTGAGCGGCGAGTACGACTATGTGGCCTGGCTGCGTGCCGATTCGCCCGAGCGGCTCAACGATCTGCTCGACCAGATCGGCGGCATGCCGGGCGTCGAGCGGACCACGACGTCGATCGTGCTCGCGCGCAAAATCGATCGCGGCTCGGTCACCGGCTGACGCGTTTCATACATTTCGTCGAACTTCATCGACATTTCGACCAAACCCATGGTCGAAGCGCAGCATTTTGCGTCTACAAACTGAACGAGCCTCTCCCTAGACTTTGGGTCACGAGGCGGCGAGAAGAGCCGCCCGGCCATCCCGGATCCATCTAGAACAAAGGAGATGCCTCATGAAAGTAGCGATCGTCGGCGCAGGACTCATTGGACAAACCATTGCGCACATGCTGCGCGAAACCGGCGATTACGAGGTGGTCGCGTTCGATCGCGAACAGGCCGCGCTCGACAAGCTTACCGCCGAGGGCATCCCGACCCGCCGCGTCGATTCCGCCGATGCCGCTGCCTTGCGCACCGCGCTCGAAGGATTCGACGCGCTCGTCAACGCGCTGCCGTACTACCTCGCCGTGAGCGTCGCGGCGGCGGCCAAGGGCGCGGGCGTCCATTACTTCGATCTGACCGAGGACGTGCGCGCGACCGGCGCGATCCGCAGCCTCGCCGAAGGCGCCGATCACGCGTTCATGCCGCAATGCGGTCTGGCGCCTGGCTTCATCGGCATTGCCGCGCACGAACTGGCCAACCGCTTCAGCGAGATCCGCGATGTGAAGATGCGTGTGGGCGCGCTGCCGCAGTTTCCGACCAACGCGCTCAAATACAACCTCACGTGGAGCGTCGACGGTCTGATCAACGAGTACTGCCAGCCGTGCGAGGCGATCCGCGACAGCCGCACGCAGTGGGTGCAGCCGCTCGAAGGCCTCGAACACTTTTCGCTCGATGGCACCGAGTACGAGGCGTTCAACACCTCGGGCGGTCTCGGCACACTGTGCGAGACGCTGGCGGGCCGCGTCGAATCGCTCGACTACAAGTCGGTCCGCTATCCGGGCCATCGCCAGCTGATGCAATTCCTGCTCGAAGACCTGCGCCTCGCGAGCGATCGCGACACGCTCAAGTCGATCATGCGCCGCTCGGTGCCTTCGACCGAGCAGGATGTTGTGCTGATCTTCATCACGGTGACGGGCATGCGCCACGGCCAGCTCGTACAGGAAGTGTTCACGCGCAAGATCTTCGCGAAGACCGTATGCGGCGTGCCGATGAGCGCGATCCAGATCACCACGGCCGGCGCGATGTGCGCGGTGCTCGACTTGTTCCGCGAGAAGAAGCTGCCGCAAGCGGGCTTCGTGCGCCAGGAGCAGGTGTCGCTCGGCCAGTTCCTCGCGAATCGTTTCGGGCAGGTGTACGAGGGCTCGTCACTCGATACGCGCGTCGTGGCGTAACGGGTAACACCGAAGCCCGGGCGGGCGTCGTCCCTCAGCGGCCGCCCGCGAGGCGCGCGAGCAGCGCGGTGAATTCGTCATCGCCGGGTTTACCGCTGTCGTAGGTCAAGAGGCCTTCGAGATTCGCGCCCTCGGGCATGAAGCGTCGCTGGCGATACTCGTCCCAATGCGCGAGTTTCCAGGCATCGCCGCGATTGTCCCGCGCGACGATGCGCTCGCGCGCGATGGTTTCGTCCACGTGAACCCACACGACATCGAGCGCGATCTGCGCGCCGATACCGAGCCACGCGCGATCGAACAGACGCCGCTCGCGCACTTCACGCGAAAGCGGCGCGACGACGATGACGCTCACGCCGAGTTCGAGATTTTCGCGTGCGGTGTCGATCAGCGACAGATATTCCGGATCGCGCAGGTGCTCGAGGAAGAGCGGGCTGTCGCGATCGTCGGGGTCGTGGGTGAGCGCATTCATGACCGCCGAGCTATAGCGGCCGTAGAGCGTGTCCTTGTCGAGCAGGCACGCGAGCGTGCCGTCGGCCTCGCGCAGCGCGTGGACGAGGCGCTTCGCAAGCGTGGTCTTGCCGCTGCCGGCGTGTCCGCAGACGAAGACGAGACGCGTCATGGGCGCCGTTGCGGCGCCTCTTTAGCGTGGCCGTTCAGGAATTTGCCATTGGCGTCGAGCCACAGCACATTGATGATGCCGAAGCCAAGCGCCACGCCGATGCCGAGAATCCACGAGAAGTACCACATCGTTGCGTCTCCTTGCTGTCGTGTCGGTTGCTGGTTGGCATGATGAGCGCGGACGGCCGCGCGCGCAAGCGCTGCGCAGCCGATTGTGCGCCATCGCGCGCAACGCTGCGCGTTGCATGCCGCCCTTTAGCGGCACACGGTTATGATGGTCGCGGCCACTCCCGGAACCACCGCCATGCGCCTGCGCGTGTTCTTCCTTTCGGCGCTTCTCGTGGGCTGCTGCGCGACGCTCGTCGCGGGCTGCGCGGAGTCGCCCGCGCCGCCGAGAGCGTTCAAGCCCGTGCCCGCCGAGCGCATCGTCAAGCCTGACTACACGCAGCCGGGCGAGGGACTCGTGGCCGTCGATGTGCGCCGCGAGCGGGCCTCGAACGTGATCGTGCGCTTGCGCAATGCACCCGTCTACGTCGATGGCGAGCGGGTGGCCGCCATCATGAACGGCGAGCACATCGTCTTCTGGCTTGCACCGGGCGAGCATCGCATCGGCGTGTCCACCCAGTTCGACCCGCTGGTCGAGCTGCCCTTCGTCGTCGATCCGCGCTATACCAACCGCGCCAGCATCAGTTTCGATCGCGACAACCGCATCGTCATTCAGCGCGTCGCCCAGTGAGCCGGTCGCATTGGGCGGCAGCATCGGCGCGAACCTTTTAAACTTGCGCCTGATGCCCACTCCGGACTGGCGGCACGCTGCGTGCTGCGCCGTCGCGCAAGGAACGACCGACATGCTCATCAACTGCGCCGCCTATCAGGCCGGCAAGAAACTGTCCGATATCCCGATCGAGCAGATCAGCGACTATCTCGCGCGGCCCGAGTGCTTTGTGTGGGTCGCGCTCAAGGACCCGGACGCCGCCGAACTCGCGACCATGAAAGAGGAGTTCGGTCTGCACGAACTCGCCATCGAGGACGTGCTGGCCGGCAACCAGCGCCCGAAGCTCGAAGAGTACGGCGAGACGCTGTTCTCGGTCATGCACACCGTCGAGATGGACGACGACGGCGAGCTCATCATCGGCCAGGTGGATGTGTTCGCGGGACAGAACTACGTGCTCACGGTGCGCCACCGCGCGCAGCACGGCTTCCAGGAGGTGCGCGCGCGCTGCGAGCGCGAGCCGGAGTTGCTGCGCCAGGGCTCGGGCTTCGTGCTCTATGCGTTGCTCGACAATGTCGTCGACCGCTATATGCCCGTGATCGAGTCGCTCTCGGCCGAGATCGACCAGCTCGAGGACCGCATCTTCGAGAAGCACAGTGCCGCGAGTTCGCGCGCCATCATCGAGGATCTCTATTCGCTCAAGCGCCGGCTCGTCATCATGCAGCATCACGTGCTGCCGCTCGTCGACGCGGTCGGCAAGCTCACGGGCGGGCGCATTCCGCAGGTCTGCGCGGGCATGTCGGCGTACTTTCGCGACGTCTACGATCATCTGATCCGTGTGGTCGCCACCATCGACGGGCGCCGCGAAATGGTGGTCACGGCGATCCAGGTGAATCTCGGCATGATCTCGCTGTCCGAGAACGAAGTGACCAAGCGGCTCGGCTCGTTTGCGGCACTGTTCGCTGTGCCGACGATGATTGCGGGTATCTACGGGATGAACTTTCAGACCATTCCGGAGCTACATTACCAATACGGCTATCCGGTCTGCCTCGCTGTGATGGCGGGGATCGACATCGTCCTGTACGTCCTGTTTCGCCGCGCGGGCTGGCTGTGAGGCACGCGGGGAGGGTGCTCTGGCGCCCGGCAGACGGGACCGGCAAGCCGTTTCGGGTATGAATGCCCCGCAGCCTGTTCGGGGTGTTAGCAAACGTATTTGCCCAGAACCACAACTACGGCCCAGACGCGTTTTCGCTGCGGGCCGCCAAACTGGAGACAATAACGATGAACTCCCGCATTCGCCGCCGTGTTCTCGCTGCCGCGCTCGCCCTGGGCGCCACGGCGGCCCTGCCGCTCGCCGCCCACGCCCAGAGTGCGCCCAAGCCGAAGGTCGCGCTCGTGATGAAGTCGCTCGCCAACGAGTTCTTCCTCACCATGGAAACCGGCGCGAAGGACTACCAGAAGCACAACGCCTCGCAGTTCGATCTCATCACCAACGGCATCAAGAACGAGACCGACACGGCCGCGCAGATCCAGATCGTCGAGCAGATGATCGTCTCGAAGGTCGACGCGATCGTGCTCGCGCCCGCCGACTCGAAGGCGCTGGTGCCGGTCGTCAAGAAGGCCGTCGATGCGGGCATCATCGTCGTGAACATCGACAACCGGCTCGACCCCGATGTCCTCAAATCCAAGGACCTCAACGTGCCGTTCGTCGGACCGGACAACCGCAAGGGCGCGCGTCAGGTCGGCGACTATCTGGCGACCAAGCTCAAGGCGGGCGACCAGGTCGGCATCGTCGAGGGCGTCTCGACCACGACCAACGCGCAGCAACGCACGGCCGGCTTCAAGGACGCCATGGAGAAGGTCGGTGCGAAGATCGTCTCGGTGCAGTCGGGCGAGTGGGAAATCGACAAGGGCAACGCGGTGGCCTCGGCGATGCTCAACGAGTATCCCGACCTGAAGGCGCTCCTGTGCGGCAACGACAACATGGCGATCGGCGCGGTCTCGGCCGTGCGCGCCGCCGGCAAGCAGGGCAAGGTGTACGTGGTCGGCTACGACAACATCGATGCAATCAAGCCGATGCTCAAGGACGGCCGTGTACTTGCGACCGCCGATCAGTACGCGGCCAAGCAGGCGGTGTTCGGCATCGACACGGCCTTGAAGGCGATCAAGGAGCACAAGAAGCAGTCTGAGCTGTCCGGCGTGGTCGAGACACCGGTCGTGCTGGTCACGAAGTAAGCAGGCAGCGCCCGCCGTGGCGCCAAGCGAAAGTTTGCTCGCGGCGGGTAAAAAATACTCAAGTCGGCGCTCGGGCGGCCGTTAACGAGACGGAGAAGGTCTCCAGGGCGGGCGCCGGGCGCGACGAAACATGAACGCGCCGCCTGCCGCTGGCGGTGACGCGGCGCGCCGTTGCGCGGCTCACTCGATGGCCGGAATGGCACGCTTTCTCGTGCTGCCGCAATCCGCGTCGCGAGGCGACGCGGGCCGGCGTACGGCGTTGCGCGCGACAACAGGATCGTGATGGACCCAATGGCCCCCGACGTACCAAACGCTGTGCCCACCGTGCTGTCGGTGAGCCACGTCGGCAAGTCTTACGAACAGCCTGTATTGTCTGACGTAAGCCTGTCGTTGCGTGCGGGGGAAGTGCTGGCGCTCACCGGCGAGAACGGCGCGGGCAAGAGCACGCTCTCGAAGATCATCGGCGGGCTCACCGAGCCCACCACCGGCACGATGCAGCTCGCGGGCGCGGCCTATGCGCCGGCGAGCCGCCGCGAGGCCGAGGCGCTCGGCGTACGCATGGTGATGCAGGAGCTGAACCTGCTGCCCACGCTGTCGGTCGCGGAAAACCTGTTTCTCAATCACCTGCCGCAAAGCGGACCGCTCAAGCTGGGCTGGATCGACCGCAAGCGTCTGCGCGCCGACGCGCGCGCGGCGATGGCCCAGGTCGGGCTCGATGCGATCGACCCCGATACGCCGGTCGGCGAACTCGGCATCGGCCATCAACAACTGGTCGAAATCGCACGCAACCTGATCGGCGACACACGGGTCCTGATTCTCGACGAGCCGACCGCCATGCTGACCGGCCGCGAGGTCGAACTGCTGTTCGAGCAGATCGCGCGGCTCAAGGCGCGCGGCGTGGCGCTCGTCTATATCTCGCACCGGCTCGAAGAACTCGAACGCATCGCCCAGCGGGTCGCGGTGTTGCGTGACGGCCGGCTCGTGAAGGTCGACGAGATGGCGAATCTCACGCCCGAGCGCATCGTCGCGCTGATGGTCGGGCGGGAGCTCGGCGAGCGCATCGATCTCGGCGAGCGCCGTATCGGCGCGCCGCTGCTCAAAGTCGACGGTCTGGCGCGCGGCAACGCCGTGCGCGATGTCTCGTTCGAGGTGCGCGCGGGCGAGATCTTCGGCATCTCGGGGCTGATCGGCGCGGGGCGCACCGAACTGCTGCGGCTGATCTACGGCGCCGACCTCAAGGATCGCGGCAGCGTGTCGCTCGCCGCGACCCCGGGCGCAGTACCCGTGCCGGTCCGGATCGACTCGCCCGTCGATGCCGTGCGTGCGGGCATCGCGCTCATTACCGAGGATCGCAAGGGCGAAGGGCTCTTGCTGCCCCAGCCGGTCGCGGCCAACGTGACGCTCGGCAACGTCGGCGCGGTGTCGCGCTACGGCGTGGTCGACGGCGCGCGCGAGACGGCGTTGGCGCAACAGCAGATCGACGCGCTACACATCCGCACGGGCTCTCCAGCGCAGCCGGTCGGCGAGCTGTCGGGCGGCAACCAGCAGAAAGTCGTGATCGCACGGTGGCTCGCGCGCGACTGCCAGGTGCTGCTGTTCGACGAGCCGACGCGCGGCATCGACGTCGGTGCGAAATTCGACATCTATGCGCTGATGGGGGCGCTCGCGCGCGAGGGGCGTGCGCTCGTCGTCGTGTCGAGCGACCTGCGCGAGCTGATGCTGATCTGCGACCGCATCGGCGTGATGTCGGCGGGGCGCATGAGCGCGACTCTCGCGCGCGGCGAATGGAGTCAGGACGCGCTGCTCAGTGCGGCGTTCGCGGGTTACCGCAGTCGCGATGCGCTGCTCGGCGACCCGGGCCATCTGGCCGAACCGATCCAGGGGAACCTGTCATGAGCCAGCCACCGATCAACGAGCCGCGCACGTCAGGCAGCGCCGGCAACGCGCCGGCTCCGGCCGCCGGTACGCCCGCAGCCGGTACGCCCGCCGCCGGTACGCCCGCCGCCGCCAAACCGGTCGGCACGCGTTTCGGCCTGTCGAACTACCTGGGCCTCGCAGGCGCGCTGCTCGCGATGATCGTGCTGTTCTCGCTGCTCAGTTCGCACTTTCTCACCTACGACACGTTCAGCACGATCGCCAACCAGATCCCGGATCTCGTGGTGATGTCGGTGGGCATGACCTTCGTGCTGATCATCGCGGGCATCGATTTGTCGGTGGGCTCGGTGCTCGCGCTCGGCGCCTCCGTGGTGAGCGTCGCCGCGCTCAAGTGGGGCTGGGGCGCGCTGCCGGCCGCGTTGCTCGGCCTCGCCGCCGCCGCCGCGACCGGCACCTTGACCGGCGCGGTGACGGTCGGCTGGCGCATTCCGTCGTTCATCGTCTCGCTCGGTGTGCTCGAAGCCGCGCGCGGGCTCGCCTACCAGATGACGAATTCGCGCACCGCCTATATCGGCGATGCGTTCGACTTCCTCTCGAACCCGATCGCATTCGGCATCTCGCCCGCGTTCCTGATCGCGGTGGCGGTCATGGTGATCGCGCAACTGGTGCTCACGCGCACGGTGTTCGGCCGCTACCTGATCGGCATCGGCACCAATGAGGAAGCGGTGCGGCTCGCGGGGGTCGATCCGCGTCCGTTCAAGATCATCGTATTCGCCCTGATGGGGGCGCTGTCGGGGTTGGCGGCGCTCTTTCAGATTTCGCGGCTCGAAGCGGCGGACCCCAACGCGGGTTCGGGGCTCGAGCTGCAGGTCATCGCAGCGGTGGTGATCGGTGGCACCAGCCTGATGGGCGGTCGCGGGTCGGTCATCAGCACGTTTTTCGGCGTGTTGATCATCTCCGTGTTGGCGGCAGGGCTCGCGCAGATCGGCGCGAACGAGCCGACCAAGCGGATCATCACCGGTTCGGTGATCGTAGTGGCGGTCGTGCTCGACACGTACCGCAGTCGTAGACGCAAGTAAAAAAATACTGATGAGAGAGCAGCCTCGCGGGGTTCGGGGCTGGCGAGGGCAATAGCCAGGGTGTCAGGCGGGCAGTCGACGCAAGGCGCACTGGCCGCAAGGGCCGGAAACAGGCCAAAAAAAATAGCAGGAGCAACAATAAATGGCGACGATCAAAGATGTGGCTGCCGTGGCGGGGGTGTCGTTCACGACGGTGTCGCACGTAGTCAACAATTCACGGCCGGTGTCGGCGGACGTGAGGGCGAAGGTCGAACAGGCGATCCGCGATCTCCACTATGTACCGTCGGCGGTCGCGCGCTCGCTCAAGGCGCGCTCGACGGCGACAGTCGGCTTGCTGGTGCCCAACGGCACCAACCCGTATTTCGCCGAGATGGCGCGCGGCGTCGAGGACGGCTGCGCGAAGCGCGGCTATTGCGTGTTCTTCTGCAACTCGGACGACGATCCGGGCAAGCAGCGCAACTATTTGCGCGTGCTGCAGGAAAAGCGTATCGACGGGCTGATCGTGGCGTCGGCGGGCGAGGACGCGGTGCTCGCGCAGACGCTGGCGGACGCGCGCGAACCGATCGTGCTGGTGGATCGCAACATCGAGGGGCTGTCGGCCGATCTCGTGCAGATCGACCACGAGCGCGGCGCATGGCTCGCGACGCGCCATCTGCTCGAACTCGGCCACGTGCGGGTGGGCTGCATCACGGGGCCGGTCACGACGGCAGTGAGCGCGATGCGTGTGCACGGTTTCTTGCGCGCGATGGCCGAGCGCGGCATGGAGATCGCGCCGGGCGCGATCGTCGAAAGCGATTTTTCGGCTCAGGGCGGCTATCAGGCCACCCAGCAACTGTTCGACACGGTGCGCCCCTCGGCCATCTTCGCCTGCAACGACATGATGGGCATCGGCGCGCTGCGCGCCGCGGCCGAGCGTGGCGTGAGCGTGCCGGGCCATTTCTCGGTGATCGGCTTCGACGATATCGAACTTGGCCAATTCACCTATCCTTCGCTATCGACGGTTGGACAATCGGTGCGCGCGCTCGGCGAAATGGCGGCGCAGACGCTGATCGAACGGATCGCGGGCGCGGCCAAGCTGCCCGACGCGCCGCCGGCGCGGCGGCGCGTGATCGCGCCGCGCCTGATGCCGCGCGAATCGACGGCGCCGTGGTCCGGTGTCTATGAGACGGCGCTCGCTGCCTGAGCCGCTTTGAGTCGCTTGCGCTCGCACCGTCGTCCCCAGCTGAAGGAGGAGTGCGCATGACGGACGTGACGAACCCCAACGAGGGGCAAAGAGCGGCGGGCGGCCGCGTGGTCGTGTTCGGCAGCGTCAACATGGACCTCGCCGCGCGCTCGCCGCGCCTGCCCCAGCCGGGCGAGACGCTCGCGGGCCACGGTTTCGCCCAGGTCGCGGGCGGCAAGGGCGGCAACCAGGCCGTCGCGGCGGCGCGCCTCGGCGCGCAGGTGGCGATGATCGGTGCCGTGGGCGACGATCCGAACGGCGCGCAGTTGCGCGCCGGACTGCTGGCGCAGGGCATCGACTGCGGCGCGCTCGATACCGCGCGGGGCGTGCCGAGCGGCGTCGCGCTCATCATCGTCGACGACAGCAGCCAGAACGCGATCGTCATCGTGGCGGGCGCCAATGGCGAAGTCACGCCGGCGAGCGTCGTGGCCCACGAAGACCGCTTCGCGGCGGCGGATGTCGTGGTCTGCCAGCTCGAAACCCCGCCCGATGCCGTGCACGCGGCGCTGGCCGCCGCGCGGCGTCTCGGCAAGATCGTGATCCTGAACCCCGCACCCGCAAGCGGGCCGCTGCCGGCCGACTGGTTCTCCCTCGTCGACTATGTGGTGCCCAACGAACTCGAGGCGGCAGCCTTGAGCGGCGTATCCGTGAGTTCGCCGGAAAGTGCGGCCGAGGCAGCGGCTGCGCTGCGCCGTGCGGGCGCGCGCAATGTGATCGTGACGCTCGGCGCGCGCGGCGTGTGTGCATTGATCGGCGACGAGGGCGCGCAGCACTATCCGGCGCCGGCGGTGCAGGCCGTCGATACGACCGCGGCCGGCGATACCTTCATCGGCGGTTTCGCCGCCCAGCTCGCGGCAGGCGTGCCCGTTACCGAGGCCATCCGTTTCGCGCAGCGCGCGGCGGCGATTTCCGTCACGCGCGCGGGCGCCCAGCCGTCCATTCCCACGCTCGCGGAAGTCACGGGCTGATCCATCCTTGCAACTGTGTGTATTTTGTAATTTGTTCCATCGGCGGGCAGTCGTTTCATCAGACCATATAAATCCTTCAAGTCGCCCAAACGTTTGCCGTAAACGCGGTTAGAGCTTCGCCTCGAAAGGCTAAAAGGCGTCGCTTTCCCGCGAAAGGGCGGCAAGCGTTGGACGTCCTTTCGCCCGTCCCGGCTCCCGCGCGCTACAGGAACGACATGTTGAACAAGGGCATCACGATCAAGGCACGCATTGGCCTCACCATGGCCTTTCTCGCGGCGCTGCTCGCTGCCATCAGTGCGCTTGGCCTGATCGGGCTCACGCGCTCGAACGATGCGAATCGCGAGACTTTCACGAACCAGATGCCGAGCGCGCTCGATATCGCGCTGTCCGAGCTGTACCTCGCCCGCGAGCGCCTCGCGCTCGATCGCGCGGCCTTCATGATCGGCACGCCCGACGCGGCGCCGACGCTCGACCGCGCCAAGGTGATGCAAGCCCAGGCCGATGATTGGTGGAAGAAATATCTCGACTTGCCGCGCGACGCCGACGAAGACCGTCTCGCGCAGACCGTCTCGAGCCGCCGCGACGCGTTGCAGCAGATCGCCGACGGCTTCGCCGCCACGGTCCGCGCGAACGACCAGTCGAAGATCGTCGACGGCGCGAAGGCGCTGCAGGCCTCGTTCGAGCAGTTGAGCAAGGCCGACGCCGAGCTGTCGCAGTTCCAGTTCACCCAGGCGAAGGGCAACTTCGACGACTCGCAGTCCGCGTTCGCCGAGTTGCGCATCGTGAGCATCGTCGCGCTCGTGTTCGGTCTGGGCGCCGCGCTGTTCTCGTATTTCACGCTGCGCCGCGCGATCGGCGCGCCGCTCGCCGAAGCGCTCGGCCACTTCGATGCGATCGCGGCCGGCGACTTGCGCCGCCATGTCGAGGTGCGCTCGCGCGACGAAATGGGCGACTTGCTCGAAGGCGTGAAGAAGATGCAGCGCAGCCTGATCGAGACGGTGCGCTCGGTGCGTGCCGGCAGCGAGTCGATCGCGACGGCGACGCGCCAGATCTCGGCAGGCAATATCGATTTGTCCTCGCGCACCGAAGAGCAGGCTTCGGCCCTGCAGGAAACGGCCGCGAGCATGGAGCAGCTCACCGGCACCGTGCGCCAGAACGCCGACAACGCGCGCCAGGCGAGCGCGCTCGCGGCCAACGCTTCCGAGATCGCCAACAAGGGCAACTCGGTCGTGAGCCAGGTGGTCGGCACGATGGGCGACATCAACCAGAGCTCCGCGAAGATCGCCGACATCATCACGATCATCGAGGGCATCGCGTTCCAGACCAACATCCTCGCGTTGAACGCGGCGGTGGAAGCGGCGCGTGCCGGCGAGGAAGGACGCGGCTTCGCGGTGGTGGCCGGCGAGGTGCGCAGCCTCGCGCAACGCTCGTCGGGGGCGGCCAAGGAGATCAAGGAGCTGATCGATACGTCCGTCGAACGCGTGCAGACCGGCTCGGCGCTGGTCGATGAAGCCGGCCGCACGATGAACGAGATCATCGCGGCGGTGCAGCGCGTGACCGACATCATGGGCGAGATCGCGGCGGCTTCGGAAGAGCAGAGCGGCGGCATCGACCAGGTGGCGCGCGCCGTCACGCAGATGGACGAAGTCACGCAGCAGAACGCGGCACTCGTCGAGGAAGCGGCCGCGGCTGCCCAGTCGCTCGAAGACCAGGCGTCGCGCTTGCGCGCGGCGGTCTCGGTGTTCCAGGTCGACGGTGGCGGCGTGTCGTCGTCGGCGGTCGCCACGGCGCCGCGTGCGCGTCCGGCGCCGGCCGCGCAGCCCGCTGCCGCCAAGGCCGCTACGGCGAAGGCCGCACGGCCGGCTCCGGCGCAGGCTCCGCGTGCCGCCCGCGCGCCGCGTGCAGCGGCCGCCGGCAGCCAGGTCAGCGCGGCCAGCGCGGCGTCCGCGCCCGCGAGCGTGCCGGCAGCCATCGCCTCGGATAAAGATTGGGAGACCTTCTAAGCCGTGCCTGACCGGCCGTGCCAAACTGCTGATCCGTACCGCATGGCCTTGGGCTTCCCCTGGCTCGAGGCTCGTGCAATTACAGACCGCTCTTGCGATGCAATAGCGGTCTTTTTTTCGCGCCCGTGCGCGAGCGCACGTTGTGCGGCGCACGGCGCGGTAGAGTGTGCGCACTGATGTCATCGGCGTGGCGCAGTGGACGCGGTACACTGCGCCGGATGGCCCGCAGGGAAGCGCTCGCGCGGCTGGCGTTGCCTGGCGGCCCGGCTCGTCATGCCGCCGTCGAAGGCGGCGACAAGCACCGGGTGGCGCTGGAGCGCCGCCATGTCAAGCATCGTACGATCAACAAGGACTCTCATATGACGCACGACGATCTCGCGCAACGGCTGGTCAATGCGCGCCGCCGCCATCATCTGGTCGAAAGCCTGACGCCCGAGTGCCTGCCGCCCGATGCGGCCACCGCCTACGCTATCCAGCAAGCGGTGATCAGCGGCATCGGCAGCACGACCGGCGGCTGGAAGATCGGCGCGCGCGCGCCGGGTGCCGCTGCCTCGGGGGCGCCGATTCCCGCATCGAAGGTATTCGTCTCACCCGCGCGAGTCGAGCACAAGAGCTTCTTTCGTGTGCTGATCGAACTGGAGATCGCCTTTCGCTTTGCCGCGCCGATTGCGCCGCGCGACCACGCCTATGCGCGCGACGAAGTGCTCGCGCGCGTCGGACAGATCCTGCCCGCGATCGAGATCGTCGATAGCCGCTTTGCCGAGTGGCCCAACGTGGCGCCGCTCGCGCAGCTCGCCGACGCGCAGAACAACGGCGCGCTCGTAACCGGCCATCCGCTACCGTACAGCGCGCTTGCGCGCACGCTCGACTTCGTCGCGCCAGAACTCGAACTGTCCTTCGATGGCCGCTCGCTCGTGCCCGAGGCGTCCGGCAATCCGGCGGGCGACCCGCGCGAGTTGCTTGTGTCGTTCGTCAACCATTGTGCCGCCATGGGCATCACCATCGAGCCGGACTGGACCATCACCACCGGGTCCTACGTCGGCGCGCATCGCATCGATGGACCGGGTCTCGTGCACGGTCACATCGACGGTCTCGGCGAGATCGAACTTCAGCTGTTCTGATACGGCACAGCGGTACGCTGTCATTCCTGCCAGTTTCGCTTGTAACTTCTCCTCCAGCTGCGCTTGTAACAATGCGTGCGTGGCATGCCCTCGCTCACCGGTTCAGTGACCGGGTATGACCATCACGCATTGCTTGCCTGTCACAGTGCTACGTCGACTCGCGTGGTTATGCGCGCGCGCACACTGACCGTGCGCGTGATGACGCGTAACCCTGGAAGGAACGAAACCGTTCGCGCAGGGCCGCCAATAAACGAAAAAAATAATCTGACGCTTGTGGGCAACAGTGGTGCGCGTTCGTGAGCGAGTGGTTTCGCAGGCGTGCGATGGGCACAGTGTTCAATGCAGAGGATATTGAGGCGCTGCAACGTCGCTTTGTGCTGCGACGTTGCGCTTGTGCGGTGTGGATGCGGTCTGATTCTTGCGCAGCGGGAACATCATTGTAAGTGAGCGTTGGGCATCTTCCAAGCGCACAAACTGGGACCCTGAATCCGGCGCGAATTTTGCCGTGAAAAAAAATTTAAAAGGGTTTAGGATGAATTCGAGCGATGTCGTTTCCAAATAGCGCGCCGCGCACGACATCGGTCGCAGACTTCGGCGAGGAGGTAGCATGGATATCTACAGCAGCTTCGCGACCCGCTTCGAGAAAACGCGAGAAGAGGAGTTCTCGCTCGAGGAGTATCTCGCGCTCTGCAAGGACAATCCCGCCGCATATGCCACGGCTGGTGAACGCATGCTGATGGCGATCGGCGAACCCGAACAGATCGATACCCGCAACGATCCGCGTCAGTCACGGATCTTCGCGAACAAGGTGATCAAGGTATACCCCGCGTTCCGTGAGTTTTACGGCATGGAAGACGTGATCGAGCAGGTGGTCTCGTACTTCCGTCATGCAGCACAAGGACTAGAAGAAAAGAAGCAGATTCTCTATCTGCTCGGTCCGGTCGGCGGCGGCAAGTCGTCGATTGCCGAGCGGCTCAAGCAGTTGATGGAGCGTGTGCCGTTCTACGCGATCAAGGGCTCGCCCGTGAACGAATCGCCGCTCGGCCTGTTCGACTACGACGAGGACGGTCCGATACTCGAAGAGCAGTACGGCATTCCACGCCGCTATCTGAAGAACATCCTGAGCCCGTGGGCCGTCAAGCGCCTGCACGAATACAACGGCGACATCCGCAAGTTCCGCGTGGTGCGCCGCTATCCTTCGATCCTGCGCCAGATCGCCATCGCGAAGACCGAGCCTGGCGACGAGAACAATCAGGACATCTCGTCACTCGTCGGCAAGGTCGATATTCGCAAGCTCGAACAGTACGCGCAGGACGACGCCGATGCGTACAGCTACTCGGGTGGCCTGTGCCTCGCGAATCAGGGCCTGCTCGAATTCGTCGAAATGTTCAAGGCGCCGATCAAGGTGCTGCACCCGCTGCTCACCGCGACCCAGGAAGGCAACTTCAAGGGCACCGAAGGATTTGGTGCGATTCCGTTCAACGGCATCATTCTCGCCCACTCGAACGAGTCGGAATGGAAGGCGTTCCGCAACAACCGCAACAACGAAGCACTGCTCGACCGGATCTTCGTGGTCAAGGTGCCGTATTGCCTGCGCTACTCGGAAGAGATGAAGATCTACGAGAAGCTGCTGCGCAATTCGTCGCTGGCCGATGCGGTATGCGCGCCGGGCACGCTCAAGATGATGGCGCAGATGTCGGTGCTCACGCGCCTGCAGGAGCCGGAGAATTCCAGCCTCTTCTCGAAGATGCAGGTCTATGACGGCGAGAACCTCAAGGACACCGATCCGAAAGCGAAGTCGTATCAGGAGTACCGCGACTTCGCGGGCGTCGACGAAGGCATGAACGGCGTGTCCACGCGCTTCGCGTTCAAGATTCTGTCGCGCGTGTTCAACTTCGATTCGACCGAGGTCGCGGCCAATCCGGTGCACCTGATGTATGTGCTCGAACAGCAGATCGAGCGCGAGCAGTTCCCGCCGGAAACCGAGCAGAAGTATCTGTCGTTCGTGAAGGACGTGCTGGCCTCGCGTTACGCCGAGTTCATCGGCAAGGAGATCCAGACCGCGTATCTGGAGTCGTACTCCGAGTATGGCCAGAACATCTTCGATCGCTACGTCACTTATGCGGATTTCTGGATCCAGGACCAGGAGTTCCGCGATCACGACACGGGCGAAAGCTTCGACCGCGCCGCACTCAACGCCGAACTGGAGAAGATCGAGAAGCCCGCGGGCATCAGCAATCCCAAGGACTTCCGCAACGAGATCGTCAACTTCGTGCTGCGCGCACGCGCGGCGAACGCCGGCAAGAACCCGGCGTGGATCAG
Organism: uncultured beta proteobacterium; assembly: GCA_963803225.1. Classification (GTDB taxonomy): domain Bacteria; phylum Pseudomonadota; class Gammaproteobacteria; order Burkholderiales; family Burkholderiaceae; genus Paraburkholderia. The sequence continues at coordinate 856,128 of CAWDLJ010000005.1, forward strand.
CTACGAGAAGCTGCGCGTGGTGATCGAAAAGAAGATGTTCTCGAACACGGAAGAACTGCTGCCGGTCATCTCGTTCAATGCAAAGGGATCGGCCGAGGAGCAGCGCAAGCATGAAGACTTCGTCAACCGGATGGTGACGAAGGGCTATACGCCCAAGCAGGTCCGGCTGTTGTGCGACTGGTATCTGCGTGTGCGCAAGTCGTCATGAATGACATCGCGTCATGGTCCGCGCGCGCCCGCTCCAAACGGGGCGCGCGGCCGACCGGCGGGACGCGGGCCGCATCGACCGGATAGCAGACTCGACTGGCATGCGAGCGTGGCGTCCCGCTCATTCGAAACTGGAGCGGGAGACTGGATGTGCTTCATCAAATCATCGACCGCAGGCTGGCAGGCAAGAACAAGAGCATTGCAAACCGTGAGCGCTTCTTGCGCCGCGTGAAGAACTATATTCGGCACGCCGTATCGGAGGCGGTGCGTGACCGCAGCATCAAGGATATCCAGAACAACCAGAGCATCACGATCCCGCGCAAGGACATCGCGGAACCGTCGTTCCGGCACGGCCCGGGCGGGCGCCGCGAAATGGTCCATCCCGGCAACGAGGACTACATCCGCGGCGACCGCATCGCGCGGCCGCAGGGCGGCTCGGGCGGCGGCGGCAGTCAGGCGAGCAACGAAGGCGAGGGCCAGGACGACTTCGTGTTCGAATTGTCGCGCGAAGAATTCATGCAGTACTTCTTCGACGACCTCGAACTGCCGCGCCTCGTGAAGACCCACCTGATGGCGGTGCCGACGTGGAAGAGCATCCGCGCGGGCTGGGCCGCCGAGGGCACGCCCAACAACATCGACGTGGTCCGCTCGCTGCGCAGCGCGCTCGGGCGCCGTATCGCGCTCGGCGCGCCGCTCGTCAACCAGCTGCATGCGCTCGAAGAGGAACTCGAAGCGCTCAAGGCCGATCCCGCCGACCGCCGCGAAGAAATCGCGACGCTCGAAGAGCAGATCCACCATTTGCGCGGGCGCATCTGGCGCATCCCGTTCATCGATCCGTTCGACCTTCGCTACGTCAATCGTGTGAAGCAGCCGCAGCCGTCGAGTCAGGCCGTGATGTTTTGTCTGATGGATGTCTCGGGGTCGATGGACGAGCAGCGCAAGGATCTCTCCAAGCGCTTCTTCATCCTGTTGTACCTGTTCCTCAAGCGTAATTACGAGCGCATCGAGGTGGTCTTCATCCGCCATCACACGCGCGCCGAAGAGGTCGACGAGGACACCTTCTTCCATTCGACCGAGAGCGGCGGCACGGTGGTGTCGAGCGCACTGGAACTGATGAAACAGGTGATAGAAGACCGTTATTCGCCGAGCGAATGGAACATCTACGGCGCCCAGGCATCCGATGGCGACAACTGGACCGACGACTCGCCGAAGTGCCGCAAGATTCTCGCGGATGACATCTTGCCGAAGGTGCGCTATTTTGCGTATATCCAGGTGACGCCCGAAGAACAGAACCTGTGGCTCGAATATGCGCAGCTTGCGCTTTCCGAGCAGCATCTGGCGATGAAAAAGGTCGACACGGCGGCGGACATCTACCCGGTGTTCCGGGAGCTTTTCGAAAAGCAGGTGGAACGATCATGACGACACGCCATCTGCACAACGAGGCGCGCGGCTATCAGCCGGAGCGCCGCAAGGGCGACGGGCAGGGCGAACAGCACCCGCAGCATGGCGACGACGGCGCGCAGCAAGGCGCTGCCGCCGCCGGCGGGCGCGCAGCCGAACCCGCTGCAGCCATGGAGCAGACGGCCCGGGAGGCGGCGCAACCCGGGCAAAAGGATGTTCGTATGAACGTAGCCGAGAAAAGGCCGCTGCCATGCCCGTCGGACTGGACCTTCGAGCTCATCGAAGAGTACGACACGCACATTGCCCGTGTTGCAGAGCAATATGAACTCGACGTCTATCCCATCCAGCTCGAGCTGATCAGCGCCGAGCAGATGATGGACGCGTACGCGTCGGTCGGCATGCCGGTCAATTACCGTCACTGGTCGTTCGGCAAGCATTTTCTCTCCACGGAGAAGAGCTACCGGCGCGGCCAGATGGGACTCGCGTATGAGATCGTCATCAACTCGAACCCCTGCATCGCGTATCTGATGGAAGAGAACACGATGACGATGCAGGCGCTCGTCATCGCGCATGCCGCGTATGGCCACAACTCGTTTTTCAAGGGCAATTACCTGTTCCGGTTGTGGACCGACGCGCACGCGATCATCGATTACCTCGTCTATGCGAAGAACTACATCGCGGAGTGCGAGGAGCGCTACGGGCTCGATCGGGTCGAGGAACTGCTCGACTCGTGCCATGCGTTGATGAACTACGGCGTCGATCGCTACAAGCGGCCGCAGAAGCTCTCGCTCGTGCGCGAGGCCGCCATGCGGCGCGAACGCGAGGCGTACCTGCAGTCGCAGGTCAACGAGTTGTGGCGCACGCTGCCGTCGCGCCAGGCGCCGCTTGCCGAGGAAGTGGAAGAGCGCTATCCGCCCGAGCCGCAGGAAAACCTGCTGTATTTCGCGGAAAAGAACGCGCCGCTCCTGCAGCCTTGGGAGCGCGAGGTGATCCGCATCGTGCGCAAGGTCGGCCAGTACTTCTATCCGCAGCGCCAGACCCAGGTCATGAACGAAGGCTGGGCGACCTTCTGGCATTACACGTTGCTCAATACGCTCTATACGCAGGGCAAGCTCGAAGACGGCTTCATGATGGAGTTCCTCCATTCGCACAGCAATGTGATCTATCAGCCGCCCGTCACCAAGCCCTATTACAGCGGCATCAATCCGTATGCGCTCGGTTTTTCGATGATGAGCGACATTCGCCGCATTTGCGAGTCGCCCACCGACGAGGACCGCAAGTGGTTCCCCGAGCTCGCGGGCAGTCCGTGGCTGAAGGCGCTGCACTATGCGATGCGCAACTTCAAGGACGAGAGCTTCATCGCGCAGTATTTGTCGCCGCACCTGATCCGCGAAATGCGGCTTTTCTCGGTGCTCGACGACGACATGCGCGATGCGCTCGAAGTCTCGGCGATCCACGACGACAGCGGCTATCAGTACGTGCGCCAGGCGCTCTCGCGGCAATACGACATGCATCATCGCGAGCCCAACATCCAGGTGTGGTCGGTCAACACGCGCGGCGATCGCAGCCTCACGCTGCGTCACTTCATGAGCGACAACCGGCACCTGTCGGGCGATACCGATGAAGTGCTGCGGCACATGGCGCGTCTATGGCAGTTCGACGTGTATCTTGAGAGCGTCGATGAAAACGGCACGGTCAGAAAGCGCTACGACTGCCGTTATGTGCCGCCGACGATTCGCGTGTGAAGCGAGTTCCTTTCTCCTGAGCATGATTTCGGCCAGCCTTCGGGCTGGCCTTTTTGTATGCAGCGCGTGGCCGCGCTACCATAGCCGCCTGTTTGGCAACCTGAAGGGAGCAGCGAACGATGCACGATGGTCGAGGTACTACGTATGGCGTTTGAACCGTTCCGGGGAGCAAGGCCGCTCACGCGGGCCTCGGCCATACGCGACGCACTGGCGGGCGTCACGCTCGCCTCGATGAACATTCCGCAACTGCTCGGCTATGCGCGCATCGCGGGCATGCCGGCCGTGACCGGACTTTATACGGGCTTCTTGCCGCTCATTGCGTTTGCACTGTTCGGCGCATCGCGTCATCTCGTGGTCGCGGCCGATTCGGCGACCGCCACCATTTTCGCCAGCCGTCTGTCCGCCATGGCGCCGCCTTCGACGCCCGAGTATGTCGCGCTGGCCGGCATGGTCGCGTTGCTCACGGCGCTGATGCTGCTGATCGCGCGTGTGTTCCGGCTCGGCTTTCTCGCCGACTTTCTCTCGCGCACGGTGTTGATCGGCTTTCTCACGGGCGTCGGCCTGCAGGTCGGTATTGCGATGCTCGGCGACATGCTCGGGCTCAACGTGAGTTCGCGGCGCAGCATCGAGCAGCTCATCCAGGTCGTGCATCAGTTACCGCACGTGAACTGGGCGACACTCGGCCTGTCCGTCGCGATCGTCACCACGATTCTCGTATTCAAGGCCTGGCGGCCGCGTCTGCCCGTGCCACTGGTTGCGGTCGTCGGCAGTATCGCGGCGAGTGCGGCATTCGACTTCGCGGGCCACGGCATTTCGGTGATCGGGCCGGTCGTGGGCGGCTTGCCGCCGATCGGCATGCCGTCGGTGAGCTGGCAACAGGCGCTCGATCTGGTGCAGGTCGCGGCCTCGTGCTTCGTCATCATCGTCGCGCAGAGCGCCGCCACGAGCCGCGCGTTCGCGCAGCAATACGGCGAGCGCGTCGACGACGATGCGAACCTGCTCGGCCTCGCCGCCGCCAATGCAGCGGCGGCTTTCAGTGGCGCCTTCGTGGTCAACGGCAGTCCCACGCAGACCGCGATGGCCGATCAGGCAGGCGCGCGCAGCCAGGTCGCGCAACTGGTATTCGCGTGCGTCGTGGTCATCGTGCTGCTGTTTCTGAGCCGCTCGCTGCAGTACCTGCCGCATTGCGTGCTGGCAAGCATCGTGTTCACGATCGCCGTGGGCCTCGTGCACGTCGACTCGTTGCGTGCGGTGCGCAGCGAAAGTCCGGGCGAGTTCTGGCTCGCCGTGACGACAGCGCTTGCGGTCGTCACGATCGGCGTCGAGAACGGCATCCTCATCGCGATCGCGCTGTCGTTGTTGCGGCACGTGCGCCACAGCTATCGTCCGAACACGATGATGCTCGCGCCGAGCGAGTCGGGCCGCTGGCTCGCCGTGCCCGCGCAGGCGGGACTCGAGACAGCGCCGGGCCTGCTGGTCTACCGCTTCGGCGCCGATCTGTTCTACGCCAACGATCATCTCTTCACCGACGAGGTGAATCGCCTGATCGCCCACGCGCCCGCGCCGGTGCACTGGCTCGTGATCGATGCGAGCACAATCACCGATGTCGACTACTCGGCGGGCCGCTCGGTCTGCGATCTGTGCCGGCAACTTGCGGCACGCGGCATCGGCGTGGTGTTCGCACGCGTGAATCCGTATCTGCGCTCGGACATGGATCGTCACGGCATCACCGCCGTGGTCGGCGCGCAGTGGATCTTCACGACGCTGCACGAAGCGCTCGCCGTCGTGCATCCCGAGGCGAACGTGACGGCCGAGACTTAAGCCGAGGCCTGCGCGCCCGTCGCGTCCGGCTCGCGCGGCAGACGGCCCATCGTGAAGAACTCGTCGTTGGGCCGCATCGAGATCACGTTGGCCATGCGGTTGGACAGGCCGAAGAACGCCGTGATCGCGGCGATGTCCCACGCGTCTTCAGCGCTGAAGCCGTGGGCGTGCAGCGCCTCGAAATCGGCGTTCTCGATGCACGCCGAATCGCTGCAGACCTTGAGGGCGAAGTCGAGCATCGCGCGTTGACGCGCCGTGATGTCGGCCTTGCGATAGTTGACGGCAAGCTGATCGGCCAGCAAGGGGGCTTTCTCGTAGATGCGCAGAATCGCGCCGTGTGCCACGACGCAATAGAGACATGCGTTGAGCGCGCTCGTGGCCACCACGATCATCTCGCGTTCGCCTTTCGTGAGGCCGCCTTCCTTGAGCATCAGTGCATCGTGATAGGCGAAGAACGCGCGAAACTCGGCGGGACGATGGGTGAGTGCGAGAAACACGTTCGGCACGAAACCGGCTTTGTCCTGTACTTCGAGAATACGTTCGCGAATGTCGGCGGGCCAAAGCGCGGGGTCGGGTACCGGATACCGGCTAATCGGTGAGGTGGTCATCGGCTGTCTTCCGTGGTGGAGTTGTCCACTATCCACTATCCACTATACGGAGATTGTTGCGGCGCGCGCCGGTCGAAGCGGTCAGGACGGGTCGATATGCAGCGCCAGCAAAACGCCGATCACCATCGCGCATTCGAGCGCGACGATGCCGGTGATCGAGAGTGTGCCTTCCAGTGTTCGGCGAAAACCTAGCGGCTTGGGTGACTTCATGGTCATGCTCCTTTCGTGAGTATCGTCAGAGGTCGATACACATTCAGCAGCATCCCCCGTACCTCGCACTCGTCAATGCGTGTGCGTCGCCGTCAAGCGGCCGATGATCTCCAGCAGTTGCGCGGCCGCGAAGGGCTTGCGCAGGAAGCCGTCGACATGCATCTCCATCGGCGGCATCACGACGGCCGAAACGAGCACGAGCGGTACATGGGCAAGCATGTCATTACTGTGGACCGCGAGCGAGAGTTGCATGCCGTCCATCTCGGGCATCATGCAATCGGACACGATGATGTCCGGGGGCTCGGCAAGCGCGGTGCGCAATGCAACAGCCCCATTCGACGCGGTTTTCACGCGATACCCTTCGAGCGACACGAGCGTTTCCATCGCGCGCAGCATGTTCGTGTCGTCATCGACCAGCAGTACGGTCCGCATGTAGCGGTCCCCCGATTCCCCAAACCTTTCACTTTCTCTACGGTAGCCGGCCGTGGAAGCGCCGGTCACTCCCTCCGATTTCGCAATTCTCATGCCCAACGCCGCACATGGACGGCACGGCGAATGCTGCACATTTGTCGTATGAGAACAAAGGGATAGATCATGCGGTTCATTTACGCACCGGTGCTGCTCGTTGCGTTGCTCGGCCTGACGTTGCAAGGTGGTTGCAAGCGCGCGGAAAACGGCATCGCGGACCAGGTAACGTCAGGCGATCCGCACCATGCCGACCCCAGTGCCGGCGCGAGCAGCGACCCGGGCGTGAGCGCGGCGAACGTCGCAGTGGGGGCGAGTACGCTGCATGGTCCCATCGTCACGCCGGCGCCCGCGCCGCCTTCAGGCAGCAAGGAATAACGCGCACGCTTTGCGCGACCAGAACAAAGTCGAGGCAGTCGATGCGTCTTGGCACGCGAGCGCTTCGCGTAAAATTGCGCTTTCCCGTTGCCACTCATCCATCGAACATGTCCGGGGACTCACCCAAGCGCAAGGAAGAAGGCGTCGCCGTGCTCGACCGGGCCTGCGCGATCCTGTTCGCATTCACGCCCGCCGATACCGCGCTCACGCTCTCCGAGCTCGCCGCGCGCACGGGCCTGTACAAGAGCACGCTGCTGCGCCTCGCCGGTTCGCTGATCCAGCACCGGCTGCTCGTGAGGCTCGAGGACGGCCGCTACCAGCTCGGGCCAGCGACGTTCATGCTCGGCGCAATGTATCAACGCAGCCTCAATCTGGGCGACATCCTCGTGCCGCTGATGCGCGAACTCGCCGATGCGAGCGGTGAGAGCGTGTCGTTCTATGTGCGCGACAACGCGGTGCGGGTGTGCCTGCATCGCGTGGATTCGACGCATGGGGTGCGCTTTCATGTGCGCGAAGGCGACGTACTGCCGCTCGAAAGCGGCTCGGGCGGGCGCGCGCTGCTCGCCTTCGGCGGCGAAGCGGGCGATGCGTTCGACAAGATTCGCGCGGACGGCTACTGTGTGTCGATCGACGATCGCGAGCGCGGCACGGCAGGCATCTCGATGCCGGTGTTCGGCGTGCGTCAGGCGCTGCATGGTGTGCTGACGCTCGCGGGGCCGAATTCGCGCATCGACCAGCGGTTCGTCGATCGCTGGCTCAATGCGGTGTTCAACTGCGCGGCACACGCCACCGAAGCGCTCGGCGGCGATGCCGGCGCGCTGCGTGTCGCGCAGCGTGCGGCGGCGGTGCCGGGCGTTCGTCATCTGGGTTGAACTGCGGCGCGTTCTCGGCGCAATTCAGCGCAGTCGCGCAAGGGGAAAAGGCCACCGATGGACTGGCGCAATGCGATAGCGGCCGTGGCACTCGCGTGCGGGGTAGTCGGCTGCGCTTCGGGTGGCGCGACGCTTGCCTCGCGGGGCGAATCGGGTCATGAGCCGGTCAAGGTCGTGGCCGACGCGCGCTTCGTCGTGCGCACGACAGTGGGGACGGCCGCGAGCCTCGCGCTCTACGTGTCGCGCGACTGGGACGAACCGCAGCCGCAGGTGACGCGCGCGGTCATCGTCGTGCACGGGATCGGACGCGATGTCGCCGGTTACTGGCACGCCGCGAATCGTGGCCTGGCCGCGTCGGATGCGGCCCCCGGCGCAGCGGAGCAGACCTTGCTGATCGCCCCGCAGTTTCTCGATCCCGACGACATCGGCGCTCACGCGCTTCCCCCCGATCTGCTGCGCTGGGATCGTGACGGCTGGCCCGCCGGCGCCGACGCGCGCGGCCCCGTGCCGCTCAGCTCGTTCGAGGTGCTCGATGCGATGCTTGCGCGGCTTGCGGATCGAAGCCGTTTTCCTGCGCTGCGCGACGTCGTCCTGGCTGGACACTCGGCCGGTGGACAACTGGTGCAGCGCTATGCCGTCGTTGGCGGGGCGGGCGCTGCCCTCGAAGCCGAGGGCGTGCACGTGCGCTACGTGAGCGCCAATCCTTCCTCGTACCTCTATTTCAGCGGCGATCGTCCGGTCAGCGCCGCCGCAGCCTGTCCCCGGTTCGACAGCTGGCGATACGGCTGGAATGGCGCGCCGCCCTATGCGCAGGCGATGAGTCCCGCCGACTACGAAGCGGCCTATGCGGCGCGAGACGTCGTCTATCTGTTAGGCACCGACGACACCGATCCCGAGCAACGCGATCTGGACCGCAGTTGCGCGGCGCAAATGCAGGGCGCGACGCGCTATGCACGCGGCCTCGCGTATTTCGACTATTTGCAACGCCGCCATCCGGCGATGACGAGCCAGCGCGTCGTCACCGTCGAGGGCGTCGGTCACAGTGGCGCGAAAATGATCGATTCGCCGTGCGGCGAGGCGGTGCTGTTCGGCGCGCCTGGCTGCCGCTAGTCAGTGGCCGCAGCGCACCGATGCTGGCTGGATAAGCGTTTCATCGTGGTCTGACTCATGAAGGAGAGAACCATGTCGTTGCCAACCTGGCTGACCTTTCTGCTTAGTTGCATCATCATCATGCTCGTGCCGGGCCCGGCCGTAACCCTGATCGTCGCCAACAGCCTGCGTCACGGACGCCGCGCGGGCCTGCTCAACGTCGGCGGCATCCAGCTGGGCCTCGCGGTGACGCTCGTGGTCGTGCTGCTCGGCCTCGCGTCGTTGATCGCGGCGCTGGGCGGCTGGTTCATGTGGATCCGGCTGGCGGGCGCCGCGTATCTGATCTGGCTCGGTGTGAAGTTGCTCAGGGCGCGCCACGAAGAGGGCGTAACCAGCACGCCACCGCGTGGCGGCTTCTTCCTGCAAGGGCTGGCCGTGTCGCTGTCCAATCCCAAGACGCTGCTGTTCTTCGGCGCCTTCTTTCCCCAGTTCATCGACACGAGCCGGGATTTCACGACCCAGGTGCTGATCATGGGCGCCAGCGCGATGCTCGTGGCGGCGCTCACGGACAGCGCCTACGCGACGCTCGCCTCGCGCGCGGGCCACGTGCTGTCGCGCTCGCGCGTGCGCTGGATGACGCGCGCGAGCGGTGTGACGCTGATCGGCGGCGGGTTGTGGCTCGCGCTGTCACGCACGAAATGACGTGTCCTGGCCTGTTTTGCAGGGCCGGAACGACGGTCTGCGGCGCTTGTGACAAAATACGCCAATATCCCTTTTGAGCCATTGCCGCGTTGAGTCCATTTTCCGCCACGGTCCCGATTTCGGTCGTCAACGGCTTCCTGTCGGGCGCCGACCGCGCCGCGGTCGCGCGACTCGCCGGGCGCTCGGGCATTCCGTACGAACTGCTCCACCAGAAGGGCGCCCGAGTGACACAGGAGCAGTTCTCGACGCTCTATCGCCTGCTCGCGATGGAGCTCGATGACGAGATGCCCGGCATTTTCAGCCGGCCGCTGCGCAATGGCACGCTCAAGTTCCTGTGCCTGAGCCTCATCGATGCGCCGCGGCTCGAGATCGCATTGCACCGCTTCGGCCAGTTCTTCCATCTGATCCTCGACGATTTCCGGCTGGTTTCGCGCCGCGACGAGGCTTTTGGTTATGTCGAACTCGTCGTCGATGGGCAGGGGCCGAACGTCACCATGCTCGGGCGCGAACTGATGCTCAAGCTCGTGCACGGCGTGGCGTCGTGGCTGATCCGGCAGAAAATCCCGCTCGATGGCGTGGACTTCGAGTTTTCGCGGCCGCCGCAGACGGCCGACCATCTGTATCTTTTTCCGGGGCCGGTGCGCTTCGGCCAGCCGGGCACCAGGCTGCGCTTTGCGGCGTCGTATCTCGACATGCCGGTGCGCCAGCGCAAGAACGATCTCAAGGCATTCCTGAGCCGGGCGCCCGAAGACTGGATTTTCGTGTCGTTCGGCGAACAGCTCGTGCGTCATCGCGTGCGCCAATGCATCGCCGATTGTCTGCCGACGACGCCGACCGTCGACACCGTCGCGCAGCAACTGCATTTTTCCGTGCGCACACTGTGCCGGCGGCTCGAAGCCGAGGGCACGAACTTTCAGGCGATCAAGGACGAGGTGCGGCGCGACATCGCGATCCAGCGTCTCACGCGCACCGATGACGCGCTCGCCGATATCGCGTGGGACGTCGGCTTCGACAATCCCACTGCGTTCCATCGCGCGTTTCGCCACTGGACCGGCAGTACGCCGACTGCGTACCGCAACACGGTCTGAGGAGGCCGCCGGATGGCGACAGGACTGACAAATCCGGCCATCGGCGTTTTTGCCACCCACCCATCGCGCCCCCCGGAAAACGGCAGAATTTGTCAGTGAAAGGGCAGATTTGGATAGCGCAGAACGGGCCCGGCGAGGCTAGGATGCAGCAATCGCAACTTGCGCTGTGCGAAGCAGACTTCCTGCCGTGCCGCACGCGCCCATCACGAAGGAGACAGGCAATGAGCTACGTCGCGCCCATCAAGGACATGGTTTTCGTGCTCGAAGAGCTGGCCGGAATTGCAAACGTCGCCGCGCTGCCGGGCCTCGAGGATTCGAACCTCGAAACGGCGCAGGCCGTGCTCGACGAGGCCGCCAAATTCAACGGCGAAGTGCTCGCGCCGCTGAACGTGGCCGGCGACCAGGCGCCGAGCGAATGGCGCGACGGCGAAGTCACGACGACGCCGGGCTTCAAGGACGCGTTCCGCCAGTTCGGCGAAGGCGGCTGGCAAGGCGTGGTGCACCCGGCCGACTTCGGTGGCCAGGGTCTCGCGAAGCTGATCGCGACGCCGTGCATCGAAATGCTCAATGCCGCGAACATGTCGTTCGCACTGTGCCCGCTGCTCACCGACGGCGCGATCGAAGCGCTGCTCACCGCCGGCTCCGACGAACTGAAGTCGCGCTACCTGCCCAAGCTCATCTCGGGCGAGTGGACCGGCACGATGAACCTGACCGAACCGCAGGCCGGTTCGGACCTCGCGCTCGTGCGCTCGCGTGCCGTGCCCGAAGGCGACGGTTCGTATCGCGTGTTCGGCACCAAGATCTTCATCACGTACGGCGAACACGACATGGCGAGCAACATCGCTCACCTCGTGCTGGCCCGCACGCCCGATGCGCCCGAAGGCGTGAAGGGCATCTCGCTGTTCCTCGTGCCGAAGTTCCTCGTCAACGACGATGGTTCGCTCGGCGCGCGCAACGACGTGCATTGCGTGTCGATCGAACACAAGCTCGGCATCAAGGCGAGCCCGACGGCCGTGCTGCAGTTCGGCGATCATGGCGGCGCGCTCGGCTATCTGGTCGGCGAAGAGAACCGCGGCCTCGAGTACATGTTCATCATGATGAACGCGGCGCGCTTTGCGGTCGGCATGCAGGGCGTCGCCGTATCGGATGCGGCGTACCAGAAGGCGCTCGCGTATGCGAAGGAGCGTGTGCAGAGCCGTCCCGTCGATGGCTCGGCGAAGGAGTCGGTCACGCTGATCAAGCACCCGGACGTGCGCCGCATGCTCTCGACGATGCGCTCGCTCACCGAAGGCGCACGTGCGCTCGCCTATGTGGCCGCAGCGCATTCGGACATCGCGCACCATGCCGCCGATGCCGAAGAGCGCGCGCGTCACGCCGCGATCTACGAATATCTGGTGCCGGTGGTGAAGGGCTGGAGCACCGAACTGTCGCTCGAAGTGACGAGCCTCGGCGTGCAGGTGCACGGCGGCATGGGCTTCATCGAAGAGACCGGCGCGGCGCAGTACTACCGCGATGCCCGCATCCTGACGATCTACGAAGGCACGACCGCCATCCAGGCGAACGATCTCATCGGCCGCAAGACCGTGCGCGACAACGGCGCGGCGGCGCGTACGCTGATCGCCGCGATCGACGCTACGCTCGCCGAACTCGAGCAGGCACAAGTGCAGGCAGGCGATGCCGCGAGCGCGTTCGAAGCCATGCGCGAGCGCCTCGCCGCAGGCCGCAATGCACTCGATAACGTCGTGCAGTACGTGATCGACAACACGCGTCGCGACCCCAACGCCGTGTTCGCCGGCAGCGTGCTGTATCTGAAGCTCGCGGGCATCGTGCTGTCGGGTTGGCAGCTCGCGCGCGCACTGATCGTGGCGCAGCGCAAGCTCGCGCAAGATCCGGCGTTCTACGGCGCGAAGATCGCGACCGCGCATTTCTTCGCCAACTACATCCTGCCGCAGGCATTGGCGCTCGAAGCGTCGATCGTCAGCGCGAAGGGCGGCGAAGGCGTGCTCGCGCTCGCTGAAGACCAGTTCTGAGGAAGGAAGGACATCGTGGTGGAAGCCAACACACAAAAGAGTTCATCGGCGCAGTGGATCGAGCAGTACGGTCCACGCGAGTCGATGGAGTACGACGTCGTGATCGTCGGCGGCGGCCCGGCCGGGCTGTCGGCGGCAATCCGGTTGAAGCAGCTGGCCGCTGAAAAGGGCACCGAAATCGGCGTGTGTGTGCTGGAGAAGGGCTCGGAAATCGGGGCGCATATCCTCTCGGGCGCGGTGATGGATCCGCGCGCGCTCAACGAACTGATTCCGGACTGGAAGGAGCAAGGCGCACCGCTGAACGTGCCGGTGACCGAAGACCGCTTCCTGTTCCTCTCGGAGACGGGCGCGAAGTCGGTGCCGAACTGGGCGCTGCCCGAGAACTTCAAGAACCACGGCAACTACGTGATCAGCCTCGCGAACGTCACGCGCTGGCTCGGTCAACAGGCCGAGGCGCTGGGCGTCGAGATCTTCCCGGGCTTTCCGGCCGCCGAAGTGCTGTACAACGACGATGGCTCCGTGAAGGGCGTCGCGACCGGCAACATGGGCGTGGGCAAGGACGGCGAGCCGACCGAGAACTTCCAGCTCGGCATGGAACTGCACGCGAAGTACACGCTCTTTTGCGAAGGCGCGCGCGGCCATCTTGGTCGACAACTCAACGAAAAGCTCAAGCTCAACCAGGACTGCGATCCGCAGGTCTACGGCATCGGCATCAAGGAGCTGTGGGAGATCGATCCGGCCAAGCACAAGCCGGGCCTCGTGATCCACACCGCCGGCTGGCCGCTGGCATCAGACACCTACGGCGGCTCGTTCCTCTATCACATCGACAACAACCAGGTGATGGTGGGCTTCGTCGTGGGCCTTGCGTACACGAACCCGTACCTGTCGCCGTTCGAGGAATTCCAGCGCTACAAGACGCATCCGGAGATCCGCAAGTTCCTCGAAGGCGGCAAGCGGGTGTCGTACGGCGCGCGTGCGATGACGGCGGGCGGTCTGATGTCGCTGCCGAAGCTCACGTTCCCGGGCGGTGCTCTGGTCGGCGACGATGCGGGCTTCCTGAACGCAGCACGCATCAAGGGCAGCCACGCGGCGATCAAGACCGGCATGCTGGCTGCGGAAGCGGCCTTTGAAGCAGTGCAGGCCGGTCGCACCAGCGATGAACTCACGGCCTATCCGGAAGCGTTCAAGCAATCGTGGCTGCACGAGGAACTGCACAAGGCACGCAATTTCAAGCAGTGGATGAGCAAGGGCCTGTATCTCGGCACGCTGATGGTGGGCATCGAGCAGAAGCTGTTCGGCGGCAAGGTGCCGTGGACGCTGCATCACCAGCATCGCGATCACGAGATGCTCAAGCCCGCGTCGCAATGCAAGCCGATCGAGTATCCGAAGCCCGATGGCAAGCTCACGTTCGATCGTCTGTCGTCGGTATTCATCTCGAACACGAATCACGAAGAGAACCAGCCCGCGCATTTGACATTGAAGGATGCGGGCGTGCCGGTCGATGTGAACCTGCGCACGTATGCGGGTCCGGAAGCACGCTTCTGCCCGGCGGGTGTCTACGAGTTCATGAAGAACGACGACGGCAGCGATCGCCTGCAGATCAACGCGCAGAACTGCGTGCACTGCAAGACTTGCGACATCAAGGATCCGACGCAGAACATCGTGTGGGTCACGCCTGAAGGCGGTGGTGGGCCGAACTATCCGAACATGTGACGCACAGAGCGTCTGCTCTCATCTGAAACGCCGCCTCGCGCGGCGTTTTTTATTGGTTGTGAAAACAATTATAAATATGCATGTAAGGGTTTAATCGAATTAATCAGAGAAATAATCGCGTATTGCACGAACGTTCGAAGAAACGATGCGCGTCGCCAAGGTGCGCGTTGAAATAAAAAAGACACGATGTTTCTTTACGCTCTGGCATTCTGCGTGACCTGTCTGGTTACGGATGCATTACGCAGAGGATTTAAGCCACATTAATCCGGTACGCCGCCAATGCGAAACACATCAACATTACGATCGTGCGTGCTTTAAACGCCGTTATTCGAAACGCGGGGAACTTCTCCAAAGAAAAGCTCGTCCCACATATTGCAATTGAATATTGAGCAGTTATGATGGGGCCGCCCGACATCGAGACACAGGTCTCGAGGCGGGCTCCAGTGACGAGTACCCAGCAAACTTTCCGCCTGCCAGTCGCGAGAGCGGGAAAGCCTTTCACCCTTGCAAAAGTCAATAGACCCTATCAAGGAGACGATATGCTGAGCCCTCATGAGTTTGCTACTCTCATGCTGATCGAGGATGCGCCGGACCAGGTCGAACTGGATCGCGCGGAACTCGACACGTTGTTGGCGCGTCAACTGATTTCGCTCGAAGAGAGCGTTGCCGGCCGGCGCCCGTGCATTACCCGTAACGGCAAGTCTGTCCTGCAGGCTGTCGCGCGCATTCACTAAACCATCACACGCCATTGACCGGCGCGTCGCTCGACGCGCTGCGCGGCACTGCGCCCAGACCAGCGCATTCATCTACAACAACGAAATTCTGACCAAACGGGATAACTGCTTGTTTGCTAAGCAGTACGGATTTGTTTTTTGAAACAGGCATGCTGCCGTCGCAACACGGCACATGGGACCGTTACTTTCAGGAGGATGTTCGATGACCAGTCAAATCGCGGTAGTGACGGGGGGCATGGGTGGCATTGGCGAGGCAGTCAGCACCCGCTTGCATGACGCCGGATATGCGGTCGTGGTGACGCATTCGCCCGGCAACGCCGGAGCGGACGAGTGGCTCGCGAAGATGGACGCTCAGGGCAAGCAGTTCCGTGCGTTTGCCGTCGACGTGGCCGATTACGACTCGTGCGAACAATGCGTGGCGCAGATCAGCGCGGAAGTCGGCCCGGTCGACATCCTCGTGAACAACGCCGGCATCACGCGGGATGCAAGCTTCAAGAAGCTCGACAAGGTCAATTGGGATGCGGTGATCCGCACCAACCTCGACTCGGTTTTCAACATGACCAAGCCCGTTTGTGACGGCATGGTGGAGCGGGGCTGGGGGCGCATCATCAACGTCTCGTCGATCATCGGATCGAAGGGCGGTTTCGGCCAGACCAACTATGCCGCGGCGAAGGCGGGCATGCATGGCTTCACGAAATCGCTCGCGCTGGAAGTGGCCAAGCGCGGCGTCACGGTCAACACGATTTCGCCGCGCTTCATCGCGACGAAGATGGTGATGGCCGTGCCCGAGGACATTCGCGACAGCAAGATCATTCCGCAGATTCCCGTCGGCCGGCTGGGCGAACCCGACGAGATCGCCGCGCTCGTGCAGTATCTGTGCTCGCGCGAGGCGGGCTTCGTGACGGGCGCGAACATCGCGATCAACGGAGGGCAGCACCTGCAGTGAGGCGTCCCATCCTGTCCACGGAGGCACCGATGAATGACGAGGCAGTTGCAACGATGATGGGATCGGTTGCGCTCGCGGCGGCACTCGCGTTTCTCGCGGTCCACTATGTTCGCGAGCGCATGAGACGCAAGCGGCTCAAGTTGTTCGATCACCGCGCCTATGTGTGGCGCTGGAACGATCCGCGCCGGTGAGGACCGGCGCGCCCGGCGAGGCCGATGGGAGGACTCGCCGGGCGCTTCTCGCTCAATGCATCACGGTTGCTGGCGGGTTGCAGCAATCACCACTTCGCGGATATTGACGCCTTGCGGCTGGGCGTACATGAACGCCGCGGTGCGCGCGATATCGTCGGCGGCCAGCGCTCCGCCGATTGCGGTTTTCCATTCCTCGTAGCCGTCCTTGATCTGCTGCGAGGTGGTGTGGCCGAGCAATTCGGTCTCGACTGCGCCGGGACAGATCGTCATCACGCGCACGCCACTGTCGGCGACCTCTTCACGCACGTTCTCGCTGATCGACGACACGGCGAACTTCGTGCCCACATACGCTGCGTGGTTGGGGAACGACTTGCGCCCGGCCACCGAGCTGATGTTGATGATGGTCCCCGTGCCACGCGCTTTCATCGGCCCGAGCACCACCTGCATGCCGTTCAGAAGAGCGAGCACGTTCACGTCGAACATGCGGCGCCACTCGGCCGGGTCTTGCGTATCCAGTTGACCCAGTAGCATGACGCCTGCGTTGTTCACGAGGCAATCGACGGGACCGTATTTCGCTTCAGCCTGGGCGACAGCCTCCTTGAGTTGATTGGCATCGGTCACATCCACTTTGCGGCACAGCGCGTCCGGCAGATTGAGCGCTTCGATGTTCTCGACCCGGCGAGCGAGCAGCAGCAGCGGGTGACCGGCCTCGGAGAAACGCCGCGCGATGGCAGCGCCGATACCCGAGCTGGCGCCCGTAATGGCGACGAGAGGCTTGTCGGTTGTCATTTCAACAGGTCCTTGAATTCTGGGTGAGGGGAGTCGCGGCCCTGTGCCGGCCCGCGAAACATGCTGGATTGTGCCTGCTTGCGAGAAGTGATACTTTCGACAATCCAACAAGATGTGTCGATCAAGTGACACCCGCTCCAGCCCGATGCGAAAGAATTCAGTTCCCGACAGTAGCGCCGACGCCAGTTCCACCGATCCAGCGTGGCAAGCGGTACTCGATGCGTCGCCGATATTGACCTCGCGGCCCTTGTACTTCGGCTCGTGCGAAATTGCGGCACGGACCAGCATGGGGCCGACCCAGCATCCGTATTGCCGGTTCCTGTACGCGCGTCATGGCTCGATCCGTATCGAGACGGCGCGCCGTTCGTTGTTCGTCCCGCCGCGCTTTGGCTTGTGGATCCCGCCCGATGTGCAGCACACACTCGATGTGACGAGCGCCGTCACGCTCGAATTCCTGTACGTCGCCGAAGGGGTGCTCGGCGAGTGCCTCGATGCGCAATTGAGCGTCGTCGAGTTGAATGAGTTCGCGGCGGCGTTCATCCACCATGTCTGCACGGCAGTGCCGCTCGACTATGAGGCCGACAGTTCGGCGTTGCGGCGCATCCAGGTGTTGATCGACGTGCTCGCCGAGATGCCCGATGCGGATCTCGCGATTGCATTGCCGCTCGAACCGCGCCTCGCCGGCATGTGCCGCAGCATCCAGTCCGATCCCGGCGCGCCCCATTTGCTCGAGGAATGGGCATCGCGTCTTGCGATGTCGCCTCGTACGCTCGCTCGCCACTTCGTCGCTGAAACGGGTTTGACCTTCCAGGCGTGGCGGCAAAATCTGCGTCTCATTGCTTCGTTGGGACTGTTGCGCGCGGGCGTTAGCGTCAGCACGACCGCGCTCGAAATGGGGTATTCCACGCCGTCGGCATTCATCTTCGCGTTCAAGAAGAAGTTTGGCTTGCCGCCGACGGGCTATCTGGGAAGCTAATGAGTATGACGAGCGCTTGATGCAGACGTTCTTCGTCTAAACTCGCACCTTGGCGCTTCGTCGAGCACGACAGCCCCGCCAGTTTTCCCGTTGATGATACGAACAGGTTCACGTCGATGTGCACTTTCCCTAACGCGGGCCTCACAGTTGCCCCCCCACGCAGCGAGGCGGCATGCTGAGCACGTGGATTCACGATCTGCCTTTGTGGCAGATGACCCTCGTTGTCTTCGGGGCGACGTTCTTCGTCGCAGCCGCGATTCACGCCATCACGCGCTGGCTGACCGCCGGCCAATACCGCCGATCGTTCACGACGGTTTCGCCCGCATTGCTTTCGCCGCTCGGCGTGATCTTCGGCTTGCTCATCGCTTTCACGGCCGCGCAGGTGTGGAGCGACCTCGAGCGTGCCAACGTCGCCGTCGACAACGAGGCGAGTGCGCTGCGCTCAGTCGTGGTGCTTTCCGCCGTGTTTCCGCAGCGTGAACAGACCGAACTGCGCTCACTGATTCGCGACTACATCCAGTACGCGAGCACGACCGAATGGCCGGAGATGGGTCGCGGCGCGATCACGCTGAAGATCAGTCCGCCTTCGTTGAACGAAGCACTTCAGGTTGCACTGTCGGCTCCCACCGATACCCCCGGACAGCAGATCGCGCAGCGCCAGGTGGCAGCGTCGCTTGAACAGGCACTGGATGCACGTCGTCAACGTATCTTGCTCAGCCGCTCCGAGGTCAGCGGCGTCAAGTGGGTCTGTCTGAGCTTTATTGGCATTTGCCTGTTCTTTGCCATCGCCGTGATTCATTGCGAAAGCCGGCTCGCGTCGGCCGTCGCGCTCGGACTTTTTTCAGCCGGCGTCGCC
The DNA here is from genome assembly GCA_963803225.1 of uncultured beta proteobacterium. GTDB lineage: Bacteria > Pseudomonadota > Gammaproteobacteria > Burkholderiales > Burkholderiaceae > Paraburkholderia. The sequence goes on from CAWDLJ010000005.1 coordinate 874,949, forward strand.
ACGGCGATGTTGCTGATTCTCGCGCACGACCGGCCCTTCACGGGCGATATCGCCGTACAGCCCGAACCGCTCTTGCAGGTGATGCCCGCTGCCCGCTGATTCATCGTTGGAGAACATCATGACGTCGCTCGCCACACAGCCCGTACTCGTGGTCGGTGCAGGACCGACCGGCCTGACACTCGCGATCCTGCTGCGCCGCCAGGGTATCGATGTGCGCATCATCGACCGCGCACCGAAGCCCGCGACGCAATCGAAAGCGCTTGCGGTCTGGAGTGCCAGCCTCGAAGTTTTCGCGAGTTTCGGCGTGGCCGACGAGTTCATGCGCGCCGGCAATCCGCTGCACGGCATTCGCTTCGGCGACAACGAAAAACTGCTGGCCACCGTTGCGACCGGCGAGGGCGTGGACAGCGCGTACCCGCAGCCCATTCTTCTGCCGCAATCGAAGACCGAAGCGATCATTCGCGCGCAAGCGGAGCGTGACGGACTTCGCATCGAATACGGCGTGGAGCTCGTGCAACTCGCTCAGGATGACGAAGCAGTCGATGTAACGTTGAACGACGCGAACGGCATGGCGCAAACTGCGCGCTTCGATTACGTGGTGGGTGCGGACGGTGCTCGTAGCGCCGTGCGCCACGCCTTGAACATCGAATACGAAGGTTACACCGAGCCGCAAACGTACACGCTCGGCGATGTCCGCATCACGGGCGGCGACCTCGACCCGAACAGCATCCACATCTGGTGGCACGACGGCGGCACCGTCGCATTGTTTCCGGTCGGGGAAGACGTCTGGCGTGTGATGGGGAGTCGACCCGACAACAGCAATCAGGAAGCGCCGACGCTCGAAGAGTTGCAGCAGCAGGTGACCCGCCACGGGCCGCCCGGATTGACGCTCGATGCGCCGTCCTGGCTCTCCGCGTTCTCGCAGAATGAACGGCTGGCCGCACAGTACCGGGTTGGACGGGTGTTCCTCGCGGGGGACGCTGCGCATATCCATAGCCCGGCCGGCGGGCAGGGCATGAACACGGGCATTCAGGACGCGGCGAACCTCGCCTGGAAGTTGGCCACCGCACTACAGCGACGCGGCGACACCGAACTGCTGCTGTCGAGCTACGAAGCCGAGCGCCGGCCCGTGGCGAAGAAGGTCATTGCGGACTCGGCCCTCAGACTGCATGTCATGAGCCTGACGAACCCGCTTCTCACTGCCGTGCGCGATGTTGCCGTGTCGGTCGTGGGGCATGTCCGCGCGATACAGCACAAAGTGCAAATCGAGTTGTCCGAGACCGAAGTCTGCTACGCGAGCGGACCGCTGGTCGAACTCGGCTCACCGCCTTATCGCCAGGTGCGCGGCGACGTGGGCACGCGGGCGCTGGATGTCGATATGCCTGGCGGTGTCGAAGGACACAAGACGCTCTGGTCGGTATTCGACGGGGTTCGCGATGTTTTGCTGGTCTTTGCCGCCGCGGAGAACGACGCCATCAAGTCGGTGCTGGCACAGTACGCGGGCGATCTCCATGTCGTGAACTTCGACGACGATGGTGTCGAAAGCGAGGCCGCGCGTGGCCGCTATCGCATGCATGAGGCGGGCTGGGTGTTGATCCGGCCGGACATGGTCATCGGCGCGCGGGGAGGCGAGCACGATGTCGCGAGACTTCGTGATTATCTCGATGTGGTCAGGGGGCGTGCGAGCGCTTGAGGGGCGATAGCGTGTGAATTACGCGGTGTCTGTTTGGCCCGGTCTCCAGGGAAATTCACTATGTTTGACTCGACTGCGAAAAAGACTGTGCTCCTGATCGGCGCATCGCGTGGCCTTGGCTTCGCGATGGTCGAGGAGTACCTCAAACGAGGCTCGCGCGTGATCGCCACGGGACGGGAAGGGTCGCGACAAAAGCTGCTGCAGCTTGCCGACGGCTGCGCAGGCGCACTCGAAGTCGAAACGCTCGACATCACGATTGCCGAACAAGTCGCCGCGTTGCGCAGCCGTCTCGGGACGCGCCGGATCGATACGCTTTTCGTGAATGCCGGCGTCAAGAACGACGACCACGAGACTGTCGCCGATGTATCGACCGATGAGTTCGTGCGCGTGATGGTGACCAACGCACTGAGTCCGATGAGAGTCATCGAAACGTTTTGCGATCTGGTGACGCCGGCAGGCACGATTGCGGTCATGTCGTCCGGTCAAGGCAGTCTGACCAATAACGTCAACGGGAATTACGAGGTTTATCGCGGCAGCAAGGCAGCGCTCAACATGTTCATGCGCAGCTTCGCGGCACGCCATAAAGATGATGCGCGGACCTTGCTGCTGATGGCGCCGGGCTGGGTGCGCACAGATCTGGGCGGCCCCGACGCGCGTTTGGGTATCGAGGAAAGCATTCCGAACCTGATCAATACCGTCGAGGCTTGCGACGGGCGGTCTGGATTGCATTATCTGGATTATCTGGGGCGCGTCGTTCCTTGGTGAGCGGGCGATAGTTTCGTGTGATGGGTGAATTGGGATCGGCTATATTGAATTTTACATAATATAAATTAGCGCATTTTTTGATGTAGCGGCTAAATTGAAATGTCGCCTTTGACCACGTTCAAACCTCCGCCATATCGCCCCCCAAAGCATCTCTCAAACCTATCGGTTCGACCCGGAAAATCCGCTCATCCATCAACCGCAAGCGCGGACTGACGATCGGCGCGAATCCCATCTTGGCCACGATGTCCCGCTCGACGTCGATACCGGGCGCCACCTCGATCAATTCGAGGCCATCGGGGCTCAGCGAAAAGACGCAGCGCTCGGTGATATAAAGAACCGGCTGATGCCGTTTAGTCGCGTACGCACCGCTGAACGTCCGATGTTCGACCTCGGCGACCAATTTCTGGCACGTGCCTTCGCGCAGGATCCGCAACGCGCCGTTTTCGACCGACACGTGCAGACCGCCTGCATTGAAGGTCCCGAGAAACACCACCTTGCGCGCGCTCTGGCTGATGTTGATGAAGCCTCCGCAGCCCGCCACTTTCGGCCCGAACTTGCTGACGTTGAGGTTGCCACGCTGATCGGCCTGCGCGAGCCCCAGAAACGCGATATCCAGGCCGCCGCCGTCGTAGAAGTCGAATTGATAAGGCTGGTCGATGATGGCCTGCGTATTGGTGGCAGCACCAAAATTCAATCCCCTCGCCGGGATCCCGCCGATCACACCGGCTTCGGTGGTCATCGTGAACAAATCGATGATGCGCTCTTCGTTGGCGACGCAAGCAACGCCTTCCGGCATGCCGATGCCGAGATTGACGACGCTGTTTTCCCTCAGTTCGAACGCCGCGCGTCGAGCGATGATTTTTCTCGCATCGAGCGGCATGTGCGTCGACGACAGCAACGCGGCAGGGTCCATCCGCAGTTCGCCCGCGAAACCCGGCGAATAAGGTTCTGCATAGGTCTGCCAGTGCTGCTCCGGTGTCGCGACGACCACGCAATCGACGAGCACGCCCGGGATTTTGACCTGGCGCGGGTTGAGCGTATTGGGCGCCGCGAGCCGCTCGACCTGGACGATCACGATGCCGCCGCTGTTGTGCGCCGCCATCGCGAGGGACAATGCTTCGAGCGTCAGGGCTTCCTTCTCCATCGTCACGTTGCCATGTTCGTCCGCCGTGGTTCCCCGGACGATCGCGACATGGATCGGAAACGCCTTGTAGAACAGGTATTCCTCGCCGTCGATGGACGTCAGCGCGACGAGATCGCTGTGGGTTCTCGCGTTGAGCTTGCCGCCGCCATGGCGCGGATCGACGAAGGTTTCGAGGCCGATCTTCGACAGATGCCCGGGCTTGTGTGCGGCGATGTCGCGATACAGATGGGAGATCACGCCTTGCGGCAGGTTATACGCCTCGATGCGTGAGTCGACGGCGAGTTTCTGGAGCTTCGGAATCAGGCTCCAATGACCGCCGATCGCGCGGCGAACCAACCCTTCATGGGCCAGGTGGTTGTTGCCCTTCTCCTTGCCGTCGCCCTGCCCGGCGGCGAATACGAGCGTGAGGTCGCGCAGCGCGAGATCTTCATTGTCGCGCGTCTCGAGGAATCGCTGCTCGATGGCCTCCATGACCGCTTCGGCAACCCCGATGCCCACGAAGCCGCCGGTTGCGACGGTATCGCCCGAGCGAATCAGATCGACCGCCGCGCGCGCGCTCATCACCTTGCTGCGGGCGGCGTCGTGTTTCGCCCCGGAATCTGGGCGCTGAATTTTTTCGTTCATGTCGTGTTGTCCTTGTGCCGCATAGCCCTGGCGCTGTTGCATGTAGATACGAAACAGGGCCGGTCCAGTGGCGTGTCCGATGGGCTCGACTGTACGAACGGAAAATTAGCCGGGAATGAGGTCGGCGACTCTGTACTAAACACCCCTATCATTTCAAGTGCATCAATCACAAACGCCTTTCACCTGTCCACGTTCGACAATTTCCCGCTTTCTCCAATGTGCTGGCCTATGATTAGGGCGTCGCTGGCATGACCCCGCCCTGCTTTTCCGATGCCGACCAGGGGAAGATGAAATGGTCTCTATAACTGGCGCAATCACCGCACGACTGTCTTCTGTTCAGGCTGCGCGTGAGCGGAAGTCCTTCTCGCACTACCGCGAATCGTTCGCGGAAGATCTGACGTTCACCGAAGCAGTCAAGAAATACCCGGAACGAAACGCGCTTTATGCCTACATGCATCACTATCTGTGGCATCTGGCGCCCGCCGAGCTGCGCGATCATCGAACCTGGTTCAGCCATCGACGGCGCGGCTTCGGAGAGGATGCATTTCACGCGATGTGGTGGCTTCTGTTGCGAGAATTCCGTCCTCGCTATGCGCTTGAAATTGGCGTCTATCGCGGACAGGTCACGTCGCTCATCGGCTTGATTGCCAAGTTGTGCGCATTCGAGTGCGAGGTCCACGGCATTTCACCGTTTTCTCCTGCTGCCGATGCCGTGAGCAAGTACCTGAGCAAAATAAATTATCTCGAGGATACGCTGGCGTCCAATCGTCGTTTCGGCTTGCGCGATCCGCAATTCATCAAGGCGTTGTCGACGGATCCAGTTGCCGTCGAATACATCCGTTCGCGAGCGTGGAACGTGATCTACATCGATGGTGGCCACGACTATGAGGTGGTGTCGGCCGACTATGAGGTGTGCCGCGATGCGCTCGCGCCGGGTGGTCTGCTGGTGATGGACGATTCAAGCTTGTATACCGACTACCGCCCCACGAAATTTTCGTTTGGCGGGCATCCGGGTCCGTCTCGCGTCGTCAAGGAAATGGCCTTCGCAGAGCTACGCTTTCTGGGCGGAGTCGGTCACAACAACGTCTTCACGACGCGTTGACGACACCCGCGCCATGATCCGCGCGTAGTCATCGGGCGTATCCATGTCGACGACAAACCGGTCGTGCGTTGCCGCGTGCACGAACACTTCATCGCCGTGCTCGGCGATCAGCTTGCGGCAGCCCGGATTCACGTGCCCGTTGACGACTTCCGGTGCGTAGCTCGCAGCAAACACCACGGGATTGCCGCGCTGTCCCTCGTACATCGGCACGAGGATCGAGCCGTGTGGCATGGCCTCGTAAGCCGCGACCAGCTCCCGATAGTCGTCGCCATCGAGCAGCACCTGATCCGCGAGACAGATCATCACGGCGTCGCACGGCGCGAGCAGCGCGGCGACGCCTGCGGCCACGCTCGTCATCTGCCCGTCGCGATAGCGTGGATTGCTTTGAAACCGCACAGGCAGGCCTTCGAGCGCGTCGAAGACTGCGCGAGCGTTGAAGCCCGTTACCACGACGATTTCCTGCGGCTTCGCATCCACGAGCGCACGCACGACACGCCGCACGGCCGGTTCGCCATCGACGGGAAGCAACAGCTTGTGCGCGCCCTCCATGCGCGAGGACAGGCCCGCTGCCAGCAGGACGGCGGAAAAGGTCGGCAGCGCAGCGTTCACGACCGGTCTCCGGACCTCGCCGCCAGGTATCGTTCGGGCGCACGCTCGAACTCGGCCTTGCAGCAGTCGCAGCAGAAGTAGACCCGTTGCCCGCCATATTCGACAACGTGCTTCGCCTGCGCCGGCACGATGCGCATGCCGCACACGGGATTGATGTACTCGGCCACGCTCACGGTGTCGGCGGCCTCGCACGGCAAGAGTGGCGCCACGGTCTCGCTCGACACCGATACGACGGCGGCCTCCACGGGGCGCCCCGGCCCGGTCGCCGCGCCCTGCTCCAGTTCGTGCCGCGCGGCGACGAGGCCCGCCACGGCAGCCAATGCGATTTCCTGCGGCGTATGCGCATGGATGGCCGGTCCGGCCGGCGCGCGCAGCGCCGCGAGACGCGCCTCGTCGATGCCGCGCAGGCGCATCGTGTCGCACAGGCGTTGCGTCTTGCGCTGGCTCGCGATCATCAATACGGCCTCGGCGGGGCTGCGTAGAGCGGCTTCGAGCGCGGCCTCGTCGCCGTCGCCTTGGGTGGCGATTAGGATCAGTCGCGCATCGAGGCGCACGAGCGCATCCGCGTCGATCTGCGCGGCATCCGGCGCCGGGCAGGCTCGCAGACCCACGCGTCGCGCGAGCGCACAGGCTTCGTGTGCCGCGGGCGTCGCGCCGAACACGACGACGAGGGGCGCGGGTACGGTCGGCTGGATGAACAGTTCGAGCGCGCCGTTGCTCGCGCATGGCATCGCGTGCGCTTCGACATCGCTTTCGGGCGTGCCCGCTTCATTGCTGATGCGCACGCGTTTGGGCTGGCCGCAGCGGATCGCTTCGCGCGCCGCGTCGATCACGATCGCGCGCGAGCAGCCGCCACCGATCCAGCCGTGCACCGTACCATCGCCTTCGACGAGCGCTTGCGCGCCGACCCACGTCGAAGTCGGCGGGCTCGCGCGGATCACGGTGACGACGGCGAAGGGTCGGGCCGCCTCGATGAGGCGCTGTTCGAGTTGTAGCAGCGCGTCGTTCTGGGAGGGAGTGTCAAGGATATCGGCGTTCATTGCAGGGCGGACAACACTTGAGGGAAGACACGTTCGAGGCTCGCCAGATCGTGCGCGCCCGCGAGCAGATCGAGATGCGGCAGCGCGGCCTGCATGCCGGCGCTCACGGGCTCGAAGCCGCAGCGGTCGGCGAGCGGATTGATCCATACGATCGCGCGGCAACGGCGGCGCAGCGCAGCAAGGGCTGCGCCGAGCTGTGCGGGTTCGCCCGCGTCGTAGCCGTCGCTCACGATCACGATGGCCGTGCGCGCATGCAACAGGCGCGCGGCGTACTGCTGGTTGAATTCATCAAGACTGTCTCCAATGCGCGTGCCCCCGGCCCACCCCGCCGACAGCAATTGCAGCTTCTCCTGCGAGCGCCTCGGGTCGGGATCGCTCAGCGCGCGGCCGATGCCGACCAGTCGCGTATGAAAGAGAAAGCTGTGCACGTCGGGCACGCGAGCGCCGAGCACCCGCGCGAGCCGCAGCCAGAAGAAACTGTAGAGGCTCATCGAGCGGCTCACGTCGAGCAGCAGCACGATACGCGGCCGCTGGCGTCGTTTGCGGCGCCAGCCCAGTTCGAGCGGCAGGCCGCCACGCGAGACGCTGCGCCGGATGGTCCAGCGCAGGTCGATCGTGCGCCCTTCGCTCGCACGTCGTTCGCGACGGGTTTCGATACCGTGCAGGCGTTGCACGAAGCGGCGGATCGCGGCATCGATCGCAAACAGCTCGTCGCGTTCGTGCAGATGCCGGAAGTCGGCGTGCGCCAGCGTTTCGCCCAGGCTTGCGCCCTCGTTCGCCGTACTGCCCTCGCCCGCGCCAGAACCGCCGCGTGCGGCCTGGGCGATGGGAGTCGCTTCGCCCGAGGCGTCGATGGGGCTGTCGTCATCGTAGCTGAGCGGGCCCGCGCCGCCCGTGCGCGTCTCGGCGAGGCGCCGGCGGTTCGGCTTGAGGAAATACGCATCGAAAAGTTCGTCGAAACGGCGCCACTCCTCGGCGCGCGAGCACAGCAGCGAGCGCAGACTCCAGCGCAGCACGTCGCCGTCGAGCTGGCCCATGCGCTCGGCGACTTGCATCGATGCCGCGACGTCGGCGCTCGTCACGCGAAAGGCGTTCGCACGTAACCAGCCTGCAAAGCCCACGTAACGCGTCGTGAGCCGCCCGGCCAATGCGCCGTCTTGCGCTTCTTCGTGGCTCAGCATGATGCCACCAGTTTTTCGACGACCGGACGCGTGAGACTGGCCTGGTCCTCGCGCGTCTTCACGAGCGCCGCGAGCGAATCCATCACGCGTTCGATGCCGTCTTCATCGAGCGCGCTCACGCCGAGGCGCAGCAGTGCCGCGACCCAGTCGAGCGTTTCGGCGAGGCCTGGCTTTCTGCGCAATTCCATCTGCCGCACGGCCTGCACGAACTCCACCACCTGGCGCGCAAGCCGCTCGGCGATGCCGGGTACATGCGTGCGCACGATCAGCAGTTCGCGCTCGAAGCCCGGGTAATCGACGTACTGATAGAGGCAACGCCGCCGCAACGCATCCGATATCTCGCGCGTGCCGTTCGACGTGAGAATCACGTACGGCCGCTCGGCCGCACGAATCACGCCGAGTTCGGGAATCGACATCTGGAAGTCGGACAGCAATTCGAGCAGATAGGCCTCGAAGGCTTCGTCGGTGCGGTCGATTTCGTCGATCAGCAACACCGGCGCGGGTGTCGCCGTCAATGCGTCGAGCAGCGGACGCTTGAGCAAATAGCGCTCGGAGAAGATGTCGTGTTCCTTGTCGCGCAGCGAACGCGAGTCCTGTTCGAAGAGCTTGATCGCCAGTAGCTGATGCGGGTAATTCCATTCGTACATCGCGGTGTGCGCATCGAGCCCTTCATAGCATTGCAGGCGAATGAGCCGCGTGTCGACGAGCCGCGCGAGCGCCTTCGCGACCTCGGTCTTGCCGACGCCCGCTTCGCCTTCGAGCAGCAGCGGCCGGCGCATCTCCATCGTGAGCAGAAGCGCAGCGGCGAAGCTGCGCTCGGCGATAAAGCCATGCCCGGCGAGCCGCTCTTGCAGCGCAACGACATCGGGCAGACGATCGCTCGTCATGGCCGCGTGCTCAAGCGGTCTTGCGCGAGAAGAGCCCGCGCAGCCAGTCGCGCAGCACGGCCCAGGCGAACGCGAGGCCGTTCAACTCGGCTTGCGGAGGGTTGGCCGGCGCGACAGGGGAAGCGATAGTTGGCGTCTGATTTGATTCGCCATCCGAATGAATAGTGTCAGCGGCAGCGTCCTCTACGGTCTGCATCTGCGCAAGCCGCGCCGAAAAGTTCGCGACGAATTGCTTGAGCATCTGCTCCGAAACTGGACCCATCAAGCGCCCACCGAGCGCGGCCGCCTTGCCGCTCATCGTCACTTCGCTCTTGCCGGCCAGCTCCGAAGCATCGCCTGCCGCTCGCACCTGCGCAGTGAGATCCATCGTCGCGGCCGAGCTGCCGGTCGCGTCGGCGCCCTTGCCCACCATGTGCAAGCTGCGTGTGTCGGCATCGAGTGCGAGCACTTCGATCGTGCCTTTGAACGACATCGTCGCCGGCCCGAGTCGCACAACTACCGTGCCCTTGTAGTGGGTGTCGTCGATGCGCTCGGTAATCGCCGCGCCCGGCATGCAGCCGGCGACGGCCTCGATGTCCTGCAGCAGGCGCCACGCATCGTCGACGCGCGCCGTGAGCGGATAGACCTTGTCGATCGTGATTTTCATCGTCTGTTCCTCCGCCTCACACCGGCCGTGCGAGCCCGAGCGCGCGGCATTGCTGCCAGACCCGGTACGCGTTGTGCGGCATGTCCATGTGGGTGACGCCGAGATGCGCGAACGCATCGACGACGCCGGCCGTGAAGCACGGAATCGAGCCCACGTGCGGCGACTCGGCCACGCCTTTCGCGCCGATCGGATGATGCGGAGACGGCGTCACGGTAAAGTCGGTTTCCCAGTGCGGGGTCTCGACGGCGGTCGGCACGAAGTAGTCGAGCAGCGTCGCGCCGAGCAGATTGCCCGCTTCGTCATAAGGCATTTGCTGGCCGAGTGCGACCGCGAAGCCTTCGGTGAGGCCGCCGTGAATCTGGCCTTCGATGATCATCGGATTGATGCGCGTGCCGCAATCGTCGAGCGCATAGAAGCGGCGCACACGGATCTCGCCCGTGTAGCGGTTCACGTCGAGCACGCAGACATAGGCGCCGAACGGGAACGTGAAGTTCGGCGGATCGTAGTAGTCGACCGCCTCGAGTCCCATCTCCAGTCCTTCGGGCACGTTGTTGTAGGCGGCCCACGCGACTTCCTTGACGGTCTTGAACTGCTCCGGCGAGCCCTTGAGCACGAAGCGGTCGAGATCGAATTCGACATCGTCGGGGCTTGCTTCGAGCAGATGCGCCGCGATCTTGCGCGCCTTCTCGCGGATCTTGCGCGAGGCGCGCGCGATGGCGGCTCCCGCCACCGGCGTCGAGCGCGAGCCATAGGTGCCGAGCCCATAGGGAGCGGTCGACGTGTCGCCCTCTTCCACCGTGATCACCGAGGCCGGAATGCCGGCCTCCGATGCGATGATCTGCGCGTAGGTGGTCTGGTGACCCTGCCCTTGCGTGATGGTGCCCATGCGCGCGATCGCCGAGCCGTCGGGATGCACGCGGATCTCGCACGAATCGAACATGCCGACGCCGAGGATGTCGCACATCTTCGACGGCCCGGCGCCAACGATCTCCGTGAAGTTCACGACACCGATGCCCATCAGCCACTCGGCGTCGGGGTCGGCGCGGCGCTGTGCCTGCTCGGCGCGCAGTGCGTCGTAATCGACGGCGGCAAGCACCTTTTTCAGGGCGGTTTCGTAATCGCCGGAATCGTATTCGAGGCCGAGCGGCGTCGTGTACGGGAACTGTTCCTTGCGAATGAAATTGCGCAGGCGGATCTCGGCCTTGTCGATGCCGAGCTTCTGCGCGAGCACGTCGACCATCCGCTCGATCAGATAGACCGCCTCGGTCACGCGAAACGAGCAGCGATACGCGACCCCGCCTGGAAACTTGTTGGTGTAGACGCCGTCCACCGAGACAAACGCGTTCGGTATGGCATACGAGCCCGTGCAGACATGGAACATACCGGCGGGCCATTTGGTCGGATCGGCGCAGGCGTCGAACGCACCGTGATCGGCGATGACCTGTACGCGCAGCGCCTTGATGCGGCCGTCCTTGTCGGCGGCGAGTTCGCCGGTCATGTGATAGTCGCGGGCGAACGCCGTGCTCGACAGGTTCTCGTTGCGCGACTCGATCCACTTGACCGGCCGCCCGAGCACGATCGATGCGACGATCGCCGTCACATAGCCCGGATACACGCCGACCTTGTTGCCGAAGCCGCCGCCTATGTCGGGCGACACGATGCGGATCTTCGACTCGGGAATCGACGACAGCAAGCCGACCACGGTGCGCACGACGTGCGGCGCCTGTGAGGTGATGTACACGGTGAGGTCGCCGCGTACCTTGTCGAACGACGCGACGCAACCACAGGTTTCGAGCGGGCACGGATGCACACGTGGATAGAGCAGCTCTTCCTTCACGCACACGTCGGCGCTCTCGAACATGCGATCGGTCTTGTCCTTGTCGCCCACCGTCCATGTGAAGATATGGTTCGGATGGCGGCGCGCGCCGTGTGCGCCGCTCTCGCGATCGCGGATGTCCTCGCGGATCACGGGCGCGCCGGGTTCGAGCGCCGCGTGCGGATCGACCACGGCAGGCAGCTCTTCGTATTCGACCTCGACGAGTTCGATGGCGTCCGCTGCGATGTAGCGGTCGTCGGCCACCACGAACGCGACTTCCTGATTCTGGAAGCAGACTTTCTCGTCGGCGAGCACGGCTTGCACGTCGCCCGCGAGAGTCGGCATCCAGTGCAGCTTGAGCGGTTTGAGGTCATCGGCGGTCAGCACCGCGCGCACGCCCGGATGCGCGAGCGCGCGCGACTTGTCGATGCGCTTGATGCGTGCATGCGCGTAGGGACTGCGCACCATTGCGCCGAACAGCATGCCCGGCATGTGGATGTCGTCGACGTAAGTGCCCTTGCCCTGAATGAAGCGCGGATCCTCGCGGCGCTTGCGCGAGCAGCCCATGCCTTCGAGGGCGGCGAGACGGTCGAGGTTGGTGTCGAGATTGCCCATGATGTGCTCCCTCTCTCAATGCGCAGCGCTTGCGGCGCTTTCCAGCAATGGGTGGGATGTCTCGACCGCCTCGCCGCGCAGCTTGCGCGCGGCGTATTGCACTGCCTTGACGATGTTTTGATAGCCGGTGCAGCGGCACAGGTTGCCGGCCATCCAGTAGCGAATCTCTTCTTCGTTCGGGTCCGGGTTCTCCTGCAACAGGCGCCACGCGCGCATCAGCATGCCGGGCGTACAGAACCCGCACTGCAGACCGTGTTCCTGCATGAACGCTTCCTGCAGCGCGTGCAGCTCGCCGCCCTGCGCGAGGCCTTCGACGGTCATGACCTGCGCGCCCTCGGCCTGCACCGTGAGCAGCGTGCACGACTTCACGGATGTGCCGTTGAAATCCACCGTGCACGCGCCGCAATGCGACGTCTCGCAGCCGATATGCGGGCCGGTGTGCTGGCACTTTTCGCGCAGCGTGTGAATCAGCAGCTCGCGCGATTCGACGACGACGTCGACTTCGTTGCCGTTGAGCTGGAACGACACCATGGTCTTGTTGCTCATGTTGCGCTTCTCCCGGTTCGTGCGAATCAATGCGCGGCCCGCTCGCGCGCCGTGCTGAGCGCGCGGCGCGTCATCTCGCCGGCCATCGCGCGCTTGTAGTCGGCGTCGCCGCGCAGGTCCTCGACGGGCTGGCACGCTGCCATCGCGAGGCGCGCCGCCTCGGCGATATGCGCATCGTCTGGCGGCGCGCCTTGCAATACGTTTTCGGCATCGCTCGCGCGGATTACCGTGTCGCCGACATTCGTCAGAGCAATGCGCACGTGTTCGACCAGGCCGCCCGCGAGCCGCAGCGTGACGGCCGCCGCCGCGGTCGCGAAGTCGCCGGTCTTGCGCTTGAGCTTCGCGTAGCAGTAGCCGGTACCTGCGGGCGGAATCGGGATGCGGATGCCCGTCATGATCTCGCCGGGTTCGAGCAGCGTCATATACGTGCCGAGGAAAAAGCCATCGGCGCTCACGGTGCGCTCTCCTGCTGTGCCTTGCAGGACAAACTCGGCATCGAGCGCGATGGCGAGTGCCGGATGATCGTTGCCGGGGTCGCCGTGCGAAAGATCGCCGCCGAGCGTGCCCCGGTAACGGACCTGCGGATCGGCGATCTGCCGCGCGCCTTCGACCAGCAGCGGACAATGGCGTGCCACGAGCGGCGACCAGATCAGCTCGTTCTCGGTCGTCATCGCGCCGATCCACAGCGCGAGCGCTTCCTCGCGAATGCCCTTGAGTTCCGCGAGCTTGCCGAGATCGATCAGGTGTTCCGGTTCGGCGAAGCGCAGCTTCATCATCGGCAACAGGCTATGGCCGCCCGCGAGCAGCTTGGCCGAGTCGCCCCAGTTGCCGAGCATGGCGAGCGCCTCGGGCAAGGTCTGCGGCGCGTGGTATTCGAATGGACGGGGGATCACACCAGTCTCCTCATGGAATTACGCTTTTAATCGAGCATTTCACAATGCAACGCAGCATTTCAACGCGGATTCGCGAATGGCCGGGTTGCGGCCCCGAAATGCGGAAAACTTGCGCGAAAAGAGGAAAGGACTTAAAACTCAGACACCGCACGGGGCGCGTCCGGTGACGCGAACTCGCGCCCGCGAGACTGAGGAGACCCTCGATGAAACCGTTTGAGCCCGCCCCGCCCGCGAGCACCGGGAATGCGCGCAGCGAGACGTTCCAGCATCGACTCGAGCAGTTCAATCCGGGCATCGTCTGGCTCGACGCGCAGGGGCGCGTCAGCGCGTTCAACGACGTGGCGCTGCAGGTCCTCGGCCCGGCGGGCGAAGCATCGCTCGGGGTCGAGCAGGGGCGCCTGTTCGGCATCGATGTGGTGCAGTTGCACCCGGAGAAAAGCCGCGACAAGCTGCGTTTTTTGCTGCAGTCGCGCGACGCGGGCGGCTGTCCCGTGAAGTCGCCGCCGCCGGTCGCGATGATGATCAACATCCCGGACCGGATCCTCATGATCAAGGTGTCGAGCATGGCCGACGCGCAAGGCCCGTGCGGCTCCTGCATGATCTTCTACGACGTCACCGACCTCACGACCGAGCCGCCGCGCGTGCCCGCCGGCCACACGGCGGCGCCACGACGGCTCTTCAAGATTCCGGTCTCGGTGAAGAACCGCGTGATCCTGATCGACCTGAAGGATGTCGTGCGCTTCCAGGGCGACGGGCACTACACGACGATCGTCACGAAGGACGAGCGCTATTTGTCGAACCTGTCGCTCGCGGACCTCGAAATGCGGCTCGACAGCAGCGTCTATCTGCGCGTGCACCGCAGCCACATCGTGAGCCTGCCCTATGCCGTCGAACTCGTGCGCGGCGACGAAACGGTGACCCTCGTGATGGACGACGCCGAGCGCACGGCGGTGCCGGTGAGCCGCGCGAAGGCCGCACAGTTGAAGGAACTGCTGGGCGTGCTGTGAGCGTCAACCGTGAGCGTTAAAATGGCGCTTTCCCGATTGTTCGCAGAGCGCCATGGCACGAATCCACCTGCAGTTTCCCGAAGACCAGTTCAACTACGCGACGCAGTTGACGGTGCGCGTCACCGACATCAACGCGGCGAACCATCTCGCCAACGACTCGATGATCTCGATGATCTCGGAGGCCCGCGCGCGTTTTCTGTTCGACGCGGGTGTCGGCGCGTTCGAGAAAGACGGCATCAGCATCATCGTGACCGATCTCGCCACGACCTGGCGCGCCGAAGCGCATGCGCGCGACGTGCTGAAGTTCGAAGTCGGCATCATGGATCTGAACAAGTATGGTGGCGACGTCATCTTTCGCATCACGCGCCCGGCTGACGACAAACTCGTGGCGATGGCCAAGTCCGGCTTCGTGTTCTTCAACTATCAGACCAGCAAGGTCGTGCCGATGCCCGAAGCGTTTTCGAGCAAGTTTCCGAAGGCGAACTGGCTCGGCTGAACGCCGCTAGCGCGGCTGGAACGCGATGAGCGCCATGCCGGCGAGCGTGAGCACGGCGCCGGCGACATCCCAGCCGCTCGGCCGGATTCCCTCTACGGCCCACAGCCACGCGAGCGCCACGGCGATATAGACACCGCCATAGGCTGCATAGGTCCGGCCCGCCGCGGCCGGATGCAGCGTGAGCAGCCAGGCGAACACGCCCAGCGAGAACGCCGCGGGCAGCAGCAGCCACGCACTCGCGCCTTCGCGCAACCAGCGCCACGGCAAATAGCAGCCGATGATTTCGGCCAGTGCGGTGAGGACAAAAAGCAGAACGGTTTTCATTGCAAGCAGGGTGGATTGGATCTGCGCGGCCGCTCATGTTAGCGCATGCATCATGCATTGCGCTTGTTTCCGTTTGCTCAATGAAGTCGTCCGGTATTGCAAATTCGCGCGACAACAAAATCTGGAAGACATGTCAATCAATGCGTATTGCGTAGCTGGAAACGTATTGCGATTACGTGAATAAAAACGCCATGAATCGCGCAAAAGCCCCTTGCTGCGCGGTTCATTTTTCATCCGGGCCAAACCACATCATGAATTGCCGGAACAATAAAAATTCATATTGGTTATTCGTCAAAGAAAACTGATTGCATTTATCGCAATAAATCCAATAATGAATTTCTCAGCCTATATTTTCCCGCGCGGAGTGGCTATGTGAATGTGTGTCCCGCGCTCATTGCCGGAGGAATGCAATCATGCACGATTCGTCGACACTTCAACTACACGCGCGTACGCGCGAGCGGATTCGCCGCGTCGCGACGACCGTCGTCGTCGCGTTAAGCTCATTGGGCGCCGGCGCGCTACACGCCGCGGGCAACGATCCGGGCAGCTCGGGCGCGCTGCCGCGCGTCGCCGTACTCGCGACGGGCGGCACGATCGCGGGCCAGGCTGATGCGCGCGCGGCCAATGCCTATAACGCCGGCGCGGTCAGCGCGCAGCAGCTCGTGCAGGCCGTGCCCGGCATCGAGAAGGTCGCGACGCTTGCCACCGAGCAGGTTGCCTCGATCGGTTCGCAGGACATGAACGACAAGGTCTGGTTTGCGCTCGCCAAACGCATCCAGCAGATCTTCGATCGCAACGAGGCGGATGCGGTGGTCATCACGCACGGCACCGACACGCTCGAAGAGACGGCGTTCTTCCTCGACAACGTGCTGCGCACCGACAAGCCGGTCGTGATCGTCGGCTCGATGCGGCCTTCCACGGCAACCAGCGCCGACGGCCCGAGCAATCTCTACGAAGCGGTCGAAGTCGCGGCCGATCCGCATGCGCGCGGACGCGGCGTGATGATCGTGCTCAACGACACGATCCAGGCGGCGCGCTGGAGCACCAAGACCAACACGACCGAGGTGCAGACGTTCGAGTCGCCGAACGCGGGCCCGATCGGCTACGTGGACCCCGCGAGCGTGCGTTTTCTCACGCCGCCCTTCACGCGCACCGGCGCGAAATACGCGCTGCCTTCGGGCGATCAGTTGCCGCGTGTCGACATCGTCTACTCGCACAGCAACATGGACGGCGTGCAGATCGACAACGCGGTGGCCAATGGCGCGAAAGGCATCGTGCTCGCCGGGGTCGGCGACGGCAACACTTCGAAGGACGCGCTCGCCGCGCTCACGAGGGCCGCGCAAAAAGGCGTCGTGGTCGTACGCTCGTCGCGCGTCGGCTCCGGGTTCGTCAATCGCAACGTCGAAGTCAACGACGACAAGAATGGCTTCGTCGTGTCGCTCGATCTGAACCCGCAGAAGGCGCGCATCCTCACGCAACTGCTGATCGCCAACGGCATCACGTCGCCCGCACAGGTGCAGCAGGCGTTCGCCGCGACCTGGTGAGTCCGTGGCGCTAACCGTTAACCGCTAACCGTTAACCGCTAACTCAGGGACGCTCGCCGCGCGCGAGCCGTCCCTCGATTTCGTGAATGACGGGCAGCAGATCCGCGACGCTGTCGATCACGTAATGGGCGCCGGCCGCGAGCAGACGCTCTCGGGCCGTCGCGCGGCGGCGCGCGAAGTCATCGCTCGAAAGCGCCTTCACTTCGTCTTCCGCCATGCCGAACGCGTTGCCGCTGACCGCGACTCCGACCGTCCACGTCCCAGCATTGAGCCCTTCCTCGATGCCGACTTCAGTGTCGTCGACCTTCACCACGTCGCGTGCGCGCCACACGCCGAGCAGCGGCAGGCTCCGGTAGATCATGTACGGCGACGGCCGCCCCTCGGGCGTGTCGCCCGTGCAGACGATCGTATCGGGCACGAAGCCTTGCTCGCGCGCGACCGGCACGATCTCGTCCATGATTTCGCGCGTGTAGCCCGTCGTCGTGCCGATGCGCAATTGATGCGCGCGCAGCGCCGCGCTCACTTCCGCTACACCGGGAATCACATTGCTGTAGCGAGCCGCCACCGCGATGTTCTTCGGCACGAAGACGTCGTAGACGGCATCGATATCGGCATCGCCGGGCGCGTGTCCGTGGCGCTCGGTCCATGCACGCGCCAGGCGTGGCAGCGCCATCAGCGCGGCGATGTGCGGGCGCTTGGCCATGCCCATCGGTCCGCGGGCCTCGTCGATCGTGATCGGCACGCCGAACTGTTCGAAGGTCTCGACGAAGGCGCCCATCGGCGCACGCGAGCCATAGTCGACGACGGTGCCGGCCCAGTCGAAAATCACTGCTTTGAGGTGTTTCATGAGTAGCGGTACGAGCAAAGTTTCAGGCGGCGACGAGCGCCGCGCGCTCATCGAGTGAAGCGGCGGCGGGCGCGCCGCTCGGCACGCCGAGCGCATCGAGCGCGTACGCACAGGCGGCGATCACGCGGCGCATCACGTCGGCATCGACTTGCCCGATGCAGCCGATGCGAAAGCTCTCGACGCCGGTGAGCTTGCCCGGATAGATCACGAAGCCCTGCTCTTTCATCAGTTCGTAGAAGCGATCGAACTGGAACGCCGGATGCGCGGGCGAGAAGAACGTCACGATGATCGGCGAGCGCCAGCGCGCGGTGAGCAGCGGCTCGAAGCCGAGGCCCTGCATGCCGGCCACGAGCACGTCGCGGTTGTGCGCGTAACGTGCGAGACGACCGGGCTGACCGCCCTCTTCCTTGTGCAGGCGCAGCGCCTCGATGAACGCGGCGACCACGTGGGTAGGCGGCGTGAAACGCCATTGGCCGGTGCGGTTCATGACCTCCCATTGATCGTGGACGTCGAGACTCAACGAATGACTGCAGCCCTTCGCATCGCCCAGCACGTCCTTGCGTGCGATCACGAAGCCAAAGCCCGGCACGCCCTCGATGCACTTGTTGGCCGAGGACACGAACGCATCGCACGGAATCTGCCGCACATCGAGCGGCACGGCGCCGAATGCGCTCATCGAGTCGATCAGCAAACGGCGGCCCAGACGTGCCGTCACTTCGGCGATTTCTTCGAGCGGATTGAGAATGCCCGAGCTGGTCTCGCAGTGCACGGCGACGACGTGCGTGACATCGGGTTGCGCCTCGAGGAGCCGCTCGACTTCGTGACCGCGCGGCGGCAGGTAGTCGCCCTTGTCGAGCACCGTATGGCGGCGGCCCAGATAACGCAGCGTCGTGGCGATGCGCTTGCCGTAGGCGCCATTGGCCAGCACGAGCACGTGGGCGTCGCGCGGCACGAGGCTGCCGAGCATCGCTTCGACGCAATAGCTGCCACTGCCCTGCAGCGGCACGCAATCGTAGACGCCGAGGGTGTCGCCGGCGATCGCGAGCAGTCCGGCGCGCATCTGCGCGGTCATCGCGCGGAAATCGCTGTCCCACGATCCCCAGTCGCGCAGCATGGCCTCTTTCGTCGAGGCGGCCGTGGTCAGCGGGCCGGGCGTGAGCAGGTACGGATCGGCGCTGCGCGACGGCGGCGTCTGGCGGGCGGAAGATTCGGCGGCGAGGCTCATGGCGGCGGCTCGGTTGGGCAGTTGCCGCCACAGTACCGAAACCGGCGTCATCGGTAAAATCGATATAATCGATGTCGGTATCAGCAAAACTTATTCGGCGGGGCACACCATGCAATACGCGCAGCTGCGGGCCTTTCACGCGGTCGCGGAATACGGCGGCTTTTCCAAGGGCGCCCAAGCGCTCTCGTTGAGCCAGCCCGCCGTATCGGACCATGTGCGGCGGCTCGAACAGGATTTCGGCGTGAAGCTATTCGAGCGCTCGGCGCGCGGCGTCGAGCTGACCGAACTGGGCCGGCGGCTCTTTGCCGTGACGCGCCAGATGGTCAGCTGCGAGCGCGACGCGCGCGAGCTGCTCGAATCGGCGAGCGCGCTCGAATCGGGAACGCTCGCGCTCGTCGCCGACGCCCCGGACCTCGCCATCAAGCTGATCGGTGCGTTCCGGCGCCGCTATCCGGGCGTGGTCGTGAAACTGTCGATCGCCAACGCCGCCGAGTGCATGCAGCGCGTGCTGTCGAGCAGCGTCGATGCCGCGATCACCGCCGCGCCGCCGGTCCACAGCCGGCTCGATGCGCGGGTGCTGCGGCGCGAGCCGCTCGTCGCCGTGGTGCCGATCGACAGTCCGCTCGCGAAGAAACGCCGCCTCACATACGAAGCGCTCGTCCAGCAGCCGATGATCTTTCGCGAGGCGCAATCGGTCACCCAGCAACTGCTCGAAGCGGAACTGGTGCGCAAGGGCTTGCAGGTGCAGCCGGTGCTCTATGTCGACGGCCGCGAGGCGCTGCAGACGGCGATCGGCCAGGGCGTCGGTGTCGGCGTGATCGCGCATGCGGAGTTCGGCGACTCGCGGCGCATGCGCACGATCGCGCTCGATGACTGCCAGGTGCAGATGATCGAATCGCTCACGCGGCTCGCCGAGCGGCCGTCGTCGAATCTGCTCGACGCGCTGTTCGCGACCGACATCGACTGAAGCGACTAAATCGACTGAAACTGGCGCCGCTCAGGCGACCACGATATTGGCGCCGATCGCGCGCAGCAGATCGCGCAGTTGCTCGGCCTCTTCCATGCGGGCGCCGGCCCGCAAGTGGATCTGCACCGCGCGGCCGGCGATGCCGTCGATGGGGCGCGAGAACCACAGTTCGAGCGCCAGCCCGAGGCCGTCGGGCGCATCGAGCGCGACGGGTTCGATGACGCGCGGCGTGAAACAGGCAGTGCCAGTCATGGCGGGCTCCTCGTCGAACGGTTGAGCCGCCATCGTAGTGGGCCATATCGCGCGCCACAAACGATAAATACGCGCATGCAAATCAACTGCGCGCTTCGAGCGAAAGTGCAAAAGCCGCCGCCGCTGGCGCGCAACGCCAATATGAAGGCGGCTGCCGACATATCGGCTCGCGCCGGCCCGCGCGCACGCACGCGTGGCACACTGAGCGCATCGTTTGAGCATGAGCGAGGGAGATGCCGATGGACCGTCCGTTCACCGACCGCCGCGACGCGGGCCGCCGGCTCGCCCCGTTGCTGGACGCGTATGC
Organism: uncultured beta proteobacterium; assembly: GCA_963803225.1. Classification (GTDB taxonomy): domain Bacteria; phylum Pseudomonadota; class Gammaproteobacteria; order Burkholderiales; family Burkholderiaceae; genus Paraburkholderia. The sequence goes on from CAWDLJ010000005.1 coordinate 895,479, forward strand.
GGGCCGCGCCGACGTGGTCGTGCTCGCGCTGCCGCGCGGCGGTGTGCCGGTCGCCTACGAAGTCGCGCGCGCACTGGCGGTGGAACTCGACGTGCTGCCGGTGTGCAAGCTCGGCGTGCCGTGGCAGCCGGAATTGGCGATCGGCGCGCTGTCGTCGGGCGACGCCCAGTACGTCGACACCGAACTCGCCGATCGGGTCGGGATGAGCGAGCAGCAAATGGCGGACGTGATGGCGGCCGCGCGCGCCGAACTGGCCCGGCGCGAGGCACGCTATCGGGGCGAGCGCGCGGCGGCGAGCGTGGGCGGCCGGGTCGCGATCATCGTCGATGACGGCATGGCCACCGGCGCGTCGCTCAAGGCGGCGGCGCGGGCGCTGGCCGTGCGCGGGCCCTCGCGGATCGTGGCGGCGCTGCCGGTGGCGCCGGTGGAAGCACGCGCGCGGCTGGGCAGCGCCATCGACGAACTGGTCTGCGTGCAGATGCCCGCGCACTTCTACAGCGTCGGCCAGTTCTACCTCGATTTCGACCAGACGGGCGATGCGCAAGTGAGCGAGCTGCTCGCGCGCGCGCAGCAGGAGCACGCAGGCGAGCGCAACGAGGGCTGAGCGACGCGCGACCCGGCCCCGTTCAGCGCACCGGCGAGCTTGCGTGCTCGCCGACTACCGTCTGCCACGGCCGCACGCGCCAGCTCGTGACGAGTCCGGCCTTCACATAGGGATCGGAGCGTGCGAACGCTTCGGCCACCTCGGGCGAGTCGCCCTGAAACAGCAGCATGGCTTGATCGACTGGATCGGCGAGCGCGCCGGCGAGCAGTAACTCGCCGCGCCCGGCCGCCGCCCAGGCGAGCGCGAGATGCTCGGCGCGATGTGCGGGCCGCCGCTCCACATAATCGGCCGATAGTTCGTACAGCAGGATGAAATGCATAGGGGATACTCCAGGACGAAAATATATCGATTCGATCATACTGCCGCGCCGGCGTACGCGGACCGCGGTCAACCGCGGCCACGGCCGCTTCGTTTTCATGACGGCTTTGCCATAATGGTCGCGGCGATGGGCCCGGAATGCCGTTTGCGCCTGCTCGCACGACAATCGACAACGTTGATTTCACTTCCAGGAGTGTCCTATGAAGATCCAATCCGTTATCGCTGCCATCGTGCTGGGCGGCGTGCTGGCCGCGCCGGCCATCGCACAGAACAGCCAGCAGAGCAAGATGACGGCCTGCAACGCCCAGGCCGACGGCAAGAAAGGCGACGACCGCAAGGCGTTCATGCAGAAATGCCTGTCGGCCTCGAGCGCGCCCAAGCCGATGACCCAGCAGGAGCGCATGAAGGCGTGCAACACCCAGGCCGCCGACAAAAAAGGCGACGACCGCAAGGCCTTCATGAGCCAGTGCCTGTCCACCAAGAGCTGATCCTGGCGAGGCCGCCCGCGCGCGGCCTCGCTTTGCGCTGTCTCGCCCCCGGCTTCGCGCGCCTTGGCCCGCGCGGGCAGTCGTGCGGCGAGCAAATATCTCCTATCATGGCTGCAACGGCGGCCCCACGACCATTCCAACGACCATCGGGCCGTCGTCCTGACTTCGGTGCGCGCGCGCCGATCGGAGACGCAGATGGCATGGAGACACAAGAATCGCTGGTTTCGCCGCTGGCTGTTGGTGATCGTCTTCTGGGCCGTGCCCGTGATGATCGTGGCCGTGCGTGAAATCCAGGAAGAAATGGCCTACAACCGGGCCGATCTGCAGCAGGCGCTCACCATGTGGGATTTCAGCGACGCCGAACGTGCCGCCGGGGCGCCGCTGCGCTGCCACGGCACCCCTGAGGTGGCGAGCGCGGCCGGCTGTCCGGCCAGCGTGCTGGCCGCCAATGCACCGCGTCAGCAGGAGGCGCGCAACGAATACGCGCTGCGCCGCGCGACGCTCGCGGGCTATCTGTGGCACGCGTTCGTCGGCTACTGGGTCGTGCCGGCCGCGGCACTGCTCGCGCTCGGCATCGTGCTCGGCGGGGTCAAGCGCGCATTGCGCCGGCCGCCCGCGCATCCGCCCGCCTCGCCCACTTCATCCGCTTCGCAGACACCGCATCACTGAGCCACTGAGCGCCGCTCAGGTCGGCGACGTATCGATCACCTTGAAGCGCGAGCGCTTGTTCGCGCGGATCACGGCCTGATACGCCTCCAGATACTGGCGCGCCATGCGATGCGAGGTGAAGCGCTCCTCGAAGCGCCGCCGCACCCCCTCGCGCGACACGTGATGAAGCCGGCCGAGCGCGGCCACCGCGCCGATCTCATCCTCGACGATAAAGCCCGTCACGCCATCTTCGACGACTTCGGGCACCGAGCCGCGATTGAACGCGATCACGGGCGTGCCGCACGCCATCGCCTCGATCATCGCGAGCCCGAACGGCTCGGGCCAGTCGATTGGAAAAAGCAGCGCATGCGCGCCCGAGAGGAATGCGGCTTTCTCGCCATCGGCGATTTCGCCGATGTACTCCACGTACGGCAAATCGAACAGCGGCTTGATATCGCGCTCGAAATACTCGCGGTCGGCGGCGTCGATCTTGGCGGCGATGCGAATCGGCAGACCGCAGCGTTCGGCGATGCGAATCGCGGTATCGACGCGCTTTTCCGGCGAGATGCGCCCGAGGAACGCGAGATAGCGCTGCTCGACGGGCTGCGGTGTGTAGAGGTGCTCGGGCAGTCCGTGATAGACCGTCGAGAGCCACTTGGCCTGCGGCAGCGGCTGGCGCTGCGCGTTCGAAATCGAAATGACAGGCGCGGTATTGAACGTATCGAACACGGGCTGCTGTTCGGGCAAGTCGAGCCGGCCATGCAGCGTCGTCACGAACGGCGTGTCCTGGCGCTTGAACACGGAAAACGAGTAGTAGTCCATGTGAAAGTGCAGCACGTCGAACTCGTCGGCCTTGCGGCGGACCAGTTCCATGAGCAGCATGTGCGGCGCCACGCGGTCGCGGATGGCCGGGTCGAGCCGCAGCGCGCGCGGCCACACCGGCTCGAGCCTCGCACGCGTGAGCGAGTCGCCGCTGGCGAACAGCGTCACGTCGTGACCGAGATCCACCAGCGCTTCCGTGATGTACGACACGGCGCGCTCGGTGCCGCCGTAGAGCTTGGGCGGCACGGACTCGGTCAAGGGGGCGATCTGCGCAATTCTCATCGGGCTTTTCTCCATCAGTCTGTACCGGCGCGGCACGCATGCAGCGTGCCTGGTCATCATGTGGGGCGCCATCGGGGCGCGGCGACGCGGGTCATTGTAGCTTGCTCGCCCGAGCTACAGGCTCGGGGGCGTGGCCGCCGACACGACGACGCACGCCTCGTCGCCCGCGTTGCGAAAGCGGTGCGGCACGCGGCTCTCGAAACAGTACGCCTCGCCCGGTCCGAGCACACGCGTCGCATCGCCGACCGTGACCTCCAGTTTGCCCCGGATCACGAAGCCGGCCTCCTCGCCCGCGTGACCGAGCGTGGTCGGACCGCTATCGGCGCCGACCTCCCACGTGCTTTCCAGCATCTGCAGCGCACGCCGGCTCAGGTTGCTGCCGACCTGGCGCATGGTGTGCTGGCCGATCGCCACGACGGTCAGGTCGTCGCGGGCGAAGAAGATCGGCTGGGGCGCGTCCGCGCTCGCGTCGAGCAGTGCCGTGAGCGGCATCTGGAAGCTCGCCGCGATCTTCTGCAGCGATGCCACCGTCGGACTGATCTCGCCGCGCTCGATTTTCGCGATCGTCGTGTGCGCGAGCCCGGTGCGCCGGGCCAGATCGCGCTGCGTCAGCGCCCAGCGCTCGCGCAGCGCGCGCAGCCGCGCCGGTATGTCGATGACCTCGGACACCTTGTGCTCCTTGACTTTCAGTTCTGGCAATTTTACGCTCCGACAGCCTCACTATAATTTCCAGCCTCGTCGTCAGCGTCGCCATATGCCGGTTCGTCCCATGTCTCGTCAACTGCAGCGCCCGTTCTTGCCGCCGTCGTGCTTTGCCGCGCTGTCCCGTCGTCGCGGAGCGCTCGCATGAAGCCGCGCGATACCGTCGTCTACCTGTGTCTCGCCGGCCTGTGGGGATTTTCGTTTCTGGTCATGTTGCACGTGGTCGAGACGTTCGGCTGGGTCGGCGCGGTCACGCTGCGCTCGTTCGTCGCCGCCGCGACACTGCTCGGGATTGCTTTCGCGACGCGGCGCAAGCTTCATTTCAAGGCGGCGTACCGGCCGCTCGCCGTGGTCGGTGCGACCACCGTCGCGGGGCAGCTGATCGGGCTTTCCTATGCGACGCCGCGCATCGGCACCGCGATGGCCGCGATCCTCGTCGCCGCGATCCCGCTCTTTTCGATGCTGATCAGCCAGGTCTGGGGAATCGAGCGGATCACGGCGCAGCGGCTCGCCGGACTCGTGCTCGGCGCGTCAGGGATCGTGCTGCTGGTCGGCTTCCCGGCCGTGCCCGTCACCGGCGAGTTCGCGCTCGGCTGCGCGAGCACGCTGTTCGCATCGTTCTGCGCCGCGTTCGGCAGCAACTATGCGAGCCGCCATCTGCGCCAGCTCGATTCATGGGAAGTCACGATCGGCTCGTTCCTGTTCGGCGGCTTCTTCACGCTGCCGCTGCTCGTCGCGGTGCCGGTGCCGGGCACGCCGAAGCTGGGCGACTACGGCTATCTGATCGCGCTCGGCGGCCTCATGAGTGCGCTCGCCTATGTGCTCTATTTCCGCCTGGTCGCCTCGGTGGGCCCGACACGCGCGATCAGCGTCGAGTTCGTCGTGACCGTGGTGGCCGTCGCGGTCGGTTCGTCGCTGCTCCATGAGAGCCTGTCGGCGGTCCAGCTCGCGGGCGCGGCGATCATCATCACGGGCTGCATGCTCGTGCTCGGCCTCATTCCTTTGCCTTTCGCGCGCAAGGCCGTCGGCTAGACTCAGCGCGCCGGCCACTTCCACGCGGGGCGTTCGATCTCGTCGCCGTCCGCGAGCACGGTCGCGCCCAGTTCCCGCGCGAGCACCAGCGACTGGCTGCCCGCCTCGCGCTCCAGCGCGGCGACGAGCCGCGCCGCATGCGAGACCACCAGCACCTGCGAGCGCGTCGAGGCCAACGCGATCAAACGCGCGAGCGAAGGCAGCAAGTCCGGGTGCAGGCTCGTCTCCGGTTCGTTGAGCACGAACAGCGCGGGCGGCCGCGGGCTCAGCAGCGCCGCGACCAGCAACAGATAGCGCAGCGTCCCGTCGGACAGTTCGGCGGCCTTCAAGGCGCGCAACAAGCCCTGCTGATGCAGCGCGAGTTCGAAGCGTCCCTCATGGTTGAGGATCGACACGCGCGCGCCGGGAAAGGCATCGCTGATGGCCGCGTCGAGCGCCTGCGCGTCGCCGATCTCGCGGATGGTCTGCAGCGCGGCGGCGAGATCGGCGCCGTCGTCGGCGAGCGCGGGCGTGTGGGTGCCGATCTGCGGCAGGCGCGCCGGTGCGTGTTCATCGGTGCGGAAGTGGTCGTAGAAACGCCACGAGCGGATCCGCTCGCGCACCGCGATCATCTCGGGCGCGCCGCGCGGGTCCGCGTACTCGGTCATCATGCTGTCGAAACTCGCCACCGGCTGGGCGAGCGTGATCCAGTCGCCGCCCTCGTCGCGCAGCCGGATGGTCGGCCCGGCGCGATCGACGAGCAAGGTCGAAGGCCGCAGGAACGGGCCGCTCCAGATGCATTCGCGCTTGATCACAGGATCGAGCGAAAACTGCGACGTGGAGGCCGGCAGCGGCAGACCGAGGTCGATCGCATAGCCGAAGTCGTCACCCGCGAAGCCCAGACGCAGATGCACCGGCTCCTTGCGCGTGGTGCCCTGCACGGGCGCGTCGCCGCTCAGCATCGCGCGCGAGAAGCGCTCGGGGCCGGCCCACAAGGTCGATTGCAGGCCGCCTTCGCGGGCGAGCGCCGGAATCACGCCGCCGCGCGCTGTGAGCGCGATGAGGCGCAGTGCGCGATAGAGATTCGACTTGCCGCTGCCGTTGGGGCCGGTGACGACGTTCAGTGCGCCGAGCGGCACGATCAGCTCGCGCAGCGAGCGGTAGTTGGCAACGGCAAGCGAAGTCAGCATCGAATAAACGGAATCAAGAGCGGCGTATCAAGGTTGCGGCGTCGGCACATTGCGCAGGTCGCGCAGAAAAGAGTCGCGCCACTTGCCGAGGTCGTTGCGCCGCAGCGCGTCCATATTGACCTCGAAGCGCTCCTTGCGTTCGTCGAGCGGCATCGACAAGGCTTGCTGAAGCGCCTCGCTCATGCCGAGCGCATCGTGGGGATTGACGAGCAGTGCGCCGCTCAGCTCGGCCGCCGCGCCCGCGAAGATCGACAGCACCAGCACGCCAGGATCGGCGGGATTCTGGGCCGCGACGTATTCCTTGGCAACGAGATTCATGCCGTCGTGCAGCGGCGTGACGAAGCCCACTTGCGACTCGCGAAAGAGCGACATCAGCTTCCAGCGATCGTACTGCTGGCTCAGATAGCGGATCGGCGTGTAGTCGAGTCCCGAGTATCGTCCGTTGATGCGCCCGGCTTCCCGCTCCAGTTCCTCGCGAATGTCGCGATAGGTGGCGACATCCGAGCGCGAGGGCGGCGCGATCTGCACGAGCGAGACGTTGCCACGCCATTCGGGCGCGCGTTCGAGCAACAGCTCGACTGCGCGAAAGCGCTCGACCAGACCCTTCGAATAGTCGAGCCGGTCGACGCTCATGATGAGCTTGCGCCCTTCGAGGCTTTGCTTGAGATCGAGCACATGCTGGCGGCTTTCATAGCGCTCGGCCTGACTCGCGATCTCGTCGGGAAACACGCCGATGCGATAGACGCCGGTACGCAGACGGCGGCCGAACGCCTCGGCCTCGCCGGCCTCGCCGTTCTCGATGACGGTGCCGCGCGCGCAGCGCACGAGGTAGTCGTGAAACGCCTGCTGGTCGGTGCGGATCTGGAAGCCGAGCAAGTCGTAGCAGCACAGCGATTTCACGAGTTCTTCGTGCGGCGGGATCGTGAGCAGCACTTGCGGCGCGGGAAACGGAATGTGCAGGAAAAAACCGATGCGGTTGCGGATGCCCTCGGCGCGCAGCGCTTCCGCGAACGCCATCAGGTGATAGTCGTGGACCCAGATGATGTCGTCGGGCTGGATCAGCTTGACGAGCTTGTGCGCGAGCCACGCGTTCACGCGCCGGTAGCCCGCGTACTCGTCGCGCTCGTAGCGCGCGAGGTCGTTGCGATAGTGGAAGACCGGCCACAGCGTCGCGTTCGAAAAGCCGCGATAGTACTGGTCGTAGTCCTTGCGCGTGAGGCCGACGGTCGCGTAGGTGACCGGGCCTTCTTCGTGCAGCACCGGCCCGGCATTCGCGACGCTCTCGCTCACGACGTCGCCGCTCCAGCCGAACCACACGCCGCCGCCCGCGTCCTTGAGCGCACCAAACACGCCGACCGCCAGCCCGCCGGCGGACGCCTTGGTTTCGTCGGGCGATGCGACACGGTTCGACACGACAATCAGTCTGCCCATCCCGGTGATCCTCCTCTAACCCCGTTTCGATCTTTCGTTCGTCAGTCCATCGACGACGCGCGCGCCACGGCCCGCGACCGGGTCCGCCTCGGTGCGAGCCGATGTGCTGGCCGCTGCGCCCGGTCCGGCATCGCGCGGCGACTCCGGCACCTCGTCGGCGGCGGGTTCGTCCAGTTCCGCCGATACTTCGGCCCGCGCGCGCGGCAGGAACTGCGCATAGTGGGCGTTGATGAAATCGAGCAGCCCTTCGCGCACGCGGCAACGCAAATCCCAGTTGAGCCCCGAGTCCTGCGAGCTCACGAGCACGCGCAACTGCATCGCCCGTTCGTTCGTGTCGGTGACTTGCAGCACCTGGACACGCCGGTCCCATTCGGGCGCCTGCTCGACGATGCGCGCCAGCTCCTCGCGCAGCGGCGCGAGCGGCATGCGGTAGTCGACCCACACGAACACCGTGCCGATGATCTGCGAGCTGCTGCGCGTCCAGTTCGTGAACGGATTCTCGATGAACCATTGCAGCGGCACGATCAAGCGGCGCTGATCCCAGATCCGCACCGACACGTAGGTGCCGGTGATCTCCTCGATGCGCCCCCACTCGCCCTGGATCACGACGACGTCGTCGAGACGGATCGGCTGGGACAGCGCAATCTGCAAGCCGGCGATCAGATTGCCCAGCACAGGCCGTGCCGCGATACCGGCGACGAGCCCCGCCACACCCGCCGATGCGAGCAGGCTCGCGCCGATCTGGCGCACGTTGGGGAAGGTCATCAGCGCGGCGCCGAGCCCGAAGATCACGATCACGACCATCACCGAGCGCGCAAGCACGCGCGCCTGGGTATGAATCGCGCGGGCTTGCAGATTGTCGGCGATATCGAGCGGATGCGCCGCGATGATGGCCTCGCCGATCGCACCCGCGCAGCGCACCGAGAGCCAGGTGATCGCGGCGATCAGCGAGAACGCCGCGAGGTCGCGCAGGCTGGCGATGAAGCGCAGCGTATCGGGCGCTTCCCACCAGACGATCTCGAGCGCGACGACGAACAGCACGAGCAGCGCGGGCTGGCGCATGCGCCGCACGAACGCGGTGATATGCGGATACGGGCGCGCCACCCGCCCGATCACGCGGCTGCCGATCCAGTGCGCGGCGAGCACGAACAGCAGTGCCACGCCCGTGACGACGAGCGCACCGGGCCAGTTGTGCAGCGGCGCTTGCGCGAAACGGTCGAGATCGTCGGGGCTCAGCATCGGCAGCCTTTTCCTCGTGAGTGGCGTGGAAACGGCACGGGCGTGGTGCCCGCGGCGAGCCCTGCCCGCGACGGACAGGGAGTGTCAGGGCGAAGCGCCCTTCGATGGCGCGGCGGCGCGGTGCCGCTCGCGGCGGTCCCGGCGCGCGGGATCGCGGTTCAAGGTGACCGCAGGCTGGTGGGCTGGCGGCCAGATCGGCAAGCGGTCAACACGCCCACCGGCGCCAGCCGCGCCACGCCTAGCTGCCCGACTTGCAGGGAAACGCCTTGCCGAGCCCGAGCGACACCGCCGTGCTGGCGTTGTACCCGGCGACGTTCGGATTGTCGGCGATGTACTTGCGCACCGCGTCGGTCAATTGCGCCGAGCGCGCATCGGGCGGCAGGCAGAAATACTGGCCGACGCGCGGGCCCGTGGTGCCGCCGATTGCGTCGATGGTGTTGAACACGCCATCGGCCGCGCCTTCGATGTAGGCCGCACAGGCGCTGCGCGACGCGACGTCCGTCTTCATGCACAGACGGTTGAGGTCGCTCGCCGAAAACGCAAAGGCCGACAGCGGCAGCGCAAGTGCGCCGGCAAAAACCAGAGCCCGTAGCATCATTCCCCCTTGTTCAATACGTGTGGTGCGGCGCCACGCGCGCCGCGTCTAACCGCGTGGTGACGGTCTGCCGGGCGATCTCGCGTCCCCGTTGCTGCGCCGAAGCGTTATTTTGCACCGTTTTGCGGTGCCGTCGTGCCGGCCGGCGCCTGCTGCATGCGGGCCGAAAGTCCCTTGATCACGTCGGGCGCCTTGTACTGCTTGGCGAAATCGAGCGCGTTCATGCCGATCTGGTTTTTCACGTTGAGGTCGGCGCCGTTGTCGAGCAGCAGCTTGACCGTCGAGATGTGATCGCCACGCGCGGCCATCATGAGCGGCGTGGTGCCGTTGGGCGAGCCCGCATCGACATAGGCCGAGTGGTCGAGCAGCAGCTTGACGACCTCGTCGTTGCCGTTGGCCGCCGCGTAGTGGAGCGGCGCCCAGCCCTTCTTGTTGACTTCGGCGTCCTTGGCGATCAGCGCCTTGACGAGCTCGATGTCGCCGTTGAGCGCGGCGAGCATCATGGCGTTTTCGCCGGCGCGGTCCTGCGCTTCGAGGTTGGTTTTCGGGTTGGCGATCAGGACGTTGGCCACTTCGTCCGACTTCTCGCGCGCCGCGATCACGATGAGCGGCATGCCCTGGCTGTCGACCGTATTCGGATCCATGCCGTCCGCGAGCGCGCGCTGGACACCCTTCGCGTCATCGAACTTGACGGACTTCACCACCGAGTCGACCGAGGCCGCGTGGGCGGTCGCCCCGAACGTCGCGCCGGCGGCGAGCGCCAGCGTGACGAGCGCGCGACGCAAGCCGGTCGAAAGGAAAGAGGCGGACGAAGTCGGGTATGCGTTCATGTTTTGCCTTAATAAAATGCCGTATGCTTTTGATAAATAACGATTAATCATCGTCGATGCGCAGGCTCGGGATCAGGCCGGGATCTTGAAGAGGCGGAAGAAATTCTCGCTCGTCGCCGCGGCCAGCTCCGTATCGGGCAGCCCGCGCTGCTGCGCAATGAATCTTCCGACATGGCTGACGTACGCAGGTTCATTCGGTTTGCCGCGATACGGCACCGGCGCGAGGTACGGCGAGTCGGTCTCGATCAGCAAACGCTCGAGCGGTACGCGGCGCGCGACGTCCTGCACGTCGGTCGCACTCTTGAACGTGACGATGCCCGACAGCGAGATGTAGAAGTTCTGCGCGAGCGCACGCTCGGCGATCGTCCACGGCTCGGTGAAGCAGTGCATGACCCCGCCCGGCACGCCCGCGCGCTCCTCTTCCATGAGGCGCAGCGTGTCGTCGGAGGCGGCGCGCGTATGCACGATCAGCGGCTTGCCGGTGGCGTGCGCCGCGCGGATATGGGTGCGAAAGCGCTCGCGCTGCCATTCCATATCGGCGATCGTGCGCTCGCCGAGCCGGTAGTAGTCGAGCCCGGTCTCGCCGATCGCGACGACCTTCGGGTGCTGCGCCAACTCGACGAGTTCGGCCACCGTCGGCTCTTGCGCGTCCTCGTGGTCGGGATGCACGCCAACCGATGCGTAGACGTTCTCGTAGCGCCCGGCGATATCGAGCACCGACGGCAGCGTCTCCAGATCGACCGACACGCACAGCGCGTGCGTGACCGCATGCGAGCGCATGTTTTCGAGCACCTGCGGCAGGCGGTCCGCGAGGCCTTCGAAGTTGATGTGGCAATGGGAATCGACAAACATGGGCGTCCTGATACGAAACTGACGAGGCGGCCGGGACAGCCGCCCGGAATTACGAAGCGCTCGGCGCGTCGAGGCGCTTGCCGAGAATCACGAGATCGCGCTCGATGTCGTCGAGCACGGCGACACGCGGCAAGGTGCCCCACGCGGTGAAGCCGAACGCCTGAAAGAGCCGCAGGCTTGGCTCGTTATGGCCGAACACGAAGCCAAGCACGGTATCGATCCCGAGTCCGGGCGCGGCTGCGAGCGCACGCGCCAGCAGCTCGCGGCCGAGCCCCTTGCCGCGCGCGGCCTCGGCCAGATAGATGCTGACCTCGGAGGTGCGCCGGTACGCGGGGCGCCCGTAGAAATCCGAAAAGCTCAGCCACGCGATCACCTCGCCCGCCTCCTCGACGACCCACAACGGGCGCGTGGCCGGGCCGTGCGCCTCGAACCAGGGCACGCGACTGTCGATGCTCACGGGTTCGAGATCGGCCGTGACCTGGCGGCCCGGCACGGTCGAGTTGTAGATCGCGACGATAGCGGGCAGATCGTCGAGGGTGGCATCGCGGTAGGCAAGACTCATGATACGGGCAGAAAAAGGCAGCCGGTCGCCACGAGGGCGCCCGGCTCGCGGGACAGGTCAGGCGAACAATTCACGATAGCCGAGAAACAGTTCCTCGAACACCAGGCGTGCATTGAGCGGGTGATTTTCGACCGCGCGCTGGTGCGTGACGGTCTTGGTGAAGCGTGCGAGCGCGGCCGCATCGAGTTCGCCCGCGCAACGCGCGAGCGCGGCGCGCGCCTGCGGAAAATAGCGCGGCCGGCCCGCCGTGCGCTCGGCGAGCAGATCGTAAAGCCAGCGCTGGAGCCAGCCGAGCACGAGCGGCACCGGCAGCTTCTGGAGCGTCTCGCCACACGCGAAGGCGTCGCACTTCGCGCCGCCGCCCAGTTGGGCGATGGTCCAGTCGCGCAGCGTGCGGTTCTCGTCGTGCGCGAGTGCGCGCGCGGCGAGCGGCGCGCCGCCGGCCTCCGCGAGCAGCGCTGCGGCGCCGTCGATACCCTCGCCCTTGAGCCAGGCCTCGGCGGCCTGCGGCGCGGGCGTGCCGAGCGGCCACTGGCGGCAGCGGCTGATGATGGTCGGCAGCAAGCGGTCGATGCGCGCCGATACGAGCAGGAACACCACGCCGGCGGGCGGTTCCTCGAGCGTCTTGAGGAGCGCGTTGGCGGCGGCCACGTTGAGCGCTTCGGCCGGATACAGCACGACCACGCGCGCGCCGCCGCGATGCGAGCCGAGCGCGCTGAAGTCGAGCAGCGCGCGCACCTGTTCGATGCGGATTTCCTTGCTGGGCGCGCGGGTCTTCTTGCCTTCCTCGCCCTCGCCCTTGTCGGCTTTCTCGGGCTTCTCGTCGGCGCTGGCCGTGCCGGCCAGTTCGGCGAGCGCCTCGGGCAGCACGATGCGGTAGTCCGGATGATTGCCCTGGGTGAACCAGTGACAGGCGGCGCACGTGCCGCACGGCTCGCCGTTGGGCAGCGCCGATTCACACAACAGCCCCTGGGCGAGATGCTGCGCGAACTGCAGCTTGCCAATACCGGCCTGGCCGTGCAGCAGCAGCGCATGCGGCCAGTGCGCACGCAATTGCTGCAGGCGGTTCCAGTCTTCGGTTTGCCACGGATAGATCATCGTTTTAAATCAATTCGTTAGCGGTGGTTGCTTCGTGTATCGGCTGAGCTGGCTGCGCTTTATAAGCCGGCCATATATCCTTAAAAATTCAAAGACTTAGAAGAATATCTTCGAGTTTTTCGCGAATTTGTTCGATGCTCTGATTCGAATCGACGATCGCGAAACGGTACGGCGCTTCTTCGGCGCGGCGCAGGTACTCGGCGCGCGTGCGGTTGAAAAACGCCTCGGTCTCGCTCTCGAAACGGTCCGGCTCGCGCGCCGCGCCGCGCCGCTCGCTCGCGGTCTCGGGCGGCACGTCGAACAGCACGGTCAGGTCGGGCTGGAAGCCGCCCTGCACCCAGCGTTCGAGCGTTTCGAGCTTGTCGCGCGGCAGGCCGCGACCGCCGCCCTGGTAGGCGAAGGTCGCGTCGGTGAAGCGGTCGGACAGCACCCAGTCGCCACGTGCGAGGGCCGGCTCGATCACTTGCGCGAGATGCTCGCGGCGGCCCGCGAACATCAGCAGCGCCTCGGTTTCGAGGTCCATCGGCTGGTGCAGCACGATCTCCCGCAGCGCTTCGCCGAGCGGCGTGCCGCCGGGCTCGCGGGTCATGACGACCGAGCGGCCCTGGGACGCGAGCTTGTCGCCGAGGCGCTCGCGAAACCAGGCCAGATGCGTGGTCTTGCCGGCGCCGTCGATGCCTTCGAATGTGATGAACTTGCCGCGCGCCATTACTGCCCCCGGATGTATTTGTCGACGGCCTTGTTGTGGTCGCCGAGCGTGTCAGAGAATTGGCTGCTGCCGTCGCCGCGCGCCACGAAGTACAGCGCCGAGGTCGAGGCCGGGTTCATGGCAGCCTGCAGCGCCGCCACGCCGGGCAGCGCGATGGGCGTGGGCGGCAATCCCATGCGCAGGTAGGTATTGTAAAGAGAGTCGGTTTGCAGGTCGCGCTTGCGCAGGCGCCCAGTGTAGTTGTCGCCGAGCCCGTAGATCACCGACGGATCGGTCTGCAGCGGCATGCCCGCGCGCAACCGGTTCGCGAACACCGCGGCGACGAGCGGCCGGTCGCCGGCCTTGCCGGTCTCCTTCTCGACCAGCGAGGCGAGCGTGAGGGCCTCGTACGGGGTGCTGACCGGCAGGCCGGGCGCGCGCGCGGCCCACGCTTCAGCGAGACGCGTCTGCATGACCTTGTAGGCGCGCCGGTAGACGTCGAGGTCGCTCGACCCCTTGTCGAACAGATAGGTGTCGGGGAAGAACAGACCCTCGCCGTTATCGAGCGGCGCGGGCGGCGCGCCGATCGCCGCGAGCAACTGGGCGTCGCTCATGCCGGCCGTATCGTGCTTGAGCGCGGGGTTGGCATCGAGTTCGGCGCGCATCTTGCGGAAGGTCCAGCCCTCGACGATGGTCGCGAGGTACTCGTTGACGTCGCCCAGCGCCATCTTCTGCAGCACCTGATACGGCGTGACGCCCTGCTTGAACTCGTAGTTGCCCGCCTTGAGCTGGCTTTGCAGGCCGAGCGCGCGCGTCATCAGGACGAACAAGCGCGGTTCCATGGGCACGCCGCCGCGCCGCAACTGCGCGGTGACGGCGCGCACCGTGCTGTGCGGGGTGATCGTGACATCGAGTTGAGGGCTCGCGAGCGCGACGGGCGTCGTGGCCCAGTACCAGACTCCGCCGACGCCGGCGAGCGCGATCAGGACGAGCACGATGCCGGCGGCAAGGCATTTCTTCAAGAAGGACACGGCAAGAATTGAACGAGTCGAAATACTAGTGGTTTGATTTAAAACGGAAAGGCGTCATTCGGACCCGCTTTGACGCCATGCCGTCTGCAGATTTTTCTGACCTTCGACCCGCTATTGTATAGGCATGAGGACCCGATCCGGCACGGTCGCAACTCGCGCGGGGAGCGAGCGGATTGGGCCAGCGCCTTTCACGAAATCGTACTTTTCCGATAGTTCGTAGGAAGTCCGCTGGCTAATATCAAGACTGCCGTTCCACCTTGCAACGAAGATTGGCCGCCCTCCCCAGGCGATTTATGCACACCGGAACGCTATTCGAATTGAGGGGATCCAGGTTTAGGTAGAAGACAACATGCGTGAAATCAGAACTTATGAGATCGACCGGAGCGATTCGCCCAAGAAGTGGTACGTGCCCGCCTGCGAGGCGGTGCACGTCACGCGCGGCGTGATCTGGATCACGGTCGAAGGCAAGCTGGTGGACCACTGGCTCGGCGCGGGCGATAGCGTCGAACTGGACGAGCCCGCGATCGTCTGGGTCTCCAGCGACCAGGATGGCAGCCAGTTTTCGCTGGGCACGGTAGAGGCACTGCGCACGTTTCACGCTTGAGTTGGCGCAAGCGGTGAGGCAGCAGTCCAAACGCCTGCACCCTGCGGGGGCATGCCGACGACGAACCGGCAGGCTGCCTATAATGAGCGCTTGCCCTCGCCAAAGTCAGGATTGACTTGCTACCCAATTCCATGAATTCGCCGCTCGCTTCCCCCGCTGACCTCCCGGCTGCCACCGCTGGCGCCCCCGCTGCCGCCGCGTTCGATGCCGTGACCCAGGGCGGCGCCTTCGCGGTGCTCTCGCAATTCGGCGTGATCGACGCGACCGGCGACGATGCCGCGAGCTTCCTGCACAGCCAGCTCACCAACGACATCCAGCATCTCGACGTCACCGGCGCGCGCCTCGCGGGCTACTGCTCGCCCAAGGGCCGGCTGCTGGCGTCGTTTCTCACGTGGAAGTCCGGCGAGACGATTCGCCTGCTGATTTCGCGCGACGTGCAACCGGCCGTGCAAAAGCGCCTGTCGATGTTCGTGCTGCGCGCGAAGGCAAAGCTCGTCGATGCCACCGGCGAGCTCGCCGTCGTCGGCCTCGCGGGCGATGTGCGCGGTGCGCTCGCGAGCGTGTTCGACGTGCTGCCCGACGGCGTGCACGTCAAGACCGACGATCCGCTCGGCACGCTGATCCGTGTGCCCGATGCGCTCGGCCGTCTGCGCTATCTGTGGGTCGGCCCGAAAGCCGCCGTCGAGGCGAAGCTCGCGACGCTCGAACCCGCGCTCACGCGCGTGCCGCCTTCGGTCTGGGACTGGCTCGACATCCACGCGGGCGAGCCGCGCATCACCCAGCCGGTGGTCGAGCAGTTCGTCCCGCAGATGGTCAACTACGACGTGCTCGGCGGCGTCAATTTCCGCAAGGGCTGCTATCCGGGCCAGGAGATCGTCGCGCGCAGCCAGTATCGCGGCACGATCAAGCGCCGCACCGCGCTCGCGAGCGTGATGGCGGGCCTCGACGCCGCGCACGCCGGCGCCGAGCTGTTCCATTCCGACGACCCCGGCCAGCCGTGCGGCATGGTCGTCAACGCGGCGAGTGCGCCCGATGGCGGCGTCGACCTGCTCGCCGAGATCAAGCTCGCGGCGCTCGAACACGGCAGCGTGCACCTGGGCGCGGCCGAAGGCCCGGCGCTGCGCATGCTCGCACTGCCCTACGCCCTGCCCACCGAAATCTGAACGACACGCACGCCGCGTCGCCGACAACGTAAAAGACCAACCGGAGAGGCGCGCGCCGATGTGCCTGATCGTGTTCGACTGGCGGCCCCGCGCAAGCGCGGGCGCGCTCATGACGCTCGCGGCCAACCGCGACGAATTCCTGCGCCGCACGGCCGAACCGCTGCACTGGTGGGACGACACGCCGGGCGTGCTGGCGGGCCGCGATCTGGTCGGCGGCGGCACGTGGCTCGGACTCACGCGCGGCGGGCGCTTTGCCGCGCTCACCAACTATCGCGCGCCGCACGAGATGCGCGCCGATGCGCCGACGCGCGGCACGCTCGTGTCGGCGTGGCTCGCTGGCGCTCAGGGCACGCCGCTCGACTATCTGCACGAAGTCGCGCACAACGGCAGTCTCTACAACGGCTTCAATCTGCTGGTCGGCGACTTTGCCCGGCGCGAACTGGGCTGGTACTGCAACCGCTCGGATCGGCCGCCTGCCCTGTTGCCCGAAGGCACGCACGGTATTTCGAACGCGGTGCTCGATACGCCCTGGCCGAAGCTCGTCAAAAAACGCGCCGAACTCGCGCATCTGGCCGGGGCCGATGATGATGCGCCGCTCGCCACGCTGATCGCGATGATGCGCGACCCGCAGATCGCCCGCGACGACGAGTTGCCCGCGACGGGCCTGCCGCTCGAACGCGAACGCGCGTTGTCGGCGGCGTTCATCGAAACGCCCGAGTACGGTACGCGTGGCACGACGGCGCTGCGCGTGAGCGTCACGGGCGCAGGCGTCGAAGTGGACGTGATCGAGCGCAGCGACGACAACGGCTCGCATCGCATCGTGCGGCCCGGCGAGTTCGAGCGGCACGAACGCTTCGCGATCTCACGCTAACGCGTGGCGAATGCCTCGGCAAGCGCTGCCGCCGCGTCAGCGTGAGCGCGCGCCACCTCGGGCACGAAGCCGCCCATCTTGAAGAATTCGTGGATCATCCCCGCATAGCAGACGAAGCGCACGGCGTTGCCGGCCGCGCGCAGCTTGTCCGCGTAGAGCGCGCCTTCGTCGCTGAGCGGGTCGTATTCGGCCGTCGCGATCCATGCGGGTGCGAGCCCCTGAAAACCGGGCGCGCCATGCGTGCCGTCGAGCGGCGCGAAACGCCAGTCGTCGCGATCGGCCTCGCTACGCAGGTACTGCTCGAAGAACCAGTCGATCGTTTCCCCGGAAAGCAGATAACCGTCTGCGAGCCGCTCGTGCGATGCCGTGGCTCGATGGCCGCCCGTGCCCGGATAGATCAGCAGTTGCAGCACGGGCGCCATCCCCGCATCGCGCGCGAGCACCGCGCACACGGCCGCGAGCGTGCCGCCCGCGCTGTCGCCGCCTAGCGCAACACGCTGCGCATCGAGACCGTAAGCGGCCGCGTTGTCATGGAGCCAGCGATACGCATCGAACGCATCGTCGACGGCAGTCGGAAAGCGATGCTCGGGCGCGAGCCGGTAATCGACCGACAGCACCGCGCAGCGCGCGTCGCGCGCGAACATCCGGCACAGCGCGTCGTGCGTGTCGACGCTGCCGACAGTGAAGCCGCCGCCATGAAAATAGACGAGCGCGGGCAACGGCTCGGCCCAGTGTGGCTCGACCGGACAATAGAGGCGCGCGCGGATCGTCGTGCCGTCGCGCACGGGCACGGCCAGGTCTTCGACCGAATGCATCGGCGCGCTCGCGATCTCGAGGATCGGCGCACTCTTCTCATAGGCGGCGCGCGCCTCGGCGGGCGTGAGTTCGTGATAAGGCGCGCGCCTCGCGCGCCTTATCATGTCGAGCACTTGCTCGACGCGGGGATTGAGCGGCATGGTGCGATGGAACGGGACTCAGCCTGCGGCTTTGACTTCGGGCTTGAGCGAGAGCGGATCGACGGGATTGCGGCCAGTCTCGATGTCCTCGTGACGCAGCCTGACCGTCGCGAGAATGGCCGGATGCGTGATCACATAGAACTGGCGCTCGCGCACGGCCTCGAATGTGCGTGCGGCGACATCGCCGGCCGTGAGCTTGCCCGAGCGCACCGCGCGCTGCAACTGCAGATCGGCGGCCTGCTGCGAGCGCGTGCGCGGCGCGCCGTTGCGCAGCGCGTCGGGACGGCTGCGCTCGGCGTCGGCGATGCCGGTCGGCACGAACGCGGGACACAGCAGCGAGCAGCCCACTTGCGTGCCGACGGTCTGCAGATCGTGATAGAGCGTCTCGGTGAGCGCGACGACCGCGTGCTTCGACGCGTTGTAGACGCCCATCGCCGGCGGCGACAACAGCCCGGCCACCGAAGCCGTATTGACGATGTGTGCGGCTTCACCCTGCGCGAGCATGCGCGGCGTGAACGCACGCAAGCCGTTGGCGACGCCCATCACATTGACCCCGAACACCCAGTCCCAGTCGTTCGCGCTGCTCTCCCAAACGAAGCCGCCCGTGCCGACGCCCGCGTTGTTGAACAGCAGATGGACCTTGCCGTACTTGTCGATGGCGGTCTGCGCGAGCGCTTCGACTGCTTCGGCGTTGCGTACGTCGGTGGGCACGCCGATCGCGTCGGCGCCCTGCGCGCGCAGCGCCTCGACAGTCTGCGCGAGCAGCTCGGGCACCACGTCGGCGAGCACGAGCTTCATGCCGCGCCGCGCGCCCTCTTCTGCAAATGCCCGGCCGAAGCCGCTCGCGGCCCCGGTGATGACGGCCACGCGGCCGTCGAAGTCGAACGGTTCAAGCATCGATGAATCCCTGCGTCGAAGACCTGCGTTGAAAGTCAGACCAGCTTGACGAGCTGCTTGCCGAAGTTATGGCCCTTGAGCAAGCCGATGAACGCAGCCGGTGCATTCTCGAGCCCTTCGGCGATGGTCTCGCGATAGTGCAACTTGCGTTGCGCGACGAGCGTGCCGAGCGTCTTGAGCGCCTCGGGCCAGACCTCCATGTGCTCGCTCACGATGAAGCCCTGCACGAGCAGGCGCTGCGTGAGCATGAGCTGCGGATACTTGAGCGGCATCGGCTCGCCGTCATAGCCCGCGATCATCCCGCACAGCGCGATGCGCCCGAACGCGTTCATGCGCGCGAGCGTGGCATCGAGCACCGCGCCGCCCACGTTCTCGAAGTAGCCATCGACGCCATCGGGCGTTGCGGCCTTCAAGTCCTGGTAGAGATTGCCCGCCTTGTAGTCGACGCACGCATCGAAGCCGAGGGTCTCGGTCACATAGCGGCACTTGTCCGCGCCGCCCGCGATGCCCACCGTACGGCAGCCCGCGAGCTTGGCGAGCTGCCCGACCACGCTGCCGACCGCACCGCTCGCCGCGCTCACCACGACCGTCTCGCCCGCCTTCGGCGCGATGATGCGATTGAGCCCGTACCACGCGGTGACCCCGGGCATGCCGACCGCGCCGAGATACGCGGACAGCGGCACATGGGTCGTGTCGACGGTATAGAGGCCAACGCCGTCCGAGACGCCGTATTCCTGCCAGCCGAGCATGCCGACCACCTTGTCGCCGACCTTGAACTTGGCATTGCGCGACTCGACCACTTCGCCCGCCGTGCCGCCGATCATCACTTCATCGAGCGGCTGCGGCGCCGCGTACGACTTGCTGTCGTTCATGCGCCCGCGCATGTACGGATCGAGCGAGAGCCAGTGATTGCGCACGCGCAGCTGGCCCTCCGCGAGCGGCGTGACGACGAAGCGGAAATTCTCGGTGCTGGCCGCGCCTTGCGGGCGCGAGGCGAGCAGGATCTGTCGATTGGTCTGGGACATCGCGTTCACTTTGAAGGTGGAGGAAAAATAAAGCCGCGCGACTCAGCCGTCGCTCGGGCCGGGACGCGCATTCGGATCGCTGCGCAGGCGCTGACGCGTGACCTCGCGGCCTACCGCGAGCCGGCGCATGTACTTGAAGGTGCCGAGCGCTTTCGCGACGAAGTGCCCTTCGCTGTCGCGCACTTCGCCTTCGCAATAGGCCATCGTCGTCGAGCGGTGCAGCAGGCGGCCGTACGCGCGCAATTCGCCGCGACCGGGCTGCATGAAGTTCACCTTCATCTCGACCGTGACGACGCCGATGCCGTCGGCGGCGACGCTGCGCGCGGCCATCGCGAGCGCGATGTCGCACAGCGTCATGGTCACGCCGCCATGCGCGACGTTCCACGTGTTCAGATGACGCTCGGCGAGCGGCAACGCCACCTCGCTCGTGCCATCGCGCGCGCCGATGAGCTGCGCGCCGAGGCTGTCGACGAACGGACTTTCGATCACCGGCTGGGTTTGCGCCGGCGATTGCGCGGGAGCCGCGCGCTCGGGTTGCTGCTCAGGTTGCTGGTCGGACATCGTCACAGTCAAAGCACGTAATCGACGCACTGGCGTCCTTCGACCACCGCGCCCGCGAACTGCTTCACGACGAGGTGATCGGGGTGATCCTGGTACGCATCGAGCGCGGCCTTGTCGGCGAAATCGGAGACCAGCACGATGTCGAAGGTCGAGGCGAGACCCGCTTCGGCGAGGCCGACTTCGAGATGCAGCGTGCCCGGCACGAGATGGCGGCAGCCTTCGAGCAGCCCCTTGAACTTGACGAGATTTTCCGCGCGCGTGGCGCCTTGCGCGGATTCCTTGAGCTTCCACATCACGATATGACGAATCACCGTATTCACCTTTCCAGTCGACATTGAACCGGCGCGGCGGCCCGTGGGACGTGCCGCCGCGCGCGTGTGCCGTCATGATACCCGCAGCGTCCTCGTTCGCTCATGCGTGTGCCTGCAATGCAAGCTGCGTCGCGAGCGCGCCCAGGCGCACAACGGCGGCATCGGCCGACTCGGGCTCGGGGCCAGGGCAGCTCACGCGGATGAAATGATCGAAGCGCCCCGAATTCGAAAACACCGCGCCGGGCATGATGCGAATGCCGTCGGCGAGCGCGGCATCGAACAGCGCCATCGACGACACCACGCGCGGCAGTTCGATCCACAGCGAAAGCCCGCCACGCGGCGGGGAAAAACGCGTGCCAGCCGGGAACGCGTTGGCGATCTGCTGCGCCATGCGCTCGCGTTGCATGCGCAAGCGCTCGCGCAGACGCCGCAAGTGCCGCTCGTGCGCCTGGGTCTGCAGCCAGTCGGCGAGCACCGCTTGCGAAAGCGGCTCGTTGTGGCGCGTCTGCGCGAACTTGAGCATCGCGATACGCGCATGCCAGCGGCCGCCCGTCATCCAGCCGACCCGCATGCCGGGCGCAAGCGTCTTGTTGAACGAAGTGCAGTGGATCACCGTGCCATCGCGATCCCATGCCTTGAGCGATTGCGGCGACAGCTCGCCCTCGACCAGCTCGCGATAAGGATCGTCCTCGATCACCGCGATGCCCGCCTGCGCACAAAGCGACACGATGCGCGCCTTGTGCTCGTCGGGCATCACGCAGCCGAGCGGATTCTGCAGATGCGGCACCACCACCACCGCCTTGAGGTCGGGATGCGTGCGCAGCGCGAGTTCGAGCGCGTCGATCGAGAGTCCTGTGCTCGGGCTCGTGGGGAGTTCGAGTGCGCGCAGCCCGAGGCTTTCGAGCACCTGCAAGAGCCCGAAGAAGCACGGCGATTCGACTGCCACCGTGTCGCCCGGTTGGGCCACGGCGCGCAGGGCCAGATTGACCGCTTCGATGCCGCCGTGCGTCGTCACGATGTCGTCGGGGCTCACGGCGATGCCCGCGCCCAGCGCACGCCGCGCGATCAGCGCACGCAGTTCGGGGTCGCCGCGCTCGTGGCCGGGCGCGGTCAGCAGATCGGCGCGGCTTCTCAGCAAGCGCAGCGCGGTCTTCTGGAGTTGCGCACCGGGAAAGAGTGCCTCGGCCGCCGTCGCGCCGCCGAGGTTGAGGGCGTGCGGCGCTTGCTGGCAACGCGCGACGATCGCCGAGATCGCGGCATGGATGCCGACGAACTGCGCGCTCGCGGGCTGCGTTTGCCAGTCCGGCTCGCTCGCGGGCGGCAGCGCGCACGCGGCCCTCGCGCGCACGAAATAGCCGCTGCGCGCACGCGCCTCGATGAGCGCATCGCGTTCGAGCAGACGATAACTTTCGGTCGCGGTCGCGAGGCTCACGCTGTGCTGGCGCATGAACGCGCGTACCGACGGCATGCGGTCGCCGGGTCGCAGCGCGCCCGCTTCGATCGTGCGCCGGTAGTGCGCCGCGAGCTGCTGATAGAGCGGCAAACCCGCGTCGCGAGGAAGGGAAGCATTCATCGTTCGATGATGCAGCATCGAGGCGTCAGGGCAACAGACACAGTGCGCCGCCAATCCGACCGATACAGCCGCGAATCGCATTGCGCTGTAGCGGTTCAAATCGCAGGTGGCTGAGTCTGTTGCGCTCGCTCGCGCGTCGATAAGCTGGGTTCAAACGACTGCCGGAATCCATCATGTCTCTCCCGTCCCCCGAACCCGAATATTTGCGGCTTGCGCCGCGCCAATGCCGGCTCGTCTGGTTGCACCGTGGCGCGATGCTCGTGGCGCTCGATGGCGACGTGTGCGTCGCCTCGCGCGACACCGCGCTCGCCGCCTTCAGCGACGCCGCCCCGCTCGTGCAACACACGCTCCACGAAGGCGAACGGCTCACCATCGAGCAAGCCGGGGTCGTGAGCGTCACGACCCCGTCGACGCATGCGGTCCAGCTCATCGTCGTGCCAGCGCCAGCGCATCCTGCCGTGTCGCTCGCGCGGCGCTGGCTCGGCGGCGCCATCGGCCTCTTCGCGAAGCCGCTGCGCCGTCGCCAGGCTTAGCGGCTTAGACGACTTCGAACAGCCCCGCTGCGCCCTGACCGCCGCCGATACACATCGTGACCACGACGAACTTCGCGCCGCGCCGCTTGCCTTCGAGCAGCGCATGGCCCGTCAAGCGCGCACCCGACACGCCATACGGATGGCCGACGGCGATCGCGCCGCCGTTCACGTTCAGGCGATCCATCGGGATGCCGAGCTTGTCGGCGCAATAGAGCACCTGCACGGCGAACGCTTCGTTGAGCTCCCACAGGCCGATGTCCTCGACCTTCAGGCCCGCTTGCTTGAGCAGCTTGGGCACCGCGAAGACCGGGCCGATGCCCATCTCGTCGGGCTCACAGCCGGCCACCGCGAAGCCGCGGAAAATGCCGAGCGGCTGGAGGCCTTCGCGTTCGGCAACCGTCGCGTTCATCACGACGCACGCGCTCGCGCCGTCCGAGAACTGGCTCGCGTTGCCCGCGGTGATCACGCCGCCGGGCATCGCCGGGCGGATCTTCGCGACGCCTTCGAGCGTCGTGTCGGCGCGGATGCCTTCATCGGCCGAGATCGTGACTTCCTTCGTGAAGAGGCGACCGCTCGCCTTGTCGGCGATACCCGCGAGCACCGTCATCGGCACGATTTCCGCGTCGAACAGGCCCGCTGCGGCAGCCGCTGCCGCGCGTTGTTGCGAGCGCACGCCATATTCGTCCTGGCGCGCCTTCGAGATTTCATAGCGCTTGGCGACGTTCTCGGCGGTCTGCAGCATGCTCCAGTAAATCTCGGGCTTGTGCTGCATGAGCCAGCCGTCGGTCATCATGTGCATGTTCATCTCGGCCTGCACGCACGAGATCGACTCGACGCCGCCCGCGACGAACACCTCGCCCTCGCCCGCGATCACGCGCTGGGCTGCCAGCGCGATGGTCTGCAGGCCCGACGAGCAAAAGCGGTTCACGGTCATGCCCGGCACGCTGACCGGCAGTCCGCCGCGCAGCGCGATCTGACGAGCGATGTTCATGCCCGTTGCGCCCTCGGGGTTGGCGCAGCCCATGATGACGTCTTCCACGCGCGCCGGGTCGATCTGCGCGCGTTCGACAGCGGCCTTCGTCACGTGGCCGCCGAGCGTCGCGCCGTGCGTCATGTTGAAGGCACCGCGCCACGATTTGGCAAGGCCCGTGCGGGCGGTCGATACGATTACGGCATCCGTCATTTAAGTCTCCTGTCGACCGGGCGTCACTGCTGGCGCAACTGACTCCGGTCCCATGCAAAAGGGTTGCTGCTTCGAATGATTGAATCGGGTGGCTGTGTACTTAAGGCGGCTCACCTGCGCGATGCCACGAACACGTCGGCCGACTGCACGCGCGCGACACCGGCCGCGTGCAACTGCTGCCAGGCGGCATCGAGCGAGCCGTTCAGGTCGATCGCGCGCGAGGCGTCCTCGACCACGGCGACCTCGAAGCCCGCTGCGCGCGCATCGAGTGCGGACCACGCGACGCAGTAGTCGGTCGCGAGGCCGCAGCACCAGATGCGCTCGACGCCGGTATCGCGCAGATAGCCGGCGAGTCCCGTCGGCGTGCGGCGATCGGCTTCGAGAAACGCCGAGTAGCTGTCGACCTGCGCGTGATGACCCTTGCGGATGATCGCGCGCGCATGCGGCACGTCGAGATCGCGATGCAGTTCGGCGCCTCGCGTGCCCTGCACGCAGTGCGTCGGCCACAGGACCTGCTCGCCGTACGGCAGCGCGATGGTCTCGAACGGTTGGCGCCCCGCGTGCTGCGCGGCAAACGACACATGCTGCGGCGGATGCCAGTCCTGGGTCAGCACCACATGACTGAATTCGCGCGCGAGCCGGTTGGCGAGCGGCACGACTTCATCGCCCAGCGCGACAGCCAACGCGCCGCCGGGCATGAAGTCGTTTTGCAGGTCGACCAGCAGCAGTAATTCATCAGCGCCGCGCATCGTGACCTCTCGCTCAGTTGAACGTGCCGCCCTTGGCCGCCAGCTCGACGATCGACGGCGCGATCTGCCACGCGTCGCCGTTCACCGCGCCGGCGTAGCGGCGCATGGCGCGCTCGACGTTGTAGAGGCCGACTTCGTCGGCGTACAGCATCGGGCCGCCGCGCCACAGCGGGAAGCCGTAGCCGGTGAGGTAGACCATGTCGATATCGGAGGCCTTCGAGGCGATGCCTTCTTCAAGGATCTTCGCGCCTTCGTTGACGAGCGCGAACACGAGGCGCTCGACGATCTCCGCGTCGCCGATCACGCGGCGCGTCGCGCCCGCTTCCTGCGAATACGCAACGACCATCTCGTCGACGATCTTCGAAGGCAGCGCGCTGCGCTCGCCGGCCTTGTAGTCGTACCAGCCCGCGCCCGTCTTCTGGCCGAAGCGGCCCAGCTCGCACAGACGATCCGCGACCTTCGAGTACTTGAGATCCGGTTGCTCCAGATAGCGGCGCTTGCGGATCGCCCAGCCGATGTCGTTACCAGCCAGATCGCTCATGCGGAACGGGCCCATCGCGAAGCCGAACTTCTCGATCGCGCGATCGACCTGCGCGGGCAGCGCGCCCTCTTCGAGCATGTAGAGCGCCTGGCGGATGTACTGCTCGATCATGCGGTTGCCGATGAAGCCATCGCACACGCCCGAGACCACAGCCGTCTTGCGGATCTTCTTGGCGATCTGCATGACGGTGGCGAGCACGTCCTTCGCCGTGTGTTCGCCGCGCACCACTTCGAGCAGCTTCATCACGTTGGCGGGGCTGAAGAAGTGCATGCCGACCACGTCCTGCGGACGCTTCGTGAATGCCGCGATCTTGTCGACGTCGAGCGTCGAGGTGTTCGACGCGAGGATCGCCCCGGCCTTCGCAACCTGGTCGAGCTTGCCGAACACCTGCTCCTTCACGCCGAGTTCCTCGAACACGGCCTCGATGATGAGGTCCGCCTCGTTGAGGTCGTCGTAGCTGAGCGTCGGGCGGATGAGCGCCATGCGTGCTTCGAGCTTCTCTTGCGTGAGCTTGCCCTTCTTCACATTCGCTTCGTAGTTCTTGCGGATCGTCGCGAGACCCCGGTCGAGCGCTTCCTGCTTCGTTTCGAGCAGCGTGACGGGCAGGCCTGCGTTGACGAAATTCATCGCGATGCCGCCGCCCATCGTGCCCGCGCCGATCACGCCGACGCTGCGGATCTCGCGCACCGGCGTGTCGCCCGGCACATCGGGGATCTTGCTCGCGGCGCGCTCGCCG
This sequence comes from uncultured beta proteobacterium, assembly GCA_963803225.1. Lineage (GTDB taxonomy): Bacteria > Pseudomonadota > Gammaproteobacteria > Burkholderiales > Burkholderiaceae > Paraburkholderia. The sequence goes on from CAWDLJ010000005.1 coordinate 921,573, forward strand.
AAGAACGCATGACGCAGCGCACGGCTCTCGGGCGTCTGCACGAGTTCGACGAAGCAGTCGCGCTCGAATGCGAGGCCCTTGTTGAAGCCGTTTTTCACGCCTGCGGCGATCGAGTCGACGCACTTGAGCGGTGCCGGATAGTTCTTCGACACAGCCGCCACGCTGTTGCGCGCGAACTGCAGGAAGCCTTCTGCATTCGGGTGCTCGATCTTGCGGTTGCGCACGAGCGCATGCTTGGGCTTGCCCGCGACGTCGCGAGCGAAGGCGACAGCCTCGTCGAGCAGATTGCCTTCGGCGATGGCGTCGAAGAGGCCCGAGCCGGCGAGCTGGTCGGACAGCACCGGCGTGCCGCTCACGATCATGTTGAGCGCGGTTTCGAGGCCCACGGCGCGCGGCAGACGCTGCGTGCCGCCCGCGCCCGGCACGAGGCCGAGCTTCACTTCGGGCAGCGCGATCTGCGCGCCGCGCGCGGCGATGCGGTAGTGCGCGCCGAGCGCCAGTTCGAGTCCGCCGCCCATCGCGACGCTGTGGATCGCGACCACGACCGGCTTCACGCTGTTCTCGACCGCGTCGATCACGGTGTGCAGCGACGGTTCGGCGAGCGCCTTCGGCGAATTGAATTCGGTGATATCGGCACCGCCCGAGAACGCCTTGCCGGCGCCCGTGAGCACGATCGCGACGACTTGCGAATCGCTCGCGGCGCGCGCGAGGCTCTCGACGATGCCGGTGCGCGTCGAATGGCCGAGACCATTGACGGGCGGATTGTTGAGCGTGATGACGGCTACACCGTCACGGATCGAATAGTCCACTGCCATTTGCCTGCCTCCATGCGTTCCGGCACGCGTCATGCGCCGTCGGTTTTTGATTGTCCGACATTCCCGGTCAGCACGCAGAATACACAAAAAAGAACGTTCGTTCAATTTTATGTGCCAACGTGGGTGCCAGGGTTTTCACGGAGCAACAGGCGCAAAGGCAGGCGAGCCGGCGCGCAAGGCGCGCCGGCTTTCTGGAGCTTTCAGGCAGAAAGGTCAGTGGCGCGGCGCAATATCCGACACCGGGCAATCGGCCGCCGCGGCGAGCGCGCTGGGCAGCACATGCTGCCGGAACTGCTCGCGCAGCTTGAGCTTGAGCAGCTTGCCGGTCGCGGTATGGGGCAACTCGTCGACGAACACGACGTCGTCGGGCAGCCACCACTTCGCGACCTTGCCCTCGTAGAACGCCAGCAGTTCTTCGCGCGTCACCGACTCGCCCGGACGCAGCACCGCGACGATGAGCGGCCGCTCGGTCCAGCGCGGATGATGGCACGCGATACAGGCGGCCTCCGCGACCGCCGGATGCGCGACCGCGATGTTTTCGAGGTCGATCGAGCTGATCCATTCGCCGCCCGACTTGATCACGTCCTTGCTGCGGTCCGTGATGTGCAGAAAGCCGTCACGGTCGATGGTCGCGACGTCGCCGGTCGGGAACCAGCCATCGACGAGCGGCGAGCCGTCCTGGCGGAAATACTGGTCGATGACCCACCGCCCGCGCACATGCAGATCGCCGAACGCGACGCCGTCCCAGGGCAGTTCGCGGCCATCGTCGCCGACGATCTTCATGTCGACGCCGAACACCACGCGCCCCTGCTTTTCGAGCAGCGCGTGCTGCTCCCCGCGCGGGCGCTGCGACTGGTCCCAGTTGAGCTTGCACAGCGTGCCGAGCGGCGACATCTCGGTCATGCCCCAAGCGTGGATCGCCTCGACGCCGTAGACCTCCTCGAAGGTGTGCTGCATCGCCGGCGGACACGCCGAGCCGCCGATCACCGTGCGCTTGAGCGTCGAGAAGCGCACGTTCGCCTCGCGCATGTAGTTGAGCAGACCGAGCCACACCGTCGGCACGCCCGCCGAGCAACTCACGCGCTCGGCCTCCATCAGCTCGTAGAGCGACTTGCCGTCGAGATCCTTGCCCGGCAGCACGAGCTTCGCGCCCGCGAGCGGCGCCGCGTGCGGGATGCCCCATGCGTTCACATGGAACATCGGCACGACCGGCAGGATCGCGTCACGGGCCGACAGCCCCATCGCGTCGGGCATGCACGCGCCGTACGCATGCAGCACCGACGATCGATGCGAGTACAACGCACCTTTCGGATTGCCTGTCGTGCCTGACGTGTAGCAGAGGTTCGACGCGCTTTGCTCGTCGAGCGCGGGCCACGTGTAATGGCCGTCCTGCGCGGCGAGCAGCGTTTCGTAGCTGAGCGCGCGCGTGCGCATCGCGGGCATGAACGTTTCGTCGGCGAGCGCGATCCAGCCGCGCACGCGCGGACACTGCGCGGCGAGTGCATCGACGAGCGGCGCGAACGTCGTGTCGAACAGCACGTACTGATCGTCAGCGTGATTGATGATGAACGCGATCTGCTCGGGAAACAGGCGCGGATTGATCGTATGGCAGACGCCGCCGAAGCCCGTCACGCCGAAGTACGCCTCCAGATGCCGGTAGCCGTTCCAGGCGAGCGTGCCGACCCGCTCGCCCGCCGCGACGCCCAGCGCGAGCAGCGCCTGGGCGAGCTGTTTCGCGCGCACCTCGCACTCGCGATACGTGTAGCGGTGCACGTCGCCTTCGATGCGCCGTGACACGATCTGGGTATTGCCGTGATGGCGCGCTGCGTGTGCGAGCAGCGAGGGCACGGTGAGCGGCACATCCATCATTTGTCCAACGAGCGGCAATGTCATCGACTGAGGTCTCCTCGCCTGTTTTCCGGGTCATGGGTCGGGTCCGCGCGGCCGCCTGCAGCACGGCAGGCGCCGATTTACAATATCGGCTAATCCATAGGCGCTCAATATGTCGTTTCCACCAGGCACTACAGCATCCCAAGGCGGCAGCACCCACCCCGGCGAGCCGCCGGCCACGCCCCGCGCGACGCTCTCGACGCTCGGGGCGCTGGGCGAAGCGCTCGGCAACGAGCGCGCCGATTCGTTCGCGCAGCTCGGCCCCGCTTTTCTGACCCGGCTGCCGGCCACCCCGCTGCCCGCCCCCTACGTGGTCGGCTACAGCGCCGCGACCGGCGCGCTGCTCGGCTTGCCCGACGATCTCGCCAATGACCCCGGGTTCGCCGACTTTTTCTGCGGCAACGTCACGCGCGACTGGTCGCGCGAGCGCATGTCGTACGCGTCGGTGTATTCGGGCCACCAGTTCGGCGTCTGGGCGGGACAGCTCGGCGATGGCCGCGCGCTGAGTCTCGGCGAACTCGAACATGCTGGCGTACGCAACGAACTGCAACTGAAAGGCGCGGGCCGCACGCCGTATTCGCGCATGGGCGACGGACGCGCCGTGCTGCGCTCGTCGATCCGCGAGTTCCTCTGCTCCGAGGCCATGCATCACCTGGGCATTCCGACCACGCGCGCGCTCGCCGTGATCGGCTCGGACCAGCCCGTGCGCCGCGAAGAACTCGAAACATCGGCCGTGGTCACGCGGGTCGCGCCGAGCTTCGTGCGCTTTGGCCACTTCGAGCATTTCTACGCGAACGACAACATCGACGCATTGCGCCAGCTCGCCGATCACGTGATCGAGCGCTTCTACCCGCACTGCCGCGAAGCCGACGATCCGTATCTCGCGCTGCTCGACGAAGCCGTGCGTTCGAGCGCGGCGCTGGTCGCCCGCTGGCAGGCCGTGGGTTTCTGTCACGGCGTGATGAACACCGACAACATGTCGATCCTCGGCCTCACGATCGACTACGGTCCGTTCGGTTTCATCGACGGGTTCGACGCGAACCACATCTGCAATCACTCCGATACGCAAGGCCGCTACGCGTACCGGATGCAGCCGCAGATTACGTACTGGAATCTCTTTTGCCTCGCCCAGGCGCTGTTGCCGCTGTTCGGCGCGCGCTACGACGAAGCCCGGCGCGGCGAGCGCTCGGTCGCCGATGCGCAGGCCGTGCTCGAACGCTTCAAGGGGCATTTCGCGCCGGCGCTCGAAGCGCACATGCGCGCGAAACTCGGCCTCGCGAGCGCACAAGAAGGCGACGACGCGCTCGCCAATCGCCTGTTCGAAATCATGCATGCGGGCCGCGCCGACTTCACGTTGACGTTCCGCCGCCTCGCGCAGGTCTCGAAGCACGACGCGAGCGGCGACACCCCGGTGCGCGACCTCTTCATCGACCGACTCGCGTTCGATGCCTGGGCGAACGACTACCGCGCGCGCCTGTCTGAAGAACCACGCGACGACACCGCGCGCGTCGAGGCGATGAACCAGGTGAATCCGAAGTACGTGCTGCGCAACCATCTCGCGCAGACCGCGATCGAGCGCGCGGCGCAGAAAGACTTCAGCGAAGTCGAGCGGCTGGCCGCCGTGCTGCGCCGTCCGTTCGACGAACAGCCCGAGCATGAAACGTATGCAGCGCTGCCGCCCGACTGGGCGAACACGCTCGAAGTGAGCTGCTCGTCCTGAACGGCGCGACGCAGAACAGCACCCAGTCATGACCCCACGAGGAACCACCATGAGCCACGACGACCACAATTCCGACGCTTACCCCGGCCACCAGGACGATGCGCAATGGCGCGAGAAACTCTCGGAGGCCGAGTACCAGGTGACGCGCCACGCGGCCACCGAGCGCCCGTTCACGGGCCGCTACTGGGATCACTGGGATCGCGGCGTCTATGACTGCGTGTGCTGCGGCACGCCGCTGTTCGAATCCGATACGAAATTCGACGCGGGCTGCGGCTGGCCGAGCTACTTCCGCCCGCTCAACGGCGAAGTGATCGAGGAGCGCACCGACCGCACGCACGGCATGCTGCGCATCGAAGTGCGCTGCAAGAACTGCGGCGCGCATCTCGGTCACGTATTCGAGGACGGCCCCGCGCCCACGGGCCTGCGCTATTGCATCAACTCGGCTGCGCTACAATTCGAGCCCAAGTAAGCGCGGGGCCGCCCCGCGCTCCCGTTCATCCGCGACTTCCGGGCCGTTAATGAAATTCCTGTTTGATCTGTTTCCGATCATCCTGTTCTTCGTCGCGTTCAAGGTGTGGGGCATCTTCACGGCCACGGCCGTGGCGATCGTCGCCACGCTCGGGCAGATCGCCTGGGTGGCCTTTCGCCACCGCAAGGTCGATCCGATGCTGTGGCTGAGCCTCGTCATCGTCACGGTGTTCGGCGGCGCGACGCTCATGCTCCACAACGAGACCTTCATCAAGTGGAAGCCGACCGTGCTCTACTGGGCCTTCTCGGTCGTGCTGATCGGCGCGCAGGTCGGCTTCGGCAAGAACCTCATCGAAGCGATGATGGGCAAGCAAATCACGCTGCCGCATCGGATCTGGGGGCAGCTCAATGTCATCTGGGCCGTGTTCTTCGTGCTGCTCGGCATCGTCAACCTGTTCGTCGCGTATCACTTCTCGACCGACGCCTGGGTCAACTTCAAGCTCTTCGGCGCGACGGGCCTGCTGGTCGTGTTCATCGTCGGGCAGAGCCTGTGGCTCTCGCGTTACATGAAGGAAGAAGAATGAGCGACGTGTTCCTCAACGCGAGCCCCGCCGAGCGCCTCGCGCTCATCGACGCGCGCCTGCGCGAAGCACTTGCGCCGGTCGTCTCGATCGACGTGCGCGACGACAGCGCACAGCACGCGGGACACGCGGGCGCCGCTGCCGGAGGCCATTACAGTGTCACGATCGTGACCGCCGCATTTGCCGGGAAGCCACGCGTAGCAAGGCACCGCATGGTGTATGATGCGCTGGCCGAGGCCCTGCAGCGCGGCATTCACGCTCTCGCGATCACGGCGCTTACGCCCGAAGAAGCTGATGCGCTGCCCCGGTAGCCCCATTTCGTCGCCTTGTTAGGACTTTTTTCGATGACCCTGAAGAAAACCCGCCTCTGGGTACTGCTGGCTGCGTGCGCGGCCGCTCCCGCGTTTGCACAGAACATCGCCGTGGTGAACGGCACGCCGATTCCCAAGGCGCGCGCCGACGCGCTGGTCGAGCAGCTCGTGCATCAAGGGCAGCAGGACACGCCGCAACTGCAACAGGCGGTGCGTGAAGAACTGGTGAACCGCGAAATCCTGATGCAGGAAGCAGCCCGCCGTGGCATCCCGAATCGTCCGGACGTCAAGGCGCAAATCGCCGTGGCCCAGCAGACGGTCGTGCTGCGCGCGCTGATCGAAGACTTCGTCAAGAACAACGTGCCGACCGACGCCGAAGTCACGGCGCGCTACAACCAGCTCGTGAAGGACGCAGGCGGCAGCGAGTATCACCTGCACCACATCCTCGTCGAGAGCGAACAGCAAGCCAAGGATCTGATCGCGAAGATCAAGGCCGGCGCGAGCTTCGAAGACCTCGCCAAGCAATACTCGAAGGATCCGGGCTCGGCGAAGAACGGCGGCGACCTCGACTGGTCCGATCCGAAGGCCTACGTGCCCGAGTTCGCCCAGGCGGCCACGCATCTGCAGAAAGGCCAGATCACGCAGACGCCGGTGCATACGCAATTCGGCTGGCACATCATCCGCGTCGACGACATCCGCCCGGTCACGCCGCCGCCGCTCGAACAAGTGCGCCCGCAGATCGTGCAGCAGATGCAGCAGGAAAAGCTGCAAGCATTCGAAGAGAATCTGCGCAAGCAAGCGAAGATCCAGTAACGACTGGATTCGCTCGCTGCACAGCAGACGTCAGAAAGGCCGCCCGAGGGCGGCTTTTCTTTTGCCTTTGCGCGACCTGTCGTCAGCCCTTGCCCTTGCCTTGCGCGGCCTCGATCATCTTCCAGCCATTGCCTGCGGGATCGCGAAAGCCCGCATCGACGCTGCCGTAACGCTCGGTCGGCTCCTGCGTGAATTCCACCCCGCTCGCCTTGAACTTCGCATAGCTCGCCCGGCAATCGGCGACCGCGAGCACGAGCGGCGGCATGGCGCCCTTCGCAACCATCGCGCGCAGCGTCTGCGCCGTGGCCTCGTCGTGCACGGGCGGCCCGGGCGTGAAGAGGCCGAGCTGGAACGTCGGCTGGTCCGGGTGCTGGACCGTGAGCCAGCGATACGCGCCATTGCGCACGTCCGTGTGCACGCGAAAGCCGAGCTTGTCGACGTAGAAAGCGAGCGCTTCATCCTGGTCGTCGACATAGACACCGACTACATTGACACCTTCGTTCATGACACCTCCCTGGTAGATGGCGCCACTGTATCCGGGCTCTCGCGGCGGCGCTTCTCCAAAACTGCGGTCGTGAGATCGGGACGCTGCGCGGCCTTGAGCACGCAGGCGGGCACGTGCTGGGCATCGCCTGCCGCGGCGCGCGCCTGCACGCGCATGGCACCGGGACTGCAGCCCGTGATGTCGCGAAAGATGCGCCCGAACGTGCCGAGGCTTTCCCAGCCCGTTGCGAGCGCAATCTGCGTGACGGGCAGATCCGTGTCGCGCAGCAGCGTCGTGGCCTGCTCGATGCGCCGTGTCAGCAGATAGCGATGCGGCGGGATGCCGTATGCCCGCTTGAACGAGCGCGCGAAATGGGCTTCGGAGACGCCGCTCACCTGCGCGAGCCGCTTGACGGGCCACGCCTCGTGTGAGGCGGCGTCCATGCGGTCCTTCGCGCGCAGCAGGCGGCGCAGCAGCGCCGGGTCCTCGAGGGGCCCGGCTTCGGTGGCGCGGGGCAGCGCCCCCCGGTCCGGTATGGGATAATCGACAGGTTTGCCCACGGCGCAGCTCAAGAGGTTGTTCGCACGGGCGCGCAAGGGCCGGTACTCCGGCGGCCCGCAAGCCATTTTTGCGAAATTCGACTAGCCATCACAATGCCCACATACCGTTCCAAAACCTCCACCGCCGGCCGCAACATGGCGGGCGCGCGCTCGCTGTGGCGTGCCACCGGCATGAAAGACGAAGACTTTGCCAAGCCTATCATCGCGGTCGTCAATTCGTTCACCCAGTTCGTGCCGGGTCACGTGCACCTGAAGGATCTCGGCCAGCTCGTCGCGCGCGAGATCGAGGCGGCGGGCGGCGTGGCCAAAGAGTTCAACACCATCGCCGTCGATGACGGCATCGCGATGGGTCACGACGGCATGCTCTATTCGCTGCCGAGCCGCGACATCATTGCCGACTCGGTCGAGTACATGGTCAACGCGCACTGCGCCGACGCCATGGTGTGCATCTCGAACTGCGACAAGATCACCCCGGGCATGTTGATGGCCGCGATGCGCCTGAACATCCCCGTGATCTTCGTCTCCGGCGGCCCGATGGAAGCCGGCAAGACGCGCCTCGCCAACCCCGTCACCAAGGCCATCGAGGTCAAGAAGCTCGACCTGATCGACGCGATGGTGATCGCCGCCGACAGCAAGTATTCCGACGAAGAAGTCGCCGAAGTCGAACGCTCCGCGTGCCCGACCTGCGGCTCGTGCTCGGGCATGTTCACGGCCAACTCGATGAACTGCCTGACCGAAGCGCTCGGCCTGTCGCTGCCCGGCAACGGCACCGTCGTCGCCACGCACGCGGACCGCGAACAGCTGTTCAAGCGCGCGGGTCGCCGCATCGTCGAAATCACGCGCCAGTACTACGAGCACGACGAAGAGCGCGTGCTGCCGCGCTCGGTCGGCTTCAAGGCGTTCGAGAACGCCATGGCGCTCGACATCGCGATGGGCGGCTCGACCAACACGATCCTGCACTTGCTCGCGATCGCCCAGGAAGCCGAAATCGACTTCACGATGTCGGACATCGACCGCCTGTCGCGCGTCGTGCCACAGCTGTGCAAGGTTGCGCCGAACACCAACAAGTACCACATCGAAGACGTGCACCGCGCAGGCGGCATCATGGCGATCCTCGGCGAGCTCGACCGTGCCGGCAAGCTGCACACCGACGCGCCGACCGTGCACGCCCCGACGCTCAAGGACGCGCTCGACCAGTGGGACATCGTGCGCACCGACGACGAAGCGGTCAAGAAGTTCTACATGGCCGGTCCGGCCGGCGTTCCGACCCAGATCGCGTTCAGCCAGAACACGCGCTGGCCGAGCCTCGACAGCGATCGCGCCGAGGGCTGCATCCGCTCGAATGAGCACGCGTTCTCGCAGGAAGGCGGCCTCGCCGTGCTGCGCGGCAATATCGCGCTCGATGGCTGCGTGGTGAAGACCGCTGGCGTCGACGACAGCATCCTCGTGTTCGAAGGCACGGCGCACGTCACCGAGTCGCAGGACGAAGCCGTCGAGAACATCCTCGCCGACAAGGTCAAGGCCGGCGACATCGTGGTCGTGCGTTACGAAGGCCCCAAGGGCGGCCCCGGCATGCAGGAGATGCTCTACCCGACGAGCTACATCAAGTCGAAGGGTCTGGGCAAGGCGTGCGCACTGCTCACGGACGGCCGCTTCTCGGGCGGCACCTCGGGTCTGTCGATCGGCCATTGCTCGCCTGAAGCCGCAGCGGGCGGCGCGATCGGTCTCGTGCGCAACGGCGACAAGATCCGCATCGACATTCCGAACCGCACGATCAACGTGCTCGTGTCCGACGAGGAACTCGCACGCCGCCGCGAAGAGCAGAACGCGCTGGGCTGGAAGCCCGCGAAGCCGCGCCCGCGCAAGGTGTCGGCTGCGCTCAAGGCGTACGCGAAGCTCGTCATGTCGGCCGACAAGGGCGCCGTGCGCGATCTTTCGCAGCTCGACGACTGACGCAGCAAGACTACGGGCCGCGCGCCGCGCGGTTCGTCGTCGGCCGCTGATGCAAAAAAACCGCTCAAAATTGAGCGGTTTTTTATTGGACGGTCAAAACACGAGCGGCTTGATCTTCATCCGCTTCGCGTTGCGGGCCAGCACATCGTCGAGCGTTGCCATGGTCCTCGCCTTCGCGTCGAGCGCCGCAGCGAGATGCAGCGCGTCGCCCGCGCGAAGCCCCGTGGACGCATCCAGCGTGAGCACAGCGGCGCGATGGAACGTATGGGGATCGACGGGCAGCAACTGCAGATCGCCAGCGCACAGGCGCTCGAACGATTGCCAGGCGGAGGCACCTTGTTCGGCCGACAGTTGCCCGGTCCGTTGCTTGATGCCGAGAGCGCTCGCGAATTCGGTCACGCACCACGTTGCAGAGACCATCTCTTCGCTGCACGTCCTGTACCACTGCGTAACAGCGGCACTCATCGGCTCGTTCACACAGAGTGCGACCAGCACGCTCGTATCGACGTACACCATCAATAACGCGCCCCGTGCCGCAACTCATCCATGACGGACTCCGTCATCGGCATCGACTCGCGCGCCGACTCCAGTTGCTGCGCGAAGGCGGCGCGGTCCCATTTGGACGCGCGAAGGCTCAAACCGCCATCCACGGTCAGGTTGACCTGGACCTGGTCGCCCTCCTTGAGACCCGCTTGCCTGACATAGTCAGCCGGGATCCGAAGCGCAAGGCTATTGCCCCATTTCGCGATTTGCAGGTTCATCTGCCCCTTCCGTGGATATACATTTCCGTATATCCATGCTAGCACCAGGTCAGTTCTTGAGCAACCCGCACGACCGAGTCGCCCGCCTCCCGACCCCGGCAAGGAGCAAATGTTGGCGCGCCGGCGTGACCGGCGCGCTGAACAGACTCAACCCAGCCAGCGTCGCGCGTTCTGGAACACGCGCAGCCACGGGCTCGCCTCGCCCCAGCCTTCGGGGTGCCAGCTCATCTGCACCGTGCGATGCACACGCTCCATGTGCGGCATCAGCACGCTGAAGCGGCCATCGGCCGTCGTCACCGAGGTGATGCCCATGGGCGAGCCGTTCGGGTTGAACGGATAGCGCTCGGTGGCGGCGCCCTGGTGATCGACATAGCGCATCGCCACGGCAACCTTCGACTGGTCGCCCTGCTGCGAGAAGTCCGCGAAGCCTTCACCGTGTGCGACTGCCACCGGGATGCGCGAGCCTTCCATGCCCGAGAAGAAGATCGACGGCGAGCTTTGCACCTCGACGAACGAGAAGCGTGCCTCGAACTGCTCGGACTTGTTGCGCGTGAACTTCGGCCAGGCCTCGGCGCCCGGGATCATCGAGGCGAGGCTCGAGAGCATCTGGCAGCCGTTGCAGATGCCGAGCGCGAAGGTGTCGGGGCGCGCGAAGAACGCCGAGAACATGTCGGCGAGCTGGGCATTGAAGCGAATCGTCTTCGCCCAGCCCTCGCCCGCGCCGAGCACGTCGCCGTACGAAAAACCGCCGCACGCCACCGCGCCCGCGAAGTCGGCGAGCGTGGCGCGCCCTTCGAGCAGATCACTCATGTGCACGTCGTGCGCGTCGAAGCCGGCGCGGTCGAACGCGTACGCCGTTTCGAGGTGCGAATTCACGCCCTGCTCGCGCAGGATCGCGACGCGCGGACGCGCGCCCTTGGCGATGAACGGCGCGGCGATGTCCTCGGCCGGATCGAAGCTCAGATGCGGCGTGATGCCCGGATCGGCGGCATCGAGCAGCGCATCGTATTCGGCGTCGGCGCACGCGGGATTGTCGCGCAGGCGCGCGATGCGCCAGCTCACTTCGCCCCACGTGCGATGCAGTTCGGCGCGCGGCGCGTCGTAGATGCGCTTGGCGTCGCGGTAGATCTCGATCGTGTCGCGCGGGTTCAATTGGCCGACGACATGCGAGCACGCCGACAGACCGTACTGGCGCAGCACGCCGAATACGGCGTCGCGCGCTTGCGCACGCACCTGGATCACGGCGCCGAGTTCTTCGCTGAACAGCGCGCGCAGCGTGCGGTCCTCACGGCGGCCGCTCGTCTGCTTCGCCCAGTCCTTCGCGTCGCCGTAGTCGGATTCGTGCTCCGAATCGAGCGCGAGCATGTCCACGTTGAGCGTCACGCCGACGTGGCCCGCAAACGCCATTTCACAGACCGTCGCCCACAGGCCGCCGTCCGAGCGATCGTGGTAAGCGAGCAGCTGGCCATCGGCGTTCAGTTGCTGGATCGCGTTGAAGAATTGCTTGAGGTCTTCGGCGCTGTCGACGTCGGGCACGGCATCGCCGACCTGCTGCGTGACCTGCGCGAAGATGCTGCCGCCGAGGCGGTTCTTGCCGCGGCCGAGGTCGATCGCGATCAGCACCGAATCGCCCACTTCTTCGACGCGGCGCAGTTGCGGCGTGAGGTGGCCGCGCACGTCCTCGACCGGCGCGAACGCCGAGATGATCAGCGACACGGGCGCCACCACTTCCTTCGCGACGCCGTCGTCCTGCCACTTCGTGCGCATCGACAGCGAATCCTTGCCGACCGGAATGCCGATGCCGAGCGCCGGGCACAGTTCCATGCCGATCGCCTTGACCGTCTCGTAGAGCGCGGCGTCTTCGCCGGGCGCGCCGCACGCGGCCATCCAGTTCGCCGACAGCTTGAGCTTGTCGAGCGACTTGATCGGTGCGGACGCAATGTTCGTGACCGCCTCGCCGACCGCCATGCGGCCCGAAGCCGGCGCGTCGATCACGGCGAGCGGCGTGCGCTCGCCCATCGTCATCGCTTCGCCTGCGAAGCCCTTGTAGTCGAGCGTCGTGACCGCGCAATCGGCGACCGGCACCTGCCACGGGCCGACCATCTGGTCGCGCACGCTGGTGCCGCCCACCGAGCGGTCGCCGATGGTGATGAGGAACGACTTGCTGCCGACCGTCGGATGGCGCAGCACGCTCTTCGCGACTTCGCCGAGCGCGATGCCGGTGACTTCGACGGGCCCGAGCGGCGTGTCGGTCGAGACGACGTCGCGATGCATGCGCGGCGGCTTGCCGAGCAGGATGTCCATCGGCATGTCGACGGGCTGGTGATTGCCGTTCGCGGCGAGCGCGGCTTCATCGGTATCGACGAGCTTCAGGTCGCGCTCGTCGGTCGCCACGCCGACCACGGCAAACGGGCAGCGCTCGCGCGAGCAGATTGCTTCGAACGCGGCCAGATCGGCCGGGGCGATCGCGAGCACATAGCGCTCTTGCGATTCGTTCGACCAGATCTCGCGCGGCGAGAGGCCCGATTCTTCGAGCTGGATCCGGCGCAGCTCGAAGCGCGCGCCCTTGTCGGCGCCATCGACGAGTTCCGGGAATGCGTTCGACAGACCGCCCGCGCCGACGTCGTGAATCGACAGGATCGGGTTCGTGTCGCCGAGCTGCCAGCACGAATTGATGACTTCCTGCGCACGGCGCTCGATTTCGGGGTTGCCGCGCTGGACCGAATCGAAGTCGAGTTCGGCCGTGTTGGTGCCGGTCGCCATCGAGCTGGCAGCGCCCCCGCCCATGCCGATGCGCATGCCGGGGCCGCCGATCTGGATGAGCAGCGTGCCGGCCGGCAGGTCGTGCTTGTGCGTGTGCTTCGCGCTGATGTTGCCGATGCCGCCCGCGATCATGATCGGCTTGTGATAGCCGCGCACGGTGCCGGCGACGTTCTGCTCGTAGACGCGGAAATAACCGCCGAGGTTCGGGCGGCCGAATTCGTTGTTGAACGCGGCGCCGCCGAGCGGGCCGTCGGTCATGATCTGCAGCGGCGAGGCGATGCGGTCCGGGCGGCCGTAGACGTCGATTGCATCGGCGGGATTGCGGTGCGCGAGCGGCGTGGCGGAATCGCGGGCGTTTTCCCAGCTTTCGCGCGCGTCGGGCAGGTGCAGGTTCGACACCGTGAAGCCGGTCAGGCCCGCCTTCGGACGCGCGCCGCGGCCCGTCGCACCTTCGTCGCGGATTTCGCCGCCCGCGCCGGTGGCCGCGCCCGGGAACGGCGAGATCGCCGTCGGGTGGTTGTGCGTCTCCACCTTCATCAGCGTGTGCGTGAGTTCGGTGTGACGGCCGTACTGCTCGTCGGGCGTACCTGCCGCCGCCGAGCGGCGCGGGAACCAGCGCTCGGCCACTGCGCCTTCCATGATCGACGAGTTGTCCGAGTACGCGACGATCGTGCCCTGCGGGTTCAACTTTTCGGTGTTGCGGATCATCGCGAACAGCGACAGGTCCTGATCGACGCCATCGATCGTCCAGCTCGCGTTGAAGATCTTGTGACGGCAGTGCTCGCTGTTGGCCTGCGCGAACATCATCAGCTCGACGTCGGTCGGATTGCGTTCGAGCTTCTTGAACGCATCGACGAGGTAGTCGATTTCGTCGTCGGCGAGTGCGAGGCCCAGTTCGCCGTTCGCGCTTTCGAGCGCGGCGCGGCCGTGGCCGAGCACGTCGACGGTCTGCATCGCGCGCGCCGGCAGTTCGTCGAACAGGTGCATGGCGGCGTCGCGCGAGGGCGCCACGTTTTCAGTCATGCGGTCGTGCAGCGCGTTGGCGACGGCGGCTTGCGCGGCCTCCGACAACGTCTTCTTGCCGCCGAGCAAGCCCGACTTCAGCACCACCGTGTACTCGATGCCGCGTTCGATACGGCGCACCTGCGTGAGGCCGCAGTGATGCGCGATGTCGCTCGCCTTGCTCGCCCACGGCGACACAGTGCCAAAGCGCGGCACGACGAGGAAGGTCACCGCGCTGCCACGCTCCTCATGCGCCTCGAACGGGCTGCCGTAGTGCATCAGCGCCTCGATCTTCGCGCTGTCGTCCGGCGAGAGCGGCGTTGCCGAGTTCACGAAGTGCAGGTACTGGCCACGCACGGCGACGATGTTGGGATCGATGCCGGTCAGCGTATCGAGCAGGCGGGTTTGACGGAAATCGGAGAGGGCCGAAGCGCCGGGAAAACACGAGAAGTGGGCCATGGACGAAGACGTTGCGTCGGAGTTGCGTCGGTTAGTCGCGCACGGGGTACGACAGGGCGACGTGAGGCGAAAGGGAGACCGCGATTATAACCCGGATGAACCCTGAGAGACCCGGGTGTGGCACGTCTCGCGGGCAACGGGTGGTGCTCTGGCGCCTTTTCGGCCGCGCAGTCCGACGGCAGTCCAGCGACACTGTGCCGCATTGCGCCGCGTGTGGCATGCAGCGGCGCGCACGACCAAATCGCCGCAACAGGACGCAGATGCGTCGCCGCAGGCGCCCTTTTGGCTGCTAGAATTCGGCGTTTTGGCGGCGCGAGCGAGCACCCACGCGCCCCATGCCCTCCCTACGGCGAAGCGCTGCACGCGCGTCATTCGCCCGCAGATCGAACCTACATGGATGTCATCGTCATTGGCGGCGGGATTGCCGGCGTCGCCACCGCCTACCAGTTGCGCGCGGCGGGCCACCGCGTTTGCGTGGTCGAGCGCCACGCCACCGTCGCGCAGGGCGCGAGCCACGGGCATAGCGGCGTCGTGCTGCCCACCCCGCTCGACGTCTGGTTCGGGCCGACCTTCATGCGTCATGCCCGCTCGGCACGCAGCGGCGTGATCTGCAAGAACGGTTTCGGCTTCGGCGGCCAGCCGCGCACGTTCGTGCGCAAGCTCGATCAGCTGCAGGCGTCCGAGGCGTTTGCCAACCAGTACGCGCTGCTGCGCCCGCTCATCGACAGCGCGCGCGACGCGCTCGCCGACGTCGAAAGCCAGTTCAAGCTCGAATTCGAGCAGCGCGACGGCGTGCTCTACGTCGTGCGCAGCAACGACGAATGGACGCTCACCCAGCCCGCGCTCGAACTGCTGCGGCGCTTCGAGGTGCCGCATACCGTGCTGTCGGGCGCCGACGTCCATGTGCGCGAACGCGCCGTGCCCGCCGAACCGGCGTTCGCGGGCGGTGTGATGTTCGAAGCGGCGCAGACGGCCAACTGTCCGCTCTTCATCAAGCAACTCAAGCAGGTGCTCGATACGCACGGCGGCGTGCAGTTCCTGACGGGGCGCGAAGTGGGCGCGATCCGGCTCGAAAACCAGCGCGCGGCGATCGAACTGGCGCCCCAGGACCCGGAGCGGGCGCGCTCGCGAGAAGTCGACGTGATTTCCGCCGATGCCATCGTCGTGGCCGCGGGCGTGGGCACCCTGCCGCTGCTCGCGCCGCTCGGCCTGAAACTGCCGCTCTACCCGATGCGTCTGCATGCGCTCAACGCGCCGGTCGCCCACGAGGAATGCGCGCCCCACACGACCATCGTCGATGCCGTCAAGCGCATCGCGCTCACGCGCATGAACCAGCGCCTGCGGATCGCGGGCGGCGCGGTGCTGCAGCGCCCGAACCAGCTTGCCGAGCCGCTGCCCGAGACGCTCACCGAAGAAGCGCTCGCGCTGCTCGGCGAGGCCTCGCGCGACTGGGTGCCAGGTGCTGCGAAAATCTCGGCCGCGCTGCCGTGGGAAGGCATGAAACTGCTGTCCGCCGATGGCTTGCCGGTGGTCGGCAACGCGCTCCATCCGCGCCTGTACGTCAACGCCGGCCACGGTCCGGCAGGCTGGGGGTTGGCGCTCGGCTCCGCGCGCCTGATCGCCGATCTCGTGTCCGGCCGGCTGTCCGACCTGCCGCCCGACACGCTGGCCGCGCTGCAGCCACAACGCTCGCAGGGCTGACGCCGCCCGCTTCATCACCCGCCTCATCACCCGCTTCGCCGCCCCATTTTCGGCGACGCTCGGGTATCGTGGGGGGACCGCTCATTCCTGCGCTCCCCGCCATGACCGACCCGCTTTCGCATCCCGTCCTGATCCACCCGCACGAACAGCCGTTGCCGCTCTTCACGGTCGAGCAACTGCGCGCGCTCGAACACGACGCACAGTCCCGGCTGCCTGAGCACACCTTGATGGCGCGCGCTGGCGCGGCCGCCGCGCACTTCTTGCGCGAACAGGTTCTGCACGCGCCGGCAGCCGGCGCATCCGGAACGATCTGGTTCGCCGCCGGCCCGGGCAACAACGGCGGCGATGCGCTCGTCGCCGCGACGCAACTGCATCGCGCAGGCCTCGCCGTGGAAGTCTGCATGCCGGTCGAGGTCAAGCCCGACGATGCGCGCTGGGCCCTCGCCGAGGCGCGCGCGGGCGGCGTGCCGATCGCCGCCGAGCCGCCCGCCTCGTTCGATGGCTACGGCTGGATCGTCGACGGCCTCTTCGGCATCGGCCTCGCACGCGCGCTCGACGGCGTGTTCGGCGCGCTCGCGCACCGCATCGCCGCGCGCGCACGCAGTCACGGCCATGTGCTCGCGCTCGACGTCCCGAGCGGCCTCGACAGCGACACTGGCAACGTGATCGGCGGCGGCCCCGCCGTGCGCGCGTCCCACACCATCAGCTTCATCGGCGCGAAGCCGGGGCTCTTCACCGCCGAAGGCCGCGACTACGCGGGCACCGTCTGCGTCGCGCCGATCGGACTCGACACCGCCGCCGCGAACACCGGCCGCCATGCCGCCCGCCTCGTCGCGCCGGCTCTCTTCGCTCCGTATCTGCCCGCGCGCGATTTCGCGACCCACAAGGGCACCTTCGGCACGCTCGCCGTGATCGGCGGCGACACCGGCCTGTGCGGCGCGCCGGTGCTGGCCGCGCGCGCGGCCTTGCAGACCGGCGCGGGCAAGGTCCATATCGGCTTCATCGGCGACGATGCCCCGCCCTACGACCCGCCGCATCCCGAGTTGATGCTGCACGCGGCCGGGCAACTGGCGCTCGCCTCGATGGACGCACTTGCGGTGGGTTGCGGCATGGGCACGGGCGAGCACGCACTCGCGGTGCTCGAAGCGGTGCTCGATGCGAACGTGCCCACCTTGCTCGACGCCGATGCGCTCAACCTGGTGGCGAGCCACGATGCGTTGGCGGCACGCATCGCCAAACGCGACACGCCGTGCGTGCTGACACCGCATCCACTCGAAGCCGCGCGCCTGATGGGCGCGGACACGAAGACCGTGCAACGCGACCGGTTGGCCTCGGCCCGCTCGCTCGCGGCGCGCTTTAATGCGGTCGTCGTGCTCAAGGGCAGCGGCACGATCATCGCCGCGCCGGATGGCCGTCTCGCCGTCAACCCGACCGGCAATGCGGCGCTCGCCACAGGCGGCACCGGCGACGTCCTCGGTGGCCTGATCGGCGCGTTGCTGGCCCAGCAATTGCCGCCGTTCGAGGCGGCGGCAGCGGGCGTGTACCTGCACGGCCTCGCCGCCGAGGCGCTGTGCGACGAAGGCAAGGGCCCCGCCGGACTCACTGCCGGAGAACTCGCGCCGATGGTGCGGCGCCTCCTCAACCGCCTCTTCTACGCGCAGCGCGCCTGATTGGCGAGCATCGGGCCGCGCGCCGCGCGTCGTGCCCGCTATACTGATCCATTGCGCCGGGCCGTCTTCGATCGGGAGACGGCAGGCGCCGGGGCTTGATGCCTCGTCAGGGGCGGCTGACCCATGCCGCCGTTCACTCGTGCCCCACGTTAGACGACGAACCGTTATGACGAACCCACCGCTTCCTGCCTGGTCCGCGCTGCAGGCGCACTATGAACAGATTCGCGACGCACGATTGCGCGACTGGTTTGCTCCCGCCAACGATCCCGCACCGACGCGCGCCGAGCGCTTCACGTACACGGGCGCCGGCATCACCGCCGATTTCTCCAAGAACCGCATCACCGACGACACGCTCAAGCTGCTCGTCACTCTCGCGCGCGACGCCGGCGTCGAGGCGCGCCGCGACGCGATGTTCGCGGGCGACGTCGTCAACCCGACCGAGGGCCGCGCGGCCTTGCACACGGCATTGCGCGCGAGCGAGCCGAGTGCGCCGTTTCACGCGCAGGTGAGCGCCGAACTCGCGAAGATGGCCGGTTTCGCCGACGCCGTGCGCAGCGGCGCGTGGACCGGCTACACCGGCAAGCGCATCCGTCACGTCGTGAACATCGGCATCGGCGGCTCCGATCTCGGACCGAAGATGGTGGTGCACGCACTCAAGCACCTGTCGACACCCGATATCACGATGCACTTCGTGTCCAACGTCGACGGCGCCGACCTCTACGGCGTGATCGAAAACATCGATCCCGAAGAGACGCTGGCCATCATCGTGTCGAAGACCTTCACGACGCTCGAGACGATGACCAATGCGCACTCGATGCGCGACTGGTTCGTCAAGCACGGCTGCCCCGAGAATGCATTGGCGAAGCACTTCGTGGGCGTGTCGGCGAACCCGGCCGAAGTCGTGAAGTTCGGCATCGCGGCCGACAACGTGTTCGAAATGTGGGATTGGGTCGGCGGACGCTATTCGCTGTGGTCCGCGGTCGGCCTGTCGATCATGATCGCGATCGGTCCGCAGCAGTTCGGCGAACTGCTCGCCGGTGCGCACGACATGGACGTCCATTTCCGCGAGGCGCCGCTCGAACGCAATTTGCCGGTGCTGCTCGGCATGCTCGGCATCTGGTACCGGAATTTCTTTGGTTCGCAGAGCTATCTGGTCGCGCCGTATTCGCAAGCGCTGCATTACCTGCCGTCGTACCTGCAGCAACTGGAGATGGAGAGCAACGGCAAGTCCGCGCGGCTCGACGGCGCGCTGGTCGACTACCCGACCGCAGCCGTCACGTGGGGCGAACCGGGCACCAACGGCCAGCACGCGTTCTTCCAGATGCTGCATCAAGGCCCGACGATCGTGCCGATCGATTTCATCGCCGTGCTCACACCCGAGCATCCGTTGAAGAGTCATCATCCGAAGCTGCTCGCGAACTGCTTTGCGCAGAGCGAGGCGCTGATGCTCGGCCGCACCGAGGAAGAAGCGCGCAAGGTGGCCGGTCCCGACCGGCCCGATCTCGTGCCGCACCTGATGTTCCCCGGCAACCGGCCGACTTCGACGCTGATGATCGATCAGCTCGATGCCCGCACGCTGGGCGCGCTGATTGCGCTCTACGAGCACAAGGTGCTGGTGCAGGCATCGGTCTGGAACATCAATCCGTTCGACCAGTGGGGCGTCGAACTCGGCAAGATGCTCGGCAAGGTGGTCGAGGCCGATCTGAACGCCAGCGCCGCCGATGTGAAGCCGCACGATTCGTCGACCGCGACGCTGATCGCGCGGGCCCGGGCGGCATTGAAAAGCTGAAGTCAGCGCACGACGCTCGAGGCGCCGCGTGCTAGCGCCCGAGCGCCACGCGAGGCTCGTTATCGACGAGCCTCCCCGCTTCGATCGTGATGGTCGTGTCGCAGCGGTGCGCAAGTTCGATGTCGTGGGCGACGAGCACGAGCGTCGCGCCGTTGGCGCGGTTCATCTCGAACATCAGATCGATCACGGCGTGGCCCGTGGCCTGGTCGAGACTGCCGGTCGGCTCGTCGGCGAACAGCACGCGCGGATGGGTGACGAACGCACGCGCCAGCGCGACGCGCTGCTGCTCGCCGCCCGACAGCAGTTTCGGATAGTGACCGGTGCGTTGCCCGAGCCCGACCCGTTCGAGCAGCATGCGCGCCCGCGCGAAGACTTCACGCGAGGTCATGCCGCCTTGCAGTTCGAGCGGCAGCGCTACGTTTTCGAGCGCGTTGAGATGCGGCATCAACTGGAACGACTGGAACACGAAACCCACCGAGCCGTTGCGCAACGCGGCGCGCTGGTCTTCGTCGAGATCGGCAAGTTCTTCGCCGAGCAGACGAACCGAGCCCGCGCTCGCGCTGTCGAGACCTGCCAGCAACCCGAGCAAGGTCGACTTGCCCGACCCGGACGCGCCGATGATCGCGACGCTGCTGCCCGCCTCGACGGCGAGATCGATGCCGTCGAGTATCGTCAGCTCGCCGGTGGCGTCGCGCACCTTCTTGCATAAACCCCGTACTTCGATGACTGGATCGCTAATCTTTCGCATGATGAAGCACAGGTCAGGAACGCACATGTTGGGCTTCGCGATGGCGTGGGGCGTGGCCATCGCACTCGGCGGCGCATCGCTCGCGATGGCCGCAACCGGGGCAAGCCAGGCAGCTCAGGCAACCCCCGCAGCAAGCGCCAGCAAGCCGGTGATCGCCGTGCTCGGCGACAGCCTCTCGGCCGAATATGGCCTGCCGAGGGACAGCGGCTGGGTCGCGCTGTTGCGCGCACGGCTCGCGAGCGAGCGAATCGATTATAACGTTGCGAACGTGAGCATCAGCGGCGACACGACCAGCGGCGGTCTCGCGCGCCTGCCGCTCGTGATGCAGCGCATCAAGCCCTCGATCGTGGTCGTCGAACTGGGCGGCAACGACGCTCTGCGCGGCGTGCCGCTCGCGACCACCAACGACAACCTGCGCGCGATCGTCCAGCAGATCCGCAAGGGCAATGCCCGGCCGGTGCTGGTCGGCATGTATGTGCCGCCGAACTACGGGCTCGATTACACCCAGCAGTTCCACGGCCTCTACGGCCAGATCTCGAAGGAAATGAAGGTGCCGCTCGTGCCGTTCCTGCTGGCCGGCATGGACAACCGCCCCGAACTCTTCCAGTCCGATCAGATTCATCCGACCCAGCAGGCACAGCCCTTGCTGCTCAACAACGTGTGGCCGACGCTCGAGCCTTTGTTGCGTGCAGCTTCGCCGCACTGAAAAGCAAAGCGGTCTACCATCGGGCGTTCCGATCACATCGATTGCGCTCGGCCTCATGCCGCACCGGCACGCTCGTCCCCGCCGGTAGCGCGGCTCCGTTTGAATCTGGTTTAAACCTAACTGGAGGGAGAAACGTGAAAACCTTACCGCTTCTCGTCGTGACCGCCGCCGTTCTGTCCGCTTGCGCCAACCAGCCGATGCCCCCGGGCGCGCAAGCGGTCGGCACCAGCCAGCAACCGCCTGAGGCCGTCGCGCAATGTATCGCGCAAAAGTGGGCGGACAAATCGCAGCAACAGGTCGTCTCGCAAGCCGTGCTCGCCAACAACCAGGCCATGGATGTCTACGTGCCCGGCCAGCAGCCGCCCAACGGCGCTGCCGCCGTCGTCCGTCCCGCCTGGGCAGCCGACAGCAAAACGTGGGTCGGTTTCCGTTCGGGTGGCGGAGCGGGTGGCGACACGAGCGATATCAGCGCCTGCCTCTAACCGGTTCCAGCGGCGCGCGTGGCGCCAAGATGCAAAAAGCCCCGCCATGGCGGGGCTTTTCGTTGGCTGAAGCGGATCGCGCTTACTGGCCGTCGGCGGACTGGCCGGCCGGCCCGAGTGAGCCGTAGAACTTCACCTTCGAGCGATCGCGCAGTGCATCGAGATACGCCTGCAGTTGCGACTGTCCGCTCACCTGCGCGAGCTGCTGCTGCGCGGCGACGAGGCGCTGACCATCGGCGGCGGGACCATTGATGACCGCATTCACGCGATAGATCGCGTAGCCGTCGGCACCGAGATCGACGCCGACATAAGCGGGCAGGTTTTGCGCATCGGCCTTGAAGACAGCCGACAGCGCTGCAGGCGGCAGCCCTTGCGCATCGTTGCGCGACACCTTGAGCGCCGACGAGAATCCATCAGTCGACTTCGACTTCTGCAGTTGCGCGAGCTTCGCTGCGCCGTCCTTCGCCGCCAGTTCCTCGGCCTGCTGCACGACGACCTGCTTGCGCACCGCATCCTTGACCGCGTCGAACGCGGGCACGGCGGCCGGCTTGAAGTCGGTCACACGCGCCGAAATCAGCGTGCTGCCGCCGACGTCGACGGCTTGCGTGTTGTTGTGCTGGCTGATCGAGTCGTTCGCAAACACCGCGTCGAGGAACTTCGGATTGTTCAGCGGGCTGTCGGGCGGCAGGGCCGGATTCGGCTTCGGCGTGACCGTGGCCGTCTGGATCTGCAGCTTGTATTTGTCGGCGGCCGGCTGCAGCGTCTTCGACTGCTCGTAGACCGTCGACGTGAAACCGTCCGATGCATCGGCGAGCACCTTCGCGGCCTGTTGTGCCTTCACGTCGTTGACGATCGACGCCTTCACGTCGTCGAACGGCTTCGTGACGGCCGGCTTCAGGTCGGTGAGCTTGACGATGTGATAGCCGAAGTCCGACTGGATGACGTTGCTGATTTCGTCTTTCTTGAGCTTGAACACGGCGTCGTCGAAAGCGTCGCCGCCTGCGATCATGCCGCGCCCGAAGTAGCCGAGGTCGCCGCCCTTCGAAGCCGAACCCGGGTCCTGCGAGTCCTTCTGCGCGATCTGCGCGAACTGGTCCGGATGCGCCTTCACTTCGGCGAGGATCGCTTCGGCCTTCTTCTTGGCGGCTTCACGATCGGCCGGGCTCGCGTCCTTCGCGACCGTGATCAGGATGTGGCTCGCGCGCACTTGCTCGTCGGTGCGGAAGTGCGCGAGGTTGTCGTCGTAGTACTTCTTGAGATCGGCATCGCTCGGCTGCACCGATGCGGCAACCGTCGCCGGCGACAGCACGAGGTACTGGATCTGCGCCGTGGCCGGCGTGGCGAAGTCGTTGCGATGCGCGTCGTAGTACGCCTGCAGTTGCGCGTCGCTCGGCTGCACCTTCGCGGTGTAGTCGGCCGTGCGGAACACGAGGCCCTGCACTTCGCGCTGTTGCTCGGCGAGTTCGGTCAGATGCTGGGTGAGCGCCTTCGGCGTGAACGAGCTGCCGATGATCGCGCCCGGCAGTTGCTGCATCGCGAGGCTGTAGCGCACGCGCTCGTCGTACTGCTCGGGCGTCATGCCCTGCATGGCGAGCAACTGCTTGTAGCGATCGAGATCGAGCGAGCCGTCGGGCTTCTTGAGCGACGAGATGATGGGATCCGCGAGCAGCGTGCGGCGCACGGCGTCATCCGATGCCGTGAGGTGCAAACGCTGCGTTTCGTCGGCGAGCACGCGTTGCTGGATCAGACCGTCGAGGATGTCCTGGCGATGCTGCGGCGTATCGAACACGCTTGCATCGAAACGCGCGCCGAGCATCTGACGCGCCTGTTCGATCTGCTGGCGCGCGACGCCGTCATATTCTGCGCGGGTGATCTTGTGACCGTTCACGCTGGCGACGTTCGCGCTCTCGTCGAAGAAGCCACGGAAACCCTGGATGCCGACGAAGCCAAGCCCTGGCAACACCACCAGGAGCAGCATGAACATCATCAGCCGTTTGTGATTACGGAAAAAATCGAGCATGCGTGACGAACCGCCCAAAAACAGAACGCCCGATATTACAACAGCGGGCAATAAAAAAGGCGAACCGGAGTTCGCCTTTGTGCGGGATATCTGGCGGAGCGGACGGGACTCGAACCCGCGACCCCCGGCGTGACAGGCCGGTATTCTAACCAACTGAACTACCGCTCCGAATACTGCTTGCCGCACGACACCGCGACGGACCGTAAAGCTGGTGGGTGCTGAGAGGCTCGAACTCCCGACCTACGCCTTGTAAGGGCGCCGCTCTACCAACTGAGCTAAGCACCCAACTTCACGACTCGTTCAGCCTTGTGCCTACTTTCGGCTGCTACTGCATCTTGTGCTTTTCGTTCGCTGGCTGATTTTGGCGATTGGCTGCTGCCCGCGTTTGCGTCGGCAGAATCATCAACCAGCGAGCCCGCTAGTTTAGCGCATCTTTAAGCGCTTTGCCAGGCCTGAATTTAGGCACCTTGGCGGCCTTGATCTTGATCTCCGCACCGGTGCGCGGATTGCGGCCCGTGCGTGCCGTACGCTTGCCGACGGCGAAAGTGCCGAAGCCGACCAGCGTGACCGAACCGCCCTTCTTCAACGTGCCCTTGACGCCACCAATGACCGCGTCGAGCGCGCGTCCTGCCGCTGCTTTGGAGATATCAGCTTGTTCTGCGATGTGGTCAATCAATTCCGTTTTATTCATTCCAGCCCCCGAGAATGTGTTATGGGCAATCTTGATGGCGCGACGTGCGCCAGGAACCAAACAGACAGACTCCGGCCCCAAGGCCGGGCCTGCACATTAGAAGGGGCCGAAAGCACGGTGTCAAGCCGGGTTGAGCCCAGTGCACCCAGATTCGAGGTGTGTCTCGATAACCGGGCATTACGAGGCTCCACGGGGCTTTGGCAGGGATGCGAAAGACAATAAAAAACCCGCGGACGAGGCCGCGGGTTGTTGGGGTGTCGCGCGCGTTGCGCGCGCAACGTTCCGCTTCAGTGCTTGACGACTTCCGTTGCGCCCGCATCCTTCGCGGCTTCGGCGGCGACCGGTGCAGCCTTGGCTTCTTCTTCCGGCAGCGCCTGCGGCACACGTTCGAGCGCCAGCTCGAGCACCTTGTCGATCCAGCGGACCGGCACGATTTCGATGGCGTTCTTCACGTTGTCCGGAATCTCGGAGAGATCCTTGACGTTCTCTTCCGGGATCAGCACGAGCTTGATGCCGCCGCGATGCGCCGCGAGCAGCTTCTCCTTGAGCCCGCCGATCGGCAGCACTTCGCCACGCAGCGTGATTTCGCCGGTCATCGCCACGTCGGCGCGCACCGGGATGCCGGTCAGCACCGACACCAGCGCCGTCGTCATCGCGATACCGGCGGACGGACCGTCCTTCGGCGTCGCGCCTTCGGGCACGTGGATGTGGATGTCCTGCTTCTCGAACGCTTCGTCCTTGACGCCGAGACGACGCGAACGCGAACGCACCACCGAGCGTGCCGCTTCGACCGACTCCTTCATCACGTCGCCGAGCGAACCTGTGCGGATCACGTTGCCCTTGCCGGGCATGACCGCCGCTTCGATCGTCAGCAGATCGCCGCCGACTTCCGTCCATGCGAGGCCCGTGACCTGACCGGTCTGGTTTTCCTTCGCGGCGAGACCGAAGTCGTACTTGCGCACGCCGAGGAACGTGTCGAGATTGCTGCCGTCGACCGTGACCGCGCCTTCCGCCTTCTTCAGCAGCAGCATCTTCACGACCTTGCGGCAGATCTTCGACATTTCACGCTCGAGCGAACGCACGCCCGCTTCCCGCGTGTAATAACGAATGATGTCGCGGATGGCACTTTCCGCCACATCGATCTCGCCCGGCTTCAGGCCGTTGTTCTTCTTCTGCTTGGGCAGCAGGTAGCGTTGCGCGATGCTGACCTTCTCTTCCTCCGTGTAACCCGACAGGCGGATGACTTCCATCCGGTCGAGCAGCGGAGGCGGGATGTTCAGCGAGTTCGAGGTGGCGACGAACATCACATCGGACAGGTCGAAATCGACCTCGATGTAGTGGTCGGCGAACGTGTGGTTCTGTTCCGGGTCGAGCACTTCGAGCAGCGCCGACGACGGATCGCCGCGGAAATCCATGCCCATCTTGTCGACTTCGTCGAGCAGGAAGAGCGGATTGCGCACGCCGACCTTCGCGAGGCTTTGCAGGATCTTGCCCGGCATCGAACCGATGTACGTGCGACGGTGACCACGAATCTCGGCCTCGTCACGCACGCCGCCGAGCGCCATGCGCACGAACTTGCGGTTCGTTGCGCGCGCAATCGACTGGCCAAGCGAGGTCTTGCCGACGCCCGGAGGCCCGACGAGGCACAGGATCGGTGCCTTCACCTTGTCCACGCGTTGCTGGACCGCGAGATACTCGAGAATGCGTTCCTTCACTTTCTCGAGACCGTAGTGGTCTTCGTCGAGCACGGCTTCGGCGTTCGAGAGGTCGTTGTTGACCTTGCTCTTCTTGCGCCACGGCAGCCCGATCAGCGTGTCGATGTAGTTGCGCACGACGGTGGCTTCCGCCGACATCGGCGACATCAGCTTGAGCTTCTTGAGCTCGGCGTCGGCCTTCTTCTTCGCTTCCTTCGGCATGCGCGCGGCCGTGATGCGTTTCTCGAGTTCTTCGAGATCGGCACCCTCTTCGCCTTCGCCCAGTTCCTTCTGGATCGCCTTGACCTGTTCGTTCAGGTAGTACTCGCGCTGGCTCTTCTCCATCTGGCGCTTCACGCGCCCGCGGATACGCTTTTCGACCTGGAGAATGTCGATCTCGGCTTCGAGTTGCGCGAGCAGATGCTCGAGGCGCTCGATGACCGGGAACATTTCGAGGATGTGCTGCTTCTGGTCGAGCTTGAGCGGCAGGTGCGCGGCGATCGTATCGGCGAGACGGCCTGCTTCATCGATGCCCGACAGCGACGTGAGGATCTCCGGAGGGATCTTCTTGTTCAGCTTCACATACTGATCGAACTGCGACACGATCGCGCGGCGCAGCGCTTCAGTTTCGGCGCTGTCGGCGTGGTCCGGTTCGAGCGGCATGACGTCGCACGAGAACAGGGTTTCCTGTTCTTCGATCGACAGCGTCTTGGCGCGCTGAAGCCCTTCCACGAGCACCTTCACGGTGCCGTCGGGCAGCTTCAGCATCTGCAGGATGTTGGCGATACATCCCACTTCATACATGTCTTTTTCGGTCGGCTCGTCCTTGGCAGCGGTTTTTTGTGCGACCAGCATGATGTGCTTGCCGCCCTCCATCGCCGCTTCGAGGGCCTTGATCGACTTTGGCCGACCCACGAAGAGGGGAATCACCATATGCGGGAAAACTACGACGTCCCGCAGCGGCAGCAGCGGGAGCGTAATGCGTTCCGGCGGAAGGAGTTGGGTTCCTGACATTTCATTTCCCCATGAGTGGAATCAATTCGTTGGTAAGTGAGGCCTGCGACAACAATTGCAAGCCTCAAGCGTGTGGGAAAAGTTCAGTGACACCAAAAAAAAGTACGCCTGGGACCACAAGATAAACGAAAAAGCCGTTCACCAACTGCATGAACGGCTTTTTCCCGGAACTCTTTAGCCGATCTCGTAGATCAGATCAATCAATTCGACCCCGCGACTTTCGGCGCGTCTTCGTAAATGAGGAGCGGCTTGCCGTCTCCGTCGATCACGTTGTCGTCGATGATCACCTTGCTCACGCCCTTCATGGTGGGCAACTCGTACATCACCTCGAGCAGCGCCTGCTCCAGGATCGAGCGCAAGCCGCGTGCGCCGGTCTTGCGGCGGATCGCCTTGCGGGCGATGGCCTGCAGCGCGCCCGGACGGATTTCGAGTTCGACGCGCTCCATGCCGAACAGCTTGTGATACTGCTTCACGAGCGCGTTCTTCGGCTCGATCAGGATCTTCACGAGCGCCGCTTCGTCGAGCTTGCCGAGCGTGGCGACCACGGGCAGACGGCCGATCAGTTCCGGGATCAGGCCGAACTTGATCAGGTCTTCCGGCTCCACTTCGCGCAGCACTTCGCCCGCATCGCGTTCCTGCTTGCTCTTCACGCTCGCGCCGAAACCGATGCCGGTTTTCTCGGTGCGGTCGGTGATGACTTTTTCGAGCCCGTCGAACGCGCCACCGCAGATGAACAGGATGTTGGTCGTGTCCACCTGGATGAAATCCTGGTTCGGATGCTTGCGCCCGCCCTGCGGCGGCACCGAGGCCATCGTACCCTCGACGAGCTTGAGCAGCGCCTGCTGCACGCCCTCACCCGACACGTCGCGCGTGATCGACGGGTTGTCGGATTTGCGGCTGATCTTGTCGATTTCGTCGATGTAGACGATACCGCGCTGGGCCTTGTCGACCTCGTAATTGCAGTTCTGCAGCAGCTTCTGAATGATGTTCTCGACGTCCTCGCCCACGTAGCCGGCTTCGGTCAGCGTGGTGGCATCGGCAATCACGAACGGCACGTTCAGCAAGCGCGCCAGCGTCTGCGCGAGCAGCGTCTTGCCCGAGCCGGTCGGCCCGATCAAGAGGATGTTGCTCTTCGAGAGTTCGATCTCGTCTTTCTTGTCGAGATGCTTGAGGCGCTTGTAGTGGTTGTACACCGCCACCGCAAGAATCTTCTTCGCGCGTTCCTGGCCGATCACGTATTGATCGAGGATATCGCGGATTTCCTGCGGGCTCGGCAGGTCCGAGCGGGACAGCGCCGCGTCGACGCCAGCGCCAGCCGCTTCGTCACGAATGATTTCGTTGCACAGGTCGATACATTCATCGCAGATGAACACCGACGGGCCAGCGATGAGCTTCTTGACCTCATGCTGACTCTTGCCGCAGAACGAGCAATACAACAGCTTCTCGCTGTTAGAACCTTTCTTGTCCGCCATGGATAAATGAGCCTCCGGACACTCTGTTACATGATACGCCGTTTCCCCTCGCCGCACCGGCGGGAGAGGAGCGCTTGAACCGCTTGCTGTGACGGCGTGTGGGCCGCAGGCCGCAAAGCGACAATGCCCGATTATTTCACAAGGCTGACACCGTGGCGCCCGGCACCAAAAAAGGGCCGGGCATGCCCCGCATCAAGGACGCTTGTGAAGCACCTGGTCGACCAGACCGTAGGCTTGTGCGTCGTCGCCGGACATGAAGTTGTCGCGGTCCGTGTCGCGCGCGATCCGCTCGACCGGCTGGCCGGTGTGATGCGCGAGCAACTGGTTGAGCCGCTCCTTCAGGTACAGGATTTCGCGTGCCTGGATTTCGATGTCCGACGCCTGGCCGCGTGCGCCGCCGAGCGGCTGGTGGATCATCACGCGCGAGTTCGGCAGCGCGAAGCGCTTGCCCTTCGCACCCGAGGCGAGCAGGAACGCGCCCATGCTGGCCGCAAGACCCATGCAGAGGGTCGAAACGTCGGGCTTGATGAACTGCATCGTGTCGTAGATCGCCATGCCCGCCGACACCGAACCACCCGGGCTGTTGATATAGAGACTGATGTCCTTGTCCGGGTTTTCGCTTTCGAGGAACAGCAACTGCGCGACGACCAGGTTGGCCGTCTGATCGTTGACCTCGCCGACCAGGAACACCACGCGCTCCTTGAGCAGGCGCGAGTAGATGTCGTACGAACGCTCGCCGCGACCGCTCGTCTCCACGACGATCGGCACGAGTCCGAGCGCCTGCGGCTCGAGGTCCCGCGATGCATGGGAGGTCAACGTGTCCAGCGATTGAGCGCGAATGGTCATGCGATGAATCCTTGTCTGGAGAGGTTCTTCTGTTTAACCGGAATGGTGACTGAAGCCCACAAAATCAACCATACCGCGAGCAGGGCCAAATGGCGCGGACGAAAAAACGGCGTGCGGGCCGTCGCTCCGACAGCCGGCACGCCGTGACTGCGGCGCTGTTAAGCCTGCGCCGTGGCGCTTGCCAGTTCTTCGAAGCTCACTTGCTTGTCCGTCACCTTCGCCTTGCCCAGCACGAAGTCGACGACGTTCGATTCGACGACGTACGCTTCCATCTCGGCGAGGCGCTGCTTGTTGGAATAATACCAGCGGACGACTTCCTTCGGGTCTTCGTAGCTTTTCGCGAATTCGTCGACTTCGGCACGAATCTGCTCCGGCTTCGCCTGCAGTTCGTTCGCCTTCACGAGTTCGGCCAGCACGAGGCCGAGCTTCACGCGGCGCTCGGCCTGCTCGTGGAACATTTCGGCCGGGATCGGTGCGTCCTTCGCGTTGGGCACGCCGCGCTGTTCGAGGTCCTGGCGAGCCATCTCGACGAGACGTTCCTGATCCTGCTCGATCAGTGCCTTCGGCACGTCGAGTTCGGAAATCTTCAGGAGCGCGTCCATCACCTGGTTCTTGACGATGGCCTGGGTGCGACGCTTGGCTTCGCGCTCCAGGTTTTCCTTGATTTCGGCGCGCATCTTCACGAGGTCGCCGTCGGGGATGCCGAGCGACTTCGCGAATTCAGCGTCGACTTCCGGCAGGTGCGGCCATTCGATCTTCTTGATCGTGACCGTGAACTTCGCCGTCTTGCCCGCGACTTCCTTGCCGTGGTAGTCGGCCGGGAACGTCAGGTCGAACTCGCGCGACTCGCCGACCTTCAGGCCGGTCGCCGCCGTTTCGAACTCCGGCAGCATGCGGCCTTCGCCGAGCACGAACGCGAAGTCTTCCGCGCTGCCGCCCGCGAATGCGACGTCGTCGATCTTGCCGACGAAGTCGAGCGTCACGCGGTCGCCGCTCTTGGCAGCGGCATCAGCACCGCCGTCGCCGTGCTCGCCCGCTTCGCCGCGTGCGTGGAAGTGCACGCGTTGCTTGCGCAGGATGTCGAGCGTGCGGTCGATTTCGCCTTCGGAAATCGTGGTGGTCGTGCGCTCGATTTCGGCCGTCGCGACGTCACCGAGCTTCACTTCCGGGTAGACCTCGAAGGTCGCGTCGAAGGCGTAGGCTTCTTCGGCGGCGTCTTCCTTCGGGCTGAAGCTCGGCTGGCCGGCCACGCGCAGGTTCTCGGCGCGGCTGATGTCGAAGAACTCCTTGCCGACCTTGTCGCTCAGCACTTCGGCTTCGACCTGGCCCGAGTACTGCTGGGTCACCATCTTGAGCGGCACCTTGCCCGGGCGGAAACCCGGCATGCGCACGTTCTTCGCAAGCTGGCGAATGCGCGAGTCCACTTCCTTCTGCACGGCTGCCTTCGGCAGGGAAATCGTCACGCGGCGCTCGAGCTTGCCGAGGTTTTCAACAACGTTAGCCATGGCTTCAATCGTCCTAAAATTATTCAGCGAATCAGTAATCTTTGCTGTGTCACAGTCCGCGCGAGTCCGCGTCGGCGGCTCGCAGCGCTTGCGCCCCGCTCTGCAACCCGGCGCGGCGTTTGCACTTGCCGTGCGCCGCCAGTCACTGCGTTTGCAGTTCTCCTGCCCCAGTGGCCTTGTTTCGCTGGCTCCGCCGGAGCACATCGACTGGCCGCCTGCGGCGCGGTTCTGTCAAAAGAGCCGAGCATTTTAGCAAACTATTTCCGCCCTCAAGTGGATTTGCCGGTTTCGGGTGTTTTTCTGTCGTTTTGAGCCGGTTAAGCGGCGCTTTTACACCCCACCCGGGCTCCCTTCACCCGCGTCCTGCGCCGATGCGGGCCATGCCGGAAACCGTATCCATCGGCCGCCGCCTTGCTGTTAAGCTAGCGCTCGCGCCTGCGGGGTGCCCACGCCAACCATTCCTTCAGAGACACCATGCCGAATCCCTCGCCCGTCGTCGTCATCGCTCCCGATTCGTTCAAAGGCTCGCTCAGCGCCGAAGGCGTGGCCGCCGCCATCGCCGACGGCATCCGCCGCGCACGCGCCGATGCGCAGATCCGCATCTGTCCGATGGCCGACGGCGGCGAAGGCACCCTCGACGCGATGCTCTCGCGCGGCGGCGAGCGCCGCACGCTGAGCGTGCGCGGCGCGGCCGGCCCGGCGCGCGAGGCGCTGACCGGCTTGCTCGGCGATGGCAGCGCCATCATCGAAACCGCCGAGATCGTCGGCATCACGGATCCGGTCGGCATGGGCGTGCCGGTTCAGGCGCGCAGCACGCGTGGCATGGGCGAGGCGATTCGCGCGCTGCTCGACGAAGGCGTGCGGCGTTTTTACGTGGCGCTCGGCGGCAGCAGCACCAATGACGGCGGCGCGGGCCTGCTCGCGGGCCTTGGCCTGAAGCTCTTCGACGCCGCGGGCGCGGCGCTCGAACCGACGCCCGAGGCGCTTGCACGCGTCGCTCGCGTCGATGTCGCGGGGCTCGATGCGCGACTCGCGCAGGCGTCCTTCGTCGGCATGTCCGACGTGGATAACCCGCTCACCGGCGAGCACGGCGCGACGGCGGTCTTCGGCCCGCAAAAAGGCGTGAGCCCCGATCAAATCGTGCCGATCGACGCGGCGCTCGCCCGCTTTGCCGACCTGCTGGAAGCCGCGCTCGGCCGCAGCGCGCGCAACGAACCCGGCGCCGGCGCGGCGGGCGGGCTCGGCTTCGCGCTGCACATGCTCGGCGCGAGCTTCGAGCCGGGCGCGGAAGTGGTGGCACGCCAGATCGGGCTCGACGAGGCGCTCGCGGGCGCCGACTGGCTGATCACGGGCGAAGGCCGCTCCGACGTGCAAACGCTGCACGGCAAGGCGCCCTTCATCGCCTGCCGTCACGCGAGCGCGGCCGGCGTGCCGGCCACGCTGCTCTCGGGCGCGATCGACCCGGCCGCGCTGCCGCGACTGGCCGGCCATTTCACCGGCTGCTTCTCGCCGGCGCCCGGTCCGATCACGCTCGAAGTCGCGATCCGCGACGCGGCGACCCTGCTCGCGAACGAAGCTGAGCAGCTTGCGCGACTGAAATTCGGTTCCCGGTAAAAATACGAAAAACAATCGTGCGTTGACCGCCGACGCGGATGCGGCAACAATCACAACACGTGTCTTATCCATCGCGCATAAGCGCATTTCCAAGACCGGGACAACCATGAAGTCAGCCGACAAAGCCGGGCTCGAACAGTTTCTGACGTACCGACTGCACGTCTTGAACAAGCTGTCCGAGCGGGGCGCGAGCGAACGCTACCAGGCCAAGCTGGGCATCACCCTGCCCGAGGCGCGGCTGATCGCCGCCGTGGGTTCGTTTGGGCCGTTTTCCGTGATGGAGCTCGCGCGCCACGCCAACCTCGACAAGAGCCAGGCGAGCCGCGCGGCCGAAGCGCTGATGCAGCGCGGCCTGATGCAGCGCGACGCCAGCGAAGAAGACGGGCGCATCGTGCTCGTGTCGCTCACGCCGGAAGGACGCGCGCTCTACCGCCGCGTGATGCCGGTCGCCCGCAAGTGGAATACCGATCTGTTCGCCTGTCTCGACGATGCGGAGCGCAACGCGCTGCATCGTGCGCTCGACAAGGTGATCGAGCACGCGCTGGAGCAAGGCGAAGACTGAAGAGCGGAACGTACAGACGCAAAAAAGGCCGGTGAGTAACCGGCCTTTTTGCAATGGCAGCAAGCTTTGGGCACAGCTGCCGTCAGCAAGGGATGGTGCGAGGAGCGGGACTCGAACCCGCACACCCTTGCGGGCGTCAGGACCTAAACCTGGTGCGTCTACCAATTTCGCCATCCTCGCCGCCGGGACGGGGCGCCACACTGAGGTGACAGCGCAGCGCGCCATGCCCGAAATCCGGCCCGCCAGCGGGAGCGCGCCACCGGCACTGCCTGCCCGGTACACCCGCCCGAAAGCGTAAGCGCGAGATTCTAACCGATCGCCTTGCGCTTGTCTGCCCCTCTCGTGCGTGCGCTGCGCAGCCGCGATGCTAGAATCGCGCGTTTGACGCGGACGGCATCAGGACAGCATCACGCACGTTGCCGCGCACCCTCTCCCCACAAGCGCCGTGAATTTCGACGACTACTGCCTGCAGAAGGCGGCCCAGCCCGGATCGAGCACCTACTACGCGATGCGCCAGGCGCGCGTCGCGCACCAGCCGTTGATCGCCGCGCTCTACGCGCTGCGCCGCGAGTTCGAGGAGACGACGAAAGAAGTCAGCGATCCGACCGTCGGGCGCACGAAGCTCGCGTGGTGGCAAAAGGAACTGGGCGCGCTCGCCGAAGGTTCGCCGTCGCATCCCGTCACCCAGGCGCTCGCGCGCCATCTCGGCGATGTGCGCGCCGCCACGCCGGCGCTGCAAGGCCTGCTCGCGGGCTTCGAGATGGATCTCGACCAGGCGCGCTACCTCGACTTCCCGAATCTGCGCCGCTACATGGACGGCGTCGGTGGCAGTTTCGCGTTGCTCGTCGCGCGTGTGAGCGCTCGCGACACGGCTGCCGCCCCGCAATGGGCCGCCCCGCTCGGCAATGCGCTCGCGCTCGCGCAGTTCGTGCCCGAGATCGGCAACGACGCACGGCACGGGCGCATCTACGTGCCGATCGACGAACTGCAGCGTTACAACGTGACGGCGGCTGACCTCATCAATCGCCGCTACAGCGACGAATTCACCGAGCTGATGCAGTTCCAGACGCAGCGCGCGCGCGAGACGCTGCAGGCCGCGCTCGATGCCCTGCCCGCCGACGAGCGCCGCGCCCAGCGCACGCTGCGCGCGCAGGCGGCGCTCGCACTGGCGCTGCTCGACGAAATCGAGCGCGAAGGTTTCAAGGTCCTGCACCAGCAATTCGCGCTCACGCCGATCCGCAAGCTGTGGATCGCGTGGCGCGCGGCACGCCGGGCGTAAACCGGCGAGCGCTTCAAGCGCGCAGCAGCGGCAACGGCTCGAAGTGTTGTTGCAACACCGCCTGCGCATCGAGCCCCCACCACGGACCGAGCACGGTCGCGTAGATCTGCCGGAAATCGACCGCCACGGGCAGATTGCCGTTGCCGTCGAGCCGCGCGAGATCGGGCGCCATGCCGTATAGCCCGCCCTGCACGCGCCCGCCCGCCACGAAGTGCGCCGACGCCGTGCCGTGATCGGTGCCGCGGCTCTGGTTCTCGCGCACGCGGCGCCCGAACTCCGCATACGTCACGATCAGCGTGCGATCCCAGCGACCCAGTTCGATCAGCGCATCACGCATCGACGCGAACCCGAGCGCGAGCTGCCGCAGCAGATCGGCCTGGCGCGCGGGCTGGTTCTGATGCGTGTCGAAGCCATTCAGCGTGAGACGGATCACGGCCACGCCCTGGCCCGCGAGCGGCGTGCCCGATGTGCTGTCGCTCGCGGCCAGCACCTGCATCGCGGTCTTGATCGAGGTGCCGAACGCGCCGCCCGGAAACGAGGTCTTCAGCGCGTACTGGCCCGGTCGCGGACGCAGCCGGTCAGCCGCGTGCACGATGTCGTTCTCGACGTCGAGAATGTGGGCCAGCTCGGGATTGCGTTCATGGAGCGACACGGGCGTGACGAGCCGCGAGGCGCTCGCGAACTGCGCCGGATTCACGAGCGCGATGGCGCGCGCGCCGTTCGCGAGCGGACCCATTTCGGCACTGCCGAGCACGAGGCCATCGGCGGTGAAGGTGCCCGGCACCGGCGTTTGCGCAAACGCGCGCGACAGCCAGCCGTCACGCAGATATTGATCGGAGCGCGAAGCCGTGTCCCAGATCTCGATCGAGCGGAAATGCGACAGGTTGGGCTGCGGATAGCTCACGCCCTGGACGATCGCCAATTGTTGCGCGCGCCACAATGGCAAGAGCGGCGCGAGTTCGGGGTGCAGCGCGGTGCGCTCGTCGAACTGGACGAGTTGCTCGCGGCGCACGCCGATGTTCTTGCGATACGTCGCGTAGAGCGGATCGGCGAACGGCACGACGGTGTTCAGTCCGTCATTGCCGCCCTTCAGCTCGACGAGGATCAGCAAGTTGTCATAGCCGCGTGCAGCGGACTCAGCCGCGCCCGGCCCGCCGCTCGCGGCGGCCTGCGCGCGGGCCATCGGCGGCAGCCACAACGACAAGCCCGCCGCGGCAGTCGCGGCCAGAAAGTCACGTCGCAACATGTTCCACCTCGCTCATTCTTCAGACGGCATCGGGCGATGTCTTCACTTCAGTTGATAAGCCGGATCCATCAGCAGTGCTTCGAGATACGCACTGGCGCTGCTGCCTGCCGCAATTGCGTCGACCGGTGCGAGCGGCAACACCGCATGCTGCATGCGCAGCTCGGCCGACAACGCCGGCTGCGCATCGGCGTCGAGCCCATAGTGGGCCAGCCACGCGTCGAGATCGAAGCGGACGTTGGCCTGCGCGCGCTTCGCCTGCGGGCGTCCCGCCACCGAGGCCCGGCGCGTCGCGTCGACCTCGCCGCCCGCGCTTGCCTCCATCGTACTCATGCTGTCGGCTTGCTGCATGTTGCGCGGCGCACTCGTCCCGGTCGAACGGAACAGTTGCTCGACGAATTGCTTGCGCGCGAGCAGCGTCGTGCTGTTGATCCACGTCTGTCCGCCGGGCCAGCCTTTGACGTTGGGCGGATAGAACAGGTTTTCTCCGAGCGTGCGGACCTCGGCCGCGAACGGCGCCGTGTTCGCATACGAGACGTCGAAGCGGCGCAGCGTGCCCACCACGAACTCGGCCGGCGAACTCACGAGCACACCGCGATTGCGCTCGTCCCAGAAGGCGGGTGACAGGAACAAGCCGCGCAGCGCGACGCGCACGTCGTAGTGGCTCGCGCGAAAGCGTTCGGCGATGGGCTCGATCTGCGCGTCGTCGGGCGTCTCGGTCACGAACTCGCGCCACAGCTTCGCGACGATGTAGCGCGAGGTTTGCGGTTGCGCGAGCAGGATGTCGAGCACCTGATCGCCATCGAAGCGGCCCGTCTGGCCGAGCACGGTCTTCTCGCCATCGTCGTGCAAGGCCGGCCGCCATGCGTACTGCCAGGTATCGGGGTCGACGCTCCAGCCGGTATAGGCGCGCGCGGCCTCGGTCACGTCTTGCTGGGTGTAATGACCTTCGCCGAGCGTGAAAAGCTCCATCGCCTCGCGCGCGAAGTTTTCATTTGGCTTGCCTTCGCGATTGCTCGCGCCATCGAGGTAGAGCAGCATCGCCGGGTCTTTGGCGATGTCGTGCAGCAGCGTCGCGAAGCTGCCGAGCGCATCGCGGCGCAGGAGCGCATTTTGCGCCGCCATCAACTGCGGGTCCTGCACCTTGTCCTGGCCCGACGTGAAGTGGTTGTGCCAGAAGAGCGTCATGCGCTCGGTGAGCGGCGCAGGGGTGACGAGCATCTCGCGCAGCCACCAGGCGCGCAGAGCCTCATAGTGCTCGCGGCGCAGGCGTTGCTCGTCGCGGCGTTGCTCGGGTGTCCAGGCGCGTCGTTCGGCGCGGCTCGGCGGTGTCTGCGCGACCCAGTCGGGCAACGGCGTCACGGCTTCGGTGCGTGCGCCCGCGAGCAGCCGGTCGACGGCCTCGCTGCGCGTGAGACCGACATAGGGGCCAAGCTCGTCGTCGCGCGGCGCGAAGCCCGCACGCGTGAGCAGATAGCGGGCGTCGTCGGCGTCGAGGCGCGCTTCGTCGCTGCCCTGCGCTGCCAGCGAGGCGCGATGATGGGAAGCCGGCGACGCGCTGTCGGCGAGCGCGAGTGGCGACTGGACGATAACCAACGCGGCGATGCAGACCGGTGTGATCCACGGATAGCGTGTCATGGCGACTCGCACCTCGAAAGACTGAAGCAGAACGCTGCAACGATGATGTCCTTCCGACATCGACTGTAGCGGCTCAACGTGGATCGGGCGAGCGTCGTTGACGATGCAATTGCTACGGAATTTTTCAGGGCCGCCGAGCGCGTCGCTGATTAGCGCTTGTACAGTTCGCGCACCGCGTCTTCGATGTGTTGACGCAGCAGACGGCGCTCTTCGGGCGTCATGTGTCCGTCACGGCGACGCTGATCGAGATCGGGGGGGACGGCAGTGCGGGTGGCGAGATCGGAAGCGGGATGATCGGGCGAATCGCCCTTCAATTGATGCAACGCTTTGGCGTTCTGGCCGCGGGCGGGAGGATTCGGATTTTCGAGGCGGTTTGCGCCGGAGGGCTGCGCGAAAGCCGGAGTGGCCTGCAATGCCGCCGCGATGGCACTGGCAACCGCCAGCCCAATCATGACGAGGTGCATTGTCGGCCTGACCCCTCCCTTCATCTTGTTCCCTTCGTAACGCGGCAAACGGCTACCTCGAATGCATGTGCGGACCCGGCGCAAAAGCGGGTGCGAAAATTTAAGTCTAGTGAAGTATCTACCGAACGGCCGCATTCAGTAAAGCAGTCTACCTGCGAGCGCTTTACGCCGTGCCACAGGCAGGGTAAATTTTGTAACTGACTGTAACCTCCCGAAGCGAGCAAACTCGCATCGCTTTCTAATCGCGCTAAGATGCCAGGAATGGAAACCAAAAACCCCTCCAAGATTCTTGTTGTCGACGATGATCCCCGCCTGCGCGACTTGCTGCGGCGCTATCTCGGCGAACAGGGATTCAATGTGTATGTCGCCGAAAACGCCCCCGCAATGAACAAGTTGTGGGTCCGCGAGCGCTTCGATCTGCTCGTGCTCGATCTCATGCTTCCCGGTGAAGATGGCCTGTCGATCTGCCGCCGCCTGCGCGGCAGCAACGACCGCACACCGATCATCATGCTCACGGCCAAGGGTGAGGACGTCGATCGCATCGTCGGCCTCGAGATGGGCGCGGACGACTATCTGCCGAAGCCGTTCAATCCGCGCGAACTGGTCGCGCGCATTCACGCCGTGCTGCGCCGCCAGGCGCCTTCGGAACTGCCGGGTGCGCCGTCCGAAACCACCGAAGTCTTCGAGTTCGGCGAATTCGCGCTGAACCTCGCCACGCGCACGCTCACGAAGGCCGGCCAGGAAATTCCGCTCACCACGGGCGAATTCTCGGTGCTCAAGGTCTTCGCGCGCCACCCGCGCCAGCCGCTTTCGCGTGAAAAGCTGATGGAGCTTGCACGCGGGCGCGAATACGAAGTGTTCGACCGCAGCCTCGATGTGCAGATCTCGCGTCTGCGCAAGCTGATCGAGCCGGATCCGGGCAGCCCGCGCTTCATCCAGACGGTGTGGGGCCTCGGCTACGTGTTCATTCCGGACGGCGCAGCCTGATCCCTGAAAACGTTTGCGTCTCCTCTGCTTCTCGACGGAAAAGCTCCATGCGGATTGACCGGCGTCTGCTGACGCTCGCGTTCGGCGACCTGTTCTGGCGCACCTTCCTGCTGATCGCGCTCCTCATCGCGGTCAGTCTTGCTGCGTGGTTCCAGAGTTTCCGGGTGATCGAGCGCGAGCCGCGCGCGCAGCGCGTCGCGCTGCAACTGGTCGCGATCGTCAAGCTCACGCGCACGGCGTTGCTCTACTCCGATCCCGATCTGCGCCGCGCGCTGCTGCAGGATCTGGAGAGCAACGAGGGCGTGCGCGTGTATCCGCGCGAAGCCACCGACAAGTACAAGCTCCAGCCCGACGAGTCGCTCAACCGGCTGATCGAGCACGACATCCGTGGGCGTCTCGGCGACGACACCGTGATCGCCCAGTCGGTCAACGACATTCCGGGCGTGTGGATCAGCTTCAAGATCGACGACGACGACTACTGGGTCGCCCTCGACCGCGATCAGCTCGACAACGTCACCGGACTGCAATGGGCGGGCTGGGGCATCTTCGCGCTCGCGCTGTCCCTGTTCGGCGCGGCCTTCATCACGAGCCTCGTGAACCGGCCGTTCGCGCGGCTTGCCATGTCGGCGCGCATGGTGGGCTCGGGGCAGTCGCCCGATCCGTTGCCCGAGCGCGGCATGGGGGTCGCGGCGGAAACCAATCGCAGCTTCAACCAGATGGTGCGCGATCTCGAACAGCTCGAAGCGGACCGCGCGTTGATGCTCGCCGGTATCTCGCACGATCTGCGCACACCGCTCGCGCGGCTGCGGCTCGAGACCGAAATGAGCCCGTCGGACCAGACGACCAAGGACGCGATGGTCGACGACATCGAGCAGATGGACATGATCATCGGCCGCTTCCTCGACTACGCGCGGCCCACGCAGCGCGCGCCCGAGCGCGTCGACCTGTCGATGATCGCGGGCGAGATGGCCGCGCGCATCGCCGGTGAGGACGGCATGCGGCTCATCACGCGGCTCGCGCCCTCGGCGGTCATCGAAGCCGATGACACCGATATGCGGCGCGTCGTCGGCAACCTGATCGAGAACGCGCGCAAGTACGGCATCAGCGATACCGACGGCATGCCGCACATCATGCTCGAGACGCGTGTATCGCATTCGCGCGTGGAGCTGTCGGTGGTCGACGAAGGGCCGGGCATCCCCGAGGATCAGCTCGCGCTCGTCACGCGGCCGTTCTATCGCGTCGATACGGCACGCACCCAGGCCAATGGCACGGGCCTCGGCATGGCGATCGTGCAGCGGCTCGTCGGCCGTTATCGCGGCGCGCTGCGGCTGCGTAACCGCACGCCGGGCCCGGGTCTCGAAGTCACCATCGAATTCCCTCTCGCCAAAGGCGCCTGAGCGGCGCCGCGCGCGCGTTTTTCCCGGCTATGCGAAGATCGTTGCAGCGAGCCGCGCGCTCGCGCCTCATCGACAGCACGCTGCTGCGCTCGCCAACCGAGGAGTCCGAGCATGAAAACCGTGGGCGACAAGCTCGAAGCCTTTACCGTGACCGCCGCCAAGCCGGGTTTCAATCAACCCGAGGAGAACGGCGAATCCGCGTTCGAAGAGATCACGGAACAGTCATTCCCCGACAAGTGGAAAGTCATCTACTTCTACCCGAAGGACTTCACGGTGGTCTGCCCGACCGAAATCGTCGAGTTCGCCCAACTGCAAAAGGAATTCGCCGATCGCGAGGCGGTATTGATGGGCGGCAGCGTCGACAACGAATACGTGAAGCTCGCATGGCGGCGCGAGGACCCGCAGCTCTCGCGCCTGAACCACTACGCGTTCGGCGACGTGAAGGGCGAGCTGACCGACCAGCTCGGCGTGCGCGACAAGGAGGAAGGGGTGGCGTTGCGCGCGACCTTCATCGTCGATCCCGACAACGTGATCCAGCACGTGAGTGTCAACAATCTCAACGTCGGGCGCAGTCCGCAGGAGATCCTGCGAGTGCTCGATGGTTTGCAGACCGAAGCACTGTGCGCGTGCAATCGCGAAGTGGGCGGCAGGACGCTCTGAGCGCCCCGCCCGCCCGCGTTCGTCAGACGCGCGTGAGCAGCACCGCCGCCTGCGCTTCGATGCCTTCGCCGCGGCCGAGATAGCCGAGCTTTTCGTTGGTCTTCGCCTTGACGTTCACGCGTTCGATCGGCAGTTGCAGATCCTCGGCGATGTTCGCGCGCATCGCCTCGATATGCGGCGCGAGCTTCGGCGCCTGCGCGATCACGGTGCTGTCGAGGTTGCCGATCGCAAAGCCCGCCTGCTTCACGCGCGCCACGCATTCGCGCAGCAGCACGCGGCTGTTCGAGCCGTAGAAGCGTTCGTCGGTATCGGGGAAATGACGGCCGATATCGCCGAGCGCGGCCGCACCGAACAGCGCATCGGTGATCGCGTGCAGCAGCACATCGGCGTCCGAGTGGCCGAGCAGGCCGCGCTCGTACGGCACCGTCACGCCGCCGATGATGAGCGGGCGTCCCGGCACGAGCGCATGCACGTCGTAGCCTTGTCCGATTCTGATGTCCATGGGTGGGGGTTCCGTTGTGTAGAGAATCTGGTCGCGGGG
Source organism: uncultured beta proteobacterium (assembly GCA_963803225.1). Lineage (GTDB taxonomy): Bacteria > Pseudomonadota > Gammaproteobacteria > Burkholderiales > Burkholderiaceae > Paraburkholderia. The sequence goes on from CAWDLJ010000005.1 coordinate 962,876, forward strand.
TCAGGCGGAGCCGGGACGGCTCAGGAAGGCCTCGGCGAGATCGAAGTCTTCCGGGTACGTGACCTTGAAGTTGCGCAGGCTGCCTTGCACGAGACGCGGCGCGTGGCCGGACCATTCGATCGCGCTCGCCTCGTCGGTGAGATCGTGGCCTTCGCGCTGCGCGGCGAGAATCGCCTCGCGCAGCATGCCGATGCGAAACATCTGCGGCGTCTGCGCCTGCCACAGGCCGTCGCGCGCTTCCGTGCGGCCAACGCGCGTCTCCAGGCCGGGCGCGGCGCGCTTGAGCGTGTCGGCCACGGGCAGCGCGAGAATGCCGCCGACGGGGTCCTCGCGCAGCGTTCCGACCAGCGAGCGGATCAGCGCCGGCGTGATGCCGGGGCGCGCGGCGTCGTGCACCAGCACCCAGTCGTCGTCATGGGCGCCGAACTCGCCGAGCGCCATCAGCCCGTTGAGCACCGACGCCTGGCGCGAAGCGCCGCCGCAACGGCGCACGGCAAAGCGCAGGCCGCTGAAGCGGCGCGCGTCGAAATGCGTGTCGTCGGCGGCGATCACGACGAGCGTCTGGGCGAATTCGCTGCAGGCATCGAAGGCCGCGAGCGTATAGTGCAGCAGGTCGCGTCCGGCGACCGTGCGGTACTGTTTGGGGATAGTCGAACCCGAGCGGCTGCCGGTTCCGGCGCACGGGATCAGGGCAAAAAGGCGTGATGTCACGGTTTTGGCGAGCGGCTTCGAGTCAAATTAAAGGACGGATTTTATAATAGGTCCTTTGCATGCATGCCGGACGGCCGCACCGCACGCTTTGTTCGCGCGCTGCGCCGCATCTTGCGCCCGTCCACCGCCATCGCGTCTCACGGCTTTCAACCTATGTCCGATATCGCCGCCTCATCGCAGTCTCCCTCCCCGGTTGCCGTTGTCAAGCCGGGGCAGCGCTTCGCGTTCGACGGCACGCACGGCTCGTCCGATGCGCTCCTGATCGCCCGCTACCACGCCGCCGCGCGCGCGAGCGCCCCGCTCCTCGCGGTGGTCTGCGCGAGCGCCGTGGACGCGCAGCGGCTCGCCCAGGAGATCCCGTTCTTCGCGCCCGAGGCGCGCGTGCGGCTCCTGCCCGACTGGGAAACCCTGCCTTACGACACGTTCTCGCCGCACCAGGATCTCGTCTCCGAGCGGCTCGCGACGCTGCACGATCTCGGCGAGGGCCGTTGTGACATCCTGCTCGTGCCGGCCACGACGGCGCTGTACCGGATGCCGCCCGCCTCGTTTCTCGCGGCCTACACGTTCTCGTTCTCGCAGGGCGAGCGGCTCGACGAGGCGAAGCTCAAAGCCCAGTTGACGCTGGCCGGCTACGAGCACGTGAGCCAGGTCGTGCGGCCCGGCGAATATTGCGTGCGCGGCTCGCTGATCGACCTCTTTCCGATGGGCTCGCCGCTGCCGTACCGCATCGACCTGTTCGACGACCAGGTCGATTCGATCCGCGCGTTCGACCCCGATTCGCAGCGCAGTCTCTATCCGGTCAAGGATGTACGACTGTTGCCCGGTCGCGAGTTTCCGTTCGACGAAGCGGCGCGCACGGCGTTTCGCAGCCGCTGGCGCGAGGTGTTCGAAGGCGACCCGAGCCGCGCGACCATCTATCGCGACATCGGCAACGGCGTGCCGTCGGCGGGCATCGAATACTATTTGCCGCTCTTCTTCGACGAGACGGCCACGCTGTTTCACTACCTGCCCGCCAACGCGCAACTCGTGTTCTCGGGCGATCTCGACACGTCGATCCGGCGCTTCACGGCGGACACGAAGCAGCGCTACAACTTCATGTCGCATGACCGCGAGCGGCCGATCCTCGAGCCGCAGCGCCTGTTCCTGAGCGACGACGACTTCTACACGCTCGCCAAGCCGTTTGCGCGCCTCGTGCTGCCCGCGGGCGCAGGCGGCTGGGCCATGGCGCTGCCGACCCTCGCGCTCGACCGCCACGCCGACGATCCGGCCGACGCGCTGCGCCGCTATCTCGACACGACACCCAACCGCGTGCTGTTCGCGGTCGAATCGGCGGGACGGCGCGAAACCATCTCGCAACTGCTCGCCGACAACCACCTGCGCCCCACCTCGACGGACAGCTACGAAGACTGGCTGACGAGCGACGAGCGTTTCGCACTCGGCGTCGCGCCGATTTCGACCGGCTTCGCGCTGCCTGCCGAAGGGCTCACGATCATCACCGAGAGCGAGCTGTACGGCCCGCTCGCGCGCCGTGCGGGGCGCCGTCGCCAGGAACAGGCGAGCAGCGTCGACTCGATGGTGCGCGACCTCTCGGAGCTGAAGATCGGCGACCCGGTCGTGCATGCCCAGCACGGCATCGGCCGTTATCACGGCCTCGTGACCATGGATCTCGGCGAAGGCGACACCGAGTTCCTGCACCTCGAATACGCGAACGCGAGCAAGCTCTATGTGCCGGTCTCGCAGCTGCACGTGATCTCGCGCTACAGCGGCGCCGATCCCGACAGCGCGCCGCTGCATGCGCTCGGGTCGGGCCAGTGGGAAAAGGCGCGCCGCAAGGCCGCGCAGCAGATCCGCGACACCGCTGCCGAACTGCTCAATCTCTACGCACGCCGCGCCGCGCGCGAGGGCCACGCGTTCAAGCTCGAACCGCGCGACTACGTGAAGTTCGCGGAAAGCTTCGGCTTCGAGGAAACGCCCGACCAGGCCGCCGCGATTGCCGCCGTGATCGGCGACATGACGAGCGGCAAGCCGATGGACCGGCTGGTGTGCGGCGACGTCGGCTTCGGCAAGACCGAGGTCGCGCTGCGCGCGGCCTTCATCGCGGTGATGGGCGGCAAGCAGGTGGCCATCCTCTCGCCGACGACGCTGCTCGCCGAGCAGCACACGCAGACCTTCACCGACCGCTTCGCCGACTGGCCGGTGCGCATCGCCGAGCTTTCGCGCTTCAAGTCGGCCAAGGAAGTGAGCGCGGCGATCCAGCAGATCAACGACGGCACCGTCGATATCGTGATCGGCACGCACAAACTGCTTTCATCGGACGTGCAGTTCAAGCGCCTCGGGCTCGTCATCATCGACGAGGAACACCGTTTCGGCGTGCGCCAGAAGGAGGCGCTCAAGGCGCTGCGCGCCGAGGTGGACGTGCTCACGCTCACGGCCACGCCGATTCCGCGCACGCTCGGCATGGCGCTAGAAGGACTGCGCGACTTCTCGGTGATCGCGACCGCGCCGCAAAAGCGGCTCGCGATCAAGACCTTCGTGCGCCGCGAGGACGAGAGCGTGATTCGCGAGGCGATGCTGCGCGAATTGAAGCGCGGCGGCCAGGTGTACTTCCTGCACAACGAAGTCGAGACCATCGAGAACCGCCGCGCGATGCTCGAAGCGCTCGTGCCCGAAGCGCGCATCGCGGTCGCGCACGGGCAGATGCACGAGCGCGAGCTGGAGCGCGTGATGCGCGATTTCGTGGCCCAGCGCGCCAACGTGCTGTTGTGCACGACCATCATCGAAACCGGCATCGACGTGCCGAGCGCCAACACCATCCTGATCCATCGCTCCGACAAGTTCGGGCTCGCGCAGCTCCATCAGTTGCGCGGGCGCGTCGGCCGCTCGCACCATCAGGCCTATGCGTATCTGCTCGTGCATGATCCGCAGGGCCTCACCAAGCAGGCGCAGCGCCGTCTCGAAGCGATTCAGCAGATGGAGGAACTCGGCTCGGGCTTCTACCTCGCCATGCACGACCTGGAAATTCGCGGCACCGGCGAAGTGCTCGGCGACAAGCAGTCGGGCGAGATCCAGGAGATCGGCTTCCAGCTCTACACGGACATGCTCAACGACGCCGTGAAGGCGCTCAAGGAAGGTCGCGAGCCAGACCTCAATGCGCCGCTCGCTGCGACCACCGAAATCAACCTGCATGCGCCGGCCATCCTGCCCGCCGACTATTGCGGCGATGTGCAGGAGCGCCTGTCGCTCTACAAGCGTCTCGCCAATTGCGAGCATGACGACGCGATCGACGGCATCCAGGAAGAGCTGATCGACCGCTTCGGCAAGATGCCGCAGCAGGCGCAGGCGCTGATCGAGACGCACCGGCTGCGGCTCGCGGCCAAGCCGCTCGGCATTTCGAAGATCGACGCGGGCGAGGCCGTGATCGGTTTGCAGTTCGTGCCGAATCCGCCGGTCGACGCGATGCGCATCATCGAGATGGTGCAGAAGCACAAGCACGTCAAGCTGGCGGGCCAGGACAAGCTGCGCATCGAGGCGCGCAGCCCCGATCTCGCGGTACGCGTGGCGACCGTCAAGGAGACGCTGCGCGCGCTCGGTGCGCCGCTTCGCGCGCAGGCTGCACGCTGACGTTTGCGCGGATCGCTCACGCGCCCGGCTTGCTGCGGTGCGCCATCGCAAGCCCCGGACCGGTTGAGCGTGGTGGGCTCGTGGACGCTTTTAGGTAAAATTGAAAAGATCCACGAGCTGGAGTGATGTCATGTCCCTTGTCGCTGATTCAGCGAAGTCTGCCGCCCTTCCCGCCTCGCTTGACTGGGTCACGCGCCTCGTCGCGATGGACACCGTGAGCCGCAATCCCAACCTCGCGCTGATCGAAGTCGTACGCGACGATCTGCGCGCCCACGGCGTCGAGGCGACGCTCACCCACGATCCGAGCGGCCGCTGGGCCAACCTGTTCGCGACCCTGCCGGCCCACGACGGCGCGACCCACGGCGGCCTCGTGCTGTCCGGTCATACCGACGTCGTGCCCGTCGACGGCCAGCGCTGGGACAGCGATCCGTTCAAGCCCGAAGTGCGCGACGGCCTGCTATACGGGCGCGGCACCTGCGACATGAAAGGTTTCATCGGCACAGCGCTCACGCTCGTGCCCGAGATGCTCGCGACGAAACTCGCGAAGCCGATCCATCTCGCGCTCTCGTTCGACGAGGAAATCGGCTGCGCCGGTGCGCCGCTGATGCTCGAAGACCTGGTGAAGCGCGGCGTGAAGCCCGAGGGCTGTATCGTCGGCGAGCCGACCAGTATGCGCCCGGTGGTGGCGCACAAGGGCGTGAATGTCTACGAATGCTGCGTGCGCGGCTTCGCGGCCCATTCGTCGCTCACGCCGCGCGGGCTGAACGCCATCGAATACGCGGCGCGGCTCATCTGCCACATCCGCGATCTGGCGGACCAGTACCGCGCCCAAGGCCCGTTCGACGAGCTTTACGACGTGCCGTTCACCACTGCGCAGACGAGCACGATCGAAGGCGGCAACGCGATCAACACGGTGCCCGCCGAATGCCGTTTCGCATTCGAGTTCCGCAATCTGCCCACGCTCGACCCCGACGCGATCTTCGCGCGCATCGACGCTTATGCACGCGAAACGCTGTTGCCGCGCATGCAGCGCGAGCATGCCTCGGCCGCGATCGAGTTCCGCAAGATCGCCGCGGCGCCGGGGCTCGATGCCTCGGAGCAGGCCGCGATCACGGCACTCGTGCGCGCGCTCACGGCCGACCAACAGCGCCGCAAGGTGGCCTATGGCACCGAGGCCGGGCTCTTTGCGCGCGCGGGCATTCCGAGCGTGGTGTGCGGGCCGGGCGACATCGAGCAGGCGCACAAGGCCAACGAGTTCGTGTCGCTCGAACAGCTCGAAGGCTGCGAACGATTCTTGCGCAAGGTGGTTCACAGTCTGTCGACCGACGCCGCGACGCCCTGAGCGGGGCGGCCAGCACGGGAGCACGTCATGTCCACCACCGCCACGCCGCAACACACCGACCGCACGATCGACGGCGAAGCGATCCCGACGCTCGACGCGATCGCCGCGCAGCACTTCGCGCTGAGTCCCTGGGTGCTGCGCACGCCCGTGTTCGAGCGTCACGATCTGCCCTCGCTCGAAGACACGCTCGTCAACTTCAAGTTCGAACTGCTGCAGGCGGGCGGCAGCTTCAAGGTGCGCGGCGCGTTCACCAACCTGCTCGCGCTCGAGCCGGCCCAGCGCAACGCGGGCGTCACCTGCGTGTCGGGCGGCAATCATGCCATCGCGGTGGCCTATGCGGCGATGCGTCTGGGCATCAGTGCGAAGGTCGTGCTGTTTCGCACCGCGAGCCCCGAACGCGTCGCGCTGTGCCGCCGCTATCGCGCGGAAGTCGTGGTGGCGAACAACAGCCCCGAGGCCTTCGAGATCGTGCGTCGTATCGAGACCGACGAAGGCCGCTACTTCGTGCATCCGTTCAACGGCTATCGCACCGTGCTCGGCACCGCGACGCTCGGCTACGAGTGGGCGACCCAGGCACCGGACCTCGATGCCGTGATCGTGCCGATTGGCGGAGGCGGTCTCGCGGCCGGTGTGTCGACGGCCTTGCGGCTCGCCAATCCGCGCGTGCGGGTCTATGGCGTCGAGCCCGCCGGCGCCGACGTCATGAGCCGCAGCTTCGCGGCCAATCACACGGTGCAGATCGGCCATCAGCATTCGATCGCCGACTCGCTGATGGCGCCTCACACCGAGCAGTACAGCTACGAGCTATGCCGCCGGCATATCGAGCGCATCGTCACGGTCTCCGACGATGCGCTGCGCGCGGCCATGCGCGTGCTCTTCGACCAGTTGAAGCTCGCCGTCGAACCGGCCTGCGCGGCCGCCACGGCCGGCCTCTTCGGGCCGCTGCGCGAAACGCTGCAGGGCAAGCGCGTCGGCGTGCTGTTGTGCGGGACCAATACCGATCCGGCGAGCCTCGGCACACACCTTGCACAAGCGCACGCCGCCGCTAAGTGACGCGCGGCCTGCGCAGATAGCTACCTCCAGCGGCTCACGTTCGCTATCATGGCGCCAATCTGTCCGTGCCATTCGCGCGGCGTCCACTTTTTCCCGGAGAAGCGCTCATGGGTATGATCAAGGAATTCAAGGAATTCGCCGTCAAGGGCAACGTGATGGATCTCGCCGTCGGTGTCATCATCGGCGGCGCGTTCTCGAACATCGTGAATTCGATCGTGAAGGATCTGATCATGCCGGTCATCGGCGTCGTCACCGGCGGCCTCGATTTCTCGAACAAGTTCGTCCGGCTCGGCCACATACCGGACAGCTACAAAGGCAACCCCGAGTCATACAAAGATTTGCAGACGGCCGGTGTCGCGGTGTTCGGCTATGGCTCGTTCATCACGGTGCTGATCAACTTCATCATCCTCGCGTTCATCATCTTTCTGATGGTGAAGTTCATCAACCAGCTGCGCAAGCCCGCTGAAGCCGCGGCCGCCGAGCCCGCGCCGACGCCTGAAGAAGTCCTGCTCCTGCGCGACATCCGCGATTCGCTCAAGAACGCGCCGCGCTAAGGCAGCTGGTGCCTCGCGAGGCGACAAACGACATCACGAAAACCCGCATCGCTGAACTGCACCCCAAAAGTTGGACACCGATCCAACCTTTGGGGTGTTTTTCATGGCGAAGTACGATGAGCGGTTCAAACAGAAGCTAGTCGACACCTATTTGCGCGGGAGCATCAGCTTACCGGCGCTGGCCGCGCGGCATGGGATTGACTACTCGATGCTACGTCGCTGGGTTGCCGCATTTCGTCTGCACGGCAGTGCAGCGTTGCGAGGCAGATACAAATACCGTGACGCCCGCTTCAAGCTGAAAGTGGTGCAGCACATGAGGCGCGAGGGACTGTCGGCGCGGGAAGTCACGGCACTGTATGACATTCGCGATGCGGGCAGCGTCTCGCGCTGGGCACGTCTGTATGATGAGGGCGGAATTAACGCTCTGGCGCCCCGCCCGCAGGGCCGCCCCCGGAAGATGATTATCCAGCCCGACAAGCCTGCTGAAGAAAAAGCGCCCGACACGCGCACGCGCGAAGAACTGCTCAAGGAAAACGAGTACCTGCGCGCGGAGGTGGCGTACCTAAAAAAGCTCGATGCGCTGCTCAAGGCAAAGAAGCCAGCAGCGCAAAAGAAAAAACACAAATCGTGAACGGGCTCAGATCCAGGCATGCGCTTGCTGTGCTGCTGAAGGTCGCAGGACTGGCGCGCAGTACGTTTTATTACCAGTTGCACGTGCTGGAGGCCGGCGAGCGCCACCTTGAACTGAAAGACAGGATCCGTACGGTCTATGAGCGTCACAAGGGCCGCTACGGTTACCGACGCATCACGGCGGCGATCCGCAATGCTGGTCAGATCGTCAACCATAAGAGGGTGCAGCGGCTCATGGGCGAACTGCAATTGAAATCACTCGTACGCCCCAAGCGCTACCGGTCCTGGCGTGGTGAAGTCGGACGCATCGCGCCGAACCTGCTGAGCCGCGAATTCGAAGCTCAAGCACCGAATCAGAAGTGGGTCACTGATGTGACCGAATTCAATGTCAACGGTCAGAAGCTCTACCTATCACCAGTGCTGGACCTGTACAACGGCGAGATCGTGGCCTGGCAGACGGCGCGCCGCCCAAGCTTCGAACTGGTTAATGGCATGTTGAAGAAGGCGCTCGCCCGGCTGGGCAACGACGACAAACCGTTGCTGCATTCGGATCAGGGCTGGCAGTATCAGATGTCCGCCTGGCGGCGGACACTGGCCAGGTATCACGTGCAGCAAAGCATGTCGCGCAAGGGGAACTGCCTGGACAACGCGGCCATGGAAAGCTTCTTTGCCACACTGAAGTCAGAGTTCTTCCGGCTGAACCGCTTTAGCAGCATCGAGCAGTTGCAGGCAGGACTGCGACGCTACATTCACTACTACAATCACGAGCGCATCAGGCTCAAACTGAAAGGGCTGAGCCCCGTGCAATACAGGACTCAGCCCTTGGCCGCCTAGCTCTTAACTGTCCAACTTCGAGGGGTCAGTTCAATGCGCGGGCTTTTTGCTAGAGGTCCGGCGAAGCGTCGAGCTTCACGTTGACAGCCTGTTCGACGAGACTTTCGAGCTGCACGAAGTTGACCGGCTTGGTCAGATGCGCGGTGAAGCCGGCTTCGAGGCAGCGGCGCACATCGTCGTCGGTGCCGAAGCCGGTGAGCGCGATGGCCGGTGCCGGCGAGCGCTCGCGAAACGCCTGGATGAAGTCGAGTCCCGTGCCGTCGGGCAAGCCGACGTCGCTCACCACGAGATCGAAGCTCGTCGTCTGCGTGAGCGCGAGCGCGTCGGCGACGCGCCCCGCCACCACGACCTCGTGACCGAGGCTCTGGAACAGCTGGCTCATGACCTCGGCCGTATCGGCGTGATCCTCGATCAGCAGGATCTTGAGCGCGAGCGCGCGATGCGGCGCGAGCGCGTCAGCGGGTGCCACCGCTGCCTGTTGCGGCTCGGCGGTCGGCAACAGGATCGCGAAGGTCGCGCCGCAATGCTCGCCGGGACTGCGCGCCGAGACACTGCCGCCATGCGCATCGGTCAGCGCCTTGGTCACGGCGAGGCCGAGCCCGAGGCCGCCGAACTGGCGCGTCATGTTGTGGCTGCCCTGTTCGAACGCATTGAAGAGCTTGCCGATCTGTTCGGGTGCGATGCCGATGCCGGTGTCCTCGATTTCGATCAGCACCTGCATGCGCTCGTCGCTCGTGCGCACGTAGATGTGGCCGCCGTCGGGCGTGAACTTGGCCGCGTTGCGCACGAGGTTCCACAGCATCTGCTGCAGGCGCGCGCGATCGCCGCGCACGAAATGATGGTGCGCGCGCAGATCGACGTGCACGTCCTGCTGCTTGACCTGGATTTCGCTGTGGAACAGTTCGAGCACGCTGTCGATGACTTCGTGCACATCGACCGTTTCGACCGTGAGGCTCAGCTTGCCATTGGCGACGCGCGTCAAGTCGAGCAAGTCGTCGATGAGGCGCGCTTCGAGTTCGATATTGCGGCTGATCATGCGCACGCCGGCGCGCGCCGCTTCGGGCAGATCGGGAATCTGTTCGAGCAGCCGCGCGCCCGCGAGCACGGGCGTGAGCGGCGTGCGCAACTCGTGCGACAGCATGGCGAGAAAGCGGTCTTTCGCGCGGTTCGCCTCTTCGGCGAGCTGGCGCGCGGCCTGCTCGGATACGAGCAAACGCTCACGTTCCTCGATCGCTTCGCGCTGCGAGTGCACGTCGGTGCAACTGCCGAACCATTTGTTGACACCCCCGTCCGCGTCGCGCATCGGCACGATTCGCATATCGAACCAACGAAACGCGCCATCGTCGCGGCGAATCCGCAGTTCATGCCGATACTCAGTCGCCCCGCTCGCCACGGCCTTTAGCCACGAGCGACGGATTTCCTCGCGATCGTCGGGATGCACGGCGTCGAGCCACGCGAGCCCGTGCGAGTGCCGTTCGTCGAGACCCGTGTACGCGAGCCACTGCTTCGAGAGGAAGTCGCAGTCGCCATCGGCGTCGCAAGTCAGCACGAGATGCGGCAGCGCCTCCGAGAGGCGGCGGTAGTGCTCCTCGCGATCGCGCAGCAGCAGCGCTTCATCGGAGGCGCGCTGCAGGCGCACTTGCGCGAGCACGCGCGCGACCGCTTCCGGCAGGTAGTCGAGATAGTCGCCCGACTTGGGCACCACATCGGAGACGCCCGCGCGCAGTGCGGCGATCACGCGCGATTCGTCGGTGAAGCCGGTCACGAGAATCGCCGGCACGCGCACGTCTTCTGCCCGCAGGCGGCGGAAGAAATCGAGCCCGGTCTCTGCGCCGTCGAGCTGGTAGTCGAGCACGAGCACATCGGGCTTGTGCCCGGCGAGCAACGCGGCCGCCTCGTCCACACGCGTGCAGGTCGCGACCTCGGCGCCCGCGCGGGCGAGCGATTTGCGCGCGAGCCGCAAGATGCCTTCGTCGTCGTCGACGACGAGCACCTGGGCGCCCGCGAGCATTGTGTGGTCCTTCGTCATGCCAGCATCGCCGATGCAGAAGGTGAAAAATCCGCGCGCAACGGGGTCATGGGCGAGTCGCGCGGTGATGCGGCGGCAGCTTGACCACCTGCAGGAAGAAACCGAGCCGGCGCACGGCCTCGATGAACGCTTCGTAGTCGACCGGCTTGGTGATGTACACGTTGCAGCCGAGCGCATAGCAGCGCTCGATCTCGCGCGGATCGTCGGTCGTCGTGAGCACGATCACGGGGATCGAGGCGGTCGCCGGATCGGCTTTCAGGCGCCGCAGCACCTCGAAGCCGTCGACGCGCGGCATGCGCAGATCGAGCAGCACGACGAGGCTGCCGAACGACTCGCGCGGCGCGTCGCGCTCCGCGGCCGTCGCGCCGAAGAAGTAGTCGAGCGCCTCCTCGCCGTCGCGAAACCGCACGAACTGGTTGGCGATGCCCGAGCGGCGCAGGTTGCGCTCGACGAGCGTCGCATGACCGTCGTCGTCCTCGACGAGGACGATGCTCACGCGCTCGCTCTCGAGCGCGCAGATCGGACGAGACACATCGAGGGTATCGTCGGGTGGCATGGTCTTCTCTTCGGTGTTGGATGTCATGGCATGCGCAACGGTTGTTCGGGCAGCATAACGAAAAAAGTCGAGCCGGTGCCTTCGACCGAATCGACCCAGACCCGGCCGCCATGCCGCTCGACGATGCGGCGCACCAGCGCGAGCCCGACGCCTTGCGTTTGCGCGTCATGGCCATGCAAGCGTTGAAAGGCATGGAACAGCTTCGGGATGGAGTCAGCCGCAATACCAACGCCATTGTCCCGCACAAAATAAGTTCGCGTGCGCGTGGACGACACGGCGCCTTCGAGCGCGCCGACTTCGACTTCGCCGCGACGTGCTGGATCGAGATAGCGCAGCGCATTGTCGATCAGGCTGGCGAACACCTGCTCGAGCGCGCTGGGGTCGCCCCAGGCGGGCGGCAGCGCGTGCACCGTGATTTGCACGCCGGCGCCCGTCGCGCCGCCTCGCACCGACTCGATCGCCCGGGCGACGATGCGCTCGATGGCGACGCGCCGTGCGCGGTAGTCGAGGCGCCCGGCGCGCGAAATGCGCAACAGCGCATCGATGATGCCCGCCGCGCGCGTCACCGCCTGGCGCAGGAACTGCAAGGCCTCGCCGAGATCGCCGTCGAGCACGCGGGCCATGCGCCGGGCATCGCCGGCGGGCAGCCGCGCCTCGGCGATGTGCGCGCGCAGCTCGTCACACGAACCCTGCAGCTCCGCCGAGAAACCTTGCAAGTTCACGAGCGGCGAGCGCAAATCGTGGGACACGCTGTAGATGAACATCTCGTTGTCCTGGGTCTCGTGGCGCAGATGCTCGTTGGCCACGCCGAGTTCGGCCGCGCGCGTCTGCAGCGCGTCCTTGAGCGCGCTTTGCTGCTCGGCCGCCTCGCGCAGGCGCCGTGCCGTGTCGTGCAGTACGGCGTCGAGCGCCGCGATTTCGTCGTTGCCGGACAGCGTGCGCGCGAGCGGCATGCCCTCGCCGATGCGCCGCGCGTTGGCGTCCAGAGTCGCGAGCCGCACGCCGATATTGCGCGCGAACACGGCCGCGGCAAACGCCCAGATCAGCATCGACCCCACCACGGCCGCGATGAGCACGCCGCGCTGGAGCGCGCGCTTGCGCCCGGATGCGGCGCTGCGCTGCGTGTCGAGCTGTGCCTCGGCCGCGATGAATTCGGCGAGTTCGGTGCGCACCGTCTCGATCTGGGGCGGCAACGCGGCGCCGACGTTCGCAGCCCACGCCACGCTGCGCCCCGCGCGCAAGGCCTCGGCGACGTCGGCGGCCTGGGTGCGCCACGCATACGCGGCCGCGCGCATGTGGTCGACCCGTGCGAGCTGGGCGGGATTGTCGGCGACGAGGCGCGCAAGCAAGGCGAGGCGGTCGGCGAATTCGGTCCAGACGGCGTGGCGGTCGATGAACGAGGCGTCGTCGAGCACGATCGCGGTGCGCACCCGCGCCGCTTCGCGCAGCAGCGGGTCGGCGAGACTCGAGGCCTGCCACAGGATCTGCTTGCTGGCCTCGGCCGCGTGCGCGGCCTGCGCGGCCTCTTTCTGCGTGCCGAACACCGCGCCGAGCAACGCCACTTCGACGATGCCCGGTATCGCGATCAGCAAGAGCCCCTTGGTGAACAGTCTCATGGTTGTCTGGCGGGATCCGGGAAACCGGGGTCTGGAAAAGCGCGGCAGCGAGGCCGTCGGAGCGAGGTCGAGGCCCGCACCAGAACCGCAACATTATCGGCGCGAATTTTCGCGATGACAACGCCCGCGCGAGAGCGGGCCCCGCCACACAAAAATCCGCATTTTTTATGAACGATCGACACACTCGCGAGCCGCACCGGTCTATCATTGAGACCGGAGACAGAAGCGAAAGAGCGCCGGGACACGTAAAACGCGCGCAGCCACCGGTCTGATATGGATGTGCGGCAATGCACCCTTCGCGGCAGCGGGCCTCGCCCGATTCGTCGTGAATCCTGCGGATCCGTATGCTATAAAAGATCGACGAGCGGCGCCCGAATCCGGGAGTGGTCGCATGAGAACGCTGCGATTTTTGCAATCCTTTTTCAGGCCTGTTATGTCCTTCCCGAAAAAGCGCAAGCGCGTGAAGGCGGACAGCGACGAGTCTTATCTCGCCGTGCTCAGCCACTTCAAACCCTTTGGCCAGCTCGACACCAAGATTGCGCGCGCCCGCGCGCAGGACGAGCCGGTGCTCTACGCACACGTGCTGCCAGGGCTCGATGTCCTGCTGTGCAGCGTGCGCGGCGCACACCCCCCCTACCCCGGCACAGGCGAATTGCGAAGGCGTTGCATCGAGTCGATCGCGCATGCGCTCGAACAGCCGCTCGAAGGGCTGGAGAAAGGCGGCTACTGGTACGAAGCGGATGGCTTCGGTTTCCTCGTGTTTGCGAGCCGTGCCCGCTCCCGCATCCTGCCCGAATTCGGCGCGGCTCGGCCGGGCGCGATCGAACTAGGACGCACGACGACGCGCCGCCAGGACGCAGCCGGCGACGCCACCCCCCCGCGCTCGCTGCGCTAACAGCGGCGCGGTTTCAATTCCCTTTGTAGATCGGCGCGGCTTGCGGCTGGGCCTGCGGGCCCGGCGCCGGCATGGCGCTGGGCGCGCTCGCCGCGTTGCCCGCGCTCGTGCCGGAAGCGCCCGACGTGCCTGAAGCTGAAGCGCCGGACGCGGCCTGCGCGCCTGCGGGCGCGCGCATCTTCTGCCCCGGCGGTGGCGCGGCGGGTTCTGCACGCATCTGTGCGACGAGCTCCGCGCACGGCAACGGCTTGTTGTTGCTCGGGGCGATGAGCGGAATCAGCGCCGCGAACGGATTGATCAGGCCGAGCCCCACCATCGCCCCGCCGCGCAACGCGAGCGCCGTGGCATCGACGCCGACGTGCGGATCCTTGAAGGTGCCCTTCACGTAGAGCGGCGAGCGCAGCGAAAACACCCGAAAACCCTTCGTATGCGGATGAACCTTCAGGTCCATCGATTCGTCGCGCAGATTCACTTGCCCGTCGATGTTGATCACGGCGTCGTCGGTGTCGAGCGCGAACACGCGCGGGTTCAGGATGCCGTCGGTCGAGACGAAATCGATGGCGGCGCAGTTGATGTTGACGTCGTGCGAGCCGAACAGCTTCTCGTAGACGACGTTCGCCACGTTCAGGCCCGCCGCTTCCATCAGGAGCAGGCTGATCGTGCCTTGCGTGATGAGCGCCTTGACCTCGCCGTTTGACGTCGCCGCGAGCGCCGCGGGCGAGTTGCCCGTGGCGGAGAGCGATGCGTCGCCGTTGACTTCGCCGAGTGCCTGCTGCATCGACTTCACGTTCGGGAACAGTTGCTTGAGCTTCAAATGACGCGCCTCGACGGTGCCGCGCGCCTTGAGCGGCACCGTCGTGCCGTCGAGATGCACGTCGGTCGCGAGCGTGCCGCCCGCCACGCCGAAGCGCAGCGGCGTGAGCGTCAGCACGCCGTCGTGCATCACGACATGTGTGTAGAGATCCGAAACAGGCAGGCTGCCCTGCTTGATGATGCGCCGGCCCGTGAAGCGTACGTCCGCATCGATGGCTTTCCAGCGCTCGGTATGGAATTGCTCGACGGGCAGCACGCGCCCGGAAGGCTGCGCGGGCGCGTCGCCGCGCTTGGCCTTGCTCGCGTTGCTGTCGGCGCCGATGACCGGCGCCAGATCGGAAAACTGCAGCAGGTTCGAGACCAGATCGCCAGAAAGCGATGGACGCGGCTTGCGCTGCACATAGGTGAGCGTGCCGTTCAGATCGCTACCGCCGACGCGGCCCGTGAAATGCTCGTAGCGAAACACGTTCGCGCCCGCATGAAGCTGGCCGATCAGATGGCCCTCGGTGGCATAAGGCGGGGTCTCCGGCAGGGTCACGCCGGTGAGGTTATACAGATGCGCGAGGCTCACGCCCTGCAGCCACAGGCGCAGATCGAGCGCGGCCAGATGGGCGGGATCGGTGAGCGTGCCGACCAGCGCGACGTGCAGATCGCCCGCGCGTACGTCGGCCTGCACCGGGAACGGCCGGTCGGCGTCCTGCAACGCGAGCACGCCGCCCAGCTTGCCGCTGCCCGAGACCGGCGTGTTGTTGTAAGTGCCCTTGACGGTCCAGCCGATCGCGTAGACCGGGCCCGGGGCCGGTGCGCTGGCGCCGGTTGGGGCTTCGGCTGTGAGGGCCGTGGAGGCGCCTGAAGCGACCCCGGCTACGGAAGGTGCGGAAGACGCGGAAGCGCCGGAACTGCTCGCCACTGCGGAAGCCGCAGAAGCCACAGAAGCCGCGGGCGCCGCAGCGACAATCGAAGCCGCCGAAGCCGCCGAAGCCGCCGACGCCTCCGAAGCCGCCTCCTTGTTAGCCTGCTGAGTGAGCCGCTGCGCGCCCGCCTGCCCTATCACCTGGGCCGAGCCGCTGCGCGACACGCGCTCCTGCTCCTGCATCACCTGGCCGATCGGAATCGCCTGGCCGAGCGTATCGACCGCCAGCGTGGCGACGGTGTGCGTCTTCTGGTCGTCGACGGCGATATTGGCCTTCGCGAACTCGATGTCGTGCAGTTCGAGTTTCCAGACGGACGGCGTGCTCGATCGCGGCAGCTGGAAGGTCCAGTTATCGCGCCCGTCGGCCGTGCGTTCGAGGTCGATGGACGGATTGACGAGATTGATCGCAGGAATGACGATCTGATGCGCGATCAGCGGCAGCACCTTGACCTGAAAATCGATCTCGTCGAGCGTGGCAAAACGCGGGGTCTTCGCCCAGTCCGGATTGGCCACCGTGACGCGCGTCGCGGAGAAGCGCGGCCAGGGCACCCAGGCGCGCCAGCCCGCCTCGCCGACCGGATGGCGCCAGCCCACTTTGAGATCGCCCTCGATGGCGAACGGACGCCCGATCGCCGTACTGACCTTCTCGTTCACCCACGGGCGCGCGCGATTCCAGTCGAACGTCAGGATGAACACCGTCAGCACGGCGGCCAGCGCGACGACAACGATCACGAGCCATGCGATGATCTTGCCGAACACGCGGCCCGGATGCGTGACTGGCGGTGGCGGGGTGGACATGCCGGCTCCATTGTTTTTTGTCTGCCCGTACGCTAGCAGTCCGTGTGCCCGGCCGCTTCGCGTCCATGCCACACCGCCCCAAAAAAGACCCGCGATCCATGCCCGCCCCACCTCTCGTCGCCGCACACGCCATCACCCGCCGCGACGCACAACGCAAGCAAGTGCTGCTGCAGCCGACCGACTTCGTGCTCGGCGCGGGCGAGCGCATCGCCCTCACCGGCCCGTCGGGCTCCGGCAAGAGCGTCTTCTTGCGCGCGCTTGCGCTGCTCGATCCACTCGATGGCGGTCGCATCGACTGGCGCGGCGAGCGCATCGCGCGCGAGCGCATTCCGCGTTACCGGCGCGCGCTCGCCTATCTGCGTCAGCGCCCGGCGCTGCTCGATGGCACCGTCGAGGACAATCTGCGCTATCCGTACTCGCTGCAGGTCTATCGCGATGCGTCCTTCGATACAGCGCGCGTGCGCGAACTGCTCGCGGCGACCGGCCGCGACGCCGACCTTCTCACCCGGCCCGCGAGCGAGCTGTCGGGCGGCGAGGCGCAGATCGTCGCGCTCATCCGCGTGCTGCAACTCGACCCCGAAGCACTGCTGCTCGACGAGCCGACCGCTTCACTCGACCCGGCGTCGGCTCGCGCGATCGAAACGCTGGTGATGGGCTGGCTCGACGCGCGCCGTGCCGAGCGTGCCGCCATCTGGATTTCGCACGATCCGGCCCAGGCCGCGCGGGTCGGCTTGCGCCAGTTGACGATGCAGGCCGGCGTGCTCGGCGAGACGCCACGCACGGGAGATGCGCCATGAACGCGGTGCTGCAGAACCTGAGCCTCGGCGATGTGGCGATCGCCGCGCTGCTCGTGGTCGTCAACGGCGCGGTATCGGTCGCGCTCAAGCTCGATCTCGAACGCAAGCTTGCGTGGGCCGCGCTGCGCACCGTGGTCCAGTTGCTGGCCATCGGCTATGTGCTCGGCTGGGTGTTCGCCTTCGACCGCTGGTACGTGGTCCTGCCGCTCATGGTGGTGATGACGCTCATCGCGGGTTTCGCGGGGTCGCAGCGCGGCGCGCGCACCTATGCCGGGCAGCGTGCGGACAGCATTGTGTCGATCTGGGTCAGCGCCTGGCTCATCGCGGCGGTCGGCCTTTTCGTCGTGATCCGGATTCATCCCTGGTACGAGCCGCAGTATGCGATTCCGATTCTCGGCATGATCCTCGGCAATACCTTGACGGGGGTGTCGCTCGGCATCGAACGGATGACCGAGGAGCTCACGGCGCGCCGCGATCGGGTCGAGACGGCGCTCGCGCTCGGCGCGACGCGCTGGGAAGCGGCCCAGGCGGCGGCGCGCCAGGCAGTGCGCGCCGGCATGATCCCGACGCTCAACCAGATGGCCGTGGTCGGCGTGGTGAGCCTGCCGGGCATGATGACGGGCCAGGTACTCGCGGGGCAGTCGCCGCTGCAGGCCGTACGCTATCAGATCGTGATCATGTTCCTGATCGCGGCGGCGTCGGCGCTCGGCACGGTCGGCGCGGTGCTGCTCGCGTACCGCCGCCTCTTTTCCGCCGAACACCGGTTTCTCGCCGCGAAGCTCATTGAACGGCGCGCAGGGGCGTCGTGAAGCGCGGTGCGAGCACTGCGCATCGGAACGGCAAATGCCGTCTGCGTTCAAGCGGCCACACGGCTCTGTACCAATGCCAAGCCGGGCTTGGCAGATGAAACCGGCGCGAGGGCCACGGCATACCAGAACGGCGAGCGCCGTCTGCGTCGAGTGACGCACGCGGCTCGGCTCGCCTGCCGCGCCGGCCAGGGAACAGGATACTCAGCGTTGCGCCGACACCGTGACCTGGGTGCCGTCGCTGAGCGTGAGCGTTTTCGCCGAGCCGTTCGTCTGCATCGAAAAGCGCACCACCTGGCTGTAGCTCGCGACATCGGGGCAATCGTTCTTCTTGCCGCGCGGGCTCTGCGCCTGGAAGCTCAGTTGCACATTGGCCGCGCCGTTTTCAGCGACGATCGGCGCGAGCCGGATCTGGGTCTGGCGGATCATCGCGCCATTCGCGTCCAGTGGCAGCGACGAATAATCGGGGCAACTTTGCGCCGCCGGCACCGGGCCGCCTGGCGGCACCGTCTTCCAGGTGAAGTCGTCGGTCTCGCCCGAGCGGATCGCGCGCGTGTCCTGCGCGTTGCCGAAGCGTTTGGAAACGACCTTCACGGTGTAGCGGATCGGCCCGTCGAAGGGCACCTTCGAGGTCACCGTGACCGGCGTGGCGGCCTGTGCCGACAACATCGACATCGACACACAGGACGCGGCCAGCGCGATCGCGGCGAACATCGGGGCAAGACGGCGGGAGCGGCAGCTATGCATACGTCATCTCCTGACGAGGCGCTGCGCACCGCGCAGCGTGGGCGTACGACTGCTGTCAGTCTAGCGCGGTACGCGCGCGCACGCGTCGAGGGCGGATCAGGTTTTACCCGGCCCTCTCCGCTCGCCTCACGCGCCGCCCTCTTCCAGTGTGTTCGTCATGGCGGCGCTCACCGTCTGCTCGACGCGCGCGTAGTCGGCCCACGGATCGTCGAGATCGAGCCGCTCGGCGGCGTTCGCGATAGTCCATTGCGCGGCGCCCGTGGTCGCTTCGAGCTGGTCCCAGGCGAGCGGCACGGAAACGCCGAGGCCCGGCCGCGCGCGCGCACCCCACGCGACCGCCGTGCCGGCACCGCGCGCGTTGCGCTGCCAGTCGACGAAAATCTTGCGCTTGCGGTGCACCGGCCCGAGTGTCGCGCTGAACTGGGCCGGCCAGCTCGCGGCCAGGTGGTGCGCGAGCGCCCGCGCAAACGCCGTCACGTCGTCCCAGCCGGCTGCGGGCACGAGCGGCACGACGACGTGCAGCCCCTTGCCGCCGCTCGTCTTCACGAACGAGCGCAGGCCGAGCGCGTCGAGACATTCGCGCGTCATCTGCGCGGCCTCGACGACGCGCTCCCACGGCAGCGTCGGGTCGGGGTCGAGATCGAAGACGACGCGCTCAGGCCGTTCGATGTCGTCGGCGCGCGCATTCCATGTGTGCAGTTCGATCGTGTCGAACTGCATGACGGTGATGAGCGCTTCGAACGAATCGATCGAGAGGATCGGCGGATGGCCCGGATCCAGTCCCTCGTGCAGGCTGACGCCCGGCAACGGCACGCGTCCGATGTGACGCTGGAACACGGGCTCGCCGTCGAGTCCTTGCGGCGCGCGCACGAGCATGACGGGACGTGCGGCTAGTTGCGGCAGCAGGCGGGCCGCGGCGCGTTCGACATAGCGCACGAGGTCGATCTTGCGTACGCCCGAGGCGGGATCGATCATGTGGCGCGCGCCTGTGATGCGCGTGCCGGCGATTTCGATGGGGGCTGGCGGACGCCCGCTGCTGGCGGCTGCGGCTGACGTCGCTTGCGCGGTTTGCGCGCTTTGCGGTGCGCCGGACGTCGCGCTGGCAGGGCCGCGCGCGCCGTCGCGGATACGGGCGCGACGCGTCGATGGAGAAATTGCAGTCTGCCGGGCCTCGTGGGCCTTATGAGTGTGCTGCATGACGGCTCTCCTTGTGCGGAAACGGCCCGCGCCGCATGCCGTTGTGCGGCGCCCAGCCGGTTGGCTGGCGGTGGCCTCCCCCGCGGCACCGCTGCCTTACAGCCACATTGTGCAACGAATGGCCCGCGCCGCCACGCGAACGTGTGCGCGAGCGAACGCACGACGCGTGGGCCAGTCCAGGCGGCGCGAGACGCTACAATACGCAGATTTTCCGCGCGCCCGGCGCCGCCTTCAGCCTATCCAGCCATGAACCTCGTCATCCAGAGTCCCGCGCCGCTGTCCGCCGTTCACCACAAGCCACTCCTCGCGCTCGCGCGCGGCGGCCAGATCGCTGCCACGGACGAGCACACCGTGCGCATCAGCGGGGCCGAAATCGCGCAGCGCGGCGACATCGATGCGTATTGCGGCACCCATCAGCTCGACTACGCGTTCATCGAGCCGGGCCGCAAGCTCGCCGACTTCGGCCTCGTGGCCATGGATATGGACTCGACGCTGATCACGATCGAATGCATCGACGAGATCGCCGATTTCTGCGGCCTGAAGGCCGAGGTTGCCGCGATCACGGAAGCCTCCATGCGCGGCGAGATCAAGGACTTCAACGAGAGCCTGACGCGCCGCGTGGCGCTGCTGAAGGGGCTCGACGCGAGCGCGCTCGAACGCGTCTACGAAGAGCGGCTGCAGCTCTCGCCGGGTGCCGGGCAGATGCTCGCCGGCGCGAAGGCTGCGGGCCTGAAAACGCTGCTCGTGTCGGGCGGTTTCACGTTCTTCACCGAGCGCCTCAAAGCGCGCCTCGGCCTCGATTTCACGCACGCGAACACGCTGGAGATCGTCGACGGCAAGCTGACCGGACGTGTGGTCGGCGAGATCGTCAACGCCGATGTGAAGGCCCGCACGCTCGTCGAGACCTGCACGCAGCTCGGCATCGAGCCCTCGCGCGCGATCGCCATGGGCGATGGCTCGAACGATCTGAAGATGATGGCGCAGGCGGGATTGTCGGTCGCGTTCCGGGCCAAGCCGGTCGTGCGCGAAGCCGCGAGCGTGGCGTTCAACTTCGTCGGGCTCGACGGCCTGCTGCGGCTGTTCTGAGTGCCGCCGTCGCGCGGGACTCCGGGTCCCGCGTGCGGCCCTTGTTAGCCGAGCGCGGCGAACGCCTGCTCGATATCGGCGCGCAGATCGGCCTGCTCTTCCAGTCCCACATAGAAGCGCACCAGTGTGCCGCGATGCGGCCAGCGCGCCGCCGAGCGCATCGAGTCGACGTGATAAGGCATCACGAGACTCTGTGCGCCGCCCCAGCTCCAGCCGAGCGAAAAGAGCGCGAGCGCTTCGCAGAAACGGTCGACCTGCTCCGGCGTGTAGCGCTCGTCCAAGACCACCGAGAAGAGACCGCCCGCCCCAGTGAAATCACGCATGTAGAACTCATGGCCCGGACAATCGGCGAGCGCGGGATGCAGCACCGCTTGAATCTCGGCGCGCGTCTTGAGCCAGTGGGCGAGCGCGAGCGCACTGCGGTCGTGCGCCTCGAAGCGCGCCTTCATGCTCGGCAGGCTGCGCAGCACGAGCGAGCAGTCGTCCGACGACACGCCGATACCCATGCGCATGCGCGCGCTCTTGAGCTTCAGATACAGATCGCGATCGACCGTGATGGTCGCGCCCATCAGCAAGTCGCTGCCACCCGACTGGTACTTGGTGAGCGCCTGCACCGAGATGTCGATGCCGTGCTCGAACGGCCGAAATGCGAGGCCGGCCGACCACGTGTTGTCGATCGCGGTGACGACGTTGCGTGCGCGTGCAGCGCTTGTGAGCGCGCGCACGTCGGGCACTTCCATCGTGACCGAACCCGGCGCCTCGATCCAGATGAGGCGCGTCTCGGGTCTGATGAGATCGGCGATGCCCGCGCCGATCATCGGATCGTAGTAGCGCACGCTCACGCCGAAGTCGCGCGCGAGCCAGTCGCCGTGCTCGCGATTGGGCGAATAGACGTTATCGGGAATCAGCACGTCGTCGCCGGACTTGACGAGCGCAAAATACACATTCGAGATCGCCGAGAGGCCCGAGGGCTGCAGCAACGCGTGCTCGCCGCCTTCGATCGCGGCGAGGCGCTGCATGAGCGCTGTCGAGGTGGGCGTCGCGTGCAGGCCGTAGCGCCATTGCGTATCGTCGCGCCAGTCGAGCGCGCGCACGGCGGCCAGATCGGGGAACACCACGGTCGAGGCGCGTGCCACGGGCACTGAGAACGATTCGAAACCGGGTGTGATGTGGTCCTGCGGTTGAACGATGCGCGTTTGCAGCGCGAGGTTCGGGACGGTCTTCTTCATGGCGGGATATCGGCTTGCGTGAGCGGGAGCGTGGCGGCGCGTGGCGCGCCACAACGTGAAGATTAACCGAGGTTCACGCTTCGCTCACCGACTGGTTCAATCGCCGGTCGTGAGGTTGTTCACCCCGTTCACGGCTTGAGCACCGCCCTTCGCCGCCGGTTGGGCCGTCGCCGCCGGCAGCGGCTGGCCCGCCGCGAGCGGTTTCAGATCGAACGCGAGCGGATTCGAGTCGTCGACTTCCATGCGATCGCCCGTGAGCGAGCCATCGGCCGCGAACGTGCCGACCCAGTTGCCGGTGATGTGCGTGCCGTCATTCGATTCTTCGACTTCGAGTGTGGTGCCATCGCGGTCGCCCGCGATCAGGATCACCTCGCCGCTGTCGAGGTATTGATACTCGCCATGCACACCGCTCGGATCGTCCGTCTTCGCGCCGAGGCGCAGCACGATCTGGCGCTTGCCGAGCGTGCCCACATAACGGGGAAACTGCGCGAAGGCCGGGTCCGGCTTGAGCGGCAATTGAATGGCCGGCGGGGCGGCCAGTTGCTGGACCGGGTCCTCGGCACGCGCCGTGGCGGGCGCGACGAGCGCGCCTGCCACGAGCGCGAACGCGCACACGAGACCCGCCAGACCGCGCGACGCGGCAGTACGTCGAAACGACTTCGATGCTTCCATCTGCTCCTTCCTTCGTTCAGCGCCGCGACCGGGTCTGGCTCGGCACTCAGATACGCTCGAACACAGCGGCAATGCCCTGGCCGCCGCCGATGCACATCGTGACGAGCGCGTAGCGGCCGCCGATGCGCTGCAGTTCATAGAGCGCCTTGACCGTGATGAGCGCACCCGTCGCACCGATCGGGTGACCGAGCGAGATGCCCGAGCCGTTCGGATTGACCTTCGCCGGGTCGAGGCCCAGTTCCTGCGTGACGGCGCACGCTTGCGCCGCGAACGCTTCGTTCGCCTCGATCACGTCGAGATCGTTCACGCTCAGGCCGGCGCGTTCCAGCGCCTTTTGCGTCGCCGGCACCGGGCCGATGCCCATGTAAGCCGGATCGACACCTGCGTGCGCGTACGACACGAGTCGCGCGAGCGGCTTCAGGCCACGTTCGCGCGCGGCATCGGCGCTCATCATCAACACGGCGGCGGCCGCGTCGTTGATGCCCGAGGCGTTGCCCGCCGTCACCGTGCCGTTTTCCTTCACGAACACGGGCTTGAGCTTCGAGAAGTCCTCGACCGACGCTTCGAGGCGCACGTGCTCGTCGGTGTCGAACACGACTTCGCCCTTACGCGACTTGATCGACACCGGCAGGATCTGCTCCTTGAAGTAGCCCGCTGCGATGGCCTTGGCCGCGCGACGGTGCGACTCGAGCGCGAGCGCGTCCTGGGTTTCACGCGTGATGCCGAACTTCTTGGCGACGTTCTCGGCGGTCACGCCCATGTGGATCGTCTGGAACGGGTCGTTCAGCGCACCGAGCATCATGTCGATGAGCTGGCCGTCGCCCATGCGCTGACCGAAACGCGCCGAGGGCACGATGTACGGCGCGCGGCTCATGTTCTCCGCGCCGCCGCCGATGGCGACGTCGGCATCGCCGAGCAGGATGCTCTGCGCGGCCGAGATGATCGCCTGCAGGCCCGAGCCGCACAGACGGTTCACCGTGAGCGCGGGCGCGTGCTGCGCGACACCGCCGTTGATCGCGGCGACGCGCGCGAGGTACATGTCCTTCGGCTCGCTATGAACCACGTTGCCGAACACCACATGACCGACATCGTCGCCGCTCACCTGGCCGCGCGCGAGCACTTCGCGCACGACGCGTGCACCCAGATCGGTCGGCGAAAAGTCCTTCAGGCTGCCGCCGAAATCGCCGATGGCGGTGCGCACACCGCTTACCACTACTACTTCACGCATGACTGCTCCTCGTCTTTCTGATGATGAAATGGAAATCGTTTTATTCGTTGTGTTCGTTGTCTTCGTCGACTTCGCAGCGTTGGTGCTCAGCTGCTCAAAGCCTGTTCGACCGCCTCGCGCGCCGGAATCGGCGCAACCGCGCCAAAGCCGCAGGTCGAAAGCGCCGCCGCGACGTTCGCATAGCGCGCCGCGCGAAACGGGTCGTCGCCTGCGACGAGCCGCGCGATGAACGCGCCGCCGAAGCAGTCGCCCGCACCGGTCGCATCGACGGCGGCGACCGGATACGGCGCCACGAGCGAGCGCTCAGCAGGCGTCGCGACGTAGCAGCCTTCCTGGCCGAGCTTGAGCGCGACCACGCGCGCCCCCGCCTCCAGCAGATAGTCGACGATCTCGTCGCGCCCGGTGAGTCCGGTCAACTCGGTGATGTCGTCCCAGCTCGGCAGACAAATATCGGTGCAGCGCAGCAGCTCGCGCATCACGGCGCGGGCGCGCGCGAGCGGCCATAGCCGCAGGCGCAGGTTGGTGTCGAAGCTCACGCTCACGCCGTGCGAGCGCGCATGCGAGAGCGCGGCGAACGCGGCGTCGCAGGCGTCGTTGCTGATCGCGACACTGATACCGGACAGATGCAGCACGCGCGCCGCGGCGATTGCATCGAGCGGCAGATCGGCGCTGCGATAGCGGCTCGCCGCCGAGCCCGCGCGCAGATAATCGAACGCATGGCCGCGCGGCCCGTGCGACACGAAATAGACGCCCGTGGGCGCTTGCGCATCGACATGCACGCACGAGGTATCGACGCCCTCGCGCTCCCACAGATCGAGCAGCAGGCGACCGAAATGGTCGTCGCCCAGCGCCGACACGAAGCCGGCACGCGCGCCCTGGCGCGCCGCCGCGATGCAGAAGTTGGAGGTATCGCCGCCGAAACCCTGCAGGTAGTCCGGACGATCGGGCGCGACCTGATTGAATTCGATCATCGCCTCGCCAAATGCGAGGATCTGCGAAGCCTCCGGCACGCCCGTGCTCATGTCGTTCAGACCTCGCCCCACAGATCGTGGCCGTCCGCGCCGGTGATCTTCACCGACACGAAGTCGCCCACCTTGTAGCGCTTCGAGGCCTTGGTCGTCGGCGCGACGTAGACGACGCCGTCGATCTCGGGCGCATCGGCAGCCGTGCGGCCGATGCCGCCGTCGGCATTGATCTCGTCGATCAGCACCTTGAGCGTCTTGCCGACCTTGCGCTGGATGCGTTTGGCCGACACCTGCTCCGCGACTTCCATGAAGCGCGCGCGGCGCTCTTCGCGCACTGCGTCGGGCAGCGCGCCGTCGAGTTCGTTGGCGCTCGCGCCTTCGACCGGCGAATAGGCGAAGCAGCCGACACGATCGAGCTCGGCTTCGCGAATGAAGTCGAGCAGCGTCTCGAACTGCTCTTCGGTTTCACCGGGGAAGCCCGCGATGAAGGTGCTGCGGATCGTCAGATCGGGGCAGGCCTTGCGCCACGCCTGCACGCGCTCGAGCACCTTCTCGGCGTTGGCCGGCCGCTTCATGCGCTTGAGCACTTCCGGGTGCGCGTGCTGGAACGGCACGTCCAGATACGGCAGCACGTGACCCTTGTAGGGGCCTTCGGCCATCATCGGAATCACTTCGTCGACGCTCGGGTACGGATACACGTAATGCAGACGCACCCAGGCGCCGTATTGCGCGGCGAGTTCGCCGAGCGCGCCGACCAGATCGGTCATGCGCGTCTTGATCGGCTTGCCGTTCCAGAAACCCGTGCGGTATTTGACATCGACGCCATAGGCGCTGGTGTCCTGAGAGATCACCAGCAGTTCCTTCACGCCCGACTTGAACAGGTTCTCCGCTTCGAGCATCACTTCGGCGACCGGGCGCGACACGAGGTCGCCGCGCATCGACGGAATGATGCAGAACGTGCAGCGGTGATTGCAGCCCTCGGAAATCTTCAGATACGCGTAGTGACGCGGCGTGAGCTTGACGCCCGCGGCCGGCACCAGATCGACGAACGGATCGTGGGGCTTGGGCAGATGATTGTGCACGGCCTGCATGACTTCGCCGAGCGCATGGGGACCCGTGACGGCGAGCACCTTCGGATGCACTTCCTCGATGAGGCCGGTGCCGCTCGCGCTCTTCTTCGCGCCGAGGCAGCCGGTCACGATCACCTTGCCGTTCTCGGTCAGCGCCTCGCCGATTGCGTCGAGGCTTTCCTGCACGGCCTCGTCGATGAACCCGCAAGTATTGACGACGACGAGATCGGCGCCGTTATAGGTGCCCGAGATTTCATAGCCCTCGGCGCGCAGCTGCGTGATGATCTGCTCGGAGTCGACCAGAGCTTTGGGACAGCCGAGCGAAACAAAGCCGACTTTGGGCGCAACCGGGGACGACTTGGCCTGCTGCGCGGGCGCGGGGGAAGACGGAGTGTGCGACATAAACGATGGTCCAGCTCAATGACGAAGGGCGGCGGCCCGTACGGCAGCCGGCATGCGGCTTGGACCGCAGTCCGGCGCGCGATGAACAACCCGCCATTGTAACCCGGCGCACGCGTGCGCCGCTCGATCCCCGTTTGTGTCGCAAGCCGCCCAGGTCGGGCCACGCAGGTCGGGCCGCGCGAGCACGACCGGCAACGCCCGGCCAGCGAGCCCAGCCGCAAGATCCGGCGCGCGCCGCCCCCATTGCCACGGGCCGGCAGCGCCCCTCTGCGCTTACTTCTCTTCGGGCTCGTCGTCCGAACCGGTCGGCGCGGCCGCCGGCGCACCGGCGGGGGCACTGGCCGCCGCACCCGCCGGCGCACCCGGGGTCGGCTTGAACGGGAAGGTGCTGAACATCGACTTCGCCTGGTTCTGCATCTGCTCCTGCATCTGCACGAACATGTTCTTCGACTGCTCGATGTAGCTCGTCATCATGCCCTGCATCATCGGGGCTTGCATGTTCATGAACTGCGACCAGACCTCGGGGTTCATCGCGTTACCTTCGTAAAGGTTCTTCGATTGATCCGTGAGCTTGTTCTGGATGTCGATGAACGCCTGGATGTTCTTTTCCAGGTACGAACCCATCATGCCCTGCATGGCGTGGCCGTAGAAACGGATGATCTGCGACAGCATCGACGACGAGAACATCGGCAGACCGCCACTCTCCTCTTCCAGGATGATCTGCAGCAGGATGCTGCGCGTCAGGTCCTCGTTGCTCTTGGCATCGATGACCTTGAAGTCCTCCTGGCCGAGCACCAGCTGCTTCACGTCGCTGAGCGTGATGTAAGTACTCGTCTCCGTATCGTACAGCCGCCGGTTCGGATACTTTTTGATGAGTCGTTCGGCGGTCTTCTTTGTAGTCGTCATGTGTCGCCCTTGAATGGCATTCGCTGACTGTGGCACAGCCAGTTACGCGCCAGTGAACCCAGCGACGCGGCCCTCGCACACCGCGCGGCATGCCTGCCCGCGCCGTCCCTCGAGCCCGTCAAATCCCGATCCGCGAGCAGGCGTGCGTGCGCGCGGCACGCTCGCCCACTGGCAGGATCAGCCCATATGCAACCCGCCGTTGAGCGAGAAGTCTGCACCGGTTGAGAAGCCCGACTCGTCCGAGGCGAGCCAGTTCACGATCGAGGCGATTTCCTCGGGCGCACCGAGCCGGCGCACCGGAATCGTCGCGACGATCTTCTCGAGCACGTCGGGACGGATCGACTTGACCATGTCGGTGCCGATATAGCCCGGCGACACCGTGTTGACCGTCACGCCCTTGGTCGCCACTTCCTGCGCGAGGGCCATCGTGAAGCCGTGAATGCCGGCCTTCGCCGTCGAATAGTTGGTCTGGCCGAACTGCCCTTTCTGGCCGTTCACCGACGAGATATTGATCACTCGGCCCCAGCCACGCTCGACCATGCCGTCGATGACCTGCTTGGTCACGTTGAACAGGCTCGTCAAGTTGGTGTCGATGACCGCGGTCCAGTCTTCGTGCGTCATCTTGCGGAACACCACGTCACGCGTGATACCCGCGTTGTTCACGAGCACGTCGACCTCGCCGACTTCGGCCTTGACCTTGTCGAACGCGGCACGGGTCGACTCCCAGTCGCCCACGTTGCCTTCGGACGCGACGAAATCGAAACCGAGCGCCTTCTGCTCCTCGATCCATTTCACGCGGCGCGGCGAATTCGGTCCGCAACCCGCGACGACCTTGAAGCCCGTTTTGGCGAGGCGCTGGCAAATGCCCGTTCCGATGCCGCCCATACCGCCCGTTACATACGCAATACGCTGTGACATAAACCCACTCCGTTATCGTTTTCCGGGGCGCCGACCGACGGCCCCAGCCTCGCCTGCTGCGTCTCCACCGTGCGCCTCTGACCCGCGCATTACGTCGACTTCAACCGACCCGTGCTGCCACTACTCGCGCCCCGGCAAACGCCGACGGGCCGCGCTCATTCGCGACCCGCGCCGGCCGCCTCGCCGGGGCCGAAGATACTGCCCGGGCGCGTTACGCCCGCTCGATCGCCATCGCGACGCCCATGCCGCCGCCGATGCACAGCGACGCGAGACCGCGCTTCGCATCGCGGCGCTGCATTTCGTACAGCAGCGTCACGAGAATGCGGCAACCCGATGCGCCGATCGGGTGACCGATCGCGATCGCGCCGCCGTTCACGTTGATCTTCGACGTGTCCCAGCCCATCTGCTGATGGACGGCGAGCGCCTGGGCGGCGAAAGCCTCGTTGATTTCCATCAGGTCGAGATCGGCCGGCGTCCAGCCTGCGCGCTCAAGACAGCGGCGCGAGGCCGGCACCGGGCCCATGCCCATCACCTTCGGATCGACGCCCGCGTTCGCGTACGCCTTGATGCGCGCGAGCGGCTTGAGGCCCAGTGCTTCGGCCTTCTTCGCCGACATCACGACGACCGCTGCCGCGCCGTCGTTGAGCCCCGAGGCATTCGCCGCCGTCACCGAGCCTTCCTTCTGGAACGCCGGCTTCAGGCTCGACAGCGAATCGGCCGTCACGCCGTGGCGCACGAACTCATCGGTCTTGAACAGGAGCGGCTCGCCCTTGCGTTGCGGAATCTCGACCGGCACGATTTCGGCGTCGAAGACACCGGCCTTCTGCGCGGCTTCGGCCTTGTTCTGCGAGAGCGCCGCGAACGCGTCCTGCTGCTCGCGCGTGATGCCGTATTCCTTCGCGACGTTCTCGGCGGTCACGCCCATGTGGTACTGGTTGTACACGTCCCACAGGCCGTCGACGATCATCGTGTCGACGAGCTTGGCGTCGCCCATGCGGAAGCCGTCACGCGAGCCCGGCAGCACGTGCGGCGACGCGCTCATGTTTTCCTGGCCACCCGCGACGACGATCTCGGCGTCGCCCGCGATGATCGCGTTGGCGGCGAGCATCACGGCCTTCAGGCCCGAGCCGCACACCTTGTTGATCGTCATGGCCGGCACCGAGTTGGCGAGGCCTGCCTTGAGCGACGCCTGACGCGCCGGGTTCTGGCCCGAGCCGGCCGCCAGCACCTGACCCATGATGACTTCGCTCACCTGCTCCGGCTTCACACCCGCGCGCTCGAGCGCCGCGACGATCGCCCTGGCGCCGAGTTCGGGCGCGGGAATCTTCGCGAGCGAACCACCGAATTTGCCGACCGCGGTCCGCGCAGCCGATACGATCACAACATCAGTCATTTTCAGTTCCTCCGGGCAGTGCGACGCTCCGACGCCAGCCCGTCAAGTTTAAAAATCGAGGCCGCATGCGAAGTGCGGCCTTGCCATCAATCGCGTTGCTGCACGTAGCGGCCCGGCGCCGCTTCGATTTCCGGATATTCGGCCGAACCCGGCTGCGCGCGCGGCTTCACCTTGCGGCCCGCATACTGGTCGAGCCATTGCGACCATTCCGGCCACCAGCTGCCCGGCTTTTCCTCGCTACCGGCGAACCAGTCGTCGGCATCCTCGGGCAGCTGCTTCGGGTCTTGTTCGATGCTCCAATAGCTGCGCTTGTTCGCGGCCGGAGGATTGATCACGCCAGCAATATGTCCCGACGCACCGAGCACGAACTTGAGCGGCCCGGACAGCAGCGGCACCGATGAGTAGGCCGAGCGCCACGGCACGATGTGATCGTCGCGCGAGCCATAGATGAAGGTCGGCACATCGATGCGCGAGAGGTCCACCTTCTCGCCGCAGACGGTGAGCGCGCCTGGCTCGCGCAGCTTGTTTTCGAGGTACGTGTTGCGCAGATACCAGCAATACATCGGCCCCGGCAGGCCCGTCGAGTCGCTGTTCCAGAACAGCAGATCGAACGGCGCGGGCGTGCGCCCTTTCAGGTAGTTGTCGACGACGTAATTCCAGACCAGATCGTTCGGACGCAGGAACGAGAACGTATTGGCGAAGTCGTTGCCGCGCATCAGGCCCGGCGCGCCGCCGCCCTTGCCGCCGATGGACTGCTCGCGCATCTGCACGTGCGCCTCGTCGACGAACACGTCGAGCACGCCGGTATCGGAGAAGTCGAGCAGCGTCGTGAGCAGTGTCATCGATGCAGCCGGGTGCTCGCCGCGCGCCGCCGCAATGGCGAGCGCCGTGGCGAGCATCGTGCCGCCGACGCAAAAACCGAGCGTGTTGATCTGCTCGCGGCCGCTGATCGCGCGCACGGTGTCGATCGCCTGGATCACGCCGTCCTCGATGTAGTCGTCCCACGTCTTGCCGGCGAGCGACATGTCGGGATTGCGCCAGGACACGAGGAACACCTGATGGCCTTCTTCGAGCCCGTACGCGACGAGCGAATTAGCCGGCTGCAGATCGAGGATGTAGAACTTGTTGATGCACGGCGGCACGATGAGCAGCGGCCGCTCGCGCACGCTGGCCGTGCGCGGCTTGTACTGGATCAGCTGGATCAGGTCGTTCTCGA
Organism: uncultured beta proteobacterium; assembly: GCA_963803225.1. GTDB lineage: Bacteria > Pseudomonadota > Gammaproteobacteria > Burkholderiales > Burkholderiaceae > Paraburkholderia. The sequence continues at coordinate 993,873 of CAWDLJ010000005.1, forward strand.
AAACGACCGAGCCTTCCGTATTGGCGAGATTGCGGCCGACGACGAAACGCGACTCGTCGGTCTGCGAGATCTTGCCGCGCTGCAGGTCGCCGAGCAGGTTCATCACGCCCTGGCGCAGACTCTCGCCGTGGCTTTCGAGCAGCGTCTGCTGCGCATCGGGATTGAGCGCGAGAAAATTGCTCGGCGACGCCGCGGCCGTCCACTGCTGGACGGCGAAGCGGATGCGCTCGCGGGTCTTGGGATCGGTGTCGATGGCATCGACGAGTTCGTGCAGGTAGCGCGCGTTGAGCAGATACCACGCGGCCGTGAACGCAAAGGCGGGGGTCGCCTTCCATGCGTCCGAGCTGAAGCGGCGGTCCTTGAGTTCGGGGGTTTTTTGCGGCCCGTCGGCGGCCTGCTGGATCAACGCCAGCGCGTCGCGCGAGTACTCGCTTTGCAGTTTCTGGAGGCGTTCAGGGGCAATCGCGGCCGTGGGCAGCTTGAAATTGCCGAGCGCGCCAAGCGGATTGCCGAGGGCCGCGAACGGCGATGCGCCGTTTTGCGCAGCGCCCTGCCACCACGCCCACGGGCTGCCCGCTGCGCCCTGCGCGCCGCCTTGCGGTGCACTTTGCTGCGCAGCATTGAGCGCGTCGCGCCAGGCGCCGGACCACGCATCGAGTATCTGCTGCATGCCGGGTACTTCGGGATGGAACTGCTGCGCACCGCCTGCGGAGGCGCCTGGGCGCGAGGAAGTCGTGGTCCGTTCTGATGCCGTCATACCCGCCTTTGACCGAGGTGTCCCGTAGGACTGGTTGAGAGGCACGTTGTCCGTGTCAGGGCTGCGCGAAGCGCGCCCCATTACGGCCTGTCCCGTTGGTGTAGGACATTCTTGCTCCCCATCGCAAGGCCTGTCAATGCTTGATCCCGATTTTGCCGCGGTGCGATATTTTTTTTATTATCGTTTTCCCGATGTAATTCGTACGTCACACGAACAATGTTACCGAGTGTGCGCCAGCGAACCAAAAATACCATTCGCGACGGGCGCTTGCCTCGCTAGCGCGGGCGCGTCGAGCGGCGATCGGGCCGCTGAATTGCTGCGCGCCCTGCAAAAAACGCAGTGCAGCAAAAAAGCGCGCCCGATGTGGCGTCCGCGTTTGATTCGCGCTAATCGGCGAGCCAGATCAGCGCTGCCATGCGCCCCGTCACGCGCTCGCGCCGATACGAGTAGAAGCGCTCGCGCTCGCTCACCGTGCAGTGATCGCCGCCGCTGATGTGGGCGGGATCGAGCCCGAATGCGGCGAGGCGCAGGCGCGCGATTGCCGCGAGATCGGCCAGATATTTGCCGGATTGGCCGGGGCGTGCGACGAAGGCTGTGTCGATGGCCGCGCGCATCGACGGCGGCGCGCCTGCGAGAAACGCTTCTCTCACCTCGGCACCGACTTCGAACGCTTGCGGGCCGATGGCCGGCCCGAGATACGCATGCAGCTCAGCGGGTTGGGTTCCCGCGAGTGCCGCCACGCGGCGCGCGGTCGCCTCGACGACCCCGCCCGCCAGCCCGCGCCAGCCCGCGTGCGCCGCGCCGACCGCGCGGCCATCGCGGTCGCACAGCAGCACCGGCATGCAGTCGGCGACCATCACGACACACGCGACGCCGGGGCCGGCCGCCACGCTCGCATCCGCACGCGCCGGCGCGGCGCCCGCGCGTGCGAGGCGCAGCACCTCGTGCGCATCGGCCACATCGGCGCCGTGCACCTGTTCGAGCCACGCGGCGTCCGTGCCGACGCGAGCGAGCAGGCGCGCGCGATTGAGCGCGACGTGCGCGGGGTCGTCGCCGGTATGCAGACCGAGGTTGAGGCCACCGGGCCGGTCCTCGCCGCCGTCGCTCGCGTGATCGGCAGGCTCCCAGCGGCCGTAGGGCGGCGCGCTCACGCCGCCGTTGCGCGTCGTCACGAGCGCGTGCACGCGCGGCGACACGGACCACTGCGGTTGCAGCAGGTCGGCGCGGGCAAGCTCAGGAGCGCTCATGCGTCGTCGTCCTCTGTGTCTTCGTAGTAGCCGCCTTCGTCCTCGTCGTCATCGTCGAACGCGTAGTCCTCTTCGCCGCCGAAGCCGAGCGCGGCGATCAGCGTCGCGATGTCCTCGGGCGGATCGGCGCGCCATTGCATCGAGCGCCCCGTCACCGGGTGGATCAGTCCGAGTCGCCACGCGTGCAGCGCCTGGCGTGCGAAACCGTCGGGCAGTGGCGTGACCGAGCGCTTGCCGCGCGCGCGTCCGTAGATCGGGTCGCCGAGCAGCGGATGGCCGGTGTGAGCGCAATGAACGCGAATCTGGTGCGTGCGCCCGGTCTCGAGATCGCAGTGGATCGCGCTCACGGGCTGGCCCTGCCAGATGGTCGCATCGACGCGCCGGAAATGCGTGCGCGCGGCCTTGCCTCCGTGTCCGCCTACCACTGCCATGCGCGTGCGCTCGCGCGGATCGCGGCCGATCGGTGCGTCGATCGTGCCCTCGTCGGGCATGTTGCCCCACACGAGCGCGAGATAGCGGCGCTTGACCGTGCGCGCCTGCAACTGGCGCACGAGATCGGTCTGCGCTTCGAGCGTGCGCGCGACGACCATCAGCCCGGAGGTCTCCTTGTCGAGACGGTGCACGATGCCCGCGCGCGGCAGTCCGGCCGCCGAGGCGCCATAACGATGCAGCAGCCCGTTGAGAATCGTGCCGCTCCAGTTGCCGGCCGCCGGATGCACGACGAGCCCGGCGGGCTTGTTGATGACGACGAGCGTGTCATCTTCGTAGACGATGTCGAGCGGCACCGGCTCGGGCGTGAACGCGAGCTGCTCGGGCAGCAGGTCCGGCACGAGTTCGATTGTCGCGCCGTACGGCACCGGCTGACGCACCTTCGCGCTCGCGCCCTCGACGCGCACGCGGCCCTCCTCCACCCAGCTTTGCAGCCGGCTGCGGGAGAACTCCGGAAAGATTTTCGCGAGCACCTTGTCGAGCCGCCCGCCAGCGAGTTCATCGGGCACCAGCGCGCGCCTCGGGGCCGTATCCGCGCCGCCGTCCTGCACGGGCGCGAGCGCGGCGCCCGTGTCCTGCAGGTCGTCGTCGAACGCGTCACCTGCCGGTACGTCGTCGGGCTCTGCGCCCAGGCTATAATCGCTGTTGCTGTTTTGGGCGCCGGGGGCGCCGGCCCCCGGAATAACTGAACGGGTCATTGAGTCTGGGTCACCTGGACCTGAAGCTGGACTGGAAAATGCGAGCCTTGAATACCATTACGAAACTGGCCCAACACGCAGCGGCCCGGAACGCGGCGGGAAGCACGACTTTCGGCAAGATCCGCGACATCGTTCGACTTGCCGTCTGCGGCGTCGCGCTCACCGTGGTGGCTGCCTGCCACGGACTGCCGGAAAAAACCGACGAGACAGCTGCGTGGACGAACAACAAATTATATACGGAGGCCCAGGACGCGCTCTCCGGCGGCGACTGGGGCAAGTGCGCGAAATACTTCGAGCAGCTCGAAGGCCGTGATCCGTTCGGCCACTTCGCCCAGCAGGCACAGATCAACGTCGCGTACTGCAACTGGAAGGACAACGAAAACGACGCCGCCGACCAGGCCGTCAGCCGCTTCATCCAGCTGCACCCGGATCACCCGGACATCGCTTACGCGTATTACCTGAAGGGCATGATCCACTTCAACGACGACCTCGGTCTGTTCGGCCGCTTCTCCGGCCAGGACATGAGCGAGCGCGATCCGAAGTCGCTGCGCGAGTCGTATGACGCGTTCAAGGTCGTGGTCGACAAGTACCCGCAGAGCAAGTACGCGCCGGACGCCGCGCAACGCATGCGCTACATCGTCAACGCGCTCGCCTCGCACGAAGTGCACGCCGCCGACTACTACTATCGTCGTGGCGCCTACGTGGCGGCCATCAACCGCGCGCAGCTCGCGATCACGGAGTACAAGAGCGCCCCGGCCATCGAGGACGCGCTGCACATCATGATCCTGTCGTACCAGAAGCTCGATCAGCCCTCGCTCGCCGACGACACGCGCCGCGTGCTCGCCGCGACCTTCCCGGACAGCCCGTACATCACGGGTCATTCGCGTCCGGGCAAGGAAAACAAGGCCTGGTGGCAGATCTGGTAAGCGCCGCTACGCGGTTGCAATAAAAACGCCACGGTTTTCACCGTGGCGTTTTTTTTCGTCCGCTGCCTGTCGATGCCGCGATCGACGCACCCTCAATCGCGCTCGAACAGCGCGATCGACTCGACGTGCGAGGTGTGCGGGAACATGTTGACGACGCCCGCGCCCTTCATCCGGTAGCCGGCCTCGTGCACCAGCAGGCCGGCATCGCGCGCGAGCGTGCCGGGACTGCACGATACGTAGACGATGCGCTTGGGCAACGGTCCGTTACCGCTTTGCGCGATGTCGGCGAGCGCCTTCGACACGGCGAACGCGCCTTCGCGCGGCGGATCGATGAGGAACTTGTCGAACGCGCCGAGCGCGCGCAGATCGTCGGCGGTGACTTCGAACAGATTGCGGCACGCAAACGACGTATGTCCGTCGACGCCGTTGGCGCGTGCGTTCTCGAGCGCGCGCGTGGTCAGTACCTCGCTGCCTTCGATGCCGACCACCTCACGCGCGAGACGCGCGAGCGGCAACGTGAAATTGCCGATGCCGCAAAAGAGGTCGAGCACGCGGTCGCCCGGCTCGGGCGCGAGCAGCCGCAGCGCGCGGCCGACCAGCACGCGGTTGATCTGGTGATTGACCTGGGTGAAGTCGGTCGGCTTGAACGGCATGCGGATCCCGAATTCCGGCAGCGTGTAGTCGAGTTCGACATCGAGCGGATAGAACGGGTACACGGTGTCCGGGCCCTTCGGCTGGAGCCAGAACTGCACCTTGTGCTCGTCGGCGAACGCGCGCAGCAGCGCCTCGTCGGCTGCATTGAGCGGCTCGAGAATGCGCAGCACCAGCGCCGTCACGGACGAGCCGACCGCGAGTTCGATCTGCGGCATGCGATCGCGGATCGACAGCCCTTCGACCAGCCCGCGCAGCGGCACCAGCATCGCCGACACATGCGGCGGCAACACCTCGCAGCTCGTCATGTCGGCGACGTAGCTGCTCTTGCGCTCGTGAAAGCCGACCAGCACGCCGCCCTTTTTCGGCACGTCGCGCACGGTGAGCCGCGCGCGATACCGATAGCCCCAGGACGGCCCGTGGATCGGCCGGAACATGGTCTCGGCGCGCACCTTCGACATATGCGAAAGATTGTCTTCGAGCACGCGTTGCTTGACGGCGATCTGCGCGCGCACATCGAGATGCTGCATCGAACAGCCGCCGCAGGTCCCGAAGAACTGGCAGTGCGGCTTGGTGCGGATCACGCTTTCGCGCAGCACATCGACGACTTGCGCCTGTTCGAAACTCGGCTTGCGGCGATAGCTCAGGTACGTCACGCGCTCGCCGGGCAACGCGCCCTCGACGAAAATCACCTTGCCGGGCTCGCCGGTCTCCGTGACCGTCCGGCCGACACCGCGCGCTTCCATGTCGAGCGACTCGATTTCGAGAATCGGGGCATGAAGCGCGGCCTCGCGCGCGGCGGCTTCGGCGCGCTTGCGGCGCTTTTCGCGTTTGCCTTCGACGGGGGCGGCTTGCAGTTCGGGGGCAGCTTGAGACACCAGCGGATTCCTGACAGACAATGGGTAAAAGACCGGCAAAAGGCGGTGGGAAGGCGAGATTGTAGACGATATAGCGCGATCCGCATGAAGGAGCGGCGACGATGAAACTGATCAGCTGGAACGTGCAATGGGGCCGCAACGCGGCCGGCGAGGTCGATCTGGCGCGCACGATCCGCGAAGCGCGGGGCCTCGCGGACTTCGACGTGCTGTGCCTGCAGGAGCTCACGCGCGGCTTCGGCACGCTCGCCGGCCAGCCCGGCGACGACCAGTTCGCCGAACTCGCCGCGCTGCTGCCGGGCTATGCGGTGATCGAGGCGATCGGCGCCGATCTGCCCGCCACGGCGCCGACTGCGACCATCGACCGCGCGCCACGCCGTCAGTTCGGCAACGCGATCGCAACGCGCCTGCCGCTCGGCCAGGTCTGGCGTCACGCGTTGCCGTGGCCCGCCGACCCCGCGAAACCGTCGATGCAGCGCGTCGCACTCGAAGCCGTCGTCGAGACGCCGCACGGCCCGCTACGCGTGATCTCGACCCACCTGGAGTTCTATTCCGAACAGCAGCGGCTCGCCCAGGTCGATGCATTAAGACATCTGCAACAGGAAGCCGCAGGCCACGCGGCGCACCCCGCCCCGGCCGAAAACGCGGCGGGCCCGTTCGCGGCGACGCAGCGGCCGGCGAGCGCGATCGTCTGCGGCGATTTCAACTGCGCGTTCGACAGCATCGCGTACCGCCGCATGCTCGAACCCCTCGCGGGCAGCGTGTCGTTCCTCGATGCCTGGACCACGCTCCACTCCGGCGCGACGCCGCCGCCGACGGCAGGCGTGTACGACACCGTGCAGTGGTCGGACGGACCGCTCGCCTGCGACTTCGTGTTCGTCACCGCCGATTTGCGGGACCGCTTGCGCGCCTGCGAGATCGACGGCGCGACACGCGCGTCCGATCATCAGCCCGTCGTGCTGGAGCTGGCCTGAGGGCTTTATGCGCCAAAAGCCGCGAGATATTCGGCCCAGTGCGCACCGGGCTCCATCGAGAGCGATTGCTTGACGAGGGAGATTTCGTCCGCGTATTCGTCGGCGGAAAAGCCGCCGCGCATCAGCTGGAAGCGGCAATACAGCAGATAGGTATTGACGACGTCGGTCTCGCAGTAGCTGCGGATCTCATCGATACGGCCCTGCTGGAACGCGTTCCACACCTGGCTGCCGTCCATCCCGAGCTTGCCGGGAAAGCCGCACAGTTTGGCGAGCGCATCGAGCGGCGCATTCGCGCGCGCCTGATACATCGCGAGCACGTCCATCAGGTCCGTGTGGCGCGAGTGATAGCGGCTGATGTAGTTGTTCCACTTGAAATCCCGGTCGTCCTCGCCGAGATCCCAGTAGCGCGGCGCACGAACGCCGTGCACGAGCGCGCGATAGTGGAGCACGGGAAGATCGAACCCGCCGCCGTTCCACGACACGAGCTGCGGCGTGTACTTCTCGATCGTGCGATAGAACGACTGGACCAGCGCGGCCTCGCCGTCCTCGATCGAGCCGAGCGAGCGCACGCGAAAGCCGTTGTTGTCGCGAAACACGCACGAGATCGCTGCGACGCGCTGCAGATGATGCGGCAGGAAATCGCCGCCGGTTTTCTCGCGGCGCGCAGCGAACGCATGTTCGGCGACTTCGGCGTCGCTCATTGTGGCGGGGAGATCGTCGAGACGGCGAATGCCGTCGACATCGGGAATCGTCTCGATGTCGAATACAAGGACAGGTGTCATCGATTTCTAAAGGACGGCGTCCTTGCGAACGCCGTTGGAGGCAAAGAAACGTTTGAGCCGCACGAGGGCTTCCTGCTGGATCTGCCGCACGCGTTCGCGCGTGAGCCCCATTTCGTCGGCGAGTTCTTCGAGTGTCGCGGGCTCGATGTGGTTCAGGCCGAAACGCCGCTCGATCACGTGTCGATGCTTGTCCGACAGGCGCGCGAGCCACGCGCGCGTGAGCGTCTCCAGTTCGCGATGCTGCACTTCGGCATCGGGCGACTGGCTCTGGTCGTCAGACAGTAGATCGAGCAGGCTGCTTGCGGGATCGAGGTCGAGCGGCGCGTCGAGCGACGCGGTGTGTTCGTTGAGCGCGAGGATATCGGTGACTTCCTCGGTGGTCTTGCCCGTCAGATAGGCGATGTCGTCGATGCTCGCGTCGCGCCGGTCGGCCGCCGCTCCCGAGTTCATCGAATTCTTCTCCAGATGGCGCTTCGCGCGCAGCACCTGGTTCAGCTCGCGGATCACGTGCACCGGCAGGCGCACGGTGCGCGCCTGATTCATGATCGCGCGCTCGATGCTCTGGCGGATCCACCATGTGGCATAGGTCGAGAAACGAAACCCGCGCGCGGGATCGAACTTCTCGATGGCATGCATCAGACCGAGGTTGCCCTCCTCGATCAAATCGAGCAACGGCACGCCACGATTCAGATAACCCTTCGCAATGCTCACCACGAGGCGCAGATTGCGCTCGATCATGACCTGCCGCGCTTCGAACTCGCCGGCCTTGGCAAGACGCGAATAACGCTGCTCTTCCTCGACGGTGAGCAGCGGCTTCACGCTGATGCGATTCAGATAGTGCTGGATCGTGTCGGCCGTGAGCTCGGCCTGCAAAATGGCGCGAAAGTCGTCGGCGTCGGGCGCCGCCTCGCTGCTCTCGCGCGTGGCGCCCGCTTCCTCGCCCGAACCTTCGCGTTCGTCGAAATCGCGTCCTTCGAGTTCGGAGGCTGCTTCGTCGTCGCCGGACGCACCGCTGTCCTCGACCGAAACCGCCGCGGCTTGGCTGTCAGACTCAGGGTGCTGCAGACGGCGCTTCGATTTCGGCATGGTCGGCTCGCTTTATTGCGGCGGCAAGTACTTCAGTGGGTCGACAGGCTTGCCCTGGCGGCGTACTTCGAAATGCAGCATCACGCGGTTCGAATCAGTATCACCCATCTCGGCAATTTTTTGCCCCTTCGTGACCGCATCCCCTTCTTTTACCATCAAAGCGCGGTTGTGTGCATACGCAGTCAGGAACGTGGCGTCATGCTTGATGATAATGAGATTGCCGTATCCGCGCAGCCCATTTCCGGCGTAAACCACGCGGCCATCGCCGGCGGCCTTCACGGGGTCGCCCGGCGCACCACCAATATTGATGCCCTTGTTCTTGGCGTCGTCGAATCCGTCGAGCACCTGTCCGCGCACCGGCCACGCGAGCGCAATGCTGCTCGCAGCCGCCGCGCTCGTCTCGCCCGCACCAGGCGGCGGCGCGACCGGCGCGTTGTTCGCGCCGTACATCGGCGGCACGGCGCCCGCACTGGTTCCAGGTGCCGGGCTCGCGCCAGCGGGCGCGCTGCCCGGATTGGCGCCGAGCGGCGCGCTTTGCACACCGCCGCCGACGATCGGCGCCGTCGTCACGCCAGGCGTGTAGGCACCGGCGGACGCACCGGGCGGCACTACGCGCAGCAGCTGATCGACTTCAATCTGGTTCGGATTGGACAGGTTGTTCCACGTGGCGATATCGCGATAATTCTGCCCGTTTTCGAGGGCGATTCGATAGAGCGTGTCGCCAGGCTTTACCCTGTAGTAGCCCGGGGGCGGCGGTCCGAGCGGCACGGCCGGTTGTGCGGGCGACATGCCAAGCGTGCCGGAACGATCGACCACTGGCGCATTGTCGAGCCGCGTCGCGCAGGCGCTCAGCAAGGACAGCGCGAGCACGCACAGGCTGCGCTGGGCTACCGTCAGATCGACATTCAGTCTTGGTATCGGGCGCGACATACTCATCGGATTCAAATCACTCCAGATTTTAAGGGTACAAAGAAAACGCGATCGAGCCGCGACTCCCGCCACTGCGTGTTGCTGACGCGCTCGACGAGCGTGAGCACCTGCGAGGCTTCGCCGACGCTGCCCTGCTCGGCTACCGGAGCAATCAGACGTCCGCCGATGGCCAGTTGTTCCAGCAGTGCTTGCGGCACCTCGAGGCCTGCGGCAGCGATCACGATCGCGTCGAACGGCGCGGCGGCCGGCAGACCGAGACGTCCGTCACCGTAATGCAAACGGATGTTCGGGATGCGCAGCGGACGAAGATTCGTTTTCGCGCGCTCGTATAACGGCCTGATGCGTTCAATCGAATACACGTCGCGCGCGATGCGGCTCAACACCGCTGCCTGATAGCCGCAACCGGTGCCGATTTCGAGCACGCGTTCGAGTGCGCGCCCGGCGCCCGCGAGTTCGAGCATGCGCGCGACGACCGACGGCTTCGAGATGGTCTGGTGATGGCCGATCGGCAGCGCCGCATCTTCGTAGGCCTGGGCGGCGAGCCCCGGATCGACGAACATGTGGCGCGGCACGGCCGCCAGCGCCTGCAACACGCGCGCATCGCCGATACCGCTCGTGCGCAGGCGTTCGACCATGCGCTCGCGCACGCGTTCCGAGGTCAGCGCAAGTGCGCCGTTCAGCGCAACGGCCGGCGCTCCCACGGTGCGTGCCGCGGTGCCCGTGACGCCCGGCGACGGACCGGTCGTGCGTGCGCCCGCGCCAGCAAGTGCCGACGCGGTGCCGGTCAGCGACCCATCGCTGCGCGAGCCCGTGGGCCGGGTGGCGATGGCAGCGTTCGGACGTGTGTCGACGCGTGCCGTCGTGGTGCCCGCTTGAGCCGTCGTCTTCGTGCCGCCGAGTGGTGTTTTGGCGAAACCCGCTGGCGCGCTCGATGTGCCGCCCGGGACGGTGCGCGCAGGCAGTTCGGCGCGACGCTCGGGTGCGCTCGTGGTGGCAGGTTTCGCGCTGGCTGGCTTCGTCACGCCTGGCGTCGTAACTTGCCCCGTGCCGACGCGGCCTGTCGCGGCCCGCCCTGTCGCCGTACGGCCGTTCTGCGCCCCGCGCCCGTCACTGCGGCGCGGCTCGCGCACGAGGTCCGCGAGACCCAGCGGAAAACGCTTCGCGCGCTCGCCACTCATGAAGTGCTGCCGCCGGGGCGAGCCCAGTCGCGTGTCGCGGCGAGCATCTGTGTATGCGTGAGGTCAAGTTGCAGCGGCGTGATCGACACGTGACCATTCGCGACGGCGTGGAAGTCGGTGCCCTCGCTCGCATCGCGTGCGCTGCCCGACGGGCCGATCCAGTAGATCGGCTCGCCGCGCGGATTGGTTTCGCGAATCACCGGCTGCGACGGATGACGTTTGCCGAGGCGCGTGACTCGCCACTCGGCGAGTTGCTCGTACGGCAAATTCGGAATGTTGACGTTCAGCAGCGGATGCCCCGGCAACGGATTTTTCAGATAGTGCGCGACGATCTCGGCCGCGACGCGCGCCGCCGCATCGAGATGAACCCAGTCCTTGTCGACGAGCGAAAAGGCGATGGCCGGCAAGCCGAACATGATGCCTTCGGTGGCGGCCGCAACGGTGCCCGAATAGAGCGTGTCCTCGCCCATGTTCTGGCCGTTGTTGATACCGGAGACGACGAGGTCCGGCATCTCGTCGAACATGCCCGTGAGCGCGATGTGCACGGAGTCGGTCGGCGTGCCGTTCACGTAGTAGAAGCCGTTCGCCGAACGCAGCACCGACAGCGGACGCCAGAGTGTCAGCGAGTTCGAAGCCGCGCTGCAGTTCTGCTCGGGCGCCATCACCGTCACCTCGGCGAGCGGCTTGAGCGCTTCGTAGAGCGCAGCCAGTCCCGGCGCGAGATAGCCGTCATCGTTGCTGAGTAGTATTCGCATCCGACGATTGTAACCGAGGAAAGATGGCAGGCGAACGACGCCCGGCGCGCGTGCGCGCCGTCTGCGCCCGCGCAAAAACCGCACGGTCGTTCACGATGCCGTACACTGGCGTTCGCCCAGACGACTGAACCTGCGAGGAGACTCATGCGCGCTATCCGCTGCAAGCAGTACGGCCCACCCGACACGCTGATACTCGAAGACCTGCCCGATCTGCAACCGCAGGCGGCCCAGGTGGTGATCGACGTGAAGGCCGCGAGCGTCAACTTTCCCGATGTGCTGATCATCGAGAACAAGTATCAGATGAAGCCGCCGTTGCCGTTCACGCCGGGCGCCGAAGTGGCCGGCGTCGTGCGCGCCGCGGGTCCGGACGCGAAGCTCAAGCCCGGCACGCGCGTGGCCGCGTTCGTCGGTCATGGCGGTTTCGCCGAGCAGGTCGTGGCCGACGAGAGCGCTTGCGTCGTGTTACCCGCGCAGGCCGATTTCGCGACTGCTGCTGCCTTCACGCTGGCCTATGGGACGTCGCACCATGCCGTCGTCGACCGCGCGGCGCTACGTGCCGGCGAAACGATGCTCGTGCTGGGCGCCGCAGGCGGTGTGGGCCTCGCGGCCGTCGAGATCGGCAAGGCGCTCGGCGCGCGCGTGATCGCTGCAGCCTCGAGCGACGACAAGCTCGAGGTCTGCCGCCAGCATGGCGCCGACGCCACCATCAACTACACGAACGAAGATCTGCGCGAGCGCATCAAGGCACTCACCGACGGACGCGGCGCCGACGTGATCTACGATCCGGTCGGCGGCATCTATACGGAACCCGCGTTTCGCAGCATCGCGTGGCGCGGCCGCTATCTGATCGTCGGCTTCGCCAACGGCGAGATTCCCAAGCTGCCGTTGAACCTCGCGCTGCTCAAGGGCGCGAGTCTCGTCGGCGTGTTCTGGGGTGACTTCGCCAAGCGCGAGCCGCAGCACAACGCAGCAGCGTTCGAACAGATGCTGCAGTGGATCGGCGAAGGCAAGCTCAAGCCCTTCGTGTCGAAGCGCTATGCACTCGACGAGACGCCCGCAGCCCTCAAGGACATGGCAGCTCGACGTGTGACCGGCAAGATCGTGATCGAGCCGTAAGGCATTCGCGCAACTGGACGACGGCGCGAGGCCGTCGTCGCTTTACAGTCGCTCGGTGTCCGCGTTCTTCGGCTGCCACTTCATCAAACGGCGTTCCGCGACACTCACGAGCGCGTCGAGAATCAGCGCGAACGCCGTCAACACGAGAATGCCGGCGAACACCGTGTTGATGTCGAAGGTGCCTTCGGCCTGCAGGATCAGATAGCCGACGCCGCGCGCCGAACCCAGATACTCGCCGACCACCGAGCCGACGAACGCGAGCCCGACCGACGTATGAAGGCTCGAGAACACCCAGCTCGTCGCGCTCGGCAGATAGACGTGCCGCAGCAGTTGCTTGCGGTTCGCGCCGAGCATGCGCGCATTCGCGAGCACGACCGGGCTCACTTCCTTCACGCCTTGATAGACGTTGAAGAACACGATAAAGAATACGAGCGTGACGCCGAGCGCCACCTTCGACCAGATGCCGAGCCCGAACCAGACGCCGAAGATCGGCGCGAGAATCACGCGCGGCATCGAGTTCGCCGCCTTGATATAGGGGTCGAGCAACGCGCTCGCCGTGGGCGCGAGCGCGAGCCACAGACCGACACCGAGCCCCGAGATCGTGCCGATCGCGAACGCGAGCACGGTCTCGATCAGCGTGATCCACAGATGCAGCCAGATTTCACCGCCGCTGAACCACACCCAGATCTGCTGCAGCACCTTTTGCGGCTCGCCGAACAGGAAGGCCGCCTTGTTGGCATCGTCGAAATAGAACGGCGGCAGGAGTGTCGGACTCGTCAGCGCATACCAGAGCCCGAAGCACGCCACCAGCAGCAACCACTGCCAGATCACGAGATTGGCCCGCTGCGGGCGCAGTTTTTTCCACATACCGGTTTCGCCTTTGCGCGTGTGTTTAGCCCGCAGTCAGCTGCTGCTGATAGCCCTTGAGCACTTCGTCGCGCAGCACGGCCCAGATCTGCGCGTGCAATTCGACGAAGCGCGCATGCGAGCGAATTTCGGCGACATCGCGCGGCCGCGGCAGATCGATGGCGAACTCGCCGATCGGACGCGTGCCCGGCCCCGCCGACAACACGACGACGCGATCGGACATCGCGATCGCCTCGTCGAGATCGTGCGTGATGAAGAGCACCGCCTTGCGCTTCGCGGCCCACAGGTCGAGCAATTCGTTTTCCATCAACTGCCGTGTCTGGATGTCGAGCGCGGAGAACGGCTCGTCCATCAGCACGATGTCGGGGTCGAGAATCAGCGTCTGCGCCATCGCGACGCGCTTGCGCATGCCGCCCGACAACTGATGCGGATAGCGGTCGCCAAAGCCGCCGAGGCCGACCCGCTTGAGCCACTCCCCGCCCTGCGCACGTGCGCTCGCGGCCGGTACGCCGCGAAACGTGAGGCCGGCCGTGACGTTCTCGAGGGCGCTCTTCCATGGCATCAGCGCATCGGCCTGGAACATGTAACCTGCACGCGCGTTGATGCCCGTGAGCGGCTCGCCGAATACGCTCACGCTGCCCGTAGTGGGCGCGAGCAGTCCGGCGCCGACGTTGAGCAACGTCGACTTGCCGCAGCCGGTCGGGTCGACCACCGAGACGAATTCGCCCGGAGCGACGTGCAGCGTCGCATCGGCGACTGCCGTGTAGCGTGGCGCATGCTCGCTGCGCGACGCGAAGGTGCAGGTGATGTGGTCGAGCGCCAGAGCGGGAACGGTCATCGTGCGGGTGATCTTGCAGAACAGGAGAACGGGCTGGCCGCGCGCGTGACGCGGCCCGCAGGGACGTGTGAAGCGCTACGCCTTGACCGTCGCGAGCGCTTTCTTCACGAAGTCGTTCGTCCAGGTCTTCGAGAGGTCGATCGGCTTGCCCTTCACGCTTTCGTCGAACGTCTGCAGCGTCTTGAGCGCGGTGGCCGGGCCATCGGGCGGCATCAGGCCGTCCGGCGACATGGCTTCCTTCACGTGCTCCCACGACGCCAGATAGAGCGCGCGGTCGCCGAGCAAATAGTTCTCCGGCACCGTGGCGATAAGTTCGCTGCCCGTTGCGCTCTGCAACCACTTGAGCGCGCGCACCATCGCGTTGGTGAGCGCCTGGGTGGTGTTCGGATTCTTCGTGATGAAGCTTTGCGACGCATAGAGGCAGCCGGCCGGCATGTTGCCGCCGAACACCGTGTGCGTGTCGGCGAGCGTGCGCGTATCGGAGACGACGCGAATGTCGCCCGAGCGTTCGAGCCGCGTCATCACTGGATCGAGATTGGCGAGCGCGTCGATCTGGCCTGACTGCAGCGCTGCGATCGCACCCGCGCCCGCGCCGACGCCGATGAACGAGACGTCGTTGGCCGTGAGTCCCGCCTTCGCGAGCACGAAGCTCGCCATGATCGAAGTCGACGAACCCGGCGCGGTCACGCCGATCTTCTTGCCCTTCAAATCCGCGATCGACTTGTAGTTCGGCATGGTCTTCTTCGAGATCGCCAGCACGATCTGCGGCGCGCGTCCCTGCAGCACGAACTCGCGGAACATCTGGTTCTTCGCCTGCAGCAGCAGCGTGTGCTCGTAAGCGCCCGACACGACATCGGCGCTGCCGCCGACCGCCGCTTTCAGCGCCTGCGAGCCGCCCGCGAAATCGGAGATCTCGACGTCGAGTCCTTCGTCCTTGAAGTAGTTGCGGCGCTCCGCGATGGTGAGCGGCAGGTAGTAGAAGAGATTCTTGCCGCCGACGGCGATCGCCACTTTCTGCTGCTCGGGCTTGCCCTGCGCGAGAGCGAGCGCCGGGCCCGCGAGCGCGGCGCCCGCAAGAGAAGCCGTGCCGGCAAGAAAGGTTCTGCGATGCATGTGCGAGTCTCCAATGCTTGTTGTGTCGCGTCGCCTTCGTGTGGCTCAGATAACCTGTTGCGCGCGCAACCTGGCGATGTGCTGCGCATCATAACCCAGCGATGCGAGCACTTCGTCGGTATGCTCGCCGAGTTCGGGGCCGAGCCAGCGCGTCTCGCCCGGCGTGTCGGAGAGCTTTGGCGTGACGGCCGGCACCGCGACATCGACCTCGTCCTTCCAGCGGAACTGCTGGATCATCTGGCGCGCCATGAACTGCGGATCGGCGAACATGTCGGCGGCGGAATAGATGCGCCCGACCGGCACATCGGCGGCATTGAGCACGTCGAGCGCTTCGTCGATCGTGCGCGTGGCGAGCCATGCCGCGATCGCACCGTCGATCTCGGCCGTGCGCGGCACGCGACCGTCGTTGTGCGCGAGGTCCGGGTCGCGGGCGAGATCGTCGCGATCGATCGCGCTCATGAGCCGCTTGAAGATCGGATCGCTGTTGCCGCCGATCACGATGCTGCCGTCGCGGCACGGATAGGTGTTGGACGGCACGATGCCGGGCAGCGACGCGCCGGTGCGCTCGCGCACGAGACCGTAGACGCCGTACTCGGGCACGACGCTCTCCATCATGTTGAAGACGGCCTCGTAGAGTGCGACGTCGACGACCTGCCCCTTGCCGCCGTTCGCCTGGCGATGATGGAGCGCCATCAGCGCGCCGATCACGCCATGCAGCGCCGCAATCGAATCGCCGATCGAGATGCCGATGCGCGGCGGCGGCAAGTCGGGATAGCCGGTGATGTGGCGCAGGCCGCCCATCGACTCCGCGATCGCGCCGAAGCCCGGCCGGTCGCGATACGGGCCGCTCTGGCCATAGCCGGACAGACGCACCATCACGAGTCCGGGATTGTCTTTCGAGAGCACGTCATAGCCGAGCCCGAGCTTTTCGAGCAGCCCGGGCCGAAAGTTCTCGACGACGACATCGGCCTCGCTCGCGAGACGACGCACGATCTCCTTGCCCTCTTCGGCCTTCAGGTTGACCGTCACCGATTTCTTGTTGCGCGCCTGCACCGCCCACCAGAGCGACGTGCCGCCCGCCTCGGGCCAGAGCTTGCGCCACTTGCGCAGCGGGTCGCCGCCCTTCGGGTCTTCGATCTTGATGACGTCGGCGCCGAACTCGCCGAGAAAGCGCGCCGCGAACGGCCCGGCGATCAGCGTGCCGAGTTCGAGCACCTTCACGCCGGCGAGCGGACCGCCGGGGCGCGGTGCGCCCTCGCCGGCGCTCTCTGGACGGTCATGGGACGGGGCTACGCTCATGGATATCCTTTCGAACTGACTGATGCGCCGCTCGCGTGCAGGACGGCGGCGAAAGGTGGCTACAGAGGGTTACATCGAGCGGCGATCGAGCATCGCGCGGGCAATCGTGCCCACGTCGACGTATTCGAGCTCGCCGCCGACCGGCACGCCGCGCGCGAGTCGCGTGACGGACAGGCCGCGTGCCTTGAGGGTCTGGCCGAGGTAATGCGCGGTCGCTTCGCCTTCGTTCGTGAAGTTGGTTGCGAGCACCACTTCCTTGACCACACCGTCGAGGGCGCGCTTCACGAGCCGGTCAAAATGGATTTCCTTGGGCCCGATGCCGTCGAGCGGACTCAGATGGCCCATCAGGACGAAGTACATGCCGCGCCAGGTCATGGTCTGTTCGAGCATGATCTGGTCGGCCGGCGTTTCGACGACGCACAGCAGCGTGGGATCGCGCTCTTCGTCGAGGCACGTTTCGCAGATCTGGGCTTCGGTGAACGTGTTGCACTTCTCGCAGTGCTGCAGATGCTCGGTGGCGAACAGCAGCGAGCGGCCGAGCTTTTCGGCGCCCTCGCGATCGTGCTGCATCAGGTGATAGGCCATGCGTTGCGCCGATTTCGGCCCGACGCCGGGCAGCACGCGCAGCGCCTCGACGAGGGCTGCCAGGGCGGAAGGTGGTTTCATGCGGAATCAGCGTGGCGAATCGACAAACGAATCGATGAAGTCAGGGGCATCGCGAGTTGCCCGGGGCGTGGCGCCGCCACGGCCCGAAGCGAACTTCGGGAAAAGCCGTGGATGGCGGCGCACTGCGCCCGGCGTGAGCTCAGAACGGCAGCTTGAAGCCCGGCGGCAGCGGCAGGCCCGAGGTCATGCCGCCCATCTTTTCCTGCGACATGGCCTCGGCCTTGCGCACGGCGTCGTTGAATGCAGCGGCGACGAGGTCTTCGAGCATGTCCTTGTCGTCGGCGAGCAGGCTCGGATCGATCGAGACGCGGCGCACATCGTTGCGGCAAGTCATCGTCACCTTGACGAGACCCGCGCCCGCTTCGCCTTCCACTTCGATCTGGGCGAGCTGCTCCTGCATCTTCTTCATGTTTTCCTGCATCTGCTGGGCCTGCTTCATCAGACCAGCGAGTTGGCCTTTCATCATCATCATTGCTCCTTCTGAATCGGGTGGAATCCGGGAAAACAAGGCGCCCGCCCAAACGGGACGCCCGGGGAAATCAATGGCTCGCCTGCGCGCCACCGGCCTGCGCGTCGGACGCGAGCGGGCGCACTGAGCCGGGCACGATGCTCGCGCCGAAGTCGCGGATCAGCGCCTGCACGAACGGATCGGTGCCGATCTCGCGCTCGGCGTCGCGCTGACGCTCGGCGCGTGCGGCTGCGTCGAGCGCGGCGGCCGTGCGGCGCGCCGGACCGACCTCGACCTGCACGTCGAGTGTTTTGCCCAGACGCTCGGCGAGCGCCGCCTTCAGCTTCGCGACCTGCGACGCTTCCGCGTACTGCGGCACCGGCACGCTCAACTTGAGCGAGTTGGCATCGACGGCGGTCAGTTCGCTGTTGAACGCCAGCTGATACGAAATACCCTTGAGCGGCAAGCTTGCGGCGAGTGCGGGCCAGTCACCATCGAAGCCGACCGGATCGAGCGCGATGCCAGGCGGCAGCTTGCTCACATCGACGATGGCCGGCGCGTTCGAAGCGTTCGAAGTGGCCGAAGCGGAAGCCGCGCGCGGCTGCATCGGCTCGGCATCGAACACGGGGACGAAGTTGTCGTCGGGCGGCGCGAAGTATGCGTCGTCGGCGCCTGCCGGCATGTAGTCGTCGGGCGGGATGTCGTCCCACGGCGATGCGTGCGCGGCGTCCTGCCTGCCCGTATCGCCTGTATCGCCTGCGTTGCGGGCCGCCTCGCGCGGCGCGGCTTGGGGCGCGGCCTGGCGGCGTGACGGGTCGGGCTTGGGCACCACGATCGCCGCGCGCGGCGCGGCCTTCGGCTCGGCAGCGGGCGACGCAGCAGCCGCGCGCGCGCCGCGATCCGACGAGATCTTCATGCCGGCACCGCGCAGCACATCGAGTGCCGCGCTTGCGCCGCCGCGACGCGCGCCTTGCGGCTCGGCGGACTGCGGCTCCTGCTTCGTGGCGGGCTCGATCGGTGCCTCGACGGGCGCCTCGGCGGCGACGGATTCAACAGGCTCGGCGACGGGTGCCGCCGTGTCGGGAGCCGACACCACGGGCAGCGCATCAGCGAGCACCGGTTCGATTTTGTCGACGCGAGGCGCAGGCGCAGCGACAACCGGCGCCGCATTTTCGGATTCCCACGGCGGCGTAACCTGAGCAACCGGTTCGGCGCGAGCAACGACAGCGGCAGCGGCTGCCGACGGCGCTTCGGCCTTCGGCGCACTCGCCGTGGCGGCGCGCGGCGCGGCTGCCGGCGACTGGGCCATCGCGGGAGTATCGTTGCGGCGGTTCGCACCTGCCGGCGCCGCCGGCTTCGACGCCGGCGCACTGCCCGCCGCGCCAGCCGTCACCGACGGCTCGAACGCGAGCATGCGCAGCAGCGTCATCGTGAAGCCCGCGTACTCGTCGGGCGCAAGACCCAGTTCGCCACGGCCATGCGTGGCGATCTGATAGTAAAGCTGGACTTGCTCGGGATTCAGTTCGGCCGCATAGCGGCGCAGATCGGCCGCTTCGGGCCATTCATCGAGCACCGACGACGGCGCGAACTGCGCCCACGCCACGCGATGGAAAAGCCCGGCCAGATCCTGCAGCGCCGTCGAGAACGACAGGCTGCGCAGCGCCATTTCATCGGCGACTGAGAGCACGGCGGCGCCGTCACTCGCGACGAGCGCGTCGATCAGGCGGATCAGATAGCTCTGGTCGAGTGCGCCGAGCATGCCGCACACGGCTTCTTCGGTGACCTGGTTGGCCGAGTACGCAATGGCCTGATCGGTGAGCGACAGCGCGTCGCGCATCGACCCGTCCGCTGCGCGCGCGAGCAAGCGCAGCGCCTGCGGCTCGAAGGTGACCTGCTCTTCGCCGAGAATGCGCTCGAGGTGCGAGACGATATGCCCCGCCGGCATCTGCTTCAAATTGAACTGCAGGCAGCGCGAGAGCACCGTGACGGGAATTTTTTGCGGATCGGTCGTCGCGAGGATGAACTTCACGTGCGGCGGCGGCTCCTCCAGCGTCTTCAACATCGCGTTGAACGCGTGGTTCGTGAGCATGTGCACTTCGTCGATCATGTAGACCTTGAAGCGCGCATCGACCGGGGCGTACACGGCGCGCTCGAGCAGCGCAGCCATTTCGTCCACCCCGCGATTGCTCGCCGCATCCATTTCGACGTAGTCGACGAAGCGCCCTTCGTCGATCTCGCGGCACGCACGGCACACGCCGCACGGCGTCGAGGTAATGCCTGTCTCGCAGTTGAGCGCTTTCGCAAAGATGCGCGACAACGTGGTCTTGCCGACCCCGCGTGTGCCGGTAAAGAGATACGCGTGATGCAGCCGGCCGCCGTCAAGGGCGTGCGTGAGCGCGCGCACCACGTGCTCTTGTCCGACGAGCGAAGCGAAATCCTTCGGTCGCCACTTGCGTGCGAGAACTTGATAGGTCATCGGGAAATTGTATCAGCAACACCCATACGCCAAGACGATTCCAAAGCGTGCGCGGCGACGGCGCGAGTGCGGCGTGCGCATGCCGTGTGGACAGCGTGTAGCGCGCCGCCTGCAGCGACACGAACAGCTCAGGATACGACGGAAAAACCCGAATGGAAAACGACTGCGCGATGCGCCGCGACCCAGCTTGAAAGCGGGCGAGCAAACCGGCAAAAAGGGATAGCGCGAAGGCGGAGAAAACTGCGAGAGCTTCAAAAGAAGCGCTTGAGAAAAGCGAAGGTGACGAGCCTGACCCTCGGCACTGGCGGAAAACGGCTGTGGCTGCTTCGTTCCCGACCTGACCAGGTTGACCGCCCCTCCATGCGAGGAGGCCCGTCACGAAGCATTCTAACATTGGTTGCGCTGCAATGCGAATGCTCGCGTGAAAGTCGCCGCCCGCCTCTCTTGCAACGGCACGCTTCACCACCAGATAGCGGAGGTGGGAAGGCCGCCTGCCCGCCTTGCATGCAGGCTGCGTGGCGGCCGGCGGAACAAGCAAACCTGATGCCGTCATGGGTACTATCACCACCGGCAACGCATAGCAATTTAGGCTACACTGGCGTGGAAAAATTCGCCTCTACGGCTTCGCGGCGCGCTTTGACGCAGTTTCATGCGCCCGCTGGAACGGCGAGCGGATTGGTTCCCACGACTTGTGGCGGCCCGGATAATTTTTCGGTTTTGGTGTATCGTGGCGAGCAATTCAGTCAGCCTCGATTCGAAAGAGGTATTCATACAATGAGCGAACAAATCAAGCATATCAGCGACGCATCGTTCGAACAGGACGTCGTGAAATCCGACAAACCCGTACTGCTCGACTTCTGGGCCGAATGGTGTGGTCCCTGCAAGATGATCGCGCCGATTCTCGATGAGGTCGCGAAAGACTATGGCGATCGTCTCCAGGTCGCGAAGATCAATGTGGACGAGCATCAGTCGACGCCGGTCAAGTTCGGCGTGCGCGGCATCCCCACCCTGATCCTCTTCAAGAACGGCGCCGTGGCAGCACAGAAGGTCGGCGCGCTCTCCAAGTCGCAACTGACCGCATTCCTGGACAGCCACCTCTGAGATTGAGCGCGCGCCACCGGCGCGCGTACGGTGCGTGTTGTCACGCGACAACGCGCACCGTATAATCATGCAGACAGGCCGCGTTGGCGGCTGTTCGCATGTGCTATGCTAGAATTCATAAAGCGTCGTACAGGCGCACAACGTCTTTGAGCGGTTCCGCTCCCTTCTTTCCCCCAGACTTCATTTCGTCGCACTCCTCCCCGGCGGGTTCTCCGTATGCATTTATCCGAGCTTAAGTCTCTGCACGTGTCCGAATTGATCGAGATGGCCAATGGCCTCGAGATCGAAAGTGCGAACCGCCTGCGCAAGCAGGAATTGATGTTCGCGATTCTCAAAAAGCGCGCCAAGACGGGCGAAACGATCTTCGGCGACGGTACGCTCGAAGTGCTGCCGGACGGCTTCGGCTTCCTGCGCTCGCCGGAAACCTCGTATCTCGCGAGCACGGACGACATCTATATCAGCCCGTCGCAGATCCGCCGCTTCAATCTGCACACCGGCGACACGATCGAAGGTGAAGTGCGCACGCCGAAGGACGGCGAGCGCTACTTCGCGCTCGTGAAGGTGGACAAGGTCAATGGCCAGCCGCCTGAAGCGTCGAAGCACAAGATCATGTTCGAGAATCTCACGCCGCTGCACCCGAACAAGGTGCTGCTGCTCGAGCGCGAAATGCGCGGTGAGGAGAACGTGACGGGCCGCATCATCGACATGATCGCGCCTATCGGCAAGGGTCAGCGCGGCCTGCTGGTCGCTTCGCCCAAGTCCGGCAAGACCGTGATGCTCCAGCACATCGCGCACGCCATCAAGCAGAACCACCCCGACGTGGTGCTGTTCGTGCTGCTGATCGACGAGCGTCCGGAAGAAGTGACGGAAATGCAGCGTTCGGTGGCCGGCGAAGTGATCGCCTCGACCTTCGACGAACCGGCTGCGCGTCACGTGCAGGTCGCCGAAATGGTGATCGAGAAGGCCAAGCGTCTCGTCGAAATGAAGCACGATGTCGTGATCCTGCTCGACTCGATCACGCGTCTCGCGCGCGCCTACAACACCGTCGTGCCGGCCTCGGGCAAGGTGCTCACGGGTGGTGTCGATGCGAACGCGCTGCAGCGTCCGAAGCGCTTCTTCGGCGCGGCGCGCAACATCGAAGAAGGCGGCTCGCTCACCATCATCGGCACGGCGCTGATCGAAACCGGCAGCCGCATGGACGATGTGATCTACGAAGAGTTCAAGGGTACCGGCAACATGGAAGTGCACCTCGAGCGCCGTCTCGCGGAAAAGCGCGTCTATCCGTCGATCAACCTGAACAAGTCGGGCACGCGTCGCGAAGAGCTGCTGATCAAGCCGGACATCCTGCAAAAGATCTGGGTGCTGCGCAAGTTCATCCATGACATGGACGAAGTCGAAGCGATGGAATTCCTGCTCGACAAGATCCGTCAAACGAAGAACAACTCCGAGTTCTTCGACATGATGCGTCGCGGCGGCTGATCCGCTCACGCTTCACGCACGACCTGCAAGACGCCCGCCTTCGTGAACTGCACCCCAAAAGTTGGACACCGATCCAACCTTTGGGGTGTTTTTCATGGCGAAGTACGATGAGCGGTTCAAACAGAAGCTAGTCGACACCTATTTGCGCGGGAGCATCAGCTTACCGGCGCTGGCCGCGCGGCATGGGATTGACTACTCGATGCTACGTCGCTGGGTTGCCGCATTTCGTCTGCACGGCAGTGCAGCGTTGCGAGGCAGATACAAATACCGTGACGCCCGCTTCAAGCTGAAAGTGGTGCAGCACATGAGGCGCGAGGGACTGTCGGCGCGGGAAGTCACGGCACTGTATGACATTCGCGATGCGGGCAGCGTCTCGCGCTGGGCACGTCTGTATGATGAGGGCGGAATTAACGCTCTGGCGCCCCGCCCGCAGGGCCGCCCCCGGAAGATGATTATCCAGCCCGACAAGCCTGCTGAAGAAAAAGCGCCCGACACGCGCACGCGCGAAGAACTGCTCAAGGAAAACGAGTACCTGCGCGCGGAGGTGGCGTACCTAAAAAAGCTCGATGCGCTGCTCAAGGCAAAGAAGCCAGCAGCGCAAAAGAAAAAACACAAATCGTGAACGGGCTCAGATCCAGGCATGCGCTTGCTGTGCTGCTGAAGGTCGCAGGACTGGCGCGCAGTACGTTTTATTACCAGTTGCACGTGCTGGAGGCCGGCGAGCGCCACCTTGAACTGAAAGACAGGATCCGTACGGTCTATGAGCGTCACAAGGGCCGCTACGGTTACCGACGCATCACGGCGGCGATCCGCAATGCTGGTCAGATCGTCAACCATAAGAGGGTGCAGCGGCTCATGGGCGAACTGCAATTGAAATCACTCGTACGCCCCAAGCGCTACCGGTCCTGGCGTGGTGAAGTCGGACGCATCGCGCCGAACCTGCTGAGCCGCGAATTCGAAGCTCAAGCACCGAATCAGAAGTGGGTCACTGATGTGACCGAATTCAATGTCAACGGTCAGAAGCTCTACCTATCACCAGTGCTGGACCTGTACAACGGCGAGATCGTGGCCTGGCAGACGGCGCGCCGCCCAAGCTTCGAACTGGTTAATGGCATGTTGAAGAAGGCGCTCGCCCGGCTGGGCAACGACGACAAACCGTTGCTGCATTCGGATCAGGGCTGGCAGTATCAGATGTCCGCCTGGCGGCGGACACTGGCCAGGTATCACGTGCAGCAAAGCATGTCGCGCAAGGGGAACTGCCTGGACAACGCGGCCATGGAAAGCTTCTTTGCCACACTGAAGTCAGAGTTCTTCCGGCTGAACCGCTTTAGCAGCATCGAGCAGTTGCAGGCAGGACTGCGACGCTACATTCACTACTACAATCACGAGCGCATCAGGCTCAAACTGAAAGGGCTGAGCCCCGTGCAATACAGGACTCAGCCCTTGGCCGCCTAGCTCTTAACTGTCCAACTTCGAGGGGTCAGTTCATCGCGCGGGCGTTTTTCTTTTCCACCGCGTTCACGTGCGCCCCAACCTGTACGTGAACGTTCACGTTGAACTATAATCGGGCTCGGTTCCCTTGCATGGCCCGCGCTTGCCGCGCGTGGCTCACCGACCCATGTCCCGAGAAGACCCACCGCTGCTCACCGTGCGCGACGCCGCCGAACGGCTGCAGGTCACGCCGCGCACGCTCAAGTACTATGAGGAACGCGGCCTCGTCACGCCGTCGCGCAGCGAAGGCCGCTACCGGCTCTACGACGAGCGCGATCTCGAACAGTTCGCCCGTATCCTGCGGCTGCGCGCGCTCGGTTTTTCGTTGCAGGGCATCACCGAGATGCTCAAGCGCCCGCTCGAACCCGACGTCGGCGGACGGCGGCGCTACTCGCTCGATTCGCTGCAGCAGATCGGCACGGCGCTCGCGCAGCAGGTCGAGGCGCTCGACGCGCGGATCGCCGCCGTGCGTCACGAGCTGAAGGAAGTGCAGACCGTGCGGGCCGAACTGAGCCGCGATCTCGACTACGTGCAACGACGCCTCGCCGGCGAGAACGCCGATACGCTGATCGACGAGCGTCTTGCCGAGCGGCGCAAGCGCATCGCGACCAAAGCCACCACGGCCACGACAGCCACCAAAGCGACGAAAGCCGCCGGGGACGAGCCGGCATGAACGCCGTGTCGCCCCGCGAACCCCTCTTCAGCGCGGCGCGCCTGCGCGGCGACTTCTTTCCGTGGGTGCTGGCGCTCGCCACCGGCCTCGACTACTTCGACAACGCGATCTTCTCGTTCTTCACGGGCTACATCGCGGGCGGCCTCAACGCCTCGCCCGACGAACTGGTGTGGGCCTCCACGGCCTACGCCATCGCCGCCGTGCTCGGCATCGTGCAGCAACAGTGGTGGGTCGAGCGTATCGGCTATCGGCGCTATGTCGGCGGATGTCTGCTGCTTTATGCGCTCGGCTCGGTGGTCGCGGCGCTGTGCGAATCGTCGTTCGAACTCGCGCTCGCACGCGGCTTTCAGGGCTACTTCATCGGCCCGATGATGGGGACCTGCCGGATCCTGATCCAGATCAGTTTTTCCCCACGGCGACGGCCCATTGCAACGCGCGCCTTCCTCATCTTGATCGTGCTCTCCAGCGCGCTCGCGCCGCTTTTCGGTGGCCAACTCGTCGCGTACTTCGGCTGGCGCTCGCTCTTCGCCTGTACCGCGCCCGCGGGGGTCCTGTTCGCCGTGCTCGCGCTGCTCGCCCTGCCGCAGTCGGGGCAGCTGCAGCCCGAAGAGCGTGGCGAATCGCATTTCTGGCCGTACCTGATCTTCGCTTTCGCGCAGGGCGCGCTGCAGATCGTCATGCAGCAGGTGCGCTTCGAACTCTTCAGCACGTCGCCGCTGTTGTTGCTGCTGACCGCAGCGGGCATCGCGGCGCTCGGCTGGTTCGTGTGGCATCAATGGCATCATCCGAAGCCGTTGATGAGCCTGCACGCGCTGCGCGAGAAGACCTTCCAGGTCGGGCTCGTGCTGTACATCTTCTACTACTATCAATCGACGGCGTTCAGCTATCTGATCTCGCGCTTTCTCGAAGGCGGCCTCGGCTATCCGGTCGAGAACGCCGGGCGGCTCGTCGGCGTGACCTCGCTGATTTCGTCGTGTGCGCTGTTTGCCTATCTGCGCTACGCGAAGCTCATCACGCACAAGAAGTGGCTCATCGTGTCGGGCTTCGCGCTTGCCGGCGTGCTCGCCTGGTGGATGACGCAACTGATGCCGGGCGTAAGCGTTGCGTGGCTCGTGCCGCCGCTGCTGCTGCGCGGGCTGCTGCTGCTCTTCATCGTGCTGCCGGTCGCCAACCTCACGTTCCGGATCTTCGATATCGAGGAGTTCACGCACGGCTACCGGTTGAAAAACGTCGTGCGCCAGTTGACGTTCTCGTTCGCGACCGCGTCGGTGATCATCATCGAGCAGCATCGCCAGGCGCTGCATCAGACACGCCTCACCGAGTTCGCCAATCCGTTCAATCCGGTCTTCCAGAGCACGATCGCGACGCTCACACGCGCGTTCGAGGCGCTCGGGCGCAGCGCCGGCGAGGCGCGTGGACTCGCGCTCATCGAGGTGAGCCGCTCAATCACGCAGCAGGCAAGCTTCCTCAGTTCGATCGATGGCTTCTATTTCATGATCGGCGTCGCTATCCTTGGCGGTATCGTTGCCGCCTGGCAAAAGCAAATCGACTGACTCCTTCAACGCGATGCTCTCCAAACTCACCCAGTGGTTCGGCACCCGGCGCCGCGAACGCGCGCTGCGCGCCCATGCCATCGACGACGCGCTCTGGCAACAAACGCTCGACGGCCTGCCGTTCCTCGCCCACCTCGCAGCCGCTGACGTCGTGCGGCTGCGCGAGATGACCAGCCTGTTTCTCGCCCAAAAAGAGTTCTCGACCGCGCACGACCTCGAACTGACCGACGCGATGGTGGTTGCGATCGCCGCGCAGGCTTCGCTGCCGGTGCTCAATCTCGGGCTCGAGCTGTATCGCGGCTGGGTCGGGGTCGTCGTCTATCCGGGCGAGTTCGTGATCCGCAAGACCGTCGAGGACGAAGACGGCGTGGTGCACGAAGTCGAGCACGACGCGAGCGGCGAAGCATGGGAAGGCGGTCCGGTGATCCTGTCGTGGGAGGACGCGCAGATGACCGACGGCACGGACGCGTACAACGTCGTGATCCACGAGTTCGCCCACAAGATCGACATGCTCCACGGCGAAGCGGACGGCCATCCGCCGCTCTTCCGGCGCTGGCATGCGCCGCTCGACGCGCAAGCCTGGTCCGATGTGTTCGACCACGCCTATGACCAGTTCTGCGCCAAGGTGGACGCGGTGCCGGAGCGCCGCTGGGCGCGCTTCGAGCGCGACTCGCTGATCGATCCCTACGCGAGCGATCATCCTTCCGAATTTTTTGCGGTGTGCAGCGAGGCGCTGTTTGTGAAGCCGCGCGAGTTCGAGGCGGGCTATCCCGAGCTTTACCGGTTGCTCGCGCGCTACTATCGGCAGGACCCGGCGCGGGTGGGCGTGCTCGCCCAGGCGCGATGAAGCGCCCGGCGCCGCAAAAAGTTCGCCAAGCGGCTGATTTTCTGACATAATCGCCGTTTTGCGACCTTTGGTAAGTGGCTCGCGCGGGAAGCTCTCGACATACGGTCGTCGGCACGCGGGGTTGGCTACCGCCAGATTTAAGGAAAAACCATGAAAGAAGGCATTCACCCGAATTACCGCGAAGTCCTGTTCATCGACGTGTCGAACGACTTCCGCTTCGTGACCCGCTCGACCATTCAGACGCGCGAAACCGGCGAATTCAACGGCCAGACCTACCCGCTCGCGAAGATCGAAGTGTCGTCGGAATCGCACCCGTTCTACACCGGCACGCAGAAGATCATGGACACGGCCGGCCGCGTCGAGAAGTTCAACAAGAAGTTCGGCGCACGCGCCTCGGGCAAGGCGAAGTAAATTCGCCGGACCGGCACCCGGACCAGAAAAAGGGCAGCATTCGCTGCCCTTTTTTGTCGCCCGCGAAACGGCCACCCGGCGCCCGCTCGCAAGCTGTCCGTCTCACCCATGCGGCCCCGCATCGCATTGTTCTGACCCTTTCGAGCGGTTAGCGATCATGACGCGCCGGCGCCGC
This sequence comes from uncultured beta proteobacterium, assembly GCA_963803225.1. Lineage (GTDB taxonomy): Bacteria > Pseudomonadota > Gammaproteobacteria > Burkholderiales > Burkholderiaceae > Paraburkholderia. Next base: position 1,021,774 of record CAWDLJ010000005.1, read on the forward strand.
GACGACTACAATGCCGGATGCTCCGGACCCGCGAGCCACGCGCGCCGTCGCGCCTCGTAGCGCCCGCTCCGCCTATCCGACTTCCCTGACTGCATGAAGCCAGCCTTCCGCCTGACTGCCTCCGCCACCAGCGCCCTGCCGCGCTGGCTGCTGCTTACCATCTGTATCGTGTTCGCGTCGTTTGGCCTGTTCGGCCGCGATCCGTGGAAGAACGAGGACGCAGCCGGCTTCGGCGTGATGTGGACGATGGCGGGCGGCAACGCCCATGACTGGCTGCTGCCCAATCTCGTCGGCAAGTACATGACCGCCGACGGTCCGCTCGGCTACTGGCTCGGCGCCGCCTGCATCCGCTTGTTCGCGCCGTGGTTCGACGCGAGCAACGCGTCGCGTGTCGCGACCGGCGTGCTGTTCTGCTGCGCCTGCGCGTTCGTCTGGTACAGCGCCTATCTGCTCGGCCGGCGCGCCGAGGTTCAGCCGTTCAAGTATGCGTTCGGCGGCGAGCCCGAGCCGCGCGACTACGGCCGCACGCTCGCCGACGGCGCGCTGCTGATCCTGCTCGCGTGTTTCGGCCTCGCCGAGCGCGGTCACGAAACCACGCCGCAGCTGATGCAGTTCGTCGGCATCGCGATGTTCGTCTACGGGCTCGTGCGCGCAATCGACAAGCCGATCCAGGGCTCGCTCTGGTGGGGCCTCGCCGCCGGCATCGTGATGCTGTCGAACGGGCCCGTGCTGGTCGGCGCGCTGCTGCTCGGCACGCTCGTGATGCTCGCCGTCGCGCCCGAGACGCGCAGCCGCTGGCTGCTGCTCGCCGGCCTGCCGGTCGCGCTCGTGGTCTCGCTCTCGTGGCCCGTGGCGGCGCTGCACGCGTTCCCCGATGACGCCGTCTGGTTCATCAACCAGTGGATGCGCGCGAGCGTGAACGCCTTCGCCGGACCGCCGGGCTCGGTGCTGGTCTATGCGGCAAAGAACCTGCCGCTCTTCACGTGGCCCGCATGGCCGCTCGCGCTGTGGGCATGGTTCAACTGGGCCGGCCTGCGCCGCGCGCCGCACATCGCGATTCCGCTCGCCGTGATCGCGCCGCTGCTGCTGCTCGTGATCGTGCAGGCGCATCAGACCAATCGCCTCTTCATGCTGGTGTTGCCCGCGCTGTCGGTGCTCGCGACCTTCGCGCTGCCGACGCTCAAGCGCGGTGCGATCAACGCGTTCGACTGGTTCGCGGTACTGAGCTTCACGATCCTCGGCACGTTCGTCTGGCTCGTCTGGCTCGCCGGCATGACCGGCTTTCCCGCGCCGCTCGCGCGCAACCTCGCGCGCCTCGTGCCGGGCTTCGTGCCGCAGTTCAAGATCCTGTCGTTTGTCTGCGCGCTCGCCGTGACGCTGTGCTGGTTCGCGATCGTGCAATGGCGCGTCGCGCGCCACCCGAAGGTGCTGTGGCGCAGCGTCGTGCTCTCGAGCGGCGGCACGACCCTCATGTGGGTGCTGCTGATGACGTTGTGGCTGCCGGTGGTCAACTACAGCCGGACCTATCGCGACGTCGCGCAGCAGATCGCCGCGCACCTGCCCGCCGACTATTCCTGCATCTCGCCCGTGCGCCTCGGCGACGCGCAGATCGCGACGTTCGCCTACTTCGGCAAGATGCACTTCGCGTTCGACGAGGACTGCGACGTGATCCTGCGTCAGGACACGCAGGACTACAGCGCACCGAGCCCGATGTCGAACTTCATCTGGAAACTCGTGTGGGAAGGCCGCCGCGCCGCCGACCGCGACGAGCGCTTCCGCCTGTACGTGCGCATCGATCGCCCGCAGCCGCCTGTGAAGCGCCAGTGGCGCAAGCGCCCCGATTGAGGCGCGCGCCATGCTGAGCGACGTCCGCAAGATCGCGGCGCTGGCCTGGCCGGTGCTGATCGGCCAGCTCGCGATCATCGCGTTCGGCGTGATCGACACGGCGATGGTCGGCCGCTATTCGGCACTCGATCTCGCCGCGCTCGGCCTCGGCACCTCGATCTACATCTCGGTCTATATCGGCCTCACCGGCATTCTGAGCGCGCTGCAGCCCGTCACCGCGCAACTGTACGGCGCGCAGCGCGATGCCGAGATCGGCGAGCAAGTGCGCCAGGCGTTCTGGCTCTCGCTCGTACTGATGGTGATCGGCTTTGTGATTCTCTATTTCCCCGGTCCCCTGCTCGATCTGTCGCATGCGCCCGAAGCGCTGCGCGAGCGCACGCTCGGCTATCTGCGCATCCTCGCGTTCGGTCTGCCCGCGAGCCTCGCGTTTCGCATCTACAGTTCGCTCGCCAATGCGGTGGGCCGGCCCCGGCTCGTCATGTTCCTGCAGGTCGGCGCGCTCGTGCTCAAGATCGGCCTCAACGAGTGGCTGATCTTCGGCGGCCTCGGCGTGCCTGCGCTAGGCGGCCCGGGCTGCGCGCTCGCGAGCAGCTCGATCAACTGGGTGCTCGCCGTCGTCGCCGCGTTCGCGCTCACGAAGCTCGACGTGTTCCGGCCATTCGCGATCTTCAAGCGCTTTTGCTGGCCGAACTGGGCGCGTCAGGTCGACTTGCTCAAGCTCGGCATTCCGATGGGGCTCTCGTACCTGATCGAGGTGACGTCCTATACGTTCATGGCGCTCTTCATCGCGCGCTTTGGCACGACCATACTCGCCGGTCACCAGATCGCCGGCAATCTCGGAGCGGTGCTCTACATGACGCCGCTGTCGATCGGCGTGGCGACCTCGACGCTCGTCGCCCAGGCGCTCGGCGCGCGCAAGTACGCGGCCGCACGCACGCTCGCGCGCCACGGCATCGTCACGGCGGTCGCGATCGCGTGCGCGTACGGCGCGCTCGTGCTCGTGTTGCGTCCGCTCATCATCAGCGGCTACACGCCCGATTCCGCCGTCGCTACTGCCGCGCTGCCGCTCGTGACGATCGTCGTGTTCTATCACGTGTTCGACGCGCTGCAGATCACCACTGCGTTCGCGCTGCGGGCCTACAAGGTCGCAATCGTGCCGACCGTGATCTACGCCATCGCGCTGTGGGGCGTGGGGCTCGGCGGCGGCTACGCGCTCGGCTTCGACACGACCGGCAACGTGCCCGCCTGGCTCACCGGCGCGCGCGGCTTCTGGTTCGCCAACATGGCGAGCCTGATGGTCGCGGGCGCGGGACTCGTGCCGTACCTGGCGCGGGTCAGCACGCGCTATTTGCGCGAGCCGGCTCGCTAGCGAAGCGCCTCGACCGTTTGCGCCGCGTGATACGACGAGCGCACGAGCGGTCCCGCGACGACTTCGGCAAACCCCATCGAGAGGCCTGCCTCGCGCAGCGCGGCGAACTGACCGGGGCTCACGTAGCGCCGCACCGGCAGATGAAACCGCGAGGGCGCGAGATACTGCCCGATCGTCAGCACCTCAACGCCGTGCGCGCGCAAATCGCGCAGGGTGTCGAGCAGCTCGTCGTCGGTCTCGCCGAGGCCCACCATGAGGCCCGACTTCGTCACGAGCGGCGCGTGCGCCGCCCTCGCCCGCGCGAGCAAGTCGAGCGAGCCGCGATAGTCCGCACCCGGGCGCACCGCGCGATAGAGCGACGGCACCGTTTCGATGTTGTGATTGAACACATCGGGCCACGCGGCCGACAACGCCTCGAGCGCACGTTCGATGCGAGCGCGAAAGTCCGGCACCAGCACTTCGACGCCGATCCCCGCCACGCGCTCGCGCACGCTCGCCACGCAGCGCGCGAAGTGCTGCGCGCCGCCATCGCGCAAGTCGTCGCGATCGACCGAGGTGATCACGACATGGCGCAAGCCGAGCGCGGCAACCGCTGCCGCGAGGCGTGCGGGCTCGTCGGCGTCGAGCGGCGCGGGCCGCCCGTGCGCCACGTCGCAGAAGGGACAACGCCGCGTGCACAAGCCGCCCATGATCATGAACGTCGCCGTGCGCTGGGCAAAGCATTCGCCGATATTCGGACACATCGCCTCCTCGCAGACCGAATGCAGCCGGTGCTCGCGCAGCACCGCCGCCATATCCGCCACGGTTTCGCTCATCAGCGGCCGCGCGCGCAGCCACGCGGGCTTCGCGAGCACGTCGCCATCCGTGCGCTCGACCTTCACGGGAATGCGCGCGAGCTTCTCGCGGCTGCGCGCGCCGTGCTGGCCGAGCGCGGTGACGCCCTCCTGCGCGATGGTGGCGGGCCTCATCTCAGCCATCCTTCAGAAAGGCCTTCAGCAGACGATTGACGTCGGCGGCCGATTCCATCTGCACCATGTGCCCCGCGCCCGCGATCACCTCGACCTGCACGCGTGCCGGCAAACCGAGCGCATGACGCGCGGGAATCACCTGGTCGCCCTCGCCCCAGATCACGAGCGTGCGCGGCGCGAGCGCGTCGATGCGGTTGCGGAACACCTCGCGCTGCGTCGAGCCGTCGAACGACTGCGCCGCGATCTTGCGCAACGCGTCCTGCACGCCTTCGAGCCGCTTGTACTTGACGAGGTCCTCGACGAGCTGGCGCGTGACGAGCGCGGGGTCGGCGAACAGCTTCGTGACGGGCGCCTTGAGCGTATTGCGGTTCGTGCCCGCGACGAAGGCCTCGATATACGGGCCGTCGATTTCGTCGCCGAGTCCCGCGCTCGCAATGAGCGCGAGCGAGGCCACGCGCTGCGGCGCGCGCGCGGCCACCGTCATCGCGACCGCGCCGCCGAGCGAATGGCCCACCAGCTGGGCGCGCTCGATCTTCTGCGCGTCCATGAAGTCGAGCACGCTTTGCGCAAGCTCATCGAGGCTGCCCGACTCGACCGCCTTGCCCGATTCGCCGTGGCCCGGCAGGTCGAGCGCCCAGACCATATGATTTGAGGCCAGCTCCGCGTGGTTGAAGAGCCAGTTGTTGAGGTCGCCGCCGAAGCCGTGGATCAGCACGACCGGCGTGCCTGCTGCATCGCCAAGCTTCAGAAAGCGCATCGTGCGCGCGCCGATCTGCGCCTTCTCGGGCTGCGGCCCGGGGTCGGCGATGTCGGCCGCACCGGGCACGAAGTCCTGCTGGAACACCGCGATGGCCGCATCGATCTCGGCATCGGGCGTTTCGGTATCGGCGACGACACCGAGCAGCGCGCCGACCGGCAACGTTTCGCCCTCCGTGGCAACCTGCCGGCGCAGCGTGCCGTCGAACGCGCACTCGACGGCCGAGGCGATCTTGTCCGACTCGACATCGACGAGTTCATCGCCGCGCGCGACGCGCTCGCCAATCGACTTGAGCCAGCCGTTCACCTGCCCTTGCTCCATCGACAGCCCCCACTTGGGCATCGTGATCATATGAATCGGCATGTCTTCAGCTCCTTGCGCGGCGCACGGCCTCGGCGATCTGCTCCGCCGACGGGATGTAGAGGTCTTCGAGCACGCCGGTAAACGGCACGGGCGTGTGCGGCGCGGTCACCATGCCGACCGGCGCCTTCAAGTCGTGGAACGCGCGGCTCGCGACCAGCGCTGCGATATCGGTTGCCAGCGAGCAGCGCGGATTCGCTTCGTCCACGACCACCACGCGTCCGGTGCGGCGCGCGCTTTCGAGGATCGTTTCCTCGTCGAGCGGCGAGGTCGTGCGCAGATCGATCACATCGGCTTCGATGCCTTCGCTCGCGAGCTTCTGCGCGGCATCCATCGCGTAGTGGACCATGCGGCCATAGGTGACGATGGTCACGTCGTCGCCGTCGCGCAGGATGTTCGCTTCGCCGAACGCAATCGCGTACGACTCCTCGGGCACGTCGCCCTCGCGCGTGTAGAGCAGCTTGTGCTCGCAGAAGATCACGGGGTCGTCGTCGCGGATCGCCTGGATCAGCAAGCCCTTGGCCTCGTACGGCGACGAGGGGCACACGACCTTGAGCCCCGGAATGTGCGTGAAGAGCGAGGTGAGCATCTGCGAGTGCTGGGCGGCCGCGCGCAGGCCGGCGCCGCACATCGTGCGGATCACGACCGGCGTGACCGCCTTGCCGCCGAACATGTAGCGAAACTTGGCGGCCTGGTTGAAGATCTGGTCGAAGCACACGCCCATGAAGTCGACGAACATCAGCTCGGCGACTGGCCGCAGCCCGCACGCCGCCGCGCCCACCGCTGTGCCGATGAAGCCGCCCTCGGAGAGCGGCGTATCGAGCACGCGTCCCGGGTATTTGCCATACAGGCCCTTGGTCACGCCGAGCACGCCGCCCCACGCGTCCTGCTCACCGGGCGAACCTGCGCCGCCCGCGTTGTCCTCGCCCATCACGATCACGTTCGGGTCGCGCGCCATCTCCTGGCTCAGCGCTTCGTTGATCGCTTGCGAATAGGTGATTTTCCGTGCCATGTTTGTCTCCTGTCGGGCAGAGCATCGGGCTCTGCTTCCATGAAGGGTGCTTCGCTCAACTTCGCCGGATTAGTCAGGGGTACGACACGTAGACGTCGGTCAGCAATTCGGCATCGTCGGGTACCGGCGCCGCCTTGGCGTCCTTCACCGCGCTCTCGATCAGCTGCAGCACTTCGGCATCGACCGCGCGCAACTGGTCGGTGCGCAGCGCCTCGGCGCGCACGACACGCTCTTCGAAGCGCTTCAGGCAATCCTTCTCGTCGCGCAGTTTCTGCACTTCGCCCGGGGCGCGATAGGTCTGCGCGTCGCCTTCGAAATGGCCGAAGTAGCGCGACAACTTCACTTCGACGAGCGTCGGGCCACCGCCGTTGCGCGCCCGCGCGATGGCCTCGCCGAGCGCTTCGTGGACCGCGAAGAAATCGAAGCCGTCGACGATCACGCCCGGCATGCCGAAACCATTGGCACGATCGGCGATGTTGTCGGCGGCGACCGACCACGTCGACGAGGTCGCTTCCGCGTAGCCGTTGTTTTCAGCGACGAAAACCGCCGGCAGCCGCCACACCGAGGCAAGGTTCAGCGACTCGAAGATGACGCCCTGGTTCGACGCGCCGTCGCCGAAGAAACACACGCCGACACCGCCCGTCTTCTTCACCTTGGCCGCGAGCGCCGCACCGCACACGAGCGGCCCGCCCGCGCCGACGATGCCGTTCGCGCCGAGCATCCCCTTCGACAGATCGGCGATATGCATCGAGCCGCCCTTGCCCCGGCACGAGCCCGTGCTGCGCCCGTAGATCTCGGCCATCATCTCGCGCACGTCGACACCCTTGGCGATGCAGTGACCATGGCCACGGTGGGTCGTGGCGACATAGTCGGCGTCGTTCAGATGCAGCATCGTGCCGACGGCCGACGCCTCCTCGCCCGCATAGAGGTGCACGAAGCCCGGAATCTCGCCGGTCGCGAACTCGACGTGCAAACGTTCCTCGAACTCGCGAATCGTGCGCATCAAGCGATACGCGCTCAGCAACTGCTCACTCGTCAACTGCGTCGAAACAGACATGGTTGTCTCCTGTGAGGACTGACTCGTTGTGCCGCGTCAGCGACGCGGTGCCTGAAACCTGCGCGCCGCCGCATCGCGCAGCAACTGATGCGACGCGGCGTAGCGCAACGTGCGCGCGACATCGACCGTGAGCGGCCCGCGCCAGTCGAGCGCGATTTCGTAGCGGTCGCCGCGCTCGGGTTCGATCTCGCGCTCGCCGTCGAACGCGAGCGTGCCGTGGCCGGTTTCCAGTGGCATCGGCGCGCCGATCTCGAGGCGCTGGCAAGTGCGCATCGTGAGCCGCTCGAGGCGTCCTGGCGCGATCGGCGCGATGAGCGGCATGCCCGCTGCGTCGCCCGTGGCGAACGTCATGTAGAGGCCGTGCGGCGCGTCGCGCGCCACCGGCGTGAAGGCCGCGCCGATCGACGAGAGACCGATGCCGTCGGGCTGCGCGAACGTGAGAAAGAGCGTGTCGATCTCGGCGCTCGCGCAAATGGCGCGCGCGCCGATGAACGGTTGCCGGTCGACGCACACGTCGACGAGCGCGAGTTCCTCGCGCCCGCGGCTCGGTCCGTCGATGCAACGCGCGACGAGCCGCTTGTTGCGCACGAGCGCGCTCTCGGCGGGCACCGCGCCGGTCGCGACGAGCGCGCCGGCCATGCCCGCGACGGTCGCTTCGCGCAGTTCGGGAAAGGCGTTGTTGGTGCCCGTCGAAAGCGCGAGCAAGGGCGTGCTCGCGCAGTGCGCGGCCACCGCGCGATGCGTGCCGTCGCCACCGAGCACGGCAATCAGCGCGACGCCCTCGCGCACCATGTGGGCGACCCCCGCGTGCGTATCGGCGACGCTGTCGCTGATCGGCAGGTCGATGAACTCGACGCGGGGCCAGCGCTCGTCGTCCGCCACGGCGGCGTGCGTGTCGAGCGCGCGCAGCAGGAGCGCCGCCACGCCCGTGCGATCGCGCAGCGTGAGCACGCGCTCGACCCCGAGCGCGCCGAGCCCGGCCAGCAGGCGCACGACCATGTTGGCCTTCTCAGCCGTGGGGAAGACCGAGGCGTGCGAAGTCAAACGGCGGATATCGCGTCCCGACGCGGGATTGACGATGACGCCAACGGTCACGGGCGAGCTCACGGGGTCTTGTCTCCTGGCCGCCACGCTGTGCATGGGTTGCACGCAGGCGGTCCTGTTGATGGCGGATCCGTTACTGCAAGCGTTGTGCCATTTCGTGCCTACGCGCCATCGTCTGTCGCGAAGCCATGCGCACCAAGGTTCGCACCCGATTCGTGACGAACGTGCGAAGTGCATGCTGGCGACTCGCTCGTCTCGAACACTGTCTCAATCACCGCGCGCACTGCGTGGAAGGCGCCTCGTCGCGATGCGCGCAAAGCCCGTGCAGCAAGGCTCGGCACGTTTTGGGCACAGTGTCTCGCTGCCGCTTGAGACGTTCGTCTCAAGTCGCTCCGATGCTGCATTGCGGTGTGATCGCGCGGGCCGGATGTGCTAAAAATCGGCTACGTCCCCTCGCTATCCTGCTTCCGTTGCTTTCGCCCCGATCCGGCACGGAGTGTCCGATGCCCTATGCCGTACCGCAGACCCTGCACGCGGAGTTCGTGCGCGGCGCCGTCGAAGGCCGCCTGCCGGCGCCGAGCGGCTCGCCGCGCCTCGCGTCCTCGTGGCAGCGCTCGTTCGAGCGCTATCAGCTCGACCCGGGCTCGGTGATCGGGCCGCGCGTGCTGTCGGCGGCCGAGCTGCGCGAGGTGCGCGATCGCGAGGAAGCGTTCCTGCGCGCGTCCGGCCAGTGCCTCACGCGCCTGCACGACACCGTGCGCGAGGCCGACTACTGCGTGATGCTCACCGACGCGCACGGCGTGACGATCGACTACCGCATCGAGCGCGAGCGACGCAACGACTTCAAGCACGCGGGCCTCTACATCGGCTCGTGCTGGTCCGAGAGCGAGGAAGGCACGTGCGGCATCGCCACCGTGCTGACCGATCTTGCGCCGATCACCGTCCACAAGACCGACCACTTCCGCGCCGCGTTCACGACGCTCGCCTGCAGCGCCGCGCCGATTTTCGCGCCGGGCGGCGAGCTGATCGGCGTGCTCGATGCGTCGGCCGTGCACTCGCCCGATAACCGCGATAGCCAGAGCATCGTCAACCGGCTCGTCAGGCAAAGCGCCGCGCTGATCGAAGATGGCTACTTCCTGCATCGCATGGCGGGTTGCTGGATTCTGTTCGGACACCAAAACCGCAACTATGTCGAAGCACAGCCCGAGCTGCTGATCGCATTCGACGAAAACGGCAACGTGGTCGCGGCCAACCGGCGCGCGCACGACGCGATCGCGGGACTCGACGCGCCGCGCCATATCGACGAGATCTTCGATTCTTCACACGTTCAGTTGCGCGATCTCGGCCGTATCGAAGCGATTGCGGGCCTGCGCTTGCGCACGACGGGCGCGATGCTGTACGCGCGCATTCGCGCGCCGCTGCGCCGCCTCGGCGCGGGCCACGCGAGTCCGTTGCACGCGCATGCCGACGCGCTCGCCAGCGCGCGCGAGAGCGGCCCGCTCGCGCCCTTCCTGCAAAGCGCCGACGAACGCGTGGCCGGCAACGCGCGGGTGGCCGCACGCATCGCGGGCAAGCGTCTGCCGATCCTGCTCACAGGCGAGACCGGCGCCGGCAAGGAGGTGTTCGCGCGCGCGCTCCACGACGCAGGCCCGCGCAGCCAGCGCGCGTTCGTCGCGGTGAACTGCGGCGCGCTTCCCGAGACGCTGATCGAGAGCGAGTTGTTCGGCTATACGAGCGGCGCGTTCACGGGCGCGCGGCGCCACGGCGCGCGCGGCAAGATCGTGCAGGCCGACGGCGGCACGCTCTTTCTCGACGAGATCGGCGACATGCCGCTCGCGTTGCAGACGCGTCTGTTGCGCGTGCTGGCCGAGGGCGAAGTGGTGCCGCTCGGCGGCGAGGTGCCGGTGCGCGTCGATCTCGAGATCATCTGCGCGACCCACCGCGATCTCGCGCAGATGGTGGCCGCCGGCGCGTTCCGCGAAGACCTCTACTACCGCTTGAGCGGCGCGGTGCTCGCGCTGCCGCCGCTGCGGGAACGACGCGATATTGGCGCGCTGATCGAGCAGGTGTTCGCCGAAGAAGCGGCCGCGTGCGGTGGCGCTTTGACGCTCGATCCGATGCTCGCACAACGGCTCACGACGCTCGACTGGCCCGGCAACCTGCGCCAGTTGCGCCACGCCTTGCGCTATGCCTGCGCCGTGTGCGACGGCGCGCGCGTGCTCGCCCAGCACCTGCCGCCCGAACTGGCGACGCGGCTCGCGCCGTCGTCCGGGCCCAGCGTGCATGACCCGGCAAGCGACGCCGACGAACGCACGCGCATCGTCGCGGCACTGAGCGCGCATCAATGGCATCCCAATGCCGCGGCCGCCGCGCTCGGCATGTCGCGCGCGACGCTCTACCGGCGCATCGCGCGCCTCGGCATCGTCGGGCCGCACCGCGCGTAGCGGCCACCAGCACACCTGGCGCTCACGATCCGCGCATAAGTATTAAATTTTGTGCGAGCAGATTTACCGGGCGCAGAACGTCCGGTATAAATCCCCGACTTTCATCCAGCCGACGCGCCACCTATCCTAGGTGAATAGCGCAGCACCGCTCGCTCGATGCGTCGTCCGTTCCTGGCTGACCCGGTTTGCCCTCAATGGAGTGATTGTCATGCTGAAGAAGCTGCTGATGCTGTGCGTAGTCCTCAGTCTGTCGCTGGGCGCCACATTCGCGCGCGCGGTCGAAGTCAACACCGCCGACGAAGCGGCCCTCGAATCGGTCAAGGGCATCGGCCCGGTCCATGCGAAGGCGATCATCGACGAGCGTACCAAGAACGGCCCGTTCAAGAATGCCGACGATCTCGCGACCCGCGTAAAGGGCATCGGCGAGAAGTCCGTGCAGAACCTCGAAGCGGCAGGCCTGACCATCAACGGCTCGAGCTCGCCGCCGAGCGGCGCCAGCGCGAAGACGTCGTCAAAGTCGGCCAAGGCGGCACCGGCGGCCACGACAGCTGCAGCCACGGCAGCACCGGCCGCGACCGCCCCCGCCGATGAAGCAGCCTCGCAGACCAAAGCGGCGAAGAAGAAAAAGAGCAAGAAGGACGCGGCTGCAGCGAGCGATGCAATGGCATCGAGCGCGCCGGCTGCCAGCGCACCGGCCGCCGCATCATCGAGCGCCGGCAAGTCGAAGAAAGCGAAGAAGAGCAAGGCGGCTTCCGCCGCCGCAGCCTCGGGCGCTTGAGCGAAGTTGAGCGTTGCAATCCACCGGACGCCCGAATTGATCCGGCCGCGCGCGAGCGCTCAGCATGGCGCGGCTGCTTTTGATGGCCAGAACTGCAATCCGGCGCGCTGCACGCGCGCCCCTTTTCTCAAGTGAGAACATCATGAGCCTGCTAGACACCATCGGTTCCCTGTTCAACTCGTCATCGTCGCCCCAGGGCGGCGGGCAGCAGCAACTGATCGCCGCCGCCATGGAGTTCGTCAACAACCAGCCCGGCGGGCTCAACGGCCTCGTCGAGAAATTCCAGCAAGGCGGCGCGGGCGGCGTGATCCAGTCGTGGATCGGCAACGGCGAGAACCAGTCGATTTCCGCCGATCAACTGCACGGCGTGCTCGGCTCCGATGTCGTGTCGGGGCTCGCGCAAAAGGCCGGCATGCAGCCCGAGCAAGTCACGGGTCTGCTCTCGCAAGTGCTGCCTCACGTCGTCAACGCAGCGACGCCCAACGGCGAAGTGCCCGCCGACGGAAAGGTCAACACCGAAAGCGTGCTCGGCACGCTGGGCGGCCTCGCATCGCTGTTCGGCAACAAGGGCGACGACAAGACGGCCTGAGCGCAGGGTGGCGTGGCGCGCCGATAAAAAAAGGGCAACGAAGTGACTTCGTTGCCCTTTTTGCTTGTGCGGCTTGTGTGGCTTGTGCGGCTTGTGCGGCTTGTGTGACAGCGCCCCGCGTACTCAGTGCACGACGCGCTCGAACACCAGTTTGCCGTCCTGCACATCGACTGGAATCACATCCTTCGGACCAAAGCGGCCCGCGAGAATGAGCTTGGCGACCGGGTTCTCGATCTCCTGCTGGATCGCGCGCTTGAGCGGCCGCGCGCCGAACTGCGGATCGTAGCCGACCTTGCCGATCTGCTCGAGCGCTTCGTCCGACACCACCAGCTGCATGTCGAGCTTCGCGAGACGATCGTGCAGACGCTGCAACTGGATCTTCGCGATCGACTGGATGTTGGTGCGATCGAGCGCATGGAACACGACGACGTCGTCGATCCGGTTCAGGAACTCCGGACGGAAGTGCAGCTTCACTTCGCCCCACACCGCGTCCTTCACGGCCTCCTGCGGTTCGTCGACCATCGACTGGATCAGATGCGAGCCGAGATTCGACGTCATCACGATCACCGTGTTCTTGAAGTCCACGGTACGGCCCTGGCCATCGGTCATGCGGCCGTCGTCGAGCACTTGCAGCAGCACGTTGAACACGTCCGGATGCGCCTTCTCGATTTCGTCGAGCAGGATCACGCTATACGGCTTGCGTCGCACGGCCTCGGTCAGATAGCCGCCTTCCTCGTAGCCGACATAGCCGGGCGGCGCGCCGATCAATCGCGCGACGCTGTGCTTCTCCATGAACTCGCTCATGTCGATGCGGATCAGATGCTCTTCCGAGTCGAACAGGAAGCTCGCGAGCGCCTTGCACAACTCGGTCTTGCCGACACCCGTCGGCCCGAGGAACAGGAATGAACCATACGGCCGGTTCGGGTCCGCGAGACCTGCGCGCGAGCGGCGGATCGCATCGGCCACTGCGGTGATCGCCTCGTCCTGGCCGACCACGCGCTCATGCAGCTTGTCCTCGATCTGCAGCAACTTCTCGCGCTCGCCCTGCATCATGCGCGAGACCGGAATGCCGGTCGAGCGCGAGACGACTTCCGCGATTTCCTCCGCCCCGACCTGCGTGCGCAACAAACGCGGACGCGTCGGATTGTTCTGCTCGCGGGCCTCGGCCTGGGTGACTTCCTTCAACTGCGCTTCGAGCTGCGGCAGCTTGCCGTACTGCAATTCGGCCACCTTCTCGAGCTTGCCCTGGCGCTGCAGACGCGTGATCTCGGCACGCACGCGATCGATTTCTTCCTTGAGCTGCGCGCTGCCCTGCACCGCCGCTTTCTCGGCAGTCCAGATTTCCTCGAGATCCGAATACTCGCGATTCAGGCGCTCGATTTCCTCTTCGATGAGCTGCAGACGCTTCTGCGAGGCTTCGTCCTTCTCCTTCTTGACCGCTTCGCGCTCGATCTTCAGCTGGATCAGGCGACGGTCGAGCCGGTCCATTTCTTCCGGCTTCGAGTCGATTTCCATCTTGATCTTCGAAGCGGCTTCATCGATCAGGTCGATGGCCTTGTCGGGCAGGAAACGATCGGTGATGTAGCGATGCGACAACTCGGCCGCGGCGACGATGGCCGGGTCGGTGATGTCCACGCCGTGGTGCAGCTCATATTTCTCCTGCAGACCGCGCAAGATCGCGATGGTCGCCTCGACCGACGGTTCGTCGACGAGCACCTTCTGGAAGCGCCGCTCGAGCGCCGCGTCCTTCTCGATGTACTTGCGATATTCGTCGAGCGTGGTCGCGCCGACGCAGTGCAGCTCGCCGCGCGAGAGCGCCGGCTTGAGCATGTTGCCCGCGTCCATCGCGCCTTCGGCCTTGCCCGCGCCGACCATCGTGTGGATTTCGTCGATGAAGACGATGGTCTGGCCTTCGTCCTTGGCGATGTCGTTGAGGACAGCCTTCAGGCGCTCCTCGAACTCGCCGCGATACTTCGCACCCGCGAGCAGCGCGGCCATGTCGAGCGAGAGCACGCGCTTGCCCTTGAGCGTCTCGGGCACTTCGCCGTTGACGATGCGCTGCGCGAGGCCTTCGACGATCGCCGTCTTGCCGACGCCCGGCTCGCCGATCAGCACCGGATTGTTCTTGGTGCGGCGCTGCAGGATCTGGATCGAGCGGCGAATTTCATCGTCGCGGCCGATCACCGGATCGAGCTTGCCCGCACGGGCCCGCTCGGTCAGATCGACGGTGTATTTCTTGAGCGCTTCGCGCTGGCTTTCGGCGTCCTGGCTATGCACTTGCGCGCCGCCGCGCACAGCCGCGATGGCCGCTTCGACCGCCTTACGCGAGAGGCCATGACGGCGCGCGAGCTGACCCGCGTCGCCCTTGTCGTCGGCGACCGCGAGCAGGAACATTTCGCTCGCGATGAACGTGTCGTTGAGCTTCTGCGCTTCCTTGTCGGCCTGGTTGAGCAGGCCCGTCAATTCGCGGCCGATCTGCACGTTGCCATCGGTGCCCTGCACCTGCGGCAAGCGGTTGATTGCATCGTTGAGGGCGTTTTGCAGCCCTTGTACCTGGACGCCTGCGCGCGACATCAGCGAGCGCGCCGAGCCGTCCTGCTGCGCGACCAGCGCGGCGAGCAGGTGAACGGGTTCGATGTACTGATTGTCGTGCCCGACGGCAAGGCTTTGCGCGTCGGCAATGGCTTCCTGGAACTTGGTGGTGAGTTTGTCGATTCTCATGTCTGAACGAGACCTCCAGTTTCTTAACTGTCACCAAATTGTGCGGACTTGCGCCGCTTTCAAGTCCCGCACCGCGTCATTTTTTCCGATTCGCCGCCGAGGCCCGTCGCACGGGGCGCTCAGGCCTGCGACCCGGCCACGGCGCTGATCCGCTCGGCCGCTACGAGCCGCACCGGCACGCCGCCGAGCAGCCCGGCCAGCGCGCTTTCGGGCTGCGCCAGTTCGTCGATGGTGTGACGGTCGAGCTCGGCGAGGAACGCCTTGCGAGCCGCATCGATCACATGCTTAAGACGGCAGTGCGGCTCGATGACGCAGGAGCGCCGCTCGCCGCGTTCATCGGGAAAGCAGCCGACCAGCGCGAAATCGTTCTCCGTGGCACGCACGACTTCGCCGACCGTGAGCGAGCGCGACGTGTCGGGCAGCCGCAGACCGCCGTGACGCCCGCGCACCGTCTCGACCCAGCCCAGCTCGCCCAGTTGCTGGACGATTTTCATCAGATGATTCTTCGAAATGCCGTAGGCGTCCGAGATCTCCTGGATCGTCACGAGCCCTTCGCGGGCGATCGCGAGATAAAGCATCACCCGCAGTGAATAGTCGGTGTAGTCAGTCAGTCTCATTGGTCGTGGCGACGCGAAGTGAATTGGCGCAAGCAGGAAGCCGGCGGTCGGCGCGGACGCCGCCTCGCGTCAACATAACATGCATTGCATGTGCAGGTTTAGACGCGGCCGGGTATCATGTTCGAATTGCACACGATTGTGCGTCAGATTCGCCGTCGATGGCGTCTGACGTGACCATGCCGACCGCTCGCATCAATAAGGGCCACCTGCTGGCCGCCCCGCTGCCATGACCGGATCCACTACCCCAGCCACCGGGCGATTCGCCGAACCGACCGAAGAGAACATCCGCACGCTCGTCTACGCGTTCTACGATCGCGTGCGCGCCGACGCGCTGCTCGGCCCCGTGTTCGACGCGGTGCTCGCCGGACGCTGGGACGATCACCTGCCGAAGATGGTGGTGTTCTGGTCGAGTCTCGTGCTGGGCCAGAAGGGTTATCGCGGCAATGTGCAGCAGGCGCATCAGCCGCTCGACGGCGTCGAGCCGCATCATTTCAGCCACTGGCTCTATCTGTTCCTTGATACCGTCCAGGGTCTCTACGAGCCGGCCGCCGCCGTGCGCTTCATGGAGCCGGCGCTGCGCATCGCGCAAAGCCTGCAGTTGTCGCGCTTCGGCTGGGATTACCGGATTCCGCCCGAGCAGCAGGCGCTGCTCGATCGCATCGCGCCGCGGCGTCGTTCAGGCGAGGCACACGACCACGACCACGGGCACGAGCAAGCGGCCCGGCGCCCGCCCGGCGAGCCGTTTCCGACGAAGATCGTGGGCCGTCCGCTCGACGAATAAGCCGCGCGCTAGCGCTTGTCTTGCGCCCCCGCGTTGCCGCCCTCGATGCCCCAGCGGGCCAGCGCGGCGTCATCGGTGACCCGGGCATCGACCCAGCGTGCGGTGCCGTCGCCGTTTTGCTCCTTCTTCCAGAACGGCGCCTGGGTCTTCAGATAGTCCATCACGAATTCGCATGACGCGAACGCTTCGCCGCGATGCGCGGCCGTGGTCGCGACGAGCACGATCTGGTCGAGCGGATAGAGCTTGCCGACGCGATGCACGATCAGCACGTCGATGCCGGGCCAGCGCTCTTTCGCCACCTCGACGATTTCATCGAGCGCCTTCTCCGTCATGCCCGGATAGTGCTCCAGCTCCATTTCGGCGACCGTCGTGCCGTCGTTGAGATCGCGCACCGTGCCGACGAAGCACGCCACCGCGCCGATCGACGGGTTGCGCGCGCGCAGCGCCGCCACCTCGGTGCTCAGGTCGAAGTCCCCGCTCTGCACGCGTACTGGCATGGTCGCGCCCCTTAGCCGCCGGTGACCGGCGGAAAAAACGCGACTTCACAGCCGTCGGTGATACGCGTGCCCGGCTCGGTCATCACGTGATTGCAGGCCATGCGCAGCGCGCGACCCTCGGCGAGGGTGTCGGCCCACACGCCGCCGCGCGCGCGCAGCCAGCCGCGCACGTCGCCGACCGTGGCGATGCCGTCGGGCACTGTGGTTGTTTCCTCGGCGAGTCCGAGCGCTTCGCGCACGCTCGCAAAATATCGGAGCTGGATCTTCATCGACGCCTAGTTGAGCAATTCGGAAAAAGGAATGAAGCGGACCGTCTCGCCTGCGCTGATCGCGTGGTTGGGCGGATTGTCGATGAGGCCATCGCCCCACACGGTCGAGGTCAGCACCGCCGAACTCTGGTTCGGGAACAGATCGAGGCCGCCTGCCGCGTTCACGCGCGCACGCAGAAACTCGTTGCGACGGTCGCCCTTGGCCTGAGTGAAATCGGCGCGCAGCGACAGCGCGCGCGGCGTGGCGTGCGTCGCGCCTGCGAGACTCAGCACGAATGGGCGCACGAACAGCAGGAACGTGACGAAGCTCGACACGGGATTGCCCGGCAGGCCGATGAACCAGGCCTCTGCGCCGCTGTCCGCGCTGTCCGCGCCGTCTTGCGCACGCCGCACGGCGCCGAACGCGAGCGGCTTGCCCGGCTTCATCGCGATCTGCCACATCGTGAGGCGCCCTTCGGCCTCCACGGCCGGTTTCACGTGGTCTTCCTCGCCGACCGACACGCCGCCACACGTGAGGATCAGATCGTGCGCCTGCGCGGCGTCGCGCAGCGTCGCGCGCGTCACGTCGAGCCGGTCCACGACGATGCCGTAATCGGTCACCTCGCAGCCAAGCTTTTCGAGCATGCTGCGCAGCGTGAAGCGGTTCGAGTTGTAGATCGCGCCCGGTTCGAGCGGCTCGCCGGGCATGCGCAGTTCGTCGCCGGTGAAGAACACGGCCACCTTGACGCGCCGCACGACCGGCAGCGCCGCGCAGCCCACCGACGCCGCGAGGCCGAGCGCCTGGGGCGTGAGGCGCGTGCCGGCCGGCAGGATCACCGCGTCGCGGCGGATGTCCGCGCCCTGCGCGGTGATCCACTCGCCGGCCTTCGGCGCATGCAGGATCGTGACCTCGCCATCGGCGCTCTCGGTCTGCTCCTGCATCACGATCGCGTCGGCGCCAAGCGGCACGCCTGCACCGGTGAAAATGCGCGCCGCCGTGCCCGCCGCGAGCGGCTGTGGCGCATGGCCGGCCGGGATGCGTTGCGAGACCGGCAGACGGCGGCTGCCGTGCGCGAGATCGGCAACGCGCACGGCGTAGCCGTCCATCGCGCTGGTATGCATCGGCGGGACGTCGAGCGGCGAGACAACATCGGCGGCAAGGACGCGGTTGAGCGCGTCGAGCGTGGGCACGGTCTCGGTGTCCGTGACGGCGCGGGCGGCGCCGAGCAGCGTCGCGAGAGCATCGGCGGTCGAGATCATCGGCGCGCGCGGCGCGCTCGTGCCGGAAGAAGATGGGGGCGTGGGAGTCGACATCGGCGTGTCTGGAAAGGCGGCGCGAGGCCGCCGTGACGGTTGGTCTGATCGTCATTGTAGCGGCGCGGGCACGGCCTTGCGCCGTGTCGCTGGATATGCCGCTTATTTGCCGCTTATTTGTCGCCGCATGGGCACGTGGATGCGCCCGCCAACGGTGGAGGCCGCCCTGTGCCTCCATCGCTGAACAGCAGCCTTACTCGCCCGTATGCCCGGCGATATAGTCCTTCACCCGCGCGGCGTCGGCCGGCATCACTTCGAAGCGCTGCGGCAGGTTTTCGAGTCCCGCAAACGCTGCGGGACGCTCGGCCTCGCGATCGAGTGCCTCGCGGATCGTCTCGCCGAACTTCACCGGCTGCGCGGTCTCCAGCACCACCATCGGCACGCCCGGCTGCAGATGCTCGCGCGCGACCTTCACGCCGTCCGCCGTATGCGTGTCGATCATCGTGTGGTAGCGCGTGAAGACGTCGCGGATCGTCTCGATACGGTCAGCATGGCTGCTGCGCCCCGACACGAAACCGAACTGCGCGACACGCACGAAATCGCCGCTCGCGGCGAGATCGAAGCCACCCTTCTCCTCGACGTCGCGGAACAACTGCTGCACGCGCGCCGGATCGCGGCCGAGCAGATCGAACACGAAGCGCTCGAAGTTCGATGCCTTCGAAATGTCCATGCTCGGGCTGGTCGTGTGATACGTCTCGGCGGAGCCGCGCACGCGGTAGATACCGGTGCGGAAGAACTCGTCGAGCACGTCGTTCTCGTTCGTGGCGACGACCAGCTTGTCGATCGGCAGCCCCATCATGCGTGCGATGTGGCCCGCGCAGACGTTGCCGAAATTGCCCGACGGCACCGTGAACGACACGCGCTCGTCATTGCTCTTCGTCGCGGCGAAGTAGCCCGCGAAGTAGTAGACGACCTGGGCCACGACGCGCGCCCAGTTGATCGAATTGACCGTGCCGATCTTGTGCTTCGCCTTGAACGCGTGATCGTTCGAGACGGCCTTGACGATGTCCTGGCAGTCGTCGAACACACCTTCGACCGCGAGGTTGAAGATGTTCGGGTCCTGCAGGCTGAACATCTGCGCGGTCTGGAACGCGCTCATCTTCTTGTGCGGCGAGAGCATGAACACGCGCACGCCCGCTTTGCCGCGCATCGCGTATTCGGCGGCGCTGCCGGTGTCGCCCGAGGTCGCGCCGAGGATGTTCAAGTGCTGGCCGGCCTTGCCGAGCGCGTACTCGAACAAGTTGCCGAGCAGCTGCATCGCCATGTCCTTGAATGCGAGCGTCGGCCCGTTGGACAGTTCGAGCAGCGACAGCGTCGTGCCGTTCTCCTCGCCGAGCGTCGTGAGCGGCGTGATCTTGCTCGCGTCCTCGTCGTGGCGCACGTTGCAGTAGGTCGCCGCCGTGTAGGTGCGGCGCGTGAGCGCGCGCAGGTCCTCGGCGGGAATGTCGTCGCTGAACTTCGACAGGATCTCGAACGCGAGGTCCGCATACGACAGGCCGCGCCAGCGCGCGAGTTCCTCCGCGCTCACACGCGGATACTCGGCCGGCAGGTACAGGCCGCCATCGCGCGCGAGACCGCCGAGCAGGATGTCGGAAAAAGAATGACGCTCGCCGGCTCCGGCGCCGCGCGTGGATACATAGTTCATCTGCATGCCCGCCTTAGTTCAGCCCTTCCATGCGCAGCTTCGTCACCGACGACTTCACGGTCGCCAGCTTTTCGATCTGCGCGATCGCCGCGTTGACGTTCTTTTCGAGCGTCAGATGCGTGATCAGGATGATGTCGGTTTCCGCCTTGCCCTGCGCGTCGACCTGCTCGGACTCCTTTTGCAGGAGCGCGTCGATCGAGATGCCGCTGTCGGCGAGGATGCGCGTGATGCCGGCCATCACGCCGGTCTGGTCCGCCACGCGCAGACGCAGGTAGTAGCCACTCGTCACTTCGTCGATCGGCAGGATCGGCGTGTTCGACAGGCGGTCCGGCTGGAACGCCAGATGCGGCACGCGATGCTCGGGGTCGGCCGTATGCAGGCGCGTCACGTCGACCAGATCGGCGACCACCGCCGAGGCCGTCGGCTCGGCGCCCGCGCCCTTGCCGTAATAGAGCGTCGTGCCGACCGCGTCGCCGTGCACGACGACCGCGTTCATCGCGCCCTCGACGTTGGCGAGCAGGCGCTTGGCCGGAATCAGCGTAGGATGCACGCGCAGCTCGATGCCTTTTTCCGCGCGCCGCGCGATGCCGAGCAGCTTGATGCGGTAGCCGAGTTCTTCCGCGTACTTGATGTCGATCGCGTCGAGCTTGCTGATGCCCTCGACGTAAGCCTTGTCGAACTGCACCGGCACACCGAACGCGATCGCGCTCATGATCGTGGCCTTGTGCGCGGCGTCCACGCCTTCGATGTCGAAGGTCGGATCGGCTTCCGCGTAGCCAAGCTCCTGCGCGGCCTTGAGGGCGGTCGCGAAGTCGAGGCCGCGCTCGCGCATCTCGGACAGGATGTAGTTGGTCGTGCCGTTGATGATGCCGGCGATGTACTGGATGCGGTTGGCGGTCAGCCCTTCGCGCAGCGCCTTGATGATCGGGATGCCGCCCGCCACCGCCGCCTCGAACGCGACCATCACGCCCTTGGCGCGCGCAGCCTCGAAGATCTCGGTGCCGTGCACTGCGAGCAGCGCCTTGTTGGCGGTCACGACGTGCTTGCCGTTGGCGATCGCGCGCAGCACGAGCTCGCGCGCGATGCCGGTGCCGCCGATCATTTCCGCGACGATCGAGATCGACGGGTCGTCGACGACCGCGTTGAAGTCGCTCGTCACATCGACGCCCGCGGCCTCGCTGCCGAGCGCCGCGGTGGCCTTGGCGGGGTTGCGCACGGCAATGCGCGCGACCTCGATGCCGCGGCCCGCGCGACGATTGATTTCTTCCTGGTTGCGGCGCAGTACCGTGAAGGTGCCGCTGCCTACCGTGCCGAAGCCCAGCAGTCCAACTTTGATCGGTTCCATGCAGCGTGTGTTCGTCTTTAAAGGTGAAAAATAAGTGCGTGTGCGTTCAGGCTTTTCAGGCTGAATGCCTGAGGCGGTAGCCGTCGAGGAAACGCGCGATGCGGTTGATCGAATCGGTCAGGTCGTCGATGTTGGGCAGGAACACTACGCGGAAGTGGTCGTGCTGCTTCCAGTTGAAACCCGTGCCCTGCACGAGCAGCACGCGTTCCTGCAACAACAGGTCGAGGATGAACTGCTGGTCGTTCTCGATCGGATAGAGCTTCGGGTCCAGACGCGGGAACATGTAGAGCGCGGCCTGCGGCTTCACGCAGGTGACGCCCGGAATCGACGTCAGCATGTCGTAGGCCAATTCGCGCTGACGATAGAGCCGCCCGCCCGGCACGATCAGCTCGTTGATGCTCTGGTAGCCGCCCAGCGCCGTCTGGATCGCGTACTGGCCGGGCACGTTGGCACACAGGCGCATCGACGCGAGAATGCCGAGCCCTTCCGTGTAGTCCTTCGCGCGGCGGCGGTTCTCGCCGGTCATGCCCGAGAGGAACATCCAGCCCGCGCGGTAGCCGCACGCGCGATAGCTCTTCGAGAGACTGTTGAAGGTGACCGTGAGCACGTCCTCGGACAGCGAGCCGAGCGCCGTGTGGGTCAGGCCGTCGTAGACGATCTTGTCGTAGACCTCGTCGGCGAACAGGATCAGGCCGTGCTCGCGCGCGATCGCGATGAGCCCGCGCAGCAGTTCGTCCGAATACAGCGCGCCGGTCGGATTGTTCGGGTTGATCACGACGAGCGCGCGCGTGTTGGGTGTGATCTTCGCGCGGATGTCGTCGAGATCGGGCATCCAGGCGTTCGATTCGTCGCAGATGTAGTGGATCGGCGTGCCGCCCGAGAGGCTCACGGCCGCAGTCCACAACGGGTAATCGGGCGCGGGCAGCAGCACTTCGTCGCCGTCGTTGAGGAGCGCCTGCATCGCCATCACGATGAGCTCGGAGGCGCCGTTGCCGATGTAGATGTCGTCGAGTTCGACGCCGCGCACGCCCTTTTGCTGCGCGTAATGCATGATCGCCTTGCGCGCCGCGAACACGCCCTTCGAGTCCGAATAGCCCGACGATCCGGGCAGGTTCAGGATCATGTCCTGGATGACTTCGTCGGGGGCGTCGAAACCGAACGGCGCAAGGTTGCCGATGTTCAGCTTGATGATGCGGTGGCCTTCTTCTTCGAGGCGCTTCGCATGCTCGAGCACCGGACCGCGGATGTCGTAGCAGACGTTCTGCAGCTTGTTGGATTTCAGAATCGGTTTCACGGCGGCCTGGCGATTAAATACGGTTAAATGCGGAAAACGGAACACGCGGGGCCACGACGGTCGCGCGCGGTGATTCGCGACGGTCATGATAGCGAACTGGCCGCGGCGCGGACGCAACGGCGAAAACGTTCCGCCCGGGGCAACCACCCATGAGGCCTGTCGCCGCTGGATGGCATGCGTTCGGGACCGCGGCAGGCGACTTGAGGCGGCTTTAGGCGGTTTTCGGGCAAACCGCAGCTTGTGGCGGACGGCGCGCGAAGCGAGGGGCGCCGCAGGAGCGGCTAAAAAGCTATAATTTAGCGGATTTTGGCCAACTTCCGCAATGCACCAACGGCGGCGGCCTTCAGGTACGGCCCCGGCGCGCAGCTTTCCTGCCACGGGCCGGCACGGCTTGCCACCGGCGCAGCGCCCTCCGCCGGCCGTGACGGCCACGCCTGAGCAGCCTGCCCCGCGACAACCCGGAACCCCGTTTTGAAACTACACCAGGACCCGCGCGGCGCACTCAATACCGTTACCGGTTACGGCGCCGACTACGTCGAAATCAACCTCGAACGCCATGACACCAGCGTCATCGTCCTGCCGGAGCAGCCCGTGATCGCCTGGCCGGTGTCCTCGTTCGATGCACTTACGCCCGAAAATTTCGAAATGCTGCTCGCCGAGCGGCCCGAAGTGGTCGTGTTCGGCAGCGGCGAGCGCCTGCGTTTTCCGCATCCGCGCCTTACGGCGGCGCTCACGGCACAGCGCATCGGCGTCGAAGCCATGGACTTCAAGGCGGCCTGCCGCACCTATAACATCTTGATGGCCGAAGGCCGCCGGGTGGCCGCCGCGCTGCTCATCGAATCCTGACGTACCCTTGCCGCCGACCGCGCCCGGCGCCTGATAGCGTACACTGCGCGCCTCGCGCGATGCTTGCGGGCGCTGTCCGCCCGGCCTCGTGACTACTCGAACAATACAGGTTTGGATTCCATGATCGATACGCCCTCGCGGCTGACGCTCAATCGCAGCGCCATTGTGCTGCTGGCCTTGATGCTCGCCATCATCTGGTTCGTGCCGCTCGGCTGGCGCCATCTGCTGCCGAGCGACGAAGGCCGCTACGCCGAAATGGCGCGCGAAATGTTCGTCACGGGCGACTGGATCACGCCGCGCTACAACGGCTACAAGTACTTCGAAAAGCCGCCGCTGCAGACCTGGGCCAACGCGCTCACGTTCGCGTGGTTCGGCATCGGCGAATGGCAGGCGCGCCTCTACACGGCGCTCACGGGCTTTGCCGGCGTGCTGCTGATCGGCTTCACGGGCGCGCGCGTGTTCAACGCCGCCGCCGGTTTCTGCGCCGCGCTGGTGCTCGCCAGCTCGCCGTACTGGAACCTGATGGGCCACTTCAACACCCTCGACATGGCCCTGTCGTTCTGGATGGAGCTTACGCTGTGCGCGCTGCTGCTCGCCCAGCGCCCGGGCCTGCCGACGGCCAAGGTGCGCGCGTGGATGTGGGTCTGCTGGGGCTCGATGGCGCTCGCGGTGCTCTCGAAGGGCTTGGTCGGCCTGATCCTGCCGGGCGCCGTGCTCGTGCTCTACACGCTGATCGCACGCGACTGGGCGCTGTGGAAGCGGCTCTACCTCGTGAGCGGCCTGATCGTGTTCTTCGCGATCGTGTCGCCGTGGTTCGTGCTCGTGCAGCAGCGCAACCCCGAGTTCTTCAACTTCTTCTTCATCGTCCAGCAGTTCCGCCGCTATCTGACCCCCGAGCAGAACCGGCCCGGCGCGTTCTACTACTTCGTGCCCGTGCTGCTGATCGGCTTTCTGCCGTGGCTGTCGGTGAGTATCCAGAGCCTGCGCCGCGCGCTCGGCGCCGCGCGCCAGCCCAACGGCTTCGCGCCGGTGCTGCTGATGCTCGTATGGAGCGGCTTCATCTTTCTGTTCTTCAGCGCGTCGCATTCGAAGCTGCTGTCCTACACGCTGCCGATCGCCCCGCCGCTCGCGCTCGTGATCGGCATGTACCTGCCGACGCTCAGCCGCGCGCAATGGCGCCGGCACTTGATCGGCTACGCGGTGTTCCTCGTCGCCGCGGCGCTCGGCGCAACCTTCCTCTCGCGTCTGGGCGATGCCCGCAATCCGAACGAGCTTTATCGCGCGTTCCAGGTCTGGGTGTATGCGGCGCTCGCCGCCGGCTTCGTGCTCACGCTCGTCGCGCTGTGGCTCAACCGTGCGAGCCAGACGCGCGCCGCTGTCGCGTTCGGCGCCGCGTGGATCGTGCTCGCCACGATCGCGGGCACCGGCCACGACGTGTTCGGCCGCCTGAGCTCGGGCGCCCCGCTCGCGCCGGCCGTCAAGGCCGCGCTCGCGAAACTGCCGCCCGATACGCCGTTCTACTCGGTCGGCGTGCTCGACCACACGCTGCCGTTCTACGTCGGCCATACGACCATCATGGTCCAGAACGCCGACGAACTCGCGTTCGGCGTATCGGTCGAGCCGCAAAAATGGGTGCCGACCATCGCCGAATGGGAGTCGCGCTGGAAGGCCGAGCGCTATGCGCTCGCGCTGATTCCGCGCGACCGCTACGAGGAACTCGCGGCCCAGGGCCTGCCGATGCAGGTGGTCGCGCGCGATTCGCGCCGCGTGATCGTCGAGAAGCCGGTCCAGCCTTGAGCGCGGACCGCCCGCCGCCCGCATGCGCGATAATCGCGCCTGATCGGGCGTGGCGGCCCGGCGGGTTTCGGCGGACGCGGCGAACGCGCCCGCCACGGCCCGCGACGATAAACTGCTACGCATTCACCCTCATTGAACGATGAATCCCATATCGCTCGTTTGCATCCTCGCTGGCGTCGGCCTGAACGCCTGCGCGCAACTGTTGCTCAAAGCCGGTGTCAATGCCGTTGGACACTTCGAATTCACCCGTGCGAACATCCTGCCCATTGGCCTGAAGCTCGCCACCCAGTTGCCGATCCTGGGCGGCCTCGCCTGCTACGTGATCAGCGTGGTGGTGTGGATCGTCGGGCTCTCGCGCGTCGATGTGACGATCGCGTACCCGATGCTCTCGCTCGGCTACGTCGTCAACGCGTTTGCCGCCTGGTACCTGTTCGGCGAAGTGCTGACGCTGCAGCGTCTGATCGGCATCGGGATCATCCTGATCGGCGTGGTCGTGCTCGCGCGCAGCTAACGGTTAGTCGTACCCTGATATCGATGGTATGCGCGGGGCGAGCGCTCCTCCGCGCACTGTTTCCTCTCTCACGAGTCTCCTGTTCATGAGCCAGTCATCCGTTCCGTTCCTGCCGTTCGTCCGCCCCGAGATCGACGAGGAAACCATTGAGGGCGTCGTCGAAGTGCTGCGCTCGGGCTGGATCACGACCGGTCCGCAGAACCAGGCGTTCGAAGCGGCGCTCTCCGAATATTGCGGCGGGCGCCCCGTGCGCACCTTCAATTCGGGCACCGCGACGCTCGAAATCGGCCTGCGCCTTGCGGGCGTGGGCGCCGGCGACGAGGTCATCACGACGCCGGCCTCGTGGGTCTCGACCAGCAACGTCATTTACGAAGTGGGCGCGACGCCCGTGTTCGTCGACATCGACCCGCGCACGCGCAACATCGATCTCGATCTGATCGAAGCCGCCATCACGCCGCGCACCAAGGCGATCATTCCGGTGTTCCTGTCGGGCCTGCCGGTCGACATGGACCGCCTCTACGAGATCGCGCGCCGTCACGGCCTGCGCGTCGTCGAGGACGCGGCCCAGGCGTTCGGCGCGAGCTGGAACGGCGAGCGCATCGGCAAGCTCGGCGACATCGTGTCGTTCAGCTTCCACGCGAACAAGAACCTCACCTCGATCGAGGGCGGCGCGCTCGTTCTGAACGACGAGGCCGAGGCGATCCTCGCCCAGAAATACCGCCTGCAGGGCATCACCCGCACGGGCTTCGACGGCATGGACTGCGATGTGCTGGGGGGCAAGTACAATCTGACCGATGTCGCCGCGCGCGTGGGGCTGGGGCAACTGAAGCACATCGAACGGTTCACGGCGCAGCGCCGCCAGCTTGCGCGCGCCTATTTCGCCGCCTTCGAAAACGGCCCGGCACTCGAACTGGGCGTGGGCCTGCCGCTTGCAGACTTTGAAAACAGCAACTGGCACATGTTCCAGATCACGCTGCCGCTTGAGCGCCTCGCCATCGACCGCGCGGGCTTCATGGGCGAGTTGAAGGCGCGCGGCATCGGCTCGGGCGTGCATTACCCGGCGATCCACCTCTTCACGCTGTATCGCGAGCGCGGCTTTCGCGAGGGCATGTTCCCGCACGCCGAGCGCTTCGGCAAGACGACGGTCACGCTGCCGCTCTTCACGCAGATGAGCGAGGACGACGTGACGCGGGTGTGCCGCGCCGTCAACGAAATCTGCGTGCAGCACGCCGCCGCCGCGAAGAGCGGCGCCTGAAAGAAGGCACCCCGGGCTCGCGAGAGCCACTTTTGGAAAACGGAAAACACGCACACATGACTCACTCGGAACAACGCGCCGGGACTCCCGAAGTCTCGGTCATCATTCCGGTCTACAACGAGGAGGCCGGACTCGCGGCGCTGTTCGCGCGCCTCTACCCGGCGCTCGACGCGCTCGGCACTCGCTATGAAGTGATCTTCATCAACGACGGCAGCCGCGACCGCTCAGCCGCGCTGCTCGCCGAGCAGTTCCGCGCGCGTCCCGACACGACCCGCGTGATCCTGCTCAACGGCAACTACGGCCAGCACATGGCGATCCTCGCGGGTTTCGAGGAAACGCGCGGCGAGATCGTCATCACGCTCGACGCCGACCTGCAGAACCCGCCCGAGGAAATCGGCAAGCTCGTCGAGAAGATGCGCGAGGGCTACGACTACGTCGGCACGATCCGCCGGCAGCGCCAGGACTCGCTGTGGCGCCGCAAGGCCTCGCAGGTCATGAACCGCCTGCGCGAGCGCATCACCCACATCAAGATGACCGACCAGGGCTGCATGCTGCGCGCGTACAGCCGCGCCATCATTGCCACGATCAATCGCTGCGGCGAGATCAACACGTTCATCCCGGCCCTCGCGTACACCTTCGCGCAGAACCCGATCGAAATCGAGGTCGCGCACGAAGAGCGCTTCGCCGGCGAATCGAAGTACTCGCTCTACAGCCTGATCCGCCTGAATTTCGACCTCGTGACCGGCTTCTCGGTCGTGCCGCTGCAGTGGCTGTCGTTCATCGGCGTGATTTTGTCGCTCGGCTCGGCGGGTCTGTTCGTGCTGCTGCTGATCCGCCGCTTCGTGATCGGCGCGGAAGTGCAAGGTGTGTTCACGCTGTTCGCCATCACGTTCTTCATGCTCGGCGTGATCATCTTCGCGCTCGGGCTGCTCGGCGAGTACATCGGACGAATCTATCAGCAAGTGCGGGCTCGACCGCGCTATCTCGTGCAGACCATCCTCGAAGAGCGCGACGGCCACATCGTTGCGCAGGCGCCGCACCAGAGCTTCGTGCAAGCCGTCGTGGCAGCGCCCGTGGTGGCGCCGATCGACCAGAGCGGAGACGTGAAATGAAGCCGCGCGCCGTCGTCTTCGCCTATCACAACGTCGGCGTACGCTGCCTGCAGGTGCTGCTCGCGCGCGGCGTCGACGTCGCGCTCGTCGTCACGCACGAAGACAGCCCGACCGAGAACATCTGGTTCGGCAGTGTGCGCTCGGTCGCGCTCGAACACGGCATCCCGGTCATCACGCCCGCCGATCCGTCGAGCGACGAATTGCGCGCCGCCGTGAGCGCGGCCCGGCCCGATTTCATCTTCTCGTTCTACTACCGGCACATGCTGCCGACCGACCTGCTCGCTACAGCCGCGCGCGGCGCGTACAACATGCACGGCTCGCTCCTGCCGAAGTACCGCGGCCGCGTGCCGACCAACTGGGCGGTGCTGCGCGGCGAAACCGAAACCGGCGCGACGCTGCACGAAATGGCGGCCAAGCCCGACGCCGGCGCGATCCTCGCGCAGACGCCGGTGCCGATCCTGCCCGACGACACCGCCGCCCAGGTGTTCGACAAAGTCACCGTGGCGGCCGAGCAGACGCTCTGGCGCGTGCTGCCGGCCTTGATCGCGGGCGAAGCGCCGCATCTGCCGAACGATCTCGCGCAGGGCAGCTACTTTGGCGGACGCAAGCCCGAAGACGGCCGTCTCGACTTCAGCCACAGCGCGCAGCAGGTCTACAACCTGATCCGCGCAGTCGCGCCGCCCTATCCGGGCGCCTTCACGGACATCGCGGGCGAGCGCTTCGTGATCGCCCGCGCGCGCCTCGCACGGCCCGGCGCGGCGCCCGCCGGATTGCCCGCGGGCATCAGCGTAAGCGATAATGCCTTTTTCGCCGTCTGTGGCGACGGCCGCGCGATCGCCATCCAGGAACTGTGGCATCAGCGCGAGGGTCGCGAGACCGCCGTCACCCCTGCCGCGTTCACCGAACTCACTCATTCTTCCCCGCGTCCATGAAAACCGAAGGCTACGCCAAAAAAGTCTTGATTCTGGGTGTCAATGGCTTCATCGGCCATCACCTGTCCAAGCGCATCCTCGAAACCACCGACTGGGAAGTGTTCGGGATGGACATGCAGACCGACCGTCTCGGCGACCTCGTCGAGCACGAGCGCATGCATTTCTTCGAAGGCGACATCACGATCAACAAGGAGTGGGTCGAGTATCACGTGAAGAAGTGCGACGTGATCCTGCCGCTGGTCGCCATCGCCACGCCCGCCACCTACGTACAGCAGCCGCTGCGCGTGTTCGAACTCGATTTCGAGGCGAACCTGCCGATCGTGCGCTCGGCGGTCAAGTACCGCAAGCACCTGGTCTTCCCGTCGACCTCCGAGGTCTACGGCATGTGTTCGGACGAGCAGTTCGATCCGGACAACTCCGCCCTCACCTACGGCCCGATCAACAAGCCGCGCTGGATCTACGCGTGCTCCAAGCAGTTGATGGACCGGGTGATCTGGGGTTACGGCATGGAAGGCCTGAACTTCACGCTGTTCCGTCCGTTCAACTGGATCGGCCCGGGCCTCGATTCGATCTACACGCCGAAGGAAGGTTCGTCGCGCGTGGTAACGCAGTTCCTCGGCCACATCGTGCGTGGCGAGAACATCAGCCTCGTCGATGGCGGCGCGCAAAAGCGCGCGTTCACCGACATCGACGATGGCATCGATGCGCTCATGAAGATCATCGACAACCAGAACGGCGTCGCGTCGGGCAAGATCTACAACATCGGCAACCCGACCAACAACTTCTCGGTGCGCGAGCTCGCGCACAAGATGCTGGCGCTCGCCGCCGAATTCCCCGAGTACGCGGATACGGCCAAGCAAGTGCAGCTCGTCGAGACCTCGTCGGGTGCGTACTACGGCGCGGGCTACCAGGACGTCCAGAACCGCGTGCCGAAGATCGACAACACGATGCAGGAACTCGGCTGGGCGCCGAAGTCGACCTTCGACGAAGCGCTGCGCAAGATTTTCGAAGCGTATCGCGGCCATGTCGGCGAAGCGCGCGCGCTCGTCGAACAGCACTGAGGCAGGGCTCGTTCTCTTGGCTCGCATCGTCCTCAAGATCGACGTCGATACGCTGCGCGGCACGCGCGAAGGCGTGCCGAACCTCGCACGCATTTTCGACCGTTACAAGGCACGCGCCACGTTTCTGTTCAGCCTCGGCCCGGACCACACGGGCTGGGCGATGCGACGCGCGCTGCGGCCGGGCTTTCTGACGAAGGTCTCGCGGACCTCGGTTGTCGAGCACTATGGCGTGAAGCAGCTCCTGTACGGCGTGCTGCTGCCGGGGCCGGACATCGGCGTGCGAGCCGCCGCCGACATGCGCGCGATCCACGAAGCCGGCTTCGAATGCGGCATCCATACGTGGGATCACGTCTACTGGCAGGACAACGTGCGCAAGCGCGAACGCGACTGGACCGTGCGCCAGATGCAGATGAGCCATGCGCGCTTCACGGACATCTTCGGCGCGCCGCCCGTCACGCACGGCGCGGCGGGCTGGCAGATGAACGAAGCGGCGTTCGAACAGATCGACGCATGGGGCATGCGCTACGCGTCGGACGGGCGCGGCCACTCGCCGTACCGGCCGGTGGTCGATGGCCGTCTGCTCGACCACGTGCAGATGCCGACCACGCTGCCCACGCTCGACGAACTGCTCGGCATCGACGGCACCGATACGGGCAACGTCGCGGCTCGCCTGCTCAAGCAAACCGAGCACAATCCGCACGACCAGGTGTTCACGCTGCACGCCGAACTCGAAGGGCAAAAACTCGCGCCAGTGTTCGAGCAACTGCTGGCCGGCTGGCGCGCGCAGGGCCACACGTTTGCCACGATGGGCGACTATCATGCGGCGCTGGACCGCGAGTCGCTGCCATCGTACCCTGTCACGTGGGGTGAGATCCCCGGCCGCTCGGGCGAGTTGATCGTCCAGCCCGACTGATACCCGGCAGGTGCGTCCTGCCCGCTCCCCGCCGCCCGCGCCATGCGGGCGCGACCGACTTCCCCCGCGATGCCGCGCGCGCGACGCGTTCCTGCAGCGCACGCATCGCCAGCCATAACAACCGGAGAACCCCGTGCCCATCGCCGTCGACCAACCCGTCCCCGACTTCACCGCCCCGGCCACCGACGGCGAGTTCACGCTGTCCAGCCTGCGCGGCAGCAAAGTCGTGCTGTACTTCTATCCGAAGGACAACACGCCGGGATGCACGACCGAAGGCCTGCAGTTCCGCGACCTCAATCCGAAGTTCAAGAAGGCCGGTGCGCAGATTGTCGGCGTATCGCGCGACAGCGTGCGTTCGCATGAAAACTTCAAGGCCAAGCTCGAACTGCCGTTTACCTTGGTATCGGATGGCGATGAAGCGCTGTGCACGCTCTTCGATGTCATCAAAATGAAGAAAATGTATGGCAAACAGGTACGCGGAATCGAACGCTCGACCTTCCTCATCGACGCCGACGGCGTGCTTCGGCGCGAGTGGCGCGGCGTGCGGGTTCCGGGCCATGTCGACGAGGTTCTGGAGGCTGTACAAGCGCTTTGAGGCGCGTTATATTGGGCTGCAATGAGTGACTGTCCAACCCATTTCAATCGCCGTAGTGCGAACATCGCGGGCCGCCGGATGACCGGCGCGCAATGCGTGAAAAGCACTGCGACCACCGAAGTCGAGCCGCTTGCCTCGTTAGCCGGGGCGGCGGCTTTTTTGTGGGCAACGTCGCGCATGCGGACCACCGTCCGGCACGCGGCCCTCTCTGTCAAGGAGCCAATCGAAGAAGAGGCGAACCGGCATTTCCAGACCTGAGCGCGCCACCACGCGGCCACGACGCACGCCTACCCGGCTTGCCGACGCTCCGCCCGAATGCGCACCCTACTCGACCTGATCTTTTCGAGGGACCCCATGCCTTTGCCTACTCCGCCCAGCAAGCTCGGCAATCTGCTGCCACCTGACGAATACAAGGCTCGCGCGCGCAGCACGCGCGGCGCGCGCAAACAGACCGCCGAAGGCGAGTCGGCCGACGCCGTCGATTACGGCTCGAGCGCCGTCGCCGACCCCATGACGCCAGCCGCCAACGCGGCCACGACGCTGCGCACCGTGCCGCTCGTGTCGGGCAGCGCCGAACTGGCTGCGCTCGAACCGGTCGCGCCGGCCCCCGCGCGCAAGCGCAAGCAGACGGCCGCGTTGCTGCAACCCGCGCCGCAACAGGCCGAAGCGCCCGTCGCGCGCGGCGACAAGCCGGCGGCGAAAAAAGACGCGCCGGCCGCGCCCGCCCCGGCAGCCGGCACGCGTGGCAGCGCCAAGCGTCGCCTGCATCCCGAAGAAAGCACCGAGGTGCGCAAGCTGTTCGTGCTCGACACGAACGTGCTGATGCACGACCCGACCTGTCTCTTCCGCTTCGAGGAACACGACGTCTATCTGCCGATGATGACGCTCGAGGAACTCGACAACCACAAGAAGGGCATGTCGGAAGTCGCGCGCAACGC
The DNA here is from genome assembly GCA_963803225.1 of uncultured beta proteobacterium. Taxonomy (GTDB): domain Bacteria; phylum Pseudomonadota; class Gammaproteobacteria; order Burkholderiales; family Burkholderiaceae; genus Paraburkholderia. Next base: position 1,054,419 of record CAWDLJ010000005.1, read on the forward strand.
GCGCCAGGTGAGCCGCACGCTCGACCAGCTGGTCGCGAACGCGGGCCCGATTTCCGACGGCATCTCGCTTGGCCGCCTCGGCAGCCGCGAGGCGCTCGGCCGCCTGTACTTCCAGACCACGCTCACGCACATCGCGCCGGTCGAGGGCCTGCCTGAAGGCAAGGCCGACAACCAGATTCTCGGCGTCGTGCGCGCGCTGCAGCGCGACCGGCCCGACCAGCTCGTCGTGCTGGTGTCGAAAGACATCAACATGCGCATCAAGGCGCATGCGCTCGGCTTGCCGGCGGAAGACTACTTCAATGACCAGGTGCTCGAGGACAAGGACCTCCTCTACTCGGGCATCCGCGCACTGTCGCAGGACTTCTGGGCGAAACACGCGAAGGGCATGGAGTCGTGGCAGGACACCAAGACCGGCACCACGTACTACCGCGTGACGGGTCCGGAATGCCTGTCGATGCTCGTGAACGAGTTCGTCTATCTGGAGCCGCAAAACGGCGAGCCCGCGTTCCATGCGATCGTGCGCGAACTCAACGGCAAGACGGCGCTGCTGCAGACGCTGCGCGACTACGGCCATCACAAGAACAATGTGTGGGGCATCACGGCGCGCAACCGCGAGCAGAATTTCGCGCTGAACCTGCTGATGAATCCGGACTGCGACTTCGTCACGCTGCTCGGCCAGGCCGGTACGGGCAAGACGCTCGTCGCGCTCGCGGCCGGCCTCGCCCAGGTACTCGACGACAAGCGCTACAACGAGATCATCGTGACGCGCGCGACGGTGCCAGTCGGCGAGGACATCGGCTTCTTGCCGGGCACTGAAGAAGAGAAGATGCAGCCGTGGATGGGCGCGTTCGACGACAACCTCGAAGTGCTGCAAAAGACCGATGACGCCGCCGGCGAGTGGGGGCGCGCCGCGACCCAGGAGCTGATCCGCTCGCGTCTGAAGGTCAAGAGCATGAACTTCATGCGCGGTCGCACGTTCGTCGACAAGTACCTGATCATCGACGAAGCGCAAAACCTCACGCCCAAGCAGATGAAGACGCTCGTCACGCGTGCGGGTCCGGGCACGAAGATCGTGTGTCTGGGCAACATCGCGCAGATCGACACACCGTATCTGACCGAAGGCAGCTCGGGTCTGACCTATGTCGTCGACCGCTTCAAGGGCTGGGCGCACAGCGGCCACGTGACGCTGGCGCGCGGCGAACGCTCGCGGCTTGCCGACTACGCGTCCGATATCCTCTGACGCTGACTCCCCAAAAACCGCATCCGGTGCCACCGGATGCGGTTTTTTCATGGTGCACCCGTTCCGGTTGCGCAACACTTAGCGCGTAAACCTCAAGTAATTTCTCAACAATTCTTGCCGCAGGTCCGTTCCACGGGCTACCATCGGCGCATTCACCAGCTCTTTGGAAGGCGCCCCCGCCTGCTCCCGTGTTGTCATGCGTCAGCTCCTGCTCCCGTTTCTGCTCGTGGCTTTGCTCGCGGCCTGCTCCAGCACGCCGCAAAAGAGCGTACGCAACGGCGAGGGTGCATACGCATCGGGCGCTGAGCGCACGCGTCCGCCGGGCCTTCCCAACTTCGTCGATCACAGCGTCGGCCGCGAGGAGATCTCGATCCAGGCCATGAGCCTCGTCGGGATTCCGTATCGCTGGGGCGGCAACACGCCGGACAGTGGCTTCGATTGCAGCGGGCTCGTTCAGTATGTCGTCGGTCGAGCCGCGTCGGTCACGCTGCCGCGCACGACCGCGGACATGAGCAGTCGCGGCGAGACCATCGAGCCCGACGAAATCGCCGCCGGCGACCTCATCTTCTTCAACACGACGGGCCGCGCGCATTCGCACGTCGGCATCTACGTGGGCAAGCTGCGCTTCGTCAACGCGCCCTCGACGGGCGGCACCGTGCGGCTCGACTATCTGACGAATCCGTACTGGGCGAAGCGATTCGACGGCATTCGACGCGTCGCGCCCGCGAAGCGCGCGCCGTCGCTGTTCGATGCGCCGACTTATGAGGCTTCGACGCCGCCGGCGGCGTCCGCGCCGGCTTACGCCGCTGCCGCGCCTGGGTACGGTGCGGGTGCCGTTGTGCGCGGCACTAATACGGCGCCTGCGGGCGCGGTGTATCAGCCCGTGCAAGCGGGTGCTGCTGCTTATGCGGCGGCGCCGGCGCCTGTGGTCCGCACGGCGCCGATGACGCCGGCTGCCGGCGTGGCTGGAGCGCCGTCGCCGTCGGTCGCAGCCCAGCCTCCCACCGACGCTTTCGAGCCGCCACCCCCCGCGCTCAGCACCGCGCAGACGCAGGCCCGCGCGGCGGGTGCCATCGCGCCGCCCGCCGTGGCCTCGCCGGGCACGAGCGCAAGCGCGCAACAAACCAACGCGCCCGACGTCATCGATGCCGCCGCCGACGCCTTCGAGCCGCCGCCGCCCGCCACCGTCGCGGCACGCCAGGCGGTCGACGCACAACAGCCGCTTCGGCCCCCGCAAGCTCAGGCGGCGCCAGCGCCGGGTCAAGTTCAGATCATCCGGGCGTCGACGATCAATGCGTTGCCCGCGCCGCCCCCGGCCTCCGCCAGCGACGATCCGATCGCGCGCTTCGCCACCAGCGGTTATTGACGGCGAACCGGCCTTCAACCCTGGCCGATCGGCCAGTCCGGTTTTCCGCACACGCCGCCTCTGCTATCGTTGCCGTACGGTACTCAAGTGAGGCGGCAATGGATCTCGGACTTCGCGACAAGATTGTTCTGGTGACGGGCGGCAGCAAGGGCATTGGCCTCGCTTGTGCACGCGCATTCGCCCGCGAGGGCGCGCACGTCGCCATCGTTTCGCGCGATGCGGCCAATCTTGCCCGCGCGCGCGAGCAACTCGCGGCCGATGGTCTGCACGTTCATCTCACGCGCGCGGACCTGCGCGAGCCGCACAGCGCGGCCGACCTCGTCGAGGAAGTGTCGGGCTCGCTCGGCCCCATCGACGTCCTCGTGAACAGCGCCGGCGCCGCACGCCGCTACGACCCGGAAACGCTCGACGCCGAAGCGTTCAAGGCCACGATGGAAGCCAAATACTTCCCGTATATCTACCCGCAGCAAGAGGTGCTGCGCCGCATGGTGGAGCGCGTGAAGGCCGGCAAGACCGACGAACCGGGCACGATCGTGAACATCATCGGCATGGGCGGCAAGTTCGCGAGCGACATCCACATTGCCGGCGGCGCCGCGAACGCGGCGCTCATGCTCGCCACCGTCGGCCTCGCGCACTACCACGCGCGCTATGGCATCCGCATCAACGCCATCAACCCTGGCGCGACGCTCACCGAGAGGCTTCAGGAAGCCATCCAGCTCGAAGCCGAACGCGCGGGCAGCAACGCCGCCGAAGTCCTCGCGCGCGGCACGGCAGCGGTGCCGCTCGGCCGCTACGCCAAACCCGAGGAAATCGCCGATGTCGCGCTCTTTCTCGCCAGTCGCCGCGCGAGCTACGTCACAGGCGCGCTGATTCCGATGGACGGCGGCAGCACACCGCTGATCTAGCCGCTGCACTGAAATCGGCATAGGGGACGGCCATGAGGCCGTACCCCTGCCACACCACCCGGCATGCGGGTCCGCACCGGGCGGTTCGGGAAGTTGAGGTTATGAGAGTCGGGGTACGCCCAACTGGTCGAAGTAGGCGATGGTCAGCACACGCTTGAGCGCACCGTTGCTGTTGCGCCACCAGCAACGACTGTTCGCCGCCACTTGTCGCGCCACCGCAGCCGATGCCCCCAGCGCACGCAGTTCCCGGTAGATGGTGGCGCCACGGCGCCAGTGCTTAAGCTGAATGGCACGCAACCGGTGACGCAGCCACTCGTCCAGTGCTAACCAGACGCGCGGCGTTTGCGCCAGCCGGAAGTACGCCTTCCAGCCCTGCACGTAAGGCCGTAACTGTTCCACCACTTCCTTCATGCTGCGCCCGCCGGATCGGCGAGTCACCTGACGGATGCGGTGTTTGAACGCCAGCAGCGGTTTGGCCGCCACCTTGCGTTTGACCACCCCACCCGCAGCCACCCACAGGCTGTAGCCCAGAAACTTCCGACCGAACACACTGGCCACTGCGCTTTTGGTCTCGTTGACCTTCAGACGCAGTCGCCCGTACAGGCGTCGCAACAGTGCCATCACCCGCTCGCCCGCCCGGCGGCTACGAACATACACATTCGCATCGTCGGCGTAGCGTGCGAAGCAATGACCCCGTCGCTCCAGTTCCTTGTCCACCTCGTCGAGCAGCACGTTGGCCAGCAACGGGGATAGCGGCCCACCCTGTGGTGTGCCCTGATCTCGCTGCTGCACCACCCCGCCATCCATGATGCCGCTGTTCAGATACGCACGGATCAGCCGGATCGCTCCGGCGTCGCCAATGCGTTTCTGTAAGCGCTCGATCAGGATGTCGTGGTTGACCCGGTCAAAGAACTTCTCCAGATCAACGTCCACCACGATTCGCCGTCCCGACTGCACGTACGATTGCGCGGCAAGTACCGCGTCGTGCGCACGCCGTCCCGGCCGGAAGCCGTAGCTGTGCTCGCTGAAGGTCGGATCCAGAACCGGTTGCAGCACCTGCAGCAGCGCCTGCTGGATCAACCGGTCAGTCACCGTCGGGATGCCAAGCTCGCGCTCGCCTCCGTCCGGCTTCGGAATCGTCACCCGACGTACCGGACTGGGCCGGTACGTCCCCTTGAGCAATTGTTCACGGATCGCAGGCCACGCCCTCACCAGATGACGCGACGTCTGGTCAATGTCCAGACCGTCCACGCCAGCGGCTCCCTTGTTCGCCCGTACCCGTTTGAACGCCTGCTTCAGGTTCTCTCTCGTCAGCGCTGCTTCCAGCAACGCTGACCCCGTGTCCCCGGATTCATGGCGCGGGCCGCAGACTTCGTCGCTCACGGGTACGCGTGCAGCTTCACCGCGCGCTACTCCCGCTCGCCCCGTTTGCACGGGCATCTGACGCATTGCCTGTCGCATCGACATGACGTTGGACACTCCTTCCCGTTTGGCCCTTCGTCACCAGCTTCAGCCTCATCGACCTGTCCTGTGACTACTACGGCCTCTGCTGACTTCTCGCTCCGGCTCGACGCCGTTGCCCTTTCAGGCACGAGGCGAGATCTCCCCAGGTAAGAGCGCAATCCTTCACCGCACAACCGCCGCATTTACGATGCCTGATCCTTGACCACGAGAGCTTCGCGCTTCATTGCGCGCTCGCCCTGATCGGCACCGCCTCATATCCGGTTCTTGTTCATCGGCTCGCGGTTTCGCTCCACGCTTCCTCCCCACGCTCGGTCGCCCTCACGCAGTTGCGCTTTGCTTCGTTCGCTGTGGTCAACTCACGATGGGACTTGCACCCACAAGATTGCGCCCGTGCTGGGCGCACAATAAAAAAGCCGCGCATGGCGCGGCTTGGACGAGCGGTGGGAACCCGCCGCCTCAGAGCAGGCGATGGCCTACCCACCAGCCGGCGGCGGCAAGGATCGCCGAAGCCGGAATCGTCAGGACCCACGCCCAGATGATGTTGCCGGCAACGCCCCAGCGCACCGCGCTCAGCTTGCGCGTCGCGCCGACGCCGACAATGGCGCCCGTGATCGTATGCGTGGTCGACACGGGAATGCCGAGCGCCGAAGCGGTAAACAGCGTGATCGCCCCGCCCGCTTCCGCGCAGAAGCCGCCAACCGGCTTGAGCTTGGTGATCTTCTGCCCCATCGTGCGGACGATGCGCCAGCCGCCGAACAAGGTGCCGACGCCCATCGACAGGTAGCAGCCACCGATCACCCAGATCGGCGGTGCATCGGCCGTCGCCGACGCGTAGCCGGTCGCGATCAGCAGCATCCAGATGATGCCGATCGTCTTCTGGGCGTCGTTGCCGCCGTGGCCGAGACTGTAGAGACTCGCCGAAATCAGCTGGAGGCGCCGGAAACGCCGGTCAACCTTGCTTGGTGGCGTGCGGAAATACAGCCACGAAACAGTCAGCATGAAAAACGACCCGAGCACGAAGCCGAGCAGCGGCGAAATGAAGATGAATGCCACGGTCTTCATCAGCCCGTCGAAATTGAGCGAGCCCCAGCCGGCCTTGGCCAGCGCCGCACCCACGAGCCCGCCGATCAACGCGTGCGACGAACTCGACGGAATCCCGTAGTACCACGTGAGCACGTTCCAGCCGATCGCGCCCACCAGCGCGCCGAACACGACGTAGTGATCGACGATGTCGGGGTCGATCGTCCCCTTCCCGACGGTCTGGGCGACCTTCAGGTGGAAGACGAAATAAGCTATCACGTTGAACAGCGCGGCGAACGCCACGGCCTGGTGCGGCTTGAGCACGCCCGTGGACACGACCGTGGCGATCGAATTCGCCGCGTCGTGAAAGCCGTTCATGAAGTCGAACAGCAGCGAGATCGCGACCAGCGAAGCGACTACCCAGATGGCAAGTTGTATCGAATGCATCGTCGGGTCCGCTTAGGCGTTTTCCAGCACGATGCCTTCGATGATGTTCGCGACATCCTCGCATTTGTCCGTGATCGACTCGAGCAGCTCGTAAATCGCCTTGAGCTTGATCAGCGTCTTGACGTTGTCTTCCTCGCGGAACAGCTTCGAAATGGCCGAGCGCAGCACGCGATCGGCGTCCGATTCCAGACGATCGATTTCCTCGCAAGCCTTCAGGATGCCGCGCGCCTGCTTCATGTCCGACAACAGCCCGACCGCCGCCTGAACATGCTTCGAACACGCCGTGCAGATATGCGCGAGCTGGCTTGCCTCGGACGTCACGGCCTGCACGTCGTACAGGAAAATGGCGGTCGCGACGTCTTCCATCAAGTCGAGGATGTCGTCCATCGTCGTGATCAGCTTGTGGATCTCGTCGCGGTCGAACGGCGTGATGAACGTCTTGTGCAGCAGATCGATGGCTTCGTGCGTGAGCTTGTCGGCGGCCTTTTCCGAGGCCTGCACATTTTGCTTGTGGATTTCTGCGTCCGCCAGGTTGTCGATCAGCAGCTCGAGCTCGCCGCTGGCGGAAACGATGCACTTCGCGTGCGCATTAAAAATTTCGAAAAACTTGCCCTCGGTGGGCATGAATCGACCGAACATTGGAGTCCCGATAATTGGCTACGGATGGCCGTCACAAAACTGCAATATTGTACAGTTGTGGTGCGATAGCCGCACTGGCCCTGTCACCGGAAGCGGCATTTGCACCACAGCAAAGCATGGGCTGGACGGCCGGACGCGTCACTCTCCGTAGAAAGTTTGCGCGCCCGCAAAGTTATCAAATTTCGTGAATTGGCCGTGGAACGTGAGGCGAACGGGTCCGATCGGACCGTTACGCTGCTTGCCGATGATGATTTCCGCAGTGCCCTTGTCCGGGCTGTCCGGGTTGTACACTTCGTCGCGGTAAATGAACAGGATCACGTCCGCATCCTGTTCGATTGCGCCCGATTCGCGCAGGTCGGACATGACCGGGCGCTTGTTCGGCCGTTGTTCGAGACCGCGGTTGAGCTGCGACAACGCGATCACCGGCACATCGAGCTCCTTCGCGAGGCTCTTGAGCGAGCGCGAGATTTCGGAGATTTCGGTCGCCCGGTTCTCGCCCGTCGAGGAACCCGACATCAGCTGCAGATAGTCGACGATGATCAGGCCGAGCTTGCCGCACTGACGTGACAGCCGGCGCGCGCGCGAGCGCAGTTCCATCGGGTTCAGACCGCCGGTTTCGTCGATGAAGATCTGCGCCTCGCTCATTTTCTGAACGGCGTGCGTGAGCTTGGGCCAATCCTCGTCGCTGAGACGTCCGGTACGCATGCGGTGCTGATCCAGCCGGCCGACCGAACCCAGCATCCGCATGATGAGCTGCGTGCCCGGCATTTCCATCGAGAACACCGCCACGGGCAAGCCGTACTCGACCGCCACGTATTCGCCGACGTTCATCGAGAACGCGGTCTTGCCCATCGACGGACGACCGGCCACGATGATGAGTTCGCCGCCGTGCATGCCCGAAGTCATGCGGTCGAGGTCGATGAAGCCCGTGGGCGTGCCGGTCACATCGCTCGGATTGGCCGTGTGGTAGAGCGTGTCGATGCGCTCGACCACCTGCGTGAGCAGTGGCCCGATTTCGAGGAAGCCCTGGGTGCCGCGCGCGCCGTCCTCGGCGATCGAGAACACCTTCGCCTCGGCCTCGTCGAGCAACTGCCGCACTTCCTTGCCCTGCGGATTGAACGCGTCCGCCGAGATCTCATCGGCCACCGACACGAGCCGCCGCAAGACCGCCCGGTCCCGCACGATTTCGGCGTAGCGGCGAATGTTCGCCGCGCTTGGCGTGTTCTGCGCCAGCGCATTCAGATACGCGAGACCGCCGACATCGTCGGCCTTGCCGGAGGTGCCTAGCGCCTCGAACACCGTCACCACGTCCGCCGGGCGCGCCGAGGAGATCAGCCGCCCGATATGCTCGTAGATGATGCGGTGGTCGTAGCGATAGAAATCGCCCTGCGACAGGAAGTCGGCAATCCGGTCCCAGGCAGCATTGTCCAGCAGCAGGCCGCCGAGCACCGATTGTTCGGCCTCGATCGAATGCGGAGGAACCTTCAGCGACTCGATTTGGGGATCTTTCGGAGCGTTCATGGAGGGCAATTATCGGGCAAATGCCGACGGCAGGAAATGGGCACGACTGCGGGCGTACCCGAAGGCACGAATGGGAGGCTGCGCCGCGCCCAACAAAAAAGGCAGAAGCCTTGAATGGCTTCTGCCCTTTTGTCGTGCGATGCCGCACGCGGACCGCCGGGACCACGGCCCCGGCAAAGACCGTTTGGTGCTTAGACGTGTTCGCCCAGCACGGCCACCGTCACGTCGACGAGCACGTCCGTGTGCAGCGAAACTTGCACCGGGTGGTCGCCCACGATCTTCAGCGGGCCTTCCGGCAGACGCACTTGCGCCTTTTCAACCGGGAAGCCTTGCTTGGTCAGCGCAGCAGCGATGTCCGCGTTCGTGACCGAACCGAACAGACGGCCGTCGACGCCGGCCTTCTGGCCGATCTGGACGGTCAGGCCGGCCAGCTTTTCACCTTGTGCCTGAGCGGCTGCCAGCTTTTCGCCAGCGACCTTTTCGAGTTCCGCACGGCGGACTTCGAACTCGGCGATCGCAGCCTTCGTGGCGCGGCGAGCCTGCTTTTTCGGGATCAGGAAGTTACGTGCGTAACCGTCCTTCACCTTGACGATGTCGCCGAGGTTGCCCAGGTTGACGACTTTTTCGAGAAGAATGATCTGCATTCGGATGCTCCTTGTAGCGTCGTCGGGTTAGGCCTTGTGCTGATCGGTGTACGGCACCAGCGCGAGGAAACGCGCGCGCTTGATAGCCGTATCCAGCTGACGTTGATAGTGGGCCTTGGTACCCGTCAGACGCGCCGGCGTGATCTTGCCGTTTTCGCCGATGAAGTCCTTCAGCGTGTCGATGTCCTTGTAGTCGATCTGATCGACACTGGCTGCCGTGAAACGGCAGAACTTCTTGCGCTTGAAGAGCGGGTTTTGTTGCTGACGACGCTTGTCGAATTTCTTACCAGTCGGGCGGGGCATGATTAGTCCTTTCCTGTACCTTGCATTTCGGTGATGTGAAACACCAGGGTGCGCGCGTTGCGGTGCTTTTTCGCCAGAAAGCCGGTGAAGAGCGCCTCGACGCCCATCGCGCAGCTTTCGATGAAACCGCTCGCCTCGCCGGCCGCCACCGCTTCCATCGTCAGTTCGACTTGCCGGGTGATGCCGGCTTCGACGACTTCGGCGCGGTGATGCAACGTGCAGCTCGCGATCGGAACGCCTGCCGGGGTGTACCGCACCGGCTCGCGCTCGACGACGCTGGCTGTGAGTTGCAGCCTGTTCACGTGGCGACGCTTCTATCCCTGATGGCTTGTATCCTTAAGCCTGCGCTTCGGTCGGCTGAGCAGCCGCCTTCTTGGCTTCTTCGCGCTGCACTTCCTTCATCATCGGCGACGGGCCGGTTTCGGCCTTCTTCATCTTGACGATGAGGTGACGCAGAACGGCGTCGTTGAACTTGAACGCGTGTTCGAGTTCGTCGAGCGTGGTCTGGTCGCATTCGATGTTCATGCAGACGTAGTGAGCCTTCGCGAGTTTCTCGATCATGTAGGCCAGCTGACGACGGCCCCAGTCTTCGATGCGGTGGATCTGGCCGCCGTGCGACGTGATCGTGCCCTTGTAGCGCTCGATCATGGCGGGCACCTGCTCGCTTTGATCGGGGTGCACGATGAAGACGATTTCATAATGACGCATGTATCACTCCTTGGGGATTAAAGCCACCCGGGCGTCGGAACCGGTGCGGCAAGTGAGAAGCCGAAGATTGTAACCCGATTGGATCGGGAGCGCAACGGCGACGTGACTTCCGCGCGCTCTTTCGGCCGTGTTTTCAACGACTTGGGCTGGCTCAGGACGGCGCCTCGAGGCTTTGTCCGCCCTTGAGCCGGGCATCGAGCGCGGCACGGAACGCGTCGAGCGCGTCCGGACCCGCATCGGTGACCGCCCACCACGTCATGCCGCCCGCCTGCCAGCGCTCGAGCGCATAGCCGTCGCGCGCGGGGGGCGCGGCGAGCGACGCAGCGGGCGAATCGGGCGGGAACACGTAGACGTCGATCATGTGCTTGCGGTAGTGATAGACCAGCACCGCGACGCGCTCGCGCCCCACGTAATCCAGCCGCCCGCCCGCGAGCGCGAAGCCCTGCGCCGCGAGATCCTCGACCGGCGGCGCATAGTCGATGCGGCCGCTGAACCACGGCTTGACGGTGTGCCGGTCCGTCGAAATGACATCGATATCGCGGCCCGACACCGCGGCCCGGATATGGCTTGCGACCAGCTCGTCGACGAAACCGCCCGCAGCATCGGCGCCCGGCCGATGCATGCCCACGACGACGCCGACCGCCAGCGCGCAAAGGCCGAACAGCGCACCCGCGAGCCAGCCGGCGCCGGGGACCGGAGTCGAACCGGCACTTGATGGACCGTGCGAGCCGGGCAGCAAGCCCCACCAGAATGGCGCGCGGCGCGACGGTTTGGTGGCGCGCGGGGCGCCTTCGGTGCGCGGGCGCTGGCCGTCATGGGCGGCGTCGGGGGGCGTCGGCGGCCTGTCTTTGTGGGCCATCGCGCCAGCGTGGCGCCGGTCCAATTCGTCGTGCACGTCGCCGGGGCCATCGGCGCTTGCATCGCGCGCGGCGCCGGACCCGTCCACTTGCACCGGCAACACGCCCGCGGTCCCGGCCGTCGCCGGCAACGCCGCCGCGATACGCTGCGCGAGGCCCGCCGGCGCACGATGGTACTCGGCCGACGCGCGCATCGCCCGCGACAGCACCTCTACCGCCTGCCCGGCGCGCGTGCAGCCAGGACAGCCAGCGAGATGCGCGCGCAGGCGCAGCTCGTCGCCAGCGGACAGTTCCCGGTCGACGCTTGCCTCGACCAGTGGGCGGGCTTCGTCACAGTTCATCAGGCGCCTCCTTCGCACAACGGCCGGCATAGCGTTGACCTGCCACGGGGCCGCCACCAGGCGCCCCCTCTCCCATTCCACCCGAGCCCGCCACACGCGGCGAGCGCTGTTCCTGTTGCGTGAGCAGCGCGGCGAGCCGCGCGCGGGCGCGCGACAGCCGCGACATCACCGTGCCGACCGGCACGTCGGCAATCGTGGCGATCTCGCGATAGCTCAGCTCCTCGAGCTCGCGCAGGATCAGCACTTCGCGATACTCGACCGGCAGGCGCCGCAGCGCGGCCTGCAGGAGTTGCGCATTCTCGGCGCGCATCGCGAGCAGCTCGGGGTCCGCGCTCGGCATGTCCCAGCCTTCGGGCAACTGGTCGTCGCGGCTCTCGTCGAACTCCAATACTTCTTCCGACTTCGCGCGCCGGCGCCACTCCGTGTACCAGGTCCGCCGCACGATGGCGAGCAGCCATGGCCGCGCGTTGTCGCCGCGAAACGTGTCGAAAAAGCGAAACGCCCGCAGACAGGCCTCCTGGACGATGTCGTCCGCATCGCCTGGATTGCGCGACAGCCAGCGCGCGAGGTTGTACGCGGCATCGAGATGCGGCAAGGCCAGCATCTGGAAACGGCGGCTGCGCTCGGCATCGTCGACGTGCGGCGGCCCGGCTTCGATGCCAGGCTCCATCGCGGGTTCACCCACCTGCCCCTCCTCCTCGGTCACAGCGCTCACGACGGTTATACCGGCCGCGGCCGGTTTTTATTCCCGGCCCCACACGACGCGCGCCGAGGCCAGTTTATTCCCGCCGCGCGTGTCTCCGATGAAAAATAAAGGGGGAATATCCGTCACGCCTGCACGGTACGACAGGGGCATCCCCTCAACTACGGAGACCCGTATGTCGACTAACCTGAACCGGCGCGATTTCCTGCGCCTCGCCGCGGCGGGCGGCGGCGTTGCATTTGCCTCCGCGCTGCCCGGCTGGGCCGCGGCACGCGATGCCGATTTCTTCTTCGTGCAGCTCTCGGACGCTCATTGGGGCTTCGAAGGGCCGGCCGTCAATCCCGACTCGAAGGGCACCCTGCCCAAGGCGATCGCCGCCGTCAACGCGCTGCCGGTTGCGCCCGACTTCGTCATCTTCACGGGCGACCTCACCCACACCACCGACGACCCCGCCGTGCGCCGCCAGCGCATGCGCGAATTCCAGTCGATCGTCGCGGGGCTCAAGGCGAAACCGCTCTATCTGATGCCCGGCGAACACGATGCTAGCCTCGACGGCGGTCTCGCGTATCGCGAACTGTTCGGGCCGACGCACTACACGTTCGACCATCGCGGCGTGCACTTCATCACGCTCGACAATGTCTCCGATCCGGCGGGCCGCGTCGGCACGGAGCAACTCGCCTGGCTTGCCGACGATCTCGCGAAGCAAAGCGCCGATGCCCGTATCGTCGTCTTCACGCACCGGCCGCTCTTCGATCTCGCGCCGCAGTGGGACTGGGCGACGCGCGACGGCGCCGCGGTCATCGACGTGCTGAGCAAACACGCCAACGTGACGGTGTTCTACGGCCATATTCATCAGGAGAACCACACGATGACGGGCCAGATTGCGCATCACGCGGCGCGCTCGTTGATGTTCCCGCTGCCCGCACCGGGCTCGCAGGCGCAACGCCTGCCGGTGCCCTGGGACGCCGCCGCGCCGTATCGCGGCCTCGGCTGGCGCAGCGTCACGGTCGATGAGGCGCCCGGCGCGTTCGCGCTGACCGAGATGCCGATCCGCTCGCTCGCCTGAACCGTACGCACAAGGAACCCATCATGAGCGACATCTCCATGGCCAGGCGCCGCTGGCTGGCCTCGCGCGCCGTCGGCGTGTTCGCGACGCTCGGTGCCGGCGCGCTGTTGCGCGTCGACGCGCGCGCGGCCGAGCCCCGTGTCATCAAGGTCCACGCGCGGCGCTTCGTCTTCACGCCAGCCCGTATCCCGCTCGCACCGCACGAGCGCGTGGTGTTCGAACTCACCTCCGAGGACACGCTGATGGGCTTTTCGATCCCGCAGTTCGGCGTGCGCGCGGACGTGCCGCCCGGCACCGTTGTGCATCTTGCCGCCGAGGCCGGGGAAGCGGGCAACGTGCAGTTTCTGTGCGACGTCTTCTGCGGCTCGGGGCACGAGACGATGAATGGCTTGATCGTCGTGGGCGCCGGGGCCGCGGGTTGAGATCGGGCGGGGCGCAGATTCACGCCGCCCCGCCCCAATAACCGGGCCGCGCGTAGATTTCCTTCAGATAGTCGATGAAATAGCGAACCTTGGCCGGCACATAGCGCTGCTGCGGATAGACCGCGAGGATGTCGTAGTCGGGCAGCGCGAAATCGTCGAGCACCGTCTCCAGTTCGCCGCGCGCGAGTTGCTCCTCGATTTCCCACGTCGAGCGCCAACCGAGCCCGAGTCCTTCGGACACCCAGCGATGCAGCAACTCGCCATCGTTGCAATCGAGCGTGCCGCCCACGCGCACGGTGACGAGCTTGCCGTTGCGGCGGAAATTCCAGCCTCGATTCTGGCCACCCTGCAGATTGAACGCGAGACAGTTGTGCTGCGGCAGGTCCTCGAGCGTCTTCGGCCGACCGTGCTGCCGAAAGTAGTCGGGCGTGCCGCACACCACGCGCCGGTTCGACGCCAGCTTGACCGCGACGAAATTCGGATCGACCGCGCCGCCGATGCGGATCGACAGATCGTAGCCCTCGCGCACCAGATCGACGACCCGATCGGTGAGATTGAACGAGACCTGCAGCTCGGGCTTGTCGGCGAGAAACGGCGGGGCGAGCGGCGCGACGTGCTTGCGTCCGAACGCGGCCGGCGCCGACACGATCAGATGGCCCGACACGGCGCGCCTCCCGGCGCTCATCTCGTTCTCGGCCTGGTCCCAGTCCGCGAGCAGGCCGCGACAGCGTTCGAGAAACGCCGCGCCCTCTTCGCTCACGACGAGCCGGCGCGTCGAGCGATACATGAGCTTCACACCGAGGCGCTTTTCCAGAGCGTCGATGCGCCGCCCGAGAATCACCGGCGAGACGCCCTCCTCCAGCGCCGCCGCCGCGAGGCTGCCCGCATCGGCGACCCGCACGAAAGTTTCGATCTGTTTGAAGCGGTCCATGGTTGTCTCCAGTGCCGGCCCGGCGCCGCCCGGCCTATTCCATACTTTTTGTTTCGAAATAAGCGACCTCGACTGATCTTATCAAACCTTTCCGGCGACTCTAAAGTGCCTCTCAACAGTCGTTCATTTCCGCTTCCGCGACATTGAGGAGACATTCATGGCCAAGATGAGAGCCGTCGACGCCGCTGCACTGGTGCTCGAAAAAGAAGGTATCGACACCGCGTTCGGCGTGCCGGGTGCCGCAATCAACCCGTTCTACTCGGCGCTCAAGAAGGCCGGCGGCATCACCCACGTGCTGGCGCGCCACGTAGAGGGCGCCTCGCACATGGCCGAGGGCTACACGCGTGCCGCGCCGGGCAACATCGGCGTGTGCATCGGCACCTCGGGGCCGGCGGGCACCGACATGATCACGGGTCTTTACTCGGCCCAGGCCGATTCGATTCCGATCCTCGCGATCACGGGCCAGGCGCCGCGTGCACGCCTCTACAAGGAAGACTTCCAGGCCGTCGATATCGAATCGATCGCCAAGCCCGTGACCAAGTGGGCGGTCACGGTGCGTGAACCGGCGCTCGTGCCACGCGTGTTCCAGCAGGCGTTCCATTTGATGCGCTCGGGCCGTCCGGGTCCGGTGCTGGTCGACATGCCGATCGACGTCCAGCTCGCCGAAATCGAGTTCGACATCGATACCTACGAACCGCTGCCGGTCTACAAGCCCAAGGCGAGCGGCAAGCAGATAGAGGCCGCGCTCCAACTGCTCAATGCCAGCGAGAAACCGCTCATCGTGTCGGGCGGCGGCGTCCTCAACGCGGCGGCCGAAGATTTGCTCGTGCAGTTTGCCGAGATCGTCGGCGTGCCGGTGATTCCGACGCTGATGTCGTGGGGCGCGATTGCCGACGACCATCCGCTGATGGCCGGCATGGTCGGGCTGCAGACCTCGCACCGCTACGGCAACGCGACGATGCTGGCCTCCGACTTCGTGCTCGGCATCGGCAACCGCTGGGCGAATCGCCACACGGGCAGCGTCGAGGTCTACACCAAGGGCCGCAAGTTCGTGCACGTCGATATCGAACCGACCCAGATCGGCCGCGTGTTCGGCCCGGATCTGGGCATCGTGTCCGATGCCAAGGCCGCGCTCGAACTGTTCGTCGAAGTGGCGAAGGAATGGCAGGCCGCGGGCAAGCTCAAGGATCGCAGCGCGTGGGTGGCGGACTGCCAGCAACGCAAGCGCACGATGCATCGCAAGACCCACTTCGAGAGCACGCCGATCAAGCCGCAGCGCGTCTACGAAGAGATGAACAAGGTGTTCGGCCGCGACACCTGCTATGTGAGCACGATCGGTCTCTCGCAGATCGCGGGCGCGCAGTTCCTGCACGTCTACAAGGCGCGCAACTGGATCAACTGCGGTCAGGCGGGCCCGCTCGGCTGGACGATTCCGGCAGCGCTCGGCGTGCGTGCCGCCGATCCGGCCCGGCCGATCGTGGCGCTCTCGGGCGACTACGACTTCCAGTTCATGATCGAGGAACTCGCGGTCGGCGCGCAATTCAAGCTGCCGTACGTGCACGTGGTGGTGAACAACTCGTATCTCGGGCTGATTCGTCAGGCGCAGCGTCAGTTCGATATGGACTTCTGCGTGCAGCTCGCCTTCGAGAACATCAACGCGCCCGAACTGAACGGCTATGGCGTCGATCACGTCGCGGTGGCCGAGGGCCTCGGCTGCAAGGCGCTGCGCGTGTTCAAGCCCGAAGAGATCGCACCGGCGCTCAAGAAGGCGCAGGCCATGTTGTCCGAGTTCAGCGTGCCGGTGGTCGTCGAAGTGATTCTCGAGCGCGTGACGAACATCTCGATGGGCACTGAAATCGACGCGATCAACGAGTTCGAAGACCTCGCCGAAAAGCCGGAGCATGCGCCCACGGCAATCAGTTTGCTCGACTGACACGACATCGCATCGAGCGTTGCATCACCCGGCACGCGTGCGGACCCAAAGCCCAGGCCCGCACGCTCATCGAGCCGGTTTCCACTGACCGACCAGCGAGACACACACAATGCCGAAATTCGCCGCCAATCTCACGATGCTGTTCAATGAAGTCCCGTTCCTCGATCGCTTCGCGGCGGCTGCGAGCGCGGGGTTCGACGCCGTCGAGTTTTTGTTCCCCTATCCGTACAAGGCCGTCGAACTCGCGCAACAACTCGAACGCCACAATCTGAAGCTCGTACTGCACAACCTGCCCGCGGGCAACTGGGAAGCGGGCGAGCGCGGGATCGCGTGCCTGCCAGCGCGCCGGGCCGAATTCCAGGAAGGTGTTGGGCGCGCGATCGAGTACGCGAAAGCACTCGATGTGCCGCAACTCAATTGCCTCGTCGGCATTCCGACCGCCGATGTCGATCGTGACACGGCGCTCGCGACGATCGTCGAGAACCTGCGCTTTGCTGCCACTGCATTGGGCCGCGAGGGCATTCGCCTGCTCGTCGAGCCCTGCAACTCTTACGACATCGCGGGCTTCGCGCTGAACCGTTCGGCCGAGGCGCTCGACGTGATCGCGCAAGTCGGCTCGGACAATCTCTACCTGCAATACGACATCTATCACATGCAACGCATGGAGGGCGAACTCGCCGCGACGATCAAGAAACACTTCGCGAAGATCGCCCATATCCAGCTGGCCGACAACCCCGGGCGCAACGAGCCGGGCACGGGCGAGATCCACTATCCGTTCCTGTTCGACCTGCTCGATTCGCTCGGCTACGAGGGCTACATCGGCTGCGAGTACAAGCCGCGCACGACGACCACTGAAGGTCTCGGCTGGCTGCGCGCCGCGCAGCAACGCGCAGCGGCCCTTGCCTGAACGCAGCGTCCCCCCTTTTACGCATCGACACGCAACGTCAAAGACACACTGGAGAAATACGCATGGCAAAGATCGGATTCATCGGCCTCGGCATCATGGGCGCGCACATGGCCCGCAACCTCCTGAAGGGCGGCTACTCGCTCGTTGTGAACGGCACCTATCCGGTGCCCGACGATCTGCGCGGACAGACCACCGTCGTCGAGAGTTCGACGGCTGTGGCGCAGGCAGCCGACATCATCATTTCGATGGTCCCCGATACGCCCGATGTCGCCAACGTCCTCTTCGCCGACGATGGCGTCGCCAAGGGCCTGTCCGCCGGCAAGCTCGTGATCGACATGAGCTCGATCTCGCCGCTCGAAACGCAGGACTTCGCCAAGAAGATCAACGCGCTCGGTTGCGACTATCTCGACGCGCCGGTCTCGGGCGGCGAAGTCGGCGCGCGCGAGGCCACGCTCACGATCATGGTCGGCGGCCCGCAGAAAGCGTTCGATCAGGCCAAGCCGCTCTTTGACCTGATGGGCAAGAACATCTCGCTCATCGGCGACAACGGCGCGGGGCAGACCTGCAAGGTCGCCAACCAGATCATCGTCGCGCTCAACATCGAGGCCGTGGCCGAAGCGCTGCTGTTCGCGGCACGTTCGGGCGCGGATCCTGAGCGCGTGCGTCGCGCGTTGATGGGTGGTTTCGCTTCGTCGCGCATCCTCGAAGTGCACGGCGAGCGCATGACCAAGCGCACGTTCAATCCGGGCTTTCGCATCGAGCTGCATCAGAAGGATCTGAACCTCGCGATCGACGGCGCACGCAAGCTCGGCATCGCGCTGCCGCACACGGCGAGCGCCCAGCAACTCTTCAGCGTGTGCGTGGCGAACGGCGGCAAGGCGTGGGATCACTCGGCGCTGATCCGCGCGCTCGAAATCATGGCGAACTTCGAGATCGCCCAGGCACCGGACGCGCAGGCAAAGGCGGCCTGACCGCCGCCGCACGCACGCGCTCGCGACGCTCAGACGTCGCGGCGCGACAACATCCAGTTCATATCGGCCATTCTCGAACGCGAGCGATGGCCATCGGTGGGGCGCTCCGTGGCGGCAATAGCCGTGCCGGAGCAAATGGGGCCGCTCTGGGCTGAGAGCGGTCTGTGGGGTCCGCAGCGGCACCCGGTGGCGACGGGGAAGCCTTGGTCGGTCAGACGTCGTCGTCGGGTGTCCGGCTGTCGGATTGCACACGCAAGCGCAAGCCCGTTTCGGTTGCGCTCATTCATTGCGCCAGCTCGTGCGCGATGCATCGTTTAACCATCTTTGACCCGCGCGCGGTAGACCGCGCCGGTCGTCCCTTTCTACTATCCTGCCTTTTCATCCGTCTGCCATTGAATCGAGGCACGGTAGACGTCACGCGTTGTTTCAACCACGTGAGGGAGCAGGACGATGGGCATTCTCAACTTCATCAAGGAAGCCGGCGAAAAGCTGTTCAGCCACGCCGCGGAACCGGCGCAGGCACAGACCCAGACGCAGGCCGCGCCAGCAGCGGCACCCGATCTCGCCGAACTGAACCAGAAGGCCGGCGACGCGATCGCGGCCTATATCGCCGCGCAGGGTCTCACAGCCGACAACCTCGGCGTCACGTACGACGGCGCGACCCATACGGTCACGGTCACCGGCACGGCGGCCGACCAGCCGACCAAGGAGAAGATTCTGGTCGCGGCGGGCAATGTGCAAAACGTCGACAAGGTCGACGACCAGTTGCAGGTGACCAACCCGGCGCCGGAGGCGCAGCACCATACGGTCGTCGCAGGCGACAACCTGTGGAAGATCGCCGAGAAGTACTACGGCAGCGGCGCGAAGAACGATGTGATCTTCGAGGCGAACACACCGATGCTCAAGAGCCCCGACAAGATCTATCCCGGTCAGGTACTCGTGATTCCGCCGCAATGAACCATCGACGTTGCGCGGCGTTGCCCAGGTGCGCCGCCGCGCAACGTCTCGTTCTTCAATAGGTATCGAACACGCGCTGAAGGTCCGCCGCGCCGCTTGCGCCCGCGGCCAGCGCCAGCATCAACAGCACCCTCGCCTTGTATGGATTGAGCGTACCCGCCGAGACGAAGCCGAGCGCATCGTCGCTTGCCGCGCCGTTGTGCATGACATGGCCCGAACCGACACGCGATGCGCGCGCGACGGCCACACCGTTCGCGGCCGCTTCCACCAGCGCCTGCTGCAAGGTGGCGTGAATGGAACCGTTGCCCGTGCCCGCCACCACGATGCCGCGCACACCTGCCGCAACGAGTGCATCGACCGCGGTGCGCGTGACGCCCGCATAGCTCGCGACGATCTCGACCGCCGGCCACGGCGCGCCCACCGCGAATTCGGACGCGAGCGTATGGGGTCGCAATGCACGGCGCGCGAATTCGACGCGGCCGTCCTGCACCCAGCCGAGCGCGCCCACGTCAGGCGACTGGAACGCATCGACCGCATACGTGCTCACCTTCGTGACGTCGCGTGCGCAGTGAATGCGGTTGCTGAACGCCACCAGCACGCCCTGTCCCGCCGATTGCGGGTCCGCCGCCACCGCCACAGCGTTGCGCAGGTTCAGCGGACCGTCCGCCGAGAGCGCCGTGGCCGGCCGCATGGCCGCCGTCAGCACGACGGGCTTGCTGCTCTTGACCGTCAGCTGCAAAAGCCAGGCCGTTTCTTCCAGCGTGTCCGTGCCGTGCGTGACGACGACGCCGTCCACATCGTTGCGTGCCAGCAGCTCGTTGATGCGCGTGGCGAGTTGCGTCCACAGCGTGAGCGCCATGTCCTTGCTGTCGATGCTCGCCACTTGCTCGGCATGGATCTGCGCGACGGTGTCGAGCCCGGGCACGGCCGCGAGCAGTTGCGCGACACCGATCACGCCCGCCTGATAGCCGGCGGTATTGGCCGCGTCTGGCGCCGAGCCCGCGATGGTGCCGCCCGTGGCGAGCACGGCGACGCGCGGCAGCGCCTGCGTCGCGTTGGAGAAAGTGGGTGTGTTCATGGCGCCGATTGTAGACGAAAGCCCCGCGCGCGCCACCTAGCCGAATGGCCAGTCGGCGGCGCGCGCAGGCCCTGCGTCCGGGGTCGCCGCGCGCAGGCTCAGGCGACTTCGCGCAACTGGCTCGCGATCTGCTGCTCGCTCAGATGCGGCGCGAACATTTCGATCAGGCGGTACGCGTATTGACGCAGGAACGCGCCCTTGCGCAAGCCGACGCGCGTGGTGCTCGCCTCGAACAGTTGCTGCGTGTCGAGCGCGATCAGCTCGGTGTCGCGCTTCGGGTCGTAAGCCATCGCGGCCACGATGCCGATGCCCATGCCCAGCTCGACGTAGGTCTTGATCACGTCGGCGTCGATGGCGGTCAGCACGACGTCGGGAATCGCGCCTGCCTTGGCGAACGCCTGATCGATGTGCGAGCGGCCCGTGAAGTCCTGGTCGTAGGTGATGACCGGATACTCGGCGATCTCTTCGAGCGTCAGGTTATCGCGGCCGACGAGCGGGTGCGTCTTCGGCACGACCACCACGTGATGCCACGAGTAGCACGGGAACGTGACGATGTCGGGATAGCGGTCGAGCGCCTCGGTGGAGATGCCGATGTCCGCTTCGCCGTTGATGATCATCTGCGCGATCTGCTGCGGGCTGCCCTGGCGCAGCGCGAGGTGCACCTTCGGGAACACCTCGGTGAACTTGTGGACGACCTTGGGCAGCGCGTAGCGCGCCTGGGTGTGGGTGGTCGCCACGACGAGGTGGCCGCTGTCCTGATCGGCGAACTGGCGCGCGACGCGGCGCAGGTTCTCCGCATCGAGCAGCATGCGCTCGATCAGCTGATGGACCGCCTTGCCCGGCTCGGTCAGCCCGGTGAGCCGCTTGCCGCGGCGAATGAAGATATCGACGCCGAGTTCGTCCTCGAGGTCCTTGATCTGCTTGGACACACCCGACTGCGACGTGTACAGCACGTTCGCGACTTCGGTCAGGTTCATGTTCTGGCGCACGGCCTCGCGCACGAAGCGCAGTTGCTGGAAGTTCATCGTTTGTCTCTTGTCGGTGGCAGCCGCCAGCGCGCGATACGCGCTCCCCTGCTGGCGGATTGCTGTTTTGCGTTGAGCTTAGCGTCAATGGGCCGGGAACACGCGCAGCGAGCGCGGCACGACCGTGGCGATATCGCCGACGTCGAGGCTGAGCGCGCGCCACGCTTCGCGATCGAGTTGCGCTTCGAGCGTCGTGCCCGCGCGTCCTTCGAGTTCGACCCGCACCGAGCCGCCCAGCGTCACCACGCGGCGCACATCGACCACGATGCCGTCGCGATGATCGGTCGCCTGCGGATACAGCGAGAGATCGTGCGGGCGCACGTAGGCGAGCGCCGGTCCCTCGAAGCCCGCTTGCACGGCGATCGGCGCCGCGGCGCCGTCGGCGATGAAGCCGCTCGCCGCGACCCGGCCGCGCAGCCGGTTCGCCGCGCCGAGGAACTCATAGACGAAGGCGGTCTGCGGATGATCGTACACGTCTTGCGGGCTGCCCACCTGCTCGACATGTCCGCGATTGAGCACGACGATGCGATCGGCGACTTCGAGTGCCTCTTCCTGATCGTGCGTGACGAAGATGGTCGAGATATGCAGATCGTCGTGCAGACGCCGCAGCCAGCCGCGCAGCTCCTTGCGCACCTTGGCATCGAGCGCGCCGAACGGCTCGTCGAGCAGCAGCACCTTCGGCTCGACCGCGAGCGCCCGGGCGAGCGCGATGCGCTGGCGCTGGCCGCCCGACAGTTCGGACGGATAGCGCTGCGCGAGCCAGTCGAGCTGCACGAGCTTGAGCAGTTCATGCACCTTCTCGCGGATCACCGCCTCGGAGGGTCGTTCGTTGCGCGGCTTCACGCGCAGCCCGAATGCGACGTTCTCGAACACCGTCATATGGCGAAACAGCGCGTAGTGCTGGAACACGAAACCCACTTGACGCTCGCGTGCGCCGACCGTGCCGACGTCCTGGCCTTGCAGGACGACCTGGCCTTCGTCGGCGTATTCGAGACCCGCGATCACGCGCAGCAGCGTGGTCTTGCCGCAGCCGGACGGCCCGAGCAGCGCGACCAGCTCGCCGGCCGGGAAGTCGAGCGAGACGTTGTCCAGCGCCGTGAAATCGCCAAAGCGTTTCTGCAGATTGCGAACGGTGATGCCCATGAGTACAGCTCCTCATTTGTAGGCTGGAGTCGGCTTTTCAGCGCTGACTCCCGCCCCATGCAATTCATTTGCGGTCGGCGGGAACGGGTGCGTCAGCGCCCGGCCCCCGCCCCGCCCAATCACTTTTCTACTGAACCTGTTGCGCCTGTTGAACCGCGCGGGGCACCGAAACACTCGATCCACTGATACCCGGCGCCGGCCCCGCATGCGCGGGCACGGCGCCCTCGCCCGGCAACTCGGCGGCGAGATGACGCTCCGCGAGCAGCTTGAGCCCGAGCGTCACGAGCGCGAGCAGCGCGAGCAGCGATGCCACCGCGAACGCGGCCGAGAAGTTGTACTCGTTGTAGAGGATCTCGACGTGCAGCGGCATCGTGTCGGTCTGGCCGCGGATGTGGCCCGATACCACCGAGACCGCGCCGAATTCGCCCATCGCCCGTGCGTTACAGAGGATCACGCCGTAGAGCAAACCCCAGCGGATGTTGGGCAGCGTCACGCGCCGGAACATCTGCCAGCCCGAGGCGCCGAGCACGTGCGCGGCTTCTTCCTCGTCGTTGCCTTGTGCCTGCATGAGCGGAATCAGCTCACGCGCGACGAACGGGAACGTCACGAAGATCGTCGCGAGCACGATGCCGGGCACCGCGAAAATGATCTGCACGTCGTGCTCGGCAAGCCAGGGCCCGAGCCATCCTTGCGCGCCGAACAACAGCACATAGACGAGACCCGAGATCACCGGCGACACCGAGAACGGCAGGTCGATCAGCGTCGTGAGCAGCGCCTTGCCGCGAAACTCGAACTTCGCGATCGCCCACGACGCCGCGAGCCCGAACGCGACATTGAGCGGCACGGCGATCGCGGCCGTGATGAGGGTGAGCTTGATCGCCGAGATCGCATCGGGATCGGCGAGCGACTCCAGATAGAAACCGATACCCTTTCTCAACGCCTCGTAAAACACCGCGACGAGCGGCACGACCAGAAAGAGCGCGAGAAACACGAGTGCGATGCCGATCAGGAGCCAGCGCACCCACGGCGCTTCGGTGACCGGATCGGGGCGGCGTGCGTGGTTGACAGAACCGCTCATCGCGCACCTCCCGCGAGCGCCGCTTCGGCGGCGCCCAACGGCGGCGCACTCGATGCGCCGCGGCCCGTGCGCCGCTGCAGATACCACTGCAGTGTGTTGATCAAGAGCAGCATGACGAACGACACGCACAGCATGACCACCGCGAGCGCCGTCGCGCCCGCGTAGTCGTACTGTTCGAGCTTGGTGATGATGAGCAGCGAGGTGATCTCGGACTTCATCGGCACGTTGCCCGCGATGAAGATCACCGAGCCGTACTCGCCGAGCGCGCGCGCGAACGCGAGCGCGAACCCCGTCAGCAGCGCCGGCACCACGGCCGGCAGCACGACGCGGCGGAACGTGAGCCAGCGCGTGGCGCCGAGGCACGCCGCAGCTTCTTCCTGCTCGCGCTCGAAATCCTCGAGCACCGGCTGCACCGTGCGCACGACGAACGGCAGGCCGATGAACGTCAGCGCGACCAGCACGCCAGCCGGCGTGAACGCGATCTTGATGCCGAGCGGCTGCAGAAACTGACCGATCCAGCCGTTGCCCGCATAGACCGCCGCGAGCGAGATGCCGGCCACCGAGGTCGGCAGCGCGAACGGCAGATCGACGAGCGCATCGACGATGCGTTTGAACGGAAACGTGTAGCGCACGAGCACCCACGCGAGCAGGAAGCCGAACACGGCATTGATCAGCGCGCCGCCGAGCGCACTGAAGAACGTGAGGCGGTACGACGCGAGCACGCGCGGCGAAGCGACCGCGCGCACGAACTGGGACCAGTCGAGCGTCGCGGTCTTCAGGAAGGTGGCGGCCAGCGGGATCAGCACCACGAGGCTCAGATAAGCCACCGTGATGCCCAGCGTAATGCCGAAGCCCGGTAAGGCACTGGGCTTGCGTAAGCGGAACGTCGTCATGCTCGTTGCTCTTTCAAGTTGGCTGCGGCGTCATGCGCCAAAAAGGCGCGCCGCAATGGCGCGCCTCGTCGGGACTCACGCGGCTCTCGCCGCGTTCGCCCGCGTTGCTTACTGCGGCGAGTAGATCGAATCGAACACGCCGCCATCCGCGAAATGGGTCTTCTGTGCATTCGCCCAGCCGCCGAAGGTATCGTCGACCGTGTACAGCTTGAGCTTCGGGAACTTCGCCGTGAGCGCGGCCGGCACCTTGTCCGAGCGCGGACGGTAGAAGTTCTTCGCGGCGATCTCCTGGCCTTCTTCGCTGTACAGGAACTGCAGGTAGGCATCGGCGACCTTGCGCGTGCCGTGCTTCTCGACCACCTTGTCGACGACGGCCACCGGCGGCTCGGCGAGGATGCTCACCGACGGCACGACGATCTCGAACTTGTCCGGACCGAACTCCTTGAGCGAGAGGAACGCCTCGTTTTCCCAGGCGATCAGCACATCGCCGATGCCGCGTTGCACGAAGCTCGTCGTCGCGCCACGCGCGCCCGAATCGAGCACGCCCGCATTCTTGTACAGCTTGGCGACGAACTCCTTGGCCTTTTGCTCGTTGCCGCCTGGCTGATGCAGCGCGTACGCCCACGCGGCCAGATAGTTCCAGCGCGCGCCGCCCGAGGTCTTCGGATTCGGCGTCACGATCGACACGCCCGGCTGGGCCAGGTCGTTCCAGTCCTTGATGTGCTTCGGATTGCCCTTGCGCACCAGGAACACGATCGTCGAGGTGTACGGCGACGCGTTGTCCGGCAGGCGCTTTTGCCAGTCCTGCGCGATCAACCCCTTGTTCGCGAGCGCATCGATGTCATAAGCGAGTGCGAGCGTGACCACGTCGGCCTGCAGCCCGTCGAGCACCGAGCGCGCCTGTGCGCCCGAGCCGCCGTGCGACTGCTTGATCGTGAGCGACTCGCCGGTCTTCGCTTTCCACTGCTTCGCGAACGCCTCGTTGACATCCTGGTACAGCTCGCGGGTGGGGTCGTACGACACGTTGAGGAGCGCCGTGTCCGCATGCGCGGCCGGCGCGATCGCGGCCAGCGTGGCGAGCGGCGCCACACCCATGACCAGTTTGGCGACGATGGTCTTAAGCCAGCCTGCGTGCCCCGTATTGCGGTTGCTCATCCACTCTCTCCGTGTATTCGTTGGTGTGGGTTGATCGAGTGGGGCCAGTCTAACGATCGGCCTTCATCATTAAAAATAATTGTTCTTCATTTTTTAATACGCAAAAGTGGTAAAGGCAGACGCAGCCGCTGCGACGACATTCGAATCGTCGTTACGGCGTCGCCAACCGGCGTCATCGCAACGTCCGGGCGACGGACTTCAAGTAATGCTTGAAAAGTGTCGGATACTGTATAAAAATACAGTCACCTGTTCATCCATACAGTGGCGCCATGACCAAACTCACCGCACGACAGCAGCAGGTTTTCGATCTGATCCGCCGCGCGATCGAGCGTACGGGCTTTCCGCCCACGCGCGCCGAGATCGCGGCCGAACTCGGCTTCAGCTCGGCCAATTCGGCGGAGGAACACCTGCGGGCGCTCGCGCGCAAAGGGGTAATCGAGCTGGCGGCCGGCGCCTCGCGCGGCATCCGGCTCGTGCCGTCGGCCGACGAGCTGCCGCATCAGTTCACGCTGCCGCATGCCAGCATCATGCAGTTGTCGCTACCGCTCATCGGCCGGGTGGCCGCGGGCAGTCCGATCCTCGCGCAGGAGCACATCGCGCAGCACTACGCGTGCGACCCGGCGCTGTTCTCGAGCAAGCCCGACTACCTGCTCAAGGTGCGCGGGCTGTCGATGCGCGATGCCGGCATCCTCGACGGCGACCTGCTCGCGGTGCAGAAGAAGGCCGAGGCGAAGGACGGCCAGATCATCGTCGCGCGGCTGGGCGACGACGTGACGGTCAAGCGGCTCAAGCGCCGCCCGAACGGCCTTGAACTGATCGCCGAGAACCCTGATTACGACAACATCTTTGTCGAGGCCGGCAGTGCGGAGTTCGCGCTCGAAGGCATCGCCGTCGGACTGATCCGGCCCACCGAATTCTGAACTCCGTCTGGAGCGCATCATGGAACGTCTTGCCCGTCTGCTGCCTTTCCGTCAATTCGGCCGTCTGCGCCATCTGCGTGGCATCGCATCGTGCGCAACGAGCGTCGTGGTGCGCGGCACCCAGCCGTCGTTGCCGCTGTTCGATCCGCCGGCCGACGCGCCGGTGGAGCGCGCGCCCTCCGCTCCCGTTACGCCACCGTTGCCGTCCGCCCAACCGGCGTTCGCCCGCGTGTCGCTCAACAGCGCGCTGAACCGCGAGCCCGCCCGGCGTGGCCCGGTGCGCGTCTATCACGGACCGTCGCGGCTCATCATGGTCGGCACCGTCGACGCGGTGTGCCGCATGATCGACCGCTGTATCGCCGAGCAGCAAGGCGATACGCCCGTCGCGCTGGCGAAGTAAGCGGGCGTCGTTCGGTCGAGGGATCGTTTTCGCGCGGGCGCAGTCCATTGGAGACCGTTTCTTTTCTCGTCTTCGACCATGTCCGCTATTTCTTCGCAACGAAAATCCCGCGTCAAGCCACTCGCCTGGGTGCTGGCCGCGTTCATCGTCGTCGCTGTAGCGGCGTACACATACGCGTCGCCGTATATCGCGCTGTCGCGCATGAAGACAGCCGCCGACGCCCGCGATGCGGACGCGCTGAGCCAGTACGTCGACTACCCGGCGTTGCGCACGAGCCTCAAGCAGCAACTCGGTGATTTGCTGGTGCGCCGGTTTACCGCCGAGCACGGCAACAATCCGCTCATGCTGTTCGGGCTCGCGATCGGTTCGGCGCTCGTCGGGCCGCTCGTCGATGTGTATGTGACGCCGGAGGGCGTCGCGGGACTGCTCGACGGGATTCCGCCCGACACTTCGGGCACGGGGCAGCCGGCGCACAACACTGCCGCGCCGCCCGCCGCCGCGCAGACGCCGGCTTCACCGGCGCTGGCGCCGCTGCCGGGTTCGGTCGGCGGGACCGCGAGTTCGCCCGCAACCTTCCACACGGAAACCGGTTATCGCAGCTTCAATGTGTTTGCCGTGACGCGCCTGCGCGACAGGAGCAGCGAGCGGTTCACCATCATCCTGCGGCGTCACGGGCTGTTTTCGTGGCAGTTGTCGGCGGTCGAACTCAATCGCTAGCGCGCTAAATCAGCTTTCGCAGGTTCTCGAGCACGCGTGCGAGCGTTTTTCTCCAGTTCTCGTCCGTACGCCTGCTGGCGAAAGACCTCGCGATAATCTGTCGTGGCGTATAGGCGTGCTTGACTTGCCCCTCGGCTAACTTGTTCATAGTGCGAGCTCGCGCGCGCATTTTCTGCCGATGGATGAGTCTGGCTTCCGTCACATGCTTCACGCCTCGCTTCAAGCCTCGATCACCGCTGCGTTCGTGCTCAGGCGTGACGCCGGTGCGTTGCCCGCTCCCCTTGTCCGGCGGCACGCATGCCGGACCTTTTACGCCTGGGGAATACGGTGCATCGGCACTCGAGTACGCAATGCAGGTGGGTGGCGTGGGGCTCGTCGATGGAGAAGTCTCGCCGCTAACGTTGCCGCTCGATGCAGCAGACCCGGGCGGCGGAGTAAAAGCAGAAGAACCGCCTACTGAAGAGGATGCAGCCATTCTGGACCTCGCGAAATCGAAGCGCGATTCAACGTGTCAAATGAAACGCCAGGCGCTTCACGCATCCTCAAGAATGCGCACGTTCATCTGAGCATCGCGTCGACTTCGCGAGGTAATACGCCGCCACGCGCGGCGTGCTAGCCGCCGTGCTCAGGCCGCCGCGGCCTGCAGCTTTTCCTCAGCAGCCGACGAACAGGCGACGAGAATGCTGCACGACACGCGATCGAGCAGCGGCGTGTTGCCCGCGCCCATCCACCAGCGTGACAGCCCCGTGCGGCAACGATGGCCGACCACCACGAGATCGACGTGCAGCTCGTTGGCGAGGTTGGCGATCTCGTCGATCGGATGGCCGAAGGCAAAGTGCCCCTCGGCCGTGACGCCGCGCTCGGTCAGCCACTCGACGCCCTCCTGGAGGATCTCGCGCGCGGTTTCCTCGAAGCGTCCGCAGGCGACGTCGGTCAGGAGACCTGCGCTTTGAGCGATCGTCGAGCGCATGTCGACCACCGAAAGCAAGTGTGTCTCGGCCTTCAGATCGAGCGCCAGGTCGGCACCGCAGCGCAGTGCCTTGCGGCCTTCGCGCGAGCCGTCGTAACAGAGCAGGATTTTTTTGTAGCTCGCCATGATCTCTTCTCCCCACCCGCGCCAATCGCGGGTTGTGCCACTTCATGATGGTGCGCCGCAATTACGCTTGCAAGCACTGGAAAACGCCAGGTCGATCACGAGTCCAACCCAAAAAAACTTGCCGCGACAGTCATTGACGCGAGCGCCGCGGTGCCCGGACGTGCCGCCACCGATGATCTAGAATAGGCCGCCTCGCCAAGCTGCACGCGATCCTCGCATCCACTACGCACCGAGACATGCCAGCCGCCATCGAATTCGAGCAGGTCATCAAGCACTACGGCGACAAGACGGTCGTCGACCAGTTGACGTTCAACGTCCAGCCCGGCGAATGTTTCGGCCTGCTCGGCCCGAACGGCGCCGGCAAGACGACGACCTTGCGCATGCTGCTCGGCATCGTCTCCCCCGACGCGGGCCGAATCAGCCTGTGCAACGAGCCCGTGCCCGCGCGCGCGCGTCATGCGCGCAAGCGTGTCGGCGTCGTGCCGCAGTTCG
The DNA here is from genome assembly GCA_963803225.1 of uncultured beta proteobacterium. Lineage (GTDB taxonomy): Bacteria > Pseudomonadota > Gammaproteobacteria > Burkholderiales > Burkholderiaceae > Paraburkholderia. The sequence continues at coordinate 1,083,761 of CAWDLJ010000005.1, forward strand.
ACAACCTCGACCCGGACTTCACGGTGCGCGAGAACCTGCTCGTCTTCGGGCGCTACTTCGGTCTCTCCGCCGCGCAGACCGAGGCGCTGGTCGCGCCGCTGCTCGAGTTCGCGCGACTCGAGAGCAAGGCGAATGCCCGCGTGAACGAACTCTCGGGCGGCATGCGCCGGCGCCTCACCCTCGCCCGCGCGCTCGTCAACGATCCCGATGTGCTCGTGATGGACGAGCCGACCACCGGGCTCGACCCGCAGGCGCGCCATCTCATCTGGGAGCGGCTGCGCTCGCTGCTGGCCCGTGGCAAGACGATTCTCCTGACCACCCATTTCATGGAAGAAGCCGAGCGGCTCTGCAATCGCGTCTGCGTGATCGAGGAAGGCCGCAAGATCGTCGAAGGCACGCCGAGCGGGTTGATCGAATCGGAAATCGGCTGCGATGTGATCGAGGTGTACGGGCCGGACCCGCTGGCGCTGCGCGACGAACTAGCGCCGTTGGCCGAGCGCACCGAGATCAGCGGCGAGACGCTCTTTTGCTACGTCGACGAGCCGCAGCCCGTGCTCGCGCGGCTGCGCCATCGCGGCGACGTGCGCTATCTGCATCGTCCGGCCAATCTCGAAGACGTGTTTCTGCGGCTCACGGGCCGCGAGATGCAGGACTGAACCCGCCCGACCCCGCTCCACGCTCTACACTTCGCCACGACTCCATGGACCAGCCTACCCGCCGAAACGACAACGACGCAGCCCGCGGCGCCGCGCGTGGACACGACTCGCCCGCGCCCGCGACATATGCGGCGCTGCCGTCGAACGCCACCAACTGGATCGCCGTGTGGCGGCGCAACTATCTGGTGTGGCGCAAGCTCGCGCTCGCCTCGATGTTCGGCAACCTTGCCGATCCGATGATTTATCTGTTCGGCCTCGGTTTCGGCCTCGGGCTGATGGTCGGCCATGTCGACGGGGTCTCGTACATCGCGTTCCTCGCCGCCGGCACGGTGGGCTCGTCGGTGATGATGTCCGCGAGCTTCGAGTCGATGTATTCGGGCTTTTCGCGCATGCACGTGCAGCGCACGTGGGAAGCGATCATGCACACGCCGCTCTCGCTTGGCGACGTCGTGCTCGGCGAGATGGCGTGGGCAGCCAGCAAGTCGGTGCTGTCGGGCACGGCGATCATGGTCGTCGCGGGACTGCTCGGCTACGCGAGCTTCCCGTCGATGCTGCTCGCGCTGCCCGTCATCTTGCTCGCCGGACTCGCGTTCGCGAGCATCGCGATGATCGTCACGGCGCTCGCGCCATCGTATGACTTCTTCATGTTCTACCAGACGCTCGTGCTCACGCCGATGCTGCTGCTCTCCGGCGTGTTCTTCCCGATCACGCAGTTGCCCGCCGCCGCCCAGCACGTCACGCTGATGCTGCCGCTCGCGCACGCGGTCGCGCTGATCCGTCCAGCGATGCTCGGACGGCCGCTCGACCATGGCGTGCTGCACGTCTGCGTGCTGCTCGCCTACGTGATCGTGGCGTTCGCGGTGGCGTCGGTGTTGTTCCGGCGCCGCATGATGCGTTGATTCGGGCTGCTCGGCGCCTGGGCCGAGGCAGCGCGAGCTTCAGTCTTCGTCGTCGCCCCAGGGGATGTCGACATCGGAGATGAACGCCACGGTCGCGAACGGACCGCCTTCCTGGCGGCCGATCTTGCCGTCGGCGCGATGCCACTCGACGCGAAACACGGTCGCGGTCGTATCGGCGAGCAGGCGGATGGTGCGGATTTCTTCGGGATCGGCGTCCTCGACGGGGTCGTCGAGCGAGACCAGCAGTTGTTGCGGCCACAGACCGTCGGCCGGGTCATAGATGCGGTCGCCGTCGGGCACCGAGGTATGCGCCTGAACGCCGATGGTCGCCGAAGCCTCGACGATCATTTTGCCGAGCGCGCGCAGCACGGCGGTCGCGCGTGCGGAGTTGGCCTGGCGAATCGCGAGATCGCCGCGTGTGAGGGCCTGTTCGAGTTTGGGATTGGTCTTCTGTTGTGCCATGCCTTGTTCCTGGGCTTGCGCCCTGTCCTGTCCTGTGCGAGCCGTTTACCGCCTCGTGTCAATGCTTGTGTCGCTGTTGTGTCAGTCTGTCAGCCGCACGGCGCCATCGTACCACCCGCCACTCCCGAGGGGCGCAGCCCCGCCGGTCACACAAAGCCGCCCGCGAGCGCCACGTAGCCCGCCGCGATGCCGAACAGCACGACCGCCGCCGCGACGAACGCGAGCACGCGCGGCCGGAACGAACGGGCGAGCATCGCGAGCGACGGCACGCTCACGGGCGGCAGGGTCATCAGAAGCGCGCCTGCAGGGCCGACGCCCATGCCGAGCGAGAGCATCGCCTGAATGATCGGCACCTCGCCCGCAGTCGGAATCACGAACAGCATGCCCGCCAGCGCGAATGCGAGGATCCAGCCGAAACTGTTCGTCACGTCCGGGCCGATGTGCGGAAAGAGCCATGCGCGCGCCGCGCCGAGCAGCAGCACGAGCACGATGTATTCGGGCACGAGTCGCACGGCCATGCGCACGAAAATCCGCAGCCAGCGCACGAACGCATTGCCGTCCGGTTCGGCGCGCGCGGCGGCGAGCTGCGCGAGCTGGTCGTCGGCGGCCTCGGCTTCGGCCGGGCTCACCAGCCGGTTCACGACCCAGCCGAGACCGAACACCATCGCGATGCCGAGCACGAGGCGCAACGCACTCCACTGCCAGCCGAGCACGAAACCCATGAACACGAGCGTCGCCGGATTGAGCACCGAATTGCCGAGCCAGAACGCCAGCGCCCCGCCCGCCGAGGCCTGGCGCGCCCGCAGCCCCGCGACGACGGGCGCCGCGCAGCACGTGCACATCATGCCCGGCAACGAAAGCAGGCCGCCCGCCACCACGCTGCCGAAGCCGCGCCGGCCGAGCACGCGTGCGACCCACTCGACAGGCAGGAGCGCCTGGACCGCCGAACCGAGCAGCAGGCCGAGCACCATCGCCTGCCAGATGGCCTTGCCGTAGGCCCACGCGTAGTCGAGCGCGGCCGAAGCCGATGGCGGCGGCGCGCTCGCGGCGGTGCCCATCAGGATCGACTTGCCGATCGAATGGGTTTCCTGCGCGCTCAAGGCGCGGTGGTAATACGGAAACCACTTCACATAAAAGAGACCGGCCACCGCGAGCAGCAGGAAGACCAGCCACCCGTAAGCGGGCGTCGAAGCGGATTGGGGCGACGGGGGAGCTTGGCGTGCGGTGTTCATGTTGGCTGGCCTCCGGTGAGTGGATCAGTCACAACAACGATGCCGCGGCGGGCGAAGCAGCGAAGCGCCGCCGCGTGATCGTAATGCACTGCTCGCCGTTCGCCAATCCGGGCCCGCCCCCTTTTGATCCGCCTGGGGCGGGCCGGCGCGCTCAGGGCGCCGGATTGGGCTGCGCTTCGTGCAGCGCGTCGATCTGCGCAAGTATCTCGGCCGAGAGCTTCATATCGATGCTGCCGATGTTCTCCTTCAGCTGGTCGAGCGAGGTCGCGCCGATCAGGTTGCTCGTCACGAACGGCCGGCTGTTGACGAACGCGAGCGCGAATTGGGCGGGCGTGAAGCCGTGTTGTTTCGCGAGCGCCACATAGCGCGAGGTCGCCGCCACGGCCTGCGGCTTGCTGTAGCGCTGGAAACGCTCGAACAGCGTGATACGCGCGCCTTCGGGCCGCGCGCCGCCTTCGTATTTGCCCGAGAGCCAGCCGAAGCCGAGCGGCGAATAGGCAAGCAGGCCGATGCCATCGCGATGGCTGAACTCGGACAGACCGGTTTCGAACGTGCGGTTGAGCAGGCTGTACGGATTCTGGACGCTCACGATGCGCGGCAGGCCGTGTTTTTCCGCCGCGCGCAGAAACTGCGCAACGCCCCACGGCGTCTCGTTCGACACACCGATATGGCGCACCTTGCCCGCCTTCACGAAATCCGCGAGCACTTCGAGCGTTTCCTCGATCGGCACCGTATAGGGATCGTCGACCCACGGATAGGCGTTGCGGCCGAACGTCATCGTGCTTCGATCGGGCCAGTGCAGCTGGTACAGATCGACGTAGTCGGTCTGCAGCCGCTTGAGGCTGCCATCGAGCGCCTCGGTCAGGTTCGCGCGGTCGAACTGGTTGCCGGCGCCACGGATGTGACGCGGATTGTGCGGCTGGCGCGCCGGACCCGTCATCTTGGTGGCCAGCACGATGCGCTCGCGCGCAGCGGGTTGCTTCGCGAGCCACGTGCCGATATAGCGTTCGGTGAGCCCCTGCGTCTCGGGACGCGGCGGCACCGGGTACATCTCGGCCGCATCGACGAGCGTCACGCCGTGATCGAGCGCGTAATCGATCTGCGCGTGCGCATCGCTTTCCGTATTCTGTTCGCCCCAGGTCATCGTGCCCAGACCGATCAGGCTGACCTTGACGCCCGAGTCGCCGAGTGTGCGGTATTCCATTGATGCGCTTCCGTCGTGTGAGTGGCAATGCGGCAACTTAGCATGCCGGGCCGAATTTTTCAGCGAACGCAAAAAACGCCGCCGCCGACGAATTCGCCGCGCTTGTGTTGGGCGACGAACGCTGGGGGGCCGCCCGCTCGCCTACCATGCTCGCAGGCTGGTTGCGTCCGGCCTGTCGCCGCGCGCCTCGTCGCGGCGAGGCGCCGGGCGCACACCCGCAGTCAGGCACCCGTTGCCGATGCGCGCCAAGCGCCGGCACCCGGATGGGACCGTCACGTGAAGATAACGAACCGATACATCGAGAGGTCGATCGACGCGATCGACGCATTGTCCGTCGTGGGCGTGCTGTCGATCCTCGCGGCCGGGCTGCTGCTGGTCGCGCGCCATCCGGCGCTCGTCTGGGTCGACCTGATCGTCGACGACGCGTACTACTACCTCGGCATTGCGAGGAACCTCGTCACGCATGGGGCCAGCTCGTTCCTGCCGCCCTTCGACACCAACGGCTACCAGCCGCTCTGGACCGCCGTGCTCACGGCGAGCGCGTTCGTCTTCGGCACTTCCAGCACGTCGCTCGTCGTGCAGATCTACGTCCTCTCGTTTGTGTTCCTGCTGCTTTTTTGCGTGGCGTCGAGACTGCGCTACGGCATCGCATTTCCGGCGATCGCCGCCTCGGCGTACTTCTATCAGGTCGTCGCGACGGGCATGGAAACCACCATGGTGCCCGTCCTCTTCGTGCTCTACTTCAGCACGCGGCGCTGGCCGTGGCGCGGCGTGCTCGGCTCGCTGCTGTTCCTGAGCCGGCTCGACGCGCTATCGGTCGTGGTCGTCAGCGATCTCGTCGAACTCATCGAGCGCAAACGCATCGACTGGCGCAAGTACCTCGTCATCGTGCCGGTGCTCGCGGCCTATGCCGCGCTCAATCTCCATTACTTCGACACGCCCGTGCCCGTCTCGGGACTCGCCAAAGCCATCGGCAACGTGCGCGGCGAAAACTATCAGATCGGCCTGCGCTACTTCGCCGTCGCCAAGGGCATCGTGCCGGTATTGATCGGCCTCGTCGCGTACATCCTGCTCTGCCGCCGGCCGTGGCGCCTCGTCTACTGGCGCGAGCTGACTGTGTCGGGGCTCTGCACGATCGTGTGCGCGGCCTACTACGGCATCAATTCCGGCTGGCAGGTGTGGGGCTGGTACTTCTGGCCCGTGTTCATGTTCACCTACTATGTGACGCTCGAAGCGGCCACGCTGATCCGCGAATATGCGGCGCCGAAACAGCCGTTGTCGCCGCTGCGTTTTGTCGTGCTGTTGCTGCTGTTGCTGATCATCGCGAAGCCGGCCATCGGTCTGCCCTACCGCAAGCTCGCCGCGATCGCGCAATCGACCGACGACCCGCGCACGCACCTCTCCTATGGCCGCCGCAACATCGAACTCGTGAGCTACCTGCAGCAGCGCAACGTGCCGCATGGCGCGTTCTTCGCCATGGGCGACCGCGCGGGCTCGTTCGGCTTCTTCCTCGGCGACGACTATCGCTTCATCCACACTGAGGGACTCGTCGGTCCGTACTCGTACTATCAAGCGATGCGCCGCGATGAGGGCGCTGCGTTCATCGATGGACTCGGACTCGACTATCTCGTCGTGGACCGCGGGCGCGTGCTCGACAGCCACGACACGATCGGCGTGATCGAACCGGTCCAGCCGCTTTCGTCACGCTATGGCGACTATGTGCTGTGCTTTCGCAAGGACGGCATCGTGCTCGACCAGAGTTATTACTGGGGCGACCAGTATCAGCGGCGTTATCTGATCGACTATCGAACGCGCACCGCGTGTCCTGCGCAGATCGAGAGCCAGTTTTTGGCGCTGCGCGAGCGGTATGCGGGGGTGATGAGGTATTCGTTGCCGGATGAGTTGCGGTGACCTTTTCGCTGGGCGAACGTGGCAAAGGAGCCGCGTGGTGATCAACGGACGTCACGCGCTCACTCGCGGCACCATGAGCGTCACCCGCAGTTCCACACCGGACGCTCCCTGCCGCGCACTCAACTCAGCGCTGAGACTGAGCGCGAGTTCTCTCGCTGCGTCGAGGTGCTCGGCGTTGCGCAATCGCGCGGCACCGTGTCCGCGTTCCGCTACCGCACCGCTTTCCTTGATGTCCAGTTGCATCGCGACGAGCGCACCGGCTTTCGAAGCCGCGCTCAGCCGCACGTCGAGGCGCTCGCGTTGCGCATGCGCCATCGCATGAGCCAGCAGTTTGACGAGCAGTTGCCGATAACGCTGCGCGTCGAGCCAGAGTACGCTCGAATTCGCTGCATCGACATCGACCCGGATCGCCGGATCCGACTGGCGCAGACGCTTTTCTTCGCCGGCACAAATCTCCATCGTCAGTTTCGCGACGTGGCAAGGCTCCGGCACGAGCTGCGCCGCGACGTTATTCATCTCGGTGAGCACGTCGAGATTGTCCAGCAATCTGCGCAACTGGCCCGTCGCCTCGAGCGCGCCTTCGAGCCTCGCACGGTTGTCCGCGGATAGGTCGTTACCGTCTTCGAACGGTGCAAGCACCGCTCCCAACGCTTCGACCGGTCCGCGCAATTGCGTAGCAATCCTTGCGAGTAACGCATTTTTCACCCGGTTGCCTGCATCGGCCCGTTCCTTGGCGTCGCGCAGGCGGCCGAGCGTCTGTTCCTGCTCGTCGAGATCCCGCATCACGCAAACCGTCGCCACCGGCCGCTTCTGCTCGTCCAGAATGGGGCCGCCGAGAAAGCGTTTGATCCTCGTTTCACCGCCGATTTCGAGAACGGCATCATGGACAAACGAGCGATTCTCCTTGACTGCATCGAAGAACACCTGCTCCAGTTCCCGCGTGAGTTCCGGCGTCAGTACATTGAGGTCGGTGATGCGCATTCCTTCCGGATTCACAACGTTCGCATAGCGCTCCATGACGTAGTCGTTGACAAACAGCAGGTGGCCCTCGAGATCGTTGATCGCCAGCGCGCCCGGAATCGCGTTGAGCACCGAACGCAGGACTGAATAGCCCTTCCCGCCCGCCATCCATGGTGGCGTCGGTGTCGTTTCGGCTCCCGGCCCGGGACCGAGAAAATCATGCCGCCTCGCGACTTCGGCGAGTTCGATCATGTTTCGCACATTGAGCTTGCGAAAGAGCCGCGCCTTGTGGGTGCTCACTGTGCGGTCGTTGAGCGAGAGCTCGCTCGCGATGGCCTTGTTGGTGTAGCCGCTCGCCAGGTAATACAGCACGGTCAGTTCGCGCGGCGACAGGCTGCGTAGTTGCTCGACCTCGACGGTCTGCAGGGCCGGGCGATCGGCGCTGGCCAACGCTCGCGCGGGGAAATACGAGTGGTCGCGCTCGAGCGCCCGCAATGCAAAGCGCAATTCAGCGAGGTCTTCCTGCTTGCTGACGAAGCCGGACGCCCCTGCCTGGATGATCAGTTTGATCACATGTTCGCTATCGTGTTCAGTCAGCACCAGCACCTTCGTTCTGGGCCGTTGCTCATGCACCCGTCGCAGCACTTCGAGCCCGCCCATGCGGCGCAGTCGCAGCGCGGTGATCAGCAAATCGGGCTTGACCTTGAGCGCGCCCTGCAGGGCGTCCACCCCGTCGCCCGCCTCGAGTACGACTTCGTAGCCTTCCTGCTCCAGCACCATGCGTACTGCATGGCGAATGACGGGTTGTTCATCTGCCAGTGCGATCCGATGCATGAGACGCCCCCTGGTTGGCAGCCCCGCTGGCGGCGCGTCGACAAGATTTGCGCTGCCCGGCCAGTCACTGCGATGTAGTGCGAATCCTAACGGATGTAGTGCAACGCTGAATTCCATCTCACTGCGCCGGCGATAGTCCCGATACCGCCATTTCTCGACAATTTGCCCTATCGAAACGAAACCAACTGATTCTTTAGGAGCATAGATCATGAACAACGCACACCGCTCGGTCTGGAACGAAACGACGCGCACGTGGGTCGCAGCGCCGGAAAATGCGAACGCGCGCAGCAAGGGTACAGCTCGCAAAATCGTTCGGGCCATCGCGCGTGCGGCCGTCATGATCGGTCTTGTTGGTGCTGCTTCGGTGGCAAGCATGCCTGATTTCGCGCTGGCGGCGCCGTCGCCCAGCCCGATTCCGGGCCTTCCCACTGGCAGCCCCAGCGGCGCGAATGGCAACGCCGGCACCGGCACCGGCAACCCCGGCCTCTGGGTCAACGACGGCACGACCGGTGGTTGTATCGTCGCCTATGATGCGGCCAGCGGCTCGGGTGGTGGTACGGGCAACCAGTGGTACGGCATCAACAACTCGTACGGCAGCAAGTACCTTGCGGGTTGCGATGCCACCGGCGCACTCGGTGCGGGTGCGTACAACAACCAGACCAACCGCGTTCTGTTCTACGGTCAGGGCACCGGAGCGACTTCCTTGTCGCTCGGCGGGGACCTGTTCGCCAACGCCGGCGATTTCGGCCTCGGCGGTGGCCAGACGGGCGATTCCGCGGGCAGCATGCGCATCGGCGGTCTGCCGACGCTGGCTGGCAATTCCGGCCTGTATGCACTGGCCATCGGCGGCAGCGCCACGGCCGCCACCGTTGCCTCGGCGGACAATTCGATCGCGATCGGCACGGCAGGCACGGCGAGCGCCACCAACGCGGTCGCCCTCGGAACCAGCGCGACCGCGAGCGCCAGCCAGGGTGTAGCACTCGGCGCCAATTCACAGGCCAATCGGGCTGGCATGAACGGTGCCACGGAGGCGTTCAGCAATGCCGCCGTGAAGTCGAGCATGGGCGCGGTGTCGGTCGGCGACGTCGGCAGCGAACGCCAGATCACCAACGTGGCGGGCGGCACGTCGGCCACCGACGCAGTCAACCTGCGCCAGCTGCAGGCCGTGAGCGACGCCTCGCTCAAATACGACACGAACAGCGATGGCACCGTGAACTACAACAGCATCACGCTGAACAAGGGCGGCTCCGCGACCACGATCACGAACGTGGCGAACGGCGTGAACCCGGGCGACGCCGTCAACATGTCCCAACTGGACACGACCAACAACAACGTGACGAACCTGGGCGATCAGGTCAACAATCTGTACGACACGGGCACGAAGTATTTCCATGCCAACTCCACGGGTACGGATTCCACGGCGACGGGTACCGACAGCGTTGCCATCGGCACGGGCGCAGCGGCCATGAACGCCGACGATGTGGCGTTGGGCGCAGGTTCGTCGAGCTCGACGACCGTGGCCACGACAGGCGCAACGATCGGCGGTACGACGTACGGCTTCGCCGGAACGAACCCGTCCAGCACGGTCAGCGTAGGCAGCGCAGGTCATGAACGCACCATCACCAACGTGGCAGCCGGCCGTCTGGACGGCGCCAGCACCGATGCCGTGAACGGCTCGCAGCTGTATGCGACCAACTCGGCAGTCAACCAGAACGCAACGAACATTGCCCAGAACACCACCGACATCACAAACCTGCAAGACGGCATGGCCGATGCGGTGACGTACGACTCTTCCGCGCACGATTCGGTGACGCTGGGCGGCACGACTTCGACCTCGCCGGTGCATCTGCACAACGTCGCAGCGGGCGATGTCAGCAGCACGAGCACGGATGCCGTGAACGGCTCGCAGCTGTATGCAACGAATCAGACCGTGGCGCAAAACACGAACGACATCAACAATCTGCAGGACAACGTGACCAACCTGGGCGATCAGGTCAACGACATCTACACCACGGGCACGAAGTACTTCCACGCCAATTCGACGGGTACCGATTCCACGGCGACCGGGGTCGACAGCGTCGCCATCGGCATGGGCGCGGTGGCCAACAACGACAACGACGTCGCACTCGGCGCAGGTTCGTCGAGCTCGAAAGCGGTCGGCACGCCAGGCGCGACGATCGCCGGCACGAGCTACACGTTCGCCGGTTCGGCGCCCGTGGGTACGGTCAGCGTGGGCGCGCTGAACGCTGAACGCACGATCACCAACGTGGCCGCAGGCAGCCTGAACGAAACGAGCACCGACGCGGTGAACGGCTCGCAACTCTACGCGACCAACCAGGCCGTTAGCTCGCTCACGCAAAACACGGCCGACGCCGACAAGGGCAACGTCAAGTACGACCACAATACGGACGGCTCGATCGACTACAGCAGCGTGACGCTGGCCGGCGCCGTCTCGACCGATGGCGGCATGACGGGCGGCACGACGATCACCAACGTGCATCAGGGCAAGCTCAACGCAACCAGCACGGACGCAGTGAATGGCTCACAGCTGTACGCGACCAACCAGAACGTTGCGCAGAACACGACCGACATCGCCAACCTGAGCACGAACATCAACAATGGCGGCATCGGACTCGTCCAGCAGGATCCGGCCAGCCGCAACATCACCGTGGCCAAGGACACCGATGGCGCGCTCGTCGACTTCACCAGCAGCTCGAGCGGTGCGCGCCAGCTTACCGGCGTCGCCGACGGCGTCGTCGGCCCTGCCAGCCTCTACGCGATCAACGGCAGCCAGTTGTACGGCGTGAGCAGCTCGATCGCCAATTCGATCGGTGGCGGCATGGTGGTCAACAACGACGGATCGGTTTCCATGCCGACCTTCAACGTCGGCGGCAAGTCCTATCACACCGTGAACGATGCGATCACGAATCTGGATGGCCGGGTGACCAACGTCGAGAACGTCGTGAACAACAGCAGCCCGAGCGGTGTCACCGACCCCGGCATCGTCAAGCAGGACGCCACCACCGGCAAGATCACCGTCGGCGCGGACACGGCCGGCACGACAGTCGACATGACCGGTACCCAAGGGGCACGCACCGTGACGGGCGTGGCCGATGGCGCGGTGAACGCGGACAGCAGCGACGCGATCAACGGCAGCCAGTTGTACGCTCTCGGCCAGAAGATCGAGGCGCAAAGCGCAACCTCCTTCGCGCAGACGAACGGCGATACGTTGAACCAGGCCAACGCCTACACAGATCAACAGGTGGGCGCGGCACTGCAAAGCGCGAACTCGTACACCGACCAGCAGGTCGACGCGGCACGCCGCGACGCGAATGCCGGCACGGCGGCCGCCATGGCGATGGCCGCACTGCCGCAAGCGGTGCAGAACGGCAGAGGCATGGTGGCGATGGGTGGCTCGACCTACGGCGGGCAATCCGCGGTCGCGCTCGGCGTCTCGCGCATGTCGGATACCGGCAAGTGGATCTTCAAGGGAACGCTTTCGACCAACACGCGTGGCACTTTCGGCGTCGGGATCGGCGCGGGACGGCACTTCTGATCGTGCGTCGGTGGTGATGGTGATACGCCGTGGCAGCGCTTTTGCTGTCGCGGCGTTTTTTTGGTGAGTGGTTGGGGGTCGCCACGCCGGTGATTGACTGGGAAGCAAAAAGCCCAGTCGCGATGATGACAGGGCTTTTTGCTCGAACGTGCACCGGCACGAACCAGCTTGACACTTTTTTGGCGAATCGAGAATTGCCAGATGGAGCAAGGAATCAGGCGGATATAGCGGAACTACAGCGCTAATGCCGGACCTATCCGTGATTTTGTGGGCGAGGCATATCATGAAGGATGAAAATCATGGATATGCCAATCATGAAGAAGAAACGCACCGTCGCTTCTCAGGCAGCGGCCCGCGGGCCGCTGCCTGAACTGCCTGAAGGGCTGCTCGATGAACTGGTGAAGGGCCCGATGACGCCCGGCGAGGTTCAGGACCTGATGCTGGCGTTCAACAAGGCGCTGATCGAGCGGGCGATGGGTGCCGAGATGAACATGCATCTGGGCTACCATGCGGGCCAGTCCAAGCCATCGGGCCAGACCAATGAACGCAACGGCGCCAGCGGCAAGACGGTCATCACCGAGCGCGGCCCGGTCAGAGTCGATCTGCCGCGCGATCGCGACGGCAGCTTCGAGCCGATCCTGATTCCCAAACACGAACGGCGTTTCACGGGCTTCGACGAGCGCATTATCGCGATGTACGCCCGGGGCATGAGCGTGCGCGAGATTCAGGCCTTTCTGGCCGAGAGCTACGGCACCGAGGTGTCGCCCGATTTCATCAGCTCGGTCACGAACCTGTCCGTATTTTTGTGTGTGAGGCGGTTAGCGGAATTAACCGTGTGCCTGAGTAAAGCGCTCACCAAACAGAATAGCGAACTGGTTCATGGCGGACGACCAGTCGAATGTCGTTCGCACAGATTTGGCAAGCACGTTACGCAGCGCCAGCCAGAGCAGCTTGATGGCGGCCTCGTCGTTGGGGAAGTGGCCGCGGGTCTTGATGATCTTGCGTAGCTGCATGTTCAAACTCTCAATGGCGTTCGTGGTGTAGACGACCCGGCGTATGTCCGGCGGGAACACAAAGAACGGCGTGACGTTCTCCCACGCTCGCCGCCACGACTGCACGATGGTCGGATACTTCGTTCCCCATGGCCCTTCGGCGAAGTCGTCCAGGGCCTGCTGCGCGGCCTGTTCGCTCGCGGCTGCATAGATCGGCCGCAGCGCTGCGGCGACGCTCTTGCGGTCCTTGTAACTGGCGTATTCCAGACTGTTGCGGATCAGGTGCACGATGCAGGTCTGCACGGCCGTGCGTGGGTACGCCGTGCCGATCGCCTCGGCCAGGCCCTTCAGGCCGTCGACCACCGCAATCAGGATGTCCTGACAGCCCCGGGTCTTGAGTTCATTGAACACCTTGAGCCAGAACTTCGCGCCTTCGGTCTGTTCGATCCACAGGCCGAGTACATCACGCTGACCGTCGGCCTGGATGCCCAGCGCCAGATACACCGCCTTGTTGCTTACCACGCCGTCGCCACGGATTTTCACGCGCAGGGCATCGAAGAACACCACCGGATACATCGGTTCGAGTGGACGGCTCTGCCAGGCGAGCGTTTCGGCCATCACCTCGTCGGTGACCGAGCTGATGAAATCGGGCGACACCTCGGTGCCGTAGCTCTCGGCCAGAAAGGCCTGAATCTCGCGCACGCTCATGCCCCGGGCGTACATCGCGATAATGCGCTCGTCGAAGCCCGTGAAACGCCGTTCGTGTTTGGGAATCAGGATCGGCTCGAAGCTGCCGTCGCGATCGCGCGGCAGATCGACTCTGACCGGGCCGCGCTCGGTGATGACCGTCTTGCCGCTGGCGCCGTTGCGTTCATTGGTCTGGCCCGATGGCTTGGACTGGCCCGCATGGTAGCCCAGATGCATGTTCATCTCGGCACCCATCGCCCGCTCGATCAGCGCCTTGTTGAACGCCAGCATCAGGTCCTGAACCTCGCCGGGCGTCATCGGGCCCTTCACCAGTTCATCGAGCAGCCCTTCAGGCAGTTCAGGCAGCGGCCCGCGGGCCGCTGCCTGAGAAGCGACGGTGCGTTTCTTCTTCATGATTGGCATATCCATGATTTTCATCCTTCATGATATGCCTCGCCCACAAAATCACGGATAGGTCCTCGGTCACCGACGAGGTGATGGCCGAAACGCTCGCCTGGCAGAGCCGTCCACTCGAACCGATGTATCCGGTGGTGTTCTTCGATGCCCTGCGCGTGAAAATCCGTGGCGACGGCGTGGTAAGCAACAAGGCGGTGTATCTGGCGCTGGGCATCCAGGCCGACGGTCAGCGTGATGTACTCGGCCTGTGGATCGAACAGACCGAAGGCGCGAAGTTCTGGCTCAAGGTGTTCAATGAACTCAAGACCCGGGGCTGTCAGGACATCCTGATTGCGGTGGTCGACGGCCTGAAGGGCCTGGCCGAGGCGATCGGCACGGCGTACCCACGCACGGCCGTGCAGACCTGCATCGTGCACCTGATCCGCAACAGTCTGGAATACGCCAGTTACAAGGACCGCAAGAGCGTCGCCGCAGCGCTGCGGCCGATCTATGCAGCCGCGAGCGAACAGGCCGCGCAGCAGGCCCTGGACGACTTCGCCGAAGGGCCATGGGGAACGAAGTATCCGACCATCGTGCAGTCGTGGCGGCGAGCGTGGGAGAACGTCACGCCGTTCTTTGTGTTCCCGCCGGACATACGCCGGGTCGTCTACACCACGAACGCCATTGAGAGTTTGAACATGCAGCTACGCAAGATCATCAAGACCCGCGGCCACTTCCCCAACGACGAGGCCGCCATCAAGCTGCTCTGGCTGGCGCTGCGTAACGTGCTTGCCAAATCTGTGCGAACGACATTCGACTGGTCGTCCGCCATGAACCAGTTCGCTATTCTGTTTGGTGGAGTAGCCCCTTGATTCTCAGGACACGAGACACCTCTTAAAATAAGAGGGAATCTTGTGACTAGTTTTAAGCCTAGGCAAATCGTGGAAAGCATTGAAGTTCTGACCGAGCCGGAGCGTCGTCGTCGACGTTCGGTCCAGGAGAAAGTGGCCATCGTGCAGGAAACCCTGGAGCCGGGAGCAACAGTTTCAGCGGTTGCCCGGCGACACGGGGTCAACCCAAACCAGGTGTTTGCGTGGCGCAAGCAATACGAGGAAGGCAGCCTGGCTGCGGTGAAGGCTGGAGAAGCCGTAGTGCCCGCCTCGCAGTTAGCCACGGCGATGAAGGAAATCAGGGAGCTGCAGCGTCTGCTTGGCAAGAAGACGCAGGAGGCAGAAATCCTGAAGGAAGCAGTCGAGTATGGCCGCTCAAAAAACTGGATTGCGCGCTCGCCCTTACTGCCCGGGGACGACCAATGAAAACGGTCTGCGATGTTCTCGGCGTAGCGCGCTCTGCTCTGGCAGTCAGAAAGGCCCGCTCCCCGGACTGGCAGGACGGCCGCCGTGCCCGACAGACCGACGACACGGAACTGGTAGCTGCAATCCACGAGCATGTGGCGGGCTTGCCGACTTATGGATACCGGCGAGTCTGGGCACTGCTGCGACGTAGTCACGAAATGGCTGGTGTGCCGTGCGTGAACGCCAAGCGGGTCTATCGCGTCATGCGAGACCACCAGTTGCTGCTTCGGCGCCTTGGCCAACGTCGCGATACCCGCCGGCATGACGGACGCATTGCCGTTGACCAGAGTAATGTCCGCTGGTGCTCGGACGGCTTTGAGTTCCGTTGCGACGACGGCTCGCCGTTGCGCGTGACGTTTGCGCTGGACTGCCATGACCGGGAAGCTATCAGCTGGGCAGCGACTACCGGCGGTCATAGCGGCGACGTCGTGCGTGATGTGATGCTCGCAGCGGTCGAGCAACGCTTCGGCACGACGCAGGCAGGCGCACCCATCGAGTGGCTGTCGGACAACGGCTCTGCCTACATTGACCATCGCACGCGCAGTTTCGCTCGCGAGCTGGGTCTGGAGCCGTTGACTACACCCGTTCGTTCGCCGCAGAGTAACGGCATGGCTGAGTCGTTCGTGAAGACAATCAAGCACGATTACATTGCCTTTATGCACAAGCCTGATGTGCCAACAGCACTCGCGCATCTGGCCGGCGCCTTTGAACATTACAACGAACGCCACCCGCATAAAGCACTGAAGTACCGTTCCCCCCGGGAGTTCCGGCGAACCGCTGCATCATCAACCTAACTGTGTCCGAGTGTCCTGAGTTACAGGGTCAACTCCATTTGGTGAGCGCTTTACTCAGGCACACGGTTAATTCCGCTAACCGCCTCACACACAAAAATACGGACAGGTTCCTAATGCCGCTCAGTTAAGGTCTCGCTCCCATACCAAACTATGTAACGGACAGGTCTGGACTTGACGGCCCGAGCGCATGAGCGTCTGGGCTGTGTCTCGTCGTAAACCTACTTGAACCGCTCGCGCAGGCACAAAGCAGCGTAGGGAGTTTGCCGTACGAGCGCGTGACGGCTGCCCACGCAGCGTCCCGCCGACTTGAAACAGACCGCCAAGTTGGTCAAGCAATCCGTGACTGGATACACTGGAATGGCCTCACGCTGCGCTGAAATACAAAACTCCCGATGCGGTGCATCGGGAGCTTCTGTGCCTGGCATAGTGTCAACCTCTCAGGACTTGACAGAATAAGATGCGAGAAGGCAGCCCACATTTCGTCTGCCCGGTCGGCACCCAAGGATGCTGACTCGCCAATTCATCAGCGCTCTAGATCGCGGCAGCCAAATCCGAGTTCTTCGGGATCAGATACAGATCCGTGTAGTGCATGCCATAGTTATTTTCGACATCCGAACAGAACTCCACGCGATTTGGTTCGCTGATCCGCTTTCCCGTCTGGCTGTCGATTACATGGAACCGATCGAGATAGAACTTCAGGAGCTCCTGCCCGCTTATACCGAACGTCATTAGCGGCGTGAATTCCGTCCTGATCAACAACTTTGGGTTCTGCACAAACTTCGACGCACCTTGAAAAACGAGCCATTCTGCACCCTGCGTATCGATTTTCGCGAAGATCGGCTTACCCTCGAGCTTGAGCCTGCGAACCTCGTCATCGAGTGTGCGGACTTCGACGACCTCGTATGTATCGGGGTTGTCGTGCGTAACGATGCGCATGTCCTCGGAGTTACCGATCTTCCCTTTCAGTATCATCGAACCGGCCTTCGCGCCGATCGCAGAGTGCACAAACTCGACGTCAAATGCATTCTGGCCGAACGTGTGTGGAAGGAGCGTTACAACGCGACCGTTCGGTTCATAGCCCACGATGGAACCTGACAGATTGCAGTCACGCAAATACTTCGCGATCAACAACAGGTCCTGCCCATAATTCGAGCCGACATCCATCACGTTGACGTCGCCCCAGCGGCCCCCCATTTCCTGCAGCCAGTAGAAGTCGTTATATTTCTCGGCTGGCTCAGTCTTGTAGTTCTTGAAAAAACTCGTGATCAGTTCATTCGAGTGGGCGAAGATCGGCATGCCCTCGATCTGGAACTCCGAGATCGGATCGACACGCTGGGATTGTGCGCCCTCGATCGCCTTCTGCAACGCCACTTGTTGCTCCTTGATCCGTTCCAGTTCAAACAGGATCTCAGTCCAGACATGGTCCCCCGCGCCGTTTGCGTCCGCGATCGGTCGCCGCTGCTCGGACAGACCTCTTGATTCAATACCCTTTAATGACCTGTCAATGTCCGGAATCCTCTCGAGATTCCGCAGAAGTCGAATCAAGGTACTCGCTTTTCTGAAAATCACCATTCAGCTGCTCCTGGGTGCAGTTCGATAGGTTGTATTTCGTCGAAGAGAACATAATGTACCATCGTTGCATGACTCCCTTACAAAGGCTTTCCGTGTGAGCGAAATGGCGTGTCGGGCGCTCGTTGACAGCCGTGGCATTGGCGCGCGAGGGTCGCACAAACGCCGGCGTTCACGACGAACAATCAGGCTCGATTTTCCGAGGCCCACTCGCGGCTCCCGCTCCGCTTTCGCCGCGAGTCCCGATTTCCGCGAGGTGACCTTCGAAGCACACCCCCCTTCAACCGCGCCTCCGCAACACGGGATTGCATGTCGATTGCCAATTCGCTGCAGAAACACGACAGGCGAGCAAGCGTTGCCGTTTTGCAGTCCGCAGCCCCTTGCCATCGGCCGCCCCTCATCTTTTGAGCTTGCTTTCGCAACACGCGGTGATACGTCTGTAACGAGGTGCTATATTTCCACTGTAAAATCCTCGCGCGGAATGGGGCCGGTAAGAACAAGGAAAACGAAGTGTCGACTATAACGACCGATAAAGCGATGGAGCTGGCCACGCAAATCGTGGCCGCAGCGGCGGGAGCTGGAACACTGAGGCTCAACGGGGCTCCGGTCCATAGCGAAGAGGCTGAGAAATTCGGTGCATCCGACGGCAGGTATATCGCCACCCTCGTGCGAACCATCGCCGAAGCAATCCAGTCCTGAAGCGGGAAATCCTCAAGGACTTCAACACGCGGGTCTGTCGTTCACGAATCCGCAAAACGGAGGAGCAGCTAGTGGGCTGCTGGCGACGCAAACGATTTCGTTGGAAATAGTGCGCTTTGCATTGTGCGTGCCCGTCGAGTCCCGCCGTAGGTTGACCTTGGGCCAAGCCCAGAAATGCCCGATGCACTGCATCGGGCATTTTATATTTCAGCGCAGCCGTAAGGCTGCTCCTCGCTGTACATACACCCGGATTGCTCGACCACCTCGCGTGCAAGTTCTCGATGTGCTTGAGCAATTCTTTACGGCTAAGCGTATGCGGCGCGTCCGGCCTCGGTAGTTGGGGTTGGACTGATATAGAGGGCGTGCGTCTCGTCGACGACGGGCAAGTGCGTCAAGACCGCCCTTATGATACAGACGCTCCCAGCGCGCCACACTGCCCTCATCGCGGATATCGAACAGCGCGGCGGCCCGGACATGCGAACGCACCTCACGCCACATACGCCGTAACACGCAGAGCTTGTGCCGTGCGTCGTAGTGACTGCACTCACGCTGCAGTCCGTCTTTGCCATGCTCGCGCAAATGCGTCACCCAGCGCTCCGCCAGCGCATGACGCAGCCCGTAGCGCCTCCCCAGCGATTATTCGCCAACACCGCCGCTCAGATGCTCATCTGATCACCCGCTGCCTGAACTGCTCATCGTACTTCGCCGTGAAAACACCCCGACGGTTAGATTGGAACCCGACCTTTGGACTGCCGTTCGCGAATGTGGCCGGTGATTGTTCTTGGCCAGTACGCGCAATTTTGTTGGATCGGACTTGAGGCTGATTCGTATATCCACGGGCGCTACACTCTCCCGTCCCGACACTGCTCTTTAAAAATCGACGGCAACGAGCGATATACCTCACCGCTCCGGAAGGACGCACACGTGCTAGAGGCACAGGCCGAGTCATAGCGGTACGGGCGAGCTGACCATGACCGCTCGTCGTGATGGTAAAGTGCCGCTTTCGACTTGGCGGCGCGCCCGCAATATCGTGGGTCTCGCGAGCGACAAAGACTCGCTTCAACTCGCATCGAATACCCGAGTTACGCTTATGCCGACCAACAAAAACCGAGACCTGCAGTGCCTTCGCGCTTTGGCGATCATCCTCGTCATAATGCTGCACTACCGCTACAGGCTCCCGACGCCTACCGCATATTTCAAGCTGTTCGTGCACTTTTCTCCATGGACGGGGGTAGACATCTTCTTTGCCATATCCGGCCTTCTCATATGCCATTCGTTTCTTCGAGATCTCCAACACGCCGACTCCCCAACCGGCGCATTAACAGCGTTCTGGATCAGGCGCGCGGGTAGATTGCTTCCTGCTGTTGTTTTCTGGGTTGCGGTTTCGGTGGGCGTTGCTGCTTTTGCCGTCCACAGTCCGGGCGCCGATGTGAGAAAGGTCGCGATCAGCGGTATTGCGGCAGTATTGGGTGTATCAAACGCGTTCTGGACTTACTGTACGCAACACGGTGCAGCGTATTGTGGTCACTCTGATTTCAACGGGGTCACATGGTCGCTTTCTCTTGAATGGCAGCTGTACGCAATATTGACTGTTCTGATCGTAACCGTTGGTCGTAAGTGGGCTGTAGTGGTGATGTTTCTGGCTGCGTGCTTTATGTCCACATTCCCCGCGCCTCAAGGATTTTCTATTCCGTGGGCATTCAGAATGCAAGCGTTCACGGCGGGAGCCGCCACCTTCCTCTTGCTTGGTAAAGGCGAAAATTTGCCTCAACTGCGGCTCGGTGCGCCTACCTGTGTCCTATTGCTGGTCCTTGGCGCTTCCTTATGTGTGTTATCGCCTACTGAGTTGCAGCAACCATTCGTACTTCCAGCGGTCGCTGTCGGGGCACTCCTTTGCCTTCTGTCGACGCTTTCTGCAAGGGGCTATTCCCACCATAAGATTGCCACACCGCTGGTGTGGATAGGGGAGCGTTCGTATTCAATATATCTTTGCCACCTCCCGCTAATTCTTCTTACCAGAGAGATTCTGGCAAGAACGCTAGGGCTCGGTGCCGATCCTATGCGCATCACGATTGGCTTCGCCGTCGCCGCGAGTCTAGTCGCAATCTGCAGTGATCTTTCATATCGATTTATTGAAGTGCCATTCCAGCATATTTCCAGACAGTATCTCGCTCGCAAGAAAAATAATGGAAAATCATGGGATAACGCAAAGCACACCCCGTAAATACGATTTAATACCTCCAAGAATATCTCCCACCATCACCGATTCTCACAGTCGCATTCACCGGCGTGATCTGTGCACTCGGCGGCATCCACTTCGATTTCGACTGGAGCCCTGGGCAAGTCGAATGCGCCACCAGGGAGATAACAGTCCTCATCCCCCGAGGGCAGCCGCCGCACAAATCCGAGCGACCGCCGCCAAAGTTAGCGCGAAATGTATTGTCTGTCTCGGAAGCTCAATGGGAGGGTTCGGGGCACTCATGTTAGGGAGCCTGCTTCGTGCCGAATGTTAGCGGGCTTCCGTGCTGCCGAAGCTGCGACCGTCTCGTATGTCCGGCCTGACGCGCGCTGGCGTGCGCGTGATCTCGGCGAAGCGGAAAGAATGGAGGCTAAAACAGTCAAGCCGCGTGAGTGGTCGCCACGTCTGTGCGCAATCGCCGAGCGCGCGAAGCGCGGACGCAAGATCGCGATGCTCTACCTCTTCCCGAATCGGTGCGGCCAAGCATATTCAAAGAGCGGTTGGATTTCGGTTTGGCAGGATACGACGTATACGTACATTGCCGCACTCGATCCCGTGATTGCGAGGCACTTTGAGCCGGAGTGCAAGCGCGAAGCCGCGCGGTGAAGAGGAGGCCAACAACGCTGAAACTCATCGACCGCCAAGCCTATTTGGCCCAGTCGGACGTGCGCCCTGCGGCCATCACCGTGAAGCTTGACGCCCGTGACGCGGACGCCTACGTCTTCGCTGCGCGCGCGAATCGGCCCCTACGCACAAGCACTATGACCGTCGGAACGTGAAGCGCGAGAGCGCCACCGAATGACGCCTGCAGAAACGAAAAAGCCCGCTTGTTGAACTGACCCCTCGAAGTTGGACAGTTAAGAGCTAGGCGGCCAAGGGCTGAGTCCTGTATTGCACGGGGCTCAGCCCTTTCAGTTTGAGCCTGATGCGCTCGTGATTGTAGTAGTGAATGTAGCGTCGCAGTCCTGCCTGCAACTGCTCGATGCTGCTAAAGCGGTTCAGCCGGAAGAACTCTGACTTCAGTGTGGCAAAGAAGCTTTCCATGGCCGCGTTGTCCAGGCAGTTCCCCTTGCGCGACATGCTTTGCTGCACGTGATACCTGGCCAGTGTTCGCCGCCAGGCGGACATCTGATACTGCCAGCCCTGATCCGAATGCAGCAACGGTTTGTCGTCGTTGCCCAGCCGGGCGAGCGCCTTCTTCAACATGCCATTAACCAGTTCGAAGCTTGGGCGGCGCGCCGTCTGCCAGGCCACGATCTCGCCGTTGTACAGGTCCAGCACTGGTGATAGGTAGAGCTTCTGACCGTTGACATTGAATTCGGTCACATCAGTGACCCACTTCTGATTCGGTGCTTGAGCTTCGAATTCGCGGCTCAGCAGGTTCGGCGCGATGCGTCCGACTTCACCACGCCAGGACCGGTAGCGCTTGGGGCGTACGAGTGATTTCAATTGCAGTTCGCCCATGAGCCGCTGCACCCTCTTATGGTTGACGATCTGACCAGCATTGCGGATCGCCGCCGTGATGCGTCGGTAACCGTAGCGGCCCTTGTGACGCTCATAGACCGTACGGATCCTGTCTTTCAGTTCAAGGTGGCGCTCGCCGGCCTCCAGCACGTGCAACTGGTAATAAAACGTACTGCGCGCCAGTCCTGCGACCTTCAGCAGCACAGCAAGCGCATGCCTGGATCTGAGCCCGTTCACGATTTGTGTTTTTTCTTTTGCGCTGCTGGCTTCTTTGCCTTGAGCAGCGCATCGAGCTTTTTTAGGTACGCCACCTCCGCGCGCAGGTACTCGTTTTCCTTGAGCAGTTCTTCGCGCGTGCGCGTGTCGGGCGCTTTTTCTTCAGCAGGCTTGTCGGGCTGGATAATCATCTTCCGGGGGCGGCCCTGCGGGCGGGGCGCCAGAGCGTTAATTCCGCCCTCATCATACAGACGTGCCCAGCGCGAGACGCTGCCCGCATCGCGAATGTCATACAGTGCCGTGACTTCCCGCGCCGACAGTCCCTCGCGCCTCATGTGCTGCACCACTTTCAGCTTGAAGCGGGCGTCACGGTATTTGTATCTGCCTCGCAACGCTGCACTGCCGTGCAGACGAAATGCGGCAACCCAGCGACGTAGCATCGAGTAGTCAATCCCATGCCGCGCGGCCAGCGCCGGTAAGCTGATGCTCCCGCGCAAATAGGTGTCGACTAGCTTCTGTTTGAACCGCTCATCGTACTTCGCCATGAAAAACACCCCAAAGGTTGGATCGGTGTCCAACTTTTGGGGTGCAGTTCATGTGGCGGGCTTCTTCTACTGCATCTTCCAAAACCTGTAACAGGCGGATCGAATGCAGCGCTAACTACTTGAATTCTTTGGGGTGGCTGATGGGACTCGAACCCACGACGACAGGAATCACAATCCTGGACTCTACCAACTGAGCTACAGCCACCACTGTTACTGCGTTCTTGCTGACCGTTCTGCGTCAATCAAGAAGCGAGATTATACAAACACCTTTTGGGTTTGCATAGCCCTTTATTCAAAGATTTCCGCCGACGCCCGCAGATGCTCGCGCGCTTCGGCAAAAATCGCGAGATCGCCTGTCGCGAGCTTGCGCGAATCGGACAGCACACGGCGCCAGCCACGAGCCCCGGCGACACCGCGATAGAGACCAAGCGCATGCCGCGTGATGTTGCCGAGCCCGGCGCCGCGCGCCAGTTCCGTCGCGCAGTATTCGATGAGCCGCGCCTCGACCTGCTCGCGCGTGAGCGCCGCCTGCGTCGATCCGTAAAAGCGCGCGTCGACCTCGGCCAGCACGAACGGGTTGTGATATGCCTCGCGCCCGAGCATCACGCCATCGACGTGCTGCAAGTGCTGCTCCACTTCGTCGAGCGTCGTGATCCCGCCGTTGATGATGATTTCCAGTTGCGGGAAATCGCGCTTCAACTGATACGCGTAGTCGTACTTGAGCGGCGGAATCTCGCGGTTTTCCTTGGGGCTCAAACCCTTGAGGATCGCGTTGCGCGCATGCACGATGAACACGTTGCAGCCCGCCTCGGCGACCGTGCCGACAAAATCGCGCACGAAGCTATATTCCTCGACGGCATCGACGCCAATCCGGTGCTTGACGGTGACCGGCACGGACACGACGTCGCGCATCGCCTTCACGCAATCGGCGACGAGCTGGGGTTCGTTCATCAGGCAGGCGCCGAACGCCCCGCGCTGCACGCGCTCGGACGGGCAGCCGCAATTGAGGTTGATTTCGTCGTAACCCCACTGCTCGCCGAGCTTCGCCGAGCGCGCGAGATCCGCGGGCTCGCTGCCGCCGAGCTGCAGCGCGACCGGCGCTTCATCGGCCGTGAACGCGAGATGGCGGGCGACGTCGCCGAACAGCAGCGCGCCGGTCGTCACCATTTCCGTATAGAGCCACGTATGGCGCGAAATGAAACGATGCAGCGACCGGCAGTGACGATCAGTCCAGTCCATCATGGGCGCGACGCTGACGCGGCGCGGACTGGTGACTTGAGAGGCAGACATGAAAAGCGGGCCAGCGAGGAATTAATCCACGATTTTACCCCATCCGCGCCGCCGTTCCGTGCCGCAGCGGCGGCGTCGCACCTGCTCCAGCGGCTTGACGCTGCGACAAAAAACCCTACTCGCGCAATGTGATTCGCAGGCAATTCTGGTGCACTGCAAAGATTTTTCGAGACGACTCATTAGGGTCTGTTCGTCGCAAAACCACGTGGGCATTGGCTCTCCGGATTGTTTCCGGGACTGGAACAGTAAATTCGGATAATGGACATTATTTTTCGATAGTAGGTGTATACACTGAGTTCCGTTGTCGCAGCTCATGGGTTCATGACCTCCCAAGTGCGGCGCCACCCCGAACCGCAGTTGAAACCGATTATTGGAGTCCACCATGAAGACCAAATTCATCGCCGCCCTGCTGGTCGCAGCTTCCGCCGCCGTCGCCGCTCCCGCTTTTGCCAGCGGCTATGGCCCGGCCCCGTTCTATCGTCCGAATGTCGGCGCGCCGGCTTCGCAGCAAGGCGTGAAGGGACAGACGGTCGCGGCTGAGCGCGCTGCCCAGCAGAACTCGAACACCGCCTATGGCGGCGTGTCGTCGGTGTCGTCGCAATCGGGTAACGCCCAAAGCGCGAACGGCTCGCAATCGGTCTCCGTCG
Source organism: uncultured beta proteobacterium (assembly GCA_963803225.1). Taxonomy (GTDB): domain Bacteria; phylum Pseudomonadota; class Gammaproteobacteria; order Burkholderiales; family Burkholderiaceae; genus Paraburkholderia. The sequence goes on from CAWDLJ010000005.1 coordinate 1,108,368, forward strand.
GTCAGTAAGTATCGACGCAGGCTGGTTGTAAATGACAAACGGGGCGCCCACTGGGCGCCCCGTTTGTCATTTAAGCGTTGCTCCTCACGCGCTGTCGCGGGCCCGTTCATCGAGCGCTTCGCGGATGCGATCGAACGCGCCATCGAACGCATTGTCCTGAGTGGGGAATATGCCGGCGGCCACGCCGTCGATCGGCACGTTGCCGGTCGCGTCCGAAGTGAGGCTGCGGTACGACTGCGTGGAGACGAAAAAGCCGCTCGCGTGGTCGCCATCGACGCCGGCGGTCATGTCGTAGCCCATATATTCGTACGTGCGCCTGTTTTCCATCGCGTGATCTCCGTGGGCACGCGCCGCCGTTGTCGCGGCGCTTCGCATCTTCGGAGTGTATAGCGGCACCCGTTCGTGCCGGGGCTCAGGTGGCCGGCGTTTGCTCGTCGATCCAGGCGCGCGCGGCATCGAAGGCGGCGTTGGCCGCCGCTCGCTCGGTGGACCACAGACGATCGATATGCACGAGACGCCAGTCGAGCAGCAGCGCACCGGCCCTGAGCACGCGAAAGTGCGCCTTGACGCCCGTGAGCACCTGCTCGACCGCGACCTCGATGTCGTAGTCCTTGTAGCGGTCCTCGTAGTCGCCCATGTCGATGCCCTTCGGCTCCATGATCGTCTCCGTCGTGGGTGGCCGGGCCATCGTAGCACTTCGCCGCGCGCGACGCGCGCGGGCTCGGGGCGCTCACAGTCGCGCGATCGAAACCTCCGTCGATTTCACGAGTGCGACCACCTCGGAGCCGACCTTGAGATCGAGTTCATCGACCGAGCGCGTCGTGATCACCGAGGTGACGATGCCGAAAGGCGTATCGACATAGACCTCCGACACGACCGACCCGCGAATGATCTCTTTGATCTTGCCTCTGAATTGGTTACGCACATTGATAGCGGTGATGCCCATGGCAATCGACTCCGTTTTTAGTCCAGGAAAATAATCTGAAGCAAACTCGTGGCTGACTAGATCGCCCAGCGCACGTCGCGCGCGAACGTTTCGGCAGCCGGGGCAAAGCGTGCGCCGTGCGCGGGTTCCGGTTCGTCGAGCACGCGCGAAAGCACGCGCTCCTCCAGCGCGGCGAATCCCGTCGATGCACGCGCACGCGGGCGTGCGAGCGCCACCGTTTGATCGAGTGCGATGCGGCCTTGCTCGATCAACAAAATACGATCGCCAAGCGCCACGGCCTCATGCACATCGTGTGTGACGAGCAACGCGGTAAAACGGTGCTCGCGCCAAAGCCGTTCGATGAGCGCGTGCATTTCGATGCGAGTGAGCGCATCGAGCGCGCCCAGCGGCTCGTCGAGCAGCAACAGGCTCGGCCGATGAACCAGCGCGCGGGCGAGCGCGACCCGCTGGCGCTGGCCGCCCGACAGGCGCGCGGGCCATTCGTCGGCGCGCTCGAGCAGGCCGACTTCAGCCAGCACGGCGCGCGCGTCCTCGCGCGCGCTGCGGCCGAGGCCGAGCATCACGTTCTGCAATACGGTCTTCCACGGCAGCAAACGCGCGTCCTGAAACATGATCCGGGTATCGAGCGGCGCGCCATCTGCGCCCTGGCGCGCGAGCGTGCCCTCGCCCGGCGTTTCGAGTCCCGCGATAAGGCGCAGCAACGTCGACTTGCCGCAGCCGCTGCGCCCGACGATCGCAACAAAACTGCCGCGCTCGATCGAGAGATTGAAGTTGTCGAGCACGGTGCGCGTGCCGTAGCGCATCCCTACGCCACGCAATTCGACGGCAGCGTCGATCGTCTTGTGGCGCGCGGCGCGTCGTGCGTCATGCGAGCGGTCGTCGCGCTCGAAGCCCGATGCCTCGCCGCCGTCGTGGTCGTGAATGCGTGCGTGCGCAACTTCGGCTTCGACATCGCGGCCCGCCACGCCCACGCTCATCGGTGAAAAAAGGGTGCTCATGCGTCGTTACCTCGCTGATACGCGGGATGCCAGCGCAGCGCCACGCGTTCGAGCCAGCGCGCGAGCCAGTCGGCCAGCTTGCCGAGCGCGGCGTAGAGCAGGATGCCCACCACTACCACATCCGTTTGCAGGAACTCGCGCGCATTCATCGTCATGTAGCCGATACCCGATTGCGCGGAAATGGTCTCGGCGACGATCAGCGTGACCCACATGAGGCCGAGCGCGAAGCGCACGCCCACGAGAATCGACGGCAACGCGCCGGGCAGGATCACTTCGCGCCACAGCGCGAAGCCCTTCAATCCATAGCTGCGCGCCATCTCGACGAGGTTCGCATCGACCGAGCGGATGCCGTGATATGTGTTCACATAGATCGGGAAGAACACACCGAGCGCGACGAGAAACACCTTCGCTTCTTCGCCGATGCCGAACCACAGGATCACGAGCGGAATCATCGCGAGCGCGGGGATATTGCGGATCATCTGCACGGTCGAATCGAGCGCGAGCTCCGCGGGCTTGAAGAGTCCGGTCGCAAGTCCGAGCACGAGGCCGATGCCGCCGCCGATCACGAAGCCCGACAACGCGCGCCACGTGCTCACCCGCACGTCCTGCCACATCTCGCCCGATTCGATCAGCGACCATGCGGCCTGCACGACCGCGAGCGGCTCGGGCAGCACGCGCACCGACAGCACGCCGCTGCGCGCGGCGAGTTCCCAGGCGAGCAATACGGCAAGCGGCACGAGCCACGGCACGAAGCGCGCGGCGCCCGCTGATAGTGCGCCCCGCGTCGTGGCGTGTGTCGATTGAGTCATCGGCGTGTTCCTTCGGACGTTACGCGTGTGCCGTGCCGTGTTCAGCTTTGCGCGGCCTTCGGCAGAAAATTATTCCCGACGATTTCGCCGAACGGTCCCGAGAGCGGTCCGCTCGCCGTCGTGCGCTGACGATTCGGCAGCAGCGGGAACACCAGTTCCGCAAAGCGATACGACTCTTCGAGATGCGGATAACCGGACAGGATGAACGTGTCGATGCCCAGCGCCGCGTATTCCTTCATGAGTGCTGCAACTTGCTCAGGATTGCCAACCAGTGCCGTTCCTGCCCCGCCACGCACGAGCCCGACGCCGGCCCACAGATTCGGATAGACCTCGAGTTCCTTGCGTCCACCGAGTTTGCCGCCGTGCAGCGCGGCCATACGGCGCTGCCCTTCCGAATCCATCTTGCCGAAGGCGGCCTGGGCGCGCGAGACGGTGTCGTCGTCGAGGCGGCTGATGAGACGGTCCGCTGCGGCCCATGCCTCTTCCTCGGTCTCGCGCACGATCACGTGCAGACGGATGCCGAAGCGCACCGTGCGGCCCTTTTCAGCGGCACGCGCGCGCACGTCGGCGATTTTCTTCGCGACATCGGCGGGCGGCTCGCCCCACGTGAGATACGTATCGATATGCTCGCCCACGATCTCGTGCGCGGCCGGCGACGAACCGCCGAACCACAACGGCGGATGCGGATGTTGCACGGGCGGATACAGCACCTTGCCGCCCTTCGACGTCAAATGCTTGCCGGCGAAGTCGACTGAATCATTGGTATGCGCGGCGTTGAGCAGCTTGCGCCAGATATGCAGGAATTCGTCGGTGATTGCGTAGCGCGTGTCGTGATCGACGAACACGCCATCGCCTTCTAGTTCGGCCGAGTCGCCTCCTGCCACCACGTTGATGAGCAGGCGTCCGTTCGAGAGCCGGTCGAAGGTCGCGGCCATGCGCGCCGACAAGCCCGGCGACGACAGGCCCGGCCGGATCGCGACGAGAAACTTCAGACGCCGGGTCGCGGCGATGAGGCTCGACGCGACGACCCACGCGTCCTCGCAGGAACGTCCCGTGGGCAGCAGCACGCCTTCATAACCGAGCGAATCGGCGGCCACGGCGATCTGCTGGAAATACGCGAGATCAGCGGCGCGTGCGCCCTCGGCGGTGCCCAGATAGCGACTATCGCCATGAGTCGGGATGAACCAGAACACATTCATGCGTTGCTCCTGCCTTATTCAGAATTCGATGCGAATGAAATGAAGCGTGACGGCATTGCCGTCTTCATGGGGAATCAGTCTAGGGAGGGGTAGAAGGCTTTAAAACGATTTTTTAAAGCTTAGGTTTTCCGCTTTCGTGCTTAGCGTGACGCTCGTGCATACGGCGTCGCTGCGATTTTGCGGACATCCACGGCGCCGCTGGCCGGCGCGTCGATATAATGGCGGCAAATGTGGCCGGCGCCGCGCCGCGCGCGCTTCGGGCACTTCGAAATCTCGCACCCTACGTATGCAAAAACTCATTCTGCCGTTCGTGTCCGGCTTTCTGGCTTCGCTGTTCTTTCGTGAGGCAACGCTCGGGCTGCTGCACGCCGCGGCGCTGATCGACGTGAATGGCTTCTCGACCGATCCGTTCCTGCCGCTCGGGTTGCCCGAATTTCTCGCCAATGCGATCTGGAGCGCCTTGTGGGCCGTGCCGATGGCGTGGCTGTTGCGCGTGTCGCCGTCGCGGCCCGCGCCGTGGGTGCAGGCCTTCGCGTTCGGCGGCATCGTGCTCACCGCGTCGCTGATCTTCGTCGTCGATCCGCTGCGCGGCATCTGGCCGAGCGGCAACATGCTGCCGCGCCTGGCCGTCGGTTTCGCATCGAACGCCGTGTGGGGATGGGGCGCGCTCGTCTTCATGCGCGCGTTCATGAGCGAGCCGCACATGGCCGACGACTGAGCCTGCCGCAGTCGTCGGCGGCCGCTTGGCCGCTTGGCCGCTTGGCCGCTTAGCCGATCAGATCGCGCAGCGGGTGCCGCTCTGCGCTCCACGCGCTCTCGAACATCCGCTCCACGTCCTGCGCGCGCACGTCCTCGATGCGCGCGATGCGCCACTGCGGATGATTGTCCTTGTCGATGAGACGCGCACGCACGCCCTCCACGACGTCGCCGTGCGTGAAGCACGAACGCGTGAGATCGAGGTCGCGCCGCAGGCACTCCGACATCGAGCCCTCGGCGCGCGACACCACTTCCAGCGACACCCCCATCGACAGCGGCGAGCGCTCGCGCAGCGTGGCGAGGGTATGCTCGGCCCAATCGGCGGCGGCGCCATCGGCTTCGTGCCGCGCGGTCTCCAGCGACGCCGCGATGCGCACGACATCGGGCAACGCAAAATGCCGGTCGATCCAGGCGCGCGCGTGCGCGAGCCGGCCCTCCTCGGGGCACGGCACCGCGTCCTGCGCCTGCGCCTCGCAACGGATGCGCGCGACCACCTCAGCGCCCGTTTCGAAGCGCCCGGTCTGCAACGCGTCGACGAGCGCCGGCCACGCCGACTCGTCGAGATAGACATCGGCGAGATTCGCATAGAGTGCGTCGGCCGCGTTGATCGTCTCGCCCGTCACGGCGAGGTAGCGGCCGAGCGCGCCTGGCGTGCGCGCGAGAAACCAGCTCATGCCGACGTCGGGAAACAGACCAATGCGCGTCTCGGGCATCGCCATGCGCGTCGAGGCGCTCACGACCCGCACGCCATCCGTGCGATGCGCACCTTGCGAGATGCCCATGCCGCCGCCCATCGCGATGCCGTTGATGAGCGCGATATAGGGCTTGGGATACGTGAAAATGGCGTGATTGAGGCGGTATTCGTCGATGAAGAAGGTATCGATGGCGGCCTGATCGTGAGCGCGCCAGGACGCGTAGAGCGAGCGCACGTCGCCGCCCGCGCAGAACGCTCGCGCATGGCGCGTGCGCACGATCACGGCGAGCACGTCGGGATCCTCGCGCCAGCGCTCGAGCGCCGCGTACATCGCCTGGACCATGCCGGTCGACAACGCGTTGAGCGCCTCGGGCCGTTCCAGTTCGAGGTAACCAACGCGGTTCGCCACGTGCGCGACGACTTGAGGCGGAGCGGATTCGGCGGGGGACGCTGGCTGATTCATGGTGTCGGACGAATGAACAGACAGTAATGAAGCGCTAAGCTTGATTCATGCGCGGCCTCACGAGGCTATCACGGGACCGCCCTCTTCGCCTTCTTCACTTGCTTCGCCGCCGGCCGGCGCGCGGGCTTCGGGGCCCGCGAGGCGGCGTCGTCCTGCACCGCCGCACGGGCAAACCAGGCATCGAGAGCCGCATCGACGAGCGCATCGACGCTGGTGCGCGGAAACACGGGACAGGTCAGCGTGAGCGACACCATGCCGTGCAGCGTCGCCCACAACGCCTCGGCCCAGGCGAGCGTGTCGGCGCTCGCGGGAATGCGCCCGGCCGCGCGCAACTCGCCAAGCGCGCCAGTCAGGAACGCGAAGGCCGCGTCGCCCTCGTCGGGTGGCTCCTGGTCGTGGGCGCCGTGGTGCGCGCCGTGATGCGCGCCGTGGTGCGTACTATTGGGCGCGCGGTTGCCCGTGGTGCCGAGCGCGGCGTCCGTATAGCTCGGATCTTCCATGAAGATGAGCCGGTAGGTCTGCGGATGCGCGAGCCCGAACGCAACGTAGGCGTGGGCGAGCGCCTGCAGCCGTTGGAGCGGGTCGGCCAGCTTCGCTGCGGGCGCGAGTCCGCTCAGCAACTGCGCGTAGCCTTCGGCGCACAACGCCCGCGCGATCTCGTCGCGACTCTCGAAGTGCAGATAGAGCGTGGCCGGCGAGTACTCGATCGCGTCAGCGATCTTGCGCATCGACAGCGCGGCGAAGCCGTCGCGCATGACGATGCGCCGCGCCGCATCGAGAATGCGCTCACGCAAGGCGTGCTTGTCTCGGACTTTTCGTTCGGCGATTCCCATGCCTGCGATTTTCGGATTGACTTACTGAGATGTCAAATTAAACTGAACAGTGTTCAGTAAATATCGATTCGTCAGCGACCGCACGATCGGGCGCAAGGGAGTCGTGATGCAGACCAGCGCAAAAATTGGCTTGTTCGGCGCGACGGGCGCCGCCGGCGCCAGCATCGCCGCCGCGTTGCGGGACGCGGGCCGGCCGCGCCGCATGATCGCGCGCTCGCTGGCGCAATTGCAGGCCGCGTTCGGCGCTGATGCCGACGCCGAACTGGTCACATGGAACCCCGACGATCCCGCCTCGGTCGTCGCGGCAGCTGCCGGGCTCGATACGGCCATTTACCTGGTCGGCGTACCCTATGACCGCTTCGAGCTGCACCCGCAGCTCATGCAAAAGACGCTCGACGGATTGCTCGCAGCGGGCGTGCGCCAGTTGATCCTGATCGGCACCGTTTATCCCTATGGACGCGCACGCAGTTCGCCCGTGAACGAGTCGCATCCGCGCGAGCCGCACACGTTCAAGGGCAAGATGCGTCTCGCGCAAGAAAATCTCGTCCTCGATGCGCACGGCCGCTCGGGCCTCTCCACGCTCGTGCTGCGGCTACCCGATTTCTACGGTCCCGGCATCGACAAAAGCCTGCTGCATGGCGTCTTCACGGCGGCAGCCCAGGGCGGGCGCGCGCAGATGGTCGGCCCCATCGACATCGCGCACGAATTCTTTTTTCTGCCCGATATCGGCCCGGTAATCGATACACTGAGCCGCACGCCTCGTGCGTTCGGGCGCGTGCTTCATCTGGCCGGCGACGCCACCATGACACAACGCGAAATCGCGCAGCGCGCGTTTTCGATCGCGGGCACGACGCTGAAATTGACCGTGGCAGGCAAGTCCATGCTGCGTGTGCTCGGGCTGTTCAATCCGGTGATGCGCGAGCTGGTCGAAATGCACTATTTGCAGACCGATCCGCTCGTGCTCGACGACACGGCGCTCCAGCAACTCATCGGACCGATTGCGAAATCCAGCTGGGAGGACGGCATCCGCAGTTCGCTCGACGCGGCGCGGGCGGCTAGCTCGTCACATCGCCCGGCGGGAAATGGCCACTCTTGAGCAGCACGGGCGTGCCGTTGCTGAGTTGCAGATGCGCGCGCGCGACCGACTCGATATAGGCGCGGCCCGCATCGAACGCACGCACCGACGCCACGTGATCGGCATCGCGCGCGCCGAAGTGGTCCTCGAGCGCCTCGACGGAAATCGCGCACGGCACCCGCGTACCGTCGACAACAGCAGGAAACACCACCGTCCGGTTCGAATGGCGATAGAGCGGCGCGTCTGCGGGAAAATGAATGTCCATGACCGACCTCTTGCTGCGATTCTTCAGACCACGATCCACGCCGCGTGACGGCGGGACAACCAGCGATGGTACTCGCTGCGTGGGCGCGCAGCCCGCAAGCTGCGCAAACGCGCCTGTACAATACGCCGGCACCGCGCGCTTCGACGCCTGTGCGCCCCGCCCCTCACAGGATCAGCCCTCCCATGAACGAGCGACTCGCCGGCAGGTACTTCGTCGAAGGCAATGAGATTCCCGAACAGCAGGCCGCGGGCCGCTGGTTCCTCTACGCGCAGGAACACAATATCGATATATCGCGGGCGATCTGCCTGTGGGAGGACGCGGCCACGCTCGAGGGCGGCGCGAGCCGCAAGGCGGTCAGCGCGGCGGGTATCCGCATCGAGCCGCCCGACTGCTGAGCGCGCGCGTTCAATGCGCGGACATCGTCGAGAACAGATTGAGCACCGCCACGCCCGCGACGATGAGCCCGAGCCCCAAAACCGCGGGCAGATCGGGCACCTGTTTGTAGAGCACCATCGCGACGAGCGTGATCAGCACGATGCCCACGCCCGACCACACTGCGTAGACAATGCCGACGGGGATGCTCTTGAGCGTCAGCGACAGCCCGTAGAACGCGATCGCGTAGCCGACCACGACGATCGTGGCCGGCACGATCCGCGTAAAACCGTTCGACGCGCGCAACGCCGATGTCGCGACGACTTCGGCGACGATGGCGATGGTGAGCCACGTGTAGGCGGACAGGCGCATAGGCTCAGACCTTTGCGAGCGCGAGACCCGCATAGTCCTGATCGAGCTGCGCGCACAACGCCTCGACGACCAGCTCGTGATCGCCGCGCTGTGGCAGCCCCGACACCGTCACCGAGCCGATGACGCCCGCGCCCTCCACCGTCAGCGGAAACGAGCCGCCATGCGGCGCGTAGTCGGCCACCGGCAGACCGTGCTTGTCGGCGAGCGTCGTGCCCGCCTGCTGCATGCGCAGACCGATCGCGTAGGAACTGCGCCGAAAATGTTCGACGACGCGCACCTTGCGGCGCACCCAGTCGACGTTGTCCGGCGTGGTGCCGCCGAGTGCGCAGAAAAACAGCGGCTGACCGAACGTGCGCACGTCGATGGCAATCGCAAGCGAGCGCGCACGCGCGAGTTCGTGCAGATACGAGCCGAGTTGCCAGGCGCGCTCGGCGTCGAAACGGGAAAAGACCAGCGCATGTTCCTGCGCGGCAATCGCCTGCAGATCGTGTGCGATATCCATGAGCAATCCGGTGATGATGAGTTGGGGGATGAACGCGCGCGTCGTGCTCGTGCGTACTTTGGCGGGCTCGACCCGCGCGTGCGGCAGGGTTCCCGATTCTAGCTCACCGCCCGTCCGGCCTTTATCAGGGCGCCACCTGAACATTGGCTGTCATTGCCTGTTGCAAAGTGCTGACGAATGCCCTATACTCTTTTCTTCGACGGACGCGGGGTGGAGCAGTCTGGCAGCTCGTCGGGCTCATAACCCGAAGGTCGTAGGTTCAAATCCTACCCCCGCAACCAAAGCTTCTTTAGGCTTACCGTCGTGCCAATGAACCCGCTTTCGAGCGGGTTTTTTGTTTTCTGGGGTTGCGAACGCTTGCCGATACGGCTACGGGTTTCTCTTCTCTACAGCCCGACCTTCTGTTCTTCCTGAGCCAGAAAATCGGCAGCGATCTGGTTGTAGCCGGAAGGCATCGCGTCGTCGATATCACCCGGAGCGTACACATACGCACTCCGGATGGCGCTGTTGTACTCGACATAGGCCCAATTGCTGTTGGCCCGCCGAAGATAGCGAAGCCCGCCCAACATTTGAATCGTGCCGCCTGCGTTCGCCTGCGCCGCTTCCAGCGATGTCACCGCCGGTTTCGGACTCAACAAGTTGAACGACAGGTGGTACGCGAGCGTCTTCGCCACCTGGGTGTAGGTCTTCGCTCCTGCGGGCATTGGCGACGCGTCCTGATAAAGAAGTGATACCAGACCACCGCCCACGCCTTCATCTCGCGCGACCACGTCGCGTGCGGGCTGCCCCGCTACGTCGTTGATCGTCAGCGTGATTTCGTAGAGCGGCGTCGACAGGCCTTTCATACCCAGTTGGTATCCCTGAGACAAGCGCTGAAAGATGGTCGAATTGCTGCCGATGTTGCTCCCGTAAGGATTCACCGAGGTAAATACCCCCTCGCCCGTGACATAGACCTGGGTGCTATCCGGCGCAATCGATCCAAGAATAGAAGTTGTCAATACGCTGAAGTTCGTATCGGCGTCGCTGTTCACGTAGATGCGTGTCCGGCCAGTTGCCGTTGGACGGGAGCCGCCTGTCGGCCAGTTCGCGTCGAACTGGTAGTAGCCCGCACCGCCGCTGTTCATGAAGATGTTGTCGAAGAAGCTCGCGTTGGCTGAGGGTAATGGTGGCGCGGATATTCCCTGGTCGCTTTTATCACTGGTCTTTGTGCCGCTGTCGTTTGAAACGGAAGCGCCCTCTCCGTTACTGCCGCCCCCGCATGCGCTCAGCGTTATCAATGCTGTAGCGATGGAAATAATTCGTTTTCCTATGTTTAAATCCAACGATGCATTCATTTTTTTCGCCCTTTCGATGACGTCCCTGCTTGCAATGCAGTGGTTGATGATCCGTTTTTTCAGAACTGCGCGGTAACCTGCAATCCGATCGTCACGCGCGAAGCTGAAAAGCTGGCCGGTTTGTAGATCGGCGTTCCTGCGAAAAGGTCGTAGGACACGCCGACATACTTCGCCGGCACGCCACCGCGAATGCCGATCACCGCGCCCGCCAGTTGCGTGCCCGCCAGAGCCGCCGTGTTCGGTCCGAATACACGCCCGTAGTCGATCCCCGCATACAGCGTCTGTCCCGTCTGGAGTACAGGCCACTGCAGTTCGTTACGCCAGTAGAAGCCGCGCTCGGCCGCAAGCATCGTTTCGCCATTGAAGCCGCGTACCGTGTAGCGGCTGCCGATGGTCAGGTCGTCGATGTAGAACAGCGTGTCGTTGGTGACCTGGCCGTGTACGGCTCCGACATAGGCGAACCGCTGTCCCGCCACCGTGAACGGAACCGAGAGGTTCGCATCGAGCACGGCCATGTGATAGCGGTATGTCGGACCATCGGGATACGGATCGGCCGTCGCGCCGAATCCGCCGATGCCCTGACGGTAGGCGAGTGTCCCGTCGAACTGCGCCGCGCCGATGTAATGGCGGTCCGTCGCGCCCAATTCCAGAAACGTGTTGTTTCGCGCTTGCGTCGGAATGGTCGTGTCGTCGATAAAACTATTGCCGAATCGCTTCGATAGCTGCACGTAGCCGCCGAGCACGTCGTTCTGGCTGCGCGAGATAACGCGCGCGATGCGCAGCGCCGCGGTCTGCGAGTTGCCGCTTGAGACGAAGGTCTGGTTCACGCCCGCAATGTTCTGGTAGTACGTATTCGTGTTGCCCGAGAGCGTTGCGGTCCAGTAGCCCCACGGCACGGAATACGAGCCGTTGAAGCCGTGCGAGCCAAGCGCCTTGTTGCCGAATGACAGGTCCTGATTCGCGCCGAGCGAGAGGATGTCGTTCAGGCCGAGCGGATTGTTCAGGGCAACGCTGACGTTGCCTTGCCACTTGCCCGTCGACTCCGTACCTGAGTTATCGACCGAAGCGACAAAGGTCCAGGGCTTCGAGCGCTTGACTGTGAGGAGGACGTCACTTTCGCCCGGCACGTCGGTCGGCCGGATTTCCATGCTGACGTCCTGGCTGCTGACCCGCTTCATCTGCTCCAGACCCTGTTCCAGATCGCGCAGATTCAGCACGTCGCCGCCGCGCGTGGGATAAGCGGTCTTCCATGTGCCCCACATCGACGGGTCGGCGAAGACGATATTGCGCACGATACCGGGCACAAGCGCGAGCGTCAGCGTTCCACCTGCAAGATCTTGTGGCTGCACGAGTACGCGCGTGGTGACGTAGCCACGGCTCAGAATCGCCTGCTGCAATCCCCTGGTGAGCACATCGATACCATCCTTGCCAACGCACTGACCTTGATAGTGGTCGAGCCATTCGCGCGCGAAGGCAAACGGGTCTTGCGGCAAAGCTGACGCGCCTTTCTGTTGCGTCGCGGCCGCCAGGGAATCAAGCACCTTGAGCGAGAACGTGTCGATGCGAAAGCATGGCGACTCGGGCGGAAGTGCGGGATACGCTTCGGTCTTCGGCAGGTCGGAGCGCACGACGGGCGCAGACACCGCCGCCTCACGTTGCTGCGCGTCGCGCCGTTGCTGCTGGTTTTGCTCGATTGCCATGCCGCCAAGGCTTTGCGCAGGTACGTTTGGCGCGAGCGTGACCAGGACTGTGAGCGGCAGAACCGCCAGTCTCTTTCGTATTTTCATGATGTCCAGGTTTACAACTCGTGTGTGCTGCCGTCTTCGTCGGAGAGAGCGGCCGTTTAAAATAGCAGGCTCGCGCTCGTACTACGTGATGTCCGTCAATCAACTTTCATATTCCACAGGACAATTGAATGTAATGCCTTAAACACTGCGGATCGCTGCTGTAACGATCGCAGTTCAGGTTCTGGCAATCAATGATCGAGCGAACCTCGTAGTGAGGTTCACGCTGGAGTTTTGCGCGTACCTCCCGGCCTTCCTTCGAGTGGCCCGGTGGCAACCGGTAGGTCAGGCTCTTGTTCGCCTACGCGAGCCGGAACGTGTCGATCAAACGCCCCGCCTTTCCCTGGATGCAGATCACCGACGATCTGCGCGAACGCGCAGGTTTCCTGTCCGGAGAGCACGTTATGTTCAGCGTCGATCACCGGAGCGGCCGCATCACCATTGCCCTGGACTGCGACTACCGCGCCGGCAGGTACAGGACCGGTCCCGAGGTCGAAGCTATGCTGCAAGGACGCCGAAAACGGAACTGCACAAGCCACAAACAACAAACCCGGCCAGCTGAACTGACCCCTCGAAGTTGGACAGTTAAGAGCTAGGCGACCAAGGGCTGAGTCCTGTATTGCACGGGGCTCAGCCCTTTCAGTTTGAGCCTGATGCGCTCGTGATTGTAGTAGTGAATGTAGCGTCGCAGTCCTGCCTGCAACTGCTCGATGCTGCTAAAGCGGTTCAGCCGGAAGAACTCTGACTTCAGTGTGGCAAAGAAGCTTTCCATGGCCGCGTTGTCCAGGCAGTTCCCCTTGCGCGACATGCTTTGCTGCACGTGATACCTGGCCAGTGTTCGCCGCCAGGCGGACATCTGATACTGCCAGCCCTGATCCGAATGCAGCAACGGTTTGTCGTCGTTGCCCAGCCGGGCGAGCGCCTTCTTCAACATGCCATTAACCAGTTCGAAGCTTGGGCGGCGCGCCGTCTGCCAGGCCACGATCTCGCCGTTGTACAGGTCCAGCACTGGTGATAGGTAGAGCTTCTGACCGTTGACATTGAATTCGGTCACATCAGTGACCCACTTCTGATTCGGTGCTTGAGCTTCGAATTCGCGGCTCAGCAGGTTCGGCGCGATGCGTCCGACTTCACCACGCCAGGACCGGTAGCGCTTGGGGCGTACGAGTGATTTCAATTGCAGTTCGCCCATGAGCCGCTGCACCCTCTTATGGTTGACGATCTGACCAGCATTGCGGATCGCCGCCGTGATGCGTCGGTAACCGTAGCGGCCCTTGTGACGCTCATAGACCGTACGGATCCTGTCTTTCAGTTCAAGGTGGCGCTCGCCGGCCTCCAGCACGTGCAACTGGTAATAAAACGTACTGCGCGCCAGTCCTGCGACCTTCAGCAGCACAGCAAGCGCATGCCTGGATCTGAGCCCGTTCACGATTTGTGTTTTTTCTTTTGCGCTGCTGGCTTCTTTGCCTTGAGCAGCGCATCGAGCTTTTTTAGGTACGCCACCTCCGCGCGCAGGTACTCGTTTTCCTTGAGCAGTTCTTCGCGCGTGCGCGTGTCGGGCGCTTTTTCTTCAGCAGGCTTGTCGGGCTGGATAATCATCTTCCGGGGGCGGCCCTGCGGGCGGGGCGCCAGAGCGTTAATTCCGCCCTCATCATACAGACGTGCCCAGCGCGAGACGCTGCCCGCATCGCGAATGTCATACAGTGCCGTGACTTCCCGCGCCGACAGTCCCTCGCGCCTCATGTGCTGCACCACTTTCAGCTTGAAGCGGGCGTCACGGTATTTGTATCTGCCTCGCAACGCTGCACTGCCGTGCAGACGAAATGCGGCAACCCAGCGACGTAGCATCGAGTAGTCAATCCCATGCCGCGCGGCCAGCGCCGGTAAGCTGATGCTCCCGCGCAAATAGGTGTCGACTAGCTTCTGTTTGAACCGCTCATCGTACTTCGCCATGAAAAACACCTCAAAGGTTGGATCGGTGTCCAACTTTTGGGGTGCAGTTCACAGCGCCGGGTTTGTTGTGTTAACAGAACGGAATAGCTCATTGCCATTTGCGTTGATAAACGCCACGGCTACCGGATCGCCACCGGGCCCTTTGCTGGCCGCCGCATCGACAAGCCGGTAACCATTCGCCAGCAACATGTTCTGCGCCTGGTCTGCCGTGATTGTCTGCCCGGTCTTTTCGCCGTAGAACTCCGCGAACTTCGTGGCGTTGTCCTTAGCCCATTTCCGGCCATCCGGATGCAACTGCCGGTTGTACCTATCAGTTCTTGAACCATGGACCGAACCTCTCCGGTTCATCACTAATCATTCCAGCTTTTCGTAGACGGGGCGGCAGCTTCTTAACCCAATAGACCACGAGCGCCAAGAGAAGCGGACAAAAAACGAAGAGCATTGCTGGCTTTTCGTCGAGATTAAATGCAAATCGACACAACCCAGTTGCAAGCATTGCAACAATTATCCCGGCACCGACGGCCGAACCCCAAACCACACAGATAGTCTGCACGGTCGCGTAGAGACGCTTCCAGTTCATTTTTGTTTGCCCGCTTCACGAGCGTCGCTTACAACCCCTGCGCCCTTCGTGCCAACATTGATCGTTTGAATCACTGCGTTCGCGTCTCCCGGAATTACCCATTTGAAAAGCGGAATCGTCGTCGTGCTGCCGAACTTTGGAACAGTCACGTCGAACATGCTACTCGGACGGTTTAGCCCGTCTGACCAGCCCATCTTCAGTGGAACGGGGGCGGTCAACGCCGCGACCCCGACGCCTAGCGAGGCCACATCATAGAGAGTGTTACCCCACGTTGGCGAGGCGTAGTTGAATGCCACCTGTAGCGGATTCATACCCGGCTCGGGTATCCCGTTGTATCGGTTATAAAGTCCGCTCATTCCCGTTGCTATATCGTTGGCTCCAGACACGGCCATCGCGCTGCCAACTCCACACGCCACACCTGTAGCACAATATTTCGCTCCAGTTGTAGCGACTAATCCGCCGAGCCCCACCTTAGCTAGATCCTTGCCAACACCCAACGGATCACTTTTCACCATATCCGTGACCTTCTGTCCGGGCGTGTATACAAACAGATTCGCTTCCTTTTCGTTGTTGACCCACGCCAGCTCCGGCCCGAGCTGTGATGCCTCAAGCTGGCTCACATAGTTCGCGTTGTACTGGTCAGTGCCTTGCGGATATTCCGCCCAGCATTTCACGGCGTAACACGCCGCACGCGTGAGCTTCGCTTCCTCTGCCATATCCCCGTTTGCTTGATCCTTGATTGCCTTCTTCTCATCCGGATGCAACTGCCGGTTGTACCGATCCACATTGGAACTGGAGAACGCACCCGCACCACCCGCAACCGCGCCCGCGCCAGTCGCAATGACATTCGCCACGATGTTCCCGAGCGCCTGGTTAACGTCTGCGTCGCCGGTCGGATTCGACGCGGCAATCGAACTACTCAGTCCGTTGAGCGAGCCGGCCATCTTCGAGCCGATGGCCGCACCGACTGCGCCTCCGACAGCGCTCGCCACGCCCCCACCCAGCCCCGCGACCACCGCCGCGCCTGCCGCCTGCATCGCTGCGCGCTTGTTGCCGCCCTCCGCCCATTCCGGGTCGCCTGTTGCCTTTTCCTGTGCACTCGCATAATCGCCGATACGCTGCGCAACCGCCTGGCCCGCTGCCTGTGCCGCGTTCATCCGGTCCGCTTGCCGGTTCAATAAATCACTCACATCTGGCGTGTTCGCGACCTTGCCATTCGTGTCCGTCGTATCGCGGCTCAGGCCTGCAATGTCCTGGGTCTGGCGCGCAGTATCCGTGACCGTAATCGTGCCCGCGCTCACCGCGCTGCGCGTCGTCCCGCTCTGGTCGCCGCTTTCGTTTTGAGCAAGCATCGGCGAAACGCCGCCACCATTGATGACCGAACCAGGGCCCACCGACTTGCCCGTATTCCCGATGCCCACGCCCGCGCTGATGCCGTTGCTCGTGGCGTCGTAGTGCGACTGGTTCTGGATGTCGCTGTAGGTGAGCGTGGCCGTTGTCAGGCTGTTCTTCGAGGCGTTCGCGCTGCTCGCGATGACTGCGCCGGTCAGGCCCGTGTTGCCCTTGACGTCGACGTTGAATCCACCGTCGCCCGCGTAGATTCCGGCCTGCTCGTTCACGCCGGCATAATTCGAATCCGCATGTCCGTTCTGCGCGCTAAAACTCGCGCTGCCGCCGCCCTGGCTTATCGTGAACCCGGCATAAGAAAAACGCTGGTCAAAGCCGTCTACAAAGTCGGTTCCGCTCTTCCGATATTCTATATATGCCCCTGCTGCGGCGCCGCTTGTATAGAGCGTGCCCGATGCAGCGGCGCCTGTGGCTGCCGCGGTCGTCAGCGAGTAGCTTGCCTGCGCCGCTTTATATGCCGTAAAGAGGTCTTGAGCATACGCAACTGCAGTTGCACCGCCTGTGACGATTTCTGGCCCAAGGCCTGCGGTAATCAGACCACCTGCAATTACCAGTCCGGCTTTCGGCGTGGGCGTCGCGCCGGGAAGTGCATTCTGTTCCGGCGTACGCAACCCGTTCTTGTTGCCATACACGAACGGGCTGTTGTACCCGGCAGCGTAAAGGTCAGGTCGTGGCCCGCTGCGAACTGCAAATCGGGCGTGGGCGCGAAATCGCCCTGTACGGTTAGCGCGACATCATTGGCCGCGCTGTATGCGCCTCCGCCCATGAGTGCCGCAGCATTGACTGACAGGTTGTGGGTCGAGCCGATCCGGCCGTTCGTGTTCGTGACGCTGCCGGTGGTCGTGATGGCAACATTGCCGTTCGCGCCGGTCAGGTTGCCGATCTGGCCGCCGCTGTTATCGACCGTATCGGCTTGCATCGAGACGTTCGCGCCGCTCACCTGGCCGTTCTGTTTGTTCGCGAATGCCGAGGTATCGACGGCCACGTTGCCGTTACCCGACATCACGCCGCCCGTGTTCACGGTCCGACTGCCGCCGTGGATGGTCGTATCGCCCGTGCCGAGATTGCCGACGAGACCGTTCGTGTTGTCGACGGACGCGGCCTGTATGCTGAGTGTGCTCGCGTCGCCCGCCGCCCCCGCGCCGGACTGGATCTGTCCGTTCGTGTTCGTCAACGTGCCGCCGCTCGCGAGCGAGAGGGACGACAACGAGCGCACCGCGCCCTGTGTGTTGTTCACGTCGCCCGCGATGTTCGCCGCGAGACTGCCCTGAGCGGCAAGTACGCCGTTCGCGTTGTTCAGGCTGCCGGCTTGCGCGGCAAGTTGGCCTGCGGTGATGATCTTGCCGCCGACGTTCGAGAAGGTGCCCGCGCCATTGCCCGGCGCAATCGTCAGCTTGCCGGTTCCGGCATCGAGGATCGAACCGCCGTCGTTGACGAGCGCTCCGGGGGTGAGTGTCAGGTCGGTGCTGTTGGTCTGGAATGTGCCGCCGTTCGAGTTGTCGAACGTGCCGCTGACATTGAACCCCATCGACGACAGACCGTATTGCGTAATCGTGCCCGCCTGGTTGAGCAGGTCTGCGGCGTTCAGCGCGAGCTGGTTCGCTTCAATGTCGCCCCCGCTGTTGTCGAGCGTGCTGCCGGTCGTCACCGTGAGGTTCGGCGCTGCAATCGCGCCGCCGCTATTGGTCAACGATCCGGCCCGGACCGTTGCGTTCGCACCCGCACCAATCTGGCCGCCGTTGTTGTTCAGCGTGCCGCCGACGAGGTTCAGACCGGTATTGGAAAGCAACTTCCCGTTCGCGTTGTTCAGCGCCCCGCCGACGGTCGCCGTGAGACCGTTCTGTCCGATGACCGAGCCCGATACATTGTTGAGCGTTCCGGCCTGGATCGCCGCCTGTCCGTTGGTGGCAATCGCGCCGCCGACGTTCGACACGGCACCCGCGCCATTGCCCGCGTTGACCGTCAGCTTGCCCTTGCCGGCGTGCGTAATCGTGCCGCCGTCGTTGTCGAGCGTGCCCGGTGCAATCGTCAGGTCCGTGCTGTTCGATTGCAACGTGCCGCCCGCTGAATTGTCGAGTGTGCCCGTTAAGTCGAGCGTCGTCGCACCGATTCCGGTCTGCGTGACAGTGCCGGCATGGTTGACGAGATTCGCCGCGTGCAGCGTGAGCTGGTTGGCAGTGGCCGTGCCGTGGCTATTGTCAAAGGTAGCGGCCGAGAGCGTCAGCGCACCGGCCGCGCCGAGTTGGCCCGCGTTGGTGAGCAACGCGCCGGCCGAAGCGTTGACGTTGCCATTCGCCGCCAGTGTGCCGTTGTTGGACAGCGTCTGCACCGCAGTCGCAATCAGGTTCTGGACGGCAGTGATGGACCCGGCGTTCGCGATCTGTCCGGCCTGCAACGTGACGTTACCGTTGCCACCGATAGTCCCGCCAGCACCGTTGTTGAGCAGCCCGGTCGTTGCCAAGCTCACTCCGTCCGCATTGAGCGAAGCGAAATGACCGCCCGTGTTGTCGAGCGAACCAGACGCAACCGAGAGCGCGCCGTTCGCCTGCATCGTGCCGCCAGCGTTGTTCGTCACGCCCGAGACGTTTTCGGTCAATGCACCGCCCGAAGCCATCTGGCCGCCGCGGTTCGACAGTGAGCCCGCCGTGACGGTCTGCGTGCTGCCCGAGGACATCGCGCCGTTGTCGTTGGAAAGCGTGCCGCTCGCGCGCGCGTCGAGCGTGCCGCCCGCGGTCGTGGTCGCGCCCGACAGCTGGAGGTCGCCGCCGTTCGCCGCGAGCGCGATAGCGCCATTTGCAGACGTGGTGCTGCCCGCGAGATCGACCACCGCGCCGCTGATGGCCGCGTTGCCGCCCGCCACATTGCGGCCGGTCGCCGTGAGCGCGCCTGAAGCGTTCACGTGCAGGTCGCCGGACTGCGCCAACGAGCCGTCGCCGTTCACGCCAGATGCGAGCGTGCCGGTCGAATTCACCGCGCCCGCGCCGACGGTCGTGTTCTGTTGCGCGGCAACCATGCCGCTGTTGGACAGCGCGCCGCCCGTGCTCAGGTTGACGTTCTGCTGCGCGTAAGTGGTGCCGCTGTTATCGATGCGCTCGCGTGCACTCGCGCTGATGTTGCCGCTTGCGCTCGCCTGACTCGCCAGTTCCAGCCTGCCCTGTGTAGTCAGCACGAGGTCGCCGGCATTCGCTGCCACTACACCCCTGAGCGAAACACCGACACCTGTCTCTGTGCCCACAAGGACGATTCGATTCGCATACATACCACCGAGATTGCTCACGTCGATGGAGACACCCGGCGCGGGACCGTCGCCTGCAATCGGCGTTGCCGAAAGCGTGTCGTGATCGACGCTGTTCGCGCCCGAGACGACGTTCAGGTTCTTCGCATAGATCGCCGCGTTAGCTTGCACAGCGCGGGCCAGAAAATCCACCTGGTCGACGTTCGACGCATTCAACCCCGCGCCACTGACCGTAATGTTGCCGCCCGTGACGCTGAAGCCCGAGACGGAGCCATCGGCCGCATAGTTCGGCATGCCTGTCGTCAGGATTGCCCGAGACGTGTTGATGAATCCGCCGCCATTCACAGCAATGCCCGACGGATTGGCGATGATGACTTCCGCGCGACCGCCCGCCGTTTCGAGAAACCCGTTCAGCTGCGAAGCACTCGCGCTGTTGACCTGGTTGACGATGATCTTCGCCGACTGGCCCGCTGCAAGGTTCGGGTTGCCGTTGATCGTGCCGGCCTGTTGCGTCTAGACGAGGGTCGGCGAGTTGTTGAGAATCGCGCCTTTCGACTGCACGTCGAAGCGGTTGTATGAATTGACCGAAACGCCCGCCCCGGACGGCCGGTTGATGTTGACCTGATCGAGCCCGTTCGGTGTCTGGATGACGTTAGGTGCGTGCGCGCCGCCCGCCACGATCTGCGCGAACGTGAGCATCGGCGTGAGCGCCAGCAGCACGGCGGGCAGCAGGCGGCACACGGTGAGGCAAATGACAGAGCGGATCGGCACGCGCCCGGTAGCACGCGTTTCGCCAGCTTTTCCCGCAGACGTCGCCGTTTCCTCAACGGCCACGAGCATGTTGCGCGTGCAACTATAGACCAAACGGTAACAACGATTCACTGTGCCGCCCCGCAAGAACTCAATCTTTCAATTCTTGCGGAAGTAAGGAAAAAAGTTCGTCAAACATCGTTAAAACGGCGGAATTGCGAAATTACCTCCATCGGCCGTCAATCCTCACGCCTTCCCGCAACAATTCGACCAGCCGAACAATACGCGGTATTGCGCGCCATTCTTCGAAGCTCACATCGCCCTTGCGCGGCGATGTCAATTGAGTCGCCATCCCTCAATTCAGAAGCGTCCGATTTCCCTTCCGCGAACGCAACGGCAGCATCGCCTGTGCGGGCGAACCTTCGCTCACCCCACAACCGACCGCACCCGAACCGGTTGTTTTCATATTTTCGATGGAGGCATGGCAATGTCGGACCAGCAAAAACGAAGGGGCGTGTCTCACTCGCTCACAACGGCAAGCGTATGTACCGAGCGAAGCGGATGCGTCACAAGTGATTCAACAAATACGTACCGTGGCCTTCCGACTGCGCTCGCGGACGACATTGATGTGTACGTCCCCGCCGGGTCCAATCGCCCATGTCGCGCGTGGACCGATACTCCGTATGGCGGTCAAACAGCATGCCATTCAACGGAATCCGCGCGTACCGAATTTCTGCAACCAGGGCACGGGGAGAACTCGCGATGATGCGACGTATAGCGGTAGTGGGCGATCAACTCAATACCGGCGGTCAAATCGAACCATACACAGGGCCGCGCTTCACCTGGGGCGATAGCGGCCGCCAGATTGCGTTAATCGGCGGCGCAGCGTACTGCGAAGCGTGTAAGACCATTGGGACGATATCGAAGTCTGGCGGACAACGGCGCATCAACTTCATGGGTGAGGCTGCTCTCGACGGCGACATCGTGCTGTGCAACTGCACGGAACCAGCCCGTATCGTTGCAAAGCTCGCAGGCGATTCGTGGTGCGATGACATGGATTACCCAGCCACTACTTCGCGAGTGGGTACGCCCTCCAGTTCCACAGAGCGTGCACGCGATACCTATGACGAGCAATTCACGCTTAGAGACGGTAACGGCCGCTTGCTCCAGGACACGTATTACACCCTTCGACTGGCGAATGGCGCGCTGCTTCACGGCTCTACGGACAATGAAGGCCGAACTGCACGACACGTAACAGATGGTACCCAAAACGTCCGACTCTATATCGGGCATCGCGAAAGCGCGTGATAGACAAACTAGTCGAAGGAGCAGGAATGTCAGACGCAATTTGTACCGCAACGACAAACACCGATCCCCGTTCAATCGTCACGGCTTACACACAGCGCTTGTGCAAACCGTGGAACGTTTCGGATGATGCACTTTCGTTTATCGCCGTCATTGAATCCGGTACTCTTGACGGGAAAAACTTCCTGGGGCACCAGGTGACGCATGGCTTCATTCTTACTGTCTATCTCGACAATCGAAATTTGCCCACGGTTGGGTGCGGCCATCTGGTCGTCGCCGGCGACAAGTTGAAGGTCGGGCAAACTATCGCTATCGAGCAGGCGCAGCAGTTCTTGCGTGACGTTTTGGCGAAAGTCGAGAGCAGACTAAACAACGACGTAAAGGTGCCGCTCTACCAGTTCGAATATGACGCATTGGTTAGCATCGTTTTCAACTGCGGCGCATACACGGGAGCGGACAGGATCATCGAGAAAATCAACGTGGGAAAATACAACGATCTTTTCGATTTCATTCTTCCCTACCGAATCGGTCACAATACGAATCTCAAACATCGCCGCTTCTGGGAGGCACGTCTGTTCGCTTCGGGGGTGTACGATGCGACTCATTAAGCCAACCCAGGCGCTTTCCTTGCTCTTCTTTTCCAGTGTCGTTGCAGCGGCCGCAACTTCTTCCGGCGAGTTTGACTATCGCGACTTCAAATCGTCGGCATCTTACTTCGAAGGACACTCAGCAGCCGAAATCGAAACTCTGTGCAAGACGGGCGAACATGCGAGCAACGACGATCTGGCGCAGTGTTCACACCTGAAATTCGACAAGGCGAATAGCCAACTGGAAAACAAGCTGCGCGCGGCAATTTCCAAAATGCAACGCGTCGACAAGTCACTCAAAGCTGGCGGTGAACCTGTCGCGTTGCCTTTTTTCGAAAGGGCCCAGGACGCGTGGACCACGTATCGCGACAGCGAATGCTACGGCGAGACCTACTCGATGGGCGGAGCCCTCGAACGCTATATATCCTTTTGGGAATGCATGACCAACATCACTCAGGTCCGCGTACAAGAACTAGATGAACTGCTGAAAAACTGAACTGCGATTTGAGAACGCGTCCCCGTTCAGCGCCATTGCGCCGGGGACCTTCCCGACCTCATCCAACGCACTCACCATTTCCCCGTCGACCACGATCACGTTGCGCATTCAACTACAGCTCCCCCGCCAACACCTCCCCCAACCTGCGCGCATTCCTCTGCGCAACATCCTCATAGCAGTTGTTGAAAATCACATGCGTACGCCCCGCCGCACGCGCGATCTCGCGGATCGGCCCGGCCAGCTCGCGCAGTTCGTCGTCGTCATACGTGTAATTGAAGCGCTCAGCCGCGCTCCCCGCTCCACTCCATGTCTGCGCGTTGCGTCCATGCAATCGCACGATCGCCAGCGCGGGCGAGGTCGTGGCCCACACGGTATGCGCGCGATTGGACACGTCGGGCGGCGCATCCATCACCACGTGCACGATGCCGCGCTCGCGCTCCATGGCGAGCGTCGCCTCGCGATGCGTCGTGTCGAGCCAGCTCTTGTTGCGAAACTCGAATGCACACAGCTTCGGCGAGATGCGCGCCGCGCACTCCTCGACGTGGGCGATATCGCGCGGCGAGCGCGTCATCCATGGGGCGAACTGGAACAGCACGGCACCGAGTTTGCCGGCGACGCGCAACGGCTCCAGCGCCTCGTGAAAACGCCGCCACAGCTCGTCGATCAGATCGGACGGCAGGTCTTTGTAGTAGAGGTTTTTCTTGCCGGTGTCCGGCAGCGCGGACTGCAAGTCCTTGGGAAATACCTTCGCCTCTGTCTGGTGTCCGGTGAAGAGCCGGAACGCCTTGATGTCGAAGATGAACTCGGCGGGCGTGCGCTGCACCCACAGTGCGCTGTTCGCAGCCGACGGCATCGCGTAGTACGACGCGTCGACCTCGACCATCGCGAACTGGCTCGCGTAATAGCGCAGCCGCGCCTCGGCGCTCGTGCAGCCGGGCGGATAGAAGCGGCCGCACTGAATCAGCGTCGGATCGGTCCACGATGCCGTGCCCACGATGATCGTCATGATGGCGCCCCTCGCTTCGTTGCGGGTTTCCTATCGTACCGTGAGCCGCCGCGCGGCGTGCGCGAGGGCGTCTCGCGCGGCTCTCCCGGGCCGCGCGCCGGCGGTGATAAACTCACACGACCAAACACCGTCACGTTCCCATGAAATTCTGCTCGACTTGCGGCCAGGCTGTGAGCCTGCTCGTCCCCCCCGGCGACAACCGCGAGCGCTACGTGTGCTCGCACTGCGGCACCGTGCACTATCAGAACCCGCGCAACGTCGTCGGCACTGTGCCCGTCTGGGAAGACAAGGTGCTCCTGTGCCGCCGCGCGATCGAGCCGCGCTACGGCTACTGGACGCTGCCCGCGGGCTTCATGGAAATGGGCGAGACGACGGCCGAGGCCGCCGCCCGCGAAACGCTCGAAGAGGCCGGCGCGCGTGTCGAGGTGCAGAACCTCTTCACGCTCCTGAACGTGCCGCGCGTGCATCAGGTGCACATGTTCTATCTCGCGCGCCTGCTCGACATCGACGTCCTCGCGGGCGAGGAAAGCCTCGAGGTGCGCCTGTTCGACGAGCACGAGATTCCGTGGGACGACATCGCGTTCCCGACCGTCGGGCAGACGCTGCGCTTTTTCTTCGCCGACCGTCAATCGGGCAGCTACGGTCTGCATACCGGCGACGTCCTGCGCTCGCTGCGCGACGGCTGAGCCGCCCACATGGTCCCGTGGCTCGCGCCTGACGACCCGTTTCCTGCCGTCGAGCGTGCGCTCGGCGCGTCGAGCGGCGCGCCGGGCTTGCTCGCGGCAAGCGCCGATCTGCTGCCTTCGCGTCTGATCGACGCCTATCGGCACGGCATTTTTCCGTGGTACTCGGATGGTCAGCCGGTGCTCTGGTGGAGTCCCGATCCGCGCATGATCCTCAAGCCCGCCGAGTTCAAGCTGTCGCCCTCGCTCAAAAAGACCTTGCGGCGCGTGCTGCGCGACGATGCGTGGGAAGTGCGCGTCGATGCCGACTTCGCCGCCGTGATGCGCGCGTGCGCCAACACACCGCGACGCGGCCAGCGCGGCACCTGGATCACCGGCGATGTGATCGACGCCTATTCGACGCTGCACCGGATCGGCGACGCGCACAGCGTCGAAACCTGGTTCGAGGGCAAGCGCGTGGGCGGGCTCTACGGGGTATCGATCGGGCGCATGTTCTTCGGCGAATCGATGTTCGCGACGCTCACCGATGCGTCGAAAATCGCGCTCGCGGCGCTCGTGGCCCACTTGCGACGTCACGCAGTGGAAATGATAGACTGCCAGCAGAACACGTCGCATCTGGCGTCGCTCGGCGGCCGCGAGATCGCGCGCAAGGCGTTCATCGCGCATGTGCGCCACGCGGTCGGCGATGCCACGCTGCCCTGGCGCTTCGACAAGTCCGTGCTCGCCGATCTCGCGTTCGGCTCACCCGCTTGAGGTCCGGGCCCCGCACGCGGCGCGAAAGCAGCGGTCCATTGCCTGCCCGCGCTGCAAACGAAAGAGAACTGCTTCGAGAGCTGCCAACGTGACGCATCCTAACGAGCTGCCGCTTTCACCGCTTTCCGCGCTGCAATTCTATGCAACGGCGCCCTACCCCTGCAGTTATCTGGAGGGCCGCATCGCGCGCTCGCAGGTGGCGACGCCCAGTCACCTGATCAACTCCGACGTCTATACCGAACTCGTCAAGGCCGGCTTCCGGCGCTCGGGCGTGTTCACCTATCGGCCGTACTGCGACGGCTGCCGCGCCTGCGTGCCGGTGCGCGTGCCCATCGACTCGTTCGCGCCGAACCGCACGCAGCGGCGCGTCTGGAAGCGCCACGGCGATCTGGTCGCGACGGTGGCGCCGCTCCACTACGACGAGGAGCATTACGCGCTCTACATGCGCTATCAGTCGGCGCGCCACGCGGGCGGCGGCATGGATCGCGACAGCCGCGACCAGTACGAGCAGTTCCTCCTGCAAAGCCGCATCAATTCGCGCCTGGTCGAATTCCGCGAGCCTCATCCGCATGCCCGGCCCGGGCACCCCGGCACGCTGCGCATGGTGAGCATGATCGATATCCTCGGTGACGGGCTGTCGTCGGTCTACACGTTCTTCGAACCCGATTCCGGACACACGAGCTACGGCACCTACAACATCCTGTGGCAGATCGAGCAGGCACGCAGCCTTCAATTGCCTTACGTCTATCTCGGCTACTGGATCCGCGAGAGTCCGAAGATGGCGTACAAGGCGCGCTTTCGGCCGCTCGAAGGCTTGTTCGACGGGCAATGGCGCGCGCTGGCCGACACGGACATGACGTAAGCGGCACGTCACCGGGCCAGTGCCGGATCAGGTCATTGCCGTTAAAATAGCGGGTTCCCATTTTCCGGCGCTTCGCGCCCCATTCCCGTGTTCAGCTCCCTCTATCCTGCCGTGCGCGACCTGCTCTTTCGCATGGACGCCGAAGACGTACACCATCTGACGCTGCGCGCGATCGGCGCGGCGGGCCGCACCGGCACGGCCGGCCTGTTCGCCTCGCGTGTGCCCGATGCGCCGCGCACCGTGATGGGACTCACGTTCCGCAATCCGGTCGGCCTCGCGGCCGGGCTCGACAAGGAAGGCGCGGCGATCGACGGGTTCGCGGCGCTCGGCTTCGGCTTCATCGAGGTCGGCACGGTCACGCCGCGCCCGCAGCCCGGCAATGCGCGCCCGCGCATCTTCCGCCTGCCCAAGGCCGAGGCGATCATCAACCGCATGGGCTTCAACAATCAGGGCGTCGACCAGTTCGTGAAGAACGTGCAGGCCGCGCGCTATCGCGGCATTCTCGGCCTCAATATCGGCAAGAACGCCGACACGCCGATCGAGCGCGCCGCCGAGGACTACCTGTACTGTCTCGAGCGCGTCTATCCGTTCGCGAGCTACGTGACGATCAACATCTCGTCGCCGAACACGAAGAATCTGCGCCAGTTGCAGGGCGGCGGCGAACTCGACGCGCTGCTCGCCGCGCTCAAGGACAAGCAGCAACGTCTCGCCGACCTGCACGGCAAGCTCGTGCCGCTCGCGCTCAAGATCGCGCCGGATCTCGACGACGAGCAGGTCAAGGAGATCGCCGACACGCTGCTGCGCCATCGCATCGAAGGGGTGATCGCGACCAACACGACGCTCTCGCGCGCGGCCGTGCAAGGTCTGCCGCACGCCGAGGAAACCGGTGGTTTGTCGGGCCGCCCGGTCTTCGATGCATCGAACGAGGTGATCCGCAAGCTGCGCGCCGAGCTCGGCGACGATGTGCCGATCATCGGCGTCGGCGGCATTTTCTCGGGCGACGATGCGCGCGCGAAGATCGCCGCGGGCGCCGCGCTCGTGCAGCTCTACACGGGCTTCATCTACCGCGGCCCGGCGCTCGTCGCCGAGTGCGCGCAGGCACTGGCCTCGAGCCGGGCCTGACGCTATAGTGCTCAGTCATCCGGCGAGCCGCACCGCCAGAGAATCATTGCTGCCCCTCCAGAGGACCAAGATGAAATTCACCCTGCTCAAGAAGCTCTTTGCGCTCGCCCTGATCGGCGCATCGTTCACCGCGGTCTCGGCCCACGCCGACGATCTGCTCGACCAGGTCAAGGCGCGCGGCACGTTGCGCATCGGTCTCGAAGGCACTTTCCCGCCGTTCAACTCGAAGGCCCCCGATGGCCAGCTGGTCGGCTTCGACGTCGATATCGCCAAGGCGGTCGCCGCGAAGCTCGGCGTGAAGCCCGAGTTCGTCACGACTGAATGGAGCGGCATCATCGCGGGCCTGCAGGCAGGCAAGTTCGATGTGATCGTGAATCAGGTGGGCATCACCGACCAGCGCAAGCAGGCACTCGACTTCTCGCCGGCCTACACGTATTCGGCCGCGCAGCTCATCCAGCGCAAGGACGACACGCGCGAGTTCAAGTCGCTCGATGACCTGAAGGGCAAGAAGCTCGGCGTGGGTCTCGGCACCAACTACATGGACATGGCCAAGTCGGTGCCCGGCATCGATGTGAAGACCTATCCGGGTGCGCCCGAGTATCTGCGCGACCTCGCGGCCGGACGTCTCGACGCGGCCCTCAACGACCGTCTGATGCTCGCCTATCTGCTGAAGAATTCGCAACTGCCGCTGCGCACGGGCGCGATGGTCGGCGCGGGCAATCCGTCGGGCATCCCGTTCAAGAAGGGTAATCCGAAGTTCGCGAAGGCGATCGCCGATGCCATGACGCAACTCGAAGCCGACGGCACGTTCGCGAAGATCTCGGACAAGTGGTTCGGCATCGATGTGACCAAGCCGGTCGCGCAATAACGGTCCGCTCGCGCCATGCCCATCACCACGCTCATCGTCCAGTCGCTGCCCGCTCTCGCGCAGGGAGCGCTGCTGACGATCAAGTTCGCTGTGCTGTCGATGATCTTCGGCCTCATCGGCGGCGTCGTGCTTGCGCTGATGGGCATCAGCACGAATCGCCTGCTCGTGCGCATCGCGCGCGTCTATGTGAGCGTCATGCGCGGCACGCCGCTGCTCGTGCAGATCTTCGTGATCTACTACGGGCTGCCGAGCCTCGGCATCTCGCTCGACCCGACGCCGGCCGGCGTGATCGCGTTGTCGGCCAACGTCGCGGCGTATCTGTCCGAGAGCATGCGCGGTGCGATCGTCGGTATTCATCGCGGCCAGTGGCTCGCCGCGTATAGCCTCGGTCTGTCGCGCCACCAGACGCTGCGTTACGTGATCGGGCCGCAGGCGTTGCGTATCGCCGTGCCGAGCCTGTCGAACAGTCTCATCAGCCTCATCAAGGACACTTCGCTCGTGTCCGTCATCACGGTCACCGAACTCCTGCGCAGTGCGCAGGAAGTCATCGCGTCGACTTATCAGCCGCTGCCGCTCTATCTCGCGGCGGCCGCTGTCTACTGGGTACTGTGCCAGGTGCTCGAATGGTTGCAGCACTGGTTCGAGCGGCGTCTCGCGTTGCCTTCGCGGCATTGAGGGGTTATGGAGCGCGTGGCTGCGGCCCTGCTGGTTGCATTGTCATCGGTCGCCCACGCGCAACGCGCCGTCACGTTCGCGGACTGCCCGGTCAAACTCGAAGCGGCACATAAAACGCCGCGCCTGGTGTTCGACGCGAAGTCGCGCCAATATCGAAGCGAAATCACGAACGCGGCCGGTGGTCCACCCAACTTCGCCGGGCATTACATTCTCGCCCAATGGGGCTGCGGGGCCGGTTGTGTAATGGCGGCGGCCATCGATACGAAAACGGGCCACGTGAGTTCGCTACCCTTCACCGTTTCGGACTGGCCGTTGAACGTGACGGAGCCTTTGAACTTCCACGTGAACAGCTGCCTGCTCGTCGTCCAGGGAAGCCGCAACGAAAGCAAGCAACACGGCACGTACTACTACGCGTTCGACGGCAAGTCGTTCCGTCTGCAAGCCAGCGACGCACGCTGAGCAACACACAACGCCCGCCTCAAGCCTCTTCTCCCGCGAAGCGCAAACCCAGCGCCGCACGTGCCGCGTCGCTCATCGCGATCATGTGGCGCGAGGTGGCGTGCGGCATCACCGGGCTTTCGAGTGCGCCCGCGCGCAGCAGCTCGCAGAAGTGCGCCGTTTCGTAGTTGAGGCCGCCGCCTTCGAACGGCTCGTCGAGTTCGACCACGCGGCCGTCGACATAGCGGATCGTCGCGCGCGCCGGGTTCCACCAGTTCTCGTGGATCGTCACGTGGCCGAGCGTGCCCGCGATGAGCGCATCGCCGCGCCCCTGCAGATCGAGGCCGCAGAACAGCTGCGCGATGCCGCGCTCGTGCTGGCAGTTCAGACTCGCGAAGGTATCGACGCCGCTCGGGCCGAGACGGCCGAGCGTCTGCACGGCGAGCGGCGCGCCGAGCCAGTCGACGGCGAGAAACATCTCATACACGCCGATGTCGAGCAGCGCGCCACCCGCATGCTCGAACGAGAATGCCGGATGATCGGCGGGCACGTTCGCGATCGAGCAGCCCGCGCGCACGAGGCCGATCGCACCGAGCGGATCGGCGGCGAGATGCTCGCGCAAGCGTCGCCAGAGCGGATAGAACGGCGGCTTCATGGCCTCCATGAAGAGGCGCTGCGTGCGCTGCGCTTCGGCGAGCACGCGTTCGAGCTGCGTTGCGTTGATGGTCGCCGGTTTCTCGCACAGCACGGCGAGCCCCGCGCGCAAGGCGGCCACGGCGTAGTCCGCGTGACTGTCCTGCAGCGTGGCGATATAGACGGCGTCGATGCCGCTCGCCAGCAGCGCGTCAAGGCTCTCGCAGGCGCTCGCACCGCAAGTCGCCGCGAGCGCTTCAGCCGGCTCGGCGCGGCGCGACCACACGGCGCTCACGCGTGCGTGCGGCACGTGCGCGATGCCTTCGACAAAGCGCCGTGCGATGCGCCCTGCTCCAACGATGCCCCACCGAACGACCTTGCCTTGCATGCCTGTCCCTTCGCGCCGCGAAAAGAACGCACGATAGCGCGCCTTGGCGGCGAAGTGCAACGTTTGCTTGAACGGGAGCGAAAGACGCTGTGCCAGAGCGGCACCAACGAGTGGTGGCAAGCCCGCTCGCGCGGCCCCGGGGCGACCAGACGCGCCCTGAGCGCCTCGCGGGCGGACTCAGGCGGCGGCTTCGGGCGCAAGCGCGCGCTGCAGTTCCTCGGCGGTGTACGCGATCATGGCGATCGCAGCCGCTTCGGCATCCTGTGGCGAGCGTCGCACGATCGCTTCGACGACTCGGCCGTGCCCCTCGACCACGCTCTCCCAGCCACCTTGCCGATGGTTGAGGATCGGGTTCACGAGCGAGAGCGCGCCGCGAATGATCGCCGCCATCTGCTGAAAGAACTGATTGCCGCTCGCGGCCATGACGCGCGTGTGCAACAGCTCGTCAGCGGCCTGGCAATGCGCGTCGCCGGCATGGGTTTCCTTGAGCGCGTCGAAGGCCTCGCGGATACCGTTGATGTCGGCCGCGCTCGCGCGTATCGCCGCCTGCGCACAGGCCGCCGGCTCGATCAGCGTACGAAACTCGATCACGTCGCGCAGAAACGTCTTTTCGGGCCTGGCCCGAAAACGCCACGTGACGACGTCCTCGTCGATCATGCGCCAGTCGCGCATTGGCCGGATGCGCGTGCCGATCTTCGGCCGCACATCGAGCATATGGCGCGCGAGCAGCATCGAGAGCGCTTCGCGCATCACGGTGCGGCTGACGTCGAACTCCTTTGACAACACATCTTGCGGTGGAAGCACTGCTCCGTAACGGTTCTCCACGATACCCGTCACGAGCCCGTCCATGACCTTGCTGACCAGCGAACGGTCTTTGTTGCCCAGTTCCATGACATTCTCCCCGACGCGGCTTTGGTTGCCTGTGTTGATCGGTTGATGCGCGGGCGGCCCTCGTTCGTTGTCTAACCTTCTCTCAGTACGTTGCAAGTCTAATGAGTAAATCGCCAGCCAGGAAACCTCCTGAGAGGGTTATCCCCGCGGGCATTTGTTACGACAGTGCAACATGCGTGAGCGTTATTGCAAACTGAGCCGTGCGATACACGCGTTTTCTATGTACGGAATGTGTATTTACTTCGATTACACATCCGTCTCCCCTTTACCGCCCCTTGCGCGCGCTGTCTTCGCACGGGGTTGTAACGCAGTTGCAAGGACGTCAGGCGGGCAGTGTCACGGCCGCGTAACGTCCTCGATAAAACACCAGGGGCGCGTCCTCGTCGAGCGAGAAACTGAGCACCTCGCCGACGAACAACGTATGGTCGCCGCACGGATGACGCGCGCTCACGCGCGCGGCGAAACGAGCCGACGCGCGTTCGAGCAATTCGACTTCGGGCAGTCCATCGACGCCCGCGAAGCGCGGCGCGAGCCACGCCTGCGGCTCGCCCGCGAAATGGCGGCTGTGCGATTCCTGATCGCACGCGAGCACGCTCACCCCGAACAGCTCGCTCGCCATGAGCCGCTCGTGCATGCGCGCGCGATGTCCGACCGACACGACGATCAGCGGCGGCTTGAGCGAGCCCGACATGAAGGCGTTGGCCGTCATCGCGTGCAAGTCGTCGCCGCTGCCGCTCGAAATGACCACGACGCCCGTCGCAAAGCGGCCGAGCGCCTGGCGAAACTGCCGCT
Organism: uncultured beta proteobacterium; assembly: GCA_963803225.1. Lineage (GTDB taxonomy): Bacteria > Pseudomonadota > Gammaproteobacteria > Burkholderiales > Burkholderiaceae > Paraburkholderia. The sequence continues at coordinate 1,140,194 of CAWDLJ010000005.1, forward strand.
CGTCGAACCCGCTCGCGCCCGCGAGGCCGCGATCGTCCTCAACGGCGCGGAGTGCCTGAGCCGCCATCGCCCTTCCCCTCAACACGGCCATAAACGTCGTCGAAGCGCACGATGTCGTCCTCCCCGAGATAGCCGCCCGACTGCACCTCGATGATTTCGAGCGGCGTTTTGCCGGGATTTTCGAGGCGATGCTTCACACCGAGCGGGATATAGGTCGACTCGTTCTCCGCGAGCAGGAACACTTCGTCGCCGCGCGTCACGCGCGCCGTGCCGCGCACGACCACCCAATGCTCGGCGCGATGGTGATGCATCTGCAAGGACAGTGTGCTGCCGGGCTTCACGACGATGCGCTTCACCTGGAAACGCTCACCGTGATCGAGCGAATCGTAGAAGCCCCAGGGACGCTGCACCTTGCGATGCTCCTGCGCCTCGGCGCCGTGTTCGGCGTTGAGCCGGCCCACGATCGCCTTGACCTCCTGCACGCGGTCCTTCGATGCGACCAGCACCGCGTCGGCGGTCTCGACCACGACCACGCCGCTCACGCCGACGCAGGCCACGAGCCGGCCATCGGAATGCGCGAAGCTGTCGGTCGAGCCCTCGAACATCACACGTCCGCGCGCGACGTTGCCGGCCAGATCCTTCTCCGAGACCTGCCACACGGCGTCCCATGCGCCGACGTCGGACCAGCCCGCGTCGAGCGGCACGACGACGCCTGCGAGGCGCGCATTCGCGCCGATCTGCTCCATCACCGCGTAGTCAATCGAGTCGGACGGGCACGCCGAAAACAATTCGCTATCCAGATGAATCGCGCCTTCGTGGTCGATGCGCGCTCGCTCGTACGCACCGGCGCAGGCCACGGCGATCTCGGGGCGGCAGTGCGCGATGGCTTCGCGCCACACCGACGCGCGCACCACGAAGATGCCGCTGTTCCACCAATATTCGCCGCTCTCGACATAGTGGCTCGCGAGCTCGCGATCGGGCTTCTCGACGAAGCGCTCGATCATGCGGGCACCCGCGCTGTCGAGCGCAGCGCCCGTGCGGATATAGCCATAGCCGGTTTCGGGGCCGAGCGGCGGCACGCCGAGCGTAACGATGGCGCCGCGCTGGGCGTGGCCGATGGCGCTCGCGAGCGCGGCCGAGAACGTCGCGCCATCGCGGATCAGATGATCGGCGGGCATCACTACCAGAACCGGATCGACGCCCGGCGCCGCCGTGCTGCCGGCGATCAACGCGGCGACGCTGAGCGCGGGGGCCGTGTTGCGCGCCGCCGGTTCGAGCACGATGCGCGGACGCGCGCCGCTCTTCGCGATGCACTCGGACACCAGCAAACGCAGCTCTTCGCTGCACACGACGAGCGGCGCAGCCTTTTCGATGACCGCACTGCCGGGCGAGGCACCGTTGCGCAGTCCCGCATAGGCGTTTTCGAAGCGCTGCAGCGTGAGTTCGAGCAACGATCGATCGCCAACGAGGCCGATCAACTGCTTCGGAAAGCGCTCGCGCGAGAGCGGCCACAGACGCGTGCCCGAGCCGCCCGCGAGGATCACCGGCTGCACCACGGCGATATCCACGCACGCGGCGCCGTGCAGCGTGGCAGGTGAGACAAGATCGTTCATACACAGGTCTCCTGATGCGCTGCCCCACCGACCAGGCAAGCGTCCATGCTGCATTGAAACCCGGCGGCGGCCCCAAATCTGTGCGTACACACACAAATCGCTTGCAACCCCGGGGGCCTGCCGCCTGTTTCGTTCACGGCGCCTTCGGCTTGCGCGCGATGAAGTGGAACCACCAGGCGTCGCTCGTTTCCTTGTCCTGGCCGATGCGTTTGCCGTCGCAACTGCCGAACACCGCATCGATCTCGAAGCCGAGCGAGGTGAGCTGGCGGCGTTGCTCCGGCAGCGTCGTGTAGACGATCACAATGCCGAAGAAATGCGCGGCGGCGGTCTTGATCGAATAGCCCGGGTAATCGCGATGAAAACGCACGTGGCGCAAGTAATTCCATGCCGCGAGCGGAAACACCCGCAGCGAGCGCAGCGTGCGCCAGCCAAAGCGCAACGGGTTGATCGAGAAGCGCGGCAGCAGCTTCCAGATGGTTTCGTCGAAGCCCGGGCCCTCGCGGTTGTGGCTCGAAAAGAGCACGAGGCCGCCCGGGCGCGTCACGCGATACATCTCCTTGAGGATGCGCACGCGATCTTCGTAGCCGACACAGTCGATGCCGTTCCAGCTGAACGCCGTGAGCGCGAAATGGTCGGACGGCAGATCGGCCATGTCGCGCGCATCCATGTGGCGCAGATCGACGCCGGGAAAACGCGCGCGCGCCTGCTCGAGCAGCTTCGCCGTGTAATCGATGCCCGTGTAGTTGCGCGACATCTGCATCATGAGCGGTATCGTGCGGCCTGCGCCGATGCCGATGTCGAGCAGCGGCTCGCCCGCGCATTCGGCGGCGACCCAGTCGAAGGCGGCAGCCTCGCCGAGGTCGGTCCACGTCTTGCCCATGGTGAACTCGCGCAACGCATCGTGCGAGTTCCACGCACGACGGTTGATCTGGTCAAGCGGAAGCTCAATGTTCACTGGTGCGCTCCATCGAGATGAGAAATACAGGTCGCATCGTCCGCGCGTGCGATCGATACACGAGACCGGGTGGCCGGTACCGGGCCGTGCCAGCCAACTCCGTTCGCGTTCTGCGTGCAGCAGAAGCGATCAAAGAACCATTGCTCGGCATCGGCCATCGCTGCTTCACGCGAAGGCCGCGTGAACAGCGCGTGATCGAGCCGTTTGAGCGTCGCCGCGCGCACCCGCGCGAGGCCGCGCAAACCGCGCAGCTTCGCACCGAACTGCAGCTTCAACTCGTCGAGTCCGAGATCGAACTCGCCATACACGAGACGCGCTTCGCCACCTTTCGCCTCGATTTGCTGCAACAGACGCCGTGCTTCGTTGGGCGCGAACGACCAGCCCGTCAAGTCATCGAGGGCATCGGCCGCGCGCCGCCTGACGCTGCGCGCGGCACGTTGCGACAGGCCCTGCAGCACACGCCACAACGACGATTCGCCGCGCAGCACGCGCTTCCATTTCTCGATGCTCAATGCGGAGCGGCGCAGCACGCGGTTCGACGCGAGACCGGCCGTGCCCGGCGTGCGATCGGCGCCGTCCCAGATGAATTTCTGCAGATTCACGCCAAAGCTCGCGACGATGCGCTCGTGCCGCGCACAAGCATGCAGGCCGACGAACGCACCGCCGCATACACCGAACACCGTCACCGCCGGATGGCCGCGCGCGAGCAGCCAGTCGGCGCCCGCCATCGCGTCGAGCGCGGATTCGTCGGCGTAGATCGTGTCGAGCGTCACCGTGCGCGCGGCGGGCGTGCTGTCGCCGAGACCGCCCAGATCCATGCGCAGCGACGCGATGCCGAGCGCGGCGAGCTTGCGCGCGAACAGCACGAAGATGCGGCCGTCGCCGATGTGATGGCTCGCGCCCGTGTTGATGAACAGCATCGCAGGTGCGCCCGCGCGCGGCACCGATGGCGTGCAGTAGATGCCGAAGTACGGGCCGAACACCACCGGCTCCTCGACGAATTGCGCGCCCACGAGACGCGTTTCGTGCGGCGCTGGCGTTTTTTGAGCGGCAGTGTCGGAAGAGACACCCTCCTCCGCTTCGCCGGACTGCGCGAGCCATTGCGTCACGGCCTCGAATGCGGTGACCGGCTCTTCGCTGTAGAGCGCTTCGATCAGGAAGCGGTCCGCCTCGTCGAACGACTGGCGTTCGACGGCCACGCCATGCGCCGTGTAATGCTCGACGAGCGCCGTGGCGCGCGCGCGATCGCTCGCATCGAGCAGCAGCACGCGCCGCGCGGGCCGTGTCGTATCGGCGCGCAGGTCGATTGCACCGAGCCGGTCGATATCGCCGCCATGCAGACCGAAACCGAATGCCTCGATATAGCCGGCATCGTCGGGAATCGGCTCGGCGTTCATGCCGGCTGGCGTGCTGAGCCAGCTTTGCCGGTGCGCGCGCAACTCGCGCAGATAATTGCGGCCCGATAACGCGGGCGAGAGCAGCACGAGCGAGTCGATGTCGCCGAGGCGCTCGGCCGCGAGCGCGGCGAGCGTCGCGCCAAGCCGCAGCCCGCACAATGACACGCGCGTGACACCGGTGCTCGCGCGCAGATAGCGCACGGCCGCCACGATACTGTCGAGCCATGCGGCAACGCGCTGTGGATCCTCTTCGTCGCCGAGCGAGTCGCCCGCGCCAGGATAGTCGAAGCGCAGCACCGGCAGGCCCGCTGCCGCGAGGCGGTCGGCCAGCCGCCGCCAGCCGCGATGCGTGCACAGCGCGTCATAGCCGAACGGATTGCACAACACCACACCGTGCCGGCCGCCAGCCGGATGAAGCCAGCCGAACGCGCCATCGAAAACCACTGGTTTCATCTGAAATCCCTATGGGAACTGTGCGCGCCAGACGAACTGCGTATCGAAGGCGCCCGCCGTATTCCTGCTGTATTCCTGCTGCATCGACGCGAAGCGCGACGGACGTGCCGCAGGTTGACGAAATTTAAACACCGCGGGTGTCGACGTATCTGTACGCCTCACCACACAGGATGCTGCGCCGCGACGGCACAATGGGCAGGCACTCTTCAGGCAAGCGGCCGGCGAAGTCATGCGCGGCCGGTGAAGGTCTGAAGGGTCCGAACGGCGCCGCGCGCCAATGTGATCCACGGTTGAGCGAGTCAAGAGTCCGCTATGCGATTGACCCCCAAGGCTGCCCCGCTGTCGATGATCGAAGGCGCGTCCGCGAGCGCCGAGCTGCAGGCCATGCCGCTCTATCGCGACGCCGTCGACGAAGTCGCCGCACGCACGGCGCGCGGCGCGCCGTCGACAGGCGCCGCATCGCCCGCCCACCTGAACGCGCCCAAGTACCGGCCCGACATCGATGGTCTGCGCGCGGTGGCGGTGCTCGCCGTCATCGCGTTTCATGCGTTTCCGTCCGCGTTGCGCGGCGGTTTTGTCGGCGTCGATCTGTTCTTCGTGATCTCGGGCTTTCTCATCAGCACGATCATCTTCGAGAATCTGGAACAGGGCCGCTTCAGCTACGCCGAGTTCTACGTTCGGCGCATCCGCCGCATTTTCCCGGCGCTTTGCGCCGTGCTGATTTCGTGCCTCGTGTTCGGCTGGTTCACGCTGATGCCCTCGGAGTACCAGCAGCTCGGCAAGCACGCGTTCGCGGGTTCGACCTTCGTCGCCAATATCGCCCTGTGGCGCGAGGCCGGCTATTTCGACAATACCGCGGCCACCAAGCCGCTGCTGCACCTGTGGTCGCTCGGTGTCGAAGAGCAGTTCTATATTTTCTGGCCGCTGCTCGCGAGCTTCGCATGGAAGCGCAAGCTCGGCTTTCCAGCACTCTTTGGCTGCATCGCGCTCGCCTCGTTCGGCATCAATCTGCTGACCTCGGACACCAACCCCACCGCCGCGTTCTACTCGCCGCTCTCGCGCTTCTGGGAACTGATGATCGGCGCCGCGCTCGCCTGGTTGCTGCTGCACAAGCCGCAGTACGCGCATACCACGCCGAAGATCGCGAACAGTCTCTCGATTACGGGCCTCGCGCTGATCGGCGTGGCGATCGCGACGCTCGACCAGAACGATGTGTTTCCGGGCTGGCGCGCGCTCTTGCCCACGCTCGGCGCGTTTCTCGTGATTTGCGCGGGACCAGGCGCGTGGCTCAATCGTCACGTGCTCGGCAGCCGGGTCGCCGTCGCGATCGGGTTGATCAGCTATCCGCTCTACTTGTGGCACTGGCCGCTGATTTCGTTCGCCAACATCCTCGATGGCGGCTTCGTGCCGGATGCCACGCGCTTCGCCCTCGTCGCCGCGAGCTTCGTGCTTGCCGCGCTCACGTATCGCTTCATCGAAATCCCGCTGCGTTCGCGCAAGCCCACGCACCTGCAGGTCGGTGCATTGTGCGCGCTGCTCGCGGCCTTGGCCGTCGCGGGCGGTGGGCTCTTCGTGTACAAAGGCCTGCACGGGCGCGAAGTCGCGCAGCAAGCGCGTGGCCTCGCACAGCTCGATGAAGACTGGGCGATGCGCACCGACGTGCCGGCCGAGCCGTGCCATCTCGCCAACGAGAAGGCGAACGCCTATTGCATGGCCTTCAACACGCACGCGAGCGGCCCGTTGATGGTGGTCTGGGGCGACTCGCACGCGGGCGCCTGGCTCGTCGCGATGCGCCGTATCGCCGTCGAACGCAACATGCGCCTGCTCGCCTTCGTGCATATCGGCTGCGCGCCGCTCATCGATACCCGTCGCAGTGACGGCGCCGAAAGCAGCCAGGCGTGCAGCCGGCTCGGGCTCGCCGAGCCGATCGTCGCGACCATCGCGCAGCTCAAGCCCGCCGTGGTGTTCTATATCGGCCGCTGGAGCCTGTATGGCAACGGCTGGACCAAATTCGGCGAGCTGCAGAAGGCCACCCACTTCCTCACCACCGACGCCACCGGCACCGCCACGCTCGCCACCTCGCGCGCCGCGCTCGCGAGCCAGTTTCCGCTCACCGTGAAGACGCTCGCGGCCGCGACACCGCGTCTCGTGATCTTCCAGAATCCGCCGGTGCTCAAAGGCGAATTGTTGCCGCGCTTTTATTCCGACCCGTCGCGCATCGAAGTCAGCGCGGCCGACAACCTCAAGACCGAAGCATATGAGCGCGCGCTCGTCGCATCGGCCGCTGCGATCCCGAACGTGCGCATCGTCGATCCGGTGCCGCGCCTGTGCTCCGGCACGACCTGCGCTGCCGTGATCGACGGCGTACCGATGTACGAGGACGACAACCACATCACACCGCAAGGCTCGCTGCTGTTCAAGCAGACGATTCTCGACGCGATGTGAGCGCCCCATCATGGCAGCCATCGAAAAAACCGTCCTGCGCAACATCGCGATCAACCTCGCCGGCCTCGTCGCGCCGACGCTCGTCTCGTTGCTCACCGTGCCCGCCTATATCCGGCTCATGGGGGTCGAGCGCTATGGCGTGATCAATCTCGTCTGGGCGCTGATCGGCTACTTCAGCCTGCTCGATCTCGGCACCAGCCTCGCCACCGAGAACCAGATCGCCAAGGTCCGCGATGCGGGCGGCGACGCGGTCGAGCGGATCTTCTTCGGCGCATGCTTTCTCAATCTGTGCACGGGCATCGTGGGCGGCCTCATCGTTTATTCGGGTGCCGCGCTTTATATCCTGCACGGCATGCATGTCGATGCGCGCTATCAGCACGAATTGCTCGCCACGCTGCCGTGGATCGCCGTGGCCGTGCCGCTCGCCAACGTCACCTGGGTGTTCGCGGGCGCGATCACGGCGGTCGAGCGCTTCGCGAGCTACAACACCAACCAGACGCTCGGCACCTTCCTGTTCCAGTTGCTGCCGCTCGCCGCGATCGTCTGGCTCTCGCCCTCGCTCGCGGTGGCGATTCCTGCTGCCGTGCTCGCGCGGCTCATCGCCGGCGTGCTGCTCGGCGTCGCCACGGTGCGTGCGCTCGGTATCAAGCGCTGGCGTCGTCCCGAGCGCGCGGTCATCGCCGAGCTGTTTCGCTACGGCAAGTGGACGCTGCTGTTCTCCGGTGCGGGCGCGATCGCTGGCACGCTCGATCGCGTGCTGGTCGGCGCCGTGCTCGGCGCGCGTTATGTGACCTACTATTCCGCGCCGCAGAATCTCGTGACGCGCCTGAACATGCTGCCTTCGGCGATGCTGCGCACGCTGTTTCCGCGCCTCTCCGCGAGTTCGCATGAAGATGCTCACGCGCTTTCGCGCGACGCCCTCGCTTTTCTCAATGGCGTATTCACACCGTGCATGATCGTCGCGCTGTTCGCGCTCAAGCCCTTCCTCGATGTCTGGCTCGGGCCGCAGATCGGCGAGGCGTCCGCGCCGGTCGGACGACTGCTCGTCATCAGCGTGTGGCTCGCGGGGCAATCGGGCATTCTCGGCATCCTGATCCAGGCACAGGCAAATCCGGCGAGCGTCGCGCGCATCAGCTGGATCCAGTTGCCGCTGTTCGCCGCCGCGCTGTGGGGCGCCACGCATTCGTTCGGCTTGCTCGGCACGGGTGCGGTGGTGGTCGCGAAAGCGTTCTGCGATTACGCGGCGTATCTGTACTTTGCGCGCGTGCATGCGCGCCTGATCGTCGGCAATATGGCCGCGCATCTCGCGTTCCTCGCCGTGGCGCTTGCCCTCGCTAACCTGCCGTTGACGCTCGGCGCAGCCGCTGCCTGCGCCGTGGCGATCTGCGCCGCGAATCTCGCGCTCTCGCTGCATCAGTCCGCGGAGTTGCGCAAGCTCGTGCGCAAGTTCTGGATGCGCTTGCCGCTCGCTTCGAGCTAAAGCGGCTGTACGCGCGCGTGGCGCTTCAGACCGACGCGCCACACTTTCGATAGCCGCACGATCGACACAATCTGCGCCAACGCGCGGCGACGCGTGAGAAACACGGCGAGATGGCCGAAGTACATCGCGAGAAACGCGGCGCAGCGCAGCACGCTCGGCTCGATGATCCAGTAGCGCTTCACGCCGATATAGAGGCGCGCCGCCTCGCAGCTGATCTGATAGCGCGTGAGCCCGCCCGAGGCCGCATCGCCCTTGAGCACGCCCTCGCCCGGCATGGTGTCGCGCGAGCGCAGTGCGGGCTCCAGCTCGATCACGTAGCCGTGGCGCAGCGCCCGCAGCGCGAGTTCGGCGTCTTCGGTGCCGAAGAAAATATTTTCGTCCCAGCCGTCACCCGCGAAGAGCGCGAGCGGAAACACGGACGCGTGCAGGTTCACACATTGCGGCACGTCGCCTTCTTCGAAATAGCAGGCGAACGAGAGCCGCAGCGAACGGCATTCGTGCATATACGGGCCGCTCGACGCGCCGCCCGTGAGGATCGCGTGATCGCGGCGCGCTGATGGCAAACGCGTGAGACGTTCACGCGCGACCGCGAAGAAATCCGCATCGACGAGAATATCGTCGTCGACGAACGAAACGTGGGTGCAGCCTTCGACCTGCGCGAGGCAATGGCGCACGGCGTTATTGCGGTTCGCACACACGCCGCGCCGCGGCCCGGCAAGCCAGAGCGCGCCGGGCACGCTGCGCACTGCCGCCTCGTTGGCCGCGCGCATCGCGGGGTCCGGCGAATCGTCGCTGACCACGATGCATGCGGGCGGCGGATCGCAACGCGCGAGCTGGGCAAGACACGCGCTCAATGCCTCGACGCGGTTCATGGTCGTCACGCACACGGCGAATCGCGGCTCGTTCACCGCATATGCACCGCGCTCGCGCTCATATTCGTGCTGCGCCGCCCTCAGGACGTGTGCGCCATTCACAGCGTGACCTCGCCCGATGCAGCCGGTGCCGGGTTCACACGCCGCTTGCGCGCGTGGCGCTTCTCCAGCGCTTCTTCATAGAGCGCGAGGTAGCCGTCGCAGACCTTCTGCGCAGCGAACTCGTCGAGGTTGTGCTGACCGCGCGCCGCCAGTTCCGCGCGATACGCGGGATCGTCGAGCAGTCGTACGATGGCCTGCGCGAGCGCGGGCGGCTCGGAGGCCGGCACGAGCAGCGCGCAACCGGGGCCGCCCACCATCTCCGGGTTGCCGTCGACGTCGGTCGCGACCACCGCGCAACCCGCCTCGCGCGCCTCGCACAACACGAGACCGCCCGATTCTTTATGGGTCGGCAGCACGAATACATCGGTCTGCGCGAGGTAGCCGCAAGGGTTCGCGACGAACCCCGTGAAATGCACGCGCTCGCCGAGGTCGAGCTCGCGCGCGATCGTCTCCATCATCGCGCGATCGGGGCCGTCGCCGACGAGATACAGATGCGCGAGCGGAAAACGCTCGCGCAACAGCGCGAAGGCGCGCAGCAGGTCCTGAATGCCCTTGCGCGCATACATGCCCGACACCGTCGTGATCGCGGGCCGCTGCAACGGTGGCATGTCGGGGATCTCCGTGCGGCGCGGCGAGCCGACGGTGCCGTTGCGCACCACCGAGAGCTTGTGCGCGGGAATGCCGCGCGCGGCCATCGACATTGCGACCATGGCCGTGACGGCGACGACGCGATCCGCGTAGCGCATCAGCGTGGCACTGCGCTGGAATTCGTTGTGCAGCGTCGCGAACAGCACATAACGGCGGCGCACGAGCGCAAAGCGCGCGAGCAGCGTGCCGGTCATCATGTGCGTATGCACAATGTCGGGCTTGAAGTCCTTCACGATGCGGCGAAAGCCCATCAGCATCGCCGGCACGCCGCGTGGATCGCGCGACTGGGCAATAGGCACGTGGCGAATGCCGTGTTGCGCGAACAGCGCTTCGAATTCGCCGCCCGAGGACGCCACCATCACTTCGTGGCCCGCCTTCGCCTGCAGGCACGCTAGGTCCACCATCATGTTGACGATGCCGTTGCCGATCAGTTGAACATGGTTGGCAAGGTGGAGGATTTTCATGGCGCGCCCGATCTCTCGTTCCTGAAGGAGGCCGCGGCGACCCGTGGGCCGCCGCGCGATGCGTGGGTTGCGCGCGGACCGAGCCGGCGCAGTTCGATGTTGCTCGCTCGCGCAGCGCCAGTCTGTGCGGCCGCGCTCGCTAAGCCGCGACCGCGATCTTCATGCGTTCAAGCGAGCACTTCGCGATAGACCTCGGCGATCTGCCGCGCGACCACCGGACGGTCGAAGCGACTCTTCGCGTAGTCGCGGCAGGTTTCGGCGTCCGGCAGCGGACGGCGCCCGAGCAGCGCATCGACAATCCCGCTCGCAATCGCATCGAAGCCAATCGAGCCGAGCACGAGCGCTTCGGACAACGGCGCCACCGCTTCGGGCAGCCCACCGACCGGCGTCACGAGCACGGGCGTGCCGGCCGCCAGCGACTCGGCCGTGGTGAGGCCGAAGCCTTCGAGTGACACCGTCGGCACGACGCTCAGATCGGCGCTGCGATACCACAGCGGCAATTGCTCGTCGGGCACGAAGCCCGCGAGCGTGACGTGCGCGTCGAGTCCGCGCGCCGTGATGCGCGAGCGCAATTGCGGCTCGAGCACGCCCCGGCCCGCAATCGTCAGATGCACGTCGGGCACTTGTTGCTTGACGAGGAACATCGCGTCGATCAGATCCTCGAGTCCCATGCGCGGCACGAGACGGCGGATGCAGAAAAGTTGCAGACGGTCCTGCGCGAGACCGAGCCGCGCGCGTGCCTCAGCGCGCGTGCAATGCGCATCGAAACGCTCGACCTCGACGCAGCCGGGGACGACGCGAATCGATTCGGGTGGTATTCGATAGTCGGTCTGCAAGATCTTGCCGAACGCATTCGACAGCACGATATGGCGTGCCGCGCCGCGATACACGGTCTGCTCGATCGCGTGACGCACCGCGCGCGAAATGCGGTCGCGGCCCGCCGTGGTCGCCTCGGCGGCCCACGGTCCGTGAAAGTGCACGACGCGCGGCACGCGTCCGAACACGCCGAGCGAGGGTGCCGCGTACAGCGCGAAATGCGAGGCCACGACATCGGGCAGGCGCGCGCGGCGCGCGCGGATCGACTGGCGCCGCGCACCCCATAGGCGCTTGTCGAGCCGGTCGCGTTCGTGCGCGAAGCTCTGCACGATGCCGGCGCTGTCGACGTGCACGTTCTCGCTGCCCGCCACCAGTCCGCGCACATCGACGCCTTGCGGCGGCAGCGACTCGATCAGTTCCATGAACATGCGATCGAGCCCGCCCGGCCGCTCGCGGAACCAGTGCATGCCGATCTGCAAGGAATCGATGCGCTCGCTCATGAGCCCGCCCGTACAGCCGTCGTGCCGGCGTCCGCGCATGCTGCATCGCTGCGCGTCGCGAGCGTTTCGTAGAGCGACAGATAGCGCGCGGCCATGGCCTGCCACGTGAGCGTCTTGGCGAGTTCGCGCGCGGCCTCGCCCATCGCACGCGCGTAGGCAGGGTCGGCGGCGAGGCGCGTGATGGCTTGCGCAAGCCCCTCGATGTCTTCGGGATTGTCGAGCACGACGCCGCAGCGGCTGTCGATCACTTCCGCGCCGCCCGCTGTCGAAACGGTCACGACCGGCAACGCAGCGGCCAGCGCCTCGAGCATCACAAGACTCATGGCCTCGTAGCGAGACGGAAACACGAATGCATCGACCGAGCGCATGAGCGCGGGCATATCGATCACGAGGTCGAGAAAATGCACACGCCCGGCCACGCCGAGTTCGCGCGCGAGCGCCGGATACGGGCTGTTGCGCAAGATCCCCGCGACGGCCAGATGCACGTTGGCCGGCGTATTGGCGAGCGCGCGCAGCACGGCATCGAGGTTCTTGCGCGAGACCCGCAGATCGCCCGCGAACAGCAGCATGAAGGGCTGCGCCGGCAAGCCGAAGCGAGCACGCTCGGACGCACCGGGAGCGAACTGCGCGGCATCGACGCCGTTGTGGATCACGTGCAGCGCATCGGCATCGATGCCATGCGCGCGCACCTCGTCGCCCACCTTGCGCGACACCGGCACGATCACCCGCGAGTGGCGGAACGCCCAGCGCTCGCACCACGCGTTCACGCGCGCATACAGCACCTGGTAGGCCGCGTACGCGCCGCCCGTGACGCGAAACGGATAGAAACCGCAGCGATACCAGCCGTCGTGAACGAAGTGCACGGCGTTGACATCGGCGCGCGCCCAGCTGATGAAACCGTTGACCTGCACGATATCGAAGTCCTTGCGATGCGCGCGTATCCACACGCCCGAGCGCAGCGCGAACATCTGGTATTTGAGCAGGTTGGACGGCAGACGGCTCTCGCGGATTTCGACGAAGCGCAGGCGTTCATGGCCCTGCAGCGCACTCGCGAGTTCCGAGCCGAGCACGGTCACATGATGGCCCGCGGCAAGCGCCGCGCGCACGATCTCGTAGTTGACCCGCCCCTGCCCATCGTTCTCCCGGACCACGTGCGTGACGATCAACACGCGCAGCGGGCTCTTCATGGCGTCCTCCGCGCATACGGATTCTTCGGCCGCCCCGGCGCGCTCTGCTGCACGGAGCGCGCATAGCGCACGCCGATGGCAGGCATCAGCACGCCGATCATGAAGAGCATGCCGGGTTCGCCCTGCAGCGTGTCGATGATCACCATGATGGCGATGATCGAAATGGCGACACCGACGCCCGAGATCGCGAAGCGGTCGGCGGGTCTGGCGAGGCTGCTCAAGAACGCTCGCCACAGCAACATGAAGACGCCCGCCACATAGAGCAGCGAGCCGGGCCAGCCGAGCACCCACAGCATGTCGACGATGCCGCTGTCGACCGACGCGATCATCTGCGAGTTGTCGGGGGCGAGCTTCGCGGCCAGACCAGTGGAGCCGAGACCGTGACCCGCGAAGCTCGCGCTCGCGATCTCGCCGAAGTTCGTATAAAAGCCCGAGCGCGAGCGGAAGCTGTTGTCGTCCTGGAGGTTCTCGAGCGTCGACAAACGCCGCAGCAGCGGCCCCGACACCTGATCGAGCATCACCACCGGCGTGCACAGGCCCGCGAGGCACACGGCCGTCATGATGAGGCGCACGCGGCTCTTCGCGTCGAGCATCGCGAGCGGATAGACGAGCCCGATCACGATGCCGGCCCAGGCCGTGCGCACCGAGGTGAACATCAGCGCCGGAATTCCCGCTGCGCCCGCAACGATCTTCATCCTGCCCGGCGACGCGATCGACATCAGCAGCCCCGCCATGATCGTGAGCGCGAACGGACCGGTCGAGTTCATCGTGCTGCAGATGCGCATGCCGAACGCGACGGCTTCGCCCGAGGACGTGCCCATGCCCGAGCTGAGCAGCCAGAAAACGGTCCACGGCGGCGGCGAGATGTACTGGTAGACGCCGTACGCGCCCATCACGAAAGTGCCGTAAACAAAGGTGCGCGAGAGCACGCGCTGGTACACCGGGTATTCGCGCCACGTGAGCATCATATGCCACGCGATGAAGATCGGCAGGAGCCAGCCGCTCAGCGTGAAGGTGGCGGGCTGCACACCGAACTGGATGATGCCGATCACATAGCCGTACAGCGTCGCCATCAGCATCAGCACGAGCGGCAGCACGCGGCGCTGGCTGAGCAGCCGGTAATGCAGGATCATCGACAGACCGCAAATGGCCGGTGCCGCGAGCGGCGCCACCATGATCATGCTGGTCGGATTGAAGGTACCGTTGTAATAGTCCGCGAAACGCCGCACTTCGGGCGAGAGGAAAAAGAGCCACAGCACCATCGACAGATAGTGCGCCGGATAGCGCCGGTAGAGCCAGAACGACACCGCCACCATGAGCGGCGTGAAGACGAGTTCGAGCAGGCGGCCTTGATGCGCAATGATCAGGATACCGATCAATACCCACGCCGCCACCGGCGTTGCCACCGGGCCGACGATCCAGTTCGAGGTCTGGCGCTTGCGGCGCGCGCGCGCCGGCAGCGGTGGCCGGCGCACGTTGGCACCGGCACCGGCAGGCGGAGGAAGGAAGGAAGCATCGGCCATCGCGCGCCCTCAGAGCAGCTCGTAGGTGCTCACGGCCGCTGCCGCGCTGCGCTCGCGGCGGCGCGCGCCGAACGCCGTGTGCTCGCCGCGCAACTGGCACGTGAGGCCGATGAACGGCACACCGTGTTCGAGGAACGGCCCGTCGGCCTTGCGAAAGCCGAACTGCTCGTAGAAACCGCGCAGGCTCGCAGGCGCGTTCAGCCGCACGCCGCGTCCCGGCCAGCGCTCGACGATGGCTTTCAACGCGCGCTCGATCAACAGCTCGGCCGTGCCGTCGCCGCGGCGCGCGGGGCTCGTGAGGACCTTGTCGATGACGATGTCGGGCTCTTCGGCGTCGCCGGGCTGCAGGCGCGCATAGGCGATCACGGGCATCGGACGCGACATGTCCTCGACGGCGAACACGTGCAGTGCCCCTTCGTCGTGACCGTCCGCATCGAGCAGTACGTGGCCTTGTTCGACCACGAACACGGCGCTGCGCGCCCGCATGATCAAATAAAGTTCGCGTGCGGTGAGCTGTTCGAATTCCAGCGTTTTCCAGTTCATTGTTCCCCCGCCGTTTCGGTCCGACACATTGTGCGTGTCGCCATGGATCACACGTTAGCCGCGCGAGTGCTCGATCTCCGTGCGGAACCGCACCGACGATGCTGCATCGCGATCCGTTAAATACGGACAACCGGCGCGCCACAGCGAGCGCGACTGACCGTTCCTTGAAGGGGGGCACCATCCATGAAAACTGCACTGCGCCGCATCCTGTCCGAGTCCGCCCGTCTGGACGTCCCGCCCGACACGCTCGCGGACGACGCCGACCTCTACGCCGCAGGACTATCGTCGCTGGCGACCGTGCATCTGATGCTCGCGGTCGAGGACGAATTCGGTATCGAGATCCCCGACCGGATGCTCACGCGCCGGCTTTTTTCCAGCATCGATTCGCTGGCTGCAGCCGTGACTGAGCTTCAGCAGGCAAAGGCGGCCGTATGAACACGCCGCTCATGCACGACGCCGTGCGACTCGACGACACCAACGCCGCGCCGGGCGCCGCGCTCGCCGCCATCGCACCGGGCGCGAGCTGGCGCGCGGCCGCGCAGCGCGCCACCCAGGTTGCGGCGCAGCACGCCGACTCGGTGGATCGCGAAGCGCGCTTTCCGCACGAAGCGTTCGACGCGCTGCGCCGCGAACGTCTGCTCTCCGCGCTCGTGCCGCAGCGCTTCGGCGGCCTCGGGCTCGCGCTCGCCGATGTCGCCGCCATCTGCGAGACGCTCGCGCACGGCTGCGCCTCGACCGCGATGGTCTACGCGATGCACCAGATCCAGGTCGCCTGCATCGACACGCATGGCGGCGGCACGCCGTGGCAGGCGGCGATGCTCGCGCGGCTCGCGAGCGAGCAGTTGCTGCTCGCCTCCGCTACGTCTGAAGAAACGATTGGCGGCGCGATGCGCACGAGCGCGTGCTCGGTCGAAGTCGAGGGCGAGCGCTTTCGCATCGAAAAGCTCGCGCCGACGATTTCGTACGGCGCCCAGGCCGACGCGATTCTCGTCACCGCGCGGCGCACTGCGGAAGCGGCCGCGTCCGATCAGGTGATGATCGTCGCGCTCAAAGATCAGACCACGCTCGAAAAACGCGGCGGCTGGGACTCGATGGGCATGCGCGGCACCTGCAGCGAGGGCTTCCGGCTCGTCGCGAGCGGCCATGTCGAGCAGATTCTCGCGAGTCCGTTCGGCGAAATCGCGGACCAGACCATGCTGCCCGTCTCGCACACGCTGTGGGCCGCCGTGTGGACCGGCGTCGCGACCGATGCGGTCAATCGCGCGAAAGCGTTCTTCCGCGCCCAGGCACGCGCCAAGCCCGGTTCCGTGCCGCCGGCCGGCATGCGCCTCGCGCATGCCTCGGGACTGCTGCAGATGATGCAGGCCCGCCTCGCCGTCGCGCTCGACGCGGCCCGCGCCGCGCACGACGCGAAGCAAGGCGCGAGCCAGGCCGACCTGCCGCTATCCGCGCTGCTCAGCTTCGCCTCGGACATGAACACACTGAAGGCGACGATCTCGTCAATGGCGATCGAGGTCGTGCAGGAAGTGCTGATGATCTGCGGCATGGCCGGCTACAAGAACGGCACCGAATACAGCGTGGGCCGGCATCTGCGCGACCTCTGGTCCGCGCCGCTCATGATCAACAACGACCGCATCGCGCAGAACACGGCGAGCCTTTTGCTCGCGCAACGTCCTGCGGCGCCGGGGGGACTCTGACATGAACACCATCACCGATAGCGGCGCGCTGGCTGCCGAACAAGCCGCCGACCTCGCCGCTGAAGTCGCGGCCGAACTCGGCGCCGACCCGACGCTGCGCGAGCGCCTGATCGACAAGGGCATCCTCATCGATACCGGCGAAAACGGCCTGTATGGCCGCAGCCAGGTGTTCGAGGATATCGTCGAGCGCCTGAACGTCGCGATCTCGTGGCTCGGCGCGGACCAGCATCCCGAGGTGCTGCGCTTTCCGCCCGCGATGCGCCGCACGGACTTCGAGGACAGCGAGTACCTGAAGAATTTCCCGCAGCTCGCCGGCACGATTCATTCGTTCTGCGGCGACGACACGGGCCAGCGGCGCTTGCTGCGCGCACTCGACGACGCCATGGCCAAGAGCGACGACGAGCGCGACGATGCGTGGCTCGACCAGCAAAAGCCCACCCGCGTGGTGCTCACGCCGGCCGCCTGCTATCCGATCTATCCGGTCGTGGCGCGACGCGGCCCGCTGCCTGAAAACGGCGCGACCATCGACGTGCTGTCGTACTGCTTTCGCCACGAGCCCTCGCTCGATCCGGCGCGCATGCAGATGTTCCGCCAGCGCGAATACGTGCGCCTCGGCAACGCCGAGCAGGTCATGACGTTCCGCCAGATGTGGATCGAACGCGGCTCGGCGCTCGTGCGCCTGCTCAAGCTGCCGCTCGACGTGGATCTCGCCAACGACCCGTTCTTCGGGCGCGGCGGCAAGATCGTCGCCGATAGCCAGCGCGCGCTCGCGCTCAAGTTCGAACTGCTGATTCCGGTCGCGAACCCGGACAGCAAGACCGCCTGCCTGTCGTTCAACTATCACATGGACCATTTCGGCGCGATCTGGAAGATCGCTTGCGCCGACGGGTCCGTCGCCCACACCGGCTGTGTCGGTTTCGGCATGGAACGCATCACGCTCGCGCTGTTCCGTCACCATGGTCTCGACGTCAACACGTGGCCCGACGAAGTGCGGGCGCTGCTGTGGGGCGACACGCGCGCGCGCATCGCCGAGGCGCTCGGGGGCCTCGCATGAATGCACCGCTCACGAGCGTGCCGAGTCCCGCCGGGGACGAGGCCGCAGCACTGCACCCGCCGCCCGCGCTGCCGCCGCTGCGCGAGCACGCCCCGCATGCCTTGCATCAGGGCGAGCGCGTGTGGCAGGAGACCAATTGCTACATCGACCTGTGGATCGAGTTGCTGCACGGTTTCGGGCTGGATCCGCGCGCGGGCTTCGCATTCACGGTGACGCAGGATTTCGAGGGCGACCAGTTCACGTTCTTCAAGTTTCCACTCGAAGACCTCGAACGTCTGTATGGCACGCAGGTGCAGGAGCTGGCGATCTACGACTCGCTCGAAGAGCGCGTGCACGCGCAGACGCAGCGCGGTAACACGGTGCTCGTCGAGGTGGACGGCTACTACCTGCCGAACACGCGCGCGACTTCGTACCGGCGCGAGCATCCGAAGACGACGGTCGGCATCGACTTCATCGATCCGGTGGCGCGCCGGCTCGGCTATTTTCACAACACCGGCTATCACCTGCTCGACGGCGAAGACTACGACGGCGTGTTCCGCAAGCTGCCTCAATTCATTGGCAAGCCCGACCTGCTGTTTCCGTACGTCGAGTTCGTGAAACCGGTGCGGCCGCCGCTCGCGGGAGTGGAACTCGCCGAGGTGTCGGTGGAACTGCTGCGCGCGCATCTGTTGCGACGCCCCGTGCTCAATCCGGTCGGCGAGTGGCGCAAGGTGTTCCCCGCCCAGCTCGATGCCTTGCTCACGCGCGGCGAGAAGTTCTTCCACCTGTACTCGTTCAACCTCATGCGGCAGCTCGGCGCGAACTTCGAGTTCCTCGCCAAGTATCTGCAATGGCTCGGCGCACAGGGGCTCGACGTGCCTGAATCGATCGTGGCCAATGCGCAGACCATTGCCTCCGAGTCGATGGTGATGCAGTTCCGTCTCGTGCGGGCGATGGCGCGGGCGCGCCCGGACGCCTGCGGCGACTGCCTCGATACGCTCGAAGCCGCTTACGAGAACACGTTGCCGCCGCTCGCCGCGCTGGTGCGCTAGCTTGAACTATAAGGAGGCGCCGTGCGGGCGCTCTTGACCGATAACGCCGATTCGAGAGCCGGCGCGGCCGCTGCTGCCGGCGCCCTCCCCGTGCCCGACGCGAGCGCGCAAAGCCTCTGGCCGCGCGCGCTCGATACGGGCTGGGAGTGCGTGAGCACCGCTCCGGGCGCGTGCGCGACACCCGCCCAATGGCCCGCCTCGGGCTGGCTCGCGGCGAGCGTGCCGGGCACCGTGGCGAGCGCATGGCGCGCGGCCGGCCGGCTCGACTTCGATCACCCGCACGCGTTCTCGCTCGATGACCACTGGTACCGCGTGAACGTGAGCGGCAGCGGCACGCGCCGCCTGCGCCTGCACGGCCTCGCGACGCTCGCCGAAGTGTGGCTCGACGATACGCTGCTGCTGCAGTCCGATTCGATGTTCGTCGCACACGATCTGGAACTGACGCTCGACGGCACGGCCACGCTCGCGCTGTGCTTTCGCTCGCTCGCGCCGCTGCTGAACGCGCGCCGTGGACGCGCGCGCTGGCGGCCGCGCCTCGTCAATCCGCCGACCTTGCGCCAGGTGCGCACGACCCTGCTCGGCCACATGCCGGGCTGGTGTCCCGCCATCGAACCGGTCGGGCCATGGCGGCCGATCGAATGGCTCGGCGAAGCACCGCACGCGATCGATCGCGTCGATGTCAGCACGACGCTCGACGGCGACGACGGTCTCGTCACGCTCGCACTCAGCTTCGTGCAGGCGCAAACGCGTCGCGGCACGGCACAGGTCCACTGCGGCGCAGCACTCGGCACGCTCGCATGGCGCGATGAGCGCACGCTGGCGGGCACGCTGCGCGTGCCCACGGTCGAGCGCTGGTGGCCCCATACGCACGGCACGCCCGCGCTCCATGCGCTCGGCGTGACGCTCGACGACGGCACCGCGATCGATCTCGGCCGCGTCGGCTTTCGTATGATCGAAGTGACGCGCGGCGACGACGGCCAGGGCTTTGCGCTCGCCATCAACGGCACGCCGGTGTTCTGCCGTGGCGCGTGCTGGACGAGCGCGGATCTCGTCACGCTCGACGGTACGCCCGACGATCTCGCGCGCGCTTTCACCCTCGCGCGCGATGCGGGCATGAACATGCTGCGCGTCGGCGGCACGATGGTCTATGCGAGCGACGCGTTCTACCAGCTCGCCGACGAATACGGCATCCTCGTCTGGCAGGATTTCGCGTTCGCCAACTTCGACTATCCATCCGATGAAGCCTTCCTCGTGTCCGCCCAACGCGAGGTCACAGAGTTTCTCGCGCGCACGCGCCGGTACGCTTCGCTTGCCGTCACCTGCGGCGGCAGCGAGATCGAGCAGCAAGCCGCGATGCTCGGACTCGCACCAACGGAACGCGAACAACCGCTCTTCACGACGATCCTGCCAGCGCTGGTGGCCCGCGAGCGACCCGGCGTGGCCCACGTTACCCACACGCCCTCGGGCGGCGCATGGCCGTTCTCGACGCGCGCAGGGGTCACTCATTACTACGGCGTCGGCGCCTATCAGCGCCCGCTCGCCGATGTACGCCGGGCCGACGTGCGCTTTGCCGCCGAATGCCTCGCGTTTGCAAACGTCCCCGACGATGCCACGCTGCACGAAGCCACCGGCACGACGCTCGCGCACGATCCGCGCTGGAAGGCTGCGGTGCCGCGCGACCCCGGCGCAGGCTGGGATTTCGACGACGTGCGCGACCACTATCTGCACACGCTCTACGGCATCGACCCGGCGCGGCTGCGCTATGAAGATCCGCCGCGCTATCTGGAACTGTCGCGCGCCGTGGTGGCCGACGTGCTGGGCGAAGTGTTCGCAGAATGGCGGCGCGCCGGCTCGCGCTGCGGCGGCGCGCTCGTATGGCAGTTCCAGGATCTGCGCGCGGGCGCGGGCTGGGGCGTGATCGATGGACGGGGCCGCCCGAAGAGCGCGTGGCACGCACTGGCCCAGGCCTTGCGGCCCGTGCAGATCGCGATCACCGATGAAGGGCTCGATGGGATCGACCTGCATCTGATCAACGAAACTGGAACACCGCTCGACGCACAACTGGAACTCCTGTGTCTGCGCGATGGTTCGGTGAAGGTGGTAGCGGCGACTTGCGCCGTCGAACTGGCGCCGCGCAGCACGCAGGTCATGAGCGCCGCGCAGTGCCTCGGGCGCTTCTTCGATTTCACTCACGCTTACCGTTTCGGCCCGCGTGCCCATGACGTCACGATCGTCACGTTGCGCGAGCGCGCGAGCGGCGTCGTGCTGGCCGAGGCTTGCCACTTCCCCACGCGGCGTACTCCCGAGCGGCGCGATCTGGGCCTCACTGCCGCGCTCGAATCCACGCCTGCAGGCTGGCAGTTGATCGTCGAGACGCAACGTTTCGCGCGCTTCGTGCAGGTCATCGACGCGCACTACGTGGCGCAACCGAACTGGTTTCACCTGGTGCCGGGCCGCCCGCGCACCGTGGCACTCACGCCGCTCGACCCCACGTGCGCCGATACGGCCCCGCAGGGCGAGGTTCGCGCACTCAACGCAAGCGGCGTGCTCTATTACGGCTGAGCTTCATTACGTTTGACTCATCGAGGACCCTCCATCATGGAACGTGTCAGCGGACATACCTTCTTCGCGAGGTTCGTCGATAGCCACAGTGTCGTCGTCGACCTCGGCGCCAACATGGGCGCATTCTCCCGACAAATGGCGCATCAGTTCGGCTGCGCGTGCTACGCGATCGAACCGAACCCCGAATGCTTCGCGCATCTGAACCGCTTCGTGCAGATCGATGCGTTCAATCTCGCGATCGCCGATCGCGCCGGCGAGATGCGTTTCTTCGTCTCGGCCAACTCCGAGGCCTCGTCGTTCACGCGCACCGCCGACACCGACCGCGAAATCGTGGTCACGGCCCTGCGTCTCGACGAATTCGCGCAACGCGAGGGTCTCACGCATATCGATCTGCTGAAGATCGATATCGAAGGCGCCGAAATTGCGTTGCTCGACTCGCTGCCCGATGTTTTCTTGCAGGACGTCGGCCAGATCGCGATCGAATTTCACGACTTTTGCGGGCTCGTTTCGAAGGACGAAGTGGCGCGCGTGGTCAGACGAATGCAGGCGCTCGGCTTCCTGTCGATCAATTTCTCGCGCGAATCGCATGGGCACGAGGATCATCTGTTCGTGAACACGAAGCATTGCAACGTGGGCAAGCTCGAATTCCTGGGCGCGCGCTATCTGAGCCGCAATATTGCGGGCGCGCTGCGTATGGTGCGGCGCTGGGGCGCTCGTCACGAAGGCACGGCGAGCGTGGCCTGAACCGGCAGTGTTTCAAGCGTACCCTTCATACTCTTCAGCAATCCTTCCTTGCGCACGGGCAGCCGTGCGCCCTCTTTGCCTGCCTGATCCGCTGGTTCAGCGCGTTTTTCAGCCACCTGTCAACACATTTCAATTCGGCGCGCCGGTCAAACGTTTGCGTCATCGACGGCTCAAGTCTTCCCACGACACCGCCGATAACCCACTCACGTATCGCGTGCTTCACGCATTTAACACCGGCGATACAAGGCGCGCTCGCGGCGCATTCGCGGCGCGCAACATCGAGCGCCGTCTCGCGTATCGCGGCGCCGCCTCGCGCGCCGCGCGGCCCTTTTATGAAGATGCGCGCCAGGACTCGTTCTTCAGGTAGCGGCAGTGTGCCGGCACCGGCACATGGCCCCCGCTTGCGATGCGCGCAATGCGCGTTCCGTGCGGCAACACACGCTGCCGATGGAACACATCTGAATCAAAAACGTTGCGCGACCCGAATGATCGCCATCGGACCTCCGTGCCCGTGTTGCAGCGTCGAAGGGCCGTTCAAAGACCCGAAATCGCCAAAAATAATTCAATAGGATCAATGGGTTGATACGAACAAAATAGATCTGCGGAATAGCCTTCCGCGCATGGCCCGGTGTACAAAACTGAAACAAAAACGCGATATTCCGCACTCCCCGCAACGTGCGTCGCGATGCTGCGCCGCGCCAGTGCTCATTTTCAGGATAGCTGGCACGCTCCTCGCTAAATGTGGCGTGCAGTACTGGCGAGAACGCCCGGCAAGACAAACGCCGGCGCCGCCTTGCCAAGAGGCATACGGGGCCCACACTGCGTACCTGCGAACGCACCAGCAACGGCGCGAACACACAGGACAAGGTGACGGGGGAAAAGACAAGGAGCCGTGCTCGATGCACGACTTCCAGCGAGGACCGGCCATGTTAACTCTTCAATCCGATCTGCACGGCAACCATTTGCTTGGCGCGTTGCCGCCCCACGAATGGCAAGCCATCGCGCCGCATCTGGAACTCGTGCATCTGCGCACGGAACAGTTGCTGTGCGACTCGGGCCACCGTATTCATCACGTCTACTTCCCCACGACGGCGATCATCTCGCTGCTCTCGACGATGGAAGACGGCGGCTCAGTGGAACTCGCTGCCGTCGGCCGCGAAGGCATGACGGGCGTGCCCGTGCTCACGGGCGGCGAAACCATGCCGAACCGCGTGCAGGTGCAAAGCGCCGGCTTCGCGTATCGCATGACCGCGCAAGCTCTCAAGCAGCACTTCGCGCGCTCGGATCTGATGCGCCGGCTGATGCTGCTCTACATGCACGCCCTGCTCACCCAGGTCGCGCAAACCGCCGCGTGCAACCGCCACCATTCGTTGAGCCGGCAACTATGCCGCTGGCTGCTGCTCGAAGTGGATCGCGTCTCGTCGAACGATCTGACTGTCACGCAACAGCTCATCGCCGACATGCTCGGCGTGCGCCGCGAAGGCATCACGGAAGCAGCGGGCAAGCTCCACGACGAAGGCCTGATTCACCATAGCCGCGGCCATATCAAGGTGCTCGATCGCGCCGGCCTCGAATCGCGTGCCTGCGAATGCTATGGCCTCGTCAAGCGCGAGTTCGATCGTCTGCTGCCGCGCCTGCAGCAAGCCGAAACGGTGTAGTTGGCCAACGGCCAGTCTCGCGGGTCAACATCATGCTACGCAATACAGCACGCATTCTGGATGCGTTCTTCGTGATCGCCGGCGCACTGCTGGCGCACGGCGTGCGTTTCTCGATGCCGATTGCACTCACCGATGCCGAGCGGCTTCTGATCGCGTTCAACTGCGCGCTCGTGCTGCTGCTCTTCCCGGTGTTCGGCATTTATGAAACGTGGCGCGGCAAGTCGCTGCCGACGATGCTCGCGCGCGTCGCCGCTGCATGGCTCATCGTGGTCGTGTGCGGGCTCATGCTCGTATTCACACTGCATCGGGCCGACGCGGTCTCGCGCCTGTGGTTCGGCTACGCCACGGTGATTTCGGGTGCGCTGATTCTCGCCGCGAAGCTCGCCGCGCATCTCGCGCTGCGCATCGCGCGCCGCCGTGGCCTGAACTTCCGCACGGTCGCGCTGGTGGGCGCGCCGGGCTTCACGCGTGCGCTGCTCGCGCATCTCGAGCAATGTCCGCAGGCCGGCTTCAAACCCGTGTGCGTATTCGATACGACGAGCGCCGATCAGGACGTGCTCGCCGCACGCATCAGCCGCGTGCCGGCGCTCAATGACATGGCCGCGTTCGTGCGCAAGGTGCGCACCGAGCAGATCAACGAGATATGGCTCGCGCTGCCGCTATCCGAAGAACACACGATCCATCGCTTCACGCGCGCGTTCCAGAACGACTTCGTGAATCTGCGCTTCGTGCCCGATACACGCAGCTTGTCGCTCTTCAATCACTCACTCGTCGATGTGGTGGGACTGCCGACCATCAACCTGACCGGCATGCCGATCTCGACGCCGCAGATGTGGCCGAAGATCGTGTTCGACCGCGTGTTCGCACTCGTTGCGCTCACCTGCCTCGCGCCGCTCTTTGCCGTGATCGCGCTCGCGATCCGGCATGACTCGCCGGGTCCGGTGTTCTTTACGCAAAAGCGCAAGGGCATCGACGGACGCACGTTCGACATCTACAAGTTCCGTTCGATGAGCGTGCATCACGAAACCGATGGCGTGCTCACCCAGGCGAGCCAGCACGATGCGCGCGTAACGAAGATCGGCGCGTTCCTGCGCCGCACGAGCCTCGACGAGCTGCCGCAGTTCATCAACGTGCTGCTCGGGCAGATGTCGGTGGTCGGACCGCGTCCGCATGCGCTCGAACACGACGATCTCTACAAGGACCTGGTCTACGGGTACATGCACCGCTACCGCATCAAGCCGGGCATCACGGGCTGGGCCCAGGTGAACGGTTATCGCGGGGCCACGCGCAAGGTGGAAAAAATGGAAACGCGCGTGAAATTCGACCTTTTCTACATTCACAACTGGTCGTTCTGGTTCGACATCAAGATCGTGATGATCACCCTGGTAAAGGGCTTTGTCGGCCGTAACGCCTATTGACGGGGGCGTGAGGTGAACGAGGCATTGAGCCTTTCAGTGATCGTGGCGACCTACCGTCGCCCGGCGGATCTCGAGCGCTGCCTCGCGGCGCTCGACGCGCAGCTTCGTCCCGCGGACGAAGTGATCGTGGTCGCGCGCGCCGACGATCACCCCACCCACGCCTGGCTGCACGCACGCGCGAGCGGCCCCGGCACGCGCACATTGCGCGTCGCGAAGGTGAGCGAAGCCGGTGTCGTCGCGGCCTACAACATGGGGCTCGACACGGCGCGCGGCGACATCGTCGCGTTCACGGACGACGACGCGGCACCGCACCCCGACTGGGCCCAGCGGCTCGCTCAGGCATTCGCGCGCGACAGCACCCTGGGCGGGCTCGGCGGGCGCGACATCGTTCATCAGCAAGGCACGATACTGGCGGGCGCCAAGCCGAACGTGGGACTCGTGAGCTGGTATGGGCGGCCGGTCGGCAATCATCACATCGGCGCGGGCGGACTGCGCCGCGTGCAGGTACTCAAGGCCGTCAACATGGCGTTCCGGCGCGCCGCCGTCACGGGCGTGCGCTTCGATCAGCGGCTGCGCGGCAGCGGCGCCCAGGTCCACTGCGAGATGCAGTTCAGCCTCGACGTCGTGCGCCGCCAGTGGAAATTGATGTACGACCCGTCGATTCTCGTCGACCACTTTCCTGCCACGCGCAGCGACGAGGATCAGCGCTTCGTGTTCAACGGCACGGCGTTCTACAACGCCTCGTTCAACCTGCGGCTCATCATGCGCGACCATCTCTCGCCCGTGGGCCGGTTAGCTTTTATTTTCTATTCGATTTTGATCGGCACGCGCGCGGATCCGGGACTGGGCCGCGCACTCATGCTGGCGTTCGGCCGGACCGGGCCGATGGTAGCGATGCAGCAATGGTGGATCGGCCTGTGCGCCCTCTTTGGCGCGTGGCAACAAGCACGGCGTTGAGCGACACACGACGCCACATGCAACACGGGGACCTCAATCATGCAGACTAAAACGATCATCGCAGGCCTGGCTGTCTTGTCGCTCGCAGCCTGTGCCTACACGCCGGGCGGTTTCATGGACACCTCCAACCTGCGCGAAGCGCCGCCGCCAGCCTCGCAAACGGCGCCGGTGTACGACGTGCAGCCGATCAACGCGCAGTACTTCGTGGATCATCCCGAAGACGACAGCGCCGTGGCCAACTGTCCGCTCACCTGCCTGACGAAGGACTCGCGCGGTCAATACGCCTACCATATCGGCGTGGGCGACGTGCTGCAGATCATCGTCTGGGACCACCCCGAACTCACCTCGCAGGGCGGTTCCGGAACGCCGCCATTGCCGGGCGGCGCGGCGGGCGCGACCATCGCGGGCGGCGCCGGCGGGGCGGCCGCAGGCGGTGGCAGCGCGGGCGGACTCTCGGCTGGCGGCGGCGGGGGCGGCGGTTCGATCGGCGGGCTCGAAGTGCGCGTCGCGAGCGACGGCACGATCTTCTTCCCGCGCGTCGGCCGTATCAACGTCGTCGACAAGACGCCTCAGGCGGTCCAGCAAACGCTCACCGTGGGATTGAAGAAGACGATCCGCGACCCGCAGCTCGACGTGCGCGTATCGAGCTTCAACAGCAAGCAGATCCAGGTGGTCGGCGACGTGCACTCGCCCCAGGCGCAAGCCATCACCGACACGCCGCTGTCGATCATCGACGCACTCAATCGCGCGGGCGGCGCGCTCAGCGATGCCGACCTGCAGAACGTCGGCGTGACGCGCGACGGTCATCGCAACGTGATCGACGTGGCCTCGCTGATCGAGACCGGCAACCCCAATCAGAACGTGCTGCTCAAGGACGGCGACATCGTCGACGTGCCCGATCGCGTGAACAGCCGCGTGTTCGTGCTCGGCGAGATCGTGCGCCCGGCCATCATTCCGATGAACCGCGGGCGCCTCACGCTGGCCGACGCAATCGCGAACGCGGGCAGCATCGACAATCACACGTCGGACCCGCACATGATCTACGTGGTCCGCGGCATCGCGCCCGAGGCCGGTCCGCATCACACGGTGAAGACGAGCCTGACGACCCCGCAGGTTTTCCGGCTCGACATGACGCTGGTCGACTCGCTCATGCTGATGACCAAGTTCGAGTTGAAGCCGAGCGATGTGGTGTACGTGCAGATTGCCAGTTCGGCGCGCTTTAACCGCCTGCTCGACCTGATCACGCCGTCGCTGCAAACCATCTTCTTCACCAAAGAACTGGTCAATCCCTGATCGCCTGCTAGCGAGAGAGCCCAAAATGAGTACCTATGACATGCAAGACATCTCGCCCGGGGGCGATGACGACGAGGTGATGCGCGATCTCGTGCGCATGGTGGTCGAGCAGATCTGGTGGGTGCTCGGCATCGCCGCCACCGTGCTGCTCGCGGCCGTGTTGTATGCGCATAACGCCACGCGCATCTATCAGGCCGATGCCATGCTGCAGATCGACTCGTCGCCGCAGAGCGCCGGTTCGGTATCGATCGGCCAGCTCACGCCGGCCGGCGGCAACGCCATGCGCACCGACTCGGAAATCGAAATCATCAAGAGCCGCAGCGTGGTCGAACCCGTGGTCGAGCAGTTCAAGCTCAACTTCGGCGCGGGCGCCAAGATCATGCCGTATCTGGGCCGCTTCTCGCACTTCTTCGCGCGCGCCGGTCATCCGATGCCGGCGTGGTTCGGCATGCGTTCGTATGCGTGGGGCGGCGAGCTGTTCGCGGTCGATTCGATCAACGTGCCGAAGTCGCTCGAAGGCGTGCAGCTCACGCTGCGCGCGCTCGGCAACGGCCGCTACAAGCTGTTCGATCCCGCCGGCACCTTGCTGCTCACGGGCGAGGCCGGCAAGACCGCCGAAGGCAGCGGCGTGAGCCTGCTCGTCACGCAACTGGTCGCGCGGCCCGAGACCGAATTCTTCGTCACGCGCGCGAACGAACTCGACGCGGTCATGGGCCTCGCGGGCGGTCTGAACGTGCAGGAACGCGGCCACGATACGGGCATCGTCCAGCTCTCGTTCATGGGTGTCGATCCGAAGGCGATCACGGCGATCACTAACGCCGTCGCCCAGTCCTATCTGCGCCAGCGCACGGAGCGCGCCCAGGAAGAAGCGAGCAAGATGCTTGACTTCCTCAACAGCGAACTGCCGCGCCTGCGCGAGGACGTCCAGCGCTCGGAAAAGGCGTTGTCCGAATACCAGGCGCGCGCCGGCACATTCCAGCCGACCCAGGAAGCCTCGACGTATCTGGCCGGTGGGCTCGATTACGAAAAGCAGATCGCCCAGTTGCGCATCGCACGCGCACAGCTGCTGCAGCGCTTCACGGTCGACAGCCCCGAAATCCAGACCATCGACGCGCAGCTCGCCGCGATGTCGACCGAGCGCGCGCGCTTCGAAGACCACTTCAAGACGCTGCCGGCTTCCGAGCGCGAAGCGATGTCGCTGCAACGCGATGCGAAGGTGGCGGCCGACATCTACGTCGCGCTGCTCAACAAGACCCAGGAGCTGTCGATCACGAAGGCTGGCACCGTCGGCAATGTCCACATCATCGACGCCGCGTTGGTGCCGTCGATTCCGGTGGCGCCCAAGAGCGGTCTCATCATCTCGGCGGGCGCCCTGCTCGGCGTGCTGGCGGGCATCGGCTTCGCGTTCTGCCGCCACATGTTCATCGCAGGCATGAGCGACCCGGAAGCGATCGAGCGCCGCTTCCAGCTGCCGATCTTCGGCACCATCGCATTGAGCGCCGAGCAGTCGCGCAGCGATCTGCTGATCGCCGAAGCCAAGCGCGCACAACTGGGCGCACCACCCACGCCCGGCGTGATGCGCGTGCTGCCCTCGGGCATCACCAAACTCATCCGGCCGCGCAACGCACGTCTGAGCGCGACGCCCGAGCGCATGCATCGCAGCACGCAGACGGAGCACACCTCGAACGACATGCTGCCGATCCCCGCGCCCTATGCGCCGACCCGGCCGCTGCTCGCGAAGACCCATCCGTTCGATGCCTCGGTCGAGGGCTTGCGTGGCCTGCGCGCGACGCTGCAGTTCGGCCTCGTCGATACGCCGAACCGCATCATCGCGTTCACGAGCCCGACGCCCTCCGATGGCAAGAGCTTCCTGTGCGCGAACCTCGCCGCGCTGTTCGCGGAGTCCGGCCGCCGCGTGGTGCTGATCGACGCCGACCTGCGCCGCGGACGACTCGCGCAATACTTCGGCAGTTCGCCCCAGGGCGGCTTGACGGAACTGTTGACGGGCCAGGTGGACTTCGATGTCGCCGCACGCACGACCGGCGTCTCCGGTCTGCACTTCATCGCGGCCGGCGCCTATCCGCCGAACCCGTCCGAGATTCTCACGTCGAGCCGCTTCGCCGACGTGTTGCAACGCTTCTCCGAGCAGTTCGATCTGGTCATCGTCGACACACCGCCGCTGCTCGCCGTAGCGGACTCGGCGATCGTCGCGAACGTTGCGGGCGCAACCGTGCTCGTGATGCGCGCGGGCGCCCACACGGAGCGCGACATCGCCGCGTCGCTGAAGAAATTGCAGCGGGCGCGCGCGCATGTGATCGGCGGCGTGGTGAACGGCGTGCAGATGAAGCGCGGTGGACGCGCCGGTCACTACGACTACGCCTATGCGTACACCTTCAACGGCGACCCGAGCGGGCCGGGGTACGGCCAGACGTGAACGCAGCCATGTCCGCCACGAACCATCCGGGCCTCACAGCACGCGGCACGCGCCACGTGCTGCTGCTGTGCCTCTATGTGCTGGTGGCGGCGGCGGCGTTCTGCGGCATGTACGCGAAGCACAGCTTCGGCGACGGTGACCGCTACACGTCGCTCACTGCCATTCTCGACGGCGACGCGGCGCGGCCCTACGTCTATCGCCAGTTGCTGCCGAGCCTCGCCAATCTCGCCGACAAGACCTTGCCCGCAGCGCTGCGCGAGCGCTTCGTCGCGCATCTCGAACAGGACGCGCCCGCGCACAATCCGCTGCGCGCGACCTTCGCACGCGCCACGAGCACCGACGACACCATCCACGCGCTGCGTTACTACATCGTCTACGCGCTGTCATTCTGCTCGCTGGTGGCGGCCCTGCTGATGCTGCGCGGGGTCGCGTTCGACCTCACCGGCGACGAAGCGGCCGCCACGCTCGCGCCGCTCGCGCTCGCGATCGTCGTGCCCGCGAGCTATTACTACGATTTCCCCGAGTTGCTTTGCATGACGCTTGGCGTCTGGCTCGCGTGCCGCGCGAAGCTGGCCTGGCTCGTCGCGCTCACGCTCGTCGCGACGCTCAACAAGGAATCGTTCGCCGTCTTCGTCGTCACGCTCTACCCGTTCCTGCGCCTGCGCGCGTCGCGCCGCGCCGCGATCGTGGGCATCGGCATGTGCATCGTGGCAGGCGCGCTCGCCAACCTGTTCATCAAGCACGTCTACGCGCACAACACAGGCAGCCCGGCGATGTTCAACTTCTGGTTCAACCTGCAGTTCTACGCGGACCCGCGCAACTATTTCCGCTCGGAATGGACCTATGGCATTCCGTTGCCGCGCGGCACGAATGTCATCGTGCTCGCGCTGCTCGCGTTGCTGGTGCGAGCGGGCTGGCCCGGTCTGCCGCGCTGCGCGAAGCAGCACGCGTTGCTCGCTGCCGCGCTGAACGTGCCGCTCTTTCTCACGCTCGGCTTCGTCGACGAAGTGCGTGCGCTCAGCATGCTCGATGTCAGCGCCATGCTGCTCTTGTGCACGAGCGCAACGGCTTGGCTCGCGCGTGAACGGCAGGCCGCGCCGGCCAGCGCAATCGAGCCGCCATCTTCATCGCGCCCCGGCGACGCATTGAACGGCCAGCCTGCTGCCGTGGCACGCGATGCCCAAACGCGGCATGCATCATTGCGCCGCCCCGTGTGCGCCCCCTGACGCTGTAACTGACGATATCCCGAGCCCGACATGCCGCCTTCGCTCGCACGCAAAAACGCGCCGCCTCTCGATCACGCACTGCCCTCACGTCGCTCGGCGATGAAGCGCGTCAACCTGCTGATCGTGCTCGCCCTGCTCGGCTTGTCGGTCGTGCTCGTGTGGAGCGTGACGGCCGCAGTGCCGCACACCATCAACTGGAGCGCCTACGGTTACTCCGAGTGGCTGCTCAACTACAACGCGGGCTTCGTGCGGCGCGGCTTCGCGGGCTGGCTGCTCAATCTCGCGCGCCTCGACACGGACTGGATCAGCGCCATCAATCATCTCGTGCTCGGCATCTACGCGCTGCTGTGCGCGCTGCTGTTCGCGTTGTGGTGGCGCTCGCGCTGGCACAGCACCGTTGCGCTCGTGCTCGTGCTGCTGATGCCGGGCGGCATCGTCCACATGGGTTTCGCCGATGAGTATTTCTTCCGCAAGGAGATGCTGTTCCATATCGCGCTCGCGCTCGACTGCCTCGTCTATGTGGCGCTGATCCAGACCGCGACCGATACGCGGCGCGTCTTGCTCGGCGCATTGTTCTTCGCGCTCTTTATCGCGCAGAGCCTCGCGTTGCCGCTCGTGCACGAAGAGTATCTGTTCATCTCCTACCCGGCGGCCTTCGTGCTGGCGCGCGGGGTCGCGCAAACACTGGGCGCGCAGCGCATCTTCACGCGCCTCGTGTGGCTCACGGTCGCGATCCAGTTGACGATGCTCGCGGTGTGCTTCGCGTTTCGCGGCAACGTGCATATGGCCGATGCGCTGTGGATGACGCTCGACCCCGCGTTGCGAGCGCAACTGTCACCGGCGACGCCCGATTCCCCTTATGGCGCGATCATGATCATCGGCTGGAGCACGCTTGCCAATATCGCGCTGTCGTGGCACATCCTCGTGTCGGGACAGTTCTGGGAATGGGGCATCGGGGCCGTGGGCATCGGCGCCGTGCTGATGTTCGTCACGTCGCGCCGCGACGCGCTCGACAGCACGCGCGCCGTCGCGGCGCTGCGCCAGCGACTCGCGATCCTCGCCTTTCTCGCGCTGTGCTCGATCCCGATCTATATCCTCGCGATGGACTGGGGACGCTGGATGTCGGCCGTCGCGCTCTCCTACGTGATGCTGCTGCTGGTCGACCGGCACGCTGCATTGACTGCGCCCGATCTGCTGAGCCGCGTGCCTCGCGCGTTGTATCAGCGCATCGCGCCCGCCGTGCAGTTTCTCTCGCACGATCTGATGCGCGCGGTCGTGCAGCAATCGGGGCGCCACCCACGCGCGTGTTTCGCGCTCTCGCTGTTCTTCTGCCTCACATACCGGCTGCCCGAGTGTTGCATGCTGATGGGCTTTAGCCCGTTCTTCCGGCTGCGCCCGGTCATCGACCATCTGCTGCGCTGATGAATACCGCCCGCGCGCACCTCCGGCGATATGTTCGGCGCCCCGCAGACCGTACGACCGTACGCCTTCAAAATCCTGACACGAGCAACAGGCTTCGTGTGCGCCTCCTTCAGGACGTGCGCGGAGCGGCCAGGGATCAGGCGATGAAGACGCAAGTCGAGCATGGCGGGCACAGCAGAATCGATTACCTCGAAGCGCTCCGGTTCATCCTGGCGTTCATGACGATGGCGTGGCACTACTACTATTTCGCGCCGCGTCTGGGCGCGATCGACGCCAGCGCCGCCGATTTTCCCGGACTTCGGTATTGCTCGTTCGGCGTCGATATCTTTTTCATCATCAGCGGCTTCATCATCACCGCTTCCGCTATCGGCCGCAGCCCCGGCGAGTTCCTGACCAACCGGCTCGTGCGGCTCGGCCCGTGTCTGCTGGTCTGCGCGACGATCACCTTCGTCGCCGATCTCGCAGCGACGCGTTCGCCCTCGACGCTCAGCTGGCTCAGTTCCATTTTCGTGCTGCCGCTTGCGTTCTATAGCGGCATCGACTGGTCGTACTGGTCGCTCGGCATCGAAGTGACGTTCTACGCGCTCGTGTTCGTGAGCATGTGCTTCGTCGATATCGAGCGCAACGTCCCGCGCATTGCACTCGTGCTGACGACCTATAGCGCGTTGACGCTGCTGCCGGGCTTTCCGCTCAAGAGCCGGCCCGAGGTCATCTACCCGTTCGAGCAATACGCGCCGTTCTTCGCCGCAGGCATGCTGCTGTACCAGCTGATCATGAAAAAGCGTGTCACGCGCTGCGCTCTGTTTGCGTTGATCTCCACCTTCGCACTGGTGATCGTGCGCTCGTGGATGGAGGCCGCGCGCATCTCGAAGGCGCTCACGGGTCTCGTCCCGACGCCGATGACGGGCGTGATGATCGCGCTCGCGGCGCTCGGCATCTTCATCCTGTTCACGCGCAAGGTGGCCAATCCGCACATCCAGCGCTGCTATGCGGTGCTCGGCAAGACCAGCTACCCGCTTTATCTGATTCACCAGAACCTCGGCTACATGGCCGTGAATTTCGCGGCCAAGCGCCTGCATATCGGCTTCGATACGCGACCGCTCGTGATGCTCATCATGGTCGTGGTCGCGATGCTCGTCGCCGTCGTGTGCGAGCCGTTCCTCGCGCCGCGCTACCGCAAGTATCTCGGCCGCCTCGGCGCCATGCTGCGCCTCACGCCGCCGTCGAAGGCAACGGTGCGCGACGTCGAATAGCGGCGCGCCATCTTCCGTTGCCACACGCTCATGCGCCAGCCTTCCTTACCGTCCCCGTCGCTCAGCCGCGCTGCCGTGCCTTTGAGCGATCGCGACAATCCGCAGGCACTCCTGCGCCCGGACGCCGCGACCCTCGCGACCGTGTTCGCCGTGCTGCTGCTCGGCACGGTGATCGCGTGCGCGTCAGGCTTCACCACGCCCGACTCGTGGCATTACCTGTTTCTCGCGCAGTCGCTGCGTCACGGACTCGGTTGCACGGAGCAAGGCGCGTACTACGCGATCTTCCCGTGCGGATACCCGCTCGCGATAGCGCTCGTCTCGCCCGCGAGCGACATCGCCAGCCTGCTCATCGGCAGCAAGATTGCCAACCTCGCACTGCTGTACCTCACGTTCGTGCTGCTCGCGCGCTCGCCGGTGGGCACGCTCGGCGCCGCGCTCGTCGCGCTCAATCCGGTCACGCTGCATATCTTCCAGTACACGTGGTCGGAAAACCTCTTCCTGTTCGCATTCGCCGGCACCGTGGCGGCGCTGTGCGCGCTCCATCGCGGCGAGCACCCGGTTCGCCACGCCGTACTGCTCGCCGCCGCGCTGATCACGGGCTGTGCCTCGCGCTACGTGTTCGGCCCGTTCGCCGCGTTGTTGTTCGTCTGCGTCGTTGCCGCGTGGGGCTGGCGCACCGCGCTCAGAGCGTTGCCTTCGTTCGTCGCGGCAGCGGCATTCTATGCCGCCTACCAGTGGTTCAATGCTGCGCAGACGGGCTTCGGCACCGGCATGGCGCGCATCGCGGCGCCGGAGTCGCTGAGACTGCTCGGCTACGCGTTCGTCTGGCAGTTCGTCGTGAACGCGGCCTCGTT
Organism: uncultured beta proteobacterium; assembly: GCA_963803225.1. Taxonomy (GTDB): domain Bacteria; phylum Pseudomonadota; class Gammaproteobacteria; order Burkholderiales; family Burkholderiaceae; genus Paraburkholderia. Next base: position 1,174,795 of record CAWDLJ010000005.1, read on the forward strand.
GGTGTTGCCCGCTATCGTGCTGCTCGTGCTGTGCGGTGCGCGGCCCGTGCGCGCGCCCGTGCGCTTGCGCTTGCGCGGCGAAGATCGCCACAGCGATGCCGCGCGCAGCCAATGGTTTCTCGTCTTCGCAGGCTTAGGCTTTCTGGCCTTGCAGTTCGTGCTGCGCCTGTTCACCCAGTTCGATCTGTACGGCGCACGCACCATTGGGCACGGCATCGTGCTGCTGTTCGCGGGGCTCGCGGGCCTTTTTCTGCGCACCCGGCGCGAGCGCGCGCCGATCGTGCTGCTCGCGTGCTATGGCCTCGTTGTCGTACTGATCGCGCAAGGCGCCGGCTTCGCAAGGAGTCTGGCGAAACTGCCCGGCAGCCATGCGACGCCCGTGTCGAGCCTGCAGCGCTTCCACGCCCTGCCCAACGATGCCGAACTCGTCGTCAACCTCATGCTCCCGCGCGCAAGCGCGACGATGGAAGGCACGCCGCTGCTCTACTATCCGCGCGACAAAACGATCATCACGCCGAGCGCCGCGCCGTATGCACGCGCCGAGACGTTCGCCGAGTTTCGTGCCCGCGTGCTCGCACAAAAGAGCGGCCATTGCGTGATCGATTTCACGCCGTTCGCGAACGCCGACCTGTTCAAGCTGTATGTGAAGGACGCGTTCCCGATCGACGTGAAACTCCACGCGAATCTCGCCGATCCCGAATGGTTCTGGCGCTACCGACTCGACCCGTCGCTGCAGGACTATCTGCTGGCACGCTTCGAGCCCGGCCGCTACGTCGATTGCGCGCTTTGAGCGTGACGCGGCGCGAAGGTGCGCTGGCGCACAGAGCATCGCGGCACCCACCCTCTAGCATCTGAGCGTCGCGACGCACTGCGTGCCTGCGTTTCGACCCTCATCGTCCGGGCTTCTCGCTGATGGAAACGACCCTCGCCTTCAAACCGTTTGCGAGCGCGCGGCGCGATCATGCAGCCGTGGTGCTGCCAGTCGTGGTCTGGTTGCTCGCGGTGGCGCTCGTCGATCCGCTCGGCAACTTTCCGCTCAACGACGACTGGTCGTATTCGCTCACGGTCCATACGCTGCTCACGACCGGACAATTCACGCCCAACGGCTGGACCTCGATGACGCTGATCGGCCAGACGCTCTGGGGCGCGCTCTTTTGCCTGCCGTTCGGTTTTTCGCATACCGCCCTGCGTGTCTCCATGCTCGTTGCCGGCGCGCTCGGACTCGGCGCATTCGCGCTCACGCTGCAAGACGCAGGTTGCGAGCGCAACAAGACCGTGCTCGCGACCCTCGTGTTCGGCTTCAATCCTGTCTACTTCGTGCTCGCCAATTCGTTCATGACGGACGTCGGCTTCACCGCAGCATCGATGGTCGCGACGCTGTGCTTTTGCCGCTATCTGCTGGCGCGGCGCATGACGAGCCTCGGCTGGGCGCTCGCCTTTTCGGTCCTGGCTTTGTCGGTGCGTCAGCTCGCGCTCTATCTGCCGATGTCGATGGCCGCCGTGCTGCTGCTCGAGCGGCGCCGGTCGTGGCGCGCCATCGCGCTGTGCATGGCCACGCTCGCCGCCAGCGTCGCGTTGCTCGCCGCCTTCACCGAATGGCTCGCTTGGCGCCACGTGCTGCCGTCGATGGCCGAAGCCTCGACGGCCTCGTTCTCGCGCGCGCTCGCCACGCCGCTCACGCTCTTCGTGAAGCTCGAACAAAATCTGCGCGGCACGCTAGTCCATGTCGGCTGGTTCGCCTTTCCCGTGTTGATGTGGCGTGCGCCCGCGCTCGTTGCCCGCTATCGTGCGTGGCGCGGCGGCCGGGTCGTGCTTGCCGTGGCGTCGATGGCCGGCGTGGTCTGGTTCGCGCTGATGGCCGCCGTCCATCCGCTGCCGTTCGACTGGACCACCATCAACGACAGCGGTCTCGGCCCGATCTGGCTGCACAGCCGCCCCGGCGAAATGCCGGGCCCCGCCGCGTTGCCGCGCGCGTTCTGGCTGCTCATCACGCTGATCGCCGTGACCGGCGCGGTGCTGATCGTGCTCGAAGTGGCACTCACGGTCCGCACGCTCGTGAGCGCTTATCGACAGCGCAGCGACGACCCGCTCGTAGCGATCCGCGCCTTCCTGCTCTACAGCACCATCATCTATCTCGCGCCGCTGCTAGTCGCGGGCTACTTCGACCGCTATCTGCTCGCCCCCACGTTCACGATGATCGCGCTCGTGGCAATCGAATGGCACGCGAGCCCTGCTTTCAAGTCGGCGCTCGTCACGATCGCTGCCGCGTTCGCGCTCGTGCTGACCAGTGCGTTCACGATCGCCGCGACGCATGACTATCTGGGCTGGAACCGCGCACGCTGGGCGCTGCTCGATACACTGCGCCAGCAAGGCATAGCGCCGACGCGCATCGACGGCGGCTTCGAGTTCGACGGCACCTGGCTCTACGATCCCGCCTACGTGAGCGCGCCGCCGAAGAGTGTCTGGTGGGTTCACGACGATCAGTACATCATCCAGTTCGGCACACTGGCGGGCTACCGGATCGTGGACAGCGCCGACATTGACGGCTGGTTGCCGAACTTCCGCACCCAGCTCCTCGTACTGAAACGCGAAGGCAACTGATATCAGAGCGCGTCGGCAAAGCGCGCGCTCCCGCGACGCGCCTTCGCCAGATAACCCGCGATGGCTTCGTTGAGCAGCATGACCGCGGTGACGCTCAGCATGCTCAGCGCGCGTACCTCGTCGCCCCACCCGAACAGTAGATAAAGCGGCACGTTGATCGCACCCGCGATGAGCGCGTGCTGACGCAACGTCTTCGGCAGACGCGACCAACCGAGCCGTACTAGCGCGAACCCGCAGAACAGGATCACCACGTTCAAGCCCTTCGGCAACAGGATGCCAAACGTGTAGTCGCTGAGGAAATAATTGCGCGGGTCCGCGAGAAAGCGCAGGTTGGCGATCAGGTTGAACTGTGCGAGGTCGCCAGGATTGCCGGCATAGCGCAGCTTGACGAACAGATTGACCGCAGCGGCCGCGCCCACGCACGCGGCGCCCACTGCGAGCGCATGGCGTTTCGTCAAACGCAGACACAGCAGCGGATAGAGACAGACCACGAAGAACAGGAACGATTCCTTGTTGAGCGTGGCCAGCGGCGTGAGCGCGAGCAGCCAGAGACCCTTGCCGCGCGCCGCGAGCCACACCGCGAGCGCCATGAAGAACAGCTCGGGAAAGTCCCATAGGTTGCCGGCCGGCATGGCGAGTGCGAACACAAGCGGCGCGAGACTCGCCGCCGCGCGATCGCTGCCGAACTCGAGGCACACGGCGCGCAGCATCAACATGGCCGCCAGCAGCGCGACGAACGCCATGCCGTACACCATGTAATAACGCAGCGTCCAGACGGGATTGCCGGCATCGACCGCTCGTGCATACGTGTTGCTCAGCCAGTTGTGGCGCGGATAGTCTTCCTGCAGATGCTCGACGATACTCGCAGCCTCGTGCGCGGGCAGCGCCTGCTGCGCGAGATTGGCGGCGAGCGGCAAAAGCTGGCGATACACATAGGGACGATCGGCGCTGCCGTCGAGCATCTTGACGAGCGCATCGTGAGGCGAGTCGTCGCGAAACGCGTACTTCGCGAAGAAGCCGCTATACGAGGCCGCGGCGACCAGCACGTAGAGGCACAGCAGCACGGCGCGCCGCGTCGCTTCGCCGGACCAGCGGGAAAACGTCATCGGCGGCTCCGTTGGACTGCAACCAAGTTTCTCGTCCGACGATACCCGCATACCGGCACGGTGCACCGTTCGATGGACAACATTGGCACACAGCGCACGGCGCCGCGTGCGATTGAGCGATGCCGCACAGACGCCTTGCGCGCGGCTCATGCACTCTCTGAAGTGCGCGAAAACGGGCCGCTCGCAGGGCTCGCAGCGCGCCGCCACGAGGACGCGATGAACATACTAATGACGATCCACCATCGACTCGACACCAACGCGGGAGCCCCCGGCGTGACGGTCAAACTCGCGCAGGCGCTGCGCGAGCGCGGCCATCGAGTCGAGCTGCTGTCGTTCGACGACATGCCCGCGCTGCCCGCGCTCGCGACCAACCTGCTCTTCCCCTGGTTCGTGCTGTATCGCGTCGCACGGCGCCCCGATTACGACGTGCTCGATCTGTCGGCCGGCGATGGTTGGATCGTCAACCTGTTGCGCCGCGTGTTCGGCTGGCGTCCGCGGCAATTGTCGGCGACCCGCAGCCACGGCATGGAGCCGCTCGTGCACGAAGCCGTCGTCGCCGCCTGCCGCCGGCGCGAACTCACGACGACGTGGAAATATCCGCTCTATCGCGGCGGCCTGCGCATCTGGGAATGCGCGAAGTCGTTCGCGTGGGCCGATCTCGCGCTCGTGCTCAACGACATGGAATACACCTATGCACTCGACGGACTGAAGATGCGCGGCGAGCGCATCGCCGTCGTCGAGAACGGCATCGACGAACAGTTCGCCGCCGCGGCGCGCGCCACGCTGCAGTCGGTGCCCGCGCCCGCTACGCCGGTGCGCCGCATCGCATTCATGGGCCGCGCCAACTACTGGAAAGGCATCGATACGCTGGTCGCCTCGATGAACCTCTTGCTCGCCCGCCAGCCCGACGTGACGGTCAAGCTCGTCGGCACCGGCGAGCCGGAAGCGCTCACGCTCGCGCGTTTCGATGAGCGCGTGCGAGCGCAGGTCATCGCCGTGCCGCGCTACGACAACACGCGCCTGCAGGAAGTGCTCGCGGATTGCCAGCTGCTCGCGTATCCCTCGCGCTTCGACGGCTTTCCGCTCTCCCCGCTCGAAGCGATGGCGTGCGGACTCGTACCGGTCACGACGAACATCCCGGCCGTGCGGACCTATGTGCGCGATGGCGAGAACGGCCTGCTCGTCGAGCCCGACGATCCCGCCGCGCTCAGCAACGCACTCGAGTCGCTGGTGGACGATCCCGTGCGCTGGCGCGCGCTGCGTCAGGGCGCGCTCGAAACCGCGTCGGGCTATTCGTGGGCGGAACTCGCGCATCGCTTCGAACGACTCTACGCGACGAACTTCCAGCACAACCCGGGCGTCGCGGCGGTGTGACGAGATCACGACGCACGAGGCCGCGCTAAAGCGCTACGCGGCTTCGTGCGGATCAACGACGCGCGCGCGAAGCCCCCGACACGATGGCGCTCGTCATGCGTTCAAGATAGGTGCCGACCGAGAAGCGGCTCACGACTGACGCACGCGCGTCACTCGCCAGTCGATCGGCAAGTTCGGGCGCGGCACGCAAGGCGGCGATGGCGTCGGTCAGTGCATCGATGTCGCCTGGCGGCACGAGCAAGCCATTGCGCCCATGCTCCACGATTTCGATCACGCCGCCCGCAGCGGATGCGATCACCGGACGCCCCGCTGCCATGCCCTCGACGACCACGCGCCCGAACGGCTCCGCTTCGGTCGAGGTGTGCAGGATCACGTCCATCGCGCGAATCCAGTCGGGCACCTCGTCACGAAAACCGGCGAAGTGCACGCGCGCCTGCACGCCGAGCCGCGCCGCCTGCGCACGCAACGATTGCGCATACTCGTCCTCGCCGAACAGCGCCGCGCCGACCAGCACCAGATGCATGTCGGGCAGCCGCGCGAGTGCTTCCAGCGCGATATGCTGCCCTTTCCATGGCGCGAGCCGTCCGAACAGACCCGCGAGCCAGACGTCTTCGGGCAGGCCCAGGCGGCGGCGCAGCGCGCGTTTGTCGAGCGTGTCGTCGTGCACGAACTCGTCGAGGTCCACGCCGTTGTGCACGACCGGCACGGACTCGGGCGCGCAGCCGGTGAGCGCGGCAAGCGAAGCAGCGGATGCGCGCGAATTCGCGACCACGTGATCGACGGCATGGCGCGCGAGCCAGCGCACCAGCAAGCGCTGCAACGGGCCGAAATGCTCGCTCGACAGGATGTCGTGCAAATACCAGACCACCCGCTTGCGATGCAGCGGCTTGCCGAGCGCACCGAGCACGAGCGCCTTTTGCGTATTCACGTAGAGCACGTCGAACGAACGCGCACGGCGCGCGACCGCGCACACCTGGCGCACGATGCCGGGCAGCGCCGCGAGCAGTCCCCAATGTGCCGCGTCCTTGCGGATGCTGCACACGCGCGCGTCGTAGACGAGCGTCACGGGCACGCCGCGCGCTTCGAGCCGCGCGCGAAACGGTCCATCGGAGAGCAGCAGCACTTCACGGCGCGCGCGCCAACCGGCGGCGAGCGGCAGCAAGGAAAATTCGGCGCCGCCAAGCTGTCCGCTCTGATCGACGAACAGCACGCTGGGCGCATCGGCGCGTGGCGCAACGGATGACGACGTCGCGGCATCGGTGGCGAACAGGTGCATGGCGGCGAATCCCCCCGGGTTCGTGGCAGGTCCCGCTCGAAAGCGGTGCGTTGCAGGCCACATTATTTGCGAGCTCGACGATCAGCAGTGTGGCCACCCGCACTTACGCGCATCGAACACTGCCCGTACGCTCGTGCTGTGTCCTGTTCCGTTGCTTTTCGCCTGGAGACTCGCTGTCATGAAAGTGGCCATCGTGCATGACTGGCTCGTCGTCTCCGGCGGAGCCGAAAAGGTACTGCAGCAGATCATCGAGTGCTTTCCCGACGCCGATCTTTATAGTCTCGTGGACTTCCTCGAAGATCGCTCGGTGGTGCGCGGCAAGACCGTGCAGACCTCCTTCATCCAGCATCTGCCGTTCGCACGCCGCCGCTATCGCGGCTACCTGCCGCTCATGCCGCTCGCCGTCGAGCAATTCGATCTCGCGGGCTACGATCTGATCATTACGAGTTCCTACGCGGTGGCCAAGGGCGTACTCGTCGGGCCGGATCAAACGCACGTGAGCTACGTTCATTCGCCGATCCGCTATGCATGGGATCTCCAGCATCAGTACCTGCGCGAATCGCACCTCACACGCGGCCTGCGCTCGTGGGCCGCGCGCGCCCTGCTCCACTATCTGCGCAACTGGGACTCGCGCTCGGCCAACAGCGTCGATCAGTTGCTGTGCAACTCGCGCTTCGTCGCGCGGCGCATCATGAAGACGTATCGGCGCGAGTCCTGTGTCGTCGCGCCACCCGTCGACGTACAGGGCTTCGAGCTTCGTACCGACAAAGAAGACTTCTATCTGTGCGCGTCGCGCATGGTGCCGTACAAACGCATCGAGCTGATCGTGGAAACGTTCGCGTCGATGCCCGAGCAGAAGCTCGTCGTGATCGGCGACGGTCCGCAGATGGCCGCAGTGCGTGCCAAGGCCGGACCGAACGTGACGATCCTCGGCTATCAGCCGTTCGAGGTCTTGCGCGATCACATGCAGCGCGCCAAGGCCTTCGTGTTCGCCGCCGAAGAAGACTTCGGCATCGCCGTGCTCGAAGCCCAGGCGTGCGGCACGCCCGTGATCGCCTATGGCAAGGGCGGCGTGCTCGAAACCGTCGTGCCGCTCGGTGAAGCCGATCCCACCGGCGTCTACTTCGGCGAACAGAGCGTGCCCGCGCTGCGCGCGGCCATCGCCAAGTTCGAGCGCAACCAGAACGCCATGACACCGCAGGCGTGCCGCAAGAACGCGGAACGCTTCGCGCCCTCCGTGTTTCGCCATGCATTCATGGTGGAAGTCATGCGCACGGTCGCGACGCAAAGCGCCGTGCATACGCCGCTGCTCACTGAAGCCGCCATGCAACTGAGCGCCCGCTAAGCGCGAGCAACCTCGGCCCCCTCCTTGCCATGCGCGTTCACGCGCGCATGCGCAGCCCCCATGGAACACGCGCTCTCGTTGCGCCTGCAACGAAGTGATGTTGCACCTCGATTCCTGACAAGCTGCCGACAAACACCGCAAAAACAGCATGCAAATGTAATGCCAGTGTCAGTCAGGGTAAGTGCGCAGCCCCACGCTGTCCGCGCCATTGGGAACGAATAATGGCCAGCAGATAACTACTTCTCGCTGGCATCAAACCTCTATGATCAAGTCTTCGACTTCCGTGCGCGCGCCGATCATGGGCCCGCCTTCCGTCGCCACACACGACACCCCTGCGCGCCACGATACCGCGAGCATCCTGTTCGTCGATCAGAGCGGGCAACTGGGCGGCGCGGAGTTTTCGCTGCTGCCGCTCGCCGTGACGTGGGGCGCGCGCCGCGAAGTACTGCTGCTGTCGGACGGACCCTTTCGCTTGCGCCTCGAATCGCTTGGCGTGCCCGTGACGCTCGCCTGCGAGGAACGCGTCTCGCGCATCCGCAAGGACAAGCTGCACTTCGCATGGCTCGGCGCGCTGCCCGGCATCATTCGTCAAGTGCGCACCATCGCGCGGCATGCCGAATCGTTCGACATCCTCTTTCTGAATACGCAAAAGGCGCTCGTGCTCGGCGCGCTCGGCAAGCCGCTTCATCGCAAACGCATTGTCTGGCACCTGCACGACATCATGTCGAGCGAGCATTTCGGGCCGCTGCAGCGGCTGCTCGTGCGCTGGCTCACGCGCTACGCCGTCGATCATGTCGTGTCGAATTCGCGTGCGTCCGCCGCCTCGCTCATTGCGCTCACGCGCTGCGCGCCCGAGTCCGTGCCCGTCGTGCACAACGGCGTCGATCTCGACGAATTCAATCGTGTCGAAGCGCCCGATGTCGCGACCTTGCGCCGGCAACTGGGCTTGCCCGAGCACGTGTGGCTGGCCGGTCTGTTCGGCCGGCTCGCACCGTGGAAAGGCCAGCACATCGCACTCGAAGCGCTCGCGCAGTTGCCGGACCTGCATCTCGTGCTGGTCGGCTCGGCGCTCTTTGGCGAGACCGCTTACGTACAGTCGCTGCATCGCCAGGCGGCGCGGCTCGGCGTCGAAAAACGCCTGATTTTCGCGGGCTTTCGCGACGACATGCCCGCGTGGATGAAAGCCGTGGACGTGATCCTGCATACCTCGACGGAGCCCGAGCCGTTCGGGCGCGTGATCATCGAGGGCATGGCGGCGGGCCGGCCCGTGATCGCCGCGGCGGCCGGCGGCGTGACCGAAATCGTGCGCCATCGCCGCAATGGCTGGCTCGTGCCGCCCGGCGACCCGGTCGCGCTCGTCGATGCGCTGGAAACGCTGCGTGCCGCGCCCGAACTCGCCGAGCGGATCGCGAGCGAAGCGCTCGACGATGTCGCGAACCGCTTCTCGGTGAGCGCCTATCTGGAGCAGATGAAACGCACGATTGCAACCGTGGGGCACTGACTGGCGCCACGGCAGCCCGCTTGTGTGACCCAGCCAACGGTCGTGGCACCGTTGCACTCCTACTATGGGTCTTCACGTTACGCCAACCGCAACGGACGATCCGCTCATGGACAAGAACATTCTCATCGTCGGGGGTTCATCGGCGATCGCGGCAGCCTGTGCACGCGAATGGGTCAAAACAGGCGCGAATTTTTTTCTCGCCGGACGCCATCCGCAGCGTCTCGCGGCCGTCGCGCAGGATCTGCGCGAGCGCGGCGCGCGACGCGTCGGCACCTGCGCGCTCGACGTCAATGACTTCGCCGCCCACGCGCCAATGCTCGATGCGTGTCTCGCCGAACTCGGCCATATCGATATCGTCTTGCTCGCGCACGGCACGCTATCGGATCAGGTCGAGTGCGAGCACGACCCGCAGGCGGCGGTGCGCGAGATCTCCGTCAACGCGCTCTCGACCATCGCGCTGCTCACGCTGCTCGCCAGCACGTTCGAGGCCCAGAAACACGGCTCGATCGCGGCGATCTCATCGGTGGCGGGCGATCGCGGGCGGCCGTCGAACTACGTGTACGGCACCGCGAAAGCAGCCGTAACGACCTTCTGCGAGGGGCTGCGCGCGCGGCTCTTCAAGTCCGGTGTGAAAGTGCTCACCATCAAGCCCGGTTTCGTCGACACGCCGATGACCGCCGGCCTCGCGCTGCCCGGCCTGCTCGTCGCGTCGCCCGAGCGGGTCGCGCTCGATATCGTGCGGGCCGTCGAGCGCGGCAAGGACGCGATCTACACGCCGTGGTTCTGGGCGCAGATCATGTTCATCATCCGCATGCTGCCCGGCTTCGTATTCAAGCGGGTCTCGCTATGAGCGCGAGCATCGAGCGCATGCCGTTGAGCCGCTCGCGTCTGGTGTTCTGGTATGCCGTCTTCGCGGCGATCTCGATCGGCGCGAACCTGTCGAGCCAGATGCTCTCGATGCGTCTGTACGACGCCGCGTACGCGGTGCCGTTCTCGATGTGCGTCGGCACCGGCGTCGGCCTCGTCGTCAAGTACCTGCTCGACAAGGCATGGATCTTCCAGTACGAGCATCGCGACGTCGCCCACGGCGTGCGCACGTTCGCCCTCTATGTCGCGATGGGGCTCGGGACGACACTCGTGTTCTGGGTGGTCGAACTGGGCGCGGCCGCGATCTTTCACGGCGAAACCGCGCGTCTCGCCGGCGGCGGCCTCGGCCTCGTGATCGGCTACCTCACGAAGTACCAGCTCGACAAGCGCTTCGTCTTTGCCTGAGCACGGGTGCGCTGCCGCACAGAGGCGCGCGCTCCCCGTCGCTACGATGATCTCACGCTGAAAAAGGCGCGCCCACGCGTGCCGCAGCAACCGCCGGCGACTCGCGCATGCCCCTGCCGGCACGGAGATAGAACATGGCCACTCCCGCAGCCAATCCGGTCCCGTTATGCGTGGACCTGGACGGCACGCTCACGCGGACCGACATGCTGTTCGAAGCGTTTTTCGTGCTCTTCAAGCAGCAACCGCTGGCGATTTTCCTGTGCCTGTTCTGGGCGCTGCGCGGCCGCGCCCATCTCAAGGAGCAGATCGCCAAACGCGTGACAATCGACGTCGGCGTGCTGCCGTACAACACCGAACTGCTCGCCTGGCTGCGCGACGAACGCTCGAGCGGGCGCGACCTGTACCTGTGCACCGCCACCAACCAGCGCCTCGCCTCGCAGATCGCCGCGCACGTCGGACTCTTCACGGGCGTGCTCGCGAGCACGGACAGCACCAACCTCGCCGGCAAGCACAAGGCGCGCGCGCTCGTCGAGCAGTTCGGCGACCGCGGTTTCGACTATTGCGGCGACGCGATGGCCGACGTGCCCGTCTGGCGTCAGGCACGCAATGCGATCGTGGTCGGCGACAAGCACATCGCCGCCGCCGCGCGCAAGGTCAACGCCGCGATCATCTTCTTCGAACAGAAGCGCCGCCTGATCCCGCTCGTGCTCAAGGAAATGCGCGTGCACCAGTGGGTCAAGAACGTGCTGATCTTCGTGCCGCTCTTCACCGCGCATCGCTTCACGAGCCTGCCTGCCGTGAGCGCCGCGTGCATCGCGTTCATGTCGTTCAGCCTGCTCGCCTCGTCGGTCTATCTGCTCAACGACATGCTCGACCTCGATGCCGACCGGCGCCACGCACGCAAGCGCAGCCGGCCATTTGCCTCGGGCCGCCTGCCGCTGAAGTTCGGCATCGTGCTCACGATCTTGCTGCTGATCGCAGGCGCCGGACTCGCGACCCTCCTGCCATGGAAATTCGGTGTGGTGATGGCCGTCTATTTCGCCACCACGGTCGCCTACTCGTTCAGCCTCAAGCGCATGACGCTCGTCGATGTCTTCACGCTCGCGTGCCTCTACACCGTGCGCGTGATCGCCGGCGGCACCGCGACGGGCATCCCGCTTTCATACTGGCTGATTCTCTTTTGCGTGCCGATCTTCCTCTCGCTCGCGATGGTCAAGCGCTACGTCGAACTGGACATGATGCTGCGCGAAGGCAAGGAAGAAGCGGCGGGACGCGGCTACATCACCCAGGACATGTCGATCCTGCGCTCGTTCGGCACGGCCTCGGCCTACCTCGCCGTGCTCGTGCTCGCGCTCTACATGAATACCCCTGAAATGAAGCAGCTTTATCACCATCCGCAGGCGCTGTGGGCCACCTTCGCACTCACGCTCTACTGGGTGAGTCGCATCTGGATGTTCGCGTTTCGCGGCAACATGCACGACGACCCGATCGTGTTCGCGTTCAAGGACCGTGTGAGCCTCAGCGTGATCGGTCTGTGCGGTCTGAGCGTGATGCTCGCGATGTAAGCGATACTTTTATCGTCTGTTCCTTCGCGTGCCGTTGTTAGCACGCGAAATCCGGCGCCCGCGCGATGACCCACGAACTCCACGGCACCTCCACCCAGTCCGTCGCGGCCACGCGCGAACCCGGCGTCGATGCGCCGTGGCACCTCGACGCCACGGCCACCGCGCGAGCGCCACGCGCAACGGGCGGCCCGCGCGCTACCACGATAACGCCGGCCGTATCGGTCGCGCTCGACCTGCTGCGCTTCCTGCTCGCGCTGATGGTCGCGTTCGGCCATTGCACGCAGCCGTATTTTCAGCACGACTGGCCCGACCTCACCGGCGCGGCCGTGGTGGCGGTCGGCGGCTTCTTCATCCTGAGCGGCTACACGATCCGCTCGTTCTCACCCGCCGATGCGTCGTTCGACCTGCAACGCTTCTTCGTGGACCGCGCGAGCCGCCTGCTCTCGCTGAGCCTGCCCGCACTCGCGCTGACTGTTCTGCTCGATCTCTACGCGGCGCACGCAGCGCCCGGCTGGTATGCGCTCAACTGGGGCGCCGATGCCGATCATCCGGCATTGCGGCTCATCGCGAACGCCGTACTGTTCACGCAGGCGTGGGGCAGCGATATCGTGCCGTTCTCGAACTCGCCGTTCTGGAGCCTCAGTTACGAAGTCGGCTTTTATGCCATCTGGGGCGCCTTCCTCTACTGCAGGACAAAGCAACGATCGCTCGCGATCGTGCTCGCCGTCGCACTGCTGTTCGGGCCCAATATCGTCGCGATGATGACGCTCTGGCTGATCGGTGTCGGCACCTATGACGTGTTCGCGCACAAGCTCGCGCATCGCAGGCTGGTCGCGCTATTGGCACTCGCGTGCGGCGGCGCGCTGCTGCTCATCGTCTTCCATGCGCCGCTCAAGCCCTTGCTCGCCAACGGCATCGATGCACTGTTCGACCTGCTCGGCGGCAATCGGCGGCGTATCGGTCCGGGACTCGTATTCGGCGCATTGCTGTTCGGCTGCCTGTTGATCGCGCTGCTCGCCGCGCTGCGGCTCGCCGAGCCGCGTCTCAATGTGAGCCGCCGCCTCGTGCGCGTGGCGCGCAGCGCGGGCGAAGCGACCTTCCCGCTCTATCTGTTTCACTTTCCGATTCTCGTTGCCGTGAGCGCGGCGCATCTGTACAACCCGCACTCGGCGCTGCAGAAGCTGCTCGTGCTCGCGTCCATCGTCGCGCTCGCTTTCGCGATCGCCCCGCTTGGACAGCGCATGAAAACGCTGCTGCGCACGTGGATGAACCGCGCGCTTGCGTAGCCTTGATTGCCAACGAGTCAACGTGAAAGAGGCCCGGAAAAACGTGGCTTCATTGCGAAGCGCGGAGCCAGAGACTGAAAACAGCGAGTGCCGCGCCTGCCCGGCGCGACACCTTGTTACGCGAAACGCTCAGCCCTTGCGGTAAGCGATCGACTCGACGCCCGCCTCGGTGCCGAGCAGGCACAGATCGGCGCCACGCGCCGCGAACAGACCCACCGTGACGACACCGGGCCATGCGTTGATGGTGGCCTCGAACGCGCGCGGGTCGCTGATGCTCAGACCCTTCACGTCGATGATCTCGTTACCGTTGTCGGTGATATAAGGCGAACCGTCCTTCTGCACACGCAACACCGGCACGCCGCCCAGCGCGCTCACGCGCCGGCCAATCGCGGTACGCGCCATCGGCAGCACTTCGAGCGGCAGCGGGAACTGGCCGAGCACCTCGACGCGCTTGCTCGCATCCGCGATGCAGACGAACACATCGGCCACCGACGCCACGATCTTCTCGCGCGTGAGCGCCCCGCCGCCGCCCTTGATCATGGCGCCCGAGCCGTCGATTTCATCGGCGCCGTCCACGTACACCTTCAGCTCGTCGATCTCGTTGAGATCGAACACCTTGATGCCGTGCGATTGCAGGCGCGCCGTCGTGGCCACCGAGCTGGACACGGCGCCGCGATAGCGGGCTTTGTTCGCGGCGATCGCATCGATGAAGCAGTTCGCCGTCGAGCCAGTGCCGACGCCGATTACGGCGCCTTCGGGCACATTCGCGTTCACATAGTCGGCGGCGGCCTGGCCGACCAGTTGCTTGAGTTCGTCTTGAGTCATGGGGAAGGAGCAGCGCAGAGCAGGAAAGCCCCTAGTTTACCGGAGTTGCCGCCGGTGCCGTGGCCGGCACCGCACGCGGGCGCCACAAAACTAGCGCGAGATATCGGGCGCGCCCGCCTGCGCCGGCATGTATTTGTCGAGCAGCGCCGCGGCGATCGCATCGGTCTCGGCATCGGGCGTGCCCGCATAGTCGCGCGGCCGGAAATGCATCTGGAAGGCCGCGATCACGCGGCGCGTGCGCTCGTCGAGCACGCCATCGGTGGCCACGTCGTAGCCATAGCGCGCGAGCTTGTCCTGCAGCGCACGCACATCCGCGGGGGACTCAGGCGCGCGGCCCGCGAGTTCCGTCTTGACCGTCGCATCGTCGGGCCACGCGCCGACACCCGCATCGTATAGCGACTTCCACGGAAAGAGCGGACCCGGATCGATCTTGCGTTGCGGCGCGATATCGCTGTGGCCGACCACGCGCGTCGGCGCGATGTTGTAGCGCGTAACGATATCCTTCGCGAGCCGGATCAGCGCATCGACCTGGGCCGGCGGATACGGCTGCCACACGCGGCCTTGCGGCGTATCGCGCGGCCCGAGATTGACGTTCTCGATCCCGATCGAGGCCGCGTTCAGCTCGGTAGTCCCCTGCCATTCGCTGACGCCCGCGTGCCACGCGCGCTGCGCCTCGGGCACCAGTTGCCACACGACCGGCCGCCCATCGTGCACGGGCGGCTCGGCGGGCACGAGGTAATGCGAGCTGACCGCCTCGTTGGTGAGCACGTCGAGCGACTCGCGCTCGTCGATCTCGGTGTAATGCATGACGAGAAAGCGGATGCGCGAGTCGGCGCTCTTCGCGGGATGGCTGGTATCGGCGAAATACGTGCCGCGATCGACCGTGTTGCTCGCGCACGCGCCGAGCAACAGCGCGAGCGAGAGCGCAGCCGCGGCCCGCGCGCCGAACCTCACCTTCATTGTCGAGGGCTTGCCGCTCAGCGCGCGACGGCTCGCTGGCGCACGGCCTCGAACAGGCATACGCCGCTCGCGACCGACACGTTCAGGCTTTCCACCGGAGAGCCGCGTCCACGCTGAAGCGCAGCCGCTTATGCCCGCTTGGCATCGCAGTGTTTCTGCCCTCACAGGACAATTACAGGACACTGACATGGCAACTTTCGTCAAAAACACGGACAAATCCCGTAACACAACGTGGCAGGTCAAGATCAGGCGCAAGGGGTTTCCGTCCCGAACCATGACCTTTCCGAGCAAGGTACAAGCTCAGGAATGGGCGCGGCGCATCGAAGCGGATATGGATACGGCGGCGCATCCGACAAATAACAACGCTGAGCGGACCACGCTGGCCGATATTCTAATCCGTTATCGGGACGAGGTTGCACCTACGCATCGCGGAGCAAAGTATGAGTTGCAACGGATCGGGCAGCTTCTGCGCGAGCCTATGAGCGAATGCACGTTAGCCGAACTGACACCGGGCATTATCGCTCACTGGCGGGACGACCGGCTCCGCACCGTGGCTCCCGGTAGGGTGTTACGGGAAATGACCATCCTCCGCAGCACGATCAAACGCGCCCGCAATGAGCGCTAAGCCACCTTGCCCTCGAAAACGCTGGTTAATGCGCTTATCAAGCATCGCCTGGAACTGAGGGAGCAGCGCCTTAGCATCCTCCGGCGTTAGTCCTCCACCGCTACCGTCAAGGTGGAAATGCAGGTCTCCGCCTGATCCGCTACTAACACTGCTGGCCGGGGCCACAGAACCAACCGCACCACCTGTAGCGAAGTGCGCCATATGGCCGCTGTTGATTGACTCCAGCAAGCCGCGATACTTCTTTGTGGAGGCCGCGTTAATGACGTACTCACCATTCGACAACATGGCCGGGATACTGTCGCTCGTACCAGAGCCGGGACCGATGATTGCGCCACCGCCCGCGAAATGACCAACCTCGCCGCCCGTGGAGAAGAAATTCGCCACGCCGTTGAAAATCTGCATTTCCGCAGCGTGGAGCGCGATTTTTGCCAGGTCCGCTAGGACGCTTGCCGTAAATTTGGCGAAGCTACCCTCGCCAGTAGTAAGGTACGAGTCCAGCGCGTTTTGCGCATCGGACCAGGCGGTTGTAAATGCCTCGCCTACATATTGCGCGTTGGTCTTACCTTGGTTTCCAATCTGAGCAATAGCGAGCTGGATTTGATCGCCGTAGCTCTCGCGAATCGCTTGCTCTCTCTCCAAGTGAGCCTTTAGTTGGTTCTCTTGCGCCTCAAACGATTGGGCTGCAATTAGCGATTTGGCGTCGTACTCGTCTTGGTCAATCTTGCGAGATTCGTATTGTTCCTTGAGGCTGGCCCGCTCCTTTTCATACGCATCCTGAAGGCGCAACCGATCCGCATACGCCGCCTTAGCGTCGGAAGACATATAGCGCGTATCGTCCTCCGCTTGATAAGCATTGGCGATACGTCGTCGTATTTCTTGTTGTTGTGCCCAGTACCTATCCAAGCTAGCAGCGCGCTTGGCCTGTTCCGTACTCATTGCGGCGGTGTAGTCGGTCTCCGCCTGCTTCAGCTTTGCTTGAATGCGCTGCACTTCTTGGAGCGCTTGCTCGCGTGCGGTTTTCTCTTTCTTCTGGCCCGCGAGGTCTGCACGCTTTTGCGCGGCGGCTAGCTCATCCGCGTACGCTTGCGTGTCAATTGCCTTAACCTTGGCGTAGTACGCCGCGTAATCGCTCGCGCCTGTGTCGTAGTCCGCCTTTGCTTTGGCGAGCGCGTCTTTACGATCCGATTCGAATTGCTGAATCGCTGTCTGCTGTTGCGCCATCGCGGCGTTTATCGTGTCGCGCTGTCGGGATGCGCTTCCGTTGGACGGGTCCTTGTACTCCCGGTTAATGTCCGTGACCATCTTTTGATAGTCCGCGTCCGACATGGGGTTACCGTCTGCCTTGAGGTTGGCGCGGTCTCTGTCAAGCTGAGCGAGAGCCTTAGCGCGCTTCTCGGCGTTCGACATAATGCGGTCCCGCATCGCGTCGATACGGACCTCAGACTCAATAGCCGCTTGGCGGGTCTCCGCGCTCTTTTGTTCCTGCGCCGCGCGTTGCTTATCCGCGTCTACTAGCGCGCGCGTTGCGTCTACCTCTTTTTGCGCATCGGCTACCCGTTGCTGCGCGTCGGCGTAGCTCTTGCTGTTAGGAGAAATCTGCGAGGCCGCATTTTGGGCAAGCCGGAGCTTTGCCGCCGCATCAAAAGAGGCGGAAAGATGCTGCTCGCTTACGCTTTGCTGGTGCGTAATGTCGTTGAAAATCGAGGAGAATGCACGCGCAAACTCATGTAGCGCACTGGTCGCGGTTCCAATCTCTTTCTCAGTGGATGCGCGAATCTGCGAATTGGCGGAGGCGATCACAGCCGCCATTGCCGAATGCTTGTCTCCCGCTTCTTGTAGAGCCTTGATATGCTCGTACGTGGAGGAATCCATGAAGTGCATGGACTCGTTATGCGCGAGCGCCCACTTGGCCGGGTCCTCCGCCAGTTTCGCGTATTCCTTGCCAACATCCTCAAGCGACGCGCCGGAGATTTGCGACGTACGCAAGATCACCTGAGCGAGGCCGGCCATCTCAGACGATGTATAACGCCCGCTTTCCGCGAGGCCCATAAGCACGGTCTTGGCTTGGGACAACGTGGACCCGGACCCGCTGGATACGTGTTCCGCCATATCGGCGAAGCTTTGACCGGTAAGGCCCGCGTAATTGCTCGTTAGCTGGAGTGCGGCGTTGAGCTGTTTAGTCTCCGCCGATCCCTTGCTGATAATGAGGTATGCGGCGGCTACCGTTGCGGCGAACGCGCCAACCGCGAGGCCCGCGCCGCTGAAAAGCAACGAGAGGGCGTCAGTGGCTTCGCCCAATACCATGAGCGAGCCGCCAAAGCGTTTCCAGCTACCTTGTGATGCCTCGTGGGCCAGCACAAGCAACTCGCGGCGCGCGGCAGTAGAGTTGAGGGTAAATTCGTGCGTGTGCTGTGCGGCCTCGTCCAGGTCCGCAATATATTTCTGCATCGCGGACGAGATATTGAGGCTCTCGGCGCGCATCGCGGCTAGTTGGCTTTGTGTCTTACCCGCCGTTGTAGCCATCTTGTCCATTTGCATAACCGCCTTGGCGATTTGCTGGACTTGCTGGTTGGTTGACGCCCCGGACTCGTCCAGGGCCTTCTGGAACGTTTCGAGGACCTCTGCTGAGCGGCCCGTACTTTGAGCGTACGCGGTAATGCGTTGATTCGCTTTGTCTACAGCAGCCGTAAAGCCAGAGGAGTCCGCTGTAAATTTTGTCTTAACTTCGTTTTCACTTCCCAATCAACACTCCTTAGTAAACGCCGTAGATAATGAATCCAGTTATGGGGACAGCGTATGCAAGCCCCGCGACGCTGGAGTAACTCCAGTACACCCCGTTTGAGTCAATGGTGATGATCGGCGGAGGTGTCTGGTTAGAAATGTGCTTATAGAAAAAATCGGGCTGAAAGGACCAAAACGGGGTACCGTCGCTCATATCACAAGCGACGCTGCCGTTCGTCCCTTTGATACGGGCCATACCTTTGATACGCCCGGTACGGGTGGTACCGTCTAGCATCAAGACGCCCGACGCGTTATAGATTTGCAGCCCGTTCATCGGGGCCGCCCCCTTGACTCGCGCAATCTTGTTTGTAATGCGCGCTGCTTATATTTCTGGCTCGGTATACGCTCATATCTACCCGAAGTGCCGCGCTCAAACAAACGGGAACGGCGTGTGGCGTAAGACGGCGCACTCATTCCCGTTCCGCCTGCTGCAATTGCAAGGCAATGAGCCTGCGTTGTGCCATCGCTTTAATGGTGTCATTGCGGGCAATAACTAGGCACGCGGTTGCATTATCACGTTCGGCCCCGGCGATAAGATCGGCAAGACCTTGCTCATCCTTGCCAGCGAGGACGTCCACGAAATAAAAAATCTGTTCCATAGTATTCCTTATTGATTGTAGAGCGGACACCCCGTCCGCCCTGCCACATTAGGCCGAAAGGTCCACTTCCACCGCCGCCCCATCAACAAACACCCAGTCTGTGTATTGGACGGCTTGCAGGGCAACTTGATCGGTCCCAAAGAGGTCAACGATAGCGGTGGACATATTCCCTGCACCATCATCCACGGGCAGGCACGTTGACGTTGACGTAGAAACGCTGACGCCCCCGATGTACGCCAGCACGCGCGCGGCATCCACAATGAACAATTTGTTTTCTGGAACGCCGTACGACGCGACAACAGCGAGGCCGCCATATTGACCGCCGTTCGCGGTGATACTGTTTTCTGCGGCGCTGCGCATCTTGATCGCGGTACGCGGATTCACAAGAAGGCTCGCTGAGATGAGATCGCCCGCGAACGCATCTACCCCGTCATTGAATGCGCCTTTGAGGCTATCGGCACTCGTCATCGTTACGCCCGCGACCGCGACCTTGGCTGCGGCGGCGGACAGCCCATCGGGGGCGACTTCACCTCGCGTCTGGCTACCAACGAAGTAGTTATCAAGCCCGCGACTGAGCGCGCGTTGCAACTGCGCTTCGATAACCTGCTCGGCCGCACCGTCAGTAACTTGGAAAAGCTCGCGCGACAACACCGCGTTGAGCCCCAAGCGACGCTTGTCCGTCAGCGTCACGTTAAACGCGCCCTGATAACTAGGAGTCGCGCCAAACTCACCGGCAAACTTTGCGCTAATCGGCGCACTCTCCCAGTTGACGCGACAGATTGCCGGGACGCGGACGACACCTTGCAATTGCCCCAGGATACTGCGGCTGAAAACTGCCCGCACGTATTGCTCGCGACTCAGCGTCCCCGCTGTAAGCGGACCCGATGCGTCCACTCCCGCACCCATAGGGGACATCGCTGTTTTGATGATCGTTCCACCTGCCTCCGTACCCCATCGCTGCGCAGCGTACTCCTTGGTACCAGCCGGCGCGACAACGTTGGCAATAACCGAGCGAATGAAGATGTTGTTGGCGTTTTGCATGTGTGAAATTTCCTTCTGAGTTGATTGAGATTTGGTTGCTGATACTTCTTGATTTTCAGACGAGAGGAAAAATTTCGCCTCATCTAGCTTCTTGAATGCGGCAATGACCGCATCTGGATTGCAGGGAATAGCGACGAGGCTTAGCTCATAGATTTCTGCTTTCGTATAGTTCACGCCTCCTTGCGAATTGGCGTGGTACTCCTCTGGCCGAAATCCAATAGAGCCGCCCTTGATTAGGCCAGCCTTAACGCTGTACCAGGCTTCGTCAACGCGGTCCTTGACTACTCCAGGGTTATCAACCTTCGCAATTTGCGCTTTAAACGGGATGCCCTTTGAAGTGGGCTTGCCCAGCGACGCAGTACCTACGGGTTGCGAGTGGTTGTGATTAAGGAGGATCGGAATCTCAGAGGCGTAGTACATGCCGTCAACATGGATCACGTCGGCGACGTGATTAGGTGCGGGGGGTGGATGCAATCCCTTCGATAGTGCGCTTCTCATCATCAATGGCCTTGACGACAAAAGTGCTAAACGCTTTATTTTCTATTTGCATTCCTTATTTGTTAAATTATGTTAACCGAGCTACTATCTGCAAGACTGGACGATCAGCAGATGGCCCGCTTACTTTGGTTAAGCTTAAGCCTTGCTCAGATACGTGATAAGAGCCGTTCGGATTACTTCGCTCACGTCCTTATCGGTTTCCGCAGCGCGCATGCGAAGTGCGCGGTAAAGCTCGGGCGGGGCCTTGAATGTGATACCTCGCAACTCCCCTTGAGTGTTCGTCTTACGCCGTGATACTGGAAACATCCATGAAACCTCCGTTGGTAATACCGTTAATCAAACAAACTGCGCCGGGTGCCATACCATCGCGGCGTTACCGACCCACAAACACAGACATAAGAACAACAAAACGGCTGAATTCTTCACATGTAGTCCTAATTTAATGATCGATAGTTACTCTCGTTTCGATAGCACGTCACAAGAGGAATGGGTTACGATGATCTATTCGCACTTGCGAGCCAGGAGGCAAGGTGTTCACGAAAAGGAGCCCTGCGCCCTCGTGATCGTTTGCGCAGTGCGGCACTTGCAGCTTCATGCGTACCACACCCCGGCTTTGTTTCGTGTAGTTGCCGCGCACTCCGGGGCACTGGAAACCGTAATGGGTGAGTGTGCCGAGCACTAAACGGTGTGCCGTTCGGGCGTCGATTCCTTGAACGTCGATGTAAAGCGTCTTGTACATAAGGTCTGCCTTGGTCTCAAATGTTGGCTCTGTGCATACCGGCCAACCATTCGCGGTAGCCGTCCGTTTTCCTGTTACCCACGCTCGGTGCTTTCTGTTCTCGTGCTTTGTGATGCTTTGTGCGCTCGTACCGTGCCTCGCCCGCCTCCGCCACATTACAGGTCCCGGTGTAAACCGCGTTTCCCTTGGCTCCGCCGTATTTGGTCAACTCCTTGTTGCGCTCCGCAAGCATCCTGCCGTGTGCGAGGTTACCCGCTCTTTCCCGATACGCCGCGCGTTTCGCCTTGTGGTCCATAAATCCTCTAGCTCGTTGAAAAGTTGGCTAAGCCACCTATCCGCCAAGTGACTTAACAAACCTCTCGGTTTGCTCCACGGCGTTACCCGTGGATTGTTACGACCTTTGTTATACGGTCGCCTATCAGTCCCTCCGGCTTGGGGATGCCGGTACGTCTGACAGCGCTGCTCGCTTCCCCTTAGCCCACCTTCCCTCGGGGTATCTCCACAGCCTCACGAAAGACCTCTTTTACGCCTTGGTCCGGGCGGCTACGTCGATCCTTCGTCAACTTCACTACTGCAACATGTCAAAACCACTACGCCGGTCGCGATCGGGAAAATTTCCATTCCGCTCCCTGCAAACTGCAACGACCGAACTTTACTACGCTTAAAACCACTACGCAACTATAATTTTCAAGGCGGTCTCATCCGCCCTGCTTTACTTCTTTCCCCGCTTGGGCTTCTCGTCCGTACCCTCAATCACACCCATTTTGTGCAACGCATTAGCAGCCTCAACTTGTTCCTCGCTCTGGATGGTCACCTCCAAGCCTTTGGTTACTTGCTGAAGCAGTCCACGGCGCTCGTTCACATATCCGACTATCAGGTCTCGAAGCTCCTCAGACACCTTGATACTTCCGAACACACGTAGTATTTGAAGATCCCGGATGGTTTCCTTAGGCAAACGGAGTTGGAAAGCCTGCATATTCTCTCGCTGGCTACGTACTTTCGAGCTAGGGTCGTATTTCATGATTGCGTATCCTCTTTAGTTGCAATCATCATAACTCACTACGCACGCACTGCCTATTGGATGTTACAGAGGGCTTGCGTCTCCAGCCGATTTCACAGGACAATCACAGGACACTGCGATGGAAAAACGGGCTGAAAACGCAATTAGGGCTAGAACGTAAGTGATTGATTTAAAACGATTACTTCTTCGCGGCTCGCTGGCGCACGGCCTCGAACAGGCATACGCCGCTCGCGACCGACACGTTCAGGCTTTCGACCGTGCCCGCCATCGGGATATGCATGACCTCGTCGCAGGTTTCGCGCGTGAGGCGGCGCATGCCCTCGCCCTCGGCACCCATCACGATCGCCACCGGACCGTCGAGCTTCGTCTGATAGACGTTCGCGCTCGCTTCATCCGCCGTGCCGACCACCCACACGCCCGCGTCCTTCAACTCGCGCAGCGCACGGGCCAGATTGGTCACAGTGATGTACGGGACGGTGTCGGCGGCGCCGCTCGCCACCTTCGCAGCCGTCGCGTTCAGTCCGACCGCGCGGTCGCGCGGTGCGATCACCGCGTGCGCGCCGGCCGCATCGGCGACACGCAGGCACGCGCCGAGATTGTGCGGATCGGTCACGCCATCGAGCACGAGCAACAGCGGCGTGCCCGCAATGCCATCGAGCAGTTCGGCGAGATTCTGCGCGAGCGGAAGGTCGCCCGCGCGCGCGACCACGCCCTGGTGACGCTCGGTGTGCGCGAGGCCCCACAGGCGCGTTTCATCGGCTGCGATCAGCCGCACGCCCGCTTCCTTGGCCATATGCAGGAAATCCTGCATGCGCCGGTCGCGCCGGGTGGCGTCGTAATAGACGTCCTCGACCGTCGACGCATCGTGCCGCAAGCGTGCGGTCACCGCGTGAAATCCGTATAGAACCTTGAGACGTGACATGGCGATACAACCTCTGATAAACGATCTGCGGCGCGCACGTAACGCGCGCCGGACAACGAAAAAGCCGATGGTTGCGTCAGCAACGGACGCGACCACCGGACAGTGCAATACCGGCACGGCGGACCCATGGCGATCCGCCTGTGCAGCAGCCGGACAGCGCGTGTGAGCGCGCTGTCCGCTGCGGACTTCAGCGCTTCTTGCGCACTTGCTTCTTCGACGCCGGCTTCGGCGCCGCGCGCTTGTGCGCGGTCTTGGCCGCCTTGCGTGCGGCCTGGGCATCCTTGACCGCGGCGCTCGGCGCGGGAGCGGCCTTCTTGCGGCGCATACTCTCGTCCTGCGGCAGCGAGCGTACGCGCGGAGCGTTGTCGATGGCAGCACGCTCGACGTTCGCGCCGCGATTCATCGGCGGCTTGATCGGCGTGTCGCGCACGAGCCGGAAATCGATCTTGCGCGCATCGAGATCGACGCGGCTCACCTGCACGCGCACGCGATCGGACAGCCGGTAACGGATGCCGGTGCGCTCGCCGCGCAATTCGTTCTTGATCTCGTCGTACTGGAAATAGTCGGAGCCGAGTTCCGTCACGTGCACGAGACCTTCGATGAAGAGCGCATCGAGTTGCACGAAGATGCCGAACGACGTCACGCCGTTCACCATCCCGCCGTACTCCTCGCCGAGCTTGTCGCGCATGAAATAGCACTTGAGCCATGCTTCGACATCGCGCGAAGCCTCGTCGGCGCGCCGCTCGTTGGCCGAGCAGTGCAGACCCAGTTCTTCCCAGATCGCCGTGTTGGCGCCGCGCGCGCGCTTGCCGCGCTTTTCCTCGTCCTCGGCCTGCATCGCGCGGGCACGCGGCGACAGCGCCGTATTGAGCACGACGCCTTCGGGCGCTTGCGGCTGATACTTCTTGCCCTGCAGAATCGCGTAGATCGCGCGGTGCGTGAGCAAGTCCGGGTAGCGGCGGATCGGGCTCGTGAAGTGGGCGTACGCCTCATACGCGAGACCAAAGTGGCCGATGTTGTCCGGACTGTAGACGGCCTGCTGCATCGAGCGCAGCAACATGGTCTGCAGCATCGGTGCATCGGGCCGGTCGCGGATCTGCGCCATCAGCGCCGCGTAGTCGCTCGCGTGCGGCGACTCGCCGCCGCCGAGCGTGAGTCCGAGCCCGCGCAGGAACGTGCGCAGGTTTTCGAGCTTCTCGGCCGACGGCCCCGCATGCACGCGATACAGACCCGGATGACGGTTGCGCTTCATGAAGTCGGCCGCGCAGACGTTCGCCGCGAGCATGCATTCTTCGATCAGCTTGTGCGCCTCGTTGCGCTGGCGCGGCACGATCTGCTCGATCTTGCCCTGCGCGTTGCAGACGATATACGTCTCGGTCGTGTCGAAATCGATCGCGCCGCGTTTCTGGCGCGCTGCGAACAGCGATTTGTAGACGCCGTAGAGATTCTGCAGTTGCGGCAGCAGCGCTGCGCGCCGGGTCGCCTCGGGGCCCTTGGTGTTCTTCAGGACCGCCGCCACCTCGGTATAGGTGAGACGCGCGGCCGAGTGCATGACACCCGGATAGAACTGATACGCCTTGATCTCGCCGCGCGCGGTGATGACCATGTCGCACACGAGCACACACCGGTCCACGTGCGGATTGAGCGAGCACAGCCCGTTCGAGAGCTTCTCCGGCAGCATCGGAATCACGCGGCGCGGGAAATAGACCGAGGTGCTGCGCTCGATCGCGTCGATGTCGAGAGCGCCGCCGGGCAGCACGTAATGCGAGACGTCCGCGATGGCGACGATCAGACGAAAGCCCTCGCCGCGACCGACCTGGGTCGGCTCGCAGTAAACCGCATCGTCGAAGTCGCGCGCGTCCTCGCCGTCGATCGTCACGAGCGGCACGTCGCGCAGATCGACGCGATAGCGCAGATCGACCGGCCGCACTTCGTCGGGCAGCTTGGCGGACTCGGCAAGCGCGGCGTCGCTGAACTCGTGCGGCACACCGTACTTGCGCACGGCGATTTCGATCTCCATGCCCGGATCGTCGATATCGCCGAGCACTTCGACCACGCGCCCGAGCGGCTGCGAATGACGGCTCGGAAAGTCGGTCAGCTCGACGACCACGACCTGCCCCACCTTGGCCTTCTTGGTGTTCTGCGAGACGAGGATGTCATGACCGATGCGCTTGTCCTCGGGCGCGACGATCAACGCACCGTTCTCGTTGAGCAGGCGCCCGATCACACGGCGATTCGCGCGGTCGGTCACCTCGACAATGTGACCTTCCGGGCGGCCGCGCCGGTCATAGCCGACGATGCGCGCCAGCACGCGATCGTTGTGCATGACCTTCTGCATCTCGCCTTGCGGCAAGAAGAGATCGTCCTGACCGTCGTCGCGCACGAGAAAGCCGTAGCCGTCGCGATGGCCCTGTACGCGGCCCGCAACGAAGCTCGACGGATGGGTGAGCTGATAGTGGCCGCGCGCATCGAGCCGGATCTGGCCGTCGCGTTCCATCGCGGCGAGCCGCCGGAAAAACCCTTCGCGTTCCTGGCGCTTGATCGAAAGCGCTTCAGCGATGTCGTTCGCCGTAAACGGCGTCTCACCGGTACGCAGCACACCGAGGATTTCCTCGCGGCTCGGAATCGGATACGGATATTTGCTCAAGGGCTTGTCGATGGTTGTTCTCGTTGCGTGAGATAGCGGACGTTGCGCCGGGTGCTTTCGCGGCGCTCCCAGTCATCTTCCAGATACGACCAGCAGCCCGGCACGCGAACCGCGCACCGACAGTGCTGCTGCGAGGCATTCTAACACCCGTGTCGCAGGCGTCCAGACGCCGTGCGAGCGGCGTCGGCGGCACCTCGCCGGCGCTCGCACGGCGCCCGTTCAGCGGCCTTTCGATACGCAGTCGATATGGATGCAACACTTATTGTGGGGTCGCCGATATGGCCGCGCCCGCCAATCGACCGGGCCTTCCCTTGGCGGCAAGCCATATCCTGCAAAAGCGCTTGACAGCCTCTTCGGGCACGTTATAATTACGGTCTTTGCTGCAACACACGAGCAAAAACCACCTGCCCAGGTGGCGGAATTGGTAGACGCACCAGGTTCAGGTCCTGGCGGTGGCAACACCGTGGAGGTTCGAGTCCTCTCTTGGGCACCAGTATTCAAAGCAAAGCCGCCTATGCGCAATTCGGGCGGCTTTGTTGTTGGTGAAGTCACGGCATTCGTAGGGATGCGGTGGCGAGGCAGGACGGCGTGGATATCGAAGGCCGCTTCGATCCGTTGAACGCCGGGTGGCAAGATGAAAGCGACGCTCAAGATTCAATTGACACGCTGCATCAAGCCGCTAAAATAGCGGTCTAGCTTGACGATGTGCCCAGGTGGCGGAATTGGTAGACGCACCAGGTTCAGGTCCTGGCGGTGGCAACACCGTGGAGGTTCGAGTCCTCTCTTGGGCACCATCATTAAAGCTGCGAGCAACCCCGTAAGGTCCAGACTTTACGGGGTTTTTTGTTTTTTACGCGCGCTTGCACGTCCTCACACGCCCTCTTTGCGCACCCCGAGCGCGCCGTGCGCGACCGGCGTCTCGTCGGGCAGCCGCAAGATCCAGCGACGCCGCATCGGCTGCAACAACACCTTCGCTGTGAGCCCCGCCGTCATCGCCACGCACGCCGCTACTTCGAAGACCATATTCCAGCCGCCATGCAGCGCGAGCAGCGACGCCACCGGCACCAGCATCGCGGCCGTGCCCTTCGCGGTATAGAGCGTGCCCGCATTGCCGGCCGCGTACTTGGCTCCGAACGTATCGGCGCAGGTCGCGGGGAAGTTCGAGAAGATATCGCCGTAGAACAGGAACACGAGTCCCGAGAACAAGATGAACAGATACGGATCGTGGCCGAAATAACGCAAGCCGAGCAGCGCGAGCCCCTCGCCGAGGAACGTCATGAACATCGTGTTCTCACGACCGATGCGATCGGAGATCAAACCGCACAGCGGCCGCGTGAAACCGTTGCACAGGTTGTTGATCGACAGCGTCATCGTGAGCAGCGGCAAGCTCACCGCGAACACGCTCACGGGTAGCGAGGCAAAGCCATACTCCTTCGCGATCGGGCCGATCTGCGCCGTCGCGATGATGCCGCCCGCCGCGACGCACACGAACATCGCATACAGCACCCAGAACAGCGGCGCGCGCACCATCTCCTTCGTGGTGTAGTCGATTTTCGTCGCGACGATGCGTCTGGCGCCGCGCGCGTTGAGCGGCGGCTTCGGCCGCACCATCACGGTGGCGAGCAGAAGAATGCAGGCGCCCTGCAGCAAGCCGAAGAACACGAACGCGTGCTGATAGCCGGCGCTGTGGATCATGTTCGAAATCGGTATCACCGTGAGCGCCGCGCCCGCGCCGAAGCCCGCGGCCGTGAGACCCGCCGCCAGCCCGCGCCGGTCGGGAAACCACTTGAGCGCCGTGCCGACGCAGGTGCCGTACACACATCCCGCGCCGATGCCTGCGATCACCGCGGCCAGATACAGCACCGGCAGCGTGCTCGCCCACGCATCGAGCAGCCAGCCGAGCGCGACGCACAGCGCCCCGCCCGTCACCACCGGACGCGGACCGAAGCGGTCCACGAGCCAGCCCTCGACCGGCACGAGCCACGTTTCCGTCACGATGAAGATCGAGAACGCGAGCTGGATCGCCGCCTGGCCCCAGTGATGCGCCGCATCCATCGGCACCACGAAAAGCGTCCACGCGTATTGCAGATTCGCGACGAGCCCCATGCACAGGATGCCCGCCACCAGCTGCACCCAGCGATTGTGCCGCCTCGCCGTATAAACCTCTCCCGCCAAGTCCATGTGCGCCACGCTTCGTGTCTCCGTTCGTTGATCTGCCCGGTACGCGGCACGGATCGCAAGGCGTCCGTGCCGCGCCCGCTTCATGCCGTGTCAAGCCACTTCGAGTTGCTTGAGCAATGCGTCGACGCTGCCCTTCGCATCGCCGAACAACATGCGCGTGTTCTCCTTGTAGAAGAGCGGGTTGTCGACACCCGCATAACCGGTTGCCATGCTGCGCTTCGCGACCACCACCGTGCGCGCCCTCCACACTTCGAGCACCGGCATGCCCGCGATCGGACTGCCGGCGTCCTCGAGCGCGCCCGGATTCACGATGTCGTTCGCGCCAATCACGAGCACGACATCGGTCGTTGCAAAGTCATCGTTGATCTCGTCCATTTCGAGCACCATGTCATACGGCACCTTGGCCTCAGCGAGCAACACGTTCATGTGCCCCGGCAAGCGCCCGGCCACCGGATGGATGCCGAAGCGCACGCGCACGCCAAGCGCGCCCAGCCGCCGCGTGATCTCGCTGATGGTCGCCTGCGCCTGCGCGACCGCCATGCCGTAGCCCGGCACGATCACCACCTCGGCGGCATCGCGCAGGAGCGCGCCGACCTCGTCGACACTCGTCGCCACCACTTCGCCGCCCGGCGCCTCGCTCGCGCTCGACGTGCTCGCGCCGAAGCCGCCGAGGATCACCGAGACGAAGCTGCGATTCATCGCACGACACATGATATAGCTGAGAATCGCGCCGCTCGAACCGACCAGCGCGCCCGTGGTGATGAGCAGATCGTTGTCGAGCATGAAGCCCGTGGCGGCGGCGGCCCAGCCCGAGTAGCTGTTGAGCATCGACACGACGACCGGCATGTCCGCGCCGCCGATCGCCATCACGAGATGCACGCCGAGGATGCCCGCTAGCACGCACATCGCGCACAACGCCACGAGGGACGTAGCCGCCGATGGCGACGCGAGAAACACATAGCCGAGCACCACGCACACGAGCAGCGCCAGCGCATTGAGCGCATGGCGCGCGGGCAGCACGAGCGGCTTGCCGCTCACCGTGCCCTGCAACTTCAGGAACGCGATGATCGAACCCGTGAAGGTGACCGTGCCGATGAACACGCCGAGATAGATCTCGGTGTCGTGAATCACACGCTCGACGCCGCCCGGCGAAGCAGCCGGCGCCAGATGATTCGTGAAGCCGATCAACACGGCGGCGAGGCCGACGAAGCTGTGCAGCACCGCCACGAGTTGCGGCATCTGGGTCATCTCGACACGCCGCGCAAGCACCGCACCGATGCCGCCGCCGACCAGCGCCGCGCCGAGCGCGATGCCCAGTCCCGCGCCGCCCGTCACGAAGAGCGCCGCGAGCACCGCGATGCCCATCCCCACCATGCCGTAGAGATTGCCGCGCCGCGCGCTGGCCGGATGACTGAGTCCACGCAGGCTGAGGATGAACAGCACCGCCGCGCCCAGATACGAGATGTTGCCGATTCCGTTGAGCATCGTGCCTCCTCAGTTGCGCTGAAACATCTTCAACATGCGCTGGGTGACGAGAAAACCGCCAGCGATGTTGATGGTCGCGACCAGCAGCGCGATGCCGCCCAGCACCTGAACGAGCGGCTGATCGCTGCCCGGATGCAGCAGCGCGCCGATCACGATGATCCCGCTGATCGCATTGGTCACGCTCATGAGCGGCGTATGCAGCGCGGGGGTGACGTTCCAGACCACCTGATAGCCGACGAACACGGCCAGCACGAACACGGTGAGATGCTCGACGAACGCGCCGGGCGCCACCGCGCCCAATGCGAGTAACGCAAGCACGGCGACGACGAGCGCGGCGAACGGCAACACACGCGCCGTACGCGAAGTGCCCTTTTCCACGGTGTTTTTAGCGCTGTCCCTGGCGAGCGCGGGCGCGGGCGCGGGAGGCTGCGCTGCCGCGGCTCGTGCGGGCGGCGGCCAGCTGATGCTGCCCTGATGCACGACGGTCGTGCCACGCTGCACGACGTCGTCCATGTCGAGGCGCAGCATGCCATCCTTCGCAGGCGTGAGATCGGTGAGCAGGTGACGCAGATTGGTCGCGTACAGCTGGCTCGATTGCGTCGCCATCCGGCTCGGCAGATCGGTATAACCAACGATCGTCACGCCATCGACGCGCGTCACTTCGCCAGGCTCGGTCAGCTCGCAATTGCCGCCTTGCTCCGCAGCCATGTCGACGATCACACTGCCCGCGCGCATGCTCTGCACCATCTGCGCGGTGATGAGCCGGGGCGCGGGCTTGCCCGGAATCAGCGCGGTCGTGATGATGATGTCCACTTCGCGCGCCTGCGCCGCGAAAAGCGCCATCTCCGCCTCGATAAACTTCGCGCTCATCTCCTTCGCGTAACCACCCGCGCCGCCGCCCTCTTCCTCGATATCGATACCGAGGAAGTCGGCGCCCATGCTGTTGACCTGCTGCTCGACTTCGGGCCGCGTATCGAACGCACGCACGATCGCGCCAAGCCCGCGCGCCGCGCCGATCGCCGCGAGCCCCGCGACGCCCGCGCCGATCACGAGCACCTTCGCCGGCGGCATCTTGCCGGCGGCCGTAATCTGGCCCGTGAACACACGGCCGAAGTGCTGGGCCGCCTCGATCACGGCACGATAGCCGGCCATGTTGGCCATCGAACTCAACGCGTCGAGCTTCTGCGCGCGCGAGATGCGCGGCACACAATCCATCGCGAGCACCGTGGCGCCCCGCTCGGCGAGCTGCGCGAGCAGCGCCGGATGTTGCGCGGGCCAGATGAAACTGATCAGCGTCGCACCGGGGCGCAATAGCGCGGCCTCATCGGTATCGAGCGCCACGTTGAAGCCGGGCGCGCGCACCTTGATCACGATATCGGCGCCTGCCCATAGCGCACGCGTATCGCCGACGATCTGCGCCCCCGCTGCGCGATATGACGCGTCGTCGAATGACGCGCTCGCGCCTGCCCCGCTTTCGACGCTCACGGCATAGCCGAGCTTCGCGAGGTGTGCGACGCTCTCCGGCGTCGCCGCCACGCGCCGCTCGCCGGGATGGATCTCGCGCGCCACCGCAATGGTCATCGCCATGCTGCACCTCTCTCGCGCCTTGCGCTGCGCGCGCGTGCTTCAGCACGCGCGTCAGCGCGCGCGGCCATGCCGGCACTGCCGCCGGCACGCCTTTCGCGTTGCCACGACTTCATGGGGCTGTCTCCTGCTCGATATTGGAATAGTGTCGGCGCTCGTTAGCCGAGGGCGTCAAACTGCCAGACGCAGGAATGCGAGCGCGGCGCGCCGTGCGCCCGCCAGCGCGGCTTCTTCGCTCTGGAAGACCGCTTCGTCGCAGAGTTCCTGATCCGGCAACGCATCGGCATCCTCACCATCGTCGTCAGTGAGCATGTGGATCGCAGCGAACGCGGCCCAGCCGCCGTTGTGTATCCACTGCCGTGCGGACAGTTCGAGCGCGTAGCGCCCGATGATTTCGGTTTGCATCAGCGTCACTCCGGCGTGTCGTCAAGCTTGGGCTTCGAGCTCTGCAATCCGCTTGCGCAGACTGCGCTCTTCCTGGAAGCGGCTCGTTTCATCGCGGATCACCGCGACGATGCCCGTCAGTTGCCCTTGTGGCGAATGGAGCAACGCCACGGTGAACGCAATCGAAAGCGCGCGGCCGTCCTTGTGTACGGCCGGCACGCGCAAAACGTCGCTGCCATAGCGCGTCTGTCCGCTCGCCATGGTCTTGTGATAGCCGTCCCAGTGACGGCCGCGCAAACGCTCGGGAATGATCAGATCGAGCGTCTTGCCGAGCGCTTCCTCCGCGCGGAAACCGAACATCCGCTCGGCGGCCGGGTTCCAGAGCGTGATGTCGCCCGCTGCGTCGGAGATGATGATCGCATCGCCGATCGCTGCCACCAGTTGCTCGTAATCGATGGAGGTCTGCATGAATGGCTACCCTGGAATCAAGCGTCGACATGGATGAAACGCGGGACCGGCGCGCGCCGGTCCCGCCAACAACACATCACACAGCACGCGTCTCGTGCAACGCGGCGATCTCCTGGCCCGTGTAGCCCAGATCGGACAGCACCTCGTCGGTATGCTCGCCCAGCAGCGGCGACGCCTTGACTTCGGGCTTCAGATCCGAGAACTTGATCGGGCTGCCCACCGTCAGGTACGTGCCGCGCACCTTGTGCGGCACTTCGACGATGGTGCCGCTCGCGCGCAGCGACGGGCACTCCGCCAGCTCCTTCATGCTCATCACGGGCGCACACGGAATGTCGAACTTGCGCAGGATATCGACCGCTTCATACTTGGTCTTGTCGGCGAGCCACGCTTCGATCGTCGCGAAGATATCGAAGATGTGCGGCTGGCGCGCTTCGGCCGTCTTGTAGGCAGGATCTTCGATCCACTCGGGCTTGCCGAGCGCACGGCAGATCGGCTCCCACGCGTGGCCCTGCACCGTGAAGTAGATATACGCGTTCGGGTCCGTTTCCCAGCCCTTGCACTTGAGCACCCAGCCCGGCTGACCGCCGCCGCCCGCGTTGCCGCCTCGCGGCACCACATCGCTGAAGCTGCCGTGCGGATACTGCGGATACTCCTCGAGGTAGCCCACGCGGTCGAGCCGCTGCTGATCGCGCAGCTTCACGCGGCACAGGTTGAGCACGC
Source organism: uncultured beta proteobacterium (assembly GCA_963803225.1). Lineage (GTDB taxonomy): Bacteria > Pseudomonadota > Gammaproteobacteria > Burkholderiales > Burkholderiaceae > Paraburkholderia. The sequence goes on from CAWDLJ010000005.1 coordinate 1,207,601, forward strand.
TGTCCTGCATCGACACCGCGACCTTCTGCCCTTTGCCCGTCTTGTCGCGGCCGATCAGCGCCGTGAGGATGCCGATCGCGAGATGCATGCCGGTGTTGCTGTCGCCGAGCGCGGCGGCGCTCACGGTCGGCGGGCCGTCCCAGAAGCCCGTCGTCGAGGCCGCCCCGCCCGCGCATTGCGCGACGTTCTCATAGACCTTGAGGTCGTCGTAGTGGTGGCCGTCGCTGAAACCCTTCACCGAGGCGACGATCATCTTCGGATTGAGTTCGTTGATGCGCTCCCACGAAAAGCCCATGCGATCGAGCGCGCCCGGTCCGAAGTTTTCGACCAGCACGTCCGACTCCCTGATGAGGCGCTCGAGCACTTCCTTGCCTTCGGGCTTTTTCGTGTCGAGCGTGAGCGAACGCTTGTTGCTGTTGAGCATCGTGAAGTACAACGCATCCGCACCCGGCACGTCGCGCAACTGGTTGCGCGTCACGTCGCCGGAGCCGGGCCGTTCGACCTTGATCACGTCGGCGCCGAACCAGGCGAGCATCTGCGTGCATGCGGGGCCCGCCTGCACGTGGGTGAAGTCGATGATCTTGATGCCGTCGAGGGGTTTGCTCATGGTTATCTCCTGGTCGGTTGACGTTATTTCTTCATCGCCGCGCTTTGCGGGTTCAGATTGGTAAGGCGTCCGCTCTCCGTGCCGGCGGCTTCGTCGATCACGGCGTTGATCAAGGTCGGCTTGCCCGAAGCGATGGCTTCGAGCAGCGCAGCGCTCAGCTCCTCGGGCGTGGTTGCGTGAGCACCGATCCCGCCAAATGCCTCGATCATCTTGTCGTAGCGTGCATTCTTAACGAACACCGTCGGCGCGACATCCTTGCCGCCAGTCGGGTTCACATCGGTGCCGCGATAGACGCCGTTGTTGTTGAACACGATCGTGCAAACGGGCAGGTCATAACGGCAAATGGTCTCGAGTTCCATGCCGGAAAATCCGAACGCACTGTCGCCTTCGATGGCAACGACCTGCTTGCCGCTCGTCACCGCCGCGCCGATCGCGAAGCCCATGCCGATGCCCATGATTCCCCACGTGCCCGAGTCGAAACGCTTGCGCGGCTCGGCCATGTCGATGATGCTGCGCGCGTAGTCGAGCGTGTTGGCGCCTTCGTTGACGACGTTGATGTCGGGGCGCGTGCGCAGCACATCGCGAATCGCCCGCAGCGCGCTGTGGAAGTTCATCGGCGACGGATTCTTGTCGAGCGTCGCGGCCATCTTCGCGAGGTTCTTGTTCTTGCGCTCCGCGATCGCATCGAGCCACTGCGCGGACGGCTTCTCGAAGCCCTCGTCGATGCCGGCGACGAGCGCCGACACACACGAACCGATGTCGCCGATCAGCGGCGCCGCGATGGCCACGTTGCTGTCGATTTCAGTCGGTGCGATATCGATCTGCACGAACTGCTTCGGTGCGCCCCACGTCTTGCCCTTGCCGTGCGAGAGCAGCCAGTTCAGGCGCGCGCCGATCAGCATCACGACGTCGGCCTCCGCCAGCACGAACGAGCGCGCCGCCGACGCCGACTGCTCATGCGTGTCGGGCAGCAGCCCCTTGGCCATCGACATCGGCAGATAAGGAATACCGGACTTTTCAACCAATGCGCGGATTTCCGCGTCGGCCTGCGCGTAGGCCGCGCCCTTGCCGAGCAGGATCAGCGGACGCTTTGCCCCCTTGAGCACATCGAGCGCGCGCTTGACCGAATCGGGCGCGGGCAGCTGGCGCGGCGCGGCATCGACGACCTTGACGAGCGACTCCTGACCCTTGAGCGCGTCGATGGTCTGCGCGAGCAGCTTCGCCGGCAAGTCGAGATAGACGCCGCCGGGGCGTCCCGATACGGCGGCGCGTATCGCGCGAGCCACACCGATACCGATATCCTCTGCATGGAGCACCCGATACGCGGCCTTGGCATAAGGCTTCGCCGCATTGAGCTGGTCCATTTCCTCGTAGTCGCCCTGCTGCAGATCGACGATCTCGCGCTCGCTCGAGCCGCTGATGAGGATCATCGGGAAGCAGTTGGTCGTCGCGTTGGCGAGCGCGGTGAGGCCGTTCAGGAAACCCGGCGCGGACACGGTGAGACAGATGCCGGGCTTCTTCGTCATATAGCCGGCGATGGCCGCGGCGTTGCCCGCGTGCTGCTCGTGCCGAAAGCCGATGAAGCGCATGCCTTCGGCCTGCGCGAGGCGAGCGAGGTCGGTAATCGGAATACCGACCAGACCGAAGATCGTGTCGATGTCGTTGAGCTTCAGTGCATCGATGACCAGATGAAAACCATCGGTCGTCGCCTGCTCCGTCGATACGGCACTCGTCTGCGGTTCGATGATCTCAGCTACTTCTGCCATGACGTCTCCTCTTTGGCGGGGCGTTGTGTGATTCGTGATATACAATATTCCACACACAGTATTAGTTCAAGCCGTTTTTCTACCCATCATTTCGTTGCTGCACTGCATTAGCGTTGCCGGACCGCGTGAGTACAAGATCTCGTTCGTGCTTCTTGCTGCGCCACACAACGGGAATCGTTAAACAGCGCGCGCCGGGCACCGTCACCATGAATCAGTCGTTCGGATTGCTTATCGGTATGCTGCTACCCGCGCGCCTGAAAAGCGCGCGGGCTCAATCAAGGAAGTCGCAATGGGCTTCCACGAAGACGGCCAGATCCAGTGAGTGCTGCCGCACGAGTTGTTCGACGAGTTCGGTGTCGCGCCGCTCGAGTGCTTCGATGATGCGCATGTGATCGACGATCGAGCGCGCCGCGCGGTCGCTCTGCGCGATCGTCATGCGCCGTATCGCGCGCACGTGCACGAAGATGTTCTTGACCGTCTCGATGATGATGGGCGACTTCGACAACTCGACCAGCGACTGGTGAAACGTGATGTTGGCCTCGGAATACTCTTCAATATGAGCAGCCGGCGTCGTGTCGCCGAAGTGGTCGAACATGCGCCGCAGCGCGGCGATGTCCTCGTCCGAGGCTCGCAAGGTCGCGAGCCGCGCGGCAATGCTTTCGAGCGCGGCCCACATGTAGATCATCTCGACGATCTCTTTCTTCGTCTTGCGCAGGATATAGACGCCGCGGCGCGGCACCGTGCGCAGAAAACCCTCCTGCTCGAGCAAGGTCATCGCCTCGCGAATCGGCGTGCGGCTCACGCCGAGCGCCTCGGTCAACTCCTTTTCGTCGAGCCGGATCTCGTCGCGCGAGCGATAGATATCGGTTTCGGTGATCGCCCGTTTGAGCCGCGCATACGCCTGATCGCGCAGGGAGATCGATGCATTGATGGGTTCGAGCGTCAGCGTAACCGGCAACGCGCCGGTGTCCTCCGGTGTATCGACTGGCACGGTCGTCTGTCTCCGTCTTGTGATGGGCGAGCCTACGATCGAAATTCCATATTTCCAATACAATATATCAGTGACAAAGATAAACCAGAGCGGGTTTACACGAACGACTCCGGCCGATCCATCATCCATAAACATTGATGAATGATTTGTCGAAAAAACTTTAACTATCGTGTATTTATCGCGGAACCTATGCTTGGCTCACGACATCTGAAACCACGGAGCGGATCATGGGCCCCTTCCACGCTGAGCATCCTTCCACCGAATCCGAACGCGCGCTTCATGCGCACTTGAGCGCGTACAACTGCGCGTTCGCCGAACTCGGCCTGCGTTTTCGCTGGGACCTGCAGACCCTCGCCGCGCTGGCGGGTTCCGGTGACGAGCGCGCGCGTCTGGCGGCCTATATCGAAGGCCATCACGCGCATTTGCTGAGCGCCTATAGCACGGCGTTTCTGTGTGACGCGATCCTCGCGCACAAGCATGCGCTGGCGCCGGGCGAGCTCGCGCTCGATGCGTTCGTCGCGGCGCGCACGCCGCGTGCGCCGCTTGCGGCGACGCGTCAGCGTGGCGGATGGGATGAGGCGGGATTGCCGGCGCTCGCCGGCGCGTGATAGTGAGCGAGTGAGCGAGTGAGCGTTGCAACGCGACGGCCCCGCCAGGCCGTCGCGCATGAAGCGACGCCGAAGCGCGCTCACACAGCGCGGTGCGCTTGTGCGTCGTCTTCCTGGAGCTGGCGCCACAGGATCTTGCCCGTGCCCGATTTCGGCAGCACTTCGACGAACTCGACGATACGCGGTGCCTTGTAGGCCGCCATGTGCTCGTGCGACCAGTCGATGATCTGCTGCTCGCTCACCTCGCTCGTGCGCGCCGGATCGAGCACGACGAACGCCTTGACCGTCTCGCCGCGACGAGCGTCGCGCGTGCCGATAACACACACTTCCTTGATCGCCGGATGCCGGTACATGAGCGCTTCGACTTCGGCGGGCCAGATCTTGTAGCCCGACGCATTGATCATGCGTTTGAGCCGGTCGGTCATGAAGTAATAGCCTTCGTCGTCCATGCGCACGAGGTCGCCCGTGCGCAGGAAACGCTTGCCGTCGAGTTCGATGAACGCCTCCTCCGAGGCCTTCGGATTGCCCCAGTATCCGAGCATGTTCTGCGGCGCGTGCATCACGAGTTCGCCGGTTTCGCCCGGCGCCACGACCTCGAAGGTCACCGGATCGATCACGCGCGCATCGACGTCGAACACCGGAATGCCGAGGCATTGCGGCTTGGGCCGATGCGGCGGATTGATGTGCGTGGCCGCCATCGTCTCGGACATGCCATAGCCCTCGACGAACTCGAGTCCGGTACGCTCCCTGAGTTTCTTCACGACCGCATCGGGCATCGTCGCGCCGCCGCCACGCATCCACTTCAGGCTCGACAAATCGTATTCAGCGAGGCGCGGATTGGCGATGAAGTCGACGACCATCGTCGAGATCGCCTGCCAGCCGCTCACGCGATAATGTTCGATCGCGCGCGCTGCGGCGTCGCGATCCCAGCGCGGCAGCACGACGACCGTCGAGCCTGCGTACAGCGGGCCGTTCATGCCGCCCTGCATGCCGGTCACGTGAAAAAGCGGCAGCACCGATAGCTGGATCGAATCCTGACTGCCGGCGAACCAGTTCACGCCGCCCACCGCCGTGCTCATCACGCTGCGATGCGTATGCATGCAGCCCTTGGGCTTGCCCGTCGTGCCCGACGTATACGGCATCACGCACAGATCATCGGGACCGGCCGTGAGCGGACCGGGCGTGAGCCGCGCGTCGAGCACGTCGGCCCAGCGCGTGACGCCGGGACCCGTCACGTTCGCCGGCGCGCTCACGAAATCGGGCGGTGGCGCGGAAGACGGACACTTCAGATAGTCGCTGTACGCGGCCACGAGCACATGACACAGGCCATCTTCTTTCACCAGCGGCGCCATGCGTGCATAGAGATCCTGCGCGACGAAGGCCGTCGTCGCACCGCTGTCCTCGACGTAATGCGCGAGTTCGTCCGTGAGGTTCATCGGATTGACCGGCACGACGACCGCGTTCGCACGCAGGATGCCGTAGTACGCGATGATCCACTGCGGACTGTTCTGCATGTAGAGCAGCACGCGGTCGCCCGCCTTCACGCCGCACTGCTGCTGCAGATAGCCCGCGACGCGCTCGGCCTCGTCCTTGAATTGCGCGAACGTGACCGGCGTGTCGTAGAACACGATGAAAGGCTTGTGCGGAAAACGCGCGGCCGATACTTCCGCGTTGTAGAACAGGTTCGTTTCCGGCAGCGTCAAATGATGCGCAAGATTCGCGGGCCAATGCTGCGGCACCGCGCCCGACTCCTCAGACAGAACCATGGCGTTTCATCCTCGCGTGTGCGGGTAGACGATTCGAGCGGACTCAGACGATGCTCGCGCCGCCATCGACGGCAATGTATTGACCGGTGACATGACGCGAGGCGCGGCTCGCGAGATAGACGACCACGCCCTTGAGATCGTCATCGTCGCCGAGCCGGTGCAGCGGCGACTGGTCGATCACCTGCTGCTCCATGCGCGAGAGCAGTCCGGCCGTCATCTTCGACGGGAAAAAGCCCGGGCAGATCGCGTTGACGTTGATGCCATAGCGTCCCCACTCGCAGGCGAGCGCGCGCGTGAGATTGATGGCCGCTGCCTTCGAGGTGTTGTAGGCGACCGTCTGCATTTCGGCGGGCGAGCCCTTGAGCCCCGCAATCGATGCGATGTTGATGATCTTGCCGCTGCCCCGCTCGATCATGCTGCGCTTGGCGACTTCGCGCGCGAGAAAGAACGGCGCGTTCACGTTGAGGTTCATGACCTTGTGCCATGCCTCGTCGGGATAGTCTTCCGCGGGAGCACCCCACGTCGCGCCCGCGTTGTTCACCAGAATATCGATCTGGCCATACGCTTCGAGCACCTGGCTCACGAGCGGCGCGATCTGGTCCGCACGCTGCAAATCGCACGCCACGGTCATGACCTCGATGCCGCACGACTGCAGACGCGCGCGCGCCTCGGCGAGTTCGTCGGCCTTGCGCGCCGTGATGACGACCCGCGCGCCCATTTCGCCGAGCGCTTCGGCCATCTGCAAGCCCAAGCCACGCGACCCGCCCGTGACGAGCGCGACCTGGCCGCTCAAGTCGAACAACTGCTTTACCTGCATGCTTGCGTCTCCGTGATATTCGCAGTGGGGCGCCTCGCCCTCTTCCCGGACGATTCTAGCCACGCAGCGGGTCTGATGTAAACAAGAAAAAGTACGATCGTTCGCTTCAGGGAAAACCCGTATCCGCGTGAATTCAATCGGCGGTGCGCAGAACATTACTCTGGAATCCGTATTAATTCCGTCAACCGACTGAACCGCGCTTCGCCTCCGAAATGCCCTCGCCCGCCTCTGCCGGCAGCTTCGCGAACATCGGCCAGGACGCGAGCACGAGTGCCGCCACGACGCCAAATGCGCACGCGAAATCGACATGCACCGGCCGCGAGCGCGCGCCGATCAGCATCGTCACCTGCATCGCGCCCGCAGCCACCGCAACGCCGACGGCTTTCATCATCTGTTGCGCCGTGCCCTGAAACGAGGTCGCCGCCGAAAGACGCTCGGCACTCACGTCAGCGAAAGCGAGTGCGCCCATCGAGGCGAAACTGAGCGAGCGGCACAGGCCACCCACGAGCAGCAGCGCGAAGATCGCCGCATCGGGCCACGCTGGCGAGAGCGTCGCGCACACGCCGAGCATCGCCGCGAACGCCACACTGCCGCTGATGAGCACTGTGCGCACGGAAAACCAGCGCAACGCGAAACGCGTCATGGGCCGCATGCACAGCGAGCCGAGTGCACTCGCGAGCGTGATGAGCCCGCTCATCGACGCGGACAAACCAAAGCCGATCTGCAGCGTGAGCGGCACCAGAAACGGCAATGCGCCCGCACCCGCGCGAAAGCAACTGCCTGCCACGGTGGCCGCATGAAAGGTGGGAATCTCGAGCAGCGAGAAATCGATCGCGGGATGCGCCACGCGTCGGCAATGGCGCACCGTGAGCGCGAAGAGCAGCACGCCGAGCACGATGCAGACAAGCGGCACGACAGCGGGCAACAGACCGCGTCCGAGGGTCTCGACGCCGATCATCAACGCGCTCAACGCGGCGCCGATCAACGCCATGCCGAGCAGATCGGGCGCGGGTGGACGCTCGCCGGGCGTCGCCGGAACAAAGCGCCGCGACAACAGCCAGCCCGCCATGCCGACCGGCACGTTGATCCAGAAAACGCTACGCCACGAAAACGCATCGGTGAGAAAGCCGCCGAGCGGCGGCCCGAGCACCGGCCCGATCAGCGCCGGCATCGTGAGCCACGTTGTGGCCGCAAGCAATTCTTCGCGACGCACGCCGCGAAACAGGATCAGGCGTCCGACCGGCACCATCATCGCGCCGCCCATGCCCTGCAGCACGCGTGCGGCGATCAGCATGGCGAGCCCGTTCGAAAGCGCGCATAGCACCGACGCAAACGTAAACGTCGCAATCGCTGCGAGAAACACGCGCTTCGCACCGAAGCGATCGGCGACCCAGCCGCTCACGGGAATGAACACGGTGAGCGCGATCAGATACGACGTGATCGCGCTGCTCAGATGCACGGGATTCACGCCGAGATCGCGTGCCATATGCGGCAGTGCAGTGGCGATGACAGTGGCATCGACGTTCTGCATGAACAACGCGCTCGCGACCACGGCAGCGATCACGCGGAAGTTGTCGTGACGGTTCACCAGGGTTTCCGACAAGGTGGCACCTCAAAGGCCGCACGGACAGGGCGCGCAGCCGCTTGCGCGCCCCTCGGGGGACGCGAGTCTACCGGCAATTCGTTGCAATCACGCTACAGCAACGGTTCTCTCAAAAGTCGAAGTCGTTCTATTATCCGGCCTGCCGCGGGACACACCCGTGCAGACTTTACAGAGCGCCCGCCACAACCCGGGCAAGCCAACGTAGCTTCTGAAACGAATAACAAGGGAACGCCAGTGAGACTCAACAAGATCGCCTACGCCATCGGCACCGCAGCCGTCGCATTGACCTGCCAGCACGCCGCCGCACAAAGCTCGGTGACGCTCTACGGCATCGTCGACACCAGCGTGCGCTACCTGACCAACGCCAACGCTGCGAACGACAGCCAGGTGCAGATGATGGAAGGTCCGATCACCGGCAGCCGTTGGGGTCTCAAGGGCTCGGAAGATCTGGGCGGCGGTCTGTCCACGGTGTTCCGGCTCGAAAACGGTTTTAACCTCTGGAACGGCCAGTTCGCCAGCTCGGGCGTGCTGTTCAACCGGATGGCGTACGTCGGTCTGTCGAGCAACCAGTACGGCACCGTCACCCTCGGCCGCCAGAACACGCCGCTGTTCGATCAGCTCGGCAACGTGTTCGATCCGCTCACCGTCGGCAACTACGACCAGGACGGCTGGCTGCCCGGCGCAATGGGCTACGGTCTGCGTGAAAACAGCTCGGTCAAGTACAACGGTCAGTTCGGTGGCCTGAACGTCGAAGGCATGTACGCATTCGGCGGCGTCGCGGGCAGCACCGGCGCCAACAACATGTACGGCTTCACGGCAGCGTACAACTACGGCCCGCTGTCGTTCGACGCCGGCTATCAGCAAAACAGCGACCAGTTCAACAACAAGTACCGCGTCGCGAACGCAGGCGCGGTCTACGTGATCGGTTCGGTCAAGCTGTACGGCGGCTGGCTGTGGGGTCAAGACAACACGGGTATGGTCGATGCGTTCATGGCATCGGCTGGCTCGCCGGCCGCGAACTACGCGAGCACGGCCCACCCGGCTGTCACGAAGACGAACCGTATCGACACCGGCCTCTACGCTGGCGCAACGTGGCAAGTCACCTCGCCGCTGTTGCTGACCGCCGCTTACTACTACGATCACGCCAAGAACGGCCTGAACCCGGATGGCTCGCTGAGCACCGGCGTGCGTTACTCGGCTGTCCTGCTCGCCGAGTACTCGCTCTCGAAGCGCACCGAGGTGTACAGCACGGTCGACTTCATGCGCGGCACGGGTTCGGCAGCCGCTTCGGATTTCCCGGGACGTAACAATCAGACCGGCGTTGCAGTCGGCCTGCGTAACATCTTCTGATGACCTGACGGTCTGAAGAAGCCTGAACGGCGCCCTCCGGGCGCCGTTTTTTTTGCCGCTCCCATAGCCATTGCGCACTGGCGCGTCCACATTGAAACGGCTTGCGCGCGCTTATCGTTCGCAATCAAATCAATCGCTTGGCGCTTTAAAGCGCCTTTAAATCCTTCATTTAAATTACGTTTAATACATTTACCTTTCGTTTATCGAGGCAATTGCCAGGGATTAGTACGGGTTGCGTAGGCATTCATGCGAATGTTTAATTCCGTGCGTACACTTCATGAAGCGACATACAGAAGCGTGCGAAGCCACACGCAATCAGCGTCGGCCGGGGTGCAACGCAGGTATTAGAGGAGAACAATCACATGAGCTGGACGCGAGAGCAGAAAAACGTCACCATCGCCGCGTATCTCGGCTGGACACTCGACGCATTCGATTTCTTTCTCACGGTTTTCGTGCTGAAAGATATCGCCACCGAATTCGGCATCAAGATCAGCTCAGTCGCTTTTGCCATCACGCTGACGCTCGCCGCGCGGCCGATCGGCGCGCTGATCTTCGGACGCCTCGCCGATAAATTCGGCCGCCGTCCCACGCTGATGGTCAACATCGCGTGCTATTCGCTGCTCGAAATGCTCTCGGGCTTCTCGCCCAATCTCATGACCTTCCTCGTGCTGCGTTTCCTGTTCGGCATCGCCATGGGCGGCGAATGGGGCGTGGGCTCGGCACTGACGATGGAAACCGTGCCGCCGAAGTCGCGCGGCTTCGTCTCCGGCCTGCTGCAGGCAGGCTACCCCAGCGGTTATCTGCTCGCCTCGATCGTGTTCGGTCTCCTGTTCCCGTACATCGGCTGGCGCGGCATGTTCTTCGTCGGCGTGCTGCCCGCACTGCTCGTGCTCTATGTGCGTGCCCATGTGCCCGAATCGCCGGCCTGGAAGGAGATGGAAAAACGCCCGCGTCCGAGCCTCATCGCCACGCTCAAGCAAAACCTCGGGCTGTCGATCTACGCGATCATCCTGATGACGGCGTTCAACTTCTTCTCGCACGGCACGCAGGATCTGTATCCGACCTTCCTGCGTGAACAGCACCACTTCGACGCGCACACGGTCTCGCTGATCACCATCGTGCTGAACATCGGCGCGATTGTCGGCGGTCTGTCATTCGGCTCGATGTCCGAGAAGATCGGCCGCCGCCGCGCGATCTTCATCGCGGCGCTGATCGCGCTGCCGGTGCTGCCGCTGTGGGCGTTCTCGAGCGGCCCGGTGCTGCTCGCGCTCGGCGCATTCCTCATGCAGATCTCGGTGCAAGGCGCCTGGGGCGTGATCCCGGTCCATCTGAACGAAATCTCGCCCGACGAAATTCGCGCGACGTTCCCCGGCCTCGTCTACCAGCTCGGCAACCTGCTCGCCGCCGTCAACGCGACGATGCAGGCATCGATCGCGGAAAGCCACGGCGACAACTACGGGATGGCGATGGCGATCGTCGCCGGCACCGTCGCCGTCGTGATCGCCGTGCTGATCCTCTTCAGTCGCGAGCGGCGCGGCATCGACATGACGCAGTCGGCGAAGGCCGCGCTCACCTGAGCGCATGAGCGGCACGGCCGCTCCCGCCCTGTCGCGCCGCCGCCCGGCGGCGTGCGCAACGTTCCCACGAGGCCGCGCCGGTTGCCACCGCCGCGGCCTCGTTGTTCAAGCGCCCGGCGCTGCTCGTCACGCAGCACGACGCGATCCCGCGCGTCGCGTAACATGTCGCGCGATGCCGCAACGCTGCGGGCACACGCGGGGAATTCCCGCTGCCATTTGTGCCCGGCTCAGCGCATCATGGCCACACATCAGAACATTCAAAATCCAGCAGCCCTCGAGGAGATACGGCCGATGACCCAGCCCACCACGCCGCAACCGGAAACGGCCGCAGGCATCGCGCCGCCCACGCCCGCGCACGCCGCCCCGAACACCGACGGCGTCTGGTTCGCCTCCTATCCGCCCGGCATGCCGCACGAGATCGACGTGACGCCCTACCCGTCGCTCGTGAGCTTCTTCGATGACTGCACGACACGCTTCGCCGATCGGGTCGCCTTTGTGAGCGCAGGCTCGGAACTGACCTACCGCGACCTCGCCCGCAAGGCGAACGCATTCGCTTCGTGGCTGCAGAGCGTCGGCGTCGAACCCGGCGAGCGCGTCGCGATCATGCTGCCCAACACGCTCCAGTACCCGGTCGTGCTGTTCGGTGCGCTCAAGGCGGGCGCGGTCGCGGTCAACGTCAATCCGCTCTATACCGCGCGCGAACTCCAGCATCAGTTGAAGGACAGCGGCGCACAGACGATCGTCGTGTTCGAGAACTTCGCGAAGACGCTCGAACAGGCGCTGCCGCAAACCGGGATTCGCAACATCGTCGTGACGGGTCTCGGCGACCTGCTCGGCGAAGGGCTGAACCTCAAGGGCCGCTTCGTGAACTTCATGCTGCGGCACGTGAAGAAGATGGTGCCGGAGTATCACCTGCCCAAGGCCGTCACACTGCCCGACGCACTCGCGCAAGGCGCGCAGCGCGCACCGACGCCGGTCGCCATCGAGCGCGAGCATCTCGCGTTTCTCCAGTACACCGGCGGCACCACGGGCGTCGCGAAAGGCGCGATGCTCACGCACGGCAACGTCGTGGCCAACCTGCTGCAGGCGAAGACGTGGGCGTCGGACAAGATCACCGAGGGCAGCGAAACGGTGCTCACGCCGCTGCCGCTCTATCACATCTATGCGCTTACGGTGAACGCCCTCGTCTTTCTCGCCGAGGGCGGGCGCAACCTCCTCATCGCGAATCCACGCGATCTGAAACGCGTGATGAAGGTGATCCGCCATGAGGAGTTCACCTGCATGACGGCCGTGAACACGCTCTACAACGCGCTGCTCGACAACGAGGAGTTCCGCCAGCGCGACTTCTCGAAGCTCAAGCTCGCGATGGCGGGCGGCATGGCCACACAGCGCGCCATCGCCGAGCGCTTCAAGGCGGTGACGGGCACGCCGATCGTCGAAGGCTACGGGCTCACCGAATGCTCGCCGATCGTCGCGATGAATCCGGTGGCCGGCGACTCGCAGCGCGATTTCGAAGGCTCGATCGGCTTGCCCGCGCCCTCGACCTGTGTGCGCTTTCGCAAGGACGACGGCACGTGGGCCAACCTCGGCGAGCCAGGCGAGCTGTGCGTGAAGGGCCCGCAGGTGATGAAGGGCTACTGGCGCCGCCCCGACGAAACGATGAAAGTGCTCGACCACGACGGCTGGCTCTCGACCGGCGACATCGGCGTGATGGACGCGCGCGGCTTCATTCGCCTCATCGATCGCAAGAAGGACATGATTCTCGTGTCGGGCTTCAACGTCTATCCGAACGAAATCGAGGACGTCCTCGCGACGCATCCGGGCGTGCGCGAGGTCGCGGCAATCGGTGTGCCCGATCCCGTGCAGGGCGAGCGCGTCAAGGTGTTCATCGTGCGGCGCGATCCGGCGCTGACCAGCGCGGACGTGATCGAATATTGCCGCACGCAGCTCACCGGCTACAAGGTGCCGCGCATCGTCGAGTTCCGCGAGGCGCTGCCGCTCAGCAATGTCGGCAAGATTCTGCGCCGCGAACTGCGCGACGAAGAACTCCGGAATGAAAAGTCCGTCTGATACGTTCATAGCATGATCGGCCGGTCGGGCGGCGCGTCGTGTGCCGCGCGATGCCGGCGCGGAGCAATGTGAATGTCGCGTCGTACCCTTGCTGCATCGTGGCCGCTCACCGCGCTCACCGTCCTGCTCGCGATCGACACGCCGTGCCTGCACGCGCAAGCGGGCCCCGCTGCGCTCGACGCTTCCAGCGAGGCGGTCGCGAACGACGCGTCCGCTCCCCTCGCCGACCCACCGCCAACAACGCTCGCGACTGCCTCCCCGAACACGCGCGGCAACAGCATCAATCGCACGCCCGACGCCGCACAACTGCCAGCCCGCATCGGCGCCCTGCCGCTCGACGCCCAGGTGCGCTGGCTCCAGCAAGCCGCGCGCGCGGGCACGCTCGAACAACTCGACGACACCCAGCTCGTCGCGCTCTTCGAAGCGCTCGATCCGCTGGCCCTCGGCCGCTATATCGAAGCGGGGCCGAACGGCTACACGTCCTGTGAATTCACGATGCGCCGCGAGGAACGCATTCACGGCGCGTGGCCCGCGCGGCCCGACCATATGCTCGTGCGGTTGTCGCACGAACCGTTGCGGATCTACGCGCGCTGGCTGCCCGATGGCGCGCATGCGGGCCAGGAAGTGCTCTACGACGCCTCGAAACGCCGCGACGAACTCTACGGGCACCTCGGCGGCCTGTTCAGTCCGATCTCGATCTGGGCCGGCCTGAACGGCACGCTCGCGCAAGCGCAGTCGCGGCATCGGCTAACCGATCTCGGCACCGAGTACATCGCGCGCAGCTTTATCGCCGAAGGCCAGCATTTTGCCGAGGCCGGCATCACGAAGCCGGCGCGCATCGAAGCGCAAACCATCGACGGCGTGCGCGTCATCGCGTTCACCTACGCGAGCCCGCCCGGCGCGATCGGCTTCTACGCGCAGCGCGAAACACTCGGGCTCGATCTGCGCCATCCGTGGTTCCGCACCATCGAGTCGTACGACGAGCATGGCCAGCTGTTCGAGCGCATCGTGTTCGAGCAAATCGAGCCGAAATCCTTCGACACCCTCACGTTCGATCCGAAGAATCCGGATTACCGTTTCTGAGCGTGCGCCAGTCGATGGCCACGCAACGCGCCGCCAGCGCGAGCCGTGCCAGCACGAACTGATCGGCAAGCCCCAGCGCAGAGATCACACCGCCTCCCGACGCGCCAAGCCGCGGCGCCAGCACCTCGTACCAGAGCGCGCCGATGTCCTCGCGCACGAGCGCGAACGCGGGCAACGCTGCCGTCGCCGCATGCCGCGCGAGCAAACGTCCATGCGCGAGCGCGGGATCGTAGACGACGAGCCAGGCGCCGCGCGGCGCCATCGAACGCAGTTCCCACGCGAGCGGCGCCACCGACGCCAGCGCACCCAGCATGAAAGTCCGCCGCTCCATCGCGTGCTCCGTCTACGTGTAGCCGCGCTCGTCGCGCCATGCCTGCGGCCAGATCCCCTGCTTGCCGGGCGCGAGGATGCCGTTCGGATCGAGCGCGTCCTTGAGCGTCTGCGCGAGCCGCAACGATGCCCCATCGTTGAAGCTGTACTGCGCGGCGGCGTAGTCCATGTAAAGCAGATGCGATCGATAAACACCGTAGCCCGCCGCACGCGCATCGCTCATCAACGCGCGCAGCAAGTCGCCCGCACGCTGCGCCTCCATGCGGTCATCGCGCGCAAAGATCGCCGCGAAGATGTGATGCAGGTGGCGCCCGCCCGCCGTGAAGCCGCCGTAGTAATCGAAGCCATATTCGGCCGCCCGCGCCTTGACGAGCGTGTACTGGCGCAACGCGTCCGCGCCGCTCGCCGGACACAGCGGCGAGAAATCGACGTGCGCGCCCGCACCGCCACGCCAGTCGAGCATGCGAAACGCGGTCATCGCCGGAATGCCCGCGAGATTGAGATCGCCGCCGCTCGACGGTCGCGCGTCGCCCTCGTAGAGCGTCGCGCGATAGCGGGCGCCCTTCGCCTTGGCGAACGCCTGCTCCACGATGCGCGCTTGCGCGTCGATCACTTCGCGCGCGCCGTAGAGTCCGAAGTGCAGATTCCAGCGGCCGATGTCGAGATCGCGCTGCAACGCGAGCACCGCGTCCTCGGGCATCGCACCCTCGCCCGCGTACCAGCGCGTACGCGGCGCGATGCCGGCCGCGCGCCGGATCGCCCCTTCGATCACCGCGCGCTCGCCGATCACACCGGCCAGCTGCAACGGCCTTAGCGTCTCGACGATCACACCGAGATCGTCCTCGCGCGGAAACTGGATTTCGCCGAGCACATAGGCGGCCGGCGCGGGCATGAGCCAAACGCCCATCTTCGTCACCACGCCGTAGTTGGACTGCATGAAGAGCGCATCGAACGACGGCCCGTACCCTGGCCGGAACAACTGCCATGCCGTGCCCGTCTCGATGCCGCCCATGCCCGTGCGCACGATGTCGCCGTTCGCCAATACGACCTCCATGCCGCACTGCGTGGCCGCGTGGTCGCCGTACGGCGTATAGCCGAAACCGCGTTCGAGCGTATTGCCGATCACGCTGCCCCAGCCCGCCGCCGGCGGATCGACCCACAGCCGGCTGCCGCGCTCGCGCAGCGCGGCGTGCAGATCGTAGTAGCTCACGCCCGGCTCGACGAGCGCATAGGCGAGCGATTCGTTGACTTCGAGCACGCGGTTCATGCGCTGCAGATCGAGCACCACCGAGCCCGCGAGTCGCGGCGCGGCCCCCCCGTAGGCGAAGTTGCGCCCCGTCGACACGGTCCACAGCGGCACGCGCGCCGCGTTGGCCACCTTCAGGATCGCGCGGATCTCCTCGATATTCGCGGGCAGCACAGTCGCCGATGCCGCGAACGCAAGCGGCTCGGCCGTCGGTGCGAACGGGTCCGCGTACGGGGCGAGGCTCAAATCGGACGTGCACATGTTCGGCGCGCCGACAATCGACGCGAATGCATCGAGCACGCGCTCGAAGCGCGCGGCGGTGAAGTTCGGCGGCAGCGTACGCGGCATCGTGCGCGCCTCCCTCACCACTCGTCGGGCTTGCCGCCGAGATCGCTGCAGACGTCGAACGCGATCTCGCGCAGCCGCCCTTCGGTCTGCGGACCGGACAGCGCGTAGCCCATCTGGTCGAGCCGCCAGTAGATCGTGCTGCGGTCGCCGTCACGCAAGAGCCGCAACGCCGCGGAGTGCGCGCCGCTGCGCGCGGCGGCATGCGGCGTCGCGCTCATGTACAACGTGAGCCGCTCGCCGGCGTTGTTCTCGTACATGAACTGCGCCGCCGGGCCCGCATCGCCCGGCAACAGGCGCCCGCCGACCAGTTCATAGCCGTACTCGTGCAGCGACGGGATCGTGATCCGCTGATCGAGCCGGCGCGAAAGCCAGGTGACGAGATGCGTCTCGTCGGCCGCGCTCACCTCGACGGGATGACGCTGCTCGGGCGAATACACGGCGTACGCGACATCGGCGCGGCGCGCGAGGCCGCCCAGATCCGCCGACATCTGCTGCGCGCTGCCCGCCGCCCCCCAGCGCGGCCAGAACGTCGTGGCAGCCAGCGTGAGCCCCGCACCGACGACGATCCACGCCGCCGCCATGCCCGCGCGCCACCACCACGGCGTGCGCTCGCGCAGCACGAACGCGGCCGGCGCAGCCGGCGTGTCCTCGGCGAGACCCGCGCACAGTGCCTGCAGCGCGGCCTTCTGCGCGCCATAGTCGGCGACCCGGCGCGCGGCCGCGGGATCGGCCGCGATCTGCTCGCGCACCGCAGCCAGTTCCGCCGCCGGCAACTCGCCGTCGACAAAGGCCGACAGCGCGGCGAGCGCCGCGAGGTCATCGCCGGCGGGCTGCGCGGCACGGTTGCCCGGCGCCTGCGGGGCGTCGTGGCGGTCGCGATCGCGTTGGTGGTCGTCGTCGTGGCTCATGGCTCGTTTCCGCTAGCTTGAGACGATCTTGAGCGGCGCGGGACGGCACGCGGGATCGTGTTCGAGCAAGACACGCAAGCGCTCCCTCGCGCGCGAGAGGCGCGACATCACCGTGCCGCACGGCACGCCGAGCACGCTCGAAGCCTCGTCGTAGGTCAGCTCCTCGACACACACGAGCAGCAGCACCTCGCGCTGGTTGGCGGGCAGCGCATAGAGCGCGCGCTGCAAGTCGCGCAGCACGAGTGCGTCGACCTCGCCGCGCGGCGCCTCGAGCGAGCGCCACGGCGCGCTTTCATCGTCGAACGCGATCTCGCGACGCCCCCGCAACTGGTCGATGTAGAGATGGCGCAGGATCGTGAGCAGCCACGCGCGCAGATTGGATTGCGGCCGAAAGCTCGTCCAGCGCGACAGCGCGCGCTCGGCGGCGTCCTGCACGAGGTCGTCGGCCCACGCGGCGTCGCCGGTGAGCGCGCGCGCGTACCGCCGCAGCTGCGGAAGCTGCGCAACGACCCCGGCCTCGAAGCCGGGCGACGGACGGCGCAACACGCGCGCGCCTGGTCAGTAGCCGCCGCTGCTGCCGGAGCCCGATGTGCCGCTCGCCGAATTGCCGGAATTCATGTCGCTCGGCGTCGAGCACGCCGCGAGCGGCCATAGCGGCACGGCCACCAGCAACGCGAGCACCGTGAGAATACGGGACAGTCTCATGTTCGTCTCCTGCAGGACGGATGGCCCGGCGCACTGCCTGGCCTACCTTGCGAGTGAGCGCATGTCGCGCAAGCCGCCGCGCAGCGCCGTTGCCATGGGGGATAAACGTAGCGGGAGCGGGCTTTATTCCATCGCGGCTCGCGCCATCGAGCGATCCGCGATCGCACGGTGTGCCGCCGCACAGAGCGGCGCCGTTGCGGGTCGCACTATTGAGGGGCGCATCGGGTGCTGGAGCGCTACGCGATGTAACAGCTGCAACGATATGTTGCCGCCGGCCGCAACTTTCGCCTGCCATCGACGCGCATATGCACTACGCTGTGAATTCGTGGTCTGCGTGCGCGTCGTACTGCCGCAGGCCATGAACGCCCGGCAGCTGCGCGCAGGCCCCGGCGGGGGTTTTGCCGGCAGATTCGAAAGCGGCTGCCGAACGGCCAGGTCAACGGTTATGCAGGCATTGGAATACAGGGGTAACACCGATTCCGCGCGGCCCCGGCTATAGTCGGGATGTTCGCGTTCATTCACGCGCGCTACGCCGACACAGGGTAGAATCGCGGCGAGCAAACGTTTACAACTGATGCGGCTTCGCGCCGCCTGGCCAAACCAACTCGTCCATGCCTTCCGCAGAATCGCATCCGCAAAACGACTTCATGAACGCCGCGCGCAAAGAAAGAAAGCGCGTCGAAATCTATCTCGTCAATGGCATTCGCCTGACGGGATGCATCGAGTCGTTCGATCAGTACCTGGTGATGCTGCGCACGCCCGTCGGCCTGCAAGGCATCTACAAGCGCGCCATCTCCACCATTCAACTCGACACGGGCACGCGCCCCGGGCCGCGTCCGGCACGCACCTCGCATGGCGAGCATGGCACCCGTGGTCCGCACGGCACGCATGGCCCGCGCGAACCTCGCGAGCCGCGTGAACCACGCGAACCGCGCGAGCCGTACGGCAGCGCGCCCAATCACGAGCGCAGCGGTTCGAGCTCCGATGCGCCCGTGGTCGTCACGCGTCGTCGCCGTCTCTATGGCAACGCCACGAACGGCGGCAACGGCAACAACGGCAACGGCAACAACGGCGGCGATTCCGGCGGCAACAACAGCTAAGCCGCGCAATTCGCCTCCTTCCCGCGATGATGCGCGCCACGCGCGCTCATCGCCGGGTGCATTGCGTTATGCTTGTGCTCATGTCCCCTTCTGACGGAGCACGACATGAGCGCATCCCGGCCGCAGCCCCCCGCGAAGCAATCCGACGACGCACTCGACGAAGCCCTCGAAGAAACTTTCCCGGCCAGCGATCCGATCGCGATCGCGCCTTCGTCGGCACCCGCGCCCGAAGCGCCGCGCACCCGCAAGCAATCCCACCATCCCGAGCACCCGCAGCAACCGCATTCCGGCAAGCATTGAACCGGCACGCGCACTGCCTCGCTGCGCTCGTGTGCGCGCTCGTGTGCGCGCCCGTGTCCGCGCTCGCACGCGGCGCCGTGCGCGGCCGTGCCTGAGCGCCAGAGTCCCCGGTCCGGGCGCCACGCCTGCCGCTCTCCAGCCCGCCTGAAACCGCGTTCACCCATCTCGATGCGCACAACACGCCCCGCCCGCTATCTGCGCGAGCGCTCCCACGCGAGCGTCACCTACGTCGAACTGTTCTTCGACCTGATCTATGCGTTCGCGGTCACGCAGCTCTCGCATCGCCTGATGCACGACCTCACGCTCACCGGCGCCTTCGAGACACTGATCCTCTGGTTCGCCGTGTGGCTCGGCTGGCAATACACGTGCTGGGTCACGAACTGGTTCGACCCCGACCGGATCCCCGTGCGCTTGCTGTTGTTTGCGGTGATGCTGGTGGGCATGGTGATGGCCGCGAGCCTGCCGCTCGCGTTCGATTCGCGCGGCCTGACATTCGCGTTGAGTTACGTGACGATCCAGGTAGGCCGCAGCCTCGTCGTGCTGGTGTTTCTCGGGCCCGAACATGTGCTGACGCCAAACTTCCGGCGCATCGGCGGCTGGCTCGCGATATCGGCTTGTGCGTGGATCGCAGGCGGTCTCGCCGATGGCGTCGCGCGCATCGGCTGGTGGTCGGTCGCCGTGCTGTGCGAGTACGTCGCGCCGATGCTCGGCTTCGCGCTGCCGCTGCTCGGCCGCTCGCGCGCAGCCGATTGGCGCAGCGCGGCGGGCGGTCATATCGCCGAGCGCTGCCAGGCGTTCGTGATCCTCGCGCTGGGCGAGTCAGTGGTCGTGACGGGAGGCAGCTTTTCGGACAGCAGCGTGTGGACTGCGCCGACGATGATCGCGTTTGCCGTCTGCTTCACGGGCAGCATCGCGATGTGGTGGATTTATTTCGATACCGGGAGCCGCGCGGGCAGCCGTGCGGCAGAAGAAGCGCGCGAGCCCGGTTTGATGGCCGCCGCCTTTCACTACGTGCATGTCGTGCTGATTGCCGGGATGATCGCCGCCGCAGCCGGCGACGATCTCGTGCTGCTGCATCCGGCGCTGCGCGTGGATGGCGCGCACGCGTGGCTGCTCGTCGGCGGGCCGGCGCTGTATGTGCTCGGCAACGGCCTCTACAAGCGCACGGTGTACGGCCGCTTTCCACTGTCGCACTGGAGCGGCCTTGCGCTCTTCGCGCTCGCTGCGCCGCTCGCGCTGCGCACCGACCTGCTCATGACCGACGGCATCACGACGGTCGTGCTGATCGTCGTCGCGATCTGGGAGAGCGCGTCGCGCCGCAGTGCGCCCAACGCGCAGCCCGCGGTCGCGCACTGACGAGCGCGCGCAGCGCCCGTCCATGTGCGGACGCCGATCGCCCGGCGTGACGAAGCGCAGACGCGACGCCGCGTCCACGCCCACTACGTTACGCCTCGCGCGTCCTTAACGGACCGGCAAACCGCTCTCGACCTGGCGCTGCAACTCGCGCACCTGACGCTGCAAGGTACGCAGCTGGTCTTGCGCCGCCGTCTTCTCGGCCTGCAGCGAGTTCGCCTGATCGCGGGTCTGACGCTGCTGGTCGGCAACGACAGCCTGCTGCTCGCGCGCGATCGTGAGGTCGGCCTGCAGACGGTTCGCGTTTTCCTGCGACAGCGCGATCATGCGTTCCGTGAACGCCTTCTGCGCCTCGAGCTTGGTGCGCCGGATTTCGACATCCGAGAGCTGGGCCGTCTGACGCGCGAAATCGCGATAGATCATTTCAGCGCGAGTTTCGTCGCTGGTTTTGATGACGCGCCAAAAAGTCTTCTGCTGAAACAGCGCGACGTAATACGTCATTTCCTTGCCGTAAAACAGCAAGCTCGCGCCGTAACTGCCGTTGTACGTCGTGCGCAGTTCCGTCAGGTCCGGGCCGTGAATCATCTGCTGCAACTCGGCAACATTGCCGGCCGCACTCTGCTTCGCCTCGTCGGCGGTCAGCACAGCTGCCGTGTCCTGCTGCCCTGCTGCCGCTGCCGCGCCCGCCGATGCGGAATCCGACTGAGCCGGCGCCATCGCGATGGCCTGACTCGCGGTACCGTTGTCAGTCAAGGCCTGCGCGCATCCGGCTTGCGCGCCCCCGGTCAACATCAGTGCTGCCAGCACAATCTGTCGAGCTATCGACTTGTGGTCCATGTAATTCCTGCTTGAACAGTTTTAATTTTTTGGCAAAACCGTCTCATTATTACTCAGTTTCCACCGGTTTCGGACTGTCCCTCGAAAATTTGCCACGCTGATTTCTCTTTCCGTGCGCTTTGTGGTAGTCGCTACCGCACATAACATCGACAAATCCGTGCACGGCCCGCGAGGCCGCGCCAGCCCGCGATGCACGCCCCGCTTTTCGCCCCGCCGCCGTGTCACCGCGATCGTTTGCGCCAACCCTCTGGCAAACGCCCATTTATTTCGCATGACTAACGAACCATGGGCGTCGACCCGGCACCGGCAGCGCCGCGCGGACCCTGGCGCAAACCCTTAGCCGCGTGCCGACTAGAGGAAGCCCTATCAAACGCACGAAGGGCTTTCGCGTATCCTGCCCGTTCGTCGTCAGGCGCTCCGGCGAACCCGGAGGAGCGCTGCGCCGAACCGGGCTCGGCAAGGGCCCTTCACGACAAGAAATCGCGCGACCGGGCGACGCGGCCATCAGGATCCAGGAGGAAAAACACATGATCGATTCGACCGGACGCAGCCGGACTCGCCTCACCCGCGCAGCCAGGCTCGCCACCGCGGCCGCCGTGCTCTGGATGGGCGCACTCGGCAGTGCCTTCGCCGACACGTCCTCGCCCGTCGGCACGTGGCAGACCATCGACGACCACACTGGCCAGCCGAAGGCACTGGTGCAGATCAGCCAGACCAGCGACGGAACGCTTGCGGGCAAGGTCATCAAGGGTCTCGCCGCCAACGACCAGCCCGAGCGCCGCTGCACCGCGTGCACCGATGCGCGCAAGGATCAGCTGATCCTCGGCATGACGATCATCGACGACATGAAAAAGAGCGGCGACGGCTGGGACGAAGGACACATCCTCGACCCGGAAAGCGGCAAGATCTACAAATGCAAGATGCACCTTGAAGACAACGGCCAGAAACTCGTGGTGCGTGGCTACATTGGTGTAGCGATGCTTGGCCGCTCGCAAACCTGGAACCGTCAGCAGTAACCGGACGAGCCAACAGCACGCTGCAAGCTAAACGGCCCGTCATTCGTGCGCGCAATGACGGGCCGCATCGCAGGACACTGCGCATCGCTAGCACTAGGCAGACTGCCTGAACAGCCCGCGATAGTTGAACGGTTGATTCATGCCTTGCGGGAACGCCGGTGTGACAACCGACGCCGGCGAAGACTCGCCGGTGCGCGCGGCCTTTTCCGCCTGGCTCAGGTGCTTGCGCATGCGGGTTTCGATTGAATTGCACAGCGTCACGCCGTCTTCGCCGAACAGCTCCCCCATGACCCGCTTCAGGACCCCGTCGTCATGCCACGCCTTGAAGCGGCGATGGCAAGTCTGATAGGACGGGTAGCGGCGCGGCATGGCCGACCAGGTCGCACCGCTGTACATGACCCACAGCACGCCGTTCAATACGGAGCGGGTATTGGCAAGGGGACGTCCACGCAACTCCGCGCGCGGACGCAGTTCGGGCAACAGGGGCATGACCCGCTGCCACTCTTGGTCAGTGATGTCGCGGTAGGGCGTCAAGGCTATCTCCTTTGTCAGAACGTTGGCCTGACAAACGATATCGGCTTGACCAGCCGGCGAACATCGGATGAATCCGAATCCTGAAATTGGCGCGCGAGGCACGCCCGCGCGCTTCAGGTCAGCGCTGTGTGCACGACGCGGCGCGGCGCTTCGAGATATTCCTTCGACTGCATTTCGACGATCCGCGAGACCGTGCGCGTGAATTCGTTCGCCATCGGCCCCTCGGGATAGAGGTCCTCCGGGCGCACCGCCGCCGACATCAGCAGCTTCACCTTGTGGTCGTAGAACACGTCGATGAGCCAGGTGAAGCGGCGCGCCTCCGAGGCCATGCGCGGCGACATCTGCGGCACCTCGGAGAGGATCACCGCGTGAAAGCGGCTCGCCAGTTCGAGGTAGTCGTTCTGCGAGCGCGGGCCGCCGCACAGCGTCGCGAAGTCGAACCAGACGACGCCATCGGCACGTCGCAACGCCTTCAATTCGCGCTTCTCGATGTGCAGGATCGGGCTCTCGTCGGGCACTGCCGCGAGTTGCGAAAACGAGCGCCGCAGCGCGCGGTCAGAGTCGGCGCCAAGCGGCGTGTGATAGACCTCGACCTGCGCGAGCGTGCGCTGCCGGTAGTCGACGCCTGCATCGACGTTCATCACGTCGAGCTTGTCCTTGATCAGTTCGATGGCGGGCAGCATGCGGTCGCGATGCAGGCCGTCCGGATACAGCGAATCGGGCTCGTAGTTGGACGTCATCACGAACTGCACGCCGTTCAGGAACAGGCGATCGAGCAGACGGTACAGGATCATCGCGTCGGCGATGTCCGAGACGTGGAATTCGTCGAAGCAGATCAGCCGATAGCGCTTGGCGATGCGCCTCGCGAGTTCGTCGAGCGGATCGGCCTGCCCTTTCAGTTCTTCGAGTTCACGATGCACTTCGCGCATGAACTCGTGGAAATGCAGACGCGTCTTGCGCTGCACCGGCACGACCGCGTAAAAGCTGTCCATCAGGAAGCTCTTGCCGCGCCCGACGCCGCCCCACATGTACACGCCACGCGGCAGATCGGGATGCATGATCAGCTTTTTGAACGCATTCGAGCGGCGCGACTTGTACGCGACCCACTCGTCATAGCACCGTTGCAGCCGGTCGACGGCGGCGCGCTGGGCCGCATCGGGCTTGTAGCCCCGAGTCTGCAGTTCGTTCTCGTAGTATTCGGTGACGTTCATTACGTGGCCACAATGAGGAAAGGCGGGAGGGATCGACCCACCCGCCTCGGGTAATGCTGTGATGCAAGTACCAAGCGGCCGGACAGCACAGCCGTCCGGCCCGCGCGCTCTTACATGTTGAGCGCGCGCTTGTCGACGGCGAGTGCCGCCTCACGCATGACTTCCGACAGCGACGGGTGCGGATGGCAGATACGGCCGATGTCTTCGGCGGCCGCCTTGAACTCCATCGCCACCACGGCTTCCGCGATCAGATCCGATGCGTTCGCCGAGATGATGTGCACGCCGAGCAGCTCGTCGGTCTTCGCGTCGGCGATCATCTTCACAAAGCCGTCGGCCTTGTTGATGCCGAGCGCGCGGCCGTTCGCCATGAACGGGAACTGGCCCGTCTTGATGTCGCGGCCTTCGGCCTTCAACTGCTGCTCCGTCTTGCCGACCCATGCGATTTCCGGCTCGGTGTAGATCACCCACGGAATGCAGTTGTAGTCGATGTGCGGCTTCTGGCCATCGATGATCTCGGCCACCAGCACGCCTTCGTCTTCGGCCTTGTGCGCAAGCATCGGACCGCGCACCACGTCGCCGATCGCGTACACGTTCGGCACGCTCGTCGCGCAGTGGTCGTCGACGTCGATGAAACCTCGCTCGTTGGCCTTCAGGCCGATGGCGTCGAGACCGAGGTTGTCGGTGTTCGGCACGCGGCCAACCGACACGATCAGGCGGTCGGCTTCGAGCACTTGCGCGTTGCCGTCCTTGTCCGTGTAGTTGATCGTGACGTTCTTGTCCGTCGCCTTCACTTCACCGACCTTCACGCCGACGTGAATGTCGAGGCCCTGCTTCTTGAAGAGCTTGGCGGCTTCCTTCGACAGCGACTGGTCAGCCGCGCCGAGGAATTCCGGCAGCGCTTCGAGCACCGTCACGTCGGCGCCGAGACGGCGCCACACCGAGCCGAGCTCCAGACCGATCACACCGGCGCCGATCACGGCGAGCTTCTTCGGCACGGCGTCGAACGCGAGCGCGCCTTCGTTGTCGGCGACGATCTTGTTGTCGACCGGCATGCCCGGCAGATGACGCGCCTTCGAGCCCGTCGCGATGATGACGTTCTTCGCCGAGACGACTTCCGTCTCGCCTTCGCCGCTCACTTCGATCTGCACGCCGGCGTCGTTCTTGCCGACGAACTTGCCATGGCCCTTGAGCCAGGTGATCTTGTTCTTGCGAAACAGGAACTCGATGCCCTTCGTCATTTTCTCGACGATGGCGTCCTTGCGGCCCATCATCTTCGTGACGTCGATCTTCACGTCCGACACGCTGATGCCGTGGTCGGCGAGGTGATGCTGAGCGTTCTCAAATTCTTCCGACGAGGCGAGCAACGCCTTCGACGGGATGCAGCCGACGTTCAGGCAGGTGCCGCCGAGCTTGAGCGTGCCGGCCGGGTTCTTCCATTGCTCGATACAGGCAACCGACTTGCCGAGCTGCGCCGCGCGAATCGCCGCGATATAGCCGCCAGGGCCCGCGCCGATCACGACAACGTCAAATTCCTTCGTGGACATGGTAATCCTTTCGATGCGGAGCGCCGCGCGCGCGATCTGCCCGCGCGCCGCTCCCGGTGAAACCAGATGCTTGAGAGGTGTGACTTACAGGTCGAGCAGCAGGCGCGCCGGATCTTCGAGCGCATCCTTCATGGCGACGAGCGAGAGCACCGCTTCGCGGCCGTCGATGATCCGGTGGTCGTACGACATCGCCAGATAGTTCATCGGACGGATCACGATCTGGCCGTTCTCGACCACCGCGCGCTCCTTGGTGGCGTGCACGCCGAGGATCGCCGACTGCGGCGGGTTGATGATCGGCGTCGAGAGCATCGAGCCGAACACACCGCCGTTCGAGATCGAGAACGTACCGCCGGTCATTTCCTCGATCGAGAGCTTGCCGTCCTTGGCCTTCTGGCCGAATTCGGCGATCTTCTTCTCGATGTCGGCGAGGCTCATCTGGTCGGCGTTGCGCAGGATCGGCACCACCAGGCCACGCGGCGAACCGACCGCGATACCGATGTCGAAGTAGCCGTGATAGACGATGTCGTTACCGTCGATCGACGCGTTCACGAGCGGGAACTTCTTGAGGGCGTGGACTGTCGCCTTCACGAAGAACGACATGAAGCCGAGCTTCACGCCATGTTCCTTCTCGAACTTGTCCTTGTACTTGTTGCGCAGGTCCATGACCGGCGCCATGTTCACTTCGTTGAACGTCGTGAGGATGGCGTTGGTCTGTTGCGACTCGAGCAGACGCTCGGCGATACGCGCACGCAGACGCGACATCGGCACGCGTTGTTCCGGACGGTCGTTGAGCCAGTTCGCAGCCGATGCCGGTGCGTTGACTTGCGGCAGCGACGGCTTCGCGGCGGCGGCAGCCTTGGCGGCCGGCGCTGCTGCGGGAGCGGCCTTCGGAGCGCCCGCGCCGAGCACGTCCTGCTTCGTGATGCGGCCATCGCGGCCCGTGCCGCCGACGTCCGAACCCGACAGGCCCTTCTCGGCCATCAGCTTGGTCGCAGCGGGCGACGCCACGGTGCTGCTCGATGCAGCAGCGGCCGCAGCCGGGGCGGCGGTCGCAGCAGCGGCGGGCGCGGCAGCCGGGGCGGCAGCAGCGGCCGGAGCGGCAGCGGCACCCGCCTTGCCTTCCGTATCGATCCTCGCGATCACCTGGTCGGCGACGACGGTGTCACCGTCGTTGGCGACGAGCTCGACCATCACGCCGGCTGCCGGCGCGGGCACTTCGAGGACCACCTTGTCCGTTTCGAGTTCGATGAGGATTTCATCGATTGCGATTGCTTCGCCCGGCTTCTTCTTCCACTGCAGCATGGTGGCTTCCGAGACCGACTCCGAAAGCTGGGGGACTTTGACTTCAACAATAGCCATGTGATTATCCTGAATACGTATCTGTGACGAACCGGGTCGCGCATAAGGGCGCGGGAAAGCGTGCTTCACGCCTTCCCGGTTCGAATATGCTGGTTACTTCGCGACCTGGGCGCCCTTCAGGCGGCCAAACGCACCTTCGATCAGCGCCTTTTGCTGCTCGTAATGCTTCGCGTAGTAGCCGACCGCCGGCGAGGCCGAAGCAGGACGGCCGCTGTACGCGAGCTTCATGCCTTCCTTCATGCCTTCCTTCAGGTGATGCTCGATGTAGAACCACGGGCCCTGATTCTGCGGCTCGTCCTGCACCCACACCACTTCGGTTGCGTTGTCGTACTTCTTCAGCTCGGCTTCGAACTGCTTGTGCGCGAACGGATAGAGCTGCTCGACACGGAAGATCGCAACGTCGTTCGCCTTCGCTTCGCGACGATGCGCGACGAGGTCGAAATACACGCGGCCCGAGCAGACCACCACGCGCTTGACCTTCTTCGCGTCGATGGTGTCGTCCACTTCGCCGATGACCGGCTGGAACGAGCCCTTCGCGAGTTCCGACAGGTCCGACACGGCTTCCTTGTGACGCAGCAGCGACTTCGGCGTGAAGACGACGAGCGGCTTGCGGAACAGGCGGATCATCTGGCGACGCAGCAGGTGGAAGATCTGCGCCGGCGTGGTCGGCTGCACGACCTGCATGTTGTGCTCGGCGCACAGCTGCAGGAAGCGCTCGATACGCGCCGACGAGTGCTCCGGACCCTGGCCTTCGTAGCCGTGCGGCAGCAGCATCGTGAGACCCGAGACGCGGCCCCACTTCACTTCGCCCGACGAGATGAACTGGTCGATCACGACTTGCGCGCCGTTCACGAAGTCGCCGAACTGGCCTTCCCACGCGACGAGCGTATTCGGCTCGGCGGTCGAGTAGCCATATTCGAAACCGAGCACGGCTTCTTCGGAGAGCACCGAGTCGATCACCGTGAACTGCGCCTGGTTTTCGCCGATGTTCTGCAGCGGAATGTACGTGCCGTCGTTCCAGCGCTCGCGGTTCTGATCGTGCAGAACAGCGTGACGGTGCGTGAAGGTGCCGCGGCCCGAATCCTGGCCGGTCAGGCGAACCGCATAGCCCGATGCGACCAGCGACGCGTACGCGAGGTGCTCGCCCATGCCCCAGTCGAGCTTCGCTTCGCCCTTGCCCATCGCGCGACGGTCGTTGATGACGCGCTCGACCAGCGGGTGAACCTTGAAGTTCGCGGGAATAGTCGTGATGCGCTCAGCCAGACGCTTGAGTTCGGCGAGCGGCACGGCCGTGTCGGCGGCGTCCGTCCACTTGCGGTTCAGGAACGGCACCCAGTCGACCGCGTACTTGCTCTTGTAGTTCGAGAGCACCGGGTCGATGGTGTGGTGACCTTCGTCCATCGCGGCACGGTAGGCCTTGACGTAGTTGTCGCCGTCTTCCGCCGTGATGACGCCCTGCTGCACGAGCTTCTCGGCGTACAGCGCACGGGTGCCCGGGTGCTGCGCGATCTTCTTGTACATGAGCGGCTGCGTGACCGCCGGGGTGTCCTGCTCGTTGTGGCCGAGCTTGCGGAAGCAGACGATGTCGACGACGACGTCCTTGTGGAACTGCATGCGGAAATCGACCGCGAGCTGGATCGCCAGCACGACCGCTTCCGGATCGTCGCCGTTCACGTGCAGCACCGGCGCTTCGATCATTTTGACCACGTCGGTACAGTAGAGCGTCGAGCGCGCATCGCGCGGGTCCGACGTCGTGAAGCCGATCTGGTTGTTGATGACGATGTGCAGCGTGCCGTGCGTGCCGTAGCCGCGCGTTTGCGCGAGGTTCAGCGTTTCCATCACGACGCCCTGGCCCGCGAAGGCCGCGTCGCCGTGGATCTGCACCGGCAGCACCTGCAGGCCGTCCGCGTCGCCGCGACGGTCCATACGGGCCTTGGCCGAGCCTTCGACAACCGGGTTGACGATTTCGAGGTGCGACGGGTTGAACGCGAGCGACAGGTGAACCGGGCCGCCTTCGGTCGGAACGTCCGACGAGAAGCCCTTGTGGTACTTCACGTCGCCGGCCGGCAGGTCGTCGACGTGCTTGCCTTCGAATTCGGCAAAGAGGTCCGCCGGCATCTTGCCGAGCGTGTTGACCAGCACGTTCAGACGGCCACGGTGAGCCATGCCGATGACGATTTCCTGCACGCCCTTCGCACCGCCGTGACGCACGACTTCGTCCATCGCGGCGATGAAGCTTTCGCCACCTTCGAGCGAGAAGCGCTTCTGGCCGACGTACTTGGTGTGCAGGAAGCGCTCGAGGCCTTCGGAGGCCGTGAGGCGCTGCAGGATGTGCTTCTTTTTGTCGCTGGAGAAGTTCGGCGTCGAGCGGATCGACTCGAGACGCTCCTTCCACCAGCGCTTTTGCTCAGGATCGCTGATGTACATGTACTCGGCGCCGATCGTGCCGCAGTACGTGTCACGCAATGCCTTGACGATCTCGCGCAGCGTCGCGCGCTCGAAACCGAAATACAGGTTCGTGGCGCTGAACGTCTGGTCCATGTCGGCTTCGGTGAAGTCGTAGAACGCAGGTTCGAGCTCGGGGATGGGCGGGCGTTCGCGGCGCTTGAGCGGGTCGAGGTTGGCCCACTGCGAACCGAGGAAGCGGTATGCGCCGATCAGCGACTGAACGTAGACTTGCTTGCGCGACGTAGCGAGATCCTCGCCACCTCCACGCGGAATGAATGCATTGGCCTTGGCGCGTTGCGCGAACGATTCGACGATCGGCCCGTGGGCGACGTCGCTGTCGGCAGTACCCGTCGACGACGGCACGTTTTGCAGTGCGTCGAAATACTCACGCCACGTGTCGGGCACGGACGCGGGGTTATCAAGATATGCTTCGTATAGCTCTTCGACATACGGAGCATTGCCGCCGAACAAATACGAGTTCAGCTGAAACTGCTTCATTGTTTCCGACATTTACGCTCACCTTTCTTCGAGTTTCTCGAAAAATAGCGGGTTACTCAACCTTCCGCGCCACGGCCTGACCGTTTAGCGGATTGCGAATCAAGTCTGCTTGGAAGGACCTAAAACTGCATCCGCGGAGCATATCACATATGTGATCCTCTCCATAGATTGCAAGGTGGCAGAACATCGCACGCGAGCCCTTTGCCCAAGGGCTTTTGCGCGCTTTGCAACACACTCTGCCAGCACCGCGATGCAATTGCCGCCGGACGCAAAAAAGCCGCCCTGACCGCGGCGGCTTTTTTGATTCCTTACTTGCATTGCAGTGCGCAAAAACCAGCGGGCCGATTACTCGGCGCCACCTTCACGGCTTGCACGGCGACGCTCGTGTTCCTTCAGATGACGCTTGCGCAGACGGATCGATTGCGGCGTCACTTCCACGAGTTCGTCGTCGTCGATGAATTCGACTGCGTATTCGAGCGACATCTGGATCGGCGGCACGAGGCGCACGGCTTCATCGGTGCCCGAGGCGCGCACGTTGGTGAGCTGCTTGCCCTTGATCGGGTTCACGACGAGGTCGTTGTCGCGGCTGTGAATGCCGATGATCATACCCTCATAGAGCGCATCGCCCGGCTTCACGAACATGCGGCCGCGATCCTGCAGCTTCCACAGTGCGTAGGCGACAGCGGCGCCATCGTCCTGCGAGATCAGCACGCCGTTGCGGCGCTCGCCGAGCGTGCCATCCTTGACGGGGCCGTACTCGTCGAACACGTGGCTCATCAGGCCCGTGCCGCGCGTGAGCGTCATGAACTCGCCCTGGAAGCCGATCAGGCCGCGTGCCGGAATGCGGTACTCGAGACGCGTGCGGCCACGGCTGTCCGAAGCCATGTCGAGCATTTCGCCCTTGCGGCGGCCCAACTCTTCCATCACGCCGCCCTGATGCGCGTCTTCGACGTCCACGGTCAGCAGTTCGTACGGCTCGTGCTTCACGCCGTCGACTTCGTGCAGCACCACGCGCGGACGCGACACGGCCAGCTCGTAGCCTTCACGGCGCATGTTTTCGATCAGGATCGTCAGGTGCAGCTCGCCGCGGCCCGACACTTCGAACGTCGTTTCGTCGCCCGTGTCCTTCACGCGCAGCGCCACGTTGTGGTTCAGTTCCTTCGTGAGACGGTCGCGGATCTGGCGGCTCGTCACGAACTTGCCTTCGCGGCCGGCGAGCGGCGACGAGTTCACGAGGAAGTTCATCGTGAGCGTCGGCTCGTCCACCGTGATCATCGGCAGCGCTTCGGGGGTATCGACCGCGCAGATCGTGGCGCCAATGCCGATGTCTTCAATACCGTTGATCAGCACGATGTCGCCGGCTTCAGCCGTTTCGACCTGCACGCGCTCGAGACCGCTGAACGACAGCACCTGGTTGATCTTGCGGTTCATCACGTCGCCGTCCGGACCGAAGCGCAGCGCCACCGGTTGACCCGGCTTGATGCGGCCGCGCTTGATGCGGCCCACGCCGATACGGCCAACGTAGGCCGAGTAGTCGAGCGAGGTGATTTGCAGCTGGAGCGGACCTTCCGGATCGGCATCGCGCACCGGCACGTGTTCGAGGATCGCCTCGAACAGCGGACGCATGTCGCCTTCGCGCGCATCGTCGGTGAGCGACGCGTAGCCGTTCAGGCCCGACGCGTACACGACCGGGAAGTCGAGCTGCTCTTCGGTGGCGCCGAGCTTGTCGAACAGGTCGAAGGTCTGGTTGATCACCCAGTCGATACGCGCACCCGGGCGGTCGATCTTGTTGACGACGACGATCGGCTTCAGACCGAGCGCGAGCGCCTTCTTCGTCACGAAGCGGGTCTGCGGCATCGGGCCCTCGACCGCATCGACGAGCAGCAGCACCGAGTCGACCATCGACAGCACGCGCTCGACCTCACCGCCGAAGTCGGCGTGGCCCGGGGTGTCGACGATGTTGATGTGGGTGCCTTCGTATTCGACCGCGCAGTTCTTCGCGAGAATCGTGATCCCGCGCTCCTTTTCGATGTCGTTCGAATCCATGACACGTTCGGCAATCTGCTGGTTGTCGCGGAACGTACCGGACTGGCGCAGCAGTTGATCGACGAGCGTAGTCTTGCCGTGGTCGACGTGGGCGATGATGGCGATGTTGCGAAGGGCGCGGGACATAGGGAACCTGGAAACAGTTGGGTGCGCCCGTCTTCACCCTGCCCGGCCCGCGACTTGTCTTCAGTCGGACCACACAGGACGCTGCCACTTTCGTCGGGCCGGCGAATCGATGTGTCAAATGACCCCACACGACTCCCACCTCGACGCTCCGGCATTTCAGCGATGACGCACTCTTGGGAACCCAAAATTATAGCACGGGACTGTGAATCGACATCATGGATCTATAACCCTACCGACGGCGAGCCCGTCCACCCTCGCCGATTACCCGGGCCCGCCCGCAATGCTTTGTTAGCGAACGCGTAATTAAACCTTGCCGCGTCAACTAACCGCACCTATAATTGCTGCCTGGTCAACCATTGCTGGCGCATCTGAATCATGACGGATCCGACCCCCACGCCGCCCGGCGTGTTCGACTACGACTTCGGCGAAAGCGTCGGCTACCTGCTCACTCGCGTGAGATCGGCGATGTCGAACATGGTGACGCAGCGCACCCTCGCTGAGCTGGGCATCACGAGCCAGCAGGCCAGCGTGCTGTTCATGGTGGCGAGCGGCAAGTGCGTGCTCGCGGCCGAACTGGCGCGCGAATACGGCATCGACGCGAGCGCTGTGACGCGGCTCGTGGACCGGCTCGAAAAGCGCGGTCTGCTCGAGCGCGTGCGCAGCTCCGAAGACCGCCGTGCGGTACGCCTCGCGCTCACGCCCGAAGGCGAGAAGCTCGCGATGCGCATGCCGCCGATCTTCACGGGCGTCACCGATAACCTGACCACCGGCTTCACCGCCGAGGAGATCGGTTTCCTCAAGAGCATGCTGCGCCGGATGCTCGCGAATAGCGGCAGTTGCGAGCAGCTCAAGAATCAGCCGACTCAGCCGCCCGCCAGCAATTCATGACGGGGCAACCAGTTTGCGCGGCGGCTGCCCGCGCTTCGAACAAGCAGAAAGCTGCATCGTCCAGTATTACTCCTACCTCTCACGTATCGAGACGAGCAATGAACTCCCAATCCCTGTGCGCGCCGGTGCTGTCCTGCCGGGCCGCCGTCGCCGCCGCGGTGACGGCGCTCGCCCTTGGCGGGTGCGCGAACTACATCGGCATCAAGAGCGACAAGCAACTCGCCCAGCCGACGCAGTTCGAGACTTCCCAAAGCATTCCGGCACAAGGCGGTCAATGGCCGACGCTCGACTGGGCCAGCCAGTTCGGCGACCCGCAACTGCCCAAGCTGATCGACGAAGCGCTCGAAGGCAGCCCGAGCATCGCGCAGGCGCAGGCGCGCATCGCGAAGGCGTCCTCGTACATCGAGACCTCGAAGTCGGCGCTGATGCCCAAGGTCAACGCGAGCTATTCGTGGACCCGCGAGCTGTACTCGGCCAACGCCCTGTTCCCGCCGCCGTACGGCGGCACGTGGTACAGCGAGAACAACGTGCTCGCGAGCGCATCGTGGGAGCTGGACCTGTGGGGCAAGAACCGCCAGCGTCTGGGCCAGGCCGTGTCGCAGGAGAAGGCGGCCGAAGCCGACATGCAGCAGGCACGCATTAC
Organism: uncultured beta proteobacterium; assembly: GCA_963803225.1. Classification (GTDB taxonomy): domain Bacteria; phylum Pseudomonadota; class Gammaproteobacteria; order Burkholderiales; family Burkholderiaceae; genus Paraburkholderia. The sequence continues at coordinate 1,241,279 of CAWDLJ010000005.1, forward strand.
GCTCGCGGCTTCCGTGGCGCGCACCTATAACCAGCTCGCGCAGCTGTACACGCTGCGCGACATCGCCGCGCGCGAAATCAACAACCGCAAGACCATCGGCACAATCACGGACGGGCGCGTCGTCGCCGGGCTCGACACCAACGTCGAGCGCCAGACGGCGAACGGCAACACCGCGACGAGCCAGGCCAATCTCTCGCAGATCGACGGCCAGATCGAATCGGTGCGCTATCAACTCGGCGCCCTGCTCGGCAAGGGCCCCGATCGCGGGCTGCAGATCGCCCCGCCGGTGCTCAACCCGGCCGCCAACGTCGCGCTGCCCGACAACCTGCCCGCCGATCTCGTGGCACGCCGACCCGACATCGTCGCCGCGCGCTGGCAGGTCGAGGCCGCGATGCACGACGTGAAGGAAGCGAAGGCCGAGTTCTATCCCGACGTGAACCTCGCCGCGGGCTTCGGCTTCGATGCGTTCGGCTGGGGCAAATTCCTCAACTTCACGAGCCGCCAGGCGCAGTTCGGACCCGCCGTGCACCTGCCGATCTTCGATGCGGGCGCACTGCGTGCCCAGTTGAAGGGCCGCTATGCCGACTTCGAACTCGACGTGGCGAACTACGACCAGACGCTCATCGGCGCGTTCCAGGACGTCGCGACCCAGGTATCGTCGATCCGCTCGGCCGACAAGCAGCTCGTCGATGCCCAGCGCGCGCTCGATGCCTCGACCAAGGCGTACCAGCTCGCCGTGATCCGCTACAAGGCGGGCCTCTCGGAGCAGCTGCAGGTGCTCAACGCCGACGAGAACCGTCTCGGCGCCGAACAAAGCGTCGCGAACCTGAAGGCGCAGCGCCGCGACGACCAGATGGCGCTCATCAAGGCGCTCGGCGGCGGCTTCGACGGACAGGCCGCGAACCTCGTGCCGCCGGCCGAACTCGGCAGCGACGCCAAGGGTGCGAATGGCGCACCGTGGAGCGGCGCGAGCTGGACCGGCGCCACGGCCAACGCGACACCGGCTGCACCGAATTAGGCGCAGGCGTTCGCGCCGGCCGACACACCAAATAAACGAACAAACAGCAAGCTAGACCGAACCTGGAGATCATTCCATGAGCACCCCCCAGCAACCGGCCGCCAATCCGCAGCCGAACGCGAGTAATGGCAAGCGCCGCCGCATGATGACGCTGCTCGTCCTCGTGATCGTGATCGCCGCCATTGCCTATGGCCTGTACTACTTCCTCGTGGCGCGCTACACGGAAAGCACCGACGATGCCTACGTGAACGGCAATGTCGTGCAGATCACGCCGCAGGTCACGGGCACGGTGATCGCCGTGAACGCCGACGACACGCAGACCGTCAAGAGCGGCGACCCGCTCGTGGTGCTGGACCCGGCCGATGCGCGCGTGGCGCTGCAGCAAGCCGAGGCGAACCTCGCGCAGACGGTGCGCCAGGTGCGCGGCCTCTTCGCCGACGACAGCCAGTACGAGGCGCAGGTCGCCGTACGTCAGTCCGATCTGTCGCGCGCGCAGGACGATCTGCACCGCCGCATGCAGGTCGCGCAGACCGGCGCCGTCTCGCAGGAAGAGATCTCGCACGCACGCGACACGGTGAACAGCGCCGAAGCCGCGCTCGACGCCGCCCAGCAGCAACTCGCCGCGAACCGCGCGCTCACCGCCAACACGACCATCGCCTCGCACCCGAACGTGATGGCCGCCGCCGCCAAGGTGCGCGACGCCTACCTCGCCAACGCGCGCAACACGCTGCCCGCGCCGGTCACGGGCTACGTCGCGAAGCGCTCGGTGCAAGTCGGCCAGCGCGTCTCGCCGGGCACGCCGCTCATGTCGGTGGTGCCGCTCAACGCCGTGTGGGTCGACGCGAACTTCAAGGAAGTGCAGCTCAAGCACATGCGCATTGGCCAGCCGGTCGATCTGACCGCCGACGTCTACGGCTCGTCGGTCGTCTATCACGGCAAGGTCGCCGGCTTCTCGGCAGGCACGGGCTCGGCGTTCTCGCTGCTGCCCGCGCAGAACGCGACGGGCAACTGGATCAAGGTGGTGCAGCGCCTGCCGGTGCGTATCGCGCTCGATCCGGCCGACCTCGAGAAGCATCCGCTGCGCATCGGCCTGTCGATGCAGGTCGACGTCAACATCAAGAACGATCAAGGCAGCCAGCTCGGCAACGCGCAGAACACGGTCTACGAGACCAACGTGTTCGACAAGTACGGCGACGAAGCCGATGCCGAAATCGCCCGCATCATCGCGCAGAACGCCGGCCAGAACCCCGGCAAGGCAGCGGCTGCGGCCGCGCCGGCGAGCGCGAAGAAGCGCGCCTGATCCAGGCAGCCAGTCAAAAGCGAAGCCATGTCGCAACAACACGTTGTCCATCCGCCGCTCGAAGGCGCCAAGCTCGTGATCGGCACCATTGCGGTGTCGCTCGCGGTGTTCATGAACGTGCTCGACACGTCGATTGCGAACGTGTCGATTCCGTCGATCTCGGGCGATCTCGGCGTCTCGTCGGACCAGGGCACGTGGGTCATTACCTCGTTCGCCGTCGCCAACGCGATCTCGGTGCCGCTCACGGGCTGGCTCACCGAGCGCGTCGGCCAGGTGCGCCTGTTCATGGCGTCGATCATCCTGTTCGTGATCTCGTCGTGGCTGTGCGGCCTCGCGCCCACGCTGCCCTTCCTGCTCGCCTCGCGCGTGCTGCAGGGCGCGGTCGCCGGTCCGATGATCCCGCTCTCGCAGACCCTGCTGCTCGCGAGCTATCCACGCGCCAAGGCGCCGATGGCGCTGTCGATGTGGTCGATGACCACGCTGATCGCGCCCGTCGCCGGACCGATTCTCGGTGGCTGGATCTCCGACAACATCTCGTGGCCGTGGATCTTCTATGTGAACATCCCGGTCGGCATCGTCGCCGCGCTCGCGACGTGGGCGATCTTTCGCACGCGCGATTCAGCCGTGCGCAAGGCGCCGATCGACGGTGTCGGGCTCGCGCTGCTGATCATCTGGGTGGGCTCGCTGCAGGTCATGCTCGACAAGGGCAAGGATCTCGACTGGTTCTCCTCGACGACGGTCGTCGTGCTCGGCCTTACCGCCGTCGTCGCGTTCGCGTTCTTCGTCGTGTGGGAGCTGACGGCCGAGCATCCGGTCGTCGACCTGTCGCTGTTCGCGAGGCGCAACTTCACGGGCGGCACGATCGCGCTGTCGATCGGCTACGGCCTCTACTTCGGCAATCTCGTGCTGCTGCCGCTGTGGCTGCAGACCGACATCGGCTACACCGCCACCGATGCCGGCCTCGTGATGGCGCCGGTCGGCTTCTTTGCGGTCATGCTCTCGCCGATCACGGGCCGCCTCCTGCCGCGCACCGACCCGCGCTACATCGCCACGGCCTCGTTCCTCGTGTTCGCGCTGTGCTTCTGGATGCGCTCGCGCTACACAACCGGCGTGGACACCTATTCGCTGCTCGTGCCGACGCTGATCCAGGGGATCGGCATGGCGGGCCTGTTCATTCCGCTCGTGTCGATCACACTGTCAGGTCTGCCCGGCAACCGCATTCCGGCGGCCTCGGGTCTGTCGAACTTCGTGCGGATCATGTGCGGGGGCATCGGCACATCGATCTTCCAGACCGCGTGGGACCATCGCACGACATTCCACCACGCGCAGCTGACCGAGCAGGCCAGCGTCTCCAACCCGGTGTTCAACCAGTCGATGCAGAACATGCAGCACGGCGGCGGCCTCACTGAGTCGCAGGCGCACGGTCTGTTCAACAACATGGTCACGCAGCAGGCGGCACAGCTCGGCGTGAACGACCTGTTCTACATCTCGTCGGTGATCTTCGTCGTGCTGATCGCGCTGATCTGGATCACGCGTCCCGAACGCGGGAACGCGGATGCGGGCGCGGCGGCGTCGGCGGCACACTGATCTCTGCGGACAGGCACAAAAAAGCCAGCGCAAAGCTGGCTTTTTCATCGGACGGCACGCCCTTGCGCGTGCCGTTTTTTTTACTCGCGGCGCGCGAGCGGCTGCACTGCTATGTCGCCGCGCCGGTCACCACGAGCCGCTCCGGCGCGAGCACGCCATTGGCCGCTTTCGCCACACCGAGCAGGCGCTCGTCGTCGCCATACACGCGCACGCGCCCGGTTTCGTCGAGCGCCGTGGCATCGAGAGTCAGTTCGCCGAGCGGCAGACGCTGACCGTGCATGAAGCGGCGCGTCGCGTCGGCGTCGAGGCGCACGCACGGAAAGGTCGACAGCAACGCATCGACCGGGCGCAGCCAGCTGTCGCGCGTGGGTTCGTCGGCGTCCGATAGTGCGTCGAGCGTCACCGCGTGCTCGAGCGTCAACGCGCCCACGCCCGTGCGGCGCAGCGCCACGAGATGCGCGCCGCAGCCGAGCGCCTCGCCGATATCCTCGGCGAGCGTGCGCACGTAAGTGCCCTTGCTGCAGGTCACGCGAAACGTCACGTCGGGCAGCGCGCAGGCGATCATCTCCAGCACGTGGATCGTGACCTCGCGCCCTTCGCGCTCGACCACGAGGCCGGCGCGCGCGTATTCGTAGAGCGGCTTGCCGTCGCGCTTGAGCGCCGAGTACATCGGCGGCACCTGGACGATCTCGCCGCGAAACTTCACGAGCGCCGCCGCGACATCGGCTTCGCTGCACGCAACCTCGCGTGTATCGATCACCTCGCCTTCCGCGTCGCCAGTGGCCGTGCGAATGCCGAGACGCATCGTCGCTTCGTAGGTCTTGTCGGCTTCGAGCAAGTCCTGCGAGAACTTCGTCGCCTCGCCGAAGCACAGCGGCAGGAGGCCCGAGGCGAGCGGATCGAGCGTGCCGGTGTGGCCCGCCTTCTTCACGCGATACAGGCGCTTCGCGCGAATCAGCGCATCGTTACTGGACAGACCGACGGGCTTGTCGAGCAACAGCACGCCGTCGAGAAGGCGGCGCGGCACACGCGGCCGCGCCGGTTGAGAAGGTGCAGTCATATCCGGCGAGCGCTCAGTCCTTCGCGCGCGAGGCGTTCGCCTCGTCGATCAGACGCGACATTTCGACGGCCTGTTCGATCGTCTGGTCGTAGTGGAAATGCAGCGTCGGCACCGTATGGATATGCAGGCGCTTGAACAGCTGATTGTGCAGATGGCCCGCCGCGTGATTGAGCGCCTGCTGCGTCTTCTGCGGGTCGCCGGTCAGCGTCGTGAAATAGACCTTGGCGTGCGCGTAGTCCGGCGTCAACTCGACGCTCTGGATCGTGACGAGGCCGATGCGCGGGTCCTTGACCTCGCGCGACACCAGCTCGGACAGATCGCGCTGGATCTGATCGGCGATCTGCACGTTGCGATTCGGGGAGGAGCGTTTTTTCGGCATGATAGGTCCACCGCCGGTGACCGGCGAAACGGCGGACGTCCGATGATACGAAGACGCCCGCCCAAAAAACTACGGGCGGGGCCGGCTTTCGCCCGCCCCGCCCGCTTGCCGTCGCGTCTGACGCTTACAGCGTACGCGCGACTTCGGTGATCTCGAAGACCTCGAACTGATCGCCTTCGACGATGTCGTTGAAGTTCTTGATCGACATACCGCACTCGAAGCCTTGACTTGCACTTCCTTGACGTCGTCCTTGAAGCGCTTGAGCGAATCGAGCTCGCCCGTGTAAGATGACGACGTTGTTGCGCAGCACGCGCACCGACGACGAGCGCTTGACGAAACCGTCCGTGACCATACAACCGGCCACCGCGCCGATCTTCGGCACCTTGAAGACCTGACGCACTTCGACCATACCCGTCACGACTCTCGCGCTTCTCCGGCGCCAGCATGCCCGACATCGCCGCCTTCACTTCATCCACAGCGTCATAGATGATGTTGTAGTAGCGAATGTCGATGCCGTTGGACTCCGCCAGCTTGCGCGCCTGCGCATCCGCACGGGTGTTGAAGCCGATGATGACCGCCTTCGAAGCCGTTGCCAGGTTGACGTCGTACTCGCTGATGCCGCCCACCGCGCCGTGCACGATCTGCACGCGCACTTCGTCGGTCGACAGCTTGAGCAGCGATTGCACCAGCGCTTCCTGCGAACCTTGCACGTCGGCCTTGACGATAAGCGGCAGGTACTGCACTTCGCCTTCGCCCATCTGTTCCAGCATGTTCTCGAGCTTCGCGGCCTGTTGCTTGGCCAGCTTGACGTCGCGGAACTTGCCTTGACGGAACAGCGCGACTTCACGCGCCTTGCGGTCGTCCGGCATGACGATGACTTCTTCGCCAGCCTGCGGCACTTCCGACAGACCTTGAATCTCAACCGGGATCGACGGACCGGCCGACTTGGTCGGCTTGCCGGTTTCGTCGAGCATGGCGCGCACGCGGCCATAGGCGCTGCCTGCCAGCACCACGTCGCCGCGGTTCAGCGTACCCGACTGGACCAGGATCGTTGCAACCGGACCCTTACCCTTATCGAGCTTCGCTTCGATGACCAGACCCTTGGCCGGCGCTTCGACCGGTGCCTTCAGTTCCAGCACTTCGGCCTGCAGCAGCACGTTTTCGAGCAGGTCGTCGATGCCCGCGCCGGTCTTGGCCGACACCGGCACGAACGGCGAATCGCCACCGTATTCTTCCGGCACGACGCCTTCCGCGACGAGTTCCTGCTTGACGCGCTCCAGATTCGCATCCGGCTTGTCGATCTTGTTGATCGCGACGACGAGCGGCACAGCCGCCTGCCTTCGCGTGGGCGATCGCTTCCTTCGTCTGCGGCATCACGCCGTCGTCGGCTGCGACCACCAGAATCACGATGTCGGTCGCCTTCGCACCGCGGGCACGCATGGCCGTGAAGGCCTCGTGACCCGGCGTGTCGAGGAACGTGATCACGCCGCGCGGCGTTTCGACGTGGTAAGCGCCGATGTGCTGCGTAATGCCGCCCGCTTCGCCCGCTGCCACCTTGGCGCGGCGGATGTAGTCGAGCAGCGAGGTCTTGCCGTGGTCGACGTGACCCATGACCGTGACGACCGGCGGACGCGGCAGTTGCTCGGCATCCGTGACCGAGGTCTGGCCTTCGACCAGCATCGCTTCCGGATCGTCGAGCTTGGCGGCAACCGCATGGTGGCCCAGTTCCTCGACGATGATCATCGCCGTTTCCTGGTCGAGCATCTGGTTGATGGTGACCATCTGGCCCAGCTTCATCATCGACTTGATGACTTCCGACGCCTTCACGGCCATCTTGTGCGCCAGGTCGGCCACCGTGATGGTTTCCGGCACGTGCACTTCACGCACGATCGGCTCGGTCGGCGCCTGGAACGACGAGTTCACGTCCTGATGACGGCCGCGACCCTTCGGACCACCGCGCCAGCCGCGATCGACACCACCCGACGAATCGCCACGCGTCTTGATGCCACGGCGCTTGGCCGCGTCATCCTGCCAGCCGCCCTTGCCGGCGCCCGGCTTGCGGTTGCGGTCGCCCGCCGTGGTCGATGCCGGGGCTGCCGTAGCAGGCGTCGTCGTTGCGGGCTTCTTCGCCGCAGCGGCCGGACGTGCCGGCGCGCCTTCCGGACGCGCGGGCTTGTGCAGCGTGCCCTTCGCTTCGGCCGGCTTGGGCGGCTCGACCGGCTTGGGCGGCTCAGGCGCCTTCACCTGCGCCTTGCGCGGCGTGTTCATCATTTCGCGGATCGCGCGTGCTTCGGCTTCTGCAGCCGCACGGCGGCGCGCGATCTCTTCCTGTTCCTTGCGAGCCTTGTCGGCGGCTTCGCGCGCGGCGGCTTCGGCCTTCTGCGCGGCTTCGCGCTGCGCGGCACGCTCGGCGGCAGCACGCTCTTCCTGCTGCTCGTCCTTCGCGGGCGCGGCGACCGGTGCCGGCGTCTGGGCGGCACGCTGAGCCTCGACCGCCTGGGCGGCCAGCTCGCGCGCGGTGGCGTCGGCCACGGCCTTCTTCTTGGCGACTTCTTCCTCGGCGCGGCGGCGCTCGGCCTCGGCCGCTTCCTCACGGGCGCGGCGATCGGCTTCCTCGCGTTCGAGACGCTCCTGACGCTCCTTCAACTCCAGCGCCTGGCGCTCGAGCAGATCGGCCTCACGGCGTGCCTCTTCCTCGCGGCGCTGAAGCTCCGCTTCTTCTGCCGCGGCTGCGGCCTCGTCTGCATGATTCGATGCCTCCGCCTGCTCGGCGGACTCGTCGCGGCGGACGAAGGTGCGCTTCTTGCGCACCTCGACCTGAATGGTGCGAGCCTTACCCGTCGAGTCGGACTGCTTGATTTCCGACGTATGACGTTTCGTCAGCGTGATCTTGCGCTTGTCGCCGTCGGTCGAACCGTGCGATTTGCGCAAGTGATCAAGCAGACGCGCCTTGTCGGTTTCCGACAGGGAATCGTCTTCGCTCGCTTTCTGGACACCCGCCGCGTGCAGTTGCTCCAGCAGCACACCAGCAGGCATTTTCAGTTCCGCGGCAAATTGGGCTACGTTGTTACTCGCCATTCATTCCTCTTAATGCAAGGAGTGATTCCTTGCGGTTGACATCGGTTCATGCGGCCCGCGTGCCCCGTTTTTCAACGGGGCCGGCCGCGATCAGTTCAGTGGGTCATGGTCGCTTCCTGCTCGTTGCGCACTGGTGTCGTTATTGAAACCAGTGTTCACGCGCCTTCATGATCAACGCCTTGGCGGCGTCCTCTTCCATTCCCGTCATTTCGACCAGCTCGTCCACGGCCAGCTCGGCAAGCTCGTCGCGGGTATGAATTTCGTGTTGCGCCAGTTTCGCGAGCAGATCGGGGTCGATGCCGTCGAGACTCTTCAAGTCCAGCGCAGCGCTTTCCACCTTCTCCTCGTTTGCAATGGCTTGCGTGAGCAGCGCATCGCGCGCGCGGTTGCGCAGCTCGTGCACGGTGTCCTCGTCGAACGCCTCGATTTCGAGCATCTCGTTGAGCGGCACATAGGCGATCTCTTCGAGGCTCGTAAAGCCTTCGTCGATCAGGATGTCGGCCACTTCTTCGTCGACATCGAGACGCGCCATGAACAGGTCGCGCAGCACCGTGCGCTCCTGGTTCTGCTTCTGCGCGGATTCGTCCGGCGTCATGATGTTGATCTGCCAGCCGGTCAACTCGCTGGCAAGACGCACGTTCTGGCCGCTACGGCCGATGGCAACCGCAAGCTCGGTTTCGTCGACAACGACGTCCATCGAGTGCTTTTCCTCGTCGACGACAATCGACTGGACGGCTGCCGGCGCGAGCGCGCCGATCACAAACTGGGCGGGATCCTCCGACCATAGCACGATGTCGACGTTTTCGCCACCGAGCTCGTTGCGCACAGCCTGCACACGCGAGCCGCGGATGCCGACGCAGGTGCCGATGGGGTCGATACGCTTGTCGTACGCGATCACGCCGATCTTGGCGCGCACGCCCGGATCGCGCGCTGCTGCCTTGATTTCGAGCAGGCCTTGCTCGATTTCCGGCACTTCCATCTCGAACAGCTTCATCAGGAACTCGGGCGCCGTGCGCGAGAGTTCGATCTGCGGGCCGCGCGCCGTACGGTCGACCTTGCCGATCCATGCGCGCACGCGATCGCCCACGCGCAGGTTTTCCTTCGGAATCAGCTGGTCGCGACGCAGCAGCGCTTCGACACGGCCCGATTCGACGATGAAATTGCCCTTGTCGAGACGCTTGACCGTACCGGTCATGATGCTTTCGCCGCGCTCGAGGAAGTCGTTCAGGATCTGCTCGCGTTCGGCGTCGCGCACCTTCTGCAGGATCACTTGCTTGGCGGCCTGCGCACCGATGCGGCCGAATTCGATCGAGGGCACCGGCTCCTCGATGAAGTCGTCGATCTCGGCGTCGGCTTTTTGCTCGCGTGCTTCGAACAGCAGGATTTCCTGATCCGGTTCCTGCAGGCCCGCCTCGTCCGGCACGACGCGCCAACGGCGATACGTCTCGTGCTCGCCGCTTTCACGGTCGATGTGGACGCGGATATCCGCATCTTCGTCGAAGAGTTTCTTGGAGGCCGATGCAAGCGCCGCTTCAAGGGCGGCAAACACCACGTCCTTGTCGACATTCTTTTCGCGTGCCAGCGCATCTACCAGCATCAACACTTCGCGACTCATTGTTTGCGGCTCCTAAAGTCAACTTTGGGGACAAGGCGTGCACGATCGAGGTCCGCGAGCGTGAAATCGAGCATCGCGGGGCCTGCCTTCCCTTCGAATTCCAGACCGATGGTCTCGCCCTCGGGCGCATGCACGATGCCCCGGTACGATTTCCGTCCGTCCAATGGCTTTTTCAACGTGATGACCGCCTCGCAGCCTGCGAAGCGTTCGAAGTCCGCCAGTTTTTTCAGCGGGCGGTCGAGGCCGGGTGACGAGACCTCGAGCCGCTCATAGTCGATGTTCTCGACTGTCAGAACGTGCTGCAGCTGACGCGTGACCTTCTCGCAATCCTCGATCGCGATGCCGGCGGGCTGATCGATGTAGATGGTCATCATGCCGCGCCCGGTGCGCTCGAGATCGACGAGCTCGTAGCCGAGACCCGTGACCGTGGTTTCAATCAATTCCGTCAGTTGCACAATGCCCACTCCAGATGTTCGCGCGACAAGCCTGCGAAACACCTCGCGGGCCACGCGCCAGTCGGGCGCGCGCGCCTTTGTCTTGCTTTGCTGGCCCGGCAGCCGCGCACTCGCCGTATTGCCGCGATCGTGACGATCGGCCTGCCATGACGAGGTGTTTGCCGTCTTGACGGCTGCGCTGCCGGTATTTCTGCCAACGATGTCTGCCGCGGGCCAGATGAACGATCCGCCAGACCAAAAAAAAATGGGCTAAACGCCCATCTTCTTTTGACCGGTGGTCGCACCTGAGCCGCAGATAAAAGCCGCACGCCCAGCGACTTTGAAATTGTAGCCTTTTTTTGACACTAACGCAAACAGGGGCAGTGCCGAAGGTCTGCCCCCGAGTGCGATCGAGCGTGTCCGGTGGTGGTGGACCGCGCGCTCAGGCGGTCGCGCATTGTGCGCCTGCGCGTACCCGCGCTTGCCTGCAACAGTTGGCAGTGAGCGGTTGGCGCCAATGCACCCGACCCGCCGCCGCTCTGCTCAGTGCCCGCGCGTACGGTTGCGCGGCGCGCCGCGCTTGTTGCCGCCGGCACCGCCGCCTGCGTTGCCGCCAGTGCGATTGCCACCGGTGTTGCCGCCGCCCGACGGGCGCCGGTTGCCGTTGCCGCCGGCACTCGGATTACCACCCGACGCGCGCTTGCCCGCCGAGGGAGCGCGATTGCCGTCGACATCGCGCCCCGGCTGGCCGCCACGGCCACCCGTTGCACCGAAGCCGCCGCCGCGATTGCCTGCGCCGCCGGCAGAGCCGCCGAAGCCGCCACGACTACCCGTGCCGCCACCGGAACCGCCGAAGCCGCCACGATTGCCCGTGCCGCCACCGGAACCGCCGAAGCCGCCGCGATTGCCCGCGCCGCCACCTGCACCGCCGAAGCCGCCACGACTACCCGCGCCGCCGCCTGCACCAAAGCCGCCGCCGAAGCCGCCGGCACCGCCGGCCGCACCGCGCCGACCCGGGCGTTGCTGCTGATTGAAGCCGCTGCCGTGCGAGCTGAGCACCGGCTCCTTGTTGATGAAGCCCATCGAGGTCTGCATCGGATCCGGCTGGCGACGCTCCTGGGCGCCGTTGCGCCCGCCCTTCTCTTCGCTCGGCGCCTTCAGGCCGACCGACGACATCAGGCTGCGCACCTCGTTGTCCTCGAGTTCTTCCCAGCGGCCGCGCTTCAGACCGCGCGGCAGCGAAATCGGGCCGTGACGCGTACGGATCAGGCGGCTCACCATCAGGCCGGCCGCCTCGAACATGCGACGCACTTCGCGATTGCGCCCTTCGGCGAGCGCGACGTGATACCAGTGATTGGTGCCCTCGCCGCCGCCGTCGCGAATGCGCAGGAAGTTTGCCGGGCCGTCCTCGAGTTCGACGCCGCGCAACAGCTTCTGGCGGTTCCCCTCGGTCAGCTCGCCGACCACGCGCACCGCGTACTCACGCTCGACGCTGTAGCGCGGATGCATGAAGCGGTTGGCGAGATCGCCCGAAGTCGTCAGCATCAGCAGACCTTCAGTGTTGAAGTCGAGGCGGCCGACAGCGAGCCACTTCGCGGTCTTCATCGGCGGCAGCTTGTCGAACACCGACGGACGCCCTTCCGGGTCCGCGTGGCTCACGATCTCGCCGGTCGGCTTGTGATAGAGCAACACGCGCGGCGGCTTGTTCGGCAGCTTGCGCTTGATCGGCTTGCCGTTGATGCGCACCTGGTCGGTCGGCAGAATGCGCTGGCCGATGTGGGCCGGCTCGCCGTTCACGGACACACGACCCGCGATGATCAGTTCTTCCATGTCGCGGCGCGAGCCCATGCCGGCGTCGGCGAGCACCTTGTGCAGCTTCGGTGCGTCGTCGTCCGGGCTCAGCACGCGCTTGGGGGGCGCCGCACGGCCGCCGCGCACCATCGGGGCGCGCGAGGCCTCGCCGTTGTCGGCGTCGAAGGCCGGCGACGTGACGTAGAGGAACACGTCGTCGTCGCGCGTCTCACCTGCCGCTTCGGGGCGTGCCTTCGGGCGCTTGCCCGCCGCCTGCTTGCCCGCGCCCTTGCCGGCCGGCTTGTCGCCCGGCGCGGCTGCGTTGCCGGCGTTGCCTGCATTACCCGCGTTGGCCGCGTTGCCGGCGCCGCCCTGGCGACGCCCCTTTTTCGGGGCCGCGTCCTTGCGCGGCGCGCGTGCCGGCGCTGCCGGCTCGCCTTCGGGCGCCGGCTGATCGCCTGCGGCGGCCGCCGGCGCATCCGCGCCAGCGCCTTCCGCGCCCTTGCCCTTGCCGCCGGCGCGGCGGCGCGCGATCAGGCTGCGCGGCCCGCGACGCAAGCCGCGGCGCGGCCGGTCCTCACCTTCGCCTTCGGCGCCGGGCCGGGCGTTGTCACCTTCGGCCTGGGCGGCGCGCGGCTCGTCGTCACGCGCAGCGCGCCCATGGCGCGCGGATTCAGGCGCATCGGCCGAATCGGTGTCGTGGATATCTGTCAAAACAACCTCAAATGTCAGGTCGCGCGCCCCATTGCAGGGCGCGTCAAAAGTGCTTGTAGCATCAGACGCCGCGCGTGGCCGCTTCGTCGTCCGTCAGGGTATGGTCGTCCTGCGCCGCATCGCGGGCTGGTTCGTCGTGATCATGCGTTGCACCGGCTGCGTCTGCCTCGGCAGCCGGATGTGCTTCTTGCCCGGGCGTGTGGCCCGGCTGCGCGTCGTCTTGCGCCAGCGAAGCCGCGGGCGTGACTTCGACCCGGGCCTGCGCGTATTCGTTCGACTCGTGCTCGATGGCAGCGGTCGCGTCCATACCCGGGGCGTCGGCTGTGCTGCTGCCTGCCTCGGTCTGCGCCGTCTCGCCGCGTGCGTCCTCGCCCGGCGCCGGTGCATCGGTCTCGCCGGGCGATACGTCGTTGCTCGCCGGCTCGGCGGCGACGAGTTGCGCGATCTCGCTGTCCGGGAACTCGATGGCGTGCTGCACGAGCAACTGCTCGCCGAGCTGCGCCGACGGATCGGTGAGCGGCGGCAGCTCATCGAGCGCGCGCAGCCCGAGGTCGTCGAGAAACTGTCGTGTCGTCGCGTAAAGCGCCGGGCGGCCCGGCACGTCGCGATGGCCGATCACTTCGATCCAGCCCCGATCCTCGAGTTGCTTGACGACCTGCGTATTAACCGTCACACCGCGAATTTCCTCGATGTCGCCACGCGTCACCGGCTGCCGGTACGCGATGATCGCGAGCGTTTCGAGCACCGCACGCGAATAACGCGGCGGCTTTTCCGGGTGCAGGCGATCCAGATACGGGCGCATGGCCGGTTTGCTCTGGAAACGCCAGCCGGACGCGAGACCGACCAGTTCTACGCCACGCCCGGACCATTCGTGCCTCAAATCGTCGAGCAGCGTGCGAACCGTGTCGGCCGAAACGTCGTCGGCGAACAGCTTGCGCAAATCACCGATTTTCAGCGGCTCCTGCGCGCAGATCAATGCAGTCTCGAGGACGATCTTCGCCTCTTGGGTATTCATGCAGCCAGGTCAGACCTTAAGTCAGGTTCAAGGAACCGGATCAGACGGAACGAATATGGAACAAGGAGACGCGCTCGCCCGATTCTGATCGGTCATATTGATGGGAGCACGCACCGGGGGGCCGTAATGCAGGCAATCGAGCCAGACCCAGCCGGACGGAGCGGCGAAAATCCTGAAAGGAATCGCCAGACTGAACGCCATCTTACGCAAAAACCATCGGTGCGTAAAGACGGCCCCCGCACTTCACTCACGCCGCATTTTGTCTGTCGAATCGATTCGATGCGCCGTGGGTGCAGCGCGCCCCGTTCAGCGCGCCGGCTGGCGGGCGAGCCAGCGTGCGAGCCGCTCGACCCCCGCGTCGAGACGCGCCGGGTCGCAAGCGTAGCACCAGCGCACGAATCCTTCGCCTTGCGGTCCGAACGCGCTGCCCGGCGCGAGCCCGAGACCCGCTTCGCGCACGAGCGCCTTGCACAACTCGAGGCTCGTATCGGCGCCCGCCAGCGCAAAGAACAGGTACATCGCCCCCTGCGGCACTTTCACGTCGACGCCCGGCAGAGCGGACAGCGCTTGCGCGAGGTGATCGCGCGACGCACGCAGGTCGGCGACGAGCTGGCGCGCGAAGGTTTCGCCTTCGTCGAGCGCGCTCACGCCCGCCAGCTGGACGAACGCGGGGGCGCACGACGTGTTGTACTCGATGAGCTTGCCCAGATCGTCCATCAGCGCGCGCGGCGCGACGAGCCAGCCGAGTCGCCAGCCGGTCATCAGCCAGCTCTTCGAAAAGGAATTGACGCAGATCACCTGTTCGTCGCGCGCGGCGAGATCCAGGAAGGACGGCGCGCCGCCCGGACCGCCGTCGCCGTCGTAATAGAGGCGTTCGTAGACCTCGTCGGCGATGATCCAGATGCCATGGCGGCGGCAATGCTCGAGAACGGTGCGCTGGTCGGCGCGGCTCATGACCCAGCCAGTCGGATTGTTCGGCGAGTTGATCAGCACCATCTTCGTGCCCGGCGTGAGCGCGGCGATCAGGCGCTCGACATCGAGCGTCCAGCCGCGTGCACCGTAGTCGAGCGCGACAGTTTCCACGTTCGCGCCGAGGATCTTCGGAATCTCGACGAGATTCGGCCACAGCGGCGTGAGCGCCACCACGCGATCGCCGGCCTCGACCACGAGCTGCGCGGCCAGCATCAGCGCATTGACGCCGGCGCTCGTCACCGCGATGTGGTCGGCCGGCGTCTCGCCGTGCAGCCGGCCGACGTAGCGCGAGAGCGCCTCGCGCAGTGGCGCGATGCCGAGATTGTGCGTGTAGAACGTAGCGCCTTCGGTGAGCGCGCGCGCCGCCGCGTCGCGGATGAATTGAGGTGTCGCCCGGTCCGATTCGCCGAACCAGAACGGCAACACGTCCGCGACGCCGAAGCCGGCGTTGGCGACCTCGCGGATCTGCGACGCCCGCAACGCGCGCACAGCGGCGCGGGCTCTCGGCACGGCGCGCTCGTTCAAATCCAGATCGAAATCGCTCATCGGGACATCCGGAACCGTTGGGGCCCCTTTTACGGGGCCGGATTCGCAAAGTGTAGCGTGACGCCAAGGGCGGCGGCAGGCACTCAGCGCAACTCCTCGGCGCGCGCGGGCAATTGCTGGATCAGTCCCCAGACGGCCTCGGCGGCGGGCGAGAGCGAGCGGTCGCGCCGCCGCACCAGCTCCACGGTGCGCTCGGCGCGCGGCACGAGTGCGCGGGCGACCAGCGAAGATCCCGCGGGCAGCGGCAACGCGAGCCACGGCAGCACGCTCACGCCGACGCCGGCCTCGATGAGCCCGTACACGGTCGCCGGATGCCCGAGCTCCTGCACCACGCGCGAGCGCACGCCCTGCCCGGCCAGCACCGCGTCGATCAGCGGCCGGCTGCCCGACGCGTAGTCGAGCAGCACGAGCGTCTCGCCGTCGAGTGACGTCCACGGAACTTGCGGGCTCGCGGCGAAGCGATGGTCGTCGCGCATGACGACACAGAATGAATCGGTCATCAGCGTGTGCGTTTCGAGTTCCTCGGCCGGAAACGGGCCGATGATCACGCCGAAATCGACCTCGCCCGATTTCACTTTGCGCACTACATCGCTTTGCACGTCGTCGCGCAGCCCGAGCGTAATGTACGGAAACTGCTCGCCGCACGCGGCGACCACACCGGGCATCAGACGGCACGCGATCGTCGGGCTCGCCGCCACCACCACGCGGCCGCGCCGCTGCTCGCCGATGTCGCGGATTTCGCGCAGGGCGTCGTCGAGGTCGTTGATGAGCCGCGCGATGCTGGCGATCAAATTGGTGCCGACGTCGGTGAGTTGCACCTCGCGCGTCGTCCGGTCGATCAGCTTCACGCCGATTTCGGCCTCCAGCTCGCGCACGCACCGGCTGACTGCCGACTGCGTGAGCCCGATCTCATCGCCCGCACGACTGAAGCTCTGCAGCCGCGCCACCTCGATGAACACGCGAAGCTGCCTCAATGTGACGTTCATTACCCGTTCTCATCAATTCTGTCATTTGATGAAAAGTCTAGCGCGTTCGTCGACGTGTTGCGAACACAACAAATCGACCATACCCCGCAGTGCAGCAAATCAGCGCAAACGCACGCCTGGCGAGCCTGATTGCACAAGATTGGTGATTGTCCCGATTTGCCGCCCGGGTTTTTTCGAGTCTCATACGCCCCGGGCTAGCGCCCGCGTGGGCTTGACGCTACGCGGCTTCGAGGGGGATGCAACAGAGATGGCACGCTTCCTGCATAGAGGTGATCACAGGATCGGCGCCAGCTACCGCGGACACTTGTCCCGGTATCAAGTGCGATCCCGCCTGGCACTCGGCCACGAGTGCCCTGAAGAGTGCGCAGCGCGGGGCAGCGCACCGGAGTTAGCTTCGCTGAGGTGAAACATGATGCTTTTCGACGATTTGAGAGATAACGAATGGGCCTTGGTCGAGGCGTTGTTCTGTGCTGAACCGGCACGGAGCGAACGGCGCGGACGGCCTCGCGTCGAAGCGCGTGCGGTGGTCAACGCGGTGCTGTGGGTACTGTCGACGGGCGAAGGCTGGTCGAAGCTGCCTGGACGGTTCCCGTCGCCGCCGACCTGCCGACGCCGTTTCGACGAATGGCAGGCCGATGGCACGCTGGCCGAGATCGTGAAGCGACTGGGCTCGAACGGACGCGAGATTTCGCTGCGCGGGCGTATCGGCGCAACGGCGACCAAGCCGGCGGCTCCGCCGAGCCGCGACCGTCTGCGCGGCGCGTTCTGGACCAATCCGGAATCGTGGCGCGCGCCGGTCAAGATGGCCTGACGATGCGTCACCCGGGCTGCCACCATCCCTGACCGGTCAGGTGGCACGCTCTTCAGCATGGGGTTCGACCGGGCGCGCCACGCGCCCGGTGTCTGCTGAACCCAACGCGCTCCTCTCCCCCAGCATTCCCTCCATCCTTCGCCGCACGCGTGAAGAGGCGCAGCCGCGCGCAGTCAGCCGCTGCGGACGAAACATCTCTTTACCATTATTTACAGCGTGCTTTCGCGACCACCACTAACGTTGGACCATGTCCACAGCGTCCCTGCTGGCGCCTGAACGGAGCCCGCCATGAAACCCACGTCACTCGTCGTGTGCGGCATCATGGTCTCGCTTTCCGCGCTCGCGGCCTACGCGCAATCGAACCAGCCGCAACAGGGCCATCAGAATCGGCCGCCTGCGCACGTCACCTTGCCCGCGCACGATCCGCACGGCTTAGCCGATGCGAACCGGGGCGTGCCGCGCGGCGATCTGCGCGGTGATATAGCCAGCAATGCGCGCATACGCAACGCACCGCCGCCGCCCGCGCAGACGCATCACTGAGGCAGTTGAACGTATTTGAACGCGGGGTGTGGTGCGAGTAGAGGCCAGGCAGGCAAAAACAAGGCGAAAAACATCGGGAACCACTGTGCGTCGGCGCGGTCTGATTCAGTGCCATTAGCACAGCGTGGCAGTAGTAATTCCGGTAAGCCCGTATCTTCGGATACGGGCTTTTTTTTCGTCAGCACTCCGCAGTGCGGGCCGGCGGTCGTTCGTGGCTAGGGCCGCGCGACGAGATCGGCCTGTTGCGCCTGCGCAAGCGCGTAATTGCCCATGCGATGGGCCTGCCATTGCAGCGAGCGCTCGTCGCGTGCGAGCCGCGCGAATTCGGCGCGCCCACGCTCGGTGAGCACGGCGATATCAACCGGCGCGTGGAACCCCGGAGCCGGGGCGACGGTGCGCTGGCGGACTGTTTCCATCAGCCCCAGCCCGCGCAGATATTCAAAGACTTGAGGACGCCTCGCCCATGGGACCTGCCGGTATTGCACCCGCCGTAATGCTTCGAGTACCGCTTCGTTGGAATACGTGGTCATGTCACATCTTTCTTAAAGTGCAGCCCTGCGACTCTCTGTGCATCGCACCATCGCACCGCACCGCGCCGGCCGCATCCAGCGGCCTGCCTCCATGCGTCCCGCTACGCCACACGCTACACTTGCAGCGCGTGCCGCGCGAGGAACTGCAGGTTGTTCCGGGTCCCCGTGAGGGCAGCCAGACTGCCCGCTGCGCTGCCGGTCGAGCACCACGATCGCAGTGCGTTGGCGACATTCGCATAATCCCGAAAGTGATACGTTACCGCATCTAAATTGATCCTATTCACTTTATTTGTGCTTTTTTTTGCGCCAATCGCGATGTGGCGGCGCACCCGGCTCGCCGCGATCGCCGGTGCGGCGCTCCTCTTCTGGTTGCTCTCGGCAGGCTGGCTCACCGCCGTTCTGCTCGATCTTGCCCAGCCCGCAATCTATCGGACTCCGTATGATCTCGCCCATGCACCGCGCGATGCCTTCAGCAAACGCACGGTGCTCGTCGTGCTCGGCGGCGGCACGGAGTATCGCGACGACGGCACGCTCGTGCCGCGTGACGACGCACTCGTGCGCCTGTCCACGGCGGCTGCGCTGCACGCGCGTTGCGAAGCGGCCGGCGCGAGCTGCCGAGTGCTCATCTGCGGCGGCAATCCCGAGCACCACGCCGCAAGCGAAGCCGACACCTACCTGCCCTGGCTGCTGCGTGCGGGCGTGCCGCGCGACGCCATCGTCCTCGAGAACCAGAGCCTGACGACCTGGCAAAACGCCCGCAATGCTGCACGAATTCTGCAGCACGATGATGACGCTTCGTTGATGCTCATCACATCGTCGTATCAGATGCGTCGCGCGATGCTCGATTTCGACCGCTTCGGCTATGCGCCGACGCCCGTGGTCGCCAACGTCCGGCGCGCGCACCCCGGCTGGATGCCGCGCCTCGGCAACCTCGTGAGCGCCGAAACCGCATTGCATGAACTGATCGGCACAGCACAGTTCTATGTCTACTCGATGATTGGCTGGTTTGACCCGCGCAACGGCGTGACGGATACGCGACATTAGTTGTAACCAGCTGTAACGCGGACACGCAGCGAGACGCGTTGGCATCTGGAGCGTATATTTGATCGCTAGAATGTGTTGTCTTTCCGCTTGGCTCACCCTGAGCCGGCACCGGCTGGGTCCATAAACCGCTCCCACGGAGGTAGAGATGAAAAAAACGTCCCTTGCAGTCCTGGTTTCGCTTTCCGCGCTGACGGGTGCCGCCTATGCGCAGACGGAAAACGGCATAACGATGAGCACCGATCCGCAGAAGGCCGCGGATATCGAGCAGCGCGCGCAGGACATGCAATCGCGCCAGCAGGCGCAGGAGTCGATGCAGGCCGAGAAGCCCGCGCATCAGCACAAGAAACATCCGAAGAAGGCGATGTGAACGCATGCCGGGGCGCCGCCGCGCACCCCGTCGCGTAGGGAGCCGAGTCCGGCGTTGCCGGGCTCGGCTTTTTGTTGGCCGCCGACAACCCGCACGGGCGTGGCGCGCCCGGAGCAATATGCTAAAGTCGCGCACCTTGAATCGACATCCCACCAGTGCGCGCGTGCGCGGAGGACACCATGAGCAATATCCAGCTCGAAATCGAATGGACTGACGCGGCATCCCGCAAGATCGAAAAGCTGATGGCGCGCGGCAATCAGGACGCGTACCTCGCGCTGCCGCCGATCGAATGCCTGCCGATGGAAGGCGACGTGCTGTTTCTCGGGCCGAGCGGCAAGCAGGAACCGTTCGTCGTCGCCGAGCGCCAGTATCACCACGATGGCGACGCGGACTGGACCATCATCCTGATCCTCGACGTGCCGGGCACGACGCACTGAACAATGCAATGAGCGACGCCTGGCCCTCGCACGCGATGTAAGCGAACAAGGCCGCGTCGCCGTGCCGGGCGGCGTCTCGCGCGGCCTCTCTCGCGCCTTTGCCGGCGCGCCTGCGCCGCCCGCCCGCCTCTGCCGTGCTCGCTTTGCGTACCTGCACAACGGTGGTGCCGCAGCGCGCTCCGCCGCACACAAGCAACGAGCAGACGCCCCAGATTGCCCTTACACTTGGCTGAAGATGTGCCGGCCGGGCGGCGCTCTGCACAGTCCAGCGCGATGCCGCCCTGCCGACGGCCACATCGTCGATATCGGATCCGCGAGAGCGCGCCGGACACCCATGGTCCAGTCCTCGCGATCTCGACGCCCACGAGCCACCGTCATGTCGACTGCCCACGCAGATTCGCTATCCGCCTTGCTGCAGTATCTGGAGCCCGCCGCCGACGGCTGGCGCGCGCAGTGGCACGACTTCGATTTGCGCAGCGCGTTCCAGCCGGTGCTGTCGATTACCCATCAGCGGATCGTCGGCTACGAGGCGCTGCTGCGCGCGCACGGCCCCGAAGGGGATCCGATCGGTCCCGCCGACCTGTTCGCCTTGCACCGCCGCGCCGACGCCGCCGAACTCGACAAGCTCGCGCGCTGCCTGCATATGGCGAATTTCGTCGAGCAGAAAATCACGAGCGGCTGGCTGTTCCTCAACTCACTGCCGGGCGCGACGCCTGGCAGCGTGGTCGATCGCGCGATGGTCGACGGCATGTGCGCGCACTTCGGTTTTCCGCAAGAGCGCGTCGTGATCGAGGTGCTTGAGCAGCGTGATTTCAGCTCGCCCGATTTCGTCGATTCGCGCCCCGCGGCGGGCGGGCGGCGTTTTCTGGTGGCACTCGATGACTTCGGCGCCGGCTTTTCGAACTTCGACCGGGTCTGGCGCTACCGGCCCGACATCGTCAAGCTCGATCGCTCGCTCGTCGTGCGGGCGGCCGCCATGCCCGACAGCGCCGCGTTCATCGAACCGCTCGTGTCGATTCTCCATCACGCCGGCACGATGGTGCTCGCCGAAGGCATCGAGACCGAGCACGAGCTGATGGTGCTGATGCAGGCCGACGTCGACTTCGTGCAAGGCTTCTGGTTCGGCCAGCCGCAGGCGTCCATTCGCGATGCGAGCGCGGCCACGCCGGCGCTCGTGCGTTCGATGTGGCGGCGCTACGGAGCGCACGCGCAGGCGAGCGCGCAACGCCAGAGCATCAACCTCGGCGAACTCACGCGCATCATGCTGCACGGCGCCCAGGCGTTCGTGGCCTCGGGCGACATGCTCGACGCCGCCCATGCGGTGTTCGACAAGTCCAATGCGTTGCGCGTGGCGATCGTGAACGAGCACGGCGAGCAGCGCTGGCCGTCGATCGCCGGACCGAACGCCGGCCCGCCCGGCCGACTCGCGCCGCTCTTTCCCGACGCGCACAGCAACTGGTCGCGACGCGAGTACTTCCAGCGCGCGATTTCCGCGCCGGGACGTGTCGCGGTCACCGGACCGCACTATTCGCTATCGGATGGCGAGCTGTGCCACACGGCCGCCATCGCCGTCGAGCGAGACGGCCACATTTACGTGCTGTGCGTGGACTTTCCGCACGACATGGAACTCGGTACCCGGCGCGTCTGAGCGGCCCGCCGTGCGGCTCAGTCGAGCACGCGTGCGCGCCCCGCCTTGAGCTCGCCCCGATGGGTCTTGCCGTCGAGACGCCGCCGCGACGATGCACGCGTCGGCCGGGTCGGCACGCGCGCCTTGCGTGTCACGCTCACACTGTCGATCAGTTCGTCGAGCCGTTCGAGCGCCGCCGCGCGGTTCTGCTCCTGGGTGCGATGCTCCTGCGCCTTGATGACGATGACGCCATCGCGCGTCACACGCCGATCCGGCAGCGCCATGAGGCGCATCTTGATGACCTCGGGCAGCGACGAGGCGAGTACGTCGAAGCGCAGATGGATCGCGCTCGATACCTTGTTCACGTTCTGGCCGCCCGCGCCCTGCGCGCGCACGGCGACGAGTTCGATTTCGTGGGAGGGAAGCGGATAGCGGGAGCTCATGATGGCGCAGCGGATACGTAGACAGCGCGAGTGTCGCACAGGCGGCGCCTGCACGCGGCACCATTCTTGCGCACGCTCAAAAGCGCGCGCCGCTTGCCTCGCCGGGACCCGCCCCCGCGCCGGTTTGCCGATCGACCGGGGCTCGTCCATACTGAAAGCGTGCGACCCTTCTACGACTCTCGTGAACGAGCATGAAGCTACGTCCTGCCTTCGTCGGTGAATTCGCCGTCAATCTGCTGCTGCCGTGGCTCGCCTACCGGCTCGCCCAGCCACACTGGGGCGAGGTCGGCGGCCTGATCGCTTCCGCTGCGCCGCCGCTCGCGTGGAGCCTCGTCGAGCTGGTGCGCTTTCGGCGCGCCGATGCGCTTTCCGCCATCGTGCTGCTCGGTATCGCGTTGTCGCTCGGCGCGATGGCGTTCGGCGGCAGTCCACGTATCTTGCTGATGCGCGAGTCGCTCGTCTCGGGCGTGATAGGCATCGCGTTCCTCGCCTCGCTGTTCGCGCGCCGCCCGCTCGTCTACTACCTGACCTGCGCGACCATCGCACGCGAGCGGCCTGGCGGCGCCGCCCACCTCGATGCGCTGTGGCACAACGAACGCGAGTTCGTCGTGGCGATGCGCGTGCTCACGTTCGTGTGGGGGCTCGGCCTCACGCTGGAGACGGCTGTGCGCGCGTGGATGGCCGCCACCTGGCCCATCGAGCGCTTTCTCGTCGTGTCGCCGGTGCTCGGTTATGCGCTGTTCGGCACCTTGCTCGCGTGGACCTTCTGGTACCGCACGCGCATGCGTAACATCCCCGGCATCCATGCGCTGCCGGGCGACCTCGCGCGCTGACACGACTTTGCTTGCCTGAGTTGCCCGCAACCTTGCCGGACGGCAAAACCCTGAGCCGGCCCGGCAGCCGAAACGCCGGCAAAATCAGTTAGACTCAGCAGCGGCCCGGGAGGCGCCACTGCGCGTCTCATCGTTGCCCATGCCCGCTTTAAAACTTCATGACCGGCAGTCGATGCGCTATTCGGTAGAGATCAAAAAATTCCTCTATAGCCAGTACTTCTACGGTGGCCTGCGCATCGCGGTCGGCATCTCGCTGCCGGCAGTCCTCTGTCTGTTCGTCTTGCACAAGAGCGAACTCGGCTTCACGATTTCCACCGGCGCGCTCGGTGCCTGTGTCGTCGACATGCCCGGCCCGCTCAAGTACAAACGCAACGAGATGCTGGCGTGCAGTGCGATCGGCTTTCTCACGGCATTCGCCACCGGACTCGCGACCGTCAACTCGGTTGCGCTGTGGTGCACCGTCGTGCCGCTCACTTTCCTGCTGTCGTTGATCGTGGTGTATGGCAATCGCTGGCCGCAGATCAGCTTCGCGACGCTGTTCATGATGATCATGACGCTGGAGGAGCATTTCACGCCGCTGCAGGCGCTCGTCAATGCGGCATGGATACTCGCGGGCGGTCTCTGGTACACGTATTGGGCGACGCTCATCAGCCGCCTGATGGCCGATCGCATCGAGAAACAGGCCATCGCCGAAAGCGTGTTCGCCTGCGCCGACTATCTGCTCGCGCGCGCCCAGTTCTACGATCTCGACAACGACCTCGACGAGTGCTACCGCGATCTCGTCGCCAAGCAGATCGCGGCGGTCGAGCGTCAGGACGCGGCGCGCGACATCATCTTGCGCAACTTGCCGAAGTTGAAGAGCGGCACGCCGCAGACACGCCGGACGATGCACTTCAATCTCTTCATCAACACCGTCGATCTGCATGACCTCTATGTCGGCACGCATACCGACTACCCGCTCGTGCGCAACACGTTCGGCGGCTCCGATCTGCTCGTGTTCTATCGCGACCTGATCAGCAAGGCGGCCGGCGATCTCGAGGAGATCGGCCTCGCCGTGCTGCAGGATCACGCGCCGCGCACGCGCATCAACGTCAAGGCCGAGTTGCGCGCGATCGAGTTCGAGCTGGAGTTGCTGCGCAAGCACGAACTGCCGGAGAAGGATCCCGAGGCCTATGCGGCGGTATCGGCGGCGTTCCGGCGCATCTGGAGCGCGACGCGCCTGATCGAGCGCATGCGCCGCAGCCTCGCCAACGAGATGTCGACGACCGAGACCGAACTGCGCATCGACGAGGCGCTGCAGCGCTTCGTGTCGAGCCGGCGCGTGCCGTTCGGGCAGATCTTCTCGAACCTCACGATGGCCTCGCCGAGCTTTCGCCACGCGCTGCGCGTGACGATCGCGGTCGCGGTCGGCTTCTGGCTCGGGCGGCTGCTGCCGCTCACCAATGCGTACTGGATCGTGATGACGAGCGTCATCATTCTGAAGCCCGGCTACTCGCTCACGCGCCAGCGCAATGCGCAGCGTATCGTCGGCACGCTGATCGGCTGCGCGGCGAGCATCGCGCTGATCCTGTTCGTGAAGGAGCCGCTCGTGCTGCTCGTCGTGATGTTCGCGGCGATGGTGATGAGCTACAGCCTGCTGCTCTTCAACTACACCGCGAGCGTCGTGTTCACCTCGGCCTATGTGCTGCTGATGTTCCATCTGCTCGCGCCGGGCAGCATGCACATCATCGGCGAGCGAGCGATCGACACGATCGTCGGCTGCATGATCGCGATTGGCGCGAGTCACTTGTTCCCGTACTGGGAATACCGGCTGATGGGCAAGCTCGTCACCGACATGATCGCGGCGACACGCCAGTATCTCGAGGCAAGCTGGTGGTGGGGAGGACGCCCGGCGCCGACGGCGCTCGCGAGCCAGCTGGTGACCGAAGGCGGCGCGCGCGTGCCCGGCGTCGCCATGGCGCTCGCCGGGTCGGCAGAATTGGTGGGGGCGAACGGCAGCGCCAGCAAGGCCGCGTCGGCGGCGACGGCTACTGCTGCGGCGTCGACCGCGACGACCCGCCTGCCCACGCCCCCGGCTGCGCCCGCGCTCGATCGCGACTTCCGCTATCGGCTCGCGCGCAAGAACGTGCACGTCGCGTTCGCCAATCTCGGCCAGGCGTTCCAGCGCATGATGCTCGAGCCGAAAGCGGCGCAGAAGTTCGTGCCCGAACTCAACGACCTGCTGATCCGCACGCATGTGCTCGCCTCGCAGATCACCGCCGTCGCGCCGCTGCTGCGCACGCTCGCGCAGGCCGACGAGAAGCACTCACAGCAGGCGCTCGAACGCACGCTCGCTTGCGTGCGCGAGAACCTCGAAGCGGCCGAGGCAGGCAGCGCCATGCCGCCCGATCATCTGGACATCACGAAGCAATTGCGGCGCGATCTCGATGCAATGGTGGTCGATGCAGAACGCGCATCGAGCGCGAACGCCGAAGCGTTGCAGGAACTCAAGCTGCTCGCGCATCAGTGCAAGCAGATGCTCGCGGCGTCGTGGCTCATTCGCAAGGATGCGAGCATCATCCGCTTGCCGGACGAGTAAGGCGCTCGCCTCGCCTATTGCGTGGACGATGCGCTCGCGGCAGCGGCGCTCGCCGCGACAGGATGCGCCTCGTCGTACTCGCGCTTGCTGCGCAGCGCATTGAACAGCACGGTGCCGATCACGATCAGCACCACCACCACGATGAACACGCCAATGCCGACGGTGGGGTCTTTCTTGCGCGGTTCGTTCATGTGTTTTGAGTATCGTTCGAGAGGGTTCGGAAAGGCAGCGTCATTCTACGCCGCAGCCCCTTGCAGACGGCTTGCGGTTCAGCCCGTATAGCGCACCGGCAGCGCCGTCGAATACTTGATCTGCTCCATCGCGAAACTCGAACTCACATCGAACAGCGGCACGGCACGGATCAACTGCTTGTACACGCGGTCGTAGTCGTCGATGTCGGACACGACGACGCGCAGCAGATAATCCACGTCGCCGCTCATGCGGTAGACCTCGACCACTTCCGGGATGTCCTGCACGGCGCGCGTGAAGGTCTGCGCCCACGCCTCCGTATGCTGGTTCGTGCGGATCGCGACGAACACCGTCGTGCCGACACCCAGTTTTTTCGGATCGCACAGCGCCACTTGCGCGCGGATCACGCCGGTCTCCTTGAGGCGCTGCACGCGCTTCCAGCACGGTGTCTGCGACAGGTTCACCCGCTGCGCCAGCTCGGCCACCGGCATGGTCGCGTCGTGCTGAAGCAGCTCGACGAGCTTGCGATCGATGATATCCATTCCCATGACTCCCCTCCCATAGAATTATTTTCTACGCTTGAACCGATGAGGGGAATTATATGAAAACTCTTTCTCCGGACAAACCGCTATAACTCTAAGGGTCCGAATCAACCACAAAAACCGGGACTCCCCATGAACCTGCCCGTCGAACCCGCCCTTCTCGAACTCGTCGATCAGGTCGCGCACGAAGCGGCGCTCGCGCGACTGCGCGCGGCGCTCGACGCGGCATTCGACACCGGCACGGGCTTCGGCCCGGCCGTGCGCGCGGCGCTCGCGCAGGCACTCAGCGACGCCGCCCTCGTGCTGCCCGCCCAGCGAGAGAGCAGCGCCGAGCGCTATCGCCGGCACATGCTGCTCGCCGATCCGGCCGGCCGCTATGCGGTCGCCTCGCTCGTCTGGCTGCCCGGGCAGGCCAGTCCGATTCATGCGCACCACACCTGGTGCGGCTATGCCGTGCTCGAAGGCACCTTGAGCGAGTCGCTCTACAGCTGGGACGAGACCGCGCACTACGCACGGCTCACGCGTGTCCAGGACCGGCCGAGCGGCGCCCATACCTGGGCCGACCACGGCCGTCACGCGATTCATCGCCTGGCCAACGAGAGCGACGCGCCCGCCGTGTCGCTGCATGTCTACGGCGTGCCGGCTGCCGAAATGGCGACGCATGTGAACGACTTGCTGCCGGGCGAGTGCACGACGCACTGACCCAGGCACACGCGGCGACGCGCTGTCAACGCGTGCCGGTCTCGCCCGCCGTGGGAATCTGCGGCGGCGCGCCTTGCGGGCCCGCCGTCGTCGGCGGCGCGGGGCGCGGTTCGTGCGAGGCGTCGCGCGCCGGGCTCACGTAGTCTTCGCTGCCGAGACCGCCGCCGGCCTCATCGAGCGGTGTGCCGCCATCGACATCGCGTGAGGCCGTATACACCTGCATCTGCGGCACCGGCATGTCGATGCCCGCGTCGTCCATGTGGCGCTTGAGCCGCGCGTTGAACGCCCGCGCCACGCTCCACTGCTGCAGCGGCCGCGTCTTGATCTGCCCTTTCACGACCATCCAGTTCGGCTCGAAGCGGTCGAGTCCCCACACCTCGACGGGCCCGAGTATCTCGCGCCGATAGCGAAAGTCGGCGACCAGATCCGCGCCGACTTCGCGGATCAGCCGCGTGACGGTATCGACATCGACCGTGAACGGCACGCGCACTTCGAACACCGCATAGGCGAAATCGCGCGAGAGATTCTTCACGATCTTGATCTGCGAGAACGGGATCGAGTGAATCGCGCCCTGGCCGTCGCGCAGGCGCACGGTGCGGATCGTCAGATGCTCGACGGTGCCCGCGTGGCCGTTGTCCAGATCGATCCAGTCGCCAACGGAAATCGTCTCCTCGACGATGATGAACAGGCCCGTGATCAGGTCGGTCACGAGCGACTGCGCGCCAAAGCCGATGGCAAGACCGATCACGCCCGCGCCCGCGAGCAGCGGCGTCACGTTGATGCCGAGATTGGCCGCCGTGACGATGCCCGCGATCGTGAGGATGGTCACGAGCAGCGCGTTGCGCACCAGCGGCAGCATGGTGCGTGCGCGCGTGCTCGGGCTGCGGCCTTTCGTGCGCGGACCGCTCGGGTTGAGCGCTTCGAGAATCGCGGTATCGATGACGATCCACACGAGCCACGCGACGAACACCGTTATCACGATCATGAACAGCGCGTGCGCAATGCCGCGCGCCGCGACGCTCGCCTCGATGATGCTCGCGAGCGACACATTCCACAGGCGCGCGCTGAACTCGAAGAACGCCAGCCAGATGAACAACGTGAACAGCGTGCCGGCAAAACGCAACAGACGCCTCAGATACGGGGAGCGGCGCCGCACGCGCGTCGGGTCGGGGCGCGTGAGGCGCAGCACGACCGCCGAGAGGAAGAATGCGAGCACCAGCAGCAGCGCCGTGACGACCGAAATCTGCAGCACGTTTTCACTGCTGCCGATGGCGCCGATGGTCGCGACGATCGATGCTGCCGCGAGCAGCAGCATCGGCAGATGCCACAGCGACGCGAGCACTTCGAACACTTCGGTGGCCGCCTTGTGCCGATGGCGCAGATCGTAGCTG
Source organism: uncultured beta proteobacterium (assembly GCA_963803225.1). Classification (GTDB taxonomy): domain Bacteria; phylum Pseudomonadota; class Gammaproteobacteria; order Burkholderiales; family Burkholderiaceae; genus Paraburkholderia. The sequence goes on from CAWDLJ010000005.1 coordinate 1,269,808, forward strand.
CGGTTGCGGATCAGATGAGCGACCGGCCGCCGGTAGACGATTGCGAACACGGCCGTGAGGACGGCGGCCGCCATGTTTGAGGCCGTCGAGACGAGCGCGGACAGATTGGTGCCGAGCTGGCGCGCGACGTCGTAGTTGGTGGCCGCATCGCCGAGCGCGCTGAAGATGCCGATTGCAAATAGCAGCCGGCTGGAGCGGCGGATCAGCACCCACACCGCCACGCGCCGATGGCCGAAGCCGAACAGCGAAAACATGATGAGGCAGATGGCCGAGAACACCGCGCCCGCCACGATCGCATAGGCGATCACGACGCCGAGCGTGCGGCCGAGCGCCTCGGGCAGCGCGTGTTCGAGCGCGAGCGCCGCGACGAACGCGATGATCCAGGGTCCCACGCGGCGCACCACGAATAGCAGCAGATCGCGCGTCTTCGGATTGGGTTGCAGCGTGAGGCCGGCGCGCAGCCGGTGCGCAAAGCGTCGCTGCAGCCAGAGGAGCCCCGCCGCGCACGCGCCCCAGCTGGCCAGCATCGCGATCATGTCGAGCACGATGTGGCCGAAGCTCTGCTGGCCGGTGCCGATGAGCAGGCTATAGAACTCGTTGCCCGCCGCGTTGAAGCGCCCGGCCCAGTAGTGCATCGGACTCGTGCTGCGCCGTGCGTCGGCTTCCATCGAGACAAAACCCGAGGCGATGGCGCCGAGCAGCCCCGACACCTGGACGCCCGAGGCCGGCGCGGGCGCGACGTTCTCCGACGCCGAGCGCAGCTTCTTGAGTTGCGAGACCAGCGCGTCGCGTTGGCGTGTGTTGTCGAGCGTCGAGATGACGCTGTCGAGTGAACGCGTGAATTCGGCCTGGCTCGCGGGCGACGGCGCGGACGCCGCGCTGGCAGCGTCGGCGCTCGAAGCCGGCGCCGCGCCGCTGATCAGGCTTTGCAGCGCGGGCAGTACGGGTGCGCCCGCCGCGCGCGCGAGGGGCGCCGTGCAGACCAGCAGGAAAGCCGTAGCGAGCCAGATGAAAACGAATTGCACGCGCCCCGCACGTTGGGGGACGCGCGCATGGGACCGTAAGCTCATGGGGCACGATGACAGGGAGAACGCAACAGTTTAGCGCCAGTTGCGTTTCGCACCGCGCGTTCGTGCGTAACAGAATGTCAGTGGCTACGGCCCCACTCGCCGCGCGCGGCGTCAGTACGCGACGGTCGCGAGTTCGCGCACGAAGCGGCCTTGCTCGAGTTCGTCGACGAACGCGATCGCGTAGTCTTCGGCCGAGATGTGGCTTTCGCCCTTGGCATCGACGATCAGCGTTCCTGCGCCGGTGCGGAACTGGCCCGTGCGCTCGCCTGGGGCGATCATGGCGGCCGGCGCGAAGACGGTCCAGTCGAGATCGCTCACCGTGCGATAGAACTCGTACGCGTCGCGGTGCGCGAGCGCGATGCCCTTCCATGCGGCGGGAAAGCTCTCGCTGTCGACGAGTTGCACGCCCGGCGCCACTTCGAGCGAACCGGCGCCGCCCACCACCACGAGACGCTTGAGCCCCGCGCGGCGTACCCCGTCGACGAGCGCCTCGCTCGCCTGCACGACTTGCGCGCTCTGTTCCTGGGGCGGCGCGTAGGCGCTCGCTACCACGTCATGCCCGGCCACGGCCGCCGCCACGGCTGCGGGATCGAGCAAATCGGCCTTGCTGGCCACGATGTTCGGGGCCGCCGCGACACGCGCCGGATCGCGCACCAGCGCGCTCACCCGATGGCCGCGCGAAGCGGCCTCGGCGGCAACCCGCGAGCCGATCATGCCGGTCGCACCGAAGAGGGCAATGTTCAACGTCTTGCTCATTTGAAGGCTCCTTGTGCCGAATTTATGTAACTGTTGTAGTTACATATTGAACTCAAAAAAACGGGGCGAGGCCCCGTGTGCGTCATGCTGTTTTCGCGCCCTGCGCGCGCCGGCCGCGTTCGTGCTTGCGCTCGCTGCGCGCCATGTCGTCGGTGACGTCGGCGAGCGTGCGCGCCGCAAGCGATGCTTCCATCGCCCGTTGCGCATCGTCGACGATGCCGCGCAGCGCCTGCTGGATGTTGCGCCCCACCACGCAGGCCGGATTCGGCTCTTCGCGATGCAGCGCGAACAACTGCGCGTCGTCGACCGCCCGATAGACCTCGAGCAGCGTGATCGACGCGGGCGCGCGTGCCAGCAGTGCCCCGCCGCCCGCGCCCAGCTGCGCCGTGGTGAGTCCGGCTTGCGCAAGCATGGACAGCAGGCGCCGGATCAGCGCGGCATTCGTGTTGACGCTGCCCGCGATGATCTCCGAGGACAGCGGCACGCCATTGCGCTCGGCAAGCAAAGCCAGCACGTGCACCGCGAAAGCAAAGCGACTACTTGTATTCACAGCACACCCGAGCGATGAACCCGCGACCGTAAAACTGTAACCATCATAGTTACATATATTGCGGAGGTCAACATGGCATCACTGGCTGGCGGCCGGCGCCGACGAGGCTGCCGCCCCGCTCGCCCAATGTTGCAGTGCGCGTCCGGCGACCTGCAGGCCGGTGCCGGTGACGGCCGCGGCCTGGCCGAGCATCGCGTGCGCCGAGCTGGCCGCGTCGACCCATTGGCCCTTGGTCGTCGAGGCGAGTTCCGCCGACGATGCGGCCATGGCGCCCGATTGCGACGCGGCGTTATCGAGTTGCTGCTGGGTGTTCGAGCGCGCGGACTCGACTTGCTGGTTCACGTAGCTCGCTGCCTGATCGAGTTTTTGGGCCGCCTGCTGCGCAGCCTGCTGGGCCGCATTCTGGGCGGCCTGCTGCAGGGCATCGGCGGATTTGGCCGCGAGATCAGCGTTGTTCGGCTGATCGTGCCGCTCGCAACCGGCGAGGAGCAGGACCGTCAGGAGCACGGGCGCGATGGCGCGGATCGGGAGTTTGCGATTGAGCATGGTCATGGGGTTGGCGTCGCCGGCTGCAGCGACTTGCACAGGTGAAAACGCCGCAATGATACGCCGTCGCGCTGCACAGTTTGTGGTGCAACGAGCATGAAGCCCGCGCGCCGGAATACGGACTCGGATACCTCGCTCGCGTCCGAGGTGAGCAACGGCGCGCCGGCGGCGCGGGCGAGTGCTTCGAGCCGGGCGAGCAGCGCGGTGGCAAGGCCCTGACGGGCCCAGCCAGGCGCCGTGTAAAGCATCTCGACGTGATCGTGCGGATGAAGTTGACCAAAGGCGACCGGCTCATCGTCCGCGAGCGCAACGAGCGTGGTGCCGCGTGCGAGGCGCGTCGCGAATCCGCCGAGATCGTCGGCGCTTGCGGCCCACGCGGCGCGCTGCGCCGCGTCGTAGTGACTGGCCGCAAGCGCCTCGATCGACGCGCGAAAGAGCGCCGCGAGCGCGGCCGCGTCGCCGGGCTGGTAAGCGCGCCACTGCAGCGGCCCGCGCGCAGGCGTCATGAAAGATTCGATCATGCTGGAGTAGACTGCAGCGACGTCGAAAGTGTTCCACCCTTCCCACCTGGAGACATGCGATGGCAGCCAAGAAGATCTTGTTCCTCACCGGCGATTTCGCCGAAGACTACGAAACGATGGTGCCGTTCCAGGCGCTGCTGGCCGTCGGCCACATCGTCCACGCCGTGTGTCCCGGCAAGAAGTCCGGCGAGCGCATCAAGACTGCGATCCACGATTTCGAGGGCGACCAGACCTACACGGAAAAGCCGGGCCACCAGTTCGCGCTGAACGCGAGCTTCGACGAGATCAACCCGGCCGACTACGACGCGCTCGCCATCGCCGGCGGCCGTGCGCCCGAGTATCTGCGGCTCAATCCGAAGGTGATCGACCTGGTGCGTCATTTCGCCCAGGCCAACAAGCCGATTGCCGCCATCTGCCACGCGGCCCAGTTGCTCGCCGCCGCCGAGGTGATCCGCGGCAAGCGCATCTCCGCCTATCCCGCCTGCGCGCCAGAAGTGCGGCTCGCGGGCGGCGAGTATGCCGAGATCGCGATCGACAGCGCCGTCACCGACGCGCCGTTCGTGACCGCGCCCGCATGGCCCGCGCATCCCGAATGGCTGCGCCAGTTCCTCGCCCTGCTCGGCACGCGCATCGAACTTTGAGCGTGCGCTGCACGGGCTGACCTGACGTAACCCGCTTCGGCATTTTTCGGACCCTTCCGATATCGCCGGCGAATCGACACGACTACATTGCCCTCTGTGTTTTGGAGTGCGTGTCGATGGACTTGACTGACTGGTTTGTCATCCTCGCGATCGCCTTGATGGCGATCGCTTTTTTTTGTTCGCGAGCGCCGCTTGCGAATTCCTCTGCCGACCGCGCGCGTCATGCGCGCGGCGTGCGTCTGCTGATGCTGGCGACGTGTTCGATCTGGAGTGCCGGGCTGGTCGCCGAGCGCAGCCTGATGGCGCCCGGCGGCGTGCCGTTCGGCCTGCCGGTCAGCGCGCACGCGGTGATCGGCGCCGCCGGCGCGTTGGCGCTGGCGGGCCTGCTGGGGTCGCTGCGCGCGAGCCGTCTGCTCAAGCCGCGGCGGATTTTTTCGCACTGCTAGCCAGACGCGCCCGCTGCGCGGACCCCCGACGCCGGTCCGGGCCCGGTCTCGAACAGGCGCGGCGCCCCGCCCGGGTCGCGCGGCGCCATCGCCTCGGCATCGGGCAGCGAGAGGAAGAACGTCGCCCCCTCGCCCTCCGTCGATTCGACCCAGATGCGTCCTCCGTGCCGCTCGACCACGCGGCGCACGAGCGCGAGTCCGATGCCCTCGCCGGGCGCAATGTCGCCGTGCATGCGCTGAAACGCCTGGAAGAGCCGCGGCAACGCGACCTCGGGGATGCCGAGGCCGTTGTCGCGCACGTAGACGATCTGCCAGGACTGCACGCCGGGCGGCGCCGGGCGCGTGCCGATCTCGATGCGCGCCTCGCGGGCCGGATCGAGATAGTTGAGCGCGTTGCCGATCAGGTTCGCGAAGACCTGTTCGAGCGCGGTCGGGTCGCCCCACACCAGCGGCAGCGCGTGCACCTGCACGTGCGCGTCGCGCGAGCGGATCGTCGAATGCATGGCGTCGAGCACCCGGCTCACGACGTCGCCCACATCCACCGCGCGGCGTTGATACTCGACGCGCCCAACCCGCGCGAGGCGCAGCAGCGCATCGATGATATGGGCTGCCCGCAGCACCGCGCTCTGCAGGTAGTGGAGCGCTTCGCCGATGTCCTCGTCGATGATGCGCTCGATCGCCGCGCGGTGCTCCGGCGTGAGCGCCGCGTCGCGGATCTGCTCGCGCAGGTCGTCGCACGCATGGCGCAATTCCTCCGAGAAGCCCTGCAGATTCACGAGCGGCCCGCGCAAATCGTGCGACACGCTGTGCACGAACATCTCGTTGTCCTGGGTTTGCTGGCGCAGATGCTCGTTGATGCGCGCCAGCTGGTCGGCGCGGCGCGCGAGATCGGCCTCGAAGCTCAGGCGCAGCCGCTCGGCCTCGACGAGCCGTTGGCCGGTCTCGTGCAGCGCGCTGTCGAGACGCGTGATCTCGTCGTTGCCGGTCATGGGCGGCGCGAGCGGTTCGTTGCCGGCCAGCCGGCTCGCATTGTCCGTGAGCACCGCGAGCCGGCCGCGCACCCCGCGCGTGAACGCCCAGACGGCCAGCGCGACCAGCGCGAGCGAGCCCGCCACGGCGGCCAGCACGAGGGTCTGCTGGCGCGCACGCGCTGACTCGGCCGCCGCGTCGCGCAAGGTGTCGAGCCGCCGTTCCTCGGTCTGGAACGCCACCACCTGGGCGCGCACGTGATCGAGCACATCGGCATCGGATAGTTCGCGAAAGCGCTCGGCCACGTCCTGGCGCCTGCCCGAGTGCAGCAGATCCTGGATGCGGTCGGACCACTGCCGGTAGCTCTGCACGGCCTGGCGGATGCGCACCGCGCGCTCGACCTGCGCGGGATTGTCCGACACCAGCTCGACGAGCAAGTCGATCTGGCGATCGACGTCCCTCCACAACGACACGGGCGTCGAGAAGCGCGCGTCACCCGCGGCCACCGCGCCGCGCAGGTGCACCGATTCCACCAGCACGGGCTCGAGGATGTGGCCGGCCTGCGCGAGCACGTCGCGGCTGTGCTGCGCCCAGTGGTCGGCGGCGGCCGCGTCGGCCTGCGCCTTCACGATCCCCGACAGGAGCGTGACTTCGAAGATCGCCGGGATCGCAAACAGCAACAGCCCTTTGGTGGTCAGTCTCATGCGCTACGTGCGTGCTCGGTTGCTCCGGCGGCGTGCCGGGGGCTCGGCACATTATGAGGACGTTTGCGCCCCATGACAAAGTGGCGCTCGACTGGCTCAATGTTTTCATCCCGCCTTCATTTAGCAGCAAGACGAAAGCAAAATCCAATAAACCGCCCCGAAATGGAGCGGACGATCACCATAATCGCGCGTCGGCACAGGAACTGTGCTTGGCGGGTGCACGCGCGCCGCGCTCCAGGGCAGCCGGTTTCACACCGTTCACCGGACGGCGCCCACGACGGTGCACGATCGCACTGCCTTGACGCCTCGCACGCGCCCTTTTCACCGCTTTGGCGCGAAGCTGGCCCGGAACTTGCTGAATATGCGCCTTTTTTGAGCAACGCAGGACGCAAGATGGAAAATCTCAAGACCGGCACCGATACGCTCTTCCTGCTGCTAGGCGCCGCGATGGTGCTCGCGATGCATGCGGGCTTCGCCTTTCTCGAACTCGGCACCGTTCGCAAGAAAAACCAGGTCAATGCGCTCGTGAAGATCCTCGTCGACTTCTCGGTGTCGACGATCGCGTATTTCTTCATCGGCTACACCATCGCTTACGGCGTGCAGTTCTTCTCGCCCGCCGACATCCTCGCCGCCCATAACGGCTACGCGCTGGTGCGCTTCTTCTTCCTGCTCACGTTCGCCGCCGCGATTCCCGCGATCGTGTCGGGCGGCATCGCCGAGCGCTCGAAATTCAATCCGCAGCTGTTCGCGACCTTCGTGATCGTCGGCTTCATCTATCCGTTCTTCGAAGGCATCGTCTGGAACGGCCGCTTCGGCATCCAGGACGCGCTCACCCATCTGTTCGGCGTGCCATTCCACGACTTCGCCGGCTCGGTCGTCGTGCACGCGTTCGGCGGCTGGGTCGCGCTGCCCGCCGTGATGCTGCTCGGCGCGCGTCATGGCCGCTATGGGCGCGACGGGCGCATCGCCGCCCATCCGCCTTCGAGCATTCCGTTTCTCGCGCTCGGCGCCTGGGTGCTCGCGGTCGGCTGGTTCGGCTTCAACGTCATGAGCGCGCAGACCATCGACAAGATCAGCGGCCTCGTCGCGGTCAACTCGCTGATGGCGATGGTGGGCGGCACGCTCGCCGCCTGGCTCGCGGGCCGCAACGACCCGGGCTTCACGTACAACGGGCCGCTCGCCGGCCTCGTCGCCGTGTGCGCGGGCTCCGACGTGATGCATCCGCTCGGCGCGCTCGTCACCGGTGCGATCGCGGGCGTGCTGTTCGTCTACATGTTCACGTGCGTGCAGAACCGCTGGCGCATCGACGACGTGCTGGGCGTGTGGCCGCTGCACGGTCTGTGCGGTGCGTGGGGCGGACTCGCGGCGGGGATCTTCGGCCTGCGCGCGCTCGGCGGCCTCGGTGGTGTGTCGTTCGGCGCGCAGGTGGTGGGCACGCTCGGCGGCATCGCCATCGCGAGCGCCGGCGGCTTCATCGTCTATGGAGCGTTGCGCGCGCTGGTGGGTCTGCGTGTCGATCAGGAAGACGAATACAACGGCGCCGATCTCTCGATCCACAAGATCAGCGCCACCCCCGAGCGCGAGACGGTCGCCTGAGCCTGAGGCGTGCGCCGTTAGCGCTGCATCGTGCCCGCGTAGTAGGCGGCGGCCGCGTCGATCTCGTCGGGCGTCATGTTGCGCGCGATGTTGCGCATCTGCTCGGAGATGTCGTTGTGGCGCGCGCCGCTCGCGAACGCGAGTAGTTGCGACTTCGTGTAGACGGCCGACAGTCCGTCGAGCCACGGACTGCCGGTCTTGCTCGCGACCCCGCCGTGGCAGGTCGCGCAAGCCGGGATGTTGCGCAGCGGCGCACCGTACGCGACGATGTCGGGCATCGGCGCCCCTTGCGCGCGCAACGATGGCAGCTTCGGCAGCGACGCGTAGTAGACGGCCAGATCGCGCATGTCCTGGTCGGTGAGACCACGCACCATCGGCGACATCACGGCGTTGGTGCGCGCCCCGCTCTGGAAGTCCAGCAGTTCCTTGTAGACCACCACCGCATACTGGCCCGCCAGATTGGGCGTGTTCGCGTCGCTCACGCCTTGCGCGCCGTGACACATCGTGCAGCGCAGCGCGAGCGTGGCGCCCCGCCCGACCGAGAGCGGCCCCGCCTGCGCGAGCATGTCGGGCGTGAGCTCGACCTGGCTCACGGGCCATTTCGGCTCGACCACCGCGCCGCCGTTGGGCAGCCAGTTGCGCGGCACGCCCGCCGCGCTGCAGATCGCGTTCCAGATACCCTGGAACGGTTCGTCGCGCTGCGCCGAGGGCAACCAGACGAAACCGATCAGCACCGCGACCACCACGACGACGATGGTCGCGCCGACGCTCGTGCGAAACCACACGTTGCGCATCGAGAAGAGGCGTTCGTCGCTCATCGCTGCGCTCCGATCGGGATGGCCGGGACCGCCGTGTCGCTCGTCATCAGCTGCGCGATCGGATAGCCATAGTTCGCGATCGTGAGCGCGACCATCAGCGCAATCCACAGCGCAAAGCTGTTGAGCGCGATGGGCAGCGATGCGGACTCGTGCACCGCCGAGCTGAAGCGGTACTCGGGTTGCAGCGCGGGTGCGCCGCGATGCCCCTTCACGAGCACGACGATAAAGAGCGCCGCCGACACCAGCAGGATCAGCGCGCCGATCACCGACATCACGACATACGGCCCCTGCGCCGCGAGCGCCGGGTTGCTGTAGTCGTAATACGCCATGCGCCGCGGCATGCCGAGAATGCCGACCCAGTGCCACGGGAAGGTCAGCACGATCATGCCGATGAACCACAGCCATAGTTGCATGCGCATCAATCGCCAGTGGTCGAGCACGCGGCCGGTGAGTTGCGGCCACAGATCGTAGGCAATCGCGAAGTACATGATGACGATCGCGCCGCCGAAGATCAGATGGAAGTGGCCCGTCACCCACTGCGTGTTGTGCACGGTCGAGTCGAGCTGGTAGCTCATGTTGATGAGGCCGCCCGCGCCGCCAAAGCCGAGCATCACGAACGACAGCGCGAGCGCGAGCATCTGCGGGTTGTCCCACGGCAGCTTGGCGATCCAGCCGAGCGTGCCCTGCCCGCCGCGCAGGCGCCCGGCGATCTCGACCGAGGCGCAGATCGTGAACACCGTGAGCAGCGTCGGCACGGCGACGAGCGCCGTGAACACCGAATGCACGAACTTGAAGCCCGAGCCGACCTGCGGATCGGCGAACAGATGGTGGATGCCGATCGGCATCGCGACGACGAGGAACAGGATGAACGAGATGCGCGCCATCGAGTCGCTATAGAGGCGCCCGCCGATCGCGCGCGGCACGATCGTGTAGTAGGCGATGTACGCGGGCATCAGCCAGAAGTAGACGATTGCGTGCAGGGTCCACGAGAAGAACACGCGGGCGAGGCCCGCGTCGATGGTCGATTTCAGGCCGAGTGCGACGGGCAGGATCTGGAACAGCACTTCGATGGCGGCGCCCACCGCCGTCCAGCCCCACAGGTAGGCCCCGGCCACGGTCGCGAACATCGCGAGCGGCACCGGCTTGCCGCGATTCTCGCGCTTCCAGGCGGCCAGATTCACCGACATCAGCGCGACCCAGACCCACGAGCCGACCACCACGAGCACGACGCCGATGTAATAGAACACGTTGCCGATCATCGGCGGATAGAACGTGTAGAGCACGGAGGCCAGACCGAGCGCGACCGGCACCGAGGCCGTCACGGCGCCGAGCGCGAGCAGCAGGAAACCGGTCCACGCCCAGCGCACGCCGACGAGCGGACGCTTCAACGCCAGCTCGCTCACTGCGTAGCCAAAGCCCATCGCGATCAGCGTCGGGAACGCGTAGCCCATCACCGTGCCGTGCTCGGTCACCGAGCGGTAGTACAGCTCCGGGTCCTTGAGCCACGGATGAAGCGGGCTGCGCACGAGCATCTGCCACGCGCCGAGCAACAACGCCACGCAGAACAGGATGAACGCGAGCCAGAAATGCGCGAGCACGAGTCGCCGGTTATTTAACACAGCTGAGCCTCCGCGAGGTGGCGGCCATCTGCATGAACGTGGCCTTGTCGACGACCTTCACATGCGCCCACATGCCCTGATGGCCGGTGCCGCAGTATTCGTGGCAGGGCATCAGGTGATCGGCGGGGGCGTCGAAGGTCGTGCGGAAGGTCGAGATGTAGCCGGGCTCGACCATCGAGTTCAGGTTCGTGTCGGTGATCAGAAAGCCGTGCACGACGTCGGCGCTCGTCGCGCGAAACGTGATCGGCACGCCGGCCGGCACGATCAGGCATTGCGGCGTGAACGAGTATTGCTGGGCGATCAGGCGCACCGTGACCGAGCCGTCGGGTTCGAGCGCGCTGCCCAGATTGCTCTCGACGAATTCGCCGGACAGTTGCAGGGTTTCGGGGCGGATCGTCTCGACGCGCGAGGGCGGCATCATCGCCCAGTGCAGGCCGGTGAAAATCGTCATCGCGACGAGCACGGCCACGATGACGACCATGAGCATGGCCCAGCGACGCTCGACGCGCGCGGCGAGATCGGCTGAGGCGTGGGCGTCGGGTACGGGTGGTGTCGGCATGGCTCGGTGGTTATCGTGACGTGGCTTCTCGTGACGGGCCCGCGTGTGTGCGGCTACTGGATGACACCGCGCGGCAAGAACGCGAGGAAGTAGAACGCGAACCAGAGCGCGATCACGATCGCGGTCGCCACGCCGGCCAGCACGATGGCGCCGTGCGGCCCGTGGCCCACGATCTCCTCGACTCGCTTCGCTTCGGATTCGTCGCCGGCGCCGCCGGGACCGCTGGATTCGATCATCGCCGCCTCAAAAGATGGGAGCCGAGCGCAGCTCGTTGACTTCCTTCACGCCCACCGGCGTGCCGTGGTTGCCCCATGCGGTGCGGATGTACGTGACCACCGCGGCGACCTCTTCGTCGGAGAGCGACTGCGCGAACGGCGGCATGCCGTAGGGCATCGGATTCTTCTTCGTGCCGGGCGCGTAGCCGCCATTGAGCACCATGCGGATCGGGTTGACGGCCGAGGTCATCACGATCGACTGGTTGTTCGCGAGCGGGGGGAAATTCGGCGGCTTGCCCTGCCCCTGGTCCGCGTGGCACTCGACGCATTGCGAGTCGTAGATCTTCTTGCCGAGCGGCGCGAGGCGGTTCGTCTCTTCGGTGACGGCGGCGCTGCGCTGTGCCGTGTTGGCTTCGCCCGAGCGGCCCGGCAGCGCCTTCAGGTAGACGGCCATCGCGCGCACATCGTCTTCGCTCAGATACTGCAGGCTGTCGTAGACCACTTCGGCCATCGGTCCGTACACGGCACCGTGCATCGAGACGCCCGAGTGCAGCAGATCGACGATGTCGTCGATGCTCCAGTCGCCGAGACCGGCTTCCTTGTTCGACGTGAGCGACGGCGCGTACCACTGCTGCACCGGTATCAGACCACCCTGGAATTGCTTGGAACTCGAATTGCCGCCGAGTGCGTTGATCTCGGTGTGGCACATCGTGCAGTGACCGAGCCCTTCGACGAGATAGGCGCCGCGATTCCATTCGACCGATTGGCCCGGATCGGGTTTGAACACGCCCTGCTTGAAGTAGAGCACGCGCCAGCCGAGCAGGAGCTGGCGCTGGCTGAACGGGAAGCGCAGCTCGTGCGGGCGGTTCGGTTGATGGATCGGCGGGGTCGATTGCAGGTAGGCGAAGATCGCGTCGGAGTCCGCGCGCGTTACTTTGGTGTACGACGCATAGGGCATCGCGGGATACAGCAGCGCGCCATCTTTCGATTTGCCCTCGTGCATCATGCGAAAGAAGTCCGCCGAACTCCACGCGCCGATGCCGTACTGCTTGTCCGACGAGATGTTGGGCGTGAACAGCGTGCCGAACGGCGTCTCCATGGGCCGGCCGCCGCCGAACAGCGGACCGGCCGGCACGGTATGGCAGGCGATGCAGTCGCCGGCGCGCGCGAGGTATGCGCCGCGCGCGATCAGATCCGCGTGATCGGTGGGCAGCGCGAGCGCCTTCTGCGCATCGGCGGCGTGCGCTGCGCCCACGCGCAGCACGAACGCGGTAGCGGCCGCGATCCCGGCGGCGGCGACGCCTATCAGAAAGGAGCGAAGACTGGGTACGTGGATGCGCACGTCGGCCTCGGCTAGTTGGGCACACTGCCGCACGCGAGCGGCAAGGGCGCCGCGGCTGCGGGAGCCGGATTCGCCGGCGCGGGAAGCGACGCGAGCCACGCGGCCAGCGCCGTGATGTCATGCTCGTTGAGGCGCGTCGCGATGTCGTGCATGCAGTCGGGCGCCGCCGCGCGCCGCGTGCCGTAGCGGAACGCGCCGAGCTGCGCGCTGATGTAGTCCGCATGCAGGCCGACCAGCCCCGGAATCGCCGGCTCCATGCCAGTGAGCCCCGCGCTGTGGCAGGCCACGCACGCGGGCAGCTTGCGGCTCGCGTCGCCGTTCTCGACGAGCGCACGGCCGAGCGCGAGCGTGGCGGCATCGACGCTCGGCTTCGCGGGCGGCGGATACGGCGGATGCTCGCTCGCCAGGTACTGCGCCATCTGGTGCAGGTACGCGTCGGGCAGGTACGCGAGCAAGTAGTTCATCGGCGGGTACTTGCGCCGGCCGTCGCGGAACGCGAGCAGCTGGTTGTACAGATAGCCCGCCGGTTTGCCGGCGAGACGCGGAAAGTAGTCGTTGTCGGTACCCTGGCCTTGCGCCCCGTGACAGGCAGCGCAGCCGAGCAGGCGCGCCTGCATCGTGTCGGGCGCAGGCTCCGTGGCCGGGGGCGCGGCGCGAAGCGGCGCACCCGCCAGTAAGGCCAGCGCGCAAAAACCGACGATAAGAATGGCGCTGCGTGTCGTCACCGGCTTCCTCGCTCGAATACGCGGCGGCACGCCAGCTGCGACGTGCCCACGAACTGACTTCAGCCTGCACGGCGTCGAGCAGCGGCACCGCGTAGCGCGTGCCCTCACGGGGCACGCGGCGCGGCTTGACGCTCGATCGCACGACAAATCAAAAGCTCGAACACTGCCAGTACAGCAACCGCCAAGACGAGGTGATCAGCGGTTCAGGCCGCCTTGTGCCGTCTTGTTATACCAGGTCTCCACGCCTCAATGGGGCGGATCGGTTTCGTTCCCGGCCATGGCCGCGCAGGTGGGGCATGGCGCGCGGGCCGGGACAGACCGACTATGAATCGAGTTTAAGACAAATTCAAGATCGACCGCCCCGAACGTGCTGCCCTGCCCCGGCTCGGGGCATGCACGCATCAGAGCTGGCTCATCCCGCCATCGACGATGATCTCAGTGCCGACGATGAACGCCGACTCGGGCGCGCTCAGGTGCAGCACGGTCGCGGCGATCTCGGCGGGCTGGCCGAAACGGCCGAGCGGTATCTGGCTGCGGATCTGCCCGGCGGTCGCTTCGAGCGCTGCGGCGTCGAGACCGAGCTTGCCGTAGATCGGCGTTTGCACGGGCCCCGGGCTCACGACGTTCACGCGCACGCCGCGCGGCAGCAGCTCGGCCGAGAGCGTCTTCGCGAGCGAGATCAGCGCCGCCTTGCTCGCGGCGTACACCGACGAGTTCGGCATGCCGATATGCGCGTTGATCGAGCCGTTCAGGACGATCGCCGCGCCCGGGTTCAGCAGCGGCACGAGCGCCTGGATCAGGAAGTAGGCGCCCTTCACGTTGGTGTCGAAGGTCTGGTCCCAGAGCGCTTCGTCGGTGTTTTCCAGCAACGCGAACTTCGCGGTGCCCGCGTTGATGAAGACGGCGTCGAGCCGCAGGTCGGCCTCGCGCAACTGCGCGGCGAGCGCTCGCGCGGCGGCCGTGGAGCCCGCATCGCTCACGAACGCCAGCGCGTCCTCGCCTAGCGTGACGCGGGCCGTGTCGAGCGCCGCGCGCTCGCGCCCGGTGATGATGACGCGCGCGCCTTCGGCGGCGAACGCCTGGGCGCTCGCGAGGCCGATGCCACTCGCGCCGCCGGTGACGAGGACGGTTTTGTTCTGGAAGCGGGTCATGAGGTTTCTCCTGGTGAGCGGTGAATTACCGTAACGTCATGGTGCCGTTCATCAACGTCTATGCCGTACGGCGCGCCCGATGCAGACATTCGAAAAGATCGAACGTCTGGCGCGCAGGCGGCGCCTTCAGTCACAACACGACATCCACACCTTCGACGAGCCGCGCGGCGAGCCGGGGTTCGCGCAACTGCGCAAGCCACCACTGCAGCGCGCGGCCGGGCTGGGCCTCACGCCAGGCGACGTAGAGCCGGTTCGGCTCGCGCGGCTCGGCCGTCGCCAGCTCGACCAGTTCGCCGCGTGCGAGCAGCGTGCTCACGCGCTGGCGCGGCAGCCAGCCGACGCCAAGGCCGTCGCGCTGCGCAAGGATCTTCGCGCGCATGCTCGGCACGGCAAGCACGTCCTGGCCGCCGAGCAGCCCATAGCCGCGCCCCGCCGACAGCCGCGACGAGTCCGCCACGGCGACGCCGCGATGTTCGAGGATACGCTCGCGCTTCACCGGCCCCTTCGCGCGCGCGAGCGGATGTCGCGGCGACACGGCGAACACCCACTCCATCGCGCCCAGTTCGAACCATTGGAGACCGGGAATATGCGGCGGCTCATTGGTCGCGCCGACGATCAGATCGGCGCGGCCATCGCGCAGCGCCTCCCAGGTGCCGCCGAGCACTTCATGCGTCAGGCGCAGCCGCACGCCCGAGGCGAGCGCATCGAACGCGCGGATCACGGGCATGAACAGTTCGAACTCGAAGATTTCATCGGCGACGATCCACAGCCGGTCTTCCCAGCCGTTGGCGATCTGGCGCACGCGCTGGGTCATGCGCGCGACGTCCTGCATGAGGCGGGCGGCCTCGTCGGCGAGCAGCTGGCCCGCGGGCGTCAGTTGCAGGCGGTAGCGGCGGCGGTCGAACAACAGCGCGTCGAAGCGGGTTTCGAGCTGGCGCGCGGCGTGCGATATCGTCGAGGGGGCCTTGCCGAGCCGCGCGGCGGCGCGCGACAGGCTGCCGGTCTCGCGGATCGCCTCGAGCAAGGCGAGTTCGTCTGCGGACAACATGTGCGGCTCCAGCGAACGGGTTTAGCCGCGATGGTACGACAAAGCCGCTCGCCCGCACGCGTGCGGTGTGCGCGCGCTGTGCCGCGGCGCCGCTGTGCTCAGGCGCAGCGCTCGAGCGCGAGCTGCGGCCAGGCCTGCACGAGCCGCTCCGCCGTGGTGCCGGTGGTGGCCGCGAAGGCCGGCGCCTCGCGCGGTTCGTAGCGCGGGAATTCGATGAACAGCGTCACGCGTTTGACGATCTGCCAGAAGACGGTTTCGAAGCGGCGTGCGCGTTCGGCATCGGTCAGGTCTTCGGCGAGCGGATCGGCGAAGTTCCAGCGGCAAAAGCGCGGCGTGCCCGCAAAATGCGGCGCGTATTGCGGCGTCACACGCTCATCGAGCGCGACGACGAGATCCATGCGCGGCGCCCATTCGCCCGTGAATTCGGTCCAGCTTTTCGGATTGAGCAGTTCGAGCGACGACACCCCGGGCCGCAACTGCGCCAGTGCATGCGGATGAACGCGTGCCGCCGGCCGCTCGCCTGCGCTAAAGGCGTCGAAGCGATGCCCCGCCAACTCCCGCAACAGCGCCTCGGCCATGATGCTGCGTGCGGAGTTCTCGGGACAAAGAAACAGAACTTTATTCTTGTTGATCACACTTCACCCCATTGCCATTACTTTTTAGTTATTCGGGCGATTCTGCCGCGTGAGTCTTGCACGTCTGTGACACGGCTGTCTATGGGGAGTTTAAGGGGGAAAAGGCGTCGGAAAATATTGCGGATGTATGCAGTCTGGCAGACGCCGCGCGGGCGCGGCGTCTCGGGGCAGCTGGCTTACTTGACGATGTCGAGCAGCTCGACTTCGAACGTGAGATCGCTGTTGGCGGGGATCGGGCCGACCGCGCGCGAGCCGTAGGCCGTGGCGGCCGGGCAGAACAGCTTGGCCTTGCCGCCGACCTTCATGGTCGCGACGCCCTGGGTCCAGCACGGAATCACGCGTCCGAGCGGAAACGAGGCCGGGCCGCCGTGCGACGCGGAGCTGTCGAACACGGTGCCATCCGCGAGCGTGCCGCGATAGTTGACCTTGACGACGTCATTGGCGGTCGGCTTCGGGCCGTTGCCGTCGGTCAGATGCTCGACGACGACGCCCGAGGGCAGCTTCTCCTGCGGGCCGGCGAACGCAGGCGTAGCAGTCAGGACGGCGGTTGCGGCGAGAGTGGCGAGCAATGCACGAGCGTATTTCAAAGCGGACTCCGGTTGAGTGGAGGCCCCATTGTAGAGGACAGCGCGGCAGGCGGGCCGCGCGTGTTATTCGGGCTCCTCCACGCGGCGGCGCAGCCCGGCCGCGCGCAACTGCAGCGCACGCGATGCCCCGGCGAGATGGCCCAGCGAGCGCCGATAACGCGCCGCGAGCGCCGGTTCGAGGCCGAGTGCGATCGATGCGGCGAGCAGCACCATCGCGAGCATCACGAGCGGGCGCACGTCGACGTGAACATGGAGCCGGACATGGACCCAGGCGATCACCCAATAGCCCAGATTCCCATGGACCAGATAGAGCGGATAGCTGGTCCTGCCGAGTGTCGTATAGAGCCGCGCGAGCCAGGGCCGCCGCTCGTCGCGCACGAACGCGATGAACACGACCGGCAGCACCGCGAAGATCGCCAGCGCGGTCCACATCGAAATCGGCGCGAGGCCGATGAGCTTCGAAATGGCGTTCTCGTTCTGATAGCAGCGCAGCACGCCGAGCCCGCAGTCGGCGGCAAGGGCGACGGCCACGGTCCAGTTGAAGCGGCGTGTCTTCAGGACGACGTACAGCGCTACACCGAGCGCGAAGTACGTCGTATAGGTCTCGCCGGGATAGTGGAGGATACGGTAGTAGTGAAGACGCAGCCCGAACGCGTCGAGCACGGCGAGCGCGACGTCGTAGAGCGTCAGGGCCAGCGCGATGCGGGCGATGTTGCGCTCGATGGACACACAGCACGCCAGCGCGAAAATCAGCGCATAGAACGTGAGCTCGTAGCGCAGCGACCAATACGAAGCGTCCACGCCGGGCCAGAACGCGAGCGGCGCGACGAGGATCGACGCGAGATAGTTGGAGAGCGGCTGCGCATGTCCGAGCAGCGAGCCGGCGAAGAACGTGAGGCTCGCGCAGACCAGCAGGCAGGGCCCGAGCCGCACGGCCCGGCCGAGCAAAAAGTCCGCCGGTTTGCGGCCGAGCGCCGACGCCGTGATGATGAAGCCGCTGATGATGAAGAAGATCTCGACCGAGAACGAGAAATAGCGCAAGCCCGGCAACTGCAGGACCGGCCAGTCGATGGCGCCTTCGCTCGGCCCCCAGAAGTAGTAGTGCCACGCCATCGTCAGGAACGCGAGCACGAAGCGCAGCAACTCCAGATACGCGATCTTGCGGGGACCACCGTTTGCGTTGCTCGCGCTCATCGCGACACCGGCGAAGATAACAGCCTCTCGCGCGGATTCGCGAGGCTCGATGCGACGAGGCTAAGCCCGCGACGCGTCGAAGCTTTGTGGGCTCGCCCACAGACGCGCTCGCGAGGCGCTTGATTTCGCCGGTGTGTGTGGGCCAGACCACAGACGCGGGCATAAACGTCAACTAGTCGAAAGGCAACGTTCAGTCGCGCTGAAAGGCCGCTGTTTGCGTTGAGCGTCGCCGGCATCGCATCGGGGCACAGACGCGCCTGCCCTGCCCTCAGGAACACCGAGTACTTCGTCGTGACCGGCTCTGTCCGGATTTGACCGCGAACAGACGGCCCCAAGCCCTGAACCGGATCGGAGCGCACCCGCGTGCGATAATCCGGTGCCTCGCGGCGCCATGAAAAGGCCATCGGCCATTTTCACGCCCCGTCGCCCGTCTTCATCGCTTTCACCAGCCGTCGTGTGGACAGCGCCACTCCCCTGGCCGTTTTCCTGATCAACGTTTGTGGTCAACGAATGGAAGCCCTCCAGGTAGCTTGGTCGCGCGCCACACAGGAGTTGGTCTTGAAACAGCTGGGTCATCTGCTCATCGTCGTTTTGCTTCGCACGCTGTCGATCCTTCCCTATCAGTTGGTCGCGAGACTTGGCAGTGCCGTCGGTGCCGCCCTCTATCTCTTGCCAAGCCGCCGCAAGCACATCGTCCTCGTCAACCTGCGCCTGTGCTTTCCGAACAAGTCGCCGCGCGAGCACGACGAACTCGGACGGGAGCACTTCCAGCAGGTCGTGCGCAGCTATCTCGAACGCGGCTATCAATGGTTTGGCAGCGCGCGCAAGATCCGCAGTCTCGTCCAGGTCGAGAGCGCCATCGATCTCGAGGACAAGAACGCGCCGCCCACGATCTTCCTCGGGTTTCATTTCGTGGGCATCGAAATCGGCTGCATGCTGTATTCGCTGGAGATGCCTGTCGCGTCGCTGTACACGCACATGTCGAACAAGCGCCTGTGCGATCTGGCCAAACGCCAGCGCAGCCGGTTCGGCGCGCAGATGATCGAGCGCTCGACCAGCGCAAGAAAAATCGTGCGACTACTGCAGGAAGGCAAGCCGGTCATGCTGGCTGCGGATATGGACCATGGCATCGGCAACTCGGTCTTCGTGCCGTTCTTCGGCGTGCCTGCGTGCACGCTGACCTCCGTCTCCCGACTGGCGAAAATGAGCGGCGCGCGCGTCGTGCCGTTCGTCACGGAGGTACTGCCGGATTTCAAAGGCTATCGCTTGAAGGTGTTTGCACCGTTCAGCGATTTCCCGTCGGGCAGCGACACCGATGACGCGCGTTGCACGACGGCGTTTCTCGAAGCCCAGATCATGAAGATTCCGGCCCAGTACTACTGGGTGCATCGACGTTTCAAGAACCGTCCGCCGGGCATGGCCGCCGTGTATTGATCGCGGGGCACGAGCGCGCCTCTGCGCTAGCGCCGGCCGCCCATGCGGCCCATGCCGCCCCCGACACGCCCGTTGAAGCCGCCCGTCTGCCGCCATTGCTGGGCCCGCTGCTGCCCCACCTGGCGCGCCCTGTTCTGCTCCGACAGGTTGCGCCCGATCTCGCCGGCGGGCTGAGCCGGCTCCCAGCCCTTCGGCGTCTGGATCTGCCAGCCGCCGTCCTGGGTACGCTGGTACACGTTGCCGTCGTGTCCGGCGTAGACCTCGCCGTTGTTCCACGCGATCGCATTGCCCGTGTTGGTATTGACCACCGCACCCTTGCTGGTCACCGTTCGCTCGCCCGTCTGCGTATTGCCGGTTATGCCGACTTCCGCAGCGCCCACGCGGCCGCTTTCCGGGTTCTGTCCGGCGATCTGCCTGCCGGCTGCGTAGTCGCCCGTGTTGGCATTGCCGATCGCCCCGCCCCGGGCCGCGATCGCCTGGCCCGTCGACGGATTCACGACCGAGCCCTGCCGGCCTGCCGCAAAGTCGCCCGAATAAGGATTGAATGCGGAGCCCCGGCTGCCCTGGTAGTGCGCGCCGGTGGCGGGGTTGTAGCCCTGCACGGCAGCGCCCCGCCACTGGGTGCCCGTCCACGCATTCCATCCTTCGGCGTAGGTCACGGTGCCCTGCCCCCAGCGCCCGTAAAAATTGGCCTGGTTCACGTTGACGTAGTAACCGTAGCCCCAGTAGTAGCCGTAGCCCCACCACCAGTACGGCTCCCAGTAAGGCCACGCAGCGCCCCAGGATTCGCCGGCCGCAAAGCCGAACGCGAAACCCTGATCGTCGCCGAGCGCAAAGCCGGCGCCATATCCATAGGTGGCGGGATAGCCAACCCAGATCGAGCCGATGTAGGGCGCGTAGGCATAGCCGGTTCCGAAGACCACGGTGCCGTCCTCGTTCACGTAGACGCCCTGATAGCCTGGCGTGTAGCCAGCCACGACGGTGTCGGACGTGACGGAATAGATGCGCACATAGGTCACGTAGTAAAGCGGCGAGCTGACCGGGATGGCATAGATTTCCTGCGGGACGCTCGTCGCCACCAGCCACGGCCCGGTCGCCGCCGTGGCCGAAAACCAGACGCCATTAGTCACGCAATAGAAGTGGCCATCGGCGGCCCGGATAACCGGCGTCGCCGTGTTGACGGCATAGCTGAGCGGCGTCCCGGCGATAGGTGCGAAGTGGGGTTCGCCGTCGTAGCGCACGCTCGTCGTCGCCTTCGTGCGCGAAACGGACGCTGTCTGGGGAATCGTCGTGGCGATCTCGGCCTCCCTTGCCTGCGGCGTGCCCGGGATCGACATCAGGACATTTGCTTTGGGATCCTGAGGGGCGATCTTCGCAAAATCGGCAGGCAGGTCCTGGCCCGCGACGTACCGCCACGGACCGCCGCTCGCCGCAGCGAACCAGCGCCCCGATATGAGCACGTAGATATCGTGGCTGGCCGGGTCGACGAATACGGCGTGCTCCGTGTTGGCAGCCGTCTGCAAGCCGGTGCCCGCGACGGCGACGAGTTGCATGGCGCCGTGCGTGATGATCAGTTCGGTGGGGCGGGTCGCGAGCAGTATCGCCGGTGCGGGAGTGACCGCTTGCCGGTTGCCGGACAGCGACGGGTCGGATGGCATCGACGCGTTCGCCTTGCTGGCCGCGCTCGCGAGGTCATTCGACGCTGTCTGGACCCGCCACACGCCATCACCACTGCGCGCGTACCAATGCCCCGCCGCCTTCAAATGCAGGACGCCGTCCCGATCGCGCAGCAGCAGTGCGCGAGTATTGATCGCGCGTTGATACGACGTGCCGCTCATATCGCGCCATGCCGGCTCGCCGTCGACGGTGACGAGAACCGTGGGCGTGGTCGCGAATACGATGTCCGGTGGCGTGTTCTGAACTGCCACGCGGGGCACCCGTCCGCCTCGCTGCGACAGCTCATAGCTCGTCTGCAGTGCGTCGAGCGATGTCGTGAGGCCGCCTGCCGGTAGCTGCGCGATCAGTGCGTCCCGCACCGCTTGAGCCTTGTCGGGGCTGGCAGGCACCTCGACACTGTCCACCTTGATGTGCGACAGCTGCACGAGCCCCGACGCCTTGTCGACGTCGGCCTGTGCCTGCAATTTCGCGATCCCGTACGTGGGGGTGCCGTCTTTCGGTCCAACCGCGACGGCGGCGCGTGCCGACACCTGCGCCCCATCCCACTCTTCGACTTCGGGTTGGTAAATCTCGATTCTGCCGGTCGCTGTCTCGAAGCTTCGCGGCCAGTTCAGTGAAGGCCAGGGACCGGGACCGGTCGCGGCGTTGGCCATCAGGCCGGCTGGCACGAGAGTAATCGCAAACAGCACAATGATTCGACGCAATCTACGGAACATTGCTGTGCTCCAGTACGCCGGGATGGCCAATGGAAACTGCCTTGATCGAGCGCGCTGCAGATTACCTGGTCAGTATAGTGTTCAATCACTGCGCTTGATGCCGGTTTGTCCGGGCGCGGCGAACAGATGAAAACGCGACGCCCGAATTGCCGCGATAAGCAGAAAAAAAGGCGTCACGCTGAAAGCGTGACGCCTTAAAAGTTCTAGCCATTCCGAGGGCCGTGCTAGAACCTGAGAGCCGTTCGTTCGATGCCTGCGTTCCAGAAAGCCTAATGCAAACGCATTCGATTCAGATTGAAAGGCAATGTGCATTTATGCGTTTTGCATAAAGCGCGGCACATTAAAATCCCGCAAAAATCGGGGCGGGATTAAATCGAAACAGGATTCCATTTTTTCCCGTAATGCTGACCAAGTCAAGCAAAATTTGCCCAGCGCAGGCGATACGGGGCGTTCCGACCCATTCGTTACAATCCGCATTCAAGCGGTCCTGAATACGATGCGCCGACCCGCGCAACCACAAAAACAAAACTGAAATGACGTTTCGCCAGAATTCGAAAGCGGCTGGGCTTGCCCAGTGTTATCCGCTCGACGCTGCAAAAGAAAAGACCACAGAAAAAGACAGTGGCGGCGAAGAAGTCACTGCGCTGGCGCGCACTACGCGGTCAATTGCGCCGGCCCGGCGCGGCACCCTGGCGAGCGCTGAGACAGTCTGCAAAGTGGCCGCTCGATAGGGCCGCCTGTAACTATCGTAATGTAATGAAAAATAGTCGGCTGGACGCTGATGGAGCCTGCAACGTAGCATCATGTCTTTGCGTGCGGCGGCACGTCCCGTGAACGGACACGCCCGGCCCCGCACACGTAAGCGCGCTGCGTCTGCCGCGCATGAACTACCGATCGCGAGCCTTGGCTGTCCTTGTCCGTTCCGTTTGCGCGCCCTGCATCGATTGCAGCGTCCGCCGCCCATCTCCTGCCGCACCGGCCTGCGCGCGCGCCGCGCGCCGCGCCGGGCTGCGTGCGGGCACGGCGCTCCTCGTGAACGACGCCACTTTTGCACGCGGCTCGCGTAGCATCACGCCTTTCACCTTGCTTGCGACGACGGCCCGCTGCTGCCGCTCGCCCAACCCGACACGCCAGTTACCGACCTGACCGATGGATCAAAAACGAAAGCAACCGGAATCTTCCCGTCCTGACGTGCCCTCCTCCGAACAAGGCGCCACGCCGCGGCGGCGCTCGCGCGTCGTCGTGCTGGGCGGCGTGCTCGTCGTCGCGGCCATCGGGCTCGTGCTCTGGCATCCGTGGAACCGCAGTTCGAGCACGGCGGACCCGGCAGGCGGCCAGGGCGCGGCAAGCGGCTCGCGTGCGCGCCACGGCGGCCCGGGTGGCATGGCGAACATGCCGCAGCCGGTCAGCGTCGCGACGGCGGCCGCAGGCGACATGCCGATCACCATCACGGCGCTCGGCACCGTCACGCCGCTCGCCGACGTCACGGTGCGCACGCAGCTCTCGGGCACGCTGCAGAGCGTGAACTTCCAGGAAGGCCAGATGGTGAACAAGGGCGATGTGCTCGCGCAGATCGACCCGCGTCCGTACCAGATCTCGCTCGACAACGCCGAAGGCCAGCTCGCGCGCGACCAGGCGTTGCTCGCCACCGCGCGCCTCGACCTCAAGCGCTATCAGACGCTGCTTTCGCAGGACTCGATCGCGAGCCAGCAGGTCGATACCCAGGCCTCGCTCGTCAAGCAGTATGAAGGCACGGTCAAGTCCGACCAGGCCAACATCGATACCTACAAGCTCGACCTCACCTACGCGCGCATCACGGCGCCCGTGTCGGGCCGCGTCGGCCTGCGCCAGGTCGATCCGGGCAACTACGTGACGCCCGGCGACACCAACGGCATCGTCGTGCTCACGCAGCTCGAGCCGATCAGCGTGATCTTCACGACCTCGGAAGACAACCTGCCCGCGATCCTCAAGCAGTTGCGCGGCGGCACGAAGATGCCCGTCACCGCCTACGACCGCAGCAACACGACGCTGCTCGAAAAGGGCTCGCTGCAGACCATCGACAACCAGATCGACACGACCACGGGCACGGTCAAGCTGCGCGCGAGCTTCGCCAATCCGGACCAGATGCTGTTCCCCAATCAGTTCGTCAACGCGCGCCTGCTCGTCGATACGCTGCACAACGCCGTGATCGTGCCGACCTCGGCTGTGCTCAACGGCTCGCAAGGGCAGTACGTGTACGTCGTGAAGCCCGACAACACCGTGACCGTGCGGGTCGTGAAGGTCGGCCCCGTCGATGGCGAGCGCACCAGCATCGCCTCGGGCCTCGCCGCCGGCGAGCGCGTCGTCACCGATGGCTCCGATCGTCTGCGCGAAGGCGCGAAGATCACGATTCCCGCGCAGCGGGCCAAGGGCGCGCGTGGCGCGTCGGGTGCTTCGGGCGCCGTGGCGTCCGCGCCCGACGCTGCATCGGGCGCGCATCGCCATCGCCGCCATGCCTCCGAGACGCAAGGCCAGTAAGCGAGCATGAATCCATCCCGCGCTTTTATCCTGCGTCCGGTCGGCACCGCCTTGCTGATGGCGGCGATCATGCTGGTCGGCCTCGTCGCGCTGCGCTTCTTGCCGCTCTCCGCGCTGCCCGAAGTCGACTACCCGACCATCCAGGTACAGACCTTCTATCCGGGCGCGAGCCCCGACGTGATGACCTCGTCGGTGACCGCGCCGCTCGAGCGCCAGTTCGGGCAGATGCCGTCGCTCAACCAGATGTCGTCGCAGAGTTCGGCGGGCGCCTCGGTCATCACGCTGCAGTTCAGTCTCGATCTGCCGCTCGATGTCGCCGAGCAGGAAGTGCAGGCCGCCATCAACGCGGCCGGCAACCTGCTGCCCTCCGACCTACCCGCGCCGCCGATCTACGCGAAGGTGAACCCCGCCGACGCGCCGATCATCACGCTCGCGCTCACCTCGAAGACCCTGCCGCTCACCGCGATCCAGGATCTCGCCGATACGCGTCTCGCGCAGAAGATCTCGCAGGTCGCGGGCGTCGGTCTCGTGAGCCTGTCGGGCGGCCAGCGTCCCGCCGTGCGCATCCAGGCCAATCCGCGCGCGCTCGCCGCCTATGGTCTGAATCTCGATGACCTGCGCACGAGCATCTCGAACCTGAACGTCAACACGCCCAAGGGCAACTTCGACGGCCCGACGCGCTCGTACACGATCGACGCGAACGACCAGCTCACCGACGCGAGCGCATACAAGAGCGCCGTGATCGCCTATCGCGACGGCCGCCCGGTGATGCTCACCGACGTCGCCAACATCGTGCAGGGCGCGGAGAACACCAAGCTCGGCGCGTGGGTGGACGGCACGCCCGCGATCATCCTGAACGTGCAGCGCCAGCCGGGCGCGAACGTGATCCAGGTCGTCGACAGCGTGAAGAAGTTGCTGCCGCAACTACAGGAGTCGCTGCCCGCCGCGCTCGATGTGCAGATCGTCACCGACCGCACGACCACGATCCGCGCGTCGGTGCGCGATGTGCAGTTCGAGCTGCTGATGTCGGTCGTGCTCGTCGTGCTGGTGATGTATCTGTTCCTCGCCAACATCTACGCGACCATCATCCCGAGCCTGTCCGTGCCGCTCTCGCTGATCGGCACGCTCGCGGTCATGTATCTGTGCGGCTTCTCGCTCGACAATCTCTCGCTGATGGCGCTCACCATCGCGACCGGCTTCGTCGTCGACGATGCAATCGTGATGATCGAGAACATCGCGCGCTATGTCGAGGAAGGCGATCCGCCGCTCGAAGCCGCGTTGAAGGGTTCGAAGCAGATCGGCTTCACGATCATCTCGCTCACGGTCTCGCTGATCGCCGTGCTGATTCCGCTGCTCTTCATGGGCGACGTGGTCGGACGGCTCTTCCACGAGTTCGCGATCACGCTCGCCGTGACCATCGTGATCTCGGCCATCGTCTCGCTCACGCTCGTGCCGATGCTGTGCGCGAAGATGCTGCGCCACACGCCGCCCAAGGAAAGCCATCGCTTCGAGGCGCGCGTGCACCAGTTCATCGACTATGTGATCGCGCGTTACGCGCTCGCGCTCGACTGGGTGCTCGAACGGCAGCGCGCGACGCTCGTCGTCGCGGTGCTCACGCTCGTGCTGACCGGCGTGCTTTACGTGTTCGTGCCGAAGGGCTTCTTCCCCGTGCAGGACACCGGCGTGATCCAGGCGATCACGCAGGCGCCGCAGTCGGTCTCGTATGCGTCGATGGCCGAGCGGCAGCAGGAACTCGCCGCCGAGATCCTGAAGAACCCGGACGTGGACAGCCTCACCTCGTTCATCGGCGTCGACGGCACCAACATCACGCTCAACAGCGGGCGCATGCTGATCAATCTGAAGCCGCGCGACGACCGCAGCAACAACGCGAGCGAGGTGATCCGCGCGCTGCAAAAGAGCGTCGCGCACATTCCGGGCGCCTCGCTCTACATGCAGCCCGTGCAGGATCTGACGATCGACTCGACGGTGAGCCCGACGCAGTACCAGTTCATGCTGACGACGCCGAACATCAACGACTTCACGACGTGGGTGCCCAAGCTCGTCGAGCGGCTCAAGCAGGCGCCCGAACTCGCCGACGTCGCGACCGACCTGCAGGACCAGGGCCAGTCGGTGTACGTCGAGATCGACCGCGCGAGCGCGGCGCGCTACGGCATCACGCCCGCCACCGTCGACAACGCGCTGTACGACGCGTACGGCCAGCGCATCATCTCGACGATCTTCACGCAGTCGAACCAGTACCGCGTGATCCTCGAAGCGGACCCGCAGTTGCAGCACTACACCGACGCGCTCAACTCGATCTATCTGCCCTCGTCGACCTCGACCAACGGCCAGGTGCCGCTTTCCGCGATTGCGAAGTTCCACGAGCGCCCGGCGCCCCTGCTCGTCTCGCACCTGAGCCAGTTCCCGGCCACCACGGTGTCGTTCAACCTCGCGCCGGGCGCCTCGCTCGGCGCGGCCGTCGATGCGATCCAGCAGGCCGAGAAGGAAATCGGCCTGCCAGGCTCCTTCCAGACGCGCTTCCAGGGCGCGGCGCTCGCGTTCCAGGCATCGCTCTCGAACGAACTGTTCCTGATCCTCGCGGCCATCGTCACGATGTATATCGTGCTCGGCGTGCTCTACGAGAGCTTCGTGCATCCGATCACGATTCTCTCGACGCTGCCCTCGGCCGGCATCGGCGCGCTGCTCGCGCTGATGCTGACCGGACACGACCTCGACATCATCGGCATCATCGGCATCGTGCTCTTGATCGGCATCGTGAAGAAGAACGCGATCATGATGATCGACTTCGCGCTCGATGCCGAACGCAACGAAGGCAAGTCGCCGCGCGACGCGATCTATCAGGCGTGTCTGCTGCGCTTTCGGCCGATCATGATGACGACCATGGCGGCCCTGCTCGGCGCGCTGCCGCTCATGCTCGGCACGGGCGCGGGTTCGGAGCTGCGCCGTCCGCTCGGCATCGCGATCGCGGGCGGTCTGATTGTGAGCCAGGCGCTCACGCTGTTCACGACGCCGGTGATCTACCTCGCGTTCGATTCGATCGCCCAGCGCTTGAGAAAGCGCTTTGGCGGCGGCTCGCATGCGGCGCCCGCTGCACCCGACGCACCCGACGCGCCGTCGGCGGAGAGCTGATCCGATGAATCTGTCGCGTCCGTTCATCTCCCGTCCCGTCGCCACGACGCTGCTCGCGCTCGGCATCGCGCTGGCCGGTGTGTTCGCGTTCACGAAGCTGCCGGTGGCGCCGCTGCCACAAGTGGACTTTCCAACCATCTCGGTGCAGGCGACGCTGCCGGGCGCGAGCCCGGAGACCGTCGCCACCAGCGTCGCGAGCCCGCTCGAACGCCATCTCGGTTCGATCGCCGACGTCACCGAGATGACTTCGCAAAGCTCGGTGGGCAGCACGCGCATCACGTTGCAATTCGGCCTGAACCGCGACATCGACGGCGCCGCGCGCGACGTGCAGGCGGCCATCAACGCCGCGCGCGCCGACTTGCCGACGAGCCTGCGGCAGAACCCGACCTATCACAAGGTCAACCCCGCCGACGCGCCGATCCTGATTCTCGCGCTGACCTCGCCGACGCTCTCGGCGGGCCAGCTCTACGACTCGGCGGCGACCGTGCTGCAGCAGTCGCTCTCGCAGGTCGACGGGGTCGGCGAAGTCGATGTGAGCGGTTCGGCCAATCCGGCCGTGCGCGTCGAACTCGAACCGCATGCCCTCTTCCATTACGGCATCGGCCTCGAAGACGTGCGCGCCGCGCTCGCCTCGGCCAACGCGAACAGCCCGAAGGGCGACATCGAGTTCGGCCCGCAGCGCTTCCAGCTCTATACCAACGACCAGGCGAGCAAGGCGAGCCAGTACAAGGACCTCGTGGTCGCGTACCGCAACGGCGCGAGCGTGAAGCTCTCCGATGTCGGCGAAGTGGTCGATTCGGTCGAGGACTTGCGCAACATCGGCCTCGCGAACGGCAAGCGTTCGGTGCTCGTGATCCTCTATCGCCAGCCCGGCGCGAACATCATCGAGACCGTCGATCGCGTGATCGCGATGCTGCCGCAACTGAAGGCGTCACTGCCCGCCGATGTCGAGGTGATCCCCACGTCGGACCGCTCGGTGACGATCCGCTCGTCGCTCAAGGATACCGAGCGCACGCTGATGATCGCCGTCGCGCTCGTCGTGATGGTCGTGTTCCTGTTCCTGCGCAACTGGCGCGCGACGCTCATTCCGAGCGTGGCCGTGCCGATCTCGATCATCGGCACCTTCGCCGCGATGTACCTGATGGGCTTCTCGCTCGACAACCTCTCGCTGATGGCGCTCACCATCGCGACCGGTTTCGTCGTCGACGATGCGATCGTTGTGCTGGAGAACATCTCGCGCCACATCGAGAACGGCGTGCCGCGCATGCAGGCCGCGCTGCTCGGCGCGCGCGAAGTGGGCTTCACGGTGCTGTCGATCAGCGTGTCGCTGGTGGCCGTGTTCCTGCCGATCCTGCTGATGGGCGGCATCGTCGGGCGGCTCTTTCGCGAGTTTGCGCTCACGCTGTCGCTCGCGATCGCGGTGTCGCTCGTGGTGTCGCTCACGCTCACGCCGATGATGTGCTCGCGCCTGCTGCAGGAAGCGCATCTGAAGAAGGACGAAGGCCGTTTCGCGCAGTGGCTCGAACGCGGTTTCGTCGCGCTGCAAAACGGCTATGAGCGCACGCTCGGCTGGGCGCTCGGCCATCCGCGTTTCATCCTCTGCACGCTGCTCGCCACCATCGCGCTCAACGTCGTGCTCTACGTGATCGTGCCGAAGGGCTTCTTCCCGCAGCAGGACACGGGGCGCCTCGTCGGCGGTATCCAGGCCGATCAGGCGACGTCGTTCCAGTCGATGAAGGTCAAGTTCGCCGAAATGATGCGCATCGTCCAGGCCAATCCGGCCGTCGAGTCGGTCGCGGGCTTCTCGGGCGGACGCGCGACCAACTCGGGCTTCATGTTCGTGTCGCTCAAGCCCAAGAGCGAACGCAAGCTGTCGGCCGACGAAGTGATCGCGCAGTTGCGCGGCCCGCTCTCCAACGTCGCGGGCGCGCGGACCTTCCTGCAATCGGTGCAGGACATCCGCGTGGGCGGGCGACAGTCGAACGCGCAGTACCAGTTCACGCTGCTCTCGGACAATACCGCCGACCTCTACAAGTGGGTGCCGAAGATCACCGAGGCGCTACAGGCGCGTCCCGAACTCGCCGACGTGAACTCGGACCAGCAGCAAGGCGGCCTGGAGTCGATGATCAACATCGACCGCGCGAGCGCGGCGCGGCTGAACATCACGCCTTCGCAGATCGACAACACGCTCTACGATGCGTTCGGCCAGCGCCAGGTCTCGACCATCTACAACCCGCTCAACCAGTATCACGTCGTGATGGAAGTCGCGCCGAAGTACTGGCAGAGCCCCACCATGCTCAACGAGATCTGGGTGAGCACGTCGGGCGGCACGGCCAGCGGCGCGCAGAGCACCAACGCGACTGCCGGCACCGTGAGCGGAGCGCCTGCGAGCGCGGTGGGCGGCGGCACGGCCGGGATCTCCGCCACCAGCGCGGCAACCATCGCCGCCGACTCGGCGCGCAATCTCGCGAACAACGCGATCGCGGCGAGCGGCAAGTCGAGCGCATCGTCGGGCTCGGCCGTGTCCACCTCGAAGGAAACGATGGTGCCGCTCTCGGCCATCGCCTCGTTCGGACCGGGCAGCACGCCGTTGTCGGTCAACCATCAGAGCCAGTTCGTCGCCTCGACGATCTCGTTCAACTTGCCGCCCGGCAAGTCGCTGTCCGACGCGACCGCCATCATCTACGACACGATGGCTCAAATCGGTGTGCCCGCAACGATCCACGGCAGCTTCCAGGGCACGGCGCAGGCGTTCCAGCAGTCGCTCGACAACCAGCCGCTCCTGATCCTCGCAGCGCTCGCGGCGGTTTATATCGTGCTCGGGATTCTCTACGAGAGCTACATCCACCCGCTCACGATTCTCTCGACACTGCCTTCGGCTGGTGTCGGCGCCCTGCTCGCGTTGCTGCTCTTCAAGACCGAGTTCAGCATCATCGCGCTGATCGGCGTGATCTTGCTGATCGGCATCGTGAAGAAGAACGCGATCATGATGGTGGACTTTGCAATCGATGCGTCACGCCAGGGGCTCAACTCGCGCGATGCCATTCATCAGGCGTGCCTGCTGCGCTTCAGGCCGATCATGATGACGACGATGGCGGCGCTGCTCGGCGCGCTGCCGCTCGCGTTCGGCAGCGGCGAAGGCGCGGAATTGCGCGCGCCGCTCGGGATCTCGATCGTGGGCGGATTGATCGTGAGCCAGATGCTGACGCTCTATACGACGCCGGTCGTGTATCTGTATATGGACCGGTTGCGGGTGTGGTGGGATCGGCGGCGGGCGGCTGGGGGAAGGCCTGCGGAAGCCGTGGAGTAGATCGCGCGTCGTGGTTGAGGTGTAAGAGGCGGCCCCGGGTTTCGGGGCCGTTTTTTACTTACCTCTACGCAATCGATCTGGATAGTCGCGGATTGCGCTGCAACGAAGGCGAGCGTTCATCGATGCGCGGACCGGCGTCGGCTTCTGCGTTGTCGCCGCCCGCGAACTGCTTGCGGTAAGCAGCCGGCGTCAGTGCCTTCAGCGCCTTGAATTGCCGATTGAAATTGGCAACGTTCGGAAATCCCGAGCGCTCCGCCACAACGGAAACCGGTGTGCGCGTATGCACGAGCATCCGGCAAGCGTGTCCAATCCTGACCCGCGCGATGTATCGTCCAACGCTCTCCCCCATATGCTGCTCGAAGTAGCGCGCCAGTGAACGCTCCGAGACATTGGCCGCCGCGCACAGTTCAGCGAGGCGCAGCGGCTCCGCGAAGCGCAAATCGATCATCGAGAGCACCCGGTTGATTCGTTCGGGCTCGTGGCCGGACGGACCTTCCGCGCGATCGCTGAACGCCGTCGGCGAGGCCAGCGGCTCGCCCGGCGCTTGCGCGAGAGCGCACAAGACATTGAGTGCGCTCGCCAGACGCGTTCGCGGGGCGTTCGAGAGCAAGTCGCCCGCTTGCGCGTGCATCGCGGCAGCGGCCTCGCGATCGAATGCCAGCCCGCAAGCAGCCCGGCGCAGCAACTGACGCAATGGCGCATATTCCGGGCACACATCCGCGAGCCGCCGCGCCCAGTCGCCTTCGAACCAGATCACGATGGCGACCTGAGGCGACGCGGGATCGATCGAACGATTCGACGACCACGTATGCGGAAGATTGGGCGGCACCAGCACGAGGTCTTCGTCCACGTAGCCCGCAATCGAATCGCCGATATAGCGCTTGCCCTGACTGTTCAACGTCAGGGTCAGCTCGTATTCGGGATGATGGTGCCATTCAAACGGAATGCGCGGCAGCCGCCGATGGTAAACCCGCACCGAGCACTCGTCGCCGAATTCGACACGTTCGTAGGCTGGCTTCATGGCGAAAATCGCAAAGTAATTGTCTGGATCGTATCACTTCCGCGAACGCGCCCGGCTTATCCTGCGCACATAGCCGAGCCCACACGGAGACGACCATGGCACTCAAAGTTGACGACTTGCCGGCAGCCATCCGGCAAGCCAAGCGCGAGCTTCACGAACGACTTCCGAACTATCGCGATGTGTTTGCCGAAGTGGACGAGGCGATCCGCATCGAGGCCCGCAGGATCGCTGAGCAGCGCGCGCGCGGCGACGATGTGATTCCCGAGATTGCGTTCGCCGACATCGCCGCGCAACGCGTGAGCGCGAAGCAGATTGCACTCGTCAAGGCGCGCGGTGCGTGTGTGATCCGCAATGTGTTCGACCGCTCGCTGGTCGAGAGTTGGGATCGCGACATCGCCGACTATGTCGAACGCAATGACCTCGACACGCGCCTCAAGACACGCGCCGAGGACAAGTACTTCGGCCAGCTCGCTTCCAGCAAGCCGCAGATCTACGGCGTGTACTGGTCGAAGCCGCAGGTCCTCGCGCGCCAGTCGCCGTCGCTGACTACGGCTCGCGTCTTTCTGAACCGGTTGTGGCGCGGCGAGAGCGAAGGCCGCGTTCACTTCGATCCCGAGCATGTGCCCGTCTATGCAGACCGGTTGCGCCGGCGACCGCCTGGTTCGGAGTCGCTGGGCCTCTCCGCGCATTGCGACGGCGGGTCGGTCGAGCGCTGGATCGAAGGCAATTTTCGCAAGGTCTACCGGCATGTGTTCAGCGGCGACTGGCGTCGCTACGATCCGTTCGATGCGGCGTTCCGGCCGGACGTCGAGGAGATCGCGTCGCCGGCCGTATGCTCGATGTTCCGCACGTTTCAGGGCTGGACTGCGCTGACTCCGCAAGGTCCCGGCGATGGCACGCTGCAACTCGTGCCCATTGCGAACGCGATGGTCTACATCCTGTTGCGTGCGCTGCAGGACGATGTAGCCGACGACGATCTGTGCGGCGCGATGCCTGGACGAGCGCTGTCGATCAAGCAGGAATTCCACGCCCCGCTGTTCGATGCATTGTCATCGATTCCTCACATGCAGGCCGGCGACACCGTGTTCTGGCACAGCGACGTGATCCACGCGGTGGAGGACGCGCACCGTGGCACGGGCTACAGCAATGTGATGTATATCGCGTCGGCACCGGGCTGTGCGAAGAACGACGAATACCTGAAACGACAGTTGCCGAGTTTCCTCGCAGGCAAAAGTCCGCCCGATTTTCCGGCTGATCATTTCGAAGTCGATTTCGTGGGCCGCGCCACGGCCGATGATCTGACGCCCTTGGGTAAGGCCCAACTCGGTTTCGGAGGCTGAGCGTTATCGGTCGAAGACTCGTGCGCTGGCGTCGCGAGGCGCGAAGTCGACCGTAGCGCCTCGTTCGATGGTGAGCGGTGCTGGCGTGCGGTCGATGTCAGCGTGTCGCGCGTCCCAACGGGGCCTTTCCCGATGGGATCGACTTCTGCAATTCTTCCTCGAGAAATTCGACAAAGGCCGCCACGTTCGGATAGGCATTCGCCCCTCCCATGGCCTGCCTGAAATTTTTCAGGAAAAAATAGTCCTCGTCGGGTTTAACCAGAAAAGCAAGCTGCTGCTCGATGATTTCCTTATCGGCCGTCCCGTTTCGCCAGGCGATCAGAACAATTTCCAGCCCGTCGACGAATTTGTGGCACATCGCGCCCAGATGGAAAAGGCATGCTTCATTCAATACGATTTGCCCGTTTTCGGGTGAAATTGTTTTTAGAAGTTCGCCATTTTCTATGAACGCATTGCAAAATCGCCGGTACTGGTCGGCCGGTACCGAAAACGGCACGCCTTGCTGCATTTTTTTGCATTGATCAAAAGTGAAACGCTCGACAATGTAGCGAGCCGATGGCTGCCCCAAACTGACGCTGCCCGACCAGTCGGACAGCAACTTGACGGCGTTCTCACGCCGTGACCGCTCGTGATCTTCAGAGGCCTGGCGCCTCATCGCCGCCAATTGCTCCTTCATCAAGGAGGCTTGATCGGCCATTGCCGACAATTGCTCGCCCATCAACGTCGCCTGTCGCTTCATGGTTGTCGCCTGCATGACCAGAACGACAACGCTTATTGCACCCACTGCGTTTGCTGCGGCGATAATCCACTGGGGGTCAATATTCATCGCAGGTGCTCCGCGTCGGTCAACCGATAATTGCGCCGTCTAACCGTAGTCCAAAAGCGCACACACATCAAGTGGTTCGCCTGCAAAGACCGCGCCAGAAGGCCGGCGGTTAGATAACGATGACTATCGTGCGCCCTCTTCCCACGACGCTGCTGACACCGGTCTCCTCTTGGAAAAACCGCTTGATCTTTGTTTCCATGGAATCTATATTTCGTTTCCATGGAAACAACATGGATCGACATGAAGATCGACCCGCTGGAAAGGCATCTGGGCTACTGGATGAGGCTGGTGTCAAACCAGGTGTCGGGCACGTTCGCGCGCGCGCTCAGCGAGCATGACATTTCAACTGCCGAGTGGGTCGCGCTGAACAAGATCGGGCAGACGCCGGGTCTGATGAGTTCGGCCCTTGCCACGTCGATGAGCATGACGCGAGGCGCGATCTCCAAGATCCTCGACAAACTCGAATCGAAAGCGCTGATTGAGCGCAGCGCGAGTCCCGACGACAGCCGTGTCCAGTTGCTGTCGCTCACGCGCAATGCCCGGCGCTTGTTGCCGGTTCTGACCAAAGTGGCGAACAGCAACGACGAGCAGTTCTTCTCCGCCCTCGACGAAGACGAGCGGACTGCCCTGCGTGCGCTGTTGCAGAAACTCGCGGATATCCACGAAATTCGCGAAGTCCCCGTCGAGTGACCCGGCGCGGCCGGATTACACAGAGGCAACCATGAGCAAAGCAATTGACAATCTCGTCGCGGCCCAGCGACGGGCGATGGAAGGACGGCCGAAGGTCGGCGGTTTCCCGTATCTGGCGGAAACGTTGCGGCAGGCCGGCGTGACATCGAACGTGTGGCATCTGCCGTCTTGTCAAAGCGTCTACCTCACGCAGTACGGCGCCGTCGTCCAGCAACTGGAGCCCCTCGCCCGTGGATCGGTCGATGTTCCGCCGTTCAATCAGGATGCGTTGATCGCAGCCCTCAGAGCGGATCAATCCGGAAAATCGACATTCCCGGAATTTCTTGCAGCAGCGTGGCAAGCCGGGGTCGTTCATTACGATGTGGACCTGGCCAAGCGGTGCGTGAGCTATTTCGGTAGTCTCGGCGAGTGTTATCTGGAACCGTATCCGCAATCCGTCATCGCGCTGCCGTGAATGACGCGCCGCCGCCATGCCCGCATGGCGGCGGCGCTGCGTAGAAACCGGTCCCCGGCAAGCGCGCTACAACAGCGTCTTCTCGCGCCCCTTCAATCCCAGCATCTCGCGTGCTTCGTTCGGCGTGGCGATTTCAAAGCCAAGCCGCGTCAGCACGTCGCGAATCATCGTCACCTGCTCCGCATTCGACGTCGCCAGCCTGCCGGGCCCGATCGACAGCGAATCTTCGAGTCCGACCCGCACGTTGCCGCCCATCAACGCCGCCTGCGTGATCAACGGCATCTGGTGACGTCCGGCACCGAGCACGGACCATTGATACGTATTGCCAAACAGCTTGTCCGCGATGTGCTTCATGTGCACGAGGTTTTCCGGATCGGGACCGATGCCGCCGAGAATGCCCAGCACGAACTGCAGAAAGATCGGCCCTTTGACGAGCCCGCGGTCGACGAAATGCTTGAGGTTGTACAGATGTCCCACGTCGTAGCACTCGAATTCGAAGCGCGTGCCGTGTGCCTGTCCAAGACGCGCAAATACCTCCTCGATGTCGGCGAACGTGTTGCGGAAGATCGAGCGGCGCGTGCCTTCGATATAGTCGCGCTCCCACGCATGTTTGAAGGTCTTGAGCTTGTCGAGCACCGGAAAGATGCCGAAGTTCAATGAGCCCATGTTGCACGACGCCATCTCGGCCGAGATGGCGAGCGCCCCGGCGAGGCGCTCGTCGAGCGTCATGTTGACCGCGCCGCCGGTGGTGAGGTTGATCACCGCGTCCGTGGCCGCGTGAATGCGCGGCAGAAACTGCTGGTAGATCTCCGGCGCGAATGCCGGCCGCCCGTCTTCGGCATGCCGCGCGTGCAGATGCAGGATCGCCGCGCCGGCCTCGGCCGCCGCGATGGCCTCGCGCGCGATATCGTCCGGCGTGCACGGCAGATGCGGCGACATGCTCGGCGTGTGGATCGAACCCGTCACCGCGCAGGTGATGATGACTTTACGTGCCATGCGTTTTGCTCCGTGAATCAGGCCGGTTCTGCGACGACGACGTTCTCGATATGACCCACGCCATCGATCTCGACGCGCAGCACGTCCCCCACTGCGAGAAAACGCGGCGGCTTGCAAGCCGCGCCGACACCCGACGGCGTACCGGTAGCGATCACATCGCCTGCTTCGAGTGTCATCACCGTCGACAGGTAGGCGATCTGTTGCCAGATGTTGTAGATCATCTCGCCGGTGCCAACTTCCTGGCGGCATTCGCCATTCACCAGCATGCGCATTTGCAGCGCGTGCGGATCGGCGATCTCGTCGGGCGTGACGATCCACGGACCGAACGGGCCGTGCGTGTCGAAGGACTTGCCGAGGGTCATCGTCGGCGAGCGCAACTGCCAGTCGCGCACTGAAACGTCGTTGCAGACCACGTAGCCCGCGACCACCGAGGCGGCATCCGCTTCGCTCACGTGACGGCAACGCCGGCCGATCACGACGCCGAGTTCGGCCTCGTAGTCGAGCTTGTCGGA
The DNA here is from genome assembly GCA_963803225.1 of uncultured beta proteobacterium. Lineage (GTDB taxonomy): Bacteria > Pseudomonadota > Gammaproteobacteria > Burkholderiales > Burkholderiaceae > Paraburkholderia. The sequence goes on from CAWDLJ010000005.1 coordinate 1,306,143, forward strand.
CACGCGCGGCATCTGCACCGGTTCGAACGGGCCATTCACGCACGACACCTGTTTGTTGAACCACACCTGGCTGTCGGGTACGGCGATGCCGCCGGCTTTCGCTTCCTCGACGTGCTTTTTATAGTTCATGCCGATCGCGAGAAACTTCGACGGATTCGGCACGGGCGCGTCGAGGCGCACATCCGCGAGCGGGTAGGTCACTGCGTCGGTCACGCGCAGCGCACGCACGCGCTGCATCAATGCCGGACCGCCATCGAGCAGTTCGCGCATGGTGCCGGGCAGTGTGCGGTCGCTGGCGGGCAGATCGAGAACCTGGTCCCCCTCGACCTTGCCAATCGATCGGTGATCACGGTAGTGGAAGGTAACGAGCTTCATGTGGGTCGTTCTAAAGAGAAATGGAAAAACGTGGAAAAGCGCTTCGGCCGCGGGCCGCTCAGACGCCCTCTTCGGAGTTGACGAAGAACGCTGCCGGCAGATCCGGACCCCACAGATAAAGACCATCTTCGGGTCGATGGTCCTGCGCGATCCAGTCGGTCGACGCGGGGATGTAGTCCATCGTCGCGCTGAACTCGGAGAAGCTGCCCCAAGGGTCCTGCACGTAGTAGAAGTAATTGGAGCCCAATACATGACGTCCAACGCCCCACCCTTGCGTGTAGCCTGCGGCTTGCATCTGCATGTAGCCGAGCCCGACGTCTTCCACCGTCGGCACGTCCCAGCTCAAGTGATGCAGCGCGGGTCCCGAACTGGCCGCGAACGCGAGCAAGTGATGGTCGCCGCCATGCGGTGCATGAATGAACGCGACACCATCGCCCGAGCGATCCGACAAGCGCAAGCCGAGCACTTGCTCGCAGAACGCGATTTGCGCGGGGACGCTGCGTGTTGCGAACGCGATGTGCGAGAGCCGCGAGGGTCGAACCTGCTCGGTGTTGCGCCGGTACGGCGCGCAACGCACGCCGTCGAGCGGCAGCGACGGGCTCGCGTGCGCGGCTTCGTCGAGGGTCGTCTTGACGCCGGGCCGGATATGCAGCGCGACGCCATCGGGATTGCGGATCCAGAACCCCGCATCTTCTTCACCAGGCGGCGCGGCGATGAGGGGCACACCGGCATCGAGCGCGCGCTGGCGCAACGCCCCGAGTTCATCCTCGAAGCAATGCAGGGTCAGCGACTCGAATTTCTTGTGCGGCCCTTCACGCAGACGCCCCCACACGTGCGGCGAGCCGGCGGTGCGCAGCGTGAGCCCGTCTTGCGCATCGGCCTGCACGTCGAGTCCGAAGCTGAGGTAGAAACGTTTCGCATCGTCGAGCGACGGAACCGTCATGCGGAACTCGCCGATCGAATGGATGCCGAGGCGGTCGCGCCTGCGTTGGTGCGTCATCGTGGTCTCCTGATTGTTATGTCGCTGCGCGCGTCAGTACGGTTGCGCGATGGCCTCGAATGCCGCCGTGAGCAGTTTCACGTTCTCGGATGAAGGCGTCTTCGCCTGTTCGAGACGTGACAGCTCGACACTCGTTTCAACGACCGTGCGAACGCGCTCGAAGCGGCGCGCCATGAAGGCATCGAATGCAGCAGCGAGCGTGGGCGCTGCGGCGATGCACTGCGCGAGCACCACCGAGTCTTCGAGCGCCATGCCGCCGCCCATGCCCATGTGAGCGGTCGTCGCGTGAGCCGCATCGCCGATCAGCAGGGTCCGGCCGCGATGCCACTTGTCGCGCAGGAGAATCCACTCGAACGGGCGGCAGATGAGATCAGCATCCGGCGTGAGACGGCTGCGCAGCTCGACCATCGCGGGCGCCGTATAGGAGTCCAGTAGACGCGTGAAAAGCGCATGCACGTCGGCATCGGGCATGCGTTTGAATTCGGGCATCGAGATGACCGTGGGCACATAGGTCAAGCCTTGCGGCAGACGATAGAAGCCCGCCCGGCCGACCGGCCCCAGGTACCAGCCTTCGCCGGCAATCTCCGGCCCCGGCGCCATCCAGCGGATGCTGACCTGACCGGAGTACGCGGGTTTCGCGGCCTCCGGGAAGATCATGCTGCGCGTGCGCGAACCGATGCCGTCCGCGCCGACGACGAAGTCGAAGCTGCCCTGCGTGCCATCGGTGAAGGTGACCCGCGAGGCGTCGTCGCGCTCCTCGATGGCCTCCACGGTAACGCCTCGCTCGATCTTCACGCCAAGGCTGGTTGCCGTCATTTCAAGGGCGCGCAGCAGTTCGGGCCGATAGACGCCGATCGCCGTTTTCGCGCCCGGCCATTCCGGCCGTTTCGGTCCCGTGCTGATCAGGCGCCCCGTCGCATCGTGCATGTGGCCGGCGCTCGTGTGCTGATCGAACGGCGCGCCGGTCTCGTAGCAGTGCTCGTACACGCCGAGTTCGGCCAGTGCTTCGGCCGCGCGGCCCGAGATGCCGAGCGACGCGCCGAGCGGCGTATCGGCGATTTCGACGACTTTGCATTGCACGCCGACGCGCGACAACGCCACGGCCGCCGACAAGCCGGCAATCCCGCCGCCGATGATGAGGACAGTGGACACACACGGCCTCGACCTGGCGCCCTGCTGCGTGGTGCTCGTGGCGCTCGGTATCGTCTCAGACATTTGACTGTTTCTCCGTTTGATTTGGGCGGCGCGCGGGCCGCATTGAAGCTCGACGACGGACGGGCCCTGCGCTGTTAGCGGGCGACGGGGCGCTCGGCGCGTTCGTGCGACTGATCTTGGGGATGGCGCTTGAGCAGCGGCGCAAGCATCAACAGCCCCGCGAGAACAGCGAGCGCTGCGAACAACAGCGACACGCCGCTTCGGCCGACGCCGGCCGCGAACATGGCCCCGGCCAGAAGCGGTCCCAGCGCGCTCATGAGTCGGCCCGACCCCATCACGAAGCCGATACCGGACACCCGCATGAGCGGCGGAAACGCTTCGGCCAGGCTGGCATAGAACACGGCGGTGGCAGCGGACAGAAAGAAGCCGCACGCCGAGGCGGCGATCAACAGCAGCGGCAGCGCGGGCGGCACGTTGCCCAGCACGGCGAGCGCGATCCCGAATCCGACGATCGCCGCGCCGGTGAGCTTCGCCGGCTTGATGCGCGCGGCGAGCGAGCCGAAGATCAGGCCGGCGGCAATGCCCGCCACGCTCGACGTCGCGGCCACCACGCTCGCGGTCGAGGGGGGAAAGCCCGCGTCCGCGATGAGTTGCGGAAGCCAGCTGAGCAGGTAATAGGCGGCCGTGACGACCAGCAGGTACACGAGCGCGAGGCGTATCGTCGTGGCCGCCATGCTGCCCGCGAACAGTGCGCGGTATGAGCCGCGTTGAACCTGCGCTTGCTCGGGCAATGCGATCAACGGCGCTTGCCCGATGCGCAGCAATACGTGGTTGAGCCTCTGCAGTGCATTCGCAGGCCGGCGCGCGATCAGAAACTCGGGCGATTCGGGCAGCCGCAGCGCCGCCAGCATCAGCGTGCCGCCCGCCATCATGCCGATCGTGAACACCACATGCCAGTCGTGTTGCTTGAGCAGCGCCGCGGCGACCAGACCGCCCGCCACGCCGCCTAGCGCAAAGCCGACGCTGGTGCACGCCACCGCCAGGCCGCGCCGACGCGTGCTGGAAAATTCCGCCGCGATGGAGGTGGTCAGCGACACCATCACACCAATGCCGAGTCCGGTCACGACACGGCTCGCCGCGAGTTGCCATGTCGTGCCCGCGAGCGCCGACAGCAGCGATCCGGTGGTCATCAGCAACAATCCCGCGAGCACCGTCGGCCGGCGCCCCACCACGTCCGCGAGCGGCGACAATCCGATTGCCCCACCGGCCATGCCGAACAGGCTCGCGCCGAGCAGCATGCCGAGCGTCGCCTTGTCGATGGCCCATGCGTGGCTGACGACCGGCGCGACGAACGACATGGCCTGGACGTCGTAGCCGTCGAGCGCCGCGATCAACACCATCAGGACCACAACGAGAATCTGGCCCCTCGTCATCGGCCCATCGTCACGCGAGCCGCGCAGGCGCTCAAGGCTGGTTTGTGAATTCATACCGTCTCCGAAAGGGAAATCCGTGCCGATCAATCGGCATCTGGTCGATGTAGCCACCTGCTGGCAAAGGTCTCGACGAGGGCTCGCAGGGCATCAATCGAGGCTTGCCGTGGCAAAACGAGGCCCAAGTATAGGGGAGCCCGGCAGCGCTGAAATATGGGAAATTGATGCCAGCCATGCCTGGATTGCATGCCGGAAATGCCCAGGGACGGGGTGCGAATCGGTGGCGAAATCGGGGTGCGCTTCATGCAAACCAGGCATGGACGGGTTCAACTGGCCATATGCCAAAACGCGGCGCCTGCCTTACATTTGGCCACGCGCCATGCCAGCACCGGCGTGATTCGTCACGCCGCTCAGCGCATCGCACGATCCTTCGAGGACACCCTCACCCAACCCATTGCGACGACCCGACATGAATAACAACGACGCTACCAATCCGCTTTACGACCGCCTCGAGATTGCCCAATTGCTCGTCAATTGGGGGACCTGGCGCGATGCGGGAGAGTTCGACAAGCTGCGCTCCTGCTACACCAACGACGCGCGCATGGTCACATCATGGTACGACGGTCCGGCCGATGGATTTGTCGACCTCGTGAGCCAGGTCCACCCGAAACAGCCCACGGATCACGGCGCCATGCACCTGATCGGCGGGACAAGTTGCGAGGTCAACGGCGAGCGCGCCATTGCGCAAACGCGCATCAGCATCCTGACGCGCGGATTGTTGAATGAACAACTGGTCGACGTCACCGTGCATGGTCGCTTTATCGACTATTTGCGCAAGGTGAACGGCGCATGGCGCATTCAAAATCGCGAACCGGTCTACGACAAGGACGCGCTTCAGGCCGTCGAACCGGGCGTCGTCGTCGAACTCGACGAGGTGCAACTCGCTAAGCAGCCGATCGGCTATCGTCACCTCGCTTATGTGCAGGCGGCCCGGGGCATGACGGTCATCACTACGATTCCCGCGCCGAACAGCGACGAGGAACGGCGACTCTACTCCCACGCAGCCGGGTGGCTGAACGACGCGCGCCGCGCCGCCTGAACCCGCCCGTCATTCGCGCCATCGCCGCTCGCCGCCCGGACAAATGTCCCGGCGGCGTTCACGCTCGCCGGTGCAACTTCACGCTCGCGTTTGCCCGCCTGTTCGCGTGCTGGCCCGAACTGCTAGACTTTGCGAGGTCGTTATGGCGCGGGCAATCCATCAGATCCGGTAAGAAGAACCATCGTGAAAATCCATCAATTGCGCGATTTCCTCGCGATCGTTGAAAAGCAGAACATCAGTACCGCGGCGAAGTTTCTCGGCATCGCGCAACCGTCGTTGAGCCGCAGCGTGCGTCAACTCGAAAAGGAACTCGGTGCGCCGCTGTTCCAGCGTCACACCCGCGGCGTGGTGCTGACCGAAACGGGCGTCGTCTTCTCGAAACGGGCCGGCATCATCATGCGCGAACTCGAAAGAGCGCGTGAAGAGGTCAGCCAGTTGCAGGGCCATGTGCAAGGCTCGCTGTCGATCGGCATTTCCGGTGTCAGTCACCAGACGCTGCTCAAGCATGCGCTCGTGCCGTTTCAGAAGCGCTATCCGCTGGTTCGCCTGAATCTTCTGGAAGGCAGTTATCCGGTCTTCGAAACGCGTCTTAAGGACGGGGCGATCGACGTGTATGTCGGCCCGACCACGCCACAAATGGTGCCGCCCGATCTGCATGCCGAACTGCTGTTCCATCCGCCGCGCGTGGTGCTCGGAAGAAAGGGACATCCGCTCGCCAAGGCAAAATCGTTGAAAGATCTTCTACAGGCCGATTGGCTGACGACGTCGATTACCGATCGCGCCACCGCTGAATTCAGCCTGATCTTCGAGGAACACGGCCTGCCGCCGCCGCGACTGTCGATACGCGCGAGTTCCGTATTGACCATGGTGACCGCGCTCACCAGCAGCGACGTGTTGACGATCACCTCGGGCACCTTCTCCGACTTGCCCTTTCTCGCCGACTCGCTCGTCGCGATTCCGGTTCGCGAGAAAATCCCGGCGCCGCCCATTGCGTTGATTCATCGCGCCGCAGTGCCGCCGACGCCGGCCGCCGAATACTTCTGCGACATGATCCGCCGCGCGGCGATTCCGATGGCCAAGCGCTATCCGTTGCAGTCGGCCGGCGGGAAGTGGAGCACTTCGCCCTGATCGCCGGCTGACGCAACCGGCATTACTCGCCGGTTTCGCGCGGCCCCACGTAGCCCGTTTGCCCTTCTTCGGAGCCGAGCGTCAGGATCGGACCATCCATCTGTTCTTGCCAGATGAGCGATTCGATCGCCATCTGGAACGGATGATCCTGGACGGTCAGCACGCAGGCTCCGGTGACGCCATGCGCGTGCTCGCTCCAGCTCGGCGCCGACAGCATCAGATCGCCGGCTTCCCATTCGAAGTGCTGGCCGTCGACCACACTCTCGCCGATCCCCTCGAAGTGGTAATTGACCGCGAACGAGCTGTGCTTGTGCCCGCGCGGCGGAACCGGGCGGCGCACACCTGCGGGCGAGCGGCTCAACGCCGCGAAGAAGCTGTGGGTCGTGCCCTGGCGCCGCCCCGTTGCGGGATTCACGAGCAGCAGCAGTCCGCGCTTGCCGTCGCCCTCCTCGCTCGCGAGATGCGGCGAGGTCTCGCTCCACGGCCACACCAGCGGCTTGTTCTCGACCACCTCGATATCGGTCACGAACTCATAGCCGCGCAGACGCGCACCGGCGTCGAGGACGGGGTAATCGGGAGCGTTGCGCGCGACATAGCGCTGCTCCGCGTCGCTGCGCTCGTGCAGCGGCGGCCGCGCCACGGAAGTCTTGTGGTCCGCGTAGTAGGTGCCCAGATGCTGCAGCAGCGGCGTGTTCGAGTAGCTCAGCCACACCAGCGGCTCCTTGCTCTCGTTCTGATAAACGCGCCGGGTCATCGAAGGGATGGAACTGACGCTCCATTTCTGCAGGCCGAGCGTCGTGGCGCCCAGCGATACACGGCCCTCGCCGCGCAGAACGAATTCGACGCGCGTCGCGTTGTCACGACACAGCGCGATGTGTTCACCCGGACGCACCACATTGATCGAGACGGACAGTCCCGGCGTGACGGCGACCCGGGTGTCGAGCGAGCGTGGATGCGCGATTTCGCAAGCACGCCGCGCGTTGGGGCCGCAGTCGAGATCGACGAGGCGTTCGATCTCCGCCTCGATTTGCGCTCGCGTGACGAGCAATGGCGGCCAGGGCGCGGGTCTGCACGCGCTCACTTCGGTGGGCAATTCATGGAACAGCGCCTGCGTTTGCGCCGTGCGGGATATCGAAGCGTTAGCCAAGATTTCTGTCTCCGTGTTTTTCTCGTGTCGGCTTGTGGCGCATGTGCTGCGCGCTCAGCTTTGTCGAAGCAGGCGCGAGCGCAGCGCGTCGCTGGCGGGCACCGGCTGGCGCGTGTCGCTGCCGAACAGCACGCACACCGCCTCCACCGAGGCATGGCAGACATCGTCGGCGAACAGCGCCTGGCGAATGTCCAGCGACGACGAGCCGATTCGCGTCACCAACGCGCCGACCCGCACTGTGCCGGGCGCCCGCAACTCCTTGTGGAAGACCATCGTGAGGCTCGCCACCAGCAGGTCGATCCCGCGCGTCTGGTCGGCATGGCCGGGCGCGAACAGCAGCGCGATGCGGCTCTCTTCGAACAGCGATGCCATGGCCGCGTGATTCACGTGGCCGAACTGGTCGGTGTCGCGATTGCGGGTGCGCAATTCCAGCCATAGCGGGAACTGCTCCGGCGTGGGCGCTGCGGTGCGTGCGCGTGCGCGTGTCGGGTCGGTGCTCATGCTGTCGCGGCCTGCCTGAACGAAAAGGCGGGTTCGACGACACGATGCACGAAGCGCCAGCCGAGCGCGGTGTGCGCGAGCCGGTCGACGGCCCGGAACAGGCCATGAAGATGGCACGGCTGGTCCGTGGTCTGCGCGTAGACCGCGATGGTATAGCGCACGACCGCGGTGTCGGCATTCTCGCGCTCTACCACCATGTTGGCCGCAAGGTGCTGCGTTTCGAGGTCGGCGGGACGCTTCGACAGCGCCGCCCGGACCGCTTCGGGCCCGACCAGTTGCTCGCCGCCACGCGCCCATACGCCGTGCGCGGCGAAGCCGTTGGCGAGCGTCTCGTAGTCGCGTTCATCGAGCGCGCGCAGACATCGTGTGACGAAGTCGCGAGCGTGCGTTTCGGTTGCGATCTCTGTTGTCAATTTGCTCCACCTGTTCCGATGACGTGGTCCGTGCGCCGCCCTGCAAACACGTCGCGCTCGAACGATGAACAGATCATAGAGTCGCGGCAACCCGGCGACAATTCACGGCATTGGCACAAGCGTTGTGCCATACCGTGAAAAGTCGCGTCAGTGGACGGCCGAACTCAGCGAGCCCACGCGGGCGGATCGCGGAATTCGGCGCGCAAATGGTCGATGAACGCGCGCGTCTTGAGCGCGAGGTTGCGGCGCTCGGGATAGAGCGCGTAGATATGGCTCTCGACCACGCGGCGCTCGGCAAACAGCTCGATCAGCGCGCCGCTCGCGATCTGCGGCTCGACGACGAAGCGCGGCAGATGCCCGATGCCGAGCCCCGCGAGCACGGCCTGCGCGATCACCTCGACATTGTCCGCGTGGATGCCGCCCGGCACCACGACATGTTCGGTGCGGCCGTCGAGCGCGCGAAACGGCCAGCTCGCCGACTGCTGGATGCTCTTCACTACGACGCACTCGTGATGGCGGAGCTCAGCCGGCGTAGCGGGCCGGCCGTGGCGTTCGAGATAGTCCGGCGATGCGCAGCACAGCCGCGTGTTCGGCGCGAGCTTGAGCGCGATGAGATTGGGGTCGAGCGCGCTGCTGATGCGGATGGCGACATCGGTGCCGGACGCCACCAGATCCTCGCTCGCGGGCGTGAGCGAGAGATCGAGCGTGACCTTCGGGAAACGCTGCTTGAAGCGAAAGAAGACCGGCGCGAGAACATGGGTGGCGAGCGTGGTGGGCGCGGACACGCGCAGCAGCCCCTGCGGCTCCGACTTGTATTCGCCGACCTCGATTTCCGCCTGCTCGACCTCCTGGAGGATGGACAGACAGCGCTTGTAGAAACGCGTGCCCAGCTCGGTGATCGACAGCGTCTTGGTGGAGCGGATCACGAGCTGGCAGCACAACTGTTGCTCCAGCGCGGCGATGTGCTTGGACATCGTCGACGGAACCACGTTGAGGCGCCGCCCCGCCGCCGTGAAGCTCTGCAGCTCCACGACCGCGACGAACGCGCGCAGGAGTGTGAGGTTGTCGATGTGAACGCTCGTGTGTTCCGCGCGCGAGCCACCTTGGGCATCCAGTAGTTTTTCCATTTCGGCAACAGCCTACGTCTTTTCCGCTCGCTTTTCAAACGATTGTTCGCGCTGCACACTGCCCCGACATTGCCAGGTAAGGAGACATTCACGTGAGAGTCATCAGCTTCAAACAGGGCGCGCGGCACAGCTTCGGGGTACTGATCGGAGAGCGCGTCGCCGATCTCGGCGAATGCTGGCCGTCGTTGAAGACAGCGATCGCCGAAGGGGCGACACCCGCCGAGTTGCGGACGGCCGCATCGGCGGCGCCGACGCTCGCGCTGGCCGACATCGAGCTGGATCTGCCGGTGCCCGATGCCGAACGCTTCGTCTGCGCCGGGCTCAACTTCCGCGCCCACGCCATGGAAAGCGGCCATCAGGACGCGCCGCAGTATCCGTCCGTGTTCCTGCGTTCGGCGAGCACGTTCGTCGCGCACGGGCAGCCCATCCTCAAGCCCGACTGGTCGGACGCGTTCGACTATGAATGCGAATTCGCGGCGGTGATCGGACGCGGCGGTCGCCACATCCGGCCCGAACACGCGCTGGATCACGTGTTCGGCTACACCTTGCTGATGGACGGGTCGCTACGCGACGTGCAGTTCGGGCACTCGCTCGCGGCCGGCAAGAACGGCTTCGCGAGCGGTTCGATCGGGCCGTGGATCGTCACTGCCGACGAGATCGACGATCCGTCCCGCTTGCAGCTCATCGGTCGCGTGAACGGCGAGCCGCGCCAGTCGGCGCCCCTCTCGGACCTGATCTTCGACATCCCCACGCTGATTGCCTATTGGAGCCGTATCGATGCGCTCTCGCCCGGCGACCTGATCTCGGTCGGCACGCCCTCGGGCGTGGGCTTCGCCATGGAGCCGAAGTGCTTCCTGCGACCGGGCGATGTGGTCGAGACCGAGGTGCCCGGCATCGGCGTGCTTCGCAGCCCCGTGGCGGCCGACCGCCGCGACGCCTGAGGTGGCCATGACCGATGTCACGGGATTCGACGAGACGGTGACGCTGGCGGACAAATACGTGCGCCGCGATGGACGCGTGTTCCTCTCGGGCACGCAAGCGCTCGTGCGCCTGCTGTTGCTCCAGCGCGAGAGCGACCGGCAGCGCGGGCTGAACACGGCCGGCTTCGTGTCGGGCTATCGGGGCTCGCCGCTCGCGAACCTCGACAACGCCCTGTGGGGAGCGAAGAAACAGCTCGATGCGGCCGACATCGTGTTCCAGCCGGGCCTGAACGAGGAACTGGCCGCGACTGCGGTGTGGGGCTCGCAACAGGTGGCACTGCAGCCCGGGGCACGCGTCGATGGCGTCTTCGCGCTCTGGTATGCGAAGGGACCAGGCGTCGATCGTTCGATGGACGCCCTGAAGCACGCCAACGCCGCCGGGACGTCGCCGCTCGGCGGCGTGCTCGCGGTGGTCGGCGACGATCACGGTGCGCAGTCCTCCACCCTGCTCCATCAAAGCGAGCCCTTGCTCGAAGCGGCGTCGATCCCGGTGCTCAATCCGTCGAGTGTCGAAGAGCACGTGAGCTTCGGCCTGCATGGCTTCGCGCTCTCGCGTTTCGCGGGCTGCTGGGTCGGTCTGAAGGCGACCACCGAAGTGGTGGAAAGCTCGGCCACCATCGACGCGAGCGGTCCTGCCGCTCCCTTCATGCAGCCGCAATTCGAAGTGCCGCCGGGCGGACTGGGCATCCGCTGGCCCGACACCGCCGCAGGCCAGGAGCAGCGCATGCTGGGCGCGCGCACGGCGGCCATCGCCGCGTTCGCCCGGGCCAATCCCATCGACCGGCAGGAACTGGCGCAGCACCATGCGCGGCTCGGCATCGCGACCACGGGCAAGGCCTATGGCGACGTGCGCCAGGCGCTCGCCGAGCTCGGCATCGACGACGAACAAGCGAACGCATTGGGGCTGCGGCTCTACAAGTTCGGCATGTCCTGGCCGATCGAGGTCGATGGCTTGCGCCGCTTCGCCGAGGGCCTCGACGAGATACTCGTCGTCGAGGAGAAGCGTGCCTTCATCGAGCCGCAAATCTTGTCCGCATTGCGCAGCGTCGAGCGCGCACCGCGCGTGCTCGGCAAAACCGACGAAGCCAGCGCGCCACTGTTGCCGGATCACGGCGAGCTGACGCCGGCGATCGTTGCGGGCGCACTCATCGCGCGGTTGCGCGCGCTTGGCATCGACGTGACTTCGCTCGAAGCACGCCTCGCGACCCTGCGCGGCGGCGGTGCGGCAGTCATCCCGGTCGCGCTCGCGCGCACGCCCTTCTTCTGCTCGGGCTGTCCGCACAACAGCTCGACCAAAGTGCCCGAGGGCAGCCGCGCGCTCGCGGGCACTGGCTGCCACTCGATGTCCATGGCCGTCCCCGATCGGCGTGCCGCGTTCCTCACGCAGATGGGCGGCGAAGGCGTGAACTGGATCGGCCAGGCGCCGTTCGCCGCCGACCGGCACGTGTTCGTCAACCTCGGCGACGGCACCTTCTCGCACAGCGGCGTGCTCGCCGTGCGCGCCGCAGCGGCAGCCGGCGTGAACGCGACCTACAAGATCCTCTTCAACGACGCGGTCGCGATGACGGGCGGCCAGCAAAACGACGCGCACCTCACGGTTACCGGCATCGCCCGCTCCGTGCAGGCGGAAGGGGCGAAACGCGTGGTGGTGCTGTCCGAGCGACCCGAGCGGTTCGCCAAGGGCGAGTTGCCGCCCGGCGTCGAGCTGTTCGAGCGCGGCCAGCTGGAACGGGTGCAGCGCGAGTTGCGCGAGGTCGCGGGCTTGAGCGTCCTCATCTTCGACCAGGTCTGCGCGGCGGAGAAACGCCGACGCCGCAAGCGCAAGCAATACCCCGCAGCACGCAAGCACGTGTTCATCAACGACGCCGTGTGCGAGGCCTGCGGCGATTGCTCGGTTCAGTCGAACTGCATCTCCGTCGCCCCGCTCGACACGCCGCTCGGTCGCAAGCGGGCCATTGATGCGTCCAGTTGCAACGCCGATTATTCATGCGTCAAGGGCTTTTGCCCGAGCTTCATCACGCTCGAGGGCGCCACGGTCCGCAAGGACCAGGCGGGCACCGGGCATCTCGACGCCGCGCTCGCCAACTTGCCCGAACCCGCGCTTGCCGCGATGGGCCGCGCCTGGAACGTGCTGACGACCGGCGTGGGCGGCACGGGCGTCGTGACCGTCGGCGCCGTTCTCGCCATGGCCGCTCACCTCGAAGGCAAGGCGGTCACCACGCTCGATTTCACGGGCCTCGCGCAGAAAAACGGCGCGGTGGCGAGTCACATCCGCATCGCCCGCGATGCGCGGCAACTCGGCACCACGCGCATGACCGAGGGCAGCGCGGACCTCGTGCTCGCTTGCGACGTCGTGGTCGCGGCAAGCGCGAACGCGCTGTCGCGCATGGGGCGTTCGCGAACGCGGGTCGTCGCGAACGTGCATGTCCAGCCTCCGGGTGCGTTCGTGCTCGACACGCGTATCGAGCTGGACAGCGCGCCTTCGCTCGCGGCGATCCAGCGCCGGGTCGGCGACGGCGTGGACACGATCGACGCCACCCGCATCGCCACGAAGACGATGGGCGATTCGATCTACGCGAACCTGTTCATGCTCGGCCTCGCCTGGCAGAAAGGCACGATCCCGGTGGGTCTCGCGGCGCTCCTGCGTGCAATCGAACTGAACGGTGCAGCGGTGGCCGCCAACCAGCGAGCCTTCGCGTTGGGACGCCTCGCCGCCGTGAACCCCGGCGCGTTCGACTTCGCTATGGGCGATGTGCGTGGCGCAGCACCCGTGCTGTCGCCCGCTGAACTGATCGCCGATCGCCGCAGCCGCCTCGTCGCGTACCAGAACGAAGCGTATGCAGCGCGCTACGACCGGCTGGTCGCCGCCGCACAGGCCGCGGACCGGCGCCTCGGCCACGCGGACCAGCGCATCGCCTGCGCGGTCGCGCGCAACTTCCACAAGCTGATGGCCTACAAGGACGAATACGAAGTCGCCCGGCTGTACACCGACGGAACCTTCGAGCACAAGCTCGCCAACGCGCTCGAAGGCGGCGCGCGCCGCGAGATTCATCTCTCGCCGCCGTGGTTCGCGCGACGCGACCCCGTGACAGGCCTGCCCCGCAAATACGCGTTCGGACCGTGGATGTTCAAGGCGCTCGCCGTGCTGGCCCGCTTCAAGGGTTTGCGCGGCACGCCATTCGATCCGTTCGGCTACAGCGCCGAGCGGCGGCACGAACGTGGATTAATCAACCAATACGAGCGCGACATGCTGGACGCAATCGAACGCCTTTCCTCTCAAACCGTGGGCACAGTGCTCGCGCTGGCCGAGCTGCCCGACACCATTCGCGGCTTCGGCCATGTGAAAGAACGCGCGCTGGCAGCCGCAGAACCGAAACGCATCGCGCTGCTGGCCGCACTCGATGCCTGCATGAACGAGGAGACGACCGCATGACCGAACGCATGACTGAGCGCGTGACTACCCGGATCGCCTCCGTGCGCCCGGAAGGCGTGACGATCCACGGGCTTGATCTCGTCGACGACATCATCGGCAAGCTCGGCTTCACCGAGATGACCTATTTCCTGTGCGCAGGCGTACTGCCGAGTCCGGCGGAGGCGCGCGTGCTCGACGCTTGTCTGGTGACGTTGATGGAACACGGCTGGACACCATCGTCGATCATCGCGCGCGTCGTGGCGGACAGCGTGCCCGACGACTCGCAGGTCGCGATCGCAGCCGGGCTGCTGTCGCTGGGTCCCGTCTACGCGGGCACCTCGGAGGCTTGCGCGAAATTGCTGCTGGCCGCTGCCGCCGCGCCCGATGCCGACCAGTTCTGCGCGGACACCGTGCGCGATTTCAGGAACCGGCGCGCGCCCATCCCCGGCTTCGGCCATCCGCTGCACAAGCCCGACGATCCACGCACGGCGCGTTTGCTCGCACTCGCGCGGGAGACCGGCGTCGCCGGCTGCCATGTCGCGATGCTCGAACGACTCGCTCGCGCCGTGGACGCGCATTTTGGCCGGCATATCACGATCAACGCGACCGGCGCCATTGCCGCGCTGTTGCTCGAAATCGGACTCGCGCCTGGCGTCATGCGCGGCCTCGCGGTGGTCTCGCGCGCGAGCGGTCTGATCGGCCACGTCGTCGAGGAGCATCGCACGCATGCCGCACGCGCGATCTGGTCGTTCGCCGAACACGAGATTCCCTACGAAGCGCCCGAGCGCGCTTGAATACGCCTGGAGACACTGATGGATTTCACCCACTCGCCCGAAACGGAAATGCTGCGGACCACCACCCGGCGCTTCGTGCAGGAGTTCTTGAAGCCCCTTGAAAAATCGGTCGAGGAAACCGATCACCTCGATGACGAGGTCTTTCGGCAACTGCGCATGAAGGCCGTCGAGGTGGGCCTGTATGCCCACAACCTGCCCGAGTCGATGGGCGGCGGCGGGCTCGACGTGCTCTCGCAGGTCGTGATCGGCGAGGAGATCGGCAAGACCTCGATGCCGCTCGCGGATGCCGTCGGCTTCCTGCCCGCGACAATGACGCTCGCCTCCACGCAGCAGCGCGACTGGTTCGTCGATCCCGTGGTCGGCGGGGTCAAGACCGTTGCGTACGCATTGACCGAACCGGACGCCGGTTCGGACCTGGGCGGCCTGCGCACGCGCGCGCGGCGCGAGAACGGCAAGTGGGTGCTCAACGGCGGCAAGCAGTTCATCTCGGGCGCCGATTACGCCGACTTCATCATCCTGCTCGTATCGACCGACCCTGCCGCCAAACTGCGCGGCGGCTATACGCTGTTCGTGGTCGAACGGACCAACCCGGGCTTTCACTACCTCGGCACGATGAAGAAGATGGGGTGGCGCGGCTATCAGCTCGGTGCGTTCTCGCTCGAAGACTGCGTGATCGAAGACAGCCACGTGCTTGGCGAAGTGGGCGGCGGGTTCGGTGGCATGATGGCCACCATCAACACGACGCGCATCGAATACGCGGGCCGCTATGTCGGCATGGCCGACGAACTCATGCGTCTTGCCATCGAGTACGCCAACACGCGCAAAACGTTCGGCAGTCTGCTCGGTTCGCACCAGATGATCCAGACCATGCTGGCCGACTCCGATTGCGAGCTTCAAGCGTCGCGGCTGCTCGCGTACCATGCCGCCGATCTCGCCGATCGAGGCGATCCGGCCGCCCGCATCGCGGGCTCGCGGGCGAAGCTCTACGCGAGCGAAATGGTCGGGCGTGTCGCCGACCGGGTGCTGCAGATCTTCGGCGGCGCGGGCTACATGACCGATCTGCCGATCGAGCGCATGTACCGCGATGCGCGCGCCTTCCGGATCGGCGAAGGGACCTCTGAAATGCAGCGCATCCAGATCGCCCGCGCCCTGCTCGCCCAATGAACCACGAGGCTCGACCCATGGCACCACTGGTACGCACCGAGCGGCGCGGCGATATCTTGCTCGTATGGATGGCCGACTCCGCGCGCCGCAACGCGCTCTCGGCCGCGCTCGTCAGCGAACTGGTCGACGTGTTGCACCGTAGCCGCGCCGAGGGCGTGCGCGGCCTCGTCATCGCGTCCGCCGAGAAAGCCTTCTGTGCGGGCGCCGATATTCGCGACATGCTGGACAGCGGATGGCTGGACGCCCGGCCCGATACGCAAACGGGTCTCACCCCGCCCGATCTGTTCGAGGCTATCGCGAACGACGGCCGCCCCATCGTCGCGGCCGTCGAAGGGTTGGCGCTCGGCGGCGGTGTCGAGCTGTGTCTCGCCTGCGACCTGATCGTGGCCGGACAAGGCGCGTCGTTCATGTTTCCCGAACTCGCGCTCGGCGTCCTGCCGAACACCGCGCTCGCGATGCTGCCCGAAGCGATCGGCGCACGCGCGGCAGCCGATCTGTTGCTGACGCGGCGGCGGATCGACAGCGCCGAAGCCCTGCGTATTGGACTTGTCAACGAACGCGTCGATGGCGCGGACACGGTGGAGCGCGCATTGGCAATCGCAGAGAATATCGTCAAGAGTGCGCCACCGGGCGCCCTCGCCGCCGCGAAACGCCTGCTGCGCAGCCGCGTGGACTGGGCCGCGATCCGGGCGATGCTGGGCCAGATGGACGGCGAGGAGTGGCGCGAAGGCACGACGGCGTTCGTCGAGAAGCGCAGCCCCGACTACCGGCGCTTCTGGCAACGCTGCGCGTCGCAGCATCCGGCATGACGCTGTGCGCCGCCGTTGCGACGGCGGCGCACAGCCTGCTGCATCACGCAAATCGTCCCGCTTCTTCGAAGCTGAGTCGGGGCAGCCGCGGATACAATGACGCCGCATCGCCGTAGCCGAGACAACAAATAAAATTCGAGCGGATGTGCGTGCCCGCAAAAAAGGCCTGATCCACCGCTGCGTGATCGAACCCCGACATCGGCCCGCAGTCGAGTCCGAGCGCGCGTGCGGCCAGCATCAAATAGGCCCCTTGCAGACTGCCGTTGCGCATCGCCGTGCTTTCGGCGATGGCGGCATCGGAGAATAGCGCCTGCATTTTCTCGACATGCGTGGGCGGCAGCAACTTCGGCAGCGCGGCCGGAAAATCCAGATCATTCCCCACGATGACGGTCAGCGGCGCCGCGAGAATCTTCGACTGATTCCCCTTGTCGACCAGCGACGCGAGCTGCGCGCGGCCTTCTGGTGTACGCACCCAGACGAAGCGCGCCGGGTTGCTGTTCGCCGACGTTGCGCCCCATTTCAGCGTGTCATACAGTTCGCGCACGGTTGCGTCCGCAACAGGCGTCGGCAACCAGCCGCTATAGGTTCGCGCGGTGCGAAACAGTTGATCGAGTACAGTAGCGTGCAAAGCTTGGGCCATCGACATATTTCCTGAGTAAGCAGAGCCTCAGGCTACACGCGAGCCCAAGGCTCAACAAGAAGGCACTTTTTAGTAACCACGATGCTGACGAAAGCGAGGCTTCGCAACGTCGGCCACGCAAGACGCGAAATGCGATTGACCGGATGACGATTCACACCCTGCCTCGCGAGGACGCGCCGATGCCAGGCGCCGCGCACCCCGAAACCTGTGCGACGAGTGCCTTCGTTCTGTCGCTTCTCGGCGACAAGTGGAGCCTGAAAGTGATCGTGAAGCTGGGCGCCGGCCCGCTGCGCTTCAACGAAATGAAGCGACTGATCGCGGGTATCTCCCAACGCATGCTCACCGCCACCCTGCGCAATCTGGAGCGTGAAGGCCTCGCGCTTCGCGTCGTCCATGCCGGCAAGCCCGCCGCCGTGGAGTACCGGCTCAGCGATCTCGGACGGTCCCTGTGGGCCGTCGTCCATCCATTGGGCGAATGGACCTCGGCGCATCTTCACGAAATCGACGCCGCACGAGCGCGTTTCGATCGCGAACAAGCGCCTCGAACAGCGATAACGCCCGAGGCTAGATCCAACTGATATTCCGGCCACGTGAAATGCCGGTCGATTCATGCAAACCAGGCATGGCTGACATCAATTCTCCATATGTCAGTTTGGGCAACTTGCCTTAAATTCTCTCCGACACGAGCAAGCAGCGACTGGAGCATCCGGCGTCCGATATGACGCCCTCTTCCAGATGCGCTTGGCTCGCGCTTATAAAATATTACGGAGGAGACCCTATGAAGTTGAAGATCGCAGGGACGGCTGCAGTTCTTGCATTCGCGGCAGCATCCGTGCACGCGCAGTCGTCGGTCACGCTTTACGGTGTAGTGGACACCGGATTTCTCTGGCAAACGACGAATGTGAACACCTTCGTGCCGAACGCCGCGAAGAACCCGAACCTGGGTTCGCGTGTAGCCTTGAGCGAAGGCGGCAGCATGTTCGGCTTGCTCGGCAGCGAGGATATTGGCGGCGGGTACCGGGCCAACTTCAAGCTCCAGGGCGCGTTCTCGGTCACCAACGGCCGGACCGGACTGCCCGGCGCACCGGGTGCCTCGCAGATATTCACGCAGGCCACGACCGTCGGTCTGCAGGGCCCTTTCGGCAAGATCGATTTCGGTCGCCAGTATGCGCCGATGGCCTATGCGCTCTCCGACACGGATGCGCGCACGGCCCAGTACTTCGGCAGCATTCTGACCGCCTGGATCGCCATGAGCACCGTGGAGGGATGGCCCGGAACCAGCACGAATCTCGCGGTCGGCGCGCTCTACGACGACAATGCGATCGTCTACAACTCGCCGTCGTTTCATGGGGCGTCGGTGGCGCTGGAGTACGCACCCGGCGGCGTGACCGGACATTTCCAGGCCGGCTCACGCGAGTCGGTTGTTCTGCGGTACTCGAACTACGGCCTGCGTGCGGCCGCCATCTACTACAACGGTCACGACACGAACCCGTACCAGTATCCGAACGTGACGACAGCAGTTCCGCTCACCGGCGTGAGCAACAACCGCTTCGTCTATCTGGGCGCGAAGTACACCTGGCACCAGCTCTCGGTATCCGGTTCGTTCAGCAACGGCCGCAACCCGTCGAACGAAACCAACGGGGCGCCGGGTGCCGCGACGGGCGACATCAACATGTGGACCGCCGGCATCGGCTATCTGTTCACGCCGGCGTTCAACGTCACGTCGGGTGTCTATTACATGAAGGACCAAAAGCACAATCAGAACCAGTCGACGCTCTACGCGATCGGCGCCACTTACAACCTGTCGAAGTCCACGGCGACCTACGCCAATCTCGGCTACGTTTCCAATCGCGGCGGCATGAATCAGGAACTCGAATACGGGTCGCCGGTCGCTCCCGGACGCAACACGACGGGCGCGATGGTGGGGCTGCGGCACATGTTCTGAGCGTGGGCGGCCGAGTGGCCGCTCGCGTGACGTGCGTATTGAAGCAAGCGGGGAGCAATGCCAATTCATTGCTCCCCGCTCGTTTGTCCGGATTGTCAGCGCAGGCTGCGAGGCCGGCACCGACGGACGAGCACAGGCGCAATCCGGTGATGCGCCCGTAGAAGACCGGCTTATTGGCCGTTGAACGACTTCCTGATCGAGAGTCGGTTCGTCACCGACATCACACCCGGAACGCCCTTTGCGATGTCCTCGACTTTGCCGATCTGCGATGCATCGGAGACCGTCCCGTCGAGCGTAATCGCTCCGCCTTTGGCAACCACGCTAATGTTGCCGGCGTCGATCTCCTGATGCTTCACAACCGCTGCGTACACCTTGCGGCGCAGTGCCCGATTGGCCGCCCGCGAATTAGCGGGTGCAGCCGAAGCCGCTGGCGCCACGACCTCTGCTCCCGGCGCGCTCGTAGCGGGCTGAGCCGACGCAGCAAGCGACACCACGGCGAAAGCGAAAGCGCCGATATAGCCCAATCCCGTGCGAATATTCATTCCCCTCTCCACTCAACAAGTTAGTCAGATTCAAAACGTATGGCGGATACCGATCATCGCGGCGGTCGTCGAACGTCCTTCCGGCACCGGTGCGCCATAAGTGACGGTCTGGCTCATGGTGCCGCGGTTGTTGACGTAACCCACCTGCGCATATGTGAGCGTCGAGCGCGAAATGTTGTATTCGGCGCCGAGCGAGACGAGATCCGACTGATTCGCGCTGTTGTTGCGATCCTTCAGATAATAGAAGCCCGACGTGAGCTTGAAGTACGACGTGACCCGGTAGCCGAGCCCGCCCGAAATCATCTCGATGTCGGTATGGGCGCTATTCGAGGGATTGCGGCCGATGCTGTATGACCCCGACACAGAGATGTCGTGGAAGGTGTACATCGCGCCAACATACCAGAACCGGTTGTTGTTCAAGCCCGTCGAGGGCGCCGTGACGATGCCGTTGGCGGTCGTCGTGAACGGATTCGTATCGTGACCGTTGTAGTAGACCCCGGACAGGTTCAGCCCGTAGTTCGAATACTTCAGTATCGCGGACTCGCGCGTTCCGCCCTGAAACTGGCCCGCCACGCCACCCGGCGCGTACTCGAGCGCGAGCGATGCGCCATAGAACTTCGGCGACTGGTAGACAATCGCATTGTCGTCGTACAGTGCGCCGAGCGGCCCGTTCGTGCTGGTGCCTTGCCAGCCGGCAGCCTGATTCATGCCGAGCCACGCGGTCAGAATACTGCCGAAGTATTGCGCGTTGCGAACGTCGGTATCCGCCATGGCGCGAATCATCGGCACGATCTGTCGACCTGCATCGACCGATCCGAACGGACCGGTCACGCCGACCGACGACTGCTGATTGAATACAGCCGTGCTAGTCGGGGTACTCGCAAGACCGAGTTTTCCCGAGGTCAGGCTGAATGCGCCCTGCAACTTGAACGTCACTGCATAGCCGCCGCCGATGTCCTCGACACCCCGCATCCCGAACAGACTCTGCCCGATGCCCGCGTCCTTCGCTTCATACACGTGCCCGAGATCGACTTTCGACTGAAAGTTCGCCGCGCTCGCACTTTGATAAAGGAAACCCGTATCGGCGACACCGTAAAGCGTCACCGACGACTGCGCCTGTGCAGCGCCCGCAAACAACATCACTGCCGCGACGCAGCTCAGTTTCAATTTCATCTCGTCTCCTCTCCTCTGGTCTGTTTTTTGCCGGTGTTCCGGCATTTGTTTGCCCTTCCATGCGGGTGGTCGGGCTGGAGTACTGCTTTAAAATTTTGATTCCTTCTTTGTGGAGTGCCTGCCCACATCGCTTACTACGGATTCCTATGCTTACGTCTTGCTGCCAAACTGATCGCCCAGCACTCAGGCCAGCTTAAGCGCACGCATCGCCTTGTCCGGATTGATCTTCAACGCACCGAACAAACCGCCGCCGACCATCAGCACCCCGCAGAAGGCAAACCCCGCCTGATAGCCGGCCGCGCCCGGTATGACCTGGATGAAATGCGCCGATACCAGCGGCGCCAGCATCCCGGCGATGGACGCAATCGAGTTGTCGATCGCGAGGATCGCACCGCGTTGCGACACGGGCACGATTTCCGCGAGCATGGCCGGTCCCAGCGAGTACACAGTGGGCGCAACGCCAATCGCGAGCGCGAGCAGCGCCACTTGCACAAGCGGCGGCAAATCGAGCGTCCACAACGCGATCAGGGCAGCACCACCCACGACCAGCGTCGCCGACGAGAATCGCCCGCGTGCGTTGCGCGAGGACACGCCGCGTGCCAGCAACCGTTGCGCCATCCACGAGATGCCGACGCACAGCGGCATGCTCAGTGCCACGCTCGCGGCAAAGATCCGGCCGGACTCGACCGCGCCGAACCCGAGGCCACGCTGAAGAAAGGCCGGCAGCCAGGTCAGGGTCAGCGCGAGCGTCCAATACGCCACGAAATGCAGCATGAAACACATCAGGATGGTCGGGTTCACCAACAACTTGCGATACGCAATCTCCGCCGCGGGAGATCCGCCGGCACGCGCGCGCTCGTTGACGTCCACGCTGCCCTCCGCGCCGAGCAGCATCCACAGCACGGCCCAGACCAGCCCCACACCCGCGAGGACATAGAAGTTGGCGCGCCAGCCCCAGTGCTTCGTGATCAGCGGGAGGACGATACCGGCCACGAGCAGCCCGATGCTGCCGCCTTGAGTGAAAGCGGCCACCGGAACGGCGCGCTTCGCATCGGGAAACCACTTGTAGCAAGCGTGTACGGCGACGGGAAACGCGGGGCCCTCAGCGACGCCGAGCAGGACACGCGCCACGACGAAGACCGCCAGACTCGACGTCAACGCAAGCGGGATCTGGCAGACGGACCAGATCACGGCCAGCGTCAGCAAAATGCCGGTCGTCGCCACGCGATTGGCGATGAAGCCGCCCGCGACGCCGGCGATCGCAAACAGCCAGAAGAAGCTGCTGGCGACCATGCCGAACTGGGTCGGCGTCAGCTTCAATTCGTCCATCATGGGGACGGCGAGCAGCCCCAGCACGATCTTGTCGATGAAGTTCACTGCCATGAACAAAAAGAGCAAGACGGCGATACGCCATGCCTTCGAGCGCTGAAAATTTACGTCCATGTGGTCTCCGTGTAGATCGCTGTGCCGGGCCTTGTCTTGCCTCGACAGGCCGGTCTCATTTGGCGGACAGAATCAGGTCCGCCGCTTTCTCGCCGATCATGATGGACGCCGCATTCGTGTTCGACGAACACATCGTCGGCATGATCGACGAGTCCACGACGCGCAGTTTCTCCACGCCATGCACGCGCAACGCAGGATCGACCACGCCCTGCTCATCCATGCCCATCTTGCAGGTCCCGACCGGATGCCACGACGTCTGGCCCGATACCTTGATGTAGTCGAGCAGACCTTCGTCGTCGGCGATGTTCAGCCCCGGGCGCGTTTCGCGCGCGACGTAATTGACGAGGCCCGGTTGCTGCGCCACCTGGCGCGACAGACGCAGGGCGTCGAGCATCTCCAGCTTGTCGTCGTCGTGGGTCAGGTAGCGCGGCTCGATGGCGGGCGACTCGTTCGGATCCGTGCTGCGAATGTGCAGGTGCCCGCGCGATTTCGGCCGCAACTGGAAAAAGCCGATCGCGAAGCCCGGAAACGGATCGAGACCGAAGCCCTTGCCTGCATAACGATCGGCGCCCGTCAGGTGATGCAACTGGATCTTGACGGCTGCGCGTTCGCGGCGATGCTGCGTGCGGGCCAACGCGTGCACGGTGGCGGACGGCGTCGCCATGAAGCCGCCTCGCGTGAGCAGGTAGCGAGCGCCCATCAAGCCTTGCTTGAGCGGGCTACGCACGATTTCGTTGAGCGTGATCGGCTGCGTGAATTCGTACGTGACGCGCGCCTGCAGATGGTCGATCAGGTTTTCGCCGACGCCCGGCAAGTTCTGGCGGACCTGGATGCCGAACGATTGCAGCCGCGCGGCGTCGCCCACACCGGACAATTCCAGCAGTTGCGGCGTCTTGATCGGGCCGGCGCTCAGAATGACTTCGCCGCGTGCGAGCGCGGTTCGCGTGACACCGTCCTGCACGTATTCGACGCCGACGGCTCGCTTGCCCTCGAACAGCACGCGCGTCGCCACGGCTTGCGTCGCGAGCACGAGATTGTGTTGCGCTCGGCCGTGCAGATAACCGATCGCCGTGCTGCAGCGGCGGCCGCCACCTGTCGAAAGCTGCAGATAGCTGACGCCTTCATAGCTGCCGCCGTTGTAGTCACCGACGGCCGGAATACCCGCCTGGGTGCAGGCCTGAATGAACGCGTCGCTCAATGCATTGGGATGAGCCTTCGCCACCGACGAAACCGAAATGGGACCGTCGCGGCCGCGCGCGGCGTCCTCACCCATCGCCGCGCTCTCGAGGCGTTTGAAGTAAGGCAGCAGCGATGCATAGTCCCAGCCCGTATTGCCCAGTTCGGCCCAGTGATCGAACTCCTCCGGTTCGCCGCGAACATAGATCATGCCGTTGACCGAGCTCGAACCGCCCGGCAGCCGTCCACGCGGCCAGTAGATCTTCTGTCCTGCCAATTGATGCTGGGGCTCGGTGTTGAACGGCCAGACGTAATCCGGGTTGAGCAACAGCTTGGCGACGCCGAGCGGCACTCTGACCCAGAAGTCCTTTTCTCGCGGCGCTCCCGCCTCGAGCAGCAACACCTTGCCTGCACCACGTTCGGCCAGACGCGTCGCGAGCGTCGCGCCCGACGACCCCGCCCCCACCACAATATAATCAAACGACTCTGCTGGTTGCGCAGTCACGTTGGAACTCCTCGACGCGTGCCGCTCCGGGCACCGTCCACTTCATGATTCGATTCTTTCGCGCCTCGCGGCGCGACTCCTGCTTCCCGGCTGCTTTGCATCAGCCGTTGAGCGTGGCCCGCAATTGCCGCACGGCTTCGCGCATGCGGACGAACTGGAATTCGGGCAGCAACGGTTGCGGCGTATCCGCGCCGACGCGCGGCGCATCGGCTTCGACGACCAGTTCGACGAACGTCGTGCCGCTCGTGGCAAGCAGTTGCGGCAGCAACGAACTCAGCGACTCGATCGTGGCGACGCTGTGAACGTGCTCATAACCCGCCGCCCGTGCCATCCCGGCGAAGTCGCACACCGGCTCGCTCGCCGGCGTGGGCAGATTGATCAGGCCGTTGAATTGCGCGCTGTTCTTGACGACGAAATGAACGAAATGACGCGGCTGGTTATGCACGACGGTCACGAGACCGCCCAACTCCATCAGCAAGCTCGCATCGCCGTCGACGACGATCACGGGCAGCTTCGGCTGGGCCAGCGCGATGCCGAGTCCGAGGCCGGCCGCGCCGCCCATGAGCGGCACCGAATCGATGCGGCGCTCGCGCTCACCGAGCATGTCGAAAGCAAATTGCGCCGACATTGTCGACACGAGAGGCGCCTGCGGGCAGACTTCCTTGCGCGCAGCGGCAATCGCTGCACAGACTTGTCCGAGCTTCATCGTTGCGTCCTCCCTCAATTCCACGTGACATGCCGGCCGATCAGCACTACCGCCGGCCCCTCGACCGCCTTCGCATGGGCGAAGGCTTCGGCACAACGGCTGACGTGCTCGTCTTCGTCCACGTTCCAGTAGCGCACGCCGATGGCCTCGAGCAGCGGCTCGATCAATCGCACGACGCTGCGACGCGAGGTGCGCGCTGGCGCACCGAAATTTTCGGGCTCACGGCCGAACTGACCCACGAGAAACACCATCGGCACGGACGAGTCGATGCAGGTGGCGCGCAACGTATTGAGGCACTTGTAGAAGCCCTGGTTCTGCATCATCAACACCGGTGACGCACCGCCGATGTACAGGCCGGTGGCGGTCGTCAGCGCCTGATCCTCGGTGCAGGCGAAAATCTGCTGCATGCCGGCGTCGGCGCTACGCAGCTTTTCGTGGAGCGCGAACTGCACGAAATCGGGGACGGTGACGACGTGCGAGGTGCCCGCGTCGCGCAATGCGCTCCACAGGGCGCTGGCGCTGGGACCACCCGGCGGGTTAGGTGTGATGGCAACGGTCATGCGATGTCTTTCTGCTCTGGTGAATTGGGGCGGCGTGAGCCAACGCCGCCCGGACGGGGCCGCCATGCACGGCGCCCCCTCTGAGCATTCAGACTAAAGGAGTGGTACTGGAATCGCTGTCAAATCCACGACAGATTCGGGATCGCCCGGATGCGTTGACGTGCTGCGCCATCGCTACGGGGCACGGCGGAAGGACTCAGCTCAGCGGCTTGGCGCCGGGGTCCGGAGAAAAAGGCTTGTTGGCGCGCTCGATCAGCCTGGCTCGATCGGAGACCGTCACGGCGTAGTAGCGCGACCCGATCAGGCCGTCAGCCTCCAGCCGTTTCACGACGAAGTTGATGCGCTGCCGGCTCACACCGAGCCAGTCAGCCATATCGCTCTGCGAGAGCTTCATTTCCAGATCGAAGCCATCGCCGCGCGGCACGCCATACAGGGTACCCAGCGTCAGCAACAGGCTGCACAAGCGGCCTTCCAGCGATAGCCCGGGATCGGCCACGAGGCGCTCGAACAGCACCCGGCAGCGAAACGCGAGATGCTGCTCCAGCGCCCGCGCGAGCATCCGGTCGGCGTCGCGCAGGCGGCGCAGGTCGTCGCCTGGCACGAGCAGCAAGGTAGCCGGACCGCGCGTCCAGAGATCGTTGACATGTCCACGCCCGTCGACCGCCGGCACGAGTCCGATCAGATCGCCTGGCTGCATGAGCCCGAGCAGATGCCGGTGCCCCCACGCACGCGTGAGGCTCACTTCAAGCGAGCCTTTGACGAGCAGGCCGAGAAAGTCGAACGGTTCGTCGCATTGCGCGACGCGCTCACCCTTGCCGTAGTGACGGATCGAGCCGCACTCGACCATCTCCTGCAACGTCTGCGGCCGGCAATCACGCAGCCACGCGACGCGCCCGATGATTCCGAGCGCCAACGCTTTGGTGGCCTTTTCAGTGTGCTCGGAAGAGTGCGGGGCAGCGGACATTGCGATGGGCGACATTGGCCACGGGATCGTGTGGAACCGGAGGAAGCGACCATTATATCGGTTCCGGTGCACACGTCCCGGCAGGCGTGCCAACACTCGCCCAGCTGTTCGAGATCACACGGCGCGCTGAAATCCAGCGGCAAACCAGCACCTCCTGGTACCGGCTCTGCCCGGATCCGCGCGACGCGCACACAACGCGTGTTTCAGCGATCCGTGCGGGCCGCGCGCATGCGGGCCTGCACGGCGGCCTCATCGACCACGATCGGCGTGTCGTGCGCGTGGGGGCCCGGCTCCAGCCGGATCGCGCCGATCTTGCCGCTGTAGCTGAACGTGCCGCGCTGCGCATAGCGTTCGCTGACCGCCTGGCGCCGGTTGATGCCCACGTCCATCCCGCCGGACCCCACGCGCACGAGCGTCGGCGACAGATCGACCGACTCGCGCACCGGCATCCCGTTGAGCTGGAATTCGCCGCGCCCGCGCCGTTCACCGAGCGCGTGGTACTGCAGCACGAACTCCTGCGCGCCCGGTTCAAGCATGATCGGTGCGAGTTCGATCGGGCGATACCAAAGCTGGTAGACGAAGTACAGCGCGCCGTCCATCACGTACGCGACCATGCCCGCAAAGCGGTCGCCCATGGCGAAGATGACCCCTTCGTCGCCTGCGGCATAGTCGAACTTCGCGCTCAAGGTGAAGTCGCGATCGGCGATCAGCGGCGACACGATCACGCCCGAAATCGTCTGCCCTGCCCGATAGAACTCGCGTGGCCGGAACGCGTCCTCCAACTCGTGCGGCGGCAAGGTCAGCGCGCGGAGTTCGTCGCGCGTGTCGAGCGGATAGACATAGTTGGCGCTCGCGTCGACCTCGAACTCGGCAATCAGCCGCTTCAGCACGTCGGGATGCGCGGCGGCCAGATCGTGAAGCTCGGCGGGATCGTTGGCGAGGTCGAACAGCATCCAGTTGTTCAGATCGGCTTGCTGCTTCGGCGCCTGCAGCGACACGATCTTCCACGTCCCGCTGATATAACCGCGATTGCCCTGCAGCTCGTAATACTGTCGATCGCGCCGTTGCGGCGCCGACGCATCGCCGAGCATGGCGGCAAAACTCGCACCGTCCATGTGGCGCGTGCGATAGCCGTTGAACAGCGCCGGGTCCTTTTCATCAGCCAGATCTTCGCCTTTCTCGATCGCGTCAATATCGGCTTCGCGAAGATCCACATGGCGACCGACCTGGGGCTTACGTCGGCGCAATACGGACTCGCGGGGGGCGTATTCTTCGTCGGCAACATGCTTCTCGAAGTGCCGAGCAACTTGCTGCTGCATCGTATCGGCGCGCGCCGGTCGCTGTTTCGCATCATGTTTCTGTGGGGCATCGTTTCGGCGGCGACGCTATTCGTACGGACTGCGCATGAACTCGTGTTGATGCGTTTTTTGCTCGGCCTGTGCGAGGCCGGCTTCTGGCCCGGCGTGCTGCTCTACCTCACCTACTGGTTCCCCGCCGCCCGACGCGCCAACGCCGTGGCCGTCTGTTTGCTCGCGCCGATTGCAGCCGGCATCCTGGCCGGCCCCCTTTCGGGCTGGATTCTCAGCGATATGGAAGGACTCCACGGCCTGCACGGATGGCAGTGGATGTTTCTGCTCGAAGGCATTCCCGCTTGCGTCGTGGGGCTGCTGGTTCGTTTCTGTTTGCCCGACGGCCCTCGAGACGCTGTCTGGCTCAGCAGCGACGAGCGCCTGCGCCTCGCCGCCGCGCTCAAGCATGAAGACCTGCGCGAACATGCCCCGGCCGGGCGAGCTGCATTCGGCCGCCCGCAGATGATGCGGGTCGCGCTGCTGGCCTTCCTGCTTGCCTGCGTGCTGTGCGGCGTATTCCTCAACGTGTTCTGGCTGCCCACGGTCATCGCCGAGGCAGGCGTGCGCGGCGATCTGCGGATCGGCATCTATTCGGTCGTGCCTTATGTCGTGGGCGGCGTGGCGATGATTCTCGTGAGCCGTCATTCCGACGCAAGCGGCGAACGGCACCGGCATTTCGCGGGCTCGATGCTCACTGCCGCCATCGGCCTCGCGGCCATCGCCTGTGGCCAGACGTCCGTGTGGGTCGCGTTGACCGGCATCTGCCTGCTCACCGCCGGACTATCGTCGGCGCTCGCGGTGTTCTGGGCGCTGCCGCCTGCCCTGCTGCCCAAAGCCGCGCTGCCCGGCGCGATCGCGGCCATCAACATGATCGGCGGACTGGGGGCATTGGCCGGGCCGTGGCTGATGGGTGTGTTGCGCGATCGAACGGACAACGCCGCTGTGAGCCTCGCGCCGTTTTTCGTGTTGATGGTTGCGGCGGCGATGGGTTCGCTGCTTTTTGCGCGTGGTGCTGTGAAGACTGCGCGTCGGGGGTAACCATCAGCGATGGCGCTCGCCTGGTCGAAGACGCCAGCGTCTTCAGTAACTGGATGTGGTATTCAGGCTCGCCCACAGATGAGCGGCAGCCATCGTTCGATGTGGGCTGTATTGTTTGAGAAATTCTTCTGCTGCCGCGATGTCTGGACGTGTTTCATGCCCCCACAGTTTTGCAATTGCGGCCCTCACCGCAACATCCCCATGCAGCGAACAGTCTGCATGTCCGTAACCGCGCAGCATCGTATAGTTCACCGTCCAGGGTCCGATGCCCTTCACTTTGAGCAGTTGTTGGCAAATTGACTCGACTGAATGATCGGGCCCGCTGGTGAGATTCAACTCGCCGGTGGCAATCAGGGACGCCAGGCGCAATATTGTTTCGGCCTTGGAGCGCGAATATTGTCGGGACGTCAGCTCGTCCAGCGGAATTCGAGCTGCATCCGCCGGCGACGGGTAGCACCACAAGCCGCTGCTGTGCTGCCGCCCCGCGAGGCGGACGAACGTGCGCCGAAGCGATACCGCGAAGGCAACGTTGATTTGCTGCCCCATGATTGCCCACGTCAACGCTTCGAAAATGGACGCAGACTGGATGATGCGCAGGCTTTTTTGTCGCCTTGTTAGCGGGCCGAATACAGGATCGGCGGCGACAAAGGTCGCGAAATCGCGGGGATTCAGGCGCAACCCGACGAGCCCGGCCGTGATATCCGTGGCCTCCTGCTGCATCGCGCCGGAGATTTCTCCGTCGGCCACGATCTGGCATACAACCTGATTCTTCGCTGCTTCGAAATCGATATCGAATACCGCAGGCAGGTCACTCAGCAGAATGCCTTTGCGCAGGCGCGATTCGGTCACCACCTCAGACACCGCGTCCTTGTCGCGGCCGTGAAAATTCAGTGCGTCGACTGGCTTATACCCTCGTGGAAGCGCGACGGAAAATTCAAATGTTGAACTGGCCTGTTTTATGGGCGATTTTTTCGAGGTTGGCATGCTGGTCGTGTTTTAGTACGTGCCGGTGGCGTTCAGGTCCTGCATCACTGCATAAATCGAAACGCCACGCCTGTCTCTCGACAACACGTGGCACCTTCGCATTTCGGTCGGTCTGCTGCGGGCGCTATCCGCTCAGACAGCCTTCGAGGCCACATTTTCGACCTCGACCAGCATACCCGGTTTGATGAGGGCTGGAATGACCGCCAGCATGAAGGCCGGCTTGTGCCCGTTCAGGATGCGGGCGCGCACCGTGGCATACGCCGGAATATCCTCTTCCTTGTAGAGACCGATTTGTTCCGATACGCTTTTGCACGCAGAGTCAGAACGTCCATTGCCTCATTTCGTGGGGATCAGCTTATTTGCGCGGGCACGAAGGCCTGTTTGCCGGATACGCTGATAGCGCAAGCGCACACAGGCATTTAATCAAGCCGGTACCAGCGACCAGATTCTGGGCACACAGCGGCGGGGGCGTCGTTCAACCAGACTTGCTCGTCTTCGACTTGCGGCGGAATGGAAGGGAGGTGGTCGAATACCACCTCGAGTGCTCGCCCGACGCTGGCGTCTTCGATGGGAAGCTCCCAGGTCAGGAATATCTGGACGCAATCCTGATCCGATGAGAAGTCCTCCACGTTGAAATTATCGCGGCGGCGCTGAATGACGCCATGTGGCTGGCCGGTATCGAATATCACCGCGGTTCCTCGGGTCAGGGGAATGCGATGGCCCGTGGAGGGAAAATGCAAGTCCAGCCCTTTGTCTTCGCTCAGGAAGAGATTGCAGAACGCCGCACTGCCATATTGCGCGCCATCATGGTGGTATCTCGCGCCACGGCAGGCCATCATGGCGACGTCACTGGAGGACAGCACGCCGGGCAGCCCGAGCTCGCAGGTCCAGTCGGTCATTGCCTGCACGCAGCGCCTATAGTCCGGCCAGCGCACCTGCGTCCGCGCCAAAGGCATTGCCTCGACATCGCCCGGCTCCAGGACGAGCCGCGACGATATTTCTCTCTCCCAATCCGCAAGCACGCGCGCAGGGGGCACAGGGACATCGACCGTGCGGGACAGAACAATGTCACTTACGCGTCGACAGCGGATGGCTTCGCCGCTCCAGAAATAGGAGGTCAGCATAGTTTGCATTGGGTGCTGTCGAAGGAGGCATTCATCCAGGCATTGTAACGATTCAGTCGGGTTAGTTTGGCTGAGGCCAACCGCGACACGCGGTCGTCCGCCACAACCGGCTAATCGACTGCGACGGCCGAATCGAAGACAATTGCGCAAAGCGTATGCTCGATCGCCGCCCGTTGCGGCGAAGCACGAGCCGCCCGCCCCTGACTCACACCGAGATTCGCAATGAACAAACCGATCGACTACCTCAACCCCGGCCTCCCCCGAGGCCTTCGGCGCGTGGCGATGCCCGTGATCGACGCGACGCCGGCAACGCTGGACGGCTATGGAAGGCTCGTCAGCGCCCCCGACGAATGCCAGGTCGAAATCGTGCAATGGCCCGCAACGGGATCGAGACCCATCGATCCGGGAACCGGCGACGAGGCGGGCACGACCGAAGGCACGTTTATCAGCGAATGGCGCGGCGACATTCTGTACGGTCGAAACGAAGCAGTGGGCGGCAACTATGTGCTCGCCTACGCGACGGAGCCAGGCGACGCGCGCGAAGACAACCCGGCCACGCCACAACGCATGTTGCTTTGGCATGCCAACTATCATCCCGACGGCGGGCAACTGTTCTTCCCGCTCGATGGCCAGCCGTTCTACGTTCCGCTCGCACTGCCCGGCGACGATATTACGCCCGAAAAATTCGTATGCTTTCGCTTCGATGGACGACAGGGCCTCTACATTCACCCCAGCATCTGGCATGAAGGCGTGTTCACGCTGGAAGGCACCCAACGCTTCTTCGACAAACAAGGCGCTGTCCATGCCCGCGTCTCGGTCGAGTTCGCGCAGGAGTTTGGTTGCCTGCTCGAGGCCGCCATTGCCTGAGAGGTTCGGCACCTCGCGCCGCGAGCCGATGGTTCAGGAAAAAAGCATCGCGATCCTGGCGAAAAGAATCTTCGCGAACAGCCGTGGCGGAACTGCACGGTAGCTCGGTATGCCAGGCGGCGTGTGCTCAGGATCGGGTTTGAACCGCGTCTGGACGTTCACTTGTATCGGAGGCAGCGCGCCTTGCAGGCGCGCGCGGTACACGGACACCCAATGCCCCTTCTGGAAGTCGAGATACATCGCCGAATGGCAGCACTGGGAGACGACCCGCCTCGTCGGCGAGTTCTCCTTGAGGCGAAGGTCCATCAGCAACTCGTGCCCTTTCGTGCACTTGAAGCGATCCTTGCGATACAGCACGAAGGCAGTGCCGCCATCGTCACCGAGTACGGGGACCGCGCCGGATAACGCCTCGATCTGGCGAGCGCCCCGCTGGCAATCGTCGCAATAGCACACGGCAGTCACGATGGGTTTGCCGGTTGCCTCGTACTCCACTTTGCCGCAGGCGCAGGAAACGCGGGTGGTTGTCATTGGGGGGGTCTCGTGTTGGTCAATGGGCGGCCCTGTTCGAGTTTACTGAACATCGGCTCCGGACGGAACGCGCCAGGGCCACGCACTGCGCTCCTCTACAGTCGCAGCGCCAGCGGCCTGCTGCATCCGGGCGCCTTCGACCTCCACGGCAACGCTCTGCGACCGGCGCCTCGTATCGCACTCCCCGCCGCCCCGCTCTGCCCTTCACCGTCACCGTCACCCTCACCGAATCGTGCCGCTTGCGCCGTAACAGCGCGCGCTTTCGGAACTGTCTGATACCCGCAAGCCATCACGCGGCTGGATATTACCCAACGAGGCTCAATTGATCCTGTTGCGTTGTTCTTTGCAACGGTATGGCCTGAATCACAGGCTTTGATCCGAACTATCCATTCTGCCCGGAGGGAACCGTGCCCAACCTGTTCTATTCCGCCGTCGTCGGCGATCCGCTCGATAGCGGCAAGGAAAGCTACGTCATCGGCGGCAAGGGCGAATCCATCCCCATCGACGATGAAAGCGGTCGCTCTCGCGATATGGCCTTCATCGGCGACAGTGCGTATTGCGGCGCTTGCGGCAGCGTCGGCGTCATCGTCGGTGGCGCGCGCGTAGGCGACCATCATCGCTTTATCGACTCGACAGATGACAAACGCCAACAGGCTGTCGGTGGCGACCAGGTGCAGTGCAAGTGCCCGACGCGCCCCCACATTCTCGCGGTGTACGGGCGTCAATGGTATATCGAAGACGATGGTTACCTGCCGTTGCAGAGTCCGGCACCGTCACCGGTGCGCGACGACATTCATGACGAACAATACGTGCTCACCGATCTCGCCTGCCAGCCGCTCTCGAACGTGCGTTACCGGATCGTCGCCAATAACGGGCAAGTCTTCGAAGGCACGACGAATGCAAGCGGCGAAACGCAGCGTGTCGCGACGGAACGGACAATCGGGCTGAAGCTCTATACAAGCGAGGCGTGAGCAATGAACTCATTTCGCAGCGACAACCAATACGGCTTTGAAACTTCCAACGGCGACGAATGGTTCGAGATCCATTCCGGCGCAGCAACCAATACGAATCCCGGCTCAAAAGTCCATGTTCGAATCGACAAGACACCGATTTGTCCAACGATGACGGACAGTGATTTTCGCGTGATGGCACGACGAATCTTGAATTGGGCCATCTTGTCGGTTGAACGCCGACTCGCAGCCCTCGATCGCTGCGATAACGTCGAAAAAGAGCGAATGAAGTATTGGTTCAATCGATGCGACGAGCCGACACGGCAGTACTTGATATCGGGTTTTGGCCGCCATTGCTCTGCACTGAGGTCGCTTACACCATCCAGCCTGGTGCGCTCGGACCCGGATCTGGACCGAATCCTCGGTTGCGCGCCGAATCTGAAGAACCTGGATCGCGAAGCCGCGCACGTCTGCGGACCCAACACCGAACGCAGGCTGGTCAGCATAGGCATGCGATTTTGCAATGGGTTGCGCGACCAGAATATGTACGGTGATTCGCGGCTGTCAATTGTGATTCACGAGGTAACCCATTTCGCCGACACGTTCGCGAGCCGGGATTCCCGGTATGGAATCGACCCGACCGCCGCCGATTGGGCACGAAACCATCCTGAGCTTGCGCTGCGGAATGCCGATTCGCTGACAGGGTATGCAATCTACGGAGAGCCCTTGTTTCCGGTTTAACACCCGCAATGCAAATGATCAAACCAACCACGTCGACAGTCGCGGCCTTCGCCATGGCGATTTCGTATTGTCTGAATGCGCATGCGCAGTGCAATGGCCCGTCGAATCTTCCGTCTGAGCAACTACACGTCGTGTTCAAAGTGAACGAAGCGAAGATTGCCGCTGGCGAGCGCAGGCGTCTCGATCAATGGATATCCGCGATGAATTCGGGGTACGCGATACAGCAATGGGTGACTGTGATTGGCAGCGCCGCGCAAACCGAAGCGAACCCAAACGCGCTGGCCATGAAGCGTGCCGTCGCGGTCGCCGCGGACGCGCTGGCAGCGGGTCTGACACGCGCACCCATGCAAGTCAAAGCACAGGTCTACCCCGTAGAGAATCGCGGTCCAACGAACGCTGAATTCCGGGAGGTTACGCTGCAGGTCTCACCGGGTTGCCCCGACGACTGCTGCGTCGGCCACCAGGACGCCCCCGCGCAGTCAGCTGGAGAATGAGCGCCCCGACGCGATCGGGCTATGCATCGATGATCGGCGCACGCCCCTCTACAACCGCTGCGCCATCGCCAAGCCAAAAACCCGCGCCCACCGCTTCGCCTCCCGCTCATCGCGCATCGGCAGCAGCCAAACCGGATGCACACGGTCACGCACACGCAGCGCGACCCGCCAGCCCCCATCGGCCTGTTCGGCCTGCGCGCCTTCGATGTCCGCAAAGATATAAGCGCCGTGCTGCGCCCCGAGCGTCACCTCGCACAGGCGCTTGCCGGCCGCGAGCCTGAGCCCGCCCCACTCGCCCGTGAGCCCGTGCGTCCAGTCGCCTTCGCGCAGATTCGGCGCCACGTCGCGGCGCCGCTGCCACCAGCGCGCGAGCGCCGCGACGACGAGCAACGCGACAACAACAGCAACGCCACTCGCCACCGGCGTACCGAAGCGCGCGGCAAGCGACACGAACGACCAATACGCGCCATATACCAGCGCGCCGAACGCAAACAGTACGACGAGGATCGGCATGCCGCGAGCGGCCTTACTGCTTCGGGTGCTGCGCGGCCCAGTCCTTCACGGCCTGCAGCGTGTTCTCGACGTGCTTGTCGGGCGAGAGACTCGTGTACTCGTAGAGAATCTTGCCGTCCGGCGCGATCACGTACGAGACGCGGTTGGCCATCGACTCGCGCATCGGCATCGAGGCGTCATAGGCCTTGATGATCTTGGCGTCCTCGTCGGCGGCGACCGGGAACTTGCTGCGGCACTCGCTCACGGAAAACTTCGTGAGCGTGTCGATGTTGTCGTGCGATACGCCGATCACGGTGGCGCCGTACTTCTTGTACTCGTCGACGGCTTCGGCGAATTCATGCGCCTCGATCGTGCAGCCCTTGGTGAAGGCCGCCGGATAGAAGTACAGCACGACCGGCCCGTGGCGCAACTCGTCGGCGAGCGAATACGTGTAGGTCTTGCCGCCGAGCGACGCTTGCGCCGTGAACTCGGGTGCCGCGTCGCCGGGCTTGAGGGTCGCCTCGGCGGTGAGCGCGTAGAACGAAAGGCCGGCGGCGCAGGCAAGCGCCGCCGCGATGAGGCTGCGTTTCATGGTGGGTTCCTTACAACGTCACAACATCACAACGTCGATACACACAGGGCGCACGCGCCGCAAGAGGCCCCTATTCAACCACACATCGCACGGTGGCGCAGCGCGTCGTCAGCCTTCGCTGTGCGCGGTGAACCACGAACTCGCCCACAGGTTCAGCTCGGCGAGCACGGCCGGCGTGAGCGACGCAAACTCGCCGCCATGCAGGTCGACGAGCCGCTGCGCGCCGTCCTGGTCACCGCGCTCGGCGGCCTGGGCGATGAGCAGGAGCGTGCCCAGCGCGCCGTGATTGCCATCGACGGCATCGCGAATCGGTCGTGCCAGCCCCAGCCGTTCGAGCGTGCGCGCGGGCGTCGAGCCGACCAGCACATGCACGAGCGAAAAGATGCCGGTCATGAACGCGGCATCGGCGAACTCGGCGTTGTTCGGCCACAGGCGCCGGGCCGCCAGTTCCATGAAGTGCGAGCGCGTGCCCGCGAGCTGCACGAGCGGATCGGACGACCACGGCAAGTCGCAGCCGCTCGCGTACAGCAGCAGCTGGGCCCAGCGTGCGATCTGGCGCGTGCCGGCCGCGAGCACGGCTTCGCGCAGCGAGGCGATCGGCCGGTCGTGCCAGTAGGCGCTCGAATTGACGAGCCGCAGAAGCTGCACGACGACACCTGGATGGCCGCGCAGCTCGGTTTCGAGTTCGGCGACGCCGACGTCGTTCGCGACCAGCGCGAGCAGGCGCAGCAGCGCATGGCGCGACGAGCGTGCGTGGGGCGCGCGCAGCACCTGGGGCCGGGCAAAGTAATACCCCTGGAACAGGTCGAAGCCGAGCGCGCGCGCGAACTCGAAGTCCTGGCGGGTTTCGACTTTCTCGGCGATCAGGGTCTTGCCGGCCGCCTTGAGCGCCGCGGCGAGCGCGGGCAGCGCGGCACGGTCGACCTGCAGCAGGTCGATTTTGACGATGTCGGCATGCGGGAGCGCGGCGAGCAGGTTCTCGGAGCGCTCGGTCACGTCGTCGAGCGCGATCAGGAAGCCTTCCTCGCGCAGCTCGCTCACACGCTTGAGCATGGAGGCGTCGAAGCGCACGTGCTCGAGGATTTCGAGCACGAATCGCTGCGGGGGCAACAAATGGACGATGTCGTCGAACAGCAGCTCGCGGCTGATGTTCACATAGCCGCGATGCGGTCCGAGCACGGCCGGCACGCCCAGATTGCCGATCGTGCGCGAGACGACCTGCGCGGTCGCGAGGGCATCGTCGGTGACGTCGGCGCGATTGTGCGTGCCGGCGCGAAACAGCAGTTCGTACGCGTTGAGCGCGCCGTTGCGATCGAGGATCGGCTGGCGGCCCAGGTAGACGAACGGCAGCGGCAGCGGCGCCACTGCAGGCGCGCGGAGGTCAGCACTGGCAATGCGCGGCCCGGCCATTCTGGCGGGCCGGCCCGGTGCGGACGTGGAATCGGACATGTCGTTTTGGCTCTTGTGATCGCGCGGCACCCCGGTCCCGCGCACCCTGTTGGGGCACGCCGGAACTGTTCCGCGCGGCATCGGCTGCGGCCGACGCAAAATGCTCGCGTCGACGGCGCAACCGGCTGCACTTTAACCGAATCCGACAGCCGCCGCAGCCTCTTCCCCACTGGCTCTCGCCCGGCGTGGCTTTTTTATCGCGGTGCCTAAAGATTTCCGGTCGGAGGTCGATAACTTGCTCTGATGGGCGTCCTCAGACGCCTGCCGAATCCGGGTGGTCCGGCGCGCCGACGGCTCAGTCCGCAAGGACGCCGCCGCCACCGGATCCCGCGATACGGCCAAACACCAGCAAGGGTTGCCAGCGATACACATGGAAGCGAACAGGATCACCGCGCCCCGCCAGGGCACGTTACGCACGGTCTTCGACCGGCTGCGTGCGCTCACCCGGCGTCGAGGCGGCGATACCCGCTTTGGCGAAGTGCCCGAGCCCATTCCCGCGCCGGCGTCCGCGAACGCCGATGCGTCGTCGCGCGCGTTCGAGCGCACGGCGGGCACAGTCGACTTTCTCGTCCACGTCGATCTCAACCTGCGCTTTCTCTACCTGTCCGACGCGACCCTGCGCTTCGCCGGCTACCACCGCGAGTACCTGCAGGGCGCGACGCTGCACGACCTGGTCGCGAGCGCGGATCTCGCGCGTCTCGACGCGCTGATCGCGCGGGCGGCGCAAAGCGGCAGCGTCGAGAAGGACACGGTCGAGCTGATCAAGTCGCTCACCTACCCCCATGCGATCGAGTTGCGCGTGCAACGAGCGTCGTATGCGGGCATCGACGGCTTTGCGATCGCAGGGTTCGACGTCACGGAATGGCGCGACAACGAAAAGCGGCTCACGCACGAGCTCAATCACGACGCGCTCACCGGGCTGCCGAACCAGATCGCGCTCGCGCCGGAGCTCGCGCGTCTGCAGGCTGCGGCCGACGCGAGCGGCTCGACCATCGCGCTGCTGCTGCTCGACCTCGATGATTATCAGCGCGTGAACCGCGCGCTCGGCTACGACGCGGGCGACGAGATGCTGCGCGAGACGTCCCGCCGGCTCATCCATTTGCGCCTGCAGGGCGAGCTGATCGCCCGCACCGGCAGCGACGAGTTCGCCATTCTGATCGCCCCGCAGGGCGCGGCTGCGCAAACGAATCCCGACGCCGTGCGCGTGAGCGCCGAGGCGCTCGCCCGGCGCATGCTCACGGCCGTGCTGCAGCCCTATACGTTCAACGACCAGCCGGTGCACCTGTCGGCGAGCATTGGCATCGCGCTCTATCCGGACCAGCGTCACGCGGCCGACGAGCCCGTCGGCCACGGCGAGGTGAGCCCGCTCATGCGCTGGGCCGACCACGCGCTGCAGCAGGCGAAGACCGCCGGCGGCAATACGCTCGCGCTGCACGTCCCCGACGACGATCCGACCGATGCGCAACGCCTGAAGCTCGAATCCGATCTCTACGACGGTGTGCGCAACGGCGAGTTCTCGCTGCACTTCCAGCCGATCACCAGCAGCGCGAGCGGCGCCGTGGTCGGGGTGGAGGCGCTGATCCGCTGGCAGCACCCGCTGCACGGACTCGTGCCGCCCTCGACCTTCATTCCGCTTGCAGAATCCGTCGGCCTGATTAATTATCTCGGCAACTGGGTGTTGAAGGCGGCTTGCATGCAGCTCACCCAGTGGGACGAACAAGGCATTTCGCTGCAGTACGTCGCCGTCAACGTGTCGCCGCAGCAGTTCCGCAATCCGCGTTTCAAGGACAGTGTCCAGGAAGCGATCGAGCTGACCGGGCTCGACCCGCGCCGGCTGGTGTTCGAGATCACCGAGAGTCTGCTCATGCACGACCCGGTGCACGCGAAGTCGCTGCTCGAGGAGTTGACGGCGCTCGGCATCCGCTTTGCCGTCGATGACTTCGGCACCGGCTATTCGAGTCTTGCGTATCTGCAACGTTTCCCGTTGTCGAAACTGAAGATCGATCGCAGCTTCGTCGAGAACCTGCTGACCTCGCGTAACGATCAGGCGATCGTCAACGCGGTGGTCGGTCTCGCGCGCACGCTCGATCTCGAACTGGTCGCCGAAGGCGTGGAGACCGAAGCGCAGCGCGAACTGCTCACGAGAATGGGCTGCGATCATATCCAGGGGTGGCTCGTCTGCAAGGCCCTGCCCGCCCAGGAGCTGGCCGCACGTTTTGCGGCGCACACGTTGCACCTGCAAGAGGTGCACGCATGAGCGCGCGCCGCCTGCCGACGCTCGAACCGGTGACGGACCGGCGCGCGGCCGCGTGTGTTGTAGTAGTGGTTTTGGCTATTGAAACAAGCAGGGCTCTTGCGGAATCAACATGCCTCAAATGGTAAAGGCCGTCCTGCTAGACCGGCTGTGGTCGCGCATGAACGAACGCGGCGATTTTCCCATGCTGTCGCAATCGTTACGCACGACGATCGCTGCGATGACCAATGACGATCTCGACTTCAGCTCTCTCGTGCAAGTCGTGTTGTCGGACTTCGCCCTGACGCAGAAGGTGCTGCGGCTTGCCAACTCCGCCATGTACCTCGCGTTCGGCGGCAACATCACGACCGTCACGCGCGCGCTGATGGTGCTTGGCATGGACGCGGTCGGCCATCTGGTGGTCGGCATGAAGATCGTCGACCACTTTCACCATAGCGCGCCGCGCCGCATCGACGCGAAGCTCGAACTGAACCGCACCATGCTCTCGGGCTGCGTCGCGCGCAAGCTCACCGAACGCGGCGATCTGCGCGCGGGCGAGGAAGCGGTCGTCTGCACGCTGATGCGCCAGGTCGGCAAGCTGCTCGTCGTGTTCTATCTCGAACCCGAGTGGGAACAGATCTGCCGTTTCAGCGACGACGGCGCCACCGAAGACGACGCCTGCAACGAAGTGCTGGGCGTGACGTTCCACGAAATCGGCCTCGAAGCCGCCAATCGCTGGCGTCTGCCCGAAGCGATCCGCGCGGGCATGGGCGCCTACGATCCCGCTGGCGACGAACCGCGCCACGTCGAGTGGCTGCGCGCGATCACCAACTATTCGACCGAAGTCGCGAAGATCCTGACCACTCCGCACCTCACCGACGAGGCCCGCGAAGAACGCATCGCCGAGCTGGCGGGCCACTACGGCGGCCCGCTGTCGACCGATCCTGAAGTGCTGGTGGAAATGAGCCTCGCGCTCGCACGCGAAGAAGCCGACGATGGCGTGATGCGCGAGATCGTCGAGTTGCGTGCGAACGCGGATGCAATCGCGCGCGAAGCACTCGATCCGGCCCAGCGCATCGCGGCCGGCGTCGAAGATCTGCGCGCGCTGCCCGCCGACTCGACGCTCAGCACCGCGCTCTCGCTCGTCTCGGAGACCGTGCTTGCCGGCCTCAGCTTCTCGCGCACGGTGATGTTCGTGCGGCGCGGCGAGAACATGTTCCAGGCGCGGCGCGGCTACGGCCCCGGCGTCGAGAAGGCGTTGCCGAGACTGTCGTTCAGCGCTGCGTTCGAGCCCGATGTGTTTCATCTCGCGATTGCCAACTCGGTCGGCATTTTCATCGAGAATGCGCGCGACCCGAAGATGATCGCGCGTCTGCCCGGCTGGTTCCGCTCGGCCTTCGACGACGCGCGCTCGTTCGTGCTGCTGCCGGTCGGCCACGAAGGCGAGCCGCCGCTCGCGTTGATGTACGGGGATTGGCTCGTGAACCACGAGCCGCGCAAGATCGGCCCGCGCGAGATGAGCGCGCTGAACGAACTCACGCGCGAGTTGGCGCGCTTCTTCACTCGCGAGCACGCCGAGGCGCTCTGAGCGCTGCCTGATGTTGAGGTGTGAGGTGTGAGGTGGCCGCCTGATGCGCGGCCAGTAAAGACGCGCCCTGCCCGGCGCGCGTCTGCTTGCTTCTCTTAGTCTTCGATCCGCTCGAGTCCTGCGGCTTCCGCGTTGCGGTCCGCCATCCCCGCCCACTCACCTGCTGCGAGACCCAGCGCCGCGATGTCACTGCTCGTGAGCGGCGCGAGTTGTGCCGCCACCGTGTCGACGCGTTCCCAGTCGGCCGCTTCGAGCGCCTCGGCGGCATCGAGCAATTGCCCGAGTGCGCCCACGCGCTCGATGATCGCGGCGCGAATCGGCCGTGACAGGGTCAGCATGTCGAGCGTGCTTTCGAGCGTGCCGCCGAACACCGCATCGACGAACGAGAACACGCCCGCGAGGAAGGCCGCATCGGCCACATCGCGCCCGGCGTCGGGCAACTGCCCGACGGCGAGTTCCATGAAGCGCGCCCGCGTCGCCGCGAGCTGCAGCAGCGGGTCGTCCTCCAGCGAGACCTTGCGGCCGTCCGCGTAGAGCAGCAACTGGGTCCAGCGCGCGATGCGGTTCGTGCCGGTCGCGTTGATCGCCTCGCGCAGCGTCGTGACCTTGCGCCCGATGCTGAAGCTGCCCGAATTCGCGAGACGCATCAGATGCATGACGAGCACCGGGTTGAGCTTCAACTCGGCTTCGAGCTGCGCGACCGTCGGCTCGTTCGCGAGCAGTTGCAGCAGGTTGAGCAGCGCCTGGCGCGGCGCGCTCGCGCGGCGCGACGAGCCCGGCAGCGCAAAGAAGTAGCCCTGGACGCGATCGAAGCCGAGATCGATGGCCTTCTGAAAATCGTCGTGGGTATGCACGCCGGTGGCGATCAGCAGCTTGCCCGCCGCCTTGAGCACGCTCGCGAACTTCGGCAGGAGCGCCGGTGCGATGCGGCGAATGTCGATCTTGACGGCTTCGGCGTACGGCAGCAACTTCGCGAAGGTGTCGTTCGCCTGCACGACGTCGTCGAGCACGAAGCGATAGCGCTTGGCGTGCAGTTCGATGAGGCGCGCGATCAAGCCCGCATCCGCGCCGATCGACAGCGGCAGCTCGAACGCGAAACGCTCGGGCGGCAGACGCCACACCGCTTCGTCGAACAGCAGTTCGCGCGTGACGTCGAGATACGCGCGATGTCCGACCAGCGCCGCGCGAACCGCGGGCTCCAGCGCCGCCTCCACGACGGCGCGCGCCACGACCTCGCGCGGATCGCCGCGCTCTTCTTCGCGGACGAAGGCGCTATTGCGCAGATCGACGGCGCGCGACTTGAGTTCGAATCCGCACAGCATGGCGTCGCGATCGAGGATCGGTTGACGGGCAAACTGGACATCGTATTGCGTGACTGCGTCGCTATCGCCCGCCGTCCTGATCGACTGCGGCTGCACGGCGTTGGTGCTCATGGGTCCCCCGCGAAGCGTTGCGCTTCCTCTGGCGTCTGGTCTTGATTTCTCGTTGTGTTGTCCCCTTTCGCCATGGCGAAAACGCGGGGCTCGTGCTGGCCGCAATTTTATCCTGGCGGGGGTCAGCGCGAATATGAAACGTTTGCTTTTTTTCTCCGTCAAGCTGCGGCGAAAAAAAACCGCTCAGACATTGCCTGAACGGTTTTTTCATGTGCACCGCGCCGTGGCGACGCGTGGCTTACTTCAACACGACCTTCACGTCGAAGTATTTCGCCGCGAGACGATCGAGCGTGCCGTCGGCCTTCAGGTCCTTCAAGGCCGCGTTGAGCTGCGCCTTGAGCGCCCCGTCGTTCTTGCGCACGCCGTAGCCGACGCCCACGCCGAGCAGCTTTTCGTCCGTGACCGGCGCGCCCGCGAACGCGAAGCCCGCG
The DNA here is from genome assembly GCA_963803225.1 of uncultured beta proteobacterium. GTDB lineage: Bacteria > Pseudomonadota > Gammaproteobacteria > Burkholderiales > Burkholderiaceae > Paraburkholderia. The sequence goes on from CAWDLJ010000005.1 coordinate 1,348,624, forward strand.
CCTTGCGGCTTGTTCAGGAAGCCCTTCGAGGCCGCCTCGCCGTCCTGGAACGCGGCATCGAGCCGGCCCGCCACGAGATCGGCGTAGATCTGGTCCTGGGTCTGGTACGGCACGACGTCGACACCGGCGGGTGCCCAGCGTGCCTTCGCGTAGCTTTCCTGGATCGTGCCTTGCAGCACGCCGACCTGCTTGCCCTTGAGCGAGGCCGCGTTCGGCTGCAGCGGGCTGCCCTTCTTCGCGATCATCTGGTTGGGGATCGCGTAGATCGGATCGGTGAAGTCGATGGCCTGGCGACGCTGGTCCGTGATCGTCATGTCCGAGTTGATGACGTTGAACTTGCGCGCTTCCAGTGCCGGGATCAGGCCGTCGAATGAATTCTCGACCCACGTGCACTTGACCTTGAGCTTCGCGCACACGGCATTGCCGACGTCGATGTCGAAGCCTTGCAGATCGCCGGCCGGCGACTTCGATTCGAACGGCGCATACGACGCTTCGACGCCAAAGCGGATTTCCTTGAGGTCGGCGGCCGCTGCGCTGCCGGCTGCCACCGCTGCCGCGACGCTCAGGGCGAGCGCGGCAAGCTTGTTCCATTTCATGTTCATCAGGGAGAGTTCTCTTGCTGGATACGGTCATGCGGATTCGGGCGAATCCTGCGCCGACAAGCATCGCCGCGCCAAAAAGACGGCTCAAACGCGCCTGTCGCGCATGCTGCACCGCGGCAAAGCCGGCGGCGCGAGGGCGCGATTGTACCGCGCGCGCCGGAAGCCGCTGGCGCAGGCGGCCGCAGCGCTCGCTGGCACGCACGCTTCGCCACGCGGCGTTATGGAACATGCAAGTCGGTGTCGCGCCCGCGCAAACGGGCGCGCTTTAGCGCGTCGTGTTCAGGCGAGCGCCGCGAGCGTCTCGCGGGTCGTATCGACGACGAGCAGACCCGCGCGCAAGCCAGGCTTCACGTTGGGATTCGGAAACACGATGCGCTCTTCAGCGTGCTCGACCACGTAGCGATAGTCGCCATCGCGCGCGAGTAGTGTGCCGCGCACGTAGGGCGTGAAGTTCGGCACGTCGGGCTCGAGCAGCAGTTCGAACGCGTCGCTTTGCTTGGTGATCTGCGCGGTCACGGTGAAGACGCGCGGCGGCGCTCCTTCGCGTGCGGGCGCGACGCCCGCGAGCAACGCGCGAACGGCCGCGTCGGCCTGTGCGAAGCGCGCGAGATCGTTCTCGCCGAACGGCCGCACCTTGCCGAGTTCGAGCGTGCAGGCAAGCGCGCCGCACGTCGTCGCTGTGTACTGCGAGTAAGTGGCGCCCCGCTCCGTATGAATCAGCACGGCCGCCACGCGCGCCGCTTCGAGCCACGCGAACAGATCGCGCGATACGCCCGCCCCGGTATAAGGCAACAACGCGAACTGCTCGTACACCGAGGCGCGGATCGCCGTGTGCATGTCGAAGTGCCAGCGCTGACCCGTCTGCGTTGACGCTTTGGCGAAGAAGTGCACGGCCGCGTGTTCGAGCGCGGCGGCGCGCGGTGCCTCGCGGCTCTCTGCGCGCTGGGCATGACGGCCGCTGAACAACCGGTTCAGGTCGTCGTCGAGATAGCGCTGACCCGCTCGCATCGCGGCCACGTTGCCGAGCACGACGAGCAGCCGGCACACGAGCGCGGCGCGCCCCGTGGCGAGATCGGCGACCAGTTGCGAGAGCAACTCGATCGGCGCGGTCTCGTCGCCGTGAATGCCGGCCGACACCATGACACTGCGCGTCGCGTCGTCGTGCCGCGCGGGTTCGAGTTGCAGCACCCCTTCGTCGAGCCATTGCCAGCGCACGCCGCTCGCACACACGCCGGTTGCCTCATCGGGCGCCGGGCGCTCGCCTGCCAGCGTGAAGCCGAGAAAGTCGGCCAGCATGGCGCGCGGTTCAGCGCTGGAAGTCATAGAGCGAACCGAGGCCGAGGATCTGCGTGAGTTCGTCGAGGGCCGTGCGCGATTCGATCAGCAGCGTCGGATCGGCGAGATCGGCGGGCGCGAGACGGTCGCGATAGTGCCGCCCGATCCAGGCATCGAGCCGCTCGAACAGCGCGTCGTCGATCCATACGCCCGGCGCCACGGCCGCGCATTCGGCTTCATTGAGCACGACGCGCAGACGCAGGCAAGCCGGACCGCCGCCGTTCTTCATGCTCTCGCGCAGATCGAACACGAGCACGTCGTCGATCGGCCCGCGGCTCGCCACCAATTCGTCGAGATACGCGCCCACGCGCTCGTTCTCGCGGCACTCCTGCGGGACCACCAGCACCTGCGTGCCGTCGGCGCGCGTGAGCAACTGGCTGTTGAACAGATACGACGTCACGGCATCGGCGACGCTCACCTGGCGCTCGGGCACCTCGATCACATCGAACTGCGCACCGCGCGCCGCGAGCCGCGTGCGCAGTTCGTCGTAGACCTCCTGCTGCGCGACGAACGCCTGCTGATGGCAAAACAGCGTGCTGCCGTTGCCGACCGCGATCACATCGTTATGGAACACACCGGCATCGATGACATCGGGGTTCTGCTGCGCGAACACGGTCGCCTCTTCAGCGAGTCCGTGACGATGCGCGATCGCGCGGCTCGCCTCGAAAGTCTGGCGCGCCGGAAAGCGCTTGGGCTCCGGTCCCCGTCGATACTCGCTGCGTCCATAGACGAAGAACTCGACGCCGGGCTCGCCGTACGCCGAGCAAAAGCGCGTATGGTTCGCGGCGCCTTCGTCGCCGAGCGCGGGCGTGCCGGGCAACGCTTCATGCACGCAGAAATGCGCGGGGTCCGCGAAAATCGCGCCGAGTGTGCGGCGCGTCGCTTCGTGTTCGATCGCGCGATGCAGCTTGCTGCACAGGTTCGCGGGCGTGAAGTGCACGCGTGCGTCGGGCGTGTCGGCCGACGGGCTCACGGTCGCCGCATTGGCGGTCCACATCGCCGATGCCGAGCTTGCCGCTGCCAGCAGTTCAGGCGCGTCCTTCGCGGCGCGCCCGATGGCCAGCGCATCGTTGCCGCCGAAACCGAGTTCGCGCAACAGCCGGATCGACGGCCGTTCCTGCGGCGGCAGCACGCCCTGGCGAAAGCCGAGGTCCGCGAGCTGCTTCATCTTGCGCAATCCCTGGCGGGCGGCCGCGAGCGGATTCGCCACGGAGTTCTCGTTGTTCTTCGACGCGACGTTGCCGAACGACAGGCCCGCGTAGTTGTGGGTCGGGCCGACGAGTCCGTCGAAATTGGCTTCAAAGGCTTGCATCGTCGATCCTCAGAAATGAAGGCCCGGCGACACGCTCGCGGGCATCTGCAATTGGGCGCTCTCCACCGACGCCATCGGGTACGCACAGTAGTCGGCCGCGTAGAACGCGCTTGGCCGCTGATTGCCCGAGCGCCCCGTGCCGCCAAAGGGCGCGGCGCTCGACGCGCCATTGGTCGGCCGGTTCCAGTTCACGATGCCCGCGCGGATCGCGCCGCTGAACTGTGTCCACAGCGCTTCGTCGTCGGCGAGCAGGCCTGCCGAGAGGCCGAACGCGGTGTCGTTCGCGCGCGCGATCGCGTCGTCGAAGTCCTTGTAGCGCACGAGCTGCACGAGCGGGCCGAAGTGCTCTTCGTCGGGCAGATCGCTCATGCCGGTCACATCGAGAATCGCGGGGCTCACGAAGCCCAGGTGCGCGTCGCGTTGCGTCATCGTGAGCAGGCTGCGCGCGCCGCGCTCGATCAGTTGTGCTTGCGCGGCCACCAGCTTGTCCGCTGCGCGCGCCGAAATCACGGCGCCCATGTACGGCTGTGGATCGGCATCGAAGCCGCCCACGGCAATGCGCGAACTCACCTCCACGAAGCGTTCGACGAAACGCGCGCCGAACGCATCGTCGGGCACGAGCACGCGGCGCGCGCACGTGCAGCGCTGCCCCGCCGACAGAAACGCCGACTGGATCGCGTGATGGACAGCGGCATCGAGGTCGGCCACCTCGGCGACGACGAGCGGATTGTTGCCGCCCATCTCCAGCGCGAGCACGATCTCGGGACGCCCGCCGAACTGGCGATGCAACAATGTGCCGGTGTCCGAACTACCGGTGAAGAACAGCCCGTCGATCTGCCGGTGCTGCGCGAGCGCCACGCCCGTATCGCGCTCGCCCTGCACGAGATTGAGCACGCCCGCGGGCAAGCCCGCTTCATGCCACAGTTCGAGCGTCACGCGCGCGACGTCGGGCGCGAGTTCGGACGGCTTGAACACGACCGCGTTGCCCGCGATCAGTGCGGGCACGATGTGCCCATTGGGCAAATGGCCCGGGAAATTGTATGGCCCGAACACCGCGACGACGCCATGCGGACGATGCCGCAACACGGCCGTGCCGTCGGCCATCGGCAGGCGCTTTTCGCCGGTGCGCTCGGCATGGGCCTGGATCGAGATCTCGACCTTCGCGGCCATCGAGGCCGCTTCGGTGCGCGCCTCCCACAGCGGCTTGCCGGTCTCGCGGCCGATGGTGGCTGCGAGCCGTTCCTTGTTCTCGGTGACGAGCGCCGCGAAGCGGCGCACGATCGCGCAGCGCTCGTCGAGCGCGCGCTGCGACCACGCGCCGAACGCGCGGCGCGCCGCGCTCACTGCGCGATCCACGTCGGCATGGTCGGCGCTCGCGCCCTGCCAGACCACGTCGCCCGTGCCCGGGTTGTGCGAAGCGAAGGCCGGCCCTGCCGCCGCGCACCATTGCCCGTCGATGTAAAGCTCGTTCATGTTCTTTCCTGTTGTGGTTTGCCCGCGCCGAGCGCGAGCACGCGCACCGGTTGACCGGCCGCGACGCCGAGCGCCGTGGCCTCGGCGCTGCTGAGCGCGAACGCGCCCTCGCGCACGACACCCGGCGCCACGCCGACGCGAAAGTCGGCGAGCGACGTGTTCGACACGAGCGAGCGCTGCGTGTGCGCATCACGCGAGGGCGCGTCGTCGATTGCGACTGGCACGACCACGCTTTCGCGCACCGTGCGCAGATCGGCGATATGGCATTCGAGCACCGGCCCCGCGTCGAAGATGTCGACGTGATTCTCGTAGCGCAGGCCCTCGGCTTCGAGCATGCGGCGCGCGGGAATCGTGTCCGCGTGCGTGAGGCCCACCGCGCGTTGCGCCTCGTCGGGCAGCAGCTCGACGTAGACGGGATAGCGCGGCATCAGCTCGGCGAGAAACGCCTTGCGGCCATGCGAGCTCAGATAGTCGGCCGCGTTGAAATCGATCTGGTAGAAATGCGAACCCACCGCGCGCCAGAACGGCGAGCTGCCGTTGGCATCGAAATGGCCGCGCAACTCGGCGCAGATGCGTTGCGGAAACTGCTCGCGAAACTGCGCGATGAACATGAAGCGCGAACGCGACAGCAAGCTGCCGACGCCACCCGTGCGATAGCGCGGCGACAAGAACAGCGAGCACACCTCCGCGTAGCCCGTGAGGTCGTGCGAGATGTTGAGCGCACGCATGCGCGTCCAGATGCCCAGATCCTGGCTCGCGTGCACGACCGTGCTCACGCGGTAGTTGTAGAACGGCTGCTGCAGGCCCACGGCGGCTTCGATGCCGCACACGCCGGCCACGTCGCCGCTCGCCGCGTCTTCCATCACGAAGAAATAGCCGGCCTCGTGCGGCGCGGCCTCGCCCGCGAGCGTGCGCCGCGTGCGCTCGATGCGCGCCGCCAACGCCTCGCGATCGGGCTTGAAGGTGGTGAGGCCCGGGCCCGTCTCCTGGGCGAGCGCGACGAGCGCGTCCACATCGCCCGTCTGCACGACGCGAACCACGATCATTGCGTTTCTCCCATCGATGTGTCGTTGCCCTGCGGCGCTTCATGATTGAGCGGCACACAGCGCACCATGTCGCCGTCACGCACGCCGAGCGCGGCGCGCGCCGCGCCGTCGAGCGGCGCTTCACTCGCGTTACTCGCGTTACTCGTGTCCGGCAGCATCGCCAGCACACAGCGGAACTCGCCCGCGCGATTGCTCGCGACAAGATACGTTGCGGCGTCAACGACCCGTGGCATCTCGCTCACTTCGCGCACCGCGCGCGTCGCGTTGCCGAGCACCGACGCCGTGCGATCCACGTTGGCGGTCAGCACCGGACCCGCATCGAAGATGTCGACGTAGCGATCGGGCTCGAAGCCCTCTTCCATGTGGATCTCGTAGGCGAGCAGCGTGCTTGGATCGGGCTCGCCCAGCACGCGCTGCGCCGCTTCCGGCAACAGCGGCACGTAGATCGGCCAGGTCGGCATCACCTCGGCGATGAAGGTGCGGCTGCGGCCGCCCGAAGCGACTTCGATGTCCTTGAAGTCGCGTCCGAAGAACTTGCGCCCGACCGCTTCCCAGAACGGCGAGACGCCGTTACCGTCGGTCACGCCGAGCAACAGCGAGAACACTTCGGGCGTGAAGCGCCGGCGGTTCGCGGCGATGTACAGCATGCGGGCACGCGAGATCAGATGCGCGGCGGCGTCGCCGCGCAACGACGGGTCGATGTAAAAACCCGCGAGCCGGCTCCTGCCGGTCAATTCATGCGACATCGTCAGCGCGTGGATCTTGCGGTTCACGTGCAGCTCGCGCGAGGCGTGGATCAGCGCGTCGTTGCGAAACGCGTAGAACGGCTCGGAGTAGCCCGCCGCCGCCACGATGCTCGATGTGCCGAGCAGGCGCCCCGTCGCGCTGTCTTCGAGCACGAACAGATAGAACTCCTCGCCGGGAAAATCGACGTCCGCGCGAAACGAGTCCTCGGACAGCGCGATGCGCGCTTCGAGCGCGTCGCGATCGTGCGGCAGCGAATGCAGCACGGGCTGCGCGGTGCGCGCCATGTGCGCGATCGCATCGAGATCGGCCAGCCTGGCAGGGCGTGCGAATAGCATTGTGGGTCCTGGGTCGAAAGCGTCGCCGGTGTTCAGCGCACGGCGCCGAGCACGTCTTCGAAGGCCTGTTCGAGGCGCACGAAGCCCTCGTTCAGGTCCGCGGCCGGAATGATCAGCGAGGGCGCGAAGCGCAGCACATCGGGGCCCGCAATCAGCATCATCACGCCGCGATTGGCGGCCGCCGCGAGGAAGTCCTTGGCGCGGCCCTGCAGACGCGCGTTGAGTTCGGCGCCGATCAAGAGGCCCTTGCCGCGCACCTCGCTGAACACGTCGTAACGCTCATGCAGTTTCGCGAGCTTCGCGCGAATGGTCTCGCCGCGTTCGCGCACGCCCGCGAGCAACGCCGGGTCGCTCACCAGATCGACGACCTTCTCCGCGATCGCGGCACCGAGCGGATTGCCGCCATAGGTCGTACCGTGCACGCCGACCTTGAAATGCGCGGCGAGCGCTTCGGTCGTGAGCATCGCGCCGATCGGAAAGCCATTGCCGAGCGCCTTCGCCGTGGTCAGGATGTCGGGCGTCACGCCCGTGTCCTGATACGCGTAGAAGTGGCCCGTGCGGCCGACGCCGGTCTGCACTTCGTCGAAGATGAGCAACGCGCCGTTCGCATCGCACAGCTCGCGCAGCGTGCGCAGGAACGCGGGATCGGCCGGAATCACGCCGCCCTCGCCCTGCACCGGCTCGACGATCACCGCGCAGGTCTTCGCGCCGATCGCGCCGCGCGCGGCCTCGATATCGTTGTACGGCAGATGAAGAATGCCTTGCGGTACGGGGCCAAACCCTTCCGAGTACTTGGGCTGGCCGCCGACGCTCACCGTGAAGAAGGTGCGCCCATGAAACGACTGCGCAAACGAGACGATTTCAAACTTGTCGGCGCCGAAGCGCTCGAACGCGACCCGGCGCGCGAGCTTGAGCGCCGCTTCGTTGGCCTCGGCGCCCGAGTTCGCGAAGAACGCGCGATCGGCGAAGGTCAGCGCTTCGAGCTTGCGCGCGAGCCGCAGCACGGGCTCGTTGGTGTAACCATTGCCGATGTGCCAGAGCTTGCCGCCCTGCTCGTGCAGCACGTGCAGCAGTTCGGGGTTCGCATGGCCGAGCGCCGTGACGGCGATGCCGCCCGCGAAGTCGATATAGTCGCGCCCGGCGGTGTCCCACACGCGCGAGCCGAGGCCCCGATCGGGCACGAATGCGGCGGGCGAAAACACCGGCACCATGACTTCGTCGAAGGTCTGGCGGCTCACAGTCTGGTCGTTCATGGCGATTCCTCGTAGGCCCTCGCGGGCGTATCCGTGGCAATAACAGGATCAGTGTAGGCAACTGTGCGTCACTCGTCTTGCCTGAAGGCGACGCTTTTTATCGGCCTTTTTTACTGCTTTCTCTCAGGTTCGAAGCGGCTCGGGCTTGTCAGTCGTCGAACGGCGGCTCGACCAGCGCGCCCGCACGCGGCTCGGACGGCGCGCCGCCCTGCTGACGCTCGATCCAGTTGCGGCGGTCCTCGCGCGGGCTCACGCCAAAGCGCTCGCGATACGCATTGGAAAAATGCGCGGCCGACGAAAATCCGCACGCGAGGCTGATCTGCACCACCGACTTGCTCGTGCGCTGCAATTGCGAGCGCGCCTTCGCGAGGCGCAGGCCCAGGTAGTACTTCGACGGCATCGAGCCGAGGTACTGGCGAAACAGCCGTTCGAGCTGACGCCGCGACACGCCGACCGCGAGCGCGATCTCATCGGTCGTGAGCGGGTCTTCGATGTTCGCTTCCATCATCTTGAGCGCGTCGTTCAGGCGCGGATGACGCTCACCCGGCGCGGTCACGTACGGAATGCGCTGACGCTCGTCGCCGCTTCTGAGCGCACTCGCGCCGAGCGTGTCGGCGATGCGCTCGGCGAGTTCGGGGCCGTGCTCGCGGCCGATCATCGCGAGCATGAAATCGAGCGTCGCCTGGCCGCCCGCGCAGGTCGCGCGATCGCGGTCGATTTCGTAGATGTGCTGCGTGACGATGGTGCGTTCGAACTGCTCGGCGAACTGTTGATAAGTCTCCCAGTTCGCGGCCACCCGATAGCCCGACAGTTGGCCCGCCATCGCGAGCCACCAGATGCCGTGATGAATGCCGCTCACGAGCGGCGTGCGCTGGCCCACGCGCGCGAGGCTCGCGAGAAAGAGCCGGTAGTCGGCGAACTGCTGGAAGCGCTCGGTGACGACGATCAGCCAGTCGCACGCGAGCGCGTCGCCGAACGCGCGCTCGACCGGCCACAGCGCGCCGCCCGCGAGCGCGACCGGACGGCCGTCCCACGAACACGCCTCGACGCGATACAGCGCACGGCCGTCGATCTCGTTGGCCAGATGCAGCGCATCGACGACCGGCCCGAGCGCCGACATCGACACGGGCGGCAACGCCACGATCGCGACCTGCGTCGTGCGGGCGGGTATTGCGGCGCGGATCATCGACGCTTCACGCGCGGCTTACTTGAGGCTGCCCGAGAGGAACTGGCGCAGCCGTTCGCTCTTCGGTGCGCTCAGCACATCGGCGGGCGCGCCTTCTTCTTCGGTGCGGCCCTGGTGCAGGAACATCACGTGATTCGACACGTTGCGCGCGAAACCCATTTCATGCGTGACGACGATCATCGTGCGGCCCTCTTCGGCGAGCTTCTGCATCACCTTGAGCACTTCGCCGACGAGTTCGGGATCGAGCGCCGAGGTCGGCTCGTCGAACAGCATCACGTCGGGATGCATCGCGAGCGCGCGCGCAATCGCGACGCGCTGCTGCTGCCCGCCCGACAGATGCGCCGGATATTGCTTCTCGACGCGCGGCGCGAGACCGACCTTCTCCAGATACTCGCGCGCGCGTTCCTCGGCTTCGCGACGCGGCACGCCGAGCACATGCAAGGGCGCCTCCATCACGTTCTCGAGCACGTTCATGTGCGACCACAAATTGAAGTGCTGGAACACCATCGCGAGCTTGGTGCGGATGCGCTGAAGCTGCTTGTGATCGGCCACTTCGAGCGCGCCGTCACGATCGCTTTTGGTCCGCACGGCTTCGCCGTCGACGATGATCTGCCCGGCGTTCGGCCGTTCGAGGAAATTGATGCAGCGCAGGAACGTGCTCTTGCCCGAGCCGCTCGCGCCGATGATGCTGATGACGTCGCCCTTGTTCGCGTCGAGCGAGACGCCCTTCAACACCTCGTTGTCGCCGTAGCGCTTGTGGATGTCTTTTGCGACCAGCTTGCTGGCGTCGGTTTGCGTCGTGTGAGACAAGGTGCTCTCCCGGATGAAGACAGGTCAGGCGTGCAGTGCGGGACCGCCTTAGCGGCGGCGCACGGCGAGATGGCCGAGCCAGCGGCGCTCGGCGCGGCGGAACGCGGCCACCAGCACGAACGATACCGCACAGTAGATGAGCGCGGCGAGACCGAAGGACTCGAACGAGCGGTAGGTCGCCGAGTTCGCATCGCGCGCCACTTTGAGGATGTCCGGCACGGTCGCGGTGAAGGCCACCGTCGTCGCGTGCAGCATCAGGATCACCTCGTTGCTGTAGAGCGGCAGCGCGCGGCGCAGCGCTGAAGGCAGCACGACGCGCGTGTACATCGTGAACGGACTCATGCCATAGGCGCGCGCAGCTTCGACTTCACCGTGCGAGGTCGCGCGGATCGCGCCTGCGAAGATCTCGGTTGTGTACGCACAGGTGTTGAGCGCGAACGCGAGGATCGCGCAATTCAGGCCGCTGCGAAAGAACGCATCGAGCAGCGGCTCGGCGCGCACGAACGCGAGACTGTAGACGCCCGTGTAGATGAGCAGCAACTGCACATAGAGCGGCGTGCCGCGAAACAGGTAGGTGTAGAAACGCACCGGCAGCGAGAGCCAGCGCTTGCGCGAGACGCGCGCGACCGCGAGCGGCACGGCGAGCACGAAGCCGAAGGCAACCGAGACGACGAGCAGCCAGAGCGTCATCGCGAGGCCGGACAGATGCTCGCCGTCCCAGTAGAGGAACGCACGGCCGAACTGTTGCAGGATGTCGAGCATGGAACGTAGCTCCTCAAAGTTCGGCGTGACGCACGCCGATCGAATAGCGCTTTTCCATCCACATCAGCACGAGATTGGAGACGGTCGTGATGGCGAGGTAGATGAGCGCGGCGACGAGGATGAAGAAAAACAGCTGATACGTGCTGCGTCCCGCGTCCTGGGCGGCCTTCACGACATCGGCGAGACCGATGATCGAGACGAGCGCGGTCGCCTTGACGAGCACTTGCCAGTTGTTGCCGATGCCGGGCAGCGCGAAGCGCATCATCTGCGGAAACAGGATGCGGGCGAACACGCGCGCGCCGCTCATGCCATACGCACTGCCCGCTTCGAGCTGGCCGCGCGGCACGGCGAGAAACGCGCCGCGAAAGGTCTCGGTGAAATAGGCACCGTAGATGAAGCCAAGCGTGAGCACGCCCGCGACGAACGGGTCGATATCGATCTGGCTCATGCCGAGCGCATCGGTCAGATCGTTCACGGCGATCTGGATGCTGTAGAACAGCAGCAGCATCAGCACGAGATCGGGCACCGAGCGGATCAGCGTCGTATAGGCCGTGGCGGCGGCCGCGAGCGGGCGGCTCGGCGAGAGCTTCGCCGCCGCGCCGAGCAGGCCGAGCAGCACCGCTGCGGCGAGCGACAGTACCGATAGCTCGATCGTCTGGAGCGTGCCCGCGAGCAGGATCGGTCCAAAGCCATAGAGGAACATGCGCGTCTCCACCTGGAATCTTGTCGTTCGTCGTCGTTCGGCCCGCGCGGCGTGCGAGCGCGACGAGGGAATGGCGCGCATCGTCGCAGGCGCAAAAAGATTGCTCAAACGTGGGCCGCGCGGATATTGCAGTGCAGCAGCGCGCTCAACACCTGCTGCTGGGCGCGCGCAGCCCGTGGCCATGGGCTCGACCGGCATCGATGGGCCAGAACCGCCAGGAACAAGCGCGGTGCGTTTTCGCAAGTTCGGGGGCGATTTTTCGATAGATGCGCGCAGGAAGGCCCATTAATACACAGCACCCGATGAACCGGCCGATGGGCTGTCATGCGAGTCATGACTTCATGGGAGTTTCGTTATGGTCACGCCCATCAACAACAGCGCACGGTGGCCGGGTCCGGCTGTACCGGACGATCGTGCGACCGACGCGCCGGCCGCATCGACGCGAGGGGCGACCCGCCGCCCGGGGAATCCCATCGCTCCGGTCAGCGTGACCAGCGCCGCGATACGCGAACCGAAAGGAGCCGCCGCTGCAGCGCCGGCAAGCAGCCGGACAGCGACGGCGTTGCGGATCATGCAGGCCCAGCAGACCAGCTCCAGTGACAGCACCACCACGGCGAATCCCGTCGCAGCCAGCGAAGCTATCCTGCCCGGGACCACGAGTGAAGAACTCGCCGATCTCGCCAACTGGTACGACCACGGTGAAGTATCGGCGCGCCGTCAACAATTCAACGCCGCCAGGCTCGCGCGAATGGCGCCCGATGCCACCACTGGATACGCTGCCTGGGCGCGCCAGTTCGAGCAGAAATTGCCCGCCCTGCAGGCAAAAATCGCAGACCTGCCCGAGGGCGAGCGCGAGCGCTTCACCGCCCAGGCCGTGATGCTGACGGCCGCGTTGAGGAATGCGGCCAACCCGGCGGACCGCGAGCGCCTCAGCCAGCTCATCGACCAGTTCAGAAGCGCCGTCGACGGCGAGCACATCCGCGTCATGAGCGACCCTTTGCTGCGCATCGAGTCGCTCTTCAACGCACCTTACGGATACGGCTACCTCGACCAGCAAGGCCAGCGCGACGCCGACCGGCTCGGCGACTATCGCGAGCGTTTCCACAACGCCGCCAGCGCCGACGAACGCGAACAGATCGTCAGTCTCGCCGCCGCCGTGCGCGCCGAGCTGCAAAACAGCATCGCCGCGAAGATCGACCAGCGTCGCGCCGAACTTCGTCAGCAAACGAGCGCCGCGAGCGCCGATGTCGAAGCGGCCCTCAACAGCGCCGCGTCCCTCACCGGCGAGCGCGTCACACCGGCCGAGCGCCTCACCTGGTTCGGCGCCAAGGCATTCGCCGACGCGCGCCATGCACGCGCCTTCACCGATGCCTATACGCGCACGCCGGAGAAATTCGCCGCGCTGCGCGGCTGGGAAGACCAGCTCGCCCGCGCGGACGCCGACGCCGGCCGTGCGGAGCAGCATCGCCTCGGCAAGCGGATCTTGCTGCCCGCCTTCACGAAGTTCACCGACGTGGCCAGCCAGCCGCCGCTGCCCAACTCCGCCTACGATGAAGCGTTGCTCGGCCGCTACCAATACGCGCAACGGCGCATGGTGGCAGCCCAGGCGCGTCTGAACGTCCAGGGCGATCCTGGTGGCCCGCTGCGCCAGCAGACGCTAGAACGCTACGCACCGCCGCAACCCGGTGTCCTGCAGGAGATCAACGAGGGCGCGTGCCGCTTCACACTCGGCGTGCTCACCGGCAGCCCGCAGCTCGCCGATGCCGCTTGTCCACGCAGTGACATGTCCGCCGCCACGCGCAACCTCATTGATCGCACTGCGGGCGCCATCGACGCCGCGCTCGGTTTCATCGATGGAGAAGGGCCATTCGCCGCAGCCGGAAAAATGACCGCGGAAGCCTTTTCATCGGCCTCGAAGTTGCTCGGCAAGCTCCGTTTGCGAGCACCCGGGACGGCCGCCGCCGCGCCGAAGCTCGGTCAATTGCCGCTCGAAGCCGCGTCGAGTGGCCTCGATCCCGCACTTGCCGGGGCCATGCGCCACATCAGCGGTGCGCGGCCCCTGCCGCGCGGCTATGAACTGGTTGAACCCGCCATCGACACCGGCGCCAGTGGCTTCAAGGGCATCGGCCAGAACGCCGGTGGAGAGAAATTCGTGAGCTTCGACGGCGCAAACTACGCGGTCAAATGGGACAAGGACAACAACACTTGGCGCGTCTACGATCGCAACAACCCATGGCGGCCTGCCATTGCGGTCAGGCAGAACACCGTGGGCAACTGGGAAACTCACAGCGAGGTCGGCCTCAAAGGCGGCATGCCCAACCGGACGTTGAGTCAGCAGGAGCGCGACGCGATCGTCGATCGCATCCGCAGTTATCCCGACGAGCGTTACGTCGACGTCGCTGCCCGTTTTGACGTAACGAGCAGCATCGTCGGGAGAGTCGCGCGCGAAGCCGGTATCACGCGCCCACTGGTGCTCAGACAGCCGCTCACGCCCGCGGCCGCCACGGCCGTGATCGCGGATTTGCAGCACGGCCGCACGGCGCGCGAAATTGCCCGCATCCGTCACCTTCCCTACGAAAGAACCCAGGCCATTGCCGCGCAGATCGAGCTCCCCCGCTCGACGCGCGTGCGCAGCCCCCAACCGCCGCCGAACGACGTATTGCCGGGACTCGAGGCCGTCGTCGTCGATCTGAGGGGCAACCCGAACGCTTCTCTCGACGAAATCGCCGCGCGTAATGGCGTCACCCAGGAGTTCGTCGCGCAGGCCGCCGCACACAGCGGGGTGCGCCGCCCCGCCGTTGTGCACAGCGTGGGTAGCGACGGGCAGCCGGTTGCCTCGACCGCTTTTCACCGGCCCGCGATCAAGCCCGCCGAGCGCGAGTCGATCGCCAGCTGGATCCGCGACCATCCGCAGGACAGTCAAGCGACCATCGCACACCGCTTTGGCCGCAGCGAACTGTCGATCCGCGATATCGCCGAAGCCGAGGGCATAAGAACGCCGCCGCTCATCGATCTCACCGACGAACAGGTACAAAGCGCGACGGCCGCATTGCGCGAGCAACCCGACGCGCCCTACGAGACGATCGCCACGACGAGCCACCTGACACCGGCCGACGTCGAGGAACTCGCGGAATTTCTCATGCTCGAGCGCGCCCATACACCGATGCCACAGGAGAGCGCCGCGCCCCTGGCGTCCACCGATTTACCAGCCAATACGGTCAGCGGCGCCGAAACCGGGGCCGGTCCGCTTAGCGCGTTGAACGACTACGAAAAGACGTTCGTGAACGCGCATGCCGACTGGGCGCCTGAATTTCTCGCCGATCTGCTCGACGTCACCGCCGAGCAGATCAATGCCTACATGCGCACACCGGAGTTTCTCCAACGCCCCCGCTCGCCGGTCTTTTAGGGCCGCGACCTGACGACGGCGGTGCGCCGCGTCGGGATCAAAACGCGCCACGCACCTGCACACGCGTGCCGGCCAGCACGCGTTCGGCGAGCACGCCGAACAGCAGGCCGATCGTCGTCCAGATGATCGCCTGCATGCCGAGCGCCGCGACGCGGAATTTCCACAGCAGTACGGCCGGGAAATCGGCAGGCACCTCGTTGATGGCGGGCAGCGCGAGTTGCACGGCGACGATGATCGCCACGAACACGACTGCGCCGACGATCGACGCGTTCCATGCCCCGAGCTTCGGCACGAACGAGCGGCGCACGTTGATCGCGAACACCATCGTCGCGAGCGAGATGGCGATCATCAGGAAGAACAGCCCGGTGCGGTAGCCAATGGTCTGAGGATCGCCGACCGAGGGTGGATTGGCGGGATATTTGAGGTTGGGCACGATCGCGAGCGTGATGAACGCCGCGAGCGCGAGCCAGGCCGCGAGCGGCCGCGCGCCGAGCCGGCCGACGCGCCCATACGCATACGCGAAGACGAGCGAGAACAGCCCGCCGAACGCCGCGCCATACGAGACCACGCCGGTCAGCAGACCGAGACCGGCCTGGGTCTCGCGGCTCACGATTTCGGGCTCGGGGGTCTCGCCCTTCGCGGCATCGGCCTTTTCTTCGAACGAGATCGCCTGATCGACGTTCGGCTCGCCCACGATCTTCGCGAAGCCGAACGTGATGAGTCCTGCGGCGATGCCTGCGAGCATCCCGCGTACCAACAGCTTGCCAGTCATCCGTGCCTCCGCGTCAGTGGCAGGGAAAGCCGAGCAGATGCCGGCCATCGTGCACGAATTCATGCACGTACATGCCGGGCACGAGCGAGGTCGCGCCCTCTTCGGCGCCGACGAAGTACAGGATCAGCAACAGCATGAGCCCGCCGAAGACGGCCCACGGCAGCAGATCGCGCAGCGCGATGGGCTCGGGAGCCGCGACGGGTTGAAGAACGGTGTCGTTCATGACGGACTACTCCTTGGGGAAAACGCGCCCCGTTAGTCGATTGAAGAATAGACACGAAATGCAGGTCTGGCTCCCGTCTCACCTGAGGTGAACATAAAACGGTTACAGTGGCGCGACCGCGCCGGGCTTGCACCGGCTTCCGCAATTCGTGAACGTGCATTTTACCGTCTCGGTGCTTGACGGGAGAGAGAACTTGTCGATCACGCTCCATCTCGTGAGCCCCGCCGCGACGCCCGCTCTGCGGCGCGGTTTGTTCCCCGCCGCCGACGATGCGCTCGATGCGCGCGCCGTCGCCCAGATCGAGGCGTGGCGGCAGCGCTGGCCTCTGCCCGTGGGCGCCCAGCTGTGGTCGAGCCCCGAGTTGAACGCACGCGAGACGGCGCGCGCAGCCGGGAGCGATGCGCGCGTCGAGCCGGCGCTCGCCGATATCGACTACGGACGCTGGCGCGGCCAGCGCCTCGCCGAGGTGGCCGCGCAGGAGAACGCGGCGTTCGCAGCGTGGCTGCGCGATCCGCACGCGGAGCCCGGTGGCGGCGAATCGTTCGCGCGCGCGGCGGTGCGTATCGGCGCGTGGCTCGATTCACTCGCTGCCAGCGACATCGATGGCACGCTCGTTGCGTTCGCGGCCGCCTCGCCGATTCGTGCGGCACTCGTGCATGCCTTGCGAGCGCCGCTCGCTTCGTTCAGCGCGATCGAAATCGCGCCGTTGTCGGTCACGACGTTGCGGCTCGGCAAGCAGGGGCTCGCGTGGGTCGCGGCTTCGTCGTAGGCACGCGGCGGGGCTTCGGCTTTGATGCCACGGCGTCCGCAATACGTACCACCGCGCCGGGCGCGATCTCGGGTCTGATGAGTTGACGCGCCACGTGGCGCGCCCTGCCTCGATCCGCTTTGCGCAAGGTTGGTCCCATGTCGATCTCCGTCAGCAACAACACTCCCCGAGCCTGGCCTGATACGCCCGATCAAGCCGATTCGTCCACGCCTGCGGGGTCCGCTCCAACGAAGGCAACGGCGCAACCCTCACAACGGCCTGCGCCCGCGCTCTCCAAACGCGGTCCCGCGACCGACTCGCGCTCTGCTCGACCAGCCCGCGCGGGCAACGCGACGTCGACCGTGCAGCGCCTCCTGCAAGCGACGCCCCAGGCAGGTAGACCGGTTGCGGGAACATCGGCGGTGACCGACACCCCCAGCACCACCGAAGCCCCCGCCACGCCCCCGGTCCAGGCCCCGCCCGGCGCGCAAGCCACCTCCGCCACGATCCTCGCGGGCGCCACCAAGGACGAACTCGACGACCTCGACAACTGGTACGACCACGGCGATCTCAGCGCGCGCCGCGAGCAGCGCAATGCGCAGCAGGCCGTCGCCCTCGGCAAGCTCTCCCTCACCGGCTACCCGCCCTCAGCGCGCGGCTTCGAGCAGCAGATGCCCTCGCTGCAGGCCAGGATCGCCGCGCTGCCGCAGGACAAGCGCGACCTGTACACGGGCGAAGCCACCGCCCTCAAGATCGCCTGGGACAACACCCCCGACAGCAAAACGCGCGACACGCTCGAACGCCAATTCATGCAGCTTGGCCGGGCGGTCGCCAGCGACTACGCAAACGTGTTGGCCGATCCCGTGCTGCACACCGAATCGCTGTTCAACCTGCCCTACGGCTACGCCCACCTGAGCGCCGAGGACCAGAAGAGCGCCGACCAGCTCGAGGACTATCGCGACGACTATCACACCGCCCAGAGCACCGACGAACGCGAAGCCATCGTCAGCGAGGTGGCGCAACTGCGCGCCGGCCTGCAGAACAAGATCGGCGATGCCCTGCTCAAGTCGAGTGAGGATTACCGCCAGCAACTGCAAGGCGCCCAGGCCGATCTCGACCGTGCCCTGCAGGAGGCCACCTCGATGCAGGGCGACAAGCTCAACGGCGGCGACCGGGCCACCCAGTTCGGCTCCACGGCCTTCAAGGACGAGTTGCACGCGCGCGCCTTCACCGAGGACTATCTGCGCCGCCCTGCCAAATACGCAGCGCTCGAACAGTGGGAAAGCGACCTGAAGCAGCGCGACGACGACGCCAACGCCTCCGACCGTTCACGCACGACCAAGCCGCCGGTATTGCCCGAGTTTCAACGCTTCACCGATATCGCCAAACAGCCTCCGCTGCCCAACTCGCAGTACGGCAGCAACCTGCTGGCCAGCTACCAGTCGGCCCAGCAGCGCATGGTGGCCGGCATGAACCACATCAGCGTGCAGGGCGATCCGGGCGGCCCGCTCTACAGTGCATACGTCAAGAAGTACTCGGCGCCCGCGCCCGTCTGGAAGCAGGAGCTCGACGAGATCGTCTGCCGCGTCACGACCGGCATGCTGCCCGGCGTGAACATGTTCACCAACGTCATCTGTCCGCGCAGCCCGCTCGACGACGAGACCCGCCGCATCATCGATACCACCGCCAACGCCGTGGGCGCCGCACTCGGCGTGGCCTTCCCCGAAGCGGGCGGTGGCATCCTGACCAAACTCGATCCGCTCGAAAGCGTAGGTGGCGCGCTCGGCTCCGCCGTCGGCAAGCTGCTCGGCAAAGTAAAGGCCTCGGGTAGCGCCGGTCTCGAAACGCTCGCACGCGAGTTGCCAACCGCGCTCGCGAATGCCAGGCGCAGCGACGCGCCGCTCGCCGAGGCGAAGGCGCGCATCGAAGGACCCGAGCCGCTGCCGGACGGTTATGCCGTCAAGCAGCCGCTCACCGATACCGGCAAGAGCGGCGTCACCTGGCTCGGCCAGGATGCGAACGGCAACGCGTTCGTGAACATGAAGGGGCAAAACTTCTACGTCCAGTGGGACGCGGGCGTGAACAGCTACCGTGCCTACAGCGGCGACAATCCGTTCCAGCCGCCGATACCCGTCGCGCGCAACGCCAAGGGCGAATGGGAGGTGGCGGCCGCGCCCGCGAAACTCGAGGGCGGTGCGCCACCGCTTACACCGCAAAAGCGTCAGGAAATCGGCGACTACATCGCGGCACACCCTGACGAAACCTTCACGAGTGTGGC
The DNA here is from genome assembly GCA_963803225.1 of uncultured beta proteobacterium. Lineage (GTDB taxonomy): Bacteria > Pseudomonadota > Gammaproteobacteria > Burkholderiales > Burkholderiaceae > Paraburkholderia. The sequence goes on from CAWDLJ010000005.1 coordinate 1,367,615, forward strand.
GAATCGATTCAACGTCAACCGCACCACGATCACCTCGATCGCCCGTAGCCGTCAACTGAGTCGACGTGCGATAGCGCTCCCGGACCCCGCAACCAGCGCGACGATCGTCGCAGATCTTCGCAGTGGCAAGTCCTTCAGCGAAATCGCCCGCTCCAACGCGCTTCCTCGCAGGTGGATCGCCGAAATAGCACGCGACAAACACGTCGAACTGCCTGTCCAACGCGGGCCCGTCTCGCTTGCGGCCCAAAAGAGCATCATCGATGACATCCAGCGCAATCCTGGCGCCACCTACAAGGAACTTGCCGCCCGGCACGGCGTGTCGAACACGACGGTCAGCAACATTGCAGCGCGCAAAGGTGTGCGGGACCAGCGCTATGGTCCGTACTACGCACGGGTCTACGCCGACGAACGCCAGCGCATCGCGCAGTACGCGCGCGAACATCCAGACGCGCGGGCGAGCGATCTCGCGCACCGCTTCGGGCGCTCGCAGAATGCGATAAGACGCGTGCTGGCGACCGCCGGCGCCCCCGCCCCTGCCGCCGCACTCGGCTCAGCCGATCAGCAGGCCATCGACCAGGCCTTGCGCGCACAATCGGGCACGTCATACGCAAGCATCGCGCAGACCACCCACACGCAAGCCGACGCCGTGCGCGACTACGCCGAACTGCACGCACTCACGCGCGGCGAGCTGGGCCCCGACGACAACGCTGCCGCACTGCCGGCCGATCTGGCCGGGCCTTCGGCCGCCGATGTCGACAACGCGATCGCGAACTTCGATCCATTGACCGGCGAGCAGAAGACGGAGATCAACAAGTATGGCGCAGCGTTCGACGCATCGTTCTTTGCGGGCGAACTCGGCAAGCCCGTGTGGATGATCGAGAACTACATGAAATCGCCGGATTATCTCGCCGCCGCCGGCGCACGCGCGCCAAGCGCGGCCAACGACGATCTCATCCAGGAACTGTTCGGTGAGCTGACCGACGCCGACCGCAACGTGATCGACGAGTGGAAGAGCGACCTGACGCCCGAGCAACTGGCCGACAACCTCGGCAAGCCGGTGAAGCTCGTCAACGACTATCTGGGGTTCGCGAAGCTCCCGCCGGGAACATCCTCCACGACCTGACTACGTGCGCGGCCAGCACTGCAATACGTACCACCGCGCCGCGTGCGATCTCGGGTTTGATGGGCAGTTGACGCACCTTGCAGTGCGCCCTGTCTCGATCCGCCTTGCGCAAGGTTCGTCCCATGTCGATCTCCGTCAGCAACAGCACTCCCCGATCCTGGACTGGTACGCCCGCTCAAGCCGATTCGTCCACACAGTCGAGCGGACCAACGGTACCCCTCACACAAGCGCCACGACGGAATGCGCCCGGTCCATCCAAAAGCGCTTCCACGACTGACGCGCGCTCTGCACGACCAGCGCGCGCGGGCAACGCGACCTCGACTGCGCAACGCCTTATGCAAGCGACGGCGGGAACGCGTCAACCGGTTGCGGGAACATCGACGGTTACCGACACCCCCAGCACCACCGAAGCCCCCGCCACGCCCCCGATCCAGGCCCCGCCCGGCGCGCAAGCCACCTCCGCCACGATCCTCGCGGGCGCCACCAAAGACGAACTCGACGACCTCGACAACTGGTACGACCACGGCGAACTCAGCGCGCGCCGCGAGCAACGCAACGCGCAGCAAGCGGTCGAACTCGGCAAGCTCGGCTTGCTCGGATATGCGCCTTATGCACAGGGCTTCGCGCAACAATTGCCTTCGCTGCAGGCGAAGATCGCTGCCTTGCCCGAGGCGCAGCGCTCGCGCTATACCGGCGAGGCGGCCGCGTTCACGATCGCAATCGAAAACACTGCCGACAACCCGATGCGCGACCAGCTCCAGCGCAAGTTCCAGCAGCTCAAGGGTGCCGTCGACAGTGACTACGCGAACGTATTGTCCGATCCGGTGCTGCATACCGAGTCGCTGTTCAATCTGCCCTACGGATACGCGCATCTGGGCGACGAGGACCAGCAACTCGCGCAGCGTCTCGAAGACGCCCGCGACGACTATCACGCGGCCGGAAGTGCCGACGAACGAGAAACCATCGTCAGCGAGGTCGTCCAGACGCGCGCGCTCCTGCAGAACCGGATCGACGAGGCATTGGTCAAGACGCGTGAAAGCGGCGCTCAACAATGGCGCGCCGCGCTCGCCGACAACGACAACGCACTGCAACGAGCAAACATACTCGAGGGCGACAGGCTCAACGGCGGCGACCGGGCCACGCACTTCGGCTCCACGGCCTTCAAGGACGAGCTGCACGCGCGTGCCTTCACCGAGGACTATCTGCGCCATCCGGCCAAGTACGCAGCGCTCGAACAGTGGGAAACCGATCTGAAGCAGCGCGACGACGACGCCAACGCCGCCGACCATGCGCGCACGATACCGCCGCCGGTGCTGCCCGAGTTTCAACGCTTCACCGATATCGCCAAACAGCCCCCGCTGCCCAACTCGCAGTACGGCAGCAACCTGCTGGCCAGCTACCAGTCGGCCCAGCGGCGCATGGTGGCCGGCATGAACCACATCAGCGTGCAGGGCGATCCGGGCGGCCCGCTCTACAACGCCTACGTCAAAAAATACTCACCGCCCGCGCCCGTCTGGAAGCAGGAACTCGACGAGATCGTCTGCCGCGTCACGACCGGTGTGCTGCCCGGCGTGAACATGTTCACCAACGCCATCTGTCCGCGCAGCCCGCTCGATGACGAGACCCGCCGCATGATCGACACCGTCGCCAATGCTGTGGGCGCCGCACTCGGCGTGGCCTTCCCCGGAGCGGGCGCAGGCATCCTGACCAAACTCGATCCGCTCGAAAGCGTAGGTGGCGCGGTGGGCTCAGCCGTCGGCAAGCTGCTCGGCAAAGCAAAGGCCCCGGGCAGTGCCGGTCTCGAAGCGTTCGCACGCGCGTTGCCCGCCGCGCTCGCCGATGCCGGCCACGCCGACCCCCAGCTCTCCGAAGCAAAGACGCGTATCGAAGGACCCGAGCCGCTGCCGCAGAGCTATGCCGTCAACCAAGCGCTTGCCGCGAGCGGGGCCGCCGACGCCGCCGGCGTCAGCAAGGACCTGCAGGGCAATTCGTTCGTAAGCATCAACGGGCAGAACTACTACGTTCAGTGGGATCCCGACGTCAACACTTACCGCGCCTACAGCGGCAACAATCCGTTCCAGCAGCCAATCCCCGTCACGCGCAACGCGGCCGGCGATTGGCACGCAGTCGCCGCGCCGGCCGGGCTCAGCGGCGGACGGCCGACTTTCCCGCAAGCGCGGCGCAAGGAGATCGGTGACTACATCGCCGCGCATCAGGATGAGTCCGCAGTCACGACGGCCGACCGGTTCGGCGTGTCCCTATGGATAGTCGAGCAGCTTCGCCGTGAGCGCGGGATCGGGCGAGCGCGACTTGCGCCGGCCCTCGCCCCCGGTCTGCAGGCAAATATTGTTGCCGACCTCAAAAGCGGGATGCCGCAACGACAGGCAGCACGCAAATACGGCCTGTCCGTTAGCCGGGTGGCGACACTGTTGAAGCAGGAAGAGATCGCACCCTTGCCGCGCGGTGGCGGCGAAATCCCGGCCGAAACACGCGCCAGAACCGTTGCCGATATTGCAGCCAACCCCGCCGTCCCCTACCGGGAAATTGCGGCAAGGCAAGGGATCTCGATCCACTCGGTTGAAGGGCTAGCCAGACGAGCGAGCCTGACCAACTCGCGGTACCGTCCCAGCGCACCCAAAGTCACCGCCGACGAGCGCCAACGCGTTGTGCAATACCGACGTGATCACCCCGACGAGCGTGCTATCGACCTCGCCATTCGCTTTGGCCGGGCGCCTGCAACGATCCGGAAGATACTGAACGCGCAGGCCGCCGCACCGGCCCCTTCGGCTGCCTTCGGTTCGACCGGGCAACAAGCCGTCGACCATGCCCTGCGCACGCAGCCCGACGCTACATACGAAAGCGTCGCGCAAGCCACGCACACCGGCCCCGAAGCCGTGCGCGACTATGCCGAACTCCAGGGTCTCGCGCGCGGCGGCCCCAGTCCCGGCGACAACGTGCCGCCGCTGCCCGCGGATCTGCAAGCCGCTTCGGCAGCCGATGTCGATGCGGCGCTCACGAGCTACGAGCCATTGACGGAAGCGCAGAAGGCCAGCATCAACCGATACGGCTCGGCGATCGATCCGGCCTTCCTCGCCGAGGATTTCAACAAGCCCGTATGGATGGTCGAGAACTACATGAAATCGACAGCGTATCTGGCGGCCGCCGGACCGGGCGCAACCAGCCCGGCGGGCGACGCGATCATCGACGAGCTGTTCGGCACGCTCTCCGACGCCGATCGCAATGTGATCGATCTGTGGAAGGACACCATGTCGACCGAGGCGCTCGCCGCAACGCTGAACAAGCCCGAAAAACTCGTCACCGACTACCTGCGTTTCGAAGGCGGCCCCACCGACCCCACCTCGCCGGCCCGTTGAAGCACTGCCCTACACCATCCCCAGTTGCGCGCGAATGGCCGGCAGCATGTACTCGACGGCCGCACGCCCTTCGGCGATTGCGGGCGCCGCGCGATGAAAATCGAAGATGCCCATGCCGCCGAGACGCGGCTGGATCAGCACATCGGCGGGCTCGCCGGCGAGCCGGCTGCGCGTAATGCGCACCTGCATGATGTCGATGCTCTGCGCAATCGAGCTGAGCATCGACGGAGCGCGCGTGTTGGGCGGCGGCGGCACGCGCACGTCGCCGGGCGGCGGCGCGGCCGGCTGCAGCCAGCGCGGAAACGGCCGGCCGTTGCGGCGGCGCATCGCGATCGGCGCCACCGCTTCGGTCACGGTCTGCGCCGCTGGATCGACAGGCGTCTCGGGCGGCGCGTCGCGCGCTTCGCGCGGCACCGTGTCGATGGCGCCGCCCAGATCGCGGCCATTGAGGATGTCGTGGTTCAGGTCGATGGCGATCACGCAGTCGGCACGCATCGCGCGGGCCGCCGACACCGGCACGGGATTCGAGAGCCCGCCATCGACGAGCCACACGCCGTCATGCCAGATCGGCGTGAAGATGCCCGGAATCGCGATCGAAGCACGCACCGCGTCGACCACCCCGCCCTCCTGCAGCCACACCTCGCGGCCCGTGTCGAGTTCGGTGGCGACCGCCGTGAACGGCATCTGCAAATGCGCGATGTCACAGCCGTTGAATTGATGCTCGAAGACCTGGATCACCTTGCGCCCGCCGAGCAGGCCTCCCGAGAAACGCAGATCGAGCAGCCGCACGACCGTCTGCCAGGTGAGCCGCCCAACCCATTCTTCGAGCCAGTCGAGCTGGCCGTTGGCGTAGACCGCGCCCACCAGCGCGCCGATCGAGGTGCCGCAGATCACATCGGGCTTGATACCCGCTTCGTTGAGTGCCCGGATCGCGCCGATGTGGGCCGAGCCGCGCGCCGCGCCGCCGCCGAGCACCAGACCGATCCGGGGCGTGCGCCGCCGGTTCATCATGTTCTTCTCCACGCTCGCGCCGTGCGCTCGGCGCTTGTTTCGCTTGTTTCGCTTGTTTCTAATGACCGCGCAGGATGTCCGAGCGCGAGGTCGTCGAGACCCGCCCGTCCGGTCCGAAATGGACGTTGTACCAGGCCTCCTGGGTCACGCCGCCTTCGAACCACTTCCAGCTCCACACGGTTTCCTGCTTGAGCCGGTAAGCCGCGACCTGGCCGGGTTTGCCGAGCAGGCGGCGCACTTCGTCCTCGGTCATGCCGGGCCGGATCTTCGCGAAGTTCTCGGCGCTCAACACCTGGGTGATCGATTCCAGTATCCCACGCGAGTCGAAATCGACCATGTAAGTCTTGAGCCCTTCGGGCCCGCGCGGGTATTCGAGGCGCCGCGAGCCGTCCGCGAAGACCCGCTCGGTCTCGGGCTTGCCCATCTGGTCGCGCACCTGGTCGAGCGTCGAGACGCCCGGGGTGAGGCCCTTGAGCAGCAGCGAATCGGGTTTGACGGCGTTGAACAGGTCTTTGAGGCTCAGCACGATCGATTGTTTCTGTTGGTCGTCGCAGGCGGTGAGCGCACTCGTGGCGGCGAGCGCCGCGACGAGTGCGAGTTTGCCGCGCCTGGCAAGAGTGGTCATGAGTCGGATGGCGCAACAAGCGTGCGCGCTAAAGCCGGTACCGGCACAGCATAACCCGCCTCGTGCGGCACACGCGAATCAGCGCGCGTCAGCCTTCAGTGCACCTGTTCGCCCGAAGGATGCGTCGCGCCGCGCACGAGGCGCCGGTTGCGCCACAGCTCGGCGGCCTGCCAGGAGCCGAGCGCCAGCACGCCGAAGATCACTTCGCGCATGCGTTTGGCGAGCGCGAGCGAGAGCGCCGTGTCGCGATCGACGCCGAAGCGCTGCGCGAGCAGCACCACGGCGGCCTCCTGCACGCCGAGGCCGCCGGGCACCATGAAGGCCGCGTGGCGCACCGCCTGGGTCAACGCCTCGATGGCGAGCGCCGCGGCCATCGACACGGGATGGCCAAGCAATGCGAGCGCCCACCAGGTCTCGAACGCGCCGACCACATAGCCCGCCAGTTGCCACAGGAACGCGCGCAACAGCAGCGCGCTGCGGCGCATCAGTGCGTCGATCTGCGCATCGAGGCGCGCGCCGTCGCCGCCCTGCAGCAATGGATGCGCGGTCCCGAGCAGTCGCCCGGCCCAGCGTTCGATGGCATGAAAGAGTCCGCCGCGGCGCAACAGCACGACGACGATCACGGGCAACGGCAAGGACAGCAGCAGCGCGAGGCCAATCGTGCGCAGCGCGTCGGCCGCGCCGCTCGAAGCGACGATCAGCACAAGGCCGAGCGCGGAGAACGCGTACTGCACGGCGATCGTCACGAGCACCTCGACGATCACCGAAGCGCTCACGCGGCTCGCATCGTGCAGCTTCCAGCGCGCGAGCCGGATGCCGACGATCTCGCCGCCCACGCCCGCCGAAGGCAACAGCCGGTTGACCGCCTCGCGCACCGTCGCGATCCACCACAGAAAACCCAGGCCGAGGCGCGCATCGAGCAGCAGACGCCACGCTTGCGCATCGAGCAGCAGCGGCAGCGCGTGGAACGGCACGAGCCACAGCAGCGTCGGCCCTGCCTGGCCGACAAGGTGCAACACATCGCCCGCGCCTTCATGCACGACGAGCGCGATCAGGATCGCGATGCCGACCGGCAGGCCGGCCCACTTAAGCCACTTCATGAGCCACTTCATGACGGCTGCACGCCCCGCGCGAACACATCGGCGAACACGTCGGCGAAGCCACCGCGCACGATCCCCGCCTGGTCGAGCGCGGCAGCCACGCGCGGCGAAAGCAGCGCGGCGAGTTCATCGGCATGACGATAGGCGCGCATGGCCGGCGTGAGCGGTGTCTCGCCGTGCACGGCCGGGTGGCAGTAGATCTCGCCCACGCCCTGCGGCAGCCGCGCGAGCGCCGCGAGCCATGCCGCCTCGTCCAGCGCGCCGGTATCGGCGATGCCGACGACGTAGTCGTTGTGCGCCACGCCCGCGCGCCGCAAGCGTGCGCGCACGAGCGCGATCCATGGCCGCAACCACAGCGGCGCAGCGGCCTCGCAGGGCAGGCGCATCGCGTTCAAACCAAACTCGCGGCCGATCTCGAGAATCAGCGCGAGCACCGTCGGATGCAGGTGGAAATGCTTGTGCGTGTTGACGTGGTCGAGCACGAGACCGGTCGCCGCGAACGCCTCGAACTGCGCGCGAATTTCTTTCGCGAGCTGCGCGCGCACATCGGGCAGGAAAAAGAAGCGAACACCATCGCGCACCATCCGCTCGCCGAACCGCCCATCGGCATCGACGAGCGCGGGGATGACAGCGTGCGGCAGGCACGCCCGGCCATCGGCGAGCACGAGATGCAGGCCCACGCGCAGGCTCGGCCAGCGGCGCGCGCGCGCCACGGCATCGTGCGCGGCGCCGGCCGCCACCATCAGGCTCGCGGCCGTGAGCACGCCCTCGGCATGCGCGCGCTCCACCGCGACGTTGACCCGCTTGTGCAGACCGAAGTCGTCGGCGGTGATGATGAGCGTGCGCGCCGCGCCGCTTGCGAGCGCCATCACGCCTCGTGGGCGCGCAGGAAGCGGAAGAACTCGACGCCTTCGCGCAGGCGCCGTTTCATCATGTCCCAGCTCACCAGCATCTCGCGCACGATTTCCCAGATCTTCCCGGGCCGGAAATAGAACTCGCGATAGAACTGTTCGAGATGGTGATAGATCGCCTCGCGCGGCAGATGCGGATAGCCGATCGCCGCGAGCTGCACGCCCTCCTTGCTGACGAGGTTGACGACCTTGTTCTCCTCCATCCAGCCGTTCTCGACCGCCTGCTTGTAGAGCGTCGTGCCCGGATAGGGCGCGGCGAGCGACACCTGGATCGTGTGCGGATTGATTTCCTTCGCGTACTCGATGGTCTTGCGGATGGTCTCGTCGGTCTCGCCCGGCAGCCCGAGAATGAAGGTGCCGTGGATCTTGATGCCGAGCGTCTTGCAGTCGGCGTTGAAGCGGCGCGCGAAGTCCGTGCGCACACCCTTCTTGATGTTCACGAGGATCTGGTCGTCGCCCGATTCGTAACCCACCAGCAAGAGACGCAGGCCGTTTTCCTTCATGACCTTGAGCGTCGCGAACGGCACGTTGGCCTTCGCGTTGCACGACCACGTCACGCCGAGCTTGCCGAGCCCGCGTGCGATCGCCTCGGCGCGCGGGGCGTCGTCGGTGAAGGTGTCGTCGTCGAACATGATCTCCTTGACTTGCGGCAGGTTATCGCGAATCCATTTGACCTCTGCGAGCACGTTCTCGACCGAGCGCACGCGATAGCGATGACCGCTCACCGTCTGCGGCCACAGGCAGAAGGTGCAGCGCGATTTGCAGCCGCGCCCCGTGTAGAGCGACACATACGGATAGTTGAGGTAGCCGATGAAGTAGTTCTCGATCTTCAGGTCGCGCTGGTACACGGGCGCGACGAACGGCAGCTCGTCCATGTTTTCGAGCATCGGGCGCGCTTCGTTGTGCTCGATCGAGCCGTCCTTCGCGCGCCAGCTCAAGCCCTTGATCTGCGGGAACGGCCGGCCCTCGGCGAGTTCCTTGCAGGTGAAGTCGAACTCCTCGCGGCAGACGAAATCGATCGCCTCGGTGGCCGCGAGCGAGTTGTGCGGATCGACCTGCACCTTCGCGCCGACCATGCCGACCAGCAACGACGGCTTGCGCTTCTTCAGGTCTTCGGCGAACTGCGCGTCGGTCGGAAACGACGGCGTGCTGGTGTGGATGATGACGAGCTCGTATTGCTCGGCGATCGCGAGTGTCTCGTCGACCGACAGGCCATCGGCGGGCGCATCGACGACGCGGCTGCCCGGCACGAGCGCGGCCGGCTGGGCGAGCCAGGTCGGATACCAGAACGAACGGATCTCGCGTTTGGCCTGATAGCGCGAACCCGCGCCGCCATCGAAGCCGTCATACGACGGGGCCTGCAAAAACAGCGTTTTCATTAGAGGAATGCTCCGGCGACCGGGTTGATCTGATGACGGCAACGGCTGCGGACATGATGCGCCCGCAACCGTGAGAATACAAAAAACAGCGCGGCGCGCTCAACGGCCATCGGAGACCTCGATCACCGGTCCCGCGACGGGGTTGGCCACGGCGAGACGCGTGCCGCGCCAGGTGACATGCGTGCCGAACACGGCACCGAGCCACTGCAGCGCGAGCAAACCATCGCGCAACGGCACGAGCGGCAGATCGCGCACGAACGCGCGCCAGTGCGAACTGCTGCGCGCGTGCAACGCAAGACGTGCGACCAAACCGGCCGCCGTGCTCGCCGCGAGCGTCCACAGCGCCGCGCGCGGCGCGCCGCCCGTCTGCGCTGCGCCCGCAAGCGCCAGGTGCGCACCGAGCAGCCCCCCCGCGACGAGCCACGGCGTCGTGAAGGTGATGAACAGCGAGCCGAAGCCCAGCGGATTCACCGAGCGGATCGTGCGCAGCCAGCGCAGCTCGCGCGTGCACAGTGCGGCGCAGGTCGGCTCGATCACGTCGGTGGCGACGAGCACCGGCGCGAGCACGGTCGCGAGGCCCTGTGCGCGGGCGTGGGACGCGAGCAGATAGTCGTCGGCGAGACAGTCCTTGAGCACGGCGAAGCCGCCGATGCGCTCGAGCGTCGAGCGGCGCAGCGCGAGCGTCGCGCCGAAGCCGAACGCACGCGAGCCGCTTGCGTGCGCGACGCGTACCGAGGGCGCGAACCACTCGTTGATGAAAAGTGCGCCGACGCGCGGCCAGAAACCGCCGACGCTGCGCGCACGATACAGGCAGGTGACCACGCCGACCTGCGCATCGGCGAGCGGCGCGGTGACGACATGCAGATAGTCGGGCTCGACGGCGATGTCGCTGTCGGCGACGACCAGCACCTCGTGGCGCGCGTGCGAGGCCAGGTTGATCAGGTTGCTGACCTTGAGATTGCTGCCGTGCACGCGCGCGTCGACCACGAGACCGATATCGAGCTGCGGATACGCCGCCTGCAGGCGCCGCACGATACCGATGGCCGGATCGGCCGGCGAGGACACGCCGAAGAGCAACTGGAAGCGCGGATGGGTCTGCTCGCAGAAGGTCGCGAGATTCTCGAACAGCTGCGGCTCGAGTCCGCAAAGCGGCTTGAGCACGCTCACGGCAAGTGGCTGGGCTCTCTGGGCACGGCGCACGGCGGCGCGCGCCGACGTCGCCGAACCGAAGCGCGGCATCGCGAGGGCCGCGACCACGGCATACAACGAAGCCACGCAAACGAGCGCGACGATGAGCCACTCTGACGCTGTCACGGTGGCCCCCGTCATGCGATACCGCCTCGCGCGTCGCGCTTCGATGCGTCGATCTTCACCATCCCTTCCTCTCGCGTGGAACCTGCAGCATGGCTTTACATGGCATTAAGCGCGCGCCCGCATGCCAATCCCCGTTTTCAAAGCCGCCGACGAATCACTGAAATCGCTTAATAAGTCGACGGGCAAGAATTTACGGCTCGAATGCTTAACGGAACATTAAGCGGCCGAAAATATTTGCTGGGTGGCCGGGCGGGAAAAATTGTAGCAGCACACCTCGCCGGCCGCTTGCAGATGGGCACGAGCGGCTCATTACAACGATTTAGCCAGATTCATTTCACCTTCTGAACAAATCGATATCAGTCTCGATAAAAATGAAACGGCGCGGTAAGAAAAATGAAACGCAATATTAATTCACAAGCAGTATCAGCAATTGAACGTAGTGCGCCGGATAAATACCCGCTTATTCCGACCCTGCCGGGCGCAGGGGTTAAGCGAGCCCGCCAGCAGCCTCCCGGCCGCTTTGGCACAATGGCCGCTGCCCTGCTGCCTTGTTGCACACACGCAGCCGAACCTCACCTGCCGCCCCGAGCCCATGATTCCGTTTTCCGTACTCGACCTCTCCCCCATCATCGCCGGTGCGAGCGCAGGCGACGCCTTGCGCAACACGCTCGACCTCGCCCGCCACGCCGAACGCCTCGGCTTCCAGCGCTTCTGGGTCGCCGAGCATCACAACATGCCCGGCATTGCCAGCGCAGCGACCTCGGTCGTGATCGGCCATATCGCGGGCGGCACGCAGACGATCCGGGTCGGCTCGGGTGGCGTGATGCTGCCCAATCACGCGCCGCTCGTGATCGCCGAGCAGTTCGGCACGCTCGCGTCGCTCTATCCGGGACGCATCGATCTCGGACTCGGCCGCGCGCCGGGCACCGACCAGACCACCGCGCGCGCATTGCGCCGCGACCTGCAAGGCAGCGCCGATTCGTTTCCCGATGATGTCGTCGAGTTGCAGCGTTACTTCGCTGAGCCGGTGCCGGGTCAGCGCGTGCGCGCGGTGCCCGGTGCGGGTCTCGAAGTGCCGATCTGGCTGCTCGGCTCGAGCCTCTTCAGCGCGCAGCTGGCGGCGGCGCTCGGCCTGCCGTTCGCGTTCGCCTCGCACTTCGCGCCCGATCAGCTGTTCAATGCGCTGCGCGTCTATCGCACCCAGTTCCGGCCGTCCGCGACGCTCGCGAAGCCCCATGCGATGGTCGGCGTGAATGTGTTCGCAGCCGCGACCGACGACGAAGCGCGCCTGCTTTTCAGCTCGCTGCAGCAACAGTTCCTCAATCTGCGGCGCGGCACGCCGGGACAATTGCCGCCGCCCGTGGCGCAGCTCGATGCAAACGAGTTCGAAATGGCCGGGGTTGCGCACGCGCTGTCGTGCTCGGCCATCGGCAGCCCGCAGACCGTGCGCGACGCGCTCGAATCGATCATCGCGCAGACGGACGCCGATGAGCTGATCATCACCGCGCAGATTTACGATCACGCGGCGCGCTTGCGGTCGTTTGAGATCGCCGCGCAGGTGCGTGATGAGTTGGGGGCTAGTTAAGAGGACGTTCGATAACGTTGGTCACGGCGATGCCCCCTTGGCCGGCATCGCTCGTTCACGCCGAAGCCGCGCCAACCCGCTTGCGATGACACGCAAGCTTGAAGGACGCGGCGGAAGCGACGACCTGGTGCGTCCGCAGAATTCACGGCCTCGATGGGCCTTTCCCTCACGTGGACACAGCACGCTTCCAAGCCTATCGTTCGCCCTTCGCCGCGAGCGCACGCATGATCATGTTTTTCACTTCGGCGTTGGTGTTCATGGATAAAAGCTCGATTTCCGGGTGCTCCGCTGCGAAAACGCGGAAAATTTGATCGGCGAATGCCTGCCCGATCGAATCGATATCCATGAAGTCAAAAATTACGTGCTTGAAGAGCTCCACGCGCGCCAATAGCCTTTTTGCCTGCGATCGGGACACGAGTTCATCGGCGCCGTACCTGGCCAGGTTGACGGGCACAATCGTCTTGTCGAACGTGTAGTCATCGCTCTCGGTGAACTCGTCGAAGACCTTCTTTGCAGTCATTGCCGTGTGGTTATTCAACTCCATGAAGACGGCGGTACCCGAATGTGCCCTGGAGCGTTCGAGCAACCAGTCCTCCGGCTTGCCTCGCTCGTGACTGAAGTACAAGCCACCGGAAAGGATCTCGAATCTGTCGAACATTCGGGAAGCGAAAAAAATGCCTTCCCCCGAGTGATTGCGTGGGTCCGTGGTCAACTTTCCTTTCGAAAGCTCGAAGATGGCATGACGCTCGTCCAGCAGACCGAGCTCGCTTTGAATCTTTTTGAAGATCCCGATGCCGTCATCGGAAATAGCGATCTCTGTCGATATCCCCGTCTTTTTGATCTGGACGGCAATCGTGGCTCCGCCCGAGTGATCGATCGCGTTGTTGAACATCTCGGTGAATCCGTGGAGCCAGATGTTGAGAACGTTGTCGGGTAGCGGCGATATCGTGTCCTTGATGTTCAGCCGCCAGACCACATCCTCCGCGAGTGAATCCGTAAGCTGCCAGGAAAAGGTCTGCTGAAAGAGCGAGACGAGCTTGTAACTCGATGCACGCCCTTCGCCTTCCTTCGTTATGGTTCCTTGCTCGCGTAGTCTTGTAAGGTGCTTGTTCACCGCTTGCCGGGTGATTCCAAACTTTTGCGCCGCCAGTGCCGTGATGTCGTCGCTGTGACGTTCGATGTGCTCCAGTATGAACCGGCGCACCAGTTCCCCCTGCTCCCGAACCTTGCTGACCATATCGCACCTTTGACAACCTTATGTAGATTGATTGTCAACCTTGTGGATCACTTCGTCAACCTTCCGCTCGTGAAGGCGCCTTCGGGACCGTACGAACCGTCGGCATAGCGGCGTCCAGCCAGCGACGACTGCCATTGCCTGTGGTGACTCGAAGTCCTGCCCGTTCCCTCAGTGCTTGACCGGCGCCGCTGCCAACCCGCTCAGAAGCGCCTGATGAAACGCCTCCGGATCCTGCATCTGCGGCGCATGCCCGAGATCAGGAAATTCGACCAGAGTCGCATGCGGCATCGCCTGCGCCGCCGCACGCCCCAGTTCCGGATAACGCCCAAGCTGCGCACGCACCTCGGGCGGCGCGAGATCCTTGCCGATCGCGGTCGTGTCCTTCTGACCGATCATCAACAGCACCGGCATGCGCAACTGGCCGAACTCGTAGACGACCGGCTGCGTGTAAATCATGTCGTAGAGCAGCGCCGAATCCCACGCCACGGCCGCACGTCCCGGCCCGCGATACATGCCCGCGAGCATCTGCACCCACGGCTCGTAGGCAGGACGCCACTGGCCCGCGTAGTAAGTGGCCTGCTCATAGCGGCGGATGCCGTCGGCGCTCGTCTTCAGCTCGCGTGCGTACCAGTCGTCGACGGAAATCGACGGCACGCCCTTGGCCTTCCAGTCTTCGAGACCGATCGGATTGACGAGCACCAGTTGCTGCGTCTCCTGCGGATACATCAGCGCATAGCGCACCGCGAGCATGCCGCCTGTCGAATGGCCGACGATGGTTGCCTCGCCGATGCCGAGCGACGCGAGCAGCGCATGCGTGTTGCGCGCGAGTTGCTGGAACGTGAACTGGTATGCGGCGGGCTTGCTCGATTTGCAAAAGCCGATCTGGTCGGGCGCGACCACGCGGTAACCGGCCGCCGACAAGGTGCGTACCGTGTCGCCCCACGTCGCCGCGCAGAAATTCTTGCCGTGCAGCAGCACGACGGTGCGGCCGTTGGGCCTGGCCGGTTGCACGTCCATATAGGCCATGTGCAGCGACTGCCCCTGCGAGGTGAAGTCGAATTGCCGGACCGGCCACGGATAGTCGAAGCCTTCGAGCTGCGGGCCATAGGCGGGACCATCGTCGGCAGGGGCGGCGCCAGCGAACGCGGCGGTAGCACAAGCAAAGGCAGCAGCAAAAGCAAGCGCGCGGACGCGCATCGAGCGGAACGTTTTCATCGGCGGCAAGATAGCGGAACAACGTGCGGCAGGCGCGAGGCTTCACGGCCCCATGTGTCACGATTCTAGCCGGGCGCGCGCATTGCTTCGCACCAATCGCACAGATTGCTCACCGCGATGCCCGATTCGGTGCTAGAACGTTCAAAGGATCGGCACATAACACGGCGCTCGCCGCAATGCGCGAGGCAACGGGCCAACCCCGGGGGCACAACAAGGAGACGCACATGAATACTCCGAGCAGCCTCAACGATCTGCAACGCACGACGCTCGCCATCGTGCTCGCGGGCGGCCGCGGCACGCGCCTCGGCCCGCTCACCAACAAGCGCGTGAAGCCAGCGGTCTATTTCGGCGGCAAGTACCGCATCATCGACTTTGCGCTCTCGAACTGCCTGAATTCGGGCATCCGCCGCATCGCCGTCGTCACCCAGTACAAGGCGCATTCGCTGTTGCGTCATCTGCAGCGCGGCTGGGGTTTCCTGCGCGGCGAGTTCAACGAGTTCCTCGACCTGTGGCCGGCGCAGCAGCGCGTCGAGGGCGCCCACTGGTATCGCGGCACCGCCGACGCCGTCTACCAGAACCTCGACATCATCCGCTCGATCCGGCCGCGCCACGTCGTCGTGCTGGCGGGCGACCACGTCTACAAGATGGACTACACGCGCATGATCGCCGACCACGAGGCGAGCGGCGCCGACTGCACGGTCGGCTGCATCGAAGTGCCGCGCCTCGAAGCGCGCGCGTTCGGCGTGATGGCCGTCGACGAGGCGCGCCGCGTGACCGGCTTCGTCGAGAAACCCGACGATCCGCCCGCGATGCCGGGGCATCCCGACATCGCGCTCGCGAGCATGGGCATCTACGTGTTCGACACGGAATACCTGTGCAAGCTGCTCGAAGAAAACATGGAGAGCGGCTCGACCGATCACGATTTCGGCAAGGACATCATTCCGCGCGTGGTCAGCGAGGGCAACGCGATCGCGCATCCGTTCAGCATGTCGTGCGTCTCGTCGGACCCGGCGGCCGAACCCTACTGGCGCGACGTCGGCACGATCGACGCGTACTGGGCCGCCAACCTCGACCTCGCCTCGACGATTCCCGCGCTCGACCTCTACGACCGCAATTGGCCGATCTGGACATACCAGGAGCAGTTGCCGCCCGCGAAGTTCGTGCGCGACATGAACGGGCTGCAGGGCTCGGGCACCAACGTGATCGTCTGCGGCGGCAGCGTGATCTCGGGCTCGCAGCTGTCGCGCTCGGTGCTGTCGTCGAAAGTCGTCGTGAAGTCGTTTTGCAACATTGCTGAGGCAGTCTTGTTGCCGCAGGTGACGGTCGGCAGCAGTTGCCGGCTGCGCAAGGTGGTGGTCGACCGGGGCTGCGAGTTGCCCGACGGCACGGTGATCGGCGAAGACCCCGAGCGCGACGCCGAGCGCTTCTATCGTACCGAGAGCGGCGTCGTGCTCGTCACACGCGAGGCGCTCGCACGATTGTCGACCTGACCTGAGATGCTCCGGACCGGACCGCCCAACCCGAAGGAAACCCCAGCCGATGACGATCCGCGCGCTCCATGTAGCCAGTGAACTGTATCCGCTCCTGAAGACGGGCGGCCTCGCCGACGTGACGGCGGCGCTGCCCGCAGCGCTCAACGAACAGGGCGCCGACGTGCGCATCCTGCTGCCGGGTTTTCCGCAAGTGGCGGCGGGCCTCGCCGATCTGCGCACGGTCGCGCGCCTGTCGCGCAGCTTCGGCGCACCGGGCGCGACGCTCGAACTGGGTCGCCTGCCCGATAACGGCATGCCGGTCTACATGATCCGCGCCGATGCGTTCTACGCGCGCCCCGGCAACCCCTATCTCGACGCCGAGCACGTGCCCTATGGCGACAACGCGCAGCGTTTCGCGCTGCTCGGCTGGACCGCCGCGCAGCTCGCGCAGCATCTCGACGAGGCCTGGACGCCGCAGATCGTGCACGCGCACGACTGGCACGCGGGCCTCGCCCCCGCCTACCTGCGCGCGGCGGCGCGCAGCGGTGCGCCGCTCGCGCGCTCGGTGTTCACGGTGCACAACCTCGCCTACCAGGGCGTGTTCCCCGCGCACCAGTTCGCCGATCTCGGCCTGCCCGCCGACTTCTTCGCGATGGAGGGCATCGAGTTCTACGGGCAGCTTTCGTTTCTGAAAGCCGGCCTCTTCTTCGCGGACAAGATCACCACCGTGAGCCCGACCTATGCGCGCGAGATCCAGACGCTCGCCCAGGGCGGCGGTCTCGAAGGGCTGTTGCGCGCACGCACACACGATCTCGTCGGGATCCTCAACGGCGTCGATTACAGCGTGTGGAATCCGACCACCGATCCGGCCATCGCCGCGCATTACAACGTCACGCGTCTGGCCGGCAAGCATCAATGCAAGGCCGCGCTGCAGGCGCGCTTTGGCATCGCGCATCAGCGCGATGCGCTGCTCTTTGGCGTCGTGAGCCGCCTCACCGAGCAAAAGGGCCTCGACCTGCTGCTCGCCGCGCTGCCCGAGATCGTCGCGCGCGGCGGCCAGTTGGTCGTGCTCGGCACCGGCGACCCGGCGCTCGAACAGGGCCTGCAGCGCGTCGCCCATGCACATCCCGAGTCGGTGGCCGTGGAACTCGGCTTCGACGAAGCGCTCGCCCATGCGATCGTCTCCGGCGCCGATGTGATCGCGGTGCCCTCGCGCTTCGAGCCGTGCGGGCTCACCCAGCTCTATGCGCTCGCCTATGGCACGCTGCCGCTCGTGCATCGGGTGGGCGGGCTCGCCGATACGGTCGTCGATGCCTCGCTCGAAAACCTCGCCGAGGGGCTCGCAACCGGCTTCGTATTCGAGCGCTTCGAGCCCGACGCATTGCGCGCCGCGATCCGCCGCGCGTTCGCATTGCAGGCGCATCGCCGCGAATGGCGCATCACCCAGCAGCGCGCCATGCGCGCCGACTTTGGCTGGTCGGCGTCGGCCGAGCGCTACATGGCGCTCTATCGCGAGCTGACCTGAGCAGGCCTGAAACGCTCCGCTGAGGTCGCGACACAACGCCCGCCACGCATCCGGCTGGCGGCCCGAGCGCGAATTCGGTTATCGTTGTTGCACCGCCCACAACCTGTCGGCCAGGCACGTGGGCCGCTGCATCGACATCTTCTCGCCTTCGCCACGAGAGACCGATCATGAAAAACGTCCTCAGCATCCAGTCGCACGTCGTCTTCGGCCACGCGGGTAACAGCGCGGCCGAGTTCCCGATGCGCAGGCTCGGCGTGAACGTGTGGCCGCTCAACACCGTGCAGTTCTCGAACCATACGCAGTACGGTCACTGGAACGGCAGCGCCATCGACGCCGCGCAAATGGTCGAACTGGTCGAGGGCATCGGCGCGATCGGCGTGCTGCCGCGCTGCGACGCGGTGCTCTCGGGGTACCTCGGCGCCGCCGATCAGGCGCAGGCCGTGATCGACATCGTGCGCGCGGTGAAGAGCGCGAATCCGCATGCGTGGTACTTCTGCGATCCGGTGATGGGCACGACGGGCTCGACCAGCGGCTGCCAGGTCGAGCCCGGCATCCAGGCGTTTCTGGTCGAGCACATGCCCGAGGTGGCCGACGGCATGGCGCCCAATCACAGCGAGTTGCAGCGGCTCGTCGGCCGCGAGATCGAGACCGCCGACGAAGCGATCGACGCGTGCCGCGAGTTGATCGCGCGCGGGCCGAAGATCATCCTTGTCAAGCATCTGCTCGACCGCAATAGTCCCGCCGACCGTTTCAACATGCTCGTGGTCAGCGAGCGCGAGGCGTGGCTCGGCCAGCGCCCGCTCTATCCGTTCGCGCGCCAGCCGGTCGGCGTGGGCGACCTGACGAGCGCCGTGTTCGTCGCGCGCACGTTGCTGGGCGACTCGCTGCGCGCGGCCTTCGAGCACACGCTCGCGGCCGTCAACGCCGTCGTCAAGACCACCTGGGAGGCGAACCGCTACGAGCTGGAAATCGTCGCGGCGCAGGACGAGATCGCGCGGCCGCGCGAGTGGTTCGACGCCTGGGTCGCGGAATCAGACTAACGGCGGACTAAAAGCGGAAGAAAACCGGCCCCGGCTCGGCCTATAATGCGCGGCGTGCGCTCGCAACCGGCCCTGGGCCGGGCCCGCACCCCGTATTGACCGTCCGAATAGAGATTGACCGATGTCCCACCCCATCCGCAGCGAACAGGAAGAGAATTTCGAAGCCCTTTGCCTTGCCGTCGACGCCGGCGAAGCGCACGAACAGGAAGCGATTGCGTACTTCGAGACCGAACGCGACGAGCCCGGCTTCGACGCCACCGCGTGGCTCGATATCGCGCTCTATCACTCGCCCGATGTCGCGCAAGGCATCCTCGACTTCGTCACCGTCGAAGACCGCGAGCGCAGCGACATCGCGCAGTCGATCGCCGACACGCTCGATATCTCGTACGGCGACGACGACTGCGAGCGCTTTGCGCGCAGCATCCACCTCGCGATCGCCAACGGCATTCCGATCGATCTCGACGTGCTGCTCGATGGCTGCCAGCGCGCGCTCGACGACCTCGACAGCTGGGCGAGCGACGACACGAAGGCGCCGCTCGAACATCTGCGCGCCGCGCTCGTCGAACTCCAGGGCGAGCACTGAGCGCGCGGCGCGGCGTCAACGGGCACAATCCCCGCACGCGGCGCCGCAGCGATACTGCTGTAAATAACAACGAAGCCGGTGAGCGGGAACGCCCACCACCGACCGAACCCGCCCCGGAGCCCCTGGAGCCACGATGAGCCCGTTGAAGACGCTCACCACCATCGCTCTTCTGATCGGCGCTTGCGCCGCGTTGCCCGCCACTGCGGCGGCGGATCCGCTCACGGTACGCATCGGCTTTGCGGCACCGCTCACGGGCGACAACGCGGGCTACGGCCGGGATCTGCAAAACGGCGTGCAGCTCGCGCTCGACGACGCCAACGCGCAGAACATCCACGTGGGCGACCAGCTCGCCCACTTCACGCTCGTGGCCGTCGACGACCAGTCCGATCCGCGCCAGGGCATGCTGGCGGCGCGCCATCTCGTCGATGCGAACGTGTCCGTCGTGGTCGGCCACTTCAACTCGGGCACGACGCTGCCGGCCTCGCGCATCTATGAAAGCGCGGGCATTCCGATGATCAGCCCGGCCGCGACCAACGCGGCGATCACGAGCCAGGGCTTCGCCAACACCTTCATGGTGATTCCGACCGATGCGCAGAACGCCGGCAACGCGGCGTCCTATGCGCTCGACGTGAGCCGCGCGCGGCGCATCGCGATCATCGACGACCGCAGCGCGTTCGGCCAGGGCGAAGCCGACGAATTCGAGCGCGCCGTGAAGGCCCAGGGCGGCAACATCGTCGCGCGCGATTACACCAACAGCCAGGCCACCGACCTGCGTCCGGTGCTCGCGAAGATCCAGCCCGCGACCCCCGACCTCGTGTATTTCGGCGGGCTCGACGCGCAGGCGGCGACGCTCGCGCGCCAGATGAAACAGCTCGGCGTCACGGCGCAGCTCGTCACGGGCGGGGGCGTGCGCAACTCGCAGTTCATCCGCCTCGCGGGCCCGGCCGCCGAAGGCGTGATGGCCTGGGAATACGGCCGGCCGCTCGCCGACATGCCGCTCGGCAAGCGCTTTGCGCATCGCTTTCATGACCGTTATGGCGTCGATGTGTTGTCGTACGCGCCGTTCGGCTATGACGCGGCGTGGGCCGCGATCAAGGCGATGGAGAACGCCAAATCGGCGTCTCCCGACGCTTACCGCGCTTCGCTCAAGACCGTGAGCTTCGATGGCGTGACGGGCCACATCGCGTTCGATGGCAACGGCACGCTGAAGAACGGCGCCTCGACGCTCTACCAGGTGAAGAACGGCGACTGGGTGCCGCTCGTCACGCGCGGCGGCAACTGATACCGCGCGCTTCCCCTCATCCCCCGTTCGCCCGCACCACGATCTGCGCCTGCGCATCGCGCTCGATGCGCACGAGTGCGTCGCGCATTTGCGCGAACTCGCCGGGCGAGCAGACCTGGTGGCCGAACTGCGCCACGAGCCGGCGAGTGATCTGCAGCGTGCGGCTCGCCCGATCGAACACGTAATTCGACTCGTAGACGAGCGGCGGCGCCTCCACGCGCGCATCGCGCGGCACGTCGGTCACGCGCACATCAGCGGGCAGCGCGATCTGCGCGGACTCGTCGAACTCGCCGCCGATGCAGGCGAACGGCTGCGTGCGATGCGGCTCGGCGAGCCACCCGTCGACCAGCGTTGCGATGCCGCCCGACAAGCTGCTCCATGCAGGCAGCGCCGTCGTGCCGTCGGTCCACACGACGTGTTCGAGCGTGCCTGTGAGTGTGGTCGAGAACGGCCCGTCGAGCGCGTCGAGCGGGCCGGTCGAGAGGCGCGCGGTGCCGCGCAATCCACTCGCGCGCAGGCGCTGCGCCGCGACTTGCTGGATGCGCTGGCGCGTCGCGCGGCGAAACAGGTTGCGCTCGGGCTCGGCGCTCGCGCCTGCGTCCTCGACGTGATAGCGATACGCGGCCGAGCCATCGGCGTGGACATCGAGCGCCAGTTGCACGGTGCGGGTGTGCGGCTGCGTCGCCGGCGTGCGCGCGAGCACGCCGTCGTCGACGAGCAGCGCCGGGCGGTCCATCACGCCCGCCGGCAGATAGCCGAAGGCCGTGCCGCCCGCCGTCGTGTCGGCGTACAGATCGAGACCGGACAGATACGTGATCGCGTGATTGATGGCCCCGCCGCCGTAGCCGGGCACCGACGGCAGCGTGTACACCGGCCCCAGGTTGAGTAGCGCCGCCTGCGCGCGGATGCCGACCGCCGCGAGCAGCGCCGTGTAGAGCGCGACGTGATCCTTGCAGTCGCCATAGCGGTTGCGCAGGATGTCGGTCACGCGGTGCGGCTGCGCCGCCGTCTCGCCGAGAAACAGCGCGACGTAGCGAATGTTCAGGCGCATCCAGTCGTAGAGGCGCTGCGCCTTCTCGCGCTCGCTCGTCGCGCCGGCCGTGAGCGACGCGGCGAACGCGGCGATGCGCGGGTCGGTCGCAGACGTGTCGGCGGCGGCGTCGCGATAGCGCGCGGCGAAGCTCGCGTAGTCGGGCACGGTCGATACCATGAGCCGGTCGCCCCAGTTCAGCATCGATACCGCGCCGGGTTCCAGCGGCGCATACGGGCCGTGATGGTAGTCGAACACGTAGCGCGTTCGGCCATTCGCGGTGACTGGCGGCGCTTCTGCGTAGCCGCGTGCATCGACGTGCAAGGGCAAGTCGGCGGGCAGGTCGAAGATCAGTTGCTGCTGCTCGACGCTCTCGCCGTCCGGTTCGACGAAGTACGCGAACGCGCCCGCCTGCAAGGGCACGGCGCGCCGCTTGCGAAACGCCAGATGCACGCGCGAACCTGGCCGCACGCCCGGGAAGATCACCGTGCGCAGCACCCCGTCCTCGAAGGTCGGCGCGCCGGCCGAGCGCGGCTCCTGGACATCGCGGATGCCGTCGGGGCCGACCTGGTGACGCGTGCCGTCGGGGTCGATCGTCTCGGCGGCGACGAGCTCGATCTGTTCGATGTCCTTGTTGAACCACACGTAGCGTTGCGCGATGTCGTCGACGCCCGCCGTGGTGTTCGCGCGCACGATCGTGTCGTCGTGCTCCTCGACCGAGCCGTCCTTCTGCACGACGAATAGATGCACGTCGCGCTCGAGGGTCCACGGTTCGAGGTTGTCGTCGCCCTGCGCATGCGCGACGCCGGATGCGGCGAGGCACAGCGCGAGTGCCAGCAGCAGGCGGCCGCTCACGGCGCCGGGCGCTTCGACAGCACCCCCGCGAGCCGCCGCGCGCGCGCCTCGTCGCGCCAGACACGCGGGCTCGCGCCGTATTCCGCGCGAAACATCGTGTTGAAGTTCGACAGGTCGTTAAAGCCACTCGCGAGCGCGATATCGACGATCTTCGCGTCCTCGCGCGCCACGCGCAGCGCGGCAGTCCGCAAGCGCGCGCGCAACAGATATTGATGCGGCGTCACGCCCGCCACCGCTGCGAACGTGCGCAGAAACCAGAACTCGCTCACGCCCGCAGCAGCGGCGAGACTGGCCAGCGTGTGCGCGTCCTCGGGCGTCTCGTCGATCATGCGCAGCGTCGCGGCGACGCGCGAGAAGCCCGTGGCCGAACGCGTCGCGGCTGGCACGGAACGCGTGCGATGCGCGCCCTGACGCGCGCTTTCGCGCAGCGCCGCGATAGCCAGCCCGATCGCGAGTTCGTCCCAGCTGTCGCGCCCCGCTTGCGCGCCCTCGCCCACCTGCAGGCACGCGCGCGCGACGAGCGGCGCGAACGCGCGCAACGGCGGCAGGCGCGGCATGCCCCAGTGGGCGGCGGCGCTCGCCATGCCTGCCTCGACGGCCACGCGCGCGAGCCAGTCCGGGTCGTAATGGAACGCGATGCAGCGATCGCCCGGCGCATGGCGATGCGCGCACTCAAAGCACTGCCCCGCGCGGCCGAGCATCAGCGCACCGGGCGCGAGCAGCGCGTGGCCGGCGGGATTGCGATAGCTGAAGCAGCCGGCCGCCACGACGGCGATGCAGGCGCGTGCGTGCGCTTCCTCGAACGGGCGATCGCGGGGACCGTGGGTGCACAGCACGTCGTCGACGGACCAGCCCGTGCCCGCCGCGAGCGTGCGCGGCGATACCGTGCCGCGCATGCCGTCGCGCTCGCGTTGCGCGAGCGCACGGCGCAGGCCACCCGTCAGCGGGTTCGCGAACGCCGTCATGGCAACGGGCGCTCCGGGTCGTCGCCGAGCCGTGTGAGCAGCGCCTGCAGCTTCATCACATGGCGCAGCAGCAGTTCGCGATGCTTTTCGATCTGTTCGAGACGGCCCGCGAGATCGGCGCGCACGCGCTCGTCGGGATCGGCGGCGGCGATCACATCCTCGATGCGGGTGCGCAGCACGGCCGTATCGACCGGCAGCAGGCTCAGATGACGTTCGAGCCGCCGTACATCCTGGGCCGCCAGATCGCGCACCACGCGCAGCCCGGCGAGACGCCGATGGGCTTCGAGCTCGGCGGCGGCGCTGTCTTCGCGCCGCGCGGGACTCTGGCCGAGTGTCGGGCCCGCGGTGCGCAGCACGGGTGGCTTGCGCAGCGGATGCGCGGTGCCGCGAAAGCGTGCGAGCGGGGTTTCGTTGTTGATCGCGTCGCGCGTGGCTTGCGGCACGTCGCCGGCCTCGTGCGGCGTGTCGAGCCAGCCGTCGGGCAGGCCCGTGACGGCCTCGACGCCGCGCGCGAATTCCTCGCTGAACTCCCGCTGGCCAGCAAGGATCAGCTTCAGGTACGACGCGGAAAACGTCATCATGCGTGCGAGCCGCGTGGGCGCGCCCACCTCGTGGGTCAGCAACACGAGATTCGCGCGCCAGACGGGCAACAGCTCGGCGCCGGTATCGTCCATGGCGAAGGCCTCTTGCTCCTCTCTCGCTGCGGTGCCTCTGGCGGGCGGACTGGCCGCCACGGCGAGGCGCCGCGCTTTGCAATCTCACGACCTTAGCACGGGACGTGCCCTAGCGCGCGGTAGGCACTTACGGCCAAACCCGGTATCCTGGCCGGATGGCAAAACGCAAACCCTATCCGACGGATGTTTCGAACGAGGAATGGAGCTTTGCGGCTCCGTTTCTGGCTTTGATGAACAAAGACGCACCGCAGCGCCGATACGAGCTGCGCGAGACGTTTAATGCGCTGCGCTGGATCGTGCGCGCGGGAGCACCGCGGCAGATGTTGCCAAATGACTTTCCCCTTGGGAACTGGTTTATCAGCAAACACAACGCTGGATTCAGGCGGGTTGTTTCGAGGCCATGGCCGATGATCTGCGTTCGAAACTCCGCGTCGCGCAGGGCCGTACGGGTCAGCCCAGCGCAGTCATTCTCGATGGGCGCACGTTGCAGTCGCCCTGCGACAGTGGGTAACCCCCTGCTTCTAACACGCGTGAGAAATAGAGGCTATGTCGTGGCCATCAGCCGCTGTTCTGGCGCTATGCCACCTATGCCCTTGTTGCGGCGCTCGTGATTGTATTGTCACATGCATTCGGTGGCGAACTGCTGGATGTGCGCCAAGCCATCTCAGTAGTACTGGGACTGCCATTCGTAGCGTACCGTGGGGTTGAAGCGTTCCACGCAGGCGTTCTGCCGAGGTTTGCCCGGCTGAATGTAGTTCAACGCGACACCATGCTGCCCGGCCGATTGTGTGATCGTCTCACTCAGGCACTCCGGGCCGTTGTCACAACGTATCGCTGCCGGTTTGCCCCGCTATCCCACGATCTGTTCCAGGGCTCGTATGAGACGCGCAGAGGGTAGTGAGAAGTCGATCTCGAGTAGAACGTCGCCGTGCTGATACCCCGTTTCCAACAAATCTCCGGCACCGCCATCCCAGCTTCCGCCCGCTCGAGCGCATCCATGATCTGGCTGTCTGTGAACTTCGACTTCTTCATCGCGTAGGACTCCCTATGCTGGAAAAATCTACTTCCGATTCGGCTCACCGACCCGGGGTATCACCATATCTGATCTTCGAAATTCATAAAACATACCGAACAGTCGGTATCCAACGCAGTCCGACTTGTATTTGTATTGTCGAAGCGCGTTGCGCGCTTTCGGATGAGCGACAAAAGACCCCTTGCTGAATCGTCGAAAGGTGCGCTCGTTGCTGTGACCAATGAGGTCTGAGGACATCTAGAGGACGGCGCGCTTGAGCGTCACCCCGTGCGTTCAGGTCGCGACGATTCATATGCAAGCGACCGCCCTCTTGCAGGTTGACGGCCAATTGCCCCGGGCAAGTCGGATAGCCTTTCCACGGCCTTATCTGACAAGGCATCCACCTGTCCGGGGTACGAAAATCGCTGGTCACTTGCCGTACTCGGGGACGCCACACCGCAGTGAAGGCGCGTGCCACCCTGCTTGTGTCATCCAGACTCGGTAGTGTGTACGAGAACGCGAAGAAGACATGGGGCAACACTACGATATTACGGCTCGCCGTAGATTTCCTGATTCAGTAGCCCGACATAAAACTCGCTTAGTTCGTTCGTCAATTGCTTCAGTTTGACGTTGGACTGCAGCGCGTCGAACGTAGCCTTGATTGCGTCAGTCTGGGCAGTGTAGAGCCTGTCTTCCGCGTCGAGCACGTCCGCATTCACTTTTATGCCGAGTACGAACGCCAGCCCCGTTGCGTCGCACGCAGTGGTCGCGGTCTGAACCGCTAGCTTCAGCGCATTCATCCGTGACAGGCTGGAAACCGTATTGAGGTATTCTTGGCGCGTCTGCTGACGAACGTTTCGAATCGATTCATCGAGCAAACTTTCCGCCGACTCCCTCTCGTCGAGACGCTGGCGTGTCTTCGCCACCGCGCCGAAGCCGTCGAAAATCGGTACGCTGAGCTGAATGCCGATCGCGTCCGAATGACCCTGCCGTCCCAGACTGACGTTGGTCTGGCCTTCCAGATAGCTCGCCGATCCGCGGCTGTGGCTCAGCACCGTCTCCACCGTCGGGAGCAATTCGCTTGCCGCCACCTTTACGCGTGTGCTGGCGATCTGAACATCGAGGCGCGATTTGTTCACGCCCAAATTCTCAGCCTCAGCGGTTTCCAGCAGGTCTGGCAGTGGGCCGGGGGGGAGTGGCCGAATCGAACGTCCGGCCGGGAGCGCCTTGATCATGATCGTGTCGTCCCCGGTCATCCGGCGCAGTTTGCTCAATGCAATCTCGATGTCGTTGTCGACCGCAATCAAGTCGGCGTCGGCGCGCGCGAGTCGTGCTTCCGCGTCCTGTACGTCGACGATCGTGACCGTGCCCCACGCGAACGCGTGCTTTGTGGCAAGGAGCGTTTCTGCGAGTGCCGCACGGTGCGCGTCGGCTGCTTTCTGCTTCTCGCGGGCCTCCAGCGCGTCGATGTAGGCCGACACGGACTCCGCAACGAGATTTTGCCGGGCCTCGGCAAGCGAAATCGCATCACGCGTCTCGCTGAGTTTGGCTTCACCGACTGCGTGCCACTGGCTGACATTGACGATGGGTTGGGAGAGCGAGAGTGTGTAACCGTTGGTATGGAAATCCTTTCCTCCCGTCGTCTCGCCGACCAGAGTGCTGCCCTTTTGTAATCTTCCGTTCAGTGAGACACGTGGCAACAACGGTGCCACCGCTTCGGGCACCGCCTGCTGCGCAGCCCGAAAGGATGCCTGCGCCGCCGCATACCCGGCATTGCTCGCCTCCACCTGGTCGACTGTCTGCACGAGATCCCACGCCGCTCCGATATTCTGCGCGCATGCGACGCGCAGCCCGGCCGACGCGACGACCAGTGATGCTATCGCACAGCGCCACCGTAACGCTCTGTGATCGCGTATAGCGGCTCTAAAACCCATTCGTATATTTTCCTTGTTTCCAGGAGGATATCGGCGTCGACCTTCATTCCGTCTTCGAGCCCGATCGATTTGCCGTACGCTCTCACAGTCTGTTCGTTAAGCTGGACACGTACACGGTACAGCGTCTCTTTCGAATTACTGTCCTGCTGCAGCAGGGTCGGCGGCAAGGTCGTACGTGCTATTTCGATCACGTGGCCGCCGTATTGGCCGAATTTCTCGTAAGGGAAGGCCTCGTATCGGAGGAGCACGTCGGAGCCGACCGCGATGAAGCCAGTCGCCTTACTTGGCGCGTAAAGGTCCACCACACATCGTGCGTCCTGCGGCACGAGGCTGACCAAGAGCGTCGACGATGTCACGGACTGCCCAGAATCGTATAGCGCAGCTGTCACCCGGCCTCGTATCTGCGAATAGACAACGATTTGGCGGCGCCCCTCGTTATCCGCCAACTGGGCACCCAGATCCGCAAGTTTCTGGTCGTACGCCGAAAGTTCGTTCTGCAACTCCAGCGGAAAACTGCGCTGAAGGCTTTGAGACTGCTCCAGGTCGGACATGGCCGCGGCCATGTCCTTCTCGACGCCGGCCAGTCTCGCCTTCGTATCAAGGTTGTCCTGTATTTTCTGCTGCAGTTGAGCTGGCGGATAATATCCGTGCAGCGCAAGCTGGCGGTAACGCTCGAGGTTTTCCTCGTTGGCCACGACCAAATCGCGCAACGCGTCGACTTGGGTCCGCATTTGCCGTAACTCGACCTGCAGGTCGGCAACCTTGCCGTCGAGCGCTTGCCGGTCCTCCGCGAGAATCCGGCTTCGCCGTTCCTTTTGGTCTGATACCTCATCGCGCCTCTGCTTCAGGCTTGCGGTGATCGCTTCCTGCGTTTGACCGATAGCCGCGCTGCGTTTGTCGCTGTCGATTACGTAGAGCGGGGCGCCCTTGTCGATGAACTGGCCCTCGTTCACGAGGCGCCTGATTACGGTGCCGTCGACTGACGCATAAACGTGCGCGACCTTGTGAGTCAATTGCACCTGCCCGCTGACTCGTACCCGGCGTGTATATGTGCCAATCGTGAGAAACGCACAGATTGCGGCGGCAAACGCGAGTGAAGCGATCGTCAGAACCCAGCGGGAAATTTCCTGCGACAGCAGTACAGTACCCGGTAGCGCGCGCTGCTGAAATTCGAGCGCCGTGGACCGGAACAACTGCAGCGGAGCGGGACTAGCGATCCGTGCCGGCGCGTCGGGCTGGATATCTATAGCCACAACGAAAAACTCCCGCCGGTATCACCCAGTCCGACGCGTTCGAAATACGCACGTGAGCGCCGGACGTCTTCTCCAAACGTGTCGATCACACGCAGTTCAATGGCGCCTGCCGTGCGTGCCCAGCGCTTGAACATATGCAGCAACCTTAGTCCCGTCAGTCCTCTTTGCCTCGGAGCGACATAGATGTGCTCGCACTTCGCGATCCGCGAATTCGACCACGGGACCTCGTGCAGCGCGCCTTGCAGAAAGCCTCGCGCCTCCCCGTTCGTTCTCGCGACAAGGATGCACGCGCGCGAGTTGCCGATCGTCGCGGCTAGAAAGCGTTTCGTGGATTGCTCGTCGAAACGCAGCGATGCGTACCGACTGTCGACATGCAGTTGGTGCGCGAGCGCAAGTATCTCTGGCAGGTCTCCCGTTTGGGCCGTTTCGATCGTAATATGGTCCGTGTCGTGGTTGTCTTCCGCAGGTGCGAGTCGTGCACGAATCGCATCGACGATCTGCACTCGCAGGCGGACGCCCGATTTGTGTGTGACCGATGGAATCGCCTGCAGGAACTTGCGACCGTTATCCTGCTCGAGGAGGTTCGCACATTCCATCTCGATCAACCGGCCGAGAACCGCCTTGGACACGACCCGAGTTTTTCCAGACTGTCTGTCGACGAGTTTGCCGCCGGCACAGGCGTCAAGCCATGCTTGCGGCCTCGTCGACGAGCAAAACAGAAACGCGAGTTCCTCTGCTTCTTTCCCGATGAGCTGCGTGACAAGTGGCCGGGTGTGCAGGCCGACAAGGGCCGTTTTGAACCGATTTGTTCCGTACACGCTATGGAAAAGCCCGGCAGACTGCACGTCCTCGTCGCATCCCCAGTCGGCCAGCAGTCCTTCGACCCCGATCAGATGATCGAGGAATGTTCGACCCGTATGGGCGACGTTCCCGGCACCGGACTCGACGAGGAACGCAAGCAGGTCTTCGCGCGATCGTCCTCTCATATAACGGCCTTTTGCGTCTTAATCACGATGGAGATACGCAGTTCGGCGCACTCGCGACTTGGCGCATGCGCCGCATGCGGGATTGCGCCGGGGAACGAGACGACCCGGCCGGGACGAGGATAGACCGCTTTGACAATCTCGTGGCCGTCGCGGGCGAAAAAAAGCGTTTCTCCGCACCAGTTCTTGTGCCATATCCGGTGCGCGTAGTAGATCGTCGAGAAGTAGTTTTCCGTATCGTCGTTGTCCGTATGAACGTAACCTTCGACTCCATATGTGTGGCTGTTCGCATAGACTCGTAGTGGCTCGTGGCCCTTCAGAGGGCCGCCCGACAGCAGCTTCCAAAGTTCGTATACGGGTGCCGCCCCAGCGTTTCCTGCAAGCTCTGCTTCGCAGTTTGTCCTGCTTTCGATGCCGCCACCAGCAAAACTGGCATGCCAGAAGCAGAATCGGTCTCTGCGCGTATTCGAGCGCCAGCCATACTGCCAGATAGGGCGACGTACGAGATCGTTAAGACGCTGGCGCAGTGAAGCTGGCACCAGATCGTCGTAAGTGTGGATTCTGTTCGCGATATGTTCCATGGGTCCTCCTCGTTATGCGGCAATGTCTGTCGTATTTCAACCGACGGTTCTTATCCTGCTATGCGGCGGACACGTCGATGACGCGATCGGCGCTGGCGATGGTTTCCGGTCGATGGGCAACCACGATTCGAGTCACCGCGAGTTCCCTGATTGCGTCGTTGACGCGCTTCTCGTTATCGACGTCCAGATGGCTGGTAGCTTCGTCGAGCAGCAGTACCGCCGGTTGCCTGTAGATTGCCCGGGCGAGCAGAATGCGCTGCTTTTGGCCTCCGGACAGAGCGGAGCCCATGTCGCCGACCATCGAATTGAAGCCCATCGGCATACGACTGATATCGTCGGCAATAGCCGCTACCTCTGCGGAGCGCTGAATACGCTGATGATCTGGTGTCTCGTCGAAAAAACAGATGTTTTCGGCGAGCGTACCGGCGAATAGCTGGTCTTCCTGCATCACCGTGCCGATTAATTGCCGGTGCGTCATCGTTCCGAGCGCTTCGATCGGCGAACCGTTGATATATACGGTTCCGGACGTTGGGCGAAGAAGCCCGGCAATCATCTTCAACAGCGTGGTTTTTCCGCTGCCGCTTACGCCGACGATGGCGACATGCTCGCCGGATTCGACCATCATGCTGAATTTATGGATGACGTCTTTCTCTTCGTCCGAATACCGAAACGACACGTCCTTCAATTCGATCTGCGCCGCGGTACGGTCGATTACGGCAAAGCCAGTGGTCCGCGTTTCCTCTTTCTCATACATGATGTCTGCCAAACGGTTGAGTTGAACATCGAGCATGCGAAATTCGTAGGTCTTGTCGACAAGGCTCGTCACCCGCTTGGAGAACTGCTCGCGGTACGACAGGTACGCGAGGAGCATCCCTATAGAGAACGTCTTCTCGATGACCGAAGAGGCACCGATGACGACGACAATAAGGTTCTCGGCGCGAAAGAGGAAACTGTTCGCGCCGTGAAAGAACACCAGTAGCCGCTGGGTTCGCAGCCAGGCGTTCTTTTGTCGAACGACATGATTCAGCCAGCCTGCGATACGAGAGTTTTCCTTGCCGAACAACTTGACGCTTTGTATGCCGCGAATGCTCTCGAGAAGGAAGGTTTGCTGCTTGGCGTCGAACACAAACTGGCTTTCGTTGGCGGCTCTCAGCGCCCCATACAGGGATATCCGCAAGGCGATGTAGATAGCGAGCGCACACACGCTGACCAACGCGAGCTTCGCGTCGTAGACGACCATCATAGCGAGCGTTCCGATAGACATCGCGCCGTCGAGCACGGCCTCCACGACGCTCGTACTGATCGTGCTCTGAATGACGTTGATAGTATTGACCCGGGTGACGATATCGCCGAGATGGCGCTTGCCGAAAAAATCCCCCGGCAGGTGAAAGAGCCGATTCCCGACATTGGCGAGCCACTGAACGTTGAGCGATGCGCCCATGTGTGCGACTATCCACGCACGGAACGCCTCTGTCCCGCTCTGCAGCGCCCAGACTATGCCGAAACCGATTGCCAGCGTCAGCACAAGTTGCTCGTCGCCGGTGACGAGCGCTTCGTCCGTTACCCACTGCACAAAGAACGGGGTGATGATCGTGCAGACTTCGATCGCGATGGCCAACAGAAAAATCTGCGAAAGCGATCGCTTTAGGCCGACGATGCAACCGGTCAGCTCGCGGACCCGAAGCTTATCTTTTTGCCTGGCCCGCTTGAACTCCGGGTTCGGCGTTAATTCCAGTGCCACGCCAGTGAAGTGCCGAGATAGGTCTTTCCACTCTACGGACCGGCGACCGAGCGCTGGATCGATAATCTGGAAGCCCCAAGGCCGGATGCGCTCCAGCACCACGAAGTGATTGAAGCTCCAATGCAGAATACAGGGCAATTGAAGGTGGCGCGCTTCATCCAGATCAAGAGACAGCGGTCGAGCCGTTAGCTTCATATGGCTGCCTATCTCGACCAAGTTCGCCAGCGTGGTCCCCTTGAGTGAGATAGAAAAACGCTGGCGTAGCTGACGCAAGTCCAGTTCGTGACCATGAAACGAGGCCACCATGCACACGCAGGCAAGTCCGCATTCGGCGGCCTCGTTTTGCAAAACGACCGGGACCTTCTTGCGCAGGCCGACTTGGAGGTTGCCAAAAGTTCTAGACAGATCCATGGATGTTTGTCGTCTGGCTCGCTATCCGATGAGGACTTTTACACCGAGTACCGCGACGAATACGAGCACGACGATCAGGCCTCGCTTCATCCATTTCGAGCCGTGCAAGCGGCTACCCTCGAATAGACGGTTGACGCCGGATGTCACGAGAAAAGCGATGAACCCGATGAGG
Source organism: uncultured beta proteobacterium (assembly GCA_963803225.1). GTDB lineage: Bacteria > Pseudomonadota > Gammaproteobacteria > Burkholderiales > Burkholderiaceae > Paraburkholderia. The sequence goes on from CAWDLJ010000005.1 coordinate 1,400,002, forward strand.
ATAGAAGACAGGATGTATTGTTTGTTCATATTCGGAATGACCTTGCGGCGGCGCGAGGTCTAAGCGTTTTCGATCAGGAAGCCCTGCTCTTTGAGTAGGGACAAAATTCCGCGCGGACCTGTGAAATGGTTGAATCCGACCGCGACGACGAACGGAGCGGCGGAGAGCGATTTTGTTTCGGCGAGGATCCGGTCCACGAACCGCAAGTTGCGATTGCTCAGCATGGTCTCCTCGACGATGGCGCTGATCTGTGGAGGGTACGGGTCAAGCGCCGAAATCTCATTGCCAACCCGCTTGATGTCGCCGGAGGACCATGCCTGCTCGATGTTCTTCAGCGCGGCTCTGGTTTGCCCCGAAGTCGCGTTCTGCCGCAAGTAGCTGCGCAGCATCAAGTCCTGGATTGGGTCTGGAAACGAATCAAACATCGCGAACTGCTGTTCGATGCTCTCGAAGGTCAAAACAGGCACACCGCTGCGGTGCGCTTCGTCGATGAGCTTTGCTTCGACGCTCGTCAGCTTGCCTGTGCGGGCTTTACGCTTTTCAACGTCCTGTAGCAAGAGCGAAATTGCCCAAGGTTTTAGCGTTTTGACTTTCTTGGCTGAAATACCGTAGGCGTTAATTCGATCAGTCAAGAGCGCTCGTGTTTCCACGCTGAGGTGCTTGAATACGTCGTCGCCTGCCGCGTAGCGGCAGAGCTTTATCGCATTGGCTCGGTCGACGGGATCGTCCGGATTGGCCTCGATGAAAATTTTCGCTGCCGCGTCGACTCGCATCACGATTCTGGCCGGCAAAGCCACGTGACGGGAAAATACATGGATGGTTGGCACCAGATCAATATGAAATCCGGATGCAGAAATCGCCTTCCATACAATCCCGTCGTTTCGCGATAACGTTTCCACGGGAAGCGCTTCGCTCTGCTGGGCGTTCCCGGCGTCCGCAGTGGCAGCGATCATCAGCGGTCCCATAATTTTCACGAATTCGCGGCGAGAAATAAGCATGGTCTTGTTTGAGCAGTAGCGGCGGGAAGACGGCACCACACTGGGTCGTGCAGTGCCGCTACAGGCTGAGCCGGGGCTCCTTGACGGCCGGCCCACGGCCCCTCTACTTATTCCTTAATCGCCACCTCCGTCGCCGCCTCCGTCGCCGCCATCACCATCACTGCCATCGTCGCCGCTGTCACTGTTATCGCCGCTGAAAGCGTTACCGACTGCTTCACCAACGGCTTCGCCGGCGATAGCACCGACCGCGCTACCCACCGCGGCTCCCACTGGACCGGCAACGTCGCCGCCTGCGAGGCCGCCAACGGCACTACCGATCGCGCTGCCTACATCACCAGCGGAAGTGCCGCCGCTCGGAATTGCCAGCTCCTCTTCATTCAGAAGTCTCATGTCTGAAAATCCCCTTTTAGTTAGTTTTACTAATGGATATGCCTGCATATAACACGATTGCGGTGAGAGTACGGCCCCGGGGAATCATATTCGCACGTCTGCGGACGATTTACCGCACGAATCTCAACTGCATTCGTCAGCTTCGAATTGCAAGCGAATCCAGCGTACCAGACCTTTTTTTTAAATTCATTGCATTAACCTTTCAGATAATTTTTTTCGAAAAATTTCAGCGGCTTGCTTGATGCAATTCAAATTTGATGTAGAGGATGCCCCTCCTTCTTTGTGCGGCACCGTGAACGACAAGGCCGGATCAAGCGTGTTGGGGCACTGAAGCAGCGCTCAACCCATTGATCCCATGCGAGAACTGAAATCGCCATCATCGGCGGCAATGCTCCGTGTCGTGGACACGTGAAAACCGCATTTCAGAACTCGGACTGGCTTTATTCTGATTTTCCTGTAGGTATTTCCTTATGTTCGCGATCCTCAAACGCGCGCCAAGTACGTCCTGAAGTTTCCACTAGCTATGGTGCGGCGATGGCATCGAACAACGAGCTTGCTCTAAACAAAATGTAAGTGCCTAACACGCCCTAGCCCGTCATCACGCGCGCAAGCGCCGCCTGCACGACCGATTCGACGAGTGGCGCGACCTGCTGCGCGCGGGTTTCGTCCCACGGCCAGGGCGGCGCCTCGTCCATGTAGGTGATCTGCGCGAGTTCGAGTTGCACGGCATGCACGCCCGTGTCGGGCTTGCCATAGGCGCGCGTGATATAGCCGCCCTTGAAGCGGCCGTTCGCGACGGCCGTATAGCCGCCATGACCCTTGACGACGGTCGCGAGTTCGTCGGCGAGTCCGGGCAGCGCGCTCGCGCCGTTCGCAGTGCCGAAGTTGAAGTCCGGCAAGCGGCCCTCGAAGAAACGCGTGACCTGCGAGCGGATCGAGTGCGCCTCCCACAGCAGCACGCGCTCGTGGCGCTCGCGCAGACGCGCCAGCTCCGCCGCGAGCGCCTCGTGATACGGCGTCCAGTAAGTGTCGCGACGGCGCGTGCGCTCGGCCTCGCCAGGCTCCGCGCCGCTCGCGTAAAGCGGCGCGCGATCGAAGGTGTCGAGCGGCACGAGCCCCGTCGTGTCCTGGCCCGGATAGAGATTGGCGTCGTCGGGCGGCCGGTTCAGGTCGATCACGTAGCGCGCGTAAGCGGGCATCAGGAGCGACGCGTTCAGTCGCGTGGCGAAGCCGTAGAGCCGGTCGAGATGCCAGTCGCAGTCGTCGACGCGCAGCGCGTCGGCGGTCATGGTCGCCGCGATGTCCTCGGGGATGGCCGTGGCCAGATGCGGGATCGAGATCAGCAGCGGCGCGGTGCCGCTCACGAGCGTGTAGACGGGGGATGAGGACGTCGTGTTCATGCGGGTACCGCCGGGGTCTGCAGGGTCGGGATGGCGCATGCAAGATGCGCGGGTTCATCGCTCGCCAGCACTTTGCGCGCCCGCCTCGCGCGCGTGGGCTCAGTTCCCCGGCCGATGCACCGTCTCGCCGCCGCGCACGACGCGCGCAACCAGCGGGCGCCCGATCCAGTAAGCGAGTTCCGCAAGCGTCGCCACCCGCCAGACGACGAAATCGGCGCGCCGACCCACGGCCAGCGTGCCGTGCCGTTGCGCGTGGCCGAGCGCACGCGCGGCGTGACACGTGACGCCCTGCAATACCTCGGGCACGGTCATGCGAAAGAGCGTCGCGGCCATGTTCATCACCAGCTGCAGCGACGTGCACGGCGAGGTGCCCGGATTGCAGTCGGTGGCGAGCGCGACCGGCACCTCGTAACGGCGCAGCAGCGCGAGCGGCGGCAACTGGGTCTCGCGGATGAAGTAGTACGCGCTCGGCAACAGCACGGCGACCGTGCCCGCTTCGCGCATCGCCGCGACGCCCGCCTCGTCGAGAAACTCGAGATGGTCGGCCGACAACGCGCGATAGCGCGCCGCCAGTTGCGTGCCGCCGCTGTTCGACAACTGCTCGGCATGCACCTTGACCGGCAGCCCGTGCTTGGCCGCCGCATCGAACACGCGCCCGGTCTGCGCGGGCGAGAACGCGATGCGCTCGCAGAACACATCGACCGCGTCGACCAGCCCTTCGTCGGCGAGCACGGGCAGCATGCGCTCGCAGACCTCGTCGACGTAATCGTCGGGACGATTCGCGAATTCGGGCGGCAGCGCGTGCGCGCCCAGAAAGGTCGTGTAGACCGACACCGGATAGCGCTCGCCGAGTTGACGCGCCACGCGCAGGATCTTGCGCTCGTTGGCGAGATCGAGCCCGTAGCCCGATTTGATTTCGATGGCAGTGACGCCTTCGGCGAGCAGCGCTTCGAGCCGTCCCGCCGCAGCGGCGAACAGTTGCGCCTCGCTCGCGGCACGCGTCGCGCGCACCGTCGAGACGATGCCGCCGCCGCGCCGCGCGATCTCTTCGTAGCTCGCGCCCGCGAGGCGCTGCGCGAACTCGTCGGCGCGCTGGCCGCCGTAGACGAGATGTGTATGACAATCGACGAGGCCCGGGCTCACCCACGCGCCGCCGAGGTCTTCGCGCGGCCACGCCGCATAGGTGTCGGGCAGTTCGGCACGAGCGCCGAGCCAGACGATCGTGCCGTTCTCGACGGCGAGCGCGGCATCGGCGAGGGTGTCGTCGGTGTCGCCTTGCGTGCACAGATTCAGGTTGTGCCAGACGGTCTGTTTCATCAGATCACCGTAGTGGAAGCGTGGTCAGTCGTGCGCGGCGCTCGTCAGATGCACGGCGATGAGCGCACCGTCGCCCGCCACGGTGTAACGGTGGCCGAGCGCGGCGTCGATGCGCAGGGTGTCGCCGGCTTCGAGCGCGTGGACGCAGTCGTCGAGCCGCACATCGTTGCGGCCCGAGGCGCAATACAGCAGCATCAGCCGTGCCTCGAACGCGCCTTCGCGCGCGCCGCGCCAGATGGCGACGCGCGCGCTCGTCACGCCGCGCCGCACCATCACGTTGAAGTCGCGTATCGCGCCGCCAGGCAGGCGCGCATCGATCGCACTTTCACCCGCGAACTGTGCAAGCGAGAGCGCGCGATCGAGCACGTGACGCGTGCCGTCGGACTCGTCGAGCACCATGCCCGCGCCTTCGAGCAGCACCAGCGTGCGGTCGATGCCTGCGAAGCGCGAGAACGGCCCGGCGCTCGCGACATCGGCGACGCTCACGCGCCACGCGAACGTATCGAGCGAGGCGCCCGGCGGCTCGGCCGCGATCTCGCGCGTCACACCGCCGCCATTCTTCCACGGCATCGCGACGAGCGCCGTGCCGCGCATGAGGCTCGCGCGTGCGCCCATCTCAGCGGCCCAGCATCGGCAGCTTGAGGCCTGCCTCGCGTGCGGTCTGCTGCGCGAGTTCGTAGCCGGCATCCGCGTGACGCATCACGCCGGTCGCCGGATCGTTGAACAGCACGCGTTCGATGCGGCGCGCGGCGGCATCGGTGCCGTCGCACACGATCACGACGCCCGAGTGCTGCGAGAAGCCCATGCCGACGCCGCCGCCATGATGCAGCGACACCCACGTCGCGCCGCCTGCGGTGTTGAGCAGCGCGTTGAGCAACGGCCAGTCGCTCACGGCGTCCGAGCCGTCTTTCATCGACTCGGTCTCGCGATTCGGACTGGCGACCGAGCCGGTGTCGAGATGGTCGCGCCCGATCACGACCGGCGCCTTCAACTCGCCGTTCTTGACCATTTCATTGAACGCGAGGCCGAGACGATAGCGGTCCTTCACACCGACCCAGCAGATGCGCGCGGGCAGTCCCTGGAACGCGATGCGCTCGCGCGCCATGTCGAGCCAGTTGTGCAGGTGCGCGTCGTCGGGGATCAGCTCCTTCACTTTTGCATCGGTCTTGTAGATGTCCTCGGGGTCGCCCGAGAGCGCCACCCAGCGGAACGGGCCCTTGCCCTCGCAAAAGAGCGGGCGCACATACGCGGGCACGAAGCCCGGGAAATCGAACGCGTTTTCGACGCCCATGTCGAGCGCCATCTGGCGAATGTTGTTGCCGTAGTCGAGCGTGGCCGCGCCGCGCTCCTGCAGCGTGAGCATCGCGCGCACCTGATGGGCCATCGACTGCTTCGCGGGCACGACGATGCTTTGCGGGTCCGCCTCGCGCGCATGGCGCCACTGTTCGAGCGTCCAGCCCTGCGGCAGATAACCGTTGATGGGGTCATGCGCGCTGGTCTGGTCGGTCACGCAGTCGGGCGTGATGCCGCGCGCGACGAGTTCCGCGAACACATCGGCGGCGTTGCCGAGCAGACCGACCGACACCGCCTGGCCGTCACGCTTCGCTTGATCGACGATGGCGAGCGCCTCGTCGAGCGTGGTCGCCTTGCGATCGACATAGCGCGTCTTCAGACGGAAATCGATGCGGCTCTCGTCGCATTCGACCGCGATCATCGAGAAGCCGGCCATGGTCGCTGCGAGCGGCTGCGCGCCGCCCATGCCGCCGAGGCCGCCCGTGAGAATCCAGCGCCCCTGGGCACGGCCGCCGAAATGCTGGTTGGCGACCGCGAAGAAGGTTTCGTAGGTGCCCTGCACGATGCCCTGCGAGCCGATGTAGATCCAGCTGCCCGCCGTCATCTGGCCGTACATCATGAGGCCCTTGCGGTCGAGCTCATGAAAGTGATCCCACGTGGCCCAGTGCGGCACCAGATTCGAATTGGCGATCAGCACGCGCGGCGCGTCGGCATGCGTGCGGAACACGCCGACCGGCTTGCCCGACTGCACGAGCAGCGTTTCGTCATCCTCAAGGTCCTTGAGCGACGCAAGAATCTGGTCGAAGCAAGCCCAGTCGCGCGCCGCACGCCCGATGCCGCCATAGACCACGAGCGCATGCGGATGCTCGGCCACTTCGGCATCGAGATTATTCTGGATCATCCGGTAAGCGGCTTCGGTGAGCCAGCTCTTGCAGGTCTTCTCGCTACCGCGCGGAGCGCGGATCGTGCGGGTCGGGTCGAGGCGGGGATTGACGGCGTGGTTCATGTTGAGGTCTCGCTCCATGCTTGCTTGGCGCAGAAAAATGCCCTGAAACAAGGCTTAAAAGTGTCCGGTGAATCGATAGCGGCTGCCCGGATGCCACAGGTTCGCGACCGATGCGACCGCGCCCTGCGACCACGTGCGCCGATGCAGCACGAGACACGGCTCGGTGTCGTCCATCGCGAGATGCGTGCGCGTTTGCTCGTGCGGCGCGAGCGCCTCGATGCGGTACTCGACGCGCTGCAGCGGCGCGACGCGCACGAGGTACTGGTTCGGCGTCTCGTGCGTGAAGTCCTGCCCCGCGTAGTCGGGCGCAATCTGCGGATTGACCCAGCGCTCTTCGAGCTGCACCGGTTCGTCGTTCTCGAAGTGCAGCACGCGCGAATGAAACACCACGTCGTTCGCGCCAATATCGAGTTCGTCGGCGAGCGCCTCGTCGGCGAGCGCCGGGCCGAGTTGCAGCACCTGCGCGCGATAGCGATGGCCGCGCGCGACGATCTCGTCGGAGATGCTGCGGATCGCCACCAGCGTCGATTCGTACTTGGGCCGCGCGACGAACGTTCCCGCGCCCTGCACGCGGCGCAACACCTGCTCGGCGGTCAGCTCGCGCAACGCGCGGTTGACCGTCATGCGCGCCACCTTGAACTCGCGCGCGAGTTCGTTCTCGGACGGCACCTGGTCGCCCTCACCCCATTCGCCCGCATGAATGCGCGCGAGGATGAAATCCTTGATGCCCTGATAGGCGGGTGCGTTCATCGTGCTCTCGTGCTTGCTCAGTGCGGCTGCGCTTGCGACGCGAACGCGAACGGGCTGTGCGACGCGATCGTGCCGTTCTGCACGAGACGCGTGATGGCCGCGATATCGGGCGCGAAGTAATGGTCGAGTTCGTAGTGCGCGACTTCGCTGCGCACGACGTCCATCACGCGCTGCAGCGCCGGGCTCGTGTGATGCGGCGCGCGCAGGTCCACGCCCTGGGCGGCGGCCAGCAGTTCTATCGAGAGAATGTTGGCGGTGTTCTCGGCGATGTCGGCGAGCTTGCGCGCGGCGAACGTCGCCATCGACACGTGGTCTTCCTGGTTCGCCGAGGTCGGCAGCGAGTCGACCGAGGCCGGATGCGCGAGCGTCTTGTTCTCCGAGGCGAGCGCGGCGGCCGTCACGTGCGCGATCATGAAGCCCGAGTTGACACCGCCATCCCTGACGAGGAACGGCGGCAGGCCCGAGAGCGTCGCGTCGATCAAGAGCGCGATGCGGCGTTCGGCAAGCGCGCCGATCTCGGCGACGGCGAGCGCGAGGTTGTCAGCCGCGAACGCGACCGGCTCGGCGTGGAAGTTGCCGCCCGACAGCACTTCGAGCGTGTCCGGGAAGATCAGCGGATTGTCGGAGACCGCGTTCGCTTCGATCAGCAGCACGTTGGCGGCATGACGCATCTGGTCGAGACACGCGCCCATCACCTGCGGCTGGCAGCGCAGCGAGTACGGGTCCTGGACCTTGCCGCAATCGCGGTGCGAGAGATTGATCGCGGAACCGTCGAGCAGCGCGCGATACGACTCGGCCGCCTCGATCTGGCCGCGATGGCCGCGCAGTTCGTGGATGCGTGCATCGAATGGCTTCACCGAGCCGGCCGCTGCATCGACCGAGAGTGCACCTGCGACCAGCGCCGTGCGATACAGATCCTCGATCGCGAACATGTTGTAGAGCGCGAGCGCGGTCGAAGCCTGCGTGCCGTTGAGCAGCGCCAGACCTTCCTTCGCCTGCAGCGTCAGCGGCTTCAGGCCCGCTGCCGCGAGACCCGCTTCGGCGCTTGCGCGCTCGCCGCGAATGAACACCTCGCCGATACCGAGCAGCGTCGCCGACATGTGCGCGAGCGGCGCCAGGTCGCCCGACGCGCCGACCGAGCCCTTGACCGGAATCAGCGGCAGGACATCGGCGTTGAACAGCTGGATCAGCGCGTCCATCACCTCGCGGCGAATGCCCGAGTGGCCGCGCCCGAGGCTCGACAGCTTGAGCGCGATGAGCAGGCGCACGACCGGCGCCGACATCGGCTCGCCCACGCCCACGGCGTGCGAGAGCACCAGATTGCGTTGCAGCAGTTCGAGCTGGTCGTGCGGAATATGCGTGCTCGCGAGCCGGCCGAAACCCGTATTGATGCCGTACGCGGGCTCGCCCTTGGCGGCGATCTCGGCGACGGCGCGGGCGCCCGCGTCGATCGCCGCGTGGCTCGCGGGATCGAGTTCGAGCTTCACGTTCTCGCGCGCGATCTTGCGCAGCTGGGGAAGGGTCAGATGGCCGGGCGTGAGAATCATCGTTCAATCCTGTCTATACAAGTTGGGCAAAGTCTAGCTTGCCGAGCTTGTATAGACAAGTCGTTTCTGGCGGCTATGGCCCTGGGAGTAACCCGCCCCGGCCCGCCCGGCTTGGACGCTTACAGTTGCAGGCGCGCTCCGATGAACGACAGGAACGCCTGGACCCGCGCCGCGAGCGCCGCGCTGCGGTAATAGACGGCATGCACGGGCTGGCTCACCTCGACGAGCGCGTCGTCGAGCACGGTGACGAGACGCCCCGCGCGGCGGTCGGCGGCGGTCATGAAGTCGGCGAGACAGGCGATGCCCGCGCCATCGAGGGCGATCTGGCGGATCGTCTCGCCGCTCGACGCGGTGATCGACGGCTCGGCCTTCCAGGCCTCGCCGCCTGCGTGGCGCAGCGGCCAGCGGTTCAGGTGCTCGGGCGCGGTGAAGCCGATCAGCCGGTGCGCGGCGAGCGCACCGACACTCGCGGGCGCGCCGTGCCCGGCCAGATATGCGGGACTCGCGACGAGCCGCAGACGGCTCTCGCCGAGCGCGCGTGCATGCAGCGTCGAGTCCTGCAGCGCACCGATGCGCACGGCCACATCGACCTTCTGTTCGAGCAGATCGACGATGCGCTCGTTGCTCGTCAGTTCGAGCTGGATCTCGGGATAGAGCGTCGTGAACTCGCGCACGTGCGGCGCGATGCAATGAAGCATGAACGGCGAGGCCGCATCGACGCGCAAGCGCCCCGACGGCTGCTCGCGATGGCGCGTGACCGCCTCCTCCGCCTCGTCCATCGCGGCGAGGATCGCGCGGGCGCGGCCGAGGAACAGTTCGCCCTCTTCCGTGAGCTGAAGACGCCGCGTGGTGCGCAGGATCAGCGCCACGTCGAGCTGCTTTTCGAGCCGCGTGAGCGCGCGGCTCACGCCCGAGACGGTCTGCTGCAGCTTCTCGGCGGCGGCGGTGATCGAGCCGGCGTCGATCACGGTGACGAAGACGAGCAGTTCGTCGGTCGAGGTTTTCATGGGGAGCGCGTCGATTATTGATCGGCAGTCAAGTTTGATTTGAGACTATCACGCTTTTTGCACGCTGCGGTTCAGCGGATACTGCGTTCATTCCATTTTTCTTCGAACGGGAGAACGCAGTGAACATCTTCGTGACAGGTGCAGGCGGCTTTATCGGCGGCTCGATTGCAGCGGGTCTCGTGCGCGCGGGACATCGGGTGCGCGGACTCGTGCGGCGCGCCGAACAATGCGCGGAACTGGAGCGCCTCGGCATCGTCCCCATAGTGGGTTCGCTCGACGACGCAGCGCTGCTCGCCACCGAAGCAAGCGCCGCCGACGCGGTCATCAACGCCGCCAGCAGCGACCATCGAGGCGCGGTGAGCGCGCTCATCGACGCGCTCGAAGGCTCTGGCAAGGTGCTGCTGCATACGAGCGGATCGAGCATCGTCGGCGACGCCTCGGGCGGCCAGGCCACCGAGCGCATCTATCGCGAAGACGCACTGCCCGAACCCACCGACGACAAGGCCGCGCGCGTGGCGATCGACCAGCTCGTGCTGGACGCGGCACAACGCGGCGTGCGCAGCGCCGTGCTGTGCAACACGCTCATTTACGGCGACGGCGTCGTGGCGGGCTCGGCGAGCGTGCAGCTGCCGCGCCTCATCCGCCAGGCGCACAAGAGCGGCGTGATGCGCCATGTCGGGCCCGGCGCGAACATCTGGTCGAACGTGCATATCGACGATGTCGTCGAGCTGTACCGCCTCGCGCTTGAAAAGACCCCGGCCGGCACGTTCTATTTCGTCGAAAGCGGCGAAGCGGCGTTTCGCGAGATGAGCACGGCGCTCGCGGACGTGCTCGGTGTCGCGGGCCCCGAAGACTGGCCGCTCGACGATGCGATCGCCGAATGGGGCTATGAAATGGCGTCGTACGGGCTCGGCTCGAACAGCCGCGTGCGCGGCACGCGTGCGCGTACGCTGCTCGGCTGGCAGCCGCGTCGGACCTCGGTGACTGAGTGGGTTCGCAACGAAATGCGCGCGAGCGCGCAATAGTCGCCGCACGAAGGGCTGATTGTTGCTTATCCGTAAGGTGACAGCGCTAGAATCGCCGCCAATCTCACCTGTGAGAACGGCGGCGCACCATGCCCATCGCGTTGAATTTCGAGTGGCTCACCAACTTTCTGGCGATCCTGTTCGTCATCGCTTGTCTTTATGACTCGCGTTACGACGAGTACGGGACGCTCACGCTCGCGGCCGCGGCGATGGGGCTGATCGTCATGGCCATTCAAGTGTTGCTGCGGCCCGCGTTCGACATGGCGCTCTAGCCGCCGTTACTTCTGCCCCACCTCGTGCGCACAGCATGACTGCGCCTTGACGGCTGCCTCGTAGCGGTCATGATGGCGCACCCAGTCGCGCATGTCGTTCGTTTCGTTGCGCCCCTTCGGTGCGAAGTCGAGCATCGCATAGGTGCCGATCAGCAATTCCGGCCCGCGCGCAAAGGCCGAATAGGTGTGATACACGGTGCCGTCCGCGTCGCGAAAGAACGCGCTCAGGCCCGGCATCTCGTCCGTGTAGAAGTCCTGCTCCGCGTAGTTGTAGTGGATCTTGCCGCGCGCCTTGTCGGCCTCGCCAAACGACACGCGATAGTCGAAGTTGAAGTCGTTCGCGTTCGACGACACCCAGCGAAAGCGCCAGCCCATGCGCGCCTTGAAAGCCTCGATCTTCGCGAGCGGCGCACGCGACACCGCCACGTACGACACGTCGTGATGTTCGAGATGCGTGAGCATGCCGTCGACGTGATCGGACAGAAACGAGCAGCCGACGCAGCCCTCGCTCCACTCGGGCCCGAGCATGAAGTGGTAGACGATCAACTGGCTGCGCTCGTCGAACAACTCGGCGAGCGTGCGCGGGCCGGCGGGGGTATCGAACGTGTAGTGCTTGTCGACCTTGACCCACGGCAGCGCGAGGCGCTTCGCGGCGAGCGCGTCGCGCGCGTGCGTGAGCGCCCTTTCCTCGGCGAGCAACGCGGTGCGCGCGGCCAGCCATTCGTCTTGCGACACGATCTTGTGCGGTTCCATCTGCGAGTCCCTCCAGAGATTGCATGCTCCCGGCGCGCTCAGATGCGCGCCCCCTCGAACTGCGCGACGAGATGATCGAGCGAGTCGCTCCAGCCGCCGCGATGCGCGTCGCGCGCGGCCTCGTCGAAGAACTGTTCGTGCGTGAGCGTGAGCAGCGTCACGCTGCCCTCGACCGCGAGCGCGACGCTCACGAGCGACACGCGCTCAGGCGTGCTGCGCCAGTGCCACGTGAATACGAGCTTCGCATCGGGCACGACCTCGCGATACTCGCCGCTCACATCGTGCTCTTCACCATCGGGCTCGCGCATGATCACGCGAAAGCGCCCGCCCACGCGCACATCCGCCTCGGCATGCACGCACACCGTCTGCCCCGGATGCATCCATTGCGTTATTTGCGCCGGCTGCGTCCACGCGGCGTAGACCTTCGCGGGACTCGCGGCGAGGCGGCGGACAAGGGTGAGGCTGGGCTTGGCGGACATGCGTCTTGCTCCACGAATGCGGCGAGACGATCGAGCTGCTCGTTCCAGAAGCGCTCATAGCGCGCGAGCCACTGCATCGCCTCCTCCATGGGCGCAGCGGCGAGGCGGCACGCGACCGTGCGCCCCGTCTTGCTGCGCGTGACGAGCCCCGCGTCGGCGAGCACGTCGAGGTGCTTCATCACCGCGGGCAGCGAGATCGTGAACGGCTCGGCGAGCGCGCTCACCGACAACTCGTCGCGCTCGGCAAGCTGCGCGATGAGCGCGCGCCTCGTCGGATCGGCGAGCGCCGCGAACACGCGGTCGAGCGCGGGGTTCAGGATGTCGTCGCTATACTTAACCATGTGGTTTAGCATAGACGCGCAGGCGAGGAAGTCAAGCGTCATACAGCCGCCGCAAAAGCCGCACGGCCCGTGCCGCCATGACAGCGACACGGGCCGTGCAGCCGGCCGGGTGAGCCGCCAGGTGACACCCGGCCGCCCTGACCGGGCCTCAGATGGCCCAGCCCCCCAGGTAGAACGCGGCGAGCGCAACGGCGATGGTCACCGTGCCGATGTTGAGCTTGCGATACTCGCCGCTCACCGCACGGCCGATCACGAGCGTGCAGAAGCCGAGCATGATGCCCGTCACGATGTTCGCGGTGAGCACGATGAACACGGCGCACACGAGGCCCGCCATGGCATCGATGGTGTCCTCCATGTCGAGGCGGCTCACGCTCGAGAGCATCATGAGGCCGACGTACATGAGCGCAGGCGCCGTTGCATACGAAGGCACGAGGCCCGCGAGCGGTGCGAAGAACATCACCGCGAGAAACAGCACGCCGACCACGGCGGCAGCAAGTCCCGTCTTCGCACCGGCCGCGACGCCGACCGTCGATTCGATGTAGGCCGCCGCCGGCGCGCCGCCGAGGAAGCCCGAGAAGATCGAGCTGAGCGAATCGGCGGTCAGCGCGCGCGCGCCGTTGATGATGCGGCCATCGGCATCGAGCTGGCCGGCCTGGCCCGCAACCGCACGGATCGTCCCGGTCGCATCGAACACGGCGGTCATGACGAGTGCAAGCACGCTCGGCAGCACGGCGAGCGAGAGCGCGCCCTTGATGTCCATCGAACCGATCAGCGAGGCATGGCCCGGCGCGGACAGCGACGGCCACGCGAACACGCCATGGAACGTGACGGCCGGGTCGAGCACGAGGCCGAGCAAGGAGATCGCCACGATCACGATCAGGATCGAGCCCGGCACGCGACGGCGCACGAGGCCGAAGATCGCGGCGAGCCCCGCGATCGACAGCATGACGGGCAGCGACGTGACATGGCCGAGCGACACCGGCAGCCCGGCACCCGGATTCTTGACGACGAGCCCGACATCATTGGCCGCGATCAGCAGCAGGAACAGCCCGATGCCGATGCCGGTGCCGTGCGCGATGCCGTGCGGCAGGTTGCGCAGGATCCACGAGCGCACGCCCGTCACCGAGATCGCCGTGAACACGACGCCCATCAGGAACACGGCGCCGAGCGCGACGCTCGGATGCAGTCCCTTGCCGAGCACGAGGCCGAATGCAGTGAAGGCCGTGAGCGAGATGGCGCAGCCGATCGCGATCGGCAGACGCGCCCACAGTCCCATCAAGAGCGAGCCGAACGCGGTCGTGAGGCACACCGCGACGAACACGGCGCTAGTGTCGAAGCCCGCCTTGCCGAACATGCCCGGCACGACGAACACGGAGTACACCATGGCGAGAAACGTCGTGATGCCCGCGACGCTTTCCTGACGTAGTGAACTGCCGCGCGCGGCGACCTCGAAATACCGCTCGATCCATCCCGCGCCGCGCTTGTCGCGGCCTCCGATATCCGCCACCTCGGCGAGCGGCTGTGCCTGCTGTTCCATCATGGTGAGTGCCTCCTTTATCAGCGTGCTGAAACCCACCGCGCTCGCGGTGTGTCATCAGGGTCGTCTCGTGATTTGTCGAAAACGCGAAGCGCGCGTGCTTCGATGCGCGATCCGCTTCGTTTTGATTTCTTTTTTTGCTGGATCGAAGGTTAGGCGAACGCCAACATGGCTCCAATCGCATGAATCTCATGCCGGGCATGTCGCAAGCCTTATATCGCCAAGGAGACGGCGGCACGGCCGCCGCGCTGCGTGTTTACACCTGGGGGCGCGGCGAACGGCTCGCGAGACGAGTCGCGCCCTTTTACGCGGCGCGGCGCGCTGCAGTTGCGCGGTCGGCAAGGCCCCACAGGTTAAACTCTCACGATTGCGTTTTTCGACGCCGACCTGATGCGCGCGAGCCGCGCGCCGCCCAAGCTGTCCGAGGAGTTCTCGTTGATGAGAGACGTCTTCCCACGTCCCGCTGTCACCCCCTATGTCCTGAGCGTCGCGCTGCTCGCCCTGTTGTCGGGCTGCGGCATGATGCGCCCCACCCCGGCGCCGATCAGCGAAGCCACCATCATCGAGAACGAGCCCGCGCCGGCGAGCGAAACCGAGGCCGCCACGCCGCCCGTCGCCGCGAGCGAGAGCGACGAAGGCGAGGCGCGGCCCACCGCGAAGAAGCCGCGCCCGGCACCGGTGCGCCGGCCCACGCCGCTGCCGCCGCCGCCCGCGCCCAAGCCGCCGCCGCCCGCCCCCGCGCCCGCGCCGCTCATCGCCACGCGCACGATTGCGCGCGCGCAGGTGCGCACGCTGCTCGACAGCGAAGTGCAGAAAGCCGATGGCAAGGTGATCGGCCGTGCCGTCGATCTCGTCGTCGGGCCCGGCGGCAAGCCCGTCGAGATGGTGATCAACCTGCAAGGTTTCATGGGCATCGGCGACCGCAAGGCGGCGTTCCCGTGGAGCGCCGTGCACGTGAGCACCAAACCCAATACGCCCGCCGTCACGCTGCAGCTCGGCCCCGGCCAGCAGAGCCTGCCGGATCGCCCGAAAGCCGGCTCGGGCGGCCCCCAGCCCGGCGGCGCCGAGGCCACGCCGACGCGCCTGCCCGTGATCGATTCGAACGTCGAGCGCAGCAACGGTGCGCGCGTGGGCCGCGTGATCGACGTGCTGCTCGATGGCGAGGCCGACCCGCAGGCCGTCGTGCTCGACGTGAGCGGCGCGCTGGAAAAGCGCCGCACGATCGCCGCCGACTGGTCGGCGCTGCGCTTCGTCACCCGCGAGAACGCGCTCACCGCGCTGCTCGACCTGTCCGATGCCCAGATCGACGCCGCCCCCACCTATGTGGCCGACCAGCCGGTGCGCGCCGTCTCGCCGCTCGCGCCCAAAGAGGCGGCCAGCCCGCCCGTCGCAGCAAGTCCAGGCAGCGCGGGCAGCGCGGCGAGTCCCGCGCGCGGTGTGAACAAATGACGGCGCGCGATCAACTCCAACTGCGCAGTCTGCGCGCGCTCGACTGGCTGAATTTCTTCGTCGCCAACGTGCAGACCGGCTTCGGCCCGTTCATCGCGTCGTATCTCGCGTCGCACAAATGGACCCAGGGCGAGATCGGCCTCGCGCTGTCGGTCGGCACCGTGAGCGCGATGGTGAGCCAGGTGCCGGGCGGCGCCGCCGTCGATGCGCTGCGCAACAAGAAAGGCGCCGCTGCATGGGCGATTTTGGCGATCATCGCCTCGGCGATGCTGCTCGCGATCAGCCCGACCGTGATCCCGGTGATGGCGGCCGAAGTCTTCCACGGCTTTGCGAGTTGCATGCTGGTGCCGGCGATGGCGGCCCTCTCGCTCGCGCTGGTCGGCCGTCACGATCTCGGCGACCGGCTCGGCCGCAACGCGCGCTGGGCCTCGATCGGCAGCGCCGTCGCGGCGGGCCTGATGGGCCTGTGCGGCGAGTATGTGTCGCCGCGCGCCGTGTTCTGGCTGACCGCCGCGCTCGCGCTGCCCGCGCTCGTCGCGCTCGCGATGATCGAGCACAAGCCGGCCCACATGGCCCCGCTCAAGCCCGGCCCCGCGAGCCCGCCCGTGCCCGCTGGCGAAGCGCGCGAGACCATCTTCGATCTGCTGCGCGATCGGCGCATGCTGACCTTCGCGGGCTGCGTGGTGCTGTTCCATCTGGCGAACGCGGCGATGCTCAACCTCGCCGCCGGCGAAGTGACGGCCGGCATGGGCGACAACGTGCAGCTCGTGATCGCGGCTTGCATCATCGTGCCGCAGGCGATCGTCGCGATGATGTCGCCGTGGGTCGGGCGCACCTCGCAGCGCTGGGGCCGGCGGCCCGTGCTGATCCTCGGCTTTTCCGCGCTGCCCGTGCGCGCGCTGCTGTTCGCGGCGGTCGGCAACCCGTACTTCCTCGTGCCGGTGCAGATGCTCGACGGCATCTCGGCCGCGGTGTTCGGTGTGATGCTGCCACTCATTGCCGCCGATGTCGCCGGGGGCAAGGGCCGCTATAACCTTTGCATCGGGCTATTCGGCTTGTCGGCGGGGATAGGAGCTACGCTCAGCACGGCGCTCGCCGGCTTCGTCGCCGATCACTTCGGCAATACCGTGAGCTTCTTCGGCCTCGCGGCCGCTGGCGCCGCCGCCGTGCTCACGGTCTGGCTCGCGATGCCCGAAACGCGCGACGCGCTCGAGAACGAAGAGAACGCGGTTGCGCAGTAGTCAGGCTTATCGAAGCCGACAAAAAAACGTCGCACGCTCATCGCGCGCGACGTCAGGGTGAAGGGAGAACGGGCCAATCGCCCAAGCGGGCTCGGGTTGCGCCTCGCGAGGCCCGCCCGCTGCTGCCGGATTGGCCCGCATGAGCGCCGCCTGTGCGCCGCCTGTGCGCCGCCTGTTTGGCCACGCATGCAACACCCGCACCGTGCGGGCGTCACGCGCGTGTCACACAAACGACGCTCAGGCTGCGAGCGCCTCGTCGAGCCGTGCCGCGACCACGTTGCTGCCCAGATTGTCGAGCTTGCTCGCGAGAATCATGGCGTCGGCGTTGGCGGGCCGGTGACGGCGGTTGGGGCTCGGGCGGAACACCGCGTCGCCGCGGCGGATCTTCTCGCCGGTCAACGCACACACGGCACTGCGCCGCGCCGTGCAAACCCGCCAGAGCTGGTCGGAGTACCGGCCATAAGTCGCATCGCTCCAGCACACAGTAATGCTCTCGGAGTCATGCCGCCGGATCAGCGTGATACCTTGCGCATCCCAGGTCCGCACGGTGGCGCGGCGCCGTTGTGCGGCATCGGATGCGGTACGCACCATCGGTACCGGCTTGCACCCTCCGCTGCCCCGCTCGGGGGTTTCCGCGGTCCAGTCTGAACTGGCAGACAGAAGGTCGATGGTTTGTTGCCATGCGCTGCCGGTATCTAATTTCGTCATAACGCACCTCGTGCACGTGAAAACGATTCAAATATGCCGGTCGAATAAGCACTGTGCCACGATCGGATTATAGCGTCTCACCTCGTAATCCACAGGCGAAACCAGAATCTACTCCGATCATTTGGAAACAGCAAATTTGAGACGGCCGAACTTCCCTTCCGACAGTAAGGAACGAACGTTAGTTTCTTTACGTCCGATTCATTTTTTCCGACTGCAACAGCCAAAGCTTTCAACAACCGGAAAAAATAACCCACCCGCTGCAGTCAAGCACTCTTAAAAAGTCTGTCTATTTCGCTTGCGCGCAAAATGTGGCGCGCTGCCGCAGCGATGCGCCGGAACGCGCATCAGGCGGGGATTGCAGCAAACACGCGCTGCGTACCCAGAATGTAATACCGCCATTTGAACGAACGATGAAACTCGTGTCAACTGAGTAGAAGTTCCAACGCGAAATGCATACTTAACGAACTTGTCAAATGTGCGAATTTGCCGCACCAACTTGGCGCGACTTTGGGCCGGACCGCCCGCTCGCAATAACGAGACAAACTTCATATTTCCATAATATTAATCCCGCGCGAATGCCTTTTAGACTGGAGAACGACTCCGCACTGCAAAAAATCTCGATTGCATGGGCACAAGAATGTATCTGATGTATTGCATGCATTTCTTCTGCGAAATGGCATGGGCGCGCTGAATGCGCGCTGTGTCGTTTAGTTGACGTGTCCCGCGGATGCGTTCAATCGAGATAGTCGGCCGCGCGCAGGCGCAGCATCGCGCCGAAATCGTCGAGCCAGCCGATCGACAAGCGCCAGCTCTGCCAATAGAGATCCACGTCGAGCCCGCGCTCCGGCGTCATGTCGATCAACTCGCCGCGCGCCAGATGCGGCGCGATCATCCGCTCCGGACACATGCCCCAGCCGAGGCCGCTCACGCAGCAGCGCAAGAAGCCCGCGACGTGCGGAATCCAGTGCAGCGGCGGGTCGATTTGCGCGCGCGTGATGCGGCGGATAAAGCGCTTTTGCAACTGGTCCTTCGGATTGAACTCCACGCACGGCGCCGCGCGCAACGAGTCGCGCGTCACGCCCTCGCTGAAATAGCGCTCGAAAAACGCGGGCGAGCAGACCGCCCGATAGCGCATGCGGCCAAGCCGCGTGGAGCGGCAGCCCTGCACCGGCTCGGCCTGGGTCGTCACGGCCCCCTGCACGCTGCCGTCCCGGATGCGTTGGGCCGTGTGGTCCTGATCGTCGATCACGAGATCGAGCAGCATGCCGCGCTCGACGCAAAAGTCCGCGACGGCATCGATGAACCACGTGCCCACGCTGTCGTCGTTGACGGCGATGCGCAGCGTCGGGCGCGCGGCATCGAGTGCGGCGGACACCGCCGGCATGCCGCCGCCCAGCTCCGCTTCGAGCATCTGCACGCGCTCGGTATGGCGGCACAGCAGCGCGCCCGATGCCGTCGCGACGCACGGCTGGCCGCGTTTGACGAGCACTGTGCCCACGCGTTCCTCGAGCAGCTTCACGCGCTGCGAAACCGCCGAGGGCGTCACGTTCAGCGCGCTCGCCGCGCGATCGAACGAACCGTGCCGCACGACCGCGGCGAGCGCATCGAGCAGCGCATAGTCGAGCATTAGCGTTCCTTAATCCGGTTTAACGAATTTAGCTTTTCTTAGGCCGATGAGAGACGGCAGACTAGCGCCATTCGTTCCTTCTGTCCAACCCGGCCCATCATGAACTGGATCTCTTTTTCGCATGGCGCGGCGCTATGCGCCTCGCTGATCGTGACCATCGGCGCGCAAAACGCCTTCGTGCTGCGCCAGGGCATCATGCGCTCGCATATCGGCAAGATCGTGCTGTTGTGCACCTTGTCGGATTTCATCCTGATCGGCGCGGGCGTGGGCGGTGCGTCGGCGCTCGTCGAACGCTATCCGGCCTTCGTTCACGCAATGCTCTATGTCGGGCTCGCGTATCTCGCGTGGTTCGGGCTGGGGGCGCTGCGGCGCGCACTGCGGCCCGGGCACGCCGTGCTCGAAGCATCCGGCACGCCGGAGGCCGGCGCCGGCCAGCGCGCGCTGCCGGTCCTGCTCATGACGCTCGCGTTCACGTGGCTCAATCCGCACGTCTATCTCGACACCTTTCTGCTGATCGGCACGGCCGGCGCGCGCGAAGCCGCGGGCACGCGGGTGGCCTTCGCGCTCGGTGCGATGTCGGTGAGCGCCGTCTGGTTCATCGCGCTCGGCTACGGCGCGCGCGCGCTCGCCCCGCTCTTTCGGCGCGCGCTCGCCTGGCGGGTGCTCGATGGTGCGATCGGCGGAATGGTGCTGATGCTCGCGTTCACTCAATTGCGCATGTAAGGCATCAATGCGCCTTGCCCGCGCGCTGCAATACCGCATCGACGAGTTCGGGGCTCACGTAGTGCGCGCCGTCGAACAGATACACGCGATAGCCGTGATAGGCCTCGAGTTGCGGCGTGAGTTCGTCCGCCGTCGCCGCACGAAAGCCCCCACCCTGCTTCGGCCTGAAGGCCTCGGCGATGATGCGCACGCGCTTCGCGCCGAGCTTCGCCGCCAGCGCATCGGCATAGCCGCGCGCTGCGGCCGGACCCCGCGAGTAGACACCGCAGCCATCCTGCAGGAACACGCCCACGTCGGCGGGCAGCCAGCTCGCGAGCCAGTTCGCGAGCGCCTCGCCGCCGATGTTGCGGTTGTCGTAGACACTGATCCACAGCGGATGCGGCAGTCGTTCGAGCAGCGGCGCCATGCGCGGCGCCTCGCTCCAGCTGGGGTCCACTTCGACCGGGAAGTACCACCCGGTGATGTGCACGGGCGGGCGCACCGCCGCGAGTTTCAGCGAGCGCTCGACCAGTTCCTCGACGTTGGCGCGTGCCTTGTTCTCGTCGGCATAGCCCGCGAGCCCGAGGATCACGCCGCGCGCCCAGGGCTCGTTGGCGATGCGCACCCAGTCCGGCACGCGCGGCGCGGGGAGACCGGCGCCGGCCATGTAGGCCACGTCATCGACGGCGATCCATTGCACCAGCAACTCGTTCACGCCGAGCTTCTGCCAGTTGCCGTGCAGATCGAGATGGGCGTTGTCGGGCTGCCAGACGACGCCCTGGGCGAGCGCATCGGCGTGCGCGCTCACCGGCAAGGTCGGCGCGCAGCCGACCACGGCGAGCGCGCACAGCGCCGCGACGATGCGCCTCGTGGCGCCGCTCATGGTTCGCTTGCTCGCATGGTTTTTCCTCAGTAGTACAGCACGGTGCCGAAGAACACGCCGCCCGCGCGATTGTCGCCCGTGATGCGCCAGCGATACTGCACCGACACATCGACGAACGAGCGCGGCGCATCGTAGAAGCTGTCACGGAACCAGAAGCGCGTCGACATGCCGACGCCGATGCCGACCGGCACGCTATGGTTGATGCTCGAATCGTAGTCCATGCCGATCACGCCATACGGAAACACCGTGAGCTTCGGGCTGATGCGATCGAGCCGGAACGTGCGGCCCGCTTCGATATAACCGGTGCCGTAATTCCAGTTGTTGCTCACGTAGTGGCCCACTTCGCCATAGTCCTGCACGGTCCACCACGACGGCACGTCGAGGCGCCGCTCGGTGCCGATGCCGCCCGAATACGCGAGCCGCAGCAGCCAGTCCGCAGGCGCGTGCGAGCCGATCGGGATGAGCCGCTCGAACGCGATCACCGCGTTGACCGACTCGAACGGCTTGGCGCGCATGCCAACTGCGCCGAGCGCCGTGGCGAGACCGCTCGGCGCTTCGCCCTTCACACCGAAGCTCTCGTACGCGCGCGCATAGACCTCGAACATGCGATCGCCGAGCGAGCCGAACGGGCGCCAGAAGCCCTCCAGCCCCGCTTGCCAGTTGTTGTAGGTGCCGGGCACCGAGCCGGTGGCCACGCCCGGTTGCAGACCGGCGCCGCGATAGTTGACCGAGGCGATGAAGCCCCAGTCGCGCGTCACGTCGGCGTGCGCGTTGCGCAGGTCCTGCAGTTGCAGCAGCGTGGCGGGGGCCACGCCATCGGGTGGCGCCGTGCCGTAGTCAATGGCGCGTTCGAAGTAACGCGCGGCCTCGGCGTTGGCATGCGATCGAAACGCACTGTAGCCCGCATCGCCCGCAGCCTGCGCCGGCAATTGGCCGGCGGCGTCGGCTTGCGAGAAATAGTGGAACGCGCGCCGGTCGTTGCCCGCGCGCTGCGCGATATAGGCCGCCTGCAGCGGCGGCAACGCGTCGAGCAGGCCATCGTCGAGCATCGCACGCGCAGCCGCCTGGGCGCCCTTCTGGTCGCCTGCAGCAACCAGCGCATTGATCAGCTCGACGCGATGCTGCGCGTTGCGCGGGTCCGCCGCGACCGCCTCGCGCGCGTGAGCCAGCGCCGCCGTGTCGCCGCGCTGCGCGGCGACGTACGCCGCACGGCGCGCGGCGAAGCCCGGGTCTGCCGGATAGACATCGCAGGCGCTGCCGTACGGGTCGACATGGCAATCGAACACCGGACGCGCCGCGCTTTGCACGCTCGCGTTCGTTGCGTGCGCAGCGAGTTGCTCGCGCGCGTTGAAGCGGCGCGCGTCGATGAGCGTGTCGGTATCGCTGCCATCGGGCTTGAGCGGCGCAAGCAGGTCGAGCGCGCGCTGTGGCTCGCCGCTAGCGGTCCACACATCGGCGATGATCAGCATCGCGACGCGCCGCTCGCGCTCGCTCGCGCCCGTGGACTGCAGCGCGCTTGCGAAGTCCGCGTCGGCTTCGGACGCGCGCCCCTGTGCCGCGCGCGCGTAGCCACGCATCACGTAGAGCATGAGCGGCGGCTTCACACCGGCCTGCAGCGCGTCGCTCGCTGCCGCCTCCAGAGCCGCCATATCGTGCTGCGCGTCGAGCACGTCGAACAGTTGCAAACGATAGCCCAGTCGATCGGGTGCGTAACCGATGGCCTCGCGCACGAGCGTCGCGGCCTCGGCAAGATCGCCGCGTTCGCGCGCGGCCGCTGCCTGTTGTGCGGGCGCGCTCGCCAGTTGCGCGCCGAGCGTCGCGCGTCGCTCGCGCAACGCGGCGTTGTCGCCGAAGCGGCGCACGGCGGCATCGCTGGCCTGCCACGCGGCCTCGGGCTGACCCGCCGCGCTCGCCGCATCGATGGCGAGCAAATACAGACGCAACACATCGGGTCGCAATGCGATCGCTGCGTTCGCGTGACGCAGCGCGTCGTCGTAGTGCTTGTCCGCATAGTCCTGGTACGCGCGCTGCGCGAGCCGATACGCCTCACCCGTGAGGTTGTCGGGCGAGCCAGCGCCTGGCGTGGCCGGCCGATTCACGGCGCGACGGCCCACCGCAGGCATAGACGGCGCGGCGGCGCTCAATTGCGCATCGATCTCGCGGCGGCGCGCAACCAGCGACGGATCCGTGCCGACTTCGCGCTGCGCCTGCGCCAGCGTGCGGCTCGCGTCGGCGAGCCGGCGCTGCGCGGCCTGCGCGTTGGCCAGCAACAGACGCAGCGAGACGACGTCGGGGCGCTGGCGGATCGCCTCGCGTGCATGCGTTTCGGCGGCCGCATAGTCATGACGGGCATAGGCGTCGTAGCCCTCTTGCGCGACCCGATACGCGGCGCCGCTCAAGGGCAGCGATTGCGCGTGCGCGAACAGCGCGCTGCACAGCGCGCCGAGCACCAACGCGCGTGCTACGGCACGGCAGGCATGGTGGCCGCGGGCTGGCCCATGGGGCGTGTCGTCGGAGCGCATGGACGTCGGCGTCATCGCGTTGCACCCGCCTCGTCGCGCAGGCGTTGTTGCTGCTGGATGGCACGATTGAGTGCAGCGCGCGAGATCACGCCGCGCTCGACCATGTAGTCGCCGATGCGGCCGTGCTCGTCGGGCCGATAGCGCTTGAGCGCCGCGTCGAACGCAGCGCGATCGACCTGCCCGCTCTCGATCAGCAAGTCGCCGAGCAGTGGCACCGGGCGCGACGCGTACGCTTGCGCTTCGCCCTGCTCCATCGCCGCGCCCAGCAGCAAACGCATGCCGTCCGCGATCTCGCCTTCGCGCACGATGCGCTGCACGGCGGTTGTTCCGAGCGCCGCTTCGAGGGCTTTCAATGCTTCGTCGTCGAGCGGGCTTGCAGTGAGCAGCACGGCATGCGCGTTGCCATCCTCGCCCTGCGGCAGCACGCGATGACGCACGACCAGCTTGAGCGGCAACTGCGTCGCGTGGCGCATGAGAAGCGCCGCGTCGAGCTGCCCGCGCGGCAAGTTGGCCTGAAACGCGATCGCTTCGGCCAGCGTCTCTTCATCGAGCCAGCCGCGCGCCATCAGCACGCGGCCGAGCGGCGCGTGCTGCGCCTCGCCGCCGCGCAAGGCTTCGTCGAGCTTGTGCTGATCGATGGCTTGCCAGGACAGCAGCAGCTCGCCGAGTCGCTGACGCCGGTCGGTGAAGCCATCGGAGGACGGGAAGTCGTGCATGGTCTTGTCCCACACGAGCCGCTTGCCGGTCGCGAGATGCGTGAGGAACATCTTCCACGCGCGCGCGACCGCCATGAAATTCACGAAGTTGCCGATCACCATGCGCGGCACCGACAACACGCCATGCTCCCAGCCATAGAGCCGCCCCACGAAATACACGCGCTGCACGACGCGCAGCAACAGCGCGATGCCGTTGGCCCACAACACCACGGTGAGAAAGCGCGAATCCGAAAACGGCGAGGCGATCAGCCCGGGCATGAAGCCGAGCAGATCGGCGAACGTGAACAGCAGAAACTGCACGAGCAGCACATACGCGAAGATGCCGACGAACGCCGTGACGATGCCCTTGCGGTCGCGCGCGAGCAGATAGCGATTCGCGATCGAACCGACCCAGCCCGTCTGCTGCCAGCCCTGCAAGCCGATACCAAGGGTCCAGCGCGCGCGCTGCCGGTACGCGGTGCGAAACGTATCGGGGAAGAATTCGCGCACGCACAGCGGCATCGTCAGCGTCACATCGCGCTCGCGTGCCTTGCCGAACCAGGACTTGCGGCGCGTCGCGAACTGCACTGGGAAGCGCGCGAAAATCGAGTGCATGCCCATGCGCCCGAGCCGTTCGCCGACGTCGTAATCTTCGGTGAGCGTCTCGGTGTTGAACGGCTGGTTGTGCGTCTGCTCCGCGAGCCCCGCGAGCGCGCGCCGCGAAAAGCACGTGCCCACACCCGCCGAAGGCACGGCCCCCGCCAGCGACTCGCGCACGACGAGATCCTTCGCGTGCCACTCGGCGAATTCGTCCATATAGGTGCCGGCCACCAGTTCGTACCAGTTGCGCTCGAGCGAGGCGACCGGCAACTGGATCATGTCCTTGCGCGGCAGCAGATAGTTGAAAAATCGCAGTTCGAGCGGATGCAGCACGTCTTCGCTGTCGTGCAGGATGACGCCCGCGAATTCGACGCCCGTTTCCTGCTCGCGGCGAAAGATCGCCTGCACGATCCAGTTCAGACAATCGGCCTTGCAGGTCGGTCCGTCGTGCGGGACCTCGACGCGCTGCAACTGCTTGTAGCGCCGGCGCATGCGCTCGACTTCCGCGATGGTCGGCGCATCGTTTTGATAGGTGCCGACGAACACCACATAGTTGCTGTAATCGAGCACGCGCACGAGGTCCGAGATCATCGAGGCGATCACGTCGTCTTCTTTCCACGCGGGCACCATGATCGCGAGCGGCTGCTGTTCGCGCGTATGGAGTTGCTCGACGGTGAGCGGCTGGTAGCGCCGCTCGACCGTGAAGTGCCGCCACAGGCGGCGCACCCAGTACCACGCATCGATGAACAGGTCATCGATGCTCGACACGAGGATGATGACCGCCACCGCTGCGGCCGCGTACTCGAGCACGTTGTAGTAGCGCTCGGCGAAATACGCGGCCCACCACTTGAAGGCGTCGAACGTCACGTTGTCAGCCTTGCTTGCCGGGGCCGGGACCGGGGCCTGGGCCGCCATCGGGCTTGCCGCCGTCGGCGCTCGCGGGCGGCGGTCCCGCTTGCCGTGCGCGGCGGCGTGCGCGCTGCGCGGCGAACACGAGCAGCACGAGGATCAGGATCGCGAGACTCGGCAAACCCCAGGCCATCCAGTGCTCGGTGAACCACGCGCGCTGGCGGTCCGCAGGCGGCACCGCACCCGGGCGCAGCGTGTCGAACTGCTTGACCACACCATTCGCGTCGACGACGGCCACGTCGCCGCGCAGCAGCTGGAAGGTCGCGGGCAACGCGGGCGCGTTCGTGCCCACCGTGCGGTAGAGCACGCCCGGCGTCGAGCCCGCATGCGCCACCTCGATCACGCCGACGTTGCCGAGCCCCGAGACATCGGCGAGCACGTTGCCCGAACGCCCCTTGAGCGTGAGGCGATCGTCGCCGAGATTGACGCGCGTGTCGGGCTTGTCGAGCGCGACGTCGATGGCGAGGAACGGGCCCGCAGGGGTCGCGCTCTGATGCTCGGCGAGCACCGCGAAGCTTGCGCGCGTGGGCGAGACGCCGGCCGCGTTGGCGAGGCGCGCGACGCGCGGCAACGAGTCGAGCGGCTCGGCGAGATAGTGATTGGGCACGAGCACATTCGCGCCGCTCGAAAAGCGCGCGACCATGCCGGTGAAGTCGTCGTCGAGTGCGCCCCGGCCGACCACCAGATAGCTGCTCGGCAGCACGGCCACCGGATAGCCCTGCGCGCGCGGCTGGCAACCGCCCTCGGGCTGCCGCTGGAACAGCACGCGCAACTGGTTGGTCGTGCCGAGTGCATACGCGGGAATGTCGGCCTCGATGCGCTGCGGGTGGCCATCGGTGTTGAGCAGCTTCGAGCCGATCAGCACGCCGTTGAAGAAGATCGATGCGGTCTGGCCATTGCGCGTCGAGGCCGGCGCGGCCGCGAGATCGAACACGACGCCGCGCGGTATCTTGCCATCGCCCGAGGCCGCCGCGAGATCGAAGCTGGTTTCCCACGCGGCGCTCGTCAGCACATCGAGCGTGCGCGGCACGCCGCCCAACAGCGTCAACGCGAGCTTGTCGCTGTCGCCGCCCGCGCTCACATTGGGCGAGTGGGCCAGCTCGTGCACGACGAAGCGGTTCGACACATCGATCGGACTCCACGTGCGCGAGAGCGCGCTCACGCCCTGCGCATCGCCCACCAGCACCGCGGGCTGGCCCGCTATGCGCACGAGCCGCACTTCGCCGGGCGCGAGCGGATTCGCCGAGAGACCGGCGCCTTGCTCGCGCCACGTGTCGAACGCACGCGCCGCGTCGGGCGCGGCCGTCACGACCTGGGCGCGCAATGCATCGAGCGCCTGTTTGATGCGTGCATGCAAGGCCTCGTCGGACACGATCACGTCGGGCGCGCGCTCGCCCGACTGCGCGAGCGCGATGAGCGCGCCCAGTTCGGCCGGGGTCGAGATCTTGTGCTCGCCGGCCGCGAGCATCGCCGAAAACGCGGGCAGGCTCTGCAGCGCGAGCGGCACCGTGAGGCCGCCCTTGATCTGGATGGTGTCGCCGACTGCGGGCAGCGCCTCGATGATGGGCGTGGCGCCGTTGCGCATGAAGAGCGCCTCGATGCGCCATGCCGTGTCATAGGCGCTCGGCGAAAGCGTGCGGCTGCCGACGAGAATCATCGGCTCGGCCGGCATCGCGCTCATGGCCGTGCGCACATCGTGGATCGCGGTGGTATCGAACTGCCAGGTGAGACGCGAGGTCGGCGCGATCTTCCACACGTTGCCGATCGCAGTTTGATCGGCGCACACGTTGTCGTTGATGACCGATGACCAGTGCAGCCCGACGCGCACGAAGCCCGAGGGCCGCGGCGCCCCGTCGACGCCGAGGCTGAGCGCGCCGTCGCCCTGCGCGTCGGTGACGTTGCGTGCGAGCACCGGCGAGCCGTCGAGCGAGACCAGCAAGGTCGTGCGGCCGCCATCGCCGCGCAGATAGCCTCCATCGAGTTGCAGCGTCGCGCCGCTGATCGGCAGTCCGGCCGGCACGGGCAGATACAGCTCCTGCACGGTATCGGGTGCGTGCAGCACGATGGGCTCGCGCACGCCGAGATCGGCGAGCGCGACGGTGCGTGTTTCCACGTGACCCGTGCCGAGTTGGGTGAACGCCCCGGCAATGTCCGGCGGCGCCGCGTGGGCGCGCGGCACCGCACCGAGGCCGCTCATCAAGCAAAGGACCGCAAGCCCGCAAAGCATGGCGCGGCGCGAAGTCTGGGTCGATCTCACGTGTTGGCCTCTTGTTGTCTGCAGCCCGGCTGCCGAGTCGCATGCGGCGACACGCGGCGCGAGCGCTTGCTGCCCTTCAATCGCCCGATGCGTTGAAACGTTCGACCGGGTGCCGATAGCCCGCTGGCGCACGACTCGCGAACGGCTCGAACGGCTTGCCCGTCAGCGACGCCACGATGCGCTCCGACGCATGCCCGTCGCCATACGGATTCACGCGGCGCGCGAAGGCACTGCGCTCCGCTTCGTCGTCGACGAGCGTCATCACCGACTGCACGATCGATACACGATTGGTGCCCACGAGGCGCACGGTGCCCGCTTCGAGCGCTTCGGGCCGCTCGGTGACATCGCGCATCACCAGCACCGGCTTGCCGAGCGCGGGCGCCTCTTCCTGCACGCCACCCGAATCGGTGAGCACGATCGACGCGCGCTGCATGAGCCGCACGAAGTCGGGATAGTCGAGTGGATCGGTGAGGTGGACATCGGGAAGATCGCCGAGCGTGCCGAGCACCGGGCCGCGCACATTCGGATTCAGATGCACGGGATAGAGGATCTGCATCTTGCCGCTGCGCGCCAGTTCGGCGAGCGCGGCGCAGATGTGCGCGAAGCCTTCGCCGAAGCTTTCGCGCCGGTGTCCCGTCACGAGCAACAATGGCCGCGTGTCGTCGAGATACGCGAAGCGGGCGTCGATGGCCGCACGCATGTCGGCATCGCGTTCGAGCCTCGCACACATGAGATGCAGGGCGTCGATCACCGTGTTGCCGGTCACGATCACCTCGCCCGAGAGCGCTTCCGCTTCGAGATTGACCTTCGAACTGGCAGTCGGCGCAAACAGACGGTCGCTCACGACATCGACGACGCGCCGGTTCATTTCCTCAGGCCAGGGTTCGAGCAGATTGCCGGTGCGCAGACCCGCCTCGACATGACCGACGGCGATCCGGCGATGAAACGCAGCGAGTGCGCCCGCCATGCTGGTGAGGGTGTCGCCGTGCACGAGCACACGCTCCGGACGCTGCGCTTCGAGCACCTCGTCGAGGCCGGTGAACAGACGCGCGGCGAGACCGTTGAGCGTCTGGTTGGTCGTCATGGCCGCGAGGTTGTGATCGGGAATGATGCCGAACAGATCGAGTACCTGTTCGAGCATGCTCTGATGCTGACCGGTCACACAGACGATCGACTCGACGTCCGGGTCGGCCTCGAGCCGCTTGACGAGCGGCGCCATCTTGATGGCTTCGGGACGGGTGCCGAAGATGGACAGAATACGCACAGGGTGGCCTTCCGGTTGCAGGTCGAAATCCCGACGCCGCGCGGCGCCCGACTAAGCGCCCGCTGCATCGCCTCTTGCCGCTGTTACCGCTGTTGCCGCTGCTACTGTGTCCCCGCTTGTCGCTGGTGCTCGTTTGCATACGTGTGATGTCGCGCTGCGCGCCACCACTGGCCCAAACGTCAGGCCATTCTAGCGCCCCCTTTGTAAACGACGTTTCTGGCGTGCCATGCGCCGCCGCAATTGTTGCGCGGCGCGTGTCGATGGCAGCGCTCGTCGGGATTCGTGGCTACGCGTGCGCGCTTACGGCA
Organism: uncultured beta proteobacterium; assembly: GCA_963803225.1. Taxonomy (GTDB): domain Bacteria; phylum Pseudomonadota; class Gammaproteobacteria; order Burkholderiales; family Burkholderiaceae; genus Paraburkholderia. Next base: position 1,429,282 of record CAWDLJ010000005.1, read on the forward strand.
CGAGCCAGAGCGCGACGGCGTAGATCACGAGCGATACCACGAACGTCACGGCCGTATAGCCCATCACACGCTGGATACGGATGCCCGCGATCGCGACGACGGGCACGGCCCAGAACGGCTGCAGCATGTTCGAGACGTTCTCGGCCATGGCCACGCCCATGGCGGTGCGCGCCACCGACGCGTGCAGGTCGAGCGCCGCGGGCAGCACGAACGGACCCTGCACGGCCCAGTGGCCGCCCGCGCTCGGAATCAGCAAGGTGATGATGAGCGAGCTGAAGAAGCTCCACAGCGGCAGCGTCACCGGCGTGGCAATCGCGACGAAGGTCTTGGCGATCGTCGAGGCGAGCCCGGTGCCGGTCATGATGCCCATGATGCCGCCGTACACCGGGTATTGCAGCAGCATCGAACCGGTCTGGCGCGCGGCGCGGCGGATCGCGTCGGCATAGGCAATGGGCCGCCCCTGCAACGCGAGGCCGATCAGCAGGAAGATCAGGATCGTCGTGTTGATATCGAGTTCGAAGCCCTTCTCGAACCAGCTCATCGCCAGGTAGCCAACGCCGAGCGCGAGCAGGAACAGCGTGGCCAGCACGGAGCGCTCGGCGCGCGCCGCGAACGACGAAGACGCAGCACCGCGCGCATGCGGATCGTCCATGCGCTGCGCTTCGCCCTCGCCCGCCGGTTCGCTGAACGACACCACCTGGTCTTCGCGCGGATGCATGCGAATGAAGATGAAGGTCATCACGACCACCACGAGCACGGTCGGCACGAACACGAACGGTGCGAAGACCGTCTCGGCGAGCGGCACGACATGGCCGGTCGCTTTCTCGACGAGATTGAGCGCGTTGCCGTGCGAGGCCTGCGAAAGCGCGATCGAACTCGACAGGCCGCTGTTGCACACCGACCATGCCGAATAGCTGCCGGCCACGAGCCACGCGAAATCGACCTTCACTCGCCGCGCGATTTCGCGCGACAGCAGCGCGCCCACGATGAGTCCGAGTCCCCAGTTGAGCCACGCCGCAACCGCGACGACCGGAAACACGAGCAACGCCGCGCGGGCCGGCGTGCTCACACGCGCGGCGAGCGCGCGCAGGCCGCGCTGCACGAGCGGCGCATCCGCGATCGCGTAACCGGTCGCGAGAATCAGGATCATCTGCAGCGCGAAGCCGAGGATGTTGAAGGTGCCCTTGTACCAGGACTCGAGAATGGTGGGCAGCGTGGCATGCGGCGCGAACGCCACAGCCAGCAGGCAGACGATGAAGGTGAGGCCGATCGAGAGAACGAACGGGTCGGGCATGACCTGTTCGAAGATGTAGACGAGCCCGGCTACGACGCCGCGCCCGCGCGCGCGGCCCGCAGCCGGCTCGAGATGTCCCTTGTCCATATTCGTGGTCCTTCTGGTTCTTTCAACTGTAGACGCCGTACCGACGGCGCGCCAGTTTCCGCTATGCGTTGCGCGCCGGACTTGTTTGCGCGGCGAACCATAACCGATCCCACGGCCCGCTGCAGCGCCGCCGGCAACGCGGCGAATCGGTGTTTTCGCCGTATCGCGGCAACGCTTTCAATACGATTTCGATATGAATTCGAACGTATTTCAATTGCGCCGCAACGGCGCCGGGTCACTCCAGCGCCGAAGTCGCACGCTCGCCTCTATTGCCTGCGGTAGCGCGATGAATGGCCAGAACGCCCACGAGGGACACGCAGGCCGGCAGCGCCGCCGCGAGAAAGAGCGACGCCGATGACCACTGCAGCCGCAGCAGCGCGCCGCCGAGCACCGGCCCGACGACCGAGCCGACACGCCCCACCCCGAGACTCCAGCCAATGCCGGTCGAGCGCAGCGAGGTCGGATAGTAAGTGCCCGCGAGCGCGTTGAGCGCAGGCTGTCCGCCCATGATGGCAAAGCCCGCGAGAAAGATCGCCACGAACATGGCCGCCACCGACATCATGACGGCCGGATTGCCGATGGCCGCCGTCGCGACGATGGCAATCAGAAACGTCGTCGCCAGTACGCGCGTGAATCCCGCGAAGTCGATCACGCGTCCGAGCAGCAGCGTGCCGATCACACCGCCCGCCCACAACGCGGTGCCGGCGAACACGGCCGTCTGGGTCGAATAGCCGGCGTCGCGGATCACCGTCGGCAGCCAGTTCGAGAGGAAATACATATCGAGCAGGTTGGCGAAGTTGACGATCCACAGCAGCACCGTCACGCGTGCGCGCCCGTCCTTGAACAACTCGACGAACGGCATGCCGCGCGCGGGCTGATCGGGCGTCGTGAAGACGGTGTCGGCGGTGAAAGACTGCGCGGGTCCGATGCGCGCGAGATTGCGGCGCACGCGCGCATCGCCGCGCGCGTCTTTCGAGCGGAACAACATGAACTGCAGCGACTCGGGCAGCGCGAGCCACATGAGCACGCCCAGCACGAGCGGAATCGCTCCGCCGACGAAGAACACGGCGCGCCAGCCCCAGGCGGGAATCAGCGCAGCGGTGATGAGACCGCCCAGCACGCCGCCCAGCGTGAAGCCACACGAGACGATCATCATCAGCGTCACGCGAATGCGGCGCGGGCTGTACTCGCCCGCGAGCGCCATCGCATTGGGCATGATGCAGCCAAGACCGAGGCCCGCGGCGAAGCGCCAGCCGATCAGCTGCGCAATGGTCTGCGCAAAACCCGTTGCCAGCATGCAGACGGAAAAGAACAGCGTCGCACCGATGAGCACCGGCCGCCGGCCGATTTTGTCCGCGAGCGCGCTGAACGTGAGCGAACCGACCAGCATGCCGAGCAGGCCCGCGCTGAAGACCGGTCCGAGCGTCTCTTTGGCGATCCCCCATTCACGGATCACGACCGGCGCGACATAACCCATTGCCTGCACATCGAAGCCGTCCATCACGAGACACGCCGCGCACAGCACGATCACGAACAACTGCCACGCGCCGAAACGGCTGGTGTCGACGATGCCGGCCACATCCACGCTCTTGTTCATCCGTTGTCTCCCGCCTTGTTCGATATGAATCGCGTATCGTAACGAGCCGCCCGCTACAGTTCGAGTATCAAGCGCTTGCCCTTTGCCCGTGAGCAACAGGTCATCATGCGCGCTTGCGCCGCGCGTTCGCTTCGCGTCAGCACGACATCGCGGTGATCGATTTCGCCAGCGAGCATGCGCACTTCGCACGGCCGCACAAGCCCTCTTCGCAACTGGACCACGAGCCCCGAGTCTTTCAGTTCGATTTCGAACGCGTGCTCGTTCGCGGGGTCGAGCTTGCCCGCGCTTCCGGCTTAGTGTTCGACGCGCAGCGCATCATCGGGCCACGCGGCACTCGCGTCCTGCAACGCCGCGAGCATGCGAGCAGGCCCGCACGCGTGGACACGCGTGCCGGGCTCGACGCGCAGACCGCGAAGTCGTTGCGTGTGCACTCGGCGGATACATAGACGTGCAAGCGCTCGCCATGGAGCGCCGCGAGTTCGTCGACGAACGCCATCGACGCGCGCGCGTGGCCGCTGTAGTGCAGCTCATAGTCGATACCGAGTTCGCGTGCGCGTCGCGCCATCGCGCTCACCGGCGTGATGCCGATGCCCCTGCGATGAAGATCGCACGCTCGCACGCCTCGTCGAAGCGGAAATGGTTGCGCGGGCCACGGATCTTCACGCGCTCGCCGGCTTTCAACTGGAAACCAGGGTTAACCTCGTGCTTGCCCGCCACCGGGCGCCCGATGGCACCCTTAGAATGCCGCTCATGAAGACGAAATCCGTATCGCGGACACCTTCCGCCGCCAAAAAAACGTCTGCTGGCCGTGCTGAACGTGCTGAACCCTCCCTCGCCGCCGCGCAAGACACGACCGCAGCCGCAGGGCGCGAGCGCCGCCAGCGCGTGCAGTCCGCGCAGACCGGGATGGTCGTGCTCAAGGCGCTCGCGCGCCTCGGCGGCCGTGCCAGCCTCACGGCGATCGCGCAGCACGCAGGCGAGAGTCCCGCGAAGGTGCATCGCTACCTCGTGAGCCTGATCGAAGAAGAGCTAGTCGCGCAGGACGCCACCACGCAGCAGTATCTGCTCGGAACCGAGGCGATGGCCATCGGCATCGCGGCCATGCGCCAGGCCGATCCCGTGCGGATTGCCGAGCCCGCGCTCGTGCGCTTGCGCGAGGCGCTCGAAGTGACGACCTTCGTCGCCGTGATGGGCAACAAGGGGCCGACGATCGTGCGCTTCGAGGAACCCGGCTTGCCGGTCACGGTGAACGTGCGTATCGGCTCGGTGATGTCGCTCGTCTGGTCCGCGACGGGCCGCGTGTTCCTCGGCTGGCTCGACGAGTCGCGTGTGCTCGCGCAAGCGGAGCGCGAGCTCGCGCAGTCGGACGCAGCGCTGCGTGCGCAACTCGCTGGCGCCGACCCCATTGGGCAGTTGCGGCGCGAAGTGCAGGCGGCCCAGTGCGCGAGTGTGCGCGACACCAACCTCAAAGGCATCAGCGCGGTCGCCGCGCCGATGTTCGATCACACCGGACGTCTGTGCGCCACGCTGACCGCGCTCGGCGCGACGGGCGGCTTCGACGCCTCGCCCGACGGGCCGATCGCGCATGCGGTGCGCAAGGAGGCGGCGGCGGCCAGCGCACTGCTGGGCTTCCGGACCTCCACGCCGGCCGGCACGGCACGCGCAGGACGGCACAGGTAGAATCGCGCCACTACGCCCCATCGCAATGCCCACCATGCCAGTCAGCCTGACCACCCCGGACCCGTCGTCGTTCATTACCTTGCCCGCGAGCGCCACGCGCGACGCGGTGTCGATCGAATATCGCTGGCTCAACGCCGATCTGCACGATGCGCCGCTGGTCGTATTCCTGCACGAAGGTCTCGGTTCGATCGAGATGTGGCGCGACTGGCCACAGGCGCTGTGCGACACGCTCGGCGTGCGCGGTCTGGTCTGGTCACGGCCCGGCTACGGACGCTCCACGCCGCGCCCCCTGCACGTGCGCTTGCCCGTCGACTATCTGGCGCTGCAGGCCACCGACGTGCTGCCCGCCCTGCTCGATGCGCTCGCGATCGACACCGTGCAACGCCACAGCATGTGGCTCGTCGGTCACAGCGACGGCGGCTCGATCGCCCTGATCTATGCATCGGCGTTCGCCGACGCACTGGCCGGCGCGGTCGTGATCGCACCGCATGAGTTCGTCGAAGAGGTTTCCGTGCAAGGGATTGCCGAGGCCAAACTCGCCTATGAACAAGGCGACTTGCGCGCGAAGCTGCAGCGCTATCACGCCGACGTCGATTCGGCGTTCTATGGCTGGTGCGATATCTGGCTCGCAGCCGAATTTCGTCAGTGGAATATCGTGGACGTCTTGGGCGGGATCCGTGCGCCGCTGCTTGCCGTGCAGGGCTACGACGACCACTACGGCACGATGGCGCAGATCGACACGATCGCGCAAGAAGTGCCGCATGCGCGGCTCGCCAAACTGCCGGCATGCGGACACTCGCCGCATCGCGAAGCGCCGGCCGCCCTCACGGCGGCCATCCGCGAATTCTTCGTCACGGCACACCGAGACGCTAGCCCGCCGCACGCCATCCAGCGCTGAGAAGCGTGCGGGGGCCGGCGCGGGTCAGTCGCTGTGCGCCGTGCGCGATGCACGCGCGGCCGGCGGCACGTAGCCGTCGTCGAGCGTCTTCAGGAACGCGATCACGTCGTCGATATCGCGCTCGTTCCACGCCGGACGCTCACCCACCTTGCGCGTGAGCGGCTCGTCCCTGGTATCCACGTTGCCGCGCAGCGCGAGCGGCAGATCGTCGAACTTGACGACCTGGCCGTGGCCATCCACCGAATACCACTTCGCCGGATTGGTATCGCGTTGAACGTAGAAGCGCAAGGCGTCGCGCAGCGTGTGGAAGCGCCCGTTGTGGAAAAACACCTGGCGCGTCCCCACGTTGCGCAAGGTCGGCGTCTTGAAGAGGCCGCAGTAGTCCGTGTGTTGCGCGGTATCTTTGCGCAGCGGTCCGCACAGCCCCTCGTCGTACCACGCGGGATCGCGGTTGGCATGCAGTTCCGGATTGCGCGGCACGCCCAGCGCCTCGAACGTGAAGTCGGTAAAGAGCGGATGCGAGCCGTTCACGCCCGACTGGTCGATGTGACAAGACGCGCAGTTGCCGCGTGCCGGGTCGTCGAACAGTTGTTTGCCACGCAGCTCACGTGCACTGAGCTGCGCCTTGCCGTCGAGGTAATAGTCGAACTTGCTCGTATACGGCCGGAAACTCGGGTCCTCGAGTTCGAAGCGCTCGATCGCATACATCGCCTGACGCAATGCGGCATCCGGCATGACGAAAATCGTCTCGCCGAATAGCTGTTTGAAACGCGCAGCGTATGGCGCGCGTTGCAACTTCGCCACCACCTGGGCGGGATCGCGATTGGCCATCTCGTCGGGATTGAAGAGCGGAAACGCGGCCTGTTCGTGCAGCTGGTTGAAGCGGCCGTCCCAGCCGAAACCGCCCATCGGCGCGCTGTCCGTGTCGGTGATGCGCTCAGCGAGACTCGAGGCCTGCGGGAAGGTCCAGCGCGGCGTGCGGTTCAGCACGTAGCGCAGCGTCGGTACCGCGCGCGTGCCCTGCGAGCGCAGATCGGGGCCGCCGAGCTGCGCGGCGAGAGCGTTGGGCGGCCCATAGGCATGCGCCGGACTGTGGCAGCTCGCGCACGACATGCGCCCCGACGCGGACAACGACGCGTCGAAGAACAATTGCTTGCCGAGCGCGGCGGCGTCGCTGAGCGCGGGCGCCCCTGCGTTCCCGGGGGCCGGGCTTGCGCCGCTCGCGAACGGCGTAGCGAGCATGGCCGCCGCGCCAAGCGCGGCGGCCACGAGTGCGGCGGCGCAGCCGCGCGCCGCCAGTCGTCGGGTCGAAACAGTCATCGCTTACAGGTTCGTGAAGATGTCCGAGCCGAACGACACGAGGCCCGCTTGTCCTGCATAGCCGAGATAGCCGAGACCGAAGATGTCCTCGATGCTCTTGAGCATCGAATAGTGGTTGTACGGCACCGTCGTCACCGTGCCCGGCTTGATGAACTTCGAGATCATCACGGCACCGGTCTGATCGCCGCCATAGCTTTGTTTGACCATGGTGAGATTGACGTTGTGTTCGGCGCCCGGCAAATGAAGCAGCGAACTCGGGACCGACCCGAGCGAACTCGTCTGCGGGAACGCGGCCAGATTCGGGCCCGGCTGCTGGCTGCAGCAGGTCGTGCCGGAGAACGCAAAGGACACATCGGTCGACGAGGTCGCGGAAGTCAGCGCGTAGCTGCTCTCGTCGAAGTTGATGATGAGCAGACCGTCTTGCTGGAACGCCGGCGAGGACGTGATCAGCGGCACCCACTTTTGCAGGAAGGTGTTGACGTTCGTGAGACCGCCCGGATCGCCGTTCACGCAGTTGGTATCGTGACCGTCGTTGCACAGGTTCGGCGTGATCAGGTTGAAGTTCGCCGTGGTCGAGACTGCCTTCAGGTCGTTCGTCAACTGGTTCAGATTGACGACGTTCTTCGCGCAATCCGGCGAGTCGATGATCGAATGGAAGTACATGAACGGGTTGTGACGCGTCGCGTACTGGTCGCCCAGCGGCACCGCTGCGCTCGGCCCTTGGGCAATCTGCGTGAGATCGGTGGTGTTGAGCGTCGGGTGGCCGCAAGTCGCCGCTTCGCGCGTCGGATCGTTGCCCATGTCCTCTTCGTAGCCCTTCCACGTGTAGCCGGCGGCCTTGAGCTGGTCGGGCAGCGTCTGCACGCTCGCCGGATACACGCAGCCGGTGCCGATCGCCTGGTTATCGGGCGTGAAGCCGACAATGTTGGCATCCTGATAGGTCAGGCAATCATTGTCGGTATCGACGGTCGGCGACTGGCCGCTGATCATCGAGATGTAATTGTCGAGGCTCACGTGGCCCGTGCCGTAATACTGCTGCACGAGCGCGCCCTGCGAGGCGAGCGTGGTCGCGAGATACGGTGCCTTGGTGCCCGCGCCGAAGGTGGTCGAGTAGTTCTCGTTTTCGAGGGTGATCACGAACACGTGACGAACCTGCTGCATCGACTTCGTGCTCGCGCTCGTCGTCGAGTTCGACGAAGACGACGAGCCGCAGGCGGCGATGAAGACCGCCGCAAACAAGGCGGCGAAGAGCGCCCAGCAAGTGCGGGCAGAAAAGCGTACGGCCATGGGAGTCCTCTGTTCTCGGTTTGAATGAATAGAACCGTTTTGTCGTTGTCAGCTTCGCGCCTGCCTGTGCAACGCACATGCAAGCATCGAGAGCGGGCGCCAGCGTAGCGACGCCAAATGACGGGTACGTGACATTTCCGGAATCAGACTGGATGCGCGCGCAACCATGTTGCGCATCGTCCGTTCGGGCCTTGCGCGGGTTGGACGAATGTGTACAAAAGGGGTCGCGGAGCGCTTTTCGGCCCGCTGTGGCGCGAGCGGCTATCATGTCGTCATGAAGACGCGCGCACCCGCGCGCGGCAACTGGAAAGACTCATGGCCTCTCCTCAGGAAAACGTCAGCATGGCGGTGTTCTGCGACTTCGAAAACGTCGCGCTCGGCGTGCGTGACGCGAAGATCGACCGCTTCGATATCAAACCCGTGCTCGAACGGCTGCTGCTCAAGGGCAGCATCGTCGTCAAGAAGGCCTATTGCGACTGGGATCGCTACAAGGCGTTCAAGGCCTCGATGCACGAAGCGAGCTTCGAGCTGATCGAGATCCCGCACGTGCGCCAGTCGGGCAAGAATTCGGCGGACATCCGGCTCGTCGTCGATGCGCTCGACCTTTGCTATACGAAGTCGCATGTGGATACGTTCGTGATCGTGAGCGGCGACTCCGACTTCTCGCCCCTCGTCTCGAAGCTGCGTGAAAACGCGAAGAAAGTGATCGGCGTTGGCGTGAAGAACTCGACCTCCGACCTGCTCGTCGCCAACTGCGACGAATTCATCTTCTACGACGATCTGGTGCGCGAGCAGCAGCGCAACGCCAAGCGCGAGAACGGCGCGCCCGCGAAGCGCCCGGCCGGCGAAGAGCGTCAACCGAAACCCGAGAACGACGAGCGCAAGTCGAAGGCCATCGCCCTCGCCGTCGAAACACTCGATGCACTCGTGTCCGAGCGCGGCGAAAGCGGCAAGATCTGGGCCTCGGTGCTCAAGAGCGCCATCAAGCGGCGGCGCCCCGACTTCAGCGAGACGCGCTACGGCTTTCGCGCGTTCGGCAATCTGCTCGATGAAGCGCAGGCACGCGGGCTCATCGAAGTGGGCCGCGACGAGAAATCGGGCGCCTATGTCACTCGGACGGCACAAGCCAGTTCGACTAAAGCCGCCGTCGAGTCAAGCGGCGCCGAAACCGTGAGCCAGACGAGCGCCGAAGACGACACGCGCGGCCGGCGCAAGGGACGGCGCAACGAGCGCAGGCCGGACGGCTCGGCGAACCGGCGCAACGTCCAGGAAGCGCATCATGAGGCGCCTGTGGCCACGCCGCACGGCGCGTTCGAAGGCGACGACGACGCGCAACCGGCCGCCAGCGAAGAACGGCCGCAGCATGCCTTCACGTTCGAGGCCGTAGAAAGCGTCGAAAGCAGCGAGACAGCGGTCGCCACCGAGCCCGCCACCGCGCCGCGCCGCGCGCGCAAGAGCCCGTCGCGCAAGAGCACCAAGCGCAAGCCAGCAGCCGAACCGGTCGCCGCTAGCGCGCCCGAGCCCGTAGCCGAAGCCGTCGCTGAACCGGTGGCCGAGCCCAAGGCGAAGAAGGCGGCTGCGAAGAAGGCGGCGCCGCGGGCCCGCCGCCCACGCAGCAAAGCGGCAGCCGACGAGACCTGAAGCCCCGTCCAGCCCAACCGCACCATGCAGCTACTGGCACCCAACGCGGCCCTGCTGATCGTCGACCTGCAAAAAGGCATGCAGGATCCGAAGCTCGCGCCGCGCAACAACCCGCACGCCGAGCAGCAGGTGGCCGCGCTGCTCGCGCGTTGGCGTGAGACCGGCCGTCCCGTGATCCATGTCCGCCACCTGTCACGCTCACCCGCTTCCGTATTCTGGCCCGGCCAACCCGGTGCCGAATTCATGGAAGCGCTCGCCCCGAATTCGCCCGAGCACATCGTCGAGAAGCACATCCCCGATGCATTCGCGACGAGCGGTCTGGAGCGCTGGCTGCACGCACGCGGCATCCGGCAGCTCATCATCACGGGCGTGTCGACCAACAACTCCGTCGAATCGACCGCCCGCTCGGCCGGCAATCTCGGTTTCGAGACGATTGTCGTATCGGACGCGACCTTCGCATTCGCGCAACGCGACCTGAACGGCCGCGAGTGGAGCGCGGACGATGTGCACGCGCTGTCGCTCAGCAATCTCGCGCTCGACTATGCCAGCGTCCTGTCGAGCGAGCAGGTGCTGGCGGCGCTCGGCGCGTGACTTGCCGTTCAATCGCTGGCGAACGGATCGCGCGGCTTGCCGCTGGTTGGCGACGCCGCTGAATCCGCACCGCCGAACGGATCTTTCGCCGCCTCGCGCGGCGCGTCGCCGAAGGGACTGAGACTGGCGTTGTCCGCTGGTGGCTCGTCGGCGTCGTCGGTCGGCGGCAGGTTGTACTGCGCTCGCATCGTTTCGAGCACGCCCGCCACGCTGTGCTCAAAACCCGCCGCGTTGCCGAAATGTTTCATCGTCCAGTTGCAGCCGCTCGCGTCCGGCGCCTGCCGCTGCGGACGCGGCACCACGATCTTCACGCCGTCGTCGACGACTTCCTGCAGGCGCTGGATGCGTCGTTTCATCTCCTCCTGCAGCCGCGACGCATTGAGCATCTTGCGCAACATGCCGGATCTCCGTTCGTTGATTCATTGATTGGGAGGCGTCTTCGCATCGTCGAACACGAGCGGATGCCCGCGCTTGAGCGCCGCCTTCCATGCCACGACGAGTTCCCGGTCGATCGCGTCGTAAATCTCCTTCGAGATCGAGCGGTCCTCGAACATGGCCACGATCTGCGCGCGACCCTCGCGCAACGCGTAAAGCAGCAGCATACGCCGCTCGAGCAAGGCCGCGTCGTGCCCGACACGCTCGCGGACCTCGTCGAGCCCACTCTCGACCGCCCGGATGCGCCCGTCGAGAATCGTGTCGAGCAACGTGCCCAGCTGCGCGCCGAGCAACGACGTGAGGCTCTTTTCCGTGAAGACGCGCAATTCGTAGAGCACGACGCGCCGGCACATCAACAACTCGAAGCGGTCGGCCATCGCGTCCGCGTACGGCTGGCGCAGATGCAGGTAACGGCTCGCGAGCCGGGCAAGCCGGTAGCCCGCCGTGTACGCGAGGATCTGATGCGCCGCGTGTTCGTAGCCCTTGCGGCCGCGCTGGCGCGACGCGTCGATCATCGCACCGGTGTTGCGCGCCATCGCGTCGAGGTTGTGAATCGAAATGACGCCACTCCCGTATTGCGGAATCAGGTCGCGCTCCTTCGCGGCGAGCGTGACGAGCCCGATCGTGAGCCGTTCGTCCTCGCTCAAGACCTCTTCGATATTGAAGGCGCTCGCATTGAGATCGATGCTGTTGTTGAAGGCGTCGCTGACCTCGTGCGCGATCGGCGCGGGGATGCGAAAGAGCCGCGCGGCGTGGCGCACCTTTTCGTCGACGCCGATCGACGACAGCCGCACCGCCTGCTGCTGCAGCGCCTGTTGTTGCGGCGCGAGCAGATCGAGACGCAAGCGCCGTATCAACAGCTTCAGCGACGAGCCGTTCACGATCAGGCTCACGAGCACGAAGCCGGTCGCGATGATCGCCACGAAACGGCGCGTCGGCTCGGGCAGCGCGGTGTTCTGCGCGAGCCCGAGTGCGAGCACGAGCGTCACGGCGCCGCGCAGGCCGCCCCACGAAATCACGAGCTTGTAGGCCGCGCTCACGGGCTCGGTCAGACGCAGCCGGGTCAGCAGCGGCAGCATGCCGAACACGGTGACGAGGCGCGCGACCAGTGCCGCGACCACCACCACCGCGAGCGCGAGCACGTCGAACCACTGCGCATGCTGGAGCGTGCGCGGGATCTGCATGGCAGCGAGCAGGAAGATCGCCGCACCCGCCATCGACGCGATCTGTTCCCAGAACAGTTGAAGATGCAACCAGTTGGCGGGTGACAGGCGTGTGCGGCCCAGGCCGCTTACGACGAGCCCCGCCGCCACGACCGCCACGACGCCCGAGACGTGCAGCATCTGGTCGGCGAACAGATAGAGCGGATACGGCAGCGCGAGGCTCAGCGAAACCTCGGCCTTGCCCTCGCCGCCGAGCACCGGAAAGAACCACGCGACGACACGTCCCGCGAGCGCGCCGACCAGCAGCCCGCCGCACAACGACACGAGCAGCGTGCGCAACGCGCCGGTCGCGCTCACCGAGGCGGCATCGCCGCTCAGCACGGCGATCAGCACACTGACGATGGCAATGGCGGCCGCATCGTTGAGCAAGCTCTCGCCTTCGACGAGACGCACGAGCCGCGCCGGTGCGCCGACCTCGCGAAAGACCGCGAGCACGGCGGAGGGATCGGTCGTCGCGATCATTGCGCCGAGCAGCAGACCGTCGGCGAGCGGCCGCAGCCCCGTGGCTGCCACCGCTGCGCCGACGGCGGCGGTCGCCACGAACACGGCGACCACTGCGAGCATGAGGATCGGCGCGGCATCTCCGAGCATCTCGCGCACGTTCACGCTCACCGCCGCCTGGAACAGCAGCAGCGGCAAAAAGATCAACAGATAGGCTTCGGGAGGCAGCTCCGGGGCGAGCGTGGCGAGCGCCGCGCCCTGGATGAGATCGGGCCGCATTTGAGCCACCATCAGCCACGTGCCGCCGAGCGCGAAGCCCCACGCTGCGAGCAGCACGGACTCGGAGATGGACCAGCGCAAACTGGCGGCCTGCACGAAGGCAATACTCACCAGCAGCAAGCCCGTGAACAGCAAGACGTGGATGACCATCGCGCTCGCGTCGGCTATGGCGGCACGGTATGCGCCGCGCGCTCGCAAGATCGCGTCACGGCGCCCGCAGCCACACGAGCGTCAACGATCTCACGCCTTGCGCGCCCTGAATCAGCACGCCCTCGATATCCGCCGTGTCCGACGGTCCTGTCACCAGCACCGCATAACGAGCCTCGTGAAAGTCAGCTCGGCGGTATGCATCCTGCAGCCCGGCGACAAGCGCGGCCGGATCGAGCAGCACGATCAGATGCTGCGCCAGATAGCCGAGCGCATTCACCTGGTACTCGCGCTCGGAGAGCCACACCGAGCCCGTTTCCGCGACGCCGAAGCGCGCGCGCACCACGCCCACATCGACATCGGCGAGCGATGCAGGATCCGTGTCGAGACCGAGCGGCCGCGAGCCCGCAACCTCGGGTGTGGCGCTGCAGATCACCGCGTTGGCACCGAAGCGCTCGCGTATCAACGTGGCGACATCGCCGGGTGTGGACGCATCGACGCTCGTGCCGCCCATGATCTTGAGCGACGCAGCAAAACGCTCGCGCAGATCGCCCGGCGCCGTCTCGAAGAGCGGCAGCTCCGGCAGAGCGCGCGGCTCGGGCTGCGCGGCCCGCACCTTGGCGAGGAACGCTTCACGATTGGCCATCGGCGTCTTCTCCACGGTGCTTGCGGTACCACGCATGGAAGGTCGTCGTGGGCGCGTGCGGCAGATCGCGGCCCTTGCCCCAGATATTGAGCGGGTTGTAGAGCACGAAGTTGGGCAATGTGCGCAACGCGCCGTCGAGCGACGATACCGCCGCGCGATACAAACGCGGGCTGCCCAGCAGCTTGCCCGCCATCTTCAGCACTTCCTGCTTGACGAGCGGAACGGCGTGGCGCGCGGCGATCACTTCGCGCCATTTGTAGATCTGCTCGTGAATGTCGATCTTCACGGGGCACACGCTGGTGCAGCTGCCATTGAGCGTCGAGGCGAACGGCAGCGCGCTATAGCCCTTCAGATCGAAGGTCGGATTGATGATCGCGCCGATTGGACCCGAGTACGTGCCGCCATACGACAGGCCGCCGCTGCGCCGGTACACGGGACACGTGTTCATGCACGCCCCGCAGCGGATGCACTTGAGCGAATACCAGAAGTCGCGCATCGCGAGCCGCTCGGAACGACCATGATCGACGAGGATGAAATGCATCTGTGCGCCAGCACGCGGCGCACGAAAATGCGACGTGTATTGCGTGATCGGCGAGCCGAGCGCGCTGCGCGAAAGCATGCGGATGAACACGCCGAGATCGGCCACGCGCGGAATCAGTTTCTCGATGCCGATCGATGCGATATGCAGCGGCGGCACGTTGGCGGACAAATCGGCATTGCCCTCGTTGGTGCACACGACCACCGTGCCGGTCTCGGCCACCGCGAAGTTGCAGCCCGTCATGCCCGCCGTCTTCGCGCGCACGAACCACGGCCGCGTGTTCATGCGCTGGCTCTCGGCGAGATAGTGAATATCGTTGTTATGCGGATCGGTGCCGATCGTGCGCGCGAAGACCTTCGCGACGTCGTCGCGCAGCTTGTGGACCGCGGGCACGACGATATGGCTCGGTGCCTGGCCATCGAGCTGCTGGATCCGTTCGCCCAGATCGGTTTCCATCACCGCGATGCCGCGCGCTTCCAGATAATCGCGCATGGCGCACTCGTCCGTGAGCATCGACTTGCTCTTCACGAGACCATTCATGCCCTGCTCGCTCAGGATCCGGTAGACGATCTCGTTGTGCTCCTCGGCCGTGCTCGCCCAGTGCACCTGCACACCGTTCGCCTCGGCATTGCGAGCGAACTGCTCGAGGTAGTCGGCGAGATGCGAGAGCGTATGCGCCTTGATGTCGGAGGCGAGGGTGCGCAAGGCTTCCCATTCGGGAATCGCGTGCGCCTGCGCGTCGCGCTTCGAGCGCAGATCCCACAGCCGCCTGTCGTGAAAGGCGAGATGTTCGGATTGCGCAATGAAAGCGCCGGCTGCGCCGGCATGATCGATCCGTTTCATTCGCGCGCTCCGTTGAGCACCTGGGCGATATGGATGAAGCGCAGGTCGGCCTTCATCCGCTCGGCGCAGCCTTGCTGGTGCATCAGGCACGACATGTCGCCCGAGACGATGTACTGGGCGCCCGCGCTCACATGATCGACGACCTTGTCCTGTCCCATGCGCACCGACACGGCAGCTTCCGTGACGGCGAAAGTGCCGCCGAAGCCGCAGCACTCGTCGGGCCGCGCGGGCGTGACGAACTCGATGCCCTTCACGTGGCGCAAGAGTTCTAGCGGCTTGGAAAACGGCACCCCGCCGATTTCGGATATCGATGCCTCGTGCAGATGGCGCAGCGCGCTGCAACTGTTGTGCAAGCCGACGCGATGTGGAAACTCGGCCCACGGAAATTCGCGCACGCCGAGTACGTCATGCAGGAACTCGACCAGTTCATAGGTGCTCGCGCGCACGTGCCGCACGTCGTCGGTCTGCGCGATAGCGGTCAAATGATCGCGCACATGACTCACGCAGCTCGCCGAGGGACCGACGATGTAATCGTAGCCCGCAAAGCAGCGCGCGTAGACCCGCTCCGCCCCCGCGGCCTGCACCTGCGCCCCGCTGTTGGCCATCGGCTGGCCGCAGCAGGTCTGCTCGAGCGGATAGTCGACTTCGCAGCCGAGACGCTCCAGCAACTCGAGCGTCGCGATGCCGACCTCGGGATAGAACGCATCGATGAAACACGGGACGAACAGGGCAACCTTCATGATGTGATGATTCACACAGAAAGTGACGCGGCCATTCTACTGCCGATCCCGGCGGGGGCTCCGGCAGCATGCCAGGGCCTCGCGCGCCCGTGTCGCCCAATGTCGCACCGCAACGCCATATCACATGCCGTCGACTCGGCGATGGTCCGATACGCGTGTGGCCGTAGCCGTGTCCTCGATGACCGGATACGGGTCTCGCGAACAACCCGCGGAGTACTCGACATGCAAGTTTCCTCTTCTTTCACGAACCAGCCCACCCCGACCCAGGACGCAGCGGCCATGACACCGCCGCCGCCCCAAATCGGCCAGAGCATGCTCCAGCCGCCGCGCATTGCGCCGCCTGGCGGGCGCACGGCTCCGTCCTCGAGCAGCGCGTCGCGCCCGCGTGGCAGCGCTGCTCGAACCGCCACGCCAAGAGGCGCGACAGCGCGGCTCACGGGCGGCCCGCCCGCGACGTGCCCCGTCCAGTCCACCCAGTTGAGCGGAGCGTGTGCCGAAGAACTGCAGGGACTGAGCAACCAGTTCGACACCGAAACGGCCGGCGTCGTCACCGTTCCGCGCACGTTCTCGCAAGATGCGCAGACCACGCAGACCCTGCGCGCCACCACGACACAAAGCCTGACCGGCTACCCGCAAGACGTTGTCGATCTGGCAGGACGTATCGCCGATATGCAAGGCCAGCTCGCGACACTCGATCGGGGCCAACGCGACTTCTACGCGGGCGCCCTCGCCACGCTCGACGCGACCTACCGCAACACGACCAATACTGCGGTGCACGATCAGCTACGCGAGAACATCTCCAGGCTCGAAGACAGCATCCGTGCAGAGAGCACGCGCGCGCAGAACGATCCGCTCGAACGGGTGATGTCGGTCTTCAACGCACCGGTCGGTGCCGGCTATCTTGACGGCAATGCCAAAGACGCCGTCACACGCCTGCAGAACCTGCGCGAGAACTTTCTCAACGCGCCCGATGCAGCGGCACGCGAGCAGATCTTCAAGCGCGCCGTGGACGAGAAGTCAACCGCACAAGGGGCCGTCAAGAACGCGCTAGCGAATCATATGCAGACCGAGCAGGCCAAGTGGGATGACGCGAACCGATACGTCGGCCAGATCATCCAGGAAGCCGGGTCGATCAGCGACCCCACGCAGCGCTACGAGTCGATCGGCCGCAAGCTCTTCTCCAACAATACAGGCATGGGCGAAGACGATGTCGCCGATCGCCGCGTGCTGGCCTTCACGCAGAAAATGCAGGGCGACCCGGACCTGCGTGCGAAACTGGCCGGCTGGAAAGTTGACGCGGGCGAGCGTTTTAACCGGGCCGGCGTGGAGGGTCCGCTTGGCTACGAGCAAATCCCCGGCGAATTGCCCAAAGCCGGACCGGATTACGTGCGCGATCTCGGTGAGCGCTACACGAATGTGCTCAAGGACACCTCCGCGAAGAGCAAGACCGTAGAAGACAAACCCAAGGAACTCTTCAAGCAGATCGCCGAGGGCACCTTGCGCTTCCTGCTCGGCCTGACTCCGCTCGCGCCGCTCGCACAAGCGTTCGATGCGAATTCGAGCCTCCCGCCCTCCGCCCGGCTCGGCATCGATCTCGGCGCGGCGATTGTCGGCATGGCCGCCAGCGCGGGGCTCGGACTCGCGTCGAACGTCGCGAAGGCACCCGCCTACCTGGCCGAAGCTGCCAGCGCGCTCGAAGACGCCGGGGCCGCGGCACGCGCTGTCGAACCCGTTGTAGCGGAGGCAGCGACGGCGGCCGAAGACGCGAGCCACGCGGGTACGTTCCGTCCTGTGGTGGAGGGGCCATCACCCGAGCCCGCGATGCTCGCCAACGAGGCACGCCTGAGCGGCAAGCCATTGGCCGTACCTGACGACTATCGCGCGGACATCGATGCGAGCGTGCTGAAACCGGACGAGAACGCCGCCGGCATCCTGCGCGACGACCAGGCGAATCGCTACATCCAGAGCGGCGACCGCTGCTACCAGACGAAATTCGATCCCGACAACAATACGTGGCGCGTGGTCAATCCCGACACGCCGTCTCGCTACACCTATCCTGTCCAATACGATCCCGCCAGCGGCGCATGGGGGGTCCACGGCAACGTCGGCCTGCCCGGCGGTGGCCCCCTGTCGCGCCTCGTGTCGTTGAGCCGCTTCAAGAGCGACCCGCGCGTCGCAAGGCTGCTCGAATCGAAGCTACTCAAGCCCCAGGATCCACAGACTTGCTATCTCGACCACGGCAGGGTCGCTCAACACGCGATCGGCATACCCGACGGGCGGCTCAAACCCGTCGCGGCCGGCGCGTTGAACGCACAGCAATTGCGCGCGGAACTCGAGAAGGGCCCGCTCGTGCTGAGCGCACGCAACATCGCGCGACCGGACTCCAGCTACTCGGGCATGCATACCGTCGTGCTGCTCAAGTCGACCACCGAAAACGGCCGCGACACGGTGCTCGGCATCGACCTCGACGACACCATCCGGCGCGTCGGCACGGCACAGAACATGGCGGCTGGCGACTTCGGCGGCGTGCAGTACGACCTCAAGGAACTCGTCAAACAGGCGACGCCCTATGTCGACGAAGAGACGGGCGCCCAGCTCGACATGTACAGCCGTCCCTCGGAAAAAGGCGGATTCTGGAAGTTCTGGTCCTGACGCCGGTAGGCGCGAAGCGCGGGCGCTCGCCGGAGCTCGCGGCAAGACGATATCGCTATGGATCGGCGCGCGCGAAGACGCAAGACGTCTGATTCCCGATCGCAACGGGATGGCGATGTACGCAGCGGCCGCGTCAACCCTTCAGCGATCGCTCGCCAACGGAGCCCTCAACCTCACCGCAACGAACCGAGGTGGGCGGTGTCGTTGATGCACTGCACCTGCACGCGCGAGCCCGTCACGTCGATCTCGTTGATGCAGCATGGCGCCTGCGCGAGGGTCCAGTACGCCGAGAGCGGCTGATCGAGCAACTGCATCAGCAGCGCGCGATTGACACTGTCATGGCCGACCAGCACCACCGTATGATCCGCCGGCCCGTCGAGTACGAAGCGCAATGCATCGGCCGTGCGCGAGATCAGGTCCTGCAGTGAATCGCCCTGCGGAAAACGCACGCGCTGCGGCGTGTCGAGCCAGGCCCGATAGAGTTCGGGCCATTGCGCACGCACTTCATCGTGCGTGCGCCACTGCCACTCGCCATAGTCGAGATCGTTGAGCTCGTCGAGTTCCATCGCCGGGGCGCCGCACGCCGCCGCGATCTGCGCGCCGGTCTGCACGCAGCGTTCGAGCGGACTCGTATAGACCGCGACGGGATTGAAGCGGCGCGCGATGCTCGTCGCGAGTGCGGCCGCCTCGGCGTGGCCCGTGTCCGTCAAGGCGAGTTCCATGCGGCCGCGAAAACGCTCGGGGCTGATGCCCTCGACGTGTCCATGGCGCGTGAGTACGATCTTCGTCATCGCTGCACCTCCGGCGCTCACGAGCGAGAAGCGTCTCGCTCAGCGCAACGCCGCAGCGTTGCGCAATGCTAAACTGCCCGCACGGCGTTCGGCCTGGCCCGGCGCACACGCGCGGGGTCCGGCGGATTGCCCCGCTCCTTGCGCACTCAACCATCAACAGCCATGTATCTGTCCATTCTCGCGGTAGGCATCGGCGGTGCGCTCGGCTCCCTGCTTCGCTGGGTGCTGGGCCTGCGCCTGAATGGACTCTTTCCCGACCTGCCGCTCGGCACACTCGCTTCCAATGTAATCGCGGGCTACGTCATCGGTGTGGCCGTCGCGTTCTTCGCGCGCGTGCCCGAGGTGCCCTCCGAGTGGCGCCTCTTTATCATCACCGGCCTGATGGGCGGCCTCTCGACCTTCTCGACGTTCTCCGCCGAAGTCGTCGCGCATCTGCAGGAAGGCCGCCTCGGCTGGGCTGCGGGCGAGATCGCCATTCACGTGTGCGCTTCCGTCGTGATGACCATTCTCGGCATCGCTTCCGTCGCCGCCATCATGCGCTAGCACGCGCCCGTCGCTCAGAGACCTGCCGGACGCCGATAGCCGCCCGCGGCGCCGCCCTTCGAGAACACCCACTGCCAGAGCTGGGTTTCGCGCGCGCGAAACGCACCCGCGCACAACAGCAGGTAGTAACGCCACATACGATAGAAGCGCTCGCCCATCTGCGCCTCGAAACGCGGCCACGCGCGCTCGAAGTTCGCGTGCCACGCCATCAGCGTGCGATCGTAGTCGGCGCCGAAGCTGTGCAGGTCTTCGGTCACGAACAAGCCACCCGAAGCGTCGGCGATCTGCCCGATGGTCGGCAGCACGCCGTTCGGGAAGATGTATTTGTCGATCCACGGATCGGGTGTCGTGTCGCGCCGGTTCTTGCCGATCGTGTGCAGCAGGAAGAGGCCGTCGTCGGCGAGACAGCGCCGCGCGACTTCCATGTAGGCCCGATAGTTTTTCGGCCCTACATGCTCGAACATGCCCACGCTCGCGATACGATCGAAACGCTCGTCGAGTTCCCGATAATCCTGCAGACGAAACTCGACGGGGAGACCTTTGCAGCGCTCGGCGCCCAGTTCCGCCTGCTCCTTCGAGACGGTCACGCCGACGCAGCGCACGCCATAGCGTTCGGCGGCGAACTGCATCAGACTGCCCCAGCCGCAACCGATGTCGAGCAGCGTCATGCCCGGCCGCAGGCCGAGCTTACGGCAGATCATGTCGAGCTTGTGCTCCTGCGCTTCGTCGAGCGTCTTCGCTCCGCCGGACCAGTATCCGCACGTGTACGCCATACGCCGGTCGAGCATGGCCTCGTAGAACGCGTTGCCGATATCGTAGTGATGCTCGCCCACCTTCCACGCGCGCCGCACCGTCTGACGATTGAGCAAGCGCGCGCGCAACGCATGGAACACGAGACGGGCCGGCTCGATCTGCTCGTCGACATGCGCGCGCAATACGCGGGCAAAGAACTCATCGAGCCGGTCGCATTCCCACTGGCCGTCCATGTAGGCCTCGCCGAAACCGAGGTTGCCGAGCGCCAACACGCGCTCGGGAACCCGCTCGTCGAGCAGACGAATATCCCAGGGACGCGTGCCGCCCAGTTTCACGTCCGCACGCGCAAGCAATTGCGAAACGTACCGGGTGGCGCTCGAACTCGTCCTGTCGCGAGCCGGGCGGACTGCGTCGAAATCTGTTGTTGCCATAGGCGCTCCGTATCTAAAGATATCTTCGTCAACCAGCAACCCTGCAACCTCATATGATGCACCTGGCCAGCCGAGCTTGCATCGGCCCTGCCCGCGCACGGCACCAGGCGATAATCGTGGCGCCGCTTCCCCTGCACAGTGCTTTCAGAAAACTTTCACCTCCTTCAACCGGATTTCGCCATGGCTTATGACGACAACAATATCTTCGCGCGCATCCTTCGCGGCGAAGCCCCGTGCATCAAGATCTGCGAAACCTCCACGACACTCGCCATCATGGACGCGATGCCCCAGGCGGACGGTCATGTGTTGATCCTGCCGAAAGAGGCCGCCGAAACGCTGTTCGAACTGTCGCTCGAAGCAGGCGCCGAGTGCATGGCGCAAGTGCAGCGGGTGGCCGCGGCCGTCAAAAAAGCGCTCGCGCCCGAGGGCATGCTGATCGCGCAATTCAATGGCGCGGCAGCGGGCCAGACGGTCCCGCATGTGCATTTTCATATCATTCCGCGCCGCGCCGGCGAGGAACTCAAGGCGCATGCACGCACGTTCGCCGAGCCGTCGACGCTCGAAGCGCTCGCCGCGCGTATTCGCGCCGAGCTGTGAGCGTATCGCCCACATGCCAGGACGCGAGGACACCGGTACGCAACGCTAGTCCTTGTCCGCGCGGGCCGCGATGCGGCTCACGCGCTGCGCCGCGTCGTCGCGTGCAGCGATCTGGCGTTGCAGCAACGTCGACGCACTGCTGAGGTCGTCGCGCGCCGTCTGCGCGATGCGGCGCGCTCTCGCTAACGCCGCGTCGAGCGCGACGCTGCGTCCGTCATGGCCGCGCAGCACGGTGCGCCACAGCGCGCCGGCTGCTACGCCATGGCAGCACAACGACAGGATCACGCCGCGCTCGTCCTCGTGACGTGCGATGTCGGCACGGCGCTCGGCAAGCGCGGCGTCGGCGCGGACCAGCGCCTCGCGCGCCGCTTCGAGTTCGAGCCTGCGACGCTCGACCCGAATGCCGCGTACACGCACGAGCATTTTCCACAGCCGGGCTTCGCGCTCGTCCTTCATCGTCATGCTCCTTCACACAGCGCGCGCAGTCCGGCGAGCGTATCGCGCCAGCCGCTCAATTCATCGGTCCGCTGGCGCAGAAAACGCATGATCGCCGGTTGGCGGTCGATCGCGCGATCGCTCTGCGCGTCGTTGCCGCGCCGATACTCGCCGATCTGCACGAGCAGTTCGAGCTCCTGATAGCGCGCGAGCCATGCGCGTACCTGGGTGGCCCACGCGCGATGCTGCGCATCGGCCACGCGCGTCATCACGCGGCTCTTGCTGTTGAGCACATCGATAGCCGGATAGTGTCCTGCCCCGCCGAGTCGGTTCGACAACTGGATGCGTGCATCGAGCAGCGAATGCGCCTCCTCGACGATCGGGTCCGAAAAGTCCTCGTCTTCGGCCAGCACCGTAAAAAACGCCGTCACGCTGCCGCGCCGGGTGAGCCCCGCCGATTCGATCAGACGCGGCAACTCCGAGAACACGCGCGGAGGATAGCCGCGCCGCACGGCAGGTTCCCCCACCGCGAGGCCGACCTCGCGCAACGCACGCGCATGACGCGTGAGCGAGTCGAACAGCAGCACGACGCGGCGCCCCTCCTCCCGCAGTCCGGCCGCGACATCGCACGCGATTTCGGCGGCCTTGAGGCGCTCCGCAGCGGGCCGGTCCGACGTCGCGGCGATCACGGCGGTCGAGTCGCGCCGCTCGCGCAAATGATCGTGGATGAACTCGGCCACCTCGCGCCCACGCTCGCCGACCAGCGCGATCACGACGGCGTCCGCGTGCGCGGCATTGGCAATCATGCCGAGCAGCGAACTCTTGCCGCCGCCCGCTTGAGCAAAGATGCCAACCCGCTGGCCGACCCCGCAACTCATCAACGCATCGATCGCGCGCACGCCGGTCACGAACGGCTCGGCAATCACCGGCCGCTCGAGCGGATTGATGGAACGATTGCGCGTGAGCGTGCGGTGCTGGGTCAACGCGGGACCGCCGTCGAGCGGCCGCCCGAGCCCGTCGAGCACGCGGCCAAGCGCGGCCTGCGGATCGATGCGCCCCCACGCAAGCCCGCAGCCCTCGACCTGCGTAATGGTCGACAGACCTTCGACGCCGCCGAGCGGCATGACGAGCGCGCCATCGTGTGCAAAGCCGACGACTTCGCCGAACTGCTCCTCGTCACCGCCAGGACGCGTGAGCCGTACCATTTCGCCCACCCGCAACGACACGCCGACCACCCTGACGACCACACCGCGCGCCTCCGCAATACGCCCCGCCAGCTCCAGCCTGGCCGCACGCACCTCCACCGGCCGCGACAGCGACCGGATCCATTCTTTCGCATCACTCATCGTTTTGGCTCCAGCGTGGCAACGGTTCGAACCCGATAGACATCGAGCGGCACTTCCTCAATGGCAATCACATCGACGCGCAAACCGAAGGCTTGCAGCATCTGCGCGAGATGCGTACGCAGCACCGCGCTCGTCAAGACAAGCTGAACGCCCGCTCCGAGCTCGGCGAAGGTGTTGCGCAACGCTTCGGTCTGCGCCACATCGGGCACGCATTGCGGCTCGCCGTCCGGGCCCGTGCGGATCTGCGCTTCGAGCTCCGCCTCCCACCACGGCGCGAGCACGTGCGCGCGAATCTCCCATGTTTCCAGATTCGCGTACGGGCGAATCAACTGGCGGCGCAACTCGATACGCGCCTCGCGCACCATGCGCTCGATGGTGCGCTCGCCATCGGGCAGGCGCAGGATCGCTTCGAGGATGCCGCGCAGATTGCGGATCGCCACACGCTGGCGCAGCAACTCGCGCAGCACGCGCGCGAGACGTTCGCTGCCGACCGTCTGATCGACTTGTCCCACCAGATCGCGAAACTCGATGCTGATCTGGTTCATCAGGAATCGGGCCTCCTGGGTGCCGACAAAATCGGGCGCGGCGCGCTCGCAGACTTCATACAGATGCGCGCACAACGCGTCCTCTGGCGTCGCGCGGACGATCTCGGCGCTATCGAGCGAAGCGGCCACGCCCGCCTCCACCCACACCGATTTCTCCGCACCCGGACGATAGCCGGCCATGCCTTCAACCGCCACTGCGGCCATGCTGCCGCTCACGAGCACGCCACCGGGCACGAGCGTGCCGCTCGCGAACGGCACATCGTCGATATCGACGATGTAGCGCTGCGCTTCGAGGCGGTCGTCGCGCAACAACGCAAGGCCTGGAAACGGCACGCCCATGCTCAGCATCAGGCTGCGGCGCAGCCCCAGCAACTGATGGTTCAAGGCTCCCGGATCGAGTGCCGCGAGCGCTTGCGCGCCGAGGCGCAGGCGCATCGTCGCGCAGGTTCCCAGCTCGACATCGTCGAGCAGACGCGGCACGTAATTGCCGCCATCGCGCGTAAGCGCCGGCATCGGTGGACGCTCGCCGCGCAGCGCGAATTGCGTGTTGCGCGCGACAAGGATGGCCAGCAGGATCGACACGGCTCCGCCCGCGATAAATTGCAGATGCGGAAAGCCTGGTATCGCGGCGAGCGCGAACGAAGCGATCCCGGCCATCGCCAGCGCCTTCGGGTAGAGCGACAACTGCCGGTAGATGTCACCGCCCAGACTCGTCGCTGCCGCGCCGCCGGCACTCACGCGCGTGACCAGCAGCCCCGCCGCGATCGACACGATGAGCGACGGAATCTGCGAGACGAGTCCATCGCCGACCGTGAGAATCGTATAGGTATGCAACGCATCGCCGAACGACATGCTGCGCTGCCCGATGCCGACTGCGAGACCGCCCACGATGTTCACGAGTGCGACCACCATGCCCGCAATCGTATCGCCCTTGACGAACTTCATCGCGCCGTCCAGCGAGCCGTAGAAGTAAGTCTCGCGCTCGAGATCGTTGCGCAGCTGGCGCGCCTGCACGGCCGAAATCACGCCGCTGCGCATATCGGCATCGATGCTCATCTGGCGTCCGGGAATGCCATCGAGTGTGAAGCGCGCCGCGACCTCCGCCACGCGGTCCGCGCCCTTGGCCACGACGATGAACTGGATCACCGACAGCACGAGGAACACGACGACACCCACGGCGACGTTACCGCCGACCACCATCTCTCCGAACGCCTGAATGATTTGACCCGCGTGCGCCTGCAGCAAGATCATCTTGGTCGACGCGATCGCGAGGGCGATGCGCAGCAAGGTGGTCAGCAGCAACAGCGACGGAAAGCTCGACAGCTCGACGGCCCGCGTCGCGTAGGTTGTCGCGCTCAGCATCAGGAAGCTCATCGAGAAGCTCACGCAGATGAACAGATCGAGCGCGAACGGCGGTACGGGCACGATCAGCAGCACCAGCACGCTCAGCACGCCCATGCCGAGCGCGATATCCGCATGACGCGCCAGCAGCGCGGGCAACAGGTCTAGCCGCGAGGGTTCGGCGAAGTTTCGCGCCATGTCATTGACTCAGTTCACGTTGGAGTTGGCGGCGATGCCCCTTCACGTGCGGGTCGCCCTCGTCGTCGCGGTTTTCGCGCTTCACCTCGTGCTTTTCCATCTTCAGGCGCCTGCGCCACAGCACGCGTTGCAACGCGATATCGACGCTCGCGGGGACCAGCATGCTGGCGGCGGCGAGCGCGAGGAAATGCATCTGTGCCGACGCAATCCACCCGAGTTGCTTCGCGAGGGGCAACGCGTGAAGCGGCACGAATTCGGCGAAACACGCGAGCACCGCGCGCAGCGCCAGCACCAGCAGCACGAACAGCTGCACGAGCAGCAATCCGGTGTCGAAGACGACCTTCAAGCCGAACAGCTTCTTGAAGCCTTCCACCGGATTGAGCCGTTTGAAGTCCGGCGCTATCCGCTTCCACGCGAGCACCCCGCGCGTCTGCGCGAGCTCGGGAACGAGCGCCGCCAGCACGCCAGCGCCCACTGTCGCGAGCGCGGGCCCGACGAGCTTCGACACCGCCTCGAGCACCGCATCGAGCCGCACGGTGAAGCGCTCGGCTTGATCGAGTGCACACACGCGCTCGATCACCGCCACCAGCTGCGCATACAGTTGCGCGCCTTCCATCAGCAGGAACAGCCACCAGAACAGACCGCTCACCGCGATCGTCAGATGGGCGCTCTTCGCGATGTCGCCGTCCTCGCGCGCACGGCGCAGGCGCTTGGGGGTCGGTGCTTCGCTCTTCTCGCTCATGGCTGCACGAGGCTCTGTACGAACAGCTCGCGAAGCCGTGCGAGCACGAGCGGCGCACTGAGCGCCGCTGCGAGCGACAGCGCCATGATCTTGAGCGTGCGCGCCATCGCAAACGGATTCATCTGCTTGGCGTGGCGCGCGACGTAGCCCATCGACAACTCGACCAGCAGCAGCAAGACGATGAGCGGCATCGCAAGCTGCGCTCCGGCGGCAAGCGCCTGCGCCACGCGCGCACCCGCAACGAGCGAGAACACGCGCGTCATGTCCTCATACGGGCCGCCGGGCGGCCATAACATCCATGCGTCGGCAAAGTAGCCGAAGACGAGACGCGGCCCGGCGCCGGTAAAGAACACCAGCACCGCGAATTGCAGGAACAGCGTTTCGAACAGCGCGGCCTCTTCCTGAAAGTTCGGATCGTAGGTCGCGGCAATCGTATAGCCGCCCTGCTGGTCGATGAGCGCACCGGCCAGCGCCGCCGCATGGAACGGCACGCTCAACAGCAGCCCGAGCGCCGCGCCGACCACCGCCTCCGCGACGCTCGCGAGCAGCAGTTGTTGCGGCCAGCCGGCGTGCGCGGGAATCAGCGCGAGGGCGAACGCGAACGGTACGCGCAGTGCCGTGCCGAGCGAGCCGCTCTCGCCCATCGGCACCAGCAGCAGCGCGATCATCGGGCGTATCGTGCAGAACGCGAAGCCGCCGATGACGTCCATGAAGTCGTCCGTCATGACATCCGCCCCGCTGCGATATAGGTGAACGCATGAACGAGGAAGCGCGCGATCTCGCGGCTCGCCCAGGGCGCGACGAACACCATCACGATGCCGACACAGATGATCTTCGCGCCGTACGGCAAGGTCTGGTCCTGGATCTGCGTGACTGACTGCACGAGCCCCACGACGAGACCGACCGCAGTGGCGACGAGCAGCATCGGCAACGACAGCCAGAACACCAGCATCAGCGCGTTGGCCGCGAGCGAGGCAAGCGTGGGCGCCGAGCTCATTTCGCGTAGCCGATGATCAGCGCGTGAATGAGCCGCGACATCCCCGACACCGAGACCAGCACGAAAAGCTTGAGCGGCGTCGAGACCGTGCTCGGCGAGAGCATCATCATGCCCATCGCCGTGAGCACGTTGGCGACCACCAGATCGATCACGAGGAAGGCGATATAGAGCAGGAAGCCCGCTTCGAAGCCCGACGATATTTCGCTGATGACGAACGCCGGCACGACGATCGAGAAGTCCGTTTCCTCGACTTCGCGCTGCGGGTCGATGCGCCGCGCCGCCTGCACGAGGAACGTGCGTTCGTCGGCGCGCGAGTGCGCGAGCAGGAAGCTGCCGAGCGGCTCGCGCGTCGCGGCGAGCATTTCCATCGGCGAAGGCAGGCGGCCGCTTTCGAGGCGCTCGTCGATAGCGAGACCCTCGCCGATCTTGTGCGCAGTCGGCGCCATCACGACGAGCGTCGCCGCCAGCGCGATGCCCGAGATCACCAGGTTGCTCGGCGCCTGCTGCACGCCGAGCGCCGAACGCAACAGCGTCAGCACGATACTGAACTTCGTGAACGACGTGAGCATCACCACTGCCATCGGCACGAGGCCCAGCACGAAGAACAGCGCAATCAGCTGAACGTGCGGCAGGTTCAGGTTCATGTGGCCGCCCCCTGGCGGTTGCGGCGCGTGAGACTCGTGATGCGCACGGCGAGCGCATCCTCGACGTCGATCAGCTCGCCACGCGCGAACGGCACGCCCTGACACAGCAGCGTCACCGCACGTTCGCGCACCGGCAACTGGAGCGACACGATCGAGCCCGTGCGCAGACGGCTCAGCTCCTGGAGCGACAACGAGAGCGTGCCGAGCATGGCGTCGAACGCGAATGTGAGTGCATCGACCGGGATGAACTCGCTCGTCAGTTCCGGCGTGCGGGCGTCGTCGATCAGTGACTTGTCCACCATGACCTTGTCTCCGTGAAGGGTCAGCAAAAGGCGCCGAGCGCCGGCGCGCAGCGGCACGCGCAAGAAATAAACGTCCTTGTCGAGCAACAGTGCGTCGCCCGCGCGCAGCTTGCGCAAGCGCGCGAGCGGCAGCGCCGGACCAGCGAGGCAAACCGGCACGCCGACCATGATCTGCTGCGCGAGCGCGAGCCCGGCCGTGTCGGCGTCGGGTGGCGCGCACAGACTCAACCACTGATCGAGCGCCGCGCAACGGATCGCGAAGTGGGCCGTGCGGCCGTTGTCCAGATGCGTGAGCGCGATACCGTACCGATCCGCATCGGGCGCGGGTTCGAACTCGACACGCGAGAGCGTGAAGACAAAGCCGAACACGCCTTCGAGTGCACCCAACCAGTCTTCGAACGCCTGCATGAGCAACGCGGGGGCTGCTTGACCCGCATGCGCCAGGGTGGCCGGCGCGAGTTCCGTGAAGAGCGCCGCCGCATCGACGTCGAGCGTCAGCGGCTGATTGGCGGCCGTCCCGATGAGGCGCAGCGGATAGCCCGCCAGACAAGGCTCGAACTGCAAGACGAAACGTTTGTTGCCGACCCGCACCGCACGGGCCGAGTCGAAGTGAAGCGCCGCGACGTTGAACCGTTGCGCTTGCGCTACGGTTAGCCGCGCCATGTTCGTCCAGGGGTTCATCAGTCGCTCCCCCATGTCAGCACCGTGAAGTCGTCCACCGGTTCGCGGCCGAGCGCATCGAGCGTGTCGCGCAGCCCCTGCTCGATGACGACGAGTTGCTGCGAAAGACCGCCGTCGATGAACGCGCATTCGTGCAGCACGGCGTTCACCGCATCGCGTATGCCGCGTTCGAGCGCGGCAAGCTGCAGCCTCAGGCTGCCGTCGACGACGCCGCGCTCGGTCTCCACGACACACGAACGCGGCGGCAAACCGGCATCGGCGAGCACGGCCACGCAGGCGACGCCGAGTTCGCGTTCGACCCGCGCGAGCGTCGCGCGCGCGGCCTCGACCTCGGCCACCGGAACGCGCACCGACACGAGCCGCTGGCCACCCGACGCTTCAATGCAGCGGCGTATCTGATTGGGCAGCAGGCTCGCGGCCGGCAGTTCGCCGACGACTTCGGTGAGCGCCTGCATCGCGATCTGCACGAGCCGTGACTGCACACAGCGCGCCGCAAAAGCCGCCGCTGCCGACGGCCCGACGAATTCGGCCAGCGCCTTCGCCTTGCCCGCCTCATAACCGCGTTGCCACGCACGCCGGCGCAGCGCGCGCGCGCGCGCCGCCAGTTGCGCCGTATAGCGCGCGTGCTCATCCTCGCGCAAGCGCTCGCGCTCGCGCCAGTCGTCGAGTTCAAGCAACTCGCGCGAGGACAAGTAACCATCCGATTCGATTCGCCAGCTTCCACGTCGCCAGATCAACATGTCGCCTCCTGCATCAGTTGCCAGGCTTCACCGAGCCACGCACCTGCGCCGCCCGCCTCATCCATGCGCACGTCGAAGCGTGCGGCCGCAACGGATATCTCGCGCGGCAAGCGCAACTGCAACCAGATCCGTTCGGCTAGCGCCGGGCTCGCGTGCATGGCGAGCGCAAGTCCCGCCGCCGTCATGTCAGCCCGGCTGAAAAAATCAGGCTCGACACCGAATGCGCAGTCGGGCGATGCCCCTTCACGACGTTGCAGCTCGCCGAGCAGACCCGCGCCCACACAGCGCGCAAATGCCTCACGCTCCGTCACGCTCACGAGTCGGCGCAGCGCGCGCGCACACGCGAGCCCCGCCACCACGCGCAGCAGGCGCGCACAAACGGGCCGCGACAGGCCGTCTACGAAGCACGACTCGCGCTCGGATGACAGTTCCCTCACCGGCGCAAATGCGGCCAGCAAGCGCGCGTTCGCATCGGCCTCGGCGCGCTCGCCGCGCACCGGGCGCGCACGATCGAGCCAGCTGTAATGGGCCCATCGCGAAAGCGTGAGCACGCAACATCGCCTCATGGATGACCTCCGTCGCCCGCGCCGGCATCGTCGCGCGGCCTGCCACGGCGACCACGGCGCCGGAAGAATGTCGTCGAGAACGAACGCGTGCCCGAGCGCCAGACCCATGCCGACACGATCAGCAGCAGCGCCATGAGCGCCAGTGCACCAAGCGTGAGATTGGCTGGCGCACGGCCATCGCTCGTGGCGGCCCGCACGCACGACGGATTCGCACCGCACGCATCACCGAGCGGCACGGCGGGCGTGACGCTCACGAGCGTGAGACTCACGCGTTCGGGTGTCAGCCCCTCCACGCTGCCCGCAACGAGCGCGCGAACCTTGTCGCGCAGCGCCTCGATGTTGTAGTCGCTGCGATAGCGCAGCAACACCGACGCCGAGGGCTGAGCCGCCGAGCCCGTGAGCGGATCGCGCTCGGGCTCGACGATGTGCACACGCGCAACCAGCACACCATCGATCTTTTCGAGCGTGTCCGAAAGCTCCTGCGTGAGACCGAAGACATAGCGCACGCGATCCTCCTCGGGGCTCGAAATGAAGCCCTCGCGCTTGAACAGCTCGCCGAGGTTCGTGTGTCCACCGCGCGGCAATGCGTACGCACTCGCCAACTCGATCGCGGCGACCGCGTCGGCCTTCTCGACCTCCACGCTCCACGTCTTGTCGGCATTGCGTTCCTTGCCGCTACTGATGCCGTAGTGACTGAGCACGGCGACGATGCGGTTCGCCTGATCCTCGCTGAGTCCGTCGAACAGCGAGGTCTTGCACCCGACGAGAAACACCAGCGGCAGCGCGACGAGCCAGTTGCGCATCACGACCTCTGCATGAGTGTCTGAATGGCGCTGCTCACCTTCTCGGAGACTTGCGTCATCACTTGGGTGCCGATCGAGAACTCGCCCATGGCCACCTGCAGCCGCAACATGTCCGCCGTCGAGAGCTGGCCTTTGGCCACCACGTCGAGTTGCTTCGCGATGCGCGCAGACCATTGCTCCTGCGCCTGTTGCGCGCGCTCGATCAATACTTCGAGCATCGGCGGAGCATCTTCTTTCGGCTGCTGGGTCGCCGGCACGGCCGTGACAGCGGCACTGCTGGACGCGACGGACGGAATGAGCGGAACGTGACTGGAAGTTTTCAGCGGTTGCGTCGCCATGATTTTTTGCTCCCCTGGCTAATCAGTTGATCAAGTGTCGAAGTAAGTGCGGCCACCGGTTCAGGCAGCTCGCGGCGATACACCGCGCACTGCCTGAAACCGAGGAAGGCGGCGGCCAGCTTCAGCGCAGCGGGCTCCGCGTCTTCCGGTATCGACAGCAGGGTGGCCGTGCCTGCTGCGTATTTCCTCGCGAACAACTGGCTCACGCCGAGCCACGCCCTGACGACGTGGTGATCCGGTGCGCGCGTCAATGCTTCTTTGAACTGCTGCGTAGCGCTCTCGTAGCGCCCGCAGTCGATCTCGATGATGCCGATGCCAACATGTGGAAACGCCCTGTCCGGAAACAACAAGGCGAACCTCTCAAACAGATAGCGGGCCTCCGTGAAGCGCCGGTGCGATCGCGCATGGTGAGCAATCGCAATTAGCGCCTCGAGCAACTCGTCGTTGATCATCATGTTTTCGGGGAGCACCGCGAGCGGTGCTCCCTCGCCCCCCAAGTCAAGTTATTTGGTGTTCTGGCCGATCGCCTTGAGCCCCTCTTCAAGCCCCGACAAGAGCGACGTGGCCTGATTGGTGATCGAAGAGAGCGAGCCTTGGGCCTGTTGCGCCTGGATCATCGAGGTGTTGCCCTGATTGCCACCCGACTGGCTGTTGTCGGCCTTCTGCAGCGCCTTGTCCAAGTTCGAGTTGGCCTTCTTCATGATGTCGGACAGAACCTGCGCGACCCGCTCGAGCGACAAGTCGCCATTCGCACTCAGCATCGTCCCGGGAACCTGGCCGCCCCCTCCGTCTCCGCCGCCGCCAGCAGGCGTATACCCGCCGTACTGCCCTGCCCCAGGTGCATTCGTTCCATTCACGTTCGGCATGATTTGCATTCCTCTTTATGATGCGTGTTGATTTTCGATTACTCCCGCTCCACCACTCGCCGCGCAACACGCAAGCACTCGACAAGCAGTTTTCTTCGCCACACCTCGCGCGGCTCGTCGCCGCCCTCGGTCTGCATCTGATGCGCGATCTCGCGCGTCAAAATCTCGATCAACTCGGCACGCGCCGCACTGCCGCCTGCATTGAGCTTCGCCTCCAGCGGCAGCGTCGCCACCATCCCGAGTGTGCTGCGTTCAGCATCGCGATTTTTCATGGTCGTCACTCACATAGAATTGGTAGACCGAACCATCGTCGTCGCGCACGATGTCCGCGCCGCAGCGCGTCACCTGCTTGATCGTGCCGATGGCCAGCTTCGCACCAGCAAAGAAACGCCCGCCCGCGCGATCCGCGAGCCATGCAGCATGTTGCGAATGCATCAGGTTCAGGCCCAGCGCCTCGAGCGGCACACGCACCGGTCCGCCGATCACCGCTTGACCGTCGAAATCGAGCGCCCTTAGTCCATCGACCTGCGCGCGAGCGAGGCGCGCGATGCGCGCGTAGTCCCACGACTCCGGCAGCCGATAACCCTGCTGGAGCGGCAACGTGACGACGAACACGCCGGGCGTCGTCGCACGAACGCGTGCCTCGCGGTAGTACTTGTCGAGAAATTCGGCGAGCTGTTCTTGCAGCTGCTCCATCACGACGACCCGCATCACGGCCGTGCGCGTGTCGGCGCGCGCCGTCAATGCGAGGTTGGCAAGATCCGCGGAAGTCGCCACATAGCCCTCGTACACCGCTGCGCCCGAGCCGGCGTCGGCGCGCACCTTGACATCGCGAAACGCGGGATTGGCCGATTGCACGCGCATGGGAACGGCCAACCACGGCGCGAACAGCAGCCACGCCCCCCACGCGAGACCTGCAAGCGGCAGCGCTGCGATGAGCCATCTCGCACGCCCTCGCCCGGCGCTCCAGCGCTTCACGGCATAGCGCACGCGTGCGCGTTTCGCGAGCCATGCGAGTTCCGCGCGGTCCACCTCGTCCCGCTCGGGCGCCGCCGGACCGCTGAATTGCAAGGTGGCATCGCCGAGCGCGAATGAAGCCCCGGTGCGCAGCCGCACGATGTCGTTGACGGCGAGCGCATCGCCGAAGACCGTCACGCCGTCGCGCAAGGCCTGCAGGACGAGTTCGCCGTCCTCCTGGCGAACCGTCACGTGATGGGCTTCGACGCGCTCGTCGACCAGCATCAACTCCACTTGCTCGCCGCTGCCGATCGACACCTCGCGGCCGGACTCGAGCGCCATGCTCGCGCCCGCGTGGATGCCCTGCGTCACGAGAATGCGTGCACCGTTCATCGTGTCGCTCCCGACGGCGCGCGTGCACCGGGCGGCACACCCGGCGGCAGCGGCGTGACGTCCTCGCGCACGTTGCGCGCAAGGCGCGCCCGCAACGGCCCTGCCGCCGGCGCAGGCGCGGGCGACGCCAAAGCCGGCACAGAGGCCGACGCGGCTACCGTTTCGCGTGCGGCCCCCGCTGCCAGCGGCGGCGTCGCGCTGCGCACCGTGCGCACGATGCGCGGCGTGATGAGCACGAGGCGCTCGGTGCGCGTCTCGCTGGATGAACTGTCGCCAAAGAGCGCACCGATGACCGGAATATCGCCGAGCACCGGCACCTTCGCCGTACTGCGTTCGCTGTGCTCGTACTGAAAGCCGCCGATGAGCAGACTCTCGCCATCGCCGACCGTCGCCTGGGTAGTAATCGAGTGATTGTTGACGGTCGGGATGCCGTCGACGGGCTTGCTCGTATCGAAGTCGCCGTCCTCGATCTGCACGCTCATCAACACCTTGCGGCGCGCGTCGCCATCCTGCTCGACGGTCGGCGTGACCTTGAGCATCAGGCCGGTGTCGACGTTGTAGAGATCCACGTCCTGATTGCCCGCGACGCGCACATACATGGAACTGCGCGACGACAATACCGCCTCCTGGTTGTTGAGCGTCAGCACCTGCGGACGTGACAGCACGCGTGCCTCGCCGCGTTGCTCGAGCACATGGATCTGGGCGAACAGATAGTCCGCCGAGCCGGCGATCAGTGTCGACAGGTTCAGGCCAGGCGCCACGCTGGCGAGCTGCCCCACCAGCGGCATGAGCCGCGACGCGGCATCCGGCCACGAGCGGGCGCTGCCTTGCCGCACGCCTGCGTTCCAGTTCACGCCGAGTTGCTGGGCGGCCTGGCTCGACACGTCGATGACGGCCGCCGTGATCTCGACGAGGTCCTGCGGACGGTCGAGCATCGCGATGGCATGCTCGTAGCTCGGCATCATCTCGGGCACATCGCAGATCACGACGGAGTTGGTACGCGTATCCGCGATGATGTTGCGCCGCGCCGGCGTCGCGTCGGCGGCGGCAATCTGCGGAGCCGGCTGGGGCGGCACGTCAGGCTCGCCACTGTCGGCGAGCCCGAGACCGCGCAGGCCCGGCAGCGGCGGCGGCCCGTTGCGGTTCGGGCGCGCTGCGGACTCCGTGCCGCGCGCACGCGCTGTCCTGCGCTCGACCGCGATGTTCGCGACGAGATTGCGCAACAGCGTGGCGACACCGGGCAGCACCTGCTCGCGATTGCCGCTGCGATAGGTGATGTCCTGCGCCTGCGCGTAGCGCAGCGGAAACACGCGAATGACGGTCTGGTCCAGCATCGATGGCACGCTGATCTGGGTTTGCGCCTGCGCGTTCGAAATCGCATCGGCGAGCGCGTCGACGTAGCGCGATGGACCGCTCACTTTGGCCGTCGTGTCGGAATAGCGCACGGGCAAGTGCGGGTCGTCGAGCGCGAGACTCTGCAACAGCGTCGCGACGCTCTCGCGCGTCATCGGCGCAAACGCGATCGTGCGACTGCGCACGTCCGCCGGCGCGGATACGTGGATCGCGCGGCCGTCGAAATACCACGCGAGGCCGTACGCGTCGACGAGCGACTGGAAGACGCTCGACGGCTCTTCATCAAAACTGCCGTTGACCGTGCCGCGCACTTCACGTGCGACATCGAACGGCACACCGCCCGCCGTCCCGACATCGCGCAGCACGTCGGCCAGCGGCGTATTGCGCGCCACGTAGTGCATCGACGCGCGTTGCCAGGACGGTTCCACCGCATGAGCCACAGCGGCAAGCAAAGCGAAAGTCAGTAATGCAAGGCGGCGCAAGCATTTTTCAGCCGCATTGCGGCCACTCTGCTTTCCCCTGTTTCCGCTGCCCGTATTACGGCTTGTCGGATGCATCCCAAGTCCCTTTCAATTGCGTTCGACGTTCTGATTGCTGCACTTTAATTGCGTCGATGACAATCACGGTCATACAGATGTACCACACGCGGACGTTGCAAAAGTGGACGATTAACTCGTACGCAATCCAGCCGGATAAGCGGAAATACTTCATCGAGATTCAATATGTTTTCACGGATTCGCACCCGGGAAAACCAGACCCGATATTTCCATCTGGCTAGTAGATAAGCGCGACCGAGTTATCCTGGATTAGTCCCATGGCAAATACACTGTATTGCAATTTCAAGGCGGAACTGGCGACGCCCCGGCAGCGCTCGATCCGCGTGAACGGCTTCGCGACGTGCCTGCGACTGGAGGAAATATACTGGACGATCATTGAGGCACTGGCTCGCCAGGAATCCATAACCGTCGGCAAACTTCTATCGAAGTGGGCACTGGAAATGGATCTGGCTTACGACGACGTGAGAAATTTCACCGGTTATGTGAGAGTCGTATGCGTAGTGCAGCTGGCGAGAAAATTAGACTCAATGGCTTCGGACGATGTCACACGCATCTCGACAATTGTTACCCGTCTGAAAGCTTGATAATTGAATGATGGAGTATTACCGGTAGAAGGCCGACAGGATATATACGTAAAGAGTGTTCCGTCCAGATGAATCGGCACTCCAGCACATCGATAATATTAAATGCCGACGGAATGCATTTTTCGACGTTGCAAAAATCCGTTTAAAAGGAAGCAAACATGTCCATGAATGTGTCCAACTTCACAAACTCGTCGAGCATGCAGGCATGGAGCGCCGGACCCCAACAAGGCGGCGGTGGCGCGATTGCCCAGTCTGGCAGCTCGAGTCCCCCGATGTTCGGACCGGGCGCGCCCGGCTCGAACAACGCCGACATGGCGAGAAGCCTGGCTTCGCCAATCGCGAAGCAGATGCAAAACGTGCTCGAGAATGCAATCGCCGGACTGTTGAACGGCAACGGCACGGGTGGCGGCGGCGCGTCGGGCGCGCCGGCGGCGGCCGCCCCTGACGGCGGCGGATCGGGCGGTGCGCCCGCTGGTGGCGGTGCATCCGGCGGTGGCGCCGCGCCCGGCGGCAGTGCTGCACCGGATGGCGGTGGTGGTGGCGGCCAGGCTCAACCCGCGCCAGCGCAAGACGGTGGTGGCGGTGCTCCTGCCGGTGCGTCGCCGGGCGGCGCATCGCAAGGCGGCGGCGGTGCCGATCCGTCGCAAGGCGGTGCATCGCAAGGCGGCGGCGGTCAGGACGCACAAGGCGCACAAGGCGGAGGCGGCGCGCAGGGTGGCCAGGGCGACGGGATGAAACAAATCATGGGTCTGGTCATGGGTGTGCTGCAGGCGCTCATGGGCCAATTGCCGGGGCTCATGGGGGCCATGGGCGGCATGGGTGGCATGATGGGCGGCATGGGTGGTGGTGGCGGCGGCGGTGGCGGCGCGGCCGCATTGGCGGCTGGCGGCGCTCAGGGTGCGGGCGGTGGCGGAGGCTGACCGCCGCGGGACGCCGGCGGGTGCCCAAGGGCACAGCCGGCGCCCCGATTCCCGGGCACGAGCGCCGCCCGTTCACCAGCGTCACGACGCAGCACCTTCGACTCTCCAGACGCGACGAACGCGACGAACGCGACGAACGCGAACGCACCATGACAGTGGCGTTCGCGTTCGATGTCGATTTACCCCCGCCTCCCTTTCGCGCCAGCGGCACGACGACGGCATCATCGGCGCCTCGCAGCGCAGCGCCCGTCTGCGACGCGACGGGCGTGCGCTGCGCGAAGCGATCAAATCAGATCAAGCGGCCTTGATATCGGCCGTCGTCACGTCCTTGCCGGTTCGCGAGTTGATCCATCCCGCGCCATCCTGC
Source organism: uncultured beta proteobacterium (assembly GCA_963803225.1). Classification (GTDB taxonomy): domain Bacteria; phylum Pseudomonadota; class Gammaproteobacteria; order Burkholderiales; family Burkholderiaceae; genus Paraburkholderia. The sequence goes on from CAWDLJ010000005.1 coordinate 1,466,411, forward strand.
TTCGCGACGAGATTCAAACCCGCATCGGAACTGGACGCTCCTCCGCCGCCACTTTGCATCGTGAGCGGACGGCTGTTCTCCTGACTCAGCCCGTTCACACTGTATTGCTGGCCACCCCGCGAAATCGACACGTTGTCGGCATAGCTCACCTTCGGGTTCTTGCCGGGCTGCGTGCCGATGCGGATCTTCGTATCGTCGGGCAGCGTGAACGACACCGGGCCCTTGAACATGGTGCTGCTCTTGCCTGCCTTGCCATTCATGTCGAGATGCGGGTCGCCCCAGACTCTCGTCGTGTCGCCGGTCTTGCTGTTCTGCAACTGCACCGACGAATCCTTCTTGTTGAAGTTGAGGTTGTAGCCATTGCCGAGATTGAGGCTGCCGGTCTTGCCGTCCTTCGTCCCGCTCGAGGTCCATTGGGACTGCTGCGGCGGCGGCGCACTCGTCTGCGTGCCCGTATTGGCTTGCGCGTAGGCGCTGCTGCCGCCTTGTGTGGAGCTCGCCGTCGCTTGCGCGTACTGGTACGACGCGCCGCCGCCCGTACCTTGCGATGTCTGACTGCTCGTCGATGCCGCCGTGGTGATCGAGCCTCCGCTATAGCTGTTTGCGCTCGCAAGCGAACTGCTCAGAGAATTGGTTTGCATATGCGTTCCTGGATGTTCGAACTCTGGACGTGGACCACCAGTTGCAGGGTGCCGGCGTCGTCGTGCGGACATCGCCCCCTGCACTGCCAGTCTAGGGAACGTGGTGATTTCAGGGCGCTACATATGTAAGCCGGACCACCTCAGATCGATTCGTTCGGTATCCGATATAAATGGCGCAGGTCGCACGCGGGCGGATCGAAACCTCGTCGCCACGCGATGGCCGCGCGATCCGGCGGGAAACGCGCCGCCCGCACCGCCCAATTCCAATCTCGACCAATCCCTGCTATAATCCGCCTCCCGCAGGAGAGATGGATGAGCGGTTTAAGTCGCACGCCTGGAAAGCGTGTATAGGTTAATAACCTATCCGGGGTTCGAATCCCCGTCTCTCCGCCACAAATTCCCTATAAATCAAGCGCTTAATTTTTCAGCGCGACGATTTATCCAGCTGCTTTCAGCTCCCGGTCAGGTCCGCGCGTCGATACACGCGGTTGCAATCCGGTTTCAGCACTCCGTTCGCTTCGCCACTCGCCAGTCTGACGAACGCACTCGTGTGTCCGGCCGGATGCCGCTTCCGGTACTGCCCTTTCCCAGCTCAACCGGAGCGCATGCGCCAGCAACACGTCGCCGAGTGGCGCGCGCTCGCCCGCGAGAAACACGGGTTCGACGAGCGCCGCCGATTTCAGACGCTCGATCTCCCGCTCAATCGAAAGGAATATCGCCACCAATGCGGGATCGAAGGCACTGCCTGCATCGGCTTCGATGATCGCGCACGCGTGACTGTGGTGGCAGGCGGGTTTGTAGGGCCTCGGACTGACGACGGCGTCGTAGCAGTCCACGATCGCCATCATGCGTGCGGCGAGAGGAATCGATTGGCTGGGTAACGCCGGCGCGTATCCGTGGCCGTCCCATCGCTCATGATGGAGCGCCGCGACTTCCAGCGCGCATCGCAACGCGGATGCCGAGGTCGGCAAGATCCGCAACGCCCGACGCGCCAGCAGCCTCCCCCACTTGACATGCGACTGAACGATGGTTCGTTCATCGGGTGTCAGTGGACGCTGCGCGAGGAGCAGTTCAGCCGGGACGCACAGTTTCCCGATGTCGTGATAGATAGCGGCAAAGACAAGATCGTTCACGTCGACGGGCAAGCCGGCATCGTGGCGCACCGCCTCAGCAAAAGCGCGCATGTATAGGCCGCAGCGCAGTCCGTGGTTGAACATTTCGATGGCCGCTGCCCGGCGCCGCGCAGGCGGCTCGCCGAGACTGGCCGCCTGCCGGTTCGCAATCTCGATCACTGCACGCCATAGGGCGTTGTGCGCCGATATGAGTTCGTCGAGCGTTTCCATGCTCAGAACCTGTAGAGCATGCGCGCTTTGACACCATGACTCTGGGTCCCGGCGCCGAGCTGTCCGCTGTACCCCACACCGAGCGTGGTGTTCTTCCCGACGAGCGCTTCGAGGTTGACCTCGACGACGGCTGCGTCGCGCGCGATCGGCACGCCCGTGATGCTGTACGGCGTACCGCCCGCGAACGCCATCGTCTGCTCGGGAACGAGCGTGCCGTACGCATGGCGCCAACCCAGCGTGCCCGTGGTCGTCAGCACGGTCGGGCCGAACGCGAAGGCCGACGAGCCACGCAGACCCAGTGTCGAGAACGCCGTGTTGCTGCTGCCCGACTGGCCGGACAGTGCCGCCGCGCCGCCGCTTTCGTGCAACGCATCGGTTTGCAGATTGACGAGCGCCACGTTGGCGAACGGCTCGAACACGACGGGGCCAGTCCCGATCCGGTAGCCGACGTCCCCGAAGACTTGCGCGACATTGCCGCCATAGTTGCCTCGCAGCGTCTCGGCATAATCGGGCAGGACGACGGTGCGATCCATCGCCATTCGATGCCACGTGTAAGCCGCGCCGCCGCGAATGCCAAGCGCGCCCAGTTCGGTCCCGGCATAGGCACCGAGATGGTAGTTGTCGCTGGTCGCTCTCGACGCCCGGTCGTTCACATCGAGCGTCGAGCGGCTGTAGCCGCCCATGACGCCTACCCTGACAGCGTCGCTGATCGTGCCATCGGCGCCGATAAAGACGCCACTGCCCGACGTGCGAGCCGCAGCAACACCATCGCCGCCGCTCATGCTGCCCCAGCCGCCGAACGCCTGGGTCCAGACCTCGACGGGTGTGGCCCCGGCAGGTGTCGCCTCATCGGCGAGGGCGGCCTTGTCGCGCAGACGCTGGTTCATGGTGTTGCGCACGAAGCGGCTGTCTTCGATCATCGCCGATCGTGCCGTTGCGTAGGCCTCGCCGGAAAGCTGGTCGAACGACTGGGCGGCGCTTGCCATGGTGGTGGAGCGCGCCACCGATTCATAGGCGGCGTTTTCGAATGTCAGCGTGTCGAGCGCGCGCGCGGTGAGCGCCTGATTGCGGGTCTGCGCAGCCGCCGCGTAAGAGGTCCCATTGCGGTCGATGATCAGGTTCACGTCGTTCGCGCCATAGCTCAGGCGTGGCGCGAGGAATAGATAGTCGGGGCGGTCCCAGCTCACCTGCGATGCGTCGAACATCGTCCCGCCGAATCCGCCAGACGCCGTCATGACCAGATAGGGGTGGCCGAGCTTGTAGGCATCCATCGCGCTGACGCGCACGCCGCCAGCGAGTGTGGCCACGCCGCCGACCTCCACGCGATCCGACGCGCCTGCAGCCGTGACTTCGACGCCGTACGCCGAACCCGGCGCGAGCACCAGATTGCGGCCCACGCCGATCACGCCAATCGAATTGCCGGGGCTCAGATTGCCGCTGCTGACGAGATTGCCGCCGATGCGCCAATTGCCGCCCATGTTCGTTTGCGCATCCGCACTGACGTCGCCGCCGACCTGAACCGGATTGGCGAGCGAGCCGCCTGTCGTGGTCGACTGGATCAGCGCGACGTCGCCGCCGATGCGCGTCGTGTCGGACGGCCGGGCGCTAAAGGCCAGCACCGCATTCGATGCGCTGACCGATTGCCCGATCGCCGCATCGCCCTGGAAGGCAACGACGGCGGGATTGTCGGCGCTGCCTTTCGCGGACATCGACCCGCCGATCTGCGCCCCCGCTGTCACCACTGTCGGCACGCCCGGCGCGCTGCTGCTGGAGGACACGGCGACCACGTTGCCCGGCGTATTGCCAATGGCCTGGCCGCGCTGGACCAGCTCGCCCGAGGCCAGTTCGGACCAGTAGGTCTGGAACGCAGTCACGCCGTTGTTGCGTCCCTGCAGATACATTTTCCAGAACTGTTGCGGCACACTGCCGTCATCGCCGGCCGGATTGGCCCATGTGTAGACCAGCGTACCGTTGAGGTAGTACTCGATCTTGCCCTCGCCGGGCAACAGGCGCATGTCGATCGAGTTCCATGTGCCGTAGCGGATCAGCCCCGCCGAGGCGGGCAGATCGACCCAACCGCTATCGGGGTTGACCGTGGTGTCCCACACTTCCAGTCGTCCGGCGCCATCCCTGTTCGTGAAACTCACGATGGGCATGGAGGTCTGGCTATCCACGTACGTATTGCTCGCGACGGTTTGCGCCGGCATCGCTGCACCCCACATGCCGGTGCGGACATAGTCCGTGCTGTTACCGGCTTGCCACGCGGGATTGACCCACAGGTCACCGCCGATGAAGCTGTCGCCGGCGGCTGCATGCGCGCTCGCGTTGTACCCTTGCCAGTTGTAAAAGGAATGCATCGACGCAGGCGGGTCGATGCCGAAGCTGAGCACGTTGGCACGGCCTTCGTATTGGTCGATACGCGTCAAATTGCCATACGGTGCCTGCCGGTCCGTCGCCCAATCCGAAACATTCGTGCTGACGGGATACGCGAGGTGAGTGACGTCCGCTTGCGCGAATACGGGCAGCGCGGCAATACCGAGGCCCGCCACCACGCAGAACGCGAGGGGGCGAAGTCGAAAGCGGAAAATCATCATGCACTCCTGAACCAGATCAATCGGGCCGCAAGGGCCAGCGGATTCAGGATAGGTGGGCGCCCGCTCGCGTTCTATCAGCGGATACTGCGGCAGCACCAGGAAAATACTGCGGTCGAGGGAAACCGCCGCATACAGCTCACTTCAACTCACCTCAGCTCGGGCAAGCGCAGTGTGATCGAGGTGGAAGAGGCGCTTGGCCTGCGATGCTGTATCGAGCCTTTGAGCAGTTCGACGGCCGCGCGACATAACGACACATTGAGTTCGATCGCCGGACCCGCGAGGGGGTCCATCAGCGTGCCGTCGTGTTCGGCGTCGAACTGGACGGCAAGGTCGCGCTGGCCGTCGCTGCGCGCGATCATCATCGATGACACCGTGACCGTGCCCCCCGGATGCGCGACCACGCACTGCCGCAGCAGCGCCCGCAGCAAACGGCCGACGTGGACGGGATCGATCATCAGCGCCTCGTCAGGCAGCGTGGTATGCGACTGCACGGTGACGCCGACCTGGGACGCGTATTCATCGAGTGACTTGACCGTGTCGTCGATCAGGGCAGCGGCGTTCGTCGGCAGCGCGGACAGACTCAGCTTGCCCTCCTCGACCCGCATCATGTCTTCGATACCTTCGATCAATCCACCAAGCCGGCGGATCACCAGTTCCGCGGCGCCGATGCGCTCGTGCGAAGGCGAGGACGCAGGTCGGTCACGCAACTCGGCCAGCATGGCCGAGAGCATGTCGACCGCCGGGCGCATCTGGGCACAGATCTCGAGAAAAAGCTCGCTCTTGCGCCGGCTTGCCGATTCCGCTTCCTCGCGTTGCAGCCAGAGCGCGCGTGCCATGTCGGCGCGCCCGGTCAGATCGACGGATCCGCAGACCATGCCGAGCAGCTCGCCGCGCGCGTTGCGAAACGGATGACTCCATGCCTGAAGCACCGCGCGCCGGCCATTGCGAATGATTTCCAGTTCCGCCTGCAAGGCGCTGCCCGCGGCGATCCGGTTGACATAGCGCTCATGCAGGTTCTGGGCGACGTGCGGCGGAAACCACTCCATGTCGATGACGCGCTTGCCCACTACTTCGTCGAACGTCGTCCCGTGCAGCGTGAGAAATGCCGCGTTGCATGCGAGCAACCGGCCTTCGAGATCGCGCACATGAAGCGGCAGCGGCGTGCCGTCGAGCATCGCACGCATGGCATGGACATCGGTCGCCGAGAAATCGCCCGGTGGCGACAGCTTCACACTGGCCGGCGCGACGTTGTCCATCAGCCCGTGCTGCCTCGCAATCTCCAGCAGGTCCACCAACGAGTCCACATTGAGCTTGCGCCGCAGATGACTGCGATGGGCGCTCACGGTTTTTTCGCTGAGCGAGAGCTCGCGCGCAATGGCATTGTTCGGCATGCCGCGCGCGAGGTACTTGAGGATGGTCAGCTCGCGATCCGAGAGCAACGCGAACGGCGAATCGCCGGCGAGCGGGTCGGGGCTGGTGGTTTCGGAGAGCGGAAAATAGCGCCGGCCCGCGAGCACGTCTGCAATGGCACGCTGCAAAACGGCAGGGTCTTGCGCGCGAGACACGAAGGCATCGGCGCCCGCCGCCATGCAGCGCTGCACGAGCGGGCCAGCGGTGTTGGCGCCGAGGATGATCACCTTGAGCGGCAGCTTGCGTGTGCTGATGCGCTTGAGCACTTCCAGCCCGCTGAGCCTCGGCAAATCGAGGTCGAGCAACATGATGTCCGCGGCGATCTCGCGCGCAAGCTGGTAGGCCCGATAGCCATCCCCTGCTTCACCGACGACCTCATGTCCGATGTCCGCGAGCCACTGGTTCAGTGCCATCCTCGTCAGCGGCTCTGCGCTTGCCAACGCCATGCGCGCCATCGCAGTCCTCCAACGGTCTCGCCCGCACGCGGGCATTCGAAGGGGTAATCGAATGTAGCTGTGGCGATTGTACTGGAGCGTCGTTTCTTCGAAGCGCAACGCGCGCAGCGAATGCCCTCACGGATGGCGGATATAGTCGACGAGCGCCTGCGCATACGCATCGGGCCGCCGGTCGAACAAGCTCACGACGATCATCACGAGAAACCCGGCCGGCACGCCGAACACCCCTGAGCTGATCGGCTCGATGCCGAACCAGCGCGCGCCTTCGAAGCCGGTGAGCTGCGTGAAGAACGGATAGGTCGCGACGATGTAATACACGCACACGGTGAGCCCGGCGACCATCCCCGCCACGGCGCCGAGCCGCGTCGTGCGCTTCCAGAACACGCCGAGCACGAGCGCCGGAAAAAGACTCGACGCCGCCAGCGAAAACGCCGCGCCCACCAAAAACAGAATATTGCCCGCGTTGAGCGAAGCAACCCACGACGCGAGTAACGCCACGCCGAGCAACAAGATCTTCGACATCGTGACGCGCCGCTGGCTCGATGCTTCGGGATCGACCATGTGATAGTAGACGTCGTGCGAGAGCACATTCGAGATCGTCAGCAACAAGCCATCGGCCGTCGAAAGCGCCGCCGCCAGCGCACCCGACGCAATCAGCCCCGACATCACATACGGCAGTCCCGCGATTTCGGGCGCGGCGAGCACGACCATGTCCGGCTGCATCTGGATGTCGCTCCAGCGCACGATGCCGTCGCCGTTCACGTCGGCGATGCTGATGAGCGAGGGCTCGACGCGCCGCCACTGCATGAGCCAATGCGGCAGATCGTCGAACGGCTGGCCGACCAGATGCGTGAGGATCTCGAACTTGATCAGCACCGCGAGCACGGGCACGGTCAGATAAAAGAGCGCGACGAAGAACAGCGTCCAGCCGACCGAGCGGCGCGCCGAGGCCACCGAAGTCGTCGTGTTGTAGCGCGTGAGAATATGCGGCAGGCTCGCCGTCCCGAGCGACAGGCACAGCAGCAGCGAGAGGAAGTTGCGCTCATGCGTGCGTCGATCCTCGTCGCTGGTCGCGGGAAAGGGCTCGTGCATCGGCACCGGCGCACTCGCGCGCGCGAGCAGGTCGTCGCGACGCTGGGTCCAGACGATGCGCGCGGCTTCGGCATCGCGTGGAAAGGCGGCCAACTCGCGTTCGCGCGAATCGATCTCGCGCAACGGGCCATTATGGCGGCGCAGATCGGCGAGCGAGGTGACGAGCCGCGCTTTCTCGTCGACATAGGAACGCGGCAAGGTGTCGATGCGTGCCTGCCAAAGCAACGAGCGCTGCCGGTACTCGTCGCGCACGTGGCTCTCGGGCGGCGCATCGCGTACTTGCTGCTCGAGCGTTTCGACCTGCTGCATCACGCGGCCATAGTCGAACTGCGGCAGCCAGCCGAGTCCATCTCGATGCGCAATCAACGATACCGGAATCAGGATCGCCGAGATCAGGATGATGTACTGCGCGACCTGGGTCCACGTCACCGCCCGCATGCCACCGAGAAACGAGCACACGAGAATGCCCGCCAGCCCGCAGAAGATACCGATAGCGAAGTCGACGCCGATAAAGCGCGTCGCGATCAGTCCGACGCCCTGGATCTGCGCGACCAGGTACACGAACGAGCAGATGAGCGTCGCCAGCACGGCGAGCGCACGCACGAGATTGCTCGAATAGCGCGTGCCGAGAAAATCGGCGATGGTGTAGCGCGCGAGCTTGCGCACATAGGGCGCGAGCAAAAACGCGACGAGGCAGTAGCCGCCGGTCCAGCCCATCAGATACGCGAGGCCGTCGTAGCCCGTCGCGTAGAGCGAGCCGGCGAGACCGATGAACGAGGCCGCCGAGAGCCAGTCCGCCGCCGTCGCCATGCCGTTGAACATCGAGGGCACGCGCCGCCCCGCCACGTAGTACTCCACGAGATCGGAAGTGCGCGAGAGCAGTCCGATCACGGCATACACGGCAATCGGCACGAACAGGAACACGTAGCCGATCCACATGCCCGGCCCGGTCGTGAGTTCGATGCGCCACATCAGGTAGATGAAGGTCAGAAAGCCCAGCGTGTACAACGCATACGAGCGGATCAGCCGCTGCGCGAGCTTCATCGCTGGCGCGCCTGACGCACGACCACGTCGGCGTCGCGCGCGGCTTGCAGCGCGCGGTCGGCGCGTTGCATCAGCACGATATAGACGGCCACGAGCGCCACGTAGAGCAGGATCGCACCCTGCGCGCCGATATAGAACGGCAGGCTGAACCCCGCGAAACGCACCGTGGCGAGACGCTGCGCCATGAGCGGCACGACGAACGAAACGACGAAGCCGATCGTCATCAGCGTGGCGATCAAGCCGAGGTTGAAGCGCCAATAGCGCCGATGCGCGTCGGCCATCGCCTCGGACACGGGCGGCGGCTCGGGCAGCGGATTGGGATTCGGATTGGAGGGTGCGTGTGGCGTGGCCATGCGCCTGTGTAACAAAAACGCGCAAGGCCGGCAATTGGGGCGTCACCGGGCAAGGGCGCCCGAGCGCGTCACGGCGCGCCTCAGATCAAGACGCACCGTGACGCAACGAGCGTGTTACAGCGACTCGCCGAGCTGGTCGAGAATCGCCGGATTTTCGAGCGTCGAGACATCCTGGGTGATCGCCTCGCCCTTCGCAAGCGAGCGCAACAGACGCCGCATGATCTTGCCCGAGCGCGTCTTCGGCAGGTTCTCGCCGAAGCGGATGTCCTTGGGCTTGGCGATCGGCCCGATCTCCTTGCCCACCCACGCACGCAGTTCGTTGGCGATCTTCACGGCCTCGTCGCCCATCGGACGCTCGCTCTTCAACACGACGAACGCGACCACGGCCTCGCCGGTGGTGTCGTCGGGACGGCCCACCACCGCTGCTTCCGCAACGATCGGATTGGCCACCAGCGCCGACTCGATCTCCATCGTGCCGAGCCGGTGGCCCGAGACGTTGAGCACATCGTCGATGCGACCCATGATCGTGAAGTAGCCGGTCTCCTTGTCGCGCACACTGCCATCGCCCGCCAGATAGAGCTTGCCGCCGAGTTCATCGGGGAAATAGCTCTTGCGATAACGGTCGGGGTCGCCCCACACCGTGCGGATCATCGACGGCCACGGGCGCTTCACGACGAGAATGCCGCCTTGCCCGTTGGGCACGTCCTGGCCGGTTTCATCGACGATCGCGGCCATGATGCCGGGCAGCGGCAACGTGCACGAACCGGGCACGAGGGGCGTCGCGCCCGGCAGCGGCGTGATCATGTGGCCGCCGGTCTCGGTCTGCCACCACGTATCGACGATCGGGCAGCGCGAGCCGCCGACCTGCTCGTAGTACCACATCCAGGCCTCGGGATTGATCGGCTCGCCGACCGTGCCGATCAAGCGCAGCGACGACAGGTCATAGCTCTTCGGATGCACTTTCGGATCGGCGTCCGATACCTTGATGAGCGAGCGGATCGCCGTTGGCGCCGTGTAGAAGATCGTCACCTTGTGCTTCTGGATCATGTCCCAGAAGCGGCCCGCGTTCGGATACGTCGGCACGCCTTCGAACACGACCTGGGTCGCGCCGATCGAGAGCGGGCCATAGGCGATATAGCTGTGGCCCGTGATCCAGCCGATGTCCGCCGTGCACCAGAAGACATCGTCGGGCTTCCAGTCGAAGGTCCATTTCATCGTCTGCGCGGCCCACAGCAGATAGCCGCCGGTGCTGTGCTGCACGCCCTTGGGCTTGCCCGTCGACCCCGACGTGTAGAGGATGAAGAGCGGATGCTCGGCACCGACCGGCACCGGCGCGCAGGTGTCGCTCTCGGCCTGGGCGAGTTCGTGCATCCACTGGTCGCGGCCTTCGGTCCAGCCCACCTTGCCGCCCGTGCGCCGATAGACGATCACGCTGTGCACCGCTTCGCAGCCGCCCATCGCGAGCGCCTCGTCGGCGATGCTCTTGAGCGGCAGCGCCTTGCCGCCGCGCATCTGCTCGTCGGCCGTGATGAGCGCGACCGCGCCCACGTCGACCATGCGCTCGTTGAGCGACTTCGACGAGAAACCGCCGAACACGACCGAATGGGTCGCGCCGATGCGCGCACACGCCTGCATCGCGACGATCCCCTCGACCGACATCGGCATGTAGATGACCACGCGATCGCCCTTCTTCACGCCGCGCTTCTTGAGCGCATTGGCAAAGCGGCTCACGCGCGCGAGCAGGTCCTGGTAGGTCACCTCGGTGACGCTGCCGTCGTCGGCCTCGAAGATCACGGCGACGCGCTGGTCGTTGCCCGCTTCGACGTGGCGATCGAGGCTGTTGTACGACGCGTTCAGCTCGCCGTCCTCGAACCACGTGTAGAACGGCGCCTTCGATTCGTCGAGCACCTTCGTGAAGGGCTTTTGCCAGCTCAGCGTTTCGCGTGCGAGGCGCGCCCAGAAACCTTCGTAGTCGCGTTCCGCCTCGGCGGCGAGCGCCCGGTACGCATCCATACCGGACACCGTTGCATTGGCCACTGCCTGAGCGGACGGCGCAAACACACGATGTTCCTGAAGAACCGATTCAATCGCAGACATCGACAACCCCTTGGTGAAGATGAAAAACATGTCCTGACGCACACGCTACGGCGCGCCGTCTCCCTGGCGCCGCAGCGCCTGTCATTCTGGAGCGAAGGATGCACAGGCCGGCGTGCTGCGCCTTGCGGCACTGCAGCATCCCTTCCGGCGACATTCGACCTCGTCCCTAAGATAAGCGTAGCAACTTACCGGCCACTTACGCGCGATGCATGGCGCGCTTGTAAGCGCCCATTTAGAATGCTAACTGAACTGTGCGTCCGGATTCCAGCTTGAACCGCTATTGCTTGTTACTCGTGCTGGCGATGATCTTCATCGGCAGCAATGTCGGCGTCGGCAAATCGATTGTCGGCTTCGTGCCCATCCCGCTCTTCGCCCTATCGCGCTTCGTGATTGCGCTCGCGGTGCTGTGGCCATTCCTGCGGCCCGCGCGCATGCGGCGCGTAAAACGGGACGAATGGCTCAATCTGTTCCTGCAGGCGCTGTTCGGTACATTCGGGTTTACGCTGCTGATGCTCGGCGGCGTGCATCGCACGAGCGCCGTCGCAGCGGGCGTCATCACGAGCACGATTCCGGCCGTCGTGGCGCTCTTTTCGTGGCTCATCCTGCGCGAGCGGCCCGATGGCCGTACGCTCGCCTCGATCGGCCTCGCCGTGACCGGCATCGCCGTCATCAATCTCGCGCACGCCGATACCGGCGGCGCGGCACAGGGTTCGTTCACCGGCAACCTGATGGTGCTGGGCGCCGTGTGCTGCGAATCGCTCTACATCATCCTGTCGCGCCGCATCTCGCAGACGCTCGAACCATTCGACATCTGCGCCTACACCCATCTGTTCGGCTTCGCGCTGATGCTGCCGTTCGGCCTGCCCGCCGCCCTCTCTTTCGATTACACGAGCGTGCCTGCCGGCGTGTGGGCGTTGCTCGTCTGGTACGGGTTGTCGGCGAGCGTGTTCTCGTTCTGTCTGTGGATGATGGGCATCCGGCACGTGCCGGGCAGCGTCGCAGGCGTCATCACGGCCGTGCTGCCCATTGCGGCCGCGTTGTACGGCATGGCGTTCCTCGGCGAGCGGCCCACCGCCGCGCATGGCGTCGCGCTGGCGTGCGTGGTCGCCGGCATTGCGCTCGCGAGCCTGCGCACGCGGCGCACGCCGCCTGTTGCTTCTTAGGCGCACGCCGCCTGTTGCTTCTTAGGCCCGCGCCGCCTGTTGCTTCGTAGGCCCGCGCCGCCTGTTGCTTCGTGGGCCTACGCCGTCTGTCGCTTCGTGGGCCCACACCGCCGGTCGCTTCGCAGGGGTAGGCCGCCTGTTGCTTTCCAGGCACGCCCCGCCTGTCTCTCTACACGCGCACGCCGCCCGTCCCTTCGCAATCGCACGCCGCCTGTCGCATCCCGAGCGCACAGCGCGCTGTGCGCGACGCGGCGAACACCCCCCGCGACGCTGTACAATAGCGCGCCCGGCCCCTCCAGCCTGCCCCTGGTGCTGCCGCGTGCGGCTGGCGCCGCCGGGCCCGCTTCGCGCTCTAGTGCGCGTGGCGACGCGTTTTGCCCGATTCCGCCACGTTGATTGCCCATGTCCGCCGCACAGCCCCGTCCTCCTTCCGCCCGTAACGTCCGCCGCCGGATGCGCCCGCTCCCCGCGGTCATCTTCATGAGCCGCTGGCTCCAGGTGCCGCTCTATCTGGGGCTCATCGTCGCGCAGGCGGTCTACTGCGTGCTGTTCGTGAAAGAGGTCTGGCACCTCGTCAGCCACTCGATGACGCTCGACGAGACCAACATCATGCTCGCCGTGCTCGGCCTGATCGATGTGGTGATGATCTCGAACCTGCTCATCATGGTGATCGTCGGCGGCTACGAGACCTTCGTCTCGCGCATGGGCCTCGAAGGCCATCCCGACGAACCCGAGTGGCTCGACCACGTGAACGCCGGCGTGCTCAAGGTAAAGCTCGCGATGGCGCTCATCAGCATCTCGTCGATTCATCTGCTCAAAACGTTCATCAACCCCGACGCCGTGTCCGAACACACGGTGATGTGGCAGGTGATCATCCACGGCGCGTTCCTCGTGTCGGCGCTCGTGATGGCGTGGATCGACCGCCTGACCACCCACACGCACCCCGAACACTACCAGGAACTCGCCGCGCGCCATCCGGTGCCGACGCACGCCGCGCACTATCCGGAGCGCACCGCGCGCCATCCGGCGCAGCAGGATTCCGTCACGACGGAATGATCCGCCGCGACCCATAAAAGCATTCGAACTCCCCCAGTCCCCACTGAAGCCAGCCATGACCGTCATCAAACAGGAAGATCTGATCCAGAGCATTGCAGACTCGCTGCAATACATCAGCTACTACCATCCGCAGGACTACATCGAGGCACTCGGCCGCGCGTATGAGCTCGAAGAGAGCCCGGCCGCGAAGGACGCGATCGCGCAGATCCTGACCAACAGCCGCATGTGCGCCGAAGGCCGCCGCCCGATCTGCCAGGACACCGGCATCGTCACGATCTTCGTGAAGGTCGGCATGGACGTGCGCTGGGACGGCGCCACGATGGGCGTGACGGACATGATCAACGAAGGCGTGCGCCGCGGGTACCTGAACCCGGACAACGTGCTGCGCGCCTCGATCGTGAACCCGCCCGAAGGCGGCCGCAAGAACACCAAGGACAACACCCCGGCCGTGATCCACTACGAGATCGTGCCGGGCGACAAGGTCGACGTGCAGGTCGCAGCCAAGGGCGGCGGCTCGGAGAACAAGTCGAAGTTCGTGATGCTCAACCCGTCCGACTCGATCGTCGACTGGGTGCTCAAGACCGTGCCGACGATGGGCGCGGGCTGGTGCCCGCCGGGCATGCTCGGCATCGGCATCGGCGGCACCGCTGAAAAGGCGATGCTGATGGCGAAGGAATCGCTGATGGAGTCGATCGACATCCAGGACATCATCAAGCGCGGTCCGCAGGACTGGATCGAAGAGCTGCGTGTCGAACTGCACGAGAAGGTCAACGCGCTCGGCATCGGCGCGCAGGGTCTCGGCGGCCTCGCCACCGTGCTGGACGTGAAGATCATGGCCACGGCGACCCACGCGGCCTCCAAGCCCGTCGCGATGATCCCGAACTGCGCGGCCACGCGCCACGCGCACTTCGTGCTCGACGGCTCGGGCCCCGCGAAGCTCGAAGCGCCGTCGCTCGACGCCTGGCCGAAGGTCAACTGGGAGCCGAACACGGAAACCAGCAAGCGCGTCGACCTCAACACGCTCACGCCGGAAGAAGTCGCCTCGTGGAAGCCGGGCCAGACGCTGCTGCTGTCGGGCAAGATGCTCACGGGCCGCGACGCCGCGCACAAGCGCATCGCCGACATGCTCGCCAAGGGCGAAAAGCTGCCCGTCGACTTCAAGAACCGCGTGATCTACTACGTCGGCCCGGTCGATCCGGTGCGCGACGAAGTCGTCGGCCCGGCAGGCCCGACCACGGCCACGCGCATGGACAAGTTCACCGACCTGATGCTCTCGCAGACGGGCCTCATCTCGATGGTCGGCAAGGCCGAGCGCGGCCCGGTCGCGATCGAGGCGATCAAGAAGCACAAGGCCGCTTACCTGATGGCAGTCGGCGGCGCGGCCTATCTCGTGTCGAAGGCGATTCGCGGCTCGAAGGTCCTCGCGTTCGAAGACCTCGGCATGGAAGCCATTTACGAATTCGACGTGCAGGACATGCCGGTGACGGTCGCCGTCGATTCGTCGGGCACTTCGGTTCACAAGACCGGCCCCGCCGAGTGGCAAGCGAAGATCGGCAAGATTCCGGTCGCCACTGCTTAAAGCCCCATTAAGGCATACCGTTGCACAAAAACCGGGGCCTCGCGCCCCGGTTTTTTATTTGAATTAAGTCTGAATAAGGCATGGATTGAGATTGCTTCTCAACACGGCATATTCGACTTGGCATTTAGGCTTTGAGCGTTTATTGTTCGAATCCGAACGCCCCCACAAGGAAGGAAAGATCATGCAAGGCGACAAAAAAGTCATCGAATATTTAAACGCCCAGCTGAAAAACGAGCTGACTGCCATCAATCAGTATTTTCTGCACGCCCGCATGTATCGGCATTGGGGTCTGGAAAAGCTCGGCAAGCATGAATATGACGAATCGATCGGCGAAATGAAACACGCCGACTGGCTTATCGAACGCATATTCATGCTCGACGGCCTGCCTAATCTGCAGGATCTGCACAAGCTGCTGATCGGCGAGGAAACCCCGGAAGTGCTCGAATGCGATCTGAAGCTCGAGCAGATTTCCCAGGCCACCTGCAAGGAAGCCATTGCGTATTGCGAATCAGTGCGCGATTTCATCTCGCGCGAACTGTTCGTAAAGATTCTCGACGATACCGAAGAGCACATCGACTGGCTCGAAACGCAAATCGATCTGATCGGCAAGGTCGGGATCCAGAACTATCTCCAGTCGGCCGTGGGTTCGGTAGAATCCTGAAGCTGCGTCACTTCCTGATGTGACCCTGACGTCCGCGCGCCGCGCGGACGTGTCGTTTCTACCGCCCGCTACGCCGTGAACCCCGCTCCCGTCACCGCCACGAACACCGCGCCCGTCGGCATCTTCGACTCGGGACTCGGCGGCCTGTCCGTGCTGCGCGCCGTGCAGGCGCTGCTGCCCGGCGAGCGGCTGGTGTACGTCGCCGATTCGCGCTACGCGCCCTATGGCGAGCGCGACGACGACTTCATCGCCGAGCGCACGCTCGCCATCGGCGAGTGGCTCGCCGCTCAAGGCGCGAAGGCGCTCGTGGTCGCCTGCAACACGGCGACGGCCCAGTCGATTGCGCTCGCCCGCGAGCGGCTCGCGATTCCCCTTATCGGCGTGGAGCCGGGCATCAAGCCGGCTGCCCTGCTGTCGAAGTCGCGCGTCGCCGGCGTGCTCGCCACCCGGGTGACGCTGCGCAGCGCGCGTTTCCAGGCGCTCGTCGAGCGTCACGCCGCCGGCTGCCGCGTGCTGTGCCAGCCCGGCCACGGCCTCGTGCAGGCGGTCGAGCGCTGCGACATCGGCTCGCCCGAGTTGCTCGCGCTGCTGCGCGGCTACCTCGAACCGATGCTCGACGCGGGCGCCGACACGCTCGTGCTCGGCTGCACCCACTACCCGTTTCTCGATGCCGCGATCCGCTCGATCGTCGGCGAGCGCATGACGCTGGTCGATACCAGCGTCGCTGTCGCGCGGCAATTGCAGCGCGTGCTCGACCAGCACGCGATGGCCGCGCCCGCTGGCGCGACGCGCCCGCCCGTGCGCCTGTGCTCGACCAGCGATGGCGCGCATCTGCGTGAACTCGCCCGCGCGCTCCTGCATATGGACGCGCCGGTGGAACAAGTCGAGATCGCGTCGCCGCGCGCGCTCGGGCTCGGGTTCGCCGCCGGGGCCGGGGCCGCCTGAAGCGGCCGCTTCGCGGGATCGGTCGCTCGCTGAACCGCCCGGTAAATCGCGCCCTTTTATTAACCCCGCCAATCGGATCCGCGCAGTTCGGCTCGAGCGCGACGCAGCGCCACACCCCACGCTTTCTCAGCCGCCACGCCCCCTGTCCGCTGCCGCCAAACGCGGCACTTACCCAGCCCGCGCACAGGGCTCGCGAGGCGCCCCAGTCGGCCTCGCGGCTCGTACTGGCCCCGGACGCCAAGTCGCGAGCCGCCCGATAGACCCTGCTAACCATCTGGTTTTGTTACAAAAATGCGTGCGACGCGCTTGCCAAACGCATCAAACACAATGATAATCATTCCCATTCACTCTCTCTATCGCGGTCCATCATGATTGTCTGCGTGTGCAAGTCCGTGTCCGACCGAACGATCCGTGCCTCCATCGCTGATGGCATGGACTCCTTCGACGAACTCCAGTTCGAACTCGGCGTCGCCTCGTGCTGTGGCAAGTGCGAAGAATCCGTACGTGACGTGATGGCGCAAAGTGGCGTGTGCGCCACGCGTTGCGGTGTCGCTCATGCTCATGCGCAACCGGCTGCTGTGCCGGTTGCCGTGCCCCTCGCGTTTTACGAGCGCAAGGCCGCGTGATCCCGCGCGCGGGAGCGCCAGTTCCCGCGCCGCTCCATTCGCGCCGACAGCAAGCCAGTTTCGATACCAGCCAGCTAACGCTCGTTCCCCTCTCAGGAGGCCGGAATGGAATTGCTGATCGGTTTCGTCACCACGCTGTGCATTTCGCTGTTGATCTTTCGCAAATGAAGCTGTGTTATCCGATGTGCCAGTCCGCTGGCGCACGCCTCACTGAACGAGCACGCTAAGATGCCGGCTCTATCGACCACGGCCGGCATGCTGCCGCGCCCCGCCGCTCCCATGAATCCCCGCGTCGCCACCGCGACGGCCATCGTCATTGCAGCCCATGTCGCGCTGGTCGCGCTCGTGCTGCTCAAGCGCGACGAGCCGGTCATGCCGCTCGCGCTCGCCTCGCAGACCATGACGGCCGAGTTGCTGCAGCCCGAGCCGGTCGCGGCTCCGGCGGCGATCCAGTCCACGCCGACGCCACCGCCGCCCAAGCCCGTTCCGCACGTCACGCCGCGCGTGAAACCGCAGGTCCAGCCGACGCCGAAGCCCACGCCGACACCGCTGCCCGTCGCCGACGCGCCCTCGCAACATCAGATCGAGAGCGCCGCGCCCGCGACGCCGCCCGCACCCGCCGCACCGGCGACGCAGGCAGCCGCCGCACCCGCGCCGGGCAAGCCGACCATGGCGCTCGACGCGCCGAAGAACGTCTCGCACCTCGATTGCCGCATCGCGCAGCCGGACTACCCGGCCCTGTCGACGCGCCGTGGCGAGACGGGCGTTGCCTATGTGAGCTTTGTGGTCGGCCTCACCGGCAAGATCGAGAACATCGACCTGAAGAAGAGCAGCGGTTTCAGCCGTCTCGACAATGCCGCGCTGGCCGCCATGCGCGACAGCTCGTGCAAGCCCTACATGGAAAACGGCGAGCCGGTGCGCGCCGCCTACACCCAGCCTTTCGATTTCAGCCTGCATGACTGAGCGCTCGCGCGGGCATCGCTGAACGCAACGAATCAACGAAACAAGAAAAGGAATTGCAATGCAGAACTACGGAATCGCCCATGTCTGGGCGCAAGGGGATTTTGTGACGCGCGGCATCGCGCTCGCGCTGTTCATCATGTCGGTGCTGTCGTGGTGCGTGATCGTCGTGAAGGGCTGGAACGTGATCCGCCTGAAACGCCTCACGAAGAACGCCGAGCAGGCCTTCTGGCATTCGGACGATCTCGCCGACGGCGTCAAGAAGCTCGGCCCGGGCAAGCCCGCCGACAACCCGTTTCTCGCCCTCGCGGTATCGGGCCAGGAAGCGTCGGAGCACCATCACCAGACCCAGCCGCATCTGCATGACCGCATGGACGTGTCCGACTGGATCACGCGCTGCCTGAAGGACACGATGGACGAGTCGGTCGCCCACATGCAAAGCGGCCTCGCGGTGCTCGCCTCGATCGGCAGCACCGCGCCGTTCGTCGGCCTGTTCGGCACGGTGTGGGGCATCTATCACGCCCTCCTCACGATCGGCGCGACCGGTCAGACCTCGATCGACGCGGTCGCCGGCCCGGTCGGCGAAGCGCTCATCATGACGGCCTTCGGCCTGTTCGTCGCGATTCCGGCCGTGCTCGGCTATAACGCGCTCACGCGTGCCAACAAGAGCATCGTCACCAAGCTCAACCGCTTTGCGCACGGCCTGCATGCGTTCTTCGTGACGGGCTCGCAGCTGTCGTCGTCGAAGGGCAATCTGCGCGTCGCCGCGCGCGCCCAGTAAGCAAGGAGCCCAGCGATGGCAATGAGCCCCTTTGCCGGCGAAGAAGACGACGGCCTGATGAACGAAATCAACATGACGCCGCTCGTCGACGTGATGTTGGTTCTCCTGATCGTCTTCATGGTCACGATTCCGGTGATCCGCCACGCGGTCAAGATCGACCTGCCGCACGCGAGCAGCCAGAAGGAAGACGCGAAGCCCGCGCAAATCAACGTCTCCGTCGATGCCGACGGCAACGTGCTGTGGGACGGTACGCAGGTGAGCGAGGACGTGCTGCGCGCGAAGATCGCCATCGCCGCGCAGGCTACTCCGCAGCCCGAACTGCATCTGAATGCGGACCGCAAGGTCGCCTATGAAAAGGTGGCGCAGGTGATGTCGGCCGCGCAGGCGGGTGGCCTCACGAAGATCGGTTTCGTCACCGACCCCGCGCATCACTGATATTCGTCGCGCTCGCTTCGGAGCGCAAAACGTCGCCACAAAGTAAAAGGCCTTCATCGTCGGATGAAGGCCTTTTTTTGAGCGCACGCAGCGCATTCGGGCGGCGGCCACGCTTCACCGAATGCCGGTTGGCGTCACCGCATGCGACATGCCGTGTATTCCACGGACAGCGCGTTCGGCCCTGAAGGCCCACTATGATAGCGGCCATCAATTCCCGTACAAGCCAAGGCTCGACGAGAGGGATTTCACTATATGCCTCGCGCCCCGAGCATACAAGCGCCAGGCGATTGAAAGTAGTGATCGCAGACGGCGCTTAAATGCCAAAAGAAATCACGCGTCTCGCATAGCGTCGGTTGTCTGCGTCTTGCACATTCGCGCGCCGTTCAGGCTGCCTCTGTACGGCGCCCTTCTCCTCGCTTGCCGGCCTCATTGCGTGCCGCTTCGGCATTCGCTGTGATCGCGCGCTGGACGTCATCGCGCAGCGGACATTCTTGTTGCAACTGCTTGTCGGCATCGAGCGCCTCGACGAGATAATCGACGAATGCACGCACGGCCGGCACCATCCCCTGGCGCGACAAGAACACGGCATAGAGCTGCGGCGAGGGCAGCGTCCAGCCCGGCATTACTGGCGAGAGCTTGCCGGAGCGCAGTGGCGCGCCATACATCATCTCGGGCAGCGCCGCGATGCCGAGGCCCGCGAGCACCGCTTCGCGGATCGTCGTGAGGTCCGCCGTGATGAGCCGCGGCTCGTGCTCGTGCGAGTGACGCGTGCCATCGGGGGCGATCAGATGGAAGATGTGGCGGCCATCGCCCGTTGGCGTGTCGAGTGTTTCGAAACGTGTGAGATCGGCGGGCGTGAGCGGCGGCGCGTTTTGACCGAGCAAGCTCGGCGCGCCGACCAGCATCTGCTCGGTGCGCCACAACGGACGCACGACGATGTTGGCGTTCTGGGGCGGCTCGGAGCGCACGCGCAACGCGATGTCGACCGAGTCTTCGAACAGGTCGATCACGCGGTTGGTCACGCGCATCACCACGCGCACTTCCGGATACCGGTGCATGAACTCGGGAATGACCTCCGAGAAGATCGTCTGCGATAGCGTAACGGGCACGCTCACGCGCACGGTGCCGCGCGGCGACGAGCGCAAGGACTGGACGACATTGACCGCTGCCTGTGCCTCGGCAAGCATCGCCTGACAATGCTGGTAGAACAGCTGGCCGGCCTCGGTCAGCGCAAGCTTGCGCGTGGAGCGTTGCAGCAGGCGCACGCCGAGCGACGCCTCCAGTTCGCTCACGCGCCGCGACAGGCGCGACTTCGAGATGCCGAGCACGCGCTCCGCCGCGGAGAAGCCACCATGCTCGACGACCTGCGAAAAATACATCAGGTCGTTCAGGTTATGCGAATCGATTTGCATGTCGTTGTTCCACCAGCAGGACAATCCATTGCGTCAGGGCCGCCAAACATGGCGTTTTGCCTTCCTATAATAACGGTCGTTCCAGAAAATAACGTAATCCCGCATCTTTCAGAGGTGATCCCTATGGCTTCGACCCGCACCATCGCACGCGCCTTCCCGGCCGTGCGCACTGTCGAGGGCGCTGGCTTCGTTGTCCATCGCCCGTTCCCGACGCGCATGCTGATGGACTTCGATCCGTTCCTGCTGCTCGACGAAATGGGCCCGACCGACTATGCGCCGGGCGAGGCCCAGGGCGCGCCCGATCATCCGCATCGCGGCTTCGAAACGGTCACGTACCTGCTCGAAGGACGCTTTTGCCACAAGGACTCGGCGGGTCACTCGGGCACGCTCAACCCCGGTGACGTGCAGTGGATGACGGCCGGCGCCGGCGTCGTGCACAGCGAGATGCCCGACCCCGCGTTCACCGCGAAGGGCGGACGCATGCACGGCCTGCAGCTGTGGGTGAACCTGCCGCGCACCGACAAGATGATCGCGCCGCGCTATCAGGACATGGCGGCCGAGCGCATCCCGGTTGCCCAATCGGACGATGGCCAGGTGCGCGTGCGCGTGATCGCGGGCGAAGCGCTCGGCGTGCATGCGGCGATCGAAACGCGCACGCCGATTCTCTACCAGCACTTCACGCTGCAGCCGCACGCGCGCCTCGAGCATCCGGTGCCGAGCGCGTATCGTGTGTTCGCCTATCCGCTCGCAGGCACCGGGCACTACGGCGCCGAGCGCACCGCGATTGCCGCGCAGCACATGGTCATCTTCAACGACGACGGCGCCACCGTCACGCTGGAGGCAGGCGAGGAGCCGCTCGACGTGCTGCTGATCGGCGGCGTGCCGCTCAACGAGCCGGTGGTCCGCTATGGCCCGTTCGTGATGAACACTGAAGCCGAGATCCGCGAAGCCGTGCTCGACTACCAGGCCGGCCGCATGGGCCACATCGCGCACTGAACGCGCGCGCCGCGACATCGTTCGACCACGACGGCTGCTTTCCGTCACAATAGGCACTCAAGCCGCGCCCGCCGGGCGCGGCAAGTTCCGTCCCCGCAGCGAGGAGAGTGCATGGCCGCCCATGAAGTCACCGCCCATATCGGTTCGACCGATTTTCAGGTCCAGTTCGACGACGGCACGCACACGTGGTTTGCCGACGAACCCGCCTCGGCCGGCGGCGGCGATACCGGTCCGACGCCCCATGCGCTGCTGCTTTCGAGCCTCGGCGCCTGCACCTCGATCACGCTGAAAATGTACGCGCAGCGCAAGGGCTGGCCGCTCGCGGGCGTGCGCGTGAGGCTGTCGATCGAGAGCGGCGACGAGGGCTCGACGATCGATCGCCAGATCGTCCTCGAAGGCGAGCTCTCCGACGAACAGCGGGAACGGCTCCTGCAAATTGCCAATGCCTGTCCGGTGCACAAGATCCTCACGCGCCCGATCGCCATCCGCTCGGGACTCGTGGTCGCGTAGGCTTCTCGTCCATCGCGATGCATCGCCCGCCACCGCCCAGGCTCATTAAGAGGAAGCCGTCGTCTTGAATTTTGAACATCTCATCCAGATCAACGATCCGCTGAACCCGCTCGTCGAATCGATGACCCGCGAGCAGCTGTGGGAGGGACTCGTGCTGCGCGCCGAGCAGCCCCAGCTGTTCGTGATCGGCCTCGACAGCTGCACGATCCTCTCGCGCACCGACAGCACACTCGAGCGCGAGCTGCACTACGGCCAGGCGACCGTGCGCGATCGCGTCACGTACACGCCCAACCAGAGCGTGCGTTACGACATCCTGCCGACCGCCACCTACGTCGGCGGCTCGCTCACGATGACGATCGAGCAACCCGATCCGTTGCAGCTGTTCCTGCGCTTCGACTATCGCACCACACTGCCGACGGCCGACAGCGGCGAAGTGCACGAGACCTCCGAGATCGTGAAGTCCGCGTATCGCGAAGCCGACATCGACACCGTGCGGCTGATCCGTCAGTTCGTGCTCGGTCGTAACGCGCCCGACGCGTTGCACTGAGCGTTCTCGAGCGGCGCGTCTGCGGATGCCCCCGCTGGCATCCGCGGGCGAGCGCGTGCCCGCAGCGGCCGCCCTCGCCTCTTCACCAAAGCCTCGCACGCCAATAAAAGCTATCGATCCCCTGTTTCGATGAGTTCCTTGATATTGAAAATAGGAACGATTATCATTTAGAATCAACTCATCAAATCGAACAACCCGGGACGAACATGACCGACCTGAACCGCTCTTCCACGCTGAGCCTGCGCCGTACGGCCGGTTCCGCGCTGACTGGCGAACGTGCCGGCAACAGCACCACCGTTGCGGCACGCAAGGTCACCCAGGACGCACCGGCCAGCGCCGAGCGCGCATTGCGCAGCGACACGCTGCTGCAGGGCCGGAGCCATGTCAGCATCATGCATAACGGGGAAACGTATCAGCTGCGCGCCACCCGGCTCGGCAAGCTGATCCTGACCAAGTAGCAGTACCGAGTATTGTGGGGACCACCTCCCTTGAGAGGTGTTCGGCATTAGCCAGCCACGACGGCTTGCACGCGAGATCTAGACCCCTTCGTGCACCTCATATTCAAGCCGGCCGTCGGAGCGAGCCACGCCATTTTTTTGGTTCTCACCACGTTTGAAGGCGACGCGCCGCTGGCCGTCGCGCAAGCAAAAAGGCCGCGAAGATCCGATGATCTTCGCGGCCTTTGTCTTGTGGCCTGCACGTACGCTTAAAGCTCGCCCGACGGCCGTCTAGTGCGCCCAGCCCCAGAACATCAGCCACCACGCACTGTCGACCACGGCCAGCGCACCGGCGAACCACACCATCGCCAGCGCGCGTTGCCAGAAGCGCGGGCTGTAGCGCCCCGTCACGCGCCAAGCGAGCCACGCACTCCAGACGTTCGCGATCACGAGAATCGCGATGCGTACCTCGGCGGCCCAGTCGAGCGGCACGTGCTCGGCGCGCAGCAGCGACAGCGTCGTCGCCGAGAGCCCGAGGAACACGCCGGTGCCCGCGAGCGGAATCAGCGCCTGCGCGACGTGATGCACGCGCCGCATGTCGAAGCGGCCGAGCGTCGCCGCCGCGCCCGCCACGAGCGCGAGCAGCACCGTGCCGTAGACGAGCCCCGTCGCGACGATGTAACCCACGATCATCGTGCCGTCGAGCCAGGAAAAGACATCGTTCTGCTCGGGGTAATGCGTGAGCAGGAACCACGGCGCATTGGTGGCGAGCGGCCACGTGATGTCGCGGTCGATGAGCCACATCGCGATCGACTGCTTCAGGGCGATGAACCAGGGCGAGCCGCTCCAGTGGAATGCGCCGATCGCAATGCCGAGCAGACCATAGAGAATCAGCGCCGTGTCCCAGCCATTCGCCGCGCGATCGCCGAGTTTGACGACTTCCTCGGCCGGCGAGCGCCACGTGAGCGAGATGGCGTCACGATGACCGCTGCAACGGCCGCACATGTGGCAGCTCGCAGCGCCCTTCATGTTGCGCAACGGCACGAGCGGCGCGCAGTTGACCGGAATCACGCGCTGGCCGCCATGCTCGCCGGACTTGTACGAGCGGCGCCAGGCGTCTTCATCGACCTTGTAGTGAAACGGCGCCAGCCGCGCCAGAAGCGCGAAAACCCCGTTCACGGGGCACAGATAGCGGCACCAGACGCGCTTCTCGCGCCCGTACAGAAAGCCGATGACCATCGCGCCGAGCGTCGATCCGCCCAGCACGAGCAACACAGCCTTCGGATACTGATAGACGCTCACCATCTGGCCGTAGATGGTGGTGAGACCGAACGCGACGAAAGGCCAGCCGCCCCAGCGCATCCAGTGCGGGATCGAGCCGCCGCGCCCGAACTTGCTGGCGAATTCGGTGAGCGCGCCCTCGGGGCAGAGCACGCCGCACCAGACGCGTCCGAGCAGCACCATCGAGAGCAGCACGAACGGCCACCAGATGCCCCAGAACACGAACTGCGCGGCGAGCGTGAGATTGCTCCACAGGTGCGCACTGTCGTCGGGCAGCGGCATCACGGCCGGCACGATGACGAGGAACGCATAGAACGCGACGACGACCCACTGCACGGCGCGGATCGCCGCGCCGTGCCGCTGCATCCACTGACCGGCCTGCGCGAGCCTGCCAGTGCGCTTTACCGGTGCGGGAACACAACTCATGCCGCCTTCCTTCCCGCGGTGCCGGTGGCGCGGCCGCCGGCGCGGCGCACGAGCAGCCAGACGACGAACCAGTACGCCGCGTAGGCGATCAGGTTCATCAACGCCGGATGCGCGCGGTAGCCGGTGAGCGTCGCGACAAGGGAGCCGAACGTGCCCGAGTCATCGAGCAGCGCCGACGAATTCCACACCTGGTCGACGAGCGTCGGCAGGATTTCCTTGTCGATCAGCTTGTCGACACCGGTCTCGAAGAGGCCCGCGCCGAGAAACAGCAGCATGATTTCGGTGACGCGGAAGAAGTGGCGCCACGAGAACAGCTTGCCGCCCAGTTGCAGCACATAGAACGTGAGGAACGCGAGCGCGAGGCCGAGCGCCACCGCGAGGTACTGGCTCGCATCGACGTGGCCGGACTGGCCGAAGCCGAGACCGTACAGGAAAATGACCGTCTCGCTGCCTTCGCGGGCGATCGCGAGCGCGACGAGCAGCGTCACGCCCCACCAGTTCGCATCGCGCGTGCTCTTTTCGAGCGACTGTTCCATCTCGCGCTTGAGCGTGCGGCCATGCTGCTTCATCCACAGCACCATTTGCACGATCAGCACACACGCGATGAGCACCATCGCGGCCTGGAAGTAGTCCTGGGCATCGCCCGACAACACCTCGGTGAAGCCGACCAGCGCAGCACCCAGCCCCACCGCCGCGAGCAGGCCGAACGCGACGCCGCCCCACAGATACGGCAAGCCGCGGCGCGCGTCCGCGTCACCATTCTTCAGCCATGCGTAGAGGATGCCGACGACCAGCAACGCCTCGACACTCTCACGCCACACGATGAACAGCACCTGACCCATTGAAACCCTCCTGCGCGCCCGATACGGCGCCTGCTGCTGCGCGTCCGCCGCCCTACTTCGCGACGATCACGCCCTGCGCCTGCTGGTGAAAATCGTCGAAAAACTTGTACTCGCCCGGCTGGAGCGGCGCGATCACGACGAACGAATCGGCGCCGGGAGCCAGCACCTTTTCCTTGCGCAACTGAACGCTTTCGAACTCGGCGGCGCCCTTGCCGGTGTTACGCACCTCGATCTTGATGCGCTGGCCCGCCGGCACTTCGATACGCGCCGGATTGAGCTTGCCGTCGGTCATTTCGAGCTGGAAGGTCGGCAGGTCGGCCGCGTGAACCGCGCCGACCAGGCCCGCCAATCCCGTCGCCAGCGCGAGTGCGGCGATCTTTCTCATCACTGTCATCGATTGTTCCTGCTGCGAGGCGGCGCTCACCCGCTGGCGAGCGCCGCCCGTGGCGCGCGGCTGACCGCGCGGATATCAGTAACCGCCCTTCTTGCCGATGCCGGCGTACGGGAAATCGTACTCGAGCGTGAACGGCTTGAACCACGGACCCACGCCGGTTTCCTTGTCGACGTGGCGACCGAAGGCCATGTGGCCCATCTGCATCGGCGGTTCGACGATCAGCTTCAGGTGGTACTTGCCCGGGCCGTCGAGCTTCACGTTGTCGCCATAGTGCGGACCGTCGTTCGCGACCATCGCCATCAGGTCACCCTTCTGCGAGTAGCTCGAACCCGGCTTCGTGAGCTCGTAGTGCACTTGCAGATACGGCATCCAGTCGCCCTCGGCAAAGCCGGTCGGGTTGTTCTTGACCGCGTGGATGTCCGCTTCGAGGTGGACGTCCGACTCCGAAGCCTTGCGCATCATGCCTTCGGGATCCATCGTGATCGGCTGCAGATAGACAGCGCCGATTTCCATGCCGCCCTGGATGTGCTGCTTGCCGATCGGATACTCGGCTGCGCTGGCTGCGAAGGCCGTCGTGAGAGCCGCAGCCATGACGGCGCCGCGCAGAAGGGTTTGAATCCGCATCGAAACTCCTGATTTTCTTATGGTGGTAAAAAAGCTGGCCGGTACAACGATTCGAGCCACGGACCCGAAGGCCCGCCGCATTCAACGACCGACAAAACGTGAATGCGAACAATTCTCAATATAGGTTTGGAGTGTATCACGATGCCCCGAACAAATGGGGCGGGCGGAAAGCCTTCTGATAGTGCGAGGCGGTGTTTTGTAGGGGACGGAACGCGCGCGGATGGGGCGAACCGGGCGGAGCGCTGCCGCGCCCCGCCGCCAAGGCGTGGACCGGCGCTTCAGGCCGGATGGTCGCCCACATTCGCGCCGAACAGGCGCTCGCGCAGCACGGCGAGCTGGTCGCGTGTCTGCGCGGCTTTTTCGAATTCGAGATTTTTCGCGTAGTCCATCATCTGCTTCTCCAGGCGCTTGATTTCCTTGGAGATCTGCTTCTCGGACATGTCCTCGACGCGGGCGCGCTCCTGCTCTTCGCGCAGTTCGGCGCGCGCCTCGTCGACGTTGTAGACGCCGTCGATGATGTCCTTGATCCGCTTCACTACGCCGCGCGGCACAATGCCATTGGCTTCGTTGAAGGCGATCTGCTTCGCGCGGCGGCGCTCGGTCTCGTCGATGGCGCGGCGCATCGAGTCGGTGATGCGGTCGCCGTAGAGCACCGCCTTGCCGTTCACGTTCCGCGCGGCCCGGCCGATGGTCTGGATCAGCGAGCGCTCGGCGCGCAGGAAGCCTTCCTTGTCGGCGTCGAGGATCGCCACCAGCGACACCTCGGGAATGTCGAGCCCCTCGCGCAGCAGGTTGATCCCGACCAGCACGTCGAAGGTGCCGAGGCGCAGGTCGCGGATGATCTCGACGCGCTCGACCGTGTCGATGTCGCTGTGCAGGTAGCGCACCTTGACGCCGTGATCGCTCAGGAACTCGGTCAGTTGCTCGGCCATGCGCTTCGTGAGGGTCGTCACGAGCACGCGGTCGCCGGCCGCGACGCGCTCGTTGATCTCCGAGAGCACGTCGTCGACCTGGGTCGACGCCGGACGCACCTCGATCAGCGGATCGACCAGACCGGTCGGCCGCACGAGCTGCTCGGCGGTCTGGCCCGAGACCTTGTTCTCGTAGTCGGCGGGCGTCGCCGAAACGAACACCACCTGGCGCATCTTGCGTTCGAACTCGCCGAACTTGAGCGGCCGGTTATCGAGCGCCGACGGCAGCCGGAAACCGTAATCGACGAGATTTTCCTTGCGCGCGCGGTCGCCGTTGTACATGCCGTTCAACTGGCCGATCAGCACGTGCGACTCGTCGAGCAGCATCACGGCATCGGGCGGCAGGTAATCGACCAGCGTCGGCGGCGGCTCGCCGGGCGCCGCGCCCGAGAAATGCCGCGAGTAGTTCTCGATGCCCTTGCAGAAGCCCAGCTCCTGGAGCATTTCCAGGTCGAAGCGGGTGCGCTGCTCGAGCCGCTGCGCCTCGACGAGCTTGCCCGAGCCGTAGAAGAACTCGAGTCGCTCGCGCAACTCGGACTTGATGGTCTCGACCGCGCGCAGCACGGTCTCGCGCGGCGTCACGTAGTGCGACGACGGATAGACCGTGAAGCGCGGAATTTTCTGGCGCACGCGGCCGGTGAGCGGATCGAACAGCTGCAGCGACTCGACCTCGTCGTCGAACAACTCGATGCGCACGGCCATCTCGGCGTGCTCGGCCGGGAAAATGTCGATCGTGTCGCCGCGCACGCGAAACGCGCCGCGCTGGAAGTCCTGCTCGTTGCGGCTGTACTGCATCGCGATCAGGCGCGCGATGACCTCGCGCTGGCCGAGCTTGTCGCCCTGGCGCAGCGTGAGGATCATCTGGTGGTACTCGGACGGATTGCCGATACCGTAGATCGCCGACACCGTCGCGACGATCACGACATCGCGCCGCTCCATCAGGCTCTTGGTCGCCGACAGGCGCATCTGCTCGATGTGCTCGTTGATCGACGAATCCTTCTCGATGAAGAGATCGCGTTGCGGCACATAGGCTTCCGGCTGGTAGTAGTCGTAGTACGAGACGAAGTACTCGACGGCGTTGCGCGGAAAGAATTCGCGGAACTCCGCGTAGAGCTGCGCGGCGAGCGTCTTGTTCGGCGCGAACACGATGGCCGGGCGGCCGAGCCGCGCGATCGTGTTGGCCATCGTGAAGGTCTTGCCCGAGCCCGTCACGCCGAGCAGCGTCTGGAACGCGAGACCGTCCTCGACACCTTCGACGAGCGTCTCGATCGCGCTCGGCTGGTCGCCCGCCGGCGCATACGGCTGGTAGAGCTGGAACGGCGACCCGTCGAAGGTAATGAACTTCGACTCGTCGAGCACGACAGCGTCGGGCGCGGAATGTTCGGACATGGACGGCAACCTCTGCCTTGGAGCAAACAACCATTCTAGCGTTTTGCCGACAGCCGGGCTGACGCTGAAATCGGCGCGGGCGCTCGACGGGCGGCCCGTTTGCCCGGCCATCGCACGATATGGCGCGTGCGGCTGACGCATGGGGGTAAAAAAGGCGCGGTTTTCGTTACAATAGAAGATTGTGTGACCTGTCAACGGGCATTGCACTACCGCCCTCGACGGACGCGTCGCCGCTGCATCCCCTCCCTTGACTATTGCCGAACCATCATGTCCCTTTTTTCCGCCGTCGAACTCGCCCCTCGCGACCCGATCCTGGGTCTGAATGAAGCCTATAACGCCGACCCGCGCACCACGAAAGTGAACCTGGGCGTTGGCGTCTACACCACCGAGGAAGGCAAGATCCCGCTGCTGGGTGCAGTGCGGGAGGCGGAAAAGGCGCGTGTGGAAGCCGGCCTGCCGCGCGGCTACCTGCCGATCGAAGGCCTCGCCGCCTACGACGCCGCCGTGCAGAAGCTGCTGCTCGGCAACGATTCGCCGCTGATCGCCGCGGGCCGCGTCGTCACGGCGCAGGCGCTGGGCGGCACGGGCGCGCTGAAGATCGGCGCCGACTTCCTCAAGCGCGTGAACCCGAACGCGAAGGTTGCGATCAGCGACCCGAGCTGGGAAAACCACCGTGCGCTGTTCGAAGGCGCGGGCTTCGAGGTCGTGGCCTATCCGTACTACGACGCGCAGACCAACGGCGTGAACTTCGAAGGCATGCTGGCCGCGCTCAACAGCTACGCCGCAGGCACGGTCGTCGTGCTGCACGCGTGCTGCCACAACCCGACCGGCGTCGACCTGAGCGTCGACCAGTGGAAGCAGATCGTCGAAATCGTCAAGGCGCGTAACCTCGTGCCGTTCCTCGACATCGCCTACCAGGGCTTCGGCGACGGCATCGAGGCGGACGGCGCGGCCGTGCGTCTGTTCGCCGCGTCGGAACTCAACGTGTTCGTGTCGTCGTCGTTCTCGAAGTCGTTCTCGCTGTACGGCGAGCGCGTCGGCGCGCTGTCGATCATCACCAGCAGCAAGGAAGAGTCGGCCCGCGTGCTCTCGCAACTCAAGCGCGTGATCCGCACCAACTACTCGAACCCGCCGACCCATGGCGGCTCGGTGGTCGCCGCCGTGCTCGGCTCGCCCGACCTGCGCGCCAACTGGGAACGCGAACTGGGCGAAATGCGCGAGCGCATCCGCGCCATGCGCACGGGCCTCGTCGAGCGCCTGACGGCGGCCGGCGTGGACCGCGACTTCAACTTCATCAACGTGCAGCGCGGCATGTTCTCGTACTCGGGCCTGACGGCCGCCCAGGTGGACCGCCTGCGCGAAGAGTTCGGCATCTACGCGGTGAGCACGGGCCGCATCTGCGTGGCCGCGCTCAACACGCGCAACCTCGACGTGGTCGCTGGCGCGATCGCCCAGGTGCTGAAGTAAGCGCTGCGCAAGCGGCTGGCCGGTGAACGGCTGGCCGCCTCCATGCCAGCACGGAAAAATGGCGCCGCATTTGCGGCGCCATTTTTCGTTTACCGATACGCGATACGCGGACGAAACCGCTGCCCTATTCGGCCCCGCCATGCCGCCCGTCACGATGGATATCGTGCGTGACAAAGCCCGCCTCGTTGCCGGGCTTGTCCAGCCAACCCGGTTGCTCGAGCGTGTGCCGAATGTCCTGAAGCCCGCTCTCCCAGTGCTCGCGCATCGTCGAGGTGCCGAACTGATAGTCCTTGTAGTGCCCCTCGTACTCCTTGTGACGATAGATCAGGTGGATCACGTTGTACTTTCTCGAGCACGCCAGATCTTCGGCCAGTTCGATCCACGGATCGTCGCGATGTTCGGGAGCGACACGGTCCAGCACTTCGCGCAACGCGTGCCTGAAGCGTTGCGAGCGCTGCAGCATGTCGGTCACCAGGCGCGTGCGGCTCGAAAACTGGATGTCCTTCATGCGGCCTTGCACGTCGGTGATGTTGTCGGGCACCGGACCGCGCGCGCTCCATAGATCGACCTGGAACGTGAGCGTGTCGCGGCGCGGCGTGGTCTGGATCACCTCGTAGAGCGGCGTATTCGACATCAGGCCGCCGTCCCAGTAATACTCGCCGTCGATCTCGACGGCCGCGAAGCCCGGCGGCAACGCGCCCGACGCGATGAAATGCTCGGGCCGCAGGCGCGTCGACCGGTTGTCGAAGTACACGAAGTTGCCGGTGCCGACGTTGACCGCACCGACCGACACGCGCGTCTCACCGGAATTGATGCGGTCGAAATCGCATAGCCGCTCGAGCGTGGCCTTGAGCGGCGTGGTGTCGTAATAGCTCGCCTTCTCCGGATGACCGGACGCCTGTGGCAACGGCGGCGGGAAGCGCGGCACGAAAAAACCCTTCTGCCCTTCGACGAGCGCCCCTGCCGCCTGCATGGCCGTGAAGGTCTTGCGCAGCGTGTCGCCGGAATTGAAGAGCGCGTGTTCGACGAACGCAGGCAGCGGCAGACTGTAGGCCGGCTGGCAGATCGTCTCCCAGAACTCCCGCAGGCGCGCGACGCGATGCTCGGGCGCATTGCCCGCGATGATCGCGGTATTGAGCGCGCCGATCGAAATACCGGCGATCCAGTTGGGCGCAATGCCCGCCTCCGCGAGCCCTTGATAGACCCCTGCCTGATACGCGCCGAGCGCGCCGCCACCCTGCAGCGTGAGCGCGACGGTTTCCCAACCCTCGCTCTCGACGCAGCGGGCCGCCCGCGAACGCGGCGCCGCGCCGGTGTGAATGGCCGCCTCTTCGCTGAGCGCGCTCGACTGCACCTGCCCCGTCCTGCGTTGCGCCATGGCCGCGCTCCCTTACTGCATGAACCAGCCGTGGCTCACGACGAACGACTGGCCCGTGAACGCGGCGCTCGGGAACGCGCTCAGGAACAGCACCGTCTGCGCGACGTCTTCGACCGTGGTGAACACGCCGTCGACCGTGCCGCCGAGCATGACTTTCTTGACCACTTCTTCTTCGCTGATGCCGAGTTCCTTGGCCTGCTCCGGAATCTGCTTGTCGACGAGCGGCGTGCGCACGAAGCCCGGACACACCACGTGCGAGCGCACATTGTGCTTGGCGCCTTCCTTCGCGAGTACGCGCGCGAGACCGAGCAGCCCGTGCTTGGCGGTCACGTAGGCCGACTTGAGCGGCGAAGCTTCGTGCGAATGCACCGAGCCCATGTAGATCACGACACCGCCGCGATCGTCCTTGTACATGTGCTTGAGCGCGGCCTTGGTGGTGAGAAACGCGCCGTCGACGTGGATGGCCTGCATCTTCTTCCAGTCCGAGAACGCGTAGTTTTCGATCGGATTGACGATCTGGATGCCCGCGTTCGAGATCAGGATGTCGACCGAACCCAGTTCGGCCGCGACGCGGTCGATACCCTGGTTCACGGCGTCCTCATTCGTCACGTCCATCGCGACGCCGATGGCCTTGCCGCCCGCCGCGCGAATCTCGTTCGCCACCGCGTCAGCGCCTTCCTGGTTCAGGTCGGCAATGGCCACCGCGGCGCCGGCTGCCGCCAGCGTGAGCGCGATTTGCTTGCCGATGCCGCTGGCCGCGCCGGTGACGACCGCGGTTTTGCCATCGAGCTTCGTATTCAGGTTGAGTGACGACATCCTGTACCTCCAAGCGATAGATGATGAGATAAAACCTCGAACGCGCGGTTGCTGTCAAACTGGCCAAACGGCATAGCCCGTCCGGCCGAATGGAGCCGCGCGGCCAACCGCGCTATTGTGCATGAAGCAGGCGGTGCACTGCAGCAAAGCGGGCGCACCGCCCGGCAACCGGCATCTGACTCGATGAAAGACAGGAGAACGTTCATGAACTATCGGCGACTCGGCCGCTCTGGCCTGCAGGTGAGCGAGCTGTCCATCGGCTCGTGGGTGACGTACGGCAACCAGGTGGACCGCACCGCCGCCCGTGAATCGCTGGCGGCCGCGCGCGATGCAGGCGTTAACTTCTTCGACAACGCGGAGGTCTACGCGGGCGGCCGTTCCGAGGAAATCATGGGGCAGGCGCTCAAGGACCTCGACTGGCCGCGCGTGAGCTACGTGGTCTCGACCAAGTTCTTCTGGGGCCTCGCCGAAGCGCCCAATCAGTACCACACGCTGAACCGCAAATACCTGCTCGACGCCATCGACCATTCGCTCAAGCGCCTGCAGCTCGACTACGTCGACCTCGTGTTCTGCCATCGTCCCGATCCCCACACGCCGGTCGAGGAAACGGTCTGGGCGATGAGCGACATGATCTCGCGCGGCAAGGCGCTTTACTGGGGCACCTCGGAGTGGAGCGCGGACGAAATCCGCGCCGCGTGGGACATCGCCGAGCGGCATCATCTGCACAAGCCGGTCATGGAGCAGCCGCAATACAACCTCTTTCACCGCACGCGCGTCGAGGACGAGTACCGGCGTCTCTATGACGACATCGGCCTGGGCCTCACTACCTGGAGTCCGCTCGCCTCAGGGCTGCTCACGGGCAAGTATCGCGGCGGCGTGCCCGAGGACAGCCGCGCGCAACTGCCCGGTTACGACTGGCTGCGCACGGCGGTGACCGACGCCGGCAAGAACGAAATCGTCGGCAAGCTCGGCGAACTGGCGAACCAGCTCGGCTGCACGGTCGGTCAGCTCGCGATCGCGTGGATCCTCAAGAATCCGCATGTGAGCACGGTGATCACGGGCGCCTCGCGTGTCGAGCAGATCAAGGAGAACATGGCGGCCCGCGAGGTGGCCGAGCGCATCAGCCCGCAGGTGAAGGAGGAAATCGAGCGCATCGTGGGCGATGCGCATGACTGAAGCGCGACGCGCTGCGAGGGCACGACTTGTCGCGCAGGACAGCCGGCGCGGCGCTCTTGCGTACCTCGCGTACAATACGCGACCTCGCATCGGCTTGTGCGCATCGTCGCCACGCAGACCGATGCGGCCGGCCGCCTTGCCGCTGCCGCCGGCTGCTGTCCGTCCCGGCTTACTTCGATCGCTTCCCTCATCATGCTGAGTTACCGCCACGCCTTTCATGCCGGCAATCACGCCGACGTCCTCAAGCACGCTGTCGTCGTGCAGTTGCTCAACTATCTGAACAAGAAGGACAAGGCCTATTGGTATATCGACACGCATGCCGGTGCCGGTGCCTACGCATTGCGCGAAGGCTACGCGACGAAGACCGCCGAATTCGAAACCGGCATCAGCAAGCTGTGGGGCCGCACCGACCTGCCCGCCGCGCTCGCCGAATACGTCGACGAAGTCGCCGCGCTGAACAGCGACGGCCAGCTGCGTTTTTATCCGGGCTCGCCGTACGTCGCCTGGCGGATGATGCGCGAGCAGGATCGCATGCGCCTGTTCGAATTGCACACCACGGAAATCGAGATCCTGCGCCAGCGTTTTCACGACGCCGGACGGCGTGTGATGATCTACGCGGGCGACGGTTTCGAAGGCATCAAGGCACTGCTGCCGCCTCCGCCGCGCCGCGCGCTGGTGCTGATCGATCCGTCGTACGAGGACAAGCGCGATTACTCGCGCACGCTCAGCTGCGTGGAAGAATGCCTCAAGCGCTTTGCGACCGGCACGTATGCAATCTGGTATCCGCAGGTCACGCGTCTTGAATCGCAGCGCTTTCCCGACCAGTTGAAACGGCTGCAGGAGAAGAACTGGCTGCACGTCAGCTTGACGGTCGGCAAGCCGCCGACCGACGGCTTCGGGCTCTTCGGCAGCGGCATGTTTATCCTGAATCCGCCCTACACGCTTGCGGCGGCGATGAAGGAGGCGTTGCCGTGGCTCGTCAAGACGCTCGGCGAGGACTCGTCGGCGCAATTCAAGGTCGAGTATCGCGGCGATTGATCGGCGCCCGCTGAGCCGCGCGCGCCGGCCAATCGCGCTGCGGAAGATCCGGCTCTAGGGCTGCAGCGGCTGGGGTTTCGGACGCGGCGGCGGCATCGGCCGCGAGCCGCCGCCGGGCAGCTCGATATAAGGCGCGACGACGATCGGCGTCGAAGAGTTCGTGCCGGGACTGTAGGGTGCGGGTGATTGCTGCGCCTCGACCATCGGCGCGTGGGACAGCGGTGCGTTTTGCAGCACGATCCCGCTTTGTCCATCGCTGATACCGTGCTGCGTGTCGAGCACCAGCGGCTGCCCCGCTCTCGCGGCGGCGGGCGTCAGCGCCAGCAACACGGCGCTCAACAGCGCCCCGATCGTTGCCGGCAGCAGCCGGCCAGGCGTGCGGAATGAAAGCATGAACGGCCCCCCGGGAAATGCGACCTTGCTGGTCACGTCGTCTTGTCGCGAAAACACTTTACCTTACCGCAGTGTCAAGCTTCAGACTATTTGTCAGAGGGTGGCGTGCGGCATGCGGGCGCCGGAAACAACAAAGCCCCGGCTTGCGGGGCTTGAAATGGCGGCGACGCGCATGTCGCGTCGCAAGGCTCTCGACTTACAGCGAGAAGCCGTTCTTTTCCATCGAGCGGATGCGCTGTTCGAGTTGCACGATGTCCGACGACGTGGCGAGCCAGGCTTCGCGGCGGCTACGTTCAGCGGTTTCGAACCAGTTGCTCAGCTTTTCCAGAATGAATGCAAACATGATGATGTTCTCCAAGGACCAGTAGGTATCCCCGGTGGATCGGCATCAGGGATTTCCCTTATAAAGGGTTAACCCGTATTATAGCTATCTGCGCCATGTTTGCCAGTGAAATGGTCGAATGAAGTGCATTCCAAAATGGAATACTTCAATTTGAAGCAACTCGTAAGCCCATGATTTTTCAGGTCAATCAAAAAATGCGTCGGCGCAGCCTGGCACGCCCACCTGGGAAAAGCACATTGTTGGTGCATTTCGCATTGCCTGCTGCGTCAATCGGCCTACCCGGGTTGCACCTGTGCAGCGCAACCGCCACACGCTTCGAGCGTGATCGCGGCATCCGGATCCGCCAGACCTTCGATGATCGGGCAGTCGGGCCGATCGTCGCCATGGCAGTGGGCGGCCAGATGCGCGAGTGTGTCGCGCATCTGCGTCAGCTCGGCGATACGCTGGTCCAGCTCCGCGACATGTTCGAGCGCAATCGCCTTCACCTCGGCGCTGGCGCGCGAGCGGTCGCGCCACAGCGCGAGCAGGCGCCGGATATCGTCGACGAGAAAACCGAGCCGGCGCGCCTGGCGGATAAACCGCAGCGAATGCACCTCCGGCGCGCCATAAACGCGGTAGCCCGAGGCCGTGCGCGACTTCGGCGCGAGCAGCCCGACGCTCTCGTAGTAACGGATCATCTTCGCGGTCACGCCCGATTCGCGGGCTGCTTCACCAATATTCATGAGCGGCTCCTGCCAGCCATGCCGATGTTGAGTTGATTCGATCGTACACCTTCCCATGATGGCAAGGTCAGCCGCATCGAACGCCGTCCAGAGGCATAATCGGTCTGAACCGCCCATCTTCGCGCCCCACCGTTCAGAGGAAAAAACATGACGATCCAGTTCCAGGTAGAAGGCATGAGCTGCCAGCATTGCGTCGGTGCCGTCACCAAGGCCGTTCAGTCGCTCGACGCCGCCGCGCAGGTGCGTGTGGACCTGCCGGCCGGCCGCGTCGCGATCGACTCGGCCCAATCCGCCGACGCGCTGAAAGCCGCCATCGACGAGGCCGGCTACACCGTCGTCAACACGCTCGACGCGTAAGGCGGCGCCATGTTCAAGGTTGCCGTAGTCGGTGCATCGGGGCTGCTGGGCCGGGCCATCGTCGATGAACTCGCCGCCGTGACGGACTGGCACGTCGTGTCGACCGCGTTTAGCCGCGGCGGCCCGGGGCAAGTCGCGCTCGATATTCGCGACGCCGCCGCCGTCGAACAATTCGTCGCACGCGAGGCGCCGTCCGCCATCGTGATTGCCGCCGCCGAGCGGCGTCCCGACGTCTGCGAACGCGATCCCGACGCCGCCCGAGCGCTCAACGTCGACGCCGTTCGCACGTTCGCGGCGGCCGCCCGCCAAATCGGCGCCTGGGTCCTGTCGATCTCCACCGACTATGTGTTCGACGGCACGCAGCCGCCCTATCGTTGCGACGACGTGCCGCATCCGCTCAATGCCTACGGGCGCAGCAAGCTCGAAGGCGAGCAAGCGCTGCTCGACGCAACCGACGCCGCGCTCGTGCTCCGGTTGCCGCTGCTCTACGGGCCGATCGTCGGCTGGCAGGAATCGGCGGTGACGAGTCTGGTGCCGGCCATCGCCGCCTCGGCACGCGAGGGCGCATCGCCCGCCGCGATGGACGCCTGGGCGACGCGCTATCCGACCTTCACGCCCGACGTCGCGTTCGTGATCCGCGAGTTGCTGACGCGGCACGCGGACGGCCGCGCGGTGAACGGCATCGCGCAATGGTCCGGCGACGAGCCGATGACCAAGTACGACATCGCCCGGCGGCTAGCCACCGCGCTCGAACTCGATGCGCGCCTCGTCGGCC
This sequence comes from uncultured beta proteobacterium, assembly GCA_963803225.1. Classification (GTDB taxonomy): domain Bacteria; phylum Pseudomonadota; class Gammaproteobacteria; order Burkholderiales; family Burkholderiaceae; genus Paraburkholderia. Next base: position 1,503,940 of record CAWDLJ010000005.1, read on the forward strand.
AGGCGCAGCCTGCCGATGCGACACCGCGTCCGCGCGATTGCCATCTCGATTCGAGCCGTCTCGAAGCGCTCGGCATGGGCAAACGCACGCCGTTCGACGTGGCGATTCGTGCGGTGCTCGATGCTTTTCCGTGGCGCGGCTGACGGGGCGCGCTGAAACGCTCGCCAGCCAGTACGGGAGCGGCGGCACAGGGCGCACGGGCCGTGCTGTCGCGCCACGCTCGGGGAACACTGGCTCAATGAAAATTGCGGCTCTCCGTCGCAAGCCGTCCGAGCAGCCGGCTATGGTCCTCCAGCCGATGCGCGACCAGATGCACGATTTCGCCTTCGCGCTGGACGACGCCCGCCACCGCCATCAACGAAGCGCCGAGCAGCACCTTGCGCTGCGTCTCGACGAGTTCGGGCCGCACGATTACGTTGACCGAGCCCGTTTCATCTTCGAGTGACACGAAGATCGTGCCGTTGGCCGTGCCCGGCCGCTGACGCACCGTGACGATGCCGCATACCCGCGCCAGCATGCCGTGACGGCATTGCGCGAGTTGCGCCGCGCTGCGAAAGCGCTGCTTCGCGAGCCCCTGGCGCAGCAACTCCAGCGGATGCCGGTTGAGCGTCAGACGCAGGCTCGCATAGTCGGCGACGATCTCACTGCCCTCCGATGCCTTCGGCAACGCCAGCGGCGCCTCGGCGACCGGCGCATCGCGCAGCAGCGCCGGCACCGCATGCTGCGCGGTCACGGCCCACCATGCTTCGCGCCGGTGACCGGCAATGCTCGCGAGCGCATTCGCCGCCGCCAGCGCTTCGAGTTCGCGACGCGTGAGCGCCGCCCGCCGCGCGAGATCGTCGACGTCGACGAACGGCGCGAGCGCGCGCGCCGCCATCACGCGCTGCGCGGCGTCCTCGGAAAGGCCCTTGATCAAGCGCAGCCCGAGCCTGACTGCGGGGCCGCCGCGGCCGTAGCGACGCGGCTTCATCATGATGCGCGCGCGCATGATGCGCTGGAAGTTGCGCACGATGCGCGGTCGCGGCCTTGGCACGGCGGCGCGCAACAACGGCTCGTAGCGGGCGGCCTCCCCGGCGCGCCACGCGAGCCGCCCATCGCGATCGAGCCGCACGCCCACGACACCCGGTGTTTCGAGCACCGCGTCCCAATCGCTCACCGAGACATCGGGCGCCAGCACCACCACTCCATGACGCTTCGCATCCTGCACGAGTTGCGAGGGCGAATAGAAGCCGAGCGGCTGACTGTTGAGCAGTCCTGCCAGAAACGCGGCCGGCTCGAAGCGCTTTAACCACGCGCTGATGTAGACGAGCAATGCAAAACTCGCCGAATGGCTTTCGGGAAATCCGTATTCGCCGAAGCCCTCGATCTGCTGGCAGATCCGCTGTGCGAATTCCTCGCTATAGCCTTTTTTCAGCATCCTGCGCGTGAGATCCGCCTGATAGGGCCGCAGATCGCCATCGCGCCGCCAGGCTGCCATGGCCCGGCGCAGCAGGTCGGCTTCCTCGCCCGTGTATTCGGCGGCGACCATGGCCAGATGCATCACCTGCTCCTGGAAGATCGGCACGCCGAGCGTGCGTTCGAGCACGGGCATCAACTCGGGCTTCGCGTACTCGACGGCTTCGAGCCCCTGCCTGCGCTTCAGGTACGGATGCACCATGCCGCCCTGGATGGGCCCCGGCCGCACGATCGCCACTTCGATCACGAGGTCGTAATACTTGCGCGGCCGCAGTCGCGGCAACATGCTCTGCTGCGCGCGCGATTCGATCTGGAACACGCCGACCGTATCCGCGTGACAGCACATCTCGTAGACGGCCGGATCCTCGCGCGGGATGTCCTGCATGCGAAAGCGCGGCAAACCCCGCCGCAGCGCGACGAATTCGAGCGCGCGGCGGATGGCCGAGAGCATCCCGAGCGCGAGCACGTCGACTTTCAGGAGCCGCAGTGCATCGATGTCGTCCTTGTCCCATTCGATCACATAGCGACCCTGCATTGCCGCGTTTTCAATCGGCACGAGACGCGACAGCTTGTCCTTCGCGATCACGAAGCCGCCGACGTGCTGCGACAGATGACGCGGAAAGCCGCGCAACTCGCGCGTGAGGCGGATCAGATGCTGCGTGACGGACGAGTCGGGCGAAAAGCCGGCCTCCTCCAGATGACGCGCGACCGCATCGGGTCCATCCCACCACTGCTGCGCGCCGCTGATGCGCTCGACGAGCGCCGCATCGAGCCCGAGCGCCTTGCCGACGTCCTTGAGCGCGCTGCGCGAGCGATACGTGATGAGCGTCGCGGCCAGCGCCGCGCGCCGCGTGCCATAAGTGCGATAGATGTACTGGATCACCTCTTCGCGGCGCTGATGCTCGAAGTCGACGTCGATGTCGGGCGGCTCGTGGCGCGCGCGCGAAATGAACCGCTCGACGAGCATGTTCATCTGCACCGGATCGATCTCGGTGATCATCAGGCAGTAGCAGATCACCGAATTCGCCGCAGAGCCGCGCCCCTGGCAAAGAATGCCCTGCGAGCGCGCGAAGCGCACGATGTCGTGCACGGTCAGAAAATACTTTTCGTACTTCAGTTCGGCGACGAGTTCGAGCTCCTTGTTGATCTGCGCCGCGCGCTTCGCGTTCAGGCCATCGGGCCAGCGCTCGTGCGCGCCCTGCAAGACGAGCTTGCGCAGCCAGTTCGCAGGTGTCTCGCCGGGCGGCACCAGTTCCTCGGGATACTCGTAGGCGAGTTCGTCGAGCGAGAAGGTGCAGCGACGCGCGACTTCGAGCGTCTCGGCGAGCGTCTCGTGCGGATACAGCGCACCGAGGCGCACGCGCGTGCGCAGATGGCGTTCGGCATTGGGCTCGAGCGCACGGCCGCAAGCCGACAGCGGCCGGCCGAGCCGCACGGCGCTCAACGTATCCTGCAACGGCTTGCGCGAGCGCACGTGCATCAGCACGCCGCCGGCCGCGACGAGCGGCAGGCCGCTCGCGCGCGCGATCGCGCGCAGCGCATCGATCTGCAGCTCGTCGCTGCCGCCCTGCCAGAGTTCGAGCGCAAGCCACGCGCGCTGCGCGGCAAAGCCCGCGAGCCAGTGCGCCGCGCGCAGCGTCTGCGCGAGCGTGGCCGCGCGCTGCGGCACGAGCAGCAGCACGCAATCGGGCAGATGCAGCAGATGCGCCAGCTCGGCGCAAGGCGCGGTGAAATCGTCGGGATGCAGCCGGTAGCTTCCCTTGGGCGAACGCGAGCGCGCGAGCGTAATCAGCTCGCACAGATTGCCGTAACCCTCGCGGTTCATCGCAATCGCGACCAGCGTGCAAAATGATTCGCCATCCTGATCAGTCAGACCGAACTCGCTGCCGATCAGCAGTTGCAGCGGCGGCGCGAGCATCCCGGACGCGAACGCCTCGAACGAGCCGGTGCGCTCTGCCGCTGGCCGCGCCGGACCGAGCGCGCGCTCGAACGCCTCCTTGCAAGCCTTGCGGCGCGCCGCCTCGTGCGCCTTCAGTGCGCTGTGCGCGCGCACGACGCCGGCGAGCGAACATTCGTCGGTCAGCGCGAGCGCGCGATAGCCGAGCTGGATCGCCTGCTCGATCAGTTCGCCGGGATGCGAGGCGCCGCGCAAGAACGTGAAGTTGCTCAGGCAGTGGAGTTCCGCATAACCAGGCAACTGCGCTGGCAACTGCGCCGGGGCGCGGGACTCGCCCGCGCGGAAATCGTGCGTCGCCATGATGATCAGCCAAAGAGTCCCTGCAGATACCACTGGCCGCCAAGTCGCTCGCGATAGATCCAGAACATGCGGCCCTGGTCGTCGGCGGCGACGTAATAGTCGCGCTCGATGCGCTCATCGTCCCACCAGCCGGATTCGATGCGCTCGGTACGCGAGAGCGTCTTCAGCACGCGTCGATAGACGGGGCGCTCGCCACGCATCGCGAGCTTGAGCGGCTTTTCGAGCAGCCAGACCGGACGCGGTTGTGAGGGCAACGGCAGCGCCGGCAGATCGAGCGTGCCCTGCTGCGGTTGCGGCTGCGACTGTGGTGCGTCGCTCGTCGTGGACGCCGCCGTCTTGCGACGCGCACCGCCCTTCTTCGTCGACGCCGGCAGACGGACGGCACCGGTTTGCATCGCGCGCTCCGGCCGGTGATCGTCCTCGACCGACAGTTGCAGCACGTTCTGCGCGCCGAGCCGCGCGCCGATGCGCTCGAACAACTGCGCCAGCGATGCCTCGGCGGCTTCGGGCATCGGGAACAGCGTCTCGTTGGGCGCCTCGTAGGGACTCACTTCGGAGGCGACCAGCTTGAGCCCGATCACCGGCGCGGCCAGCGCCGTCTGGTTCAGCTTCTCGCGCAACAGCCACAACAGATGCGCGGCATCGCGCGACGGCGAAGCCCAGCCAAGCGCGAGACTCGACGTGCGCGGCGCGTGCCGCGAGGCCAGTTCGTGCTCGAGCCGCAACTCGAATGCGCTCAAGGCCGCGTGTTGCGCCGTGAGCCAGCCCGCGAGCTGCATCACGAGCCGGCGCGCGGCGAACAGCAGCGCCTCGGCGCTCTCGACACGCGCCTGCAATTCCAGTTCGGCATGAAACGACGGCGGCGCGCGAAACGCTTCGCGCGGATCGGGCAATTCGCCGAAGGCCTGGGCCAGCCACTTCAGCACACCATCGCCGAAACGCCGCACGACGCCCGCGCGCGGCAGGCGCCGCAAATCCGCGAAGCTCGCGCAACCGATCTGGCTGAACGCCTGCCCGTGCTGCGCCCCGAACGGTGCAAGCCCGAGCGGCAACGCATCGAGCACGCGCGCGAGCGTCTTGTGCTGCAGCACGTGCCAGCGACGCGGCCCCGCCTGCTGCGCGCGCGCCTGCGCGAGCAGCCAGGCACTCCACGCGGTCGGCGCACAGGCGATGCGCGCGACGTGACCGCATTCGGCCACCGTCGCGGCGATTTTCGCGAGCAGCGCGCGCAAGCCGCCGAAGAGCCGCAGCCCGGAGCCGACTTCGAGCAGCAGCGTATGCGACTGCGCGAACGATACCTTCGGCGTATAAGCCAGCAACGCGAGCGCGAGCGCTTCGATAGCGTGGGTCTCGCGCACGGGATCGGGCGCGAGCAGCACGAGGCCCGGCGCGAGAGCGAACGCATGCGAACGCGTCTGCCCCGCGAGCACGCCGCAACGCAATGCATCGAGATCGGGGATCAGCACGCGCAGATGATCGGCGAGCGCATGGCAGCGCACGTCGTGCGGCGCCTCGGGCAAAGCCGCTGCGCCAGTTGCACCAATTGCCGGAGTGGCCGCTTCAGACGGAAGCGGCCTCGGCGGCGTGGCCGGCGTCGCGTGCGAGCCCGGCCCGTGCGGCAGGTTCGTCGGCAGATTCGTCGGCAGGTTCGTTGGCAGGTTCGTTGGCAACGGCGGCTTCACGGCCTCCAGAGGCAACAGCGGTAAGGTGACGGCGATCCACAGCATGATTGATCCCGGGTGCCGCCCCGGAGGGTGCCGAACGGTCGAGCGGCACGGCGTCCTGCAGCGGCAGCGTAACGTTGAGCGGCTGCGCGGGCGGCGGCCCGCGGCGCTTGAAGATATCGACGGACAAGGCCGTTAGTTGCATCCATTGACGCCGGCCGATGGCGTGATCGGACGGCGGCGGCGCCGGCGTGCAGACCATCCGCAGCGGCGCCGGCGATGACTGGCTGCGCGCGCCGGGCGGGCGGATCAGGAACGCGAGCGCCTGCGAGTCCTGCGCCATGACCTGCAACCGCCGCACGGTGTCCGGCCGCGTCTTCGCGAGCCAGACCAGCACCGCGCCGACGCCCTCTTGCCGCAGCGCCTGCTCGGCGACCCATGGCGCCTCTTTTTCGCCCGCGCGCACCCACACCACGCGTTCGAGCGCGAGCCCCCACGCCTGCAGCGCGCAGGCGTACGGCTGCCAGGGCGGGGCGATCAGGAGAACGTGGCGGCCAGCGAGCGTGGTCAACGCCTTGAGCGCGGGCGCAAGAAGACGCATCTCGCCGATACCGCCCTGCTCGACCAGCAACTCGGTCAGACTGCCGGACGGCCAGCCCTCGCCCGGCAACAGGGCATCGAGCGCGCGATGCCCGCTCGACACCGTGCGCGTCCCCGCCCGGGCGAGCTGATGGCCCTGCCAGATCTGGCTTTGCAGCCGGGATGGCAGGCTGGTTGTCGCAAGCTCGATTGCTGCAGCCATGGTTGCGCCTGTCAAAAGGGAATGCTCCGCCCTGCCCGTTGAAAAAACGGGCATGACGAGAGACTTCAGGCGACGTCGGAAGCGACGCCGATACCTGTATATTTATACAGTATTCGGGTCTTTCCAGGAAGGGAATTTAGCCCGGCTCGGGGAGGTGAAAAGCCGGGACGCACACGCTAAACGAGATCGGGCGTAATGGCGGCGAGCAGGACGGCCTGGCTATCGCCATTGCGCTCGCGGCTGCCGATCCAGCAAACGGCGCCCTTTTTCAGCGCCCAGCCACGCCGTTCGTCGCCGGACAGCAGCCGTCCAGCGATCTCGCCCAGCGTCGGCTGATGGCCGACCACCACGACGGTCGGCGCAAGCCCACGGGGCCAGCCGACACTCGTCAACACATCATCGACGCTCGCATTGGGTGCGAGAGCGGGCACCACGCGGTACTGGTCGGTCAGCGCTTCCGCCGTCTGGATCGTGCGCGTGGCGGGACTCACGAGAATGAGCGCATCGTCGCCGAGCCGCGAGCGCAGCCATCTTGCGACGCCTTGCGCCTGTTTGCGGCCCCGCGTGGTCAACTGGCGGGACATATCGCTGGAAGCCGTCTCTTCGGCTTCGGCATGACGCCAGAGAATGAGATTCATCAAGACTCCCTCGACATACGGAAAAGGAAAAACTCGTCAACCGCATGTTGCCCGCACCGGCATCGGCCGGCAAGGCAGCATCGATGATTTGACCAATCATGTCCTTCCCCGCTACAATCTCTGATTCGTCGGAGCGTAGCGCAGCCTGGTAGCGCATCTGATTTGGGATCAGAGGGTCGTAGGTTCGAATCCTATCGCTCCGACCACGGTTCAAAATCGGCATAGGGGACGGCCATGAGGCCGTACCCCTGCCACACCACCCGGCATGCGGGTCCGCACCGGGCGGTTCGGGAAGTTGAGGTTATGAGAGTCGGGGTACGCCCAACTGGTCGAAGTAGGCGATGGTCAGCACACGCTTGAGCGCACCGTTGCTGTTGCGCCACCAGCAACGACTGTTCGCCGCCACTTGTCGCGCCACCGCAGCCGATGCCCCCAGCGCACGCAGTTCCCGGTAGATGGTGGCGCCACGGCGCCAGTGCTTAAGCTGAATGGCACGCAACCGGTGACGCAGCCACTCGTCCAGTGCTAACCAGACGCGCGGCGTTTGCGCCAGCCGGAAGTACGCCTTCCAGCCCTGCACGTAAGGCCGTAACTGTTCCACCACTTCCTTCATGCTGCGCCCGCCGGATCGGCGAGTCACCTGACGGATGCGGTGTTTGAACGCCAGCAGCGGTTTGGCCGCCACCTTGCGTTTGACCACCCCACCCGCAGCCACCCACAGGCTGTAGCCCAGAAACTTCCGACCGAACACACTGGCCACTGCGCTTTTGGTCTCGTTGACCTTCAGACGCAGTCGCCCGTACAGGCGTCGCAACAGTGCCATCACCCGCTCGCCCGCCCGGCGGCTACGAACATACACATTCGCATCGTCGGCGTAGCGTGCGAAGCAATGACCCCGTCGCTCCAGTTCCTTGTCCACCTCGTCGAGCAGCACGTTGGCCAGCAACGGGGATAGCGGCCCACCCTGTGGTGTGCCCTGATCTCGCTGCTGCACCACCCCGCCATCCATGATGCCGCTGTTCAGATACGCACGGATCAGCCGGATCGCTCCGGCGTCGCCAATGCGTTTCTGTAAGCGCTCGATCAGGATGTCGTGGTTGACCCGGTCAAAGAACTTCTCCAGATCAACGTCCACCACGATTCGCCGTCCCGACTGCACGTACGATTGCGCGGCAAGTACCGCGTCGTGCGCACGCCGTCCCGGCCGGAAGCCGTAGCTGTGCTCGCTGAAGGTCGGATCCAGAACCGGTTGCAGCACCTGCAGCAGCGCCTGCTGGATCAACCGGTCAGTCACCGTCGGGATGCCAAGCTCGCGCTCGCCTCCGTCCGGCTTCGGAATCGTCACCCGACGTACCGGACTGGGCCGGTACGTCCCCTTGAGCAATTGTTCACGGATCGCAGGCCACGCCCTCACCAGATGACGCGACGTCTGGTCAATGTCCAGACCGTCCACGCCAGCGGCTCCCTTGTTCGCCCGTACCCGTTTGAACGCCTGCTTCAGGTTCTCTCTCGTCAGCGCTGCTTCCAGCAACGCTGACCCCGTGTCCCCGGATTCATGGCGCGGGCCGCAGACTTCGTCGCTCACGGGTACGCGTGCAGCTTCACCGCGCGCTACTCCCGCTCGCCCCGTTTGCACGGGCATCTGACGCATTGCCTGTCGCATCGACATGACGTTGGACACTCCTTCCCGTTTGGCCCTTCGTCACCAGCTTCAGCCTCATCGACCTGTCCTGTGACTACTACGGCCTCTGCTGACTTCTCGCTCCGGCTCGACGCCGTTGCCCTTTCAGGCACGAGGCGAGATCTCCCCAGGTAAGAGCGCAATCCTTCACCGCACAACCGCCGCATTTACGATGCCTGATCCTTGACCACGAGAGCTTCGCGCTTCATTGCGCGCTCGCCCTGATCGGCACCGCCTCATATCCGGTTCTTGTTCATCGGCTCGCGGTTTCGCTCCACGCTTCCTCCCCACGCTCGGTCGCCCTCACGCAGTTGCGCTTTGCTTCGTTCGCTGTGGTCAACTCACGATGGGACTTGCACCCACAAGATTGCGCCCGTGCTGGGCGCACAATGACAAAACCCGCACAGCGTAAAGCCGTGCGGGTTTTTTCTTTTGGGGCTGGCCTCAGAACGTGTGCCGCAGACCCAGCATGAGCGCCGTCGTCGCCATCCCCGGTGCAACGGGCTGTCCGTAGGCAATCGTCTGGGTCATCGTGCCCTTGTTGTTGACATGTCCGACCTGGCCGTACACGAGCGTTGCCTTCGAGAGACTGTACTCAGCGCCAACCGCAACTTCGGTGGACTTGTTATCGGAGTGATTCGCGTCCCTCAGGTAATAGAGCCCACTCGTCACCTTCAATGCCGGCGAGAACCGGTAGCCCAAGCCCGCCGTGTACATGTCGAGGTTCACCTGGTTCGAGTGCGCGGGGTTCTTCCCGTTGCTATACGACGCCGACATGGAAAATCCATGAATCGTATAGAGCGCGCCGAGATAGACCATGCGGTTGTTGTCCACACCGGTCGGGGCAACATTCGGCGCGGGGTTCGTGTCGTGACCGTTGTAATAGACCGCGGACAACCTCAACCCATAGCCCGCGTATCGCAGCACCGCGGACTCGCGCGTACCGCCCTGGAAGCTGCCGGCCACGCCGCCCGGCGCATATTCGAGCTGCGCCTTGACGCCAGCGAAGCTCGGCGTTTCATAAACAATCGCGTTGCTGTCGTAGAGAGCGCCAATCGGGCCATTCGTGCTGGCTCCCGCCCACCCTGCGGCCTGATTCATGCCTAGCCAGCCCGTGAGAATGCTGCCGAACCACTGGCCCCCGCGCACATCCGTTTCGGCCATCGCGTAAGCCATCGGTACAATCTGCCGTCCCGCGTTGACTGAACCGAATGGGCCGCCGACACCGACCGTGGCGATCTGGTTGAACAGTGCAGTCTGACCCGCCGTATCCGATAGTCCGGACTTGCCGCTCGTCGTGTCGAAAGTGCCCTGCAATTTGAATTTGACCTGATAGCCACCGCCGATATCTTCGGTTCCGACCATGCCGAAGTTGCTGGAGTAAATCCCGGCATCCTTGGCTCGATAGATCTTGCCGAGATTCTTCGCGCTCGCACTAAACGACGCAGCGGAGGTGCTCTGGTACATGAACCCCGAATCGAGAACACCGTATAGCGTCACTGATGATTGCGCGTGCGCCGTGCTGGCCAATGCTGCCGTTGCGGCCATGGTTGCCCATTTCAACTTCATCTCGTCTCCTGCCTTTTATAGTGTTGTTTGACGTACTACTCGACCTGCTTCGGTACTCCCTGCAAGAACTGGCGCGGCAGCATTACACGGCTTCGGCTTCGGCGTCGGCTTCGGCCCATTGCGGGGCCTCTGCCGAATTGCGGAACGCGATCAGATCGCGAATGGTCACGATCGGCAAGTCGTGCTGCCGCGCGAACTCGATCAGTTGTGGCAGGCGCGCCATGCTGCCGTCGTCGTTGACGATTTCCGCGAGCACGCCACCCTCCGAGAGACCGGCCAGCCGGCAAAGGTCCACAGCCGCCTCGGTGTGCCCCGGACGCTGCAGCACGCCACCCGGCACCGCGCGCAACGGGAACAGATGGCCCGGGCGATTGAAGTCGCCCGCGCGAGCCTGCGGGTCGACCAGCGCGCGAATCGTCATGGCACGATCGGCCGCCGATATGCCGGTCGTCGTGCCATGACGGTAATCGACCGTCACCGTGAAGGCGGTTTGCATCGAGTCATTGCCGCGCGGCACCATCATCGGAATGTGCAAGGCGTCGAGCCTCTCGCCGGGCAACGCCACGCACAGTACGCCGCTGGTCCAGCGGACCATGAAGGCGATGGCCGCCGGCGTCGCCAATCCGGCGGCCATGATGAGGTCGCCCTCGTTTTCGCGATCCTCGTCGTCTACCACCACGACCAGTGAGCCGCGCCGGATGGCTGGCAGCGCGTCTTCGATTCGATCAATCGACTTGTCTTTATCGATCACCATAATTTGCATTCCTGATTAACAACCTTTAAGTCCTTGCGTGATTACCACACACCATGCGTATCAGCCCTGCTGCGTCAAGCCTCGGGATTGCGCTCGAAGCAAACGGCGCCTTCGGCAAGCGGCACCCAGGATTGCGCCGAACAACGCCACACATGCACCTGCGGCTGCACCCACGATGGATCGTCGAGCGTGCCTGCCTTGAGTGCGACGACGTCCGGATTGGCGTCCATCTCGCTGTACACCGGCGATCCACAATGGCTGCAAAAATGGCGCTTCACGCTCAGGCCGCTGTCGCCCACATCGTCGAAGGTCGCGAGCGTCCTCGTCGTCACCTTGAAGCCGGTCGCAGGCACGAGCACATTGGTCGAGAACGCGCTGCCAGACTGCTTTTGGCAGTGAGTGCAATGGCATACCGCGCTCATGAGGGGCACGCGCGTCGTTTCATACCGAATGCTGCCGCACAGACAGCCGCCCTTGATCTCGTTCATGTTGCCTCCTTGTTCAATTGATTGGCTGGCTCAGTGCCAGCCACGCGTTGCCGTTGCCTCGTCGAATGCGCGCGCCGCCCCGCTTCACTGAACAGGCAACTGCATCGCCTTGTATTCGAGGTACTCCTCGAGGCCGTATTTGCCGAACTCCCGGCCATTGCCCGACTGCTTGTAGCCGCCAAACGGTGCAAGGAGGTTGAACGGCGCGCCGTTGATATCCACCTGCCCCGTACGCATGCGGCGCGCAACGCGCTTGGCGCGCGCGATGTCGGCCGACCATACCGCTCCGCTCAGGCCATAGATGGAATCGTTGGCAATGCGCACGGCCTCTTCTTCGTCTTCGTAGCCGAGGATGCTCAGCACCGGACCGAAGATCTCTTCGCGAGCAATCGTCATCGCCGAAGTGACGTTGGCGAACACCGTCGGCTGGACGAAGTAGCCGCGTTCCAGTCCTGCTGGCGCGTGGGCTCCGCCCGCCACGAGTTCGGCGCCTTCTTCGAGGCCCTTGCGGATGTAATCGCGCACGCGCTCGCGCTGCACAGCCGAGACGAGCGGTCCGATCTGATTTTCTTCGCTCAGAGGATTGCCCACTTTCATGCCGCCGACGATCCGCGCCGCGATCTGCTTGACCTCGTCCATGCGCTCTTGCGGCACCAGCATGCGCGTATGCGCAAAGCAGGTCTGCCCGTTGTTGAGAAAGCATGCCTGGATTGCGCCGGCGACCGCCGTGGTGAAATCGGCATCGTCGAGGATGATTGCGGCGGATTTGCCGCCCAGTTCGAGCGCGACCCGCTTGATCGATTGCGCGCCCAGTTCGGTGACTCTGCGGCCCGCGCCGGTCGATCCCGTGAAGGAGATCATGTCGACCTCGGCGTGCGACGCCAACGCCTCGCCGACCACGGGACCGACGCCTGGCACCAGGTTGAACACGCCCGGCGGCAAGCCTGCTTCGTCGATCACCTCGGCGAGCAGCCAGGCCGTCAGCGGCGCCACCTCGGAGGGCTTGAGCACGACGGTACAACCGGCGGCCAGCGCCGGCGCGACCTTGGCGGCAATCAGGGTCAGCGGATAGTTCCACGGCGTGATGCACGCGACCACGCCGACGGGTTCACGCACCACCTCGGAATTGTCCACGAGTTCACTGAATTCGAAGCCGGCGAGAACCTGCGCCGCGATCGCAAAGTGCGCGATAGCCGCGCCCGTCTGCGCAAACTGCGACCAGCCGATCGGCGTGCCGACTTCGGCGCTCACGAGTTGCGCGATCTCGGCGGCACGCGCATTGAGGCCTTGCGCGATTTTCGCCAGCCATTCGGCGCGCTGCTGCGGGCTGGTTCGCGACCAGTCGTCGAAGGCGGCGCGCGCGGCACGCACAGCGTGGTCGGCATCGGTTGCGTCACCGAGCGGCACGCGGCCGATAATGTCTTCCGTGGCGGCGTTCGTCACATCGGCATAGTCGTGGCCGTGCGGCTCGATCCATTTGCCATTGACGTAGATGTGTTCGTAGTTCTTCACCGTTCTTACTCCCGGGTTAGCGGTTGCCGATATCGATTTTTGGGCGCACGAGGCCTGCGCGAGCCTTGCCGCGCGCAGGCCTCATGACGTTAGCTTCAGTGCTGGTCGCGATGCGTCAGTGGGCCTGCGTGCCGGCTTTCGCGACGGCCGCCTCCCCGGCGGCGTTCACCAGCTCGGGGCGCCACTCGGCCGCGTTGCGCAGTGTGTTGCGATATGCCCCAAAGCCGATTCTAAAAAGGAGCATGGCGACCGTACCGCATGAAAAACAGAGGATTCCGATCGAACGTCCGACCGCACCTGCATCGCGAAACACGTAGTCGGTCAGAACACCGATCAGCACCGGCCCGCATCCCGCACCCAGCAAGTTCACGATGCCCGTATAAAGCGCCGCGAACTGGCCACGCATCGGTCGTGGTGCAATTTCCTGAACGGCGAGCGGCCCGGCGGCAAACATGAAGAACGTGAAAAGCGTTGTCGACGTCATGCAAACGAGCGCCAGCCTGGCGCTGGGCATGCTCACCATGGCAACGGCCGACACGGCGATGCCGACGCTTCCTGCGAGCGACACGCGAAGGTAGCCGTGAGACACGCCGCGACGCGTCCAGAAGCCGCCGAGCCAGCCACCCAGAAGCGCGCCGAACGGGCCGATCACCGCCAGCATCACACCCAGCACGGCGCCAATTTGCGGGTACTTCCAGCCGAATTCACGCACGTAGTAGGTAGGCGCCCAGGCGCCCCAACCGTACGCACAGGCATAGAAAAAGCCCGCACCGATCATGAGTGAAACCGTCGTCGTGCGGTTCGCGGCGATGTAGCGCGTCACGAGCGCAATGGGTACCGCCTCGCCCGGTTGCGCGGAGTGTTCGCCAGAAGCGCCGGCTGCCGAAGCGCGACGCGCATTTCGCGGCTCCGGTACAGCCAGCATCAGCAGCGCAACGATGAGCCCCGGCAGGCCCAGCACGATGAAGGTCGCCTGCCACGGATGGAGCGCACCCAGCCAGGGCACCACAGGCGGCGCGCTGATGAACATCCCGAGGATCAACCCGCCGGCGACGAGTCCCGCGCCCGAGCCGAATGATCCACTCGCTCCGAATATGCTCATGGCGCAACCGCGCTGGCGCGCATGGAACAACTCGGCGATGAGCGACACGGCGCCCGGAATCAGCACGGCTTCGCCTACCGCCACGCCGATACGCGCCAGCAGCAGATGCCAGTACGCAGTTGCGAGCCCGCCAGCGGCCGTGGAAAGACTCCACAGCGCAATGCCGGACGCAATGGTCAAGCGCCGGTCGCCGCGGTCGATGATGCGGGCAATCGGTAGTCCCATCACCGCATAGAAGGCCGCGAACGTGAAGCCGTGCAGCGTGCCTATGAGTGTGTCGTTGACATGCAACGTCTGCTGGATCGGACCCACCAGCAAGGTGAGGATCTGCCGGTCCATGATGGAAAGACAGTAGGCAAGCATCAAAATGCCGACCGCGTACCAGCAGCGCCCCGCGCTCACGCCCGGAACCTCTCGCCGACCGGCGCCTTGTGCCCAGCCCGTTTCAATCTCTTCAGATTTCATGCTTGTCTCCCCCTTTGGTCGATTGCCTGATTTTTATAAGTTGCAATCGATCGGGTAATGGTTGAACGTCCATCCGGCAATGGTCCGCTTGCGCGACTGAACGTGACGGACGATGGCCCCGGATGTGGCCGGAACGTTAAAGCGTCACGCTGCGCCTGACGAAGCGGCGTCATGCCAGAGATTGTTCCCACGCCAGAAGTGATCGGCCTGCCAGTGCTCGGGAAGCGCCGACGCGGTCGAGCGCACGACACGCTTGAGCAGCAGTGTCATGACCTGCGCTTCGCGGTAATCGAGGTCGCGCTCCGCATCGCTTTCCGCCGCCTTGGCGATCGCCAGCAACTCGATCGCATAGCGGCGGCCCGCTTCGGTAAAACGCACCACGCTCTCCTGCCCGTCCTCCGCTTCCAGCGCGACCAGCCCGCGCTCGACTAGCTTGCGGACATCGTCCTGCGCAACCTGCGACCCGGAAATCGATACGAGCTGATCGAGTTCCGCCACCGTTCTGCCGTCACCCATGCTGAGGACGGTCAGTATGTTGTAGTCGATGTCGCGCAGACCATTGCTGACCAGGTTCCTTCTGACCGGCATGAGCAACTGGTAATACGCGCGCGCCAGCAGAAAGCCGAGCCAGCCGTTACCGAAGCTCGAACTCGCGTCAGCGATGTCGTCGGCCTTTTTCATCACCAAACCGTAGTTCCCTCCGTGGAAGACCAGCGGCGCTTGTTCGAAGCTGTCGAAGTTCATGACTTCGCCGACGAAGATGACGTGATCGCCTCCCTCATAGCGATGAACCACGCGGCATTCGAAGCGCGCGGAGCAGCCGTCGAGCAAAGGAACGCCACCGTGGCCGCGCGTGAGTGTGCAGCCCGCGAACTTGTCGGTGCCGCTCTTCGCAAACCGGTTCGAAATGCCTTCCTGGTCGGCCGCGAGGATGTGCACGGCGAAATGCCCGGTGGCCGAAAAAACCGGCAAGCTGGAAGACTTCTTTCCCAGACTCCAGAGCACCATCGGCGGGTCCATCGAAACAGAGTTGAAGCTGTTCGCTGTCAAACCGTAGTCTTTTCCGTCCTCACCCTGCGTGGTGACGATCGTGACGCCCGTAGTGAATGAACCCAGGGCCTTGCGAAATTGTTTGGCGTCGATTGCCTCGGTCATGCTTGCCTCCGTCTTCGAGCCCCCGGCCGATTCATTGCTTTGATCGTGCGGACCAGGGGCGTAATACCTTGCTTCGATGTGCTCTTCTTACCGCGTCAGCAGCGGCATGACCAAACGTCCGAAGCGCTCGGCCTCTTCGTGGTGCGGATAGCCGGACAGGCAGAATCCGCTGCACCCCGCGTCGACGAATTCGAGAAGCTGCGCGGCCACCTGTTGCGGATTGCCGACCACGGCGACGCCAGCACCTGGACGAACCTCGGTGATGCCGGTCCACAGATGCGGCGTCATCTTGCTGCCGACCGTTTGCGCCAATTCCCGCTGACGCTGGTTGGCGACGGAGTTCATATTTGCGCTGAGATTCGTGGCCTGATCCTTCCAGTCTTGCGCGCCCGCTATCAGCTGATGGGCGGCTTCCCACGCTTCGTCTTCGGTCTCGCGGCACACAACCTGCAAGCGCATGGCGAAACGCAGTTCGTCCGCGCGGCCGTACTTCGCTGCACGCTCACGCATCTGTTTAATCTGCTCCGCGATGCGCTCCGGATAGTCGCCCCAGAACAGATGAACCGCCGAATGCCGGGCCGAGATCTCGGCAGCCTGTTCCGAACCGCCGCCGAGAAAGATCGGCGGGTGCGGCTGTTGCACCGCTTTCGGAATGATCAACGGCTTGTCGACCTGGTAGTACTTGCCGGTGTATTCGACCTGCTCTTGCGACAGCAGCTTCTTGATGATGACGACTTCTTCTTCGAGTTGCTCGTAACGAGCTTCCTTCGAACCGAGTTGCCCCTCGGCGATAGCGTCTTTCTCGCTAAGACCGGCAATCAAGTTGATGTAGATGCGCCCGTTCGACAATTGATCGAAGGACGAAATCATCTTGGCCTGCGCGACCGGATGGATAAAGCCGGGCTTCACGGCGATGAGCGCCTTGATTCGCGAAGTGCGGCTGACGACGAACGAAGCCGCCACCCACGCATCCCAGCAGTACGGGGTGACCGGCACCAGCATGTAGTCGAAACCGGCATTTTCGGCGGCCCGGGTGACGCGCTCGAAATGTTCCATCGATTGAGGGAAGGCCCTGGACGGGTCACCGAATGCGCTCGTGTCGCCGAGCGTCGGGCAGAACCAGCCCATCGAGAGGGGAACCGGGTTGCTCATGGATGTCTCCTTGTTGTGCGTGCTCATGGCCTCTATGTCATCAGCGTTGTACCCATAAGTAAAATGAAGTGTTTTTATCCGGGGCATGCACGATGTTAATAACGCCGTATCGGCGTGGGACAGCGCGCGGCGGGCGATTTGCGGGCAAGGGAAAACACGCATGCTCGTGGTGACGGCGAGCGTCGGCGCAGGCCGCCATCGGCGCGGCGCCGGCGAACAGTGGATTGGGGAATGAAGCGCGAATTGCGTGCTACCGCAACGATTTTCGCCCTGTGAGGGTCTGACCGTTCAGCAGCGCAAGTTGAGAGCGGCGCCCTGCAAATGCAGCGACGTCAGGCGATGGATACCGTGGAGCGGATCTGATCCAGGAACCATGCGTGCGCCGGATCCGCGTCGAATCGCTTGTGCCATGACATGATCAGCGGCGTCGTGTCAAAAGCGATGGGCGGCTCATGCACGCTCAGTTCGAACAATTCAGCGAAGGTATTGGCCATGCGGGTCGGGACGTTGCAGATGAAGCCCGTCCTCGCGGCAACCATCAGCATGGCCATGAAGTTTTGCACCACCGCACCGATCTGCCGCTGCGAGCCGCGTTGCGCAAGTGTGCGATCGACAATCGACCCCTGTCGATCCGGCAGCAGAATCACCACATGGGGCCGCTTGAGGTACAGGGGGAGAGGAAACCGGCGCTTGTTCAGGTTTTCGCGTTTCCAGATCAGCGTGGCCAGATCGATCTGCGCGAGCGTCTCGTTGTGTACGCCCATCTCCTTGAGCGGCTGACCGCTGATGACCACATCGAGATCGCCCGATTCCAGCCGTTGGTAGGCGAGCCCTTCGTCGGGAACGGGGCCCAGGCGCATGACGATGCCCGGGGCCTGCTGCCGGATATGCTCGACCAACTCCGGCATGATCGAGAACTCCACCAGATCGCCTGCCGCGATATTGAATTCCCTTTGC
The DNA here is from genome assembly GCA_963803225.1 of uncultured beta proteobacterium. Taxonomy (GTDB): domain Bacteria; phylum Pseudomonadota; class Gammaproteobacteria; order Burkholderiales; family Burkholderiaceae; genus Paraburkholderia. The sequence goes on from CAWDLJ010000005.1 coordinate 1,521,591, forward strand.
GCCAGCGAGGGAACAAAGGTCTCCGGATCTCGCAGCGCCTCGTGGATTTTTTCGAGCGCTTCCCGGACCGGTCCGATGAGCGCCTCGCTTCGCGAAGTCGGCACGAGTCCGCCTTTCGCGTTCACGAACAATTCGTCACCGGTGGTATCGCGCAAGCGGCGCAGCGCATGGCTGACCGCCGGCTGCGTCAATGCAAGTCGCTCACTGGCTCGCGTCACGCTTCGTGTATCCCAGAGCATCACGAAGACCGCGAGAAGGTTGAGGTCGAATGCCTTGATATTAACGTTGTGCATGGCGTTAATCATAGCAGTTCACGTTATTCATGGCGCCAGCGCGGATGACGGCTCAACCCGACTGGATACGCCGCATCAACGCCGCCGTGCCGCGCGGCCAGCCCACGCTGCCGAACCATGCCCCACCGGCTATCGTGCCAGCGATGACGAGACCGTACACCACGAGCGCCGCGCCCTGCGCCATGAATACATCGACGAGGGCGCCGCCCCAACGCAAGGCCAGCCATCCGCCGAGACCCGCTACGACAGGCGTTGTAGTGGAGTATCGATGTCGAGATTGTTGCCGGTGCCATCGAAAAAAAACGAGATCTTGGGATACAGGCGGCACGTGGTATCGCGCAGCGAAAGCGGCCCGTCCTTGTTGTCGATTGACAGCAATTCGCCCGTGTTTTTCACGCCACCGGCCCTGGCGGCATCGAAAAGTCCTTCGTCGGTAATGGGTGCGCCGGCTTGACGGACTGTCATGGTGCAAGAGTTCCCTGGTGATTATTTGTGAGCACAACCAGATGCTGAAGGCGAAAATTCGAGTTCCACCGTATTCAGATCACGCAGAATCACGCATACATAGGCGTCATCCTTCGAGGGATCACGGTCATTGTGAGGACCGTTGTGAGGGAAATACGCGGTAACCGCTCGCTGCTCACGCTCTTTCAGGATGACCCTGGATTGAGGATCAGACTCTTGACCCCACGTCCAACGAACCGTAACCGGTTGATGCCAGTCTTCGAGGCCTGGATAACAGCAGGCAGCGCCACCACCCGCGTGGTCATCGACGTTTCCAGCCCAAAATTTGTCTACGTAGATGCTGGTCGCGTAGCGGTCGGTATGATTGATTGGGACCATTGCCATCGCGTGGCCTTCACTGGCAAACGGGTCATCAGACAAGGTGTTCGCACAGGCACTAAGCGCAATCACGGCACCGGCCACAGGCGCGGCAACACGCCGGGACACCAGCGAACCGCCAGCCATGACGGCGCAAGCAAACAGGCCCTCCCACAAAACGGGCATCGTCGAGTTTCCTTTTGTCGTATCGGTACTTGGTAACCCACCAGCGATGACGGCGATGGGCTGCAATCACACGTGAAGTGCGATCACCTTGATATCTGGTCAACCGGATAACGGCAATTGGATACAGTCCGAAATTCCGTCATTTATGCTCAAGTCGCAATACGACCAGGCCGCGTCGCCTTGAAGAGGAAAGCGTGGCGCGCGCAATCCCGGAGTTCGACAGCGCTGTATCGCGGCGTCGACGCAGACTTGCGCGGACAAGATTCGAATGCGGGAAATGTTTCAGAAGGAAAAACGAGGCACAGTGTCGGCACCCAAAAGGGACCATGGTGCAGATGCGACGGTCATTCAATCGGCGACCGACGACCGGCGATGGATCGGGTCGTACAATTCAGATATCGCCTCGCACGCGCGTAGAGTCGCTCCCTCAAATTGCCGGCGCGTGGCCGCGAACGATCCAGGCGTGGGCCACGCCACGCGAACTATGAGCAAATATGATCGAATGCACGACGGCGCTCGCCCATTGTTCTGCCAAGCGTATGTAGTTGATTTACAGAAGCGGCTTTGAGCGCGCGAAACCGCATGTGCCAGTTCAGCCACCGACATCGGACAGGGCCGGCGCCTTGGGCATCGACGGGTCACCGGCAGTCAGAAAATCCCCATGCTACCGCGCAGTGTGCACGGTACGGGGTGGCGCGCTCGTGGGCGTATGCGTGCTTAGACTCGATGCCCAGGAACTCGACCTGCCCCACCACATCGACGTGCCATTTCGAAAGGATGCTTGCCTGCCACGGCCAGCACAGCGCGCAACGCCGCCATGGCAGTAATGCACCCACTGCATCAAGCCGAGCACCCTCTCAAAGCAACTCCTCCTGCAAGCGCGCCGCACAGGCAGCATCATGCGCATCGCTGCTGCCGAACAACACATCGGCGACCACCGCACGCTTGTAGTAGTGACCGACCTGGTACTCCTCCGTCATGCCGATGCCGCCATGCAGCTGGATGGCCTGGCCGCACACGAAACGCGCGGCGCGCCCGATTACGGACTTGGCCTGCGAAACCGCGCGTTGCTGCGCGATCACGTCGCCGTTCTCGAGCGTAGCGAGCAGCGCATACAACATCGAACGCGCCAGTTCCGTTTCGGCCGCCATGTCCGCCAGACGATGCTGCAGTGCCTGGAAGCTGCCGATCGGTACGCCAAACTGCTTGCGCACCTTGAGGTACTCGGCCGTGATCTCGATGGCCTTCTCCATGCCGCCCACGAGTTCCGCACCGAGCGCGGCGATTGCGTGGGCGAGCCCATGCCGGAGCGCGACCAGACCGCTGCCGGGTTCGCCCAACACCGCATCGCGGCCGACCTGCACCGCTTTGAACGTCAGTTCGGCGGCGAAGCTGCCGTCATGCAGCGGCAGCACGCGGCGCGTGAGACCCGGTGCTTGTGCATCGACCAGCATGAGCGTGATGCCGTCCGCGTCCGAAGCGTGCGCCGAGACGATAAAGGTATCCGCGTCCGCGCCGCCCAGCACGAGGGTCTTGCTGCCCGACAGCGCGTAGCCATCCGGCGTCGCCGTTGCAGTCAGCGAGACGAACTCGGGCAAGCCGCGCGACTGCGCCTCGCTGTACGCGAGCGCGATCTTGCGCGAACCGTCGGCGAGTAGCGGCAGCCAGTGCTCGCGCTGCGCCGGCGTAGCCGCTGCATACAGCGTCTGCGCTGCCAGCACGGCACAGCCGAGATACGGCTCGACTACGAGCGCACGCCCGAGCTGCTGCGCGATCAAGACGGTATCGATGACCGAGCCGTCGAGGCCGCCGCACGACTCCGGCAACGCGGCCGCCAGCCAGCCGTTGTCGGCGAAGGTCTGCCAGTGCGATGCGCTCGATGTCGTGCGCGCTTTCACGAGCGCCGTGCGGGCGTCGAAGCCGTACTCTTTATCGACGAAACGCCGGACGCTGTCCTGCAGCATTTGCTGCTCTGAATTGAGGTTGAAGTTCATGATCGGTCCGCCGACTCAGAGTTGAAACAACATCTTGGCGATGATTCCGCGCTGGACCTCGCTCGTGCCGCCGTAGATCGTCGACGCGCGCCGGAAGAACATCTCGTTGGCGATGCCGCGCCCCACGTCCTGGCTCGGCAACGGCGCATCGAGGCAGGCGTCGTGCGGCTCGGGATAGGCCACCGCGCCGTATTCGCCGAGCGCTTCGACCAGCAGCTCGCTCAGACGCTGCTGAAGCTCGGTGCCGCGCACCTTGAGCATCGAGCCCATCGCGTGCGCTGCCGGACTGTGATCCTGCTCCATCGCGGCGACGCGCTCGACCATCATCGCGACCGCGCTCACCTCGGCTTCGAGGCGCGCGAGGCGCAACGCGAAGGCCGGCTGCGCGATCAGCGGCGACGCGTGCACGCGCTGCGTGCTCGCGAGCGTGCGCAGCTGCAGCAGGTAGCGGCGCAGCATGGGCAGATCCGCCGCGCTCGCGTGCTCGTTGTTGAGCAGGAACTTCGTGATCTTCCAGCCATCGCCTTCTTCGCCGACGCGGTTCGCCACCGGCACGCGCACGTTGTCGAAGAAGGTCTCGTTCAGATGATGACAATCGTCGATGCTGCGAATCGGCCGCACGGTGATGCCCGGCGTCTTCATGTCGACGAGCAGGAAGCTGATGCCGGCCTGCTTCTTCACGTCCGTGTTGGTGCGCACGAGCAGGAAGATCCAGTCGGACTCGTGTGCGTAGCTCGTCCAGATCTTCTGGCCGTTGACCACGTAATGATCACCATCGCGCTCTGCACGGGTGTTCAGCGACGCGAGGTCCGAACCCGAGCCCGGCTCGGAGAAGCCCTGGCACCACAACCGTTCGCCGTTCAGAATGAGCGGTACATGCTCGGCCTTCTGCTGTGCCGAGGCGAACTCGTTGAGCACCGGCCCGAGCAGCTTCTGCGCGAAGCCGTCCTGGGTCGGCGCACCCGCCGCGACGCAGGCTTCGTCGAAGGCGAGGCGCTGCAGCACCGTCCAGCCGGTGCCGCCGTGTTCCCTGGCCCAGTACGGCGCGCCCCAGCCATGCTGATTCAGGATCTTTTGCCAGCGCACCAGATCCGCACGCATCGAGCGCACGCTGCCCACGGGCTTGCCCGCCAGATCGCGCGGCAGATGCTCGCGCACGAACTCGCGTGCTTGCTCGCGAAACGCGTCGAGCCCCGCATCGGGTTGGAAATCCATCGTCGTCTCCCGGTCAGTTGCGGTACATCGTGACCACGCACGCGCCGCCGATGCCGACGTTGTGCTGCAACGCGACGCGCGCGCCGCTGACCTGCCGCTCGCCTGCCGTCGCGCGCAGTTGCTGGACGAGTTCCGTGCATTGCGCGAGTCCCGTGGCGCCGAGCGGATGCCCCTTCGAAAGCAGACCGCCCGACGGGTTGACGACATAGCGCCCGCCGTAGGTATTGTCGCCGTCGTCGATGAATTTCGCCGCGCCGCCTTCGGGGCACAGTCCGAGCGCTTCATACGTGATCAACTCGTTGTGCGCGAAACAATCGTGCAGTTCGACCACGTTGACGTCCTCGGCACCAATGCCGGCCGCCTCGTAGACTTGCTGCGCCGCGCGTTTGGCCATGCCGTAGCCGGCGACATCGCGCAGGTCGTCGCCTTCGAGCGCCTCGGGTCCGTCCGTCGTGAGCGCTTGCGCGGCGATCCACACACGCGTGTCCAGACCGTGCTTCTTCGCGTAGTCTTCGCTGCACAGCACCGCTGCGGCCGCGCCGCAAGTCGGCGGGCAGGCCATCAGGCGCGTCATCACGCCGGGCCACATGACCTGGTCCGCCATCACGTCTTCGGCCGTGACGACCTTGCGGAACACCGCGAGCGGATTGTTTGCAGCGTGGCGGCTCGCCTTCGCGCGGACCTTCGCGAAGCTCTCCATCGGCGTGCCGAAACGCTTCATGTGCTCCATGCCGGCGCCGCCGAAAATGCGCAGCGCGGGCGGGATTTCGGTCGGCACGCCAAGGCGGTCGCACTGCTTGAGGAACAGATCGGAGGGCAGCGGCCGGTCATTGAAGTAACTGCCGAGCGCACCAGAATTCATCTGCTCGAAACCGACGACGAGCGCGACATCGAGTGCGCCAGCCTCGATCGCCTGACGCGCGAGGAAGAGGCCCGTCGATCCGGTCGAACAGTTGTTGTTGACGTTGATGATCGGCAGACCCGTCATGCCGACGTGATAGAGGGCACGCTGGCCCGCCGTCGAATCGCCGTAGACGAAGCACGCGTAGGCCTGATTGATGTCCTGATACGTCACGCCGGCATCGGCCAGCGCGAGGCGCGCCGCCTCGGCGCCCATCAGGTCATAGGTTTCGCTGGTGCCGGGCTTGCGGAACGGGACCATGCCCACGCCCGCGACAACGACTTTGCGCGTCATACGTTTTCCTTCAGTTGTTATGGCCGCTGACCGGATCGGTCAGCACCGGATCATCATAGGCTTGCGCCCGGACGAAGTGGAATTCAGACGAAAGCCGGCACACCCGTCAACGCACGCGCGATGATGAGCTGCTGGATCTCCGTCGTGCCATCCGGGATCGGAATGATGATTGCTTCGCGCAACAGCCGCTCGACGTTGAAATCCTTGGTGATGCCATTGCCGCCGTGCAACTGCACCGCGTCGCGGCAGACCGTGATGGCGGCTTCCGTCGCGAATGCCTTCGCCATCGATGCCTGCAGGTCGCAGCGAACCCCCGCGTCGATCAGACCGAACACACGCTGGCACATCAGCCGCGCCGCATCGACCATGATGGCCATGTTGGCGATCTTCGCCGCGATGAGCTGATGGGCGGCGATCACCTTGCCGAACTGCTTGCGCTCCTTGGCATAGGCAATCGCCTCTTCCAGCGAGGCCCGCATGATGCCGACCGACAGCGTGCCCACGTGAGCGCGCGCGTTCTCGAACACCTTCATCGTGTTGCGCAGGCCATCGCCTTCTTCGCCGATCAGATTGGTCGCCGGCACACGTGCGTCGGTGATGAAAATCTGCGCGGTCGATTGCGACCCGAGTGCGATCTTGTCGATGTTGCGCGACTCGTAGCCGTGTTCCTTGCGGTCGATGAGAATGTGCGAGAGGCCCTTTTCGCCGCGCACCGTGCAGATCAGCACATCGGAATAGACGCCATTGGTGATCCACGTCTTCTCGCCGTTGACGATGAAGTGGTCGCCGTCGCGCACGGCGCGCGTCTTGAGCTCGGCCACGTTCGAGCCGACGTCCGGCTCGCTGATGCCGATGGAGCCAAAGATCTTGCCAGCCAGCACGTCGGGCATGTAGCGCTCGCGCACGTGCGGCAGCGCCTTGGTCAGCATCGACGCGAGGCCCATGTTGAGCATCACGCACAGCGCGATATCGCACGAGCAGGCGACCAGTTCTTCGAACAGCATGCCCTGCATCGTGAAGGACCAGCCCATGCCGCCGTATTCGACGGGGATGGTGCAGCCCGGCAAGCCGAACTCGGCGATGCGCTCGGTGAGTTCGCGCATCTTTTCCTTCGGGATGAAGCGGTCGCGATACTCCTTCGCAACGGGCTTGACTTCCGCTTGCAGAAACTTGCGAAAGCTCTCGACAGCCAGGTTCTGCTCTTCGGTAGGCAGTTGATACGACATGATATGCATTCCTGAAATAGGTTTCTGGCCAGACCCGTGCGGACAGGCCAATCGGGTCGATGCTCTTTCCGGCACTCCACAGACTGCCGCCGTGACAGTGAAAACGTGAACCGCCTGTCCTTGAACGGATGCGGCCCGTCTTCGCCGCGCAGGCTGCCAACGTGCCCGATGTTGCGGTAGTGGTAAGTTAGTTTCCGCGGGTTCGCTTGGCACCCCTCCTTCTGAGGGGGACACCTGCGGGGTATTTTTTGCGAAAGTTCAGGGTGCGACGCGTTCGCATCGGCGCGCACTCGCCGCACTGCTCCGTCTGGGTGACGATTTGAATCCGCTTTCCCCCAAACACCTGGTTTCGACCAGATTTTCGCCGCCGCGCATCGGCGCCAAGTACGTGACGCGCACGGACCTGCTAGCGCAATTGCAGCGCGCTCGCCATTGCCGGCTGACCCTCGTCACCGGCAGCGCGGGCTATGGCAAGACGACCTTGCTCGCGCAGTGGCGCAAGGTGTGCCTGAAGGCATCCGCCGAGGTCGCCTGGCTCTCGCTCACGGCCGACGAAAAGAGTTACGCCGGTTTCTGCAGCGCCCTCTTTGCGGCCATGCAGCGCGCGGGCATTCCGGTCGAGGTGGATCTGCCGCTCGAGGGCACGAGCACGCACGCGATGGACGCCGCGCTCGCGTCCATCGTCGAGGCGGCAGTCGGTCTGCGCAAAGACCTGTATTTGATGATCGACGACTATCACCACGTCGAAGCGCTGCACGCACACAAATTCATGCAGAAGCTCGTCGATCAGGGGCCGGGCAACCTCCATCTCGTGATCGGTTCGCGCCTCACGCCGCCCCTGAGCCTGAGCCGTTTGCGCATGATGGACCAGCTCGTCGAGATCGACAGCACCGGACTGCCGTTCGATCTCGCGGAGACCCGCACCTTCGTCGACGAAAATCTCGGCGCGGGCAAGATCAATGCGGACGAACTCACCCTCATTCACGAACTGACGGGCGGCTGGCCCTCCTGTGTCCAGCTCATCATCATCATGCTGCGCAACCGGCCCGACGGCCGGGCCATGCTCGGCGACCTGATCTGGCGCTCGAGCGACCTGCAGACCTACCTGAGCGAAGAGGTCATGGCGCAGCTTCCCGCCGAGATGTCCGGGTTCGCCGTCCCGCTGGCGATCTTTCGCCGCTTCAGTGCGTCGCTCGCGCGCGAGGTGACCGGCAACGAACAGGCCGGCGAGCTGCTCGAGCGCATGGAGCACGAGAATCTGCTGATCACCCGCGTGGACTCCGAGGACAGGACCGCGTGGTATCGCTTCCATCCGCTCTTCGGCGAATTTCTCGCGACCCGCCTCGCGCGCCGCGAACCGGCTGACGTGCGCGAACTGCACCGGCGCGCGAGCCACTGGTTCGCCGCCCACGGCTTGCTGGCCGAAGCGGTGCGCCACGCGAGCGCCGGCGAGGACGTCGAGTTCGCGGCATCGGTCATCGAGCGTGCAGCGCCGGCCACGTGGAGCCTCGACTATCTGGGCCCCACTCTCCATCTGCTTGAACGGTTGCCCGAAGCGACCTTGCTCAGTCATCCCCGCCTGCTGTGCATCGCGTGCCTCACCGTCGCGCTCACGACGCGTGCGTCCCGCGCCGAAGCCTGGCTCGCGCACCTGCAGACGAACGCCGCTTCGGCCGATCCGGAAATCGCCAGCATCCTGCCGTTGATTCACGCCGCGATCGCGTTTCAGCACGACGACGCGCAGCACATGATCGAGCTGCTCGAACCGCATCGCGACGATGTAATCGACAACCCCTTCCTGCAATATCTGCTGGTCGCCGAATTGTGTGCGGCCTACGGCGCGGCAGGCCGCTTTGCCGAAGCGCGACGCCTCTTCAACCTGCGCCCGGTTCCGCCGGCGGATCGTCACAACGACATGGCGCTCGTCGCGCAAGCCACCCGCGCCTCGACGATCCTGCTCGAAGGCAACGCGCGCGAGGCCGAGCAGGAGAGCGCCGGACTGCTCACGCGCTCGATTGTGGCCGGGGGCCGCCACTCGATCAGCGCCAACATCTGTGCGAGCGTGCTCGCTGACGCCTACTACGAACTCGACCGCATCGACGACGCCCGCGAAACGATCGCCAACCGCCGAGGCCTGCTCTATTCCTCTGGCCCGGACGTCATGATTCACACGGCGCTGTGCCGGGCGCGCCTCGAACTGCTGCAGGAAAGCCCAGGCGCGGCGCTCGCGTTCCTGCAGCAACAGACGGCGCACTTGCGCAGCATGGGCCAGCCCCGAGCGGTCGCCCACATGCTGGCCGAGCAGGTCAAGGTTCTGCTGCTCAAGCACGATCATGCCGGCGCACTCGAAACATCAGGATTGCTTGACGAAGTAGCGCGCACTGATTCGACAACACAGAGCTCACAGGCCGAGATTTCCGCTATCGCCGCGCTGGCCGCAGCCCGCGTGTATCGCTACGCCGCCCCGGAAAAAGCGCTGGCCGCGCTGCAGATCACCCGCGACTACGCCGAAGCGCACAATCGCCGGCGACTGGGCGCGCTCGCGGATTTGCTGTCGGCCATCGGTCTCGCGGACCAGGGCAGCGAGAACGACGCGCTCGCCTTCCTCGCGCGCGCCGTGGAGGCGGCACGGCGCCTCGGTCTCGTGCGAACCTTCGTCGATGAAGGCACGGCCGTGGGCAAGCTGCTCGCGAAGGCCGTGCGCGAGCGCCAGCTCGAGGGGGCCACGCTGCAATACGCGCTTGAGTTGCTCGAGAAATTCCCCGAATGCGCACTGGCCGAAGGGCTCGCGGGCAACACACGCCGTGCAGGAGCGTCGAAATTGCAGCCCGTGCTGACCCCGCGCGAGCTCGAGATTCTGAGCCTGGTCGGCGAGGCCATGTCGAACAAGCGCATCGCCATCGCACTCAATATCACCATCGAAACGGTCAAGTGGAATCTGCGCAATATCTTCACCAAGCTGGCGGTGTCGAGCCGTTACGACGCGATGGTGTGGGCGCGCAAGCAGGACCTGATCCGCTAAGCCTGCGCCTCCCGACCGTTCGCAGCGGCCCGACCGCTCTCAGCCGTTCTCGCCGGATTGCACGTCGAGAATGACCGGTTGCCCGAGCGCGGCCCATGCAGGCGCCATCGGCAGATAGCGTTCTTCGATCACACCGCGCTTGATCTTCATGGTCGGCGTGAGAAAGCCGTTGTCGGCGCTCCACGTATCGTTGACGACGACGACGAAGGCCAGCTTCTCGTGATCCTCGAGCGTGGCATTGACGTTCTCGAGCACGTCATGTAATTCCGCACGCAACGCTTCACGCGCGTCCGCGTCCTGCAGCTCGGCTCTCGTGGCGGCCGACGCCATCAACAACGCGAACGGCTGCGCGAGCGCCGGGCCGGTCACGCACGCGGCATCCACCTTCGGATGGCTCAGCTTGTTCTCGATCGGCGCGGGAACCACATATTTTCCCTTGCTGGTCTTGAAGATCTCCTTGACCCGCCCGGTGATCTTCAGCCGGCCGATTTCGTCGAGTTCGCCGCAGTCGCCGGTCTTGAAGAACCCGTCTTCGGTCATGCTTTGCGCGGTCAGTTCGGGTTGCTTGTAGTAGCCGAGCATCATGGTCGGCGCCTTGAGCAGAATCTCCCCGTTGCCGGCGATCCGGCATTCGACGCCGGGCATGGCCTGACCGCAGTACCCAAGCCGCACGAACCCGGGGCGGCTGTAGTGCGAATAGGAGAAGTTCTCGGTCATGCCGTACACGTCGAGCAACTCCAGCCCGAGCAGGCGATACCAGGTGATGATTTCGGCAGGCAACGGCGCCGAGCCGGTGAACGCGATCCTGGTCGCGTCGAGCCCCAGCATCTTGAGAATCTGCTGCTTGACGGCCTCGGCTTCGGGTCCCGTCGAATGGAGCAAGGCCTGCTGGCTGGCCGGCAACTTCGCGCTGACGGCTTGATAAAACCGGGCCCAAAGCCGCGGCATCGAGATGAACACCGTGGGCCGGGCGCGCAGCAGGTCCTGGGTGAACGTAGCAAGGCTGTCGTTGAAGTAGACCCGGAAACCGTGACAGAGCGAATTCGATTCGACGAAGGAGCGCTCGGCCGTATGCGCGAGCGGTAGATAGGACAGGACGCGGTCGACCGTGGTGAAGCCGCTGAATTCCCCGCCCAGCGTCGCATAGGCGAAGATCGACCCGAACGTGTGCATGACACCTTTGGGGCGGCCGGTGCTGCCCGAGGTGTAGATGATGGTGGCCAGAGCGTCAGGTTCCGGCAGATGAACGTCCTGCAGCGGCGCTGTCCTCGCAACGATATCGTTCCATTGCGGCGCCTCGGGCACGGGCGACATCGGCAGACCGATCGTCGGCACATGCGGCGGCAGGACCTTGCGGAATTCGCTCCAGCCATCGGCCTTGCCGTCGACCTTTGCGTCGAGCTTGCCGACGAACACGAGGCGCACGTCGCAATGCCCGATGATGTACTGCGCGGTGTCGGCACCCATGGTCGGATAAAGCGGCACGGAAACGTGTCCCGCCATCCAGATCGCGAGATCGGCGATGATCCAGTGCGCACTGTTCTTGCCGACGATCGAAATCGCACTGTGCGGGGGCAGGTCCAACGACCGCAAATACGCGGCCATGCGTCGGGCCTGATCACCGGCCTGGCCCCAGCTGTAGTCGGTCACCTGTCCGTCCGGCGTCGGCTCGGTCAGCCAGGTCGTATCGGGCTGTACGCGCTCCCAATGCAGGAAGCGATGAACCAGGCTGTCCGGATTCGTACCGCTCATTTCTGTCTCCAGTATTTGATTGCGGATCTGCAATGGCCGCTCTCGAATGCAGAGTAAGACAGAGTACGCAATCGCGGCAATTCATTCTCCCCCCCTTTGTTAGGGGGTGACTTCGTCGCGCCGCCCCTCGCCGGCAACGAGTCACATGCCGCCAAACGATTTGTTCACCGCCAGCTTGTTGGTCACCGAGGTCACGCCGGGAACGCCCTTGGCGATTTCCTCGACCTTGCCGATCTGCGCCGGATCCGAGACCGTGCCATTGAGCGTTATCGCGCCATTCTTCGCGCGCACGCTGATGTCGCCCGCGTCGATGGCCTTCTCCCTGCCGATGGCGGCGTACACCTTGCGGCGCAGCGCGCGGTCCGCCTGCTTGCCCGCGCTCGCTGCGGCGCCCGACGCGAACGCTTGCCCGCCCGCATTCTTGCTCGCTTCGTCCTGTGACTGCGACCACGCACTCACGGACAGGATTGCAGCCAGAGCCGCGACGGCCAGCCGGATTTTCATCATCGATTGCTCCGTTGCCGGTTGAGGTTGAAGCGATCAGAACGCATGACGCAGGCCGATCATGGCAGCCGTCGTGGAGACACCCGGCGCGACCGGTGAGCCGTAGGTGATCGTCTGGTTCATGGTCCCCTTGTTGTTCACATAACCGACCTGCGCGTAGGCCCGGGTTGCCGCGGAGAGGTTGTATTCGGCGCCGATGGCAAGTTCGCTCGAATGATTCGCCGAGTTGTTGCGGTCCTTCAGGTAATAGTAGCCAGACGTGATCTTGAAGACCCGGTTGAACTGGTAGCCAAGGCCACCGGAGATCATTTCGAAGTCGTAGAGGCTGCTCTTCGCCGGGTTCTTGCCGATGCTGTACGAAGCAGACAGCGAGAATCCGCTGATCGTGTACATCGCGCCGACGTAATAGAAGCGGTTATTGTCCACGCCCGATGCGGGCACCGCCGGTGTCGTGCCGGCGCCCACGAACGGGTTGGTGTCGTGCCCGTTGTAGTACACCGCAGCCAGATTCAGGCCGTAATTCGAGTACTTGAGCACGACCGACTCGCGCGTGCCGCCCTGAAACTGTCCCGCGACGCCGCCCGGCGCGTATTCGAGCGCGGCCGACGCGCCGTAGAATTTCGGCGAGTTGTAGACGAGCGCGTTGCTGTCATAGAGCGCGCCGATCGGCGCATTCGTGCTGCTGCCGGGCCAGCCGGCCACCTGATTGAGGCCCAGCCACGCCGTGAGAATGCTGCCGAAGTACTGCGCGCCGCGAACGTCGGTGTCCGCCATCGCATAGATCATCGGCACGATCTGCCGGCCGGCGTCGATCGTGCCGAACGGACCGGCGGCGCCCACGGTCGCGTACTGGTTGAAAAACGCCGTGACACCCGGTGTGTCGGACAGCCCTGCCCTGCCGTTCGTCGAAGTAAACGACCCCTGCAGCTTGAAGTTGATCTGGTAGCCGCCGCCGATGTCCTCGCTGCCCTTCATCCCCCAGACGCTCGCGAAGATGCCCCCGTCCTTGAGTTGCCAGGTATGCCCCTGGTTTTTTGCCGTGGGCGCAAACGATGTCGCCGAGGTCGATTGATACAGCAAGCCGCTGTCGATCACGCCGTAGAGCGTGACCGACGATTGCGCATGCGCGGCACCTGCAAACCATGCCAATGCTGCCACGCTGCCGAGCTTCGATTTCATTGCGTATCCTCGCTGGCGATGCCTGCAGGTTAGCCCAGATGGTCCCAAGGCTGTTGCCTGAGTGGCAAGTGGGGTTTGCGCTGTCTAGCCGCAGCGGGGCCAGGCGTTTCGGGGACGCGTCGCGATCGACCAGCTCGCGCACGGTCTGGAGATTGATCGGGATACCCAATCAACAAAGCCCAAAAAAAGCCCGCTCGTGAAAGCGGGCGGAAGTGGCCAAGGACGAAAACAGGGCTTCATTGACCGGCCACACGTCCGGTGCGTCCGTCTCAACGTCCAAACATCGAAACGCACAAACATCGAAACGCACAAACGCCCGTGACGCGCAAAGACTGTAGGCGCAAGACAACAAACGCGCCTATCGAAGGACTTGGAATCTCCGCCATGCCACGCCGCAAACCCCACGCGACGGGGCTTGCCGCGCGCCTTACACCGCGTCATCGAATCGTCATCGCAATGCCATGCAACCGTAACCGCGCGTTACTACATTGGCGAAAAGTTTCACTACCTTTCGATCAGGAACGCACCCATGCGAGATCTGCCGACGTCTGCCCTGCCGCTCGCTTCGAGCCCGTTCGAATCGCACAGACGGCTGCCGCGTGCCGAAGAAACGATCACGGCGCAACATCGCCTGCAAGTCTCGTGGGCACGCAGCGACGACGAATTGCGCGACGCGCAGCGCCTGCGCTATCGCGTGTTCGCCGAGGAAATGGGCGCGCGCCTCGCGGGCCCCGCCGGCCTCGACGTCGATGCGTTCGATCACTACTGCGATCACTTGCTCGTGCGCGATCTGGACACGCTCAAGGTGGTCGGCACGTACCGCGTGCTGCCGCCGCACCAGGCCGCGCGCATCGGACGGCTCTACGCAGAAAGCGAGTTCGACGTGTCGCGCCTCGCGCTCCTGCGCCCGAAGATGGTCGAAGTCGGCCGCTCGTGTGTGCACCCCGACTATCGCAGCGGCTCGGTCATCATGTCCTTGTGGGGCGGTCTCGGGGCCTACATGACGCACAACGGCTACGAGACGATGCTCGGCTGCGCGAGCGTGTCGATGGCCGATGGCGGCCACTATGCGGCCAATCTGTACGGCTCGCTCGGCGACGATGCGCTCACGGCGCCGGAATATCGCGCGTTCCCGCATACGCCGCTGCCCGTCGACGAGTTGCGCACCGGCGCGAGCGCCGTGCCGCCGCCGCTGGTCAAGGGCTACCTGCGTCTTGGCGCGAAGATTTGCGGCGCGCCGGCCTGGGATCCCGACTTCAACACGGCCGACTTCCTGACGCTCTTCCGCCTCTCCGAAATCAACGCACGCTACGCGCGCCACTTCCTCGGCGATGCGGCCGCCCGCTGAGCCTCGCGCGCTGTGAGTCTGTAATCGGCATAGGGGACGGCCATGAGGCCGTACCCCTGCCACACCACCCGGCATGCGGGTCCGCACCGGGCGGTTCGGGAAGTTGAGGTTATGAGAGTCGGGGTACGCCCAACTGGTCGAAGTAGGCGATGGTCAGCACACGCTTGAGCGCACCGTTGCTGTTGCGCCACCAGCAACGACTGTTCGCCGCCACTTGTCGCGCCACCGCAGCCGATGCCCCCAGCGCACGCAGTTCCCGGTAGATGGTGGCGCCACGGCGCCAGTGCTTAAGCTGAATGGCACGCAACCGGTGACGCAGCCACTCGTCCAGTGCTAACCAGACGCGCGGCGTTTGCGCCAGCCGGAAGTACGCCTTCCAGCCCTGCACGTAAGGCCGTAACTGTTCCACCACTTCCTTCATGCTGCGCCCGCCGGATCGGCGAGTCACCTGACGGATGCGGTGTTTGAACGCCAGCAGCGGTTTGGCCGCCACCTTGCGTTTGACCACCCCACCCGCAGCCACCCACAGGCTGTAGCCCAGAAACTTCCGACCGAACACACTGGCCACTGCGCTTTTGGTCTCGTTGACCTTCAGACGCAGTCGCCCGTACAGGCGTCGCAACAGTGCCATCACCCGCTCGCCCGCCCGGCGGCTACGAACATACACATTCGCATCGTCGGCGTAGCGTGCGAAGCAATGACCCCGTCGCTCCAGTTCCTTGTCCACCTCGTCGAGCAGCACGTTGGCCAGCAACGGGGATAGCGGCCCACCCTGTGGTGTGCCCTGATCTCGCTGCTGCACCACCCCGCCATCCATGATGCCGCTGTTCAGATACGCACGGATCAGCCGGATCGCTCCGGCGTCGCCAATGCGTTTCTGTAAGCGCTCGATCAGGATGTCGTGGTTGACCCGGTCAAAGAACTTCTCCAGATCAACGTCCACCACGATTCGCCGTCCCGACTGCACGTACGATTGCGCGGCAAGTACCGCGTCGTGCGCACGCCGTCCCGGCCGGAAGCCGTAGCTGTGCTCGCTGAAGGTCGGATCCAGAACCGGTTGCAGCACCTGCAGCAGCGCCTGCTGGATCAACCGGTCAGTCACCGTCGGGATGCCAAGCTCGCGCTCGCCTCCGTCCGGCTTCGGAATCGTCACCCGACGTACCGGACTGGGCCGGTACGTCCCCTTGAGCAATTGTTCACGGATCGCAGGCCACGCCCTCACCAGATGACGCGACGTCTGGTCAATGTCCAGACCGTCCACGCCAGCGGCTCCCTTGTTCGCCCGTACCCGTTTGAACGCCTGCTTCAGGTTCTCTCTCGTCAGCGCTGCTTCCAGCAACGCTGACCCCGTGTCCCCGGATTCATGGCGCGGGCCGCAGACTTCGTCGCTCACGGGTACGCGTGCAGCTTCACCGCGCGCTACTCCCGCTCGCCCCGTTTGCACGGGCATCTGACGCATTGCCTGTCGCATCGACATGACGTTGGACACTCCTTCCCGTTTGGCCCTTCGTCACCAGCTTCAGCCTCATCGACCTGTCCTGTGACTACTACGGCCTCTGCTGACTTCTCGCTCCGGCTCGACGCCGTTGCCCTTTCAGGCACGAGGCGAGATCTCCCCAGGTAAGAGCGCAATCCTTCACCGCACAACCGCCGCATTTACGATGCCTGATCCTTGACCACGAGAGCTTCGCGCTTCATTGCGCGCTCGCCCTGATCGGCACCGCCTCATATCCGGTTCTTGTTCATCGGCTCGCGGTTTCGCTCCACGCTTCCTCCCCACGCTCGGTCGCCCTCACGCAGTTGCGCTTTGCTTCGTTCGCTGTGGTCAACTCACGATGGGACTTGCACCCACAAGATTGCGCCCGTGCTGGGCGCACAATCAAAACGCCCGGCAAGTCAGCTTGCCGGGCGCTTTCGTCTTCGATGCATCGACGACTCTCGTCGTCGTGCCGTGTCGCGTCACTCGTCCGTATACACGACACGATAAGGAATGCCGATCTTCCCCCACTCCGCCGTTTCCTGGACCAGGTTGTAGTCGGTGAGCGGGTTGTTCGCGACCCACGCGCTCGGCAGCCGCACCTCGAAGCCGTTGCCTTCCTGCGCGACCGATATCTCCGGCAAGCCGACGTCCGTGCGGCGGCGACAGAGCAGCACGGCGAGACGCAGACAGAACAGCACGCGCCATTCGACATCGCGTGCCTGCGAAAGCTTGCCGAGCTTGCCGACGTGGCCGAGCACCAGCGCCGCGAGACTGGCCTGATCCGTGCGCGAGAAGCCGGGCATGTCGGCATTGCTTGCGATGTAGGCCGAATGCTTGTGATACGCGCTGTGCGAGATCGACAAGCCGATCTCGTGAAGCGACGCGGCCCACGCGAGGAACAGCCGGCTCTCTTCGCGGTTCTCGTCATCGGGTGCTTCGATCTGGTCGTAAAAGCGCGCGGCCAGCTCGCCAATGCGCGTCGCCTGCGCACGATCGACGCCATAGCGGCGCATGAAACCGCCGACGGTCACCGTGCGCATGTCCTCGTGCTGCGTGCGGCCGAGCAGATCGTAGAGCACGCCGAGGCGCAACGCGGCATCGGTCGTATCGGCGTAGTCGACGCCGAGTTCCTCGAACACCGCGATCATGATCGCGAGGCCGCCGGCCAGCACCGGAATGCGGTCGGGCTTGAGCGCGACGAGCTTCAGGCGATTGACGTTCTCGGCTTTGATGAGCGCGCGCTTCAGGCGCTCGAGACCGCCGCGCGAGATGCCGTGCGTGATGCCCGCATCGTTGAAGCCGTTGGCCTCGATCAGCTCGGCGAGCGCGCGCGCCGTACCCGACGAACCGATCGCCTGCTCCCAGCCGGTCTTGCGATAGTCGGCCGAGATGATCTGGATTTCACGTGTGGCCGCGAGTTCGGCCTGGCGCATCGTGTATTCGTCGACGTTGCCGGCCGGAAAGAACTGCCGGCTGTGACTCACGCAGCCGATATACAGGCTTTCCATGCGGATCGGCGTGTAGTGCGAGCCGATGATGAATTCCGTCGAGCCCCCGCCGATATCGACCACGAGGCGCTTGCCCGGACTCGCCGGCACCGAGTGCGCAGCGCCCGCATAGATGAGCCGCGCCTCTTCGCGCCCGGCGATCACTTCGATCGGGAAACCGAGCGCGGCTTCGGCCTCGCCGAGAAACTCGCGCGCGTTCTTGGCGATGCGCAGCGTATTGGTCGCGACCGCGCGCACCCGGTCGGGATGAAAATCGCGCAACCGTTCGCCAAAGCGCTTGAGCGCGTCCCAGCCGCGCACCTGGGAGGCGCGGTCGAGCATCTTGTCCTTCGACAGCCCGGCTGCGAGCCGCACGGGCTCGCGCAGCGCATCCACCGGATAGATCTGGCTGCCGGCTTCAGTTTCCTCGACTCGGCCAACAATCAGACGAAAGCTGTTCGAGCCGAGATCGACGGCGGCAATCAGTTGCGGGGTAGTGACCATCGAGGGTGCAGGCTCCATTCGCGCAAGCGCGGCCGCACGTGCGGCCGCAGCGCTGTTCAAAGACGCCATTCTAAGCGTAGCGGACTTCACGGTGTCGTGCCTGCGTTAAAGTGGATCCAGCCACTTCGCATAGTTACGACGTATCTTTTCGATATCGTGAAAATGCGGCGTAGAATTTATGACAACCCGAATGTCACGATATCGTCATCAAACTGTGAGAATTTCAGACCATCCCTTCGAGTCTTCACCTGACATTCCGTTTACGCAGCCGATGTCCATCCGCTACCCCCTACTCAATCGCGAACTGGGCATTCTGGGTTTCAACGAGCGCGTGCTCGCGCAGGCGGCCGACCCAGCCGTCCCTCTTCTGGAGCGCTTGCGCTTCATCTGTATCACCAGCAGCAATCTCGACGAATTCTTCGAAGTCCGCATGGCCGGACTGCAGGAGCAGATGCGCGACAACCCGGGCGCGCTCTCGCCCGATGGCATGTCGCTGCAGCACGTGTACGACCTCGTCGTCGAGCGTGCCCAGCGGCTCGTGCATCGCCAGTACGCGATGCTGCACGACACCGTGCTGCCCGCGCTCGAACAGGAAGGCATCTATTTCCACGGCACCGATGCGTGGAACGAGGCGCAGACCACGTGGGCGCGCAACTACTTCCTCGACGAACTGCTGCCCGTGCTCACGCCGATCGGGCTCGACCCCGCGCATCCGTTTCCGCGCGTGCTCAACAAGAGTCTGAACTTCGTCGTCGAGCTCGAAGGCAAGGACGCCTTCGGCCGCCAGGCAGTCATGGGCATCGTGCAGGCGCCGCGCGCGCTGCCGCGGCTCGTGCGCATGCCGCAGGAACTGTCGGGCTATGCGCATGGCTTCGTGCTGCTCGGCTCGCTGCTGCAGCGCTTTGTCGGCGAGCTGTTTCCGAGCCTCGTCGTGCGCAGCTGCAACCAGTTCCGCATCACGCGCAACAGCGAACTGTTCGTCGACGAAGACGAAATCACGAATCTGCGCGTGGCGCTGCAAGGCGAGCTGCCCGCGCGTCACCTCGGCAATGCCGTGCGTCTCGAAGTCTCGGCCGAGACGCCCGTGCATCTCGTGAAGCGTCTGCTCGACGAGAGCGGCCTCGGTCACAAGGATTGCTACTACGTCGACGGGCCCGTGAATCTCGTGCGGCTCATGCAGCTGCCCGAAATGGTCGACCGGCCGGACCTCAAGTTCGTGCCGCACATTCCGGCCATTCCGAAGCGCATCACCGCGGCCGGCAACATGTTCGACGCGATCGACCAGGGCGACGTGCTGCTGCACCACCCCTACGAGAGCTTCCAGCCCGTGCTGGAGCTGCTGCTGCAGGCCGCGCAGGATCCCAACGTCGTCGCGATCAAGCAGACCATCTACCGCACCGGCACCGATTCGCCGCTGATGGACGCGCTCATGCAAGCCGCGCGCAATGGCAAGGAAGTGACGGTGGTGGTCGAGCTGCTCGCGCGCTTCGACGAGGAAACCAACATCAACTGGGCCTCGCAGCTCGAAGCAGTCGGCGCGCATGTGGTCTATGGCGTGGTCGGCCACAAGTGCCATGCGAAGATGATGCTGATCGTGCGCCGCGTGCCGCAGAACGGTCGCATGACGCTCAAGCGCTACGTGCACCTGGGCACCGGCAACTATCATCCGCGCACCGCGCGCCTCTACTCCGACTTCGGCCTCATGACGTCCGAGCCGAAGATCTGCGAAGACGTGCATCACGTGTTCCAGCAGCTCACCGGCATCGGCGGCGAACTGCAGTTGCACGAGCTGTGGCAGTCGCCGTTCACGCTCCATCCGAAGCTGGTCGAGGCGATCCGTGCCGAGGCCAACGCGGCGCGCGCGGGCAGAAAGGCGCGCATCGTCGCGAAGATGAATGCGCTGCTCGAACCGACCGTGATCGACGAGCTCTACGAGGCCTCGCAGGCGGGCGTGAAGATCGATCTGATCATCCGCGGCGTGTGCTCGCTGCAGCCCGGCGTGGCGGGGCTCTCCGAGAAC
Organism: uncultured beta proteobacterium; assembly: GCA_963803225.1. Taxonomy (GTDB): domain Bacteria; phylum Pseudomonadota; class Gammaproteobacteria; order Burkholderiales; family Burkholderiaceae; genus Paraburkholderia. The sequence continues at coordinate 1,541,818 of CAWDLJ010000005.1, forward strand.
ATCACAGTGCGCTCGATCGTCGGCCGGTTCCTCGAGCATCACCGCATTTACTACTTCTATGCTGACGGCCGCGAAGACGTCTATCTGTCGAGCGCGGACTGGATGGATCGCAATCTGTTCCGCCGCGTCGAAGTCGCGTTCCCGATCCACGATCGGCGCCTCAAGCGCCGCGTGATCGCCGAGGGCCTCTCGACCTTCATCGGCGACAACCAGGCCGCGTGGCTCATGCAAAGCGACGGTCACTATCGCCGGCGCCGTGCGGGCAAGGCAATCCGCAATGCCCAGATGAGCCTGCTCGCGAAGTTCTGTTCCTGAACGAAGCGAACGAAGCAGACATCCATAAAAAAACCACGCAGTTTCGATTGCGTGGTTTTTTTTCGTCCCGCCTGGCCGTGATGCGCGGTTCAGGCCGGCGCGGGCTGACGACGTGTCGAGCGTGCCGCGGGAAAGCGCACCGTGAACGTGCTGCCGCGCCCTTCCTCGCTGCGCACTTCGAGTTGCGCGTCGTGGCGTTGCAGCACGTGCTTGACGATCGCAAGGCCCAGCCCCGTGCCGCCCGTATCGCGCGAGCGGCTGCGGTCGACGCGGTAGAAGCGCTCCGTGAGGCGCGGAATATCGGCCGCCGGAATCCCGAAGCCGCTGTCGGTCACCGAGAACACCGCGCAGCCGCCCTTCTCGTGCCAGTCGAGATGGATCTTGCCGCCATTCGGCGTGTAGCGGACCGCGTTGGTGACGAGGTTGCCGAGCGCGCTCAGGATCTCCGTCTCGGAGCCGTTCACGCTCAGGCTGTCGTCGAGATCGGCGCTGATCTGATGCTGACCGCCCGAGAGATTTTCCGCGTCTTCGCGCACATGGACCAGTACGGCACGCATGTCGACCATCTGGTCGCTCGGCAAACGCCCCTCGCCTTCGAGCGTCGCGAGCACCAGCAGATCGCTCACGATATGACGCATGCGGCCCGCCTGCTGCTCCATGAGTTCGAGGTAACGCGCGCGTTCGGGCTCGGCAAGCGGCAACTCGCGCATTGTCTCGAGAAAGCCGGAGAGCACGGTCAGCGGCGTCTTCAATTCATGCGATACATTGGCGACGAAGTCGCGGCGCATCGCATCGGTGCGTTCGAGTTCGGTGATGTCCTGCGAAAGCACGAGCTTGCGATTGTCGCCGTACGGAAAGACCTGCACCGACAGCACGTGCTGACGCTTTTCGCCCATGCCGCGCATGATCAGCATCTGATCGTAGTGATGGGAGTTCAGGTAGCGCACGAACTCGGGCTGACGCACGAGATGGGTGATGTGCTGGCGCAGATCGCGCTTCGCGTCGAGGCCGAAGTGCACTTCGGAGATCCCGTTGCACCATTCGATCTGGTCGTGATCGTCGAGCATCGCGACGCCGTTGGGCGAGGCCTGGATCGCCTGGATGAAGCGCGAATGTTGCTGCTCGACCTGGCGCACCTGGGCATGCCAGCGCTTGGCCAGCTTGTGCAGGCGGTAATAGATTTCGCCCCAGACGCCGGGTGCGCTCGGCACCTCGCCGTACACCGGTGCATCGAGCAGGCGCCACAGGCGCTGCTTGTGAAACGTACTGAAGAGGACTTGCCCGGCCAGCACGACGACTGCGATTGCAAGGCCGAACTTGACGCCGAAGATCGCGCCGAGCGCCGCGCACAATGCGGCGAGCAGCACGATGGCAACGAAGGTGCGCGCCCAGATGATGTTCATGTTCCAGCAATAGAAGGAAATGGTCCGTGCGGGAGCACAAAGGCGCGCCGTAAGGCGCGCCCTGAGATTGCGATTGGCGCTCGCGTCGCGGCGATGATCGTCGCGGCGCGGCTTGCTGCCCGTTGCCTGGTGCTGCCTGGTGCTGCCTGGTGCTGCCTGGTGCTAGTGACGCTTCACGCGCTCTTCGCGAGACGATAGCCGCTGCCGCGCACGGTTTCGATCATAGCATCGCATCCCGCGGGCTTGAGCGCCGCGCGAAGACGCTTGATATGCACGTCGACCGTACGCTCTTCGACGAACACGTGATCGCCCCACACCTGGTCGAGCAACTGCGTGCGGCTGTGCACGCGCTCCGGGTGCGTCATGAAGAAGTGCAGCAGGCGGAACTCGGTCGGGCCGAGATCGAGCTTGATCTCGCTGCCTTCGGCGTGCGCGGCCACGCGATGCGTGGCCGGATCGAGTTTCAGGCCGTTGATCGCCACCACGTCTTCGGTGAGCTGCGGCGCGCGACGGCGCAGCACTGCCTTGATACGCGCCATCAATTCCTTCGGCGAGAACGGCTTCGTCACGTAGTCGTCCGCACCGATTTCGAGGCCAAGCACCTTGTCCTGTTCATCGCCGCGCGCGGTCAGCATGATGATCGGAATGTGCTTGGTGCGCTCGTTGCTGCGCAAATCACGTGCGAATGCGATTCCCGATTTGCCCGGCAACATCCAGTCGAGCAAGACGAGATCGGGCAGCACGTCGCTGATGAGATTCTGAGCCTGCTCCGCGTTATAGGCGCGAATCGGGCAATGACCCGCGTGTTGCAGATTCACCGAAATCAGCTCGGAAATCGCGGGTTCATCTTCAATGACGAGAATGCTGCTGGGCATCGGCACCTCTTGACCTTGTCTCTGGCTTGAATGAATTAACTGAGCGCTTCGCGCTCGAGGGCGTCGCGCGACTTGTGGCGCACGTCGGTACCCTTGACGATGTAGATGATGAATTCGGCGATGTTCTTCGCGTGGTCGCCGATACGCTCGATCGCCTTCGCAATGAACAGGAAGTCGAGCCCGACCGAGATCGTGCGCGGGTCTTCCATCATGTACGAAACGAGCTTGCGCACGAACGCGCGGAATTCCTCGTCGATCGCCTTGTCGTCGCGCACGATCTGCGCGGCGGCCACGGTGTCGAGACGCGCGAACGCGTCGAGCGCGCGGCGCAGGATCGACACGGCCATCTCGCCCGACACCTTGATCTCGGCGATGTTGACCGTGCGCGACGCGCCGTCTTCCATCAGGCGCTTCACGCGCTTGGCGATCTTTTCGGCTTCGTCGCCGGCGCGCTCGAGGTTCGTGATCGTCTTCGAGATCGCGAGCAACAGACGCAAATCGCGCGCGGCCGGCTGGCGGCGCGCGATGATGTTGCTGCACTCCTCGTCGATTTCGACTTCCATCTTGTTCAGACGGTCTTCGGCGATGATCACCTGCTCGGCGATCGCCACGTCGAATTCATTGAGGGCCTGCATCGCGTGGACGATCTGCGATTCGACGAGACCGCCCATTTCGAGCACTTTCGACGAGACCAGATTGAGGTCGGCGTCGAACTGGCTGGACAAATGCTTATCGGACATCTGTAGCTCCCTGATCCGTTATCAACCGAAACGGCCGGTGATGTAATCTTCGGTTTCCTTGCGGACCGGCTTGATGAAGATCTTTTCCGTATCGCCGAACTCAATCAGCTCGCCGAGATACATATACGCAGTGTAATCCGAGCAGCGTGCGGCCTGCTGCATGTTATGCGTGACGATCACGACGGTGTAGTCGCTCTTCAACTCGGCGATCAGCTCTTCGATGCGGCCCGTCGAGATCGGATCGAGCGCCGAGCACGGCTCGTCGAGCAGCAGCACTTCGGGACGGATCGCAATGCCGCGCGCGATGCAAAGACGCTGCTGCTGGCCGCCCGAGAGGCCGTAGCCGCTCTGGCCGAGCTTGTCCTTCACTTCGTTCCACAGCGCCGCCTTGGTGAGCGCCCACTCGACGCGATCGTCCATTTCCGGGCGCGACAGCGTCTCGAACATCTTCACGCCGAACGCGATGTTGTCGTAAATCGACATCGGGAACGGCGTCGGCTTCTGGAACACCATGCCGACACGCGCGCGCAACAGCGAGATATCGCGGTTGTAGGTCAGCAGGTTTTCGCCGTCCATGAGGATTTCGCCCTCGGCGCGCTGCTCCGGATAGAGCGCGTACATCTTGTTGAACGTACGCAGCAGCGTGGACTTGCCGCAGCCCGACGGGCCGATGAACGCGGTCACCTTGCCTTCGGGGATCTGCAGGTTGATGTTCTTCAGCGCGTGGTACTTGCCGTAGAAGAAGTTCAGATCCTTTACTTCGATCTTCGACTTGCCGAGCGCCTCGCCGCGCGCGCCCTGGGCGGGGTCGAAACCGGCCGGCGCCGTGGTCTGGCCTGCTGTGTTGATGTGACTCTCTGCCATGTTCATGGGGACTCCGGCCATTACTTATTCGTAAAGATGGTACGTGCGAGGATATTCAGACCCAGCACACCCAACGTGATCAGGAACACGCCTGCCCATGCGAGCGATTGCCATTGCGCAAACGGGCTCATGGCGAACTTGAAGATCGTGACCGGCAGGTTCGCGATCGGCTGGTTCATGTCCCATGTGAAGAATTGATTCGACAGCGCCGTGAAGAGCAGCGGCGCGGTCTCGCCGGCGATGCGCGCAATCGCGAGCAGCACGCCCGTGACGATGCCGGCGATCGACGCCTTCAACGTAATCGACATCACCATCTTCCACTTCGGCGTGCCGAGTGCGAAGGCGGCTTCGCGCAGCGCGTTCGGCACGAGCTTGAGCATGTTCTCGGTCGTGCGGATCACGATCGGAATCTGCAGCAACGCAAGCGAGATCGCCCCCGCCCAGCCGCTGAAGTGGCCCATCTTCGCGACACACAGCGCATAGACGAACAGGCCGACCACGATCGACGGCGCCGACAACAGGATGTCGTTGATGAAGCGCGTGATGCCCGCGAGCCACGACTTCTGGCCGTATTCGGCAAGATAGACGCCCGCGAGAATGCCGATCGGCGTGCCGACGACGGTTGCGATGCCCACCAGCATCAGGCTGCCGACGATCGCATTGGCGAGACCGCCGCCATCGGTGTTCGGCGGCGGCGTCGACTGCGTGAACAACTCGACCGAGAGGCCGCCGACACCGAGCTTGAGCGTCGTGTAGAGAATCCACACGAGCCAGATCAGGCCGAACAGCATCGCGCCGAGCGACGCTGCAAGCGCAATCGCGTTGACGACACGGCGGCGGCGTTGCAGCTTGCCGCGCATCGCGTCCAGTTCGGGCCCGTAGATCGCGCCCGGAATCTTCAGTAGCGGTTCGCTCATCGTGCGCCCTCCGACTTTTCGAGGCGCAGCAGCAGCAGCTTGGAAATCGCGAGCACGATAAAGGTAATCACGAAAAGAATGAGGCCGAGCTCCATCAGCGCGGAGGTGTGCAGGCCCGGGCTCGCTTCGGCGAACTCGTTGGCGAGCGCGGACGTAATGCTGTTGCCGGGCGAGAACAGCGACACGTTATCGAGCAAGTTGGTGTTGCCGATCACGAACGTCACGGCCATCGTCTCGCCGAGCGCGCGGCCGAGGCCGAGCATCACGCCGCCGATCACGCCGGTCTTGGTGAACGGCAGCACGATCTTCCACATCACTTCCCAGGTCGTGCAGCCAATGCCGTACGCCGATTCCTTGAGCAGCACCGGCGTCACTTCGAACACATCGCGCATCACCGACGAGATGTACGGGATGATCATGATCGCGAGAATCACGCCGGCACATAGGATGCCGATGCCGATCGGTGCGCCCTGGAACAGCGCTCCGACGATCGGCATGCCGCCGAGCAGCTGGCCGATCGGCTTTTCGAAATACTGCGCGAAGATCGGCGAAAACACGAGCAGGCCCCACATGCCGTAGACGATCGACGGGATCGCCGCGAGCAGCTCGATGGCGATGCCGAGCGGGCGGCGCAGCCATGCGGGCGAGAGTTCGGTCAAAAACAACGCAATGCCGAAGCTGACCGGCACGGCGATGATGAGCGCGATCACCGAGGTGGCAATCGTGCCGTAGATGGGCACCAGCGCGCCGAACTGGTCGCTGGGCGGATCCCAGTCGGCCGTCCAGAGGAACGCGAAGCCGAATTTCTGGATCGTCGGCATCGAGGCGACGACCAGCGAAACAATGATGCCGCCGAGCAGCAACAGCGTAATGATTGCGGCAAGGCGGGCGAGACCGCCGAAGAGGATGTCGCCAACCGGGCTCGGCGCCTTTTGCTGGGCGGTGCTGCCGGGCGGGTTCGACACAAGCGGGACGTCGGACATGATGACCTGTTTCCATATGCCGCGCGACAGGGACGTCGCGCAAGCGGACACTGCAAACCGCCCGGCCCCGGACAATCCGGGGCCAGGCGGCGTATCGCGTGATGCCCGGGCCGGCGCAGCGCCGGCCAGAGCGGGTACGCGCTAAACCAGCATTACTCGGCGATTGCCTTGCCGCTGGCGTCCTTCACCTTCTCTTTCCACTGCGACTTGATTTCGCTCACGACTGCCGGCGGCAGCGAGATGTAGTCGAGATCGTTCGCTGCCTGGCCGCCGTTCTTGAATGCCCAGTCGAAGAACTTGAGCGTTTCCTTGCCTTGATCCGGCTTGTCCTGAGCCGTGTGCAGCAGCACGAAGGTCGCGCCGACGACCGGCCATGCGTCCTTGCCCGGCTCGTTCGTGAGGATCTGGTAGAACGACTTCTTCCAGTCCGCGCCAGCCGCTGCGGCCTTGAACGTGTCGGTTTCCGGCTGGACGACGGAACCCGATTCGTTCTTCATCGCAGTGTAGGTCATGTGGTTCTGCTTGGCGTAGGCCCACTCGACGTAGCCGATCGCGCCCGGCAGACGCTGGACAAACGCGGCGACGCCGTCGTTGCCCTTGCCGCCCGTACCCGTCGGCCAGGAGACCGTCGAGCCTTCACCGACCTTCGCCTTCCACTCGGGGTTGACCTTCGACAGGTAGTTCGTCCAGATGAAGCTGGTGCCCGAACCATCGGCGCGGCGCACCACGGCGATGTCGAGATCCGGCAGCTTGACCTTCGGGTTCAGTGCAACGATCGCCGGATCGTTCCACTTCTTGATCTTGCCAAGGTAGATGTCGCCGAGCACCGGGCCCGACAGCACGAGTTCACCCGGCTTCACGCCCGGCACGTTGATCGCAGCGACCACGCCGCCCACCACCGTCGGGAACTGGAACAGGCCTTCCTTGGCCAGATCGTCGTCCTTCAGGGGAGCGTCCGAACCTGCGAAGTCAACCGTCTTGGCGACGATCTGCTTGATGCCGCCCGACGAGCCGATGCCTTGATAGTTGACCTTGCCGCCGCCCGACTTCTGGTAGGCATCCGCCCACTTCGTATAGATCGGTGCTGCGAAGGTGCTACCCGCGCCGGTGATATCAGCTGCGTGTGCGGCAAACGCGAAGAGCGCGCCAGCAACGCCAGCAAACGCGGTGTGCATCAATTTCATGAGACCTCCAGTGTGTGAGCGGATGAACGACACCGCGAAGGATAGGGTCCATTTATGACAATGCAGTGACGAACCGTGAATGAGACGTGACAAATTGATTACACGGAGAAAGCTGGAATGACGGGAGATGTAAGGCGATCGGGGTCAGTTGGGGCCATGTTGCCGCTACGGCGCGGGGCGCTCCGGCCCTTTGTGCGGGACCTTCGAATGACCGCTGCGTGCCTCGCCCTGCGGCATTGCGCCGCGTCCTTCGAACAGCCTGGATGGGCCGCCGATCGGCCCCGCGAAAGCAAAACGGCCCGCGAGCAAGGCTCGACGGACCGTCCTGATCAACGCTGCGGACCCACCAAAGTGCGCCCCGCCGCCCGCGGTCAAACTCAGCCGAGCGATTCCTTCACGACGAGCGCGATGGCCTCGGCATAGCGGCTGGTGTCCTCGGGACTGCGCGCCTCGACCATCACGCGCAACACGGGCTCAGTGCCCGAGGCGCGGATCAGCACGCGGCCGGTGCCCTTGAGCGCCGTCTCGGCGTCGCCAATCGCGCGCTGGATCGCTTCATTGCCCTTCCAGTCCGCCCCTTGCGCGATGCGCACGTTGATGAGCCGCTGCGGAAACAGCGTGACGCCGTCGAGCAACTGAGCCAGCGTGCGGCCGCTGCGCTTGATCGCGGCGAGCACGAGCAGCGCCGAGACGATGCCGTCGCCGGTCGTGTGGCGATCGAGCGAAAGGATGTGCCCCGAGCCCTCGGCGCCGAGCGACCAGCCGTGCGTCTGCAATTGTTCGAGCACATAGCGGTCGCCGACCGCCGCCCGCACGAATTTGACGCCCACTGCTTCGAGGGCCTGCTCGACGGCCATGTTGGTCATGAGCGTGCCCACTGCCCCGTCCACCTTGCCGTCGGTCGCGATGCGGTCCTTCACCAGCACGTAAAGCAGTTCGTCGCCGTTGTAGAGACGGCCGGTCGAATCGACCACCAGCAGCCGGTCGGCATCGCCGTCGAGCGCGATGCCCAGATCCGCGTGATTGGCCTTCACGGCGCGAATCAGCGCCTCGGGCGCCGTCGCGCCGACGCCATCGTTGATGTTGAAACCATTCGGCGCGACACCGACCGATACGACGTCCGCGCCCAGTTCGTGGAACACGTGCGGCGCGATGTCATAGGCAGCGCCGTTCGCGCAGTCGATGACGACCTTCATGCCGCGCAGGTCGAACGCCTGCGGGAACGTGCTCTTGCAGAACTCGATATAGCGGCCCGCGGCGTCATGCAGACGCCGCGCCTTGCCGAGGCGTTCCGAGGGCGCGCAATCGAGCGGCTTGTCGAGTTCCTGCTCGATCTGCAGCTCAACGTCATCGGGCAGCTTGTTGCCGTCGGCCGAGAAAAACTTGATGCCGTTGTCGTAATACGGGTTGTGCGACGCGCTGATCACGACACCCGCCGCGAGGCGCAACGCACGCGTCAGATAGGCGATGCCGGGCGTCGTCATGGGACCGGCCAGCATCACGTCGATGCCGGCTGCCGAGAGGCCCGCTTCGAGCGCGGCTTCGAGCATGTAGCCCGACACCCGCGTGTCCTTGCCGATCAGCACGGTCGGGCGCGCGCCCGAGTTCGCCCAGCCGCCCGCCAGCACCTTGCCCGCTGCATAGCCGAGCCGCAGAACGAAATCCGGCGTGATCGGCGGCTCGCCGACCTTGCCCCGTATGCCATCCGTTCCGAAATAACGACGTGCCATCTTGTGCAACCTCCATTCCTTTCCGGGTCGACCCGGCTTGCGTATCCAGTTTGTCTTAACTGCGGGCCGCGGCGTCGCGCACGGCGGCCCAGATTTTCAGCGCATCGACCGTTTCCGGCACGTCGTGCACGCGGATGATCGCCGCGCCGCGCTCGGCGGCACACACCGCCGCCGCCACGCTCGCCGCGACGCGCTCCGGCGCCGGACGCCCGATCAACGCGCCGAGCATCGATTTGCGCGACATGCCCGCGAGCACCGGATACGGCCGCGGCGCGGGCGGCGCCGTATCGCGCAGATGCGCGAGCAGCGCATAGTTGTGCTCGACGACCGCCTTGCCGAAGCCGAAACCCGGATCGACGCTGATGCGCGCCTTGGCGATGCCCGCCGCCTCCAGCGCGGCGACACGCGCCTCGAGAAACTGCCTCACCTCGGCCACCACGTCCCGATAGTCGGGTTCGCCGAGCTGCATGGTTTGGGGCTCGCCGAGCATATGCATCACGCACAGACCGCATTGGCTGTCGCGCACCGCGTCGAGCGCGCCTGGCATGCGCAAACCCCAGATGTCGTTGATCATGTCCGCCCCGGCGGCAAGCGCGTGGCGCATCACGTCCGGCTTGTACGTATCGATCGAGAGCGGCACGTTCGCGCCGCGCAGTTGCTCGACGAGCGGAACGACGCGCTCGAGCTCCTCGTCGAGCGACACGGGCGGCGCACCCGGACGCGTGGACTCGCCGCCGATATCGATGATGTCGACGCCGTCGAGCATCATCCGTTCGGCACGGCGCAGCGCGTCGTCGCGCGCGACGTACTTGCCGCCATCGGAAAACGAGTCCGGTGTGGCGTTGAGAATGCCCATGACGAGCGGGCGCTCGAAACCGAGCGTGAAGCGGCCGCACTGAAGCGGTTCGGGAAGCAGATTACCTTGCACAGCGGAATTGGGCACGTCAACAAAAGTCAGAAATGTAACCAAAAAGCAAAACGGGCCGATGTGAATTCACACCGGCCCGTTACTCTAAGCGATCTGGCTTACGCAGGCGCTGCAGCGCTACCCGACTTGACATCGCTGCCCGCATTGCCACCCGACGACGAGGCGTCGCTTGCGGGCGGCGGCGTGCTCTTCGGCGAGCGCGGCGGACGGCCGGCCATGATGTCGTTGATCTGGTCGGCGTCGATCGTCTCCCACTCCATGAGCGCGGCGGTCATCGCCTCGACCTTGTCGCGGTTTTCGTCGAGCAGGCGCTTCGCGAGCGTGTACTGCTCGTCGAGCACGCGGCGGATTTCCGCATCGACCTTCTGCTGCGTCGCTTCCGAAATCGTGCGCGTGAACCCGCGCCCGAACGGCGATGCGTCGTTCTCGTCGTCGACATAGACCATCGGTCCGAGCGCATCGGTCATGCCGAAGCGCGCGACCATCGCGCGGGCCGTCTGCGTCGCCTTGTTGAAGTCGTCCGAGGCACCCGTGCTGAGCAGGTTCAGGAACAGCTCTTCCGCGACCCGGCCACCGAACAGGATGGCCAGACGGTCCATCAGATAGTCCTTCGAGTAGGTCTCGTTGTCGTGCTCCGGCAACTGCCACGTGACGCCGAGCGCACGTCCACGCGGGATGATCGTGACCTTGTGGACCGGATCGGCCTTCGGCAGCAGCTTCGCGATGACCGCATGGCCCGACTCGTGATACGCGGTCGCCTTCTTGGCCTCTTCGCGGATCACGGCCGTCTTGCGCTCCGGACCCATGAAGATCTTGTCCTTCGCGTCTTCGAAATCGTTCATCTCGACGATGCGCTTGCCGCGGCGCGCCGCGAACAGCGCCGCCTCGTTCACGAGGTTCGCGAGGTCGGCGCCCGAGAAGCCCGGCGTGCCGCGCGCGATGACCGCTGCATCCACGTCGTTGGCGATCGGCACCTTGCGCAGGTGCACCTTCATGATCTGCTCGCGGCCACGGATGTCGGGCAGGCCGACATAGACCTGACGGTCGAAGCGGCCCGGACGCAGCAGCGCCTTGTCGAGCACGTCGGAGCGGTTGGTCGCCGCGATCACGATCACGCCCGAGTTCGCCTCGAAGCCGTCCATTTCGACCAGCATCTGGTTCAGGGTCTGCTCGCGCTCGTCGTTGCCGCCGCCCATGCCGGCGCCACGATGGCGGCCGACCGCGTCGATTTCGTCGATGAACACGATGCAGGGGGCATGCTTCTTGGCCTGCTCGAACATGTCGCGCACGCGGGCCGCGCCCACGCCGACGAACATTTCCACGAAGTCCGAACCCGAGATGCTGAAGAACGGCACCTTCGCCTCACCGGCGATGGCGCGGGCGAGCAGCGTCTTGCCGGTACCCGGAGGGCCGACGAGCAGCACGCCGCGCGGAATGCGTCCGCCCAGCTTCTGGAATTTTTGGGGATCGCGCAGGAAGTCGACCAGCTCCGAGACTTCTTCCTTGGCTTCGTCGCAACCGGCGACGTCGGAGAAATTGACCGCGTTGTTGTTCTCGTCGATGAGGCGCGCGCGCGATTTGCCGAACGAGAACGCTCCGCCTTTGCCGCCTCCCTGCATCTGCCTCATCATGTAGAACCAGAAGCCGATGATGAGAATCGTTGGTCCGAGGTAGTACAGCGCCGAGACGAGCGCATTCGGCTCTTCATCAGCCTTGCCGCTCACCTGCACGCCATATTTCATCAGGTCGCCGACCATCCAGATGTCGCCGGGCTGCACGATCTGGTATTTCTGGCCGTCCGCCGGAGTGACCGTGAGGTTCCGCCCCTGCACCACGACGCTCTTGACCTTGCCGTTCTTCGCGTCGTCCATGAACTGCGAATACGAAACGCCTTCCTGGACACGGGGCTTGTCGAACTGCTTGAACACCGTAAACAGCACCAGTGCGATAACCAGCCACACTGCTGCCTTCGAAAACATGTTGTTGTTCAAAGCACCACTCCTTCACTCATAGACGGGCGCCTACATTTGCCTTGCGGCACCACCAAAGCATTCTAATCCAGTCCGCAGACCCCTGCTATAGCAATTCGCTACCGCAAGAATACCCGTGAGACCCGGCCGGAGCCGCTTTGCCAAAGGCTCGGCGCGGGTTTTCGGGACCCGCGCGGCCCTGCCTACGCGGCCCGACCTAAGCGGCCCTACCTACGCGGCCCGTTTCAAATGTTTGCCCAATATAAACGTTTCGGCCGATTTGTCCCGCGACGCCTTCGGCTTGCGAGCGGCCACTATTTTGAACTGATGCTTGAATTTCTCGACAATCTGACTATAACCGCTGCCGTGAAAACATTTAACTAAAAGGGCGCCATCCGGCTTCAGATGATTCTGCGTGAATTCGAGCGCGAGGTCGCACACGTGCTCGATCCGCGCCGCATCCGCCGACGCCACCCCGGACAGATTGGGCGCCATGTCCGAAATTACAAGGTCGACTGCGCGATCGCCCAACACTTCCTCGAGCTGCGCGAGCACGCTGTCCTCGCGAAAGTCGCCCTGGATGAAATGGACGTCGGCGATCGGCTCCATCGGCAGCAGATCGAGCGCGATGATCGTGCCGTCGATGCCGCCCTCGCGCGCACCGTCGCGCTTCGCGCCTCCGGCCAGCTTGTTGCGCGCGTACTGGCTCCAGCTGCCCGGCGCCGAGCCGAGATCGACGATCACGTAGCCAGGCCGGATCAGCTTGTCCTGCTCGTCGATTTCCTTGAGCTTGTAGGCAGCACGGGCGCGATAGCCCTCCCGCTGCGCCAATTTCACGTAAGGGTCGTTGATATGGTCGTGCAGCCACGACTGGTTGAAACGGTTTTTTGCCATTAAACGATGAACTCTTGCTGCGTGATGTCGCGCTTTTAGCGGATAATACGCGTTTTATTCGTGCGGCAGCCGTGCCCCGCGCGTTCTCGCGCACACCGGGCAGTGCCTGCCGTTATTTTTCGGTTTTTTCCGTTGTTTCGATGCGCCGCCTTGCGCGCCATCCGCCTCGCGCGGATCGCCCACGAGGAGCCGTCATTTTAGTCGAGTCTGCCACATCCCATGCCCGCCCTCTCACTTTCTGCTGACCAGCGTGCCGAATTGCGCTCCGCCGCACACGTGCTCAAACCCGTCGTGCTCGTCGGCGCCGAGGGTCTGACCGACGCCGTGCTCAAGGAGATCAAGGTGCACCTCTCGGCGCACCAGCTGATCAAGATCCGCGTGTTCGGCGACGAGCGCGAAGCGCGCATTGCCATTTACGAAGAAATTTGCGACCGCCTGAACGCGGCGCCCATCCAGCACATCGGCAAGCTGCTCGTGATCTGGAAGCCCGAGGAAGCCGCGCCGAAGACGACCACGGCGCGCGCTGGCGCACGCGGCACCGTCAGGCGCCCGGCCGGCGACGTGCCCGACGCGCGCGAAGCCCGTGACAGCAAGCGGGGTGCCGCACCGCGCGTCGTCAAGGTCGTCAAGCCGACCGACAATCCGACGCGCCGTCCGAAGCCGCAGAAAGTCGTGGTACGCGGCAACGAGCGCGTGACCCAGGGCGGCAACGTCAAGCGTGCGAAGAAGCGTCAGAGCAGCGCCAAGCGCGCCCATCAAAACGCGAAGTAAGACTCGCGCGGCGCGCTGCCGCGCCTCATGGTCCGTGCGGTGCGCCGGTGTGTCCGGCCGCACCGGCCAGCGGATTTATGCGCGCTGGGTCTGCACGCCCTGCCCTGGCACCAGCCAGATCAACGCGATACCCAGCAAGCTCTCGATCAGATAGAACACGCTTGAGATGCCATGCAGCAAGCCAAAGCGGCTCGCATACGGCGAGTTGACGATGTCCACGCCCGCATTCATCGCCTCGATGCGCATTGCATTCATGTACGGCTGCAGCGCGAAATAACCAATCAGTACACAGAGCAGCATGCCGAGCAGCAGCCAGCGCAGTCGCCGGTAAGGCTGCACGCCACGGCGCACGAGCGCATTGCTCAGGCCGAGCAGCACCACCCCGCACAACGCACCGACGAGACCCTCGATACGAAAGAGCTGCGCCGCGATCGAGCCGGCCGATGCGCGTTCGAGCGACGCGAACAACACCGGCGCGACGGCGTAGCCGATCGTGATCTGACTGCCGACCCACAGCATGGCCAGCACGCGAAAGAACCGATGAGGAAGTGTGGACACGCGCGCGTCTCTCAGATGTAGCGCACGTCGATGATTTCGTACTCGCGCACGCCACCCGGCGCTTGCACCGCGGCGACGTCGCCTTCGATCTTGCCGATCAGCGCGCGCGAAATCGGCGAGCTGACCGAAATAAGGCCGTGCTCGAGATCCGCTTCGTCGTCGCCGACGATCTGATAGGTCACCTTGTTACCCGACTCGAGGTCTTCGAGGTCGACGGTCGAGCCGAACACCACACGGCCATCGGCTTCGAGCGACGACGGGTCGATGACCTGCGCCGCCGCCAGCTTCGATTCGATTTCGGCGATACGGCCTTCGATGAAGCCCTGCTTCTCTTTCGCCGCATCGTACTCGGCGTTTTCCGACAGATCGCCCTGCGCGCGGGCTTCGGAGATGGAATTGATCACCGCCGGACGTTCGACCGACTTCAGGCGTTGCAGCTCGTCGCGCAGTTGATCTGCGCCACGCTTGGTCAAGGGAATCGTGCTCATGGACAACTCATGGGCCCGAAAGGGCCATAAAAAAAATCACCGCGGTTAAGTGCATCCCGAAGGGGCGCCGGCGCGCCGCGGGGCGCGCCAGATCCGGGTCTTCAGGGACGCCGCTTAACCGCGGCAGTGACTGTTAGACAGGCGATCGAAGCCTTAGTTTAGGCGAGCGTGGAGGCCTTGTAAATCATAGACTTCCAGGTTCTTCAGGTAGCGCAAGCCCTCGACAGCGGCCCGTGCACCCGACATCGTCGTGTAGTAAGTGACCTTGTTCGCCTGCGCGCTCATGCGGATCGAACGCGAATCGGCGATGGCCGCGCGCGTCTCGTCGACCGTCGTGAAGACCAGCGAAATCTCGCCGTTCTTGATCATGTCGACGATGTGCGGACGACCGTCCTTCACCTTGTTCACAACCTTGACCGGCACGCCGGCTGCCTCGATCGCGGCGGCGGTGCCGCGCGTGGCGACGATCGCATAGCCGAGTTCGTGCAGCATGCGCGCGACTTCGACCGCCTTCGGCTTGTCCGAGTCCATCACGGTGATGAACACCGTGCCCGACTCCGGCAAACGCGAGCCCGCGGCGAGCTGCGACTTGAAGAGCGCCTCGCCGAAAGTCTTGCCGACGCCCATCACTTCGCCGGTCGAACGCATTTCCGGTCCGAGCACCGGATCGACGGTCGGGAACTTGACGAACGGGAACACCGCTTCCTTCACGCTGAAGTACGGCGGCACGACTTCCTTCGTCACGCCCTGATCGGCGAGCTTCTGGCCGACCATCGCACGCGCCGCGATCTTCGCGAGCGGCAGGCTGGTCGCCTTCGACACGTACGGCACGGTACGCGAAGCGCGCGGGTTCACTTCCAGCACGTAGATGACGTCCTTCTTCGAGCCATCGTCCTGCGGTACTTGCTGGATCGCGAACTGCACGTTCATCAGGCCGACCACGTTCAGCGCCTTGGCCATCGCGCCGGTTTGACGCTTGAGTTCGTCGACCGTTTCCTTCGACAGCGAGTACGGCGGCAGCGAGCAAGCCGAGTCGCCCGAGTGCACGCCTGCCTGTTCGATGTGCTCCATCACGCCGCCGATGAACACGTCAGTGCCATCGGAGATGCAGTCCACGTCGCATTCGATCGCGTCGTTCAGGAAGCGGTCGAGCAGCACCGGCGAATCGTTCGACACCTTCACGGCCTCGCGCATGTAGCGTTCGAGGTCGCGCGGCTCGTGGACGATTTCCATGGCGCGGCCGCCCAGCACGTACGAAGGACGTACGACGAGCGGATAGCCGATTTCGTCGGCGAGCTTGAGTGCTTCGTCTTCGGCGCGCGCGGTGCGGTTCGGCGGCTGGCGCAGTTGCAGGTCCTGCAGCAGCTTCTGGAAGCGCTCGCGGTCTTCGGCGGCATCGATCATGTCCGGCGACGTGCCGACGATGGGCACACCGTTCGCCTCGAGGTCGAGCGCGAGCTTCAGCGGCGTCTGGCCGCCGTACTGCACGATCACGCCAACCGGCTTTTCCAGGTCCACGATTTCGAGCACGTCTTCGAGCGTAAGCGACTCGAAGTACAGACGATCGGACGTGTCATAGTCGGTCGAAACCGTTTCCGGGTTGCAGTTGACCATGATGGTTTCATAGCCGTCTTCGCGCATGGCGAGCGCGGCGTGAACGCAGCAGTAGTCGAACTCGATACCCTGGCCGATCCGGTTCGGGCCACCGCCCAGCACCATGATCTTCTTGTTGTTCGTCGGGTTCGCTTCGCACTCTTCCTCGTAGGTCGAGTACATGTAGGCGGTCTTCGTCGCGAACTCGGCCGCGCAGGTGTCCACGCGCTTGTAGACCGGGCGCACGTTCAACTCGATACGACGCTTGCGCACTTCCGCTGCGTTCGCACCCAGCAGCTTTGCCAGGCGGCGATCCGAGAAACCGCTCTGCTTCAGATACTTCAGTTCTTCCTTCGAGAGGCTTGCCAGCGTACGGCCTGCGAGCGCCTTTTCCTTCAGGATGATCTGCTCGATCTGCGCGAGGAACCACGGGTCGATCGCGGTTTCTTCGAAGATCTCTTCGCGCGTCATGCCCACGCGGAATGCGTCGCCCACGAACCAGATGCGATCCGGACCGGCTTCGCCGATCTCGCGGATGATCTCGTCGCGGCTCGTGGTCTTTTCATCGAGACCGTCGACGCCGACTTCCAGGCCGCGCAGCGCCTTCTGGAACGACTCCTGGAACGTGCGGCCGATGGCCATCACTTCGCCGACCGACTTCATCTGCGTGGTGAGGCGCGAATCGGCCTCGCGGAACTTCTCGAACGCAAAGCGCGGGATCTTCGTGACGACGTAGTCGATGGTCGGCTCGAACGACGCCGGCGTCGCGCCGCCCGTGATTTCGTTCTTCAACTCGTCGAGCGTGTAGCCCACGGCCAGCTTCGCCGCGACCTTGGCGATCGGGAAGCCGGTGGCCTTCGAGGCCAGAGCGGATGAGCGCGACACGCGCGGATTCATCTCGATCACGATCATGCGGCCCGTTTTCGGGTCGATCGAGAACTGCACGTTCGAGCCGCCCGTATCCACGCCGATCTCGCGCAGCACCGCGAGCGATGCGTCGCGAAGGATCTGGTATTCCTTGTCGGTGAGCGTCTGCGCCGGCGCGACCGTGATCGAGTCGCCCGTGTGGATGCCCATCGGGTCGAGGTTCTCGATCGAGCAGACGATGATGCAGTTGTCCGCCTTGTCGCGGACCACTTCCATCTCGTACT
The DNA here is from genome assembly GCA_963803225.1 of uncultured beta proteobacterium. Classification (GTDB taxonomy): domain Bacteria; phylum Pseudomonadota; class Gammaproteobacteria; order Burkholderiales; family Burkholderiaceae; genus Paraburkholderia. Next base: position 1,559,182 of record CAWDLJ010000005.1, read on the forward strand.
CCTTCCAGCCGAGCAGCGACTCTTCGATCAGCAACTCGCGCGTGGGCGACAGGTCGAGACCGCGCTTGCAGATCTCTTCGAATTCCTCACGGTTGTACGCGATGCCGCCGCCCGAACCGCCGAGCGTGAACGACGGACGAATCACGACCGGATAGCCGCCCGAACCGGTGACCTCGGCGATTTCGCCCTGCACCTTGAGCGCTTCTTCCATCGAATGCGCGACGCCGGACTTGGCCGAGCCAAGACCGATCTTCGTCATCGCGTCCTTGAACTTCTGGCGGTCTTCGGCCTTGTCGATCGCTTCGGGCGATGCGCCGATCAGCTCGACGTTGTACTTCGTCAGCACGCCGTGGTGATGCAGGTCGAGCGCGCAGTTGAGCGCGGTCTGGCCGCCCATCGTCGGCAGGATCGCGTCGGGGCGCTCCTTCTCGATGATGCGCTCCACCACTTCCCACGTGATCGGCTCGATGTAGGTGACGTCGGCCGTGTTCGGGTCGGTCATGATCGTCGCCGGATTGCTGTTGACGAGGATGACCTTGTAGCCTTCCTCACGCAGCGCCTTGCACGCCTGCGCGCCCGAATAATCGAACTCGCACGCCTGACCGATGATGATCGGCCCCGCGCCGATGATGAGAATGCTCTTGATGTCTGTCCGCTTGGGCATAACGCTCTCGCTAAATATTCCTGTGTCTTTTACGTCTGGCGGCTCGATGCTTGCCGCCCGGTTGCGCGCGTGGGCCGTTGTTCAAACCGGCTCGCTGCGCACCCTGCTCTGCTGTTGCGCTTCGGTGGTGCGCGGCGCTTACGCCTTCGCCTTGTCCATCAACGCCGTGAAGCGATCGAACAGGTAGCCGATGTCCTGCGGGCCCGGCGAGGCTTCCGGGTGACCCTGGAAGCAGAACGCGGGCTTGTCGGTCAGCTCGAAACCTTGCAGCGTGCCGTCGAACAGCGACACGTGCGTGACGCGCGCGTTCGCGGGCAGCGTGTCGGCGTCCACGGCGAAGCCATGGTTCTGCGAGGTGATCACCACGCGGCCGTCGGCCAGATCCTTGACCGGATGGTTCGCGCCGTGGTGGCCCGTCTTCATCTTCAGCGTCTTCGCGCCGACGGCGAGGCCCATGATCTGGTGGCCAAGACAGATGCCGAACGTCGGGATGCCGCGCTCGATGAATGCCTGCGCCGCCTTGATCGCGTAGTCGCACGGTTCCGGATCGCCCGGGCCGTTCGAGAGGAACACGCCGTCCGGATTGAGCGCGAGCGCGTCTTCAGCGCTGGCCTGCGCCGGCAGCACCGTGACGTCGCAGCCGCGCTCGGCCAGCATGCGCAAGATGTTCTGCTTCACGCCGTAGTCGAACGCGACGACCTTGTACTTCGGCGCCGTCTGCGTGCGATAGCCTTCGCCCAGGCGCCATTCAGTGGTGTTCCACGGGTACGGCTTGTCCGTCGAGACGACCTTGGCGAGGTCCATGCCCGCGAGGCCCGGGAACGAGCGCGCGAGTTCGATTGCCTTCGCCTCGTCATCGGAGCCTGCGAGAATCGCACCGCTTTGCGCGCCCTTGTCGCGCAGCACGCGCGTGAGCTTGCGCGTGTCGATGCCGGCGATCGCCACCACGCCCTCGTCGCGCAGATAGTCGCCGAGGGTACGTTCCATACGGAAATTCGATGCGAGCACCGGCAGGTCGCGGATGATCAGCCCGGCGGCATGGACTTTCGTGGCTTCGACGTCTTCGGCATTCACACCGACGTTGCCGATGTGCGGATACGTGAGGGTAACGATCTGGCGCGCATAGCTCGGGTCAGTCAGGATTTCCTGATAACCGGTGATAGCGGTGTTGAACACGACCTCACCGATCGTATGGCCCGGAGCGCCGATCGAGTAACCACGAAAGACCGTGCCGTCGGCGAGCGCGAGCAGAGCGGGAGAGAATGACGGCAACACGGGAGACTCCTTGGGGGAACACCCTGTGCCGACCTGCTTATCCGACCGTGCGGCTGCGGCGTCGGCATCGAAAAGATGCGCGCGCAGACTCGCTCGCGGCTCGCGGCATGCACCGGCAGCTTGCAGGGTACCGGATCCATGTGCTTCGACATGGTCCTGGCGGCCTGACAGTGTGCGGGGTGCGGGCGGCGCGCGGCGGATGAACGGTGAGGGAGAGGTAGGCGCTAGGGTGCGGGTTGATAAGCTCAAACCTTGAAATTATAGCCGAAAAACGACCTTTCCTTCAAATTCGGGATGGAGCGGGCCGCAGCGGCCCTGCCCGTGGAGCTGCGCACGCGCGCGCCACAACGGCTCGGCGCCCGGCGCCGGACACGAAATCTCGCGGCGTTGAAGTCGCCCCGGTCTATCTCGCGTAGCCAGCGCGCGGCCAAGAAAAAACGCCGTCACACGAAGTGACGGCGCCAGGATTCAAACGATGAGTGACCGGAGCGTAACCACCACGCGCTGCCCCCGCAGCACATGGCTCACCCGTCGCAAGCCGCTATTACTGCTTCTGCGTATTGGCTGCTGTCTTCGGGCGGCTACCCGCAGCCTTCGACGCCTTGGTGGCCGGGGCGGGCGCCTTGCTCTTCACAGGATCAGCCACTTTCACAACGCTGGCATGCGCCGCTTTCTTGTCGCCACGCGACTTCGAGCCGGCCGCCGCCGTGTGCGTGCCGATGCGCTGCACACCACCGCCCTGCACATTCGTCGCGAGGCGCTCGGGGCCCGGCTCGCTCGGCATGGACTTGCCCACCGGCACGTGCAGCACGAGCACCTGACCCGGCGCGACCTGATCGCGGCGCGTCTTGTTCCAGGCCTTCAGCTGGCCCACCGAAACACCGTAGCGGCTCGCCACCGCGTCCATCGATTGCTTGCGGCGCACGCGGATCAGCATCTTGCGCGTGTCCGGCACGTCGGGCTCCATCGCGAGCACGGCGCTTTCGGCGACATCGGCGCTGATGTCTTCGTCGTCGCCCTCGTCCGTGCGCGGCACGACGATCGTCGAGCCTGCCTTCAGGCGCATGCCCGCCGGGATCTTGTTCACCGACATCAGCATGTCGGGATCGACGCCGATCTTCTGCGCGATCGCCGCCGGAGTGGTACGCGCATCGGTCGTGTAGACCGTCCACGACGACAGCTGGCCCGAGTACGACTTCAGATTGCGCTCGAACGCGTTGGCGTTGTCGAACGGCAGCAGGATCTGCGGCTGGGTCGCGCCGAGAATCACCGGCTTCTTGAACGACGGATTGAGCGAGCGGAACTCGTCGGCCGTCATGTTCGAGAGCTTCGCTGCCATCTCGACGTCGATGTCATGCGACGTCGTCACGGTCACGAAGTACGGGTGATTCGGAATCGATGGCAACGTGAGCCCGTATTGCTGCGGGTTCATCACGATGTTCTTGACGGCCTGCAGCTTGGGGACGTAATTGCGCGTCTCGTTGGGCATGCGCAGGCTCTGGTAGTCGGTCGGCAGACCGGCAGCCTGATTGCGCGCGATCGCGCGCTGCACATTGCCCTCGCCCCAGTTGTAGGCGGCGAGCGCGAGATACCAGTCGCCGAACATGTCGTGCAGGCGCGAGAGATAGTCGAGCGCCGCGCTCGTCGAGGCGAGCACGTCACGGCGCTCGTCCTGCCACATGTTCTGCTTGAGGTTGTAAGTGCGGCCGGTGCCCGGCACGAACTGCCACATGCCCGCGGCCTTCGCGACGGAGAGCGCCTGCGGGTTGTACGCCGACTCGATGAACGGCAACAGCGCGAGCTCGGTCGGCATGTGCCGCGCCTCGAGTTCCTCGACGATGTGGTACAGGTACTTCTGCGAGCGCTCCGTCATGCGCGCGACGTAGTCGGGACGCTGGGCGTACCACTGCGCGTTCATGTCGACGAGATCGCCCTGCAGGTCGGGCATCTGGAAGCCGCGCCGAATGCGGCCCCAGAGGTCGGCATCGTTGCTCGTGAGCGAGCTGACCGAGCCGTTGTCGACGTCGATCGTTTCTTTGGCGGCGGAGGTCTTGCGGAGTTGGTCGGCGGCGGCCTGGGGATCTGCTGGGGCTAGGGAGTTGGCTGAATTACTCGCAGATGGCCCCCCGCTCGCACAGGCGGCGAGCATCAGGACCAGCAGCGCACTAAAGATAAATCGCATGAACGTCTACTTCCGCATGGCTGGAATTTGCAGCCGATAGTACGGAACGCTCACGTATCCGTCAACCGAAATGCTGAAAAAAGCTTGCCAAATCCGCGAGTTGGGAGCGTTTCCACACTTTAGGGATGAGCATAACCCCTGATACCGGCAGGTTAGCGAAAACGATTTTTCCACTCCCGCATCAACGCGAAAGCGGCAAGCCGGTCCGGCACCGTTTCGTGCAACTGCTCCGCGAGCACCGCCTGAACGGCTGCGTCACTCGACCGCAGGAACGGGTTGACCGCGCGTTCGTGTGCAATCGTCGTCGGCAGGGTCGGCACCCCGCGCTCGCGCAATTCGGCGGCCTTGCGACTCCATGCGTGCAGGTCGGCATTGCCCGGATCGCAGGCAAGTGCGAAGCGGATGTTCGAGAGCGTGTATTCGTGCGCGCAATGGACCTGGGTTGCGCCGGGCAAGGCCGCGAGTTGGTCGAGCGAGTCGAGCATCTGGCGCGGCGTACCCTCGAAGAGACGGCCGCAGCCGCAGGCGAACAGCGTGTCGCCGCAGAACACGTGCGGCACGCCGGCAGGATCGGCCGCCTGGAAATAAGCGATATGGCCCCGCGTGTGTCCGGGCACGTCGATCACTGCGAGCTCGAGTGCCGGCGCGTCGATGTGCACGCGCTCGCCCCCCTGCACCCGCGTCACGAACGGATCGAGCGCGCCGAGCGCCTCGCTGGCCGGGCCGTACACCGGCACCACCTGGTCGGACAGCAGATCGGCTACTCCGCCGACGTGGTCGTTGTGGTGATGGGTGAGTAAAATAGCGACGAGCCGCCAGCCCCGCTTCGCGAGACAAGCGCGAACCGGCGCGGCTTCGCCCGGATCGACGACAACGGCATTGAGGCCGTCGGACACGACCCAGATGTAGTTGTCCTCGAAGGCCGGGACTGGCACGTATTCGTACGCAAGCGCGTTTTCAGGCGCATTCATGGGCGAAGCAATCTCCAACATGTCTGACCGATCGATTATAGACTGGCCCGCCTGGACCAACTCGCCCGCCGGCCGGTACGTACTGGACTGGGAGCAGGAAGCGCTCGACCGCGTGGTATCGAACGTCTTCGGCTACCATGCACTGCAACTCGGCCTGCCACGGCTCGACGCGCTGCGCGAAAACCGCATGTCGTGTCGCGGGCTCGTGCTCGATGCGGCGAGTGTCGCGAGCGCGCCGTATACGGTGCCGGGCACCGCGAGCGTCGGCGCGCGACCGGCGCTGCATGCCCCCGAAGGGCGCAGCGCGGTCTGGTGCGACTTGCTCGACCTGCCGTTCGAAGCACAGAGCGTCGACCTGATCGTGATGCCGCACACGCTCGAGTTCACGAGCGACCCGCACCGGCTGCTGCGCGAAGCCGAGCGCGTGCTGATGCCCGAGGGGCAGCTCATCATCGTCGGCTTCAACTCGCTCAGCCTGTGGGGCGCGCGGCAGTCGGCCGGCAAGGTGACGGGTCGCCCGTTCATCCCGACGCACCACGACCTGATTGCGTTCACGCGTTTAAAGGACTGGATCAAGCTGCTGGGATTCGACCTTGAACGCGGACGCTTCGGCTGCTATCGTCCGCCGCTCGCGAGCGACAAGTGGCTCTCCCGCTACGCCTTCATGGAGGCAGCCGGAGACCGCTGGTGGGCCATTTTCGGCGCGGTCTACATGGTGACGGCGATCAAGCGCGTGCGCAGCATGCGTCTCGTCGGCCCGCTGAAAGTCAAGAAACCGGTGCTGGCGCCGAGCCTGAAGGCCGCCGCCACCTCCACCTCACGCAACAAGGACTCATGAGTTCAGCCGATTTCGTCGAAATCTTCACCGATGGCGCCTGCAAGGGCAATCCCGGCCCCGGTGGCTGGGGCGCACTGCTGCGCTTCGGCACGCAGGAAAAGGAAATGTTCGGCGGCGAAGCCGTCACGACCAACAACCGCATGGAACTGATGGGCGTGATCGCCGCGCTCGAGGCGTTGAAGCGCCCGTGCCGCATCATCGTCCATACCGACTCGCAGTATGTGCAGAAAGGCATCAGCGAGTGGATTCACGGCTGGAAAAAGAAAAACTGGATGACGGCGGCGAAGACGCCCGTCAAGAACGACGATCTGTGGAAGCGGCTCGATGCGGCGGTCGGCCTGCACGAGGTCGAATGGCGCTGGGTGAAGGGCCATGCCGGCCACCCCGAGAACGAGCGCGCCGATGCGCTCGCGAACCGCGGCGTCGCCTCGCTCACCGAACGCTGAGCCCTGCAGCCTCTACCGTCCACCTGAACACCACTCATCCGACATGCGCCAGATCATTCTCGACACCGAAACCACCGGCCTGAACGCACGCTCCGGCGACCGCATCATCGAAATCGGCTGCGTCGAACTGGTGAATCGCCGGCTGACCGGCAACAACCTGCACTTCTACGTCAACCCCGAGCGCGACAGCGATCCGGGCGCGCTCGCCGTGCACGGCCTCACGACCGAATTTCTGCGCGACAAGCCGAAGTTCGCCGAGATCGCGGCCGAGCTGCTCGATTTCGTGCGCGACGCCGAACTCATCATTCACAACGCGCCGTTCGATATCGGCTTTCTCGACGCCGAACTGCGGCTGCTCGGCTTGCCCGCGTTCACGAAGCATTGCGGCGAGATCATCGATACGCTCGTGCAAGCCAAGCAGATCTTCCCGGGCAAGCGCAATTCGCTCGATGCGCTGTGCGACCGCTTCGGCATCAGCAACGCGCACCGCACGCTGCACGGCGCCCTGCTCGACTCGGAACTGCTCGCGGAGGTCTATCTCGCGATGACGCGCGGCCAGGAGAGCCTCGTCATCGACATGCTCAACGAGCCGGCCGCCGCGGGGGCCGAGCATGCGCCGCGCGTGCAGGTCGAAGCGGTCGCGCTGCCCGTGCTTGCCGCCGGCGACGAAGAACTGGGCGCTCATGAAGCGCTGCTCGACGGGCTCGACAAGGCGCTCAAGGGCACAAGCGTGTGGCGTACAGCGCCGGTTACGGCCGACGAAACGGCGGGCAACGCAGCATCTGCGCAAACTGTTTAAAAAAGTGCTTTACGAGATCGCGGATCACTGACATAATCTCAATCTCTTCGGGTGGTTAGCTCAGCGGTAGAGCACTGCCTTCACACGGCAGGGGTCACAGGTTCAATCCCTGTACCACCCACCAGAATTCTGGGTGTGTTGAACCCGAAGAACAAAGGCCCTCTGGCGTCAGCCCGAGGGCCTTTTTCTTTTCTGATCGCCTGCCGCAACAGGCCGGTTCTCGCGCGCTGGGGACAATCGGTCGCAGCCCTGAACTTACAAAACGAGAATTCCCGCGGCTATACTACGCAGCCGCTGCGCCGACGCATCCACCCGGACATCCTCACAGGATCCTGGTTGATCGAATGCGGGGTTCGAGAAGAACAGGTAGTTTCAAAGGGGCGCAATCTTCCAGTCCGGAACCCTTCATGGTGTTCTGCCTTCCCCGGCTACCGACGAGCATCGATCATGTATTACCCGTCCGAGCGCGCATTTCCCGACTATCGCCCCGTGGTTGCACCGCGCCCACCCTCGGCGCAACTGCCGGCCGGCAGCACGCGACTGCGCGAGGCGCGCGACAACTCGGTTCGCTGTTCCGCTTGCGTTCGACGCCCAAGCTGCATGCCGGCGGACTTGAGTCCGCACGATCTTGCCCGCCTCGATTCCATCCTCGGTACGACCCGCGATGTGCGCCGCGGTGAAGCGCTCTACCGTGCGTACGATACGTTCCAGTCCATCTACCTGGTGTTTGCAGGATCCTTCAAGATCGTCACGGCCCATGGCGACGGCCTCGCGCAGGTGACGGGGCTGAAGATTTCGGGCGACGTCATGGGTCTCGATGGCCTGCTTGGCCGATCCCATGTCGGCGATGCTGTCGCACTCGAGAACAGCAAGGTCTGCGTCATCCCGTTCGCGCCGCTTCAGGCCATGTGCAACGAAGTGCGGTCGATGCAGGACCATCTGTATTGGCTGCTCGGCAGCGAAATCCAGAAACGTTCGCGGCTCAGTGTGCTGCTCGGGACGCTGAACGCGGAGCAACGTGTGGCAACGCTGCTGCTTTCCTTGTCGCGCCGATACAAGGCGCGCGGCTATGCCGACGATGAATTTCCGCTGCGCATGACCCGCGACGACATCGGCAGTTATCTCGGGCTGAAGCTGGAAACCGTCAGTCGCATGTTCTCGAAATTCAAGGCGCTCGGCTTCATCGAAACCTGCGGTGGCAAGACCATCCGCATACGCGATTTCGACGGGCTTGCGCGGATCCTGTCGATCACCGCCCGCGCGCACAGCACAGCGGCCCAGGCCTGCGACGACTCGTTTTTGCTGCGACCTGTCTCTCGACCCGTTTTGCCTCGCTAGACGCAGCCCTACTCCGCGCCGATACCAATTCCGCGCGCCATCCCTGTCGCCGCAAACACCATCACGACCAGCAAGAGCGTCTGCCACGTGCCGATCCGCGCGTAGCGTGCGGCGCCCGTGAGATCGGGCACATCACCGCGCCGCACCGCGAGGCGCCAGCGCACGAGCGACATCATCGGCGCGATCTCGAGCAGCAGGATCAGCACCAGCGCGGCCATCTTGATGTGGAAAAGCGGTTCGTGCAGGTAATAATCCGCGCCCTTTTCGTAGCCGCCGAAGGCCCGCATCACACCGGTCACGATCAGCACCAGCGCGGAGATACCCCAGCCGTTGTCGGCGGCGAAGATGAGCGGCAGATCCTCGGTCGAGGTGCAGCGACGCAGCCCGCGTGAGCGTCGCAGGATCGACGCGAGCGCAAAACCGAAGGCAAGCAGATGGACAGCGGCAAGCAACCAGCGAGCAAGCATGGCAACGCCTCCGAAAGTCACGACCGAAACCCGACGACCGCCCGCGCGGCCCCGCTCACGCCTGCCGCAGCGCCGAGTCGAGCGCGCGCGCAGCGGCGCGGTCCCCCTCGGTCGTGAGCGGCACGCGAAACACGGTTTGGCGGTTGTGCCCCGCCGCCGCAGGTGAATCCCACGTCAATTCGATTTTTGGCCGGCGGCCCAAGCCCGCATGCGCCGGTGCGTGTGGCCTCGGCGCCACGACGATGGCCGTACCGCTCGTGCCGGTGGGGGCGCTTGCCGACACCGGCGCTCCAGCAAGCGGGTGCGCGAGCGTGTCCGTCGCCGGGCTGGCCTCTACGTCTGTCCTCGCCACCGTATCGCCCGGCCCGGCCGTCACCGCGGCACCCGGCAGCCAGCGCACCGACAATTCCTTCGCATCGTACTGGCCGAGCTTGCGGCTTTCCAGCCACACGACGGTCGTGCGCGTCGCCGAATCGAGGGAGACCGCATAGCGGCCGATCGCAAAGCGCCGCGCCGCGAAATTGCTGCGCCAGAGGGCACGCGGCCGGCAGATCCACATGACCGCGGCATAGAGCCCGGGCGCGACCGCGAGCCAGCCGTTGGTGGCCGCCACCGCATGCACGGTGCGCCGCCAGCCGGCGGTCCAGACGAATGCGCCGATCGACCACAGCGCGAACACGAAGCCGAGCAGCGCGAACACGCGCAGAGCCTGGCGCAGCCATTGCGGCAGCGGATGGAACGGCCGCTCGACACGCGCGCGCGCTCCCGGCAGGAAGATCAGCAAGAACAGGAAGACGAGATTGATGCAGGCCCACGGCGACGACGCCATGCCTTCGAGCGCCGCCAGAAAATTCATCTGCGACATCGAAAAGAGCCAGCGCGCGAGGATCACGAGACCGATCGCGCGCAATGCGAACAGCGTGCCGGAGCCCGGTATCGCTGCTGCGCGCGTCTCTTTCGTTCTCGCCAAGGCCAATCTCCAGTGGGTGCCAATACCGCCGCGTCCTCGCGGCACGGCCATTATAGGGACATTGCAGCGCGCTCTCACGCTCGACGCACGCCGCGCACCGCACTTCGGCGCCCCGCAGATGCGACGACGCCCCGGTGCATGCACACCGGGGCGTCGTGGACGGGCGAGCCGGTCAGCCTTGGCGCGTACGCGTCAGGCGAACCAGCCGCGCGGTCGTCAGCCGGCCGCGACTTCGCGCAGCACGGTGCGGCGCTTCTGACGCAGCATTTCTTCGTAGATCGACACGTAGTTGCGCGCCATGACCTTCGACGAGAAGCGCGACTCGAACGCAGCGCGCACACCGGCACGCGGCAGCGACGACAGACGCTTGACGGCGGCGACCGCGCTGATTTCGTCTTCGACGACGAAGCCCGACACGCCGTTCTCGATCACTTCGGGCACCGAGCCGCGCTTGAACGCGATCACCGGCGTGCCGCATGCCATCGCCTCGATCATCACGAGACCAAACGGCTCCGGCCAGTCGATCGGGAACAGCAGCGCGTGCGCGTTGCCGAGGAACTCGGTCTTCTCAGCTTCGCTGATTTCGCCGATGTATTCGACGTGCGGCAGCGCCATCAGCGGCTTGATGACTTCGTCGTAGTAAGCGCGGTCGGCCTTGTCGAGCTTGGCGGCAACCTTGAGCGGCATGCCGGCCTTCTCGGCGATGCGGATCGCCGTGTCGAGACGCTTCTCCGGCGAGATGCGGCCGAGGAACGCGAGGTAGCCGGGCTTGACGTCCGGAATCGGCTTGAGCAGGTTCTCGGGCAGGCCGTGGTAGACGGTGCCGTGCCAGTTTGCCTGCGGCAGCGGGATGCGCTGGTTGTCGGAGATCGACACGACCGGCACGTCCTTGAACGTGCTGAACACCGGCGACAGTTCCGGCAGGTCGAGACGGCCGTGCATCGTCGTGAGGAACGGCACCGGCTGACGCGAGAACAGCGAGAACGGGTAATAATCGATGTGGAAGTGCAGGACGTCGAATTCGTCCGCGCGGCGGCGCACTTCTTCGAGCAGCAGCATGTGCGGAGCCACGGTGTCGCGAATCGTCGGGTCGAGGCGCAGTGCCTGCGGCCAGAATGCTTCGAGCTTCGCCGAGGTGATCGAGTCGCCGCTGGCGAACAAGGTAACGTCATGACCCTGCTCGACAAGCGCTTCGGTCAGGTAGGACACCACCCGTTCCGTGCCGCCGTACAGCTTGGGAGGAACCGCCTCGTGCAACGGAGCGATTTGAGCGATTCGCATAGTGGTGAACTCCTTCCTCTATATCAGGCTAGTTACTGCAGAATTGACATTCGATCCACGCCTTGGCCGGCCTTTTGCCGTGCGCCGCGTGGCGTTCCATACCGCTACCGCGCCGCCTCGAGGCTGGCGCGGGGCACAAGGCCGTCGCGATCTTGATGGAACGATCCGGTACGGCACATGCGGTAAACGCGCAAGGGTCGCGGTCGTTGACAGCCAACCTGTCAATTACCCTACGCTTTCCGACTGGGCATTATCCTTGCCAAACGGGCAGTCTGGCCAGAACATTTCAGAAACTTTACATTGTTACACCCAGGAAACACTTGCCAACCCACTGTTTTGAAACGCAGTTCTAGATTGACACGACGACGCAAGGTGCCACGTTCAGGCCACGCGCGCGAGCGCCGGCCGGCGTGAATGTAATCCGTAATTGTATCTCCAAAAGCAAATCCGATCCGCATTGAACGGCGCTCGCAACATGATGTCTCCCCAACCGTACAAAGCGAGGCGCCATCGCGATATGATGCGCGTCCCGCCAGACGCTGACGGTGCGTCATGCGCTTGGGGTGTTTACAATGCGGGGACGTCCTCGGTTGCCGGCGCATTGTCGTCCTTGCCTTGCTCTACGCGCGGCTCCCCTGTCCAACGACTGACCAACCGAACAATTTGGAACATCTGACCATCGCCCAGCGTAACGCCCACAACGCCAAGCTCTCGAGCTATGCGCGGCGGCCGCTTGCGTTCCTTTTCCGCTTCATCCGGCGCCATCCGTTCGCCCACGCAGTCGTGCTGGCGAGCGTTTTCGCCGCAGTCGGCTGCGCGCTTGCGTCGCAGTACGCGATCAAGCATCTGATCGACGTGCTCGGCGCCGGCCGCCATCATCCAGGGCCGCTGTGGACCGCGTTCGCGATCCTCGTCGGCCTGATTGCCGCCGACAATCTGCTATGGCGCGTCGGCGGGTGGTTCGCCGCGCACACGTTCGTCACCGTGACCGGCGACCTGCGGCGCGACCTGTTCCAGTACCTGACCGGGCACTCGAACACCTACTACGCCGAAAAGCAGCCCGGCACGCTCGCGAGCCGCATCACCGCGACCTCGAACGCGATCTACACCGCCGAGAACACGATGGCGTGGAACGTGCTGCCGCCGTGCATCGCGGTGATGGGCGCGATCGTGATGATCGTCACCGTCAACCCGCTGATGGCGACCGGCCTGCTGGTGTGCTCGGCGATCCTCTCGGTGATCCTGTACAAGCTGGCGGGCCGCGGCTCCGCGCGCCATCACACCTTCGCGAGCAAGGCGGCGGCCGTCGACGGCGAACTCGTCGATGTGATCGGCAACATGGCGCTCGTGCGGGCCTTCGGCATGACGTTCCGCGAGCAAAAACGCTTCCGCACGACGGTCAAGTCGGAAATGGACGCGCGCCGCGCGAGTCTGCTGTACCTCGAAAAGCTGCGCCTGCTGCACGCCGTGATCACGGCGCTGCTGTCAGCGGGCCTGCTCGGCTGGGCGCTGTGGCTGTGGGAACAAGGGCGCGTGACCTCGGGCGACATCGTGCTCGTCAGCTCGCTCGGCTTCACGATCCTGCACGGCACGCGCGATCTGGCGGTCGCGCTCGTCGACGTCACGCAGCACGTCGCGCGCCTCTCCGAGGCCGTGCAGACGCTGCTCGAGCCGCACGGCATGCCCGATCGCGACAACGCCGTCGAGCTCGTGCCGCAAGGCGGCCGGGTGGACTTCGAAGGCGTCACCTTCGCCTATCCGCACCGCAAGCCGATCCTCGACCATTTCGACTTGCGTATCCAGCCGGGCCAGCGCGTCGGCCTGATCGGCAAGTCGGGCGCCGGCAAGACGACCGTGCTCGCGCTGCTGCAGCGCTTCTACGACGTGCAAGGCGGCGCGATCCGCATCGACGGCCAGGATATCGGCACCATTACGCAGGACAGCCTGCGCCATACCATCGCGCTCGTGCCGCAGGACATCTCGCTGCTGCACCGCTCGATCTACGAGAACATCGCCTACGGCCGCCCCGAGGCGACCCGCGAAGAAGTGCTCACGGCCGCGCGCGAGGCGCGCTGCACCGACTTCATCGAGGCGATGCCCGAGGGCTACGACACGATCGTCGGCGATCGCGGCGTGAAGCTCTCCGGCGGCCAGCGCCAGCGCATCGCGATCGCGCGGGCGATCCTCAAGAACGCGCCGATCCTGCTGCTCGACGAGGCGACGTCGGCGCTCGACAGCGCCTCGGAGGAAGCGATCCAGCAGGCGCTCGACCGGCTGATGGTCGGCCGCACCGTGATTGCGATCGCGCACCGCCTGTCGACGCTGCAGAACTTCGACCGCATCATCGTGATGAGCACGGGCAAGGTGATCGACGACGGCAGTCCCGAAGAGCTGCGCAATCGCCCGGGCCTTTATCGCGATCTGCTGTCCAAGCAGTACGGCAAGGGCACGACGCTGCATCTGGGCAGCAAGAAGTCCGACGAGAAGCACGTCGCGTAGCCGCCGACGGCAAAGCGCCTCGCCAAAAACAAAGCCGCCACAGTCTGCGTGACTGCGGCGGCTTTGTGCTTTTTGCGGCCTGGGACGTGATGCGCGCGCGGTGCCTTTTGCTCAGCCCGCCAGCGGCAACGGCAGTGCAGCCGCACCGCCAACGCCTTGCAGATCGCGCATGAAGTGGTCGCGCCACACCGACACGTTGTTCTCGCGCAGCCGGACCATCATGCTTTCGTAGCGCGCGCGGCGTTCCGCGAGCGGCATGGCGAGCGCCGTCGCGAGCGCATCGGCCATGCCGTCGATGTCGAACGGATTGACGATCAGCGCGCCGTCGAGTTCCTGCGCCGCGCCTGCAAAGCGCGAGAGCACGAGCACGCCGGGATCGGCGGGATCCTGCGCCGACACGTACTCCTTGGCCACCAGATTCATGCCGTCGCGCAGCGGCGTGACGTAGCCGACATGCGAGGCGCGAAAGAGCGCCGCGAGCACCGCGCGCTCGTACTGGCGATGGATGTACCAGATCGGCGTCCAGTCGAGTTCGGAAAAGCGCCCGTTGATGCGCCCCGACTCCGCTTCGAGGCGCAGCCGGATATCCTGGTACGCATGCAGGTCGGCGCGCGTGGGCGGCGCGATCTGGATGAACGACACCTTGTCGCGCTGCGCGGGCACATGATCGAGCAAGCGCTCGAACGCGCGAAAACGCTCGACGAGTCCCTTCGAGTAATCGAGCCGGTCCACGCTGATGATCGCCTTGCGTCCATGCAGCGACGTCTTCATCGTGCGCACGGGCTTGCCGCGCTCGCCCGCTTTCGCGAGTTCGGCGATCTCGTCGGGATAGACGCCGATGGGATAGGCCGACGCTCGCAGCGTCTGCCCGAACGCCTCGATGCGCGTGAGGCCGTCCGACTCGCGCTCGACCGCCCCGCCCGCCTCGCTCACGACGTAGTCGCAGAACGCGCGCAAATCAGGCTGCGTCTGGAAGCCGAGCAGATCGAACGAGCACAGCGCCTCGACCAGTTCGCGATGCGGCGGCACCGCGAGCAGGACCTGCGACGCCGGAAACGGAATGTGCAAAAAGAAACCAATGCGGTTCTTCACGCCGGCCGCACGCAATGCCTGCGCAAACGGGATCAGGTGATAGTCGTGGACCCAGATCACGTCGTCGTCGCGCAGGAGCGGCACGAGTTGCTGCGCGAGCCATGCATTCACGCGGCAATAGCCTTCGAAGTCGTGACGGTCGTACTGGACGAGATCGGCGCGATAGTGAAACGCGGGCCACAGCGTCGCATTCGAGAAGCCGCGGTAATACTGGTCGTAATCGCGCCGGGCAAGGCCGATGGTCGCGAAGGTGACCGGTCCCCGTTCTTCGAGCGTGATCTGCGGCTGGCCCGACGACAACACGTCGCCGCTCCAGCCGAACCACATGCCGCCCGTTTCCTTCAGCGCGTCGTAGACGCCGACTGCCAGACCGCCCGCAGCGGGCCCGCCTTCGGAAATCGGCGCGACCCGGTTCGACACGATGATGAGTCGGCTCATGAAATGCGCTGTCCGTACGAAAATAAAGAGGAAATGACGTGCGCGGCGCGACCTGCGCGCAAACCGGCGATCACGCGCTGCGCGCCGCGGCGACGATCGACGCGAGCCACGCGAGCAATGCCTCGACCGAATCGACGCGGCTGCGCGCGATCGTGGTGCCCGCGCCGACCTTGATCGACACGCCGCCCTGCTCGTTGACGACCGAGAAGCCCTTTTCGTCAGTCAGATCGTCGCCCGCGAAGACGGGCACGCGGCCCGCGAATGGCGGCTCGTCGAGAAACGCGCGCAGCGCGCGGCCCTTGTCGACGTCCTTGGGTTTGATCTCGTAGACCATCTTGCCGGGCTGCAGCACGTAGGCGTCGGCGTAGTCGGCGGCAAGCCGCGACGTGGCCGCACGTGCAGCCGGTTCGCATTCGGGGGCGTTGCGATAGTGCAGCGCGACGGCCGCGCCCTTGATCTCCAGCAGCATGCCCGGATGCGTGCGCACGACTTCGGCGAGCACCTGCTCCATGTGCAGCAGCCGCTCGTCGTTGAAGCCAACGCGCTGCGTGTCGCCATTTGCGTCGCGCCGCTCGGCGCCGTGCAGCCCCGCCACCGGCAGATCCGGCATGCCGAGAAACGCATCGATACTGTCGATGCCGCGCCCGGACACGATCGCCACCGCGCCATGCGTCAGTTGCCGCAGCTCGCGCAGGAGCGCGAGCAGTTCGGGGCTCACGAGCACGCCGTCGGGCGTCGGTGCCAGTTCGACCAGCGTGCCGTCGAAATCGAAAAAGAATGCCGTCTTTTCGGGCGGCAGGACAGCAGGAAGTGCTTGCATCGCGTAGTCTTTGCGCCCGGCCGTTTGACGGCTCGCAGGTCCGGGTAGTAGTCAGTGACCGGGAAAGTGACCGCATCTTACCGCGCATCCGCCACTTTTTCGAGGCAGTGCGGCGCCGGCAGTCCGTTTGTGTAACGAGCAAAGCGCAAGCATCGCGCGTGCCGCGCTGTTATTCGGTCGTCGCGGCGCGGATGGTCAGGCCGAGCGCATCCAGACGTGCGCAATGCCGTCTTCGTCGTGAATCTCGGACACGGGCTTGAAGCCGAACGCGCCGTAAAAATTCTGCAGATGAGCCTGGGCATGCAGGCGGATCGGCAGGCCAGGCCAGCGCTCGGCGATGCGCACAAGCGCCTGTTCGAGCATGGCGTTGCCCAGCTTCATGCCACGGAAACCGGCCGTCGTCAGCACGCGGCCGATGCGCACGTCGGGATCGGTGGCATCGGGCAGCAGTACACGCAGATAGCCCGCGAGTTCGGGCCGCTCGCTGGTCGTGCCGGTCGTGTCCTTCGTGCTGTACGCGAACAGATGCCAGGCGTCGTCATCGAGGCCATCGATATCGCCATACACGCAGTTCTGCTCGACGACGAATACCGCCGAGCGCGCCGCCAGCATGTCGTAGACCTCGGACGTCTTGAGTTCGTCGAATGGCTTGAAGCGCCATTCGAACTGCGTGGACAACGGTGCGGAATTCGACTCGGTCATGGCGGCTTCGGCAAGCATTACAAAGGGGTCCCTGGATAACAGCACGATTATGCCGCGTGGCGAACGCGATAGCCAAACCTGCGCCGCGCGCCCGCTTGCCTGTTCATTTACGCCCGCGCGGCGCGGACGCGAACTTGCGCCAGTACCCGAACGGCTCGGCGTGCAGATCGATATCGAGTTCGGTGATACGGGCCTGCATGCTCTCCTGCGCTTCGGCGATCGCCTGGTTGTAGACGAGCGGCGCGATCTCTTCGAGAAAGAAACCGAGCAAGGCACCGGCGCCGATATTGCCGATCGGCTCGTCCATGTTGGCGTCGAAGTAGCGCTGGATCGACGCGATCGCGCCATTGCGCGCGTCTTCGGGAAGTTCGATGGTCATGGCTTCGGGCATTCAGTGAGAAATCACGGTCATTGTGCCCTGGCCGTGGCGCTCTGCTGAGGACGTCGCGTGATTCACGAGCGCAAAAAAGCAAAGCCACCCGAAGGTGGCTTTGCTTTTTTCTGGAGGCGCGAGCCGGAGTCGAACCGGCCTACACGGCTTTGCAGGCCGCTGCATAACCGCTTTGCTATCGCGCCAGAAGCGGACTGTCGATGCGTCTGGCACTGCTTGCGCCCACAACGATTCGACAGATTTCATTCGACGACACCGCGCTTCGCGCAGCCCATCAAACAAAAAGGGAAGCGCTGCTTCCCCGGATGTCTGGAGCGGGAGACGAGTCTCGAACTCGCGACCTCAACCTTGGCAAGGTTGCGCTCTACCAACTGAGCTACTCCCGCATTGTCCTGCTATATACCGCCTGTCCTGCCTGCACCGCCCTGCGCTACCACCGCAAAACGCTGCATCTCCAAACTATGGAGCGGGAGACGAGTCTCGAACTCGCGACCTCAACCTTGGCAAGGTTGCGCTCTACCAACTGAGCTACTCCCGCATTTTTGCTGCTTTTCCATCTTCTCCGCTGACTGCTTCGCTGTGTTCAGCGCGTCGTTCAGCAGAGAAGTGAGATTATGTATAAGGCACAGAAACGTGTCAACCCCCTGCACGCATGATTTTTGAGGCTTGCGTTCAAGGCCCTGAAAAACAAGGTCAAATCAAAGGATGCCGCTGCGTTCGCGGATCTGCGGCCACGCGAGCTTCATGTAGTACAGCATCGACCAGATGGTCAGGACCGCCGCGACATAGATGAGCCATCCGCCCCACACGCGCGTATCGATCGACACGGGTCCGAGTTGCAGCGGCGCATAGAACAGCAGCATCGGAATCGCGACCATCTGGCACACGGTCTTGAACTTGCCGAGCTGATTGACCGCCACGCTCTTCGAAGCGCCGATCTGCGCCATCCATTCGCGCAACGCCGAGATGGCGATCTCGCGTCCGACGATCACGAGCGCGATCGCCGTATCGAGCCGCGCGAGATGCACGAGCACGAGCAGCGCGGCGGTGACCATCAGCTTGTCGGCGACCGGATCGAGAAACGCGCCGAACGACGAGGTCTGGTTCCAGCGACGCGCCAGATAGCCGTCGAACCAATCGGTGAGCGCGGCGAGCACGAAGATCAGCATCGCCGCGATGTTGCGCGCCATCGGCGAGAGCACCGTGTCGGGCAGGTAGAACACGCCGACCACGAGCGGGATCGCCATGATCCGCAGCCAGGTCAGAAGGATGGGAAAGTTGAACGGCATCGGCAGGCGCGATTTTGTCAATCGATTGGTCGGTGAAACGGTCAATCGGTCAAAGGAAGATGCAATTGTGCCGCGACACCGCACCTGCCACAAGCAAGTGTAAGTCAGGACGCCACACCCACGCGTGTGGCGAGCGCGCGGACTCAGTGCAGTTGCTGGTAGATCTGCTCGGCGAGCGAGCGCGAAATGCCCTCGACACTCGCAAGATCCTCGACGCTCGCGGCCATCACGCCGCGCAGTCCGCCAAAGCGCGCGAGCAAGCGCTGGCGCCGCTTAGCGCCCACGCCCTCCAGCTCTTCGAGCCGCGAGGTCTGCCGGGTCTTGCCGCGCTTGGCGCGCATGCCGGTAATCGCAAAACGATGCGCCTCGTCGCGGATCTGCGCGACCAGCATCAGCGCCGCGCTCTCCTTGCCGAGTTCGAGCGGTGTGCGGCCATCGGCGAACACCAGCGTCTCCAGACCCACCTTGCGGCCCTCGCCCTTCGCGACGCCGACCAGCAGCGACGGATCGAGACCCAGTTCGCTGAACACCTGGCGCGCGATCTCGACCTGCCCCTTGCCACCGTCGATCAGCACGATGCCGGGCAGCGTGCCGCCCGCGGCGACTGGCTCGGCGCCCTCCGGCGACGCTTCGGCCGTGCCATCGGCATCGCCCTGCAGCGTTTGCGCTTCGTCCGCTTCGTTGCTGGCCGCCTGGGCGATCATCTTTTCGTAGCGGCGCGTGAGCACCTGGCGCATCGCGGCGTAGTCGTCGCCGGGGGTGATGCCGTTGATGTTGTAGCGCCGGTATTCGCCCGACTGCATCTTGTGATGGTGATACACCACGCACGACGCCTGGGTCGCTTCGCCCATCGTGTGGCTGATGTCGAAGCATTCGATGCGCAGGTGCGCGAGGTCGTCGAGTTCGAGCCCGAGCAGTTGCGCGAGCGAGCGCGTGCGCGCCTGCTGCGAGCCCTGCTCGGAGAGCAGCCGGGCGAGCGCGAGGCGCGCGTTCTGCTCGGCCATCGCGAGCCATGCGCGCTTCTGCCCCTGCGGCTGGCGCAGCAGCGTGACCTTGTGGCCGGCCTGTTCGCACAGCACGTCGATCAACTCGCGATTGGCCGGCGGATGGCTGACCACCAGCACCGGCGGCACCCGATTGCCCAGGTAATGCTGCGCGATGAATGCATCGAGCACGTCGGACTCGATGCCCGGGGCACGCGCACGGCGGCCGGGCGGAGCATCGGCGTCGGCATCGTCGGCGGCTTGCGGCTCGTCATCGCTGCTCTCGGGCGGCAGGTCCTGGGCGATGGCGAGCGGGTCGACGAGCGCGGCGCCCGACTCCATCGTCGCGAGCGCGGCTTGCGCCGGCACGCCCGAGGGCACCACGGCCTGCGTGGCATCGACGGCCTCGCCGACGCCGCCTTCATCGTCGGTGAGCGCGCTTTCGACATGCGCCGGGAAATACGCCTTGTCGCCGAGATGGCGGCCGCCGCGCACCATCGCGAGATTCACGCAGACCCGTCCGCCCAGCGCCACCACCGCGAGGACATCGACGTCGTTGTCGCCGCCCGTTTCGATGGCCTGCTGATGGAGCACCGTCGCGAGCGAACTCATCTGGTTGCGCACCGACGCCGCCTGCTCGAACTTGAGTTCGGCAGCGTACGCGTGCATCTTCGTTTCGAGTTCCTTCATCACCTCGGTCTGGCGGCCGAGCAGGAAGCGCGACGCGTTGCTCACGTCGCGCGCGTAGTCCTCCTCGCTGATCGCGCCGACGCACGGCGCCGTGCAGCGCGCGATCTGATGCAGCAGACATGGCCGCGTGCGGTTGTTGAACACCGAGTCCTCGCAGGTGCGCAGCTGGAACACGCGCTGCAGGATCTGGATGCTCTCGCGCACCGCCGAGGCGCTCGGGAACGGCCCGAAATACTGGCTCTTGCGATCGACGGCGCCGCGGTAGTACGCCATGCGCGGGAACTGGTGCCCGGTGAGCTTGAGCAACGGGTACGACTTGTCGTCGCGAAAGAGGATGTTGTAGCGCGGCGTGAGCGCCTTGATCAGGTTGTTCTCGAGCAGCAGCGCCTCGGCTTCCGAGCGGGTCACCGTGGTCTCGATGCGCACGATGCGCGTCACCATCATCGCGATGCGCGGCGAGAGCTGGGTCTTCGTGAAGTAGCTCGAGACGCGCTTCTTCAGGTCGCGCGCCTTGCCGACGTACAGGACCGCGTCCTGCGCATCGTAGTAACGATAGACGCCGGGCAGATGCGGCAGTTGCGCAAGCGCCTTCTTGGGCTCGAAAACGTCGGAATCGGTCATCCAGGCTTGGTGATGCCAGGTCTTCGCGGCGCGGCGCAACAGCGATTTCGCGCGCGCGGCCAGACGGGGCGGCAGGTGTGCTTTAGAATCGCCAGTTTAGATCATTCCGCGCCAGTCCGAACCTGCCGACACGGCCTCGAACGGCGTTTGCGGCAGCCCCGCGGCGCACGCTCACGGCGCAACGCCATCATGACCGACGCCCCTTCTCCTCCCGCACACGACGCGCCGGCGCAGATCGCCTGCGATATCTTCTGCGCAGTCATCGACAACTTCGGCGATATCGGCGTCTGCTGGCGCCTCGCGCGGCAGCTCGCGGCCGAGCATGGCTGGCAGGTGCGCGTGTTCGTCGACGATCTGCATGCGTTCCAGAGACTGTGCCCTGAACTGTCGACCACGCGCGCAACGCAAACGCTCGGCGACATCGTCATCGAGCACTGGCACGAACCGACCCACGCGGGCGAGACGCTGCAGATCGCCGACGTCGTGATCGAGGCATTCGCCTGCGAGCTGCCGAACGTCTACGTCGCGGCGATGGCGCAACGCACGCGCCGTCCCGTGTGGCTCAACCTCGAATACCTGAGCGCCGAGGACTGGGTCGGCGAGTTCCATCTGCGGCCGTCGCCGCATCCGCGCTATCCGCTCGTGAAAACGTTCTTCTTCCCGGGTCTCGGACCCGGCACGGGCGGTGTCCTCAAGGAGCACGATCTCGACGCGGCGCGCGCGGCGTTCGAGACCTCCGCCGACGCCCGCGCCGCATGGTGGCAACAGGCGACTGGCGGCCCGCCGCCCGATGCGGCCGCGACCGTCGTGTCGCTGTTCGCCTACGAAAATCCCGCGATCGATCTGTTGCTCGCCCAGTGGCGCGACGCCGCATCGCCGGTCGTGCTGCTCGTGCCCGAAGGCCGCAGTTCGGGCGCGCTGGCGCGCTTTTTCTCGCTGCCGTCGTTCAGCGCCGGCGAGCGTGCCGAGCGCGGCGCGCTGCGCGCACATAGCCTCGCCTTCACCGATCAGCGCGGCTACGACGCGCTGTTGTGGGCGAGCGATATCAACTTCGTGCGCGGCGAGGACTCGTTCGTGCGCGCCCAGTGGGCGGCGCGCCCATTTGTCTGGCACATCTACCCGCAAGCCGACGACGCCCACCTGCCGAAACTCGACGCCGCGCTCGCGCACTATGCGCGCACGCTGCCCCAGGCCGCCGCCGACGCGCTGCAACGCTTCTGGCATGCCTGGAACGGCCGTGGCGCGCCGGACTGGGCCGCTCTCGCCGCCCATCGCCCGGCATTGTCGGAGCGCGCACGCGCCTGGGCCGCCGAACTGGCACTGCCTGGCGATCTCGCCGCAAATCTGGCCGAATTCGCAAAAAGTCAGTTAAAATAAGCGGTTATCCAACGGCAGCCGTCTCAAACGATGTCTCGAGCGATTCGGGGCCAGTACGCCAGCGGGCGTGAGCGCTGCATCTTCGCGAAAGCGCTTGCGACGTTTGCCGTTGAGCACAGTTGAGCCACCTATTTTGGACAGGACAGTTTTATGAAGACCGCACAAGAACTCCGCGTCGGCAACGTCGTGATGATCGGCACGGATGCCATGGTCGTGCAGAGGGCCGAGTACAACAAGTCGGGCCGCAACTCCGCCGTCGTGAAGATGAAGTTCAAGAACCTGCTGACCGGCGCGGGCATGGAAACCGTGTACAAGGCCGACGACAAGTTCGAAGTCGTCTTGCTCGACCGCAAGGAAGTGACCTACTCGTACTTCGCCGACCCGATGTACGTGTTCATGGACGCCGACTACAACCAGTACGAAGTCGAAGCCGAGATGATGGGCGACGCGCTCAACTACCTCGAAGACGGCATGGGCTGCGAAGTCGTGTTCTACAACGAGAAGGCCATCTCGGTCGAACTGCCGACCACGCTCGTGCGCGAAATCACGTACACGGAACCGGCCGTCAAGGGCGACACGTCGTCGGGCAAGGTCCTCAAGACCGCCAAGCTCAACACCGGCTACGAACTGCAAGTGCCGCTGTTCTGCAACATCGGCGACAAGATCGAAATCGACACGCGTACCAACGAGTACCGCAGCCGCGCGTAATGCGCGCCGCATGAAGCCGCCGCGTGCGGCTTTGCGCGGATTGCTCGACGAGAAGCCAGTGCGCGCCGGGCCGGCGTGCCCTGGCATGAAGGCGCCCCGAACGGGGCGCTTTTTCTTTTCGGCGCGAGCGTGTATGTTGTGGCTGATAGCAGAAAACTTTACCGGCACTGCCCGGCCGAATCGGCAAGCCGGATTCCGGTGGCATGCTCCCTGCTAGTTCGGGTAGGAGCCCTCGCGAGGGCCACTCCCTTACTCAACCAGGAGATGCACGATGAACAACGACATCGCTGAAGGCAAGTGGAAGCAGATGGTCGGCAAGGCCAAGGCCGCATGGGGCGAATTGACGGACGACGAACTCATCCGCGCCGAAGGCCATGCGGACCGGCTGGCCGGCCTGATCCAGGAGCGTTACGGCAAGACGCGCGATGAAGCGGAACTCGAAGTGCGCCGCTTTTTCGACGCCAACCGCCCCTGGCACTAACCCAGCCTCGTCGAGCCTGAAGCACCCTGGCTTGGCGCGCCTCGCGCGGGTGGCACGAACGGTGCCGCCTCGCGCGAGGCGCAGTATCTGCCGGTAAATCATGTCAGCCTTTCAAAGAGGACCGGAATTACAAGCCTGCATCGAATCGTCCCGGCGACCCAGGTGTCGCGTAATGCGACACCTTTGCCGCGCGTGCGCCGCTGTTGTGCGGCCTGACGCGGCGCGCCCCGAACACCCGTAACGTTGCGCTTGCCATGCCACACGCCCTGATTGTCGAAGACGATCCCAACAGCCTGTCCGGCCTGTCCGCCATCCTTGCTGCGGACGGCTTTTCCGTCGATACCGCCGCGACGCTCGCCGACGCGCGGGCCGCGCTCGCGCGCTTCATCCCCGACGTCGTGCTGGTGGACCTGAACCTGCCCGACGGCAGCGGTCTCGAATTGCTCCAGCACCTGCCGACGCAACCGCCCGGCGGTGCATTGCCGGTCATCGTGATGACCGGCAATGCCACCGTCGAGAGCGCCATCGAGGCGTTGCGCCACGGCATCTGGGACTATCTGCTCAAACCGGTCAACATCCCGCGTCTGCGCAGCCTGCTCGCGCGCATCCCGCGCCCGTACGAACTCACCGAGGAAGTCCGCGTGCTGCGCCAGATGCTGCGCCAGATGGGCCGTTTCGGACCGATGCTCGGGCGCAGCAACTCGATCCAGCAAGTCTATGACACGCTCGAGCGGATGGCGCCCACGGAGGCCGCCATCCTGATCCACGGCGAGGCCGGCACCGGCAAGGAAGTGGCCGCGCGCACGCTGCATCAATTGAGCCGGCGGCGCAAGGGGCCGTTCGTCGTATGCGACTGCCGCGCCGTAGCCGGCGAAACGACGAGCGGACGGCCGCTCGCGAGCGTGCTGTTCGGTCATGAGCGCGGCGCCTTCAGCGGCGCCGACCAGCGCGAACCCGGTCTGATCGACCAGGCCGCCGGCGGCACGCTGTTCATCGACGATCTGACTGCCCTGCCGCGCGAGGATCAAGAGGCGCTGCTGCGCGCGCTCGACTCGCAGACGTTCATGCGCGTCGGCGGCAGCAGCGAGGTCGGGACGGATTTCCGCCTCGTCGGCGCCACGCGGCTCGTGCCGCGCGATGCAGTCGACCAGGGCGCCCTGCATGGGGATTTGTGGTCGCGCCTCGACGCCGCTGCGCTCGCCATGCCGCCGCTGCGCGAACGCGAAAACGATGCGGCGCTCCTTGCGGAGGCCTGCGTCGACGAACTGAATCAGGATGCCCACGCGCGTGGCGTGGGCGGGACGACCCGGCTGATGTCGCCGGCGTTCATCCGCGAGTGCCTCGCCTACGAATGGCCCGGCAATGTGCGCGAACTTCAGGAGACGGTGCGGCGCGCCTGGCACGGTTCGAGCGACGTGCTGGACACGCTGCGTGCGCCGGAAGGCGGTCCCGGAGGCACCCGCGAGCTTGCGGGCGGCCGCGTGCAGGTGACGGTCGGCACGCCGCTCGCCGACGTCGAGGAAATGCTGATCCGCGCGACGCTCGACGCGGTCGGCGGCACGCGCCACCGCGCCGCGTCGCTGCTCGGCATCAGTCCGAAGACGCTCTACAACAAGCTGCAGCGCATGCGCCTGAATTGAGCTGAGCGTTCGGGCGCGAGCGGCGAGTGATCAAGGCAGGCTCTCGCGCAGCAGCGACTGCGCCGCGAGGTAGCCCGGATCGGCGAGCAGCTTGTCCCAGCGCAGCGCCTTGCCAAGCGGCTGCAGCCGCTTGATGCGCTGGCGCGACGCCTTCGAGGGCCGCAGTTGCAGCCCGTTCAACACCTTCTCCGCTTCGTCGGGCTGGTTGCACACGAGCACCATGTCGCAACCCGCTGCGAGCGCCGCCTGCGCGGCCTCGGTCAGCGTGCCGCCCTGGCGCGCCGCCTCCATCGTCAGATCGTCGCTGAAGATCGCGCCGGTGAAGCGCAGACGGTTGCGCAGCACGTCCTGCAGCCAGACGCGCGAAAAGCCGCCCGGCTTCGGGTCGACCTTCGGATAGACCACGTGCGCGGGCATGACCGCAGCAAGCGACAGACCGAGCCAGTCGTAGGGCATCGCGTCCTCGGCGAGGATGGCGTCCAGCTCGCGCTCGTCGACCGGCATCGCGACGTGCGAATCGGCTTCGGCGAAACCGTGCCCTGGAAAATGCTTGCCGCAGTTGGCCATGCCCGCGAGCGCGAGGCCGTGATTGAGGCTTTTGGCAAGCAGCGTGACGACGCGCGGATCGCGGTGAAACGCGCGATCGCCGACCACCTTCGATTGCCCGTAGCCGAGATCGAGCACGGGCGTGAAGCTCATGTCGATGCCGCAGGCGCGCAGCTCGCTCGCGAGCACATAGCCGGCGGCCGTCGCGACCTTGGTCGCGAGCAGCACGTCCTTGTCCCACAGTGCGCCGAGGCGGCCCATCGCGGGCAGCAACGTGAAGCCGTCGGTGCGAAAGCGCTGGACGCGCCCGCCTTCATGATCGACCGCGATCAGAAGATCGCTGCGCACCGCGCGGATCGCATCGGTCAGCGCAACGAGCTGCGCGCGGTTTTCATAGTGGCGCGCAAACAGGATCACGCCACCCGTCATCGGGTGGGAGAGACGACGCACATCGTCGCTGGTCAGCGTCTTGCCGACCACATCGAGCATTACCGGTCCGGGACTGTTCTTCATTGAAAAAAGCTTGAGGTGTGAGCCACGCGGGCGGCGCCGCGCGGCGAGGATTCAGGCGGCGGGATCGGCGACCTCGGCGATCACGAACGACACCGCGTAGTCGCGCTCGTCGCTGAGGGTCACGCGGGCGCTGATACCGCGCGCATCGAGCCAGCTCGCGAGTTCGCCCGACGCGACGATGACCGGCTTGCCACCCGCTTCATTGAGTGTCTGCACCGCGCGCCACGTCATGGGCCAGCGCATGCCGAGGCCGATCGCCTTCGAGAACGCCTCTTTCACGGAGAAACGCGTGGCGAGGAACGCGAGCCCGCGCACCTCCGAGCGCGCTTTGCGCGCCTCATAGATACGCAGCTCGTCGGGGCCGAGCACACGCGCCGCGAAGCGCCCGCCGGTGCGCTGCATCACCGCCTCGACGCGGCTGACCTGGATGATGTCGGTGCCGATGCCATAGATCGCCATGCGCTCTGCGCTCCCGTGCAAGAGGTTGCTGTCGAAGCGGCCCGCGCGGCAACAGCGGGCCTGTCGCTTATACCCTTATGCGCGTGCGCCGAGACGCGCGGCGACCATGATCGCCTTCATCTCGCGCACCGCGTTTTCCCAGCCCGCGAAGAGTGCATGCGCAACGATCGCGTGGCCGATGTTGAGTTCGTCGATACCGTCGATCGCGGCGATCTGCTGCACGTTGGTGTAGTGCAGACCGTGGCCCGCGTTCACTTTCAGACCGAGGCCGATGCCGCATTCGACACCGCGCACGACGCGCTCGTATTCGCGCGACTGCTCGATGTCGTTGTGCGCTTCGGCGTAGCGGCCGGTGTGCAGCTCGATCACCGGCGCGCCGGTCTCGTGCGCGGCGCGGATCTGCGTTTCGTCTGCATCGATGAAGAGCGACACGCGGATGCCCGCATCGGCGAGCTGACGGCACGCCGATGCCACGGCATCGAAGTGGCCGGCGACGTCGAGACCGCCTTCGGTCGTCAGCTCCTGACGTTTTTCCGGCACGAGGCACACGTCCTGCGGCTTCACTTCGCAGGCGATGTCGAGCATTTCGGCGGTCACCGCGCATTCGAGGTTCATGCGCGTCTTGAGCAGCGGGCGCAGCGCGCGCACGTCCGTATCGACGATATGGCGGCGGTCCTCGCGCAGGTGCAGCGTGATCACGTCCGCGCCGGCCTCCTCGGCCATGAGCGCTGCGCGGATCGGATCGGGATAGGTCGTGCCGCGCACATTGCGCAGCGTGGCGACGTGATCGATGTTCACACCGAGATCGATCACGTTCGGAGAAGTCAGGAAGAAGCTCATAGGTTCTGCAAGTCGATCAGGATCTGGCGCGTCGCGAGCGGCGTGCCGCCAAGGTAAGTGTTGAGCAGGAAGCGCATCAGCGCCTTGCTCTGCGTAACCGTCTGGGGTCGATGGTAATCGTCCTTCTCCATGTCGAGCAACGTCTGCCCGTCAAGGACTGGCCATTGAGCGGGCCACTCGTCCGATGCCTCGCGCACGCCGCGCTCGGGATCGAACACATAGCGGCGGCCGGACTCCACGGCCTTGCGCGCGACGGTGCGATCGAGCGCGAGCGCATAGCCCGTTTCGCGCAGCAGCACGCGCTCGAACGAACGCAGCACCTGCACGGGCGGCTCGTCGTACGCAAGCCGTGTGAGTGTGACGACGTAATGGCGAAAGAGTTGCGGATGGGAGTCTTCGCGCGCGCAGAACTTCACGAGCAACTCGTTGACGTAGAAGCCGCACAAGAGCGCATCGCCCGCGAGCGGCAACATGCCGCCGACCCACTCGGCGCCCGTCAGCGTGCGCACCTCGCCCTTGCCGCTCCATGCGAGCGACAGCGGCTGGAAGGTCTGCAGCACGCCGCGCAGCGCCGAATGAGGGCGCTTGGCGCCCTTCGCGACGAGCGCGACGCGGCCGTGATCGCGCGTCAGCACATCGATGATGAGACTGGTCTCGCGGTACGGATAGCTGTGCAGGACGAAGGCCGGCTGCTCGGCGACGCGAAAGTCCGAAGCTGGCGCACGCGGCACGCGGCGGGCGCTCGAGCGGCGCGCAACCGTATCGTCGGCATCGGCGGTGTCGGGCGCTGCAGCGGTCTTCGTGCGGCGGCGGCGCGTACCGGCGGGCGGTGTACCGGCCTCGGTTTCGTTCGTGCCGCCCGGCGCGGCGAGCGCCGTCCAGTCGTCGGGTGACGTGCCGAGCTCCGGGTCACTCATACCCGTAGGCACGCAGCCCGGCGTCGTTGTCGGCCCAGCCGCTTCGCACCTTGATGAAGGTCTCGAGATAGACGGGACCGCCAAAGAGCTTCTCCATGTCGAGCCGCGCTTCGGTGCTGATCTGCTTGAGCTTGGCGCCCTTCTGGCCGATCACCATCGCCTTGTGCATGTCGCGCTCGACGAGGATCGTCGCGAACACGCGGCGCAGGCGCCCTTCGGTCTCGAACTTGTCGATGACGACCGTGCTCGTGTACGGCAGTTCGTCGCCGGTCCAGCGGAACACTTTTTCGCGCAGGATTTCGGCGGCGAGGAAGCGCTCGCTGCGATCGGTCAGATCGTCCTCACCGTAGATCGGCTCGCCCTCGGGCAGATACGGCTTGACCGTCGCGAGCAGGCGCCCGATGTCCTCGGTGTTCTTCGCCGACAGCGGCACGATCTCGCGAAAGTCGCGCAGCGCCTGCACTTGCTGGATGAACGGGTACAGCGTGGCCTTGTCGTTCACGCGGTCGATCTTGTTCGCGATCAGCAGCGTCGGCGCCGACGGCGGGATCAGGTCGAGCACCTTCTGGTCATCCGGACCGAAGCGGCCGGCCTCGATCACGAACAGCACGGCATCGACCGACGACAGCGTCGAGGTCACCGCGCGGTTCAGCGACCGGTTCAGCGCCGTGCTATGGCGCGTCTGGAAACCCGGGGTATCGACGAAGATGTATTGCGCGTCTTCCGTCGTGTTGATACCGGTGATGCGATGGCGCGTCGTCTGCGCCTTGCGCGACGTGATGCTGATCTTCTGGCCGACCAGCGCGTTCATCAGCGTCGATTTGCCGACATTCGGACGGCCGACGATCGCGACCATGCCGCAACGAAAACCAGCAGGAGTGGAGGTGGGAGCGTTCATGGTCGGTTTGCAGCAGAAAGAGGGGGTCGGCGCGCGAGGCGCGCCACGATAGATTTCAGTGGCCAGCGTCGGCCGCACGCAGCGGCACCGGCGCGGCCGGCGTGTCGGCGGCCTCGCCCGGCGCGGCTTCGCGCACGCGCAGCGTGGGGCGCTCGGGGGCACGTTCGGTCTGGCGTTCAGCAGCATGCTCGCGCTCACCCTTCGCGCCCGTGCGCGCGGCGGCCGGCTCCGGCGCCGCGTCCGCAGGTTTGTCGGCGGCGGGTTCGGCGCCCTTCTCCGCATGCGCACGCGCGGCGGCCTCGGGCTTATCCGTGCTCGCGCGCTCCTGGCTGTATTCGACATGCGCCGCGCGGATCATCGCGAGCGGCGCGGGCCCGGCCGGCACGCCGCGTTCGGGCGGCGGCACGTTGCCCGCCGCATCGACGGCGCGGTGCACGCGCTCGGCGCGCGCCGCGCGTTCGCGGCGTTCCGGCGAGCGCAGATCGAGCGCACCCTGCACGCCCGTCACGCCCGGCACGACTTCCACCTCGGCCTTCGCGGCCCGCGCGCTCTTGGAGCGCTTGGGCTTGGCGACGAGCGTGGGCGCCGCCGCGATCACTTCCTCGAGCGCCTTCTTGGCCGCGGCCTGCTCGGCCGCGCGACGGCTCGCGCCCGAACCCGACACCTTGACGTCCAGCTTGGGCACCGTGCATTCGACTTCGAATTGCTGATTGTGCGCCGCACCGTGCGTCGCCACGACCGTGTACGTGGGCAGCGCGATCTTGTGACCTTGCAGGTATTCCTGCAGCAGCGTCTTAGCGTCCTTGCCGAGCGTGCGCGGGTCGATATGGTCGAGGATCGGTATATACAGCCGCTTGATCACGGTCTGAGCCGCGTCGAAGCCGCCATCGACGAACACCGCGCCAAAGACGGCTTCGAGCGCGTCCGCGAGGATCGACGGACGGCGAAAGCCGCCGCTGCGCAACTCGCCTTCGCCGAGCCGCAGCGAATCCGCGATATTGAGGGCCTGAGCAATTTCGTAAAGCGACTGCTGCTTGACCAGGTTCGCGCGCACGCGCGACAGGTCGCCTTCGTCCAGCTTGCCAAAACGTTGGAACAATAGGGCCGCCACCGCGCAATTCAGGACCGAGTCGCCGAGAAATTCGAGGCGCTCGTTATGCGTGGCACTGTGACTGCGGTGGGTTAAAGCCTGGCGCAACAATTCCGCATTGCGAAATTCGTAGCGCAAACGGCTTTCCAACGGAGATTGGGGCATGGGGAGAGTATAACGCGCCGGCCAGCCCCGGCGAAAACGCGGGCCGGCCGGCGAAAAAGCATGACGAAGCGACGTTAGCGCAGCTTCTTCAAGTAGCGTGCGAACACGCTGCATGCATGACGCAGCATGTCGAGGGAGTTGCAGCCGCTTACACGATCAATTGAAGAAACCGATGCGCTTGATGTCGCTGAAGTTCATCCAGACGAAGAACGCGCGGCCGACGATGTTCGCGTCCGGCACGAAACCCCAGTAGCGGCTGTCCGCACTGTTGTCGCGGTTATCGCCCATCATGTAGTAGTTGCCCGGCGGCACCTTGCAGATCACACCGCGCTCGTTGTACTGGCAGTTGTCGCGATACGGATAATCCTCGGCGCCGATGATGAACGGCGGCACCGCCGGATTGTTCAGGATGCGGTTCTTGCGGCCATCGAGGTCTTCCATGTACTGCTTCGCGTAACCGATGCGCTCTTCGTCGAAGTAGTCGGGCAGTTGCGTTTCGGGCACCGGCTTGCCATTGATGGTGAGCTTCTTGTCCTGATAGGCAACGACGTCGCCGGGCAGGCCGATCACGCGCTTGATGTAGTCGACCGACTCGTCCTTCGGATAGCGGAACACGACGACGTCGCCACGTTGCAGCGGACTGCCCTGCGTGATCTTGGTGTTCGTGATCGGCAGGCGCAGACCGTATTCGAACTTGTTCACGAGAATGAAATCGCCCACCAGCAGCGTCGGCACCATCGAGCCCGACGGAATCTTGAACGGCTCGATGACGAACGAGCGCACAAGGAACACGACGAGGATCACCGGAAAGAAGCTTGCCGTGTATTCGAGCCACCACGGCTGGCGCAGCTTGTCGTTGCGCAGTTGCTGGCGCGTGACGGGGGCGTTCTCATCGGCGAAACGCGCGCCGACCCGCTCCTGCTGCCGGTCGAACTCCGCGACAGCCGCATCGGCGGCGCGGCGTCGTTGCGGCATGAAAAACAGTTTGTCAGCTACCCAGGCGATGCCCGTCAAGATGACGAGCACAAAAAGAATCAGCGCAAAATTCATGTAGAGGTCCAGTGTTCTCTTATTTGTCTTCGACCCGGAGGATCGCAAGGAAGGCCTCTTGCGGAATTTCGACGGAGCCGACCTGCTTCATCCGCTTCTTGCCTTCCTTCTGCTTTTCGAGCAGCTTCTTCTTGCGCGAGATGTCACCGCCATAGCACTTCGCGAGCACGTTCTTGCGCAGTGCCTTGATGTTCTCGCGTGCGATGATGTGCGCACCGATCGCCGCCTGGATCGCGACGTCGTACATCTGGCGCGGAATGATCTCGCGCATCTTCGCCGCCACTTCGCGGCCACGATATTGCGACTGCGAACGGTGCACGATGACGGACAGCGCGTCAACCTTGTCGCTGTTGATCAGCATGTCGACCTTCACGACATCCGCGCTGCGGTACTCCTTGAACTCGTAGTCCATGGAGGCATAACCGCGCGACACCGACTTCAGGCGATCGAAGAAATCGAGCACGATCTCGGCCATCGGGATTTCGTAGGTGAGCTGCACCTGACGGCCGTGGTACTGCATGTTGATCTGGTTGCCGCGCTTTTGCGTGCACAGCGTGATGACCGAGCCCACGTAGTCCTGCGGCATGTACAGGTTCACCGTGACGATCGGCTCGCGGATCTCGGCGATCCTCGAGGGCTCCGGCATCTTCGCCGGGTTTTCGACCTTGATCAGGGTGCCGTCCGCCTGCACGACTTCGTACACCACGGTCGGGGCCGTGGTGATGAGGTCCATGTCGAATTCGCGCTCGAGACGCTCCTGCACGATTTCCATGTGCAGGAGACCGAGGAAGCCGCAGCGAAAGCCGAAGCCGAGCGCCTGCGAGACTTCCGGCT
This sequence comes from uncultured beta proteobacterium, assembly GCA_963803225.1. Lineage (GTDB taxonomy): Bacteria > Pseudomonadota > Gammaproteobacteria > Burkholderiales > Burkholderiaceae > Paraburkholderia. The sequence goes on from CAWDLJ010000005.1 coordinate 1,591,456, forward strand.
CGTACTGGAGCGACGCGTCGTTGAGCTTGAGCTTTTCGAGCGACTCGCGCAGCGCGTCGTACTGGTTCGCTTCGACCGGATAGAGACCCGCGAACACCTGCGGCTTCACTTCCTTGAAGCCCGGCAGCGGCTCGGCGGCCGGCTTCGTCACGTGGGTGACGGTGTCGCCCACCTTGGTCGCCGCCAGCTCCTTGATGCCCGCGATGATGAAGCCCACCTGGCCCGCCGACAGTTCATCGAGATCGCGCGACTTCGGCGAGAACACGCCGACGTGCTCGACCGGATACTGCGCGCCGGTGGCCATCAGCTTGATCCTTTCCTTCGGACGCAGCGTGCCGTTCACGATACGCACGAGCATCACGACACCGACGTAGTTGTCGAACCACGAGTCGATGATGAGCGCCTGCAGCGGCGCCGCGGGATCGCCCTCGGGCGGCGGCACCTTCGCGATCAGCGCTTCGAGCACGTCCTCGACGCCGAGGCCGGTCTTCGCGCTGCAGCGCGTAGCGTCGGTCGCGTCGATGCCGATCACGTCCTCGATCTCCTCGATCGCGTTCTCGGGGTTCGCCGCCGGCAGGTCGATCTTGTTGAGAACGGGCACGACCTCGACGCCGAGTTCGATCGCCGTGTAGCAGTTCGCCACCGTCTGCGCTTCGACCCCCTGGCTCGCGTCGACGACCAGCAGCGCGCCTTCGCACGCGGAGAGCGAACGGCTCACCTCGTAGGAGAAGTCGACGTGACCTGGCGTGTCGATGAGGTTCAGGTTGTAGACCTGACCGTCCCGCGCCTTGTAGGAGAGCGCGGCAGTCTGCGCCTTGATGGTGATGCCCCGCTCGCGCTCGAGATCCATCGAGTCGAGCACCTGGGCTTCCATCTCGCGGTCGGAAAGACCGCCGCACAGCTGGATGATGCGATCGGCGAGCGTCGACTTGCCATGGTCGATGTGCGCAATGATCGAGAAGTTACGAATATGATTCATTCAGTGCCGATCAAGCGAAAAAGGCGCGCTCCGGACGAAAAGCGGAGCACGCCTCGTAAACAGATGAAAAACCGGACTATTTTAGCCGAAAACGGGTATCGGCAGGACAGTTCGGGAGGAAGCGCGGCGCGCGAGGCTCGCTGGAGCACTCCGGGCCGCCCTGCGCGCACGTTCGGGCGCTGAAAGCGGTGCTAAAAAGCCGGCTGCGGGAAAAGCGCCGCGCGCACGCGTGCTTCGTCGAGGTGGTAGTGACACAGCTCGACGCCATCGAGCACGAGCACCGGCACCCACTCATCATAACGCGCCTGCAGCGCCGGGTCGCTGTCGATATCGATCACGTCGAGCCGCACGCCGGCCCCGTCGATCAGCGGTTCGAGCGCCGCGCGCATGTCATCGCACAGATGACACCACGCGCGGCCGTACAACACCAGCCGGCGCGGCTGCCCGGCGCTGCTTGCCGGGCCGCCCGGCGCCGTCATTTCTGCCCGGCTGCGCGCGGGCGCATCGGCACGAACTGGGTGTTGTCGCCGCGCCGCACGAGCACGGCCGTCATCTTCTGCGGATCGAGCCGTGCGCACACTTCGTCGAACTGACGTGCGCTCGTGATGTCGGTGTCGCCGATGCGCAGCACGATGTCGCCCTTTTGCAGGCCGGCGCGCGCAGACGGACCATCGGAGGCCTCGACCTGCACGCCGTTGCGCAGCTTGAGCGAGCTCAACTGCTCGGCCGACAGGTCGCTCACCGCGAGCCCCAGCGAATTCGACGCGCGCGGCTTCGGTTCCGGCGCCTTCTTCTCGTCGGCCTTCGCGCTCTTGTCGGACTGCATTTCGGCGATGGTGATCGGCAGCTCGCGCGTTGCGCCCTTGCGCCAGACCGTGATCGTCGCCTTGGCGCCCGGCTTCGTGTCGCCGACCATGCGCGGCAAGTCGGTGGCCGCCTCGACCGGCACGCCGTTAAACTTGAGGATGATGTCGCCCGGCTGGATGCCGGCCTTGTCGGCCGGGCCGCCCGGCTCGACGCTCGAGACCAGCGCGCCCTGCGCCTTAGGCAGGCCGAGCGAGTCCGCGACGTCCTTCGTCACTTCGCCGATCGCAACCGCGATGCGACCGCGCGTAACCTTGCCGCTCGCCTTGAGTTGATCGGCCACGCGCATCGCCTCGTCGATCGGAATCGCGAACGAGATGCCCATGAAGCCACCGGTGCGGCTGTAAATCTGCGAGTTGATGCCGATCACCTCGCCTTGCATGTTGATGAGCGGGCCGCCCGAATTGCCGGGATTCACCGCGACGTCGGTCTGGATGAACGGCAGATAGTCGCCCGTGTCGCGCCCCTTCGCGCTCACGATGCCCGCGGTCACGGTGTTTTCGAGGCCGAACGGCGAGCCGATCGCCACGACCCACTCGCCGACACGCACCTTGTTCGAATCGCCGATCGTCACCGGCGCGAGGCTCGACGCGCTGATCTTCACGACGGCCACATCGGTGCGATCGTCGACACCGATCAGCTTGGCCTTGAATTCGCGCTTGTCGGTGAGCGTCACGTAAATGCTGTCGGCGTCGTCGACCACGTGCGCGTTCGTCATCACGTAGCCATCGTTCGACAGGATGAAGCCGGAGCCGACCCCGCTGTTCTGCTCGATATCGCCGCCATCGGGCGACGAATCCGGGCCAGCCCCTCCACCGCCGCCATTGCCGCCGTTGCCGCCGCCATGCGGCGACTGGCCCTGCGGTCCTTGCGGCAGCGGGATGCCGAAGAAGCGCCGGAAGAATTCCGACATGTCGCCGTCGTCGACGCCCGGCGGCATACCGCGCTGGGCCGACGAACTCACTTTGGTGGTGGTGCGGATATTGACGACCGATGGCCCGACCTTGTCCACCAGGTCGGTAAAGTCCGGCAGGTTCGCTGCGGGGGCGGCCGAAGCGGTGAGCGGTGCAAACGGAAGGCAAGCCGCCACCACCGCGGCGGCGAAGAATTTGCGCACCGGGATTGTCGTCATATCGAAGTCAGCCGAAGGAATTTACCTGGGAGCCTTGTATTCTATGGCAGACGCAAATTGCTGCAATGTGTCCTGGGGCACTTCGCCAAGCAACGTGAGCCAGTAGTCGCCCAGTCGTTTGACGAGCACGTGGGTCGCCCCGCTGCTGCCCTGACCTTCCTTGCGGCTGTTGTTCTCCACCGGCTCGACGAACACGGAGATCGCGGCGAGGCCATCGGAGAACACGGCCTGGTCGACCGGAATCGGCGGATCGTTCGACTCGCGCGCGGCCATCGGACGGCGCAACTCGCGGATCTTGTGGAAGCCCGGCACGGCGTCGGGCAGCTTCCAGCCGAGCGCTTCCATGTCGACGGGCTGCACCGGCGGATGCACGATCGTCCAGCCCACGGTATTGCGCATGCCGTTGACGATCGAAGTCTTGTCGACCGGCACGCCGATGCGAACCTGCGAGAAGTACACCTGCTCGAGCACCTGGCCGCTCGTATCGAGCGTCTGCGCGCGCAGCAGCAGACCAGTCTTCGCGTCGGCCCACAGCTTGTAGGCGAAGCGATACTTGTCCTTCGGATCGAGTTCGACGACCTGGGTGTCGATGCCGGCCACACGATCGGCGCCGAGCATTTTCGGATCGTAGACGCTCAGCACCTGTTCGCCGCTCGTCGCGAGCATGGCCGGGAACGAATCCTTGTTCTGCCGCTGTTCGACGACGAGCAGATGGCGCTCGGGCACGAAGGTATAGAGATCGTCGTTATGGCGCAGTATCTTGCGCGGCTTGCCGTCGAGGCTTTCGATCTGCTCGTACTCGCCGTCGCGCGTCGCATAGTGCGAGATGCGCGAAGTCTGCACGAACGAGCCGCGCTGATAGACGAAGGCGCCTTCGTAGTTCTGCTGCTCGGCGGCTTGATGCACGCGATCGAGCCATTGAGCAACGGCCTGACGATCGGCCACGCCCGGCGACGACGCTTGCGCGTGCGCGCCGGAGGCGACAGACAGAGCGGTTAGCAACAGGGCTGCGCAGCGAAACAGTGCCGGCAGCCGCTCCCATGTAGTCGTTTTATTGAACCGCACTGTCTGCATCAGACTCACTGACGTTGCGTGGAAAGGGATGCGGCGCGGATCAGCGGCATGGAATCCGACATGACCGGTTGCTGCGCGAACTGCTGATGCGCTTCGAGATACTCGTCGAGACGCGCATCGCGGATGATGTTGCCATCCGGTACTGCGGCCGTCTGCACGACGGCACCCGGCATGGCGACGCGCTGCACGCCGTCGCCCGGCTGCACCGACGCGACCTGCATGCCCGCATTACCCGGGCCGATGCCGTGCATTTGCGGCACGACGATCCACGTGAGCGTGGCAGCCGCCGCGGCCACGGCAAGCGATGGCACGACGCGCCGGCGCAGGCCGAGCAGACGACGTGCGGCCGATTGCGGCGCCTGACTTGCCGCCGCGGGCGCGAGCAGATGCGGCTCGGCCTCGAGACGGGCGGCGAAGCCCGCGAGGAACGCGCTGCTGGTCGCCGGACTGATCGCGAGATCGTCGGAACGCAGCACGTCGCCGATCAGGTGATAGTTCGACCACGTCGCGCGGTCCGTTTGATTCAGTTCAGACAAGAACCCGCTCAGATGCTCGCCGCCGGACACCTCGCCGTCGACGAAAGCGGACAAACGCTCGCTGTGCGAGCCTGACTGCGATTGCATCGAGACTGACCCCATGATGCTCCCCATTCCTTACTGACGCCCCATAGTGACACCAACCCTGGATGATTGCGCCCCTGCCCGGCCGGCGTAGCTGATATTTACCAGCGTTTGCCTTCCGGTGTGTCCAGCAGCGGACGCAATTTTGCCGCAATGGCTTCGCGAGCACGAAAAATCCGCGACCTGACGGTGCCGATCGGGCAGCCCATCATCTCAGCGATTTCCTCGTAACTCAAACCTTCAATTTCCCGAAGAGTAATGGCGGTGCGCAGTTCTTCCGGTAAAACCGCCATTGCAGCGTTGACCGTCTGGGCGATCTGCTTGCTCATCAACATCGACTCGGGCGTGTTGATATCCCTTAGTTGATCGGCGTCCGAGAAAGTTTCAGCTTCTTCAGCATCTGCCTCAGTCGACGTAGGGGCTCGTCTACCCTGGGTCGCAAGATAATTCTTCGCCGTGTTCACGGCGATACGGTACAGCCACGTATAAAACGCGGAGTCGCCGCGAAACTGTGGCAATGCCCGATACGCCTTGATGAAGGCGTCCTGGGCGACATCCTCGACCTCGGCGGGGTCCCGCACGAGGCGCGAGATCAGTCTGATGATCTTGCGATGGTATTTGGTGACCAGCAGTTCAAACGCGGCCTTGTCGCCTTTCTGGACGCGCTCGACCAGCAACTGGTCGATTTCTTTTTCGCTCACCTGAAAAATCCGTTAGCTATGGCGTGCAACGCAGGGGCACCATTGTAGCGTCCCGTTTCGCCCCGCACGTTACGGGCGTTACAGCGGTTACAGTCGTTACAGCCCCATTGGCATCGCGCTGACGGCCGCTGCACGCTAACGCCCCGTCGCGCGGCGGCAAAGCAGCGCAAGTTCACGAAAGCCCGCTGTACTCAACGCCTCCGCGACGATCAGGAATGCGCAGCGACGATCGCTCGCCTGCACCGACAGTACAAGCAACGCGCTCCCCCATTGGGCGTAAGCGCTCACACGCCCACGCACGAGACAGCGGCCGTCGAACGAAAACACCGTCAACTCGTCCGCGACGATTTCGATCGCAGCGGGCTGGTTGCGGCTCCAGGCACGCGCCGCGAGCAGTCCGGCGGCGAGAAACGCGAGCGTGAGCATGCCCGCAGCAAACGCCGCAACGACATCGGAAAGCGTGGAAAAGACCGCCGAGGTGGCGATCGCGAGACCGAACGCAGCCACCGCGTGGAGCGTGGCCGAGCGGCGCAGAATGAGGCGCGGCGCGCAGGCGCGCCGCGTGGGAACAGCGAGGCGGCCGGCAGCGTTCGCCGGCCCGGCCGCCCGTTCGTACAGGTGCGTCAAACGAGGCGCTTGAACACCAGGGTGCCGTTCGTGCCGCCGAACCCGAACGAGTTCTTCAGCGCGACGTCGATCTTCATCTCCCGAGCGGTGTTCGCGCAGTAGTCGAGATCGCACTCCGGATCCTGATTGAAGATGTTGATCGTCGGCGGCGACACCTGGTTGTGCACGGCCAGCGCGGTGAACACCGACTCGAGGCCGCCCGCGCCACCCAACAGGTGACCCGTCATCGACTTGGTCGAGTTCACGACGATGTTCTTCGCGTGGTCGCCGAACGCGCGCTTGATGGCGGTCGTTTCAGCAAGGTCGCCAAGCGGCGTCGACGTGCCGTGCGCGCTCAGCCAGTTCACCTCGTCGAGGTTCACGCCGGCGTTGCGCATCGCGGCCAGCATGCAGCGGCGCGCGCCATCGCCGTTTTCGAGCGGTGCGGTCATGTGGTAAGCGTCGCCGCTCATGCCGTAGCCGCCGACTTCGGCGTAGATCTTCGCACCGCGCGCCTTGGCGTGCTCGTATTCCTCGAGGATCATGACGCCGGCGCCTTCGCCGAGCACGAAGCCGTCGCGATCCTTGTCCCACGGACGGCTCGCCGTCGCCGGATCGTCGTTGCGCTGCGACAGCGCGCGCGCCGCCGCAAAGCCGCCGATACCGAGCGGCGAAACGGTCGATTCGGCACCGCCCGCGATCATCACGTCGGCGTCGCCGTATTCGATGAGGCGCGACGCCTCACCGATGCAGTGCAGACCGGTCGTGCAAGCCGTCACCATGGCGAGGTTCGGGCCCTTGATGCCGTACTTGATCGACAGGTGGCCCGAGATCATGTTGATGATCGAGGCCGGCACGAAGAACGGCGAGATGCGGCGCGGACCGCGATTGAGCAGTTCGGTCTGGGTGACTTCGATCATCGGCAGGCCGCCGATGCCCGAGCCGACCACCACGCCGACCCGCTCCGAATTCTCTTCGGTGATTTCAAACCCGCTGTCCTGCATCGCCTGGATGCCGGCCGCGATGCCGTAATGGATAAACGTATCCATATGGCGCGCTTCCTTCGCGGGAATGTAGTCCTCGATATTGAAACCCTTCACTTCGCCAGCGAAGCGGGTCGAGAAGTTCGACGCATCGAACTTCGTAATGTTGGCGATGCCGGACTTGCCGGCCACCAGATTGGCCCAGCCGTCGGCAACATTATTGCCAACAGGCGAAATCAGCCCCAGGCCTGTAACGACAACACGACGACGGCTCACGGTAACCCCTTTTTCATAGAATGACAAAAGCAAAAGCCACAGCGGTCACAGGAAACGCTCCTGTGAGCCCTGTGGCTAGTTGACCGGCAGATGCGCGTGCAACAAGTGCAAAGGGCGCTCGCGGGTTCACTGGCGAAAGTGCTGGCGGGCGGCACCGGCGTGCTGCCGGCGCCCGCCCGGGTCCAGACAGGACCGCCTTAGGCCTTGACGTTCGCGCGTGCGTAGTCGATTGCCTGCTGAACCGTCGTGATCTTCTCGGCTTCTTCATCCGGGATTTCCATGCCGAATTCGTCTTCGAGCGCCATCACGAGCTCGACGGTGTCGAGCGAGTCGGCACCCAGATCGTTCACGAACGATGCTTCGTTCTTGATTTCGCCTTCGGCGACGCCCAGTTGCTCGGCGACGATCTTCTTCACGCGCTGTTCGATGTTGTCCATTACCCCTCCAAGGGAAAAAGTTGGTTCATGAATACGAGTGCGCGCATTTTATCAGGTTTGACCTGGCTGAAAAGCGACTCTCGGTAGACCAGAACGGGTGGTCCGCGCGCGCTACCTCGTAGCGCATCAAGGCGCGGATACTACCCGAATCTGGTTAAGACATATACATTCCGCCGTTCACATGCAGCGTCGTGCCCGTAATGTAGCCCGCCTGGGGCGACGCGAGGAACGCTACTGCATGTGCGATATCGTCCGGGCTGCCGAGGCGTCCGAGCGGAATCTGCGACTTGAGCGCCGTTTGCTGCTCGGCGGGTAGATCTTTCGTCATGTCCGTGTCGATGAAACCCGGCGCGACACAGTTCACCGTGATGCCACGACTGCCGATCTCGCGCGCGAGCGCGCGCGTCATGCCGGCCACGCCCGCCTTCGCGGCCGCGTAATTGACCTGCCCCGGATTGCCCGACGAGCCGACCACCGACGTGATGTTGATGATGCGGCCCGCGCGAGCCTTCATCATCGGGCGCAGCACGGCGCGCGAGAGGCGGAACACCGACTTCAGGTTGGTGTCGATCACCGCATCCCATTCGTCGTCCTTCATGCGCATCGCGAGCTGGTCCTGCGTGATGCCCGCGTTGTTCACGAGGATCGCGAGCGCGCCGAACTCTTTGACCGTCGCGTCGATCAGCGCTTCGGCCGCCGTCGCGTCGTTGACGTTGAGCACCGCGCCGCGGCCCTTCACGCCGGCAGCGGCGAACGCTTCGGTGATGGCCTGCGCACCCGTTTCGCTGGTCGCCGTGCCGATCACGGTCGCGCCCTGGCGCGCCAGTTCGAGCGCGATCGCCCGGCCAATGCCGCGCGATGCGCCAGTGACGATGGCAGTCTGATTTTCGAGGTTGTTCATCATGTCTTCCAGACGGGCCGCGCTGTTATGCCGCGACCAGTTTCAATGCTTCTTCGAGCGAGGCGGGATCCGCCACCGAGACGCCGCTCAGGTTGCCATCGATACGCTTGGTGAGGCCGGCGAGCACCTTGCCCGGGCCGCATTCGATCAGGTGCGTGACGCCCTGGGCGCCGATCGCCTGCACGCATTCGACCCAGCGCACCGGGCCCGCAGCCTGGCGCACGAGCGCGTCGCGGATCGCGGCGGGGTCGGTGGCGAAGGCGACGTCGATGTTGTTCACGACGGGGATCGACGGTGCGTTGAGCTTCACGTCGGCGAGATAGTCGCGCAACTGGTCCGAAGCAGGCTTGAGCAGCGACGAATGGAACGGCGCCGATACCGGCAGCGGCAGCGCGCGCTTGGCGCCCTTCGCCTTGGCCAGTTCGCAGGCCTTTTCGACCGCCGCCTTGTGACCGGCGATCACGACCTGGGCCGGCGCGTTGAAGTTGACGGCTTCGACCACGCCGCCCAGCGCCGACGCCTCGGCGCAAACCGCGCGCACGGTGTCGTCGTCGAGCCCGAGGATCGCGGCCATGCCGCCCTCGCCGACCGGCACGGCGTTTTGCATCGCCTGCGCGCGAAAGCGCACGAGCGGCACCGCGTCGCGAAACGCGAGCACGCCGGCGGCGACGAGCGCCGTGTATTCACCGAGGCTGTGGCCGGCGACGATCGCCGGCGCCGGGCCGCCTGCCTGCTGCCATGCGCGGTAGACCGCGTACGACGCGCTAAGCATGACCGGCTGCGTATTGGTGGTGAGATTGAGTTCTTCGGCCGGCCCTTCGGCGATCAGCTTGCCGATGTCCTGGCCGAGTGCATCCGATGCTTCTTCGAGCGTCTCGCGCACGACTGCGTTATCGGCAAAGGCATTGAGCATGCCGACCGTCTGCGAGCCCTGCCCCGGAAAAACGAACGCGAATTTCATAGCGCCCCCAAAAACTTGATTGGTTCAGTGACGCGCCGTAGCCGAGGTTGCGCGTGACACGCGAGGCGCTGCGCGCCCCCGCTTCCCGCAACGCGCCGGCCGGCGCGGCGAAATCAGTAGCGGAAAACAGACGCGCCCCAGGTGAAGCCGCCGCCGACGCCTTCGATCAGCACAGTCTGGCCGCGCTGGATGCGGCCATCGCGCACGGCGACGTCGAGTGCGAGCGGAATCGACGCTGCGGACGTGTTGCCGTGCTCGCCCACCGTCACCACCATACGCTCGGCCGGCAAGCCGAGCTTGCGCGCCGTGCCCTGCATGATGCGGATGTTGGCCTGGTGGGGGATCAGCCAGTCGACCTGATCGGGCGTCATTTGCGCCTTCTCGAGCGCCTCGTGGGCAACCTTTTCGAGCACGTTCACGGCGAGCTTGAACACCGCCTGACCGTCCATGTGCAGGAACGCGTTGCCGGCGATCACGCCGCCATTCACGTTGCCCGGCGTGCAGAGGATGTGTGCGTAGCTGCCGTCCGCGTGCAGCGCGCTCGACAGGATGCCGGGCGTGTCCGATGCCTGCAGCACGATCGCGCCGGCACCGTCGCCGAACAGCACGCAAGTCGTGCGGTCGTTGAAGTCGAGAATACGCGAGAACGTCTCCGCGCCGACGATGAGCGCCGTGCGATGCTGGCCGCTGCGGATCAGGCTGTCAGCCACCGACACCGCATAGGCGAAACCCGAACAGACGGCCTGCACGTCGAACGCGGCGCCGTGATTGCGGATGCCGAGCTTGTTCTGCAACAGGCAGGCGGTGCTCGGAAACACGAAATCGGGCGTCGAGGTCGCGACGATGATGAGATCGACCGTTTGCGGATCGACGTCGGCGGATTCGAGCGCGCGTTGCGCGGCGACGAGCGCGAGATCGCTGGTCGTGACGTCGGGTGCGGCGAAGTGGCGTGCGTGAATGCCCGTGCGGGCGACGATCCATTCGTCGCTCGTCTCGACGCCCTTGGCGGCGAGGCGCTGCGCCAGTTCCTGATTGGTGACCCGATCGGGCGGCAGGTAGCTACCCGTGCCGAGCACGCGGGAATAAATAGACGATTGAGCCATTATGCCTTCGGGGAAGATGCTTCGCTGGAACCGGGCGGCTGGCCGGCACCCGGCGCGGCGGGGTCGCCGGCGCTTTGACGCGTGGCCTGTTCGAGCGAGCTGGCGTTCTCCGCCATGGCGCGCGCGAGACATTCCTGGACGCCATTTTTGACGGCATCATACGCGCGTTTGATCGCCCACTCAAACGCGTAGGCGTCTGCCGAGCCGTGACTCTTGAAGACCACGCCGCGCAGTCCGAGCAGCGCCGCGCCGTTGTATTCGCGGTGATCGACGCGCTTCTTGAAGCGCAGCAGCACCGGCATCGCGGCAAGCGCCATCAGCTTGGTGAACCACGAGCGCCCGAACTCTTCCTTGATCATGTTGGAGAGCATCTGCGCGAGGCCCTCCGACGTTTTCAGCGCGACATTCCCAACGAAACCGTCACAGACGATGACATCGACGGTGCCCTTGTAAATGTCGTTACCTTCCACGTTGCCACGGAAATTGAGCGTGCTCGCGCGCAGCAGTTCGCCGGCGCGCTTGATGGTGTCGTTGCCCTTGATGTCTTCTTCACCGATGTTCAGAAGACCGATGCTCGGACGCTCCTTGCCCTCGAGCGCGGAGACGAGCGCGTGCCCCATCTCGGCGAACTGCAGCAGATGCTGCGGTTCGCAGTCGACGTTGGCGCCGAGGTCGAGCATGAGCGTGTAGCCCTTGGGATTGGGCATGGCCGAGGCGATCGCCGGGCGCTCGATGCCGGGCAACGTCTTGAGGACGTAGCGCGACACGGCCATCAGCGCGCCGGTGTTACCGGCGGACACACAGGCTTGCGCCTCGCCTTCTTTCACGCAGCGCAATGCCACGTGCAGCGACGAGTCGCGCTTCTTGCGCAGCGCCACATCGACCGGATCGTCCATCAGGATGACTTCGGTCGCGGGCACCACGGAGAGCGCGGGGAGATCCAGGGCCTTCAGCTTCTTGAGCTGATCACGAATCGCGGACTCGATCCCGACCAGCTTCAGGCGCGCATCGGGATGCGAGCGGACGAAGTGCAAGGCGGCAGGCACGGTCACAGACGGACCGTGGTCGCCTCCCATGCAATCGATCGTGAGCGTTACAGTCATGGAGTGCGACGAATTTCAGGCACAAAAAAGCGGCAGTTTAATGCCGCCTTTTTTGCCAGGACAAAAGAATGTCAAGCGAGCGAATCGCCCGCGCAACGCCACGAGGCGCCGCGCAGCAGGCGATTAGTCGTTCTTGGTCTTGACAACTTTCTTGCCGCGATAGTAGCCGTTCGGGCTGATGTGGTGACGCAGATGCACTTCACCCGTTGCCGGCTCGACAGCCAGCGGCGCGCCCGTCAGGAAATCGTGCGAGCGGTGCATGCCGCGCTTCGACGGCGACTTCTTGTTTTGTTGAACTGCCATGATAACTCCTTAAAATTTTGCGAATTCTAACACAGCACGATACGGTCACCGCCACCTGGCCAGATGGGGGGCCGCAGCGTACGATCCTGCAACCTTTAATGCTTGCTGTCGGAGCCGCCCTTCTTCAGTGACTCGAGCGCCGCAAACGGGTTGGGCCGCTCTTCCTCACTTTCGACTTCCTGCTCCGGCACGTCTTCCACCGAATCCACGCCGTCCGCTCCATCGGCGCCCGAGGCGAGGCTCTCGTGCACTTGCGGACAGACTTCGTGCTTCGGCACGAGCGGTAGGGACAGCAACAGCTCCTCTTCGATCAAGTCGACGAGATCGAAATGGCGCGAGCCCACGATCACCTCGACTTCATCGTCGTCGAGCGGAAACTCATCCGCTTCTTCTTCCGTGCTGACGACCCGGTAGGACTCGTTGACGTCGAATGCCTGCTCATAGGGAGCGAGACAGCGTTGACATTCGAGCCAGGCCCTGCCGTGCAGCGCCAGCCGCAAATAAGGCTGCGGACCTTCGGTGCCGTCGTCCTGCAATTCCGGCTGCGTTGCGCCTTCCGCCTGCCAGGTGAATGCGCTGTCGCGCTCTGGCGCTTCGGCCGGCACTTCGTTTAACATGCGCGGCAGTTGCGAGACGCGCACGACTCCTGCGGCCTGACGCCCACTGCGCGTGAATTCGAACAGATCGAAATCGCGCGGGTTGAAGGCGCCAGCAGGTTTGCCAGGATGTTCAGTCATGTGCGCTCCTGCTTCGACAGGGATTCAGCCGGTTTTCATCGTAGCGGCGATCCGTGAAGGATGCGCCGGGAATGTCGCCATCGTGGGCTATCTTGCACACCATCCGCGCCGCTAAAGCCGCTGCAGACGAAAGCCCACCGATGAAAAGCCCAAAATCATATCGCTTTTGTCTTTTTGAGTCAAACACTTAAGCCCGCACGCGCAAGTGCCCGTGCGGCCTGCCGTTTCGGCTGGTTTTCCACCCTTTGATCGACCATGCAGGACACTCCCTCTTCCACCCGGCCCGCCTTGATCCTCGCGTCGAGCTCGCGCTACCGCCGCGAGCTGCTCGAGCGGCTGCGCATCCCGTTCGAGGTCGCGATCCCCGCGCTCGACGAAACTCCGCACCCCGGCGAAACGCCCGAGGCCACCGCGCTGCGGCTCGCCGAAGCGAAGGCGCGCGCAGTCGCAATGACGCTCGGCGCGCAGGCCGGACGCACGCTCGTCATCGGCTCCGACCAGGTCGCGACCTTCGACGGTCTGCAGATCGGCAAGCCCGGCACCCACGAACGCGCACTCGCGCAACTGCAGTCGATGCGCGGCCGCGAAGTGCTGTTCCATAGCGCCCTGAGCCTGTTCGACACCGCCACGGGCGTGGCCGATACGGTCGACATCGTCACGACAGTGCGCTTTCGCGACCTGCCGGATGCGGCGCTCGACGCCTATCTGCGCGCCGAAGAGCCCTACGACTGCGCGGGCAGCGCAAAATCGGAGGGACTCGGCATCGCGCTGCTCGAAGCGATCGAGTCCGACGATCCCACCGCGTTGATCGGCCTGCCGCTCATCGCCCTGACCCGCATGCTGCTCGCAGCCGGTTACCCGCTTCTGGAGGCCCAATGAGCGGCACGCTCTATCTGATCCCCAATACTCTCGGCGACGGCGACGAAGCCGGTCTCGCCGCCGTTCTGCCGGCTCCGGTGCGCGAGCGCGCAGGGTCGCTTGCGAGCTACATCGGCGAAAACGCCAAATCGACGCGCGCGTTCCTCAAACGCGTCGGCACGACGCGGCCCATCCAGGAAATCGAGATTCACGAGCTGAACGTCAATACGCCGCCGGCCGAGATCGAGAAGCTGCTCGCGCCGCTACGCGCCGGCATCGATACGGGGTTGGTCTCCGAGGCGGGAGTGCCCGCCGTGGCCGATCCGGGCGCGTTGCTCGTGCGCCGCGCCCATGAGCGCGGCATCAAGGTCGTGCCGCTCGTGGGACCCAGTTCGATCCTGCTCGCGCTGATGGCGTCGGGGCTCAACGGACAGAGTTTCGCGTTCCACGGCTACCTGCCCGTCGATGCCAACGAGCGCGCCAAACGGCTGCGCGAGCTGGAGCAAGTGTCGCGCAAGGGCAAGCAGACGCAGATCTTCATCGAAACGCCCTATCGCAACCGTGCGCTGCTCGACACGTTGCTCGCGACCTGCGCGCCCTCGACGCTCGTGTGCGTAGCGATCGATCTGACCCTGCCGAGCGAGACCATCGTGAGCCGGGCCGCGTCCGACTGGAAAAAGGCCAGCGCGCCCGATCTGCACAAGCGGCCGGCGATTTTCCTGCTGCTGGCGGTCTAGGAGAGTCCGGGGGCGTCGCAGCCCTGCTCCCGGGATCGCCCGGCCAGGCGGGCCCGCCTAGCGCAAGGCGAGGCCGCCGCCCGCGATCAGCGCGTGCACCGCGCCCGCGCCCACAGCCGCGCCGAAGCGGCGCGCCACGCGATCGGTCAGGCCCTGCTTGACCGTATAGTCGACGATGTCGGGCGCCTTGATGACCTCGCGCGCGACGTAGTCCGCGTTGCCGAAGCCGTCGGCGAGTCCCAGCTCGACGCTCTTTTCGCCGGTCCAGAAGAGCCCCGAGAAGATATCGGGGTTGTCTTTCAGGCGCTTGCCGCGCCCTTCGCGCACCGCCGTGATGAACTGCTGATGAATCTGGTCGAGCATGTCCTGCGCGTGCGCGTCCATCTGCGGCGTCTCGGGAGAGAACGGGTCGAAGAAGCCCTTGTTGGCGCCCGCCGTGTGCAGACGGCGCTGCACGCCGAGCTTGTCCATCAGGCCGGTAAAGCCGAAGCCGTCCATCAGCACGCCGATCGAGCCAACGATGCTCGCCTTGTTCACGTAGATCTTGTCGGCTGCGGCGGCCACGTAATAGCCACCCGACGCGCACATGTCGCCGACCACCACATAGAGCGGAATGGCCGGGTACTTCGCGCGCAAACGACGAATCTCGTCGTTGATGATGCTGGCCTGCACCGGGCTGCCCCCGGGGCTGTCGATCTGCAGGATCACGCCGGCGGTGCCGTCGTCGTCGAAGGCGCTGTCGAGGGCGCTGTTGATGTCGTCGGCATTCGCGGTCGTGTCGGCCGAAATCTCGCCGTCGAGCGAGACGAGCGCCGTGTGGCGCCCTTCGCTCGTCACGCGCGCGCCCGAAAAATCGAGCACGCTCCACGCGAGCAGCAGCAGGACCGCGAGAAACGCAAAGCGAAAGAAGATCTTCCAGCGCCGCGCAGCGCGCTGCTCGGTAATGGCCGCGAGCGCGATCCGCTCGAGCGCCTCGCGCTCCCAGCCGGGGCTCTCGGGGGCGCCTTTGCGCGGGTGGGCGGACGAGTCGTTCGATTCCGGGGTCAGGTTATCGGCCATGCTTCTCGATTGTCGGGAGGTCGGTCAGGGAGTGAGCGGGAGCAGATCGTGGTCCGGCAGCCAGAATACCGCACGGCCCTCGGGCGTGTCGCGTTCGTCGACCTGCACCTGGCGCAGCCGGCCGCCGCGGCACGGGCCGCCGACGCACTTGCCGGTATCGGGCTCGTAGATCGCGCCGTGGGTGGCGCACATCAAATACAAGCCGGACGACTCGAAGAACTGTCCTTCGACCCAGTCCAGCTCCATCGGCACGTGCGCGCAGCGGTTCAGATAACCAAAGGCCTCGCCGCCGTAGCGCACGAAGAAGACGACCGCCTCGCCACCGCCCCAGCTCGCGCCGACCCGCATGCCGGCGCCGCCGTCGACCAGTTCCTCCGAGGCGCACACGCGCACCGCTGGCGGTGCGCTGGCGGCGGGTTTCGCCGCACCGGAGCCTGCCGCGCTCATGCGTTCTCCTTGAGCCACGCGTGCAGCGAGCGCACGTCGGGCGCGACGTAGCGCGGCGTGAGCGCGCGCAGCGACTCGGCCGGATGAGCGCCGTAGCCGACCCCGACACCGGCGACACCGGCGTTGAGCGCCATCTGCAGATCGTGCGTCGTATCGCCGATCATGACCGTGCGCGCAAGATCCTGCCCCAGTTCGCGTGTGAGCTCGTGGAGCATCGCCGGATGGGGCTTGGAGAAGGTTTCGTCGGCGCAACGGGTGCCGTCAAAGACACTCGTGAGATGCGCCTCGTCGAGCGCGCGGTTCAGGCCGACACGGCTCTTGCCGGTCGCGACGCCGAGCAGGTAACCCATGTCGCGCAGCTCGGTCAGCATCTCGCGCACGCCGTCGAACAGCTCCGTCTCCTTGTCCTTCAGCAGGTAGTGGACGCGGTAGCGCTCGACCAGTCGCGGGTAGTCGGCGGGATCGAGCGTCGGCGCCGCGATCTGCAGGGCCTCGCGCAAACCGAGGCCGATGACGTAGCTTGCGGCCTGCTCGCCGGGCACCGGCAAGCCAAGGTCGCGGCATGCCGCCTGGATACTGCGCGTGATGTGGACGGTCGAATCCATCAGCGTGCCGTCCCAGTCGAACACAATCAGGTCAAATTGCTCTCGGGCCATGCGGGTTCCCCCAATCGGTGTTCTAGTCATTGTGCGCCGCAGTGCCCGTGCCCGCCGCGCCAGTCTCGCGCAGCGCACCCAGTTCGTCGACGAAACGGCGCAGCTCGTCGGGCAGCGGCGCTTCGAAGTCGAGGGGCTCGCCGGTGAGCGGATGCGTGAGCCGCAGCCGGTGAGCGTGCAGGAACATGCGCTTGATGCCGGGCCGCGCCTTCGCGCGCGCAAGCGCCTTGTTGAGGGCGAAATCGCCGTACTTCGCGTCGCCGACGATCGGCAGCCCGAGATGCGCGAGATGGACGCGGATCTGGTGCGTGCGGCCCGTCTTCAACTCGGCCTCGACGAGCGCGTAGTCGGGCCAGCGCTCGACCAGGTTGAACACCGTATGCGATGCCAGCCCGTCCGGCTGCACGCGCACGCGCCGCTCGCCTTCCGGGGTCAGATACTTGTGAAGCGGCTCCTTGACCGCGCGGCGACGGCCCCAGTCGCCGGCCCATTCGCCATGCACACACGCGAAGTAGCGTTTGTCCATGCGGTTTTCGCGGATCTGTTCGTGCAGGCCGACGAGCGCGCTGCGCTTTTTCGCGAGCATCAGGATGCCGGAGGTCTCGCGGTCGAGCCGATGGACGAGTTCGAGGAATTTCGCCTGCGGACGCGCACCGCGCATCTGCTCGATCACGCCGAACGCGACGCCGCTGCCGCCGTGCACGGCGACACCCGCGGGCTTGTTGATGACGAGCAGGGCGTCGTCTTCGTACAGCACGTGAAAGTCGGCGGCCGGGGCCGGAACAGGCGTGCCGGCGGTCTGGCCCTCGGCGATGCGGATCGGCGGCACGCGCACCACGTCGCCCAGCGCGAGGCGGTATTGGGCATCGATCCGGCCCTTGTTCACCCGGACTTCGCCGCTGCGCAAAATGCGATAGATATGGCTCTTCGGCACGCCTTTACAGACGCGCAAGAGGAAATTGTCGATGCGCTGCCCGGCCGCGCCGTCGTCGATTTCGACGAACGAAACCTGGTCGCTTGCGACCTGATTCTGGGATGTTTTGCCTAACCCTTTCATTCTGAATATAATTTGGCCAGCGCACCGCGAAGGATAGTCGGTTCGGGCGGCAGTTCCATAAGATTCTGCCCCGATCCTCACCTGCCCGTATGCGCGAGGCGGCAAGCGATAAACCGTTATTTTACTTGCGCCCGGGGCTGGTTGCTCACCCCGCCATATATAGATGCAACAAGTTGCACGCACGGAGCCCACGCAGAGGCAGGGACGGCGCCCACAGGCACGTTCGGTCAAGGCCGGCTCCGACGGTAACGGAAGGTTGGTATAAAGAATTTTTCCGGCGAGTCCCGCCCGCGCGATTTTGGTGATCGCACGAAGGACGCGTCGGCAGCGAAGAAACGGCGTGCGCCTGAGGCGTCCTGCGGCTATCGAGCGGGACAAGGCGACGTCAGATGAGGCGAGACACCCGAGGGGGAAGACGGGCGTTCCTGACAGCTTCCCGCGCGCGGCGAGACCGCGAGCCTTGTCCCCGCCGGCAGCGCGCTGTATGCGTTGTCGCAGCCGGCAAGAGGACGAAGAGTGCTGGAAGTGATGCCGTCGCGCCCCTGCGGCCTGTTGAGCCGCTGTTTGAAGCCGTACTTCGCATGTGCCCTTGCGACCCGTCCATGATTGAGGACCGGGCGCCCTGAAGGCAATTCTCCTCGCCATCGTTCCTGCTCCAGCGTGCTTGTGACAACACAATAAGGCGCGGACTGCCGCTGCCCGTTCTCTGCCACGCGACTGACAATCGCGCGGCGCGGGCGGCGCGCGAGGCCGCACTGGAGCCGTTCAATGAAACGCATGCTGTTCAATGCGACGCAGCAGGAAGAACTGCGCGTCGCGATCGTCGATGGTCAGAAGCTGATCGACATCGACATCGAAACCGCCGGGCGCGAACAGCGCAAAGGCAATATCTACAAGGGCATCATCACGCGCATCGAGCCGTCGCTCGAAGCGTGTTTTGTCAACTACGGCGAGGACCGCCACGGCTTCTTGCCGTTCAAGGAAGTGGCCCGCCAGTATTTCCGCGATGGCGTCGACATGCGCTCCGCGCGCATCCAGGACGCGCTGCGCGAAGGCCAGGAACTGATCGTCCAGGTCGAGAAGGAAGAACGCGGCAACAAGGGCGCTGCCCTCACCACGTTCATCTCGCTCGCCGGCCGCTATCTGGTCCTGATGCCGAACAACCCGCGCGGCGGCGGCGTGTCGCGCCGCATCGAGGGCGATGACCGTCAGGAACTGCGCGAAACGATGGCGCAGCTGCAGTTGCCCGAAGGCATGAGCATCATCGCGCGCACGGCGGGTATCGGCCGCTCCGCCGAAGAGCTCCAGTGGGACCTGAACTACCTGCTGCAACTGTGGCGCGCAATCGAAGCTGCGTCGCAGGCCGGCCAGGGCGGCCAGCCGATGCTGATCTATCTGGAATCGAGCCTCGTGATCCGCGCGATCCGTGACTATTTCCAGCCCGACATCGGCGAAATCCTCATCGACACCACCGAGATCCACGACCAGGCACGCGCCTTCATGGATATCGTGATGCCGGACAACGTCGGCAAGGTGAAGCGTTACCACGACGACGTCCCGCTCTTCTCGCGCTTCCAGATCGAGCACCAGATCGAGACCGCGTACTCGCGCACGGTGCCGCTGCCCTCGGGCGGCGCGATCGTGATCGACCACACCGAGGCGCTCGTCGCCATCGACGTGAATTCGGCGCGCGCGACCAAGGGCGCCGACATCGAGGAAACCGCTGCACGCACCAACCTGGAAGCCGCCGATGAAGTGGCTCGCCAGCTGCGTCTGCGCGACCTCGGCGGCCTGATCGTGATCGACTTCATCGACATGGAGTCGGCCAAGAGCCAGCGTGAAGTCGAGCAGCGCCTGAAGGACGCACTGCGCCACGACCGTGCGCGCGTGCAGATGGGCAAGATCTCGCGCTTCGGCCTGATGGAACTGTCGCGCCAGCGTCTGCGCCCGGCCCTCTCGGAAGGCAGCCACGTCACCTGCCCGCGCTGTAACGGCACGGGCCACATCCGCGATACGGAATCGTCGGCGCTTCAAGTCCTGCGCATCATCCAGGAAGAGGCGATGAAGGAACACACCGCGGCGATTCATTGCCAGGTGCCGGTCGAAGTGACCGCCTTCCTGCTCAACGAAAAGCGCTCGGAGATCAACAAGATCGAGTCGCGCTTCAAGGTCGGCGTCGTCCTGATTCCGAACAAGCACCTGGAAACGCCGCACTACAAGCTCGAACGTCTGCGTCACGACGATGCGCGCCTCGACGATCCGCGCGCCTCGTGGAAAATGGCCGAGGAAGCGGCTCGCGAACTCGAGTCGGAAACCGGCTACAGCAAGCGTGCTGCTGACGCGAAGCCCAAGCAGGAAGCGGCCGTCAAGGGCATCACGCCCGAGCGTCCGGCACCGGGCTCGCCGGGCAAGCAGGCCGAAACGGTCGTTGCCGCACCGGCTGCCGTTGTCGCGGCGCCGGCGGCCGGCGGTTTCTTCGGCTGGCTCAAGCGCCTCTTTGGCGCAGCGCCGGCTGCCGAGCCGACGCCGGCTGCGGCCGCTCAACCCGAAAAGACGCCCCGCCAGAACCGCGAAGCTCGCGGCGAACGCGGTGAACGCACGGGCAGCGGCGGCGAGCGCAACCGCAATCGCCGTAGCGGCGGCCGCGACGCGGCTGGCCGTCAGGAGAACGCTGCAGTCGGCGGCCGTCCGGCCCAGCCGTCGCAGCGCCGCGAAGAACGCGAAACGCGTGAGCCGCGCGAGGCCCGCGAAGGCCGTGAGGGTCGCGAAGGTCGCGGCAACCGCGAGCCGCGCGAAGCCCGTGAGGGTCGTGATGGTCGCGAGGGTCGTGAAAGCCGCGAAGGTCGTGAGGGTCGCGAACCCCGCGAAGGCCGCGAGCCGCGTGAGCATCGCGAACAGCGGATCGAGCGCGTCGAGCGTGGCCATGAGCGCACCGAGGCCGTCGAGGCCGCGGCGCCCCGTGGCGAGCGCGCCGAACGCGGCGAGCGTCGTGAACGTGGCGAGCGTACCGAGCGGACCGAGCGTGGTGAGCGCACGGAACGCGCGGAACGTGGTGAGCGCGCCGAACGCGGTGAGCGTCGTCGCCAGCAGCCGGAATCGGCCGAGGCCCTCGAAGCCCGCGACGAAGTGCCGACGCCCGAAGTCGCCGCCGCGCTGCAAGCCGGCATCACCGAAGGCGTGCAGCCGAACGATGACGACAGCGCAACGCCGCGTGACGGCGAAGAGCGCCGCCGCCGTCGCCGTGGCCGCCGTGGTGGTCGTCGTGAGCGCGACGCGGAAACGGGTGTCACGTCGGGTGCGGAAGGGTTCGAAGGCGAAGCGGGTGAAGCAGGCGAAGCCGAAGCTGGCGAAGACGTGCAGGCACCGGCCCATGCCCCGACTTTCACGGCTCCCGTCGAGGCTGCCGAAGTCGTCGTCAGCAAGGTCGCTACCGAAGCTGTCGTCGTGACGGAACTACCGCAAAGCGTCGAAACGGCACCGCAAGCGCCGGTGGCAACGCCGCTCGAGGCACCGGTCGCCGCGCAAGCTGTCGAAACCGCCCCGGTCGCACCGCAAGCACCGGCTGCACCGGCTCACGTGCCGGCGCAGATCGAAACGGCACCGGCCGCTGTCGAAGTACCGGCAGCGCCCGTCGCGGTTGAGCAGGTGAAGCCGCTTGAGCCGGTCCAGCCGGTCCAGGCCGTCGAGCCGGTCGCACCGGCGGCAGTCGAGCCGGTCGCGGTGCAAGTCGCCGATACGCCGGCAGAAATGCCGGTCGTGCGTGAAGACCGCATCGAAGCGGCGATCGCCACCGTCCCGCAGGCAGAGCAAGCTCCGCAGGCACCGGTCAGCGAGCCCGCAGTCGAAGCCGCACCGGCACCGGTCGAAGCACCGCGCGCAGTCGAAACCGCAGCGCCGGCGCAGCCGGTCGCCCAGCCGGCTCGTGCCCAAGGCCTCGCGGCCGAGGGCCTGCAGCCGATGCTGGAAACGGCCGGCCTCGTGTGGGTCAACACCGATGCCGACAAGCTGCGCGCAGCCCAGCAAGTCGCCGCGCAGGCTGTGAAGCCGGCGCGCGTGCCGCGCGAGCGCAAGCAACTGGCACCGGCTGACGCCGCGCCGATGCAACAGGTCGAAACCGGAAGGCACGACCAGTAAAGCGCAAATTTCGCCGGACGCAGCCCCTTTTATCGGGCAGCGTCCGGCGAATAGCCGATACGTCTGCAAGCCCGCCCTCCGAGGCGGGCTTTTTTTCGTCCGCGCGCAGATATATCAGCGTTCTCCCTTGTCGGCCAAGGCTTTGCGCTTCGGATAGAATGGGAGCCTGGCCTCGCGGAATTATCAGAACATGCCTTCACGCATCATCCCGGTTGCCGATGCCCGTACCCTCGCCCCGAGCTTGTCGGGCGTAGGCGCACGCGCGCCGCAGGGCATGGTGCACGACACGCTCGGCCGGCCGCTGCGCGACTTGCGCATTTCGGTCACGGACCGCTGCAACTTTCGCTGCGTCTACTGCATGCCGCGCGCGACCTTCGACAAGGACTACACGTTCCTGCCGCACAGCGCGCTGCTGACGTTCGAGGAAATCGAGCGCGTCACGCGTCTGTTCGTCGCCCAGGGCACGAGCAAGATTTGCCTGACCGGCGGCGAGCCGCTCTTGCGCAAGAACATCGAATACCTGATCGAGCGCCTCGCCGCGCTGCGCACGCCCACGGGTGAGCCGCTCGACCTCACGCTCACCACCAACGGGTCGCTGCTCGCGCGCAAGGCGCGCGCGCTGAAAGACGCCGGACTGAGCCGCGTGACGGTGAGTCTCGACGCCCTCGACGACGCCCTTTTCCGCCGCATGAACGACGCCGACTTCGCGGTCGCCGACGTGCTCGACGGCATCGCGGCCGCCCAGGCAGCAGGACTCGCGCCGCTCAAGGTCAACATGGTGGTCAAGCGCGGCACCAACGATCGGGAGATCGTCCCGATGGCGCGGCATTTCCGCGACTCGGGCGTGACGCTGCGCTTCATCGAATACATGGACGTCGGCAGCTCGAACGGCTGGAACATGACCGAAGTGCTGCCCTCGGCCGAGGTGATCGCGCGCATTCACGAACACTTCCCGCTCGTGCCGCTCGAGCCGCACAGCGCGGCCGAAACCGCGCAACGCTGGGGCTACGCCGACGGCACCGGCGAGCTAGGCGTGATTTCGAGCGTGACCCGCGCGTTCTGCGCCGACTGCACGCGCGCGCGGCTCTCGACCGAGGGCAAGTTGTATCTGTGCCTGTTCGCGTCGATGGGCTTCGACCTGCGCGCGCTCGTGCGCGACGGCGCGAGCGACGATGAGATCGCGGGCGCCATCGCCCACATCTGGGAAGCGCGCACCGACCGCTATTCGCAGCTGCGCGGCAGCGCGAGCGTCGAGGCGGCGCGCGCCGAGCGGCGTGTCGAGATGTCGTATATCGGCGGCTGAGTCCGCTGAGACCATCGATGTCCGCCGCAGCTCCCCCTGCCCCCGCTTCGATCACCGGCCTCGTGCTCGCCGGTGGACGCGGCCAACGCATGGGCGGCGCCGACAAAGGCCTGCAGCCGCTGCATGGCCGCCCGCTCGCCGCCCACGTACTCGCGCGTCTCGCACCCCAGGTCGGCGCCCTCGCGATCAGCGCGAATCGTCATCACGACGATTACGCGACGCTCGGTGCGCCGTGGCACGCCGGCGTGCTGACGGACACGCTGCCCGGCTTTCCCGGTCCGCTCGCGGGACTTCTCGCCGGTTTGTGCGCAGCGCGCACGCCGTGGTTGCTCGCCGCGCCCTGCGACTCGCCGTGGCTGCCCTCCGACCTCGCCGCCCGCCTCGCCGCCGCGCTCGACGAAGCGCACGCCGATATCGCCACGGCAGCCACCGTCGATGCGCATGGCGTCAAGTCGATGCATCCGGTGTTCGTGCTGCTGCGCACGTCGCTCGCGGCGGATCTCGCCGCGACGCTCGCTGCAGGCGAGCGCAAGGTGCGCGCGTGGTACGCGCGCCACAAGACCGTTGAAGTGGTCTTTGACGACGAGCGCGCGTTTTACAATATCAATTCCTTACAGGAACTCGACGACTTCGAACGTGCCTGAGCAGCCGAGCGCTGCCACACGCGTCGCGTCGGGCCATCCGCCGTGCGCCCCGTCCGGCGTCCGCTCTCCACGCAATGACCACGCTCAACACTCCGCCCGGTTGCATCGTCGAGTACGACACCCAGAATCTGCCAGTCAGCGCCGCCGGAGCCATCGTGCGCTCATGGGTGCGGCCGCTCGAAGCGAGCGAACAGGTGCCGTTGCGCGAGGCGCTCGACGGTGTGCTCGCCCACGATCTCGTCTCGCCGATCAACGTCCCGGCCCATGACAACGCGGCGATGGACGGCTACGCATTCGACAGCGTGGCACTCGCGTCGGCGTCCACCTCCGGCAAGCTCACGCTGAGCGTGGCGGGCAAGGCGTTCGCGGGCCACCCGTATGACGGCGAACTCGCGCCCGGCGCGTGCGTGCGGATCATGACGGGCGCGGCGATGCCCATGGGCTGCGACACCGTGGTGCCCCAGGAGCGCGTCGAACACGACGGCGAGCAAGTGAGCTTCGCGGCCGATGCCCTCGCACGCGGCGCGAACCGTCGCCGCGCGGGCGAGGATCTCGCGGTCGGCAGCGTGGCGCTGCGCGCCGGACGCCTCTTGCGCGCAAGCGACATCGGCCTGATCGCGTCGCTCGGGATCGGCGAGGTGAGCGTGCGCCGGCGCCTGCGCGTCGCGTTCTTCTCGACCGGCGACGAACTGCGTCTGCCCGGCGAGCCGCTCGCCGCCGGCTGCATCTACGACAGCAACCGCTACACGCTCGATGCGATGCTGCGCCGGCTCAATATCGACACCGTCGACCTCGGCACCGTGCGCGACGAGCCCGCGGCGCTCACGGCAGCGCTGCGCGAGGCAGCGCAGGACGCCGACGTGGTGCTCACTTCGGGCGGCGTCTCGGTCGGCGAGGCCGACTTCACGCGCACGCAACTGCAGTCGCTTGGCGACGTCGCGTTCTGGAATCTCGCGATGCGTCCGGGCCGCCCGCTCGCGTTCGGCCGCATCTGGTCCGGCGAGCGTCCCGGCGACGGCCGCCCCGCGCTCTTCTTCGGCCTGCCGGGCAACCCGGTCGCGACGATGGTCGCGTTCTACCAGATCGTGCGCCCCGCGCTCATCGCGATGTCGGGTGCGGAGGATCGGCTGGTGCCGCTGATCGGCGCGCTTGCGGCTACGCAGATCGCCAAGCGCGCGGGCCGCACCGAGTTCCAGCGCGGCCTCGCGACGCGCGGCGCCGATGGCATCTGGCGCGTCGAGCCGACCGGCTCGCAGAGTTCCGGTGCGCTCAGCACCATGAGCGAGGCAAATTGCTTTATTGTGCTCGCCCATGAACAAGCCGACCTCGATGCCGGCGAGCCCGTCGATATCATGCTGTTCGACGGCTTGATCTAGCGTCCCCGGCGTTCTCCTTACTGAAATCGACTACGTGTCACCACCACGTCCTACGGATCCGACTCCTATGAAAAAACAGATCTCGTTCATCGCCCCGGGGCAGACTGCAAAGGCGCTCATCCTCGTCTACCTGACCTTCAGCGTGCCGATCGTGCTGCTCGGCGTGCTCGTCGCGTTCATCCGCTACGGCTCGGTCGAACTCTCGACCGTGTTCAGCGCACTGCTGCTCAACGCGATCCTCGGCTTCATCCTCCTGTGGATCGCGTGCCACGCGTACAACTGGGTCGCGTCGCGCTTCGGCGGCATCGAGATCCATCTCTCCGACGCGCCCGAGGAAGCATGATGAGCGCCACGATTGCCACGATTCGCCCCGCAACGCCCGCCGACGTCGGCTCGATGATCGCGCTGATGCGCGAGCTCGCCGAGTTCGAAAGCCTCACGCATCTGTTCGTCGCCACCGAAGCCGGCCTGCACGACGCGCTCTTCGGCGCGCGCACCTCGGCCGAGGCGCTGGTCGCCGAGGACGGCGGTCAGCTGGTCGGCTACGCGCTCTACTTCCACAACTTCTCGACCTTCCTCGGCCGTCGCGGAATCTTTCTGGAAGACCTTTACGTGCAGCCGTCGCAACGCGGCACCGGCCTCGGCACGGCGATGCTCAAGCGCATCGCGGCCATTGCCATCGAGCGCCAATGCGGCCGCTTCGAATGGACCGTGCTCGACTGGAACAAGAACGCGATCGGCTTCTACGAGAAGCTGGGCGCGACCATCATGCCGGACTGGCGCGTCGTGCGCGTGGACGGCGATGCGCTCGAAAAGCTCGCCTCCGTCGCAGCCTGAAACGGCAAAGGGGCGCCCATCCAGAGCGCCCCTCTTGAGTTGATACCTCGCCTTTTCGGCACGCCTTACTCGTCGCCCAGACCCTCGCGCAGCGCATCACCAAGCAAGCCACCGGCTTCGTCGCCGGGCAGCGCCTCGACATCGCGCAGCTTGCGGTTCATCGCGCGCGTGCGCACCTCGGCGGCCTCGATCGAGCGCGTGACCGTTTCGAGCTGCGACTTGGTGCGCGCGAGCACATCGCCGAACTTGCCGAACTCGGTCTTCACTGCGCCGAGCACCTGCCACACTTCGCTCGAACGGCGCTCGATCGCGAGCGTGCGAAAGCCCATCTGCAAGCTGTTGAGCAACGCCGTGAGCGTCGTCGGCCCGGCGATCGTCACGCGATAGTCGCGCTGCAGCGCATCCGATAGACCCGGCCGGCGCAGGATCTCGGCGTAGAGCCCTTCGGTCGGCAGGAACAGCAGCGCGAAGTCGGTCGTGTGCGGCGGCTCCACGTACTTCTGCGCGATCGTGCGCGCCTCGGCGCGGATGCGCGCTTCGAGCGCACGCCCGGCTTCATCGATGGCCACGACGTCCGCGCGCTCTTGCGCATCGATCAGACGCTCGTAGTCCTCGCGCGGAAATTTCGCATCGATCGGCAGCCACACCGGCTCGCTGCGCCCGTCCGCTTCGGTACGACCCGGCAGCCTGATCGCGAACTCGACGCGCTCGCTCGATCGCGGCACCGTCGCCACGTTCTTGGCGTATTGATCGGGCGTCAGGATCTGTTCGAGCAGCGCCTCGAGTTGCACTTCGCCCCACGTGCCGCGCGTCTTCACGTTGGTCAGCACCTTCTTCAGATCGCCGACACCGGCCGCCAGCGTCTGCATCTCGCCGAGTCCTCGATGCACTTGTTCGAGCCGGTCCGACACCAGCTTGAACGATTCGCCGAGACGCTGTTCGAGCGTCGCGTGCAGCTTTTCATCGACGGTGCGGCGCATCTCTTCGAGCTTGACCGAGTTGGTCGCCTCGATATCCTTCAGGCGCTGTTCGAGCGTCGCGCGCACTTCGGCGAAGCGCCGGTCGTTGGCCTCGGAGAACTGCGCGAGTTGCTGCGCGAGCACGCCCCCGAAGTGCCGCAATGCGGCGCCCTGCTCGTCGCGCGCCTGTTGTGCCTGCTGATGCAGGCTCGTGCGCGTCGCGTCGAGTTGCGTCGCGTTGCTCTGCGTGAGCTTCGCCAGTTGCTGCGCGAAGCTGTCGAGCTGACTGTTCTGCACCGTCGCGATGCTCGTCAGCTGTGCGGCGAGCGCCTGCTGGACCTGCGCGAACCCCGTGCCGAACTCGCTGCGCGAAGTCTGCGAAGTCCGCGCGATCTCGTCGCGCAACTCGCGCTCGGTGCGCTCTGCCGCGCGCGTATGCGACTCGGTCGAGGCCGCGAGCCGGTCGCTCAACAGATCGAGCGCGTCGGCCGTGCTGTCGTCGTGCGCGTCATGGCCGCGCGCGCGAATGAGCGCGACCAGCGCCATCACCAGACCCAGCGCGACGACGAGCGTCGCCGCGCCCATCAACAACAACGGACTCATACGCGCGCTTTCCCCAGCACCTCGGGGTTGATCGGGTTCGGCGGCTGCCCCGCGCGCGGCCCGGCCCCGAGACCGGCGATCAGGTTGTCGGCAGCGAGGTTCGCCATCGCGCGACGGGTCTTCTCGGTGGCGCTCGCGATGTGCGGCGTCAGCACGATGTTGGGCACTTCGAGCAGCGCGGGGTTCAGCTTCGGCTCGCCTTCGTACACGTCGAGCCCCGCCGCCGCGATGCGGCCTTCACGCAAGGCCACGGCCAGCGCCGCATCGTCGACGATGCCGCCACGCGCGATGTTGGTGAGCGTCGCGCTCGGCTTCATCATCGCGAGTTCGGCCGCGCCGATCGTGTGATGGCTCGCGGCCGAGTACGGCACGACCAGCACGACGTGATCGGCGGCACGCAGCAACGCTTCCTTCGACAGATACTCGGCGTTCAACTCGGCCTCGATCTGCGGCGCGACGCGCGAGCGGTTGTGATAGACGACCCGCATGTCGAAGCCGCGCGCACGCCGCGCGAGCGCCTGGCCGATGCGGCCCATGCCGATGATGCCAACCGTGGAGCCATACAGATCCTGGCCGAGGAAACTGTCGAACGACCACTTCTGCCAGTGGCCCGCACGCAGCCAGTGCTCCGACTCCGCGACGCGGCGCGCGGCTGCCATCATCAACGCCCAGCCGAAATCGGCGGTGCTCTCGTTGAGCACGTCGGGCGTGTTGGTGCCGAGCACGTTCGCGGCATTGAACGCGTTCATGTCGAAGTTGTTGTAGCCGACCGCCATGTTCGACACCACGCGCAAGCGCGGCGCGGCCGCGATCAGCGTCGCGCCGATCGGGTCACCCGCCGTGAGCAGACCGTCCTTGTCGGCGAGACGCCGGGCGAGTTCGTCGGCGCTGAGCACGTCGCCGTCGTTGAAGTCGACCTCGAAATACTGTTTGAGGCGCTCAACCACATCGGGAAAGACCGCCCGTGCCACGAGAATTTTCTGCATGTTCACTCTCCACTTCAGATGGCATGGCGCGCTCGATGCGCCCGCCGTTTGCTCAGGGATATTCCCGCCGTCGCGCTAGACAAAAAAGAGCCACGTCGTGACGAGAAACACCGGAATCAGGATGACGCCCGACCACCCCAGGTAACCGAAGAAACCGGGCATGCGCACGCCCGCTCGCTCGGCGATCGCCTTCACCATGAAGTTGGGCGCGTTGCCGATATAGGTGTTCGCGCCCATCAGCACAGCGCCCGCCGAAATCGCCGCGAGCGTCTGGGCGCCCGTGGTCATGAGCGAGGGCGCATCGCCGCCCGCGAGATTGAAAAACACCAGATACGTGGGGGCGTTGTCGAGGAACGACGAGAGCACGCCCGTCGCCCAGAAGTACATCGCGTTGGAGGGGTGCCCCGGCGCATCGTTGACGAGCGCGATGAGGCCGCTGAACGCACCGGCCTCGCCTGCGCGCAGGATCACGATGACGGGCGCGATGGTCGCGAAGATGCCCGCGAACAGCTTCGCGACTTCGAGGATCGGCGCCCAGTCGAAGTCGTTGCCCGCGCGCGCCGCGCGTGGCGTCACGGCGAGCGAGACGAGCGCGAGCACGACGAGCCCCGCGTCGCGCACGAGATTTTGCAGCGCTGCGTGCGCGCCGAACAGCGTCCACTCGATGCCGGGTTTCCAGAGCCCGCTCAGCAGCACGAGCGCGATCACGCCCGCGAGCAGCGCGAAGTTGACCTTGCCCTCGATGCGCCATTGCTGCGTGTCGGGCGTCGGGTCGCGCGAGGGCTCGCGTTGCTCGTCTTGCGTGCGGAAATACCAGCCGTCGAGCAGATAGAACAGCACGAGCAACACGCCGCAGACGAACAGCATCGGCAGCGCGAGATGCTGCGTCGTCCAGAAGAAACTGACGCCGTTCAAAAAACCGAGAAAGAGCGGCGGGTCGCCGAGCGGCGAAAGCAGACCACCCGCATTGGCGACCAGAAAGATGAAGAACACGACCACGTGCACGACATGCCGGCGGTTGTCGTTCGCGCGCAAGAGCGGGCGGATCAGCAGCATCGCGGCGCCGGTCGTGCCCATCACGCTCGCGAGCACGGTGCCGAGCGCAAGCAGCGCGGTATTCGTGCGCGGGCTGCCGCGCAGGTTGCCGCGCACGCAGATGCCGCCCGCGATCGTATAGAGCGCGCCGAGCAGCACGACGAACGGCAGATACTCTTCGACGAGCGCATGCGCGAACATCGCGAACGCGGCATCGGCACCATGGGTGGCCGCGAACGGCAGCAGGAACGCGAGCGCCCAGGCGGCCGAGATCTTGCCGAAATGGCGATGCCAGAAGGTGGGCGCGATCATCGGATAGATCGCGATGGACAACAGCATGCCGGCAAACGGCAGCGCCCAGAACGCTGACAAGGTTGCGCCGTCGAGCGTCGCAGCGAACACACTTGCGGGCCATGCGGCAACGACGCCGCCGAGCGCGACTGCTGCGAGCGTGACGCGCCGGCTCGACGAGGCACGCGCGCGCTCAGCCGGTACGGTGCGGTCCCCGGCGCCTCGCTGCATCACGCCGCGCGCACGACGACGACGTGCACGCGATACGGCCCATGCGCACCGAGCACGATGGTCTGCTCGATGTCGCCCGTGCGCGAAGGACCCGAAACGAAATTGACCGCGCGCGGCAACTCGCCCCGCTCGGCGCGGATGAGCGCAAACGCGTCCTCGTGCCCCGCGACGATGCGCGAAGCGGGCACGATCGCGATGTGCGTCTCGGGCAGGAGCGCCGCCGATGCCCACGTCTGCGGGCTCGAGAGCAGCACCAGCGTGCCGGTCTCGGCGGTTGCGCAGAAGCAGCCGGTGATGCCGACCAGATCACGGTCTTCGGGTTTGCGGAATTCGACGGCGAGACCTGCGGCCGACCAGTCTAGGCCGTCGAGCGTCTGCCATGCGCTCGCCTGCAGCGGCAGGCCGTGTGAAGCGAGATAGCGTTCGATGGCAGCGGGCGCGTCGCCGAGCGTGGCGACTTCATCGACGCTCGTCGACATCTTGAGCGCTGCGCTCTTGAAGCTCTCGACGAGGTCGGCCGGCCGCTCGGGGCGCGGTCCTTCGGGATGACGCGCGAGCCAGTCGGCCAGCGCCTCGCGTTCCTGCGCAGCCGGCGTGGCATCGCGCCCCTGGGCGGCGCGAATGCGCGCGAGAATGCTGCGGCGGGCGGACGTGGTGTCCATGGTGCGGTCCTCGTGTCGTGGACGAAACGCTGAAACGCGCCGATTATACCGGCGCCCTGCCCGCGCGCGCGGCCCTACTTGAGCGCGGCGAGGTCTTCCGTTTCCGGCTGCGCGATGCCGAACACCTGGCGCAGATAGGCCAGATAGGCTTTGTCTTCGCACATGTTCTTGCCCGGCGAATCGGAGAGCTTCGCCACCGGTTGACCATTGCAGCGAACCATCTTGATGACGATCTGCAGCGGCTGGTAGCCCAGATCGTTCGTGAGGTTCGTGCCGACTCCGAACGCGAGCTTGCAGCGGCCACGAAAGCGCTCGTACAGACGCAGCACCTTGGGGATGTCGAGTGCATCGGAGAAGATCATCGTCTTCGTGCGCGGGTCGCAGCGATTGTCTTCGTAGTGCTTGAGCAGACGCTCGCCCCAGTCGAACGGATCGCCCGAGTCGTGACGCGCGCCGTCGAAGAGCTTGCAGAAGTACATGTCGAAGTCGCGCAGGAAGGCCTGCATGCCGTAGACATCGGACAGCGCAATGCCGAGGTCGCCGCGATATTCCTTCGCCCACATTTCGAAGCCGTAGATCTGCGAGTCGCGCAGGCGCGGACCGAGCGCCTGGCAGGCCTGCAGGTACTCATGCGCCATCGTGCCGAGCGGCGTGAGACCATGCTTCATCGCGTAGTACACGTTGCTCGTGCCGGCGAACTGCTCGCCGAGACCTTCCTTGAGCTTGAGGATCACTTCCTCGTGCCAGTGCTTGGAGAAGCGCCGGCGCGTGCCGTAGTCGGCGATCTTGCAATCGGCGAATTCGGGCTTCGCGCCGAGCAGTTCCATCTTCTTGAACAGACGCTCGCGGCCTTCGTCGTATTGCGGCTGCTGCTGCGTGTTGCGGAAGTACACCTCGTTGACGATCGCGAGCACCGGGATCTCGAACAGGATGGCGTGCAGCCACGGCCCCTTGATCGCGATGTCGATTTCGCCATTGCCCTTCGGCGACGGCTCGATCGAAATGTATTTCTCGTTGAGCTGGAAAATCCCGAGAAAGTCGATGAAGTCGCTCTTCAGGAAACGCAGCTTGCGCAGATAGTCGAGTTCGGTGTCGGTGAAGCGCAGCTTGCAGAGCTGGCGGACCTCGTCGCGAATATCGTCGACGTAGGGCACGAGATCGATGTTCGGCGTGCGGCAGCGAAAGCGGTATTCGACGCTCGCGGCGGGAAAATGATGCAACACGACCTGCATCATCGTGAATTTGTACAGGTCGGTGTCGAGCAGCGAAGTAATGATCATGATGGTCGGGCCGGACTGCAAGCGAACGGGAAAAGCGCACCGGGCACCCGGCGCACGACGGCATGCGCCCATGTTACCCGAACGCGTGTGCCTCTATGGGGCGGCATCGCACCCGACCCCATCGTGTGCAGGGTGAACAAAACAAGTCGCACGAGCGGTCATAAACTAATCACGAAACGATATAAACCGGGATGCGCTCGGCTGGATGAGGGATTTCCCGTTAAGTTACAATATCGGTTTTGGCGCAAAGCCACCCCCGATACCGCATGCAGGAGCTGCCTGAATGACCCACGTTGTGACCGAAAGCTGCATCAAGTGCCGCTATACCGACTGCGTCGATGTGTGCCCGGTGGACTGCTTTCGCGAAGGTCCCAACTTCCTCGCGATCGACCCCGATGAGTGCATCGACTGTGCGGTGTGTGTCGCCGAATGTCCGGTGAACGCCATTTACGCCGAAGAAGATGTCCCGGGCGACCAGCAGGATTTCATCGCATTGAACGCCGACCTCGCCAAGGGCTGGCCGAGCATCACGAAGACCAAGGCACCGCTGCCCGAAGCCGACGAGTTCAAGGACGTGAAGGAAAAGCTCGCGCTGCTGGCACGCTGAGGCGCGCCTCGCTAACGCTCCGTTGAGCGCGCGGCGGACGATCGTTCCCGGCGGGCGGCCTGCAGCTTCGAGGCCGGGTCTGGCCGCCGAGACCGATTTTTCGCGAGTCTGCGAAGAAGGTATTGACAGACCCCAGCGAGCCCCATAGAATCTCGTTCTCTGCTTTTGCTGTTCCCCGATAGCTCAGTTGGTAGAGCGCCGGACTGTTAATCCGTAGGTCCCTGGTTCGAGCCCAGGTCGGGGAGCCAAAGAATTGCAAGAGCCCGTTAATCACAACGGGCTTTTTTATGTAGAAGGTTGTATTGCTGTTCCCCGATAGCTCAGTCGGTAGAGCGCCGGACTGTTAATCCGTAGGTCCCTGGTTCGAGCCCAGGTCGGGGAGCCAAAATATCGAAGGCATTGCGTGTTTCACGCAATGCCTTTTTCTTTTTCCGCGCGCACTTCTGCCCTCGCGGCGTTCCCCGATAATGGTCGCCTGTCGTCTTGATCGGGAATCCCCATGAAACTCGCTTCTTCGCTCGCTTCAGCCTGCGTGCTCGTTGCCGCCTGCATCGGCTTGCCCGTCGCCCATGCCGAGCAGATCGGCAGCGTCAACACCAATTTCCGCGTGACCGGCTCCGATCGCGTGGTCGTCGAAGCCTACGACGATCCGCAAGTGAGCGGCATCACCTGCTACGTGTCGCGTGCGCGCACCGGCGGCATCAAGGGGACGCTCGGGGTGGCCGAAGACCCCACGGAGGCCTCAATCGCATGCCGTCAGGTCGGGCCGATCCAGTTCAGCGGCCCCATCAAGCAGCAAGCCGATGTGTTCAGCGAACGCATGTCGCTGCTGTTCAAGACGCTGCACGTGGTGCGCGTCGTCGACACCAAACGCAACGCGCTCGTCTATCTGACCTATAGCGACCGCATTGCATCGGGCAGCGCCAAGAACAGCGTCACGGCCGTACCGATGCCGACCGGCACGACCATCCCCGTCAAGTGAACCTGCAATACGCACGCGGGCACGCCGGGGTAAACTACGGCTCTTCGCCGAATTTCCCGCCATGACCGCCGCTCCCCGTTTTCGTGATTCCGCCCGCTACTGGCGTACGCCGCTGCTGCCCGGCGCGGACCTCGTCACGGCCGAATACCACGATCACGAATTCGCGCCGCACTGGCACGAGGCCTATACGGTCCCTGTGATCGAGGCCGGCGCGGAGTCCTACGAGTATCTCGGCGCGCGCCACGTCGCCGAGGCCGGCAGCGTACCCGTGATCAATCCCGGCGAAATCCACACGGGCTCGCGAGCATTCGACGAAGGCTGGAGCTATCGCGTGATGTATCTGCCGATCGACTATGCCCAGCAACTCGCCGACGACATCGCCGGACGCGCACAGCCGCTGCCCTGGTTCGATGCCGACGTGATCCGTGACCGCGATCTCGCATGTCGGCTCGCGCGCGCGCACCGCCTGCTCGAAGCGGACAGCGACGCGCGTGCGAGGCACGAGCGAGGCGTCGATGGCACGACGAACACGCAGGACCTGCTCGCCATCGAGGGGGCCTTGCTCGATGCAGTCTCGACGCTGCTCGTGCGCTATGCGCGCACGCGCCCCGAGGCGCTGCGCTCGGCGATTAACGACAGCCGCATCGCGCTGATGAAGGAGCGTCTCGCCGACGATCTCGCCGCGCCGCTGCGGCTCGCCGATCTCGCCGCGGCGGTCGGCCTCTCGCCGTTTCACGCGGCACGGCTCTTTACGCAGGCTAGCGGCTTGCCGCCCCACGCGTTCCGCAATCAGGTGCGGCTGCAGCGCGCGCTCGGACCGCTGCGCGCGGGCGCTTCGGTCGCCGATGTCGCGGCGGCCTGCGGCTTCACCGACCAGAGCCATTTCACGCGCCATTTCCGCCGCATGTTCGGCGTGCCGCCGGGGCGCTGGCAAGCGTCCTGAGGCGGGCGGAGGTGCTGCTCAGGCGCCCTCGCCCAAGCCCAAGCCCAAGCCCAAGCCGCAAGATCGTACAAGCCAGCCGCGCCCCGTTTCGCTAAGCTGCCCAACGATTCATGGAGGACAGCTTGACCCACCACCCTAACCGCTACACCGAATTCGTCGCTGGCGCGCGCGACATGATTCCGATGATGATCGGCGCCGCGCCGTTCGGCGTCATCTTCGGCACGCTCGTCACCTCCGGCCCGCTCAGCCTGTGGCATGGCCAGCTAATGTCGCTCGCCGTGTTCGCGGGCTCGGCGCAGTTCATCGCGCTCGGCCTGATCGCCTCGCATGCCAGCTTCGTCGTGATCTGGGCGACGACGCTCATCGTCAACCTGCGCCACGTGCTCTACAGCGCGACCCTCGCGCCCTATGTCACGCATCTGCCGATGCGCTGGCGCCTGGTCCTCGGGGGCCTGCTCACCGACGAGGTATTCGCGGTCGCCTGGGCCCATTTCCGCAAGCAGCCCCCGGGCGAGGACGTGTCGCCGTGGCACTTCCTCGGCTCCGGTGTCTCGATGTACCTGAACTGGCAGCTCTGGACCGTCGTCGGCCTGCTGTTCGGCGCGGCGTTCCCGGGTCTGCAGTCGCTCGGTCTCGACTTTGCGATGGTTGCGACGTTCATTGCGATCGTCGTGCCGCAACTGGTCGCGCTGCGCTACCTGGCCGCCGCTGTGACGGCCGGTGCGCTCGCGTTCTTCTGGCAAGGCTGGCCGTACAAGCTCGGCCTGCTCGGCGCTGTGCTCGCGGGCGTCGTGGTCGGCGTCGTGCTGTCGCTGCCGCGCGGTTCGCGCCAGACCCACGGACAACGCGCGGAGGTGCGCCAATGAACTACATCGTCCTGATCCTCGGCATGGCGCTGATCACGTGGGTCATTCGCACCGCCGTGTTCGTGCTCGGCGACCGACTCGTGTTCCCGCCGCTCGTGCGCACCGCGCTCGGCTTCGTCCCCGTCACCGTGCTCACGGCCCTGATCGTGCCGATGGCCGTGTCCCCGCACGGCCAGGGCGCCGAACTCAGCTGGCGCAATCCGCAACTGGTCGGCGCGCTCGCGGCGATCGTCGTCAGCGCGCTCACGCGCCGCCCGCTTCTCACCATCGCCGTGGGCCTCGCCGTGTTCTTCCTCTGGCAAGGCGTCGTGTTGCGCTAGAGCAGCTTTGCGCCGGCTTGTCCGGCGCTGCCCCTCAAGTTTCCCCCCGAGGCGCCGTTAAGCCCGTCAAGGCCTGCTTTGGCGCCACATCGAACACTATTTACGGACGACGGCGCACTCACGCGGCACCTTGCTGAACCGCGTGAGCTGCGCGATCCGTCCGGTCGATGTCCGCGACGGCGATTGCTACGACGATGCAGCGCGGCCAAATCAACCGGGGCAACACATGGGCAACATCACCCTCTCACTCAAGGACGAAACCGTTGCGTCTCTGCGCAAGGATTTCGACGCGTTTTTACGCGTGTCGCTCAAACTGGATCCCCAGTTTGCGACGCCGTCGTTCGAGGATTTTCTGCGCGCCAAGCTGCTCGACAACATGGTGCCGCTCACCGAGCACGCGGTGCAGCGCATGTTGCAGGGCGGCCAGTACGCATGGGCCAAGCGCACGCTCGACAAGGAATTTCCCGACGTCGTCGCGATCCTGATGCGGCAGGCGACGGAATTCGGCTTCGGCTTCGCGTCGCGCTCCGAATGGACGCCCGAGGAGCTGGCCAAGCAGTGCCGCGACTGGGCGGAGGCGATCGTGACCGAGGCACAGGGTGACGCGACGCTGATCGACCCGCTCGCCGCGCAGATCAAGTCGGCCGCACAAGACATCCAGGCGCTCGAGGAAGCGATGCAGACGCCCGCGTGGCGGCTCTCCGAGTCGTTGCGCCAGCGCATCTACGAGGCCAAGGTCGCGTGCGAATCGAGCACGGGCAGCATGGCGCGCGAGCGTCTCGGCGAGCTGCGCGGCCTGTTGCGGCTTTCGATCACGCATGGTTCGTTCCAGAAGCAGGAAGCCCAGCAGATCATGGAGTACCTGCGCCTGCTCAAGCCCGAAATCTTCGTCGAAGAACCCGACGACGTTTTCACGCGTCTCGCGGCCTGGTTGCGCAACTTCTTCACGCCTCCCGCGAAAAGCGTCCCGCAGCGCCAGTCGCACTGACGCGGCGCGCCCCGCCTGCGATTCCATCCAGGTGGGGCCGCAGACGGCCGCTCTTCGCTCGCGCTAGTCCCACATCTTGCGCAGTTTCGCGCCGATCGCGACCCTGGCCTGCGCGGCAGCCGCAAGGCCCGCTGCCGAAGGCGCCGTGACAGGCGGTGGGCTCGGCCATGCGCACGCCTCGAACAACGGCAGGATCGCGGCGGGAATGAAGCGTGTACGCGACGCCCACACGTGACGATCGCCCGACGCGACCTGGTTGTGCACGTAAAAGCGCTGCGGCACGACGATATGCAGATCCTCCTTCGCCCGCGTCATTGCCACGTAGAGCAGCCGCCGCTCCTCGTCGATTTCCTCGTCGCTGCCGGTGCCGAGATCGGACGGAATGCAGCCATCGACGCCGTTCAGCACGAACACGTTGCGCCACTCCTGTCCCTTGGCCGAATGGATGGTCGAGAGGATCAGATAGTCTTCGTCGAGCAGCGGCACGCCTGATTCGTCGCTCGTTGCATCGGGTGGATCGAGCGTCAATTCGGTCAAGAAGCGCTCGCGCGACGCATAGGTGAGCGCGATGCTTTCCATCTGCAGCAAGTCGGCGTGACGCACGGCGGCGTCCTCGTGATTGCGCTCGAGATGCGGCTCGTACCAGCGCCGGATCAGCTCGAACTCGGCGGGCCACGGCGTGCTGCGTGCGCAGACGGCCTCCATCACCGCGACGAACGCGGGCCAGTCCTCGGCCGCGCGCGGCGGCGGGGCGAACGCGGCGAGCGCCTCGGCCGTGCGGTACGCGCCGCTGCACGCCGCGACCTGATCGAGCAGACGCGCCGCCGTCGCCGGACCGACGCCCGGCAGGAGTTGCGTCACGCGAAAGCCCGCGACGCGATCGAGCGGGTTCTCCGCCCAGCGCAGCACGGCGAGCGTGTCCTTCACGTGCACCGAATCGAGAAAGCGCAGACCGCCGAACTTCACGAACGGGATATTGCGACGCGCAAGCTCGATCTCGAGCGCCGCGCTGTGGTGCGCGGCGCGAAACAGCACGGCCTGGTGCTTGAGCTTCATCCCCGCCTCGCGCGCCTCCAGCACCTGTTCGACGACGTAGCGCGCCTGGGTCGCCTCGTCGGCTACCGTCACGAGCCGGGGCCGCTGGGCCGACGGCCGCTCGCTCCAGAGGTTCTTCGTGTAGCGCTCGGCCGCCGCGTCGATCACGGCGTTCGAGGCCGCGAGGATCGGCTGGGTCGAGCGGTAGTTGCGCTCGAGCGTCACCTGGCGCGCGGGCGGATCGAACTGCGCGGGGAAGTCGAGGATATTGCGCACGGTGGCGCCGCGAAACGAATAGATCGCCTGGGCATCGTCGCCAACGACCGTGAGTCCGCGCCCATCGGGCTTGAGCGCGAGCAGGATCGACGCCTGCAGGCGATTGGTGTCCTGATACTCGTCGACCAGCACATGGTCGAAGCGCGCCGCGAGATCGGCGGCGAGCGCGGGTTCGGCGGCCATGAGCGACCAGTAGAGCAACAGGTCGTCGTAGTCGAGCACCTGCTGCGCCTGCTTCGCCTCGACATAGGCCGCGAACAGCGCGCGCAGTTGCGGCTCCCACTCGGCGCACCAGTCGAACGAACGCGCGAGCACGTCGGCAAGGCTCGCGCCGCTGTTGACCACGCGCGAATAGATCGCGAGACACGTCGATTTCGTCGGGAAGCGTTTTTCCTTCGCCGAGAATCCGAGTTCGTGGCGCACGAGGTTCATGAGGTCCGCCGAGTCCTCGCGATCGTTGATCGTAAAGCCCGGTGACAGCCCGATATGCTCGGCGTACTCGCGCAACAGACGCGCGCCGATGCCGTGGAACGTGCCCGCCCACGCGAGCCCGCGAGCGAGCACCGCGGCCGCGCCAGGCATGCCGGCGGCGATGCGCGTCACGCGTCGCGTCATCTCCTGCGCGGCGCGGCGCGAGAACGTGAGCAACAGGATGCGCTGCGGATCCGCGCCGCACATGACCAGATGCGCGACGCGATGGGCGAGCGTGTTGGTCTTGCCCGACCCTGCGCCCGCAATGACGAGCAGCGGCCCCGGCAGGCCGGGGCTCGCGCCAGAACCGCTCGCCGGCGCCGCGCAGCCATGTTCGACGGCTGCGCGCTGCGCGTCGTTCAGCTTCGACAGGTGAGCGGCGACGTCGGGGAGCGGCGCGTCGGCGGCTGGAGAATCGGCAACGGAAAGCACGGGGTGTCTGGACAGGTGAATCGTGGGTGGCGACGCACACTGTATATCCATACAACCTTGGCCGCAAGGCGAGCGGCCGAGGGCTGTTGCCTGCTACATCCGGCCCCGAAACAAAGGCGTTGCCACCCGGCCGCCAGCGCTACTTGCCCGCCGCGCAGCCCTACTGTTGCGCGCCGGCCTGCGGCGCCTGCGCGGGCGCCGCGCCCATCTGCTCCTTCATCTCGTAGTCGTTGGCCTGGCGATCGGCCTTGCGGTTGATTTGCGCGTCCTGCACCTTTGCCTTGTACTGCGATTTGGCGGTCTTCTTCGCCTGACTGTATTCGGCGTTCGCCTCGGCGTTGGCATTGCGTTTCTGGACGAGCGGATCGTTCGAGCCCGGCGCCGTCAATGGTTGCGGTGCAGGCGCTTGCGTGAGCACGGGCGCGGGAGTGCCGTCAGTGGGCTGCGCGGCGGTCTGCGCAAAAGCGGCGACCGACGCGGCGGACAGGGTCGTAGCGAGCAACAGCGAACGAATCGGATACATGGCAGTTTCCTCTCTGTGTTGGGTCGTCAGGATCGTGCAGGCGGCGCCTGCCGGCTGATCAAATGCCGCTGCAAATACAGCAGGCAATTCGAAAGACCCGCGTTTGCGGCGTCAAGTTCGCCGGGTTTCCACAAAGTTACGGAAGGTTTCACTTGCTGACAATTTGCCGAACGGCCAGCTTGTGCGCCGCCGCCCTTCGTGCATCGCTCCTGCCGAAGGGCGCTCTGGCTTATGATGCGAACCCACGCATCCTTCAAGCGACGTCCGCCATGCCTAATCTCGATTTCACGCTCACCGCCGAATACGTCGAACTTCACAATCTGCTCAAAATCACCGGACTCGCCGGCAGCGGCGGCGTCGCCAAACAGATCGTCGCGGCCGGCGACGTGACGGTCGATGGCGTAGTGGAGCTGCGCAA
The DNA here is from genome assembly GCA_963803225.1 of uncultured beta proteobacterium. Lineage (GTDB taxonomy): Bacteria > Pseudomonadota > Gammaproteobacteria > Burkholderiales > Burkholderiaceae > Paraburkholderia. Next base: position 1,631,252 of record CAWDLJ010000005.1, read on the forward strand.
GACCTGCAAGATTCGCGCGGGCCAGGTGGTGCTCTTCGGCGACACGCGCATCGCCGTGCATGAAGCTATCTGAAAGAGAATGCACCACATAAGGGCAAAATGATCGACATCGGGACGCGGCCGACATAAGCTGTTGGTTTCCCCAGACGAACTACCGGGCGGCGCGAAGATTCGCGCCGCTTCCCGTTTCATGACCCGACCCACTATCGCGGCCGATGTCGGCACGCAGCCGACGTTCTCGCGCCACGCCGCCGACACGGCCCGCCTCGCCGCCCCGCTCGCCATCGCCCAGCTCTCGCAGATGGCCATGAGCGTCACCGACACGGTGCTGCTCGGCTCGCTCGGCCCCGACGCGCTCGCGGCCGGCGGCCTCGGTGCGAACCTGTTCTTCGTCGTGGTAACGGTGCTGCAGGGCGTGCTGACGTCGGTCAGCGTGAGCGTCGCGCACGCGCGCGGCGCGCAGAACGAAGATCACGTGCCGCACATCTACTGGACCGGCTTGCTGCTCTCGGTGCTGCTCGCGCTGCCCGCGTTCGCGCTGCTGTCGCTCGCGACGCCGATCCTGCTCGCGTTCGGCGAGCCGCCGCTGCTCGCGCACAACGTCGGCGAATACGCGGCGGTGCTGCGCTGGGGCGCGCCCGCGAGCCTGATCGGCGTCGGCTTGATGCGCTCGTTTTTGCCCGCGATCGGCGCCGCGCGCCGCTTGCTGTGGGTCTCGACGGTGAGCGTGTTCGTCAACGCCTTTCTGAACTACGGCTTGATCCACGGTGCATGGGGTCTGCCGCGGCTCGGCTTTCTCGGCTCGGCGGCGGCGACCTCGATCACGATCTGGGGGACCGCGCTCGTGCTGATGGCGCTGTTGCATCTGCGCCCGCGCTTTCAACATTTCGTCGCAGCGCGGCGTCCCAACGCGCCGCTGATGGGCGAGCTGCTCACGATCGGCTGGCCGGTCGCGATCACGTTCTGCGTCGAGGCAACGCTCTTTCTCGTCACCGGTCTCGTGATGGGCCTGCTCGGCGAAACGCAGCTCGCGGCGCACCAGATCGCGCTCAACGTCGCCTCGGTGGCGTTCATGGTGCCGCTCGCGATCGGCCAGGCGGCCAACGTGCGAGTCGGCTACTGGGAAGGCGCCGGGCAACCGCTCGCCGCGCGCCATGCAGGCTTCGTCGCGCTCGGTCTCGGGGTCGGCTTCATGTCGCTCTCGGGGCTCTTCCTGATCCTCGCGCCACACTGGATCGTCGGGCTCTATCTGAAGCTCGACGACCCGGCCAATGCGTCTACCGTCGCGCTAGCGACGACGCTGCTCGGCATCGCCGCGATCTTCCAGGTCGTCGATGGCGTGCAGACGGTCGGCTCGGGGTGCCTGCGCGGACTCAAGGACACGCGCATTCCGATGGTCGCGGCCACCTTCGGCTATTGGGTCATCGGCTTTCCGACCGGCTATCTGCTTGCGTTCCACTTCGGCTTCGGTGCGCGCGGACTGTGGTGGGGGCTCGCGGCCGGCCTCGCGAGCGTCGCCGTGCTGATGACGCTGCGCTTTCACCGGCTCAGTCTGAGGCCGCTCGCGCGCGGCTGAGGCGGCCGGGCGGCTGGCGTGGTCAACGCGGTTACAATACCGCGCGCCATCCCGTCCAGTCCCCGAATCCTCCCCATCGCCACCATGTTCGCGCCGCTTACCCGTTGGTTCCCGCTTTGGGCCGTGCTCGTATCGCTGGTCGCGTATTTCGCGCCGGGCTCGGTCGCCGGCATCGCGCCGCACGTCACGATGCTGCTCATGCTCATCATGCTGTCGATGGGCGTGACGCTCTCGTTCGCCGATTTTCAGCGCGTCTTCACGCGCCCCGCGCCGGTCATCGCCGGCATCGTGCTGCACTACCTCGTGATGCCGCTCGCCGCCTGGGCCATCGCCCGCGCGTTGCACATGCCGCCCGATCTCACGGCCGGCATGGTGCTGGTCGGCAGCGTCGCGAGCGGCACGGCATCGAACGTGATGATCTATCTCGCGCGCGGCGACGTCGCACTGTCCGTCACGATCAGCGCGCTCTCGACGCTGGTCGGCGTGTTCGCGACGCCCCTCCTCACGCGCCTTTACGTCGATGCATCGATCGTCGTCGACGTGCGCGGCATGCTGCTCTCGATCCTGCAGATCGTCGGCCTGCCGATCGTGATAGGCCTCGTCGTGAACCGTTGCTTCGGCGCGCTCGTGCGGCGCATCGAACCGGTGTTGCCGCTCGTCTCGATGGTATCGATCCTCGCGATCATTGCCGCGGTCGTCGGCGCGACGCATCAGAACATTGCGTCGGTCGGCCTCGTCGTTGCGCTCGGCGTCGTGCTGCACAACGGCATCGGCCTCTTGGGCGGCTACTGGGGCGGCCGTCTGCTCGGCTTCGACGAATCGGTGTGCCGCACGCTCGCGATCGAGGTGGGCATGCAGAATTCGGGGCTCGCCGCGACGCTCGGCAAGCTCTATTTCTCCCCGCTCGCGGCCCTGCCGGGCGCGCTGTTCTCGGTCTGGCACAACCTCTCGGGCTCGCTGCTGGCCGGGTTCTGGGCGGGCCGCCCCGCCCGCGACGGCAGCACGGTCGACGACGGCGCGCGGGCAAGCGCCGTCCAGCGCGGCTGAGCGAGGCGAGATGCGGCTGCGGCGTGCGTGCCGCCTATGGCGCGTTGAGACCCGCGCCACGCCCGGCGCGCCGAGGAACCAACGGAGCATCCGATCGCCGTTGAGGCGTTGGGCCGTTGGGCCGTTGAGCCGTTGAGCCGCTGGGCCGCTGGGCCGCTGGGCCGTTGAGCCGCTGGGCCGCTGGGCCGCTGGGCCGCTGGGCCGCCGGGCCGCCGGGCCACTGAGCCACTGAGCCACTGAGCCACTGAGCCACTGAGCCATCAGGCATCAGGCATCGGGCCATCCGGCCGCCGGGCCACTGAGCCGCCCACCCGCCGCACGCGCCCCACACAGCTCACCCCCGACGTCGTTCAGGCACGGCACCTGCTCCTCCGATCGAACCCTGTTTGGACGCATCGCATAGAATCGCGAGTCGGCGCGGCGCTTGCGGCGTTGATGCCGATGTGCCCCGGCAGAAGCACAGGCATAGGCATAGGCACAGCCACAGACGCACCCAACGCGCCGCACCAACCCGACCCGAGTGGAGGCCCGCTTGCTCCGATCCACCGCCAGCGCCCCCCGGCATGCCGCGCGTCGACTCAGCGTGAGCGCGCGCTGCGTCCTCGCCATCGGGCTCGCAGCCTTGTGCGCCGCGTGCGCCACCCGGCCGCCGGCGACCAGCCTGCAGCGCGAGGAGACCCACGCGCTGAGTCCGGCGACGCCGACGCCGCTGCAAGCTGCTCTCGCCGCTCCCGAAGCGGCGCACCCGGACGAATCCGGTTTCCGCCTGCTCGTCGCCGGCACCGATGCGCTGCAGATGCGCGTGGCGCTCGCGCGTGCGGCGACCAAAACGCTCGACATGCAGTACTACATCGCGGACGAGGACACCACCGGCAAGCTCCTGCTCGGCGCGGCGCTCTATGCTGCCGATCGGGGCGTGCGCGTACGCATGCTGTTCGACGATCTGAATTTCAAGGACATCGACAGCCTGATGGCCTCGCTCAGCACGCATCCGAACATCGAGGTGCGCGTGTTCAACCCGTACGGCAGCGCCGACGAAAGCGTGTTCGAGCGCACCACGAACGTGTTCACGAAGCTCGGCCGCTTCACGCGCCGCATGCACAACAAGGCGATGATCGCGGACAACCAGCTCGCGATCGTGGGCGGCCGCAACCTCGGCGACGAATATTTCAGTGCCAGCCCGACGCTGCGCTTTTCCGATCTCGATGTGCTCGCGGCCGGCCCGATCGCGGCGCCGATCTCGGCGAGCTTCGATGAGTACTGGAACAGCGACATCGCCTACCCGCTCGGTGCGCTCAATCATCAGCATTTCGAGGCGAACGAGCTCGATGCCGCGCGCGACGCTTTGCGCAAGCACTGGCACGAAGACGCCGATCCGTACAACGCCAAGCCCCTCAACGCCACCCCGCTCGCCGACCAGATCGCGCACGACCAGCTCGGCCTCATCTGGGCCGACGCGAAGCTCGCCGCCGATTCGCCGCAGAAGATCGGCGCTCCCACGGACGGCCAGATGGGCCACGCGATGGCCGTGCTGATCGACGAGATGAAAAGCGCGCAGCACAGCGTGCTCGCCTTCTCGCCGTATTTCGTGCCGCATGATGCCGGCGTGAAGACGCTCGCCGCGCTGACCGCGCGCGGCGTGCGCGTCGCGATCCTGACCAACTCGCTCGCGGCCACCGACGCCGTCGCCGTGCAGGCGGGCTACAGTCCGTATCGCGTGCCGCTGCTCGCGAGCGGCGTCGAGCTCTACGAGTTCAAGCCCGAGCAATATGCGCCGCGCCTCGGTTTTTTCGGCTCGCAATCGCGCGCGAGTCTGCACGCCAAGGCCTATGTGATCGACGAGCGCACGCTCGTGATCGGCTCGCTCAATCTCGACCCGCGCTCGGCGCATCTGAACACGGAGCTGGCCCTCGTGATCCACAGCCCGCAGCTCGCGGGCGATGTCGCCCATTTGTTCGCCGTCGCGACCGGACCGGCCATGAGCTATCGCGTCACGCTCGCGACGCCGGCCGAACTCGCGCAACTGCGCGGCAGCGCGATCGACAAGTCGCCGCTCGTCTGGACGAGTCTCGAAGACGGCCAGCTGCGCACCTACCAGCTCGACCCGCGCGCTGGTTTTTACCGGAATCTGCTAACCGGGCTATTCTTGCTGTTGCCGCTCGACAACGAGCTATGACGCGCGCATGACGTCGTGCAGGAAGCGCGCGCCGCAGGGTCCAGCAGTCAACCGGAGTGCCAACATGAGCGAAGATGTACGCATGGAGCGCGACACGTTCGGCGAGATCGCCGTGCCCAACGCGCGTCTGTGGGGAGCCCAGACGCAGCGCTCGCTGCAGAATTTCCGTATTTCCAGCGAAAAGCAGTCGCCCGAGCTGATCACCGCGCTCGCGTGGATCAAGCGCGCGGCGGCCGAGGTGAATCTGGGCCTTGGCGTGCTCGACGAAACCAAAGCGCACGCAATCATGGCCGCCGCCGACGAGATCGTCGCGGGCCAGCATCCCGACGAATTTCCGCTCGCCGTCTGGCAAACGGGCTCCGGCACCCAGACCAACATGAACCTCAACGAGGTGATCGCGAACCGCGCGAGCGAACTGCTCGGCGGCGTGCGCGGCGAAGCGCGCAAGGTGCATCCGAACGACGACGTGAACCGCGGCCAGTCGTCCAACGATGTCTTTCCGACCGCGATGCACATCGCCGCCGCCTACGGCATCGTCAAGCATGTGCTGCCGGCGCTGAAGACGCTGCGCGCGACGCTCGACGGCAAGGCGAAGGCGTTCGCGGACATCGTGAAGATCGGCCGCACCCATCTGCAGGACGCGACGCCGCTCACGCTCGGTCAGGAATTCTCGGGCTATGTCGCGCAGCTCGATCATGGCATCGCGCATGTCGAATCGGCGCTGCCGCATCTGTACGAACTCGCGCAGGGCGGCACCGCCGTCGGCACGGGCCTGAACGCGCACCCGCAATTCGCGGACAAAGTCGCGGCGGCCATCGGCAAGCTCACCGGCCTGCCGTTCGTATCGGCGCCCAACAAGTTCGAGGTGATGGCGGCAGCCGATGCACTCGTGTTCGCGCACGGCGCACTGAAAACCGTGGCCGCGAGCCTGATGAAGATCGCCAACGACATCCGCTGGCTCGCGAGCGGTCCGCGCTGCGGTCTCGGCGAGTTGTCGATCCCCGAGAACGAGCCGGGCAGCTCGATCATGCCGGGCAAGGTCAATCCTACGCAATCCGAAGCAGTGACGATGCTCTGCTCGCAGGTGTTCGGCAACGATGTGGCCGTGAACTTCGGCGGCGCGAGCGGCAACTTCGAGCTCAACGTGTTCCGGCCGATGATCGCGCACAACGTGCTGCAATCGATCCGCCTCATCGCGGACGGCGTGCAGAGCTTCAACGATCATTGCGCCGTCGGCATCGAGCCGAATCGCGAGCGCATCGACTCGCTGCTCAACGAGTCGCTGATGCTCGTGACCGCGCTCAATCCGCACATCGGCTACGACAAGGCCGCGCAGATCGCCAAGAAGGCGCACAAGGAAGGCACCACGCTCAAGGCCGCCGCGCTCGCGCTCGGCCACGTGAGCGAGCAGCAGTTCGACGAGTGGGTGCGGCCCGAGCAGATGGTGGGCAACCCGAAGACCTAGACGCTTGCCCGGGCCGGGCGGCGGCGCACCGCCCGCAGGATCAGGCGGTGCCCTTCGCGACCTCTTCGGGCTTGAGCTCGACGATCGCGTCGAGCGCGTCCTTGACGTCCAGTGCGTATTTGGCCAGGCGCCGCTGTTCGTCGGTGTCGGGCACGAACGGCGGCACCGGAATCGGATTGCCGTTCTCGTCGACGGCGACGAACACGATCAGGCAGTCCGTGGTGAGACGCAACTGCCCGCTCTTGGGGTCGCCCGCATGCACGGTGATGTGGATGTGCATGCTGGTGCGCCCCGTCGCCACGACACGCGCGCGCAGCTCGACCATGTTGCCGACGAGGATCGGCCGGCGAAAACGGATGTTGCCCACGCTCACCGTCACGCAATAGCGGCCCGACCAGACGGCCGCGCACGCGTAGGCGGTCTCGTCGATCCACTTCATCAGCGCACCGCCGTGCACCTTGCCGCCGAAATTGACCGAAGTCGGTTCAGCGAGGAAGCGGAACGTCGTTTCCGAGCGCTCCAGTGACTGGGCAGGGGTATTCATCATGGCTCCGCGGGACAAGCTCCGCGAGAGGCGGAGATATTGAGAAAGGAGCCGATTATACGATTTCAATATGCGGCGCTGGTCGTTCCTCGCTGAGCGGACGGAACCACCGTCGAGGCGAAGCGCGCCCGGTAGTCGAGCGGCAGGACGCCGAAGCGCCGCTCGAACGCGCGCCGCAGGTTCTGCTCATTGCCGAAGCCGCAGGCGAGCGCGATGCGTTTGATCGGCTGCTGCGACTGGGCCAGCGCATGCGCGGCGGCCTCGACGCGCAGCGCCGCCACCGTGCGCGCGGGCGTGCGGCCGACTGCATCGACGTAGCGCCGTGCGAACGTGCGCGGACTCATGCGCGCCTCGCCGGCGAGGCGCTCGATCGACAGGTCGAGGTGCAGATTCGCCGCCATCCAGCCGTGCAGCGCGTCGAACGGGCCGCCAGCCGAGGTCTGCGCGGCCAGCACGGCGCTGAACTGCGACTGCCCACCCGGGCGCTTCATGAACACGACGAGCCGCCGCGCCGCCTCGATCGCCAGCGCGTGGCCGCAGTCCTCCTCGATCAGCGCGAGCGCGAGGTCGATCCCGGCCGTCACGCCCGCCGAGGTCCACACCGGCTGCGCCTCGCCATCACGCGTATCGCGAATGAAAATCGGCTCGGCATCGACCGTGACATGCGGGAAACGGCGCGCGAGCAGTGCCGCGTTGCGCCAGTGCGTGGTGGCGCGGCGGCCATCGAGCAAGCCCGCCGCCGCGAGGTAGAACGCGCCCGTGCAGACCGCCGCGACACGGCGCACGCGCGGCGCGCAGGCCGCGATCCACGTGGTCAGCGCGGGCTGCAGAACCGAAGTTTCGTCGATGGGGACGCCTGGCACGATGAGCGTGTCGATGTCGGCGGGATCGAGCGCGTCGAGGCGCTGCGTGAGCACCGGCAGGCCCGCGAAGGTCGGCAGCACGCCGCCGTCGATCGACGCGACGCTCATGCGGTAGCTGCCCGGCGCGCCCAGCTCGGCGCGCCAGAAGGCCTCGAGCGGGCCGCACGCGTCGAGCAGCACGAGTTCGGGCGCGACGGCAAGGACCACGTGGCGTGGCGGCACAACGGCGGGCGGGACGGGCGTGGACATGGGGCGGTGCCGCAGCGAAAGGACGATGCCCCATCATCGCATCCACCCGGCTGGCAGAACAGTCACTCGACCATCAATTTCTGCCAGTGCGCGGCATCAGCGACGCACCGTGATGCCCTCGTCGATCGTGCCGTACATCGTGATGCTCGAACCGCTTCCGCTGGCCGAGCTGGCCGGCGGCGCGGCACAGCCGGCGCACAGCAGCGCCGCGACGGCGAGCGCCAGAATCTGCTTCATGAATGACTACCCGAAGAGAAAACCACAGTAAAAAGATTCTAGCGCAGCGGCTTCGTGCGGCGCGGCTTCTTCGGGCCTGGACGGATTCGACGTTTCATGCCGGGCTGAAACGTCGAATCCGCCAATCGGCGAAGATGAGCGTATCGATTGCCGTTGTACAAGGAGTCTTCCCATGACCCACCCACCCTCCGACCCGTCGAACTGCTTCCCGGGCCTGTCGCACATCGGCGCGCTGCTCGCCGACCCCGGCCGCGCCGTCATGGTCTGGTCGCTGATGGACGGCACGGCGCGCCCCGCCGGCGAACTGGCGCTGCTTGCGGGGTTGTCGCCGTCGGCGGGCAGCGGCCATCTCGCGCGGCTCAGCGACGGCGGCCTGCTCACCCAGGAGGTGCGCGGCCGTCACCGCTACTACCGGATCGCATCGGCCGAGATCGCCGCCGCCATCGAGGCCCTCGCGAACGTCGCCCAGGCCGCCGCGCCCCAGTTGCCCGTGCCGCGCCCTGTGCGCACCGTGCCGGTCGCGATGCGCCACGCGCGCACTTGCTACGACCACATGGCGGGCGAGGTCGCCGTACGCGTGTTCGACCGCTTCGTGACCGATGGCCTGCTGGTCGAGCAAGGCGAAAACCTCGACGTCACCGACGAAGGCGCGACGCGTCTGCGGGCCTGGGGCATCGATGTGAGCGCGCAGCGCGCGCGCAAACGGCGCTTTGCATGCAAGTGCCTCGATCTGAGCGAGCGTCGGCCGCACTTGAGCGGTGCGCTTGGCGCCGCGCTGCTCGATGCGTGGACCGCCGGCGGATGGATCGAGCGCACCGGCGAGCCGCGCGTGCTGCGTATCACGCCGACCGGCCAACGCGGCTTCGACACGTTCATCGGCATATGAACGGCCGCGGTGCCACAGACATGTTCTGTTACATATGGGGCCAGTGCGCTAACAAATGACAGCGCCTGGAAATATGCTCACCCGCTACATTGGGCGGTATGACACGCCGCGTCCTTGCGTGCCGTGGAGCCCATAACATGACAAACCGCACTTCGCCCCCGATCCAGTTCCGCCGGAGCACCGGCCACACGCTCATCGCCTGCGCCGCCATTGCGGTGCTCAATCTCGCCGCCGTGTCCGCCCGCGCGCAGGGCGAGCCCGAAGTCCCACCTGCGCCCGACAGCGTCGCAGCCGCGCCCGCGACGAACGTCGATCCGCCGAGCCGCGTCGCGCGCCTCGACTATATGGCCGGAGCCGTCACGACCGAGCCGGCTGGCGCCTCCGACTGGTCCTACGCGCAACTGAACCGCCCGCTCACGACCGGCGACCAGCTCTGGAACGACCAGGACGCGCGCTCGGAGCTGCATATCGGCTCGAGCGCGGTGCGCCTCGGGCCGCAAACGAGCCTCGCAGTCCTCAACCTCGACGACTCGGTCGCGCAGTTGAAGGTCGCACAGGGCACGCTGTCGACCCGGGTGCGCTCGCTGCCCGCGGGCACCTCGTACGAGATCGACACGCCGAACCTCGCGCTCGGCGTGGCCGGGCCGGGCGACTATCGCGTGGATGTCGCGCCCGACGGCAGCAGCACGACCGTCACGGTGAGGAGCGGCAACGTGACCGTGTATGGCGAGAACGGCCAGGTACCGATGAGCGCGGGCCAGCAGATGCGCTTCGAAGGCACGAATCTGCAGGAAGCCGCCAGCAACGGCCTGCCGCCGCCCGACAGCTTCGACTTGTGGGCCGCTAACCGCGACGGCGCCGAGGACCGCTCCGTGTCGGCGCGCTATGTATCGCGCGATGTCCCCGGCTATCAGGACCTCGACGCCAACGGCACGTGGCGCGACGATCCCCAGTACGGCGAAGTGTGGACGCCGAACGCCGTGCCCGCTGGCTGGGCGCCCTATCACGACGGCCACTGGGTCTGGCAGGCCCCATGGGGCTGGACCTGGGTCGACGATGCGCCGTGGGGCTTCGCACCCTATCACTACGGCCGCTGGGCCAACGTCGACAACAGCTGGGCCTGGGTGCCGGGTCCGATGGTTGCAAGCGCGCCGCCCGTCTACGCGCCGGCGCTCGTGGCGTTCGTCGGAGGCGGCGACGGCGGTTTCAACTGGGGCGTGAGCCTCGGAGCCGGTGGCGTCGCGGCGGCGGGCGTCGCATGGTTCGCGCTCGGGCCGGGCGAGCCGTGGCATCCGCGCTGGGCCGACTGGAGCCCGCATTACTACGAGCGCGTCAACCAGACCGTCGTGATCAACAACTATCGGCGCGACGTCCACAACACCTTCGTGAACTACCGCGTGCCTGGCGCCGTGACCGCCGTGCCCGCGACGGCGTTCGTCCATGGGCAGCCGGCGAGCCGCTTCGCGCAGCGCGTCGATCCGCAGCAATGGCGCAACGCACGCATCGAATCCGGCACGCCGGGCATCGCGCCGGTCAAGGGCAGCTTCGCGCCGGGCGCGCGTAACGCCGAATATCGGCCGCCGGCCACGCTCAACCAGCGCCAGGTCGTGGCGACACGTGCGCCGGGCATGCCGGGCGCCTGGCACGACAACCTCGCGCAACGCTTCGCGCATGGCGGCGGCACCGTGCCTGGCGCCGGTGCGCCGGTCGTGCGGACTTCGGCGCCTGCCGGCGCGACGTTCGGCGGTGCGCGTCCCGGCCCGGGCGGCCAGCCGGTCTGGACCGCGCAGAACGTGCACCTCGTGGCGCCGCACGCGCCGGGCGCCGTGCCCGGCCGGGGTGAACCCGCGAGACCGGCCCAGACCGCCATGAACGGTGCGCCGGGCCGTGCGCCGATGCCGGGTTACAACGCACGCAACGATGCGCCGAATGGACAGGCGCGCACGCCGCAAGTCGAGCCGGCCGCTGGCCGGCCGGGCATGCCGCCGTCGATGGGCGACGCACGCAACGGCGTGCCGCATCCGCCCCAATATGCGGGCCGCCCGCAAGAAGGCGGGCAGCCTGCGCCGGGCGGCGAGCCCGGGCGTGCCGGGCAAGACACTGGCGCGCATCAGCCGATGTGGACGCAACCTCATGCGCCGATTGCGACGCGCGGCGGCCCCGATTACGGCGGCCGTGAGGCGGGCGCGCCTGGACGGGGCGCGCCACAGCAACCGTCCGAACGCGACGCGACGAACGCGCCGGAACGCGGGCAGCCGGGTCGCCCGGAAGTTCGCCCCGGTGACGCACAGCAAGCGCCGCGCGGTGGATTCCAGCAGCAGGCGGGACAGCCGCCGCAAGCGCGGGGTGAGGAGCGTCCGCAGCAACCGCAACAGCAGGCTCGTGCGGAGGATCGGCCGCAACAACCGCAGCAGCAGGCTCGTGCTGAGGATCGGCCGCAACAACCGCAACAGCAGGCTCGGGCTGAGGATCGGCCGCAGCAACCGCAGCAGCAACCGCGTGCCGAGTACCGTCCACCGCAACAGCAACAACAGCAACCGCGCGCCGAGTACCATCCGCCGCAGCAACAGCAGCAACAACAACCGCGTGCGGAATATCACCCGCCACAGCAACAGCAGCAACAACAACCGCGTGCGGAATATCACCCGCCGCAGCAACAGCAACAGCAACAACAACCGCGCGCCGAGTCGCATCCGCAGCCCCAGCAGCCCCAACAACAACCGCAGCATCAGGACCAACGGGCGAGCCGCGCACACGACGATCACCCCCACGGCTGACCCGCCGGCGTCTCGCCGCCGCAAAATCGGCATAGGGGACGGCCATGAGGCCGTACCCCTGCCACACCACCCGGCATGCGGGTCCGCACCGGGCGGTTCGGGAAGTTGAGGTTATGAGAGTCGGGGTGCGCCCAACTGGTCGAAGTAGGCGATGGTCAGCACACGCTTGAGCGCACCGTTGCTGTTGCGCCACCAGCAACGACTGTTCGCCGCCACTTGTCGCGCCACCGCAGCCGATGCCCCCAGCGCACGCAGTTCCCGGTAGATGGTGGCGCCACGGCGCCAGTGCTTAAGCTGAATGGCACGCAACCGGTGACGCAGCCACTCGTCCAATGCTAACCAGACGCGCGGCGTTTGCGCCAGCCGGAAGTACGCCTTCCAGCCCTGCACGTAAGGCCGTAACTGTTCCACCACTTCCTTCATGCTGCGCCCGCCGGATCGGCGAGTCACCTGACGGATGCGGTGTTTGAACGCCAGCAGCGGTTTGGCCGCCACCTTGCGTTTGACCACCCCACCCGCAGCCACCCACAGGCTGTAGCCCAGAAACTTGCGACCAAACACACTGGCCACTGCGCTTTTGGTCTCGTTGACCTTCAGACGCAGTCGCCCGTACAGGCGTCGCAACAGTGCCATCACCCGCTCGCCCGCCCGGCGGCTACGAACATACACATTCGCATCGTCGGCGTAGCGTGCGAAGCAATGACCCCGTCGCTCCAGTTCCTTGTCCACCTCGTCGAGCAGCACGTTGGCCAGCAACGGGGATAGCGGCCCACCCTGTGGTGTGCCCTGATCTCGCTGCTGCACCACCCCGCCATCCATGATGCCGCTGTTCAGATACGCACGGATCAGCCGGATCGCTCCGGCGTCGCCAATGCGTTTCTGTAAGCGCTCGATCAGGATGTCGTGGTTGACCCGGTCAAAGAACTTCTCCAGATCAACGTCCACCACGATTCGCCGTCCCGACTGCACGTACGATTGCGCGGCAAGTACCGCGTCGTGCGCACGCCGTCCCGGCCGGAAGCCGTAGCTGTGCTCGCTGAAGGTCGGATCCAGAACCGGTTGCAGCACCTGCAGCAGCGCCTGCTGGATCAACCGGTCAGTCACCGTCGGGATGCCAAGCTCGCGCTCGCCTCCGTCCGGCTTCGGAATCGTCACCCGACGTACCGGACTGGGCCGGTACGTCCCCTTGAGCAATTGTTCACGGATCGCAGGTCACGCCCTCACCAGATGACGCGACGTCTGGTCAATGTCCAGACCGTCCACGCCAGCGGCTCCCTTGTTCGCCCGTACCCGTTTGAACGCCTGCTTCAGGTTCTCTCTCGTCAGCGCTGCTTCCAGCAACGCTGACCCCGTGTCCCCGGATTCATGGCGCGGGCCGCAGACTTCGTCGCTCACGGGTACGCGTGCAGCTTCACCGCGCGCTACTCCCGCTCGCCCCGTTTGCACGGGCATCTGACGCATTGCCTGTCGCATCGACATGACGTTGGACACTCCTTCCCGTTTGGCCCTTCGTCACCAGCTTCAGCCTCATCGACCTGTCCTGTGACTACTATGGCCTCTGCTGACTTCTCGCTCCGGCTCGACGCCGTTGCCCTTTCAGGCACGAGGCGAGATCTCCCCAGGTAAGAGCGCAATCCTTCACCGCACAACCGCCGCATTTACGATGCCTGATCCTTGACCACGAGAGCTTCGCGCTTCATTGCGCGCTCGCCCTGATCGGCACCGCCTCATATCCGGTTCTTGTTCATCGGCTCGCGGTTTCGCTCCACGCTTCCTCCCCACGCTCGGTCGCCCTCACGCAGTTGCGCTTTGCTTCGTTCGCTGTGGTCAACTCACGATGGGACTTGCACCCACAAGATTGCGCCCATGCTGGGCGCACATCGGCATAGGGGACGGCCATGAGGCCGTACCCCTGCCACACCACCCGGCATGCGGGTCCGCACCGGGCGGTTCGGGAAGTTGAGGTTATGAGAGTCGGGGTACGCCCAACTGGTCGAAGTAGGCGATGGTCAGCACACGCTTGAGCGCACCGTTGCTGTTGCGCCACCAGCAACGACTGTTCGCCGCCACTTGTCGCGCCACCGCAGCCGATGCCCCCAGCGCACGCAGTTCCCGGTAGATGGTGGCGCCACGGCGCCAGTGCTTAAGCTGAATGGCACGCAACCGGTGACGCAGCCACTCGTCCAGTGCTAACCAGACGCGCGGCGTTTGCGCCAGCCGGAAGTACGCCTTCCAGCCCTGCACGTAAGGCCGTAACTGTTCCACCACTTCCTTCATGCTGCGCCCGCCGGATCGGCGAGTCACCTGACGGATGCGGTGTTTGAACGCCAGCAGCGGTTTGGCCGCCACCTTGCGTTTGACCACCCCACCCGCAGCCACCCACAGGCTGTAGCCCAGAAACTTCCGACCGAACACACTGGCCACTGCGCTTTTGGTCTCGTTGACCTTCAGACGCAGTCGCCCGTACAGGCGTCGCAACAGTGCCATCACCCGCTCGCCCGCCCGGCGGCTACGAACATACACATTCGCATCGTCGGCGTAGCGTGCGAAGCAATGACCCCGTCGCTCCAGTTCCTTGTCCACCTCGTCGAGCAGCACGTTGGCCAGCAACGGGGATAGCGGCCCACCCTGTGGTGTGCCCTGATCTCGCTGCTGCACCACCCCGCCATCCATGATGCCGCTGTTCAGATACGCACGGATCAGCCGGATCGCTCCGGCGTCGCCAATGCGTTTCTGTAAGCGCTCGATCAGGATGTCGTGGTTGACCCGGTCAAAGAACTTCTCCAGATCAACGTCCACCACGATTCGCCGTCCCGACTGCACGTACGATTGCGCGGCAAGTACCGCGTCGTGCGCACGCCGTCCCGGCCGGAAGCCGTAGCTGTGCTCGCTGAAGGTCGGATCCAGAACCGGTTGCAGCACCTGCAGCAGCGCCTGCTGGATCAACCGGTCAGTCACCGTCGGGATGCCAAGCTCGCGCTCGCCTCCGTCCGGCTTCGGAATCGTCACCCGACGTACCGGACTGGGCCGGTACGTCCCCTTGAGCAATTGTTCACGGATCGCAGGCCACGCCCTCACCAGATGACGCGACGTCTGGTCAATGTCCAGACCGTCCACGCCAGCGGCTCCCTTGTTCGCCCGTACCCGTTTGAACGCCTGCTTCAGGTTCTCTCTCGTCAGCGCTGCTTCCAGCAACGCTGACCCCGTGTCCCCGGATTCATGGCGCGGGCCGCAGACTTCGTCGCTCACGGGTACGCGTGCAGCTTCACCGCGCGCTACTCCCGCTCGCCCCGTTTGCACGGGCATCTGACGCATTGCCTGTCGCATCGACATGACGTTGGACACTCCTTCCCGTTTGGCCCTTCGTCACCAGCTTCAGCCTCATCGACCTGTCCTGTGACTACTACGGCCTCTGCTGACTTCTCGCTCCGGCTCGACGCCGTTGCCCTTTCAGGCACGAGGCGAGATCTCCCCAGGTAAGAGCGCAATCCTTCACCGCACAACCGCCGCATTTACGATGCCTGATCCTTGACCACGAGAGCTTCGCGCTTCATTGCGCGCTCGCCCTGATCGGCACCGCCTCATATCCGGTTCTTGTTCATCGGCTCGCGGTTTCGCTCCACGCTTCCTCCCCACGCTCGGTCGCCCTCACGCAGTTGCGCTTTGCTTCGTTCGCTGTGGTCAACTCACGATGGGACTTGCACCCACAAGATTGCGCCCGTGCTGGGCGCACAACGAAAATGCCGCAGACAACGCGTCTGCGGCATTTCTTTCGCCGGGCGGGGCAAGGCGCAGCGCCAAGCGGCCCCACGACGAATCAAACCGCCATCGGCGCCGTGAGCGGTTCGTGGTGCCGGTAACCCGTGAGCGAGAAATCGGACGGTTCGACCAACTCGAGCCACTGCGGCTCATAGACGCCGGTCTTCGCGTACTCGGGCACGCGCGGCGCAATCACGAGTTGCGGGCTCTCGTACGGCTCGCGCCGCAGCTGCTCGTTGAGCATGTCGAGCTGGTTCTCGTAGATGTGCGCATCGCCGATGAAATACGTGAACCAGCGCGGCGTATAGCCAGTCAGCCGTCCGACCAGATGCAGCAGCGCCGCGCCCTCGGTCAGGTTGAACGGCGTGCCGAGCCCCACGTCGTTGCTGCGGATGTAAAGGCACAGCGAAATCTCACGGCGCGCGGCATTAGGCAGGAACTGGTACAGCAGATGGCAAGCGGGCAGCGCGATCTCATCGAGCACGGCCGGGTTCCAGGCGTGGAAAAGAATCCGTCGATCGGACGGGTTCTCCATGATCGTGTCGAGGCACTGGCGCAACTGGTCGATCGCCTTGTAAAGCACGACCTTCTCGCGCCCCTCCTCCGTGAACGAGGTCACGCGCGTGAAGCCGCGCGCGAGCGCATCGGCGATCTGCGTCCCGCTCGCCGCGTCGAGCACCTTGTAGGCCGGCCACTGGCGCCATTGCACGCCATACACGGCGCCGAGGTCGTCGGGCCCCTCACGGTACGGGTTGGCGAGCCACTGAGCGTTGTCGTTCGCGTTGGCGTCCCACACCTTGCAGCCGAGCGCGCGAAAATCGGCCGCGCTGCGCGAAGCACGCATAAAGCCGATCAACTCGCCGACCGCCGATTTGAAGGCGAGCTTCTTCGTCGTCACTGCGGGAAAGCCCTGCTGGAGGTCGAAGCGCAGCATCGCCCCAGGCATGCTGATGGTGCGGATGCCGGTGCGATTTTCCTGCCAGGAGCCGGTGTCGAGAATCGAGCGGACGAGCTCGAGATACTGTTTCATGCGGGTTCCTTCGGCCGGCCCGTCGGGCGTCGGCGAATGGGGAAAACCCAGATTCTAGCAAGCGCGCCCGCCGGCCGCCGAGGGCGGCCCGCGCGGCTCACACTGGCCCGGCCCCCGCGCCGGTCGTCAGCCCGCCCGTATGCGGCGCGAGCGGCTCGCTCTCCATGTGGCGCATACCATGCGCGCACAGCAGCCGATACAGCGTCACACGCGAGATACCCAGCTCGGTCGCCGCATCGCCGAGCCGGCCGCGATGGCGCAGCAGGGCGAGTTCGATCGCCTGGCGCTCGGCTGCCTCGCGCGCCTGCGCCAAGGACACGGGCGCGACTTCCACATAGTCGGACAGTTCGAGGTCGCGCGCGGTGATCGAGCGGCCCTCGGACATCACGATGGCGCGCCGCACGCGATTGATCAGCTCGCGCACGTTGCCCGGCCAGCTGTAGTTGTGGAGCGCGGCGATCGCATCGGGCGAGAAGCCGCGCAGGCGCCGGCTCGCGTCCTTCTTGAAGCGGTCGAGCATGTGCTTCGCGAGCAGCTCGATGTCCTTGCCGCGCGCGCGCAGCGGCGGTTCGTCGATTTGCAGCACGCACAGCCGGTGATAGAGATCCTGGCGGAAGCGCCCTTCGAGCATCGCCGCGTGCATGTCGACGTGGGTCGCCGAGATGATGCGCACATCGACCGGCACCGACTGATGGCCGCCGAGGCGCTCGACCTTGCCCTCCTGCAGGAAGCGCAACAGGCTCGCCTGGCTTTCGAGCGGCAGATCGCCGATTTCGTCGAGAAAGAGCGTGCCGCCATTGGCCGCCTCGACGCGGCCGATCTTGCGCTGGGCCGCGCCCGTGAACGCACCGCGTTCGTAGCCGAACAGCTCCGATTGCAGCAGATGCGGCGGAATCGCGCCGCAGTTGATCGGCACGAACGGCGCATTGCGGCGCGACGAGCGCTCGTGGATCGCGACCGCGGTCAGTTCCTTGCCGGTACCGGACTCGCCGGAGATGAAGACGGACGCATCGGTCATCGCGACCTTGCGGATCGAACGGAACAGCGCGAGCATCGCGTCGCACGTGCCGACCATTTCGCCCTCGGCGCTACCGCTCTCGTGGGCCGCCTGCTCGGCGAGCGCCACCATGCCATAGGCATGACCGACCGAATCGACGATACGGTCGCCGCTCCACGGCACCGTCACGTAGTCGAAGCAGTAATCGCGCACCAGCCGGCGCAGCGCCGCATCCTGCAACTGCCCCGTCGTGGTCGCAGCGACCCAGCCGACGTTGGGCAGCGTCAGACAGGCCTCGAACGAGCCGATCTCCTGCATCTGGAATTCACTGGACAGATCGAGCAGTCCTCCGGCCGGTGTGCCGGAACGCACGGCGCGACGGGCGTCGCGTGCAGTACCCACCACTTCCACCTGCCAGCCCCGTTCCAGAAACTGTTCATTGAGCGCCGCGTTTGGATGACGCGTCACATATATCAGTTGCCGCGTTGCGGGTTCCATTATTCATTTCCTCTCGCCAACACATGTTGAGAATGACGGCTCGTACCTGAATGACCGGACACGCAGCATGTACCCCCATTGCGCCCGGAAAAGAGCGAACGGCCATGCCATTCCATGCTTGACAGCGATTCCCCGAGATACGGCGTGTGTGTGACAAGCGGCCCCGCTAAGGGCTTGTTATTTACTGCCTGTGTTTTCCACAACTCTACTATATGCGCGCCTCTGGAGACAAAAAAATATGCTCGACAGGTGAATACGCAACGGTTTGCCAAAGTCACTTCTCACGGCGATCCCATGGTGCATGGGCGTGCGCAAATATATCGTATGAACATATTAATTAAAACGTTTCCATTCCGATTATTCGCCGGCGAATATGGTTTCGCAGCCCCGCAGATACTGGAAATCACGCTTTAGCGCGGTTTGCGGTTTTAACGTTTCACGCCTGAAACGTTTTAACGTGAAATTGGCATTTCAAGTCGCCACTCGACACCCAGGTTCGAGCCATATCAACGGGTTGCGGGCGATGGCACACGTTTCGCTCTAAATGGCACGTCAGGAGACATGCCATGCGACTCTTCCCGTCCTTTGATTTCCGCCTCGCCGCAATCCGCCATGCGCTGCGCTGCGCCGCCCTTGCCGCCGCAGCCGCCGCCCTCGCGGCCGCGAGCCCGTTGGCGCTCGCGCAAAGTCCGGACGCCGCCGGCACCGCGCGCGATGCGGCGATCGCCCCCGTCGCAGCCGATGCGCATGTCATCACTGATACGGCCCCCTCACCCGCAGCGGCCCAGGGCGGCGCACCCATCGATACGGCAGGCGTCGACAAACCAGTCGATACAGCAGCGCC
The DNA here is from genome assembly GCA_963803225.1 of uncultured beta proteobacterium. Taxonomy (GTDB): domain Bacteria; phylum Pseudomonadota; class Gammaproteobacteria; order Burkholderiales; family Burkholderiaceae; genus Paraburkholderia. Next base: position 1,650,200 of record CAWDLJ010000005.1, read on the forward strand.
GGCGCCCGCCGATCCGCCGATCGCCGGCACCGACAGCACGGGCGGTTTCGGCCCGCTCGACGACCAGACTCTCTCGCGCCAGCGCGGCGGCTCGCTCGGCATGGTGATGGTGGCCACGAGCCCGCAGTTCATGCGCGGCGGCTCGGCCAGCAACGCTGTCACGTTGTGGGACGAGATCGCGCCACCCACGCCGCTGCCGATTCCGGTCGACGCCTCGCAGGCCGCGCAGAACAACATCCAAAGCTACTTTAGAAAGTAAGCGCAGAAAAACACTGCGCCGCAAGACGAGACGAAGAGCGGATGCCCACGACAGGCACCCGCTCCGAGGAGGACACCGACATGTTTGCGCATCTCTCGACGCCCCCCGCGGGCCGTCGGCTCGCGGCCATCCTCGCCGCGCTCGCCCCCCTCGCGGCGGCTGGTTTCACGGGCAGTGCCGTGGCCCAGCAGGCGACCAACCCCGGCGACATCATCATCGAGCGCGAGGTCACGCCACGCGACGCATTCGTCCCGGTGCCGCGCACCGACGACCCGGTGGCCGTGCGCGCCACCACGTTCCCGAAGAGCTCGTTCGATCCGATGATGGCGACGCTCGTCGACGACACGGATCTCACCAACGCCCATGGTTCGAGCGGCGTGGCGCCCGGCGGCCTGCTCGGCAGCAGCGGCGCCGGCATGCAGGCCATCACGCGCATCCTGAGCGGCAGCCAGACCGGCAGCAACACGGCGCTCGGCCCGGCCGGCGTCGGCGCGGTGGGCGGCATCGGCGGCACCATCTCGACGAGCATCACCGGCGCACTCGCGCCGCTGTCGAGCGCACTCGGCGCGGCAGTCGGAGGCATGAAATGAACGCGCCCGCCCATGGCCGCCTCGCGGCCCTCCTGCTGGCCGCCGCCAGCGTCGCGGCGGGCGCCGCGCACGCCCAGGCGAGCGTCGACGCCACCGCGACGATCGGCACCGCTGCCGCGTACGGCGCCAACGGTGCGGTGACGGTGAACGAGGCCGCCGGCATCGACAGCGCCCAGAGCAACCAGATCACCATCACCAACGGCGGCGGCGTCGCCAACCTGAACCTGAACGACCAAAGCGCGGCAGGCAGCGCGCGCGTGAGTGCCGCGCGCGCGACGATCGGCGCAAACGCGTTCGCGAATACGACCGGCGCGGTGATGGTGAATCAGTCCGCCGGTGCGGGCAACGTTCAGAGCAACAGTGCGCAGATCGGCACTGCTGCTATCGGAGTTGAGACCGTTTCGGACAGCGTGCTGTCCGCGGCGGCCGCGACGAACAGTGGCCACGGTCAATCGGCCGAGGCTCACGGCATTCGTGAAGCCAGTATCGACAGTACGGCGTTCAGGAATGCCACGGGCCTCGTGCAGATCAACCAGGCCGCTGGTGCCGGTAATGCCACGGCAAACAGTTTTGTGCTCCGTCCCCCGGCGGGCACTCTTTTCTAACTGACCACACCTGTATCGGAGCGTAACCATGAAGCGCACCCTCATCGCGGCAGCAGTACTTGCGACGGCGGCCGGCTCCGCTTTCGCCGCCCCCCCGAGCATGAAAGACCCGTATCTCTTCAACTCCACAGCGGTCGGAGAACAAGTCGGCATCGTCGGTTGGGTCACCCTCTATGGCTGTGTGACGGTCTCGAGCACCGCCGGTGCGGTCGTCAACAACAGCCAGAGCGTGAACGTCAACGCCACCCTCAATCCGCAAGCCCAGAGCTACACGATGGGCGCCGTGACGAAGAGCTACAACGACGCATCGCTCGGCGTCGTCGGCACCGGCACCAACAGCTCGTACAACAACAGCAGCAGTTCGGGCTCGCACGACTCGACGTCGAAGTGGTCGTCGGCCAGCAGCAACATGTCGAACTCCACCACCACCAACAGCGGTTCGAGCAACTACAACTTCAGCAACACCTTCGCGGCCGGCATCTCGGGTGACTATCACGCGAGCACCGACAGCGGCAGCACCGCCAACTCGACGACGATGACCACCTCGAGCGACACCGGCAGCTCGGGCAGCGCGAACTCGGGCAGCGACATGAGCAGCTCGACCAACAAGAACTCGCAGAACAAGAGCGGCAAGCTCACGCTGTCGGGCAGCACGTCGAGCGGCGGCAACCTTGCCAACGGCCACGCGAGCGTCACGCTCTCCGGCTCCGAATCGAGCTCGGGCGGCAACAGCAACTCGCATGACGGCAGCCACAGCTCGAACTCGGCGAGCAACTGGAACTCGAACGACACGAAGAACACCGGTTCCAGCTCGAAGACGGCCAATACGGCGTATGCCGACGGCTCGGGCAGCGCCAGCGTGAGCCTGAGCGTCAGCGGCTCGGGCAATGCGTCGGCCAGCAAGACGACCACGAGCGCGCATAACGACTCGAGTTCGTCGAGCGGCTCGCGCGCGTCGTCGTCGTCGCAATCGGCGAGTTCGAACAGTTCGCATCAATGGGGCTATAGCGTGAACGACACGCTCGCCATCACCGACGAAACCACCACCGGCCACGTGACGACCTACACCAACACGCAACAGGCCGGCACGCTCACCGCCAACACCGGCAGCAATGCGGCCAACGGCGTGTCGGGCAACATCGGCGTGAACATCGCGGAAGGCATCGACAATGCCCAAAGCAACGATGTTTCGCTCGCGTCGGTCGACATCGGCAACGTGTTCGGCAATGCGCAGATCTTCAACTCGCAGGCGAGCCAGGGTAGCGCGCATATCAACAACTTCAACCTGAACGCCGCAGTCGGTGACGGATCGCTCTCGGGGGCCACGGGCAATGTCGGGGTGAACGTCGCCGCGGGTATCGGCAACGTGCAAAACAACAGCCTCGCAGGCGCGGTCACGACGACCAAGCCGGGCAATGCCATCACGACGGCCATGGTCGCCACGGACGACAACTCGCAGAGCGCCACCATGGCGGTCACGGGTCAATTCCAGGGCACCGCGAGCCTCGGCGCCAACACGCTTGCGAACGCGACCGGCAACATCGGCGTGAACATCGCGGGTGGCGCGGGCAACCTGCAGCACAACGGCCTCGCGATCGCCGCGCTCAACAGCGGCCACTGAGTCCAGCTAAAAGCAGCACACGTTGGGCATGCGCCGGCGGCCAATGCAGCCGCCGGCGCATGAGACAAACCGCAGGAGACCATCATGCCCGGGCACATCCCGCTCCCGGCTGCAACGTCGTTCGCCGTCGTTCTTGCGGCGTGCCTGTTGTGTGGTGAAACCCACGCACAAGCAACCCTCGACGCGACTAATCTCATTGGCGTACCGCTGAAGAAGCCCGTGCGTTCGATGAGAGATATCCGCTACAGCAGCATCGTGAACCAGCAGTTCGACTACAGCTGCGGAGCCGCTGCGCTCGCCACGCTGCTCAAGTACGGCTACGGCATCGACATTCCCGAAACCGAGCTGATCCGCCGGATGATGGCCTTCTCCACGCCGGAAGTCGTGGTGAAGAACGGCTTCTCGATGCTCGACATGAAGAAGTTCGTCGAGACCATCGGGCTGCACGCACGAGGCTTTCGCGTCAACATCGACGCGCTCTACCACCTGCAGATTCCCGTTCTCGTGCTGATGAACATCGAAGGCTACGAGCACTTCGTGATCGTCAAGCACGCCGAGAACGAACGCATCTTCATTGCCGATCCGGCACTCGGCAACCGCATCGTCGCGCAAGACGACTTTGCGAAAACCTGGAACGGCCTGGTGTTCGCCGTTCTCGGCAAACCCTTCAGGGAGGACTCCCCGCTGTTGCAGAACAACGAGTCGCTGGCACTCAAGCTGCGCGCAAACGCGCTCGAGAACGGCACCGCCGCGACTCCCTTCGTCGAATTCGGCTTCGTCAAGGCCGTCTTGTTCTGAAACCGTCATGAACCGCTACCTCTCCCACTACGGCATCGCACTCGCGCTCGGCGCGGCGGCGTGCGGCGCGAGCGCCGCCGAGGCCGCCCCAGCCGATGCGCCGCCGGCCGCGCATGCTGCAGGCGGGGCCGGCCCGCAGGCAGTGCGCGTCGAGCTCGTCGGCGACGACGTGCTCGCTCATCAGACCGGCAAATACGCCGGCAGCCAGATGATTTCCGGGTTCGTGCTGAACCTGCTGTCGCAATGGCAGTTGCCCAACGGCGCGAGTGCACTCGCCCAGGGCTCGCTCACGGTCGCGCAAAACGCCGCGAACCAGTTGAGCGCCTCCGTCCAGACCAGCGCCCGCGTGACCGACGCGGGCAACACCACGGCCGCCAACAGCGGCGCCAATCCCAACGCGCTGGCCAGCGGCGGCCAGGCGATCTCGGTCAACGGGGTATCGCAGATCACGCAGGTCGCCGGCAATGGCAACGTCGGCAGCAACGCCGCACAGATCGACTTCAACAACAACGCCGCGCAGCTCGCGCAACTCGCGAACATCGCGGCCGGCACCGCTGGCTCAACGGCAAACGCGGCCAATGCAAACGGCACGGTGAAGGCCGGCATCGCATTCGGCAACAACGGCGTGACCGTGTCGCTGCAGACGCCGGCCGGGATCGCGACCCAGACCATCGTGCCGTCGGGCGCGCAACAGGCCGGGGCGATCGCGCAGCTGCTGCAGGTCGCGGGCAACAACCAGCAAGTCGCCAACCAACTGCAACTGAGCCTGCAAACGCAACAGATGAGTGCGGCGATGATTCGCCAGAGCGGCTTGTTGCAGGCGTTGCGCAATGGGCATTAGCGCCCTCGGGAACATGAACTGGAGACCCTTGCGGGCGGCCACCCGCATGCAGCAAAGAGAGCGTGAGCAACATCGATGTGGATGGACGAGGCGCCCAAGGAGACCGGCGCCCCGCCCGCTAACCACGCCGGGGGAAAACAATGAACACGATGTGCACAGGTTTCGCGCCGCGTCTGGCGCTCGCCGCCATTCCTGCCGCGGTCACGTTGTTCGCGCTGTCGCAGAGCGTGGCCGCGCAGGAGCTGGCGAATCAGTCCGTCGAAGATCGCTTGAACATGTTGATGCGTGTAGTCGATGAGCAGCAAAAGCAGATCCAGTCGCTCGAGCGGCAGGTGACGAACCTCGAGATGTCGCAGCGCGGTCGCGGCACGCTGGGCAACGGCGCGCCTTTGAGCGACGCCGTCGCCGAGCAGCCCGGCGCCGACGGCCTGCCGGTGCCATTGCCGCCGCTCGCCCAGGTCACGCCCGGCGCCTCGGCGCCCGGCTCGCTCACGGGCACGGCGACGGGCGTGCCCGTCAATCCGCCCTCGCCCGACAGCGGCCCGACCACCGGCGCAACCGGCACCTCGGCCACGAGCGGCCCGCAGCAAGGCGCGCCGGTCGGCGTGAATCCGGGCGCCGTCGGCCAGACGCAGCAGGCCGCCGCGCCCGAGCGCACCCAGGCCGAGCAAGCGGTCGTGCAGCGCGAGCATGCCCCGCTGTTCGATCACAAGCTCACCCTCGACTGGGGCATCAGCGACACCTACTACGACCGCCGCCAGTTGCAGCTCTCGGGCTTTCTCGCGCTCGATGCGATCTTCCTCGGCAACATCAACCTGGGCCAGACGAAGTCGCACCAGTTGATGGCGGACCTCGACACGCGCTACGGGCTGACCGACCGCATGAGCGTCGATGTCGACGTGCCGTACATGTACCGGCACAGCACCTTCATCGTCGGCGGCGCGGGGGGCGCGGCGAACACACTGTCCGATGCATCGGTGAATTCCAACGCGATCGGGGACGTGAACTTCGGGCTCTACTATCAGTTCCTGAAGGAAACCAACAACCTGCCCGATGTGGTCGGCAGCCTGCGCGTGAAAGCGCCGACCGGCACCTCGCCGTTCGGCATCAAGGTGCAGCAGGTCACGCCCGACAACACCAACCTCGTTGCGCCGAGCAAGCTGCCCACCGGCACCGGCTTCTGGAACGTCACGGCGGGCCTCTCGGTGCTCAAGACCTACGACCCGGTCGTGCTGTTCGGCAGCCTGTCGTACACCTACAACATCTCGCGTTCTTTCGCCGACATATCATCGGTGGTCGGCCAGACAGAACCGGCCGACGTCAAGCTGGGCGACATCATCCAGTTTGGCGGCGGCGTCGCGCTCGCATTCTCCGACAAGGACTCGGCGAGCATTTCGTACACCATGGCAATCGAGCCGCAATCGAAGACCAAGGCGCCGGGCGGCGGCTGGCAAGGCGTGCCAGGCAGCGAGACCACCGCGTCCGTGCTGAACTTCGGCTTGAATCACGTGGTGAACAAGCATTTGACGATCAACGGCGCTGTCTCGGTCGGGCTCACACCCGATGCACCGAACTTCGTTGTTGGCGTACGCTTTCCCTACACTTTCTGACGAGGCCGATCGTGCGCGAACCCTCTCATCTGAGCGCTACCGTGACCCCGCTCGCCGGCGCGGGTCAGCGCCTCGCGCTGCCCGAGCGGCGTGCGGCGGGCGACGCCGAAGCGCCCGGCCTCGCTGCGCGGCCACTCGCGCAAACGCCACGCGTCGTCGTGTACGCCGCGCGCACGCCCGATGACGCGATCATCGCGTATCTGCAAAGCCGCGGCTGGGAAGTGATGGTCGCGCGCACGCCGCACGAAGTGACGCGCTTCGTGAAGCCCGACTGGACCTGCGCCGGCATCGCCGATCTCACGAGCTTCGCGCAGCGCGAACTGGGCGCGCTCGAAACGAGCCTGCGCCTGCAGCAAGTCGGCTGGATTGCGCTCACCGACGACCACCGGCTCGAAAACACCGAGGTGCGCCGCCTGATCCGCCACTATTGCTTCGACTACGTGCGCCTGCCGGTCACGCACGCGACGCTCGACTATCTGGTCGGCCACGCGTGGGGCATGGTGACCCTGTGCGACCCCGATGCGCCCGCCGCCATGGCCGCGAGCAGCGACGACGAAGAAATGGTCGGCACCTGCGACGCCATGCAGCAACTGTTTCGCACCATCCGCAAGGTCGCCAACACGGACGCGAGCGTGTTCATCGCCGGCGAATCCGGGACCGGCAAGGAACTCACGGCGCTCGCGATCCACGAACGCTCGACGCGCCGCAAAGCGCCGTTCGTGCCGATCAACTGCGGCGCGATCCCGCCTCATCTTCTGCAATCCGAACTGTTCGGCTACGAGCGCGGCGCGTTCACGGGTGCCGCGCAACGCAAGATCGGCCGCGTCGAGGTGGCCAATGGCGGCACGCTCTTTCTCGACGAAATCGGCGACTTGCCGCTCGAAAGCCAGGCGAGCCTGCTGCGCTTCCTGCAGGAAGGCAAGATCGAACGGCTCGGCGGACGCGAATCGATTTCCGTCGACGTGCGCGTCATCTCCGCCACCCACGTCGATCTCGAAACGGCCATGCGCGACGGACGCTTTCGCGCGGACTTGTTTCACCGGCTGTGCGTGCTGCGCGTCGACGAGCCGCCGCTGCGCGGCCGCGGCAAGGACATCGAGATCCTCGCGCACCACGTGCTACGCAAGTTCAAGATGGAAAGCGCACGCCGCATTCGCGGCTTCACGCCGTGCGCGATCGAGGCGCTCTACAACTACAGCTGGCCCGGCAACGTGCGCGAGCTGATCAATCGCGTGCGGCGCGCGATCGTGATGGCCGAGAGCAAGCTCATCTCGGCCGCCGATCTGGACCTCGCGCAATACACGGCCCACCGCACGATCACGCTCGCCCAGGCCCGCGAGGATGCCGAGAAGCGTGCGATCGAAAGTGCGCTGCTGCGCCATCGCCACCGTCTTGCCGAGGCGGCCGCCGAACTCGGCATCTCGCGGGTAACGCTGTATCGGTTGATGGGCGCGCATGGACTGCGCGACGACAAGACGCCGTTTTGCGGCGAAGCCGGCAACGAGGAGTGATGCCTGCGCCGCTCGGGTAGAATCGGGGCGTTTTCACCCAGGTTCCCTCCATGACGACGCTCACCCTGATTGTCGCGCGCGCCCGCAACGGCGTGATCGGCCGCGACAACCAATTGCCCTGGCGACTTCCCGAAGATCTCGCGTTCTTCAAGCGCACCACCATGGGCGCGCCCATCATCATGGGCCGCAAGACCCACGAATCGATTGGTCGCGCACTGCCCGGACGGCGCAATATCGTCGTGACACGCGATGCGACGAAGCAATTCGCCGGTTGCGACACCGTCACGAGCCTCGAGGCGGCGCTTGCGCTTGCCGCGCAGGATGACGCGCCGCAGGCGTTCCTGATCGGCGGCGCGCAGCTCTACGAGCACGGCTTCGAACTCGCGCACAAGCTCGTCGTCACCGAGATCGACGCCGATTTCGAAGGCGATGCGCACTTTCCGGCGCCCGATGCCGCGCAGTGGCAGGAAAGCGCGCGCGAGACGATGCATGCGGGCGCGCCCAATGACTTCGACTATGCGTTCGTGACTTACGAGCGGCGGGTTTGAGGCGCGGCGGTCGACTTCATCCCCGGCCCGCACCGCCTCCGGTGGTCCATGGACTGCGCCAGGCCTCGCTGCCGGCGCGCTCCAGCATGCCGATCACCAGTTCGCCCACACGGCGCAACGCGCGCCGATGCTCGGCGCCCCACGTCGCCGGAATGCACAAACGAATGCAGTTTCGATAAGCCCCCGACGCACTGAACAGCGTCCCGGGGGCAATCAGTATGCGCTCACCGAGACAGGCCCTGAACAGCGCCAACGAATCGACCGTCTCCGGCAACGCCACCCAGAGCATGGAGCCTCCCACCGGATCGGTAACGCGGGTATTGATCGGAAACGACCCTGCAATCGTCTCGCGGGCGTCATTCAAGAGGTGCCGGTTGATCCTGTGCAATCGTCTAAGCTGACGCGTGTAACTCGATTCGGCCAGTACTTCCGCCAGGGCGAATTCGTTGAGCGCGCAATTTCCTCCCGAAGTTGCAGCTTTGAACTTGCGAACCTGAGACGTGAATTGCCCCGCATGCAGCCAGCCGATCCGCAGTCCCGGCGCGACTGTTTTCGAATACGAGCTGCACAGCAGTACCCAGCCCTCCCGATCGAATGACTTGACGGCACGCTTGTTCGGCTCGTCGCCAACCAGATCGTTGTAGACGACGTCCTCGATCAAGGGTACGCGATGCCGTGTGAGCAACTCAACGAGACGTTCACGCTCCCTGAGCGGCATGCAGGCTCCGATCGGGTTCGACAACGTCGGCGTCGCCAGCACCGCCCCGATTCGACCGTCCCGCAGGGCGAGTGCCAGCGCGTCGACGGAAATCCCGTTGCTCGCATGCGTCGGAATCTCAAGCGCGCGAAGACGTAACGCTTCCAGTATCCCAAGCAATCCGAACGATGTCGGCGACTCGATCGCCACGGTATCGCCCGGCCTCAGCAACGCCCGCAGACACAAACTGATCGACTCCGTGGCTCCGCTGGTGAGCAGAATGTCTGCCGGGTCCAGCGCGCACCCCAAGGCAAGACTGCGTTGGGCAATCGCCTTGCGCAGTGCCTCCGCGCCAGGAGGCAACGGATACTTCCCCAGCTCTGCGCTTGCATGCTGGAGCGCGCGGTGCATGGCACGCTCCACTCGCTTGACAGGCAACTGCGCCGGTACCGGGTAGCCCGTTCCAAACGAGGTCATGCCCGGGATGGCTTCCGAATCGATCACCATTTCGGCGAGCGCGGCAATGTCAACCGTGGCAGGCGACGCCGAAGACAATCTGAGCTCTGAATCGGGCACACAAGCCGATATACGCGTGACGAAATGACCCGCATTCGGACGAGTCTCGATCAGTTGCGCGTCTTCGAGACATCGATACGCCGCGAGAACCGTCGATATCGAAACTGCTTGGTCCTGGGCGCATTGCCTGACAGATGGAAGCCGATTTCCTGGCAAGAATGCTCCGCTTCGAATGGCAGATTCCAGATAATCGGCGAGTTTTCGGTAGAGAGGAATACTACGGTCTACGTTGTTATGCATGCGTCAACCTCGTTGCGGCGTGTAGTCGCCAATGAGTACGGATACGCGCACAGGACATCGATACACCATGCCAGCTAAGCCGATTGTACTGATTGAGAAGACGTTTCCGTGTGTCTGGCGTTCATCACGACCACCATTGATGATCTCGACACCGCAAGCCGATAAAAATCTTGAGCAGCAGCTAGCCAGATCATGCATACCATTCAGGTCGAAACCATCCGGATCAAAGCGGAACCTGGAATTGATCCACTGAGCATTTACCGTAGATCGGCGGAGCAATTCGGCGACCACCATGCATTTCTTGCGGAGTCCATGAGCGGGCCCGCCGTCGATTGCCAGCAATCCGTCGTCGCCATTAACCGGATCGGCTCCGTCATTTTCCGTCCCGATTCCGTACAGATAGAAGCGAGCCCGGTCGTCAGACAGCACTTGATGCACACGATCAAGTCGAATCACGATATTCAAAGTTGCGATGCAACCGGATCATTGCAAATCGATAACTCCGCTCAACTATGGGCTGTCTTGCGCACCGTCATTTCAGGTTGCTATCGGCACCGCTCAAATGACGATGACCACGGATTCAAGTCGGGATTTGTCGCCCGCATTGCCTATGACGTCGGAGCACTAATCGAGAATATCCCCCATCGTTTGCCTCGTAACGAAAGCACACTGATCCGCCTGGATCTGTTTCAGCATTTTGTGACCTTCCAGGACAGCGCAATACGGCTTCATATCGCTCACGCACCGGGATTCGGCGAGCCTCACGTGCAAGCGCTGATGGGTGTGCTGCGGCCACTCGATGCACTAGAGCCATCGTTACCGCCTGCGGCGAAAGTGCGGTTCTCGACATCCAAAGCAGACTATGTCGATGCGTGCCGCATTGCACTCACGCACATTCGTGCAGGCGATATCTATCAGGTTCAACTCGGCCACGGAATCGACATCGAATCGGCAATGAGTCCGCTCGCGCTCTATGCCAGCTTGCGTGCGAGCAATCCCGCGCCGTATATGTTCCTGTATCGCTGCGCCGACATGGACCTCGTCGGGGCGAGCCCGGAAAGCTTCGTGCGCCTCGAAGGACGGCGATTGTCGATGCGTCCCATTGCAGGCACGCTCGCAAAGACGCCGACGATCGATGCGTCCGTCCTGCAGCGCGACCTGTGCGCTTGCAGCAAGGAAAACGCCGAGCACATCATGCTCGTCGATCTGTGCCGAAACGACATCGGCCGCCTTTGCGAGCCGGCGTCGTTAGCCGTGCCCAGTCTGATGGCGCTGGAGGAATTCCCATCCCTCTACCACCTCGTTTCGACGGTCACCGGAACCTTGCGGGAAGACTGCGACGTAGTCGACGTACTGCGTGCCACCTTCCCCGCCGGCACGATGACAGGAGCACCGAAAATCCGGGCAATGGAAATCATCGAGCAACTTGAACAGTCATCGCGAGGCCAGTACGCCGGCGCACTCGGGCTGATCGGCTTCGACGGCTCGATGAATATGGCGCTTTGCATCCGCATGGCGAGCCGTCGCGCACGCAGTTACACGATCAGGGCAAGCGCTGGCGTCGTGTTCGACTCCGGGCCCGAGCGCGAATGGCAGGAAACCCTGGCCAAAATGCGCTTGCTCTTCCGCTCATTGACGGGAATGGAGATCGACCGATGAACGTTCTTCTCGTGGATGCCTACGACAGCTTCGTCTATATCATCGACCTGTACCTGCGCTCGCAGGGACTGCGAACGCGGGTCTTGCGGTGCGACGATCCATCACTCGATTCGATCGCGCATCAGACCGGTTTCGTCGTATTGGGCCCGGGTCCCGGACGTCCAGAGGAAGCTGGCTATCCTCGATTGATCCGCAAGCTCGAAGGCCGCGTACCCATCCTCGGCGTATGCCTCGGACATCAGGCCATCGCCCTCGCCTATGGTGGCCGGGTGGTACGCGCCAACGCATGCATGCACGGCAAAACGAGCACGGTGATCAACGATGGTCGCGGTGTTTTCGCAGCGCTGGGTCGACGACCGTTTCGCGCGACGCGCTATCACTCCCTTGTCGCGAACCGCGACGATCTGCCCGACGCGCTGACCATTAGCGCCTACGCAGAAGACGATCACCACGTGATGGGACTCAGACATCGCGACTACCCGATCGAGGGCGTTCAGTTTCACCCCGAGAGTGTCGCGACAGAGCACGGCGCTTCGATATTTACCAGCTTCGTCGATAGTTACCTCACAACCGCTTCTGGTCGCCGCAAGCAGGGCGCCAGCTAACCAACCAGCAAGGAAACTCCATGGACAAGCTGCAGTACGATCCCGTCGTGTTCGACGTCCCGAAGGCGCCTTGGGCGCCGTGGGAAAAGCCCGGTGCCAACGGGCAAGTCAAGGTCTTCAGGTCGAATGGCAAGCGCCTGCGCATGCTCGAACTGCCTGCCGGTTTCGATGAACTGAACTGGTGTCTCGCAGGACATCAAGGGTACGTAATCGAAGGACGCTTCACGATTATCTTCGATGACAAGACATTCGAATGCTCGCCGGGGATGGCTTTCTCGATACCGGACGGCGTGCGCCACCGCTCAAAAGGCGCTACGCATAGCCGTACCGTCGTCTTCGTTGTCGACGATGTCAGTGCTTGAAAACGCCCCCCTATGGAGTACACCCACCCCGCACCCGGCAGCTCTGTGCGAGCTGCGTTGAATGCCCTGCGCGAACACAGAGAGTCGTTCGTCGAGATCGACAGGTGTCTTGACCCGTTTCTCGAGATTGCCGCGCACTATCGCGACCAGTTCGCCGCTTGTCCGGCCAGTTCGCGCAGCGGCGACGAACCCGTCGTGCTCTACAGGGCCAGTGGATTCGAGATGCCCGTTCTGATGGGGCTGTTTGGATCACGGCGGCGCAATGAGTGGCTGCTCGGCGCCGAGCCCGGCGAGGGATCGCGTCGGCTCGCACACCGCCTCGCATCACCCGTGGCTCCCGTCTGGCGCGCGAGGCCGCCCTGTCGCGAATGCGCACCGCCGGCGGCTCTTGCCGCGCTTCCCGTACTGACCACCACCGCACTCGATGCCGGACCTTACGTGACCTCCGGCGTAGTCTGCGCGGGCGACCCCGACGGGAACTTCGTGAATGTGTCGATTCATCGAATGCGCGTGCTCGACAGTCGCCACATGACGATCTGGATGCTGCCCGGCCGGGACCTCGACGTGCTATATCAGGCCGCCGTCAAGGCGAAGCGCCCCTTGCCCGTGTCGATCAACATCGGCGCACCACCCGCCGTGTCCATCACTTCATCGCTCAGTACGCCTTTCGTAAGAGCGGGGTCGGGCGAAATCGAGGCGGCAGGGAGCGTGCTGGGAGCGCCGGTGGAAATCGCGCGTTGCGTCACGAATAACAGCTTCTGTTTTGCGCAAAGCGAGATCGTCGTCGAAGGCAACATCTTGCCGGAGACGACTGCTGAATACTCGGACCCGATAGCGCGCCTCGCGATGCCGGAGTTTTTGGGCTATATGGGTCGCGCGCAAGCCCGCGCGCCCGTGGTGGAAGTTTGCGGTGTGTTTCATCGAAGAGATGCCGTCTATCAAACCGTCCTCGGCCCCGGCAAGGAGCAGTCGGAACTACTGGCCCTGCCTGTGGAGGCAGGGATGCTTCTCCAGCTCAATGAGGCCATGGCAGGCGATCCCGAGATACTCGACGTGCACTATCTGGCCGCGGGCGGTGGGCAATTGGTCGTAGCACTGCGTGTGCGCAAGCATCACGATAACCGCCAGTCGATGAAAAGATTGCTCGATGCGATCACGACGCGGCATGGCCTCGCGAAGGCCGTGTGGGTGGTCGACGAAGATGTCGACATCCATTCTCCGGAGGACTTGCTCTGGGCTGCTGCTACCCGCTTTCAACCGGGTGTCGACATGCATGTACGGACAGCGCAGCCAGGCTTTCCTCTGGACCCGTCCCAAGCCGCCGGTTATCTCGCGACGACAGCTCCCATCACGGACAAGTATCTGATGGATCTGACCGCGCCTTTGGCGCTGCGATCACGATTCAATCGGCACTGACGCGCAAATGACATCAGACAATCGAAACCGGGTAGACAGCATGGAATCCATTCATTTCGTCATCCTTACTGGCTCCAGACGTAAAAATGGCAACACCGATCAGGTAGCCAGTCATATCCGCGACCTCTTCGCGAGCAACGGTTGCCCGGCCGAAATCGTTCATCTTCGCGACCATCGCATTACACCGTGCGGTGCCTGTGGCGAGTGCAATACCCGCGAAAGCCCGTGCCATCTCGACGACGACATGCCAGCACTTGTCGCGCGGCTGCGCCACGCAGACGGAATCGTCTATGCCAGTCCCGTGCACGGATACGGAATGGCTCATCCGATGCAGATTTTCATCGAGCGGGCCGGCGTCGGTTATCTGCGTTTCGAACGCCCGCTCGCCAACAAGGTAGCGGGCGCCGTGGTCACGGGCCGTCGCTACGCCCATGAGGCTGTCTTCCATCAGCTCGTCAGCAACATCTTGCTCAACCGGATGATCATCGTCGGCAGCGGCTACCCCGTCGTTCTCCACGGAGGCACGCCGGGCGCTGCCATGAGAGATGCCGAGGGTCTTGCGTCAGTTCGAACGCACGTGCTTCGCATGATCGGAATGGCAAGACTTCTACGTCGCACATCAGAGTCACTTCGCACCGAATGCCTCGCCCTCGATGCGTCCAACGAACGATCAATTTAGGCCGCAAAACGTTATCCATCGCCTTTTCCTGGAGGCTGAAATGCAACCGAACGAAAAACTGATAGCAATCCGCGACAAGATCGACCAGATCGACGACCAGTTGGTACCGCTGCTCGCGCAACGCATCGGCCTCGCGCTGGCGGCTGCCGAATACAAGCGCAGCGTGGAAGAGATACGCAGTTGCGACCGGGTTCAACAGGTGCTCGACGCTGTAGCACGGCGAGCACACGCGGCCGGTGGCGACGTGCCAACTGTCGTCGCGATCTATCGATCCATCATCGGCGAACTCACCAATCTGCAACTGCGAAACAAAAATTTTTTGTAGTCGTGATGCGTTGCCTATCGACGCGCAATCCAACAGGACATAAAAATGGACAAGACGACGCGCTTCATTCTCACCGAAGCCGACATTCCCACCACGTGGTACAACCTCGCGGCAGACTTGCCCGCGCCGCTTCCCCCCATGTTGCACCCGCAGACAAAAAAGCCTGTTTGCGAGGAAGATCTTGCGACGCTCTTTCCACCGGAAATCATCCGCCAGGAATTCGCGGTGGAACGGGAGGTCCCGATTCCAGAGCCTGTTCGCGATGTGTATCGTCTGTGGCGGCCGTCGCCGCTCGTACGTGCGCACCGTCTTGAAGCGGCGTTGCAGACGCCCGCCCGCATCTACTACAAATACGAAGGCGTATCGCCTGCGGGATCGCATAAGCCAAATTCCGCTGTACCACAAGCGTGGTACAACAAGATCGCCGGCGTAAAGCGCCTCGTCACGGAGACCGGAGCCGGTCAATGGGGCGCCGCGCTCGCCTTCGCGGGCCAACTATTCGGTCTGGAAATCGTCATCTTCCAGGTGCGGGTGTCGTTCGACCAGAAACCATACCGGCGGGCGTTGATGGAAACTTATGGGGCGCACTGCATGGCATCGCCATCGACCGAGACGGCGTACGGCCGCTCAGTGTTGTCGCAGCGCGCCGATCATCCGGGATCGTTGGGCATCGCAATCTCGGAGGCGGTGGAGATGACGGGACGCTCGCCTGACGCTCGTTACGCGCTAGGTTCGGTCATGAACCATGTGCTGCTTCATCAGACGGTGATCGGACAGGAAGCAATACGGCAGATGCAGATGGCCGGCGACGATCCCGATGTCATCATCGGCTGCACAGGCGGCGGTTCGAATTTCGCAGGGCTGGCGTTCCCGTTCCTCGGCATGCAACTGCGCGGAGCCCGCTCGCGTCGCTACGTGGCTGCCGAACCAGCGGCTTGTCCAACGCTCACGAGAGGGCAATACGCGTACGATTTCGGCGATACCGCCGGTATCACGCCGCTCGTCAAAATGCACACGTTGGGTTCGGCTTTTACGCCACCGGGCTTTCACGCCGGCGGGCTTCGTTACCACGGGATGGCGCCGATGGTGTCACACCTGCGTGAACTGGGTCTCATCGAAGCCGCTTCATTCCAGCAACTGGAGTGCTTCAGAGCGGGGCAGCTCTTCGCTCGTTGCGAAGGAGTCCTGCCTGCTCCTGAAGCGAATCACGCCATCGCTGCAGCGATTGATGAAGCGCTGCGCTGCAAGCGCGATGGTAGGCCGCAGACCATCCTGTTCAGCTTGTCCGGTCATGGCCACTTCGATATGGCTGCGTACCAGAGCTTCACTTCGGACAGGCTGGTCGAGCGCGGTTACGACGACCGGGAACTCGCCGCCGCGCGTGCCGGATTGCCATCGATACCGGACTGACCCTGTTACTCGCTGCGGCGATACAAACTCAGGGCCACGGCCAGCCCGGCGAGCATGCCGGCGCTGGTCCGGTTGAGCCAGCGCAACGCGCTGGCCGGCAGGACTCGCATGGCGTGAAAGCCTCCCACGGCATAGACGCTCATCAATGCAATATCGATGAGCGCGGTCACGACGGCCAAGGTCACGTACTGTGGCGCAATCGCTCCGGCAGGCTGCACAAACTGGGGAAGAAAGGCCGAAAAAAACAGCAGGCCTTTGGGATTCGACAACGCGACCAACAGGGACCGCATGAAAGCCGCGCGGCCGCCCGGCGCAGTTGCCGGTTTAAGCGCATCGCCGATGGAAATATTCACGGGAGCCCGCCAGAGAACCCAGGCGAGCCAAATCAGGTAGGCGGCGCCGATCCATTTCACCAGAAGAAACAATTTCTCCGATGCCAGCATAATGGCCCCTAGCCCGCACCCCACGGCACCGATCAGTATCAAATCCGATACGGCTGCTCCCGCGATGCCGCACACGACGATGCGTATGCGGCCCGTGGCGCCATTGTTGAGCGCAAGCAACATCGTGGGACCAGGCGTTATTGTCACTAGCGACGCTGCAATGACGTAGAGCAAGAGAGTCGAAACATCCATTCCGGAACCCGATAAGAATAGGTATGCTAAACGGTTAATCCAGCAATCGACGCAAGGCAGGGAATCTGGATTTGCCGAAAGCTTATCGCGTTGCACAACCTGGCGCGCTATTCACCGGACCGTACTTTGCGCTCGCTGCTGGTTTGAAAGAGGTAGCGGGGAAACCGGGCCGAATCGACGCCCGGCCCACTACCTTGCCGTTGGAGGCCAGCGCCCTACTGCCCCGCCACCGTCATCCGCTCGATCAGCACCGAGCCGGTCTGCCGCGTACCGCGCACCGTCGTATCCGCGCCGATCGCGACGATATGGCGGAACATCTCCTGCAGCGTGCTCGCCACCGTGATCTCCTCGACCGGATACTGGATCTTGCCGTTCTCGACCCAGTAGCCCGACGCGCCGCGCGAATAGTCGCCGGTGACGAAATTCACGCCCTGCCCCATCAGCTCCGTGAGCAGCAGACCCGTGCCGAGCTTCTTGAGCATCGCCTCGAAGTCGTCGCCGCGCTCGGTGAGCGAACTCGTCAACGCAAGGTTGTGCGAGCCGCCCGCGTTACCGGTGGTCTGCATGCCGAGCTTGCGCGCCGAATAGCTCGACAGGAAGTAGCCCTGCACGACGCCATCTTTCACGACGTCGCGGCGATGCGTGCGCACGCCTTCTTCGTCGAACGGCGCGCTGCCCGCCGCGCGCGCGACGTGCGGGTCCTCGACGATCTGCACGTGCGGGGCGAACACGGGCTTGCCCAGGCTATCGACGAGAAACGACGTCTTGCGATAAAGCGCGCCGCCGCTCGTCGCCTGCACGAACGCACCGAGCAGACCCGCCGCGATCGGCGCCTCGAACAGCACCGGCACCTTGCGCGTATCGAGCCCGCGCGCGCCGAGGCGCGAGAGCGCGCGCTCGGCCGCATAGCGCCCGACCGCCTCGGGCGCCGCGAGCTCGCTCGCGTTACGCCGCGACGTGTACCAGTCGTCGCGCTGCATGTTGCGGCCCTCGCCGGCGATCGGCGCGCACGAAATGTAGTGACGCGAATACGGATAGCCGTGCAGGAAGCCGCCCGTCGTGCCGAGCACGAATTGCGAATGCTGCGCCGACACGCTCGCGCCTTCCGAATTGCGCACCCGCGCATCGGTCGCGAACGCGGCGTCTTCAGCACGGCGCGCGATCTCGACGGCCTCGTCGGCCGAAAGATTCCACGGGTGATAGAGATCGAGGTCGCGCGGCGCGGTCTCGATCAGCTCGCGCTCGGCGAGGCCGGCGCAGTCGTCGTCGGCCGTGAAGCGCGCGATGTTGTAGGCGGCCGCGACCGTGTCCTTGAGCGCCGCCGACGAAAAGTCCGAGGTGCTCGCATTGCCGCGCTTGTTGCCGACATAGACGGTCACTCCGACCATCTTGTCGCGGTTGTGCTCGATGGTCTCGACCTCGCCGCGCCGCACGGACACGGACAGGCCGTCGCCTTCGGAAATCTCGGTCGCCGCGTCGCTCGCGCCGAGCGCCTTCGCGTGACGAAGGATGTCCGAGGCGATCTCCTTCAATTCGTCCTGGGTATGCGGAAAAAAGCGCTGCCGGGCTTCGATGTCTGCTGCCATTTGTCGTGTCGGTCCGTTTCGGGGCCGCTTGGGCCCGCTGGGTATCGGTATCGGGTATCGGAATCGGTGAGCATCGCGTGATGCGCGTCACGCGATCATAGCAAGGTCTGTGCACTCGCACTGAGGCGCGGCCCGCATAGCGTGGCGGCGCGCACGCCCGGCTGGCCGCGCAGCCCGGCAGGAGCGCCCGCGCAGGCTACAATATCGGCCATGACACGCAAAACCCGCATTCAACCTATCCACGAAGCTCCCCCCGTCGACGAGGAGAGCGAATACGATCGCCCCAGCAAATCGCAGCTCAAGCGCGAAATGCACGCACTGCAGGAGCTGGGCGTGGCGCTCGTCGAGTTGCCGAAGGACGCGCTCAAGCGCATGCCGATGCCCGAGAAGCTCGCTGACGCGGTGCGCGACGCGCGCCGCATCACCGATCACGAAGGCAAGCGCCGCCAGGTCCAGTACATCGGCCGCGTGATGCGCACGCTGCTCGACAGCGAGACGGCCCTGATTCGCGACGCGCTCGAGACCTACCACGGCGTCAACAAGGCCGCCACGGCGCGCCTGCACTGGGTCGAGCAGACGCGCGAGCGGCTCCTCGCCAACGACGACGCGCTCACCGTGTTCCTGCGCGAGCACCCGCAGGCCGACGTCCAGCAAGGCCGCACGCTGATCCGCAACGCGCGCCGCGAGGCGCAGCAAGGCAAGCCGCCGCGCTACTTCCGCGAGCTGTTCCAGTGGATCAAGCAGGCCGCGGGCGGCGCGGGCGAAGCGGACGACGCCGAGGCGGGCGAACCCGGAACCGACGACGATGACGAAACCGACTCGTAATCACCCCGACGAGCTCGTGATCGGGCTCGTCTCCGTGAGCGATCGCGCGACCGCCGGAGTCTACGAGGACAAGGGCATTCCGTCGTTGATGGAATGGCTGGGCCAGGCACTGGCGAGTCCGTGGCGCGCCGAAACGCGCCTCATCCACGACGATGCCGCGACGATCTCGGCCACGCTCACGGCGCTCGTCGACGGCTTGGGATGCGATCTCGTGCTGACGACGGGCGGCACAGGCCCGGCCCGGCGCGACGTGACGCCGGAGGCGACACTCGCGGTCGCGACGAAGGAAATGCCGGGATTCGGCGAGCAGATGCGCCAGATCAGCCTGAATTTCGTGCCGACGGCCATCCTGTCACGCCAGGTCGCGGTGATCCGCGAAACGGAAGATCACGCCGCGCTGATCATCAACCTGCCGGGCCAGCCGAAGTCGATCCGCGAAACGCTCGAAGGCGTGCGCGACGCCTCCGGCACCGTGCAGGTGCCCGGCATTTTCGCGGCGGTGCCGTACTGCATCGACTTGATCGGCGGGCCGTACATCGAGACCCACGCGGACGTGGTCAAGGCATTCCGGCCCAAAAGCGCAGTCCGGCCGCCGCGCGACTGAGCGCGGCAGCGGCCTCAGATGGCCGTGTTCACGCTTGCCGCCGGAATCAGGAAGTGCTCGCGGTAGTACTTGAGCTCGTCGATCGATTCGTGGATGTCGGCCAGTGCCGTATGCATCGCACGCTTCTGGAAGCCCTTGTAGATCGCGGGCTGCCAGCGGCGGCACAGTTCCTTGAGCGTGCTCACGTCGAGGTTGCGGTAATGGAAGAAGGTCTCGAGTTCGGGCATCCAGCGCGCCATGAAGCGACGGTCCTGGCAAATCGAGTTGCCGCACATCGGCGACTTGCCGGGCGGCACGTACTGGCCAAGAAACGCGAGCAGCTCGCGCGTCGCGCCTGCCTCGTCGATGCTCGATGCCTTGACGCGCTCGATCAGTCCCGAGCGGCCATGCGTGTTGCGGTTCCACTCGTCCATGCGGTCGAGGTTTTCATCGCTCTGGTGAATCGCGAACACCGGGCCCTCGATCATCTTGTCGAGCGTCGAGTTCGTCACCACAACCGCGATTTCGATGATGCGGTCAATGTCGGGATCGAGCCCCGTCATTTCCATGTCGAGCCAGATCAGGTTCATGTCGCTGCGTTCGAGCGGCGGCTGTTCGGCAGTGTCGGTCGTGGCGGTAATGTCAGTCATGAAAGGCAACCCAGGTCGGTACGGACGCGGCCGCGCTGCCCATCGGATGCGATGAAGCCCGGCGGCCGCCGAGAACATATAATTGTCGCATAGATACCACGGACTCCCCGGATGCCTATCCTGTACTTCAGCACTCTCTTCGTGGTTGCCGTGCTCGCGATGGTCGCGACCAAGCTCTGGCTCGCGTCGCGCCAGATTCGTTTCGTCGCCGCCCATCGGGGCGCCGTGCCCCCGCAGTTCGCCAACACCATCGCGCTCACGGCGCACCAGCGTGCCGCCGATTACACCGTCGCGCGCACCCGTCTCACGATGATCGAGATCGTGCTGTCCGCGGTCGTGCTGGTCGCGCTCACGCTGCTCGGCGGCGTGCAGGCGCTCGATCTCGGCGTCTCGGACTGGCTCGGCCGCAGCTACTTCGGACAAATCGCGCTGATCGTCGCCGTGCTCGCGATCAGCGGCATCGTGGAGTTGCCGCTCGACTACTACCGCCAGTTCGTCGTCGAGGAGCGTTTCGGCTTCAATCGCATGTCGAAAGGGATCTTCTTCGCCGACCGCGTCAAGGGTCTGCTGGTCGGCGCGGCGTTCGGCATCCCGCTGCTGTTCGTCGTGCTGTGGCTCATGAAGCAGGCCGGCAGCTTCTGGTGGCTGTGGACGTGGGGCGTCTGGGTCGTGTTCCAGATGCTCGTGCTCGTGCTGTATCCGAGCTTCATCGCCCCGCTCTTCAACAAGTTCGAGCCGCTGCGCGACGAAGCGCTGCGTGCGCGTATCGAAGCGCTGATGCAGCGCTGCGGCTTTGCCGCGAAGGGTCTCTTCGTGATGGACGGCAGCCGCCGCTCGGCGCACGGCAACGCGTACTTCACGGGCTTTGGCGCGGCCAAGCGCATCGTGTTCTTCGACACTCTGCTCGCGCGTCTGTCGGGCAGCGAGATCGAAGCCGTGCTCGCGCATGAACTCGGACACTTCAAGCGCCGCCATGTCATCAAACGCATGCTCGTCACCTTCGCGATCAGCCTCGCGCTGCTCGCCCTGCTCGGCTGGCTCTCGCAGCGCGTGTGGTTCTACGAGGGGCTCGGTGTACGGCCGTCGCTGCTCGGCGGCAACGAAGGACTCGCGCTCGTGCTGTTCTTCCTCGCCGTACCTGTCTTCCTGTTCTTCGTGACGCCGCTTGGCAGCCTCAGCTCGCGCAAGCACGAGTTCGAAGCCGACGCGTTCGCAGCCACCCAGACCGATGCGCAGAACCTCGTGAACGCACTCGTCAAGCTCTACGAGGACAACGCCTCGACGCTCACGCCCGATCCGCTCTACACGGCCTTCTACTACTCGCATCCGCCGGCTTCCCAGCGGATCGACCGCCTGCTGCAGCACGCATGAACCGGCGCGCACCGAAAGCGGCCGCACCGGTCAAGGGCGAACGCCTGCACGGCGTCGTGATCGCCGCCCACGGGCGGCACTATCTCGTCGCGCCAGAAGGCGGCGGCGCGCCTCTCCAATGCTTCCCGCGCGGCAAGAAGAGCGAGGTCGCGGTGGGCGACCGCGTGGCCTATGAATCGACCTCCGCCGACCAGGGCGTGATCGTCGAAATCGGCGAGCGGCGCAACCTGCTCTATCGCTCGGATCAGTACAAGTCGAAGCTGTTCGCGGCCAATCTCGACCAGCTGCTCATCGTGCTCGCGACCGAACCGCACTTCAGCGAAGACCTGCTCGGCCGTGCGCTCGTCGCCGCCGAGGCGAACGGGCTCAAGCCGCTCATCGTGCTCAACAAGATCGACGTCGAAGCGGCGTTGCCGCTCGCCCGCACGCGGCTCGAACGCTATCGGGCGCTCGGCTACACGGTGCTCGAAGTATCGATCAAGAAGCAGCCCGAGGCGGCCCGCGAAACGCTCATCGGTCATCTGCACGACCACGCGACGCTCCTGCTCGGGCAATCGGGCATGGGCAAATCGACGCTCGTGAACCTGCTGATTCCCGACGCCGAAGTCGCGACCCGCGAGATCTCGACGGCGCTCAACAGCGGCCGTCACACGACGACTTTCACGCGGCTCTATTCGCTGCCGCAAGGCGGCGCGCTGATCGACTCGCCGGGCTTCCAGGAGTTCGGGCTCTACCACCTGACCGAGGGCACGCTGGAGCGCGCGTTTCCGGAGTTCCGGCCGCTGCTCGCCGACTGCCGTTTCTACAACTGCCATCACCTGCACGAGCCGGGCTGCGCGGTGCTCGCCGCCGTCGAGGACGGTCGCGTCGCGCGCGAACGCCACGCGCTCTATGCGCAGCTCGTGCACGAAATCAGTCAGATCGTGCGCTAACCACCGCTACCCGCTTGCAAGGGATCGGACATGCTGAGACTGACCCGCGCGCCGAACCTGCTCGTCGCCCAGCACTGGATGAACATCCTCGCGACGGCCGGGATCCCGTGCGAGCTGCACAACCGCTATATGAGCGGCGCGCTCGGCGAGATTCCCGCCGAGCAATGCGCGCCGGAACTCTGGCTCGTCGATGAGCGCGACGAGCGCATCGCGCGGCGCCTCATCGCGGATGCCACTAGCGGGCCGCCGCCCGGCGCGCCGTCCTGGCGTTGCCGGCATTGTGGCGAGACGCTCGAAGCGCAGTTCACCGTGTGCTGGCAATGCGGCAACGCACGCGAGCTGCGCGACGACTGAACCACTGAAAAAGACACGGCCCGCGCGAGGCGGGCCGTCATGTCATGCGGTCAGCGCGTGGCGCGCGGACGTCAGAACCAGATCGCGATCGTCAGCATCAAGAGCAGGATCATCCACAGGATCACCGCGCGCCACACGAGGCCGACCGCCGATTGCAGCGTGCGCGGCGTGCAGTCGTCGCCGAGCGTGAGCGGCGCGCCGTCGCCGGGTGCGAGCACATCGATGCTCGACGGCTCGGCGAGCGGCCCTGCGAGACGCGCACCGAGCGCACCGCTGCCCGCCGCGAGCAGCACGCCTTCGTTGGTGTCGGGCCACTGGTTCGCGTGATTGCGCCACGAATAAATCGCGTCCTCGAAATTTCCGACGATGGCAAAGCCAAGCGACGTGAGTCGCGCCGGCACCCAGTCGATCACGAAGAACGCATGCTGCGCGAAATCCGAAAACGCTTCGGTGCGATCTTCGGCGGGACGCGCCCATTCGCGCGCGAGAAATTCGGCGATCCGGTACAGCACGGCGCCGGCCGGACCGATCGGCACGAGAAACCAGAAGAACACACCGAACACGTGACGATGCGACGCCACGACCGCATGGATCAGCGTATGGCGGACGATTTCGCTCACGGGCATGTCGACGGTATCCATGCCGGTCCATTCGTTGAGGACCTCACGCGCGCGCGGCACATCGTCGTTGTTGAGCGCGAGATGGATGTCGGTGAAATAGTGGCTGAATTGGCGGAAGCCGAGCGTGAAGTAGACGATCACGACGTTCCAGAGGAACGCCAGCACGAAGCTAATGTGATAGAGCACGTAGTACACGAGCGCGACGGCGAGCGTCCAGGGCAGCGTGACCACGAGCCACGCGAGCACACCGTGCTTTTTCTTGCCTGCGTCGAACCCGTGTGCCGCCGAATCCGCGTGGACGCGCAACAGCGCCATCACCGGATTGTTCGGCGAGAGCGCACGCACCTGTTCGATCACCAGAGCCAGCAAAACGGAGAAGAAGGTCATGCGACGCGCCGTGCAATTCAGGTTAACAATGATTTTGTAACGATAGCACAGGGTCAGATGTGCCTGAGCGTCGGGCGGCAAATGCACAACACTGACGCTCGTCCCGAGCCATCGTCACGCGAGCAGGAAGCGATAGAAGTTGCGCAACATGCCGGCCGTCGCGCCCCAGATGAAATGCTGGGCGTTCACAGGCGACCCGTGGCCCGCGTAGGGCATCGCGAAGAAGCGCCGCTCGCCGCCCTGCCAGCGCAGCACGCGCACCTCATGATGCGCGGGGTCCATCAGAAAATCGAGCGGCACTTCGAAGATGTCGGCCACTTCTAGTGCATCCGCGACGAGCGAGAACGGTTCGTGTACGAGCCCGACCACGGGTGTGACGCGAAAGCCGGTGCCCGTCACGTACTCGGGCAACGCACCGAGCACCTCGACGCGCGCGGGGTCGAGGCTCACTTCCTCGTGGGCCTCGCGCAGCGCGGCCGCGATCGCATTCGCGTCGCCCGGTTCGCGGCTGCCGCCGGGAAAGCTCACCTGCCCGGCATGATTGCTCAGATTGGCGGCCCGTTGCGTGAGCAACACCGTCAGCCCCGCGTCGCGCATCGCGAGCGGCACGAGCACGGCTGCCTCACGCGGACTGGCGACATCGGGCGCAATCCGGTCGAGCCGTTCGGGCTCCCACGGCAAGCGCTGTTCGAAGCGCGCGCGCAGACCGGCAGGCGTCAGCCGTTCTGCCGGCACGAGCGGCAGGTTCGCGCCGGTCGACTCGACAGGCAGGCTTTCGGGTTCAAAAACTGGACGGATCAACGGCTCTCTCGGCAAACAACGCACGGGGCGCTGCGCACGTCTCGCGCGACGTGCGCTCAAAGATTGTTATTGTCGTGCGAAAACAAAAAAAGCACCCCGAGGGGTGCTTTTCTTTTACAGCTTTTACTCCGCCGAGGCAGCGGCTGAGCGGTCTTTCGACACCAGCTTTTCCTTGATGCGCGCCTTCTTGCCCGACAACGCACGGAGGTAGTACAGCTTCGCGCGACGGACGTCACCGCGACGCTTCACGACGATGCTTGCGAGCAGCGGCGAGTAGGTCTGGAACGTACGCTCGACGCCTTCACCCGACGAGATCTTGCGGACGATGAACGACGAGTTCAGACCACGGTTACGCTTGGCGATCACGACGCCTTCGTAAGCCTGAACACGCTTGCGCGTACCTTCGACGACGTTCACGTTGACGATCACCGTATCGCCCGGAGCGAATTCGGGAATGGTCTTCTCGCCCAGCACGCGCTGGATCTCTTCCTGCTCGAGTTTTTCAATCAGATTCATCACTGACTCCTAATGCCATCTTGTCGACGTTCGTACCTGTGCGGGTTTCCCGGCACTACGGCCCCGATAGAGGATGGGTTCACATCTGGCGCCGTTCACGCATGAAGCGGCACCGCCTTGGTCGCCTCGCCCCGATATTCCGCGCGGCTTACGCCTGCCCGGAATCGCTCGCGAGACTAGCGAGCCACGCCTCGTCGGCACGGCTCAACATCTTGTTCTTTCTGGCCCGCTCGATCAGATCGGGCCGCTTGTGAAACGTGTTGCGCAACGCCTCGCGGCGACGCCACACTTCGATCTGCGCATGATGGCCGCCTAGCAGCGTGTCCGGCACGCGCGCACCCTCGTATTCCTCGGGCCGCGTGTAATGCGGACAGTCGAGCAGACCATCGACGAAACTGTCCTGCACCGCCGATTGCGCATCGTTGAGCACGCCCGGCAACTGGCGCACGACGGCATCCATCAACGCCATCGCGGGCAACTCGCCGCCCGACAGCACGAAGTCGCCGAGGCTCACTTCGTCGTCGACGCAACGATCGACGAGACGCTGGTCGATCGCTTCGTAACGGCCGCACAACAACACCAGACCGGGCTCGCGGGCAAAATCCATCACGCGTTCATGCGTGAGCGGCTTGCCCTGCGGCGACATCAGGAGCACTCGCGTGCCCGCAATGCCCTGCTCGGCCTGCGCCGCTTTCGCGGCACCGATCGCGTCTTCGAGCGGACGCGCCAGCATGACCATGCCGGGGCCGCCGCCGTAAGGGCGATCGTCGATCGTGCGGTAGTTGTCGGTTGTGAAATCGCGCGGATTCCACGTGCGCAACCCGTAACGCTGCTGCTTGACCGCCCGGCTCGTAATGCCCCAGTCGGTCAGCGCGCGGAACATCTCGGGAAAGAGCGTCACGACATCGAATTGCATCGCTCTCTCCGTGCCAGCGAAATCAATAATCAGCTTCCCAGTCGACGACGATGCGCTTGCCCGCCTGATCGACCGACTTGACGTAGACGCCGACGAACGGAATCAGGCGCTCGCCGGTGACCGGCTTGCCGTCCTTGTCCGTCGACGGGTATTCGATACGCAGCACCGACTGGGCACTGTTGTCGATCATGTCGGCAACGGTGCCAAGCGCCACGCCGGCCTCGTTGACGACTTCGAGGCCGAGCAGGTCGACCCAGTAAAATTCGTCGGCTTCGAGCGCCGGAAAATCTTCGCGGCTCACGTAGACACGCGCACCGCGCAACAGCAGCGCGGCATCGCGATCGGCCACGCCGCCGACTTGCCCGACGATCGAGTCGCTATGAATCTTCGCGCTCACGCGCGGCGCCGACTTGCGCTCATGACCCTTGACGAGCCACCAGCGTTTCGCCGAGAGCAGTGCGTTGCCGCCCCGCCCCGCTTGCGCGTGCGGCGCGACCTTCAGCCAGCCCTTGAGGCCATAGGCGTCGACGATCGCACCGACCTCGATCAGATCGGCGGGCCAGCTGGCTTCGGACTCGTCGCGCATGCCTTGCGGCGTAGCGGCGGCCGAACGCGGCGCCGGAGCGCGACCCGGCTTCGACACGAACGCGCCGAACGCAGGGGCAACGCGATCCTGGCCACGTTTCGCCGAACCTTCGCGCCCCGAATTTCCGGTCGACTTGTCGGTCGAATCTTCGGTTGACTTCTTGAGCTCAGGCGCGACCATCAGCGAATCTCACAGCCAGTATTTAAAACTTGCGCGCAACGCGTGCGGTTCTCGACAGCACACCGCCCCATGCCCACGCGCGTGCAACAACCTGCAGGCGACCAGACTTAGGCAGCCGGGGCAGCCTTTTGCGCTTCCTTCACGAGGCGCTCGACAGCCGGCGACATTTGCGCGCCGACGCCTTGCCAGTAGGTGACGCGATCTTGCGCGATGCGCAGCGTTTCACCCTTGGTGGCGACCGGGTTGTAGAAGCCCACGCGCTCGATGAAACGGCCGTCGCGACGGTTACGCGAATCGGTTGCGACGATGTTGTAGAACGGGCGCTTCTTCGAGCCGCCGCGTGCCAGACGGATGATGACCATACTAGAATCCTTGAAAACCGGGGTTCGGAACCACTGAAACACGCGATTATATCCCGAAACCAGAGCTATAACAAACACTTAACTGGACAATGCGCGATGCGTGAACACGACGATCTTGCTGCAGGCCCGGTGGTCAGGGCTTTCGCGCCGCTGCGGCGGTTTTGCAGAGCGGCCTCTGGGCACCCCGAAAGCGGCCCGGCTCGCGCTCGCCTTGTGGCAGCGTCAGGTTCCTCACGCCGCCATTTTGCCAGCTTGTGTTTGGCGAGCGTACGGCGCGCCTGCGGGCTCTGGCTCGTGATCGTGCTGCTGTGCACCGCGCGCGGCGCCGGCGCCGCCCTGCCGATCGAGCGCATCCAGCTGCCGCCGGGCTTCCACATCGAAGTCCTGTCCGCCGACGTGCCTACCGCGCGGGCGATGACGCTCTCGCCCAAGGGCATCCTTTATGTCGGCAGCCTCGACGGACACGTCTACGCGCTCGAGTTGCGCGACGGCAAGCTCGCCGCACGCCACGTGATCGCGAGCGGCCTCGAGACGCCGGCCGGCGTAGCATGGCACGAGGGCGCACTCTACGTGTCGGCGGTCTCGCAGATCGTGCGCTTCGACGACGTCGACGCCCATCTCGACGCGCCGCCCAAGCCCGTCGTCGTCACCGACAAGCTGCCCACCGAGCGCCACCACGGCTGGAAATTCATCGCCTTCGGGCCGGACGGCAAGCTCTACGTCCCGCAAGGCGCGCCATGCAATGTCTGCCTGCCCGCCAACGATCCGGGGCGCGATCACTACGCGATGCTCGGCCGCATGAACGTCGACGGCACCCACTACGAGACCATTGCGCGCGGCATCCGCAACACCGTGGGCTTCGCGTGGCATCCGGTCACGCACGAACTCTGGTTCACGGACAACGGCCGCGACATGCTCGGCGACGACATCCCCGACGACAAGCTCAACCGCGCGCCCCGCGCCGGCCTCGACTTCGGTTTTCCTTTCTGCCAGGGCGGCAACATCCCCGATCCGGAGTTCCGTGCGGGCCATTCCTGCAGCGAGTTCACACCGCCCACCGCGAAGCTCGGCGCACACGTGGCCGCGCTCGGCATGCGCTTCTATACAGGCTCGATGTTTCCCGCCGACTATCGCGACAATATTTTCATCGCCGAGCACGGCTCGTGGAACCGCAGCAAGAAGATCGGCTACCGGGTCGTGCGCATCATCGTGAATCCCGACGGCTCGAACCCGCGTCAGCAGATTTTCGCGCAAGGCTGGCTCAACAACGACGAGACCGAATGGGGACGTCCGGCCGACGTGTTGCCGCTGCCCGACGGCTCGCTGCTCATCAGCGATGACTATGCAGGCGCGATCTATCGGGTGACCTACAAGGCGCCTTGACTCTGGCGGGTAGCGGCGGCGGGCGACTACCGCCGCCCTCGATCCGCACTATCGCGCGACCCACATGCGTTTCCCGCGTGGCCGCAGCGTAGAATGCCCCGTCGGCCTGCGCGCCCGTCCCCGTCTGCCCATGTCCAATCAGAATATCGCCCCACGCTTTCGCTCGAAGACGCTCACCGCCGCCCTCGCCTTTCTGTTCGGCAGTATCGGCGCCCATCGCTTCTATCTATATGGACCGCGCGACATCTGGGGCTGGGCTCACGTGCTCGGCACGCTGCTCGGCATCCCGGGCGTCATGCTGCTGATCGCCACCGAACGCGCGTCGCTCGCCGGTTGGGCGCTCGCCGTGCCGGGCGCCGTCTCGCTGTTCGCGGCGTTCCTCGCCGCCATCGTCTACGGACTGCGGCCCGACGAACGCTGGGACGCGCAATTCAACGCACACACGCAGGAGCGCAGCCGCTCCGGCTGGACCGTCGTGTTCATCGTGATCCTGTCCCTGCTGATCGGCGCGTTTCTGCTCATGACCGGCCTCGCGCTGTCGTTCCAGACGTACTTCGAATCGCAGGTCGAGGCCGCCAAGGCGATCTCTCAATAAGACACGCCGCGCTAGAACAGGTCGAGTTGCGGATTGTTGCGCGCGGCGCCGTGCGCCGGCTGGCCGCGCACGAACTGCGACATGTCGAGAATGCCGTGGCGCCGCTCGTTCAGCCCAAGACGGCGCACGGCCTTGTGGAAGCGCTGCTTGAGCAGGTCCGCCCAGATCCCCGTGCCCTTCATGCGCTGCGCGAACGACGAGTCGTAGTCCTTGCCGCCGCGCATCTCCTGCACGCGGGCCATCACCCGCCCCGCGCGATCGGGAAAATGCGCCTCCAGCCATTGACGAAAAAGCGGCGCGACCTCCCAGGGCAGGCGCAGCACGATGTAGCTCGCGCTGGTCGCGCCCGCCTCGGCGCACGCTTCGAGCACACGCTCCATATCGGGTTCGGTGACGAACGGAATCATGGGCGCGATGCTCACGCCGACCGGCACGCCCGCCTCGGCAAGCGTGCGGATCGCGCGCAGGCGTCGAGCGGGCGTGGCCGCGCGCGGCTCCAGCGTGCGGGCGATGTCGGCATCGAGCGTCGTGATCGTGATGGCCGCCATGAACTGGCCTCGCGCGGCCATCGGCGCGAGCAGGTCCAGATCGCGCTCGATCAGCGATGACTTCGTGATCGCCGCGAACGGATGGTTGCGCTCGGCCAGCACCTCGATCACCTGGCGCGTGATGCGCAACTCGCGCTCGACCGGCTGCCACGCGTCGGTATTCACGCCGAGTGCGATCGGCTCGGGCTCGTAGGCAGGCTTCGCCAATTCGCGCGCGAGCAGTTCGGCCGCGTTGACCTTCGCATAGATGCGGCTTTCGAAGTCGAGCCCCGGCGAGAGGCCCAGATAGCTGTGCGTCGGCCGCGCAAAGCAATAGATGCAGCCATGCTCGCAACCACGATACGGGTTGAGCGACACGCTGAACGGGATATCGGGCGACTGGTTGCGCGTGAGGATGCTTTTAGCGCGCTCGCTGAACACTTGCGTGCGCAGCGCGGGGGCGAGGTCGTCTTCGGCTTGCGCATCGGCCGGCTGGGTCCAGCCGTCGTCGAACGCTTCGCGCTGGTCGACTTCGTAGCGGCCCTGCAGGTTCGTTACCGCGCCGCGACCCTTGTGGGGCGCTGGCGGCGCGACCGGATACCAGACGTCGGCGTTGGGATCGGGATCGGAATCAGTCACAGCGGCGAGACCTCGAAAAACATCTCACGCCGCCAATATCGGCGGCGCGATACTGTATAAATATACAGTATCGCGCCGCTTTGTCGAGCCGGAATTTTGCTCAGTCGCTCACGGCGATAGTGAGCGTCTCCTTGATCTCCTCCATCACCACATAGCTCTTCGACTGCACGGCGCCCGGCAACTGCAACAGGATGTCACCGAGCAGCTTGCGATAGTCGGCCATCTCGCCGATGCGCGCCTTGATCAGATAGTCGAAGTCGCCCGAGACCAGATGGCATTCGAGCACCTCGGGAATCTTCTGCACCTCGCGGCGAAACTGGTCGAACATGTTGCCGCTCTTGTGGTCGAGCGTGATCTCCACGAACACGAGCAGCGAAGCGCCGAGCATGCCCGGATTCACACGCGCGAAATAGCCGGTGATGACGCCATCGCGCTCCATGCGTTTGACCCGTTCCGTGCAGGGCGTGACCGAGAGACCGACGCGCTCCGCTAGGTCTTTCATGGCCATGCGGCCGTCTTCCTGAAGCAGCTTGAGGATGCGGTGATCGAGCCGGTCGAGGGCGCGTACGGGTTGGCGTTGCGTTCGCATAGTGTTTCGACTGTTTTTCTAAAAAATACGATAACAAAACCTAGACGGAGAACAATAGCATAGCAGTTAATACTAGCCATGCCGGACATTCCGCATCTTTCCCCTGTCTGCGGAACACCCCACACGAAATTCCCGGTTGGCTCAAACAAATTCATGGAGCGGGCTATGCGAGTCGTCGTGTTGGGCAGTGGTGTCGTAGGCGTCACGAGTGCGTATTATCTGGCGCGCGCGGGCCACGAGGTTACGGTCATCGACCGCGAAGCCGGCCCTGCGCTCGAAACCAGTTTTGCCAACGCCGGCCAGATCTCGCCGGGCTATGCCGCGCCGTGGGCCGCGCCGGGCGTGCCGCTGAAGGCCGTCAAGTGGATGTTCCAGAAGCACGCGCCGCTCGCCATCCGCCTCGACGGTACGAAGTTCCAGCTGCAGTGGATGTGGCAGATGCTGCAGAACTGCACCTCCGAGCGCTACGCGGTCAACAAGGGCCGCATGGTCCGGCTCGCCGAATACAGTCGCGATTGCCTGCAGGCACTGCGCGCCGAGACCGGCCTCCAGTACGAAGGCCGTACCGGCGGCACGCTCCAGGTGTTTCGCTCGCAGCAGCAGCTCGACGGTGCGGCCAAGGACATCGCCGTGCTCAAGGAAGCGAACGTTCCCTACGAACTGCTGATGCCGGCCGATCTCGCGCGTGCCGAGCCGGCCCTCGCGGCCGTCTCGCACAAGCTCACCGGCGGCCTGCGCCTGCCCGGCGACGAAACCGGCGACTGCCAGCTCTTCACGACGCGCCTCGCCGCGCTCGCCGAGGAACTCGGCGTGAAGTTCCGCTACGGCATGTCGATCGACGGCCTCGCGGTGTCGGGTGACCGGATCGCCGGCGTGCAGTGCGGCAACGAACTGGTGCGCGCCGATGCGTTCGTCGTCGCGCTCGGTTCGTACTCGACGAAGATGCTCGCCAACCTCGTGAAGATTCCGGTCTACCCGCTCAAGGGCTATTCGATCACCGCGCCGATCGTCAACGCCGACGCAGCGCCGGTGTCGACCGTGCTCGACGAGACCTACAAGATCGCGATCACGCGTTTCGACTCGCGCATTCGGGTGGGCGGCATGGCCGAGATCGTCGGCTTCGACAAGACGCTGCGCGACGCGCGACGCGAAACGCTCGAAATGTGCGTGAACGATCTGTTCCCGGGCGGCGGCGATACGTCGAAGGCGACCTTCTGGACCGGCCTGCGTCCGATGACGCCGGACGGCACGCCGGTGGTCGGCCGCACGCCGCTCGCCAACCTGTTCCTGAACACGGGCCACGGCACGCTCGGCTGGACCATGTCGTGCGGCTCGGGCCAGTTGCTCGCCGACCTCATGTCGGGCAAGAAGCCGGCCATCAAGGCCGATGACCTGTCGGTCTATCGTTATCTTGGCGAGGCGGGTGGCTCGCATCGTCCGGCTTACGCCTGAGCCAAGCGACAACCGTCGCCACGCTGAATCGCACCCCGAAGGTTGGACGCCAGTCCGGCCTTCGGGGTGTTTTTTTGAGCCGTTCCGGTTTTCTTGACTGGGTGCAGCGTCAGGTTCGGTCTTTCATGAGTCTTCGGCCGTGCGCTGAAGCGCTGTGCTGCCAGGCGTCCAGTTCGCGCCAGTGCGGAGCTACGCTCGGTCTGCTGCTTCGATTTCCATGAGCCCGATTGGCGCTTGTATCGACTCGCCTGTCTCGCTGGCGCTGTTTTGCGCCACTTCGAAAAATCCAGCATTTCAGGTAATAGATATTACCTGTAATTCCAATTGTAAAAAATCAAACAAGATAGCTTTTGGAATTCCCCTTCACGATGCGCAGGATTTTTAGTATTTACCGTCAACAATGAAAAATAAGTGATCTGGATACCAATACTCATTTTTCAAATGATCGTAAGCTGACTCCGGCTCACGAAGAAACATCTGGGCGCCTCTCCTGCGATGTTCATTGCTTACGAATGAGGAGTATCACTGAATGAAATCCTCCACCCAAAAAGCGACAAAATTCCTTACCGGATTCATCGTCGCGATAATCTCTGCCACCTCTCAAGCCGGAGGCACTGCCTCTGTCAGGCATGTCGGTTACACCGGGCAACGTCCTGATTTTTCGGACGGAAGCGGATCGGTCGCTGGAGAGTACTTTGGTCCGCTGACCGTAGCTCAATTCGGCAACAATAGTGGGATTGGCATTACTGACAAGCTAACGTCAGTCCACTATACAGTGGCGTCGTATCCAGGCGCGATTAGCGACACACCCCAGTTGTGCTATTACACACCCTACAACAGCAAGGCGACGAAATGCATATTCGTTTCCGCAGGATTCGCCACTTCAACCGACGTATTCAATAATTTGAGTTTCGGCCCTGGTGCGGAAATAAGCATTGTGCACAAAATCGTTGGCATACCCAAACAGAACCTGAAGCCTTCCGGCAAAGAAACGGTGATATTCGGCTACTCGTACTAAACATGCCATTCCGTCAAGCAATCACTGGGACTGTTTATCTCGCGAGAACAGCATGATTTCGAATCTCACTGGTTCACAAAACGTCCCGGACGCAATCCCCAATTCCGCTGCGCAAAGCACGCCGTCTTCGTCTGCCTTGGAAAGCAGTTCCATCGTGCGTGATCAGGCATCGAACAATTGCGTCGCCCCCACGGCACAGCGCGGCGCTGTGTCGATCAGCGGGGAAGCCATCATGCTATCGCGACTGTTCATGTCCGCGGGTCCCGGCAACGTGCCGTCTTACACGCAACTGGACAAGTCCACTATGACGGTAGACCCTAGGAAATTTTTGACTCGGGACGATCGCGATCTGCTTGCCAACCTGTACTCGTACGCGCAGTTGCAAGGCGTGGATTTGCGCTACGTCGACGACATCGCCAGCGACTTGGGGATGTACCGGAAATTTGGATCGGTCGAATGCAACTTGAACGGTGGTGCCAACTACGACTGGGAAGGCCACGCCCTGACCTACAGTTTTACGGCTGCTGATGCGACAACAGCGAAAGCTATCCTCGACAGTCGGGCCATCGATGGATCGAAGTTCGACTCGGGATTTCTCCGGTACGAACTTGACCCAGGTTTCTCGCCGAATCACTCGGCGAATTTTTCGTTCCTCCAGAGCATGGTGGAGCACTTTTCGAGTGAAGGCGCTTCAGTCCCCCAAAACCTCGCCGGGCAATTCTCAACCTGGACACCAAACGGCCAGAACAATTTCGTTGTGGAGACTTCCCCGGAGGTCACGCAGAAGATGCCAGTTGCTGACAATGCCAGTGAAGCACATGCTCAAGCGAACAAGGGCGTACAGAATATCCCGAGCTTTGACTCAGTGAAGACGAAACTGGTCACTTCGCTGCTGGATGGGCTGCGCGTCTGGGGCCGTCGACGTTGACGAGAGAATGCGTCGACTCGATTGCGCACCGCGTGCAAACGGGAAAATCGAAGCCGTGAGCCGAGGCACTTCCCGCATTGAGGGCAATTTGCGGTGCGAGATGCCATAAACAACAAAGCCCCGGTCGAAACCGGGGCTTTGTCAGCATTCCGGGGCACTCACGCACCCCTTCTGCGAGTCTGCCGCTTAGCCAAGCTCACCCACGAGCTCGGGCACGACCGTGAACAGATCGCCCACGAGGCCATAGTCGGCCACGCTGAAGATCGGCGCTTCGGCGTCCTTGTTGATCGCGACGATGACCTTCGAGTCCTTCATGCCGGCCAGATGCTGGATCGCACCCGAGATGCCGACCGCGATATACAGCTGCGGCGCGACGATCTTGCCGGTCTGGCCGACCTGATAGTCGTTCGGCACGTAGCCCGCGTCCACAGCCGCACGCGATGCGCCCAGCGCCGCGTTGAGCTTGTCGGCGAGGGGCTCGAGCACCTTCGTGTAGTTCTCGCCGCTGCCGAGACCACGGCCACCCGAGACGATGATCGATGCCGAGGTCAGTTCCGGACGATCGAGCTTCGTCACTTCGCGGCTTACGAACTGCGACAGACCGCTGTCCGCCGCGGCTTCGATCTTCTCGACCGCAGCGCTGCCGCCTTCAGCCGCAACCGGGTCGAAGCCGGTCGTGCGCACCGTGATGACCTTGATCGGGTCACCCGATTGCACCGTGGCGATCGCATTGCCCGCGTAGATCGGACGCTCGAACGTGTCGGCGCTCACGATGGCGGTGATGTCGCTGACCTGCGCGACGTCGAGCTTCGCGGCGATACGCGGCGTCACGTTCTTGCCTGCCGGCGTCGCCGGTGCAAGGATGTGCGAGTAGTTCTTCGCGATGGCGAGAACCGTCGCCTCGACGTTTTCAGCGAGGCCCGCTTCGAGTTGCGGCGCGTCGGCGAGCAGCACCTTCGCCACGCCCGCGATCTTCTGCGCCGCGTCCGCTGCGCCTTGCGCATTGTGGCCCGCGACCAGCACGTGAATGTCGCCACCGATCTTCTGCGCCGCCGCCACCGTGTTGAGCGTTGCGGACTTGATCGAAGCGTTGTCGTGTTCGGCAATAACCAGAATCGTCATTTCTCTCTTGCTCCCTTACAGCACCTTGGCTTCGGTCTTCAGCTTCTCGACCAGCGTCTTCACGTCGGGCACCATCACGCCCGCGCTGCGCTTGGGCGGCTCGCTGACCTTGACGGTCTTCAGGCGCGGCGTCACGTCCACGCCGAGGTCTTCCGGCTTCACCGTTTCCAAAGGCTTCTTCTTCGCCTTCATGATGTTGGGCAGCGTCACATAGCGCGGCTCGTTCAGGCGCAGATCGGTCGTGACCACGGCCGGCAGCGTCAGCGACAGCGTTTCCGCGCCGCCGTCGACTTCACGCGACACCGTCGCCTTGCCATCCGCCACGACAACCTTCGAGGCGAACGTGGCTTGCGGCAGATTCGCCAGCGCGGCGAGCATCTGGCCGGTCTGGTTCGAATCGTCGTCGATGGCCTGCTTGCCGAGGATCACGAGCTGCGGCTGCTCCTTGTCCACCAGCGCCTTGAGCAGCTTGGCGACAGCCAGCGGCTGCAGGTCTTCGTTCGACTCGATCAGGATCGCGCGGTCCGCGCCGATGGCGAGCGCCGTGCGCAGCGTTTCCTGCGCTTGCGCGACACCGGCCGAAACGGCGATCACTTCCGTCGCGACACCGGCCTCCTTCAAACGAACCGCCTCTTCCACGGCGATTTCGTCGAACGGGTTCATCGACATTTTTACGTTCGCGATATCGACACCCGTGCCGTCCGACTTCACACGGACCTTCACGTTGTAATCGACCACACGCTTGACTGGCACAAGGATTTTCATGCACACATCTCCTAAGTTACGAATACGTCAACCTGGCGGACATTATAGCGAGCGCCTGGCGCTACGCACCGGGCAACACCGGTTTTCACATTGAAACGAGTCCGCACGCTGGCCCGCTGGAAGCGAACGATCGTGCGATTCTATGCCCAACGGAACCCGCGCAGCAAGTCCTGGTTAGTCTGACCGGACCCTCTAATTCCCGGCAGGCTCTGTCCCCTTCTCTTTCAGCCTGATCGCTCGGCGCCCGTCACCACGCGGCGATCACCGCCCCGCCGAACGTGCTCTCGATGTACTGCTTCACTTGCGGCGA
Source organism: uncultured beta proteobacterium (assembly GCA_963803225.1). Classification (GTDB taxonomy): domain Bacteria; phylum Pseudomonadota; class Gammaproteobacteria; order Burkholderiales; family Burkholderiaceae; genus Paraburkholderia. The sequence continues at coordinate 1,687,184 of CAWDLJ010000005.1, forward strand.
GTGATACGCCGCCACGAGCTTCGCCACCCACGGCTTGTTACGGTCGGCCTCGCGGATCGCGATGATGTTGGCGTACGGCCCCCGCGAATCCTCGATGGCGATGGCGTCCTGGCGCGGCTTGAGTCCCGCCTGCATGGCGAAGTTGGTGTTGATCGCCGCTGCATCGACGTCGCCGAGCGAGCGCGGAATCTGCGCGGCATCGAGCTCGACGATTTTGAACTTCTTCGGATTGTCGACGATATCGAGCGGCGTTGCCTTCAATCCGGCATCGGCGCGCAGCTTGATGAGCCCCTGCTTCTGCAGCAGCAGCAGCGCGCGGCCGCCGTTGGTCGGATCGTTGGGCACCGCGATCTTCGCGCCGGCGGGCAACGCCGCGAGCGACTTGTAGCGCGTCGAGTAGATGCCCATCGGGAAGGTCACCGTCTGCGCGACGTCGAGCAGCTTGTAGCCGCGATCCTTGACCTGCGCCTGCAGATACGGATCGTGCTGGTAGCTGTTCGCGTCGAGATCGCCGCCCGCGAGCGCCGCGTTGGGCTGCACGTAATCGGAGAACTCGACGATCTTGATCGTGAGCCCGCTCTGCGCGGCGACGCGCTTGACGACCTCCATCACCTGCGCGTGCGGGCCGCCGGTCACGCCGACCTTGATGGTTTCGTCCGCTTGCGCGGCGCGACTCGCGATGAGCGCGGCCACCCCGAACGCAGCAGCCAGCTTGAGCATCGAACGACGTTGCATGGCGAACCTGTTTCTCTGGTTAGACGTGAGGCGGGACGAAGACACTATTTTCGCCGCGCGCCCCGCACGGCGAATCGTCCGTTTGCAGGGTTGTGAGCGGGCGGCAGGCCGTGCCCGCCACGCCGTCACACGCGAATCATTTGTGGCTCAGACGCCGCACGAGCCAGTCGCCCAACGACTGCACGAGCTGCACGAACACGATCAGGATCAGCACGACCGCGAGCATCACTTCGGGCAGGAAGCGCTGATAGCCGTAACGAATCCCGAGGTCGCCGAGACCGCCGCCGCCGATCGCGCCCGCCATCGCCGAATAACCGACCAGCGAAATGAACGTGATGGTGAGACCCGCGACGATGCCCGGCAGCGACTCGGGCAGCAGTACCTTGAAGACGATCTGGCGGGTGCTCGCACCCATCGCCTGGGCGGCCTCGATCAGGCCGCGATCGACTTCGCGCAACGCCGTCTCGACGAGCCGCGCGATGAACGGCGCGGCCGAGATGGTGAGCGGCACGATGGCGGCCGCCGTGCCGATCGACGAGCCCACGATGAGGCGCGTGAACGGAATCACGGCGACGAGCAGGATGATGAACGGCGTCGAGCGCACGGCGTTGACGACCACGCCCATCACGCGGTTGAGCGGCAGGTTCTGCAGCACGCCGTTGCGGTCGGTCAGATAGAGCAGCACGCCGAGCGGCAGGCCGACTGCCGCGCCCACGACGCCCGAGATGCCGACCATGATCAGCGTCTCCCAGAACGACTGGACGAACATATCGAACATCTCACTCCACATACGACAACTCCTCCACCACGACACCTTGTTCGCGCAGCCAGGTCACTGCCTGCGCGACCTTCACCGGATCGCCGCTCGCGAGTACCGCGAGCGAGCCGAACGCCTGCCCCTGGATCTCGTCGATCTGGCCGTGCAGGATGTTGAAATCGAGTTCGAAGCGCCGGATCGTCTCCGAGAGCACCGGCTGATCGACGCCCGTGCCCGAGAACGCGAGGCGCAGCAAGTGGCCGTTGCCGGTCTTGAGCCGCTCGGCGACGCGCGCCTTCAGCGCGGGCGGCAGCTCCTGGGCGATCACGTCGCCGAGCAGCGCACGCGTCACCTCGTGACGCGGCTGCAGGAACACATCGATCACGCGGCCGTGTTCGACCACGCGCCCCGCGTCGAGCACGGCGACACGATCGCAGACCTGTTTGATGACCTCCATCTGGTGCGTGATCATCACGACTGTGAGGCCGAGTTCGCGATTGATCTTGCGCAGCAGGTCGAGAATGGCGCGCGTGGTCTCGGGGTCGAGCGCCGAGGTCGCCTCGTCCGACAGCAATACCTTCGGCTTGCTCGCGAGCGCGCGCGCAATGCCCACGCGCTGCTTCTGGCCGCCGCTGATCTGCGACGGATAGCGATCTTTCTGCGCGGTGAGACCGACCAGTTCGAGCAGCGGCAGCACCGCGGCTTCGATCTCGGCGCGCGTCGCGCCGGCCAGTTCGAGCGGCAGCGCGACGTTCTCATAGACCGTGCGCGACGACAGCAGGTTGAAGTGCTGGAAGATCATGCCGATCTCGCGCCGCGCTTCGCGCAGAGCGGCCGGGGCGAGCGAGGTGAGCGGGCGGCCGTTGACGATGACATCGCCCTCGGTCGGTCGGGTCAGCAGGTTGATCGTGCGCACAAGCGTGCTCTTGCCCGCGCCGCTGCGCCCGATGATGCCGAACACTTCGCCCGGCGGGATCGTCAGGTTGACGTTGTGCAGCGCCTCGATCCAGCCTCGGGGACTGGCAAAGCGTTGCGACACATTTCTTAGTTCGATCATGGAAAAAACGAAACGGCGGCCGCGCCGCGCTTGATACGCGCGAAAGTCGCCGTTGCTGGACGGGAATTAACCCGCAATTTTAACCTGGCCCGGGAAATTCCTTTTAATAATCATTTCCGCTTTTTTCATAACTTACGATAATTAGAGTCCTCGCCCCTCGATGAGAGGACATGGCCGTCATACGGTGCCGTTATGATCGAGCGCATTCCACAATAACGAACACGACAGCCACTACGCATGGAGACACTCCCGCAAGCCGCGCGTCCCGCAACGGACGATCCGGCCGCCCGCCAACCCACGCTGCCGCAGCTGACGACAGCCGACGGTGTCGCGCTGCCGCTCTATCGGTGGCGCCCTGCCGGGCCGCCGCGAGCCGCGATCGCGCTGATCCACGGGCTCGCCGAGCACGCGCTGCGCTATGCCGGGCTGGCCGAGCGCCTCAACGCGGCCGGCATCGAACTGTTCGCCATCGATTTGCGCGGTCACGGCCGGGCACCGGGCAGGCGCGCATGGGTCACGCGATTCGACGACTATCTGGCGGATGCCCAGGCGCTCGTCGATCACGCCGCCGACGCTTGCGGCGGCACGATCCCGCTCTTCCTGATGGGGCACAGCATGGGCGGCGCGATCGCCGCGCTGCATGCCATCGAGCGCACCCGGGCGTCGGCCGCCATGCCGCTCGCGGGTCTGCTGCTGTCGAGCGCGGCGCTCGCGCCCGGCCGCGACGTACCCGCGTGGATGATCACGGCCAGCCGAGTGACGAGCGCCGTGTGGCCGCGCTTTCCTGCGCTGAAGATCGATCCCGCGCTGCTCGCACGCGACCCTGCGGTGGTCGAGGCGAATCGCCACGACCCGCTCGTGCATCGCCGCGCCATTCCCGCCCGCACGGGCGCTGAGTTGTTGCAGGCGATGAAGCGCATCGAGGCGGGGCGCGCGTCGCTGCGTCTGCCGCTCTATGTATGGCATGGCAGCGCCGACAAGCTGACCGAGCCCGAAGGCAGCCGCGCGTTCAGCGAACACGCGGGCTCGCCCGACCGGACGTTTACGCTCTATGAAGGTCACTACCACGAGACGCTCAACGACCTCGACCACGATCGGGTGATCGACGCGCTGATTGCGTGGGTCGTCGAACGTAGTCCGCAGTTGGCGCCGAGTGCCGGTTAGCGGCCCGCGCGTGGCGTGGGGCGTTCGATGAACGCCTGCACGCCCTCGAGCGCCGCGTCATCCATCATGTTGCAGGCCATGGTCTGCCCGGCGAGCTGATAAGCCGCTTCGATGCCCATCTCGAGCTGACGGTAGAAAAGGCCCTTGCCGGCCTGCACGGCCGCACGCGGCTTCGCGCAGATGCTGGCGGCCAGCGCCTTGACGGCCTCGTCGAGTGCGCCGGGCGGCGCGACGCGATTGACGAGCCCTTCTTGCAAGGCGCGCTGTGCATCGATGAAATCGCCCGTCATCAGCATCTCGAACGCGGCCTTGCGCGACATGTTGCGCGAGAGAGGAACCGCGGGCGTCGAGCAGAAGAGTCCGAGGTTGATGCCCGACACGGCAAAGCGCGCGTCATCGGCCGCGACCGCGAGATCGCACATCGCGACGAGCTGGCAGCCGGCTGCCGTAGCGACGCCGTGCACGCGCGCGATCACGGGCTGCGGCATGCGCTGGATCGTCAGCATTATCTTCGAGCACTGCGCGAAGAGCCGCGCGTAGTAGTCGCGCGATGGCGCCGCGCGCATCTCCTTGAGATCGTGGCCTGCGCAAAACGCGCGGCCCGCGCCGCCGATCACGACGACGCGCGCATCGGACGCGGCAATGCGCGCGAGGCTCGACTGCAACTCGTCGAGCAAGGCCTCGGAGAGCGCATTGAACGCGTCGGGCCGGTTCAGCGTGAGGCGCACGACGCCGGCCAACCCCCACGCGTCTTCCTCGACTTCGACGAGCGCCGTGGACGTCCCGGCGGAACTGGAATTGGTTTGGTCGGCGCTCATGGGTTGGATCTCCTTGCGTAGCGCCGGCTCAAATACCGGCCAGCGCGCGCAGATGCGCGACGACGCTGCGACCGAGCGCCGACAGGTTGTACCCGCCTTCGAGGCAGCTCACGATGCGCCCCTGTGCATGACGCACGGCGACCGCCTGGATCTGTTCAGTAATCCAGGCGAAATCATCCTCGACGAGTCCCATGTTGCCGACGTCGTCCTCGCGATGCGCATCGAACCCCGCCGAGATGAACACCATCTCGGGCTTGAATTCGTTCAGCCGCGGCAGCCACACGAGATCGATCGCCTCGCGCACTTCCATGCCCTTGGTGCGCGCGCCCATCGGCAGGTTGACCATGTTGGGCGCCTGATGATCGGCGCCCGAGAACGGATAGAACGGATGCTGAAAGAAGCTGCACATCAGCACGCGCGCATCGCCGGCGAATGCCGCCTCGGTGCCGTTGCCGTGATGCACGTCGAAATCGATGATGGCAACGCGCGACAAACCATGCACCTCGAGTGCATGACGCGCCGCGATGGCGACGTTGTTGAAGAAGCAAAAGCCCATCGCGCGCGCCGGCTCCGCGTGGTGGCCCGGCGGACGCACGCTGCAAAACGCGTTCTCGTAGCGGCCCGCGATCACGGCATCGGTCGCGGCCACCGCGATGCCGGCCGCGCGCAACGCTGCCTGCAAGGTATGCGGATTCATCGACGTGTCGGGATCGATCGCGGCGTAGCCTTCGACCGGTGAACTGTTGCGGATGAAATCGATGTGCGCCTGGGTATGCACGCGCAGGAGTTCGGGGTCGTCCGCGAGTGGCGCGCCGTCGTCGCGCTCGATGAGCGTATCGATGCGGCTCGCGATCAGCTGGTCTTCGATCGCCTGCAGACGCGCCGGGCATTCGGGATGCCACTCGCCCATCTCGTGCAGCAGACAGTCGGGGTGAGAAAAGAAGCCTGTCGTCATGGTTTGTGTGGTCTGCGGCACGTCGTGGCCGCCGCAGGTCTCCTTCGTAATGCGCGTCGTTGGTCACGCGGCAGTCGTCACGTTACCACACGCCACTCGCACGACATGGCCGCTGCGCGCGAAGCAGCCCGGTAGCAGGCATCGGCTCGGTTATACTGCCCCGGAACGTCTCGCTCACCCCCTTTGTCCCGCCCTTCACCGCCCCATGCCGCTCAAGCTCGCTTCGTCTGCCTCCGGCCGTCTGCGCATCACGACTCTCACCCTCGCACTGTGCACCGCGTTCGCCGGCTGGACCGGTGAGGCTCATGCGCAGACCACTGCGGCAAAATCACGCTTGCTCCTCGCCCAAAGCCAGCCGCAGCCGGCGGCGCAACAGGGACAAACGTTCGAAGAGGAAATCGTTCCGCAGCGCTACGCCAACAACCCCGACGTCGAGGCGTTCATCAACGACATGGTCGCGCGCTACGACTTCGACCCGGCCGCGCTTCACGCGCTCTTTGCGAGCGCGAATTACTCGGCGACCGCGGTCAAGCTCGTGACCCCGTCGCCGACGCCGGGCGTGAAGAACTGGCGCGTCTACCAGTCGCGTTTCCTCGACGCGGTGCGCATCAACGCGGGAGTGCGCTTCTGGCGCGCGAACCAGGCGACGCTGCAGCGCGCCTACGACGAATTCGGCGTGCCGCCGGAGGTGATCGTCGGCATCATCGGCGTCGAGACCATCTATGGCCGCTACATGGGCAACTTCCGGGTGCTCGATGCGCTGACGACGCTGGCCTTCGACTACCCGAACACGGCCAATCGCGCGGACCGCATGGCCACGTTCCGCAAGAATCTCGAAGACTATCTCGTGTGGACGCGCGATTCGCAGATCGACGCGACGTCGGTGCTTGGCTCCTACACTGGCGCGATCGGCATTCCGCAATTCCTGCCGAGCAGCATCGTGCAATACGCGGTGGACTTCGACGGCAACAAGCGCATCGATCTGCGCACGAGCGAAGCCGATGCGATCGGCAGCGTCGCGAACTATCTGAAGCAGAATGGCTGGGAACCGGGCCGGCCGGTCGTGTGGCACATCAGCGGCGATGCAGGCAGCATCGGCATTGCGCAGGCTGCCGCCGACGGTCAACCCGAGCCGCACTGGCCGCTCGAGCAACTGCTGCGCTCGGGACTCTCGCTCGACGAACCGGGCCTCGACGTCGCGGCCGAAGCCGGCACGCCCGTAACCGTGGTCGATCTGCCCACGCCGGGCCGGCCGACCGAGTACATGCTCGGGCTGAAGAATTTCTACGTGCTCACGCGCTATAACCGCAGCTTCTTCTATGCGCTCGCGGTGTATCAACTGGGCATGCGCGTGAAGGCGCAGATGATCGCTGCCGATGCGGCGGCGGGTGGTGCAGGTTCGGGTTCCGGTGCAGGCGTTCAGGGTGGCGCGGCTCCGGCCGGCACGATGCCTCGCGCGACGAATCCGGTAGTCACTGCTCCGCGGGCCGCGTCCCCCGCCCCCATCGCGCCAGCGGCTCCCGCGCCGGGCGCCGCTTCAGTGCTGCCCTCGGGCGGCGCAGGCGCACAAACCCCAAGCGCTCCCACGAACAGCGAAGACTCACAAGGCGGCAACTAACGCCGCCCTGCACGGGGCGATTGCGTATCGCCTCGTGCATGACCTCTCGATCAAGCGGGAAACACACCCGTCGACAGGTAGCGGTCGCCCCGATCGCACACGATGAAGACGATCGTCGCGTTCTCGACCTGGCGCGCGATGCGCAGCGCCACTTCGCACGCTCCGCCCGACGAAATCCCCGCAAAGATGCCCTCGACCGAGGCAAGCCGGCGCGCCATCGCCTCGGCTGCGGCCTGGCTCACGTTCTCCACACGATCGACGCGGCTGCGGTCGAAAATCTTCGGCAGATAGGCTTCCGGCCACTTGCGGATGCCGGGAATGCGCGAGCCCTCTTCCGGTTGTGCACCGACGATCTCGATCGCCTCGCTCTTTTCCTTCAAGAACTGCGACGTACCCATGATCGTGCCGGTCGTGCCCATCGACGAGACGAAATGCGTGATGCGCCCTTCGGTGTCGCGCCAGATCTCGGGACCCGTGCCTTCGTAGTGGGCGAGCGGATTGTCGGGATTGGCGAACTGGTCGAGGATGATGCCCTTGCCGTCGCGCTGCATCTGCTCGGCGAGGTCGCGCGCGTACTCCATGCCGCCCTTGACCGGCGTGAGCAGGATCTGCGCGCCATACGCGGCCATGCTCTGGCGGCGCTCGACGGACAGGTCCTCGGGCATGATCAGCATCATCTTGTAGCCGCGAATGGCGGCCGCCATCGCGAGCGCAATGCCGGTGTTGCCGCTCGTCGCCTCGATGAGCGTGTCGCCCGGCTTGATGCGGCCGCGTTCCTCGGCCTTGCGGATCATCGACAGCGCCGGGCGGTCCTTCACCGAGCCAGCCGGATTGTTGCCCTCGAGCTTGGCGAGAACGACGTTGTTGCGGCTGCGGATTTCGTCGTCCGGAAGGCGGACGAGTTGCACGAGCGGCGTGTTGCCGATCGTGTCTTCAATGGTGTGATAGGGCATAAGGAGATGCGGTCAGGCGCAGCGCTGCTGGCAGTGCGCGGATACGGGATCCATCGATTCTAAACCACTGGGCACGCGCCCGCTTTGCGCCCCTGGTGACGGTGTGGACAGCGTAACGCTGCGGCTGCGACTCACGCCGTGGCGGCAAAGCCTCAAAAAGCCCGCGGCCCGGGCCGCGGGTAAGCGTCGTCATGACGACGACTGAAGGAGCCTTGCCGGCATTACTGCGGGCCTATTTCTTGACGACTACGGACGGACGTTTCGCCTCGTTCGATGCCGCCACGGTCTTGGTCGCGGCCGCAGGGCCCGCCGAACCCGAGGGCCCGACGCTCAACCCTTCGGCCTGCAGCCGATCGACCGTATGGCCGCCCATGCCCTTCACACGCTTGCCGAGGTCGGACGCATCCTTGAACGGACCGCGTGCGCCGCGCTCGTCGAGAATTGCCTTGGCGCGAGCCGGTCCGATGCCCTTGATGCCGCGCAGTGCATCCTCATTGGCCGTGTTGACGTCGACGGCCGCGAACGCCTGGCCGAAAGCGGCGACGAGCGCCGCCGCCGCGAGCAGTTTTTTGATCATAGTGGATCTCCCTTTGCACCACCGGCCGGCGACCATCGCCGGCCAGGAGACCCCAGTGTAGGGAGCAAGCGCGCGGATTTACACCTGGCCGGATAGCCAGCGCACGTAACGATCGACGCCTTCCTGCACGGTGTAGAACGGCGCGTCGTATCCGGCCAAGCGCAGCTTCGCGACGTCGGCCTGGGTGAAGCACTGATACTTGCCGCGCAGCGCATCGGGGAACGGCACGTACTCGATCAGGCCGTCGCTCACTTGCTGTTCGAGCGTGAGCGGTGCCTTGCCGTCGAGCGCGCGCAGCGTGTTGACCACCGAGCTCGCGATATCGTTGAATGGCTGCGCACGACCGGTGCCGAGATTGAAGATGCCGGTCTTCTCCGGATGATCGAAGAAGAACAGGTTGACCTTCACCACGTCTTCGACCGACACGAAGTCGCGCGTCTGCTCGCCGGGCGCATAACCGTTGTATTCGCCGAACAGCTTGACGCGGCCTTCCGCGCGGAACTGGTTGAAGTTGTGGAACGCCACCGACGCCATGCGCCCCTTGTGCGTCTCGCGCTGGCCGTAGACGTTGAAATAGCGAAAGCCGACGATCTGGCTCTGCGCCGACGGCAACACGCGGCGGATCACCTGGTCGAACAGGAACTTCGAATAGCCGTACACGTTGAGCGGCGCCTCGACTTCGCGGTCCTCGACGAAACGGCTCGAACCGCCATAGATCGCCGCCGACGACGCGTAGAGAAACTGCGTGCGCTGCGCGAGGCAGGCATCGAGCACGGCGCGGCTATAGCGGAAGTTGTTGTCCATCATGTAGCGGCCGTCGGTCTCCATCGTGTCCGAGCAGGCCCCTTCATGGAACACCGCGCGCACCGCGCCGAAGTCGCCGCGCGCAAAGCGTTCGACGAATTCGGTCTTGTCGAGATAGTCGTCGATCTCGCAGTCGACGAGGTTCTTGAACTTGTCGGCGCGCGTGAGGTTGTCGACGGCGATGATGCGCTCTTCGCCGCGCTCGTTGAGCGCCTTGACGATATTGCTGCCGATGAAGCCGGCCGCGCCGGTGACAATGATGGTCATGATCGTCCTGCGATGGTTGAACGCGCGCGGCCCTCGTCGTGGAGGGCGCGCTGCATGTCAATGAAAGAGTTCGTCGTAATCGACGGTGGCGGTGCCGAGCTTGCCGACCACGATGCCGGCCGCGCGATTCGCGAGCGCGACGCCTTCGGTGAGCGGCAGACCCGCGCCGAGGGTCACGGCGAGCGTGGCGATCACGGTGTCGCCCGCGCCCGAGACATCATACACTTCGCGCGCAACGGCCGGCGCGTGCAGCACGCCCGCATCCGAGAAGAGCGTCATGCCCTCTTCCGAGCGCGTGAGCAAGAGCGCATCGAAGCGCAATTCGCGGCGCAGTTTCGTCACGCGCGCAAGCAAATCCTCTTCGGACTTCCACGCCCCGACGACTTCACGCAACTCGGCGCGATTCGGCGTGATGAGCGTGGCGCCGCCGTAGCGCTCCCAGTCGTCGCCCTTCGGATCGACGAGCACGGCCTTGCCGGCCGCGCGCGCCTTCGCGATCATCTGCGTGACGTGCGTGAGCCCGCCCTTCGCGTAGTCGGACAGCAGGATCACGTCGTGCGTCGGCAGCAGCGCATCGAAGCGCGCGAGGCCCGCGAGCAGGATTTCATGCGCCGGCGTGTTCTCGAAGTCGACGCGCAGCAACTGCTGCTGACGCGAGAGCACGCGCAGCTTGATGGTGGTCGCGAGCGCCGGATCGCGTTCGAGGTACGCGTGCACGCCGCTGTCGCCGAGCAACTCGACAATGCGCTCGCCGGGTTCGTCGTGGCCCACCACGCACAAGAGCCCCGAGCACGCACCGAGCGCCGCCGCATTGCGCGCGACGTTGGCCGCGCCGCCGAGGCGGTCTTCCTGGCGCTGCACGTGCACGACCGGCACCGGCGCTTCAGGCGAAATGCGGTTCACGTCGCCGAACCAGTAGCGATCGAGCATCACGTCGCCGACCACCAGCACCCGCGCCGCCGCAAGTTTTTCGCGCGGCACGTGCGGGCACTCGGGTGCGCGCGAAGTCGCGTCAGGCAGCGGGGTTTGCATCGGTTGCGAGCTTGACATGAGGACGTCCAATCGAGTGATAGTCGATGCCGAGTTCCGCCATCGTTTCCGGCTCGTACAGGTTGCGCCCGTCGAAAACCAGCGGCGTTTTGAGCATCGTCTTCAGATGCCCGAAATTCGGCGCCTTGAATTCCTTCCATTCGGTGACGATCACGAGCGCGTCGGCGCCCGTGAGCGTTTCGTCCTGGGTTGCAGCGAACTGCAGACGCGCGAGCTGCGCATCGGCGCCTGCGAAGTCGAGCGCGAACACGCGGCGCGCCTCGTCGGTGGCGACCGGATCGTAGGCGCGCACCGTCGCGCCGCGCGCGAGCAGATCCGCGATCACGCGGCGGCTCGGCGCCTCGCGCATGTCGTCGGTATTGGGCTTGAACGCGAGCCCCCAAACCGCGAACGTGCGGCCGGTCAGATCGTCGCCGAACGCCTTGACGATCTGGTTCACGAGCACCAGCTTCTGGCTGCGGTTGACGTCCTCGACGGCCTCGAGAATGCGCAGGTTCTGGCCGCTCTCGGCAGCCGTGCGGATGAGCGCCTGCACGTCCTTCGGAAAGCACGAACCGCCATAGCCGCAGCCCGCGTACAGGAAGTGATAGCCGATGCGCGGATCCGAGCCGATGCCGCGCCGCACCGACTCGATGTCGGCGCCGACGCGATCGGCCAGATTGGCCATCTCGTTCATGAACGAGATGCGCGTCGCGAGCATCGCGTTAGCCGCGTACTTCGTGAATTCCGCCGAACGCACGTCCATGTACTGCGTGCGTTCGTGATTGCGGTTGAACGGCGCATAGAGGCGCTTCATTTTCTCGCGCGCGAGATTGCCCGCCTCGTCCTTGTCGATGCCGATGATGATGCGGTCCGGGCGCATGAAGTCGTCGACGGCCGCGCCTTCCTTGAGGAACTCGGGGTTCGAGACGACCGAGACGCGATGCCCGGCGCTCTCCGAAAGACCGCGCTTCGCGAGCTCTTCCGCGACGACCGCGCGCACGCGCTCGGCCGTGCCGACCGGCACGGTCGACTTGTCGACGATCACGCGAAAGCCGGGCATGTGACGGCCGATGCTGCGCGCGGCCTCGAGCACGTACTGGAGATCGGCGGAGCCGTCCTCGTCGGGCGGCGTGCCGACCGCGATGAACTGCACCTCGCCGTGCACGACGCTTGCGGCGATATCGGTGGAGAAGACGAGACGGCCCGCCGCACGGTTCCGGGCGATGATTTCGAGCAGGCCCGGTTCGTGGATCGGCACACCGCCGTTGTTGAGAATTTCGATCTTGCGCGGATCGACGTCGACACAGAAGACGTCGTGCCCGATCTCGGCAAGACACGCGCCGGTGACGAGACCGACGTAGCCGGTACCGATGATGGTGATTTTCATACGCGCTCCGGTGACTGATTCTGAAGTGGATGTCGCTCAGGCGGGCCGCGCCGCCGCGAGGGAACGGCGCGGACGTCGCCGGCGCGCTTTAGCTCGCGGCCGGGATCGGCTCGACGCGGCGCGGCGCATAGGTCTCCCAGCCGCTGCAGCCAGGGCACTGCCAATAGAATAGACGAGCCCTGAAGCCGCAATTCTGGCACGTGTACCGTGGCAGATTTTTGGTGCGCTGGGCAAGCAGCGTGCGCATCAATTCGAGCTCGCTGCGCCGCGGCTCCTCGGCGCCCGTCTGCTGCGCTTCGAGCAGACGCGCCATGCCGGCGAGATTCGGCGACTTCTGCATCTGCGTGCGCGCGAGCGAGTGCGCCGCGTCGGCGCCCCGCAGCGCGGCCACGTACTTGTAGGCGACGTCGAGCAGGTCGTTCGACGAATAACGATCGACCCAGTCGGTCAGCACCTGCACGCCCTCTTCCGGCCGTCCAAGCGCTTCGTAGGCCTTCATGACTTTCTCGGCAACGAGCGGCAGATAAGCAGGATTCTGTTCCTCGACGCGGCGCCATTGCGCGAGCGCGGCTTCGGGCTGGCCGGCAGCCGCATCGACGTCGCCGCCGAGAATCGTCGCCCGCACGTTCTGCACATTGGCCTTAAGCGCGAGCCCGAGCTGGCGGCGCGCCTCGTCGGGCTTTTTCTGCTGCAACGCTTCTTGCGCGAGCTCGCAATGGAACTGGGCGATTTCGAGTTCGAGTTCGCCGGCCCCCATCGTTTCGAGCTGGCGGGCCGTGTCGATGGAACGGTTCCAGTCTTTTTCGATCTCGTAGATCGTGAGCAGCGCGCGCTGCGCGCCGGTCGCGTAATCGCCGCTGCCGAGCGAGCGGAAGGTTTCCTCCGCGCGATCGAGCATGCCCGCCTTCAGGAAGTCCTGGCCCAGCTCGAACAACGCGTGATCACGCTCGTTGACCGGCAGGTCCGGACGCGACAACAGGTTCTGATGCACGCGAATCGCGCGGTCAGTCTCGCCGCGGCGACGGAACAGGTTGCCGAGGGCGAAGTGCAGCTCGACGGTTTCGGGGTCGAGCTTGGCGACCTCGATGAACGCATCGATAGCCTTGTCCGGCTGCTCGTTGAGCAGGAAATTCAGACCGCGAAAATACGAGCGCGGCAGATTGGCGCTTTCGGACAACAGCGTCTTCAAGTCGTAGCGCGACGCCATCCAGCCGAGCGCGAAGGCGACGGGAATGACGAGCAACCACCAGAAATCAAGATCCATGCGAACGAGGTGAAAGCGAAAACGAAAGACCGCGCGCGGGTTGCTCGCGCGGCAAGGGTGGCAGCCTCAGATGAGCGGCGGCAACGGCGGCTCGACGATCGGCGCGGGCGCTTCGCGCGCCGTGCGCAAATCGCGCTTGAGCCGCCCGTTCTCCATGCGCAGACGGAACATGGCCGGCAGGGACGACAACAGCCCCGCAAGCAGCCCGACGATGAAGAACGCGAGGCCGATCAGGATCAACGGAGCCTGCCACGAATAGCCGGCAAGGAAGTTCAGCGTAGCGGGCTGTGTATTGGCCAGTGCGAGCACAAGCAGCAGCACGAATACCAGCACGCGGATCACCCAGGCGATCAATCTCATGAAGTGTCTCTTGGCAGTTGCTGAAATGGCGCCGGCACTCCGGCGTGTTGCGCCGCAGCAGCGTGAGCGCCGAAGTGTCCCGTATTGTAATGGAACGCCCGGCCGGAGGGCAGCTACCGGCGATACACGGCGTCGCGCCCGCCTCGCGTGGACGAAAAAAAAGCGCCCGGAGGCGCTTTTTTGTACGGCATGAGCTGGTGCATGAGTCTGGCCTTGGCCGCCGTCGACTGCAAGCCGCAGGGCTTACAGATCGTCGTCCGGCTCGTCAGCCTTGAGCGGCTCGCCCGAACGGCGGTCGACGCGCTCGCGCAATTCCTTGCCCGGCTTGAAGTGCGGCACGTACTTCTCGGGTACCAGCACCTTTTCGCCCGACTTCGGATTGCGTCCGACGCGCGACGGCCTGCGATTCAGGCCGAAGCTGCCAAAGCCGCGAATTTCGATACGGTGGCCGTTCGCAAGCGCGTCGGACATCGCATCGAGCATCGTCTTGACCGCGAAATCCGCATCTTTGAGAACCAGTTGCGGAAATCGCGTAGCCAGCTGCGCGACCAATTCAGATTTGGTCATACTTCAGCGAGCCCCCGTGTGAGGCTTACTGATTCTGGCCGTCAAGCTTGGCCTTGAGCAGCGCGCCGAGGTTGGTCGTGCCGGTCGCAGCCGCACCCGAGTCGGACGAAATGGTGCGCAGCGCTTCTTGCTGCTCAGCCGAATCCTTCGCCTTGATCGACAGGTTGATGCCACGCGACTTGCGATCGATGTTGATGATCATCGCGTTGACCTTGTCGCCTTCCTTCAGCACGTTGCGAGCATCTTCCACGCGGTCTTGCGCGATTTCCGAAGCACGCAGGTAGCCTTCGACATCGGCGTTGAGCGTAATCACTGCGCCCTTCGCGTCCACCGACTTGACCACGCCGTCGACGGTCGAACCCTTGTCGTTCATTGCAACGAAGTTGCTGAACGGGTCGCCTTCGAGTTGCTTGATGCCGAGCGAAATGCGTTCCTTCTCGACGTCGATGCCCAGAACCACGGCTTCGACTTCGTCGCCCTTCTTGTACTTGCGAACAGCTTCTTCGCCGGTTTCCGACCACGACAGGTCCGACAGGTGAACCAGACCGTCGATGCCGCCAGGCAGACCGATGAACACGCCGAAGTCGGTGATCGACTTGATGGCGCCGCTGATCTTGTCGCCCTTCTTGAAGTTGCGGCTGAAGTCATCCCACGGATTCGGCTTGCATTGCTTCATGCCGAGCGAGATGCGGCGGCGGTCTTCGTCGATCTCGAGGACCATGACTTCGACTTCGTCGCCCAGCTGGACAACCTTCGACGGTGCAACGTTCTTGTTCGTCCAGTCCATTTCCGACACGTGGACGAGACCTTCGATGCCCGACTCGACTTCAACGAATGCGCCGTAGTCGGTGATGTTCGTGACCTTGCCGAACAGACGCGTGCCCGACGGGTAACGGCGCGAGATGCCTTCCCACGGATCGTCGCCCAGCTGCTTGATACCGAGCGAAACGCGGTTCTTTTCCTGGTCGAACTTGAGGATCTTCGCGGTGACTTCCTGGCCAACCGACAGCACTTCCGACGGGTGACGCACGCGACGCCATGCGATGTCGGTGATGTGCAGCAGGCCGTCGATGCCGCCGAGGTCCACGAACGCGCCGTAGTCGGTGATGTTCTTGACCACGCCTTCGACGATCGCGCCTTCCTTGAGCGTCTCGAGCAGCTTTGCGCGCTCTTCGCCTTGCGTGGCTTCGATCACTGCGCGGCGCGACAGCACGACGTTGTTACGCTTGCGGTCGAGCTTGATCACGCGGAATTCGAGCGTCTTGCCTTCGTACGGCGTCGTGTCCTTGACCGGACGCGTGTCGACGAGCGAACCCGGCAGGAACGCGCGGATGCCGTTGACCATGACGGTCATGCCGCCCTTGACCTTGCCCGTGATCGTACCGGTCACGAGTTCGTTGTTGTCGAGGGCCTTTTCCAGCGACAGCCACGAAGCGAGACGCTTGGCCTTGTCGCGCGACAGGATCGTGTCGCCGTAGCCGTTTTCCAGCGCGTCGATCGCGACGGAAACGAAATCGCCCGCCTGCACTTCCACTTCACCCGCGTCGTTCAGGAACTCTTCGAGCGGAATATAGGCTTCGGACTTGAGACCAGCGTTCACGACCACGAAGTTGTGGTCGACGCGCACGACTTCGGCGGAGATCACTTCGCCGGCGCGCATGTCTTGACGGGTCAGCGACTCTTCGAACAGAGCCGCGAAAGATTCGGTATTCGGGGTGGAGGTTTGCAGGTCGGACATAAAAATCTGGATTTGCATGGTTCTCGCCGTCTCGCGGACCCGCAGCACCTGCTGCAAGCCGCACTGCCGGAACGTGTCGCGTTCACAGCGCCAATGCGAAAGCCATACGGGGTTAAAGGGTTAAAACACGCCCCGCCTCATGCGGAGCACCTACTGCGACTACACTTGCTGCTTGCTGCGAACTGCTGATACTGGACTACGTCTTGCCATGCGCGCCGTGGCCTTCCGGCTGGCGTGCCTGATACCACTGAACCACCTGTTCGACCGCCTGGTCGACGGTGAGCGCCGAGGTGTCGAGCAGCATGGCATCGGCTGCGGGCTTGAGCGGCGCGGCCGCACGATTGCTGTCGCGCGCGTCGCGTTCACGCAAATCCCGAAGCAAGTCATCCATATTAGCAGAAAATCCTTTTTGGATCAATTGCTTATACCGGCGCGCCGCGCGGGCCTCGACGCTGGCCGTGAGAAACACCTTCAATGGGGCCTCCGGAAAGATCACCGTGCCCATGTCGCGGCCGTCCGCCACCAGCCCGGGCAGCTTGCGAAAGGCCCGCTGACGCGCCACTAGCGCCGCGCGCACCGACGGGTGCGCGGCGATCACCGAGGCGCGATTGCCCACTTCCTCCGCGCGGATTTCGCCCGACACATCGACGCCATCGAGCTGCGCGAGCCCCTCGCGAAACGTGATATGGAGATCGTCGATCAGCTTGGCCAGCGCGTCGGCGTCATCGGCGCCGATCGTGTAGCGCATGCTGGCGAGCGCCGCGAGCCGGTAGAGCGCGCCGCTGTCGAGCAGGTGAAAGCCGAGATGCGCGGCGACCAGCGCGGCCACCGTGCCCTTGCCGGAAGCCGTCGGGCCATCGATCGCGATGACCGGAGTCGGATAAAAGGGACGGGTTGATTTCATTACAGTTAATAGTTGCCTCGCGCCGGCCGGCGACGCTCTGTTGTTCCGCTATCGTGCCTGAAGCGTGCCGTGCGGCGCTCAGGATTGCGCGAGCGCGAGAAAACGCTCGAAATAGTCAGGGAAGGTCTTGCCCACGCACTTCGGATCGTTGATGCGCACCGGCACGCCGCCGAGGCTCACGAGCGAGAAGCACATCGCCATGCGGTGATCGTCGTAGGTGTCGATCGCGGCGTTCGGTGTGAGTTGCGCGGGCGGGCGCACCACCAGATAGTCCGCGCCCTCTTCCACTTCGGCGCCGAGCTTGCGCAGCTCGGTCGCCATCGCCGCGATGCGGTCGGTTTCCTTCACGCGCCAACTGCCGATGTTGCGCAGCGTCGTCGCACCGTCGGCGAACAGCGCCGCGACCGCGATCGTCATCGCCGCGTCGGGGATCAGGTTGAAGTCCATGTCGAGCGGATCGAGCTTGCCGTGATCGTTGCCGATGCCGCGCACCTCGATCCAGTCATCGGCCATCGTCACGTTCGCGCCCATGCGGCCCAGCGCGTCGGCAAAACCGATGTCGCCCTGGATGCTCGCGCGCCCGACGCCTTCGACCCGGATCGGGCCGCCGCCAATCGCGCCCGCGGCGAGAAAGTACGACGCCGACGACGCATCGCCTTCGACCATGATGCGGCCCGGCGACTGATAACGCACACCGGCCGGAATTTCGAAGCGATGCCAGCCATGGCGCTCGACCTTCACGCCGAAACGCTCCATCAACTTGATCGTGATCTCGATGTAGGGCTTCGAGATCAGCTCGCCCTCGACCTGCACGACCGCGACGCCATCGGTGGCACGCACGAGCGGCAGCGTCATCAGCAGCGCGGTGAGGAACTGGCTGGAGACGTCGCCGCGCACGCGAATGGGTGCATCGACGTTGATATCGGCCGGGCGGATGCGCAGCGGCGGGTAGCCCTCGTTTTCCTCATAGTCGATGCGCGCGCCGATCTGGCGCAGCCCGTCGACCAGGTCGCCGATCGGCCGCTCGTGCATGCGCGGCACGCCGTGAATCCGATAGTCGCCGCCGTTCACCGCGAGCGCGGCCGTGAGTGGACGCACTGCCGTGCCGGCGTTGCCGAGAAACAGGTCCGCGCGGCGCGCCGTGAAGGCACCGCGCGTGCCCTGCACGACGCAGGTGTCGCCGTCCTGGCTCAGCTTGACGCCGAGCGTCGTGAGCGCCGCGAGCATCACGCGCGTGTCGTCGGAGTCGAGCAGATTGGTGATCGTCGTTTCGCCTTCGGCGAGCGCCGCGAGCAACAGCACGCGGTTCGAGATGCTCTTGGAGCCGGGCAGGCGAACGGTGCCGGACGCACGGGAAAACGGTCCGAGGTCGAGGTATTCCATGAGCATGTCCTGTGTTTCGGGTCGCGCTTGAAATTGCGCTTCAAGCTGGATTCAAGCCAGGGGAGCGCCGTGGCGCTCGCCCGTCATTGGTCGGGCGCATGCCCGGCCGCGCGCACGCCGCCGCGCTCCTGCCACGCGCTGCGCGCCGCGCGCGAGCGCGCGAACACGGCTTCGAGCGCCGCGCCGTCACCGGCGTCGATCGCCGTGCGCAAGCGCGCGAGCACTGCGCTGTACGCATCGAGTTCGGCGATGAGCGCACTGCGATTGGCGACGCAGATGTCGCGCCACATCTCGGGGCTCGACGCGGCGATGCGCGTGAAATCGCGAAAGCCGCCCGCCGCGAACGAGAATTTGAGTTCCGCATCGGCCGAGCCGAGAATCTGCTCGACGAGCGCATACGACAGCACGTGCGGCAGATGGCTCACCGAGGCGAACACGCGATCGTGCTGCTCAGGCGTCATCTCGCCGACGACCGCACCGCACGCATGCCACATCGCGGCCACGCGCTCGACCGCTTCGCGCGCATTCTCGGCGAGCGGGCACAGCACGACATTGCGCCGGACATAGAGATCGGGCAAGGCCGCATCGACGCCGCTCGACTCGCGGCCCGCGATCGGGTGTCCCGGCACGAACTGGCCGATGCGCGCACCGAGCACGGCGCGCGCGGCCGCGACCACGTCGCTCTTCGTGCTGCCGGCATCGGTCACGATGGTCGACGCGTCGAGCAGCGGCGCGATGCGTTCGAGCAGCGCACGGGTCTGCGCGACCGGCGCGGCGAGCAGCACGAAGTCGGCGCCTTCGAGCGCGTCGGCGAGTGCGCCGTCATCGTCGTCGAGCGTCGCGGCCGAGTCGATCACACCGAGTTCGAGTGCGCGCGCAACCGAGCGATGATGACGGCCCACGCCGACGATACGACCCGTCGAGCCGTGCTCGCGCAACGCGCGCGCGAGCGAGCCGCCGATCAGGCCGACCCCGAAGATCACCAGTTTGTTGAAGGTAAACGCGCTCACGCCAGTCACCGGAAAAATCAGAAATCGCGCGCGCCGCGTCCGTGTGGACGCAGCGCACAGCCTGTGCCGCTCGCGTTCAGGCGAGCGCGAGCGAACGCTCGAGCGCCGCGATGAACGCTGCGTTCTCGTCGGCGAGGCCGATCGTCACGCGCAGCCAGCGCGGCAGTCCATAGTTGCCGACCGGGCGCACGATCACACCCTGCTTGAGCAGTTCGAGATTGACACGATCGCCGGCGCCGTCGTCGTCGCCGACGCGCACCAGCACGAAATTGCCGTCGGACGGCACGTATTCGAGACCGAGCCGCTCGAACGCCGCGACCAGCGTCTGGTAGCCGGTGGCATTGAGCTGCGCGCTGCGCTCGAGGAACGCCCGGTCATCGAGCGCCGCCACGGCGGCCGCCTGGGCCAGCGTATTGACATTGAACGGCTGGCGCAGACGGTTCAGCAGATCGGTCAACGCGGGCTGCGCAATCGCAAAGCCGACACGCAGACCCGCAAGCCCATAGGCCTTCGAGAACGTGCGCGACACGACCAGATTCGGATAGCGCCGCACCCACTCGATCGAGTCGTAGCACTTGTCGGCGGCGAGGTATTCCGTGTACGCCTCGTCGAGCACCACCACCACTTCGCGCGGCACCTTCGCGATGAACGCTTCGAGCGTGGCGCCGTCGATGAACGTGCCGGTCGGATTGTTCGGGTTCGCGACGAAGATGAGCCGCGTGTCGGCCTCAATCGACGCGAGCATCGCATCGAGATCGTGGCCATAGTCGCGCGCCGGCGTCACGATCGCGCGCGCGCCGATGCCTTGCGTCGCGAGCGCATAGACCGCGAACGAATACTGCGAGTAGATGACCGACTGGCCCTTCTCGACCAGTGCATGCGCCGCGATTTCGAGGATGTCGTTGCTGCCGTTGCCGAGCGTGACCCACTCGGCGGGCACGCCGTAACGCGCGGACAACGCCGCCTTCAGCTCGAACGCGTTGGAATCCGGATAGCGGCCAAGTTCGAGCGCCGCGCGGACCATCGCCTGCTTCGCCGACTCGGGCATGCCGAGCGGATTTTCGTTCGACGCGAGCTTCACGATGCGCGCCTCGTCGAGCCCGAACTGGCGGGCCACCTCAGAAATCGGCTTGCCCGCGACATAAGGCGCGATCGCGCGCACGTACGAGGGGCCAAGTTGCGTTGTCATGCGTGTCTCCGGGGCGGCGACGCCCGTCCTGGTGTTGGTTGTCGATTCAAGTGCCTGATTCACGTGCTCAACGCGCACGCGGATACGAACCGAGCACCTTGAGGAACGCGGCCTTCCTGCCGAGTTCGTCGAGCGCGGCGGCGACTTCGGGTTCGTCGCGATGACCTTCGAAATCGATGTAGAAGTAGTACTCCCACGTGCCGACGCGCGCCGGTCGCGACTCGAAACGCGTCATCGACACGCCGTGGCGCGCAAGCGGTTCGAGCAGCTTGTAGACCGCGCCCGGCTCGTTCTTCACCGACACGATCAGCGAGGTCTGGTCCTTGCCGCTCGGACCGGCCGCGTCCTTGCCGATCATCACGAAACGCGTGCGATTGTGCGGATCGTCCTGGATCAGCGCGCTCGCGATCTGCAGCCCGTAGTGCGCGGCGGCGCGGTCGCCGGCAATCGCGGCGATCGACGGGTTCTCGGCGGCGAGACGCGCGGCCTCCGCGTTGCTCGACACGGCTTGGCGTTCGAGCTGCGGCGCGTGCGTCGTGAGCCAGCGCTGGCACTGCGCGAGCGCCTGCGGATGCGCGCACACGCGCGTGACGCCTGCGAGATTGCCGCTCAAGGTCAGCAGGTTGTGATGAATCGGCAGCGCGAGTTCACCGCCGATCACGAGTTGCGTCTGCAGCAGCAAGTCGAGCGTGCGCGACACCGCGCCTTCGCTCGAATTCTCGACCGGCACGACACCGAACTCGGCGGCGCCCGCCTCGACCGAGCGAAACACCTCGTCGATCGACGGACACGGCAGCCCTTCGATCGACTGGCCGAAGTACTCGTACATCGCCTGTTCGCTGTACGTGCCGACCGGCCCGAGGAACGCGGCCTTCAACGTCTGTTCGAGCGAGCGGCTCGCGGCCATGATCTCGCGCCAGATCGCGCTGATGTGCTCGCCCGCGAGCGGCCCGTCGCTCATGTCCTGCAGGCGTGCGATCACCTGCAGTTCGCGCTCGGGACGGAACACCGGGGCGTTGAAATGCTTCTTCACCTCGCCCACTTCGAGCGCGACCGCCGCGCGCTGATTCAGGAGCGCGATCAGTTGCGCGTCGATCGCATCGATGCGATCGCGCAGCGGCTTGAGTTTTGAATTGAGTTCGTCGTCCATGCGTGAAACCGGCAGTGTCTGAAAGGATGCCCGCGCGTTACGCGTGCTTCGCTTCGAATTCCTTCATGTACTCGACCAGCGCCTTGACGCCTTCGAGCGGCACCGCGTTGTAAATCGACGCCCGCATGCCGCCGACGGACTTGTGGCCCTTCAGCTGCAACAGCCCGCGCGCCTTCGCGCCGGCGAGGAAATCTTCGTTACGTGATTCGTCGGCGAGGAAGAACGGCACGTTCATCCGCGAGCGCGCGTGGCGCTCCACCTTGTTGATATAGAAGCCGCTCGCGTCGATCGTGTCGTACAGGAGCCGCGACTTCTCGATGTTACGCGCCTCGATGGCCGTGAGGCCGCCCGCGCGCTTCAACCACTTGAACACGAGCCCGGCGATATAGATCGCGTACGTGGGCGGCGTGTTGTACATCGAATTGTTCTCGGCGACGATGCGCCAGTCGAACGCGCTCGGGCAGATCGGCAGCGAGCGGTCGAGCAGGTCTTCGCGCACGATCGCGACCGTCACACCCGCCATGCCGATGTTCTTCTGCGCGCCGCCATAGAGGACGCCATATTTGGCGATGTCCATCGGGCGCGACAGGATGTGCGAGGACGCGTCCGCAACGAGCGGGATGTCGCCCATGTCAGGGATCTCGAACGTCTCGACGCCATCGATCGTTTCGTTGGTGCACAGATGCACGTAGGCGGGATCGTCGGACAGCTGCCACTCGCTGCGCGCGGGCGCGCGCGTGAAGCCATCGGCCGTCTTGCCCGTCGCGGCGATGTGCGCCGCGCCGTACTTGAGTGCTTCCTTCTGCGACTTCTGCGACCACGAGCCGGTGATCACGAAGTCCGCGCGCGGCTTCGTGCCGAACAGGTTGAGCGGCACGATCGCGTTCTCGCCGATACCGCCGCCCTGCAGGAACAGAATCTGGTGGCTCGCCGGCACGGCGAGCAGATCGCGCAGATCCTGCAGCGCTTCGGCATGGATGCGCATGAATTCGGGGCCACGGTGGCTCATTTCCATCACGCCCATGCCGCTGCCATGCCAGTCGAGCATTTCGTCGGCGGCCTGGCGAAGCACCTCTTCGGGCATTGCCGCAGGTCCGGCGGAAAAATTAAAGACGCGCATTGGAAGGTTCCCCGAGGGGGCGCCGCGGCAGAAAAAGGCCGAAAACCGCGCCCGAAAAGAAAAATGGCCGTCTGCGCTCGCGCGCAAACGGCCATTATCGCACTGTCGCCGACAACCCGCCAACGCGGGCGCGGCGTGCGGCGGCTTACTTCGCCGGCTTGACGGCTGCGACTTCCTTGTCAGCTTCGTCGCGCGTTGCCTTGATCGATGCCGGCATGTACTTCTGCATCAGACCGTTCACGACGTCGCGGCCCACCTGGTCTTGCACCTGGATGAACTTGCGGCCGGTCGGGCTGCGGTAGAACGCGGTCAGGTCCTTGATTTCCTGCGTGCTGTAGTACTTCGCATAGGCGTCGTACTGAGCTTGCATCGCGTCCTGCTTGAACGAGTCGGTCGTGAAGACCTGGCCTGCCGAGTCAACCAGCTTCGGCACAGCGTTCTTCTGCAGCGCCGGGACGGAAGCCTGCTTCTGCTTGTCCGTCATCGTCTTGTTCTCGGACAGGGCGTCCGACAGGATGGCCGGCACGAGTTGCTTGGCTTGCATCTGTGCGCTGTTGCCGATTGCGCCGACGAGCTTTTGTGCGTCGATCGCGTCGAGCAGGTCCTTGATCGCAGCCTGCTTGGCCGGATCAACGGGTGCTGCGGCAGCTGCCGGTGCCGCCGGGGCGGGCGCCTGGCTTTGCAGCGCCTGGGCCATTGCGAACGTCGGCACGAGAGCGGCCAGCAACATCACCTGCTTGAATCGTTTTTGCATCATTACTCCCTTAGAGAAATTAGTCGAACTGCTTGCCGTGCCGAGGCGCGCAGCGCGTTATCCGCGCCCGCCGCCGTCTTGCACGACATTACATCCGGCACAACCCAGCCCCCGGCAGTTGAACCGACGCGAGGCTGCCGCTTCGCATTTACTCCTGAGCCTCGCCCTCGCCCGCATCGCCTTCCGCGACGTCGCCATCGGCATCCGCCTCGGCGACCTGCTGCAGACCGGAGAGCTTGGTACCCTCATCGAGGCTGATGAGTGTAACACCTTGCGTTGCACGGCCCATTTCGCGGATTTCGGACACGCGGGTGCGGATCAGCACACCCGTGGTCGTGATCAGCATGATCTGGGCTTCGGAGTCGACGAGCGTGGCGGCGACCACCTTGCCGTTACGCTCCGACGTCTGGATCGCGATCATGCCCTTCGTGCCGCGACCGTGACGCGTGTACTCCGTGATCGGCGTGCGTTTGCCGAAGCCGTTTTCCGTAGCGGTGAGCACCGACTGCTGTTCGTCGCCGGCCACCAGCAGCGCTATGACCTGCTGGCCGTCTTCGAGTTGCATGCCGCGCACGCCACGCGCCTCGCGGCCCATCGGCCGCACGTCGTTCTCGTCGAAGCGCACGGCCTTGCCCGAATCCGAGAACAGCATCACGTCGTGCTCGCCATCGGTGATCGCGGCGCCGATCAGGTAATCGCCCTCGTCCAGACCGACCGCGATAATACCCTTGCGCAGCGGCCGGCTGAACGCCTCGAGCGGCGTCTTCTTCACGGTGCCGAGCGCGGTCGCCATGAACACGAACTTGTCCGCCGAGAACTCCTTGACCGGCAGCACGACCGTGATCTTCTCGCCGTCCTGCAGCGGGAACATATTGACGATCGGACGGCCACGCGAGTTGCGCGAACCCTGCGGCACTTCATAGACCTTCACCCAGTAGACCCGACCCCGATTCGAGAAGCACAGGATATGGTCGTGGGTGTTGGCGATGAAGAGCGTGTCGATCCAGTCGTCTTCCTTCATCGACGTTGCCTGCTTGCCCCGACCTCCGCGCTTCTGGGCGCGATATTCGGACAACGGCTGCGATTTCACGTAACCGGTATGCGACATGGTGACGACCATGTCCTGCGGCGTGATCAGGTCTTCGGTGTTCAGCTCGGTCGCGTTCAGCTCGATCCGCGAGCGGCGTGCATCGCCGAATTCGCTCTTGATCGCGGTGAGTTCGTCGGAAATCATGACCGTTACGCGCTCGGGGCGCGCAAGGATGTCGAGCAGATCGGCAATCTGGGCCATCACGTCGCGGTACTCGCCGATGATCTTGTCCTGCTCGAGACCGGTCAGGCGCTGCAGACGCATCTGCAGGATTTCCTGCGCCTGGGTGTCCGACAGACGATAGAGCCCGTCGGCCTGCATGCCGAACTGCACGGCGAGACCCTCGGGGCGATAAGCCTCGCGGCCGCCCGCCGAGGCGTTCTCCGATTCGGCGCGCGAGAGCATCTCGCGCACGAGCGACGAGTCCCACGGGCGCGACATCAGTTCTTGCTTGGCGATCGGCGGCGTCGGCGCGGCCTTGATCAGCGCGATGAATTCGTCGATGTTGGCGAGCGCGACGGCAAGGCCTTCGAGCACGTGACCGCGTTCGCGCGCCTTGCGCAGCTCGAACACAGTGCGTCGCGTGAGCACTTCCCGGCGATGCGACAGGAAGTGGCTCAGCATCTCCTTCAAATTCAGGAGCTTCGGCTGGTTGTCGACCAGCGCCACCATGTTCATGCCGAACGTATCCTGCAGCTGCGTCGCCTTGTACAGGTTGTTCAGGATGACTTCGGGCACTTCCCCGCGCTTCAACTCGATCACGACGCGCATGCCGCTCTTGTCGGATTCGTCGCGGATATCGGAGATGCCTTCGAGCTTCTTCTCGTTGACGAGCTCGGCGATGCGCTCGAGCAGCGAGCGCTTGTTCACCTGATACGGCAGTTCGTCGACGATGATCGCCATGCGCTGGCCGCGATCGATTTCCTCGAAGTGAGTCGCCGCACGCATCACGACGCGACCGCGCCCCGTGCGATAGCCGTCGCGCACACCGGCGACGCCGTAGATGATGCCGGCGGTCGGGAAATCGGGGGCCGGAATGATCTCGATCAGCTCGTCGATCGTGGCCTCGGGATTTCTCAGCAGATGCTGGCAGCCGTCGACGACTTCGTTGAGATTGTGCGGGGGGATGTTGGTCGCCATGCCGACCGCGATGCCCGACGAACCGTTGATCAGCAGGTTCGGGATGCGGGCCGGCATGATGGACGGCTCGCTTTCGCTGCCGTCGTAGTTCGGGCCGAAGTCGACGGTTTCCTTGTCGATATCCGCAAGCAGCTCGTGGCCGATCTTGGCCATGCGGATTTCGGTGTAACGCATGGCCGCCGCGTTGTCGCCGTCGATCGAACCGAAGTTGCCCTGGCCGTCAACGAGCATATACCGCAGGGAAAAGTTCTGCGCCATCCGGACAATCGTGTCGTAGACAGCGGTGTCGCCGTGCGGATGGTACTTACCGATTACATCGCCGACGATACGAGCCGATTTCTTGTACGCGCGGTTCCAGTCGTTGTTCAGCTCGTGCATTGCGTAGAGCACGCGACGGTGCACGGGCTTCAAGCCATCACGCACGTCTGGAAGTGCCCGTCCGACGATCACGCTCATCGCGTAATCGAGATACGAGCGGCGCATTTCCTCCTCGAGGGAGATAGGCAGAGTCTCTTTGGCGAATTGATCCATTATCGAAGTCTTATGAGGGCGAGGACACGGCCCGGGACTTGCTGCCCTTCAAACCGGGCGGAAGTTCCCGCAAAAGCCTGAGAGCCGTTACGCGCCCCTCTGTCGCATGGACGCCGCGGACGCAGCGCAATCTCGCGATTCTACCACGCGGCGAATCCGCTCCCGACCGCCCCCCGTATACGTATTAGAAGCTCACAAAGAAGCACACAACGCGACGTAATTTGAGGATATTCAAAACATGCTTAAGAAATATCCGACAACACACTTGATAGACGCTTTCACTTCACTTACAGTGCGCGGAGCATGTCCCTGCCAACAATTTGCTACAAATTCATCAATCGGCCGCAAAGCCCCGCCAGACGGGGCTGTCTGTTGCTCAAGCACCACAAACGGAAGAGCGCGCTGATCGGTTCGGATTTTTTTTATCGTCGGAAGGGAACGATATGGCAAAATGCCAACGCACAAAGTCAGACTGTGCTCGAAGTCTACACAACGCGTTCTTCGCGACGCACAAATGTTATACTTCGAGCAATGTATGACTGGTCTTCGTCATCAGGCTCGCAGTAAACCTGCGGTAATCTCAAATTCGAGAGGAGAAATATGAATAAACTTTCAAAGCTCGCGTTCATTGCAGCTACCGCAGTTATGGCTGCTTCTGCTTCGGCACAGTCGGTGCCGGCGTCGCGACAAGCTACGAATGACAACTGGGTGAACGGCACGGGCGAATACGTCTGGATGAACGGCACGAACGAGCTTTGCTGGCGCGATGCGTTCTGGACGCCGGCAACGGCAAACGCAAAGTGCGATGGCGCACTCGTTGCCCAAGCACCGCAACCGCCGGTCGCTCCGCCGGCAGCTCCGGCTATCACCAGCCAGAAGATCACGTACCAGGCTGACACGCTGTTCGACTTCGACAAGGCAGTGCTGAAGCCGGCTGGTAAGGAAAAGCTCGACGATCTGGCAGGCAAGATCCAGGCGCTGAACCTCGAAGTCGTCGTTGCTACGGGCTACACCGACCGCATCGGCTCGAACGCGTACAACGACCGTCTGTCGCTGCGCCGCGCACAAGCTGTCAAGGCATACCTCGTCAGCAAGGGCGTCGACGCCAACCGTATCTACACGGAAGGCAAGGGCAAGCGCAACCCGGTTACGACTGGTTGCAACCAGAAGAACCGCAAGCAACTCATCGCCTGCCTCGCACCGGATCGCCGCGTGGAAGTCGAAGTCGTCGGCACCGCGAAGCAGTAATCCGCGAGTCGCGACTGCAAGTCTCGAAACCCCGCTTCGGCGGGGTTTTTTTTCGCCTGGCGATTCCACCGCCGTGGCGACTGCGACCCAGGCCGATCTGGCGCGCGATTTTGCCGCCCTGCTCCCGCGCCTATATACTCAGGGTTTATTCTCACCCACCCGCACCCGCGCTCATTCGAGCCGCCCCCGACATGACCAACGCCGATCCCCACGAACTGCAGAAATTCAGCGATCTCGCGCATCGCTGGTGGGACCCGAACGCCGAATTCAAGCCGCTTCACGAACTCAATCCGGTTCGTCTCGGCTGGATCGATGCCCATGCTCATCTCGCCGGCAAAAAGGCGCTCGACATCGGTTGCGGCGGCGGCATCCTGTCTGAATCGATGGCGAGCCGCGGAGCCAGTGTGAAAGGCATCGACCTGTCGTCGCAGGCGCTCGGCGTCGCCGACCTGCACAGCCTGGAAAGCGGCATCACGGTCGATTACGAGGAGATCGCGGCAGAAGCGCTGGCCGCGCGCGAGCCCGCGTCGTTCGATGTGATCACCTGCATGGAAATGCTCGAGCACGTGCCGCAGCCCGCCGACGTGGTCGCCGCCTGCGCCACGCTCGTCAAGCCGGGTGGCTGGGTGTTCTTCTCGACGCTCAATCGCAACGTCAAGTCGTACCTGCTCTCCGTGATCGGCGCCGAATACATCGCGCGGCTGTTGCCCAAGGGCACGCACGACTACGCGCGCTTCATCCGCCCGTCCGAGCTTTCCGGCTTTGCGCGCGCGGCCGGACTGCGCGTGGTCGAGATCAAGGGCATCACCTACAACCCGCTCAGCCGCCACTTCGCACTGTCCAGCGACACCGACGTCAACTACCTGATGGCCTGCCGGCGCGACGT
The DNA here is from genome assembly GCA_963803225.1 of uncultured beta proteobacterium. Classification (GTDB taxonomy): domain Bacteria; phylum Pseudomonadota; class Gammaproteobacteria; order Burkholderiales; family Burkholderiaceae; genus Paraburkholderia. The sequence goes on from CAWDLJ010000005.1 coordinate 1,715,642, forward strand.
CTAAAGCCGCCTTCACTACTTTCGACATGAGCTCAGCGAATTCATCCTCCACCGCGCCCCGCGAGGGCGCGGCGCTCGCCGCGTGCGACGCAGTGCTGTTCGACCTCGACGGCACGCTCGCCGACACCGCCCCCGACCTTGCCGCCGCCGTGAACCAGATGCGCCACGCCCGCGGCCTCGCGCTCGCGCCGCTCGAGCGGCTGCGCCCGCTTGCGTCGGCCGGGGCGCGCGGACTGATCGGCGGCGCGTTCGGCATCGGCCCCGACGACCACGAGTTCGCCGCCATGCGCGAAGAGTTCCTCGCCAACTATGCGGCCAATCTGCGGGTCGAGACGGCGCTCTTTGCCGGCATCGACGCCGTGCTCGACGATCTCGATGTGCGCGGTGTGCGCTGGGGCATCGTGACCAACAAGGCCGCACGCCTGACCGATCCGCTCGTCGGCCTGCTGCACCTCGATGGGCGGGCCGGCTGCGTCGTGAGCGGCGACACCACGCCGTATTCGAAGCCCCACCCGGCACCGTTGCTGCACGCGGCCGCAGCGCTCGGCGTGGCGCCCGAGCGCGCGGTCTACGTCGGCGACGACCTGCGCGACATCCAGGCGGGCCACGCGGCCGGCATGGCGACCATCGCGGCCGGTTATGGCTATTGCGGCAACGACCTCGCGCCGCAAGACTGGAACGCGGATCACGTCGCCGACACGACCGCAGCGCTGCTGGACCTGCTGCGCCTCGTCAGCCCGACACGCGCTTAAAAGCCGGCCGCCGCCCCTTGAAACGGGGCGGCCTCGCCGCATCTGGTGAACTATGGGATAATCACTGTTCCCTAGGGGCCGACCTGGTTTCGACGTGGGTAATGAAGCAACGCAGGGCATACCGAGGACCCGTCACCTCGTAAATCAATGGGACTTAAGTAACTGCGAACGACGAAACGTACGCATTGGCGGCTTAACCCCGCCAACCTTGCACTGACTCGCTGACGGGTCAGGGTCGCAAGACCAGCAAGGTCATTTACGTCAGATAATCCTCAGTGGTGTCACGACGCCGGGGCCGAAAATTTAGTGACTCGCCGTAACGAAGCGTGTTCGTCCGCGTCGGTGCGGTTAAATCAAATGACAGAACTAAGTATGTAGAACTGGTTGTGGACTATTTACGGACGCGGGTTCGATTCCCGCCGGCTCCACCAATATGCAGTTTCGAGACGCATAAGCCTCGACACTCTACGAAACCCGCCCTCGCGCGGGTTTTTTCTTGTCCGCGAGTTGCGCGACGGCCATCAAGCGGGCCATCGTCGCCTCGCAATGCCTTACCTGGTAATACAAATGTCATTTTTGTCATACGAATGACAGAAAACTGCGCGAGTATTCAGCGGTTTTTTAAAAAGGTAAGGAAATGAAAGACAAGCAACAAACCGAGATCCAGTCCATCAACCGCCGCCGGATTCTGCAAGGTGTCGTGGGTTCATTGTTCATGCCGGCCATGGGCAGCTCGCTGCTCGCAGCCTGCGGCGGCGGCAACGACAACTCGCCGGCGACGGCGACTTCGACTTCCACGGCAGTGGCACCGACGCCCATCCTCGCGTCGATGAACAACTTTCGCGATGTCGGCGGCGCGGACGACAATCTCGCCTACAAAACCGCCAGCGGCCAGAAGCTGCGTCGCGGCGTGTTCTATCGCTCCAACGCGCTGACGCCGTCGGCAGCGGATCTCGCCACGCTGAACACGCTTGGCATCAAGGCCGTCTACGATCTGCGCACGCCGTCGGAAGTCTCGGCAACGCCCGACACGTTGCCGACCGGCGCGACCTACACGAACATCAACATCATCGGCACGAACAGCGCCTCCGTCCCGACCCTGACCTCGCCGGCGGACGCGGTAGCGGTGATGGAACAAGGTGAACAGTCGTACGTGACGGATGCCGGCGAGTGCCAGCGTCTGGGCCAGTTGTTCACCGCCCTCGCCAACGGCACGAACGCCCAGCTTTATCACTGCTCCGCGGGCAAGGACCGCACCGGCTGGGTCACCGCAGTTCTGCTGACGCTCGTCGGCGTGCCGCAGACCGTCGTGATCCAGGACTATCTGCTCACCAACATCTACTCCGCAGCCAGCATCCAGGCGACCTACAACGCGATGGTCACGGCCTACGGGCAGACTTACGCGGACAACTTCTATCCGATGCTGGGTGTGCAGGAAAGCTTCCTGCTGGCGGGCTTGAACCAGGTCACGACGTCGTATGGCTCGATGACCGGCTACGTCACGAACGGTCTGGGTCTGAGCAGCGCCACGCAGTCCGCGTTGACGGCGAAACTGCTGGGCTGATTGCCTGCCGGGACGCCGCACTCGCCAAGCCTCGGCCTGACAGGTCGGGGCTTTTTTGCGTCAAGCCGCCAGCCGGACGAATGGAAAACCCCGGCGCCTCACGACTTCCGGGGTTGATGCGCGGCCGCGCCAGATCCTGCCGATCAAGCGCCGATCAATTCTGCGGACACTGCAGGTTACAGCCGTCGGGATCGCCGAGATCGCCCTTCTTGCGCATCTGCGAGGGCGCGCCGTGCTGGTACTTGCCCGACGGCGCCGAAGCCGCGAACTGCAGCTGCGGATGCTCCTGGAGACGGAACTGGTCGTTGAGAATTCCGCCGGGGATGCCCGGCGAATTCTGGGCGAACGCGACCGACACCGTGGCACACAACGCCGCCGCGGATGCGGCAGCCAGACAAACATTGAGCAGGTATTTCATATCTCATCGGCGCGGGGGACGCGCGCGCGGTACATAAGCTGAACGGAACCGGAAGTATCGCAAAAAGCAACGCCCGTTGCAGCGCTACATCGTTGCTTCGTATTACGGGACAGCTCGGCGACGTCCCGACCAGCCATCCTCGAGCGCCACGACCGTGCCGCAGTCGGCCGGATCGTAACCCTGCAACGGCGCGACAGCGCGCTTGAACGGCGCGCCGCGCATCAGCTGCAACACGGACGCGAGCGGCTCGCGCGCCAATTGCTCGCGATCGCACGCGAAATAATAGTCTTCGTCGACGATCGGGATGAAATCGAGGCCGAAATGGTGCGCAGCCGGCTCGACGCCGAAGCCCACATCGGCCATCCCGCTCGCCACGAACGCCGCGATCGCCGAATGCGTGAGTTCCGCCGATGCATAGCCGTTCACGCGGTTCGGATCGACACCGATGCGTGTGAGCAGCAAGTCGATCAGCATCCGCGTGCCGGACCCGGGCTGGCGATTCACGAAGCGGATATCGGCGCGCGCGAGATCGCCGAGCCCGGCGATCTGTTTCGGGTTGCCGCTGCCGACAAAAAGACCCTGCTTGCGGCGCGTCAGATGAATGAGCACGTGGCGCTGCGGATCGAGCCAGTTCCGGTACGCATTCGCGCAGGCAGCACGAAAGTCGTCGCGCGGCAGGTGAAAGCCGGCGAGTTCGCATTCCCCGCGCGCCAGCGCCGTGATGGCATCCGCGCTGTCGCGGTACTTGATATCGACGGACTGCTCATCGGCTACCAGCGCCGTGACGAGCGACGCCACTGCGTAGCCGTGCGAAGCGTGGATGCGCACGCCCTGCGCGCCCGGCACGAGCCAGCGATTCAGATCGCTCGCCACCTCGCTCGCGAGTGCCTGCATGTTGCTGTTCAGGCGCTCCGTGCACAGCCGCTGCGAGCGCAGCACGGCCTCGCCCAGTTCGGAGAGCACGGAGCCGCGTCCGCGCGCCTTGGCGATCAGCGCCCCGCCGAGGCGCTCCTCGACCTCGCGCAACACACCCCACGCGTGGCGGTAGGACAAACCCCTACGCTGCGCGGCCTGAGCGATGCTCCCCTCCTCGGCGACGAGAGCCAGCAGTGGCACAACGTCCGTCAGGCTTGCCTCGCGGCCGTCCATGTCCTTGACGACCAGTTGTGCCTGGCATTCTATTTTGATCATTTATGAACTCTCATTTCCTATTGCGCAAGCGGTTCGCGAGGCCTATCTTTCGGTTAAATCGAAGAGACAACCGAAGCATAGATGCATACTTTATGAACAACAAGTGCATATATGCCCGAGGAGGAGAACATGTCGAACGGCATCCCCACACGTGCCCCTGACGACCTCGTCAACGCGCATGCGTTGCCCGGTCGTACGCTGCTCGCGATCCTGCACGCGATCCAGGACGAAGTCGGCTTCGTGCCGGACACGACGATCGTGCCGCTCGCGAAGGCGCTGAACCTCTCGCGCGCCGAGGTGCACGGCGTCATCACCTACTACCACCACTTCCGCACCTCACCTGCCGCAGCCGTCACGGTGCAACTGTGCCGCGCGGAAGCGTGCCGCAGCATGGGTAGCGAAGCGCTCGCGCAGCACATCGAGGCAAGCACGGGTTGCCGCTTCGGCCGCCACGGCCACGACGATCAGCACAGCGATCACACGCACGACACCCCGGCGCCGCTCGCGCTCGAATCGGTCTATTGCCTCGGGCAATGCGCACTCTCGCCGGCCCTCACGATCAACGGCAAGCTGCACGCGAAAGTGAGCCCGCAGAAGTTCGATGCGCTCATCGCCGCCGCGAGCGCCACCATCGCCCGTACCGAGGAGCACGCATGAAGCGCGTCTACGTTCCCCGCGATTCGTCGGCGCTCGCGCTCGGCGCCGATGAAGTCGCCGCCGCCATCGAGCGCGAAGCCGCCGCGCGCGGCCTCGCCATCGAACTCGTACGCAACGGTTCGCGCGGCTTGCTGTATCTCGAACCGCTCGTCGAAGTGCAAACGGACGCGGGTCGCATCGGTTATGCGAATGTCCATGCGGGCGATGTCGCCGGGCTCTTCGACGCGGGCTTTCTCGACGGCCACGCGCACGCGGCGTGCGTCGGCATCGTCGACGAGCTCGCGTATCTGCGTCGCCAGCAGCGCCTCACGTTCGCACGCATCGGCATCACCGATCCGCTGTCGATCGACGACTATGTTGCGCATGGCGGTCTCGAAGGTCTGCGCAACGCGCTCGCGATGACGAGCGCCGCGGCCTGCGAGGCGCTCATCGAGTCGGGTCTGCGCGGACGCGGCGGCGCGGCGTTCCCGGCCGGCATCAAGTGGCGCACGGTAGCCGGTGCGCAGGCCGATCAGAAGTACATCGTCTGCAATGCTGACGAAGGCGACTCGGGGACGTTCTCCGATCGGCTGGTCATGGAAAGCGATCCGTATGTGCTGATCGAGGGGATGATCATCGCGGGCATCTCGACGGGCGCGAGCATCGGCCACGTTTATGTGCGCAGCGAATATCCGCATTCGATCGCGACGCTCGAAGCCGCGATCGCGAATGCACGTGCGGCGGGCTGGCTCGGCGAGCGCGTGCTCGGCAGCGCGCATTGCTTCGACCTGTTCGTCGCCAAGGGCGCGGGCGCCTATGTCTGCGGCGAGGAAACGGCGCTGCTCGAATCGCTCGAAGGCAAGCGCGGCATCGTGCGCGCGAAGCCGCCGCTGCCCGCGCTCGCGGGCCTCTACGGCAAGCCGACGGTCATCAACAATGTCATCACGCTCGCCACGGTGCCGATCATCTTCGCGAAGGGCGCCGCGTTCTACAAGGACTTCGGCATGGGCCGCTCGCGCGGCACGCTGCCGTTCCAGCTCGCGGGCAACATCAAGTGCGGTGGACTCGTCGAGCTCGCGTTCGGCGTGACGCTGCGCGAGTTGCTGTTCGAGTTCGGCGGCGGCACCGCGAGCGGACGACCGGCGCGCGCGGTGCAGGTCGGCGGCCCGCTCGGCACGTATCTGCCGCAAAGCCAGTGGGACATTCCGCTCGATTACGAGGCCTATGCAGCGGTGGGTGCCGTGGTCGGTCACGGCGGGCTCGTCGTGCACGACGACACCTCGAATCTCGCCGAACTCGCGCAATACGCGATGGAGTTCTGCACGCTCGAATCGTGCGGCAAGTGCACGCCGTGCCGCATCGGCTCGACGCGCGGCGTCGAGGTGATCGCGCAGATCCGCAACGGCGACACCTCGGAGCGCAAGGTCGAACTGCTGCGCGACCTGTGCGACACGATGGTGTCCGGTTCGCTGTGCGCGATGGGCGGCATGACGCCGTACCCGGTGCTCTCGGCACTGAACCACTTCCCCGAAGATTTCGGTCTCGCAACGCTTGAGTCTGCCGCGCCCGCGGCGGCCTGACGAGGAGCTTCACCATGTCCGACGCGCTCATGTCCAACGCCGGGGGCTGTGGCTCTGGCAATTGCAGTTGCCGCTCGAAAGCCCGCTCGCCGCTCGACGAAACCGACTACGGCACACCGCTGCGCCATGCCGATGTCGACGTCACGCTCGACATCGACGGCCAGGCGGTGACGGTGCCCGCCGGCACGTCAGTCATGCGCGCCGCGATCGAGGCCGGCGTCAACGTGCCGAAGCTGTGCGCGACCGATTCGCTCGAACCGTTCGGCTCGTGCCGTCTGTGTCTCGTCGAGATCGAAGGCCGGCGCGGCTACCCGGCCTCGTGCACGACGCCGGTCGAGGCCGGCATGAAGGTGCGCACGCAGAGCGAGCGGCTGCACAAGCTGCGCCGCAACGTGATGGAGCTGTACATCTCCGACCACCCGCTCGACTGTCTCACCTGCCCGGCCAACGGCGACTGCGAGCTGCAGGACATGGCGGGCGTGACGGGCCTGCGCGAAGTGCGCTATGGCTTCGAGGGCAACAATCACCTCGACAACAAGAAGGACGAGTCCAATCCGTATTTCACCTACGACCCGTCCAAGTGCATCGTCTGCAACCGCTGCGTGCGCGCGTGCGAGGAAACCCAGGGCACGTTCGCGCTGACCATCGCGGGACGTGGCTTCGAGTCGCGCGTCGCGGCCGGCATGAACGAGCCTTTCATGGAGTCCGAATGCGTGTCGTGCGGCGCGTGCGTGGCCGCGTGCCCGACCGCGACGCTGCAGGAAAAGACCGTCGTGATGATGGGCCAGGCCGAGCACTCGGTGGTGACGACGTGCGCGTATTGCGGCGTCGGCTGCTCGTTCAAGGCGGAGATGAAGGGCACCCAGGTCGTGCGCATGGTGCCGTTCAAGAACGGCCAGGCGAACGAGGGCCACGCGTGCGTGAAGGGCCGCTTCGCGTGGGGCTATGCGACCCACAAGGACCGCATCACCAAGCCGATGATCCGCGCGAAGATCACCGATCCGTGGCGCGAGGTGAGCTGGGACGAAGCGATCCGTTATGCGGCCTCGGAGTTCCGCCGCATCCAGGACAAGCATGGCCGCGATTCGATCGGCGGCATTACTTCATCGCGCTGCACGAACGAGGAAACCTATCTCGTCCAGAAGCTCGTGCGCGCGGCGTTCGGCAACAACAACGTCGATACCTGCGCGCGCGTGTGCCACTCGCCGACCGGCTATGGCCTGAAGACGACGCTCGGCGAATCGGCGGGCACGCAGACCTTCGCTTCGGTCGATCACGCCGATGTCATCATGGTGATCGGCGCGAATCCGTCCGATGGCCATCCGGTGTTCGGCTCGCGTCTGAAGCGCCGCGTGCGTGAAGGCGCGAAGCTGATCGTCGTCGATCCGCGCCGCATCGATATCGTCGATACGGCGCATGTGAAGGCCTCGCAGCATCTGCAATTGCGCCCGGGCACCAACGTCGCCGTGGTCAACGCGCTTGCGCATGTGATCGTGACCGAGGGGCTCGTCGCCGAGGCGTTCGTCGCCGAGCGCTGCGAAACGCGCGCGTTCGAGCAATGGCGCGCGTTCGTCGCGCAACCCGAGAACTCGCCCGAAGCCACTGCCGACATCACCGGCGTGCCGGCCGAGCGCGTGCGCGAAGCAGCACGTATTTATGCGACGGGCGGCCGCGCTGCGATCTACTACGGCCTCGGCGTCACGGAACACGCGCAAGGTTCGACGACCGTGATGGGCATCGCCAACCTCGCGATGGCGACCGGTAACGTGGGACGCGAGGGCGTCGGCGTGAATCCGCTGCGCGGCCAGAACAACGTGCAGGGTTCGTGCGACATGGGCTCGTTCCCGCACGAACTGCCGGGCTACCGTCACGTCGGCGATGCGACCGTGCGCGCCCTCTTCGAGGACGCCTGGAACGTCACGCTGCAGCCGGAGCCGGGCCTGCGCATCCCGAACATGTTCGAGGCCGCGCTCGACGGCACGTTCATGGGTCTCTACTGCCAGGGCGAGGACATCGTCCAGTCCGATCCGAATACGCAGCATGTGGCGGCCGCGCTGTCGTCGATGGAATGCATCGTCGTGCAGGACATCTTCCTCAACGAGACCGCCAAGTACGCGCACGTGCTGCTGCCGGGCTCGTCGTTCCTCGAGAAGGACGGCACCTTCACCAACGCGGAGCGGCGCATCTCGCGCGTGCGCAAGGTGATGCCGCCGCTGCCGGGCTACGCGGACTGGGAAGTGACGATCAAGCTCGCGAAGGCGCTTGGCTACGAGATGAACTACAGCCATCCGTCCGAGATCATGGACGAGATCGCGCGCCTCACGCCGACCTTCCACGGCGTCTCGTATCGCCGCATCGACGAACTCGGCAGCATCCAGTGGCCGTGCAACGACGAGGCGCCCGACGGCACGCCGATCATGCACGTCGACGGCTTCGTGCGCGGCAAGGGCAAGTTCGTCATCACGAAGTTCATCGCTTCGCCAGAGAAGGTCACGCGACGCTTCCCGCTGCTGCTCACGACGGGCCGCATCCTCTCGCAATACAACGTGGGCGCGCAGACACGTCGCACCGAGAACTCGCGCTGGCACGAGGAAGATCGCCTCGAAATCCATCCGGTCGATGCCGATGATCGCGGCATCCGCGACGGCGACTGGGTCGGCATCGTGTCGCGTGCGGGTCAGACGGTGCTGCGCGCGAAGGTGAGCACGCGCATGCAGCCGGGCGTGGTCTACACGACGTTCCACTTCCCCGAATCGGGCGCGAACGTGATCACGACGGAGTCGTCGGACTGGGCGACCAACTGCCCCGAGTACAAGGTGACGGCGGTCGAGGTGAGTCACGTGCAGCAGCCTTCGGAATGGCAGCGCGCGTACTCGCAGTTCAACACCGAGCAGCTCGACCTGCACCGCAACCGCGCGCCGGCCGATGCCACTGCCGGGGTCACTGCCGGGGTCACTTCGGGGAAATGAAGCGATGAATCAACAGCACTTGATCGAGATGGCCAATCAGATCGGCATGTTCTTCGAGTCGCTGCCGGATCGCAGCGAAGCGCTCGACGGCATCGCCGATCACATCCGCCGCTTCTGGGAGCCGCGCATGCGCCGTACGCTGCTCGCCGCGCTCGACGAGCGTGCGAGCGTGCCCGAGGAAGGCATGAGCGATATCGTGCGCGCAGCGCTCACACTGCATCGCAGCGCGCTCACGCCGGCGGCGGCCTGATTGAACGGGCTCACGGCTCAGCGAGCGGGTCCCCGCCATTGGCCGTGAACCACGTCTCGACGTAGCGCAGCAGCGCGTGCAGATCCGACCCGGGACGCCCGCGCGCGCCGATGTAGCCATCGGGCCGCACGAGATAGAACGCGGGCCGTGTGCGCCCGTAGGCGACGCTGAGCGACGCCGCATCGGCACCCGGCAGCGGCAAGCCGTCGTCCTCCACATCGCTCACGCGCCACACGCGCAACGCCTGCGGCAGACGTTGTTCGAGCGCGGCGACGAAACCGGTGAGTTCGTCGCGAATCGACGGCGCGGGCAGCGCGTCGACGAGCAAAAAGAGCGTGAAGCTCGCGGGATCGTGCAGATCGAAGATGCGCCCCTTGCCCGGCGCCTTGCCGAGCGGCCCGTCGACGACATGCACGAGCGCATCGGGCGCGCGCTCGCCCGCGCGCGGACCGCCATCGAGCACGCGCTCGAGCGTGAGCGGGCTGCGCCGATACTGGATCGACAGTTCACTGACGGCCTCGCGAGCCGCATCGCGCAACGGTCCGAGCGCGGCGAGCGCGGGCATCACGCGCTCGCGCAGCAGCTTGAGCGGCCCATGCTCGGCCTCGACGAGCTGCGTGACGAAGCTCGTCTGATGCAGCACGTTGCGCTCGATTGGATAACGCTCTGCGTGATAGGTGTCGAGCAGACGCTCCGGCGCGCGCCCGCCGAGTACGCGCGCGAGCTTCCAGCCCAGATTGAGCGCCTCCTGCACGCCAGTGTTCATGCCCTGCGCGCCAGCCGGGCTGTGCACGTGCGCGGCGTCGCCCGCGAAGAACACGCGCTCGCGGCGCAGCTGCCGCACCATGCGGTTGTTGACATGAAAGTACGACGACCAGCTCATATCCGACAACGACACCGGCTGATGGACGCGGCGCTCGACGATCGCGCGGCATTCGTCGAGCGTCGGCGCCGGCATGGTCCCTTCGGGCACGCTCGGCGCCATCGCCTTGTGATCGGCGATCAGGCGGTAGCGCCCCTTGCCGAACGGGAACAGCGCGGCCAAGCCGTCGCCTGACGCGAATACATGAAACTCGTCGTCGGGCCATGGCGTCGTGGCGCCGACATCGGCGAGCAAGAACCAATGCGCGAGCGTCTCGCCGTCGAACGGCATGTCGAGCCGGTGGCGCACGGTGCTGTGGGCGCCGTCGGCGGCGATCAGATACGACGCGCGGATCGACTCGGTGCGCCCGTCGATGCGCTGCACCGATGCGCTCACCCCGGCTGAGCCCTGGTTGAAATCGGTCAACTCGACGCCGCGCTCGACCGTCACACCGAGCGAGTCGAGATGCTCGGTGAGCAGACGCTCGGTGACGGTCTGGTCGAGAAACAGCAGATAGGGATAGCGCGTCGCGAGCGGATCGAAGTCCAGACGCGCGCGGCGCTGACCGTTCGAGTAGAGATTGGCGACGTGCGCGCGATGGCCGAGCTCGAGAAACGGCTCGACGATGCGATGCTGCTCGAACAGCTCGAGCGTGCGGGCCTGAATGCCGATCGCGCGCGTATGGCAGCCGGGCTGCGCGGCTCGATCGATCAGCCGGACCGGAATGCGCGCGCGGGCAAGACTCATGGCCGCCGCCAGCCCGCAGGGCCCCGCGCCGACCACCAGCACGGACGACAGGTCGGATCCCGCTGTCATGCAGACCTCCAGTGTGCCGACATGCCTGCTAGTGTACGCCCGAGCGCGCAGGCTTCTTGCGGCAGTGCATCGCGCGCGGACCGGCAAGCATTACGCCTTCACGCCAGGCCAGGCGACGGAGCCGCCACCCGAGTGTGGGAAAATACGTGCTTTGCATTCGAGCACGTTGTGTCCCTCTGACATGGAACAGGTTTTTGTCCGCGCATTCGCAGCCCATCGCGACGGCCGGCTGGACGACGCCGAGCGCGACTATCGCGCGACGCTCGCCGCCGATCCCGTGCACGTCGATGCGCTGCATCTGCTCGGCGTGCTGCGCCATCAGCAGGGGCAGCACGCCGAGGCTGCCAATCTCGTGCGGCGCGCCGTCGACCTGCGCCCGGGCGACGCAGCGCTGCAGCTGAACCTCGGCAACGCCTTGAAAGCGATGGGTCAGCTCGACGATGCCATCGAGCGCTTTCGCAATGCGCTCACGCTCGCGCCGACGTTCGCGCTCGCGCACTACAACCTCGGCAACGCCTACACGGCGCTCGGGCGTCACGAGGATGCGCTCTATTCGTTCGGCCACGCCGTGCGTCTGCAGCCCGCCGATGCCTCATCGCACAACAATCTCGGCAATGCGCTGCACGCGCTCGGCCGCCACATCGAAGCCGTCGAGGCGTTTCGCTATGCGCTGCGGCTGCGTCCCGGCCACGCGGGCGCGCACAACAACCTCGGCATGGCGCTCAATGCGCTCGGCGAATCGGCTGCGGCCATCGGCGAATTCCGGGCGGCGATCGCCGGCGAGGCGCGCTTCGTCGCGGCGCACTTCAACCTCGCCAATACGCTCGATGCCACCGGCGCGCACGCTGAAGCCGTCGCGGGCTACGAGACGGCGTTGCGGCTGCAGCCGCACTTTCCGCCGGCGCTGTTCGGTCTCGGCAATGCGCTCGTCAGTGTCGGACGCAGCGAGGAAGCGATCGGCGCCCTGCAGCGCGCGGTCGGTCTCGATCCCAAGTTCGCGCTCGCCTGGCTCGCGCTCGGCACGACCCATCACCAGCTCGGCCATCACGAAGCGGCCGTGCGCGCGTTCAACGAAGCGCTGCGCGTGCGTCCCGACCTCGCCGCCGCGCACCTGAACCGCGCGCTCGCGTGGCTCGTGACCGGCGATTTCGCGCGCGGGCTGCCCGAATACGAATGGCGACTCGATCCCGGCGCGCGCGATGGCGAGATGCGCACGAGCGAGGCCACGGCCGCGCCTGACGCGCCGCGCTGGCGCGGCGAGCCGCTCGACGGCCGCACGCTGCTCGTGCATGCCGAACAAGGCTTCGGCGACACGCTGCAGTTCGTGCGTTACGTGCCGCTGCTCGCGCAACGCGGCGCGCGCATCGTGCTCGAAGTGCAGCCGCCGCTGCTGGCGCTGATCGCCCCGCTCGCCGGGCAGGCCCGTATCACGGTGATCGCGCAGGGTATGCCGCGCCCGCGCACCGATCTGCAATGTCCGCTGCTGAGTCTGCCGCTTGCGCTCGGCACGAGCATGGACACGCTGCCCGCCAGCACGCCCTATCTCGCCGCGCCGGCCGCGCAGCGACGCAAATGGCGCGGCTCGCTCGGCGGCCAGGCGAGGCGCAAGATCGGCCTCGCGTGGTCGGGGCGCATCCAGAAGCACGAGAACCGCGCGCTGCCGCTCGCCGCGCTCGAACCGCTGTTCGCGCTCGAAGGGATCGACTGGATCGTGCTGCAACCGCAACTCTCCGACGCCGAGCACGCCGCGCTCGACGCCCACCCGCGAGCGCGCAGCATTCACCGGCTGGGCACGCGCGTAGTCGATTTCGCCGATACCGCGGCCGTCATCGAACGGCTCGATGCGGTCGTGTCGATCGATACCTCGATCGCGCACCTCGCAGGCGCGCTCGGCAAGCCGCTGTGGCTGATGCTGCCGTTCGCCGCCGACTGGCGCTGGTTCATCGGCCGCGACGACAGCCCGTGGTACCCGGGCGCGCGGCTCGTGCGCCAGCCCCGGCCGGGTGCGTGGGACGATGTGGTGGCGCGCGTCGCGCTTGCGTTGCGCGAAGGGTGAGGCAGGCGGCCTACCTTCTCTGGCCGCACAAAAACAAAGCCCCGCATCAAGCGGGGCTCTGCTCATCCTGCCGACGGCCCACCGGCCGCCCCGCTCACGCGGCCTTGTACTGATTGCGCGCCTGCTCCGTGCGATAAAGCACGAGCGTCGCGATCAGGCCGCACAGGCCTGCGACGCCCATCCAGACACCAGGCGCCGCCTTGTTGCCGCTCACGTGAATGAGCAGCGTCGAGATGGCGGGCGTAAAGCCACCGATCGTCGTAGCCAGGCTATAGGCGAGCGAGAAGCCGGCCGTGCGCACTTCGACGGGCATCACTTCGGTCAGCGCGACGACCATCGCGCCGTTGTAGCAGCCATAGAGGAACGAGAGCCACAGTTCGACCATGAGCAGACGCGCGAACGACGGATCGGCGACCAGCCACTGCACCGCCGGATAGGCCGTCAGAATCGTGAGAATTGTGAACGTGAGCAGCACCGGCCGGCGGCCGATACGATCGGACACAGCGCCGGAAATCGGCAGCCAGATCAAGTTCGACAGGCCGATACAGACCGTCACGACGAGCGTGTCGATTTCGTCGAGCTTGAGCACTTCCTTGCCGAAGGTCGGCGTGTAGGCCGTGATCATGTAGAACGTCACGGTGGTCATGATGACCATGCCCATGCCGGCCAGCACGATGCCCCAGTTTTGGACCATCGAACGTGCGATCTCGCGCATCGACGGATGGTGCTTGCGCTTGCTGAACTCTTCGGTTTCCTGCAGCGAGCGGCGGATCAGGAACAGGAACGGCACGATGCAGCAGCCGATCACGAACGGCACGCGCCAGCCCCACGAGGTCATCTGTTCGACGGGCAGCAGGTGGTGCAGCACGACGCCGAGCAGCGCCGCGAACACGACGGCGACCTGCTGGCTGCCGGACTGCCAGGAGGTATAGAAGCCCTTGTTGCCCTTGGTCGCGATCTCGGACAGATAGACCGACACGCCACCGAGTTCGACGCCCGCCGAGAAGCCCTGCAGCAGACGCCCACATAGCACGAGCAGCGGAGCGAGCGCGCCGATGGTCGCATAGCCCGGTACTGCGGCGACGGCGAGCGTGCCGAGCGCCATCAGCCCGAGCGTGAGGATGAGGCCCTTGCGGCGGCCGTGATGGTCGATGTACGCGCCGAGCACGATGGCACCGATCGGCCGCATCAGGAAGCCCGCGCCGAACACCGACAGCGACAGCATCAGCGAGGCGAATTCGTTACCGCTCGGAAAATAGGTTTTGGCAATCGCCGAAGCGTAATAGCCATAAACCATGAAATCGTACATTTCCAGAAAGTTACCGCTGACGACGCGGAAAACTGTCCGGACTTTCGATTCGCTGCTGGACCCGTGTGACACAGTAGACATGACATTCTCTGCAAAAAACCGGCCGCCATTATTCAGGCGGCGCGCACTGTTGACAACCCTGCCCGGCAGCGCAGCAACCGCGCCGCACCGAGCTTGCCAGACGGGTGACCATTGTCCGCCGCATAACGGCGCAACCCCATCCGGGTATGACCTGACATCACCGAAAGCAAAATGAAATTAAATATGAAAAGTAAACCATCCGTAATAATGAGCCGATTATGCCTGTCCCGTCGCGATTAATCCGTCGATGTCCGCGTCGCGATACGCGCTGTACTCATGCACAATACCCTGACTCGCGATGACGGCAAAGACCCGCGCCGCGAAATTCGACTGCCATTGCGAGACCGCACCTTTTCACACCGACTCACATGTCCGTCTGCCCCGCCCCTCTTCTCACGCTGCGCCCGGCGACGCCCGCCGATGCCGCCCTGATCGCAGCGCTGCACACCGCCAGCTGGCAGGCGACTTATCGCGGCCTGTTGCCCGCCGCCTTTCTCGAGGGCGAAGTCGGCGCCGAGCGCGCGGCCTGGTGGCGCGCGCGCATGGAAGCGCCCGGCGGCGAGCGGCGTCTCGTGCTGATCGCCGAACTCGGCGAAGAAAAGACAGCGGTCGGCTTCGTCTGCGTCGAGCGCCAACCGGGCGTCGAGTGGGGCACCTTGCTCGATAACCTGCACGCGCTGCCGGGCTACCAGGGCATCGGCGTCGGCAAGCTGCTGATGCGCGCGGCCCAGGATTGGACGCGCGCGCAGGGCGGCACGCAACTCTATCTCTACGTGCTCGAGGGCAATGCCCCGGCAATCGCCTTTTACGAGCGCCAGGGCTGGCGCTACGCGGGCGCGGAGCCCGATCGCATCGGCGGCATCGACGTCACGGCGCTGCGCTACGTGTTCACCCTCGATGGCGCGACGCACCCCTGACGCCGATCGCCACGACGAATCGATCCGACATACCCAGCCGCATCGGCTGACGCGCGCTCAATCACTCCAGCGAATTCGGAAGTTTCCGATGGACCGTCATCGACCCGGCACGGATCATGGCGACCATCCAAACAGAAACGTCCAGGCGAGACGCCCGCGGCGCGCGCGGAGCACGGTGAGTCTTGCGTCGCGACTCGCTTGCCTCGCCCGCGTCGTCGGCAAGCGGATCGCCGGATCGCCGAGGCTGCGAGAGATCGATGTCGACTATTCCGTTCACTCAGGTGGAAGGCTCCATTGCGTTGCCGCGCATGCGGCCTCATGAACGCATTCCTCCGCCGTTCGGTCGCCAGTGGTCGCTGCGGCCGCCCCACTTCAGTCTGCGCGCCGAACTCAAGGCGCTCTACGCAGCCGTTCTGCGCACCGTCTGCCTGAGCGCCGAGGCGTTTCGCGACGCGTGCCGCTGGGACTTGCCTCTGCCCGCCTGGCCGGAACGGCTCGCCGCGCACAGCCAGCCGCCCAGACCGGCCGCCCTGCACGCTGGAGCAACGCCCGCGCAGGTTGGCATCCCCGTCCGTCTGCGCCGTCCGCGCAATCCGCGCGGCGCGCGCCGCACGCCAATTGCGCGTAACAAGCTCGCTGGGGGCGCCTGCGCAGTCGGCGGCGCCGCGTTGCTTGCATGGATCGTCGCCAGTCACGCGCCGCAGTCCGTCCAGCCGCTCGTCGTGGCCAGCGGCGAAGACAGTGCGGCGCGGCGTCTCGCGCTCGCGCGCGAACTTCACGCAGACGCACAAAAAACCGCGCCCGCTGCGCCGGGCAAACAAGCGCAACAACGCGCGCAGCCCGCGTCGAAGGCGCTGCCCGACTACCGCATCGCGGCACGACACGCCGCGCCAGCCACGGTTGCGGCCGCCGAACCGGGCCGCCGCAGCGCCGCAGCCTCACGGGCGAAGCGCGACTCGACGGCCCGCCCCGCACTCCACGATTTCGGGCCGCGACGCTATGCGCCGCCCGTCACGACGCATCGCACGAAGGGAACCTACTCGACGGCAAACGCCTGGTCGA
Source organism: uncultured beta proteobacterium (assembly GCA_963803225.1). GTDB lineage: Bacteria > Pseudomonadota > Gammaproteobacteria > Burkholderiales > Burkholderiaceae > Paraburkholderia. The sequence goes on from CAWDLJ010000005.1 coordinate 1,732,105, forward strand.
CACCCGCGCGCGCGGCGCGGCAAAACGACGACTACGACTCGATCCTCACTTACGCCGCGACGCACACGGGTGCGCTCGCGTCGGCGGGACGCGCCGCAATACCCGTCGATAGCGTCGAGTGGGTCAATCACCTGTCGCAGCGCCGCGTCACCGAAGTGCCCGACCAATTTGCGCGCTAGCCAATCGAAGCCAGGCCGCTTGACGTCGTCTTCGGCAACAAAAAGCCCGACTCGCTGGAACGCGAGCCGGGCTGTCCTCTTGTGAGGCGGCGATCGCCGCCGCTATTTGTTCCCACCGGGCAATCCGGCCTCCGCGGCACGCTGCAGCAAACGCACCTGGCGCTGCAAATCGCGCAACTGCACCTGCGCACGCTCCTTCTCGGCCTGCAACGCGACCGCCTCGCCCTGCATCTGGCGCTGCCGTTCGTCGACCTGCGCCTGCTGCGTGTGCGCCACGGCGAGATCGGCCTGCAATTGCCGCGCGCGGCCTTCCGATAAGGCGATCAGCCGTTCGGTCATGGCCTTTTGCGCCTCCAGCTGCGTGCGGCGAATTTCGATGTCGGCGAGTTGCTCGGTCTGGCGCGCGAAATCAGCATAGATTGCCTCTGCGCGCGCATCGTTTTGAACACGAATGACACGCCAGAAGTGCTTCGACTGAAACAGCGCGACGTAATACGTCAGTTGCGTCGCGTCGAAAAAAAGGCTCGCGCCGTAGCTGCCGTTGTAAGTCGTGCGCAACTCGACGAGCTTGCCTTGCTGGATCAACTGCATCAGTTCGGCGACGTCACCCGATGCGCCGGGCGCAGCCTCGCTGGCCACGGCAACGGACGCGCCGAGTGGTGGACGCCGGCCGGCGAGCGGCGCGGCCGCGTCGGCGTCGCCCGTTGCGGCGGCGCACACCGTCGTGCCGTGCAGCATCAGCAAGAGCGCCGCGACGGCCGGCACACGACGCAGTGGGATCGAATGCTTCATACCTGCCCGTTCCGTAACAGTCCTGAGTAACCCTTCATTATCACCGCGTGGTCCGGGTTTGCTCCCGGCAAACCGGGAGCACCGTCAAAGAACAGACAAAAACAGCAATATCGAGCCGGTGGCGCGCCTAGAAGCGTGTTTCGCGCGACGCCCGCAGGAATGCATCGAGCAGCGGCGTACAGTCGAGCAATTCGGGCCCGCCCGCGCGATGGAACTCGGGGTGCCACTGCACGCCGACCACAAACGGCGCGCGCCGGTAGCGCACCGCTTCGATCAGGCCGTCGCCGGCCGAGACGGCCTCGATGTTCAGATCGCGGCCGAGGTTCTTGACCGCCTGGTGGTGAATCGAGTTGACGATCGCTTCGCGCCGCCCCGGGAACATGCTGGCGAGCGAGGAACCGTCGGGAAAGCGGATCGCGTGACGGTGCTGGTCGTAGGTTTCGCTCACGTGGACGCTGGCGGTCGGCACATCGGTCGCGATGTCCTGATAGAGCGTGCCGCCGAACGCGACGTTGATGAGTTGGCAGCCCCGGCATACGCCGAGTACCGGCTTGCCCGACTCGACGAACTCGTGCAGCAGTTCCAGTTCGTACATGTCGCGCACGCGGTCGCCGGGCCATTCGGGGCGGGCGGCCGACTCCGCGTAGGTCTGCGGCGAGACATCGGCGCCGCCCTGCAGCAGCAGGCCGTCGAGGTGCTTCGCGTAGTCGCGCAGACGGATATTGCTCGGATGCAGCATCCCCTGGTGGCCGACGGTCGGGATCATGAACACGACGACGTCGCGCGACATCACCCAGTGCGCAATCGATTCCTCGAGGTATTGCAGCGTCTTGCCGCGCAGCCCGACGGCACCCGGCTCCGGGTGGAAGATGCGCGCCGAGACGCCGATGCGCAGCGTGCGCTGGGTGATCCGCTGTCCGGCGCGATCGAACAGTTGCCGCGCGCGCGCCGCGATGATGCGGCCCATCACCGACCAGGCCGAGTCGCCCGAGCGCAGGTAGCGCGGCGGGTTCGGTGGCAGCGCGCCGGGCGGGGGCGGGTTCTGTTTGGTGAAGTCGGGGGCTTGGCCAAAACCGGCCGGCGCGGCGCCCTGGCGCGGTGGCGGCGGTGCTGCCGTGCTTGCTGCCCCAGCCGTGCCGATGGCCGCGGCCTCCTCGCCCACCGCCGCAGCGGGCGTGGCTGGCTCGCCTGCCACGCTGTGGGCCGCCGGCTCCGCGCTGTCCGCACCGTGCGCCGACAAAGTCTGGCGCGCGATCGCCTGCGCAGCTTCGGCGCGTGCCTCGGCGGCCTGCGCCGACTCTCGCGCTGCCTCCGCCGCCGCGCCCGTGGCAGGCGTCAGCGCCGATGCGCTCGCGGGCGCGTCGGTCGCTGCGCGCTCGGCGGGGGTTGCAGCGGTGCTGGCGGGAGGGTTGACCGGCATGGCGCCGGGCGTGGAAGAAGAGGAGTTGCCGGGCTGGCCGGCTTCGTTGGCGCTGTCGGGCTTGTTTTCGCTCATGACGGTCGGGTCAGGCGTGCGGCGCACGCGAACGAATGGATATGGGCCGATTATCCGCCTGCGTTGCGCGGCGGGCAAACCGGGACACAAATGCTCACATTGCTTGCACGGCGGTCATGTGCGCGACGCCCGCACCACGCAGGTTAATCGCTACGCTCGTCGAACGTCTCGCGCAGCGCAATCTGCATGGTCGCATGAATGCGCACACACCAGCGCCACAACAGCATGGTCAGCCCCGCCGCGCACACCAGCACCGCGACGAGCAAGCCGGTCGGCGGCAAGATCGCGCCCGAGAGCGCCGCGACGAGCAGGAACACCCCCACCATTGAGGCCACCGGCACCAGTTCCGCAATCGCATGGCGAATGGCGCGCGTAAAGCGCCCGGCTTTGGCGGGCTGCACGCTCACCTCGGCGAGCAGCAGTGCGAGCGATTTGGTCTTGCGCCACACTGCCACCAGAAACGGCATCGACAGCAGCAGCGCGGCGCCCCACAGCACCGCGCGCTGCAGGCGCTCGTCGGGCAACCAGTCGCCGAGCATGGGACTCGCATAGCGGGCGCCGTACGACACGCCGATGAAGATCGCCGACACGAGCGCGAGATTCACGGCGATCTGCAGAAGAATGCGCTGCGTCATACTAAAGAGCGTCGGCCCGCCCGATTGCGGCAAGAGACTGCGCAGCCACTGCCCGTAGAGACCGAACACGTTGACCACCGGCGTCGGCATCGCGCGCGCGAGGCGCTGCGAAAGCGGGTCGGCGAAGCGGATCAGATACGGCGTCGTGAGCGTCGTGATGGCAGAGACCGTCACCGCGACCGGATAGAGGAAGCTGCTCGTCACCTTGAGCGTGAGCCCGAGCGAAGCGATGATGAACGAGAACTCGCCGATCTGCGAAACCGTCATGCCCACGCGCATCGCCGTGCGTCCGTCGCGTCCGGCGAGCAGCGTGCCCAAGCCGCACGACACGAGCTTGCCGACGATCACCGCGACCGAGATCACCGCGATCGGCCACGCGTAATCGACCAGCACGAGCGGGTTGAGCATGAGCCCGATGGTCACGAAGAAAATCGCCGAGAACACGTCGCGCAGCGGCGCGACCAGATGCTCGATGCGATGCAGATGGCGCGACTCGGCCATGATCGCGCCGATCAGGAAGGCGCCGAGCGCGATCGAATAGTCGAGCTTGACGACCAGCAGGCAGAAGCCGAAGCAAAAGCCGAGCACGGAGACGAGCAGCATCTCGTCGCTGCCCACCCGCGCGACATAAGCGAGTGCGCGCGGCACGACGAGAATGCCCACGAGCAGCGACACGAGCATGAACAGCAGCAGCTTGCCGAGCGTGCCGAAGGCGAGCCCGGCCGACACCTCGCCGGTCTGCGCGATGCCCGAGAGCAGCACGAGCATGGCGATCGCAAGAATGTCCTCGACGATCAGAATGCCGAACACGAGCTGCGCGAACGGCTCGCGCTTGAAGCCGAGATCGCTGAGCGCCTTGACGATGATGGTCGTCGACGAGATCGCGAGGATCGCGCCGAGAAACAGCGAATCCATCGCGCTCCAGCCGAACGCGTGGCCGATCTCGTAGCCGACCCACATCATCAGCACGATTTCGGAAAGCGCCGCGAGGATCGCGGTCGCGCCGACCTTGAAGAGCTTTTTCAGACTGAACTCGAGGCCGAGCGAAAACATCAGGAACACGACGCCGAGCTCGCCGAGTGTCTGGATGGTCTGCTCGTCGTGGATCAGCTGGAACGGCGGCGTGTACGGCCCGATGATCACGCCCGCCGCGATATAGCCCAGCACCACCGGCTGCTTCAGGCGGTGGAACAGCACCGTGACGACGCCCGCGAGCGCCATCACGACTGCCAGATCCTGGATGAAGCCGACGCCCTGATGCATGGAGCTTATCCTTACAAAAAGTAATGTTAGATGCCGCATGTTACCCGATGCACACGCGAGTCCAAATTGTCCCTTTGTCGTGCCGGTTCATGACCCGCCGGGCGCGCGCGGGCGCAGGACGCGCACTACAATGCGCGAAACGCCCTGCCACGGGCCGCCGACGCATCGCCCTCACCCATCCCGTGCCCTGACATGACCACCGAATTCGCGCCGTTCGCCCCCCTCGCCCAACTCGCCGCCGACCTGGCCGCCGGGCGCACCAGCAGCCGCCAGCTCGTCGAGACGGCGCTCGAGCGCATCGCCGACCCAGCCGGCCAGGGCGCGCGCGTGTTCCTCCATGTCGATGCCGACCAAGCGCGCGCCGCCGCCGATGCGCACGATCGCCTGCGCGCGGCAGGCACCGTGCTCTCGCCGCTCGCGGGTATTCCGGTATCGGTGAAGGACCTCTTCGACATCGAAGGCGAAGTTACGCGCGCCGGTTCCACCGTGCTAGCCCACGCCGCACCGGCACGCGCCGACGCGGTCGCGGTCGCACGTCTCAAGCAGGCGGGCGCGGTGCTGATCGGGCGCACCAACATGAGCGAATTCGCGTTCTCGGGGCTCGGCCTCAATCCGCACTTCGGCACGCCGCTCTCGCCGTATCGTCGAGGGGTGGCGGACGACGCGCGCGTGGCGGGCGGGTCGTCGTCGGGCGCGGCGGCCTCGGTGGCCGACGGCATGGCGGCGGTCGCGCTCGGCACCGATACCGGCGGCTCGATCCGCATCCCCGCCGCGCTGTGCGGTCTCACGGGCTTCAAGCCCACGGCCTCGCGCATTCCCACGACGGGCGCCGTGCCGCTCTCGCCGACGCTCGATTCGTTCGGGCCGATCGGCGTATCGGTGGCGTGCTGTGCGCTGGTCGACCGGCTGCTCGCCGGCCTCGCGCCGCGCATCCCGGCTACGCGCCATCTCGAGGGCGTGCGCATCGGCGTGCTGACCAATTACGTGACCGACGATGTCGAGCCCGAGGTCGCTGAAGCACTCGACACGGCGCTCAAGCACCTCGACGCAGCAGGCGCGATCGTGAACGAAGTGCGCTTCGCGGCGCTCGACAAGCTGCCCGCGATCAACCGCTTCGGTTTCTCGCCGATCGAGGCCTTCGCGTGGCATCGTCAACTGATCGCGCAGCATCGCGACGCTTACGACCCCCGCGTGCTCACCCGCATCCTCAAGGGCGAGCCGGCGACGGCCGCCGACTATCTCGACCTGATTGCCGCGCGCAAGGCGTTGATCGACGAAGCGCAGGCGACGCTGTGGCAGCGCTTTGACGCCGTCGTCGCGCCGACCGTGCCGATCGTGCCGCCGCGCGCCGCCCCGCTCGCCGCCGACGACGAGTTGTTCGCGCGCACCAACGCGCTCGTCCTGCGCAACCCGAGTGCCTTCAACTTCCTCGACAGTTGCGCGCTGTCGCTGCCGTGCCATCACCACGGCGCAGCGCCGGTCGGCCTGATGCTGGCAGGCGCGCCGCACGGCGACGACGCACTGCTCGCGATCGGCCGCGCGGTGGAAGCCGTGCTCGCGCCGCTGCGTTGAGCTAGATGCGCTGCTTGCGCGCGGCGACGACCGGGCGCATGCCCTTGAGCGGCGGCCTTCGCGCTAGAATCGCGGACACGCGTCGCCGGCTCCCGGGCCGGCCCTTCCAGACCAACTACGACACACATGAACGACGATAACGCGTTGTTGCGCCGCGAGCGCCGCCTTCTCATCCTGCTCGCTCTCATCTGCCTCGCGCTGGTGGCCGGCGCGCTCTACATGCAGTACGCCGCCCACGAAGATCCGTGCCCGCTGTGCATCATCCAGCGCTACTTCTTCATTCTCATCGCCGTGTTCGCGTTCCTCGGCGCGCGTCTGTCGAGCTGGCGCGGCGTGCGCGTGCTCGAAGGGCTCGCCGCACTGAGCGCGCTGGGCGGTATCGTCGCCTCGGCGCGGCTCGTCTGGGTGCAGGCGTTCCCGGCCTACAGCTGCGGCTTCGATGCGCTGCAACCGGTCGTCGATGCACTGCCGCCCGCGCACTGGCTGCCCAGCGTCTTCAAGGTCGCGGGTTTGTGCGAGACCACCTACCCGCCGATCCTCGGCCTCTCGCTGCCGACCTGGTCGCTGATCGCGTTCGTCTGCATGTTCGTGCCGCTCGTCGTGAGCCTGTGGGGCAACCGCCGGCGCCAGGTGTCCTGGCCCGGCATCCGCCGCTAAACCCGTTGCACCGCGCCGCCGCTTTTGTCGAGGCGGCGCGCCCCTCCTTCCGGCGCGGCATGCGCCCTGCTCCTCCTCTCCAGACGCACCCCGGCACGCGCCCTGAAGGGCCGGATCGGGCGTCGTTCATGGCGTCGCGCTGATATCGCCCATCATTCAGGGGGAATACTTTCTCCCCCCGACCAGTGCTATCGTCGTGACTGGATGGCGATCTACGTGCGCGAGGCCGGCTTTGGCGCGCCCCTCCCGTAACGCGCGCCTGATCCGCAATGTCTCCCGGATTCACCATGACAACGCAATCCATCCGCTTCTACCATCGTGGCGCCATCCGCGAGGTCGAGGACACGAGCATCACGCGCACCGTGCTCCAGTACCTGCGCGAAGACCTGCACGCGTGCGGCACCAAGGAAGGCTGCGCTGAAGGCGACTGCGGCGCCTGCACGGTCGTGGTGGGCGAACTCGACGCAGCCGGCCAGCTCGCGCTGCGGGCCGTCAACGCATGCATCCAGTTCCTGCCGACCCTCGACGGCCGTGCACTTTTCACCGTCGAAGACCTGACGAGCGCAAGCGCTGCACTGCATCCGGTGCAACAAGCGCTGGTCGATTGCCACGGCTCGCAGTGCGGCTTTTGCACGCCCGGCTTCGCGATGTCGATGTGGGCGCTCTATGAAGAAGCGCAGTGTCCCGACGCGGGTCCACCCTCGCGCGACGAGATCGCCCACGCGCTGTCCGGCAACCTGTGCCGCTGCACCGGCTATCGGCCGATCATCGACGCCGCGCAGCGCATGTCCGACTATCCGCGCATCGCGCTCGATCGCGCGGCGCTGGTGCAAGCGCTCGCGCCGCTTGCGCGCTCCGACACCTTCACCTATCGCGCACCTGCTGCGTCCGGTGGCGTCTTCCACGCCCCGCGTACGCTCGATGCGCTGGCGACCTTGCGCATCCAGCATCCGCTGGCCCGCCTGCTCGCGGGCGGCACCGATGTCGGCCTGTGGGTCACGAAGCAATTGCGCGACCTCGGCGAGCTGATCTACACGGGCCACGTCGCCGAGCTGCGTGCGCTCACGCAGGATGCCGCCACGCTCACGATCGGCGCGGCGGTCCCGCTCGAAGAGGCCTGGGCCGCGCTCGCCGCCGACTATCCCGAGCTTGCCGAACTGTGGGAGCGCTTCGCGTCGCTGCCGATCCGCAATGCGGGCACGCTCGGCGGCAATGTCGCCAACGGCTCGCCGATCGGCGATTCGATGCCCGCACTGCTCGCGCTCGACTGCGAAGTCGTGTTGCGCAAGGGCAGCCGCACGCGCACGCTGGCGCTCGCGGCGTTCTATACCGGCTACCAGAAGACGGCGCTCGAAGAAGGCGAATTGCTCGTGGCCTTGCGCGTGCCGCGTCCGCGCTCGACGCAGCGCTTTCGCACGTACAAAGTTTCGAAGCGCTACGACCAGGATATTTCGGCGGTGTGCGCCGCGTTCGCGCTCACCGTTGCCGACGACGGCACGATCGGCGCGGCTCGCATCGCCTTCGGCGGCATGGCCGCGACGCCGCAGCGCGCCGCCCAAGCGGAGGCCGCGCTCGTGGGCGCACGCTGGGACGAGGCGAGCGCACAGCGCGCGATGGCCGCACTCGCGCAAGACTTCAAGCCGCTCAGCGACATGCGCGCGAGCGCCGCGTATCGCAGCAAGATCGCGCGTAATCTGCTGTGGCGCTACTGGCTCGAAACGCGCGACGAGGCGCCGCTCGCGCTGCGCGAGCTGAACGCATTCGCGTTCGCCCTCGACGAGGACGCACGATGAAACGCCATCTCGATCCGGTCACGAGCGGCCGAGCGCATAAGCTGCATAGCGCGCTCGGCGTGCCGCTGCCGCACGAGTCGGCCGAGCTTCACGTGCGCGGCGAGGCCCGCTATACCGACGACATCCCCGAGGTGCAAGGCACCTTGCACGCCGCGCTCGGCCTCGCGCGCTACGCGCATGCCCGCATCGTCGCGCTCGATCTCGACCACGTGCGCGCGCAACCCGGCGTGATCGCCGTGTTCACCGCCCAGGACATCCCCGGCGAGAACGACTGCGGCCCAGTCGTGCACGACGACCCCGTGCTAGCCGACGGACTCGTCCAGTATCTCGGCCAGCCGGTCTTCGCCGTCATCGCGACGAGCCACGATCTCGCGCGGCGCGCCGCCGCGCTCGCGGCGAGCGACGAGGTCGTGCGCTACGAGCCGCTCGAACCCGTGCTGAGCGTGGCCGACGCAAAGGCGCGCCAGCAATACGTGCTGCCGCCGCTGCGGCTCACGCGCGGCGCGCCCGCCGAGCGCATCGCGGCGGCGCCGCACCGTCTTGGCGGCCGCTTCGAAGTGGGTGGCCAGGAACAGTTCTATCTCGAAGGCCAGGTCGCGTATGCGATCCCCGACGAGCAAGGCGGCTTGCTCGTCCACACTTCGACGCAGCACCCAAGCGAGATGCAGCAAGTGATCGCGCATCTGCTCGCCCGGCCCGCGCACGCTATCGCCTGCGAATGCCGGCGCATGGGCGGCGGCTTCGGCGGCAAGGAATCGCAGTCGGCGCTGTTCGCCTGCGTGGCCGCGCTCGCCGCGACACATCTGAAGCGCCCCGTGAAGCTGCGCGCCGATCGCGACGACGACTTCATGATCACCGGCAAGCGCCACGACGCGCTCTACGAGTACGAAGCCGGCTACGACGACGACGGGCGGCTCTTGGGCGCGCGTGTCGAAATCGCCTTGCGCGCGGGCTATTCAGCCGACTTGTCGGGCGCCGTCGCGACACGTGCCGTGTGCCATTTCGACAACGCCTACTACGTGAGCGATGTCGAGATCGTCGCGCTCTGCTGCAAGACGAATACGCAGTCGAACACCGCGTTTCGCGGCTTCGGCGGCCCGCAAGGCGCGCTCGTGATGGAAGTGATGCTCGACGGCATCGCGAAGGCGCTCGGCCGCGATCCGCTCGACGTGCGGCGCGTGAATTACTACGGCATCGGCGAGCGCGATCTCACGCCCTACGGCCAGCGCGTCGAGGACAACGTGCTCGAAGCGCTCACCGACGAGCTCATCGCATCGAGCGGCTATCGCGAGCGGCGCGCCGCGCTAGTCGCGTTCAACCGTGCGAGCCCCGTGCTCAAACGCGGCATCGCGCTCACCCCGCTCAAGTTCGGCATCTCGTTCAACGTGCCGCATCTGAACCAGGCGGGCGCGCTCGTGCACGTCTATCGCGACGGCTCGGTGCTCGTCAATCACGGCGGCACCGAAATGGGCCAGGGCTTGAACACGAAGGTCGCGCAAGTAGTCGCCGATGCGTTCGGCCTGCCGCTCGCGCGCGTGCGCGTAAGCGCAACCGATACGACCAAAGTCGCGAACACCTCCGCCACCGCTGCATCGACCGGCAGCGACCTGAACGGCAAGGCCGCCGAGGACGCCGCGAACACCATCCGCACGCGTCTCGCCGTGCTCGCGGCCGCCGAGCTCGGCGGCACGGCCGACGCGGTGAGCTTCGCGAACGAACAGATCAGCGCGAACGGCACGACGCTGCCGTTCGCCCAGTTCGTCGAGCGGGCGTACCTCAAGCGCGTGCAGCTATGGTCCGACGGCTTCTACACGACGCCGAAAGTGCATTGGGACGCGCGCACGCTCACCGGCCATCCGTTCTACTACTTCGCGTACGGCGCGGCCGTGTCCGAGGTCGTGATCGACACGCTCACGGGCGAATGGAAACTCGTGCGCGCCGATATGCTGCACGACGCGGGCCAATCGATCAATCCGGCCATCGACATCGGCCAGGTCGAGGGCGCGTTCATCCAGGGCATGGGCTGGCTCACGACCGAAGAACTCTGGTGGAATCGCGACGGCCGCCTCATGACGCACGCCCCGTCGACGTACAAGATCCCGGCGATCAGCGATACGCCCGCCGCGTTCAACGTCGAGCTGTTTCGCAACGACAATGTCGAGCCGACCGTCTTCCGTTCGAAGGCCGTCGGCGAGCCGCCGCTGTTGCTGCCGTTCTCGGTGTTTCTCGCGATCCGCGATGCGCTCGGCGCGGCCGTGCCCGCGGCGCGCGAAGCGGCGCCGCTGCGCGCGCCGGCGACGCCCGAAGCGATCCTCGACGCGCTCGATGCGTTGCGTGAGCGCGTCGAGCGCGTGGCCGGCAGTGACCCGCCCGCGCCGCAGCAAGACATCCTCGAACCCACCGGCGCGCTCGCAGCGCGCCCCGACTGACACCACGATGACCCGGCCCCGCGCTCGCACGAGCACGAGGCCATCGAGAAGGAGAACCGCCGGATGCAAGCCTGGCTGCCCGATCTGCAACAACTGCTCGCCCACGGGGATGCCGCCGTGCTGGTGACGGTCGCGCGCGTCGAGGGCTCGGCGCCGCGCGAAGCCGGCACGCGCATGATCGTCACGCGCGACAGCGCGCGCCATACGATCGGCGGCGGCCACCTCGAATGGAAGGCGATCGAGATCGCGCGCCAGGTGCTGCGCGACGGTATGCGCACACCGCACGTGCGCCGGCTCGAACGGCTCGCGCTCGGCCCGAGTCTCGGCCAGTGCTGCGGCGGTGCCGTCGTGCTCGCGTTCGAACGGCTCGACGTCGGCGATCTGGGCTGGCTCGCGTCGCTCGCCAAGCGCCTCGCGGCGGGCGCGGCGACCGTGCGTAGCGTATCATTCGGGCCCACGCGCAATGGCACGGGTGGCGAACCCGTGATGCTTTCCGATCCCGAGCCCGGTGTCGAAGGTGCCGACTGCCTGCTCTGGGAAACCGGCGGCGAGCACGGCGACGTGCTGCTCACCGAGACGATCGCGCCGAACGAATTTCCGCTTGTGTTGTTCGGCGCGGGCCACGTCGGCGCGGCGCTCGTGCGCATCCTCGCGACACTGCCGTGCCGCGTGCGCTGGGTCGATTCGCGCGATGCCGCGTTCCCGTCGACCGATGCGCTTGCCGCGCTCGGCGTGCGCAACGTGAGCATCGAACCGGACGACGTGCCCGACGCCGCCATCGACACGGCCGGCCCCGGCACCTGCTTCATCGTGATGACGCACGATCATTCGCTCGATCTCGCGCTGGCCGAACGCATCCTGCGCCGCGGCGACTTCGTGTTCTTCGGCATGATCGGCTCGCACACGAAGCGGCGGCAGTTCGAGCACCGGCTCGCGGCGCGCGGCATCGACCCGCTGCAGGTCGCGCGCATGAAGTGCCCGCTCGGCGTCGACGGCATCGTCGACAAGTCGCCCGAGGTGATCGCGATCGCGGCGGCCGCCCAGTTGCTGCAGGCCGTCGAGGCCCATGCGGCACAGAGCCATAGCGCGTGAACCAACGACACAACAGCAAACCCGACGAATCACATGACCATGACCACTTCAGCCCCGCTCACGCTCGTGCAAAAAGCCGCCGGCGCGCCCAAGTCCGAGCTGCATATCCATATCGAAGGCTCGCTCGAACCGGAGCTGATCTTCAAGCTCGCCCAGCGCAACGGCGTGAAGCTCGCCTATGAATCGATCGAAGCGCTGCGCGCGGCCTACGCGTTCACCGATCTGCAGTCGTTCCTCGACATCTACTATGCGGGCGCGAGCGTGCTGCTCGCCGAGCAGGACTTCTACGACATGACGGCCGCGTACTGCGAGCGCGCGCTCGCCGACAACGTCGTGCATGCGGAAATTTTCTTCGATCCGCAGACCCACACTGAACGCGGCGTATCGATCGAAACGGTAGTCGCGGGCATCGACCGAGCACTCGCCGATGCGGAAAAGCGCGGGCTCACGAGCAAGCTGATCCTGTGCTTCCTGCGCCATCTGCCCGAGGCCGATGCACTCGCCACCTTCGACGCCGCGCTGCCGCTCTTCGATCGCTATCCCCGCATGATCGGCGTCGGGCTCGACTCGTCCGAGCGCGGCCATCCGCCGTCGAAGTTCGAACGCGTGTTCGAGAAGGCGCGCGCGAAGGGACTCAAGCTCGTCGCGCATGCCGGCGAGGAAGGCCCGCCCTCGTACATCTACGAAGCGCTCGATCTGCTCAAGGTCGATCGCGTCGATCACGGCGTGCGCAGCATCGAAGACCCGGCGCTCGTCACCCGCCTCGCCGATACGCGCGTCGCGCTGACCGTGTGTCCGCTCTCGAACACCAAGCTGTGCGTGTTCGACGACATGACCCAGCACACGTTGAAGGACCTGCTTGGCCACGGCGTCGCGGTGACCGTCAATTCCGACGATCCCGCGTATTTCGGCGGCTACGTGAACGAGAACTACACCGCGATCATCGACGCGCTCAAGCTCGACGACGCCGAGGTGTACACGATCGTGCGCAACGGTTTCGAAGCCTCGTTCGTGAGCGAGTCCGAACGTGCCGCGCTGATCGCGAAGCTCGATACGTACTGGCGCGGCGCCGACGCGGCCTGAACGCCGCGCGCAAGTCCGGCGCCAGTTCATTGCGATGTGCCCGAGGCCGGCTTCAAGCCGCCGGCCGGGGGCTCGTCGCGCGTGCAAAACGCACGCGGATGTTTTTTGACTACTACGGCTAATGTATTTCGGAGACGACGCACGATGACCCAATCGGCCTACCGCGCAAAACTGCTGACCTTCAAGGGCGATCCTGCGCAATCGCCCGACGCCGCCGTGTACCACGAAGACGGCGTCGTGATCGTCGAGGACGGTCATGTGCTCGCGGCCGGCGCGTGGTCCGCGCTGGCCGGCCGGCTCGCGGCGGATGCCACCGTGCACGACCGGCGCGACAAACTGATCGTGCCGGGCTTCATCGACACGCACATCCACTACCCGCAGACCGACATGATCGCCTCACCGGCGCCGGGGCTGCTGCCGTGGCTCGACACCTACACGTTTCCGACCGAGCGCCGCTTCGAGGAACGCGCGTACGCCGAGGATGTTGCGAGCTTCTTCATCGACGAACTGCTCGCCTGCGGTACGACGACCGCGCTCGTGTATTGCACAGTGCACAAGCAGTCCGCCGACGCGTTCTTCAGCGAGAGCGAAAAGCGCAATCTGCGTATGGTCGCGGGCAAGGTGCTGATGGATCGTCATTGCCCCGAGTTCCTGCGCGACACCGCGCAGTCCGGCTACGACGACAGCGCCGAGCTGATCGGGCGCTGGCACAACCGCGGCCGCCAGATGTACGCGCTCACGCCGCGCTTCGCCCCGACCTCGACCGAAGCGCAACTCGAAGCATGCGGCGCGCTCGCGAAAGCGCATCAGGATGTCTTTATCCAGAGCCACGTCGCCGAGAATCACGACGAAGTGAAGTGGGTCGCCGAGCTGTTCCCGCAGCGCCGCAGCTACCTCGACATCTACGATCACTATGGTCTGCTGCGTCGCCGCGCGGTCTACGGCCATTGCATCCATCTCGACGACGAAGACCGCCTGCGCATGGCGCAAACCGGCGCGCTCGCCTCGCACTGCCCGACCTCGAACCTGTTTCTCGGCAGCGGCCTGTTCGATTTCGACAAGGCCGGCGCGAGCGGCCTGCCGGTCGCGCTCGCCACCGACGTCGGCGGCGGCACGTCGTTCTCGATGCTGCAGACGATGAACGAAGCGCACAAGGTTGCGCGCCTCACCGGCCATCACTTGAGCGCGACGCGCATGTTCTGGCTCGCGACCGCCGGTGCGGCCGAGGCGCTCGATCTCGCTGAGCGCGTCGGCACGCTCGCACCCGATAGCGAAGCCGATTTCGTCGTGCTCGACCCGGCCGCGACGCCGCTGCTCGCGCGCCGCACCGCGCGCGCCGAGTCGCTCGAAGAACTGCTGTTCGCGTTCGCGCTGCTCGGCGACGACCGCGCAGTGTTCGAGACGTGGGCCGCAGGCGAACGCGTGCATCAACGCGATGGCGCGGCCCGCGCGCGATGAGTTCGGGATACCCCATGCTATAATCCGCGCCTCATTGGGGAGTAGCCGCCCCGCCACGTGCCATCTGGCCGGTCTTGCACCGGACTCACAGCGCGCGTCGCGCGGGGGCGCCTGTCAACAGACTTGGCCTTCACGGCCATGGCAGACGCAGCCTTTGGCCTGGCGAGACCGATGACTCATGACCGCCGCTACAGGGCCCGGCGGGTCGTGGGTCGTCGCTCGCACACATCTCGGCCCGAGGAACTTTCAAAAAGTGGATCAAGCCTTTCTGGTTTCTACCGGCGCGGTTGCGCTCGCCGAAATCGGCGACAAGACGCAGTTGCTTTCGCTCGTGCTCGCCGCCCGTTATCGCAAGCCCCTGCCGATCATTCTCGGCGTGCTGGTTGCGACGCTCGTCAACCATGCGGGCGCCGGCGCGCTCGGCGCATGGCTCGGCACGCTCGTCACCCCGTCGATCATGCGCTGGGCGCTCGCTGCGTCGTTCGTGGCGATGGGACTGTGGATCCTCGTGCCCGACAAGCTCGACGAGGGCGAAGCGAACATCAACCGCTCGCACTTCGGCGTGTTCGGCGCCACGGTCATCACCTTCTTCCTCGCCGAAATGGGCGACAAGACGCAGATCGCGACCATCGCGCTCGCCGCGCGCTTCCATGATTTCTTCGGGGTGGTGGCCGGCACGACGCTCGGCATGATGATCGCGAATGTCCCGGCGATCCTGCTCGGCGACCGCTTCGCCCATCGACTGCCGACCAAACTCGTGCATGGCATCGCGGCCGTGATGTTCGTCGTGCTCGGCGTGCTCGCGCTGCTTGGCGTCGGGATTTGAAGAGCGGGCGCCGCTGTGAGCGCCCACGCAACGTCCGTTTATTGCGGCGCCGGACTCCGGCTGGCGCCGCCCTGCCCCGCCGCGCCAGGCGGCACACTCACCTCATTGGACATGCCGCCGTTCTTGTCGAGCGGCAGCTTCACCGTGCGCACGACGCCGTTGGCAAGCGGGAAATCCGCGAGCGCGCTGCGCACCAGATACGGCATCGCGTTCACGAGCGACGGCTCATCGCCGGACGTGCGTGCGGTCACGTTATAGGCTTCCTTGCCGGTCGCACGATTGGTGATGCGGATGCCGAGCACATGCGTGAACACCGGATAGGTCTGGCTCACATACGAAGGCGGGAACGGGCCCCACGGTCCCCACGGATTGAACGGCCCCCAGTACGGGTTGGGCCACGGGTTGGAGAAGACCGGCTGCGTGACGGTCACCTGATCGCTGTGGGTGCCGTAGGCGAGCCCGACCAGATAGTTGGCCGACGCGGCATCCACCTGGCGGAACGCATGGCTCGCGAGCCCGTCGGCCACCAGTTGCTCGTAGGTATCCTGCTCGATGCTGTTGCCCTGATCGGGGCTGCGTGCGAACGCATAAGTACGGCTCGCATCGGAGCCGTTCCACGCTGAAAAAGCCGTGACCTGACTGGTCACGTAGGTCGTACAACCGCTCAGCAATGCGGTGAGTGCCGCCAGCATCAACACGGTGCGGCACATCCATCGGTCGGGCATCATGGTCTTCTCGTCTTTCTGGATCGGCGGCTGGCCGGACACCCCGGCTGGCCTGGTTCGCCGGTACGCGGCCTCGGGCGCCCTGCGCGCCACGATAATACGCTGACCGTCCGAGGGCCGGGAAAGTTCGGCACCGGCAGCTCGCCCGAACGGCCGGGCACCGGACAACAGCGCGCAGCCTTTGTACAATGGACCGGTCCGTCGTACCCGCGGCGCGCTCCATGGCGCTGCCGGGCCGGCTTCCCCACTTTCGCGCCCAGCGCTTCCAGTGACCATGTCCGACACCGCCACGCCTACCGTGATCCGCCGCGCCGACTACGCGCCGCCCGCTTTCCTGATCGACACTGTCGCGCTCGAGTTCGATCTCGTGCCCTCCCGCACGGTGGTGCGCAGCACGCTGCGCGTGCGCCGCAATCCGGCGGCAGCCCGCGCCGCCGATCTCGCGCTGATCGGCGAGCAGCTCGAATTCATCGGCGCGCAGATCGACGGCGTGCCCTATGAAAACGTGAAGGAACACGAGCACGGCCTCATCGTGCGCAACGTGCCCGACGCGTTCGAACTCACGCTCACGGGCGCGTGCGATCCCGCCGCCAACACCACGCTCTCGGGCCTCTATGTCTCGAGCGGCAACTTCTTTACGCAGTGCGAGGCGGAGGGCTTCCGGCGCATCACGTGGTTCCTCGACCGGCCCGATGTGATGTCCACCTATACGGTCACGCTGCGCGCCGACAAGGCGGCGTGGCCGGTGCTGCTGTCGAACGGAAACCTCGTCGCGCAAGGCGATCTGCCCGACGGTCGACACTACGCGCGCTGGGAAGACCCGTTCCCGAAACCGAGCTATCTGTTCGCGCTCGTCGCGGGCAAGCTCGTCGCGCTCGAAGAGCGCATCAAGACGTCGTCGGGCAAGGAAAAACTGCTGCAGGTCTGGGTCGAACCGCACGACCTCGACAAGACTCGCCACGCCATGGATTCGCTGATCCATGCCATCCATTGGGACGAGACGCGCTTCGGGCTCGAACTCGATCTGGACCGCTTCATGATCGTCGCGGTCAGCGACTTCAACATGGGCGCGATGGAGAACAAGGGGCTCAACATCTTCAACACGAAGTACGTGCTCGCGAATCCGGAAACGGCCACCGACACCGACTTCGCCAACATCGAAGCCGTGGTAGGCCACGAGTACTTCCACAACTGGACCGGTAATCGCGTCACGTGCCGCGACTGGTTCCAGTTGAGCCTCAAGGAGGGTCTCACGGTGTTCCGCGACCAGGAGTTCTCGGCCGACATGTCGGGCGGCGCGCTCGAAGTGGGCGGCGACGCCGCGCGCGCCACCAAGCGCATCGAGGACGTGCGCGTGCTGCGCCAGATGCAGTTCGCCGAGGACGCGGGTCCGATGGCGCATCCGGTGCGCCCCGAGAGTTATGTCGAGATCAACAACTTCTACACGATGACCGTCTATGAGAAAGGCGCGGAAGTCGTGCGGATGTACCAGACGCTGTTTGGCCGCGACGGCTTTCGCAAAGGCATGGACCTATACTTCCAGCGCCACGACGGCCAGGCCGTCACTTGCGACGACTTCCGCGCCGCGATGGCCGATGCCAATGGCCGCGATCTCGCGCAGTTCGAGCGCTGGTACAGCCAGGCCGGCACGCCGCGTGTGAGCGTCGCGACCGAATGGGACGAAGCGGGCAAACGCTACACGGTGAATGTCGCGCAGGACTATGGCAACGGCTCGCCCGCCGCGCGCGAAACGCAGACCGGGCCGCTCCTGATCCCGTTCGCGATCGGCCTGATCGGCCCCGACGGCGCGGATCTGCCGCTGCAACTCGAAGGCGAGCGCGAAGCGCATGGCACGACGCGCGTGCTCGAAATCACGGGCACCCAGCAAAGCTTCACGTTCGTGAATCTGGACGCGAAGCCGCTGCCGTCGCTGCTGCGCAATTTCTCGGCGCCTGTCATCGTCGAGTATGACTACAGCAACGACGAACTCGCGTTCCTGCTCGCCCACGACAGCGATCCGTTCAACCGCTGGGAGGCCGGCCAGCGGCTCGCCACACGCGAGTTGCTCACGCTCGCTGCGCAGGCTGGGCAAGGCAAGCCGCTCGAACTCGATCAAGCGGTCGTCGATGCGTTCCGCCGCGTGCTCGCCGACGAAACGCTCTCGCCGTCGTTCCGCGAACTCGCCCTCATGCTGCCCTCGGAAGCATATCTCGCCGAGCAGATGAACGAGTCGGACCCGGCCGCCGTGCACACGGCGCGCCAGTTCGTACGCCGCCAGCTTGCCCATGCGCTCAAGACCGAATGGCTCGGCGTCTACCACGCGCACCAGACCCCGGGCGCGTACGAAGCGACGCCTGCCGCGGCCGGCCATCGCGGGCTGAAGAATCTGGCGCTCTCATATCTGTCCGATCTCGACGATCCGGCCGAAGCGGTCCGCCTCGCCAACGCGCAATACGACGCTGCCAACAACATGACCGACCGCGCGGCGGCGCTCTCGGCACTGCTCAACGCAGCCGCGACGACCGCCAGCGATGTCGCCCAGCGCGCGCTCGACGACTTCTATCGCCGCTTCGAAAACGAACCGCTCGTCATCGACAAGTGGTTCGCCCTGCAAGCCACCCAGCGCGGCAGCGCAGGCCGTCCGGTGATCGACATCGTGCGCCAGTTGATGGCGCATCCCGCGTTCACGCTGAAGAACCCGAACCGGGCGCGCTCGCTGATCTACAGCTTCTGCGTCGCCAACCCCGCGCAGTTCCACGCGGCGGACGGCTCCGGGTATGCGCTGTGGGCCGAAACGGTGCTTTCGGTCGACGCGCTCAACCCGCAGGTGGCCGCGCGTCTCGCCCGCACGCTCGAACTGTGGCGCCGCTTCACGCCGACGCTGCGCGACCAGATGCGCGCGGCGCTCGACACAGTCGCCCGCGAAGCGAAGTCGCGCGACGTGCGCGAAGTGGTCGAGAAGGCGCTCGCCTGACGCGGTGTTCGCGCCAACCTGGCAAGGAGCCGGCACGCGTTGCCGGCTTTTTTTCGTCCGCGCGCAGGCCGTGCCGCAAGGCGGCAACAGCAGCGCTTTCCCGCGCCTGCGTGCCGCCTCGCCACGCGCCACCGGATTGCCTCATCCGAACGGGTAGAATTACGCTATTCCCAAGCGCATTCTGGAGTTTTGCAATGGCATTGCATCGTCGAACCACTCTCACCAAGTATCTGATCGAGCAGCAGCGTGAGAACCACAATCTGCCCGCCGACTTGCGCCTGTTGATCGAGGTCGTCGCCCGCGCCTGTAAGGCGATCAGCTACAACGTCAGCAAGGGCGCGCTCGGTGACGCGCTCGGCACGGCCGGCAGCGAGAACGTCCAGGGTGAGGTGCAGAAGAACCTCGACATCCTCTCCAACGAAATCCTGCTCGATGCCAACGAATGGGGCGGCAACCTCGCCGCCATGGCATCGGAGGAAATGGAGACGTTCTTCCCGATTCCGGCGAACTATCCGAAGGGCGAATACCTGCTGGTGTTCGACCCGCTCGATGGCTCGTCGAACATCGACGTGAACGTGTCGATCGGTACAATCTTCTCGGTGCTGCGCTGCCCGGATGGCGCGCAGCCGACCGAGCAGTCGTTCCTGCAACCCGGCACCAAGCAGGTCGCGGCGGGCTACGCCGTCTACGGCCCGCAGACCGTGCTCGTGTTGACGACTGGCAACGGCGTCAATTGCTTCACGCTCGATCGCGAACTCGGCTCGTGGGTGCTCACGCAAAGCAACATGCGCATTCCCGAAGACACGCGCGAATATGCCGTCAACGCGTCGAACGCGCGCCACTGGTACGAGCCGGTGCAGCAGTACATCGGCGAGCTCAACGCGGGCAAGGACGGCCCGCGCGGCGAGAACTTCAATATGCGCTGGATCGCTTCGATGGTCGCCGACGTGCATCGGATCCTGAACCGTGGCGGCATCTTCATGTATCCGGCCGACCGCCGCGATCCGTCGAAGCCCGGCAGGCTGCGTTTGATGTACGAGGCAAATCCGATGGCGTTCATCGTCGAGCAGGCGGGCGGCGCCGCGACCAACGGCAAGCAGCGCATCATGGAAGTGGAGCCGCAGAGCCTGCACGAACGCGTCGCGGTGTTCCTCGGTTCGAAGAACGAGGTCGAGCGCGTGACCCGTTATCACCTCGACGAAAAAAACTGAAAAAAGGCCTTGCCAAAGATTCGGCTTAGTCCATATAATCTTGTTTCTCTGATGCCGGAATAGCTCAGACGGTAGAGCAGCGCATTCGTAATGCGAAGGTCGGGGGTTCGATTCCTCTTTCCGGCACCAAAAGTTTCAGGCGAAAGCCCAGTCCTCGTGACTGGGCTTTTTGCTTTGGCGAACTTCCATGAGGAATCCCTGGCATTTTGGCGACACTGCGTTCAGCAAGTGCTACTGCCTCGCCCGCTTCTCCTTCAGAAAATCAATCAGCGCACGGACCTTTTGCGGCATCTGCGCACGCCCGGCCGTGTACAGATAGAAGCCAGCGAATTCGGGACACCACGCTTCGAGCACCCGCACGAGACGCCCGCTTGCGAGTTGCTCCTGCACGTAGTCCTCGATCACATGCAGCAGACCCACACCCTGCTCCGCCGCGCGGACCATCGTGCGCAAATCGTTCGTCACCAGCGAGCCGCGCGTCTCGACATCGAATACACGTCGCGGCGCGTCGGCCTGCGCGAACTCCCAGCGATAGATCGCACCACTCGTCGCGAAACGGTAGCGCAGACAATCGTGCGCGCTGAGTTCATCGGGCGTGCGCGGCGGCGCATGGCGACTGAAATAGTCGGGCGACCCCGCCACCGCGATGCGTACCGGCCCGCCGAGCGCAACGGCGACCATGCCGGGCGCGACGCTCTCGCCGAGCCGGATACCCGCGTCGAAGCCCTCGCCGACGAGATCGGCCATGCCGTCATCGAGTGTCATTTCGAGCTGGATGCGCGGATAGCGCGCCGTGAACGTGGCGAGGTGCGGCATGACGAGCAGTTCGCTCGCGATCCGCGACAAGTTGATACGCAACGTGCCCGCCGGCTCGCCGCGGTTTTCGTCGAGTGACTGGAGCGCGCTGTCGAGCGCCGCGAGCGCGGGTCGCACCTGCTCGTAGAACTGCGCGCCCGCCTCGGTCAGCACGACGCGACGCGTCGTCCGGTTGAAGAGCCGCACGCCGGTCTGCCGCTCGAGCGCGCGCACCGTCTGCGAGAGCGCCGAAGTCGATACGCCGACGGCACTCGCTGCCCTCGTGAAGCTGCCGTGCCGCGCGACGGCCGCGAAGGCCGCCAGCGCCGGCAATTGCGCCGCGTCCATGAAACCTCCATTGTGAAGTAAGACTTCACAGTTATTTCATCTGAACGGGATTTTTCCACAAGAAGACGAAGCGCACGATAACGCCATCGACACCACATCGGTTCTATTGGACAAGGAGGCAGTCATGACGCTCGATCGCTACACCCTGCTCGGCCGCTCGGGCCTGCGCGTGAGCCCGCTGGCCCTCGGCACGATGACGTTCGGCACCGAATGGGGCTGGGGCGCCGACGAATCGACGGCCCGGCAGCTGTTCGACCGCTATGTCGACGCCGGCGGCAATTTCATCGATACGGCCGATCTCTACACCGACGGCACCAGCGAGACCTGGGTCGGCCGCTTCGCGGCAGCGCGCGCGTTGCGCGAGCGGCTCGTGATCGCCACCAAGTACTCGTACAACGCCGAGCCCGGCAACCCGAACGCAGGCGGCAACCATCGCAAGAACCTGCTGCGCGCGCTCGAAGGTTCGCTCAAGCGCCTCGGCACCGACTACATCGATCTGTACTACCTGCACACCTGGGACCGCATGACGCCCGCCGACGAGGTGATGCGCGCCATGGACGACGCCGTGCGGGCGGGCAAGATCCGCTACGTAGGCCTGTCCGATGTGCCGGCGTGGTATGCGGGCCGCGCGCAGACGCTCGCGGACTGGCGCGGCTTCGAGCCGGTCGCGGCCATGCAGCTCGAGTATTCGCTGATCGAGCGCAACGCCGAGCACGAGTTCGCCGATCTCGCGACCCATCTCGGCATGGGGCTCGTGCCGTGGAGCCCGCTCGGCATGGGCCTGTTGTCCGGCAAATACCGGCCGTCCCAGGACGCCAATGCGGCCCACGTGAGCGGCACGGGTCGGCTGCAGACGCTCGCCGCCGACCCGCAGCCGGGTTTCGACAAGCTCAGCGCACGCAACTTCGCGATCGTCGCGGAACTCGAGGCGGTTGCGCGCGACGCCGGCCGCCCGATGGCGCAGGTCGCCCTCAACTGGCTCAGCCACAAGCGCGGGGTGTCGAGCGTAATCGTCGGGGCAACGCGGCTCGCGCAGCTCGACGAATCGCTTGCCGCACTCGACTTCACGCTCGCGCCGGAACTCGTCGCGCGACTCGACGCGGCATCGGAGCCGCCGCATCCGTTTCCGTACTACATGTTTGCGGATGGCCATCAGGCACGCATTCACGGCGACGTCGAAGTGTTCGCCAAGCCCACGGGCTTCGATCTGCCCCAGCGCGTGCCGGCACCGGCGAACAACTGAACACTTCCGATACGACGGTCGTACGGCGCCCTGACCGGCGCCGTATGCGTTTTATGGTCTGGCGCACAGAACACGCATGCCAAAAGCCGATCATGAATTAATTGCGCGAATTGGAACGCACCTTTATCCGTTAAAACCCGTATTTTCGATTTCGACGTCGCCATTAACGTCAACGCGCACGAGGTGTCGGCCGTTATGAAAAAACACGGGCGGTTTAACGCAGGCAGGAGCGACAAGAACTTTGACGCGCGACAAGGCACCGCTTGTGGCGCTGAGGTAGTGGGGATAAGGTCTGAGGGCTCTGCGGCGAGCGCTGGCGCCATCCAGCCGGTTTGGCGCAAGGCGCAAGAGAGCCCACCGATTATATTCCTCGCTGCTTAATGCAATGTGTCGGTGTGCGATTAAAGCAACACGTAAGTTACGAAAGCACTATTACTGCCATCCAGTACTGGCGTGAATCAAGGGCCGAGTCAGATAATCGACTCATACAGGAGAATGATCATGGATGCCAAACCGCCAAGGATTCCGACCCCGGACAAAGTCTTCAGCCCGGATCCGGACCCGGTGGCCGTCGAGTT
The DNA here is from genome assembly GCA_963803225.1 of uncultured beta proteobacterium. Classification (GTDB taxonomy): domain Bacteria; phylum Pseudomonadota; class Gammaproteobacteria; order Burkholderiales; family Burkholderiaceae; genus Paraburkholderia. The sequence continues at coordinate 1,755,253 of CAWDLJ010000005.1, forward strand.
TCTCGGCGACGAATTACCCGCCCACGTTCGCGCATTCCTCGACGAGCAGCGCAAGTCACACGAGCAAAAATGACACACCGGCAGTGCGGCCACACGGTTGACGCCGTCGTGTCCGTGCTGCAAACCGGTGTGTCGGCGCGCGGGGACTCGCGCCGAGCGTTGCGCGCTTGCGCGGCAACGCTGACTGGCCATGCTGGCCGCTTGCTGCCGGGTTGTTGCCTGGCGGTCGCCTGGCAATTGCCCGCAGCCATCCGGTGGGTGGCGCGGCAAGCGCGGTCGCGCGCGATTGCACCACCGTCCTGCCAGCGAACCCGCTATCCTTGCGGCTTTAAGCTTGGCGAGCCCATTCTCGATGAAACGTCTATTCCGCGCCGGCTTCGCTTGCGCCGCCGCGCTCGTTTGTGCGCTTTCGAGCCCGGCTGTGCGCGCCGATGGCGACGACACCGCGCTGACCAACCTGATTTCGCTCGCGTCGCAGCGCCTCGCGCTCGCCGAACCGGTCGCGCAGTGGAAGTGGTTCAATCACCAGCCGATCACCGATACCCCTCGCGAAGCGGCCCTGCTCGCCAGCGTGCAGAAGCGCGCGGCCGCCGCGAACGTCGATCCGGAATTCGCTCGAGCCTTCTTCGAAGACCAGATCGAGGCAAGCAAGGAAGTCCAGAACGCACTGTTCGCGACGTGGCGCGCATCGCAGCCCCCGGCCGGACCCGCACCCGATCTCGCCACCAGCACACGCCCGCAACTCGACCGGCTGACCGGCCAGCTCATCGCGGGACTGGCACGCGTGCAGCCATTGCGCGCTGAATCGGATTGCCCGACCCGGCTCGCCGGCGCCATCGCCAACTGGAAGACGCTTACGCGTTATGACTCCGCGCGCAGCGCAGCCCTCACGCACGCGCTCGCGCACGTCTGTTCGGCTGGCGGCGTGGGCGGCGTCGCGTAGAACGCGGCCGCGCTCAGGCTGCGCTGATCGACGCAGACTGGGACTGCACGGGCAGCATGTCGAGGCCGCGTGCGAGATGTGTCTGCAGGATCCGGTACGTCGACGGTTCGAATGTCCGCGCGGACGCAGCGTCGGCGAGCACCGTGGCGTCCGCCACACTCGCCCCGTGGCCGAGGTAGCACCATCGATCGACGACGTGGAAGACCCGCACGCCGTTCGCTGCATCGGCCTCCTCGAATGTCACGGCGCCCTCGAACGGCCAGGGCGCCGACGACGGATCGCCGCGCTTCACGCGCGCCACGCGGTTGAAGGACGGCCGCATCGAGGCGATCCACTGCGCCTCCACCAGTAGCGCGCCGAGTTCGCCGCCGGTCGCCTGCCACTCGACCCGCAGTACCTGCTGCGCCATGCGCAGTTCGCGCGCCGAGCGCCGCTCGCCCGACAAATGCGAGCGCACCCGCTGACGCACGCGCACGCTGCGGCCGACGTAGAGCGGTGCATCGCCTTCGCCATAGAACGCATAGACCCCATGACCGGCGGGTGCCGTGTCGAGCAGATCGTCGGTAATGTCGCCGGCGAGCCGGTAGCGGCGCGTCAAGCGCTCGATCTGGGTGGCGAGCATCTCAGCGGGGATCAGCGCCGGCAAGCGTTGCCAGAATTGCCAGATCAGATCGGCATCGGCAAACGCCCGGTGGCGGTCCGACGGCACCAGCGCGTGCCGCTCGACGAGCGCGTCAAGCCCGTGGCGCTTCTCGCCTGGAAAGAGCGCACGCGAGAGCCGCACGGTGCACAGCACGTCGGGATTGAACGCGAGTCCGGCACGTTCGAACTCGGCACGCAAAAAGCCGCGATCAAAACTGGCGTTGTGCGCGATGAAAAGTCTGCCGGCCAGCCGCTCGAACAGCGCGGGTGCGATCTCGGCGAAGGTGGGCGCGCCGCGAACCATGTCGTTGGTGATGCCGGTCAATTGCTGGATGAACGGCGGAATGGGCTGACCGGGATTGACGAGGGTCGTCCAGCTCGAAGCCTGCCCCCCATTGATCTCGACGACACCCACTTCGGTAATGCGGTGCTCCCCTGGCGAGCCGCCGGTCGTTTCAAGGTCGACGAAGACGATGGGCGCCGTGGCGGCGGCAACAGGTTCCAGCAAGGGGGCTTCAGACATGACAACGCGGCGGGAGGGAAATGAATTGCCGCAAAGTATGCACCAGTTTGCCCGGCGCCACCGAACGAAACACGGCGTGGCATCGGTAAAACTGCGTGACGCGTTACAAGGCTCGATTATCTCGGTGTATGCGTAAATCGGTTATGCAGCGGCGCGCCATTAGTCTTACCAGTCGATATTTATATATCGATATTCAGTCTGACGATATGCGGCCTGAGCAAAACCGGATCGCGGCTATTCATTGAATCTTCCCGACCGGCATTACACAACAAAAAAGCCCTGGCAATGCCAGGGCTTTCACTGATGCGATTAATCGGCGCGTTGCGCCGCATCGGCTTACAGCGGCTGGATATTCGCAGCCTGCTTGCCCTTCGGGCCCACCTTGACGTCGAACGAGACGCGCTGGTTCTCCTTCAGCGACTTGAAGCCGTCGCTGCGGATCTCCGAGAAGTGCGCGAACAAATCGTCACCGCCGGCGTCCGATGTGATAAAGCCAAAGCCCTTCGCATCATTGAACCATTTGACGATACCGGTTTCCATAATTTCAGTTTCCCTCGAGATTTTAGTGACGCGGGCCTCGCCCCTGCGCCAAGAGTCGACCAATTTTCCTGCATCGGCAGCCCCGGTTTTGCAGAGTGCATCGCAAGTCGAAAATCAGCTTTGCCGTTATACGGGGAACGTCAAGCAATCGTCAAGAGAATTTTTTATAACAGCATTGGCGCCCAACAGATAAAACCAGCATGCATCAATCGTGATGCACAAAATTGTCAAATTAATATCCCGGTTTGATCGTCGTCATTTTTACCGCAGCCTGTAAACGCAATATTTTTTCAGGAAATAATTCCCGAAATGTAACAAAACGTGTCAAACGTAAGTGTTTCTACCGGTTGTTCGCGTAGTACCTTCAACTCAAGATAACCAGTATGGATTGCCAAAGGAGGCCGCCATGCTGAGTACCCTTCGACGCCTCGGCAGTTGGCTCGTCAAATTCGACCATCCGACTGAGGCCAACGACGAGACAGCATTAATGCGCATCGACGGTAACTGGCACGGCGATCATTGGCAGAACCTGCTGTGTTCCCCTATGGACGCGCGGCATTACGTGATGGAAGACTGGAGTGTGCAGGCGCCCGTGAGCGACCGCTGAGGTAGACGCGGCTTAGGTTCCGGGCAAAAAAAAGCGCGGTGATGAACCGCGCTGACAAAGGTTTGGAGATCTTTTTCGTCAACGAAAAAGTCTGCTTCGGAAAGCAGCGAATTCAGTATAGCTGTTGGTCGAGCCGGCTATTAAGCGCACATTGCACAATCTACTGTTACTTGCGCCGCAATAATCAGCGGCGCATCGATTCCGTATTTTCAGCGCTGAATTGTTGTAGTAATCGCACAACGGTGTGCTCCTGATTTTCTCGCCGCCTTGAGCGCCCCTCCCCCGAATCCCTTTCCCATCAAGGGGTTTCAGGCCGTCACCGCATCATTTCTCCAAACGCAATACTTTATTGCGGATTTTGGAATGTCCTGATTCCGAGTGGCCTCTCTACACTTTGCCTGTCCGGAAACCGACGCGCTTCGCTGCATGAGCGTGTCCCACGCGTCTTACGCCTCTCGCTGCGCTCGCGTGGTGGTTTCTCAAACGCCTGGGTCATCCAAATAAGACCCATCCTGTTCTCGGAGCTTACAAACATGAAAAAGACTCTCTTGGTCACCGCCCTGACGGGCGTTTTCGCAACCGCTGCGCACGCGCAGAGCAGCGTCACGCTGTACGGCCTCATTGATGCCGGCATCACGTACACGAACAATCAAGGCGGTCACAGCGCATGGCAAATGCGCAGTGGCACGGTGAACGGCAGCCGTTGGGGTCTGCGTGGTTCGGAAGACCTGGGTGGCGGTCTCCACGCAATCTTCACGTTGGAAAACGGCTTCAGCATCGCTAACGGCACGGCTAGCCAAAGCAGCCGCATGTTCGGTCGTCAAGCGTTCGTGGGCCTCGCAAGCGACCAGTACGGCGCTGTGACCCTCGGCCGTCAATATGACAGCGTGGTCGACTACCTGGCACCGCTGTCGAACACGGGCACGCAATACGGCGGCACGATCGCTGCGCACCCGTTTGACAACGACAACCTGAACAACTCGATCCGTTTCAACAACACGGTCAAGTACACGAGCGTGAACTACGCGGGCTTCAAGTTCGGCGGCACGTACTCGTTCTCGAACAGCACCGAGTTCGCCAACAACCGCGCGTACAGCTTCGGCGCATCGTACGCATGGGGCGGCCTGAACCTGGCAGCTGGCTACCTGCAGCTGAACAACTCGACGCCGACTGGCGTGTTCAACAGCACGGCTGACGGCCCGAGCGCCAGCGCAGCGGGCGCGCAGACCGGCGAATGGACGTTCCTCGCAGGCCGTCAGCGCACGTTCGGCGGCGGCGTGAACTACACGTTCGGCCCGGCAACGGCTGGCTTCGTCTACACGCAGACGCAACTGGGCGACACAGCAGGCGGCGGCATCTCGGCGACGCAGTCGGGTGTTTCGGGCTCGGGCATCGCGTTCCGTGCAGACAGCGCACGCTTCCAGAACTTCGAAGGCAACATCCGCTACTCGCTGACCCCGGCCCTGAGCCTGGCAGGCGCGTACACGTACACCCGCACGAGCCTGGGTGGCGGCGTGAATCCGAACTACAACACGGTTTCGCTGCAATCGGACTACCTGCTCTCGAAGCGCACGGACGTCTACCTGCAAGGCAACTGGCAGCACGCCAGCTCGAACCCGGCCGACATCGGACCGTTCCTGAACGGTGTGAGCTCGGCATCGACGTCGCACGATCAGGTCGCCGTGACGGTTGGTATGCGTCACCGCTTCTAAGCATCACGCAGTATCCGCAGTATGAAAAAGGCGCCGCTTGCGGCGCCTTTTTTTGTGCCCTGCCGGGGCGCGCCGCAACTGGACAAGTCCGGCGGGCCCTGTTCCGCCTACCCCGCGCCGCTGCGCGCCGGATACGTGACGTCGAGCACATCGATCGGCGTCGGGCCCGCAGGCGTGTGCAGCGTCACCTGATCGCCGATCTTCGACTTGAGCAGCGCCCTTGCCACGGGAGAGATCCAGCTCACGTGACCAACGTCGAGATCGACCTCGTCGACACCGACGATCGTGACCGTGTGCGATTCGCCGTCCTCGGTCCCGTATTCGACGGTGGCGCCAAAAAACACCTGATCGATGTTCTCCTGGCGGCTGCTGTCGACCACCTCGGCGAGATCGAGCCGTTTGGTGAGAAAGCGAATGCGCCGGTCGATTTCGCGCAAACGGCGTTTGCCGTAGATGTAATCACCGTTCTCGGACCGGTCGCCATTGGAGGCCGCCCACGACACCAGCTTGACCACCTCGGGCCGGGCCTCGTCGATCAAGTGCAGCAACTCATTGCGCATGCGCTGATGACCAGCGGGCGTCATGTAGTTTTTGGTGCCAGGGGGAATTTCGGGTTGACCGACATCGAGATCGTCGTCGTTCTCGTCAGTCGATTCTTTGACAAAGGCTTTGTTCATGATTTTTTCGGTACTCGCTCCTGCGCTGCTTTGAGGGTACACGAACCGGTGCGGGAGAGAAATCGCATTTTCCCTCTTCCCTTTTTTCACCACCTTGCTATAATCTCTTTTCTGCGTGCGGCTGTAGCTCAGTTGGATAGAGTACTTGGCTACGAACCAAGGGGTCGTGGGTTCGAATCCTGCCAGCCGCGCCATCTATTAGAAGACTTTCCCAAAGGGAAGGTGTTCATGCAGTATATTGTTGTAGCGCGTTTAGCGTGCGGCTGTAGCTCAGTTGGATAGAGTACTTGGCTACGAACCAAGGGGTCGTGGGTTCGAATCCTGCCAGCCGCGCCATCTATTGAAAGGCCTTCCTGATTAGTTTCAGGAAGGCCTTTTGCTTTTCCGTCGCGTATTCTCCCCGCCTGCCAAGCTTCAGCGTGGCGCCGAACCGATGTCACCGATCTGGGCATCCGGCCGCGGCATGTCTTCCACGTCGCCGACTGCACTCGGCTCCGCAATCGGCGCCACACTCCCGTCCATCAGCGCCTGCGGCTGACGCAGCACGTCGCCGACCGTGTCGCCGAAGCGGCTCGCCACGAACGCGCGCAAGAGCGCTAGCCGCACGTTGTCGCCGCGCCCCTCGGCCTCCCCCGCGCCCTTCGCACCGCCCAATTCGACGACGCACGAGGCCGCAGTCGCACCGTTGCGCGGCAGCAGTTCAAAGTGCTCGGCGCGCTCCAGCACGACGGCCGCTGCCTCCCACGTGCTCGACGGCGTGAAACGGCCATCCCACGCCCTGCCACGGTCGTTGCCGCGCACGGCGACGGTGGCGCCACTGTCGGTAAAGTAGATTTCACGCACGAAATCCGGCAGGCCGCGTGCGACCCAGTAGTCGAGGGCCATGCCGGTGAGTTCAGCTACGTTCATCGCGTGTTCCTCTCGTCGTTTTCAAGGATCGAATCGGAAACTGCGGATCGTTTGTGACTCAGTAGTCGCCGCGCTCGCGGTCGATGCGCATCCCGCCATCGGAACGATGATGGCCTTCGTCGCTGGGGCGCTCGCGCGCGATGCGCATCACGTCCGGATTCGTGCGCACACGCCGCATCACGTTCGCGAGGTGCACGCGGTCGCTCACCTGGATCACGAAGCGCAACAGGTTCGACTCCTGCGACAAATCTTCGTCCATCGCGATGTGGACGATGTTCGCATCGGCCGACGTGATGTCGGCGGCGACGCGCGCGAATACGCCCTTGGTGTTCTTCACCAGCACCTTGACCGCGACGTCGAACAGACGCCCTGGCTGCGGTGCCCACGCGACGTCGATCCAGCGGCCCGGATCGCGCCGATGGATACGCTGCGCGACGCGGCAGTCCGTGGTGTGGATCGCCATGCCGAGGCCGATGCCGATATAGCCCATGATGTCGTCGCCCGGAATCGGACGGCAGCAGGCCGACAACTGCACCGACATGCCCTCGGTGCCCGTAATCACGACCGGCGGCGCATGCGGCGCGTTCGGATCGCGCGGCGGATGGTGATGATCGTCGTCGTCCGCTTCCTGACCGTTCATCAACACTTCGATGCGCTTGGCCATGACGGCCGCGACACGCCGGCCGAGGCCGATGTCGGCGAAGATTTCCTGGCGGTTCTTGTTGCCGGTCCACTGGACCAGCTTCTCCCAGACCTCGGGCGTGACTTCGGAGAGCGTGTAACCGTAACCCTTGAGCGCCTGCTCGACGAGCCGCTCGCCCAGTTGCACCGATTCCGTGAGACGCATCGTCTTCAGGTAGTGACGGATCGCCGAGCGCGCCTTGCCGCTGCGCACGAAGCCGAGCCACGCGGGATTCGGCTTCGAATAGGGCGCCGTAATGACCTCGACGATGTCGCCGCTCTTCAACTCGGTGCGTAGCGGCAGCAACTCGTTGTTGATCTTCACCGCGACGCACTGGTTGCCGAGGTCGCTATGGATCGAGTACGCAAAGTCGAGCGCCGTGGCGCCGCGCGGCAGTGCCATGATCTTCGACTTCGGCGTGAACACGTAGACCGCATCCGGGAACAGATCGATCTTCACGTGCTCGAGGAATTCGCTCGAATCGCCCGCCTCGCTCTGGATGTCGAGCAGCGACTTGAGCCACTGATGCGCGCGCTTTTGCACGTCGTTCAGGTCCGCGCCGCCGTTCTTGTACAGCCAATGCGCGGCGACGCCGGCTTCGGCGATCTCGTGCATCTTGCGCGTGCGCACCTGGAACTCGATCGGCGCGCCGAAGGGGCCCACCAGCGTCGTATGCAGCGACTGGTAGCCGTTGACCTTCGGGATCGCGATGTAGTCCTTGAACTTGCCCGGCACGGGCTTGTAGAGCGCATGCAGCGCGCCGATGCAGGTATAGCATTCGAGCGCCGAGTCGACCACGACGCGAAAACCGTAAACATCCAGCACCTGCGAGAACGACAGCTGCTTGTCGCGCATCTTCTTGTAGATGCTGAAGATGGTTTTCTCGCGGCCGGTCACTTCCGCGGCGAGCTTCGCCTCCGCGATCGCGCGCTGGACCGACTCGAGAATCTTGCTGACCACCTCGCGGCGATTGCCGCGCGCGGACTTCACCGCTTTCTCGAGCGTCGCGTAGCGATGCGGATTGAAATTCGCGAAGCTCAGGTCCTGCAGCTCGCGATAGGTATTGTTCAGGCCCAGCCGGTGGGCGATCGGCGCATAGATGTCGAGCGTCTCGCGCGCGACGCGCCGGCGCTTCTCGTGCGGCACCGCGCCAAGCGTGCGCATGTTGTGCAGGCGATCCGAGAGCTTCACGAGGATCACGCGCACATCGCGCGCCATCGCGAGCAGCATCTTGCGGAAGTTCTCCGCCTGCGCTTCCTCGCGATTGCGAAACTCCATCTTGTCGAGTTTCGACAGCCCGTCGACCAGTTCGGCGACTTTCGGGCCGAAACGCTCGGCGAGTTCGGCCTTGGTCACGCCCTGGTCTTCCATCACGTCGTGCAGGAGCGCGGCCATGATCGACTGCGCGTCGAGCTTCCAGCCCGCGCAGATTTCCGCGACGGCGACGGGATGGGTGATGTAAGGTTCGCCGCTCTGACGATATTGGCCGAGGTGGGCCTCGTCGCTGAAATGGAAAGCGGCCTTGACCTCCTTGATCTCCTCCGGTGACAGATAGGTGGAGAGCGCGGTGGTCAGATTGGCGATGGAGACGACCCCGTGCTTGCGGGGCTGCTCCGGCGTCGCGGTCGGCCCGAACAGATGTCGAAACGACTGTTCGAGGACGGCGTCGATGTAGTTGCGTGCAGTGCTCGCGTTCTCGGCTTCCTGGTCCACATCCGTGGCGGCCGACGAGGGCGTGGTGCTCATGTTCGCCTCCGTATCAGTCAAACGCAGGTCAACCGTGGATCAAGACGAAGCGGCTGCACGCGGGTCAATCACACAACAGGCAGGAATGTTGCGGGTGCCTTAAACGGGCACCTTTTTCAGCATTTCCACGCCAACCTGGCCTGCCGCGATTTCGCGCAGCGCGACGACGGTCGGCTTGTCGCGGCTCTCGATCTTCGGCGTATGGCCTTGAGCGAGCTGACGCGCACGGTAGGTAGCGGCGAGCGCCAGTTCGAAACGGTTCGGGATCTGTTTGAGACAGTCTTCGACGGTGATGCGGGCCATGTCGGGTTCCTTCTTTCTCTATAGGTTCCTATTCTACCTTATGTGCCCGACACACCGGGCTGCGGAAGGTGAATGCCGAGCTGCACGAAGAGCTCCGTATGGCGAGCGTACTGCGAACCGAAGCGCAAACGCGTGGCCGCCACCACACAACGCAGTTCGTTCAGAGCCCGCTCGAAGTTTTCGTTGATGACCACGTATTCGGCTTCGGCCGCGTGCGCCATCTCGCTACCGGCCGCGAGCAGGCGTCGCGTGATGACGTTCGGCTCGTCTTCGCCGCGCTTTTTCAGGCGCTCGGCGAGCGCGTCGAGCGACGGCGGCAGAATGAAGATTTCCACAGCATTGCGAAATTGTTTCTTCACCTGCTGCGCGCCCTGCCAATCGATTTCGAGCAGCACGTCATGGCCCATCTTCATCTGGTCTTCGATCCAGACGCGCGAAGTCGCGTAGTAGTTGCCATGCACTTCAGCGCTCTCGAGGAACTCGCCTGCCGCGTGGCGCGCGAGAAAATCGTCGACGCTCGTGAAGTGATAGTGCTCGCCGTCGCACTCCTTCGAGCGCGGCGTGCGGGTCGTGTACGAAATCGACAAGCGGATCGCGCTGTCTTCTCCGAGCAGCGCGTTCACGAGTGTCGACTTGCCCGCGCCAGAGGGCGCAACCACCATGAAGAGGTTGCCGGGATAGACGCCCGCGTACGGATTGCGCGGTTTGTTTTCGCTGGTTTGGCCGGTCATGTCTAAAGTTCCTTACCGGGTTATTCGAGGTTCTGTACCTGTTCGCGCATCTGCTCGATGAGCAGCTTGAGCGTCATCGACGCATCCGCGAGTTCCTTCGCCGCCGCCTTCGAGCCGAGCGTGTTCGCTTCGCGATTGAGCTCCTGCATCATGAAGTCGAGGTGCTTGCCCACCTTGCCGCCCTTCTCGATCACGTGACGCGTTTCGTTCAGGTGGGCCGTGAGGCGCGAGAGTTCTTCCGCGATGTCGATGCGGATGCCATAGATCGTCACTTCCTGGCGAATGCGCTCGGCGATCTCCTCGCGCGATACGCTGCCGATCGAGGCGCCCGTGCTCTCCGGCGCTGCGATGCCGAGCGCTTCCTGCAGCCGCTCGACGATCTTCTGCTGCTGCTTGACGATCAGCTCCGGCACGAGCGGCGTGATCTTCGTGACGATCGCCTCCATCTCCGTGGCGTTCGCGAGCAGCACGTTCGCGAGTTGGGCGCCCTCGCGCGCGCGCACGTCGATCAGATCGGCGATCGCCTGCTTGCCGCACGCGAGCACCGCATCGCGCAGCGTCTCCGGCGACACCGCGCTTTCCGTGAGCACGCCGGGCCAGCGCAGGATTTCGCCGGTGCGCAGACGGCCCGAATCCGGGAACGATTCGAGCACGGCGCCCTCGAGCAACGCGAGCTGGTTCAGGGCATCGCGATTGAGCGCGCCCGCGTTCGCCGACTGCTCGCTGCGCTGGATGTTGATGCGGATGTCGACCTTGCCGCGCGAGAGCTTGGTCATCAGCATCTCGCGCAAAGTCGGCTCGCACACGCGCACATCTTCCGGCATGCGGAAATTCAGGTCGAGAAAGCGCGAATTCACCGTGCGCAGCTCGACGGAAACGCTGACGCCGCCGGTACCCGACGCCGCTGCAAGCTCGCGCGTCGCGCTTGCATAGCCGGTCATGCTGTAAATCATGGTTCGTCTCGCGATAGGCCCGCCATGGCGCGCGACGCGCGTCACACAGGGCTGAAGGTTGAGGCGCCCGGCGTATCGATCACGCATTGATCATGGCGCGGGGCGGAGAAACCGTATTATCCCATTTTTGAACGCGAGCCCTCCGCGTCAGCGGGCCGCCGCATCGCCCGCCCGGCGCGCGGTGGCGGCAAGCGGTAAAATCGGTGTTTCCCCTGCCTCGCCGCGTTTCGCGGCCCCCTCTCCGAACATGACCGATTCCCTCAAGCGCCCGAGCGGCCGCCTCGCCGACCAGTTGCGCGACGTGCGCATCACCCGCCACTACACGAAGTACGCGGAAGGCTCCGTGCTGGTCGAATTCGGCGACACCAAGGTGCTGTGCACCGCGAGCGTGTCCGAAAGCGTGCCGCCGTTCCTGCGCGACAAGGGCCAGGGCTGGCTCACGGCCGAATACGGCATGCTGCCGCGCGCCACGCATACGCGCAGCGACCGCGAAGCCGCGCGCGGCAAGCAGACCGGCCGCACGCAGGAAATCCAGCGCCTGATCGGCCGCGCGCTGCGCGCCGTGTTCGACCTGGAAAAGCTCGGCGCGCGCACGATCAACCTCGACTGCGACGTGCTGCAGGCCGACGGCGGCACGCGCACGGCCAGCATCACGGGCGCCTTCGTCGCGGCGCACGACGCCGTGTCGAAGCTGATCGCGGCGGGCCGCATCGACAGCTCGCCGATCACCGACTACGTCGCCGCGATCTCGGTCGGCATTCACGAGGGCGTACCCGTGCTCGATCTCGACTACGCCGAGGACTCGAACTGCGATACCGACATGAACGTCGTGATGACGGGCTCGGGCGGCCTCGTCGAAGTCCAGGGCACGGCTGAAGGCGTACCGTTTTCGCGCAGCGAGCTGGGTGCGCTCGTCGATCTCGCCGAAGCCGGCATCCGCACGCTGATCGACAAGCAAAAGGCCGCGCTGGGGATCGCGCATGACTGAGCGCGACACGGCCGTCGATGCGGCGCTCGCGCGCGTCGTGCTCGCGTCGAACAACGCGGGCAAGCTGCGCGAATTCGCGGCCCTGTTCGGCGCGGCCGGCATCGAACTCGTGCCGCAGGGCGCGCTCAACGTGCCCGAAGCCGAGGAGCCGCATCCGACCTTCGTCGAGAACGCACTGGCCAAGGCCCGCCACGCCGCGAAGCTGACCGGCCTGCCCGCGCTCGCCGACGATTCCGGCCTGTGCGTGCGCGCGCTGCGCGGCGCGCCGGGCGTCTATTCGGCGCGCTTCGCGCAGCTGGCGGGCGGTGAAAAGAGCGATGCGGCGAACAATGCGCTGCTAGTCGAGCGCTTGCGCGAGCATACCGATCGACGCGCATACTACTTCTGCGTGCTCGCACTCGTGCGCCACGCCGACGACCCCGAGCCGCTGATCGCCGAAGGCCGCTGGCACGGCGTCGTGCTCGACGCGCCGCGCGGCGCGAACGGCTTCGGCTACGACCCGTACTTCTATCTGCCCGAATTCGGCGCGAGCGCCGCCGAACTGGAACCGGCCGTCAAGAACGGCGCGAGCCACCGCGCGATCGCGCTGCGCCAGTTGCTCGCGCGGCTGCGGGAGGACGCGTGATTCCCGTTTCATTGCGAGCCGGTGTGATTCCGGCGTTCACCATGCCGGGCAGCACCCGGCTCACGTCGTTGCCGCCGCTCGCGCTCTACGTGCATTTCCCGTGGTGCGTGCGCAAGTGCCCGTACTGCGACTTCAACTCGCACGAATGGCGCGGCGAGCGCTTTCCCGAGGATGACTACCTCGACGCATTGCGCGCCGATCTCGAACACGCGCTGCCGCTCGTGTGGGGGCGCCAGGTGCACACCGTGTTCATCGGCGGCGGCACGCCGAGCCTGCTGTCGGCGAAGGGGCTCGACCGGCTGCTCTCGGACGTGCGCGCGCTGCTGCCGCTCGATGCCGACGCCGAGATCACGCTCGAAGCCAACCCCGGCACGTTCGAGGCCGAGAAATTCGCGCAGTTTCGCGCAAGCGGCGTGAACCGGCTGTCGGTCGGCATCCAGAGCTTCAACGAGGGGCATCTGAAGGCGCTCGGGCGTATCCACGATGCAACGGAAGCACGCCGCGCTGTCGAAGTCGCCGCGCGCACGTTCGACAATTTCAATCTCGACCTGATGTTCGCGCTGCCACAGCAGACGCTCGACGAGTGCAAGCAGGATATCGAAACGGCGCTCTCGTTCGCGCCGCCCCATCTGTCGCTGTATCACCTGACGCTCGAGCCGAACACGCTGTTCGCGAAGTTCCCGCCCACCGTCCCCGACGACGATGCGTCAGCCGACATGCAGGAGTGGATCCACGAACGCACGGCCGCCGCGGGCTATGGACGCTACGAGGTATCGGCGTATGCGAAGCCGCATCGGCAGAGCAAGCACAACCTCAACTATTGGCGTTTCGGCGATTACCTGGGCATCGGCGCGGGCGCGCACACGAAGCTGTCGTTTCCGAACCGGATCGTGCGGCAGGCGCGCTACAAGCATCCGGCGACGTTCATCGAGGAAGCCCGCGCGGGCGCTGCGGTTCAGGAAGAACATGAAGTGGGCGCGCGCGATCTGCCGTTCGAATTCATGCTCAACGCGCTGCGGCTCGTGGAGGGCTTTCCGGTACATCGTTTCGTCGAACGCACCGGCTTGCCGATCACGACGATCGAGGCAGCACTGCAGGAGGCGGAACAACGCGGATTGATCGCTCGCGATCACGAAAAAATTGCGCCGACCGAACTGGGTCAACGCTTCCTGAACGATCTGCAAGCGCTGTTCTTGAAGGATGGGCAATAAAACCGGGCCATAGCGCCTCGCGTTGCCCGTTTCGGGTACAATGCGCGGCTCCGGAGGTGTGGCAGAGTGGTTGAATGCACCGGTCTTGAAAACCGGCGAAGGGGTAACCCTTCCGTGAGTTCGAATCTCACCGCCTCCGCCAGTGCGCCCAGCCTGACAAGGGTTTCCGGGCAACTGACAAAAACTCCCATGCTTACGCCCATTCTTTGCGTAGCATGCGCGTAGCTTCCCGCGCCGCCCCCTAAAACCTATGAATGCACGACCAGTGTTGTTGCAAGGTTCAGAACGGCCGATTTTTCGCGGTGAGGGTAACGAACCCTTTTCATGTCGATCTTGTGGACACGTGCTGGTCGAGGGGTATGAGCCGCGCAAACTAATCGGCGTCGATATCGAATGCGCCAAGTGCGGGGCAATTTCGACAACCCAGCTTTGGGATGAGCGCGAGCCATTGCCTGCCTCGCTTGTGACGCTGGGCTCGTCCGGTCGCTTCTTGATTAAAGGTACAGTTGATGTGGTGGGCAAACCCACCTCCATATCTTGTGACCAGGAAATCGACAGGGTACGGGCAAACAAATGTCAGCCGCCTCCGCAAGATGGTCTCGACATTTCGCTAGACATGCTTGCCGCCGTCACACAGGAAGTAGATCTTTGGACCAACGGCGCATTCTCGGAAGCGCTATCCTCAGCCCGGCGGGCCAGAGCCAGCGGAAATAACCTCTTCACGCGCTGCCCCCTTGCATGGGCAGTCGATCGCATTACTGAAGCGCTGCAACGCGGGGAAATTGATCTGAACGGGCACGATGGAGCCGCGCTTCTATATTTGTGGAGTAGCCCCTTGATTCTCAGGACACGAGACACCTCTTAAAATAAGAGGGAATCTTGTGACTAGTTTTAAGCCTAGGCAAATCGTGGAAAGCATTGAAGTTCTGACCGAGCCGGAGCGTCGTCGTCGACGTTCGGTCCAGGAGAAAGTGGCCATCGTGCAGGAAACCCTGGAGCCGGGAGCAACAGTTTCAGCGGTTGCCCGGCGACACGGGGTCAACCCAAACCAGGTGTTTGCGTGGCGCAAGCAATACGAGGAAGGCAGCCTGGCTGCGGTGAAGGCTGGAGAAGCCGTAGTGCCCGCCTCGCAGTTAGCCACGGCGATGAAGGAAATCAGGGAGCTGCAGCGTCTGCTTGGCAAGAAGACGCAGGAGGCAGAAATCCTGAAGGAAGCAGTCGAGTATGGCCGCTCAAAAAACTGGATTGCGCGCTCGCCCTTACTGCCCGGGGACGACCAATGAAAACGGTCTGCGATGTTCTCGGCGTAGCGCGCTCTGCTCTGGCAGTCAGAAAGGCCCGCTCCCCGGACTGGCAGGACGGCCGCCGTGCCCGACAGACCGACGACACGGAACTGGTAGCTGCAATCCACGAGCATGTGGCGCGGGACATCCATGCAGCGCAGAAAACCTTCATGTGAAGACGCATCCCTGCGTCTTCCCGCTTCCGCGTGGTTCAGATTGAGGCCCGTCGGAGGACTGACGCGCATCGCAACAATGTGCGTCTTTCAATTAAGAGACCGTTTCAAAAAGACAGCTCCGTACGTCTGAAGATGTTCCAGCAGACGAGGGAGCAACCGAGTTTGAGGAATGCTTCGTGAATGTCGGCGCGACGCTCAAAGCGAATGCGAAGACGACGAAAGTTGTGGAGCCATGCGTGAGTACGCTCGACCACCCAGCGAAATTTACCGAGACCACTGCCGTGCTCGGTCCGGCGCTTTGCGATCACCGGCTTGATGCCACGTTCGCGAAGTTTCTGGCGGTGTGGTTCGGAGTCGTAGCCGCGATCGGCGTAAATGACTTTGGGCTTCTCAAGCGGCCGGCCACGTACACCGCGAATCGGCGCAATCGCATCGACAAGCGGCAGCAACTGGGTGACATCGTTGCGGTTCGCGCCAGTCAGGATCGCGGTGACGGGGACGCCGTTTGCGTCGACGAGGATGTGGTGCTTGGAACCGGGTCGCGAGCGATCCGTGGGGTTCGGGCCAGTTTTTCGCCCGCCCCAACGGCTCGCACCGACGATGAATCGACGGCTGCGCGTGAGAAATCGAGCTGGCCGGCCTCGCGTAACTTCGCGAGCAGCAGCTCGTGCAGCCGGTCCCACACGCCGGCCTTTTGCCAGTCGCGCAGGCGACGCCAGCAGGTCGGGCCCGAACCAAATCCCAACTTGATCGACAGGTCGCACCAGCGTATCCCGGTCTTGAACACGAACAGGATGCCGTTCAGTGCCGCCCGGTCCGAAACAGGGCGGCGGCCTGGATATTTCTTGCGTCGCGGCTTTGGCGGCGGCAGCAAAGGTTCGATCAATGCCCACAGTTCGTCATCAATGATCGGCGTGCCCATCCCCTTGGTTCCTGTTGTTCAGATGGCTAAGGTTAACAGCTTGCCGAAAAGGTTAACAGCCCCCTCGGGGTCTTTTTGAAATGGTCTCTAACTGAGAGCCGCCCCGGATCGAACGTTCGACGATTCGCGGCGCATGCGATGCACGATCGCTTTGCGCGACGGCACTCGAACAATCGCCGGCACCTCGATGCGGGCGGTGTGGTCACCCGTCCCGCCCCCCGCAACAGCGCACGCCGCTTACCGCGCCGCCGCCCGATACTTCGTCACTTCCTGCGAGGCCACACTCCAGTCAAGCGACGAAATAGCCGCGCCGAGCGCCTTGTAGAACTGCGTATCGGCGATGTCCTGGCTGCCCATATCGGACTTGTCGACGTTGGTCGCCGTGCCCACCTTGTCGCTCGCGATATTGGATTTCACGTCCTGCAGATGCACGACCGCCCAGCCAATGTTGACGCCCGCGAGCACCGTCGCCGATCCGTCCACCGAGATCGCGAGGTTGTTGCGCTTGAGGATGGCGCACTGCTCGTCCGATACGGGGAATCCGCCGTTGGCGACGACGATCTGGCGCAGCCGGTCCGTCATCGAGTTATTGACGATGCACGCGTGGGCGCTGCTGGCGATGACGCCGAACACAAACGGAACGACAAGCTTCTTAAACATATTTCACCTGATTTTTTTCAAAGAAAAAGGCGCCGCGACAAGCGAGCGCCCGTTACCCGGTCAACGCACCACTCAGTTGGCGCCCTTCTCGAACGCTGTCAGCTTCTGCAGCGCCTCGTCGGGCCGGATGCTGTGGATCGCGGCCGCCACCTTGTCGGTGTTGTAGCCATACGCCACTTTCCCGGTGCCGCCGAAAAACACGCCCAGCACCGCGCGCCCCACTTTCTTCTCGCCAAAGCGGCTCGTGCAGACGGACTGATCGTCGGACTCCCTCACCTCGAAGTCGTCGCAATTGACGATCATGTCGGTGTAAGCGTTCTTCCATTGCTGCAAGTCGCGCGAAGCCATGAACAACTCGACGTCCTGGGTGCGCATCAGTCGCGGCGCGCCGTTGTACATCCCGTCGATCACCCAGTGATTGCCCGTTTGCCGGATCGTGATGAAGACCGGATTCTCGATACGGCTCGTGTCGAACACATGCCACGCGTTGTTCGCCTCCAGCGCACCGGCCTCATCGGCAAGCACGGGAACGCTCATCGCGAGCGCGGCGATGCTCATGAGCGAGCAGACGATTCTGCGCATCGGTCGCCCCCGTTATTTCGCGCTGGCGAGTTGGTCCATGTGCTCGAACACGCCCGCTTGCCGCAGCGCGTAAGCGGGCGAGACGACCATGCGCAGATGGTTGAGTTCAGGGTTCTCCCAATTGCGTACCTGGGCTGCGGCCACGTTGCTCACGGCGCCCGCCTTGTAGACGCCCATCGGCACGAACACCTTGCCGAAGTCGCTGCTGCAGGGGCCGTAGTCAGACGTCTTGCGGTTCGACGTTCCGGCACCGCAGTTCATGACGACGGTCTTCTCGCCATAGTTGCCGGCGTCGGAGTACGTCTGGAACGAGTAGCTCGTGAAATCGGGCGCGAAGCGCGTCAAGTCGCTATTGAAGGCGATGCGCTCCTGACGATCGTTCTCGATCGGCTGACGCGTCTTCGAAATGCTGACGAGGTGCATCTTGCCGTCAGCAATGCTCTTTTCGAGCAGCACGTAAGTCACGTTGTTCATCGCCGCTTTGCCGAGCACCGGGTCAACGAACTTGACCGGCTGACCGCTGGCGTTCAGGAGCGGGAACCCGCCGGCGCAACCGCCGAGAACCGACAAGCAAAGCACTGCAGGGACGACGCTCTTCTTGATGCTCTTCATTTTTTTGATGAAAGGAGGTGAAAGTGAACTGACAGATCTTTTCGAGCTACCCGTCCTTTATCGGGCCGCCAACGGGAATCTGAAGGGTTTGTTTAATAAATATCAAATCCATCGCGCACACCTCCAACTAGGTACAAACCCTAGTATTGCTGTATCATGCGGACTTCACAGGAAATCCGTCATGCCGCCCCGTTTTCAATTGCTCGAAAAGGTCGCCTTCTCCTTCGTCGTTCTGTCGGCGCTGCTGTGCTCGACCTTCATTGCGTACCAGAACTCGTCCGATGTGCGCGTCGGCGTTCACGTGGGCAAGGAACTGTTCCTGAAGAGCGGCCAGTATTCGTATGCCTGCGCGACGGTCGTGTCCGATCCTTGCGCCCAAGTCCCGCTCGAATAAACACGCCGTAGACCCGGCGCGCCCCGCGCGGGTCAATGCCGATTGAAACCGGCGCCGTTTCTGCCACTATCAAGGTACGTCCAGCAACCGGGCTTCAGTCATGACGCTCATCCGCGTCTGTGCCTTGTGCCGTACTCGTACGCTTTTGCGCCTCGCGCCCGCGCTCGCCGTTGCCGCGCTCCTCGCGAGCTGCACCATCACGCCGCTGCCCCGCCCCGTCGAAAGTGTTCCGCAGGCGGCGATCAACAGCGGCACGCTCGATCAGTACCGGCTCGCGGTCGCCACGCACATCGTCGAGCGCAATCCCTCCTATGTGCTGCACGGCACGCCGCAGGCGATGCTGCGCTCGCTCGTGGTGGTCTCGTTCACGGTCGACCGCAACGGCCAACTTGTGAGTTCCGCCGTCTACCGCACCAATGGCGACGACGACGCCGAGAGCACCGCGCTCGCTACGTTGCGCCGGGCGGCCCCGTTGCCGCCGCCACCCGGACGGCTGCTCAACGGCCGCGGGCAGCTCGAGCTGTTCGAGGACTGGCTCTTCAATGACAACGGCAAGTTCCAGCTTCGCGAGCTCGCCGCGCCGCAAGACCAGAATTTCAACTGATGCGTCGGCCAACGGTCTGCCGACGCGCAGCCTTGCTGCGCGCGCAGAGCGGTCGTTATAATTTTTGCTGGTTCCCTTGCCGGCGAGCGCCACCCCTTGCGCGCCGAGCGCCCTCGTCGATGTTTTGCGCGGCTCACATTGCCCGCACGGCGCGAGGCATACTGTCGAATCGTTGCCGATGCAACGTGTTGGGTCGAGCCGCTCGCGCGCCGCACCCCGCGCTTCCCACCTGGCTTCGAACCCCAACACCCTGAACAAACACGTCCGCCGCCCGTCGCCCATGCCCGGACGTGACGACCACCGGAGACCCTGCATGTCCACCTCGCCACTTTCGCCGACCCGCGCCGATCCTTCGGATGCGGGACGGCAAAGCACCGCGCGCGTGATCTTCGCGAGCTTCATCGGCACCGCGATCGAGTTCTACGACTTCTATGTGTACGCCACGGCCGCCGCGCTCGTCATCGGCCCAGTTTTCTTCCCGCATGGCTCGGCCACGGCACAGGCGCTGTCGGCGTTCGTCACGTTCGGCATCGCCTTCGTCGCGCGGCCGATCGGCTCGTTCCTGTTCGGCCACTTCGGTGACCGTATCGGGCGCAAGTCGACGCTCGTCGCCTCGCTGCTCGTGATGGGCCTCTCGACCACGCTGATCGGCTTCGTGCCGGGCTACGACTCGATCGGCAGTCTGGCGCCTATCCTGCTGTGCGTGCTGCGCTTTGGCCAGGGCATCGGCCTCGGTGGCGAATGGGGCGGCGCCGCGCTGCTCGCCACCGAATACGCGCCGGCCGGCAAACGCGGCTGGTTCGGCATGTTTCCGCAGCTCGGGCCGTCGGTGGGCTTTCTCGCGTCGAACGGTCTGTTCTTCGGGCTCGCGCTGTCGCTGTCGGACCAGCAGTTCCGCGATTGGGGCTGGCGCGTGCCGTTCCTCGTCTCCGCCGTACTTGTCGCGCTCGGCCTCTATGTGCGCCTGAAGATCGCCGAGACCCCGGCGTTCAAGGCCGCCGTCGAGCGCGAAGAGCGCGTGCGCGTGCCGGTCGCGACGCTCTTCGCGAAGCATGCCAAGCCGGTGCTGCTCGGTGCGCTCGCGATGGTGGTCTGCTACACGCTGTTCTATAACGCGACGGTGTTCTCGCTCTCGTACGGCGTCTCGACGCTGCACATCCCGCGCCAGACGTTCCTTGGCCTGCTGTGCATCGCCGTCGTGTTCATGGGTATCGCGACGCCGATCTCGGCGCGCCTCTCGGACCGCTTTGGCCGCAAGCCGGTCTTGATCGTCGGCTGTATCGCCGCGATTCTCTCGGGCTTCACGATGGCGCCGCTGCTCGGCAGCGGCACGCTCACGGGCGTGCTGCTGTTCCTCGTGATCGAGTTGTTCCTGATGGGCGCCACCTTCGCGCCGATGGGCGCGCTGCTGCCCGAACTGTTCCCGACCAGCGTGCGCTACACGGGCGCAGGCGTCGCCTACAACCTCGGCGGGATTCTGGGCGCGTCGGTGGCGCCGTATATCGCCCAGGTGCTGGCGGCGCATGGCGGCCTCACGTGGGTCGGCGCCTATGTGTCGTGTGCCGCGGCGGTCAGTCTCTTCGGTGTGCTGTGCATGCGCGAAACGCGCGATACCCAGCTGATGTAACGCCCGGTCGCGCCTGGCGCAATCGATGACGACGGGGCCTCGCGGGCAATTCGCGAGGCCCCGTTTTTCATGGGCGCACCCGAGGGATTCCCCTTTCTTGCGCCGCTTGCGAGCCTGCCTATACTCGCAAAAAAGGGCCTTCGTCGCAGAGGCCCGCTGCCCCTTGGAGAGCGCCATGAGCCTTCATCTGAACAACGCCGACATCGTGCTCATCGTGGCGCTTGCGCTTGGCCTGTCGCTTTTGCTCGCGTGGCGTCTGCGCACTGCGAGCTGGAAGGCCATCGTGGTCGAAGCGATCGTCGCCAATGCCGCGGCGATCGCCGCCGTCGTCACGCTCGAGCTTCTGCTGGCCTGAACGCCCGTCAGTTGTAGTAGTAGCCGCCGTGCGGATGATCGTGGTAATAGCCCCCGCCTCCGGCCGGCACCACGATGCATCCGCCTAGCGCGGCGGCCATGAGCGCCCCGAAAATGAGGGCTAGCGTCAGACGTTTCATGCCGTTCTCCCGTGGTGTTCGACTGCGTTTCGATTCGTGCGGGGCGAGCCATTGCTCACCCGACGATTCGATTGAACACGACGCGCCGCCGCCCCCGCGTATCGATTTGTAAGCAACCGTATGCGCCGTATTACATGCGCCGCCGCCGAACCACAGCCGCAGCGCGCCCACGGCCGCTTCCCCGAATCGGCGGCGACACTTTTAACAGCCGTGTAATGCAGCGACACCTGGCGCCGCCGCGTCATCCGCCCCGTTATACTCAGTGCTTTGCACCCTTCATCGACCATGCTCAAGGGCCGCCCCGACCTCCTCTCCTACACCGTGCGGCGCGCGCGACGCCTGTGGCGCCAATATGGCGTCTTCTGGATCGGCGCCATCGCGGTGGGGCTCATCGCGGTTTTCTACGCGCGGCTCATCGACTGGGGCTACGACACGTTCCGCCACCTGCAACATGAGCACGTGTGGCTTCCGCTCATCCTCACGCCCGCCGTCGCCGCGCTTGCGGTCTGGCTCACGCGCACATTCTTTCGCGGCGCCGAAGGCAGTGGCATTCCGCAGGTGATCGCCACCCTGCACGCGAAGCCTGGTGAGTCCGGCGCACGTCTGCTCACGATCCGCATCTTGCTCGGCAAGATCGCCGTGTCGTTTCTCGCGATCCTCGGCGGCTTCACGATCGGCCGCGAAGGGCCCACCGTGCAGGTCGGTGCCGCGTTGATGTTCAACCTGCAACGGCTCTATCCGCGCTCGAACGCGCTGATGCAACGCCAGCTCGTGCTGGCCGGCGCGGCCGCGGGGTTGTCGGCCGCGTTCAATACGCCGCTCGCGGGCATCGTGTTCGCAATCGAGGAACTCACGCGCAGCTTCGAGGCGCGTGCCAGTGGCGTCGTGATTACGGCGATCATCATCGCCGGCGTGATCGCGCTGGGGTTGAACGGTAACTACACGTACTTCGGCACGATCGAGATCGGCTCGCACTTTCCGAAGCTGCTCGCCGTTGCCATCCTGCTCACGGCGGTCGTGACCGGCATCGCGGGCGGCGCGTTCAGCTGGCTGTTGCTCAACACCGGGCGCTGGATTCCGGCGCCGCTGCGCAAGCTCAACGCCGAGCGGCCTGTCGCGTTCGCTGCGCTGTGCGGCTTCGTCATCGCATTCGTCGGCCTTGTCTCGGGTGGCACGACGTTCGGCAGCGGCTACGCGGAGGCGCGCGGCCTGCTCGACGGCAGCGAGCATTTGTCGCTCGCTTATCCGTTTCTCAAGATGGTGTCGATGGTCGGGTCGTATCTGCCCGGTATTCCGGGCGGGATCTTCGCGCCGTCACTGTCGATCGGCGCGGGCTTCGGCAATCTGCTGCACACGGTGTTCGACAACATGCAGTTGCAGATGCTGATTGCGCTCGCGATGGTCGGCTATCTGGCCGCTGTCACGCAGGCGCCGATTACGTCGTTCGTGATCGTGATGGAGATGATCAACGGCCACGCGCTCGTGATCTCGCTGATGGCGACGGCACTGATCGCAAGCCGGGTGTCGCGGCTCTTCGCGCCGCCGCTGTACGAGTCGCTGTCGCTGCGCTACATGGCCCCGCCGCCCCAGCCCGCCCCCGTGAAGGAGCCCGAGATGCCCGAAGCGCTGAGCGGCAACGAGCGCGAAGCGGAGCCGGCGGATCGTTCACCACGTCAGTAGATCGCGATCGGTGCCGCGCGGGCACGTGGACCCGGCCCGCCATTACGATGGACAGCCGCTTCTTGCTTAGGGGAAGCGGCCCGCGCAACGCCGGGCCGGTCAGGCGCGAGGGGCGGTGCGCGGCTGCCCCTCACGCGTCCCGTTACGCCCAGTGACCTTCGACCCAATGCGAGTTCGGGCCACGCGCCACCCAGTGCCCCGGCACCCAGTGATAGCCGACCCGCACGGGTTGCCAGTGACCCGGTGCCCACGCGTACTGGCCGTGCTCCCACTTCCAGTGACCGCGGTCCCACACATAGCCGTCGCGCGCAGCAGGCACGGCTTCATAACGGGCCGCCGGCGGCGCGCCGGGCGCCACGATCACGACTTCAGCAGCCGAAACCGACGCGACGAGCGCGCACGTTCCAGCGGTCACGATCGCGGCCTTGGCGATCAGCATGCGCAGAGACTGGTTCATGGTGATTTCCCCTTGAGTATCGACAGGCACGCCAGGAGTGGCGTTACCCGATCAATGCGCGAGCACGCCCGATGGCTGACATGGCGCGTGTTACGACGAGGGGTGAAATGAAACGGATTGTTTCGGTGCGAGGCCGCAGCGAAGAAGGTACGCGACACACACGAGAGCGGACGGGCGGCCACTGCCACCCATCAGCTCCGTCATCAAGCACAGCACACGCCGCACGCGAAGCGCCGGCGTGCGTTCCGCGAGCACTCAGGCCTGCGGAATCTCGATCTTGACCTCGAGCACTTCGAGGTCGTCCTGACGCTCGAGACTCACACGGATATCGTCGTCGGAAATCTTGACGTACTTCGAGATCACGGCGACGAGTTCGCGTTGCAACGCCGGCAAATAGTCGGCGGGCGGATGCCCCCCGGCTCGCTCATGCGCAATGATGAGCTGCAGGCGTTCCTTCGCTACCGCGGCGGACTTTTTCTTCTCGCCCAGCAAGAACGAAAGAATCGACATGACTAGCCCCTCCCTTACTTGTTGCCGAAGAGGCGCTGAAAGAGGCCCGGCTTCTGATAGTCGGTGAAGCGAAGCGACTTGTCCTCGCCGAGAAAACGCGCAACGACGTCCTTGTACGACTCGGCGACATCGGTGCCGTCCAGATGCACGGCCGGCAGACCCTGGTTCGACGCGTGCAGCACGGCCTCGGACTCGGGAATCACGCCGATCAGCTCGATGCGCAGGATTTCCTGGATGTCGTCGAGCGAGAGCATTTCGCCTTCGCTCACGCGCTTGGGGTTGTAGCGCGTGATGAGCAGATGCTCCTTGATCGGGTCCTTGCCTTCGATCGCGCGCTTCGTCTTCGACGAGAGCATGCCGAGAATGCGGTCCGAGTCACGCACCGACGACACTTCCGGATTCGTCACGATGAGCGCTTCGTCGGCGAAATGCATGGCCATCAGCGCGCCCGACTCGATGCCGGCCGGCGAATCGCAGATGATGTATTCGAAGTCCATCGCGATCAGGTCATTGATGACCTTCTCGACGCCTTCCTGCGTGAGCGCGTCTTTGTCGCGCGTCTGCGAGGCGGGCAGGATGAACAGGTTCTCGCACTTCTTGTCCTTGATGAGCGCCTGGTTCAGGTTCGCTTCACCCTGGATCACGTTGATGAGGTCGTACACGACGCGACGCTCGCAGCCCATGATCAGGTCGAGGTTACGCAGGCCGACGTCGAAATCGATGACCGCTGTCTTGTGGCCGCGCAGCGCGAGGCCCGATGCGAAACTCGCGCTCGTGGTCGTCTTGCCGACACCACCCTTGCCCGAAGTCACCACAATGATTTTTGCCATTCCCTTACCTTGCGTTCGTCAATTTATCAGTTGGTCCCATCGCGCGCGCCTTTTGCGCGTGGCACTTCAGGTGAGTCTTAACGGTTCGATCAACAGCTTCTCTTCGTCGAGCCGGATCTGCACAGGCTTGCCTTGCACGTCGGCCGGCAGCGGATTCTCAGTGGTACGGTAGATGCCGGCGATCGAGATGAGCTCCGCCTCGAGGCAGGTGCAGAAAATACGCGCATCGTGATTGCCGTGCACGCCCGCCAGCGCGCGGCCGCGCAACGGCGCGTAAATGTGGATGTTGCCTTCCGCGATCACTTCGGCGCCGTTGCTCACGAGTCCGAGCACGATCACGTCGCCCTTCGCGTAGATGCGCTGGCCCGAGCGCAGCGGCCGGTCGATGACGAGCGCGGGTGCGGGTGGCGCCGCGCGCTCGGCCTCGCTGGCGGGTGCTGCGGCGTCACTGGCGTCGCTGGCGTCGCTGGCATCGTCGGCCTGCGGCTCGGTGGCGAAGAGGCCAGGCTGTGCTTCGGCGGGTGCGCTTGCCGCGGCGAGAGCCGGCGTCTGCGCCTCTTCGGCAGTGGTGGATGCAGGCGCCGCGTCATCGGCCGCGGAGCGCGCGTTGGTGCCGCGCCGGTCGCGTGCTTCGAGCAGCGGCAGGCCCGCTGCGCCCGCCCAGTCGTGTTGCGCGGCCTGTGCCACGACGCCGATGGGCCGCATGCGCACGCTTTCGAGCAGCTTCGCGATCTCGCCGAGGTCGACGCGCTCGCCGTCCCCGAGACGGCGCACATCGATGGCGACGACATCGTTCGCGAAGAACTCGGGCGTCGCCTCGAAGCGCCGCGTGAGTTCCGTGCGCATGGCATCGAGCTCGGTCGTCTTGATCACGAACAGAAGCGTATCGACTGAACCGCTCTTCAGTTCAAAAAATGGCGATTTCCTGGGCGACATGGCGTTCAGCAAAAATTTTTGCGTATTTTACAGGCGTGGCAGCACGCGGCCAGTATTTTTAAAAGGCCTGGCGCGATGCGCGCGCCGTCACGGCGCGCTCGCCACAACGGGGCCGCAAGGCTGACGCAATGCCCGCGCACGTGAGACGGACGAGCCGGTAAAAAACGCGTGGAGAAAAAAGAGAGAGCGGTAACGCTGGAACGGACGATGCGCCGCTATGGCGCACTACTGCGCCGAGACGCTGAGCGGCCGCGTTTCGACCTGGCGCACGAGCAGAGTTTCCCATTGATCGGGTGCCTGGGCGCTGCGTGCATGGTCGCCCGTCGCGGAGAAACCGAGCCGCTCGTAGAAGCGCATGGCAGTGACGTTGCTGTCGGTCACCCATGCGAAGACCTGCGCCGCGCCTTCGCCTGCCAGCCATTCGAGCGCGGTGGTGACGAGCAGCTCGCCACCGCGCAGGTGACGCACCGCCGGCGCCACCCACAGCGCCGACACGAACGCGCGGCGTGCCGGCGTGTTCTCGAAGCCCGCGCCGATCAATCCGGCTGGGTGCCCCTCGGTGTAGAGGATGAACGCACTGTTGTCGTGGGAGACTGCGTAGCGGGAAGCGGCGGATTCGAACACTACCGCGTCGCGCGAGAGCGTGTTTTCGAGCGTGTCGACAAACGCGTATGGCGCGTCACGCAGCGACGCAGTGCGGAGGTCGCGCAACACGCCCCCTTGCTCTGCGGCGATGCGGCGAACGGTCAGTGACGGACTCATGCAGTCGTAAACCCCTATAAAGCATTAACGCGTAGCTTTAACCGAACTGACGGTAGAGTCAAATCCTTATTTCGAAAAAATGCCCGCAGGTCGCCAGCCGACGCGTGCGCACCACGGCGAGCAACGCGGCGCGTGACAAAGCGGGACTTCACAGGGCGTCAGGGCGCTTCGTATTGGCCGGTGCCGTCGGGCCAGGGCGTGAGCAGCTCGAAACCGTCTTCGGTGACGGCGACCATGTGCTCCCACTGCGCCGAGAGCGAGCGGTCCTTGGTGACGACGGTCCAGCCGTCGCGCAGCACCATCGTGCCGCCACGGCCTGCGTTGATCATCGGCTCGATCGTGAACACCATGCCGGGCTTGAGCCGCAGCCCCTGCCCCGGCTGACCGAAGTGAAGCACCTGGGGTTCTTCGTGATAGACCTTGCCGATGCCGTGCCCGCAGTAGTCGCGCACGATCGAGAAACCATCGGCCTGGGCGCGGCGCTGGATTGCATGGCCGACGTCGCCGAGCGTGGCACCCGGCTTCACAGCGCGCATGCCGGCCACCATGGCCTCGTAGGTCGTGTCGATCAACTGCCGGCCGACCGTACTCGGCGTGCCGACGCAATACATGCGGCTCGTGTCGCCGAAGTAGCCGTCCTTGATCACGGCGACGTCGATATTGATGATGTCGCCGTCCTTCAGGATCTCCGCGCGGTTCGGGATGCCGTGGCACACCACCTGGTTCACCGACGTGCAGACGGTCTTCGGAAAGCCGAGGTAGCCGACGTTCGCCGGCACCGCCTTGAGCGTGTTGACGATGTAGTCGTTGCAGATCGCGTCGAGCTCGTCGGTGGACACGCCGGGCACGACGTGTTCGCCGATCATCGCGAGCACGTCGGCCGCGAGGCGGCCCGAGACGCGCAGACGCTCGATGTCTTCAGCGGATTTGTAGGTAAGGGCCATCGGGTGGTGAATGTGGAATGCCGTAGTCCCTGATTGTACAGAGGGAACGCGCAAGGCACAGGGCAGCCCCGCATGACGAGGCGCCGGCGGCTGGCGGGATTCGACGGGCCTCGTCAGGCCCTGAATATTCGTCCGACCCCGGTTGGGCTTCCGGGAGCGTGTCGCGCGATCCGCGTGAATCGACGCCCTCAGCATTCAGGCTCAATCACAATTGGCCGAAGAACCGGAGCCTGCTTGCGCGATGCCGATCGTCTTCACGACGCCGCTCCGGTCGCCACGACTCACGAAAAAGAGCGCGATGATGCTGATGATCGTCAGTGCCGCCAGCGGCAGCATGGCAAGGGCCAGACTTCCGGTCGCTTGCCGGACCCAACCGAAGAGATTGACCATCAGCCCGCCGCCGATGAGGGTGGACAGCGCGTTGATGGCGGCCAGCCCGACGGCTGCCCTGCGATTCGAGAGCACAGCCGAGGCCAGCGACCAGAACGGGCCTTGCAACGAGTAAGCGCCGATCATGACGCAAGTCAGCGAGGCAATCGTCAGTGCCAAAGAGTTCGACAAGCAAGTCCCCATCGACCCGGCACCGATGAACAGAATCGCGGTAGTCGCATGCCACTTGCGCTCGCGCCGGCGATCCGAATGTCGGCCCCAGTACACCATGAATACGGCCGCTGCCGCGTAGGGGAGCGCATTGAGAAACCCCGTCTCGGTGAGCGTCAGTCCGAACGACTTGAGCAGTTGCGGCTGCCAGACTGCCATCGTGCCGCTTGCGCTCGACGCACAGGCATAGACCAGCGCGAGACAGACCACATCCCGGCTGA
Source organism: uncultured beta proteobacterium (assembly GCA_963803225.1). Taxonomy (GTDB): domain Bacteria; phylum Pseudomonadota; class Gammaproteobacteria; order Burkholderiales; family Burkholderiaceae; genus Paraburkholderia. The sequence goes on from CAWDLJ010000005.1 coordinate 1,783,339, forward strand.
CGAGCGTTTTCCAGAACGGCTGATGTTCGACGTGCGCGGGCGCCTTCTCCTCGACGGCAAAAGCGCCGGACAACCAGTTGTGCTCGGCGCGTGTCAGCCACTTCGCGTCGGCAGGTTTGTCGGCGAGCCATCCGAGGCACGCAAAGCCCAGCAGAACGGTCGGAATGCCTTCGAGAATGAACAGCCACTGCCAGCCACGCAAGCCGAGGGCGCCATCCATCTGCAGCAGGCCCGCTGAAATGGGCGAACCGATGATGCTCGCGACGGGAATGGCCAGCGTGAACAACGCGACCGTGCGAGCACGGTATTGGCGCGGAATCCAGTACGAGAGGTAAAGCACCACGCCTGGGAAAAATCCTGCCTCCGCCGCGCCGAGGCAAAACCGCACCAGATAGAAGGTATTGGCCGAGTGGACCAGCGCGCTCAGCAGTGTGACGATCCCCCATGTGATCATGATGCGGGCAATCCAGCGCCGCGCGCCGAAGCGCTGCAGCGCGAGGTTGCTCGGCACTTCGCAGAAAAAATACGACACGAAGAAAAGGCTGCTGCCGAATCCGAACGCGCGAGGCGAGAGGCCCAGATCCGCGTTCATTTGCAGCGATGCCATGCCGACATTGCCGCGATCGATATACGCCATCACGTAGCAGATGATCAGGAATGGAATCAGTCGCCAAGAGATCTTTTTTAAAGTCTGCTGAGCGATGGCGCTCGTGTCGGTGTTCATTGCTTTGCTTTCCTTGTTGCGCTGCGCCCTCAGGCGGCCCGCCTGCTCACGATGCCGGCCTCGCGTGCAATCCGCACGTGACCCTGCACCGTGGCGCCCTCGCCCGCTCGCGCGGCCGCGAGCCCCGCCGCTTTCAATGCCTGCTGATAGCGTCTCGACAGATCGTCGTCGCCGATGATCACGATCGACCGAGTCATGTCCGCCTCGTACGCCGACATCGCGCTCGCCACCTCGAGACCGATCAGGATCCCGGACAGGTAATCGGGCAATGCGTCGGCTGCCATGGCGTCCATCAGGCGGATCGTGCGCGCGGCAAACACGACGCGTGTCGCTTGCTCCGGATGCTTCAGACCCAGTGCCACTCCAGCTTCGAACGCCGCATCGTCGCGCCGGCCGAATTCCATCAAGCGCCCGAGAATGCCGTGCCTGGTCAGCAAGCCATACAGTTCGCCCGTCATATAAGTGGCGAAGTGCGTGATCGTCGCGTTCTCGCCGACGAACACCCATTTGCTGTGCGTGCCCGGCAACACGCAAATGCTTCGAGGACCGACACCCGCACCCCAGATCTGGGTCTCCTCGCCACGCATCACGTCGTGCATCGCATCCCCGCCGCCGCAGCGCACGCCGGGGATGATGTGCATGTCGACGCGGCTCGCGACCGGCAGCGTCGTGAACGCGCGAGCGGCTGCGGCCGGATTGGCGGGACATTCGAGGTACGGCGCCTCGACCCAGCCCTGGCGGCTGCCGATCATTCCACTCGCCACGATCGGACACGCGTGCAGGTCGATCCAGTCCCCACAGATGGCATTCAAGGGCGCGTGGAAATCGCGCTCCTTGACGGTCATCACACCGCCGGCGGCGCTGCGCGATTCCATGATCCCGCCATCGCCGCAAACCAGCGTCGCCCGCAAGCTCGACGTTCCCCAGTCGAGGCTGATGAAAGAGGGGCTTGTCATTTCGCTATCCTCAATGTGTGGAAAACTGGACCGTCGAATACGGACGATGCGATCTCAGTACGCGGGTTTCGTCGAAAACCAGCCGGGGCGCGCTGCGTCGAGATACGCGCCGCGAATGTGATCGACCCGATACCGCTCGATCTTCGCGAAGTCCGGCTCGACGCCCAGGCCCGGCCGATCCGGTACGCTGAACACGCCTTCGCTGACGACCGGCGCGGCTGTCACGACGTCATCGGACAGATAATCGCGCTCCGAATCGATGGATACGGACATGTTGGCAATGCTGCTGGCGAGATGCACATAGGCCGCCTGCGAAAAGCCCAGCTCGCCGCCACTATGCAAGGTCACCGGAATGCCTGCTGCTTCCGCGATGGCTGCGGCCTTGATGGTCTGCCACAGGCCACCGATCTCGTGCGGGTCGAGCAAGATGACGTCGGCTGCGCCGTTGCGCACGATATTGCCGACATCGGCAAGCGTATAGGCCGATTCGTCGAGCGCGATGGGCACGGGCTGCGAACGGCGCAAGTCGGCGTGACCGAGCAGATCGTCGAGTTCGAGCGGCTGTTCGACATACTGCAGGTCGTAAGGCCGCAGGCGCTCCAGCATGCGTCGCGCGGTGCCCGGCGTCCACGCGCTGTTCACATCGGCGCGCACGGGCAGCTCGCCCGTCACCGACTTGACCGCCTCGACGTTCGACAAATCGCTTGCCGGCGTCATGCCGATCTTGACCTTGAAGCTGCGATAACCATCGTCGAGAAAACGCTGCGCCGCCTGCTTGAGGTTCTGCGCGCTGGTGCCGAACAGGTAGGCCGAGACTTCGACCTGCGAGCGGTACGCGCCGCCCCACAACTCGACGAGCGGCGCCCCCAGGGTCCGGCCATGCGCGTCCCACATCGCCATTTCGACGGCGGCCATCGCCATGACCGCCGCGCGCTTGTGATGGTAATAGCCGGCGCCGAAGACATGCCGCGTGAACTTTTCGACATCGCAGGCGCGGTGCTGCAAGGCGATCGGGATCACGGTGTTGACGAGCACGGGCTCGATGAACTCGAGCAGGCAGATCGTCTCGCCATAGCCCTTCACGCCATTCGCGAGAGTGAGTTCGACGATGAGCCGCGTGGCGGCCGGGCGATTGCCCGAACCCCACTCGAGCGCTTCCCGGAACGGCATGGCCACTTTCCAGTGACGCGCCTCGACGATTTGCAGGGGATGTAATGCTGTCATTTCAAGCTTCCACGTTACGGGTTTCCAAGGCCGGAATGCGCAGGCCTTGCGCGTCGAAAAGATAGGCGTGCCCAGGCGCGATGAAGAGCCCGACCAAGTCGCCCGTATGGATCGCGGCGTTACCCGCGGTCTTGACGAGCGCCGAGCCGGTCTCCAGCTGCACATGGACATAGGTTTCGCCGCCGAGGCGCTCGGCGAGCACCACGCGGCCGCGCAGATGCCCGTCTTCGGGCGCGACGAGCGACAGGTGCTCGGGCCGTACGCCGAGCGCAACGCTCGAGCCCTGCAAGTGCGCCGCGCCCGCGAACGACAGCGTGGCGCCGCCTGCCATCGAAACGTCGAATCCCTCGGAATGGGAGCCTGCGCACGTCGCGTCGATGAAGTTCATCTTCGGCGAACCGATGAACCCGGCGACGAAGCGGTTGGCCGGCTGCTCGTACAGTTCGAGCGGCGAGCCGACCTGCTCGATGCGGCCGTCGCGCAGCACGACGATCTTGTCCGCCAGCGTCATCGCCTCGGTCTGGTCATGCGTGACGTAGATGAAGGTCGTGCCGAGTTGTGCCTTGAGCTTCGAAAGCTCGACACGCATCTCGACGCGCAGCGCGGCATCGAGGTTCGACAGCGGCTCGTCGAACAGGAACAGTTTGGGGTCGCGCACGATCGCGCGGCCGATCGCCACGCGCTGGCGCTGACCACCGGACAGATCCTTCGGGCGACGCTCGACGAGATGCTCGATCTTCAGGGTCTGCGCTGCTCGTCTGACCGCCGCATCGATCTCGGGCTTGGGCACCTTGGCCATCTTGAGCCCGAAGCCCATGTTCTGTGCGACCGTCATATGCGGATAGAGCGCGTATGACTGGAACACCATCGCGATGCCGCGCCGTGCGGGCTGTTCATGCGTTACGTCGAGCCCGCCAATCGAAATCGACCCGTCGCTCACCTCTTCGAGTCCGGCGATCAGTCGCAGCAGGGTGGACTTGCCACATCCCGACGGACCGACGAACACGCAGAACTCGCCATGCTCGATCTTGAGATCGACGCCATGGATCACCGTTGCGGGGCCGAACGTCTTGCGCACCCCTTTCAGCTCGATTTGAGCCATACCTGCTCTCCCTGCTTGATCATGTCACGACGAACCGGTTGCCCGGTGTTACGGATTGGGCAGCTGGATGGGTGCCCGGCCCCACCACGTGCGGATGCGGGTGGACAACAGCGCACTCGCCGCCAGCGACGTGAGACCGCCGTCCACGACGAGGTCCACACCGGTGATGAACGACGCCTCGTCCGAAGCGAGGAACAGCACGGCGTTCGCCACGTCTTCCGGCTCGCCCACCCGGCCCACGGGATAGCACTCGCGGTTCAGACGCATGTCGTGTTCAGTCACGCCGCGCATCGTGCGCTCGGTCGCGATGAACGCCGGCGATACGGCATTGCAGCGGATCCCCTTGGTGCCGTATTCGATGGCGATCTGCTTGCTGAGCGCCGCGACCGCGCCCTTGCCCGCCGTGTAGGCAGCGAGTCCGGGATTGGCGACGATCTGGTTGATTGAGGCGAGATTCACGATGGCGCCGCTGCCCTGGGCGAGCATGACTGGCAGCGCTGCGCGGCAGAAGCGGAAGGTCGAGCCGAGTACCGAATCGATCGTGTCGGCCCAATCGTCGTCGGTGCAATCGACGACGTTGCGCTCCGTGTACTTCACCGCGTTGTTGACCAGCACATGAAGGCCGCCGAAGCATTCGCGCGCCTGCTTGACCGCCTCGTCGACGGTGCTTTGCAAATGGGCGTCGGCGCACAGAAGCCGCACGCGATCGGCGGGCAAGCCGGCCAGCGCGGCCTCGCCTGCTTCGCGCGACCATTCGACCGCGACGACGCGCGCCCCCTCCTGCACGAATCGATGCAGCACAGCACGCCCGATGCCCTGCCCCACACCGGTCACGATGGCAACCTTGTCGGTGAGTCTCATGATTTGACTGCTCCTGCGGTAAGACCTTGAATGAAGAACCGTTGAAGAAACGCGAAGCCGATCACCACGGGCAGCGAGCTCACGATGGAAGCCGCCATCGCGCCGCCCCAGTCGCTCTTGCCCTCGCCCATGTAGCCGAGCAAGAGGCCCGGGCCCACGGTGCGCAGTTCAGGCGAGGTGATCAGCGTGAGCGAGAACAGCAGATCGTTCCATGCCCACATAAACGAATAGAGCCCCACCGTCACGAGCGCCGGCATGGCGAGCGGCAACACGATGCGATGCAGGATGTACAGCTCGCTCGCGCCATCGCTGCGAGCCGCTTCGACGATTTCACCGGGGATGTTCACGAAGTAGCTGTACAGCATGTAGGTGCCACTTGGCAGCGCGAGCACGATATACGCGACGATCAAGCCGAGCCGCGTGTTGAGCAGGCCGAGCGCCTGCAGCATCGGATAAAGACTCACCAGCAGCATCGCAAACGGAAACATCTGCGCCGACAACATCAGCACCATGAGCGGCTTGCGGCCACGGAAGCGAAACTTCGCGAAACCATAGGCGGCGTAGGTGGCCAGCGTGACCGTCAGCAGTGCGCCGCCGCCCGCCGTCAGCAGACTGTTGCGCAGATAGCCGACCATCTCGGGCTGGGTGAACAGTTGCCGATAGTTTTCGAGCGTCGCAGCGTGCGGCCAGAACGAAGGAAACTGCACGAAGATCTCGCCTTGCGGCTTGATCGACGTGACGAGCATCCAGACGATCGGCAGGAACAGGAAGGCCGCGATCGCGATGAAGCCGCCCGCGAAGGTCGCCTTGGCAGGCCGGGAACGTAGGTTGAGCAGCATCACATCTCCCGCTTGAACAGCGCGCGCAGATAGAACACGGTCGGCACGGCGATCAGCACGAACCACAGGACACCGACTGCGCACGCCATGCCCATGTCCCAGTTTTCGAAGGCCTGTTTGTAGACTTCGATCGAAAGCACCGTCGTCGCGCCGACCGGACCGCCCTGGGTCAGTGCGTAGATCACGTCGAAGGCCTGCAGGTTGCCCATCGTGCCGAGGATCATCACGATGATGATCGTCGGTGCGAGGTGCGGCAGCACGACGTGCCACAGCACGCCCGCGTTCTCGCAACCGTCCACTCGCGCCGCATCGACCTGATCCTGCGACACGCCTTGCAGGCCCGCGAGGAAAAAGGCCATGAAGAGCGGCACCGACAACCAGACCTTGGTGATCACCACGCTCGCCATCGCACCGTGACTTTCGGCAAGCCAGGTGACCGGCTCCGAGATGAGGCCCGTCGAGAGAAGAATCGCGTTGAGCACACCGTATTGGCCGTTGAAGATCCAGGCGGCGAGAAAGGCCGTGACGGTCGACGGCAGCACCCACGGCAACAGCGAAGCCGCACGGATGACGGCCCGGCCCCAGAAGGTCTGATTCATCATCAGCGCCCAGGCGAGCGCGATCAGCAGCGTGATCAAGGTGGCGCTGACCACGAACACGAGCGTATGCAGACACACGCTGAGCATCGTGGGGTCTCGCAGCAGCTTGACGAAATTGCCGAAGCCGATGAACTGCGGTTCAGGCGTGTCGATCGTGTAGCGGTACAGCGAGAGGCGCAACGACTTGATGAACGGAATCAGGATCACCACGACGAACGCCACCAGCGCGGGCAGCACGAGGGCAAGCCCCACCCTGCGCTCAGCCCGCTTCAGGGTCGACGTGCGGCGCCGCGTTGGTTGCGTGTGCACGGATGCGATAGACGGTTGGCTCATGATTACAACCTTGCGATGCCCGTGGTCTGGTCCTGCAAGCGCTTGCTCATGCTGTCGATGGCTTCTTGCGGGGTTTTCTGGGCGAGCAGCGCGGCCTGCACTTCTTCGCCCACGATCGTGGTCAGCGCCGCCGAGTTCGGCCAGAACGAGGTCTCGTCACGCAGCGCCGTGCGCGCGGCTTTGGACCAAACCGAGACGTAGGGATCGGACGCGAGCTTGTCGAGGGCGCTGTTGGTCACGGGGAACAGGCCAATCTCCTTGTAGTAGCGCAGCTGCGATTCGTCGTTGAGCGCGAGGTACGCGAGCAGCTTGGCCTGGGGCGAGTTCACATCGACCGCCTGCTTGCCGTCGCTGAAGACCGACAGCAGATGGCCCCAGGCGAGCGAGCGCGGCGCATCGCCCGCGTGCAGCACGGGTGTCGGCATTGCGAGCACCAGCGCGTCGAATTGTTCGCCCTTGCCCGAATTGCTGCGGGCGAAACCGCGTGCGAGTGGCGCGTCGTTGTAGAAACCCGTCTGGAACTGCGCGAACATGCGGCGCGCGTCAGGACGGTCGACATCCTTGCCGGCGAGCCCCTCTTTGACGAGATCGGACATGAACGAGAGCGCGCGCACGCCGGCAGGACCGTTGAGCGCGACCTTGCCGCTACCGTCGAACAGATGGCCGCCGAAGGTCCACAGCCACACCTGGAAGTCGGGGCTCAAGGTGTTGTTGTTCTTGGTGCACATCGCATAGGGCACCGCGCCGGGAACGGCCTTCTTGATGGCCTTGAGGGTGCTCACGAATTCGTCGACCGTGACGGGCGGCGCGGCGACGCCGGCGCGCTGGAGCACTTGCGCATTGGCGACCATGCCGATCGAGCCGGCAGTCCAGGGAAGCCCCATCTGCTTGCCGCGATAGTCGCCCAGCTCCAGCACGCCGCGGTTGATGCGCTTGCGCAGCGTGTCCTGGCCGAACACGGTGTTGAGATCGACGAGCCGGTTGGTGGCGGCGAACTGCGGCAACCAGCGTTCCGCGAGCTGGACAACATCCATCGGCTGACCTGAGCGCAGACGCAGCAACACGTTCTGCTGCATTTGCCCCCACGGATAGCCGATCACGTCCATCGATGCGCCGCTGCTCTGCCGATAGCCGTCGAACAGCACGGCGAGCGTGCGCTTGCTGGCGGCCTCGTCCTGCGACCAGCCCACGTAGGTGATGGCGCGTGTCTGGGCGCGCAGCCCCGATGCCGCGAGTCCGGCACCGACGGCGCCCATGGCGGCCATGCTCATGAATTTTCTGCGAGTGATCAAACCTGCCTCCTGACTGTTCGTTCGCAAGATTGCTGCAGCGGCGCGCGGCGCAGGGGCGACGCGCCGCTCCTTCGGGCGGCCGGCCTCAAAAGGCCTGATGGATGCCCACGGTGAAGCCGGTTCCGCTCGACGAAGTGCCCGTCGCCTGCCATCCATTGGAGCCCGTGGCGCCACCGGTACGGTACGCGTACTCGCCCGCTTTCGGATCGTAAATCGCATCGGCGTAAACGAAGGTGCGCTTCGAAAGGATGTACATGTAGCCGAGGACACTGCGCAGCTGGATCGTGTGCGAATCGGCAGTCGTGTGCGAAAACGTGCCGCGCACGGCCCCGAAGTAACCGGTCGGAATCGAGAAGCCCACCATCTGGTTGTGGATGTTCTGCTGGAACGTGTTCTCGCCGAAACCGTAGCCCGCATACAGCCGCACGACGCCGAAGTCGTATTGGCCCGCAGCGTAGGCCCAGTGAGCGTTGAAGTTCTGCGGGCGCAGCCACGACGCGCCCAGCTTCAGGGTCTTGTCCTCGTAGACCAGCGACGCCGAGTAAGGGATGTTGCCCGTGCCGCCCTGAATGTTGTTGTCGCGCGGCGCCACCATGGCCCGCAAGATCAGGTTGTTCCACGTATAGGCGTAGTCGGCCGAATTGTTGGTCCGCACCGTGTCGATCGCGCCCAGCGCGCTGTTCGCCTGCGAAATCCCGCCGCGTGCGGCGTACCCGCCCGCCACACCGTCCTGACCGAACGGATCGGAACTGGATTCGACGTAGTGGCTCGGATTGACGTCGCGGCCGAACACCAGGTGGCCAAACCAGCCTTCGAGCCCGACGGTCGAGCGGCCGCTGAAGAACGAACTCGAGTTGTAGAACGTACCGTCGTTCGGATTGAACTGCTGCTCGAGCCAGAAGACCGCCTTGTACCCGCCTCCCAGATCTTCCGATCCCTTCAAGCCCCAGCGGCTCGTGGCGCCGGTGTTTTCGCGCACCGCAGTGCTGCCGTCGTACTTGCCCACTTCCAGGTCGACGATGCCGTACAGCGTCACGCTCGATTGGGCCATCGCGGACGATGCCGCCAGCGTGGCTGCGCTCAGGACGAGCAAGTGTCGTTTGGTCTTCATTCTGTATGCGTCTCCTCGTTCTAATAGTCTCATTTGTTGGAACAGACGGAACACAGTTTATCACTCACCAGAACGAATGGAATTGAAATGTTGTTGGGAGTGACCCTGGTATCGGAGCGGTGACGGGCGTGGATTTCCGGCCTGCAAGCCGTCGTCTACGATGATAACCAGTTGATTTATATTGATTTTATTGAGTATCCCGCCTCTTTGGCCGATCGGCGCATCGCCCTGATCCAGACGCACAAAGTCTCAATAGATGGAATAAACGAAGATTTGGGGCTCCTGGACTCGCCGCGAGTGTCGGCCCCGCGCCACGGAGGATGGGGTGTTTGTCCTGGTGATTGAGACAGCAAGGCGCCATGCAGTAGCCCTTGAGCGGGCCCGGCATAGGGTTTCAGAGGAAGAGAAGGCAGCCAGCCGGCGATCAGATCAACGCGGCCGTGCCCAATGGGCAGGCAATGGGCACGCACGGCGCAAAGCCGTGCGGCGGTCCTGATGCGGAGGAGACAGTGGGTGCGACTCCGGCGGGGAAAACGAAGAGCGCCCGGCGCTCAAGACGCCGGGGCAAGGTCAACCGGCGAAAGCGACTTCCGGCAAGCCGCGAACGCCCGGGATCTCCATGGCGAACAAGGAGCCCGAGAGCGGCGCCTCGACGAGCGTCTGCTCGGTCAGGCGCACCGACGCGCTCGTCACGTACAGCGTGTCGAGGTCGCGCCCGCCGAAACAGCAGCTGGTCGGCCGGGGCACGGGCATACGAATGCGCTGGATCTCGCGCCCGTCCGGAGCGTAGCGCACCACATGCCAGCCGTCCCACATGGCGATCCACAGGCAGCCTTCGTCGTCGACGGTCAGACCGTCCGCGCGTCCATCGGCGTCCGTGAAGTCGATCAGCGTGCGCCGGTTCGAAATCGAACCCGACATCAGGTCGAAGTCATATTCGAAGAGCACCTTGCGGAACGTGTCGATGAAGTACATGCGCGTATCGTCAGGGCTCCAGCCCAAGCCGTTCGGCACCGTGAAACCGGTGTCCATCTTGCGCCACGAGCCATCGGCATCGACCCGGAACAGGCTCCCGCGATTGAGGGCCGTGCCCATATCCATCGAGGCGACCCAGAAACGGCCGCGCCGGTCGCACTTGCCGTCGTTGAAACGATTCGCCGGCCGCTCCGCCTCGGGGTGGCAAAGCGGCGTCGTGCGCTTGGTCTCGAGGTCCAGCGTCATGAGACCGCCCGGCGTCGCGATCAAAAGGCCGCCCGAGGCCTTGGGAATGGCAATACTCGCCATCGACCCCAGCCGCACCTCTGACGCCGAGCCATCCACCGCGTGATACGCATGGACCGAGGGCATCAGGATATCGACCCAGTAGAGGGTGTTGGTTCGCGGCGACCAGACCGGGCCTTCGCCGAGCAGCGCACTGGCCCGGGTCACACAACGGACCTCGATGCTCGGCGCCTGGGTGGGCGTCTCGCCGGTATCGATGGAGATGCCGGATCCTGCGGCCGAGTGGGAAATGCCGCGCGCAGTGCCGATCAAGGCGGTGCTCAGCCCGTGCAACCGGGCCGTATCGAGACGGCCAATGTCGGCCGATACCACCACCGCGCCGACCGGCCGGCCTTCGAAATCGAAGATCGGTGCGGCGATCGCGACGCGCTGCGCGTCGTGCTCGCGGTCTTCGATCGCATAGCCGCGAGCGCGCACGAGGTCGAGTTCGTCGCGCAGCGCACCGAGCTCGACGAGCGTCTGGTCCGTGAAGCGCCGTCTTTCGACGCTTTCGACCAGCCGCGACAGTTCCGCCGGCGCGAGATTCGCCACGATGGCCTTGCCCGCCGCCGTTGCGTGGATCGGCAACGGCAAGCCGACGCTCGTCACCCGGCCGGTTTCGTGCGTGGCTTCCGCGCTCGCGAGGATCATCACGTCCTCGCCGTTGAGCACGGCAAGCTGCACCGTCTCGCCGATCGAATCGCGCAGGCTCGCGAGCGCGTCCTGCGAGGCCACGCGCAAATCGAATTCGCTCCACACCTTGTGCGCCATCTCCAGCAGGCGAAGACCGAGCTGGAACTTGCGCGTGAAGCTGTCGTAGCGCAGAAGCCCCTCGCGCACGAGTGTCTGCAAGATCCGGTACAGCGTCGCCTTCGGCAGCGCGGACGCCTGCCTCAGCTCGGCAATGCTCATCGCCCCCCGCTTGGCCGACACGATATTGAGCAGCGCGAGCGCTTTATCCAGCACACCCAACCCGGGTGCGGCCGGGCCGCTGTTACTGGGCTTTTCTTCGGACATGGTCGGAGGGGTCGCGGGCCGATAGAGGAACGCGGTGCGCGTTGCACCGCGAGGTTGTCGATGTGATGGAGGACGAATGTTAACAGACTATTGAAATCCAGCGAACGGGTCACCGCGCAAAACTTCCCATCCAATGAAACATATTATATGAAAATGGCAATTCTGCCAGATTAGTTCCATTGGTTAAGACAATCCGTCGCCCTGCAGGTACAATCCGGAAACACTTGATCAACCAGACTGACGTCGGACATGGTGAGAGAAAAACTGCTGGGCGTGACGTACGCCTCCGAAACAACGCTCAAAGCGGACGCGGACACCCTCACCTTCGCCACGGCGACGGACAAGAGCAGCGGCGGGCCAGGCGTGCTGGAGAAGGCCATTGCGCTGCTCAACATCGTGTTGACAGCGCCGGCGCCGATGACCTTCACCGAGTTGCTGCGTGAATGCGGCTTGCCGCGAGCCACCTTGCACCGCATGCTTGCCACCTTGCAGCGAGAAGGACTGCTGCACCACGACACCGCCGGCAAAACGTTCCGGCTCGGCCTGCGATTTCTGGAACTCGCGCATGAAGTCTGGAGCGACTTCGATTTGCGGGTCGCGTCGCAAGACGAACTGGTGCGGCTGCGCGATCACGTCAAGGAATCGGTTCATCTCGTGGTGCTCGAAGGTATGAGCGCGGTCGTCATCGCCGGCGAACAGGCGCGTCGATCGACCCAGCTCTCGCCCGGTGTCGGCGTGCGCCTGCCCTTGCACGCCAGTGCGGTCGGCAAGGCGATGATGGCGTGGCTCGACCCGACCCTGCAGCGGCAATTGCTCGAATCGATCACGTTCGCCCCGCTCGGGCCGCGCACCCTCACGTCGATCAGCGCGCTCAAGGGTGAGCTCGATCTCACGCGCGCACGCGGCTACGCGCTGGCGGTGTGCGAAAGCTCGGCCGAAACCGTCGCGCTCGCGGCACCGATCTTCGATCTCGAAGGACGGCCGATCGGCGCAGTCGCGATTTCGGGCAGCGTCGCGGACCTGGACGAAACGCGCGCGCATAGCCTGTCCGCCGCCGTGATCGGCGCTGCACGCAAGATTTCGTACAACGCCGGCGGCCGCTCGATGTCGATTGCCCCGAAGTGGCAGCCCCCGGAGCTGGCCGATGTCGAAGTGCGCTGCGTGTGCGAGACGCCGTCGCTGCTCGGCGAAGCTCCGCTATGGTCGCCGCGCGACGACGCGCTGTACTGGGTCGATATCCTGACGCCGGCCGTGCACCGCTTCGATGTCGCGAGCGGCAAGGACACTGAAACCAAACTGGGTTCGATGCTGAGCCTCGCCGTTCCGAAGGCGACCGGCGGCCTCTTGATCGCGACGCCCAACGGCTTGATGACACTCGACGATCGCGGCGCGCTGACGCGCTTTTCGCACCCCGAAGCCGACCGGCCGGGCAACCGCTACAACGACGGCAAGTGCGACCGGATGGGCCGCCTGTGGGTCGGCAGCATGGATATGGGCGTGGCGCCGAACCAGGGCAGCCTCTTCAAGGTCGAGTCCGACGGTTCGTGGCACAAAATGGACACGGGGTTCACGGTGGCGAACGGTATCGGCTGGAGCCCGGACAACACCCGCATGTATTTCACCGATTCGCACCGCAAGCTCGTCTTCCAGTACGACTTCGATTTTCTCAGCGGCACGATTGCCAACCGGCGCCCGCTGATTTCTTTCGATGCATCGGCCGGTTCGCCGGATGGCCTCACCGTCGATGCCGAGGGTTGCCTGTGGGTCGCCATGTGGGACGGCTGGTGCGTCGTGCGGTTCGACCCCGATGGACGGGAAATGTCGCGCATCCTCATGCCGGTGCCGCGCCCTACCAGTTGCAGCTTCGGCGGACCCAATCTCGATGTGCTGTATGTCACGAGTGCGCGCATGCGGCTCTCGCAGGAGGTGCTCAACAGCGCCCCGCTGTCGGGTTCGCTGTTCGCGGCTCGCATACCGGGGGTTCGTGGTTTGCCCGAAACCGTCTTTGCGGGGTGATGGTGGGATTGCCGCTGCCCTGTCAGGGCGGCGGCAGCGTTCAAACCGCCAAAACAAAAACCCCGCAAGCCTTTCGAGCTTGCGGGGTTTTCAGAAATCTGGCGGAGAGGGTGGGATTCGAACCCACGGTACGCTTAAACGTACGCCTGATTTCGAGTCAGGTACAATCGACCACTCTGCCACCTCTCCGGGGTACCGCCTGTACTGCTTTTTACTTCACCGTGCTGGTCGTTGCCCGGCGAAGCGAAGATTATAGGACACCCTCACCGAAAATCCAAGCCCTCTTTCAAAGAAATTTAGAGGGCCAGGATTTCGCCAAAAAATGTCAGGCGCTCGCTTCGAGACGCGCCACGCCACCCATGTACGGACGCAGCACTTCCGGCACCGTCACCGAACCATCCGCTTCCTGATAGTTCTCGAGCACCGCGACGAGCGTGCGGCCCACTGCGAGGCCCGAGCCGTTGAGCGTGTGCACGAGTTCGGGCTTGCCCTGCGCGTTGCGGTAGCGCGCCTGCATGCGGCGCGCCTGGAACGCTTCGGTGTTCGAGCAGCTCGAAATTTCGCGGTAGGTGTTCTGCGCGGGCAGCCACACTTCGAGGTCATAGGTCTTCGATGCCGAGAAACCCATGTCGCCCGTGCACAGCGTGACCACGCGATACGGCAGGCCGAGCTTGCGCAGGATCGCCTCCGCGTGCACGACCATTTGCTCGAGCGTCTCGTACGAGGTCTCGGGCGTCGTGACCTGCACCATTTCGACCTTGTCGAACTGATGCTGACGAATCATGCCGCGCGTGTCGCGCCCATACGAGCCCGCCTCCGAGCGGAAGCACGGCGAATGCGCGGTCAGACGAACCGGCAGCTCGGCGGCTTCGAGGATGCTGTCGCGCACCGTGTTGGTCAGCGAGATCTCCGAGGTCGAGATCAGGTACTGCGTGACGGTGTTCTCGCCGCCACCCTTCTCGACGCGGAACATGTCGTCGGCGAACTTGGGCAGCTGGCCCGTGCCGTAGAGGATTTCCGGGTTCACGATGTACGGCGTGTAGACCTCGGTGTAGTCGTGCTCGCGCGTGTGGGTGTCGATCATGAACTGCGCCAGCGCGCGATGCAGCCGCGCAATCTGTCCGCGCAGCATCGTGAAGCGCGCGCCCGCCAGCTTCGCGCCCGTTTCGAAATCGAGGCCGAGCGGCGTGCCCACGTCGACGTGATCCTTGACCTCGAAGTCGAACGTGCGCGGCGTGCCCCAGCGGCGCGCTTCGACGTTGTCCTTCTCGTCGCGGCCGGCCGGCACGCTCTCGTGCGGCAGGTTCGGCACGCCGAGCAGCAGGTCCGACAGGCGCGACTGGACGACTTCGAGCGCCGCGGCCGACGCCTTCATGTCGTCGCCGATGCCGCCGACTTCCGCCATCACGGCCGAGGTGTCTTCGCCACGGCCCTTCATCGCGCCAATCTGCTTCGAGAGGCTGTTGCGGCGCGCCTGCAGTTCTTCGGTACGGGTCTGGATGGCGCGGCGTTCCGTTTCGAGCGCGGAAAACGCGGCGACGTCGAGGGTATAGCCGCGATCGGCGAGGCGCTTCGCGACGCCGTCGAGGTCTTTGCGCAGCAGCTGGATGTCGAGCATGGGAGTGGGGAGATGCTGATTCGTTGGGTAAAGGGCGATTTTAGCGCACCGGCGCGGGCCGGCCGTGCCTTGTGCCAGTCCGGCTATGACTTCTTGCCTTTGTTTTCGCTGCGCCACTGGGCGTCGAGGTCGGCGAGCCGCCCGAGTTTCTCGCCGATCTTGCCTTCGAGCCCGCGCGGCGTCGGCTGGTACCAGCGCGGCTCGCGCATGCCGTCGGGCAGGTAGGTCTCGCCTGCCGCGTAGGCATCGGGCTCGTCGTGCGCATAGCGGTACTCGTGGCCGTAGCCGAGTTCCTTCATCAGCTTGGTCGGCGCGTTGCGCAAATGGACGGGCACCCCGCGCGACTGATCCTTGCCGACGAAGCGCCGCGCCTCGTTGTAGGCCGTGTAGCCCGCGTTCGACTTGGGCGCCACCGCCAGGTAGATCAGCGCCTGCGCGAGCGCCAGTTCGCCCTCGGGCGAGCCGAGCCGTTCGTAGGTTTCGGCGGCATCGAGCGTGATGCGCGCGGCGCGCGGGTCGGCGAGACCGATGTCCTCCCACGCCATGCGGACGATGCGCCGCGCGAGATAGCGCGGATCGGCGCCGCCGTCGATCATGCGGCAAAACCAGTACAGCGCGCCGTCCGGATTGCTGCCGCGCACCGACTTGTGCAGTGCGCTGATCTGGTCGTAGAACGCGTCGCCGCCCTTGTCGAAGCGGCGCAGGTTCTCGGCGAGCGCACTGCCGAGCAGTGCGCCGTCGATCGTTTCGCCCTTCTGCCGGGCCGCCGCGCGCGCGACGATTTCGAGGTTGTTGAGCAGCTTGCGGCCATCGCCGTCGGCCGAACCGATCAGCGCTTGCCTCGCTTCATCGGTGAACGTCAGGCCGCCCAGTTCCTGGCTGGCGCGCGCGAGCAGCTCGCCCTGCTCTTCGTCGTCGAGGCTCTTGAGCACATAGACCGCCGAGCGCGACAACAACGCACTGTTGACCTCGAACGACGGGTTCTCGGTGGTCGCGCCGACGAACACGAACAGGCCCGATTCGACGTGCGGCAAGAACGCGTCCTGCTGGCTCTTGTTGAAGCGGTGCACCTCGTCGACGAACACGAGCGTCTGGTGCCCGTGCGCGCGATGAACCTGCGCGGTCTCGACGGCTTCGCGGATATCCTTCACGCCCGAGAGCACCGCCGAGAGCGCGATGAACTCGGCATGGAAAGCATCGGCCATGAGCCGCGCGAGCGTCGTCTTGCCGACGCCGGGCGGGCCCCAGAGGATCATCGAATGGGCCTCGCCCGACTCGAACGCCACGCGCAGCGGCTTGTTCGGGCCGAGCAGATGCTTCTGGCCGATCACATCGTCGATGGTGCGCGGCCGCAGCCGCTCGGCGAGGGGCACGTTGCCCCGGGTTTCTTCAAACATGGCGTTTTCGCGATAATGTCGGCTTTCCGGCTCAACGGGACGAGGATGGTGACGGCGCGGCAAGCGCTCGTCGCGACCTGGCCCCGTGTGCTGGAGCGCCGCTCGACAGGCAGTCGTGCATTATGACAGCACCGTGCAAGCTGCCAGCGGCACCCGGGCAATACACCGTACACGATTGACCCGCGACGCCGGCGACAGACCGGCGCCATTCACGACAGGAAGGAATACCTTTAGATGAACCAGCAATCGCAAGCCGGCGAGTCCGGCTCCACCTACGCTCCGCTCGTGCCGGTGCCCGACGCGCGTCGCCAGTTTCGCACCGGCGATGCGTTCGCGCTGTGGTTTTCCCTCGGCATCGGTCTGCTCGTCGCCCAGGCGGGCGCGCTGCTCGTGCCCGGTCTCTCGCTGCCGCACGCGCTCGCGGCTATCGCGATCGGCAGTGTGATCGGCGTCGTGCTGCTCGCGCTCGCGGGCGTGATCGGCACGGACACGGGGCTCGCGGCGATGTCGTCGCTGCGGCCCACGCTGGGCGTGCGCGGCGCGTCGGTGCCGGCCGTCATCAACATGGTCCAGCTGGTCGGCTGGGGCGCGTTCGAGATCATCGTGATGCGAGACTCCGCCGATGCGCTCGCCAAGCAGGCGTTCGGCATCTCGATGCCGCTCGTCTGGACGGTGCTGTTCGGCCTGCTCGCGACCTTGCTCGCCGTGAGCGGTCCGCTCTCGTTCGTGCGCCGCTTCCTGCGCACGTGGGGCATCTGGCTGCTGCTCGCGGGCGCGGTGTGGCTCACGTGGAGCCTGCTCGCGCGCCACGACTTCGCGGCGCTCATGCAGCGTCCCGGCACGGGCGACATGCCGTTTGGCAGCGCCATCGATCTGGTGGTCGCGATGCCGCTCTCGTGGCTGCCGCTGATCGCCGATTACACGCGCTTCGGCCGCCGCGCGGGCGAGACGTTCCGTGGCACGCTGCTCGGCTACGGCATCGCGAACCTGTGGTTCTACGCGCTCGGCGCGATCTACGGTTTGTCGGCCGGCGGCGGCGATGCGCTGCTCACCACCGCGCTCGCCCAGGCAGGCGGCGGCCTCGCGCTGCTGCTTGTGCTGATCGACGAGATCGACAACGCCTTCGCCGACATTCACTCGGCCGCCGTGTCGACCAGCACGTTCTGGACGCGCGGCAGCGTGCCGTGGCTCTCGGCGGCATTCGGCGCGCTGTGCACGCTGATCGGTCTCATCGTGCCGATGGCGCGCTACGAGAACTTCCTGCTCCTGATCGGCTCGGTGTTCGCGCCGCTCTTCGGCGTCGTGCTCGCCGATCACTTCGTGATCCGGCGCCGCCAGGTCGATGCCGCCGCAATCGGCAACCTGAACGGCATCTATGGCTACGCGGGCGGCTGGCATGTCGCCGCGTTCATCGCGTGGGCGCTCGGCGTCGCCTCCTATCACGCGCTCAATCAGTGGCTGCCCAATCTCGGCGCGACGCTGCCCGCGCTGGTGGTCGGCGCCGTGTGCTATCTCGCGCTCGCGGGACGCCGTCGCGCGGCGTACGCGTGACGCGGCTGCCGTTGAGCGGGCGCAGCTCGCTCAACGGCATGAACGCAATAAAAAACGCCGGCCTCGCGCCGGCGTCTTTCATCATTCACCTCGCACGCTCACGTACGAGCGTGCCGCTCGCTCAAGCGCCGCAGCTGCGGCATCCGGCGCTCTCCTGCTCGACCGGCATTTGCTGCGCGGCTTCTGCACGGATGCCGAGCCGCGCGAGCAGCTTGCGGTCCGCTTCGGCTTGCGGGTTGCTCGTCGTGAGCAACTGGTCGCCGTAGAAGATCGAGTTCGCGCCCGCGAGAAAACACATCGCCTGCAGTGCTTCGTCCATCTGCTCGCGACCGGCCGACAGCCGCACCATCGCGCTCGGCATCGTGATGCGCGCGACCGCGATCGTGCGCACGAACTCGAACGGGTCGAGCGGCTCGGCGCCCTCGAGCGGCGTGCCGCTCACCTGCACGAGATTGTTGATCGGCACCGATTCCGGATACGGGTCCATGTTCGCGAGCTGCGAGATCAGCCCCGCGCGCTCGCGGCGCGACTCGCCCATGCCGACGATGCCGCCGCAGCACACGTTGATGCCCGCATCGCGCACGTGTTCGAGCGTGTCGAGCCGGTCCTGATAGGTACGCGTCGAGATGATCTGGCCGTAGAACTCCGGCGAAGTGTCGAGATTGTGGTTGTAGTAGTCGAGCCCCGCCTCGGCGAGACCGTGCGCCTGATGCGGTTCGAGCATGCCGAGCGTCACGCAGGTTTCGAGACCCATCGCCTTCACGCCGCGAATCATGTCCTTGATCGGTTCGAGATGGCGGTCCTTCGGATTGCGCCATGCCGCGCCCATGCAAAAGCGCGTTGCGCCATTGGACTTCGCGACGCGCGCGGCGTCGAGCACGGCATCGACGTCCATCAGCTTGCTCGCTTCGAGACCGGTGTCGTGATGCGACGACTGGGGGCAGTACGCGCAGTCCTCTTCGCAGCCGCCCGTCTTGATCGAGAGCAGCGTCGAGAGCTGCACGGCGTTGGCGTCGAAATGTTCGCGATGCACTTGTTGCGCGCGAAACAGCAGATCGTTGAACGGCAGGTCGTACAGCGCGACGACATCGGCGACGCGCCAGCGCGCGGCGCTCGCCGGCGCGAGGTTTGCTGCGGGCGCCTCGGCGGCCGGGGCGATGGAGGTCTGGGTCATGTCGTAAGTCCTTCGTGACGGGAATGGGGAGTAACGGTTTGCGGCGCGAGGCGCGCGCGCAACAGGTCGATGTCGAGATGACGCGCGGCGACGTCGGCGCGCGTGCACGCCGGTTCGTCCGCGAGATGCGGCACGACGCCGAGCAGCGGCGCGCCGTATTGCGCGGCGAGACGCTCGCGCAGCGCGTCGATGTTCTGTTCGGGAAACGTCATGGCGGGATCGACGCGATTGGCGACCCAGCCCGCTATGGTCAGGCCGCGCGCGGCAATTGCCTCGGCGGTGAGCAGCGCGTGACTGATGCAGCCGAGCCGCATGCCGACGACCAGCACGACGGGCAAGTTCAGCGCACACGCGAGATCGGCGGTGTCGTGCGTCGCCGTGAGCGGCACGCGAAAGCCGCCGACGCCTTCGACCACCACGACATCGGCCAGTGTGAGCGCGGTGGCGTGGCATTGCACGATGTGCTCGACGTCGAGCGTCACGTTTTCGAGCGCGGCGGCGATATGCGGCGCGGCCGGCTCGCGCAGCATGTACGGCGTGCGGATCGCGGCGGGCAGCGGCGCGCTCGCGGCCGCGTCGAGCTGGTCGGCGTCCTCGTTGTGCAGGACGCCATCGCGTTCCTGCGCCCCGGCGGCGATGGGCTTCATGCCCGCCGCGCGCAAGCCCGCGTGCGTGAGGCCGCGCAACAGCGCCGCGCTCACGAAGGTCTTGCCGATCTCGGTGTCGGTGCCGGTCACGAACAGGGAAAGCGTGGTGCTCATCGCGCCTCCTCGCTCGCGCGCAGCAATGCGGCCTGCAGGCGGTCGATGTCCGCGTCCGAGTGCGCCGCCGACAACGAGATGCGCAGCCGCGAGGTGCCCGCAGGCACGGTCGGCGGACGGATCGCCGGGACCCACAGGCCGGTGTCGTTGAGCGAGGCCGCCACGGCGAGCGTCGCTTCGTTCGAGCCGATGATGAGCGGCTGCACGGCCGTATGCGAATCGACCGGCAGCCAGCAGGTTTCCCTGAGCACGTTGCGCGTGCGCGCAATCAGCGCGCGCAGATGCGTGCGCCGCGCCGCGCCCTCTTCGCCGCCGATCAGCTTCAGGCTCGCGGACACGGCGTGCGCCACCGCGGGCGACGACGCCGTCGTGAAGATGTACGGCCGCGCGCGCTGGATCAGCCACTCGATCACGGTCGCATGGCCCGTGACGAATGCGCCCGACACACCCGCTGCCTTGCCGAGCGTGCCGACCATCACGAGATGCGGCGAGCGCAGCGCCGCCTCGGCGAGCGCGCCGCGACCCTGCGGGCCGAGCACGCCGAAGCCGTGCGCATCGTCGACGATGAGCCACGCGCCGTGCTGCTCGGCGAGCGCGACGAGGCGTGCGAGCGGTGCGATGTCGCCGTCCATGCTGAACACGGTGTCGGTGACGATCAGCTTGACCGGCGTGTCGGAGGCTTCGAGCATCGCGGCGAGCGCGTCGGCGTCGCCGTGCGGATAAATCTGCACGTCGGCGCGCGAGAGCCGCGCACCGTCGATCAGCGACGCGTGATTGAGCGCGTCGCAGAACAGCGTCGTGCCGCGCCCCGCGAGCGCGGTCACGACGGCCAGATTGGCCATGTAGCCTGTGCTGAAGTAGAGCGCGCGCGGCGCGTCGACGAAGCCACCCGCGAACTCGGCGAGATCGTCTTCGAGCTGCGCATGCGCGCGCGAATGGCCGCCGAGCAGATGCGAGCCGCCACTGCCCGCGCCGTAGCGCCTGGCGCCTTGCGCCAGCGCCTCGACGAGCTGCGGATGCGAAGCGAGGCCGAGATAGTCATTGCTGGCGAAGCCGATCGTGTCGCGGCCATCGACGCGCATGTGCGCATCGCACGGCGTGTCGATCACGCGCCGACGCCGGCGCAGGCCTTGCGCATCGATGTCGCGCAGGCCTTGTACGAGGTTGTCGAGCAACTGCATCAGTGATCCTCCGCGACGCAGGCCTCGAACGTTTGCAGCGTGCGTTCGGCGAGCAGCGCCTGGGTCGGTGCGTCGAGAATGTAAGGGGGCATCAGGTAGACCGTCGTGCCGATCGGGCGCAGCAGCAGTTCGCGCCCGAGCGCCTCTTCGAAGAAACGGCGCGAGAACGTGCGCGCGCGCGCCGGGTCCGTCACGTGGGCATCGAACGCGATGATGGTGCCGCGCTGGCGCAGGTTGCGCACGAGCGGATGGTGCGCGAGCGGTTCGAACGCCTCGCGCAGTTGCGCCGACTTGAGCGCGTTCGTGTTGAGCACGTCGTCGCGTTCGAACAGGTCGAGCGTCGCGAGCGCCGCGCGGCACGCGAGCGGGTTGCCCGTGTACGAATGCGAGTGCAGGAAGCCGCGTGCGGTGTCGTCGTCGTAGAAGGCGTCGAAGATCTCATCGCGCGAGAGCACGATCGACAACGGCAGATAGCCGCCGCTGATGCCCTTCGACAGGCACAGCAAATCCGGCCAGATCTGCGCCTGCTCGCACGCGAAGAACGTGCCGGTGCGCCCGCAACCAACGGCGATTTCATCGGCGATCAGATGCACGCGATAGCGGTCGCACAGCGCACGCAGGCCTGCGAGGTACGGCGGATCGTGCATCGCCATGCCCGCTGCGCACTGCACGAGCGGCTCGACGATCAGCGCGGCGATTTGCGCGCCGCGCGCCTCGAACAGCGCTTCGACTTCAGCGAGCGCGCGCGTGGCGACATCGGCCGCGCTCTCGCCTTCACGCGCGAGACGCGCATCGGGTGAAGCGACGACGTGCGCGTGATGAAGCAGCGGATCGTAAGCGTCCTTGAAGAGCGCGACATCGGTCACGCCGAGCGCACCGATCGTCTCGCCGTGGTAACTGTTGGCAATGCAGACGAATTCGCGCTTGTCGCCTTCGCCGCGATTGCGCCAGCTGTGGAAGCTCATCTTGAGCGCGATCTCGACGGCCGATGCGCCATCGGAGGCGAAGAACGCATGGCCGAGCGTGTGCCCGGTGAGCGCCGCGAGCCGCTCGGCGAGTTCGATCACGCTCTCGTGCGTGCAGCCCGCGAGCAGCACGTGTTCGAGCGTCTCGAGCTGCGCCTTGAGCGCCTCGTTGATCGACGGGTTGGCGTGGCCGAACAGGTTCACCCACCACGAACTGATCGCGTCGAGATAGCGGCGGCCATCGCGATCGTAGAGCCACGGGCCCTCGCCGCGCGCCACGGCGAGCAGTGGCAGCTGCTCATGGTGCTTCATCTGGGTACACGGATGCCATACGGCGCGCAGACTGCGCTCGACCCATTCCTGACTTGCGAGTTTGTTCAAAACGACGACTCCGGCGCTGGGGCGCATCGCGCGCCGCGCTTGTCAGACTGGAAAACGGATTGGCCTCGTGCACTCGGGGCACGACAACGTCTGTGCCTGCTGGCGAAAGCGATCGCGGCGCAACTGCTCAAGGCGGCGTTCGCACGAGGTCCGGGAACTTCGGTGGATGCGAGATTAGCGCGTTCGAGGCCGCATTGCACCAGGGTCAAAAACGGCCGCAAACCCGCACTGGCTCGACGTTTGGCGCTGTTCGCGACAGGATTCGCGCGTTCGTCAGCGTAGGTTCGAAATGAGCGGAGATGACGACGTCAAAGTGAACCACCCCCTGTGAAAAAAATTTGGGTGGGGGCGCGCATGGAGGGGGTCGCCAACGCGCGGCGAACGCAGTTTTGTCTGAGGAAAGGGACTGAAAACGCGCGAGCGCGAGAGTCGATGCGGCGCGCGTCCGCTCGTGCGAGCGGACGTCGTCAAGGAGTGGAATGGTACGTGGTGCGTGACGCGGCGCGGCGTCAAATCGAGCGAACGCTGGTGTCAGCGTCAGTGTCAGCGGCTCGCGAGCGAATGGTCGTCGTCGTGACCGGCGGCAGCCGTGCGGGCCGCGTCGAGCGGGCCAGCATCGGCGCTTGCCGTGCCGTTGCCCCAGACCACCGACTCGTTGACCGCGTAGAGACGGCACGGATCCTTGCTGTGCTTCTGGCAGTTCGAGACCGCCACGGCCATCGGGTTGTCGCCGCCTTCGGCCCACGACCACGCGCCCGAGTTCGACACCGCGAACGCGCGGCTCGGATACTGCTTGAGGAAGTTGCGATAGCCGTTGCGGCCCGCTTCGTCGAGAAACGGCACCGCGCTCACCGCATCGATCGAGGCGTAGCCGGTCGCGCGCGGCGCTTGCGGCGCGGCCACGCGGTACTCGACGGCAGTCGGCATGCCGGAGCGGGCGAGGAACGCCTCGACCGAGGGCCACCAGACCTGCACGCCGTCACGATCGCCGACGAGGCGATGTGCGTCGTTCTTGTAAGCGCCGAAGTCGACGAGCTTTGCGCTCGATGCCGCTTCACCGCTATAGGCCGAGAACATCTGCTGGACGAGCGCGGGCGACCAGATCGAGTCGTTGTCGCCATAGAGCCACAGCGACGGCACGTGCGCGTTCTCGCCATAGCCGCCGAACGCATGGATCAGGTTGTTCTGCCAGCCCTCGCAGCTGTCCTGGCGCAGGCCGCCCGAGAAATTGATGAGTGCGCGCACGCCGCTCGCGGCCTCGGAGCCGTAGGCGATGGTCGCGAGGCCGCCATGCGAAGTGCCCGCGATCGCGATGTGGTGCGCGTCGACGTACGGCTGCTTGACCATGTAATCGACCGTGGCGGCGACATCGGCTGCCTGGCCCATGCCGTTCTTCGCGACGTCGCAGCCGTCCTGTTCGTAGGTGCCGCCCGACTCCGCGAAGCCACGTCGATTGGGCGCCACGACGACGTAGCCGCGGCGCACGAATTCGCGTGCGAACGACAGCGGATCGCTGCGCTCCTGGTTGCGCGGGTCGCCCTGGATCTTGCCGTGATTGAACACGATCATCGGGAACGGGCCGGGACCATCGGGACGATAGACCGTGGTTTCCAGCATCACGTCGCCCGAAGCGTCGGTCGGGATGCGGATGATCTCAGCGTTGAGGTCGGAATTGACGGCGGGCAGCCACGCGTCGTCGAGCGCGAGGCGCGGAATCTGGGCGCTGCCGAGCGGGCCCGGGCCCCCAGCCACGGCGGACGGCGGCTGCGTGCTGGCGGGCGGCGCGGCGAGCACAGCTGGCACGAAGCTCGCGAGGCCTGCAAGGCCCGCTGCCATCGCCCACCCACCGAGGAGCTTCGAGAACGCCATACCCAACACCTGCCTGCCTGGAACCGCGAAATCTGTCTTACCCGGAGCTCCCCTGCCCGCGCTCGCGCATGGCACAACAGGACACCGCCGCGTGCGCGCCGAAGGCTGGCACGTGGATCGGACCCGTCGAGGGGAAAACCGGCCGGAACACCACCGTTACGGCATTGTTCTGGCACTGGTCAGACAAGCCGTCGGTGTCCGTTTCGCGGCGCATTGCGTACGTCTGCACGGTTTGCGCGGGCTGGGGTCTGAAGCGACTTGGGCCTTGAGCGCAAGTCACTTACATACACGAACACCGTGATTGCATCGTCGCACGACAAAAAGCTTTTACGCAATTAAGTAATAACCCCGGCATAAGCCGTGCCAAACGGGCAGACGCCCTCAGGTTTGCAGATGTTCTGGACTGACGATTGGTGGCGCGCGCAACGAGCGGCGTGCGGGTGAGCCGCGCAGCCGGCTTCGCAGCGATCGGTCAAAACGTTACGACGAATCGTTCGCAAACATCGCGTAACGGACACTGTTGCCGGCATGCGACAACGTGTTTCATGCCTCGCGCAGATCGCCATCGACGTAGCGCCAGCGCCGGTCGTCGCCGCGCAGGAAGCGGCTCGTTTCATGCAGTCGGAACGCCCGCCCGCCGCTCTTGTAGCGCGCGACGAATTCGACCTCGGCATGCGTGTCGTCGAGCGGCGTATGGCGCTTGATCGCGAGTCCCAGCCAACGCGGCGCGTCGGCGGCGCGCGGGTCCACCTCGAGATCGGGCGGACAGGTTTCGCTCGCCCACGTCGCGCGCAGGTACGGCGTGTCGCCGAGCACATAGGCGCTATAGCGCGAGCGCATCAGTTCGAGCGCGTTCGCGGGCACTTCGCCCGCATCGATGAAGCGGCCGCAGCACTGCGTGTAGCGCGGCGGCCTCGCGAGCGCTTTCGCGTCGGGCGACGCGCCGCCACACGGACAATCGAGGGGACGCTCGGCGCCGGACGATGATTCTTTCATGCGAATAACAAAGAAGGGTTACCAGTCGAGTTCGGTGCCGTCGTACTGGAAAAAGCGGCCGTTGAACACCTCGCGCGCGCTCGCCGCCTGGGCCAGCACATCGCGCATGCCGGACACCGACACGCTCACGTCGATCGCCGCCTGCGCACCGCCCATGTCGGTGCGCACCCAGCCCGGATGCAGCGCCACGCAGGTCGCGCGGCGCGTCTGCAACGAAGTGATCTTGAGCACATCGTTCACGGCGGCCTTGCTCGCGCGATACAGCCAGCCGGTCGTGCCAGTGGTCTCCGAGATGCTGCCCATGCGGCTCGACAGCACGCCGAGCACGCCGTCGGTCGCATCGACGAGCGGCAGCAAGAGCGGGATCAACTGCATCGGGCCACGCACGTTGGTCGCCATCACGTAGTCGAAGTCCTCGGTGCTGATCGACTCGACGCCCTCCGTACGCGGGCCGTACACGCCCGAGACGATCAGCGCGACGTCGATGCGCTCGCCATCGAACTTCTCGCCGAACGCATCGATGTCCTGCGGGCGCGCGATGTCGAACTCAAACGCCTGGGCGCCCGCGGCGCGCAGCGCTTCGAGCGCCGCTTCATCGCGTGCGCTGGCGATCACGCGCCAGCCCGCCTTCGCATACTGACGCACGAACTCGCGGCCGATGCCCCGCGACGCGCCGACTATCAACGCCGTTCTCATGGTGTCACCTCGTTGTTGTGCGATGCGGACTGTGCACTGTCACTGGACCAAAGCGCGCGCCGTCCCTCTCTTTGCGAGGTGAGGTCCGGCGCCATTTTCAGCAGGCTACAACAGTTCGAGCGCCATTGCCGTGGCCTCGCCGCCGCCGATGCAAAGACTCGCGACGCCGCGCTTGCCGCCGCGTGCGCGCAACGCGCCGATCAGCGTGACGAGAATGCGCGCCCCCGATGCACCGATCGGATGGCCGAGCGCACACGCGCCGCCGTTCACATTCACTTTATCGTGCGGCAGACGATGCTCCTGCATCGCGGCCATCGCGACGACGGCGAACGCCTCGTTGATCTCGAACAGATCGACATCGGCCGCTTGCCAGCCGGTCTTCTCGAACAGCTTCGTCAGCGCGCCGACCGGTGCCGTCGTGAACTGCGCGGGTTCGCGCGCAAAGGTCGAATGGCCAGCGACGCGCGCAAGCGGCGTGAGGCCGAGGCGCTGCGCGGTGGACGCGCGCATCATCACGAGCGCCGCCGCGCCATCGGAGATCGACGACGAGTTGGCCGCCGTCACCGTGCCGGTCTTGCTGAACGCGGGCTTGAGGGTCGCGATCTTGTCGAGGTTCGCCTTGAACGGCTGCTCGTCGCGCGCGATGGTCGTCTCGCCGGCGCGCGTCGCGAGCGTCACGGGCGCGATCTCCCACTCGAACGAGCCGTCCTCGTTGGCGCGCTTCGCGCGCTTGAGCGACTCGATCGCGAACGCGTCCTGACGCTCGCGCGAGAAGTCGAACTGGGTCGCGCATTCCTCGGCGAAGGTGCCCATCAGACGGCCCTTCTCATACGCATCTTCGAGACCGTCCAGGAACATGTGGTCGAGCACCTGGCCGTGGCCCATGCGCATGCCCGCACGCGCCTTCGGCAGCAGATACGGCGCGTTCGTCATGCTCTCCATGCCGCCCGCGACGATCACGTCCGCGGAGCCCGCGAGCAGCATGTCGTGCGCGAACATCGCCGCGCGCATGCCCGAGCCGCACATCTTGTTGATCGTGGTCGCGCCCGCCGCGAGTGGCAGCCCCGCGCCGAGCGACGCCTGGCGCGCCGGCGCCTGCCCCTGGCCGGCGGGCAGCACGCAGCCCATCACGACCTCGTCGACGTGCTCAGGGGCGAGCCCTGCGCGCTCGAGCGCCGCGCGGATCGCCGCCGCGCCGAGTTGCGCGGCAGTCAGCGACGCGAAGTCGCCCTGAAAAGCGGCCATCGGCGTACGCGCGGCCGACACGATCACGACAGCATCTTCTTGCATCTCACTCATGTTTGAGCTCCTTGATGATTCCTTCGATGACGGCGGGCACCTCGCCGAGCCTGGCGGCATCCGCGGCCAGCACGTCGTTGTCGGCGCCATGCGCGCGGCTCGCCGACACGTCGGCCACGCAGCGTTCGTAGCGTTCCTGCAGATCCCCGGGCGCGCCGATGGTCATGCCGAGATTGCGCATGCGTCCGTCGTGCACGCCATAGGCCCAGCCGTGCACGGTGAGCGGCTGGCCGCGCGCCCATGCATCGCCGACGATGGTCGTGCGGCACACGTTGACGACCTGCTCGATCGTGTTCAGCTCGACGAGACGCCGATGCCGCGCTTCGCCGAGCGGCCACTCTTCGAGCAGCGCTGCGTGCTTCGCGCGCACGTCCTGCACGTGATGCAGCCAGTTGTCGGCGAGCCCCACGCGCTGGCCGTGCAGCGCTGCGCCGACGCCCGAGCAGCCATAGTGGCCGACCACCATGATGTGCTTGACCTTGAGCAGATCGACGGCAAACTGGATCACCGAGAGACAGTTGAGATCGCTGTGCACGACGACGTTCGCGACGTTGCGATGGACGAACACTTCGCCGGGCGGCAGCCCGATGATCTGGTTGGCCGGCACGCGCGAATCCGAGCAGCCGATCCACAGATATTCGGGCGCCTGCTGATGCGCGAGACGCGAGAAGTATTCGGGATCGGCGGCGAGGCGCGCGGCGACCCACTTCTCGTTGTTCTCGAACAGATGGGCGAGCGGGTTATCGGTCGATGAGGTCATGATGGGCAGCAAAGTGTCACGCCGCGCGCGCGGCTTCGTCGAAGCGCTCTGGATAGCGCACACAGAAGCGGATCGCCTGGTCGTAGGGAAAGAAGTCGGGCAGCTCGCCTTCGATCAGACGTTGCTTGTTTTGCTGCCACAACGCCGGCTCGAAAAAGTCCGCGTGATGCTTGAGGAACGCGCGCTGCACACGCGCGTCGCCGAGCAGGAAGCTGCGATACGTCTCGGGGAAGATGTCGTGCGGGCCGACCGCGTACCACGGTTCGTCCGACATTTCGTCCTCCTCGTGGCGTGGCGCGGGCACCGCGCGCACGTTGCAATCGGTCAGATACTCGATCTCATCGTAGTCGTAGAACACGACGCGGCCATTGCGCGTCACGCCGAAATTCTTGTAGAGCATGTCGCCCGGAAAGATGTTCGCGCGCATCAGGTCCTTGATCGCGTCGCCGTATTCGCGGATGCCGTGCTCGACCTCGGCGTCGCTGCCGTTCTGCAGGAACAGGTTCAGCGGCACCATGCGGCGCTCGATGTACACATGACGGATCACGAGGTTATCGCCCTCGTATTCGATCATCGACGGCGCGAGCGTTTCGAGCTCGCGCACGAGCGCGTGATCGAGGCGCGAGCGCGGCAGCGCCACGCTCGAATATTCGAGCGTATCGGCCAGACGCCCGAGCCGGTCGTGGCGCTTGACGAGCTGATACTTCGCTTCGACTTGCGCACGCGTGGTTTCCTTCGGCGGCGGGAAGCTGTCCTTGATCACCTTGAACACGTACGGAAACGACGGCAGCGTGAACACGATCATCACCATGCCGCGAATGCCGGGCGCGATGACAAAGGCATCGCTCGAATGCGACAGATGATGAAGCAAGTCGCGATAGAACAGATTCTTGCCCTGCTTCTGCAGCCCGAGCGACGTGTAGATCTCGCCCTTGGGCTTGTTCGGCATCAGCGTGCGCAAGAACTCGACGTACGCCGAAGGCACGTCCATATCGACGAGAAAATAAGAATGCGAGAAGCTGAAGATGATCAGCAACTGCTTGCGCGTGAGCAGCACCGTATCGAGCACGAGGCGCCCCAGCGCGACATGGCGCACGGGAATCGCAAACGGCGCGAGCATGTCGCCGTTGATGATGCGCCCGATGATATAGGCCGCCTTGTTGCGAAAGAACAGCGACGAGAGCACATGGATCTGGAAATTAGGCGCGGCGACGAACTCGCCGGCCGCGTCGCGCAGCGCGTCGACCACACAGCCGACATCGCGCGGCAGATCCTCGAACGGCGTGTCGAGCTGGAAGTTCGTGACCACGCGCTCGAGCGTCGCGGCCAGACCGTCCTTGCCCGGATAGTACGCGCGGTAGGTGGGTTTCGCCGCGGGCTCGTCGTTCTCGATGTACTCGGTCGAGATCGCGGGCCGCACGAAGATGAAATCGTTGTTGAAGTAGGACCGGTGCAGGATCTTGCAGCACACGGAATTGAAGAAGGTCTCCGCGCACTCGGGTTGCCGGTGGGTCGTCAACAGCCCGATGTAGTGCAGCTTGATCTGCTGCCAGATGCCGTCGTCGATGTTCTCGGCGTCGTATTCGTCCTCGAGCGCGATCACGCATTCGCGCACGCGCTCGTCATACGACGTGATGCGCTCGCGCGCGAGGCGCTGCAAACCGTGCCAGTCGCCGGCCTCGAACAGCGCTTTCGCGCGCACGGCGGCATCGCGAAAGATCCGGTAGTGCCGGTCGAAGCCGTCGAGCATCGTCTGCGCGAGATCGAAGCCGATCTGCGACGACAGCAGTTTGGGAAAGTGATTCATGTCGGCCCGGGTTCGGCGGCCACGCCGCTTGCCTGCGCCGCACGGTTGCCCTCGAGCAGCGTGCGCGCCTGCGCCTCGTATTGCGCGAGATCTTCGAGCGTCGCGTCCAGATCCGCGCGCTGACGCTCGAGCACCTCGCGGTGATGAACCACCGTCGCGAGAAACGCCTCGAGTTGCGGCAAGGTATCGGTCGGCGAGTCGTACAGATCGAGCAGCGTGCGGATCTCGGACAGCGTGAAGCCGAGGCGCTTGCCGCGCAGCGTGAGCTTCAGACGCGTGCGGTCGCGCCCCGAGAAAACGCGCTTCAGGCCGCCTGCGCCCTCGCGGCTCGGCGCGAGCAGACCTTGGTCTTCGTAGAAACGGATGGCGCGCGGCGTCACGTCGAATTCACGCGCGAGCTCGGTAATCGTGTAATGGGTCATGATCGATCGGGTTGCGCATCTGGTCCATTGGGACGATGCAGGCCATCGCAGGGAACGATAAAATCGACGTTTACGTTATCGTCAACTGCGGGGTTGCGCAACTGGCGAGCGTGCAGGTTTGCTGCATTGCAGCGACAATGACAGCCGCTCGCGCGGGCCGTCTCTTGCACGCGCAAGCCTTTCGCCCACAAGACAACAATGATTTCGCATGGGATCGGCGTATAGGCGCTCAGGCGCCGACGCTGATCGACAACTTTGTATGGAATCGGAGTAAGGAGAAGACGCCCCCCATGAATGCGCTCGAACATCAACTCGCCTACCCGTTCGGCGACACGCTGCCGGAGTCCGGCCATACGCTCGAAGTGGCTCCGGGCGTGCGCTGGCTGCGCATGCCGCTGCCGTTCGCGCTCGATCACATCAACCTGTGGCTGCTGCGTGACGAGATCGACGGGCAACAAGGCTGGACCGTGGTCGACTGCGGCATCACCGACGACACGATCAAGGCGCACTGGGAGCAGGTGTTCGACACGATGCTCGACGGTCTGCCGGTGCTGCGCGTGATCGTCACGCACTGCCACCCGGACCATCTGGGTCTTGCGCACTGGCTGTGCGCGGGCGGCGACAAGCAGCGCTGGGACGTGCGCCTGTGGATGACGCTCGGCGAATACATGATGGGTCGCGTGATGGGCAGCGGCGACAACTCGAACGCAGGCGGCGAAAGCGCGGCGCGCCACTTCGCGCGCCACGGCCTCAGCGACCCGGCGTCGCTCGACAAGCTGCGCCACCGCAGCGGCTACTACACGAATCTCGTGCCGTCGGTGCCGCAGCAATACCGGCGTCTGCGCGAAGGCGACACGCTCAGGATCGGTGCGCACCAATGGCGCGTCGTGACCGGCTTCGGCCATTCACCCGAGCACTGCGCGCTCCTCAGCGAGGACGCGGGCGTGCTGATTTCGGGCGACATGGTGCTGCCGCGCATCTCGACCAATGTGTCGGTGTTCGATGTCGAGCCCGAGGGCAATCCGCTCGCGCTCTATCTCGACTCGCTCGGCCGCTACGAGACGATGGCCGAAGACACGCTCGTGCTGCCCTCGCATGGCAAACCGTTCAAGGGCGTTCGCACGCGCGTCGCGCAACTGCGCGAACACCACGACGCGCGCCTCGCCGAAGTGCTGGCCGCTTGCGCGGAGCGACCCTGCAGCGCGGCCGACATCGTGCCGATCATGTTCAGGCGAGCGCTCGACATGCATCAGATGACATTCGCGATGGGCGAAGCGCTGGCCCACTTGAATCTGCTGTGGTTGTCGGGGCGGCTTGGGCGCGCGATCGATGGGGATGGGGTGATCCGGTTTGCGGTGTGAAGGTCGGGGGCGCCGACAGGACAATTTCGCACACGGGGAGTCAGTAGCGGATTGTCCTGCATCGCCCGCAGACGACGTGACTTTAGCGTCGCGCGTTCACCGGAAATTTCCATAGAACACGGTGGCCACGTCCGCGTTATGCAGGTCGATGGATTCCGGCAGGATGAACTTGCCCCTGGCGACTCCGATCCGGCGCTCAACGGCCGGCGCCGACTGCATCGGCACCAGACGTGCGGCCGGACGGCCGCCGCGCGTGATGACGACCTCCGGCTCGCGCCCAGATTCCACTTCGTCGATCAGGCGCGAGAGCGAAGACTGTGCTTCCAGCATGTTGACGTGCGACATTGCAAACCTTTCCGATAAGACGCCGTTAGACGCTCTCGCCTGACTGATTTTAGAGGTCAAGCCTCGTTTCGAGCCATGGCCAAGGGCTCCGACCACCTCACGCTCAACCGCAAAGCAGCTTCGCTTCGAGCCACACAAGTCGCGTCCTGACCCGATCGTATCAATTCAGAAAAGTCCGATACCGCCGCCACGAGAGCATCCGCAATATATCCAACACTGGATAAATATATCCCATCGCACAACCGGTTGCTCCGCCGAACCGGTCGTTTTTGTCGACTTGTTGGAGGTATGGGAATGTTGGATCAGCAAGAGAGGAAAGGCACCACGTACGCGTTCGCCACGATTGGCGCCCGCACGAAGAATGGTGGATATGTCACGAGCGCAACGTCTGGCGTCCTCATCTGCAACCTTCGAGTCGCGCTCGTGGGCGACATCGTCACTTATAGCGATGCAAGCCAGGCGGTAATCATCGACGGGAGCGGAAGGCGGTCCCGGTACGCGGGGAAATGCATTGCACTTGTCGGCAGCCACCTGAGCAACGGAGATCGAATCGTTTTTACCCCTTGGGGGAATCGAAAATCCGGCTTGTTCGTGCGTGAAGGTGAAGAAGCTGAAGGTCTGTTCGATCCGGCGTGGGTGCCGCCGCCTTCCGAGCCACGATGGCGTTTTGCATTACGCGGCGCTACCACGGCACGCGGCGGCGTCCTCCGGGAGCCCAGTGGCGAGTGGGCCAACGTAAGCGGCGGCATCCGTGTGGGCATGATCGGCGATAAGGTGCATTACGCAGACGGGACCAGTGCACGCATTACGAGCGGACTCGCGATGAATGAGAACCCTCAACACGGGCAGTTTGCCTACGTAGGTAGCACACTCGAAAACGGCGACACCATCACGGATAGCCCGGAGCGCGACGGACGCGCTCATCCCCGGACGTACAAACCGGTGACCGAAGCTGAAGTTATGCGCGGCTGAAAGGTCGCACGATACGCCCGTTCCTCGCACCCCAGATTCGGATGGATACCGATGAGCCGCAAGAAAACAATCAAGTCCCACAAGGCGAAGCTCACACCGAAGAGCGACGCGAACCCCGTAACGGTTTCAATCGACGATTCGGCACGTCTGCGAGAAATCCGGCGGCTTGTGCAGGCGAACAATAAATCGACTCTCGATGAGAGCCTGATCATCTGCCAAATTTATATGGAGTCCCGTTTTGACTCCACTGCGTCGCCGGCTGGCAGTACGGCAAAAGGCTTGATGCAAATGACGAAAGGCGCGGTTCAGCAGGTCTATAAATACAGGATGCAAAAAACGCTGGGGCATATGCCAAGCGATTCGCAAACACATCAACTGTTCACCGAAGCTGCAGCAGTGCATGCCTCATCCCAACTTACCGATGAAGCAACCAACATCGGCTTGGGAACGGAGTACATGCAATATTGGATAGACAAGGCGCGCTCCGTCGAAGGAGCCTATAAGCTTTATCGTGGCTTGGCCAATGGAATCTATTATCAAAAGATAAAGGCATGTGCGGACAAGCTGGAGTTGCCCCTGTAAATCAGGACACGCAGACACCGTTAAGTTGATGATGCAGCGGTTCGCCGGAACTCCCGGGGGGAACGGTACTTCAGTGCCTTATGCGGGTGGCGTTCGTTGTAATGCTCAAAGGCGCCAGCCAGATGTGAGAGCGCTGTTGGCACATCAGGCTTATGCATAAAGGCAATGTAATCGTGCTTGATTGTCTTCACGAACGACTCGGCCATACCGTTACTCTGCGGCGAACGAACAGGCGTCGTCAACGGCTCCAGGCCCAACTCGCGGGCAAAGCTGCGCGTACGGTGGTCGATGTAGGCAGAGCCGTTGTCCGACAGCCATTCGATGGGTGCGCCTGCCTGCGGCGTGCCGAAGCGTTGCTCGACCGCTGCGAGCATCACATCGCGCACGACGTCCCCGCTATGGCCGCCAGTAGTCGCTGCCCAACTAATAGCTTCCCGGTCATGGCAGTCCAGCGCGAACGTCACGCGCAACGGCGAGCCATCGTCACAACGGAACTCGAAGCCGTCCGAGCACCAGCGGACGTTACTCTGGTCAACGGCAATGCGTCCATCATGTCGGCGGGTATCGCGTCGCTGGCCAAGGCGCCGGAGCAGCAACTGATGGTCACGCATGACGCGATAGACCCGCTTGGCGTTCACGCACGGCGCACCGGTCAATTCGTGACTACGTCGCAGCAATGCCCAGACTCGTCGGTATCCATAAGTCGGCAAGCCCGCTACATGCTCGTGGATTGCAGCGACCAGCTCCGTGTCGTCGGTCTGTCGGGCGCGGCGCCCGTCCTGCCAGTCTGGAGAGCGGGCTTTTCTGACTGCCAAAGCAGAGCGCGCCACGCCGAGAACATCGCAGACCGTTTTCATTGGTCGTCCCCGGGCAGTAAGGGCGAGCGCGCAATCCAGTTTTTTGAGCGGCCGTACTCGACTGCTTCCTTCAGGATTTCCGCCTCCTGCGTCTTCTTGCCAAGCAGACGCTGCAGTTCCCTGATTTCCTTCATCGCCGTGGCCAACTGCGAAGCAGGCACCACGGCTTCTCCAGCTTTCACCGCTGCCAGGCTGCCTTCCTCGTATTGCTTGCGCCACGCAAACACCTGGTTTGGGTTCACTCCGTGTCTACGGGCAACTGCTGAAACCGTTGCTCCCGGCTCCAGGGTTTCCTGCACGATGGCTACTTTTTCCTGGACCGAACGCCGACGACGGCGCTCCGGCTCAGTCAGAACTTCAATGCTTTCCACGATTTGCCTAGGCTTGAAACTAGTCACAAGACTCCCTCTTATTTTAAGGGGTGTCTCGTGTCCTGAGAATCAAGGGGCTACTCCACAAGCTGCGAAGCGCTCCGGACTCGATGCAAATTTTGCGCGAAATGGTCAAATGAGAACCGTGGCCCTTATGCTAATCCTGTCTGCCGGCTGCGCCACCACGACGACGCCCGTCTTCGGGGCAGAGTTGATCGCAACTTGCGCACTCGGAGTCGATCGCAACCATACGCTCGCATTGCTTCGCGATCATCCCATTGATCGCACAGCGGTCTACTACCTGAGCAAAGACGGCGCAACTCCAGTACGCCTTTATGAGGGCGATGAAGACCAGTCACGCGGCGAGGACGTAGAGATCGCGTGCGTTGGCGACAAGGAACGCGCATTGGTCATATCCGGCGAGTTCACCTCGAACTATCTGCAGGGCGTCGCATTTCGCTACAACACCAACGCCAGACGATGGGAGCGCATCAATTTCGCAGAGAGAAGCCGCCCAACGACTGTTTATTTCGATGCCGCAGGTATGACGGTTCTCATACCGAACGGAACGCGAAATGAATCGGGCCAGCGCTACATTCTTTACCGACAGGAAGACGGAACAGGTCGCAGTGAACAGACGTATTCGGATCGGCGGCCGAAATCACCGGGCACTGAAATACGCGCGACCAGGATCCAATAGGGAGGGAAATAGCGATGCGCGAATTTTATGCAATAGTCGAAGGCGATCCGCTCGACAATGGCAATGGTAGCCACGTTGTCGGCGGGGCGGATCACTCGACGATAGCTGACGAGCAAGGCCGCGAGCGCCGACAAGCACACCTGGGTCATGAGGCATGGTGCGGAGTCTGCAAGACGAACGGGCCGATTGTCGCGGGAGCGCCAACCAATCAAAACCTTCGTGGTTTTGATGCGCGGCTCAATGCTTGGGAAGCCGTGGACGGCGATATCGTGAACTGCAAATGTAGCCAGCATCCACGCGTTGTGTCAGTCCACGCGCGCAGTGTTACGTATCTCGACGACGGCAGCGTGTTCGCCACGGAGACCTCGTCGCCGCCAGCGTCGTCGGTTGGCTACGACCAACGATTCCAGGTAACAAATCCCCGCACCGGGCAACCGCTACGCGATATGCCTTACCGGATCGTGACTGACAACGGCGAGGAATTCGAGGGTCGCACGGATGCTCAAGGGTGCACCCAGCGCATAGCAAGCGATCACGCGCTATCAGCAACGCTGCACGTATTTGAAGAAGAAACGCCGCTTAATCCGAATTGGGATAGAGAAGGATAAGAACGGCATCGAAGCGGCCTGACCTGCACTCCCCCAAAAGCCGGACGCCCATCCAGCCTCTGGGGTGTCTTTCATGACTCGTACGTCCACGGACGTACGACGCCGCCCGCTCACCCCCCCGTAATCACATCCGCGCCCTTGGGCTTCACGAACTTGAACGTCGAAGCCGGCAGCGCCGGATTCTTCTCGATATCGGAGAAAGTCAGCAGCGTCACGTTGCCAAACACGTCGTGCAGTTCCATCGCTTGCAGGTTGCCGTCGCGAAAGCCGATGCCCACGCGCTGGAACTGCGTGTCCTTCGACTTCGGAATCAGTTCGAGCCAGTCGATACCGTCCTTCACGCCCGCATCATGCAGCGTGAAGTTCTTGTCGAGATCGTTGCTGCCGAACAGGATCGCGGCCGGGCTCGCGCCGAGCGCGCCATTGAGCTTGCGCTCGGTGACCTGGTTCAGATCCTTGTCGTAGACGTACAGCATGTCGCCGTCGGCCTGCAGCAGTTGCTGATACGGCTTTTCGTATTGCCAGATGAACTTGCCCGGACGCGCGAACACGAATGTGCCACTCGACGTGCGTGCGCTCGCGGCCGCGACGATGGCGGCATCGCTCGCGTTCTTGCCTGCGGGCGGCACCTTGATTTCGCGCTGCACGAAGTTGCCGCGCGCCGCGTGGACCTGCGAAATGAACGCCTGCAATTGATCGGTGCCGCTCGCGAACGCGCTCGACGCGACGAGCAGCGACGCCCCAAGCGCGATACCGATTGCCTTGCGCGCCCAAGCGGCGCGCGAACCCGCGGCGCGGGCCGCTGCGCGGACCGTCTGTCCGACTGAATACTGCATCTGTGATTCTCCCTGAACGAATGACGGCCGGCGCCGCGGCTCAATCGGTCTCGCGCGACGGCGCGAGGATTTCGCGGTTGCCGTTCGACGACATCGCCGAGACGAGCCCCGAGTTCTCCATCTGCTCGAGCAGCCGCGCCGCACGGTTGTAGCCGATGCGCAGATGCCGCTGCACGAGCGAGATCGACGCGCGCCGGTTCTTGATCACGACCTCGACGGCCTGATCGTAAAGAGGGTCCGACTCGTCGCCGGTGCCGCTGGTTCCCGCACCCGCCGATCCTTCGTCGCCCTCGCCCGCCGTGCCGCCTTCGAGGATGCCCTCGATATAGTTCGGCTCGCCCTGCTCCTTGAGCTTGTCGACGACGCGATGCACTTCCTCATCGGAGACGAACGCGCCGTGCACGCGCACG
The DNA here is from genome assembly GCA_963803225.1 of uncultured beta proteobacterium. GTDB lineage: Bacteria > Pseudomonadota > Gammaproteobacteria > Burkholderiales > Burkholderiaceae > Paraburkholderia. Next base: position 1,820,592 of record CAWDLJ010000005.1, read on the forward strand.
GGCAGCCCCGAGCCGGGCGGCAGGTAGAGCATGTCGCCCATGCCGAGCAGCGACTCGGCGCCCTGCTGGTCGAGAATCGTGCGCGAGTCGATCTTCGAGGACACCTGGAACGCCATGCGCGTCGGTACGTTGGCCTTGATGAGGCCGGTGATGACATCGACCGACGGACGCTGGGTGGCGAGAATCAGGTGGATGCCCGCCGCGCGCGCCTTCTGGGCGATCCGCGCGATCAGTTCCTCGACCTTCTTGCCGACCACCATCATGAGGTCCGCCAGTTCGTCGATCACGACGACGATATGCGGCAGACGCTGCAGCGGTTCGGGATCGTCGGGTGTGAGGCTGAACGGATTCGGCAGCTTTTCCTCGCGCTTGGCGGCGTCGTCGATCTTGTTGTTGTAGCCCGCGAGATTGCGCACGCCGAGCTTGCTCATCAGCTTGTAGCGGCGCTCCATCTCGGCGACGGTCCAGTTGAGCGCGTTGCCCGCGTGGCGCATGTCGGTGACGACCGGACACAGCAAATGCGGAATGCCTTCGTAGACGCTCATTTCGAGCATCTTCGGATCGATCAGGATCATGCGCACCTGCTCGGCGCTCGCCTTGTAGAGCAGCGAGAGGATCATCGCGTTGATGCCGACCGACTTGCCCGAACCGGTCGTCCCGGCGACGAGCAAGTGCGGCATCTTCGCGAGATCGGCGCACACCGGCTTGCCGCCGATATCCTTGCCGAGGCCCATGGTGAGCGCCGAAGCCGCATCGGCATAGACCGCCGAGCCGAGAATCTCGGACAGGCGCACGGTCTGGCGGCGCTGGTTCGGCAGTTCGAGCGCCATGTAGTTCTTGCCCGGAATCGTTTCGACCACGCGGATCGACACGAGTGAGAGCGAGCGCGCGAGATCCTTCGCGAGACCGACGATCTGGCTGCCCTTCACGCCCGTCGCCGGCTCGATTTCGTAGCGCGTGACGACCGGGCCCGGATAGGCGGCGATGACGGCGACATCGACGCCGAAGTCCTTGAGCTTCTTCTCGATCAGGCGCGAGGTGAATTCGAGCGTATCGGCCGAAATCGTTTCCTGCGTCTCGGGCGCGGGGTCGAGCAGCGCGATGGCCGGCAGTGTGGAGTCGCCGGGCAGGTCGGTGAAGAGCGGCACCTGGCGCTCCTTCTCGACGCGCTCCGAGCGCTGCGGCGTGACGAGCGGCGGCACGATCGTGACGGGCTCGTGTTCCTCGATCTTCACGCGGCCGCGCTCGACCTTGCCTTCGCGCTTGACTGCGGCGGCCTCGCCGAGCTTGCGGTCGCGACCCGCCTCGCGGCGCAGCCGCGCGAACGTCACGGCCGAGATGATCGCTTCGCCGACGCGCTCGCACACCGACAGCCACGAAAAGCGGAAATACAGCGACAAGCCGATGGCAAGCGCGAGCAAGAGCGCGAGCGTGCCGCCCGTGAAGCCGAGCGCATGCGACACGCCGCGCGCGACCGCCTCGCCGATCACGCCACCCGGCGCGCGCGGCATCTGCACCTTGAGCGACCACATGCGCAGCGCCTCGATGCCATCGCAGGCGAGCAGCACGAGCACGAACGCGAAGCCCTCGGCGATCCAGCTATGGTCGCGCGGTGCGTCTTCGTCGCGCGGCGGCTCCTGGTGCGTGAGACGCCGGTAGTTGGCCGAGATGCGCCGCGCGAGCAACACGACCCACCAGTACGCCGAAAGCCCGAACAGGAGCAGCAGGATGTCCGAGGTCCACGCGCCCACCCGGCCCGCCCAGTTCGAAATGTGATCGACCTGCGCGGCATGCGTCCAGCTCGGATCGCGCCGGCTGTAGCTGATGAGCGCCATCAGCAGGAACACGCCGAGCGCGACCTGCAGCAGCCAGCGGATTTCGGTGAAAAGGCGCGACATGCGGTGAGGCAACGCCTGCGCCTGCGCGGAATAAGTAGCTTTGGCCATTGATCCTGGAGTGCTTAAGCCCGATGCGTTGCGCGTCTCGCCGGCCCCGCGCGGCGCGGGGCGGGCACGAGCGGCGAAATGTCCATGTCGGGCCTATTGTAAACAGGAAGCCCCGCCCCCGGATGTAAATGACGGTAACCCGCAACGCCCGTGGCGCGTTGCCACGGGCGGCAGGCCCGCCCAGCCGGGGCACCGCAGGCTATCGGCGCGATCGACAACCTTCATGAAGCAAGGGATGGGCGCCACCTTTATAATCGCGGGTTGATACCCAACTTGTGCCTGAAGGTCCGCTCGCGCGCCCCGCCCCCGCTGCACTGGGGCGCCGGGGCGCCGCCGCCCACGCACAATGCCTCTAAAACGGAATTCGATCATGCCCGCAACCAAACACGCCAAAGTCCTGATTCTCGGTTCCGGCCCCGCCGGCTACACGGCGGCCGTCTACGCCGCGCGCGCGAACCTCTCGCCGCTGCTCATTACCGGTCTCGCCCAGGGCGGCCAGCTGATGACCACGACCGACGTCGAAAACTGGCCGGCCGATCCGAATGGCGTGCAAGGTCCCGAGCTGATGCAGCGTTTTCTCGAACACGCCGAGCGTTTCAACACCGAAATCGTGTTCGATCACATCCACACGGTGAAGCTCGCCGAAAAGCCGATCCGCCTGATCGGCGACTCGGGCGAATACACGTGCGACTCGCTCATCATCGCGACTGGCGCATCGGCGCAGTACCTCGGCCTGCCGAGCGAAGAGCTGTACATGGGCCGCGGGGTGTCGGCCTGCGCGACCTGTGACGGCTTCTTCTATCGCCAGCAGCACGTCGCCGTGGTCGGCGGCGGCAACACGGCGGTCGAAGAGGCGCTCTACCTCTCGGGCATCGCGAGCAAGGTGACCGTGATCCATCGCCGCGACAAGTTCCGCGCCGAGCCGATCCTGATCGACCGTCTGCTCGAGAAGGAAAAGGAAGGCAAGGTCGAGATCAAGTGGAACAGCGTGCTCGACGAAGTGAAGGGCAACGAGGGCGGCGTGAACGGCGTGCGCATCAAGAACGCGAAGACCGGCGAGACCACGGACATCGACCTGCAGGGCCTCTTCGTCGCGATCGGCCACAAGCCGAACACGGATATTTTCGAAGGCCAGCTCGAGATGAAGAACGGCTACATCATCACGAACGGCGGCCTGAACGGCAACGCGACGGGCACGAGCGTGCCGGGCGTGTTCGCGGCCGGCGACGTGCAGGATCACGTGTACCGCCAGGCCATCACGAGCGCGGGCACGGGTTGCATGGCCGCACTCGACGCGCAGCGCTATCTCGAGACCATCAACGAGATCACCGACGCGCGCGTGATGAGCGCCGAAGCCGAGCGCTGATACGACACAGGGCGCCGCGAGCGCAACGGGCGGCGGCGAGCCGCTCGTGCGCAAAGCCCAAGCGGCGCTTGACCGGTCCCGGCACGCCGCCCGCTGCGCGCCGCACAGATCCCTCCCGATCAATCCGCGCTTTCCGTCATGCCGAAGAACGTCCCCCATCCCGGCGAGCCAAAGCGCCCCGCCACGAAACGCCCCGCTGCGCCGGCCACGACGCAGCCCGCTGAGGCGCCTGCAGGCGTGCCGCCTTCTTCGTCCGGCTTCGCCGGTCTCGGCGGCCTGCGCGCCGCGCTCAAGGTCCAAACGCAGCAGCGCGAGCGCGAACGCGCCGCGGCCACGGCCGCGCGCGTCGAAGCCGCCGCCGATGCCGATCTGTTCCGCCGCGAAATAGGCGCGGTCGCGCCGTTGCGTGCGCCGCCGCGCGCGCCGGGGCGTCGCGAACAGCCCGTGCCGCTGCCGCTGCAAACCCAGCGCGACGAACAAGCCGTGCTGCACGAAGCGATCTCCGACGAATTCGACCCGGAAACGCTGCTCGACACCGACGACACGCTCTACTACCACCGCGAAGGCATCAGCAGCGAGGTGGTCCGCAAGCTGCGGCGCGGGACGTGGATCGTGCAGGCCCAACTCGATTTGCACGGGCTGCGCCGCGAGGAAGCGCGCGAGGCGCTGCAGACGTTCATCCGCGAGGCGAGCAAGCGCGGTCTGCGCTGCGTGCGCGTGATTCACGGCAAGGGGCTGGGTTCGGTCGGCAAGGAGCCGGTGTTGAAGGGCAAGGTGCGCGCGTGGCTCGTCCAGAAGGAAGAAGTCATCGCGTTTTGCCAGGCGCGCGCGCACGACGGCGGCGCGGGCGCGGTGCTCGTACTGCTGCAGCCGCATGGCTCGACGAACGCGCATCCCGTGGTGCCGCCGAATCGGTAAGCCGCCAACCGATGAAAAAAGGCCTCATGCTCGCGCATGAGGCCTTTGTCGTTTACAGCGTCAGCGCCAGGCGCTCAAGCAATCCGCTCTTCGCTCTTCGGATCGAACAGCACCGCCTTCGACACATCGAACAGCAGTTCCATGCTGTTGAGCGGCTGCGGATTCGCGCCCGGGTGGACGCGGCTCACGATGCGCTTGCCGTTGACCTGCGCGAACACGAGCGTGTCCGGACCGGTCGGCTCGATCACGTCGACCTTCACCGTGTGGCGTTGCAGTTCGTGGCCGTGGCCATCGTGCGCGCTGCGCGCATCGGTGATGCGTTCCGGGCGCAGACCCAGCACGACTTCCTGACCGATATGGCTACGCAGCTTGTTCGCGTCGAACGGCAGATTGAGCACGTTGCGCGCGACCCCCGTATCGAGTTCGATACCGACGCCCGAACCCTGCTCCACCAGCTTTCCGTTGATGAAGTTCATCGGCGGTGCGCCGATGAAGCCCGCCACGAACAGGTTCGACGGCGAATCGTAGATGTCCTGCGGTGCGCCGAACTGCTGCACGATGCCGTCCTTCATCACGGCGATGCGATCGCCGAGCGTCATCGCTTCGATCTGGTCGTGCGTCACGTAGACGATCGTCTTGCCCACGCGCTGATGCAGCAACTTGATTTCCGAGCGCATCTCGATACGCAGTTTCGCGTCGAGGTTCGAGAGCGGCTCGTCGAACAGGAACATGATCGGGTCGCGTGCGAGCGCGCGGCCCATCGCGACGCGCTGGCGCTGGCCACCCGAGAGCTGGCCCGGCTTGCGATCGAGCAGGTGCTGGATCTGCAGCATGCTCGACACGCGATCGACGATTTGCGTCTGCTCGTTCTTCGGCACCTTGCGGATGTTCAGACCAAACGAGATGTTCTCGCGCACCGTCATCGACGGATAGAGCGCGTACGACTGGAACACCATCGCGATGTCGCGATCTTTCGGCGAGAGGTTGTTCACCACCTTGCCGTCCATGCAGATGTCGCCCTTGGTGACCGTTTCGAGGCCGGCGATCATGTTGAGCAGCGTCGACTTCCCGCAGCCCGAACCACCGACCAGAATCAGAAACTGGCCGTCCTCGATGTCGATATTGACGCCCTTCAGGACCGGCACCCCGTTCGGGTAGGTCTTGTACACGTCGCGAATGGAAAGGCTTGCCATGCCATCAATCCTTTAAAAAGTGTCAGCCCTTCACCGCGCCCGCCGTGAGGCCGCGCACGAAGTAGCGGCCGGCGATCACATAGACGAGCAGCGTGGGCAGCGCGGCAATGATTGCGCCGGCCATGTCGACGTTGTATTCCTTCACGCCCGTGGACGTGTTCACCAGGTTGTTCAGGGCCACCGTGATCGGCATCGAATCGACGCCCGAGAACACGATCCCGAACAGGAAGTCATTCCAGATCTGCGTGAATTGCCAGATCAGGCACACCATGAAGATCGGCAGCGAGATCGGCATCATGATGCGCGTGAAGATCATGAAGAAGCCCGCGCCATCGATACGCGCCGCCTTCACCAGCTCGGCCGGCACGCTCACGTAGAAGTTGCGGAAGAACATCGTCGTGAAAGCGATACCGTAGATCACGTGCACGAGCACCAGACCGCCAATCGTGTTCGACAGGCCGAAGAAGCCTTCGAGCCGCGCCATCGGCAGCAGGATCGCCTGGAACGGGATGAAGCAGCCGACCAGCAGCATCGTGAAGAACGCATCGGCGCCGCGAAAGCGCCAGTGCGTGAGCACATAGCCGTTGAACGCGCCGATGATCGACGAGATCAGCACGGCCGGAATCACCATCTTCACGGAGTTCATGAAGAACGGCTTCATGCCGTCACAGCGCACGCCCGTGCAGGCCTCGCTCCACGCCTTGACCCACGGCGCGAAGGTCGGGTTGGTCGGCAGCGAGAGCATGTTGCCCGTGTGCAGCTGTTCGAGGCTCTTGAACGAGGTCGACAGCATCACGTAGAGCGGCAGCAGGAAGTACAGCGCAAACAGGATCAGTACCGCGTAGACGACCACGCGGCTTACGGTCATCTTAGGCTGCATTGCGCGTGCTCCTCGATTCCAGGTACATGAGCGGCACGAGCACGGCCACCACCGTCGCGAGCATCATCATCGACGAAGCAGCGCCGACGCCGAGTTGCCCGCGGTTGAACGAAAACGTGTACATGAAGATGGCCGGCAGCGACGACGACGTACCCGGGCCGCCCGCGGTCAGCGCGACCACGAGGTCGAACGTCTTGATCGTGATGTGGCACAGGATCAGCAGCACCGAGAAGAACACCGGACGCATGCTCGGAATCACGATCTTGCGATAGATCGTCGGCAGCGTCGCGCCGTCCACCTGGGCGGCCTTGAAGATTTCGCTGTCGACGCCGCGCAGGCCCGCGAGAAAGAGCGCCATGCAAAAGCCGGTCGACTGCCACGCGGCCGCGACCACGATACAGAAGATGGCCTTGTCCGGGTCGTTGAGCCAGCCGAGCTGGAAGCTCGTCCAGCCCCAGTCGTGCAGCACCTGCTGCAAGCCGAGTTCGGGGTTGAAGATCCACTGCCAGGCCGTGCCCGTCACGATGTACGAGAGCGCCATCGGATAGAGGAACACGGCGCGCAGCGCGCCTTCCTGGCGAATTTGCTGATCGAGCAAGATGGCGAGGAAGAGACCAAGGAACACGCAGACGGCGATGAACGGCACGCCGAACCAGCCGAGGTTCTGGGCCGAGGTCCACCACACATCGTTGTTGAAGAGCTCGACATAGCGGTCGAGCCCTGCGAAATCGTAGCGCGGCATCAGTCGCGAAGTCGACAGCGACAGATAACCGGTAATGCCGATGAAGCCGTAGACGAAGACCAGGCTGATCAGAATGCTGGGCGAAAGCACCAGCTTCGGGATCCAGCGGTCTGCAAGCGCCGCCATCGGCGAGCCGCGGCGAGTCGCGGCGCGCGCCGCTTTCCCGTTTCCGCTAATCGAAGCAGTCACTGCGTTACTCCTGAAACTGTGCGTCGCGGCCGCCTTCCCGCGTGCAGCCAGTGCGCACGGGAAGCGGGCCGTCCCGCAAGGGGTAAGGCTCGCATCGAGCCGTCTTGCCCGAAGCGCCGCGTGCGAGGCGTCGTTAGACGCCGCGCACGCGAAAGCACTTCGCTTACTCCGCTTACTTCGTCTTCGCAGCCTTCGCGAGCGCTTCAACTGCGCTCTTCGAATCCTGGGTCGAGTTCATGAACTTCGTCACGACGTCGGTGATCGCACCAGCGGTCGCGTCCGGCTGAGCCATGCCGTGCGCGAGCGACGGCACATAGCCACCGGCCTTGATCGCGGCTTGCTCATCCGCGTACGACTGCTTGCCGCACGCATCGAACTTGCTCATGTCGACACCGAGACGGACCGGAATCGAACCCTTGTACAGGCTGAACTGCTCCTGGAACTCGGGGCTCATGATCGTCTTGGCAAGCGCGAGCTGGCCCGGGGTCGCCGTCTTCTGGCCCTTCTGCTGGAAGAACACGAACGAGTCCACGTTGAAAGTGTAGGCCTTCGACGTGCCCGGCACCGGTGCGCAGATGTAGTCGCTGCCCGGCTGCTTGTTCGCGTTCGCGAACTCGCCCTTGGCCCAGTCGCCCATGAACTGCATGCCGGCCTTGCCGTTGATGACCATCGCCGTCGCGAGGTTCCAGTCACGGCCCGTACGGCCGTTGTCCATGTACGACTCGATCTTGCGGACCGTGTCGAACACGTTGACCATTTGCTGCGAGGTCAGGGTCTTCTGGTCGAGGTCGACGAGCGCCTTCTTGTAGAAGTCCGCGCCTTGCGAGAGGACCACGTCTTCCCACAGCGTCAGGTCTTGCCACGGCTGACCGCCTGCGGCGACCGGCTGGATGCCGGCGGCCTTGAGCTTGTCGGCGACCGCGAAGAATTCAGGCCACGTGGTCGGCGGCTTTGCGCCAACCTTGTCGAGTGCCGCCTTGTTGATCCAGATCCAGTTCACGCGGTGCACCGAGAACGGCGCGGCAACATAGTGGCCGTCCGCGTGGACGATCTTGTCGATTTGCGGGGGGAGATTCGCCTTCCAGTCGCCGGCGACCGAGTCGATCGGCACGAGCACGCCCTGCTCTGCCCACTCCTGGATCAGCGGACCCTTGATCTGGGCGGCCGAAGGCGCGTTACCCGAGATCACCTGGGTCTTCAGTGCGGTCATGGCTGCCGCGCCCGCGCCACCGGCGACCGCGAAGTCCTTCCACACATAGCCCTGCTTCTGCATGTCGTCCTTGAGCACGCCGACGGCCTTCGACTCGCCGCCCGACGTCCACCAGTGCAGCACCTCGACAGACTCGGCTGCCTGAGCTGCCGACACGCCACACATCAGACCTGCGGCGCACAGGGCGCCCATGATCGCACGGAATTTCATTGCTTATCTCCTCCAGACACCTGAACAAAAAAGCCCCTGATGTCGCCAGGGTGCGATGGTTGGTCAAACAGGCAAAAAAACACTGGACGGTCGGAGTTCGGAGCTGACCTCGCGCCAAAGGCGAGGGCCGCGTGCCGGTGTCCGGCCGCTGGACGCTCAAGAGATGAGTGATCTGGAATGCAACATGATTGTCTCCTCTTTTGGTTTTACCCGCCGCGCCGCGGATGCCGCGCATGTTTCTTCGTTTCATTGCGCCACGGCAGGCGAGAGGCGCCGCGTGCGTCACGCGGCTTTTTTCACCCCTGCGCGAGAGCGAACCGTTCGTCGGGCTGACCCATGAACGAATGCATTGTCCGCTAACATGCAGGGACGCTCCGTCCACCCGCGAAAACCCGTCCGCGCCCATGCTGCCATGCGTCACGAAGCTTTTTCCAGCGAATGCACGTTACCTCTTGATTTGGATTGTAGTTAAACTACAATTCAGTGTCAAAAAAAATTTTATCGGACTACGGCCACCCAGCTGACCGTTCCCGCGGACCTTTCACCCCGACGAAAGACTCATGCATACCGATTCAAGCTTCACCTTCGTCCTTTTCGGCGGCACCGGCGACCTGTCGATGCGCAAGATCCTGCCTGCCCTGTTTGAAGCACACCGCTCGGGCATGCTCGCGGAGTCGGGCAAGATCGTGGGGGTCGCGCGCCACGAGGAAGATCGCGACGCCTATCTGAAGTGGGTCGACCAGCACGTGAAACCGCACGTGTCGAAGAACGGTCTCGATGAAGCCGCATGGGCGAGCTTTCTCGAACGCATCGTCTATGTGAATCTCGATCTGTCGAAGGCCGAAGACTTCACGAAGCTGCGCGACGCGATCGCGCCGCTGCCCGGCATCCGCGTGTTCTATCTCGCGACGGGCCCGTCGCTGTTCGTGCCGATCTGCCACGCGCTCGCCGCGGTCGGCCTGAACCAGAACTCGCGCATCGTGCTCGAAAAGCCGCTCGGCTACGACCTCAAGTCGTCGAACGCGATCAACGACGCGGTCGGCGAGATCTTCGCCGAAGGACAGATCTACCGGATCGACCACTACCTCGGCAAGGAGCCGGTGCAGAACCTGCTCGCGCTGCGCTTTGGCAACGTCCTGTTCGAGCCGCTGTGGCGTCGCGAGTGGGTCGAGAGCATCCAGATCACCATTGCTGAAGAACTCGGCGTGGAAGCGCGCGGCGATTTCTACGACAATACGGGCGCACTGCGCGACATGGTGCAGAACCACCTGTTGCAGTTGCTGTCGATCGTCGCGATGGAACCGCCCCACTCGATGGACTCCGACTCCGTGCGCGATGAAAAGCTGCGTGTGCTGCGCGCGCTCAAGCCGGTCAATCCGCTCGACATCGGCAAGGTGGCCGTGCGCGGCCAGTACCATGCGGGCGGCATCCGTGGCAGCGTCGTGCCCGCCTACGCGACCGAGCCGGGCGTGAAGCCCGACAGCCGCACCGAGACCTTTGTCGCGCTGAAAGTCGAGATCGAGAACTGGCGCTGGGCCGGCGTGCCGTTTTTCCTGCGCACCGGCAAGCGGCTCGCCGACCGCGTCGCGGAAATCGTCGTCAACTTCCGCCCGGTGCCGCATTCGGCGCTCGGCGCAACCGCGCTGCGTCCGGGCTCCAACCGCCTCGTGATCCGGCTGCAGCCCAACGAGACGATCCGCCTCTACTGCCTCGCGAAGCAGCCCGGCGAAGGGATGAACCTCGCGAGCGTGCACCTCGACCTCGCGTTCGACCAGTTCTTCCGCGAAGGCCAGATGGAAGCGTATCAACGCCTCCTGCTCGACGTGATCAACGGGCGTCTCGCGCTCTTTGTGCGGCGCGACGAGCAGGAAGCGGCATGGAAATGGGTCGAGCCGATCCTGAACGAATGGGCCGCCTCGCCGCGTCCGCCCAAGCCGTATGCGGCGGGCACCTGGGGACCGGCGGCCGCGAGCGCGATGCTCGCGCAGCACGGAACATGCTGGCTCGAAGAAGAGAATTGATGCACGACATGGGCGCTTTGGCCCGCGCCGCGCAAGAATGGCAGTGGTGGAATACACCGTAGACCAACAAGAAAGCAGCATGGAGGAGAAGTGATCGAGCTTCACGCTTTCGACGACCCGCGCGTCCAATCCGACGCGCTGGCCCGGGCGGTGGGCGACGCGCTACAGACGTCGCTCGCTGCCCGCTCGGCTGCGCCCGTAAGCGGTGCGCGCCACGCCACGCTGGCCGTCTCCGGCGGCACGAGCCCCCGCCCGTTTCTCGCCGCGCTGTCGACGCACGCATTCGACTGGGCGCACCTCGACATCACGCTGGTCGACGACCGCTGGGTGCCCGAGAGCGATGCGGCGAGCAACGCGCGCCTCGTGCGCGAGACGCTGCTCCAGAACGCCGCCGCCCACGCCCGCTTCCTGCCGCTCGTCGACACGCAGACCACGCTCGAAGCGCACGTCGCCGCGCTCAATGCCGATCCGCACCGCCAGGTGCCCGACGTCGCCGTGCTCGGCATGGGTGAGGACGGTCACACCGCTTCGATCTTCGCCGATGCGCCCGAGTGGCACGAGGCGACCACCACCGCGCGGCCGTTCGTCGCCGTCCATCCGGGCAACGCGCCGCATGCGCGCGTGAGCTGGTCGCTTGGCGCGCTGCGCCAGGTCGATCGCCTCTTCCTGCTGATCGCAGGCGAGCGCAAGCTCGAAGTCCTGCAGCAGGCCGCGGCGGCGCCACAGCACAATGCCATTTCGAAACTGGCAAACGATAAGGGAGTGAGACTCGATGTCTACTGGTGTGCAAACTAGAACTGCCCCTGGCGCGGGCCAGCACGCTGACGGACCGAGGTTGCTCGCCGACATCGGCGGAACCAACGCGCGCTTTGCGCTCGAAACGGCGCCGGGCGAAATCGGCCAGGTGCAGGTCTATCCGTGCGCGAGCTATCCGGGCGTCGCGGAAGTCATCAAGAAGTACCTGAAGGACACCAAGATCGGCCGCGTCAATCACGCGGCGATCGCGATCGCGAATCCGGTCGATGGCGACCTGGTGCGCATGACCAATCACGACTGGAGCTTCTCGATCGAGGCCACGCGCCGCGCGCTCGGCTTCGATACGCTGCTCGTCGTGAACGACTTCACCGCGCTTGCGATGGCGCTGCCAGGTCTGACCGACGGCCAGCGCGAGCAGGTCGGCGGCGGCCAGCGGCGCCAGAACAGCGTGATCGGCCTGCTCGGGCCGGGCACGGGTCTCGGCGTCTCGGGGCTCATCCCCGCCGACGACCGCTGGATCGCGCTCGGCAGCGAAGGCGGCCACGCGAGCTTCGCGCCGCAGGACGAGCGCGAAGACATCGTGCTGCAGTACGCGCGCAAGAAGTGGCCGCATGTGTCGTTCGAGCGCGTCTGTGCAGGCCCCGGCCTCGAACTCATCTATCGTGCGCTCGCCGGACGCGACAAGAAGCGCGTGCCGACCACCGTCGACACCGCCGACGTCGTGCGGCGCGCCCATGAGGGCGAGGCGCTCGCGCGCGAAACCGTCGACTGCTTCTGCGCCATTCTCGGCAGCTTCGCGGGCAACATCGCCGTGACGCTCGGCGCGCTCGGCGGCATCTATATCGGCGGCGGCGTCGTGGGACGCCTCGGCGAGCTCTTCAAGCTCTCGCCGTTCCGCCAGCGCTTCGAAGCGAAGGGCCGCTTCGAGACTTATCTCGCGAACGTGCCGACCTACGTCATCACGGCCGAATACCCGGCGTTCCTCGGCGTCTCGGCGATCCTCGCCGAGCAGTTGTCGAACCGCGCGGGCGGCGGCTCGTCGGCGGTCTTCGAGCGCATCCGCCAGATGCGCGATGCGCTCACGCCGGCCGAGCGCCGCGTGGCCGAACTCGCGTTGAACCACCCGCGCTCGATCATCAACGATCCGATCGTCGACATCGCGCGCAAGGCCGACGTGAGCCAGCCGACCGTGATCCGCTTCTGCCGCTCGCTCGGCTGCCAGGGTCTCTCGGACTTCAAGCTCAAGCTCGCGACCGGCCTGACCGGCACGATTCCGGTGAGCCACAGCCAGGTGCATCTCGGCGACACGGCCACCGACTTCGGCGCAAAGGTGCTCGACAACACCGTGAGCGCGATCCTGCAGTTGCGCGAGCACCTGAACTTCGAGCAGGTCGAGAACGCGATCAAGCTGCTCAACGGCGCGCGCCGTATCGAGTTCTACGGCCTGGGCAACTCGAACATCGTCGCCCAGGACGCGCACTACAAGTTCTTCCGCTTCGGCATTCCGACCATCGCCTATGGCGACCTGTACATGCAGGCGGCTTCGGCAGCGCTGCTCGGCAAGGGTGACGTGATCGTCGCGGTGTCGAAGTCGGGCCGCGCGCCCGAACTGCTGCGCGTGCTCGATGTGGCGATGCAGGCCGGCGCCAAGGTGATCGCGATCACCTCGAGCAACACGCCGCTCGCCAAGCGCGCGACCGTTGCGCTCGAAACCGATCACATCGAGATGCGCGAGTCGCAACTGTCGATGATCTCGCGCATCCTGCATTTGCTGATGATCGACATCCTCGCGGTCGGCGTCGCGATTCGACGTGCGTCGCCCGACGCCGAAGTGAACGACGCCGTCGCGCGTGCCCGCGACAACGCCGACGACGATACGAGCGCCGTGCTCGACTGGTTGAGCCACGGGGCTTCTTCGACGGCCAGCGACTAAGCGTTCGCTGGCTCGCTCGCAGACCCTGAAGCAAAACGAGGCGCCCACGGGCGCCTCGTTTTTTTGTTGCCTGCAACAAGCTCAGCCAGCGTGTCCCGGCACCGGATGCGCATGCCAGCGCAAGACGATCCAGCGCCCGAGATAGCCGAGCAGCCCCAGCGTGCCGATGGTCCAGCCCATGCCCACGGGCGACACGCCGGGCCACAGGCCGACCACCACGCTCGCGAGCGCGCCGAGGCCGAGCTGGGTCGCGCCCAGCAACGCTGCCGCCGCGCCCGCGTTGCGCGGATAGCGGTACATGAGTTCGGTCGCGCAATTCGCCGACAACCAGCCGACCGTGCCGACCACGAAGAACAGCCCCACCACGATCGACCACAAGCCGCCCCACCCCGTGAGACACGCGAGTGCAACGTACAGCGACGCGGCGCCATTGAGCGTCGAGGCGACCGAGATGAGCCGCAGCGCGCCAAGCCGGCCGACGAGCCGCGTGTTGAGAAAGTTGCCGCCCATGATGCCGAACACGTTCAGCCCGAAGAACAGGCCGTAGTGCTGCGGCGAGACGTGGAAGTACTCGATATAGACGAACGGCGTCGCCGAGATATACGTGAACATCGCCGCGAACGCCATGCCGCCGCACAACATGTGGCCCCACACGACGGGGTCGCGCAGCAGCCGGCCATAGGCGCCGAACGAATGGAGCACGGCGGAGCTCGCGCGTTTCTCGCGCGGCCAGGTTTCGGGCACGCGCCACCACGCCGCGACCGCGCACGCGGCGCCGAACAGCGTGAGCGCGATGAAGACGATGCGCCAGCCGCCGAACAGCAGCAACTGACCGCCGATCAACGGCGCGAGCAACGGCCCGACCGCCGTGACGATGGCGACCATCGAGAGGACGCGGGCGGCATCGGCGGGCTCGTGGGCATCGCGCGCGATCGCGCGGGCGAGCACCGAGGCGGCGCCCGCGCCGAGCGCCTGCAGAAAGCGCACGAACACGAGCGCGCCGATCGACGACGACAGCCAGCACGCGATGCTCGCGACGGTAAAGAGCGCGATGCCGCCGAGCAGCACGGGGCGCCGCCCATACGCATCGGAGACCGGCCCGTAGAGCAGCATGCCGATCGAGAAGCCGGCCATGAAGCTCGTGAGCGTCGAGCGCGCGACCGCCGACGACACACCGAAGCCCGCCGCAATCGCAGGCAGGCTCGGCAGGTACATGTCGGTGGCGAGCGGGCCGCACGCGGCCAGCGCGCCGAGCAGCAGGATCAGCCGGCCGTCGGGACGGCGCCGGATTGGGTGGGACATGGGAAATCCGCGATGTGGCCGGCACGCGCGGCCAGCGTTGCGTGCTGCGCGGCGCTCGTGGCCCGGCAGCGAAGAAGGAGGCTGATTGTAACCGACCCTGAATGGCGCGGTGGCGAGCGCCCGCGCCCGGCCTGGCGCTGCGCAAATCGGCTAAGCTGCGGGCTTTCCACTGGCCGGGTTCATCCGATGACTGCCTTCCTGCTGATCTGGAGCCCCAGGAAATGGCCGTGGCCCGAGCTGCCGGAGTTCGCTCGGCGCGTCGGCGCGGGCGAGGCCGTCGCGGATACGTGGGGCTGCGGCTTTGCGCGCGGCATCGTGCCGGGCGACCGGGTGTTCCTGCATCGCGTCGCCGCCGAGCCGCGCGGCCTGTTCGGCTCGGGCTATGTCACGCGCGCGCCGTACGAAGTGCCCGACGCGGCGTACAAGCGCGGCTACCGGCTGTGCATCGACTTCGTCTATGACTGGCTCGTCAATGCGGGCGAGACGGTCGTGATCGGCCGCGAGGCGCTGCGCGTCCACCCGTTTTCCGTGCAGACCTGGGATGCGCAGAGTTCGGGCACGCTCATCAAGCCGCTCGCCGAGGGCGCGCTCGAAAAGCGCTGGGCCGAACTCACCGGCAGGCGGCCGCTGCCGCCAGCGGTGAGCGCGGCAATCAGCGCGGCCGACGCCACGCACGACGACGACGCCGCCTTGCGGCCTGCCGTCGCAGCCCCGGCCGGCGCAGGCCATCCACCCGGCGCGCCCGGCCCGGCGCGACCCGTGCGCCGGCGCAAACCGGCCTGAATCCGCCAGAAGCGCCCGGTGCGCCGCGCCAGGCGGCGTCGCCCGGCCCCGTCGGCCCGATGCGCGCGTCTCCGGTACAATTTCAGTTGATCTTCCCGTTGCCGCCCACACGGTGCACACGCGCGCCTCGTTCGCGCGCCGCGCCGCACGGTGAGCGCGCATCACCTCATTCATGCAGGTCCAGCACTCATGTCCAACAGCTCGTCCCGGAACCAGGCCCTCTTCGAACGCGCCCAGCGCACCATCCCCGGCGGCGTCAACTCGCCGGTGCGCGCCTTTCGCTCGGTAGGCGGCACGCCGCGCTTCATCGAACGCGCCGAAGGCGCGTACTTCTGGGATGCCGACGGCCAGCGCTATATCGACTACATCGGCTCGTGGGGGCCGATGATCGTCGGCCACGTGCATCCCGAGGTGCTCGGCGCGGTCCAGCGCGTGCTCACGCAAGGCTTCTCGTTCGGCGCGCCGACCGAGGCCGAGATCGAGATCGCCGAGGAAATCTGCAAGCTCGTCCCGTCGATGGAGCAGGTGCGCATGGTGTCGAGCGGCACCGAGGCGACCATGAGCGCGCTGCGTCTCGCACGCGGCTTCACCAAGCGCGAGCGCATCGTCAAGTTCGAAGGCTGCTACCACGGCCACGCGGACAGCCTGCTCGTGAAGGCCGGCTCGGGCCTGCTCACGTTCGGCAACCCGACCTCGGCCGGCGTGCCCGTCGATGTCGCCAAGCACACCACCGTGCTCGAATACAACAACGTCGCCGCGCTCGAAGAGGCGTTCAAGGCGTTCGGCGATGAAATCGCCGCCGTGATCGTCGAACCGGTCGCGGGCAACATGAACCTCGTGAAGGGCTCGCCCGAATTCCTCGGCGCGTTGCGCAGCCTGTGCACGAAGCACGGCAGCGTGCTGATCTTCGACGAAGTGATGTGCGGCTTTCGCGTCGCGCTCGGTGGCGCGCAGGAACTGTACGGCATCACGCCGGACCTCACCTGCCTCGGCAAGGTGATTGGCGGCGGCATGCCGGCGGCGGCCTTTGGCGGCCGGCGCGAGATCATGAACGAGCTGGCGCCGACCGGCGCGGTCTATCAAGCAGGCACGCTCTCGGGCAACCCGGTGGCTGTCGCCGCGGGGCTCGCCACGCTCAAACTGATCCAGGCGCCGGGCTTTCACGCGCGACTCGGCGACGCGACCGCGCGCCTCGCGCAGGGACTCGCCGCCGCCGCACGCGATGCGCTCGTGCCGTTCGCGGCGGACTCGGTCGGCGGCATGTTCGGCCTCTACTTCGCCGACTCGGTGCCGGGCAGCTTCGCCGAAGTCACCAAGGGCGATGTCGCGAGCTTTAACCGCTTCTTCCATCTGATGCTCGACGCGGGCGTGTACTTCGCGCCGTCCGCGTACGAGGCGGGCTTCGTCTCGAGCGCCCACGACAACGCGGTGATCGACGCCACGATCGCCGCCGCGCGCGAGGCGTTCGCCGCGCTCGCGACGGCCTGACCCGAGCGCCCAGGCAACACCTCACCCGACCCAGCCGCGGAGAAAAACAGCCGATGTTCTCGCAGACCGATTTCGTCCACATGGAACGCGCGCTCGCCCTCGCGGTGCGCGGCCTTTACACGACCGATCCGAACCCGCGCGTCGGCTGCGTGCTGGTGAAGGACGGCGTGGTGATCGGCGAGGGCTTCACGCAGCCGGCAGGCCAGGACCACGCCGAAATCCAGGCGATGAAGGACGCGCGCGCGCGCGGCCACGACTTGCGCGGCGCGACGGCCTACGTGACGCTCGAACCGTGCAGCCACTTCGGCCGTACGCCGCCGTGCGCGAGCGCTCTCATCGAAGCGAAGGTCGCGCGCGTGATCGCGGCCATGGAAGATCCGAATCCGCAGGTCTCCGGGCGCGGGCTCACGATGCTGCGCGATGCCGGCATCGAAGTGCGTTGCGGACTGCTCGCCGCCGAGGCGCGCGAACTGAACATCGGCTTCGTGTCGCGCATGATGCGCAACCGGCCGTGGGTGCGCATGAAAATCGCGGCGACGCTCGATGGCCGCACCGGCCTGCCCTCGGGCGAAAGCCAATGGATCACCGGCGAAGCCGCGCGCGCCGACGGCCATGCGTGGCGCGCACGCGCCTCGGCGATCCTGACCGGCATCGGCACGGTGAAGGAAGACGATCCGCGCATGACCGTGCGCGCGGTCGACACGCCGCGCCAGCCGCAACGCGTGCTGATCGACAGCCGGCTCGACGTGCCGCCCGAGGCGCAGATCCTCGCGGGGGCGTCGACGCTGATCTTCTGCTCGTCGCTCGACGAGCGCAACGAAGCGCGCGCCGATGCCTTGCGCGCGCGCGGCGCGCAACTCGTCGCGCTTGGCAACGAGCACGGCAAGGTGGACCTCCCCGCGATGCTCACCGAACTCGCGCGGCGCGGCGTGAACGAACTGCACGTCGAAGCGGGCTACAAGCTGAACGGCTCGCTCCTGCGCGAAGGCTGCGTCGACGAGTTGCTCGTCTATCTTGCGCCCTCGCTGCTCGGCACCGGCTCGCTCGGCATGCTCGATCTCGCGCCGCCCAACACGCTCGACGAACGCACGCGTCTCGCGTTCCACAGCGTCGAGCGCATCGGCGAGGACCTGCGCGTACTGGCGCGTGTGGTTGCCGTGGACGCCGCGAACTGAATTTACGAAACGAGGAACAGCACGATGTTTACAGGGATTGTCGCGGCCGTGGGCCGCATTGAATCGATCCGCCCGCTCGGCACCGCAGCCGACGCCGGCGTGCGTCTCACGCTCGAGGCCGGTGGTCTCGATCTCGACGACGTGCAGCTCGGCGACAGCATCGCGATTCAGGGCGCGTGCATGACCGTGATCGAAAAGAGCGCGAAGAGCTTCGATGTCGATGTCTCGCGCGAGAGCCTGAACAAGACGGTCGGGCTCGCCGAGCCGGGCGAGGTCAATCTGGAGAAGGCACTGCGTGCCCACGACCGGCTTGGCGGCCATATCGTGTCGGGCCACGTCGACGGGCTGGGCACCGTCACGCGCTTTGCGCCGGTCGGCGAATCGCACGAACTGCGCGTGCTCGCGCCGCGCGATATCGGCCGCTACCTTGCGTACAAGGGCTCGGTGACCGTGAACGGCGTGAGCCTCACGGTCAACTCGGTCGAAGACCGCGCCGATGGCTGCGAATTCTCGATCAACCTGATTCCGCACACGGTCGAAGTCACGACGCTCAAGCACCTCGCGCCGGGCAAGCAGGTCAATCTGGAAATCGATCTGATTGCGCGGTATGTGGAGCGGATGCTCTCGTCACAGGATGCCGTTGATTCGTTGAAGTAACAACGTTTGTGCCGGATCTGCTGTCTATCCAGCTACATCCACGAAACGTGCCGCATCGCGGCAACCAGCATCAGGGCGACGTCCGATGCGCGGGAAACCTCCGCGTAGACGGTCGCGTCCGGCCCCACTGCGCCAGGCGCCGCAATATACATCTCCCCGGGGTAATACGGTGCCCGGGCGGGATGTTTCCTCTCGGCGGTGGAGGTCTCGCGCACCTCTTGAATCGTCTCGCCCGACAGCATCGCGGTGCACGCGAGGCGTCATCGAAAACGCGTCCTGCGCGACATACTGAAACGCCGGCGAGAAAGTCGTAGAGGTGCTCTCAACCCGGGTCGCCCGCACAGGCATGAATCTGCTCCTGGACACAAAAAACAGGGACAAGTCAAAGCTGCGACCGCCAAATGACTTGTAGGGCGTGCGGGAAAACTTCGGCTTTTCCACGCGACACGTCCATTTGGCGGCATCAGGCGCCCCAGGAAATGGCGTATAGATATATCATGTAGGATTAAATCCTATCGCCGCGGAGCCCGCCATGCGCACGACCAAGCAACTCAGTATCACTCTGCCAGCGGAACTGGCAGAGATGGTTCGCGCCAAGGTATCGAGCGGGGAATATGCCTCGGACAGCGAAGTTATCCGGGACGGATTGCGCACCCTCGCCGCTCGCGATCGGGCCGTGGAATCGTGGCTCATGACCACAGTCGCGCCCGCCTACGATGCCATCAAGGCTGATCCGTCCTGCGCACTTAGCGCAGACCAAGTGCTGGAACGTCTTGCTGAAAAGCGCAAACCGCGCGCGGCAAAAGCCTGATGGCGGCATTCACGGTCGCATTTGCTCCGCAGACAGTGGAGCAACTTGAGAACCTCGAGACTTACATCGCCGCGCATGGCGCACCAAAAACGGCCAGCGCATATACCGAGGCCATCGTCCGACACTGCCAGAGTCTTTGCACGCTCCCGCACCGAGGCGTAGCACGCGACGATATCCGCCCCGGCTTGCGCATCACGCATTATCGGGGAAGCACGATCATCGCGTTTGCGGTCGTTGGGCAGATGGTCTACATCTTGGGCGTGTTTTACGGCGGCCAGGATTACGAGACGATCCTGGCCTCGAGCGCGAGCTAAAAATTCGTCGCCCATGGCCGTCTAACTGCGTCACGCCACGGCGCTGTCCAAATGATGGTCCTTCCACTTGGGGCGCCGCTTTTCTGCCAGACTCGACAAAATCGCGTGCTATGTGAAGCGACGCTCTCCGTGTCCCAGCAATGAGCCGACGCGGATGCGCGCACCGCGCGCATCCGCCCGGAACATGCGAACCGAGCTTACTGCTCACCCGTCCACTGATACGGGCCGACGTTCCATGTCGTGAGCTGGATCGGTTGTCCGAAGAAGCCCATCGTTGCCGTCGCCGGAATACTCGCGAAGATGCCGGTTCCGGCCGCCTGGAACACCGGTTGGGTAAATCCCATGAACGCCGCTGACAACGCCGGGCTGCCCGTAAGCAGCTTGAAGTTGTTCACATAGGTCGGCGTTGCGGTAAAGGCGGAAGCGGTTTCATTGACGAACTTCGGATCCTGCAGGATGGCATAGTGGTCGTTCGCGTAGGCACCGGCTTTTGCACCGACGAAGACATTGTTCGACCAGACAGGCGCTACGCCGCCGCTAGGCAGGCTGGTCGAAAGAGTAATCAGTTGGGTGCCGTAAGAGGCGAAGATATTGTTGTAGATATTCAGGTTGGTCGCCGAAAGCGTAATCGCCTGACCGAGGGCGTTGTTCGAGACGATCGTGTTGTTGTAGATCCATACATCGTCGCTGTAGGCATTGCCAATGGTCCCCATCGTGGCGGGAACATAAGTCGACGAATAGATCACGCCCGTATGAAAGCCCCCAGTTCGCTGCCCATCGTTGGCGCTGTAATTGAAGCGGTAAATCACATGATGATTGCCGCCCAGCACTTCGAAGCCCGCACCGGAATCGCCGTAATACGTGTTGTATTCAATGACCACATCGCTATTGGCCGCGTCGACGTGAATATTCGACGAGTCATCCGGCCCATATGATCCCGAGACGTAGTTGTGTTCGACCGCGACGTGCTGGCTCCCCACGAACCACGCACCGCTGCCCCGGTGGAACATGTTGACGGCTGCGGTCGTGTTGATTGGCGTAGCCGCACCCGAATTGACGATGCTGTTGCCTTGAATCAGCAGGTTCAGAATCCGTTGCCCCATGAAACAGCTGCCGCCGTTATTGGTGCACGTATTGTTCAGGACGCTGACGTTCTGGACGCCGAGGACCGGATTGTTGATATCGTAGTTCGCAACGGCTGAGTTATCCGCGAAGATCGCCCCATACCTGCCGTTGTTCGTGAAGGTAGTGCCGCTCACGACGATATCGTTGATCGGGTAATTGGTCGAGTTGTTCAGCACCGCGATGCCCGACGTGTAGATAGCGTCGAGATTGCCATTCCACTTGTAGGTCGTCACCTGATCGACCAGCAAATTCTGGAACCGGTAATACGACAGACTCCGCAACCCGCTGCCTGCAACCTGAATGCCGTAAACGTTGCTCAGGCTCGCGCCGGCAATACTCGTGTTGTTGTTGCTGATATGCAGGTTCGAGAACACCAGGTTGTCCTGATCCTGGACGAGGACGGCCGCCTGGAGCCATGTCGTTTGGCCCGTCGCGCCTGCGAGAACCGGCAGCGTGCAAGCGGATGTCCCCGGATTGTAGGACGAGTAGGTAATCGGATTGCCCGCACTGCCGGAACTCGGCACTTTCAGTTGACCTGAAAACGTATCGCCGCATCGAAAAAGAATCTGGTCACCAGGGACGAAAATCGTCCGGTTGACCTGTGCAAGCGACTGCCATGGCGTACTGGCGGACAGCCCGCTATTCGAGTCGTTGCCGACGGCACTCACGTAATAAGTTACCGCATAAGCCGAGCCGTTCCATGCAGCGGCGCCGCAGATCGCGATCATCGTGGCCACTTTAATCACCGACTTAACACCCATTCTTCTCTCCTGAATGTGGGGCGTGGATAGACCTTCGCTCTTATCCGCCCTTGCTGGTTGCCTACAACTTCACTCTTCTGCTCTCTCCAATCCTGCCACTGGCAAGACCAGCCTGTGAGCGTTGAACCAAATCGATCATAGTTAGCGCTACTTTTCGGTAGTGTCCATTCGCGCTTCGCTGAAGTCAATTTGACTTCGCTAAGGAATTCCCTGGGAAGGGATAGAAGCGATTGAGGGGATGCAGGAAGGGATTGAGAGGGGCGGCGCATGCCGCCCGCCTCTCACGAACCGTGACGCAGGGAGACGTCCGGTAATGATTCGCGTGGACCCGGTGTTCGCACGCGACTATGTGGCCACGATGAAGCGTCGCTTGTTGGCGACGCGACGTTTCAAGACGCGGTGTCGGCGGGCGCCGCGCGATCCTGCGCGAGTTGCCTTGTCGTTCCCGTCGTAAGTGCCTTGCGTATCGCGTCCCCCAATTCGGCGGCAGCGAACTTCGCGATATAACCGGTCGCGCCCGCGCTTCTCACTTGCGCTTCGTTGGCCGCTCCGGTCAGCGACGAGTGAATGACAACGGGAATATCGCTCATGCGTGTGTCGGCGCGGATCTGGCGCGTGAGCATGAAGCCGCCCATCTCCGGCATTTCGATATCGGTCAGCACGAGCGCAATGCGGTCTCGCACGCGCCCGCCTTTCCTCGCGACGTCATCGGCGACGGACTGAAGCGTGTTCCAGGCCTCGCGGCCGGTCTTCGCCATGATGTATTCGAGACCCAGCGCCTTGAGCGTGTCCTCGATGAGCTTGCGCGCGAAGCCGGAGTCATCGGCGGCGAGAATCTTGGTGCCGGCCGGAATGCCCTCGATCTTGCCGACTTCGTCGGGATTGACGTCCGGGTGCAGCGCCGGGAACACATCGCGCATCACCTGCTCGATGTCGACCACCTGGGCGAGCCGCGACTCTTCGGTATCGCTGTCGATTCGCGCGATGCTCGTCACCGCACTGCCGCCCACCGAAGTCTCGGCCGAGAGCACCTGGTTCCATTCGAGTCGCACGATGTCGTCGACTTCCTCGACCGCGAAAGCCTGAGTCGAGCGGGCAAACTCCGTCACCAGCAGCAGATTCAGGCCGCGCGTCGGATTGCAGCCCATCACCTTCGGCAAATCGATGACCGACATGACCTGGCCGCGAATATTGACCGCGCCGAGCACGTATTCGGAAGCGCCCGCCATCGGCGTGATGTCCGGCATCTGGATGATCTCGCGGATCTTGAAGACGTTGATGCCGTAGGTCTCGTGCTGTTGTTCAGCGCCGGGCGCAGCGCCGAGCCGGAACAGCAAAAGCTCGAATTTGTTCGTATTGTTCGTGCTGGTACTTTCGTCGATCAGCCGATTGTCTGCCGCCATCTCCCCGTCCTCCGGTCACACGTCAAAAAATTAAATCCACAGATGGGCGGCAATGCCCTGGCCACTTTCCCGTGGCCGTCAAGCGCGCTTGGCCGGCGAAGCGGCACCCCGTTCCCGCGCGGGAATCACCAACAGGGGCCTCTTCGTCACGCCAGAATTGCCATCTCCGCACACCGGTACGCATGAACCTGGCGCCCCGGGGATTGAAGGGTAACACTACGGCCGCGATACCGCGCAAACGTGAAACGAACCCGTTCATCGCGAGGACGAAACGGGTTCGCCGCAAATCCAGCTGGACTGAGCGGACATACGCGAATCTACACCGTCACCACGATCTTGCCGAACTGCCCGTTGGTTTCGAGGTAGCGATGCACGTCCACCATGTCCCCGAACGCGAAGCTGCGGTCGATGATGGGCTTGAGCGCGCCGCTTTCGAGCCCCTTGCTCACGAATTCGACCGCTGCCTTGCGGCGCGCCGGGTCGCCGCTGGTGAGCCAGATGTTGTGGGCCTTCACGGTGATGACCTTGGCAATCATCTCGAGCACGGGCAGCGTGGTGGCGCGTTCGTCGAGCGCGCCGTAGAGAAACGCAATCCCCTGGAACGACAGCGTCGAGATCAGCTTCGCGAAGTTGGGGCCGCCGACCGGATCGAAAACCACGCGGGCGCCCTTTCCGTCCGTGATGCGCATGATCTCGTCGACGAGGTCGGTCTCGTCGGTCACGACCACGTGAGCGGCACCTGCGTCGAGCAATTGCTGCCGCTTGCCAGCCTGCCGCGTAAGCGCGATCGACGTCGCCCCCGCATAGTTCGCGATCTGGATGGCCGCCAGTCCCACGCTGCTCGAAGCGGCCGGCACGACGACGAAGTCGCCCGCGCCCACCTTCGCATCTTCGATCAGCGCACCATACGCGGTGACGAACATCATCCACACCGACGCGCCCTCGGCGAACGACAGCGACTTCGGCTGCCGGACGACCGCATAGTCCGGCACGACAATGACTTCGCCATAGGTGGTGTACTGATTCATCGAGAACGACGGGATCACGTTGACCTCGTCCCCCGTTGCGAAGCCTTCGACGCCCTCGCCCACGGCATCGACGATGCCCGCCGCCTCGTACCCCAGCCCGGCCGGATACTGGACTGGCTCGATGTACTGGTCGACACGCCACATCGCTTCCGCTCGATTGATACCGATGGCCTTCACCTTGATGCGAACTTCACCGGAGCCCGGGGCGCGGACAGGTTCGTCCACGAATTCCAGTACTTCCGGGCCACCTGCTTCTGCAAACCTGACCGTCCGTGACATGACAATCACCTCCTGAACTGGTTGATGATGCAACTGACAATGGAACTGATGGTGGAACATTAAGCGAGCTGCTCAATCGCTTCGGTGTGAACGTCTGACTGATACGCCGGGAAATCCGTGTAGTGCGTTTCGTCGCCGCCCCAGAACGCCGCACGAACGTAGGGCGTGAGCGGCAGCTTGTGCTCGAGCCGATACGGCAAGTCGGGGTTCGACGAGAAATGCCGGCCGAACGCGACCAGGTCCGCATCGCCTGACGCCACGATGGCTTGCGCGCTTTCTCCGTCGAAGCCACCGGCCGCGATGATCGGACCGGAGAAGTGCGCGCGCAGGTATTTCGCCGCGACCGGCGCGTGTCCTTCATGCAGCGTGTCGTCGCCTTTGATGCGCGGCTCGATCACATGCAGGTAAGCGATCTTGTATTCGTCGAGCACGCGGGCGACGTGGCTGAAGGTCGCGACAGGGTCGCTATCGGAGATGCCGCCCCACTCGCCCGACGGCGAGATGCGCACGCCGACGCGATCCGCGCCCCACACGGAAATCAGTGCTTCGACCGCTTCACGCAGAAAGCGCACGCGATTTTCGATCGGGCCGCCATACGCGTCGGTGCGCTTGTTAGTGCCGTCCTGGATGAACTGGTCGACGAGATAGCCGTTCGCGCCATGCAGTTCGACACCGTCGAATCCCGCATCGAGCGCGCGTTGCGCCGCGACGCGGAACTCCTCGATGATGGCGGGAATCTCTTCGATCTCCAGCGCGCGATGCGGCGAGACCGGCACGAAACCGTCCTTCGTCAACGCGACGCCGTCGAACGGCACGACCGAGGGAGCGACGGGCGCGACGCCGCCGGTCATCTCGACATGGCTTTGACGTCCGCCGTGGATCAATTGCATGAACACCCGGCCTCCCTTTGCGTGAACCGCATTGGCGATTGCCTTCCAGCCTTCGACCTGGCCGTCGTGAAAGAAGCTTGCCGCGCCGAGGTACGAGCGGGCCGTCATGGAAATGCTGACGCCTTCGACGATTTCGAGGCCGCCTTGCGATGCCCGCTGGCCGTAGAAGTCCGCCATCATCGGGCTCGGAATGTCACCGGGTTGAATCGTACGCAGGCGGGTCATCGGTGCGAGAACGACACGATGCGAGAGCGAGTGTGCGCCGACCTTCGTCGGGGTGAACAAGTGTGCCATGATTTTTCCTTGAGGGTGATTGAGCAGGTGGCGCGCGTCGCGGGTGGAAACTTTTCGTCGTGGCGCCGTCTGATGACCAATCTAGCGATTCAGGACGGAAAGGAAAAAGACCTTGTGGGCTGGGCGGCATGCCTTCGAGGCATGACCAGCCTCTGGGGCCGGCGTCGCCGGGCTGCGTCAGGCACGGGACACGGCGGAGATGCGGGACGCACATCGGCATAGGGGACGGCCATGAGGCCGTACCCCTGCCACACCACCCGGCATGCGGGTCCGCACCGGGCGGTTCGGGAAGTTGAGGTTATGAGAGTCGGGGTACGCCCAACTGGTCGAAGTAGGCGATGGTCAGCACACGCTTGAGCGCACCGTTGCTGTTGCGCCACCAGCAACGACTGTTCGCCGCCACTTGTCGCGCCACCGCAGCCGATGCCCCCAGCGCACGCAGTTCCCGGTAGATGGTGGCGCCACGGCGCCAGTGCTTAAGCTGAATGGCACGCAACCGGTGACGCAGCCACTCGTCCAGTGCTAACCAGACGCGCGGCGTTTGCGCCAGCCGGAAGTACGCCTTCCAGCCCTGCACGTAAGGCCGTAACTGTTCCACCACTTCCTTCATGCTGCGCCCGCCGGATCGGCGAGTCACCTGACGGATGCGGTGTTTGAACGCCAGCAGCGGTTTGGCCGCCACCTTGCGTTTGACCACCCCACCCGCAGCCACCCACAGGCTGTAGCCCAGAAACTTCCGACCGAACACACTGGCCACTGCGCTTTTGGTCTCGTTGACCTTCAGACGCAGTCGCCCGTACAGGCGTCGCAACAGTGCCATCACCCGCTCGCCCGCCCGGCGGCTACGAACATACACATTCGCATCGTCGGCGTAGCGTGCGAAGCAATGACCCCGTCGCTCCAGTTCCTTGTCCACCTCGTCGAGCAGCACGTTGGCCAGCAACGGGGATAGCGGCCCACCCTGTGGTGTGCCCTGATCTCGCTGCTGCACCACCCCGCCATCCATGATGCCGCTGTTCAGATACGCACGGATCAGCCGGATCGCTCCGGCGTCGCCAATGCGTTTCTGTAAGCGCTCGATCAGGATGTCGTGGTTGACCCGGTCAAAGAACTTCTCCAGATCAACGTCCACCACGATTCGCCGTCCCGACTGCACGTACGATTGCGCGGCAAGTACCGCGTCGTGCGCACGCCGTCCCGGCCGGAAGCCGTAGCTGTGCTCGCTGAAGGTCGGATCCAGAACCGGTTGCAGCACCTGCAGCAGCGCCTGCTGGATCAACCGGTCAGTCACCGTCGGGATGCCAAGCTCGCGCTCGCCTCCGTCCGGCTTCGGAATCGTCACCCGACGTACCGGACTGGGCCGGTACGTCCCCTTGAGCAATTGTTCACGGATCGCAGGCCACGCCCTCACCAGATGACGCGACGTCTGGTCAATGTCCAGACCGTCCACGCCAGCGGCTCCCTTGTTCGCCCGTACCCGTTTGAACGCCTGCTTCAGGTTCTCTCTCGTCAGCGCTGCTTCCAGCAACGCTGACCCCGTGTCCCCGGATTCATGGCGCGGGCCGCAGACTTCGTCGCTCACGGGTACGCGTGCAGCTTCACCGCGCGCTACTCCCGCTCGCCCCGTTTGCACGGGCATCTGACGCATTGCCTGTCGCATCGACATGACGTTGGACACTCCTTCCCGTTTGGCCCTTCGTCACCAGCTTCAGCCTCATCGACCTGTCCTGTGACTACTACGGCCTCTGCTGACTTCTCGCTCCGGCTCGACGCCGTTGCCCTTTCAGGCACGAGGCGAGATCTCCCCAGGTAAGAGCGCAATCCTTCACCGCACAACCGCCGCATTTACGATGCCTGATCCTTGACCACGAGAGCTTCGCGCTTCATTGCGCGCTCGCCCTGATCGGCACCGCCTCATATCCGGTTCTTGTTCATCGGCTCGCGGTTTCGCTCCACGCTTCCTCCCCACGCTCGGTCGCCCTCACGCAGTTGCGCTTTGCTTCGTTCGCTGTGGTCAACTCACGATGGGACTTGCACCCACAAGATTGCGCCCGTGCTGGGCGCACAATGCAAACAGCCAAGGCGCAAGGCCTTGGCTGTTTGCATACATCGGCTGAATCCGCAGCCGGGAGATGGGGGGCTTCGTTGCGAACCGCTGCTGCTCCGCACGCCGTGGCTAGCGGCTAGTCCGCGGCCGTATCGCCCGCTTCGCCGCGCTGACCTTGCGCGGCACTCACGACGGCCTGCTTGTTGGCGTCCTTGTTGTACATGCCTGTGAACGTCTTCACGATGTAATCGGTCGGCAAGCCCGCCATGCACGCCTGCGCGATGCGGTTGGCTATGCTCCCGTTGACGTGGTGCTCTTCGCCCGACGCGTGAACCTGGAGCTGGTGAACCGGCAGGCCGGCTTTCTGCGCCGCTTCCACGTAGTGCTGCTGCGACGTGAAGCTGACCGCGTTGTCCGTCGGGTCGCTCACGACGAACATGCGAAAGCCCGCCATCGGTTGCACGCGCGACAGTTGATCGATCGGATCCCACACCTGCGAGAACGGCGTTTTCGTGTCGATATCCGCGCCCAGACCCTTTTCCTTCGCCCGCGACACGACCGACGTCACGCCCGACGACGACACCGCGCAAAGCACGTCGTGACGCTCGGCCACCAGATCGGCAACCAGACCGCCACCGCCCGACTGACCGACCAGCGCGAACTCCTTGATGCCGTACTTGTGCTTGATCTTCTCGACGGCGGCGGCAATGACTTCGGCCTCATAGTGCGTGCGCTTGGTCGCGTGCTGGTTACCGCTGCTGCCGTCCGTGCCCGGACGTCCGACGATCACATAGGCCAATCCGTTGTCACGTTTTTGCTCGGCGCCAGCGAGCGCGATCAGATGCGCCGGTGTGCCTTCGACATAGTCGGGATTCACTTTCGCCGCCCCGTCCTTGTCGCCTTCGAGGAACACGATGGCACGATCGACATGACCGCTCGCGAACGCGGCCGAGGGGAAATAGCGGATGCATTCGTGATAGTCGGCGCCTTCGACCCACACCGCGTCCATCGTGTCGGCGCACTGCGCGGGGGTCGACGTGCTGCCGCTCAGAAATTCGCTGGCAGAGAAATGCGTGTTCAGGCCATAGTTGGTGACGGTCGAACTGCAACCCGCCAGCAAGATGGTTGCCAATGCAACGGGGCCGCCAAGGGCCACCAGATGCTTCATGTTTCTCTCCTTTGCGTTGTTTGTTTTAGCGGCTCTTCGATTATGACTTGAGCAGCTTTCAGCGAGTCAACACGCCGATGCGTATCGCCCGGTCCCCACAAACCGTAACGCAAGGAAATGCCTGGTAATGGCTCGCCCTCGTTCCACGGCGCTCCGTCATGGCGGGTAATACGTGTAATCCCAATCGAAAGCCGATTCAAAAGATGGCTTCCTAAACTGCCTCGCATTTTTGGAAACCTTCTCATGTTGATCGAGGCCATGTCCCCCCTGGCCGAAGCGGCCTCATTGATTCGCAGCGCGATGCATGCTGAGCCGCTCGAGCTCGTACAGCAGACCCTGACCGAAAGCGGCAACACGGTCTATCGTGCCGATCTCGCCGGCGCTCAGACGGTGGTCTTGCGCATGAGTCCACTGCGCGGCGCGTTCGCTCATACAGCCAACAACCTGAACGTGCTGCGTACCTTGGGGTTGCCCGTTCAGTCCGTGCTCGGCGCGGGCGGCACGTCGTCGGGTGGCGCCTATATCGTGTTGAGTTGGCTGCCGGGTCGCGACCTCGTGCTCGAACTGCCGCTGATGCAACCTGGCGACGCCGCGCGCATTGCCGGCGAGATCGCCGCGTATCAACGGCGTGTCGCGATGCTCCCGCTCGGGCAAGGCTTCGGTTTTGCACCGATTGGGCGGCCCGCGCTTGCCGCCCGCTGGAGCCATATGTTCGGGCCACCGCTCAGCGAACCCGTCGGCGCGCCGCCCACCGCGCTGAATCTGCTTCGCGCGCGTCTGCGGGCGCTACGGCGCGAACTCGAAGCGCATTTTTCGTCCCAACGGCCCGTCTGCTTTCTCGACGACCTGACCTCGAAGAACGTGATCGTCGAACACGGCAAGTTGACCGGCGTAATCGACTTCGACCTTGTCTGCTACGGCGACCCACTGCTCGCGGTCGGCAACACGCTGGCCCAACTCGCCGCGCAGCCAGGCGAGGCGAGCCACGCCTATGGCGAAGCGCTCGTCGAGACATGGAAACCGGTCGGCGAAGCGCGTCGAGCGATGCATTTCTACAGCGCGCTTTGGCTCACCGGGGCCATCGTCGCGGCCGAAGCGGCCGGCAATACGGAACGCGCGCATGCGCTCGAACCTTCGGCCCATGCGATGCTCGATGCGGGCGGCGTCTAGACCGGTGGCCTCGTTGCTTGCGCAACCGGTCGCCACCGGTTCCGGCAGAAGACCGTTGACCTGCACGCCGTCACGATCTGCCGGCACGCGGCAGATCCAGCCAGCCCTCAAGGATTGATAGCAACCTTGAGGACACCATCACGCTGATTGGCGAACAAGTCGTACGCGGCCACGATATCGTTGAGCGCGTAACGATGCGTGACCATCACGCCCAGATCGAGCCGGTTGGCCTCGATCACGTTCATGAGACGACGCATACGCTCCTTGCCGCCCGGACACAGCGCCGTGCGAATGGTGTTGTCGCCGAGGCCGGCGGCGAAGTTCGCCAGCGGAATCTTCAGGTCCTCTGAATACACCCCGAGACTCGACAGCGTGCCGCCCGGCTTGATGACCTTCAGCGCGCTCTCGAACGTGCCCTGCGTGCCGAGAGCCTCGATGGCCGAATCGGCGCCCTTGCCGCCGGTCAGCTTCATGACCTCCGCCACCACATCGCATTGCTTGAAATTCAAAGCGACGTCGGCGCCCATCCTGGTGGCGATACCAAGTCGATGGTCATTGCCATCGACGGCAATGATCGTGGTGGCGCCGAGCAGTCGCGCCCCGGCGGTCGCACACAGGCCGATTGGACCTTGCGCGAAGACCACCACCGTATCGCCGATCTTGATATTGGCGTTTTCCGCGCCCTTGAAGCCGGTGGACATGATGTCCGGGCACATCAACACCTGCTCGTCGGTCAAGCCGTCGGGAATCGGCGCGAGGTTGGCCTGGGCATCCGGCACCAGCACGTATTCGGCCTGCGTCCCGTCGATCAGGTTGCCAAAGCGCCACCCGGCGGTCGCCTTGTAGCCGTGACAGCCGCAGAGTCCCTGCGCCGTCAGATAACTGCCGTCCTGGCTCGGATAGCCGTCCTGCGCCGCATAGCTGTTGAAGTTCGGGCAGATGGCGCCGGCGATCACGCGCTGGCCCTCCTGGTAGCCCGTCACGGCCGAGCCCAGTTTTTCGATCACGCCGACCGGCTCGTGACCGATGGTCAGTCCTTTCGCGACCGGATACTCGCCTTTGAGGATGTGGACATCGGTACCGCAGATGGTTGTCGTCGTGATGCGGATCAGTGCATCGTTGGGGCCAACATCAGGAATTGGCTTGTCGGCCAACTCGATTCGGCCCTTTTCAACGAAAACCGCCGCTCTCATTTGCCCGCTCATACGTTGCTCCTTCCTTTGCATACCGTTGGCTGTGCCGCTTCGCACAAAAATCGGGACGAGCGCCGCGCCACACCGCATGACCGCCTGGCGACGGCCCCCAAACAGAGTGTAGGAAGAAGGCCGCGCCGACGACGGCTGCGCGTCGCGCCGTCCCGGAACTCGATGGAACTCGAGAATTCGAAATTTCATGTCAGATCGACTGCCATCCAGCGAGTTTGCTCCGTCGGCGCGCCGATTTCCCTGTCGTGCGTCAACCGGCAACGTTTCGACGGTCACGAGCGCGGCTCTGGCCCACTGCCCTCGGCATCCGGCGAGGGCTGCGCACGCCCGATCTGGCGCGCTTCGCCCGCACGGCAAATGTCGCGCGAGCCGGCGCACCAGGCCGTTAGGCCAGCGCCGACAGCATCCTGGGCGACGCCACGTCCGGGGTGGCGTAAAATACGCGCTTTCCAGAAAGAATCCCAACATGACGCTCGCCTCCACCCAAGAAATCATCGCCGAGCTCAAAGCCGGCCGGATGGTGATCCTGGTCGACGAAGAAGACCGGGAAAACGAGGGCGACCTCGTCATCGCTGCCGAATTCGTCACGCCTGAAGCGATCAACTTCATGGCCCGCTACGGCCGCGGCCTGATCTGTCTGACGCTCACGCAGGAGCGCTGCAAGCTGCTGAACCTGCCGCTCATGACCTATCGCAACGGCACGCAGTACGGCACGGCGTTCACGGTCAGCATCGAAGCAGCTGAAGGCGTCACGACCGGCATCTCCGCCGCCGACCGCGCACGCACGATCGCCGCGGCGGTCGCGCACGACGCGCGCGCCGAGCACATCGTCCAGCCGGGCCACGTGTTTCCGATCATGGCGCAACCGGGCGGCGTGCTCGTGCGCGCCGGCCACACCGAAGCGGGCTGCGACTTCACGGCCCTCGCGGGCCTCACGCCGGCCGCGGTCATCTGCGAGGTCATCAAGGATGACGGCACGATGGCGCGCCTGCCGGACCTGATCGAGTTCGGCCGCGAGCACGACCTCAAGATCGGCACGATCGCGGATCTGATCCACTACCGCAGCCTTACGGAGTCGATCGTCGAGCGCGTCGCCGAGCGCACCATGCAGACCGCGCACGGCACCTTCCGCGCGATCATGTATCAGGATCACCCGAGCCGCTCGCCGCATATCGCGCTGGTGCGCGGCACGCCCCGCCCCGACGTCGATACGCCCGTGCGCGTGCACGAGCCGCTGTCGGTGCTCGACCTGCTCGAAGTGGGCGCCTCGACGCACTCGTGGACGCTCGACGCCGCGATGAAGGAAATCGCCGAGCGCGACCTCGGCGTGATCGTGATGCTCAACTGCGGCGACACCAAGGAACATCTGATCGACGTCTTCAAGGCGTTCGACCAGAAAGAACGGGCAGAAGCGCTCGCGCGCCGCCCGGTCGACTTCAAGACGTACGGAATTGGCGCGCAGATCCTGCGCGAGCTCGGCGTGGGCCGCATGCAGGTGTTGTCGAAGCCGCGCCGGCTTGGCAGCATGTCGGGCTACGGGCTCGAAGTCACGGGCTTCGTGCCGATGCCGGGCAGCGTCGCCGAGGCGCCCTGTGCGCCGGAAACCGCAACCTCTGCCGCACCGCACGCCTGACGCGGCGGGCGCTGTTGCCCGCCTTTGACAGTTTCGCGCCACCGCGCTCAACGACACTACGGATACGGAATCCCACATGGAAATCGGCCAATACCAACCGAACCTCGACGGCGACGGCCTGCGCATCGGCATCGTCCAGTCGCGCTTTAACGAACCCGTCTGCAACGGCCTCGCCGATGCCTGCATCGAAGAACTCGAACGCCTCGGCGTCACGGGCGAAGACGTGCTGCTCGTCACCGTGCCGGGCGCACTCGAAATCCCGCTCGCGCTGCAAAAGCTCGCCGAAAGCGGCCAGTTCGACGCCCTGATCGCGCTCGGCGCGGTCGTGCGCGGCGAGACCTACCACTTCGAGCTGGTCTCGAACGAAAGCGGCTCGGGCATCTCGCGCGTCTCGCTCGACTTCAACGTGCCCATCGCGAACGCCGTGCTCACCACCGAGAACGACGAGCAGGCCGTGGCCCGCATGACCGAAAAGGGTCGTGACGCCGCGCGCGTCGCCGTGGAAATGGCGAACCTGACGGTGGCGCTGGAGCAACTCGACGGCGGCGACGACGACGAGGACGAAGACGAGGAAGACGAAGAGGAACAGCAATGAAGAGCGCGCGCCGCCGCTCCCGCGAACTGGCCACGCAGGGGTTGTACCAGTGGCTGCTGTCGGGCGTGCCCGTCGGCGAAATCGACGCGCAACTGCGCGGTTCGCAAGGCTATGACAAGGCCGATCACGAGCACCTCGACGCGATCCTGCAAGGGGTGATTCGCGAAGCCGATACCCTGTCGGCGGCGATCGCGCCCAACCTCGACCGCCCGATCGACCAGCTCTCGCCCGTCGAACGCGCCGTGCTGCTCGTCGCGACCTTCGAGCTCAAGCATCACGTCGACATTCCGTATCGCGTGGTCATCAACGAAGCGGTCGAACTGGCGAAGACCTTCGGCGGCTCGGACGGCTACAAGTACGTGAACGGCGTGCTCGACAAGCTCGCCGCACAGCTACGCGCCGGTGAGGCGCAAGCGCCGCGCAGGTCATAAGGCCCTCACGCGCGGGAACGTCACCACGCTCCCGCGCGTGCCTTCTCGCGAACCAGCCTTGATGCGCGACGCTCCTTGAGTCGCGAGCACCGTGGTCCACCCAGCAAGAACCGGAATCACCCGCATGAACACCGTTGCCGAACCGCTGCTGCGTCTCGCCGCACGCGTCGACGCGATCCAGCCGTTCTACGTGATGGAACTGGCCAAAGAGGCCGCCAAGCTCGAGCGCGCCGGACGCGACATCATCCACATGGGCATCGGCGAGCCGGATTTCACGGCACCCGAACCCGTCGTCGAGGCCGCCGCGGCCGCGTTGCGCAGCGGCGTCACCCAATATACGAACGCACTCGGCCTCGCCGCACTGCGCGAGGCCATCGCGGGCCACTACGCGCACGCTTACGGCCTCACGGTCGATCCGGCGCGCATCGTCGTCACGGCGGGCGCCTCGGCGGCGCTGCTGCTTGCTTGCGCGGCACTCGTCGATCGCGACGACGAAGTGCTGATGCCCGACCCCTGCTACCCGTGCAACCGCCACTTCGTGGCCGCCGCGGAAGGCAAGCCGGTGCTCGTGCCGAGCGGCCCCGAAGCACGCTTCCAGCTCACCGCCGACGATGTCGAGCGCCTCTGGTCGGCGCGCACGCGCGGCGTGCTGCTCGCCTCGCCGTCGAACCCGACCGGCACATCGATCGCACCGGCCGAGTTGAAACGCATCGTCGAGACCGTGCGCGCGCGCGGCGGCTTCACGATCGTCGACGAGATCTATCAGGGTCTGAGCTACGACGGACCGCCCGTGTCGGCGCTGTCGTTCGGCGACGACGTCATCACGGTCAACAGTTTTTCGAAGTACTTCAACATGACGGGCTGGCGACTGGGCTGGCTCGTCGTGCCGCCGTCGCTCGTCGGCGCATTCGAAAAGCTCGCGCAGAATCTGTTCATCTGCGCGTCCGCACTGGCCCAGCACGCGGCGCTCGCCTGCTTCGAACCGGCGACGCTGGCGATCTACGAGTCGCGCCGGCTCGAATTCAAGCGCCGCCGCGATTTCATCGCCCCGGCGCTCGAATCGCTCGGTTTCGAGGTGCCCGTGATGCCTGACGGCGCGTTCTATGTCTACGCGGATTGCGCCCGGGTCAACCACCCGGCCGCCGGCGACAGCGACGCCCTCACCCGCGCGATGCTCCACGACGCCGGCACGGTAATGGTGCCGGGTATGGACTTCGGCGTGTCCGCGCCGCGCAGCTTCGTGCGTCTGTCGTACGCGACGGCCTACGCGCGGCTGGAGGAAGCGGTCGAGCGGCTGCGCGGATTGTTCGCGCGCTGAGCGCGTTTGCGCCAAACCTCGACATCAATGACAACAGGCTGCGCTCCGGACCGGAGCGCAGCCTGTTGTGCATTTTGGGCCTCGCGCGCCCACTTCGGGCGCCTTGCGTGCCGTCCTAGTTGACCTTCAACTGGCCGCCGCGACCCAGACCGCCCTTGACGTCCTGTGCCTTGTAGTCGCGCAGCGCGACGACCATCTTGTTCCACGCGTCGATGAACGCGACGACCGTCGACTTGCCTTCCGGCGTGGCCGAGAAGCCGCCCAACGCGCCGCCGACGCCGCCGCCCAGACCCGCCAGCGCAGCGCCGTAATTGGTGGACGTCGAACTGCCCTCGGCGGCCGCGATCTGCACAGCCGAGCGCACGTCGAACAAGGTGAGCGTGACAACCGAGGCCTTCACCTTAACGCTGCCGGCCACAGCGGCAACGGCACTATTGCCGACCAGGCCGCCGAGCGCGTTCGCGATGCCGCCAATGGCCGAGTCGTTGATGATGATCGACGGCTCGAGGTAGTAATCGGCCGCGACACGCTGACCCTTTTGCTGCTTCGATCCGGCACGATACTCGCCCGAGTTGCGCTGGATGTCCGTGATGCGCGAGAGGCGCGAGTCGGTCTTCTGATTGCCGATCGACGTGATGACGAAGCAGTTCGACTGCTGGACGGCCATGCGCAAGAGCGGGTCGATCGTGGTGATCTTCGTCGCGCTGCCGAACGGGCCGAACCAGTCGGCGTTGCGGCCGTCGTCGACGGCGATCGTGCCGAGCGGCGACGGGCAGCGCTGCAGCGTGCCATCCGCGCCCGCGCTCGTTGCGCCGGCCGCCGAGCCGGTGACGCCCATGCTCTGGCCACCGGGCGTGACCATGCCGCCACATCCCGTGAGCGATGCGCTCAGCGCAGCAGCGCCGGCGAGCACCGGCAATTTACGATTGAAAAACGTGATATTCATAGCGCGAGTCAAAATCAACTGGGTTATTGGATTTTTGCCCCTCCTGCCATTTAACGCGAACTCGGGAGTGGCATCGAGATGCGACACGCCCCGATTTCGATTATCGGGCGTGAACTACAAACTGGATCATCAATACCAGTACCAAACGGTTGTCTGCCAGACACCGTAATAACGGTAACCCGAGGACCAATACCCGTAATAAACATCGCGCCAATGACGCCATGCGTAATCGTCTTGTGCCGATTGCTTGTCGGCTCTCGCCTGTGCAAGTAATTTCGCCGATTCCTTGTCGCCGCGGCTCACCGCGATCGAAAGCCATTTCTCCGCTTCCGCCGGATCGGGGCCCATCTCTTCCAAGCCGAACAGATAGAAGCCGCCCAGTGCTTTTTGCGCCGCGAGGTTGCCTCGTTCGGCCGCCTCGCGCATCCACACAAGCGCCTGATAGCTGTCCTGCCGCACGCCGTCGCCGCGGAAATAGCGCAGCCCGAGATCGAATGCGGCCTTGGGTTCCTTCTGCGCGGCTTCCTTCAGCCGCACGATGCGCGGATCCTCGGCATCGGCAGGCAGCCCCGGCGGCTGATTGGCGCTCATGCCCGCGCCGTCCGAACGACAGCCCCGGTCGTCGCAGATCCGTGTCATGTCGGTTACCGGAGCAGCGACGCAAGCACCGAGCGCGAGCGAAACACATGGCGCCAATACGGCGAAGCGAAATCTCATTTTCGATGCTTCCAATCAAGAAAATTCGCAGCACCAGGGAGGCACCGGACATTTAGCGGCTATCTAATAGATGCCCTCGATTTTAAGGAACAATTGATGTACTGGTCGTACAGATTTGGAAAATCTTGAGTATCATCAGGGGAATTTTGAAATCGACAACAATTAATATTTGTCAGATTGAAATCTTCGAATTAATCTTTCGTATTTTATTTATAGTTTTAGAGTAAATCCGATTGCACGACAAATGAGACGTACGAAGGACCCGGTTTTCTCACCAGGACGCAAAAACGACAAAAGGCACCTTGCGGTGCCTTTTGTCGTGTGAAACAGCAGAAAAGCGTGCTGCGAACTACGCGCCCATTTCGGGGGCCAAGCCGTGCTTCTGCGCCGTGGTGCTCGCGTCGTCCTGATCCGTCGTCTTCGACGGGTCTGCGGCGGTCTTCTCGGTGAGCGGATGCGCGCCATCGAGCGTCACCTGCACGCGCTTGCCCGTCGCGGTGATCTTGCTGGCGCCTTGCGGCACCGGCGCGCTGGCCGTCGTCACGGGCGACTGCGGTGCGTTGACCGGCACATTGCGGCCACGCGCTACGTCGCGCAGACGCCCACGTTCGGCCATCACCCTGGCGCCATAGCCGCCGTCGTCCTGCGAGGTCGAGCCGACATACAGGCGCAGGCCGCCCGGCAGCGAACCGCCACGCGCGATGCAGTCTTTCAGCACCAGCGCCCCAACCTTGATGTTGGCGAGCGGATCGAGCGCCGCGCTCTGGCCGCCGAAGTACTGGAATTTGTCGGAATGGACCTTCGACATGACCTGCATCAGGCCCTGCGCACCGACACCGCTTTCAGCGTACGGATTGAAGCCGGATTCGATTGCCATCACGGCGAGCAGCAGCAGCGGGTCGAGGCCGACTTCGCGGCCGGTGTCGAACGCTGCCTTCACGAGTTCGCCAACCGGCTCCTGCGCCACGCGATAGCGGCGCGACAGATACGTCGCGACCATCGCCTGTTCACGCTCGGACACCAGCACGCGGTCATCGCGCGCGTCGGCGCTGATGCGCTGGGCCGGAATCATCTTGGCAAGCGTGCCGACGCTTGGCAGCGTGCGCGGGTCGAGCCCGTTCAATGCGACCGGATCGAAGGCGCTGGCGTTGCCCCCAGCATCCGCGAGAACGGCGGACGACGGCGCGCTGGGCGCATCGGCGAGGTCCTCCGCGGCCGTGACGCCCGGCGGGGCGAACGACGGCAGCGGATTGCCTTGCAGCAGGCGGGCGGGGCCAGCCTGCACGGCAGCCGACACGAACGGCATCATGCGCGCCGCGAGCGTGCCGCGCCATGTCGGCAGCAGCCAGACGGCGAGCGCGAGCACGACGGCAAGTCCGCCGACGACGCTGAACAAGTGATGGCTAAGTCGCGTCCCGCGACGCAGCATTGCACGTAGGCCTTGAGCAATGCGCTCGTCAGGACGCCACGATAACCAGGAATTCATCTACAGATCTCCCCATGTTCCATGATCCCGCGACCGAGTTGGCTCGAAAGCCGACGGCCATTCGCTGAATCAAGACACCGCGCGCTCTGGCTCGCGCGACCGCGGTGTCGGGAATACGGCATACGCCGTGCGTGGAACCTTCCGGAAAAGCCCAATGGCATGCTCGTGGCACACGCGGAGGGTTCTCACGCGAAAAGCCAGCGCAGCGAGGCGCTGGCGAGGACAACCAATCTAGACCGTGTAAGCCCGTGCAGGGAGTCGGCAGAACGGCGACGCGTTGCGTCTGAAGGACCGGGGGCGATGGTTAAAAATTGCAAGCCCTGCAACCAATGTGGACGGATTCTAGCAGGGTTTTATAGACGGTCAATACTATAGAATCGCAAAGCCATAACTATTAGTAATTATGAACGCTGTTCAGTCCCGCTAAAGCCCCATTCATGCGGCTTTCCGGCACATGTAAGAACTTGTTAACCAGCGTGCGCCAGCCAACATAGGTAAAATCGACAATCTATTCGACCGTGCAAACCGGCCCCTTGTGCCGGCTTCGGCCCAACTGCAGCCGCTTCGCGCGGCACTGATCCGCCAGATGAAATACAAAGACCTGCGCGACTTCGTCGGTCGCCTGGAGACGCTTGGCGAGCTGCGCCGCATCTCCCAGCCGGTTTCTCCGGTACTCGAAATGACCGAGCTGTGCGACCGCGTGCTGCGCTCGGGCGGCCCCGCCTTGCTGTTCGAGAACCGCGCGCAGCATGCGTTCCCCGTGCTCGGGAACCTGTTCGGCACGCCGCGGCGCGTGGCGCTCGGCATGGGCATCGACGCGCCGGAAAGCGCCGGCGATGGCGCCGCGCTCGAGTCGCTGCGCGACGTCGGACGGTTGCTCTCGGCGCTCAAGGAGCCCGAGCCGCCACGCGGCCTGAAAGACACCGGCAAGCTGCTCACACTCGTGAAGGCCGTCTGGGACATGGCGCCGAAGACCGTGAGCGCCCCGCCTTGTCAGGAAATCGTCTGGGAAGGCGCCGACGTCGATCTCGCGAAGCTGCCGATCCAGACCTGCTGGCCTGGCGACGCCGGCCCGCTCGTCACGTGGGGCCTGACAGTGACGCGCGGTCCGAACAAGACGCGCCAGAATCTCGGTATTTATCGTCAACAGTTGATCGGGCGCAATAAACTCATCATGCGCTGGCTCGCCCATCGCGGCGGGGCGCTCGACTTCCGCGAGTTCGCGCTCAAGCATCCCGGCCAGCCCTATCCGGTCGCGGTCGTGCTGGGCGCCGATCCGGCGACGATCCTCGGCGCCGTGACGCCGGTGCCCGATACGCTGTCCGAGTACCAGTTCGCCGGCCTCCTGCGCGGCGGCCGCACCGAACTCGCGAAGTGCCTCACGCCTGGAGTCGATACGCTGCAAGTGCCGGCCCGCGCGGAAATCGTGCTCGAAGGCTTCATCTACCCGCAGCAGGGGGCGGACGAGCCGGCGCCGGCCGGTGCGCCGCCGCGTCCCTCGAAGGGCGCCAGCGCGGCGTACGAGCACGCGCTGGAAGGACCCTACGGCGACCACACCGGTTACTACAACGAACAGGAGTGGTTCCCCGTCTTCACCGTCGAGCGCATCACGATGCGGCGCGACGCCATCTACCACTCGACCTACACCGGCAAACCGCCCGACGAGCCGGCCGTGCTCGGCGTCGCGCTCAATGAGGTGTTCGTGCCGCTGCTGCAAAAGCAGTTTCCCGAGATCACCGACTTCTATCTGCCGCCCGAAGGCTGCAGCTACCGGATGGCGATCGTGCAGATCAAGAAGAGCTATCCCGGACACGCGAAACGCGTGATGTTCGGCGTCTGGAGCTTCCTGCGGCAGTTCATGTATACGAAGTTCATCGTCGTCGTGGATGACGACGTGAACATCCGCGACTGGAAGGAAGTGATCTGGGCGATCACGACCCGCATAGACCCCGCACGCGACACCGTGCTCGTCGAGAACACGCCGATCGACTACCTCGACTTCGCATCGCCCGTTGCCGGCCTCGGCTCGAAGATGGGCCTCGACGCGACCAACAAATGGCCCGGCGAAACGAGCCGCGAATGGGGCCGCACGATCGAAATGGACGCGGCCGTGAAGTCGCGGGTCGACCGCTTGTGCGACGAACTGGGGCTCGGGCGCGTCTAGCCCGCCCCTGATGCCCAGGCACATCTCACACATCAAGGCAAACGCCCGGCAAACGTGCCGCTCGACCCCGCATTTCTGGTCTGGCACGATGACAGGCTTTGCCTGTTCCGGCCCACCCCTTACCGCAGTCGCATGCACCACCTTTCCCTGCTTTCCGACGGCTTCTTTCTTTCGCTGTCTCTCTGCCTCGATATCGGTCTCGTCAACGTCGCCATCATCTCGTTGACGCTGTCGCATGGCTTCAAGCCCGGGTTCTGGCTCGGCCTCGGTTCGTGCTTCGGCGACCTGATCTATGCGGCGCTCGCCTTGGCCGGCATGGCCGCCCTCCTGCAGTTCGACGCGGTGCGCTGGGTCGTGTGGATCGGCGGCGCGGCGATCTTGCTGATGCTCACCTGGAAAATGGCGCGCGAAGCGCTCAACCCCGCCGCCGCACCGCCCGTTGAAGGTGAAGCCGACGCCAGCACGCCCAACCTCAGCCCCCTGCGGGGATTTGCGCGCGGCGTGCTGCTCGCGGTGTCGTCGCCGAGCGCCATTCTCTGGTTCGCCGCAGTGGGCGGCGCGCTGATCGCAAAATCGGGCGCGACGAGCGCCGGCACGGCGGCGGTGTTCCTCGGCGGGTTCCTGCTCGGCGGGCTCGCGTGGACGCTCTTTCTGTGCTCGCTTGCAAGCCATGGCCGCAAGCGTGCGGGCGCCGGATTGCTGCGCGTGTGCCACGTGCTGTCGACGCTGCTGTTCGCTTATTTCTCCTACAGCGTGATTGTCCACGGGTATCAGGATCTGATCGTGCACGGCGGCCCCGGCGCCGCGCTTTAAACCTCGGCGGCATAGAACGGCGTGCCCCAAAGCAAACGGCGCAACCCGGCACGAAGCCGGCGTTGCGCCGTTGGTCTTTGACGGACTATTGCGTTTAGTGGCGGTAGTAACCACCACCGTGGTAATAGCCGCGATAGTAGCCATGATGGTAATAAGGATGGCCGTAGTAACCATATCCGCCTACGACCACAGCAGGCGGCGGCATGTAGGCGACCGGCGGAGCGTAGACGACCGGCGGGGGCGGCGGCGCGTAGACGACGGGCGGCGGTGCGGCATACACCGGATAAGCCGGGGCGACCGGAATACCGATGCCGATCCCGACAGACACGTGCGCTTCGGCTGTGCTGGCCAGTCCCGCGCCCAGCGCGGCAGCAACGATAAACGGAACGATCTTGTTCACTTCTCTTCT
Organism: uncultured beta proteobacterium; assembly: GCA_963803225.1. GTDB lineage: Bacteria > Pseudomonadota > Gammaproteobacteria > Burkholderiales > Burkholderiaceae > Paraburkholderia. The sequence continues at coordinate 1,862,368 of CAWDLJ010000005.1, forward strand.
CCTCGCAGCCGGCGACACTGCCGGACCGCATGACGGGTATTGCCCACACGTCTAATGTATCCAATCGACGATGGCCCGGCCGGCGGCATTTGTTGCAAATTGCAAGCTGTCTGGATGGCAAAAACGTCCGCCGTAAACACAGGTTTACGCGTATCGGTCAGAGGAAATACAAACACCAAAAGAATCAAGGCTTAGCCGACTCGACAAAAATCCGCGCGGCATTTTTTACCGGTAGGTGCTGGCAATGCGCACAAATGCCGGTAAAGTTTGATTACAAATTGATGCTGTCGGGGCCCGCTCAGTGGCTCGCGCGCAACGCGTCGCACCCGTGCGCACAATGAAAAATGCCCGGTCGCGGACCGGGCATCGGAGATCGGACGGCCGTGCCGCCGAAACTGTCAGGGATCGCGTCAGCCCACCTTCACGTAGGTGAACTCGCGCGTGACGCTCGGCGGCACGTAAGCGCCGCTGATCCGTACGCGGGGCGTGAGGCGCTTGCGCTGGTCCCACCAGCGCCGCCGCTGCGCAGACGTCAAAAACCGTAGATGCTTCCGGTAAGCGAAGATGCTCATGGTGAACTCCCCGAATCGAACTGCCGGACAGGAAACAACCCAATTGCGCAACCATTGAAGCGAACCTGAAACACTGACAACCATTGTGCTCATTTTTCGGGACAAGAGCGCCGCCGTTGCACGATAGCCGCAGCGCAACGCCATATCCCAATCGATTCATTTGCCTCGCGCGGCCGACCAGAACGGGCCGTGGATGCGATAGAACGGGCGATACTCGAGCCTTCTTGTGTCCTTTTCTGCTGGAGCTGTTCTCATGCCCCCGTCAGCGCTGCCGCGCATCGGCTTCATCGGTGCCGGACGACTCGCGATTTGTCTCGCGTCCGGTTTTTCCCGCGCGGGCTACCCCGTCACGGCGGTAGCAAGCCGCACGCCTGCCTCGGCGCAAGCGCTTGCGTCGCGACTCGCCGGCTGTAGCGCGTACACCGATGCCCAACAGGTCGTCGATGCCGCCGACATCGTCTTTTTAGCCGTGCCGGACGACAGCATCGGTACGACAGCGAACATATTGCGTTTTTCGCCACACTCCGGAACGGCGGATCGATGCGGCGCGTGGGCGCTCGTCCATTGCAGCGGCGCCTCGCCGGTCGAACTGCTCGATGGCGCACGCGCGCAAGGCGCGGCCACCGGCGGTTTTCACCCACTCTACCTGTTCGGCGGAAACGACGCCGATCTCGCGCGCATCGCGGGCTGCTCGGTCACCCTCGAAGCCGATGGCCCGCTGAAGGACGTGCTCACCGCGCTCGTACGTGCGCTCGGCTGCCATCCGCTGTCGATCCCGCCGGGCTCGCGCATGCTCTATCACGCCGCTGCCCACTACGCCGCAAGCTTTGCGCTGTGCGGCCTCGCCGAATGCGCGAACCTGTGGGGCAAGCTCGGCTTCACCGAGGACGAGGCGCTGCGCGCCGTGCTGCCGATGCTCGCCGGCACGATCGAAACGGCCCGCGACAAAGGCCTCGCCAACGCGCTCGCGGGGCCCGTGTCGCGCGGCGACGTCGGCGTCATCGACAAGCAGCTCGCGCTGCTCGAAGGGCTCGACGGCGACCATGCCACGCTCTACGCGCTGATGACACGGCGCGCCGTCGATCTCGCGCGCCGCCGCGCCCAGCCCCCCGCTGCGCTCGCGGCGATCCGCGACGCCGTCGAGGACTCGCTCGAAAGAACTCGCAATGCGGGGCGACACACGTCTGACCCTACAGACAAAACCTGAGCCGTGATAATGTGACGAGCGGCGGCAATGCATGCCCGCGCGCCACGCTTCGGGACCCTCGACGAGAACGCACAATGATCAAGGTCAGCATCCTCTATCCGTATCGCGAGAACGGGCGCTTCGACAGCGAGTACTACTGCAGCACGCACATGCCGCTCGCGGCGAAGCTGTTCGGCAGCGCGCTCAAGGGCTGGTCGGTCGATATCGGCATCAATGCCGGGCCGCCGGGCACGCCGCCGCCGTACGTCGCGGCCGGACACTTCCTGTTCGACACGCTCGACGCGTTTTACGACGTGTTCAAGCCGAACGCCAAGCAACTGCTCGACGATATTCCGAACTACACGGACGGCGGCAACGGCGCGATCCTGGTCAGCGAGATCAAGGTTTCGGTTTGACCCGTCACGCCGGCGCAGCCACGGCTTCGTCGTCCCATGTCAATCACCCGTCCGGCGGGGGCACAGCGTATTCGTATTGCGTGCCGCCGGGCACAGCCTGAGGAAAGGATTCCCCGATGTTCGGCGAGATCGCCCGTTTTCTGCTCAATACCGTCTTCACGCTGTTTGGCGCGGCACTGCTGCTGCGCGCCTGGCTGCAGGTCGTCCGTCTGCCCGGCTACAACCCGGTCACGCACGCCGTGCTGCAGGCCACCAACTGGCTCGTGCTGCCGTTGCGCCGCGTGATTCCCGGCACGCGCAACATCGACTGGGCGAGCATCGTCGCCGCCCTGCTCGCAGCCATCGTCTATGTGGTCCTGATGGTGGTGCTGGCCGGCATCGATCCGCTCTCCGCCGTGCCGACATTGCTGATCGTCGCCCTGCTGACCGTCATCAAGTGGGCGCTCAACCTCATCATCTGGCTCACGATCCTGATGGCGTTGCTGTCCTGGCTGAACCCGCGCTCGCCCGCGATGCCCGCGCTGTTCCAGCTGACCGCGCCGTTCCTGAATCCGCTGCGCCGGATCGTGCCGCAACTGGGCGGGCTCGACCTGTCGCCGATCCTGCTGTTCGTGATCGTCCAGGTCCTGCTGATGATCGTGACGCGCGCGGCCGTGTCGCTCACGCTGTTCGGCATCTGAAGCCCGGCTTGCAGCGGGCCGCCCGTCGGGCGCTCGCTGCGGCTCGACCCGCATCGCCCGGCTCCGCGCCGGGCCAAGTTTTGCCCAAAGCGCGAAAATACGCGTAGAATGGCGCGCTCTGCGGGCGTCGTATAATGGCCATTACCCCAGCTTCCCAAGCTGGAGACGTGGGTTCGATTCCCATCGCCCGCTCCACATCGCCTTGCCGGCCTCGCCAAGAGGTTATGCGCCGACCCACGTCGGCGTGCGTGCGGCGAGTGTCCCCGGAACCTTCCGCAGCATTCGCCCCTTCTCCCTCGACGAGCATTCCGGCATGCGACCAGGCGCTTGACGCCCTGGCGCGCGACACCCTGTAACAACTCGCTTTATCCGTGGCTTGCATCGCACGGTCCTCATAGATGGAACGATATTTCATGCCACGGCGGCGAGCCATTGCGCTCATCGTGGCGACCCGCCGTTCGATACTCGCGAACGCCGACGAACGGCTGCCCTCCGATGCCCAACGCGCGCACGACCAGGCTGCCCAACTCGAACGCCTGCTGCTCGACGTTCGCGCCTGCCGGCTCGACGCATTCGAACTTGGCCAACCGCCGCATACGCACGTCACCGTCTCGGCCGACTAGCAGCGCGCCCGGATCGGCCAAGAACCCCGCCGCTGTATAATGCGCGGCGACTTTGGCCGCGACGGCAAGCCGTTTCGAGGTCGACCGGCGAAGCGCTGCGGCCGGCCCGCCATCGGCGCCCCGCCGGCCAATGCGTACCGCGCGCCGCTAAATCCCCGCGCCCGCACGCCCGCGCCCACGCTGCAACCCGGATATCCGCCGCGCCGATGCCGACGCCACGGCCCAACGGCGCCTCCTATCTCGCTGCCCCGAACATGATCCACGACGATCCCACCGATTCCGTTTCGCCCGATTCCCCCGCCGATGCAGCGGACGCCGCCCCGGACACCGCCGACACCGCGTTGCATCGCCGCCGCATCCGCAGTTTCGTCACGCGCGCCGGCCGCGTATCGACGGGCCAGCGTCGCGCGCTCGACGAGTTCGGTCCCCGCTACGTGCTGCCGTATGCGCCGCAGGCACCCGAGTGGGACACAGTCTTCGGGCGTCACGCGCCGCGCGTGCTGGAGATCGGTTTCGGGATGGGTGCGAGCACGGCGGAAATCGCCGCGCTGCGTTCCGGCGATGATTTTCTGGGCGTCGAAGTGCACGAGCCGGGTGTGGGCGCGCTGCTCAAGCTGATCGGCGAGCAAGGCCTCGACAACATCCGCATCATTCAGCACGACGCGGTCGAGGTGCTCGAGCACATGATCGCGCCCGACAGCCTCGACGGCGTGCACATCTTCTTCCCGGATCCGTGGCACAAGGCGCGTCATCACAAGCGCCGGCTGATCCAGCCGAAGTTCGTCGATCTGCTCGTATCGCGCATGAAGCCCGGCGCCTACCTGCATCTCGCGACGGACTGGCAGAACTACGCTGAGCAGATGCTCGAAGTGCTGAACGCGACGAGCACGCTCGAGAATACGGCGGCCGACTACGCGCAGCGTCCCGACTATCGTCCGGTCACCAAGTTCGAGCGCCGCGGTCTGCGGCTCGGACATGGCGTGTGGGATCTGGTGTTCCGGCGTCGCGCCTGATCGTCGCCGTGAGGCGTGAGCGCGCCACGCCTCACGCCCGGCTGCGCGCGATGCTCAATCGTCCCAGCCGAGCCCGCCGCCATAACCGAACAGCAGGATCACGAGCCCGAACGCGATGCGATACCACGCGAACGCCGTGAAATCGTGCGAGGCCACGTAGCGCAGCAGCCAGCGCACGCAAGCGAACGCACTGAAGAACGCGGCCACGAAGCCAACGCCGAAGAGGCCGAACCAGTCCACCGAGAGCGCATGCCAGGTCTTGTGCAACTCGTAGACAGTCGCACCGAAGATCACCGGAATCGCGAGAAAAAACGAAAACTCGGTCGCGACGCGCCGCTCGAGACCGAACAGCATCGCGCCGATGATCGTCGACCCCGAGCGTGACATGCCCGGAATCAGCGCGAAGCACTGCGCGCATCCCACCTTGAATGCGTCGATGGGCGTGATCTCGTCGAGCGACTGCACGCGCGCCGGTCGCGCCACGCTTTGGCCGTGCGGCCCGGCATGCGCGCCGCGCCGGCGCGCCTCGACCCACAGGATGACGACGCCGCCCACGACGAGCGCGAACGCGACCGGCACCGGCGAGAACAGCACGGCCTTGATGGTCTTTTCGAACAGCAGTCCGAGCACCACCGCGGGCACCGTCGCGATCACGACGTTGAGCGCGAAGCGCTGCGCGGCGCGCTCGCGCGGCAAGCCCACGACGATCTTCGCGATCTTGTGGCGAAACTCCCAGCACACCGCGAGAATCGCGCCGAACTGGATCACCACATCGAAGGTCTTGGCGTAATCGCCATTGAAGTCGAGCACGCTGCCGACCACGATCAGGTGGCCGGTGCTCGACACGGGCAGGAATTCCGTCAATCCCTCGACGATGCCCAGGATCAGGGCCTTGCAGGTGAGTATCCAGTCCATCCGTGAGCCTTCTTTTATGAAATGGGTTCGCGCCGGATGGGCGGCCCGACTGGAGTCGCGCGCGCCGCCCGTCGACGGCCGCACGCCGTGGCAGCGTCACTTTTCGACGATCTGCACGCGTATGCCGTTTGTAAGGATGGTAATTGTACCGGGTTCGTAGTGGACGCCGGCGAACTGCAGCTGGTCGGGCTTGAAGGTGTAGACCGGATAGTTGGCGAGCAATTGCGTTGCCGCAAGCGCGGCCACAGCGTTGATCTGCTGCCCGTAGGCGGCGGCATTGCCGTCGACGCTCACGTTGTCGACGCCCGGCGAGCGCAGCACGACGGAGCGGCTCTCACTGTCGTAGCCCAGTTCGCTGGACAGCGTGAACACGCCGTTCAACGGCTGCTGCAGGAAGGGACTCGCGATGTGCGCATCGACGCGCACCACCACGCGATTGCGCTCGGGCTGCAGCGTGACGACCGGGTTCGCGAGCGCGACGTCGAACAGCTGCGACATCGAGCGCTGATACGGGAACTTGCGCTGCACCGCCTCCTGAACCTGTTGCTGCGAGAACGTGTAGTGATCGGGAATGAACGGAAACGTCCCCGTCGCGCAAGCGGCGAGCGACGCACCCACGCACACGGCCGCGCAGGCGGCCAGCAAGAAGGCGCGCCGCGAGCTGCGCGTGGCGGAATGGGTCATGCGAAATCTCCTGTCTTCGAACCAGTCGGATGCTAGCACCTCGCCGGGCGGGCGATCCGGTGCGGGGAGAAAACGCTTGCCGCTCAGGGCGCCGTCGCGGCTTCGAGCCGATGCAGCCAGACGAGCGCCGTCTCGCGCGAGTCGCCGCACATCTCAAGCGACGGTTGCAGGCCGCCGCAGCACGCCGGCCGATCCGGAGAGCCGAAGATCTTGCAGCGCAGGTCGTCGTCGAGCTGAATGCAGGGCACGCCGGCGGGCTTGCCATCGGGCATGCCGGGAATGGGCGAGGACAGGGACGGCGCGATGCAGCACGCAGCGCAGCCGGGGCGGCAGTTCATGACAGCTTCTCGAAGAATTCGGACTTCATTGTGCGCCCAAAGGTATTGCGCCAGCGCACGGAGCGACATTGTGCCATCCCGAGTGCGACCTTTTTACACAATTGACCGCATCGTCGCTCTCTTACACTCAATCGAACTCGCGCCCACAGATCGACGCCATCGGCCGCCTGCGGCGAACGATCCCCACGGTGCGACCCGACCACAGCGAGACCCCGATGAGCGCAGCCGACATCCTGTTCCAACCCGACCTGCTCGCCAAATACAACGCCAACGGACCGCGCTACACGTCCTACCCCACCGCCCTGCAGTTCCGCGACGACTTCGATCTCGCCGCCTACCGCCGCGCCGCCGCCGATCCTGGCGCCGCCGAAACCGACCTCTCGCTGTACTTCCACATCCCGTTCTGCGACACCGTCTGCTTTTATTGCGGATGCAACAAGGTCGCCACGAAAAATCGCGCCAAAGCTCGTCCGTACCTCGACCGGATGCGCCGCGAACTCGATCTGCAGGCAAGGCTGTTCGACACCACGCGCCCGGTCTCGCAGTTGCATTGGGGCGGCGGCACGCCAACATTTTTGTCACTCGAAGAGATGACGTCGCTCATGGAGGCGACCCGCGATCACTTCCATCTGCTGCCCGGCGACGCCGGCGAATACTCGATCGAGATCGATCCGCGCGAAGCCTCGGCGGACACGATCCGGCATCTGCGCTCGCTGGGCTTCAACCGGCTGAGCCTCGGCGTGCAGGATCTCGATCCGCTCGTGCAGCGCGCCATCAACCGGATCCAGCCGCTCGACATGACGGTCGAGGTGACGCAGTCGGCGCGCGCGTGCGGCTTCGAATCGCTGAGCGTCGACCTGATTTACGGCCTGCCGCACCAGAGCGTCAAGAGCTTTGCCCGCACGCTCGACACGATGATCCTGCTCGCGCCCGACCGCCTCTCGGTGTTCGGCTACGCGCACATGCCCCAGCTCTTCAAGATGCAGCGCCAGATGGACGCGGCGGCGCTGCCCTCGCCCGCCACGCGCCTGGAATTGCTGCGCCTCGTGACCGAGCGGCTCACCGATGCCGGCTACCTGTACATCGGCATGGACCATTTCGCGCTGCCCACCGACGAACTCGCGCGAGCCCAGGTGCAAGGCACGCTGCACCGCAATTTCCAGGGCTACAGCACGCGTGCGGATTGCGATCTGATCGGCTTCGGCGCTTCGTCGATCGGCAAGGTCGGCGACGTCTACGCGCAGAATGCGAAGGACATCGCGAGCTACGGCGCCGCGATCGACGCGGGCTCGCTCGCGATCACGCGTGGCGTGCGCCTTTCTGCCGACGACCGCCTGCGCCGCGACATCATCACCGCGCTGATGTGCAATCTCGAAGTGCGCTTCGACGAGCTCGAGGCCACCTATGGCGTGCGCTTCCCGGCCGCGTTCGCGAACGAACTGGAACGGCTGCGCGAATTCGAAAAGGACGGCCTCGTCGCGCGTCATGCCGACCGGCTCGAAGTGCTGCCCGCCGGCCGGATGCTCGTGCGCAACATCGCCATGGTGTTCGACCGCTACCTCGGCGCGCAGCAGCCCGTCCGGTTCTCGCGGACGATCTGAGCCGGCTCGGGGCGTGGCCGCTTGTTTTCGCCGATGAATGCGGCGCCCTTGGCAGCAGTTCGATGGCCGTAGTTGCCGGCCGCACCGTTTTACGCCATAATCTGCGTCTTTCCGCGCCGCACCCGCGCGGAGACGGCATCGATTGCCGGTCAAGTTATTGTTTCCGGTCCGCCTGCAAGGGCGACGGGAAATGCCTCGGTGGTGAAATTGGTAGACGCGCCGGACTCAAAATCCGGTTCCGAAAGGAGTGCCGGTTCGATTCCGGCCCGAGGCACCAAAGAATATTCCGGCAAGTTCCGGCGAAGTACAGAAACCCGCGACAGCTCACGCTTCGCGGGTTTTTTCTTTCCTCGATTGTCCAGTTCGATCCATCGACAGCCGAGCGGGTAATTTCATTACCGATAGCCGGCTACTTCGACAGGTCGAGCCCCGCACGCCGCGCCCAGTCCTTGGCGGCACACCTGTTTGCCCGGCTCACCGCACACTGGCGCCGCCCCCTCAGGCCACGATTGCTCGAAAAGCGCCCGCATCCCTCTCCTGTTCCTCGATTTGTCGTCAATGTCTCGCGGATAAGGTATCGCATAGAAAGGGAAGTCGCATCCCCGCCCCTGGCGCGCTGCAAACGGCACTGCGGGAATACCAGACGCAAAGACGAATCGGCCGGGACCGTGCGTTCGCCCGGCCGGTTTCAGACAGGATATTCATGAGTGACAAGAAGCTGACAGTGATCGTGCAGGCCGGCGGTCGAGGTAGCCGGTTGCGCCACCATACGTGGAACAAACCGAAATGCCTCGTTTCCGTGCGCGGGAAGCCGATCCTCTACCACACGCTCGAATTCTTCCAGGACGCGCATTTCATCATCATCGGCGACTATCTTTTCGATCAAGTCGAGAAGTATCTGGAGGTCAATCCGACGTCTTCGAGCTACGAGCTGGTCCGTGCTGAGGGCAAAGGCACGCTGTCCGGTATTCGCCAGGCACTCGGCAAGGTCGCCCACGATGCACCCGTGCTCGTCATCTGGAGCGACCTCATCGTGCACGCGCTGCCCGAATTCCGCAGCGCGACCGATCCAGTTATCTTCACCACGGGTGCCTTCACTTGCCGATGGTCGGTTTCGGACGCGGACACGCCGCACGAACAGACCTCCGCGAAACGGGGCATTCCCGGGGTGTTCTATTTCCCCGAAGCGGCGGCGTTGGGTGAAGCGCCCGTCAGTGGTGAATTCGTCAAGTGGCTGTCAACTTCGCGCTCGAAATTCGCGTACCTCCACAGCGACGACATGGAGGAACTCGGCGACTTTGCAGTCATCGAGGAAAGTAACGACCGGGCTGGTTTTTGCCGCTTCTTCAACAATGTCGAGGTGGGAGAAACCACGGTACGCAAAACAGTCGTCGATCCGGCCTTTGCGGATCTGCACGAAAAGGAAAAGGCCTGGTACCGTGAAGCGCAGGGTCTGGGCTTTCGTCGCATTCCCAGGATTCACAGTTTTGCGCCGCTCGAAATGGAGCGTATCAAGGGCCAACATCTCTTCCAGATCAAGGGCCTCAACGACCGCGAGCAGCGTGCGGTGCTGGCCGACTATGTCGACTCGCTCATCGACCTCCACGACAAAGTTCGCGTACCCACGCGCCGCGAGGACGTGAAGGAAGTCTATATCGACAAGACGCTCAAGCGCATCGAGAGCGTCATCAACATCATTCCCAATCGCGAGAAGACCCATCTCACGATCAACGGCAAGAAGTGCAGAAACTTCTATCACGAGAAATTTCGCGACACGTTCTTCGATCTGTTGCCACGGATCACCCCCGAATTCTTTTGCTCGGTGCACGGCGATCCGACGTTTTCGAACACACTTGCCGACGACAAACTGCGCATCTGGTACATCGATCCACGCGGCTATTTCGCCAAGCCCGGCATCATCGGCGACGCATGGTACGACTTCGCCAAGCTCTATTACTCGGCAGTAGGTTCCTACGACGCATTCAACCGCAAGAAATTCAAACTCTACGTCGACGACGAAACGGTTGAAGTCCTGATTGAAGAGACTCAGTACGCGACGACTGCGAAAAGCATCTTCAAGGAATACTTCCCCGACGACACGTCACGCATCGAGCTGATTCACGGCCTCCTGTGGCTGTCGCTGTCGGGCTATGTCAAGGACGATATCGACTCGATCATCGGCTCGTACTATCTCGGCATGTACTGGCTGGAAAATGCAATGGAAGCGCTGTAAAGCATGGCTCAAACGACGCTCAGCAATATCGGCCATACCTGGCTCGTCGATCTGGATGGCACGCTGACTGAGCATAACGCTCACCTTCGCGGCGGCGACGTGCTCCTGCCCGAGGTCCGATCCTTCTGGGAGCGGATTCCCGCAAGCGACACGGTTCTGATCCTGACCGCGCGCGAAAGCCGCTACCGCGAAGCGACGGAATCGTTCCTCAAGACACAGGGATTGCGCTACGACGCGTTGATCATGGATCTGCCCAAAGGCGAACGGATTCTAATCAACGATCGCAAGCCAGACGGCCTCGCCATGGCGATTGCCGTCAATCTTCAGCGCGATGCGGGCTTTGGCCAAGTCATCTCGTCGATCAAAATCGAGCCTTAGAAAATACACCGATGATCAATCTTGCAGTACTGAAGCAGCGCATGTTGGCCGTGGACCCCGGCAGTGCTGCGTTCTTCTTGTCCAAGGGAATTGGCGACCAGGTGCCGATCCTGTGCCAGCTCAGAAATTTCGCCGACCTGCATCGCTGCAATGTGACGCTGTTTTCGAAGGAAGGCACCTTGTCGGGCGATCTCGTCAATCTGTTTCCCAGCCTGCGCGGCCGCCACGTGGCGCTGCCGCCTGAATTCTTCGACGGCTACTCCGACGACGAGATGATCCATGCGCTGTGCGACCGCGCTGTGCCGGGCCCGAACCGGCTGTTCTCGACGTTCTGGCGGCAACCAGAAGCCGGGTATTTCGAAACGTATCAGCACTGGAGCAATGCCAATCAGGTTCGGTATAACTGGTTTCGCCTTGCCTGGCACTATCTCGGCGTCTCGTCGGACGAAGGTATCGAGTACGTCCAGTTGCCGGACGCCGAAGCGACGCCAGCGGACAGCGATTTCGTCATGCTGTGTCCGCGCGCGACGAGCTCAGCGCAGTTGCCCGTCGCGTTTTGGGCGTCGCTCGCATCGCGAATCATGCAGTCGGGCTATCGGTGCGTCGTGAATGCTCCGATCAGCAGCCGGTCGGACTCGGTCGACTTTGCGCCGCAGCAGACCCGGTACTCGCTGGACTACCTGCAGGAAATTGGCTGCGAATTTTTCGAAGGCAGCATGGCCGAATTGCTCGCGCTCGCAAAACGGGCGCGGCACACGTATTTGCTTCGCAGCGGAATGGCCGATCTATTCAGCCTCACGGAGAATTTGTCGTATTCGGTTCTATTTCCACCGATGTTCTCTGACCGGGACAAGTATCTGACGCTTGGCTACGAAGGCGCTGCGAGCAAGCCGAAGCTCGAAATCACGATACACGACGCCAATGCGGTGGATCTGGATCAGCTAATGGATTTGCTGAACGCCTGACGCGCGACCACGCAGTCACGCACTGGCGAACCTGTCACACGGTTAGCCAGGTTGACTCATCCCCGCCCCGGGCATCAGGCGGTTCGCGCTGCCATGTGCCGATCTCGCAAACCCGCGACAGCTTTTTGGCTTCGCGGGTTTTCGTTTTGGGCTTGCGGCCTGTCTTTCTCGAAACATCCGCCTTCATTAATTCGCCATCCGAAACATATCTTTGCCCTGCCACCTCCCGGCGTCGATCCACATTCAGGCTTAATATAACCCTCTGTCACCAAGCCCTTTCTCCGTGGAGCACAAAACCATGACCGCCAAAGTCCATCGCATCGCCGTGATTCCCGGAGACGGCATCGGCCGGGAAGTCATGCCCGAAGCGTTGCGCGTCCTCGATGTGGTGACCAAGCGCTTCGGCATCGCGCTCGAGTATGTTCACATCGACTGGGCCAGCTGCGACTACTACGCGAAGCACGGCAAGATGATGCCCGACGACTGGAAGCAGCAACTGGGCGGCGTCGATGCCATCTTGTTCGGCGCGGTCGGCTGGCCCGATACCGTGCCCGATCACATCTCCCTGTGGGGCTCGCTGCTCAAGTTCCGCCGCGAATTCGACCAGTACGTGAACCTGCGTCCGGCGCGGACCTTCGAAGGCGTGCGCTCGCCGCTGGCCAACGCCGCCGGCATCGATTTCCTCATCGTGCGCGAGAACACGGAAGGCGAATACTCGGCAGTCGGCGGCACGATGTTCGAAGGCACCGAGCGCGAATTCGTCGTGCAGCAGTCGGTGTTCACGCGCATCGGCACGGAGCGCGTGCTCAAGTTCGCCTTCGATCTCGCGCGCCGCCGCGAGCGGCATCACGTGACGGTCGCCACCAAGAGCAATGGCATCGCGATCAGCATGCCGTGGTGGGACGCGCGCGCGGCTGAAATCGCCGCGAGCTATCCCGACATCAGCTGGGACAAGCAGCACATCGACATCCTCTGCGCGCGCTTCGTGCTGCAGCCGCAGCGCTTCGACGTGGTGGTCGCCTCCAACCTGTTCGGCGACATCCTGTCCGATCTCGGTCCCGCCTGCACCGGCACGATCGGCATCGCGCCGTCGGCGAACCTGAATCCCGAGCGCGTGTTTCCTTCGCTGTTCGAGCCCGTGCACGGCTCGGCACCCGATATCGCCGGCCAGCACATCGCCAACCCGGTCGCGATGATCTGGTCGGCGGCGATGATGCTCGACTTCCTCGGCAACAGCGCAGGCGCAGAGCGTAATGCACACGATGCGATCGTCGCGGCTATCGCCGAGGTGCTCAAGGCAGGACCGCATACGCGCGACATGGGCGGCATGGCCGCGACTTCGGAGATCGGCCAGGCCATCGCCCAGCGCGTCGCCGCGCACGCTTAGCGCAGATTGGTGGTGGCGAGTTCGATCACCTCGTCGCCGCGCCCCGAGAGCACCGCGCGCAGCATATAGAGGCTGAAGCCCTTCGCCTGCGCCCATTGCAGCTTCGGCGGCATGGCGAGTTCGTGCTTGGCGGTCAGCACATCGACGAGCGCCGGTCCCGGATGCGCAAACGCGCTGCGCAGCGCTTCGTCGAGTTGCTCCGACGACTCCACGCGCACGCTGAAAATCCCCGCGCCGTGCGCGATCGCCGCGAAATCGGTCGGACTGAAGTCGGTGCCGGTTTCGAGGTAGCCGCCGGCTTTCATCTCCATCGCGACGAAGCCGAGCGTGCCGTTGTTGAGCACGACGATCTTGATCGGCAAATCGAGTTGTCGCGCGCTCAGCAAATCGCCGAGCAGCATCGACAAGCCGCCGTCGCCCGAGATCGACACCACTTGCCGGCCGGCGTGCGCGGCCTGCGCGCCGAGCGCCTGGGGCATCGCGTTGGCCATCGAGCCGTGATTGAACGAGCCATGCAGACGGCGCTTGCCGTTCATCTTCAGATAGCGCGCGGCCCATAGCGTGGGCGTGCCGACATCGACGGCGAAGATTGCGTCGTCGGCGGCCAGCTCGTCGATGCGCGACACGATGTATTGCGGATGCAGCGGCGTGCCTGGCGGCGCGGGGCGCGCGAGATCGTCGAGTCCCTTGCGCGCGTTCGCATAGTGTTCGCGCGCGCGTTCGAGAAAACGGCGCTCGGTCTTGCGCGTGAGCTTGGGCGTGAGCGCGCGCAGCGTTTCCTTCACGTCGCCGATGAGCCCGAGCGTGAGCGGCGCACGCTTGCCGAGCGCGTCGGCGCGCCGGTCGATCTGCACGATGTCCGCGTGCGACGGATAGAAGTTGCGATACGGGAAATCGGTGCCGAGCATGACGAGCGTGTCGCACGACATCATCGCGTGATAGCCGGAGCTAAAGCCGATGAGGCCGGTCATGCCGACGTCGTACGGATTGTCCCATTCGACGTACTGCTTGCCGCGCAACGCGTGCACGGTCGGCGCGCCGAGCGCGTCGGCGAGCGCCACCACTTCGTCGTGTGCGCCTTTGCAGCCGCTGCCGCACAACAAGGTCACGGCGCCGGACTGGTTCAGCAGGTCGGCGAGCCGGTCGACGTCGGCGGCGGACGGCTGCGCTGCCGAGCGCGCGGCCTGCGACCAGTGCGGCTCTTCGTCGGGGGCATCGAGCAGCGCGATATCGCCGGGCAGCACGATCACCGCGACGCCGTTTTCGCCAATGGCGGTACGCAGTGCCCGGTCGAGCACGCGCGCGAACTGCGAACGGTTCGTCACCAGTTCGACGTAGTGGCTGCATTCCTCGAAGAGCTTCTGCGGATGCGTTTCCTGAAAGTAGCCGAGCCCGATCTCGCTCGACGGAATGTGCGCGGCGATCGCGAGCACGGGCACGCGGTTGCGCTGGCAATCGTAGAGGCCGTTGATGAGATGCAGATTGCCGGGCCCGCAACTGCCCGCGCAGACCGCGAGGCGTCCGGTGGCCGCCGCTTCGGCGCCGGCCGCGAACGCCGCGACTTCCTCGTGACGCGTGTGCATCCAGCGAATCGTGCCGAGCCGGCGCAGGCTGTCCGAGAGGCCGTTCAGGCTGTCGCCCGTCACGCCCCAGATCCGCTCGACACCCACCGCTTCGAGCGTCTTCGCCAGATAATCCGCGATCGTTTTGGCCATGCTGTTCTCCACGTTTGCGGTCGATGCAGGACGCGTGAAGATCCGCGTCGCGCATGCGTCGCTGGTCCGTTGAAAGCTGCTGAAAAGGGGGCGCGGGGATGAGAGGCAGGGCGGCTGCCGCCGCGCAAACCGCTACGTTACGCTTTTGCGTCAGGGAGCGCGTTCAGCGCGTATGGGGATGGGCCTACGCGCCCCGAGCTACGCGCCCCGGGCTGCGCGCCCCGAGTAAAATACTCCGGTTTGTCGTAGCGACCTCGTCATGAAACTGGAAAGCATTCTCTTCACCCAGGGCTTCGGCTCCCGTCGTCAGTGCCGCGCGTTGATCGCCGAAGGTCGCGTGGCGATCGACGGCGAAGTTCGCACCGATACGGGCGAGACCTTCGATACCGGCGCCCTCACCTTCAGCGTCGACGGTACGGCGTGGCCGTATCACGAGCGTGCATATGTCGTGCTGAACAAGCCGGGCGGCTACGAGTGCTCGCGCGATCCGCAGCACCATCTGAGTGTGTTTCATCTGCTGCCGCCGCAGTTCGCCGCGCGCGGCGTGCAATGCGTCGGACGACTCGACCAGGACACGACCGGCCTCTTGCTGCTCTCCGACGACGGTCAGTTCGTCCATGCGTTCACGTCGCCCAAGCGCAAGGTGCCCAAGGTCTACATTGCGACGACGCGCCATGCCCTCGACGACGGGCAGCTCGAAGCCCTGCGCAACGGCGTGCTCATGCACGGCGAGACCGAGCCGCTGGCCGCCGTCGCAGCCAACGCACGCAGCGAGCACGAGCTGGAACTCACGGTGCTCGAAGGGAAATACCATCAAGTGAAGCGCATGGTCGCGGCGGCGGGCAATCGCGTCGAGGCGCTGCATCGCGAACGCATCGGTGCCTTCGCACTGCCCGACGACCTGGCGCCGGGCCAGTGGCGCTGGCTCGAACCCGCCGGCCTCGCGGCGCTGCGCAACGGGTAAATACCGACACACAGCACTCAAGCGTGTGCCATCGCACATCAACCGGTACAAGTGCCCGATTTACGCCGCGCCGCAGCATGATGTTCCTGACGAACCGCCCTATACTGGATTAAACAACGATTACAAGGGCTGCAAGGAGGGGCAACATGGTCATCAACGGAACGATGGAACTTTCGTGGCTGCTGGTTTTCATGACTCTCGGCGCGATCCTCGTGGGCGCCGTGCTCGTGGCCATGCATCGGCGGCACCAATACCATCCGCAACTGATCGGCGCGCTGCTGGGCGGCCTGCTCTGCTTCCTCCTGCTCGAGGCGCTGCCGGCGATCACGTGAACGGCACGCTTTGCGCCGGCCGCCCACCCGTTCGTCACGGGCGCGGCGGCCGTGTGCGCAGGAACGCATCCACATCCGCATAACGCAACCGCACGCGCAATTCGCGCTTTAGACGCATATTGACGAGCCGGCGCGACTCGCGCATGAACGACAGCAGCATCGGATCGAGCCGCTGTTCGGCCTCGGCCCGGCTCACGCGCGGCGCGCGCGCCATGCCGAACGCATCGGCGACGCGGTCGAAGTACTCCCCCATTTTCAGCTCACTGTCGTCCGACGCGTGAACGACGCGCGCCGGCCGACCGTGCGTCGTCATGCGCACGAGAATCGCCGCGAGATCGTCGGCGTGGATGTGGCACGTGAAGACGTCATCGGCCGGGGCGAGCGCCGGTGTGCCCTTCGCGAGGCGCGCGAGCGGCAGCCGCCCGGCAGCATAGATGCCCGGAATCCGCGCGATCGCCGCACTGAGCGCGCCGCGCGCGGTGGCTCGCCGCAGCAGCCGTTCCGCGGCGACCCGGCGCTTGGCCCGGTCGTTCGCGGGCCGCACCGGCCGGGTCTCGTCGATGCGTGCGCCGCCGCAGTCGCCATAGACGCCCGTCGTGCTCGCGTAGACGAGACGGACGGGCCGGCGCTGACGGGTCGGCCCTGGCCGCTCGGGTACAATAGCGAACGTTTCGCCACGCACTGCCGGGCGGAAAATGCCGCGTGTCCCGGGAACTCCGGGCGTGCGGATACGGCCGCGCGAAAGCGCCGTCACCGGCCGGGCAGCCCGATGTGGCAGCGCGGCTTGCGCGGCAAGCGCGGGCAAGGTTCGCGAGACCGGCCGCGCGGGCGAACGCCGCACGGCGCCGAGCGCGGCGATCAGCGAGCGCGTGCGGTTGTCGTCGGCGCCGGTTTTTTCGGGCGGCGCCAGATGCAGCACGGTCGGCGCGAGTCCGGCGAGCCTCGCCAGGCTCGCCCGCTGGTCGAGATCGCCGACGAGCGGCGTCGTCCCGGCCTCGCGCAGGAGCGCGCATCGCGCGGGCTGGCTGGTCAGCGCAAAAAGACGCACGCGATCGCGCAGCCGCTCGACGCATCGCAAGCCGACGTCGCCGCAGCCCACGATCAACACGCGCGGGCGGCGCAAGGTTCGTATCGCAGTCATGGTGCACGCATTTTAGCCGCCGGCGACGGCGGTCACTGAACACAGTTACTTCGTTTCTTCGAATATGGCATTCAACGTAACGCTCAAGCAAAGCGGCCGGCAGTTCCAGGTCGAACAGGACGAGCCGATCCTCAACGCGGCCCTGCGCCAGGGCATCGGCCTTCCCTACGGGTGCAAGAACGGCGCATGCGGCTCGTGCAAGGGCGCCGTATGCAGCGGCGAAGTCGAGCAACGTGCTCACGCGGCCTCGGCGCTCTCCAACGACGAAAAAACCCGCGGCATGGCCCTCTTCTGCTGTGCTACCGCGCAGTCGGACCTCGAAATCGACATCCGCGAAGTCGCGGGCGTCGGCGACGTGCAGGTGCGCAAGCTGCCCACGCGCGTCGCGGCCATCGAGCGCAAGGCTGACGACGTGGTCGTGCTCAAGCTCCAGCTGCCGGCCAACGAACGCCTCCAGTATCTCGCGGGCCAGTACCTCGAATTCATCCTCAAGGACGGCACGCGCCGCTGCTACTCGATGGCGAGCGCACCGCACGAGGAAGGCCCGCTCGAGCTGCACATCCGCCACATGCCCGGTGGCAAGTTCACCGACCACGTGTTCACGACGATGAAGGAGCGTGACATCCTGCGCTTCGAGGCGCCGCTCGGCACGTTCTTCCTGCGCGAAGACTCCGACAAGCCGATCGTGCTGCTCGGCTCGGGCACCGGCTTCGCGCCGCTCAAGGCGATCGTCGAGCACGCCGTGCACAAGGGCCTCACGCGGCCGATGACGCTCTACTGGGGCGCGCGCCGCAAAAAGGACCTGTATCTGCTCGAACTGGCCGAGCAATGGGCGAAGGACATCCCGAACTTCCGCTTCGTGCCGGTGCTCTCCGAGCCCGATGCCGCCGATGGCTGGAGCGGTCGCACGGGCTTCGT
Source organism: uncultured beta proteobacterium (assembly GCA_963803225.1). Classification (GTDB taxonomy): domain Bacteria; phylum Pseudomonadota; class Gammaproteobacteria; order Burkholderiales; family Burkholderiaceae; genus Paraburkholderia. The sequence continues at coordinate 1,880,429 of CAWDLJ010000005.1, forward strand.
GCATCGCGCGGTGATCGAGGACCTGCCTGATCTTTCGGGCTATCAGGTGTACGCGTGCGGCGCGCCGGTGATGGTCGAATCGGCGCAGCGCGATTTCTCGCAGCATCACGGCCTGCCCGAAGACGAGTTCTACGCGGACTCGTTCACGAGCGCAGCGGATCTCGCCAACGCGGTCTGATCCGCGTCACGCCCTTGCCATGCGCTGCATGACGGCGGCACTGTCCGCCGTCATGCAAATTTATGGTTTACACCAGCGCCAGCCTTGTCGTATTCTTGCGCGCATGAACCGCAACCTGTCCGAACTTCGACGCCGCCGCTCGTCCCGTCTCCCGGGTCTGGCTTAGTTACGGACGCGCGTTTCACGTACTGACGCGCACGCAGTTCGAACCACGAAAGCCACGGACCGCCGTGGCTTTTTGTTTTTGCAGCCTGTTTTTCCGCCTTTTTTCCAACCTTCCAGGCAGTCCCGTGGAGCCCGTCGCCATGAATTTCTCCGAATACCCGATCGAGTCGCTGATGTACATCACCAACCGGCCCGAAATCGTTTTCACGCACGGCAAGGGGTCGTGGCTCTACGACAACGAAGGCAAGCGATACCTCGACTTCATTCAGGGCTGGGCGGTCAACAGCCTCGGCCATTGCAACGACGGCATGATCGAAGCGCTCGACAAGCAGTCGCGCCTGCTCATCAACCCGTCGCCGGCCTTCTACAACGCGCCGATGGCGCAACTCGCGGACCTGCTCACCGAGCACAGCTGCTTCGACAAGGTGTTCTTCGCGAACAGCGGCGCCGAAGCCAACGAAGGCGCAATCAAACTCGCGCGCAAATGGGGCAAGAAGTTCCGCGACGGCGCGTACGAGATCATCACGTTCGATCACAGCTTCCACGGCCGCACGCTCGCGACCATGTCGGCGAGTGGCAAGCCGGGCTGGGACACGATCTACGCACCGCAAGTGCCGGGCTTCCCGAAGGCCGACCTGAACGACATCGCGTCGGTCGAAAAGCTCATCAGCAAGAAGACGGTCGCCGTGATGCTCGAGCCGATCCAGGGCGAAGGCGGCGTGATTCCGGCGACGCGCGAATTCATGCAGCAATTGCGTGCGCTCACGAAGCAGCACGGCATCCTGCTGATCGTCGACGAAGTGCAAAGCGGTTGTGGCCGCGCGGGCACGCTGTTCGCGTATGAACTCTCGGGCATCGAGCCGGACATCATGACGCTCGGCAAGGGCATCGGCGGCGGCGTGCCGCTCGCGGCGCTGCTCGCGAAGAAGGACATCGAGGTGTTCGAGGCCGGCGACCAGGGCGGCACGTACAACGGCAATCCGCTCATGACGGCGGTCGGCTATTCGGTGATCTCGCAACTGACCGCGCCGGGGTTCCTCGAGGGCGTGCGCGCGCGCGGCGAATATCTGCGCGAGAAGCTGCTCGAACTGTCGGCGGAGCGCGGCTTCGAAGGCGAGCGTGGCGAAGGTCTGCTGCGCGCGCTGTTGCTCGGCAAGGACATCGGCACGCAGATCGTCGAGAAGGCGCGCGACATGCAGCCCGACGGCCTGCTGCTCAACGCGGCACGCCCGAACCTGCTGCGCTTCATGCCCGCGCTGAACGTCTCGTTCGAGGAAATCGACCAGATGATGGCGATGCTGCGCACGATCCTCGATTCGATCTGAGTTTGTGAAGCCGCGACGATGAACGTCACGAACGTCACCAACGTCACGATCCGCACCTTCGCCGCGGCCGACGCGCCCGCCGTCATCGCACTCTGGCGCGAAGTGTTTCCGGAGTATGGCGACACGAGCCGGCCGCATCGCGATCCGTATCTGTCGATCGCGAACAAGTTGCGCACGCAACCGGAACTGTTCTTCGTCGCCATGCGCGATGAGGCGATCGTCGGCACGGTGATGGGCGGTTTCGACGGGCATCGCGGCTGGATGTACTCGCTTGCCGTCGATCCGCGCGCGCGGCGGCTTGGCATCGGCAAGCGGCTCGTGCGTCACGTCGAAGCGGCGCTCGCGCGGCTCGGCTGCCCGAAGCTCAATCTGCAGATCCTCGCCGACAAACCCGAGGTGCTCGCGTTCTACGAAGCGCTCGGCTATCAGTGCGACCCCGTCGTGAGCCTCGGCAGGCGGCTCGACCCGCTGGCGTAGCGACCAGTCGAACGCCCCGCAAAGAAAAAGCCGCCTGTGCAAAACACAGGCGGCTTCTTTTACGCCGTGAGCGTGTGCGGCAGACGGGAGATTACTCGCCCAGATACGCCGCGCGCACCTTCGGATCGTCGAGCATCTGCTTGGCGTCGCCTTCCATCGTGACCATGCCGGAATCCATCACGTAGCCGCGGTTCGCGGCCTGCAGCGCGAGACGCGCGTTCTGCTCGACGAGCAGGATCGTGATGCCTTCCTTCGAGATGGTGCGCACGACTTCGAAGATCTTCTCGACCATGATCGGCGAGAGACCCATCGACGGCTCGTCGAGCAACAGCAGCTTGGGCTTGCTGATGATCGCACGCGCCATCGCGAGCATCTGCTGCTCGCCGCCCGAGAGCGTGCCCGCGAGCTGCGTCGCACGTTCCTTCAAGCGCGGGAAGAAGCCGAACATGCGATCGACGTCCTGCTTGATGCCGTCCGTGTCGCTACGCAGATACGCACCCATCTGCATGTTCTCGACGATCGACATGCGCGCGAAGATGCCACGCCCTTCCGGCACCATCGCGAGGCCCTGCTTGAGCAGCTCGTGCGCAGGCACGCCCTTGATCGACTTGCCCATGTACTCGATGTCGCCCGCCGAGTACGGCTTCAGGCCCGTGATGGCCTTCATCGTCGTGGTCTTGCCCGCGCCGTTCGCGCCGATCAGCGTGACGAGCTCGCCCTGCCGGACTTCCATGTCGACACCCTTGACTGCCTGGATGCCGCCGTAGTTGACCTGCAGGCCCTTGATTTTCAGCATTGATGTAGTCATCAGTGGACCCCCGCACCGAGATAAGCCTCGATCACCTTCGGGTCCTTCTGCACGTCCTGCGGCAGCCCCTCTGCGATCACCTTGCCATAGTCGAGCACTGTCATGCGATTGCACAGGCCCATCACCAGTTTCACGTCGTGCTCGATCAGCAGGATGGTCTTGCCATCGGCGCGGATCTTGTCGAGCAGCCGCGTGAGTTCGACCTTCTCGGTCGCGTTCATGCCTGCTGCCGGCTCGTCGAGCGCGAGCAGCTTGGGATCAGTCGCGAGCGCGCGGGCGATCTCCAGACGGCGCTGGTGTCCGTACGAGAGGTTGCGCGACGTGTAGTCGGCGTACTGCGCGATGCCGACGTACTCGAGCAGTTCAATCGCACGCTCCTTGATCTCGCGCTCTTCCTTGCGCTCGCCCGGCGTCTGGAACACGGCGCCGATCAGACCATGCTTGGTGCGCACGTGACGGCCGACCATCACGTTTTCGAGCGCGGTCATGCCGCCGAACAGACGAATGTTCTGGAACGTGCGCGCGATGCCGGCCTTGGCGACCTGGTACACGGCCGTGGGCGTGTACGCGTCGTTGTCGAGCTTGAATTCGCCCGAATCCGGCGTGTAAAGACCCGTGATCACGTTGAAGAACGTCGTCTTGCCGGCGCCGTTCGGACCGATCAGGCCGTAGATCGTGCCTGCCTCGATCTGCAGGCCCACGTCGGACAATGCCTGCAGGCCGCCGAAGCGCTTGTTGACGCCCTTGACGGACAGGCGGATGGGTTTGTTGCTCATAGTGTTCTCTCTCCAGTCCTGTCCGTTACGCGCGCGCCGGCTTCTTGCTGGCGCGCTTCGCAATCTTCGCGATGCGGTCTTCGTGCTTCGGCGCGGGCCACAAGCCTTCCGAGCGATACAGCATGATGACGACCATGGCGAGACCGTAGAGCAGCTGGCGAATCACTTCGGTATCGACGATTTCGTGACCGAAGATCGCGTGCTGGAGCGGACCCATCGTCGAGCGCAGGAATTCGGGGAACACGGCGAGCAGCACCGCGCCGAGAATCACGCCAGGGATGTGACCCATGCCGCCGAGCACCACGCAGGCGAGCACCACGACCGACTCCCAGAACGTGAACGACTCGGGCGACACGAACCCCTGGAACGAACCGAACATCGCGCCCGACAGACCGCCGAACGAGGCGCCCATCGCGAACGCGAGCAGCTTCACGTTACGCGTGTTGATGCCCATCGCCTTGGCGGCGATTTCGTCTTCGCGGATCGCGGCCCATGCGCGGCCGATACGCGAGTGCTGCAAGCGCGTACAGACCCAGATCACGAACAGCGCGCACAACACGAACGCGTAGTAGTACAGGTACACGGACGGGAACGACATGCCGAAGAACGTGTGCGTCTGCGCGAGGCTGAAGCCGCCGACCGACAGCGGATCGATGCCCGTGATGCCCTTCGGGCCGTTGGTGATGTTCACCGGACGGTCGAGGTTGTTCATGAAGATACGGACGATTTCCCCGAAGCCGAGCGTCACGATGGCGAGGTAGTCGCCACGCAGACGCAGCGTCGGCGCGCCGAGCAAAATGCCGGCGGTAGCCGCGAGCGCCATCGCGACCGGGATGATCACCCAGAACGGCGCGTGCAGGCCGTTGGGGAAAATATGCGCGATCCACGCGAACTCGGTCGTGAGGTGTGGCGAGGACAACAGGGCCGCCGTGTAGGCGCCGACTGCGTAGAACGCGATGTAGCCCAGGTCGAGCAGGCCGGCGAAGCCGACCACCACGTTCAGGCCCAGCGCGAGCATCACGTACAGCATCGCGAAGTCGAGCACGCGCACCCAGTAGTTGCCGCCCGCCGCGCCGATCACCATCGGGGCCGCGATCACGAAGACCGCGGTCAGGATGCCGATCGCCAGCGTCTTGGTCGTGTTCTTCTCGGGGATGAGCGTCGTCGACGGCTCGATCGGTTGAATTGAAGTCATTTTGCGCTACTCCTTCTTACGCACGATCCGCGACACGTTCGCCCAGCAGCCCCGACGGACGGAACACGAGCACGATGATCAGGACGATGAATGCGAACACGTCCTGATAGTTACTGCCGAACACCCCACCGGTCAGGTCACCGATGTAGCCCGCGCCGAGCTGCTCGATGAGACCAAGCACCACGCCGCCGACCATGGCGCCGCCGAGATTGCCGATACCGCCCAGCACCGCGGCCGTGAAGGCCTTCATGCCGGGGATGAAGCCCATATAGAAGTGAGCGTTGCCGTATTCGGAGGCGATCATGACGCCGGCGAGCGCAGCGAGCGCCGAGCCGATCATGAAGGTGGCCGAGATCACGAAGTTCGGGTTCACGCCCATCAGGCTGGCGACGCCCGGGTTCTCGGCGATTGCGCGCATCGCGCGGCCGAGCTTGGTCTTGTGCACGAGCAGAAGGAGACCGCCCATCACGAGGAACGCGACGACGATGATGACGATTTCGGTCAGCGAGATCACGGCACCGGGTGTGGTATCGGTCGCCTTGATCACGTTGATCGGATCGGTCGAGATCAGTTGCGGGAACGGCAGCGGGTTACGCGACCAGATCAGCATCGCGAGGGTCTGCAGCAGGATCGACACGCCGATCGCGGTGATCAGCGGGGCGAGGCGCGGGGCGCGGCGCAGCGGCCGGTACGCGACACGCTCGATGGTATAGCCGACGATCGAACAGACCACCGCCGCAATGGCGAGCGCGATGATCAAGGTGGGGATGTTGCCGAGTCCGGGAAAGTGGTTCTGCAGCACGGTGATCGCCGACAACGCGACCATGGCGCCCACCATCAGCACGTCGCCGTGCGCAAAGTTGATGATGCCCAATATCCCGTACACCATGGTGTAACCCAGTGCAATGATGGCGTATATGCTGCCAAGCACCAGTCCGTTCAGGATCTGCTGGATGAAAATATCCATTTAATGCTCCTTCCTTAGCCCGTGCGACCGGATTCGCGCTCTTCATCCGCCGGTGGGCGATGTTTCACGGAACCGCAACGACACTTTTCGGGTACTGATCTAAAAGTCCGGTAAGGGTTATCCGCGCCTGACGCGCCTTGCTGCTGTGATGCAGCGGCCGGCTTGCCACTACGGATGCAAAAACGGCACCGTCGGATGGTGCGGTGCCGTCAGGTTCTACGTCACTACGCCGCGACATCAAAGGGAGCGGCACATCGGCTGCGGCCCGTTGCGTTGCGGATCATGGCACCCTCTTTCAGGCTGCCGTCGTTTCGGCCGATGGCGCCATTCACGCAAGCGTGAACACTGGCGGACATCGCCGCGAAGCGGCCGGTTGTCCCGATCGAACTGGCGCACGCGCCTGCCTCGTCATCCGTGCATCGTGTCGCATGCACGACTGGCGTAGTCTGGCGCGCCGGCTTGCCGAAGCGGATCGCGCCCACTGCCTCGCCACCCGCTTCGTTACGCCCGCCCGCACGCGCGCTTCGCGCCTGCGGGCCCACTGCTTGATGCGCAAAACCCGTCCATCGGGCCGGCTTGCGCGCTGCTGCGCTCACGCCACCGCGAGCGGCGGCCTGTCCTTCAGCCCTGCAATTCGCCACCAGGACCGCGCGGATCGCAGCATTATCTAGAGCAACATATATGCCAGAAGATGCACCAGCCGGATCGTCGATCGCGCTGCGCTTCGCAGCCGCTCGTCTCGTCGTCGCGGACAATGCGCAGGACACTCGCCCTCGTCCCGCGTCCGCGGCAAGCACGTTCTGGCTCATCGTCGAGCCGCCAGCGCGCTTGCTGCACGCACCGTTCGCCGCATGAAATACCGCGGCCGACACGGTACAAGCCAATTTGACTCGCATTAATCAGGTCTCCTGCACCTTCCCGAACTCCGCGTCAAAAGGACATTAACCCCCTCAAGACGCGCGCATTGTAACTCCAATTATGCGACCAGCAATATGGTTGAACCGGCAGGGTTTTCCTGCATTGCAACCTAATTAAGAGACAGGCTCGAGAAGGAGGTTGCACCTACGGTTGCGCCGTATTTTCGTGCATCAGTTGCACCATAAAAGCCCGACTTTGCATCAACTGTTGCGCGAAAATGCCCCACAAGCCCGCCACGACGGGATGTTTCAACGCTCGCAAACGATTGGCACTTTACGCGAATGACTGCACCAAAACAGAACACGACGCGGCGTCCGCCTGTGATTCGTCAAAATAAATAGGGACGCACCACCAATATCGAGATAAATCTCGATAAATTATTGGGCAGAAAACGGGCTCGGTAGTGCTTAAAAAGGGTTGCGCCCAGCGATAGAGCCCCAATTAAAAAATTAAGGCGTAATCAATATGCAATAAAAAAGCGCGCCAGGTGGCGCGCTTTACGTGACGACAGAAACTGCCGCGACAGACTTCAGGTCGACAGACCCAGGCCGCGCGGCAGCGGAAACGCGATGTTTTCCTCGATGCCGTCCAGCGCGCGCACGTTGCGCACGCCGAGTTCGCGCAGCCGGCCGATCACGGCCTGCGCCAGCGCTTCCGGTGCCGAAGCACCGGCCGTCAGACCGATGCGGCGCTTGCCGATGAGCCAGTTGGGGTCGATCTGCTCGGGCGCATCCACCATATAGGCGGGAATGCCGCGCTTCTCAGCGACCTCGCGCAAGCGGCTCGAATTCGAGCTGTTGGGACTACCCACCACGATCACGACATCGCACTGCGGCGCCATGAACTTGACCGCATCCTGACGATTCTGCGTCGCGTAGCAGATGTCCTGCTTCTTCGGCTCGCGGATATGGGGAAACTTCGACTTGAGCGCGCCGATGATTTCCGCAGCGTCGTCGACCGAGAGCGTGGTCTGGGTAACGAACGCGATGCGCTCCGGATCGCGCGGCTCGAGCGCCTCGACGTCGGCGATGTCCTCGACGAGGTACATGCCCTCGGCCGCCTGCCCCATCGTGCCCTCGACCTCGGGATGCCCCTTGTGGCCGATCATCACGATGTCGAATTCTTCGTCGCGCATCTTCGCGACTTCGACGTGCACCTTGGTCACGAGCGGGCAAGTTGCGTCGTACACGCGCAGGCCGCGCGCCGCCGCGTCCGCGCGCACCGCCTTCGAGACGCCGTGGGCGCTGAAGATCACGGTGTTGCCGGCCGGCACTTCGTCGAGCTGCTCGATGAAGATCGCCCCCTTCTTGCGCAGATCCTGCACGACATACGCGTTATGGACGATCTCGTGGCGCACGTAGATAGGCGCGCCGTGCAGCTGGATGGCGCGCTCGACGATCTCGATCGCGCGGTCGACGCCCGCGCAGAAACCACGCGGCTGGGCCAGCAGGATTTCCGCCTCGGCAAGAGTCGTGTCCGTGGTGCTCATGGGTTTAGAGAATTCCGATGATTTGCACTTCAAATGCAACCGCCTGACCTGCGAGCGGATGGTTGAAATCGAACAGCGCGGACGTCTCGTTGACTTCTTTCAGAACGCCCGCGTAGCGGTCGCCGTTCGGCGCGTTGAATTCGATCAGGTCGCCCGGCGTGAAGCTCTCGCCGATCATGCTGTTCTCGCGCAAGGTGGCGAGCGACACGCGCTGGATCAAATCGGGATTGCGCTGGCCGAAGCCGACACCGGGCGCTAGCTGGAAGGTCGAGTGGTGGCCCACCTTCAGCCCCATCAAAATGTCTTCGAGCGGCGGTGCCAGCTGGCCCGCGCCCAGCAGCAGCGTGGCCGGACGATCCGCGAAGGTGTTCACGATCTCGGTGCCATCGGCGAGTGATAGCCGGTAGTTAAGCGTCACATGCGAACCGGGTTTCACCTCGGAGATGTCGATGATGCTCATGCGTTACTCACTTCGTCAAAACGCGCCTTCACGCGCGAAATGCCGCGCGGCGCAGGGCAGACAGCAGCGGGCCGCCGCCTGCAAAACCCGTATTGTAAGCCACATATCCGTACGCGGTTGTGACGGAAGTGTGGGCCAACCGGCAGTCCCGACAGACCGCCCAAGTGTGCTCCCGGAGGAACCATGTACGAAATCGCCTGCCCCGACACCCCCTTCACGAGCGATGCCGCGCCGCCGGTCGCGCCTCGCCCGCCCAGCCTGCGGCGCACCTGCGACATGCCGCGCGAGCGCCTGCGCAGCGCCGGCGCCAGCGCACTGTCCGACGTGGACCTGATCGCCCTTTTGCTCGGCACCGGGCTGCCCGGTCATGATGTGTTCGTCGTCGCCGGCTCGCTGCTCGAACACTTTGGCTCGCTGCGCGCGATGCTCGACGCCCAGCCCGAAGCGTTCGACGGGTTGCGCGGCATCGGTCCGGCCAAGGCCGCCCTGCTGCAGGCAGTCATCGAACTGGCCCGCCGCGCACTCGCGGAAAAACTGAGCGAGCGCCCGCTCGTCGATTCGCCGGGTGCAGTCGAAGACTATTTGCGCCTCCTGATCGGCGGGCTGCCCCACGAGGTGTTCGTGTGCCTCTTTCTCGACGTCCGGCACCGGCTGATCCGCAGCGAGGAATGCTCGCGCGGTACACTGTCGCGCATGGCCGTCTATCCGCGCGAGATCGTGCGGCGCGCACTCGCGCACAATGCAGCGAGCCTGATCGTCGCGCACAATCACCCCTCCGGCGCGGTCAAACCGAGCGCAAGCGACCGGCGCCTCACGCGCTCGCTGCGCGAGACGCTCAGCCTCGTCGACGTGCAACTGGTCGATCATCTGGTGATCGGCGCGCATGAAACCTGGTCGTTCGCACGCAACGGCTGGGATTGAAATCGGGACGGAGTCCCCCCGCGGCAGCGAACCCCCCTGCCGCGCGGCCAATATTGTGGCGTTTGCAAATCGAGTTTGATTTTTCGGAAGTTTTTCTGCTAGAATTTCGGTTTGCCTCTTTCTAACCCTGTTCCGAAGCCCATCAAGGCGATCCAGATCAGGTGGCGTCAAGTCAGTTTCGCATCCGCATCCATACGTGCACCTGCGATACACGGTACCAACCGGACTACCGCCATACCTGCCTGGAAAACTTCAGCGGCGTTCCGAACTCAGAATTTAAGCGTATTAGGAGTGCTCTCATGGCACGCGTATGCCAAGTAACTGGGAAAGCGCCGATGAGCGGCAACAACGTTTCCCACGCGAACAACAAGACCAAGCGTCGTTTTCTCCCGAACCTGCAGAACCGCCGTTTCTGGGTTGAAAACGAAAACCGTTGGGTGCGCCTGCGCGTTTCGAACGCTGGTCTGCGCCTCATCGACAAGAATGGTATCGAATCCGTGCTCGCTGACCTGCGTGCACGCGGCGAAGCCTAAGGAGTAAATCATGGCAAAGGGCGCACGCGACAAGATCAAGTTGGAGTCGACCGCAGGTACGGGTCACTTCTACACGACCACGAAGAACAAACGCAACATGCCGGAAAAGATGGCGATCAAGAAGTTCGATCCCGTCGTCCGCAAGCACGTCGAGTACAAGGAAACCAAGATCAAGTGATCTGGTTTCTGGCCTGACGTAGACACAAAAACCCCGCTTTTCAGCGGGGTTTTTCTTTTTCCGGCGCCGTTGTTGCGTCGTTGTCAAAGCGGTAACGGTCTTTTTGCCCATCGTCCGTTCGGCCGTCTTTCCCTGCTCGCCCGCGGCAGGTATCCTTGCCCTCTTCACAAAATCGACATGCGCGGCATGCGCATCGCCATGGCAGGACGACAGACGGAGAAGCAGCACCATGAATTTTGATGTAGCGATCGTCGGCAGCGGGCTCGCCGGCTTGAGCGTCGCGCTCAATCTTGCGCAGACGAGGCGCGTCGTCGTGATTGCCAAGCACGCCATGACCGACGGCGCGAGCGACCGGGCCCAGGGCGGCATCGCGGCCGTGCTCGATTCGGCCGACAGCGTCGAGAATCATGTCGAAGACACGCTGGTCGCCGGCGGCGGCCTGTGCGACGAGGGCGCCACGCGCTACATCGTCGAACACGGGCGCGAAGCCATCGAATGGCTGATCGACCAGGACGTGCCGTTCACGAAGGACGCCGCCGCCGAGCTCGGCTTTCATCTCACGCGCGAAGGCGGCCACAGCCATCGCCGCATCATTCACGCAGCCGATGCGACCGGCCACGCCGTCGTGCAGACGCTCACCGAGCGCGTGCGCAGCCATCCGAACATCACCGTGCTCGAGCACCACCTGGCGATCGACGTCATCACGTCCGATCGTCTCGGCCTGCCTGGGCGGCGTTGTCACGGACTCTACGCACTGGATCTCGCGAGCGAGAGCATCGTCACGATCGAGGCGCCCCATACGGTGCTCGCCACGGGCGGCGCCGGCAAGGTGTACCTCTACACCACGAACCCCGACACCGCGACCGGCGACGGCATCGCCATGGCCTGGCGCGCGGGCTGCCGCGTGGCGAACATGGAGTTCATCCAGTTCCACCCGACTTGCCTGTTCCATCCGCACGCGAAGTCGTTTCTGATCTCGGAGGCCGTGCGCGGCGAAGGCGGCATCCTCAGGCTGCCCGACGGCACCCGCTTCATGCCCGACCATGACGAGCGCGCGGAGCTCGCGCCGCGTGACATCGTCGCGCGTGCGATCGACTTCGAAATCAAGAAGCACGGCGTCGACTGCGTGTACCTCGACATCAGCCATCAAAGCCCCGAATTCATCGAGACGCACTTCCCGACCATCCTCGCGCGTTGCCGCGAGTTCGGCATCGACATCACGAAGGAGCCGATCCCGGTTGTCCCCGCGGCGCACTACACGTGCGGCGGCGTCGTCACCGACCTCGCCGGGCGCACCGATCTCGCCGGACTCTATGCGGTCGGCGAGGCGTCCTGTACGGGCCTGCATGGTGCGAACCGGCTTGCCAGCAACTCGCTGCTCGAATGCCTCGTGATCGGCCGCGCGGCTGCTGAGGCGATCGAGGCAGAAGGCTTCGCCGCGGCGGCACATGCGCCCCTGCCCGACTGGGACGAGAGCCGCGTGTCCGATTCCGATGAAGAAGTCGTCGTCGCGCACAACTGGGACGAGCTGCGCCGTCTGATGTGGAACTATGTGGGCATCGTACGCACCGACAAACGGCTCGCCCGCGCGCAGCACCGCATCGCACTCCTGCGTGACGAGATCCACGAGTATTACGCGAACTTCCGCGTGAGCCGCGATCTGCTCGAACTGCGCAACCTCGTCGACGTCGCGTCGATGATCGTCGAAAGTGCGCGCTCGCGGCGCGAAAGCCGCGGCCTGCATTTCAGCCGCGACTGGCCCACGACGCTGCCCAAGGCGCTGCCCACGGTGCTGTCGCCCGAGCGCGTGCGCAACCGCAACGTCTAAAGCGCGAGCCCGGCAGGCGAAAAAAATGCCGCTGATCCTCAGAATCAGCGGCATTTTGCTTTCGGGCGCGCGGCCGACAGGCTCAGACGATACGCATCGAATAGTCAGTAGCGCGCACGTCCTTCGTGAGCGCGCCGATCGAAATGCGATCGACGCCGGTCTGGGCGATCGTCGTCACCGTATCGAAGTTCACACCGCCCGATACCTCGAGCACCGCACGCCCGGCCGTGAGGCTCACCGCTTCGCGCATCGCCTCGAACGTGAAATTGTCGAGCAGCACCGATTTCGCACCGTGCGCGAGCGCGCTGTCGAGCTCGGCGAGTGTCTCCACTTCGATCTGGATCGGCACGCCGGCGTCGAGCGCAAGCGCCGCATCCATCGCCGCGCCAACCCCACCGGCCGCCGCGATGTGATTCTCCTTGATCAGGATGCCGTCATACAGCGCGAGCCGCTGATTGGCTCCGCCGCCCACGCGCACGGCGTACTTCTGCGCGAGCCGCAGGCCTGGCAGCGTCTTGCGCGTGTCGAGGATGCGGGCATGCGTATGCGCGATCGCGTCGACATAGCGGCGCGTCGCGCTCGCCACGCCCGAGAGCATTTGCAGGAAGTTCAGCGCATTGCGCTCGGCGCTCAACAGCGCGCGCGCCGGCCCGCGCAGCGAACACACGACGGTATCGGCCGTCATCTGCTCGCCTTCGCGGTAGTGCCAGCGCACCTCGATGCGCGCATCGACACACCGCACGACCTCGTTGAACCACAGCACGCCGCACAGCACCGCGTCTTCGCGCACGATCACGCGCGCATCGCGCATGTCGTCGGCGGGCACGAGGCGGCCGGTCTGGTCGCCCGTGCCGATGTCCTCGGCGAGCGCATCCGCGACGTTGCGCGCGAGCGCGGCGTCGAACGCCTCGCCGTACTCGGCGCGCACCTCGGCGACGAGCGCCGCTGCGGCATCGATGCCGATCAGTTCACGTGCACCCATCACGCCGCCCCCACTTGCGAGAACAACGCGCCGTCCTTCGCGAGATCGCCGCTCGCCTGCACGCGGCGCTTCTGTTCGGCCGCGAACGCCAGCATGCGATCGATCGGCAAGCGTGCGCGCAGCCCGAGCGCCGGATCGACGAAGATTTCGTTGTGGCCGCGCTCCAGCACGTCGACGAGATTCGCGAGTCCGTTCATCGCCATCCACGGGCAATGCGCGCAACTCTTGCAGGTAGCGCTGTTGCCGGCGGTCGGCGCTTCGATGAAGGTCTTGCCCGGCGCCGCGAGGCGCATCTTGTGCAGGATGCCGAGATCGGTCGCGACGATGAAATGCGTGGCGTCCAGCTTCACGGCGGCGTCGATCAACTGCGTCGTCGAGCCGACGACGTCCGCCAGATCGACCACGGCCTCGGGCGATTCGGGATGCACGAGCACCTTCGCGTCGGGATATTCGCGGCGCACCAGGTCGAGTTCGATGCCCTTGAACTCGTCGTGGACGAGGCACGAGCCCTGCCACATCAGCATGTCCGCGCCGGTCTTCTTCTGGATGTAGTTGCCCAGATGGCGATCGGGCGCCCACAGTATCTTCTCGCCGCGGGCGTGCAGATCGGCCACGATCTCGAGCCCGATCGACGACGTCACCATCCAGTCCGCGCGCGCCTTCACGGCCGCGCTGGTGTTCGCATAGACGACCACCGTGCGATCGGGATGCTGATCGCAGAACGCCGAAAACTCGTCGACCGGACAGCCGAGATCGAGCGAACAGGTCGCGTCGAGGTCGGGCATCAGGATGCGCTTGTCCGGACTCAGGATTTTCGCGGTTTCGCCCATGAAGCGCACACCGGCGACGACGAGCGTACGCGCGTCATGGTCGCGGCCAAAGCGTGCCATCTCGAGTGAATCGGCGACACAGCCGCCCGTTTCGTCGGCGAGTTCCTGCAACTCGGGATCGACATAGTAATGCGCGACGAGCACTGCTTTTTCGCGCACCAGCAATTCACGTATGCGGGCCTTCAACGCCGCGCGCTCGTGCGCCGACGGTGCCTGCGGAACTCTTGCCCATGCCTGCCCGATGCCGCATGTGGCGCCTTGCGGCCGGTCGAATTCGACCTCCCTGATCGCCTGACTCATGATCTCCTCTGCCCTGCCACGCGCGACCTCGTTCTGCGTCGAGCGCGCCTGCCCGTTTTTTCAAAGCCCAAAAAGAAAAACCCCGCCAGCGCGGGGTTTTGCGACGTACCGGAATTCTAAAGGATTTTATCCGGTACTCATGCATAGCGCCGCAGGCGCGACGCGAATTCCTGAAGGGCCTTGATACCGCTTTGCTCGGCACGGTGGCACCAATCCTGCAATTGCGCGAGCAGTTGTTCGCGCGATGCGCTCGAACGCTCCCAGATGGCCGTCAATTCGTTGCGCAGTTCGATGAACGTGCGCAGCTTCTGGCTGCTCTCGACGATCTGCGGCAATTGAAGCTTCTGCGGTTCGTTCAGGCTGGCTTCTTCCTTGTCGACCCACTTGCGCGCGCTGCGCATCAGCAGGTACTTCTCGCGCGCGCCCACTTCCTTGAGGTGCGCGAGTTCCTGGCGGTAGGCCTGCTTCACGGCCTTCGTGTAGCGCGCCATCACCTCATAGCGGTTCGACAGCACGGCCTGCAGCGTCTCCATGTCGGGCACGAGCTTGCCCTTCGTGAGGCGCGGCGTGGGCGCGACCTTCTTCACCTTGGCGAGGCCGACGAACGACATCAGGCGGATGTACATCCAGCCGATATCGAACTCGTACCACTTGTTCGACAGCTTCGCCGAGGTCGCGAACGTGTGATGGTTGTTGTGCAGTTCTTCGCCGCCGATGATGATGCCCCACGGGATCAGGTTCGTGCTCGCATCCGACGATTCGAAGTTACGGTAGCCCCAGAAGTGGCCGAGGCCGTTCACGACGCCAGCCGCCCAGAACGGAATCCACGCCATCTGCACGGCCCACACGGTGAGGCCGACTGCGCCGAACAGCGCGACGTCGATCACCATCATCAGGCTCACGCCGAGGATCGGGTAGCGCGTGTAGACGTTGCGCTCCATCCAGTCGTTGGGCGTACCGTGGCTGAAGCGGCGCATCGTCTCTTCGTTCTTCGCTTCCGTACGATAGAGTTCGGCGCCTTCGAGCAGCACCTTCCAGATGCCGCGCGTCTGCGGGCTGTGCGGATCTTCTTCGGTCTCGCACTTGGCGTGGTGCTTGCGGTGAATCGAAGCCCACTGACCGGTCAGCATGCCCGTGGTCATCCACAGCCAGAAACGGAAGAAATGGCTCGCGACCGGATGGAGGTCGAGCGCGCGATGCGCCTGGCAACGGTGCAGATACACCGTCACGCCGATGATCGTGATATGCGTGACGACGGCCGTGAACAGCAGGATCTGCCACCACGTGAAGCGCAAAAGGCCGTTGCCGAGAAAATCTAACAGGGAATTCAACAAGGTTATCTACCTGCGGAACGAAGTGACACTCACGAGGCAAACCCCAAGTGGGCGCCCAGACCGTGTCAAGAAAGTGAAAGCCAATGACCAAGGTTCGACGGCATTCTACTTGAACCGTTCCAAGTGTTTGTAACAAATGAGGATTTTTTTGTATTTGGGTACCTCGAAGTGCCATTTGGCGGCGATTTGCCACACTGAATCAGGGCACTATCGGGGCTCCATCGCGGCCCGCTCGACGGCCCGCTCAAGCGCCGCGCCGGCGCCGACGATCCGCACCTCGCGCTGCGCGAACGGAATCGAGATTCCGTGTTCATCAAAAAGGCGCCAGATGTTCAGGTTCACCGTCGAACGCACACCCGAGGTCCCGTTCGCCGCCTCGGCGATCCAGAAGCCCAGTTCCAGGTTGATGCCGTCCGCGCCGAAGCTCGCCAGATACGGTGTCGGGGCCGGATCGTCAAGCACGCGCTCGACGCCTTCGGCCGCGCGGGCGAGCAGCGTCATCGCCTGCTCGACATCGGTAGTGTAGGCAATTTGCACCGCGACCTTCGCGTAACCGCGCGTGAGGTACGAGGACTGGTTCTGCACGACGTCGGTGATGAGCTTTTCGTTCGGGATCAGCGTCTCGATACCGTCGAGCCCGCGCACCACGGTATAGCGCGTGCGGATCTGCGTGACCTTGCCGGTGAGCCCGCTCACGTTGATCGTGTCGCCGAGCCGCAGCGACCGGTCGATCAGGATGATGAAGCCCGACACGTAGTTGCTCGCGATCTTCTGCAGCCCGAAGCCGAGGCCGACCCCGAGCGCGCCGCCGAACACGCCGAGCACCGTGATGTCGATGCCGACGAGCGACAGGCTGAACAGCACCGCGGCCAGCACCAGCAATGCCCGTCCGACGCGCGCGAGCACCACGCGCAGGTTGGCATCGAGCGTGGCCGCGCGCATCAGCCGCTCCTCGAGCGCCGAGCCGGCCCAGATCGCGACGATCATCGTCACGCAGACCCACAGCACCCCGCTCGTGAGCGAGAGCAATGTCACGTGCACGTTGCCGATGCGAAAGCGCATGCTCTCCATCCAGGCGAGCACGTCGTCCTGGATGCCGAGCACCGTGAGCACCATGCCGAGCCAGACGATCAGCGAGACGAGCCGCTCGACCATCGAGAGCCACGCGTGGGTCGCGCCGGCTTCGCCGCTGCGCACGAACACGCGCCGCGCGAGGAAGAACACGATGTAGATGATGCCGATGCCAAGAAGCGGCACCAGCGCCAGATCGAGCAACGAGGTGTGGATGAAGTAGCCGGCGATTCCGCTCGCGGCCCATACGCAAAGGCCGCCGATCAGCGGGAAGAACGCCTTGTCGAGACTTTCCGCGCCAAAGCGCAGCGCCTCATAGCGGGTCTGGCGGCGCAGGTTGAGCGCGCGGCGCACGAAGCGCGCGAGCACCAACGCGAGCGCGAGCGCGCCGAGCAGCACGGCGGCCTGCCACAAAATGACGGGCTGGCCGAAGTCGCGCACGACCCCGCCCAGCATGTGCGAGAAGATCCGGTTTTCCATGGTCGGCATGCCGGTCATGCGGCGCCACAAGGCACCGCATGACTCAAGCAGGAACGCAGAACGCTCAAGCCGACGGTTCCGGTTCGCGCGGCGTGGCGTCCGCTTCGGCGTCCGGCGCCGGCGCTTCGGGCTCGCTCGCTTCGGCTTCGGCTGCGCTTTCGGCTTGCGCCTCGGGAGCCTGCTCAGCGGCCGCCTTGGCTGCCTTGGCCGTCTTCGCAGGCGCCTCGCCACGGCGCTCCAGCACCGCCGCGAAGAAACCGTCGGTCGCATGACGATGCGGCCACAACGACAGATAGTCGCCCGTATCGAGGTCGATGCGCTGCTCGGCGAGCACGTCGCGCGCGCTCACGAGCACGAACTCCGGATGGGTCGCGAGGAACTGCTGCACGATGGCCTCGTTCTCCGCTTCGAGAATGCTGCAGGTCGCGTACACGAGGCGGCCGCCGCGCTTCACGAGGCGCGCGGCGCTCGCGAGGATCGACGCCTGCTTGGGCGTGAGTTCGGCCAGCGACTCGGGCGACTGGCGCCACTTGAGGTCCGGATTGCGGCGCAGCGTACCGAGGCCGCTGCACGGCGCATCGACCAGCACGCGGTCGATCTTGCCCGCGAGCCGCTTGATCTTCGCGTCGTGTTCGCTGTCGATCAGCACCGGATTGACGTTCGACAGCCCGCTGCGCGCGAGGCGCGGCTTGAGCTTGGCGAGGCGCCGCTCCGATATGTCGAACGCATACAGACGGCCGGTCGAGCGCATCATCGCGCCGAGCGCGAGGGTCTTGCCGCCCGCGCCCGCGCAGAAATCGACGATCATCTCGCCACGGCGCGGCGCGACCAGCGAGCACAGCAGCTGGCTGCCCTCGTCCTGCACCTCGAACCAGCCTTGCTGGAACGGCTCGAGCTTCGAGAGCGCGGGCTTGCCCGCGACGCGCACGCCGAACGGCGCGAACAGCGTCGCGCCGGCGTCGATGCCGGCGGCGGCGAGCGCCTTCAGCAGGTCGTCGCGGCTGGCCTTTTGCGGATTCGAGCGCAGGTCGAGCGGCGCCGGATAGTTGAGCGCGGCGGCGAGCTGAGCCAGTTCGGCGGCCTCGAAACGCGTTTCCAGCGCGCGCATGATCCAGTCCGGCAGGTTCAGCTGCACGCGCAGCGGCAGGCTCGCCGGATCGATTTTCGACACGTGCTCGAGCCAGCTCGCCTCGGTGTCGGAGACGAACGGACGCACTGCCGCGCGGCCCGCGGTCTGCATCAGACCGAGTAGCGCAAGGCGCCGCGCCGGGTTGCCCGTGCCGCTCTCGGCCAGATGGGCAAACTCCATGCGCCGGCGCAGCACGGCGAAGACGGCCTCGGCGATCACGCCGCGCTCGCTGTGACCGAGCTTCGGATGAGCGCGGAAAAAGCGGCTCGTGGCGGCATCAGCGGGGCCGGTGAATTTCAGCACGTCGGCCAGCAGTGTCTCAGTCTGGCCAATCAAGAATCCATGTAGCCTCATGCGCCCTCCCCGGCGGATTGATCAACGGATACGTCCATAAAGAGCCATTGCGGCTCGGGTGGCGTGAGTGTCACGCGTGCGCCGTCGAGGGCAAGACGCCCCTCGACGAACCAGCGCACCGCGCGCGGATAAATCACATGTTCAGTGGCGAGCACGCGCGCGGCGAGCGCCGCCGCATCGTCGCCCGCGCGCACCGGCACCGCCGACTGCGCGACGATCGGACCGTGATCGAGCTGGGCGGTGACGAAATGCACGCTCGCGCCGTGCACGCGCGTGCCGGCGTCGAGCGCCTGCTGGTGGGTTTTCAGGCCCGGAAAGCTCGGCAGCAACGACGGGTGGATGTTGAGCATCCGACCCTCATAATGGTCGACGAAACCGGACGTGAGCACGCGCATGAAGCCGGCCAGCACGACCAGATCGGGCGTGAAGCCGTCGATGACTTCGGCCAGCGCCGCATCGAACGCGGCGCGCTCCGGGTACTGGCGGTGGTCGACCACGGCCGTGGCGATGCCATGCGAGGCCGCAAAGGCAAGGCCCGCGGCGTCGGGACGGTTGGCAATCACGGCGGCAATGCGCGCCGGCCACGCTTCGTGCGCGCAAGCGCGCACGATGGCTTCCATGTTGCTGCCCCGCCCTGAAATCAGGATGACGAGATTTTTCATCCGCGGATTTTATCATCGCGGGCACCTCGAAACGGTCCGTGCGCGGCCAGCGCTCCGGTCTGCGTTTATAATCTCCTGTTTCGTTGCGGCAAAAACCGGCCGCTTACCGCTCCAAGTCAGCGCATTCCCAGGTCCCGCTATCGTGAGAGTCTTCCGCGGCCTTCCCAATGCCGAGAGCCGCGCGCCTTGCGCGCTCACCATCGGCAACTTCGACGGTGTCCACCGCGGACATCAGGCTTTGCTCGCGCGCGTGCGCGCGGCGGCCGACGCACGTGGCCTGCCGGTGTGCGTGATGACCTTCGAGCCGCATCCGCGCGAATTCTTCAATCCCGCGAGCGCCCCGCCGCGTATCGCGATGCTGCGCGACAAGCTCGAAGCGCTGCGCATGAACGGCGTGGACCGGGTGGTCGTCGAGCACTTCAACCATACGTTTGCCAGCCAGTCGCCCGAGGCGTTCGTCGAGCACATCATCGTCGGCGGCCTGCATGCGCGCTGGATGATGATCGGCGACGACTTCCGCTACGGCGCGAAGCGCGCGGGCGATTTCGCCTCGCTGCAGCTCGCGGGCGAGCGCTACGGCTTCGAGGTCGGGCAGATGGCGACCGTCGCCGATCCGTCGGGCGCGCGCATCTCCAGTTCGGCCGTGCGCACCTCGCTCATCGCGGGCGATCTCGACGCGGCGAGCGCCGCGCTCGGCCGCGCCTACGCGATCAGCGGCCACGTCACGCACGGTCTGAAGCTCGGCCGCGACCTCGGCTTCCCGACGCTGAATCTGCCGATCGCGCACAAGCGCCCGGCGCTCAAGGGCATCTTCGTCGTGCAGGTGCATGGCATCGGCGACACGCCGCTGCCCGGCGTCGCGAGCCTCGGCGTGCGCCCGACCGTGGACGACTCGGGCCGCGTGCTGCTCGAAGTGCATCTGCTCGACTGGCACGGCGACGCCTACGGCAAGCTCGTGCGGGTCGAATTCCTCAAGAAGTTGCGCGACGAGGAGAAATTCGTCGACCTCGAAACGCTCACCGCCGCGATCGCGCGCGACGTCGCCCATGCCCGCGCCTGGTTCGCCGCCGCGGGCACGGGCTCCACTGGCTTCGCCACCTCGGCCACCGACCGAATTAGATGACCTGCTGTCCGCGCGCGCCGCAGCCAAAGGCCGCACGGACAGCCCCGCCCGACGCGCAGGCCCTGCCTGCGCCCCTGCGACGGTGACGAGGCCACGCGGCCACGCCCGATGCCCAGCTTCCCAGAATTCAACGTGATCTCATCATGAGCGACAAGAAAACAGCCGCCGGCAAGCCCGGCTCGAAGTACCCCGTCAACCTGCTCGACACGCCTTTCCCGATGCGCGGCGACTTGCCCAAGCGCGAGCCGCAGTGGGTCAAGGAATGGCAGGACAAGAAGATCTACGAGACGATCCGCGAAGCCTCGAAGGGCCGCAAGAAGTTCATCCTGCACGACGGCCCGCCGTATGCGAACGGTGACATCCACCTCGGCCACGCGGTCAACAAGATCCTGAAGGACATGATCGTCAAGGCGCGCAATCTCGCGGGCTTCGACGCGGTCTACGTGCCGGGCTGGGACTGCCACGGCATGCCGATCGAGATCCAGATCGAAAAGCAGTTCGGCAAGTCGCTGCCGGCCGCCGAGGTCATGAAGAAGGCGCGCGAGTACGCCGCCGGCCAGATCGAGACGCAGAAGGCGGGCTTCCGCCGTCTGGGCGTGCTCGGCGACTGGGACAACCCGTACAAGACCATGAACTTCGTGAACGAGGCGAACGAAATCCGTGCGCTCGCGAAGATCATGGAGAAGGGCTACGTGTATCGCGGCCTGAAGCCGGTGAACTGGTGCTTCGACTGCGGCTCGGCGCTCGCCGAGGCCGAGGTCGAGTACAAGGACAAGACCGACCCGACCATCGACGTGCTGTTCCCGTTCGCGCAACCGCAGGAGACGGCGGCGGCGTTCGGTCTCGCGGCCCTGCCGCGTGCCGAGGGCGGCATCGTGATCTGGACCACGACGCCGTGGACGATCCCCGCCAACCAGGCGCTCAACGTCCATCCGGAAGTGGTCCATGCGCTGGTCGATACCGAGCGCGGCCTCCTGATCCTCGCCGAGGAACGCGTCGAAGCGTGCATGAAGGACTTCGGCCTGACGGGCCGCGTGATCGCGACGACGCCGGGCGAAAAGCTCGTCAACCTGCGCTTCCATCACCCGCTCGCTTCGGCGCATCCGGCCTACAAGCGCACCTCGCCGATCTACCTGGGCGACTACGTGACGACCGATACCGGCACCGGCATCGTGCACTCGGCGCCCGCCTACGGTGTGGAGGACTTCGTGTCGTGCAAGGCGCACAACATGGCGGACTCGGACATCATCAGCCCGGTGATGGGCGACGGCCGTTACATCGAATCGCTCGCGCTGTTCGGCGGCCTGTCGATCTGGGCGGCCAATCCGAAGATCGTCGATGCGCTCGACGCCGCCGGCACGCTGCTGCGCAGCGAAAAGTACCTGCACAGCTACATGCACTGCTGGCGCCACAAGACGCCGATCATCTACCGCGCCACCTCGCAGTGGTTCGCGGGCATGGACGTGACCCCGCACGACGGCGGCAAGACGCTGCGCGAAACCGCGCTCGAAGGCATCGAGGCGACCGCGTTCTATCCGTCGTGGGGCAAGCAGCGCCTCTATTCGATGATCGCCAACCGGCCCGACTGGACGCTCTCGCGCCAGCGCCAATGGGGCGTGCCGATGGCGTTCTTCGTGCACAAGGAAACGGGCGAGCTGCATCCGCGCACGCCCGAGCTGCTCGAAGAGGTCGCCAAGCGCGTCGAGACGGCCGGCATCGAAGCGTGGCAGACGCTCGAACCGCGCGATCTGCTCGGCGACGACGCGAACCTCTACGAAAAGAACCGCGACACGCTCGACGTCTGGTTCGATTCGGGCACGACCCACTGGCACGTGCTGCGCGGCTCGCACAAGGACCAGCTGCAGTTCCCGGCCGACCTGTATCTCGAAGGCTCGGACCAGCATCGCGGCTGGTTCCATTCGTCGCTGCTCACGGCCTCGATGCTCGACGGCCGCCCGCCGTACGACGCGCTGCTCACGCACGGCTTCACGGTCGACGGTGAAGGCCGCAAGATGAGCAAGTCGCTCGGCAATGGCGTCGATCCGCATGAAGTCGCGAACCGTCTGGGCGCCGAGATCATCCGTCTGTGGATCGCCTCGACCGATTATTCGGGCGAGCTGGCGATCTCGGAGGAAATCCTCAAGCGCGTGACCGAAAGCTATCGACGCATCCGCAACACGCTGCGCTTCCTGCTCTCGAACCTGTCGGACTTCGACTTCGCCCAGCACGCGGTGCCGGTCTCCGAGTGGCTCGAAATCGACCGCTATGCTGTCGCGCTCACGCACGGCCTGCAAGCCGACGTGCTCGCGCACTACGACCGCTACGAATTCCACCCGGTCGTCGCCAAGCTGCAGACGTTCTGCTCGGAAGATCTCGGCGGCTTCTACCTCGATGTGCTCAAGGACCGCCTCTACACGAGCGCGCCCGATTCGCAGGCACGTCGCGCCGCGCAGACGGCCCTCTATCACGTGACGCACAGCCTGCTGCGCATCATGGCGCCGTTCCTGTCGTTCACGGCCGAGGAAGCGTGGAAGGTGTTCCAGCCGGACAACGCAACGATCTTCACCGAGACGTTCCATGCGTTCCCGGATGTCGCCGGCGCCGAAGCGCTGATCGCCAAGTGGACGCTGCTGCGCGAAGTGCGCGGCAACGTGACGAAGGCGCTCGAAGAGGCGCGCGTCGCCAACCAGATCGGCTCGTCGCTGCAGGCCGAGGTGCAGATCCGCGCGAGCGGCGAGCGCTACGATGCGCTCGCGAGCCTCGGCGACGACCTGAAGTTCGTGCTGATCACCTCGGCGGCCGAAGTCGTCAAGGTCGAGAACGAAGCAGATGAAGGCGTCGAAGTGATCACGTCGAAGTACCTCAAGTGCGAGCGCTGCTGGCACTATCGCGCGGATGTCGGCGCCCACGCCGAGCACCCGACGCTGTGCGGCCGCTGCGTGTCGAACCTGTTCGGCAACGGCGAAGCAAGGAGCGCGGCATAATGGCCAAAACCCTGCCGAAGCAGTCCTCGAGCGGATCGAGCGGATCGAGCGGCACGCTCGCGCCGTGGCTCGGCGTCGCGCTGATCGTGATCCTGTGCGATCAGCTGACGAAGATCGCGGTCCAGAAGGTCTTCAGCTACGGCGAAGGCCGCCAGCTCACGTCGTTCTTCAACCTCGTGCTGGTGTACAACAAGGGCGCGGCGTTCAGCTTCCTCGCGGCAGCGGGCGGTTGGCAGCGCTGGGCGTTCACCGCGCTCGGCGTGGTGGCCGCGCTGGTGATCGCCTGGCTGCTCAAGCGCCATGCTTCGCAAAAGCTCTTTTGCACCGCGCTCGCGCTGATTCTGGGCGGCGCGCTCGGCAACGTGCTCGACCGGCTCATGTACGGCCACGTGATCGATTTCCTCGATTTCCACGTTGGCACGTGGCACTGGCCGGCCTTCAACGTCGCTGACAGCGCGATCACGATCGGCGCCGTGCTGCTCGTGTTCGACGAACTGCGCCGCGTGCGCGGCGCGCGCTGAAGCCCGCGCCCCGCCTACCTTCGGGAGACCTGATTTGAGTGAGGCAGAACTCGCCGGCAAGCACCTCGTGCTCGGCATGACGGGCGGCATCGCGTGCTACAAGATCGCCGAACTCACGCGCCTGCTGACCAAGGCCGGCGCGACCGTGCAGGTCGTGATGACCGAGGCGGCGACGCAGTTCATCACGCCGGTCACGATGCAGGCGCTCTCGGGCCGCCCGGTCTACACGAGCCAGTGGGACGCGCGTGTGCCGAACAACATGGCGCACATCGACCTCTCTCGCGAGGCCGACGCGATCGTGATCGCGCCCGCCTCGACCGACTTCCTCGCCAAGCTCGCGCACGGTTTCGCCGACGATCTGCTCTCGACGCTCGCCGTCGCGCGCGATTGCCCGCTGCTCGTCGTGCCCGCGATGAACCGCCAGATGTGGCAAAACCCGGCGACCCAGCGCAACGTCGCGCAACTGCGCGCGGACGGCGTCGAGACGCTCGGCCCCGACTCGGGACCGCAGGCCTGCGGCGAAGTGGGCGACGGACGCATGCTGGAGCCCGAAGCGGTTTATGAAGCGATCGTCGCGTTCTTCGCGCCGAAGGTGCTGCAGGGCCGCCGCGTGCTGCTGACCGCCGGGCCGACCTTCGAGCCGATCGATCCGGTGCGCGGCATCACGAACCGTTCGAGCGGCAAGATGGGTTTTGCGCTCGCGCGCGCGGCGCAGCAGGCCGGCGCCGACGTGCATCTGGTCGCAGGCCCGGTCGCGCTGCCGACGCCTTGGGGCGTCTATCGCGAAGACGTGCAGAGCGCGCAGCAGATGTACGACGCCGTCATGCGCGCCGTGGCCGACTACGACGTGTTCATCGGCGTGGCGGCCGTTGCGGACTGGCGCGTCGACCATATCGCCGCGCACAAGATCAAGAAAACCGCCGACCGCGCGCTGCCGACGCTCGCGTTCGTCGAGAACCCCGACATCCTCGCCTCGGTGGCGGCCTTGCCGCATCCGCCGTTCTGCGTCGGCTTCGCGGCCGAGAGCGGCGATCTCGACGTGCATGGCGAGGAAAAGCGCGTGCGCAAGAACGTGCCGCTCTTGATCGGCAATCTCGGTCCGCAGACCTTCGGTCTCGACGACAACGAAGTCGTGTTGTTCGAAGCCCGTGGCAGCCGCAAGCTGCCGCGCGCCAACAAGCAAACGCTCGCCCGCACGCTGATCGCGGAAATCGCCCAACGGCTGCCGGACGGGAGCATCATCTCCTGACGCGCGCGGCACGCCGCGCGCTTCCAACCGGAGCGCAACTGCCATGACGCTACTCTCCGTACTGGACCAGTCGCCCGTCATCGCCGGGCACACGGCGGCCGACGCGATCGCGGCCACCATCGAGCTTGCCCAGCTCGCCGACGATCTCGGCTACACGCGCTACTGGTGCGCCGAGCATCACGGACTGCTCGGCGTGTGCAACCCCAGCCCCGAAGTGCTGCTCGCGCGACTGGGCAGCGTGACCCGGCGCATCCGTATTGGCTCGGGCGGCGTGATGCTGCCCTACTACAGTCCGTTCAAGGTGGCCGAGCAGTTCCTGATGCTCGAAGCGTTGTTCCCGGAGCGCGTCGATCTCGGTGTCGGACGCGCGCCGGGCGGCGACATGCGCACGGCCCAGGCCGTGGCGGCCGGCGCCTACAATCGCGGCGACCAGTTCACCCAGCAGGTGAGCGATCTGGTCGGCTTGATGGACGGCACGCTGCCCACCGATCACCTCATGCACGGCGTCGTGCTGCAACCGCAGATCGCCACGCGCCCGCAGCTGTGGGTGCTCGGTTCCAGCGATTTCGGCGGTGCGCTTGCCGCGCAGCTCGGGCTGCGCTTTTCGTTCGCGCATTTCATCAACGCGCATTTCGGGCATCTGGTCGCCGACGCGTACCGCAAGCAATTCACCGCCGGACACGAGGCGAAACCGTATCTCGCGGCAGCAGTGTTCGTGATTTGCGCCGATACCGAAGCGGAGGCCGCCGCCCTCGAAAAGGCCGTCGACCTGCGGCGCCTGCAAATGGCCTATGGATTGAACGCGCCGGTGCCGAGCATCGAACAAGGTCTTGCGCAGGAATACGGCGAACGCGAACAACTGGTGATCGACCGGGAAAAGCCGCGCAGCATCATCGGCACACCCGAGACCGTCACCGAACGGCTCGTCGCGCTGCAGGAACGCTTCCAGGCCGACGAGCTGATCGTGCTGAGCGTGGCGGGCAGCTATGCCGCCCGGCTGCGCTCCTATGAACTGCTGGCCGCGGCTTTCGAGCTCGCGCGCCCTGACTGAAACTATTGAAACTTCCACCCACCCATCTGCACTGCATGAAAATCGACCTGAAGATCCTCAACGAGCGCATGCGCGACCAGTTGCCCCACTACGCGACGCCGGGCAGCGCCGGCCTCGACCTGCGCGCGTGCCTCGACGCGCCGATCACGATCGAGCCGGGCCAGACGGTGCTCGTGCCGACCGGCCTCGCCGTCCACGTCGCCGATCCGGGCTATGCGGCGCTGATCCTGCCGCGCTCGGGACTCGGCCACAAGCATGGCATCGTGCTCGGCAATCTCGTCGGGCTGATCGACTCGGACTATCAGGGCGAACTGATGATCTCGACGTGGAATCGCGGTCACACGACCTTCACGCTCAATCCGCTCGAACGGCTCGCGCAGCTCGTGATCGTGCCGGTCGTGCAGGCGCAGTTCAACATCGTCGATGACTTCGAGACCAGCGAGCGCGGCGCTGGCGGCTTCGGCAGCACCGGCAAGCACTGACGGCGCCGGCATACGGCGCCGGGCCGCCTGGCGGCCTTTGCGGCGCCCGGTGTGGCGCTCGGGTGTGGCGCAGTCCGATGACCCGCGCCGCCGCCGCCCCTAGCCGCCCGCGCGCGACGTGTCCCGCGCGGCGGCCAGCGCATCGCGGCGCCGATACCACAGCAGGTACACCACGACGAGCGCGACGAGGAACGCCGACCCGTAGCCGAGCGTCATGCGGAATTCGTTCGTGAACGCGGTCGTGACCAGAATCGCGCCCATCAGCAACGCGCCGGCGATACTGCCGAGCGGATGCAGCCACATGCGGAATGCGGGCGCAGGTCCGCTATGCCGGCGGCGGAAAAACAGGTGCGTCACGAAGATCATGAGCCACGTGAACATCGCGCCGAACATCGCAATCGACATCATCAGCGTGAACGCCGTCTGCGGATACAGCGCGTTCATGACGGCCGCGACCGCGATGCCGATCGTCGACAGCGACAACGCGGCGGCGGGCACGCCCTGGCGCGTGAGACGGCCGAACAGCGCGGGCGCATAGCCGCCGCGCGACAGGCTGAACATCATGCGCGTCGTGATGTACAACTGGCTGTTCATCGCCGAGAGCGCCGCGACGAGCACAACGAAGTTGATCGCCCCGGCCGCATAGGGCACGCCGGTCTGCGCCATCACCTTGACGAACGGGCTCTCGTTGCCGCCCGCGTCGGTCCACGGCACGATCGCGAGCATCAGCGCGAGCGTGAGCAGATAGAACAGCACGAGACGCAGCATGGTCGCGCGGAATGCCCTTGTGACTGCGCGTTGCGGATCGCGGGCCTCGGCAGCGGCGACCGCGATGGTCTCGATGCCGAGATAGCTGAACAGCGCCACGATCGTGCCGACCCACACGCCCCACCAGCCCTTGGGCAACATGCCGCCGTGCGAGGTGTAGTTCGCGAGGCCGATGCCGGAATCGGCGGGCGCTCGCCAGACGAACCAGCTGCCGAGGATGATGAAGGCGACGATCGCCGCAATCTTCAGACTTGAAAACAGGTACTCGATCGAGCCATAGGCGCGCACGGAAAGCGCGTTGACGACGATGAGCGCGGCCGAGAAACCGACGATCCAGTAAAGCCCCGGCACGGCCGGAAACCAAAACTTCATGTACACGGCGATGGCCGCCACTTCGGTGCCGACCGCGAGCACATAGGCGGACCAGTACGCATAGCGCACGACGAAGCCCGCGAGCGGCCCGATGTAGTGTTCGGCATAGGCGCCAAACGAGCCCGAGGTCGGGTGCGCGACCGTCATCTCGGCGAGCGCGCCCATCAGCAGCAGCGCGATCAACGCGCCGATCGCATAGGAAACCAGCACGCCCGGCCCGGCGAAGCTGATCGCGAAACCGCTGCCGAGAAAGAGCCCCGTGCCGACCGCGCCGCCGATGGCGATCATCGTCATCTGCCCGGAGGAAAGTCCGCGGCGCAATCCTTTTTCACGCTCGACGATCGAATCGAACGCACCCTTTTTCTCTATTGCCACAAGCAACCCCTGCACGACGCACAAAAGCGAAACGGCGCGGACGATAAATCGCCCGCGCCGTTTCGATCAGGATAAAACCGGAAACGAACCGCTTATTCTACTTCGACCGCCTCCGGGTTCGGATTACGCGGCGCCGGGTGCTCGTCGAACGTCAGCAGGACCTTGTCTTCCGCGTCGACATCGACCGTCACGCGACCACCGTTCATCAGCTTGCCGAACAACAGCTCGTCGGCGAGCGCACGGCGGATCGTGTCCTGGATCAGGCGTTGCATCGGCCGCGCGCCCATCAGCGGGTCGAAGCCATGCTTGGCCAGATGCTGGCGCAGCGCATCCGTGAACACCGCATCGACCTTCTTCTCGTGCAGCTGGTCTTCGAGCTGCATCAAGAACTTGTCGACCACGCGCATGATGATTTCTTCATCGAGCGCGCGGAAGCTGATCGTCGAATCGAGCCGGTTGCGGAATTCGGGCGTGAACAAGCGCTTGATATCGGCCATTTCGTCGCCCTGCTCGCGGCGCGTCGTGAAACCGATGGTCGACTTGTTCATCGACTCGGCGCCCGCATTCGTCGTCATGATGATGATGACGTTGCGGAAGTCCGCCTTGCGGCCGTTGTTGTCGGTCAGCGTGCCGTGGTCCATCACCTGTAGCAGCACGTTGAAGATGTCCGGATGCGCCTTCTCGATTTCGTCGAGCAACAGCACGCAATGCGGCTTCTTCGTGACGGCCTCGGTCAAAAGACCGCCCTGATCGAACCCGACATATCCCGGCGGCGCGCCGATCAGGCGGCTCACCGCGTGACGCTCCATGTACTCGGACATATCGAACCGGATCAGCTCGATGCCGAGCGTGAACGCGAGCTGGCGCGCCACTTCGGTCTTGCCGACGCCAGTTGGGCCCGAGAACAGGAACGAGCCGATCGGCTTGTCCGTCTTGCCGAGACCCGCGCGCGCCATCTTGATCGCAGCCGACAGGGCGTCGATAGCCGGATCCTGGCCGAACACGACCGCTTTGAGGTCGCGATCGAGCGTCTGCAGCTTGCTGCGGTCGTCCTGCGACACGCTCTGGGCCGGCACGCGCGCGATCTTCGAGATGATTTCCTCGATCTCGGCCTTGCCGATCGTCTTCTTCTGCTTCGACTTCGGCAGGATCCGTTGGGCCGCGCCCGCTTCGTCGATCACGTCGATCGCCTTGTCGGGCAGATGACGGTCGGTGATGAAGCGTGCCGACAGTTCAGCCGCCGCGTTCAGCGCGCCCGACGAATACTTGACGCCGTGATGCTCCTCGAAGCGCGACTTCAGGCCGCGCAGGATCGCCACGGTCTGCTCGATGGTCGGCTCGGTCACGTCGACCTTCTGGAAGCGCCGCGACAGCGCCGCGTCCTTCTCGAAGATGCCGCGATATTCCGTGAACGTGGTCGCGCCGATGCACTTGAGCGTGCCCGACGAGAGCGCCGGCTTGAGCAGGTTCGATGCATCGAGTGTGCCACCCGAGGCGGCGCCCGCGCCGATCAGCGTGTGGATTTCGTCGATGAAAAGAATGGCGTGCGGACGCTCCTTGAGCTCCTTCAACACCGTCTTCAGACGTTGCTCGAAGTCGCCGCGATATTTGGTGCCCGCGAGCAGCGCGCCCATGTCGAGCGAGTACACCTGGGCATCCGCGAGAATGTCCGGCACCTCGCCGCGCGTGATGCGCCACGCGAGACCTTCGGCGATCGCGGTCTTGCCCACGCCCGCCTCGCCGACGAGCAGCGGATTGTTCTTGCGGCGGCGGCACAGCACCTGCACCACGCGCTCGACTTCCGATTCGCGCCCGATCAACGGGTCGATGCGGCCGTCCTTCGCCATCTGGTTCAGGTTTTGCGTGAACTGCGCGAGCGGCGTTTCCTTCTGGCCGGCGGCGTCTTCCGCTTCCGCATTGGCATCGCTCGCCTTGGCGGCTTCGCCGCTGTTGGTCTTGGCGATGCCGTGCGAGATGAAGTTCACGACGTCGAGCCGCGTCACGCCCTGCTGCTGCAGGTAGTAGACCGCGTGCGAGTCCTTCTCGCCGAAGATCGCCACCAGCACGTTCGCGCCGGTGACTTCCTTCTTGCCGTTCGAGGTGGACTGCACGTGCATGATGGCGCGCTGGATCACACGCTGGAAACCCAGCGTGGGCTGCGTGTCGACATCGTCCGTGCCGGGCACCGTCGGGGTGTTGTCGTGAATGAAGTTGCGCAGGTTCTGGCGCAGGTCTTCGATATTCGCCGCGCACGCGCGGAGCACCTCCGCAGCCGTCGGATTGTCCAACAGGGCCAGCAGCAGATGCTCGACCGTTATGAACTCATGCCGCGCCTGACGTGCTTCCATGAACGCCATGTGCAGGCTGACTTCCAGTTCCTGGGCAATCATGCTTCCTCCATCACACACTGCAGCGGATGCCCGGCCTGCCGTGCGTGGGTAACGACTTGCTCAACCTTGGTCGACGCGATGTCCCGCGTATAGACCCCACAGACTCCCCGCCCTTCGCGATGCACCTTCAACATGATCTGTGTTGCTGTCTCGCGATCCTTGCTGAAGTATTCCTGCACGACCATCACGACGAATTCCATCGGCGTGTAGTCATCATTCATCAGCACGACCTTGTACATGGAGGGCGGCTTGACCTGCTGTTCCTGCCTCTCCAGTACGGTACCGTCCTGCTTGTCCGGGATAATTGCCATACACCCATTCTAAACAACTCGGACAGGCCCGCAATCCTGCCGCCGAAAACCGACCGGCCGGCCGGTGACCCTGACACGTGAAACACCCGCTTTGCGTGGCTTCACGTGTTTTCATTATTATCGACCGGCTGCGGCGACGGTCTTTCGCAGTGCGGCTCACCCGCACCCACACCACCGGTCGATTCGAGTATCGCACAACCTGCGCGACGCTGCGTCGCGCTTCTGTGGGGACCAGCACTGAGCAACGTCGATACGTGCCGGCCCGAGCCTCCCATGTGAGTCGATTATGCGACTTTTCAAGAGTGCCAAACGGTGCGCAAGGCGACAAGAAAAGGCGGAAAAACCCTGGAACTGGGTTCTTTACAACGCGTTTCCGGGCGTCTCAAAATATTCTTGACAGCAGAATAAAGACCTTCAACAATCAAGCTGGCACTTTTTTCAACTGCCTTAAAAACGAAAAAATGCCGTTGGTGAGCTTGTGAGGAGGGGGCGATCGTCCACGTACGATCGTTGAGCTTTTCGAGCGTGCTCGTGGTAGTGACATGAGTTACAGGGGAAGTTGGTATGGCAACTGGTACGGTCAAGTGGTTCAACGACGCTAAGGGTTTCGGATTCATTACGCCCGACGAAGGCGGTGAGGATCTGTTTGCCCACTTTTCGGCCATTCAGATGAATGGTTTCAAGACCCTCAAAGAAGGGCAGAAAGTGAGCTTCGAGGTTGTTCAAGGCCCGAAGGGCAAGCAGGCATCGAACATTCAGGCAGCGGCCTGATACATCGATTCCCGTACCCTGGAACCCGGCTTCGGCCGGGTTTCTTTTTTGCGGCGCGGCAAACGCCACGCCGCCCGCCACGGCCCGCGCCGTGGCGGCTGTCGCTTTAAGACTCAGACGACGCGCAGCGTGCCCATCATGCCCATGTCCTCATGCTCGAGGATGTGGCAGTGGAACATCCGCTCGCCCGCCATCGGCTGCTGCGTGAGGATGTGCACCTTCTCGCCCGGCCGCACGTTCACCGTGTCGCGCCACGCAAGCCACGGCTCGCCGGACACCACCCCGCCCGTCTCCCGCCCCGTCACCTGAAACTGCGTGCCGTGCAAATGAAACGGATGATCCATGTCCGTGCCGTTCTCGATCGTCCATTGCTCCACCTCGCCGCGCCGGCTCGTGAGCGTCGCGCGTCCCGGCTCGAACAGCGCACCGTTCACCATGAACGCCATGCCGCGCGGACGCGTCTGCGTCGAGCCCGCCACCGTCAGTGCCGCACCGCTCTGGTGCATCGCGTGCATGTCCATCGCTTCGCTGAAGACGACCGTTTTTTGCGCGGCGGGCGCGCCGAGCGGCGCAATCGGTCGCAGTTGCGCGGGGATGTCGCGCGGCGCAGCGGCGCCCGGCACGAAGCGGATCTCGCCGAGCACGCGATCGGGTTCGGGCGCCAGGCTGCCATGCGACATCGCCATCTTGCGGCGGTCGTAGCGTGCCGCGACGAGCTGCGCCGACTGCGCGCCGCCCTCGCCCGGCCTCACCAGCAATTCCGCGCGCTCGCCGGGTGCGAGCAGCAACGCGCCGATGCCTTCGCGCGGCGCCTCGAGCAGACCGCCATCGGTGCCGACGAGCACAAACGGGCGGCCGGCGCCCAGCGTGAGCTTCAGAAAGCGTGCGCTGCAGGCGTTCCAGACACGCCAGCGCTCGCCGGTACTGACCTGCCACTGCGGGCGCAGGCCGCCGTTGACGAGCACGAACTGCCCTTCACGTCCGTTCATCCAGTCCATCATGCCGTTGTCGGCGATCGTGCCATCGGCGGCGAGCTTCAGATCGGTGACGAACAGATGACGTTCGGGCCATGCCGCGAGCGGATCGTCGGCGGCACGCACGATGAACGGCCCGGCGAGCCCGCGAAAGACCTGCTCGGCCGTCAACATGTGCGGATGCGGGTGATACCAGTAGGTCCCCGCGCTGCCCGGCGGCAGCGTGAAGCGATAGACGCGCGTCGCACCGGACGGCACGGGCGCCGACGGGTTGCCGTCCTGATCGGGCGGCACGGGCAGACCGTGCCAGTGAATCGTCGAGGGCTGCGGCAAGCGGTTCTCGAAGGTGATTTCGACCGTGTCGCCTTCATGTACGTCGATGAGTGGGCCGGTCACCGGGGCATCGGCATGCGCGGCCGCGCTGTTGCCATCGACGTAGTGCCAGAAAACCGTATCGGACTGGCCCGTCAACAGGGGTTTATTGACCGGCTGTGCCACGAGGGTCGCGCGAAATATGCCGGGCTCGCGGCTCGTGTTCGTCAATTTTGTCAGCGCGGCGAGCGGCGCCCCCGATGGCAACGCGTCCGGGGATGCGAGCGCGTTCGTGCTCGCGGACATGCCGGCCATGTCAGTGCCCGAATGGGACATCGTCTGCGCGAAGGCCTCGCGTGTGAATAGCGATGCCACGGCAGCGCTCACGACACGGGACAGAAATTCCCTGCGAATCATGCTGATTCCTCTTGCTGGATGGCGCATCTGCGCTCCTCTCCTGATCGGATCTTCATG
Organism: uncultured beta proteobacterium; assembly: GCA_963803225.1. Lineage (GTDB taxonomy): Bacteria > Pseudomonadota > Gammaproteobacteria > Burkholderiales > Burkholderiaceae > Paraburkholderia. The sequence goes on from CAWDLJ010000005.1 coordinate 1,913,946, forward strand.
GAGCGAACGGCGGACGCGCATTCGATCGCGGACCGCCTGCCATTGGCGCGCGGCCCGTTGACTGATGGATACGATGATCGATCAGGCGATCGGCGGCGGCACGGGCGGTGCGCGCGTGATGCTCGCAAGTAGCGGCGCTGCAAAGACCAACGGCGCGCTGGTATCGACGTGGGGAACGCCGATGTCGAGCGATGCGAATGCGATGCTGCAATGCGCGCCACAGGTGCTCGAGCAGCAGCTTCGATGGTCGGCCATCGTGCAATGAGTGTCGCGCGCTGCGTGGCTCGTGGCTTCGACAGCGTGTATCCGATGCGCGTGAGCCGGCTCGCACGCGATGACGCCGCGCGACGCGCCGAACGCAAGCATCAGCATCAGGAGGATTCGCCACCAGGCGGTCATGCGCAACAGGTCAGGGATTCGGGAATGGAGCGGCCATCATAGCGCAGGATGGGGGACTTTCTTCGGCAAGCAGGTTGCGCCGGCGTGTTCGAGGGCATGCCGTGCGCGCCTTTTATCGTCCCGTTCGAGTGACTTGCAGTACAGGCAAGTCACTCTGCCAATACCGCAACAGTGCGTTAAGCACCTGAGCAGACACGACGAGACCTTACCCGCTCAGGATGACATCGTTGTTTACGGCAAATGTCGAGCTGAATAAACCGGAACATTGTGGCCGCCGCATCAACTTCGCACGAGTCCACCTGGCGCAAGGTCAACCACCTGTTGACGTGATAGTTATTGAGCACGCTACAACCAGGCGGAGGTGACATGTCGCTACCGGAATGGGGCAATTCCTACAACGCACTGTGTGTGCCGCTCAAAAACGGCTGGCAATGCGCACTGGTGCCCGTTCGCGATATTGAAGACGTAGATCCAGGCTGGCGGCTCAGTTACGAGGAGCGCCAGAAAGCGCGCAAGGAACGCGAAGAACAGATGGAACAGGACAGACAGGATTTCGATCAGCTATTCCGGGTTAGCATTCGGCACAAGGCTGCGCGAATATCTGCCGTGTACAGTGCCTACGCGAGCTTCGTCAGAGAACACATACGTGGTGGATGGCACACACCAGTCGACGGCGAAGACGTCACGCGCCTCTTGCGCCAAGCGGTCCGAGATGGCCTGATCGTGCCGGCCATCGATCGCAATTGGCGCGGCAGCGTCGGCGTATCGAAACGTTATGCGCCGCAAACCTGGCCCACGCGGGCACCCGATCCCAAGCCGATCATCTACGGGATCCGTAACGGTCAATTTGTCCCGCTCGATGAGGGCGGCCGCTTTATCGATCACACGCCATATGCGCCAGTTGTCGACGTGACAGCTGCGAGCGTGGGCCAGACCGCCGCATCCAGTGACCTGGCCGACTGGCTTGGCAAGATCGGCGATGCGGCAGAGGCGTTGAATGGCCGAGGAGGTGCTTCAGACAATGGGGACGATGGCGAGGCGTTCAACGCTCCCTTCAGCGATTACCCAAGCGGCGCCTCAACCCGGCTCGGCTACGCGCGAGCGTTCGATTACACATCCAGCGCTCCGGGCGGTGATGTTGCGAGTCTGGCCGCCAACGTTCGCGGGAGCATGTATGCGTGTGACATCCTCTCCTCGGAATGTAAAGATTCGGTATTGCGGGAATTTCCGGGGCAATATCTGAACTCCACGCTCAACGATATCCAGAGCGATGCTCAGGACGGCGTCAAAGACGCACGCAAGGCACTCAAACTGCTTAACGACGGACGATTCAAAAAGTAGGAGCCAGAACATGACTCACACGTTGTTTGCGCTGCTCGACAAGCTCGATGCGGCAAAGATCTATTACACCCTCTCGCGGCACCGGCCGGATAGCATTCTCGTGGCCATTTCCGTCGTTGGACAGCGAATAGAGATTGACGTGTTTCGGGACGGGCACATGGACGTCTCGCGATTCATCGGCCATGAGGATGTCGAAGGCGGTGCGGAACTGATTGATTCCATCATTGAACTGGGCCGTTGACGCGGGCGGCAAATGACTGCTGCGAGCGCCAAGTACAACAAAAGCCCCGGCAGTCCACCGCCCCGCCGGGGGCCTTCAACCCACCCAAATCACCAGCGTCAGCGCCGTCACATATTCTCGATCATCACCTGCCCGAACGCCGAACACGACACCTGGGTCGCCCCTTCCATCAAGCGCGCGAAGTCGTAGGTGACGCGCTTTTGCAAAATCGACTTCTCCATCGACGAGATGATGAGATCCGCCGCCTCGGTCCAGCCGATGTGGCGCAACATCATCTCCGCCGAGAGAATCTCGGAGCCCGGATTCACATAGTCCTTGCCCGCGTACTTGGGCGCCGTGCCGTGGGTCGCCTCGAACATCGCCACCGAATCGGACAGGTTCGCGCCCGGCGCGATGCCGATGCCGCCCACCTGCGCCGCGAGCGCATCGGAGATGTAATCGCCATTCAGGTTCAGCGTCGCGATCACGTCGTACTCGGCGGGGCGCAGCAGGATCTGCTGCAAGAACGCATCGGCGATCACGTCCTTGATGACGACATCGCCGCCGGTCTTCGGATTCTTCACCTTCATCCACGGGCCGCCATCGATCAGCTCCGCGCCGAATTCCTTTTGCGCGAGCGCATAGCCGTAGTCACGGAACGCGCCTTCCGTGTACTTCATGATGTTGCCCTTGTGCACGAGCGTGACCGAGCGGCGCTCGTTGTCGATCGCGTACTGGATCGCCTTGCGCACGAGCCGCTCGGTGCCCTCGCGCGAGACCGGCTTGACGCCGATGCCCGAGCTTTCCGGGAAACGGATCTTCGAGACGCCCATCTCGTCGCGCAGGAACTTGATGACCTTCTTCGCGCCCTCCGATTCGGCCGGCCATTCGATGCCCGCGTAAATGTCCTCGGAGTTCTCGCGGAAAATCACCATGTCGATCTTTTCCGGCTCGCGCACGGGCGAGGGCACGCCCTTGAAGTACTGCACCGGACGCAGGCACACATACAGGTCGAGTTGCTGGCGCAGCGCCACGTTGAGCGAGCGGATGCCGCCGCCGACCGGCGTCGTGAGCGGCCCCTTGATCGAGACGGTGTATTCCTTCACGGCTTCGAGCGTCTCGTCGGGCAGCCAGACGTCCGGGCCATAGACGCGCGTAGCTTTCTCGCCCGCGTAGATCTCCATCCAGTGAATCTTGCGCTTGCCCGCGTATGCCTTCTCGACTGCTGCATCCACGACCTTGAGCATCACCGGCGTGATATCGACGCCGGTCCCGTCGCCTTCGATGTACGGGATGATCGGCTGGTCCGAAACGTTGAGCGTGAAATCCGCATTGACGGTGATCTTGTCTGCGTCGCTCGGAACCTCGATGTGCTGATACGGCATAGTCGACTCCAGTGATGGCATGGCGGGTAATGGCGCGTTTGGCTAATCGGCGGTGCGCTCGGCGGCCGGCTCCAGCGCAAGGGATTCATTCTAGCCGAGTGCGCCCCCGGCGCTACGCTGCCTCTCACACGTGCGGGCCCCGGCTTTTTGCCGCTCAAGTCCCATGTCTTATATAAGATGCAATCGAGCGCGGCGCGCGTTATGCATTACTATTTCACCTCCAGTCATTGCACGTCCGGCGAAGTCCACGCTCCTCCTCCATGCGCCTCCTGGCACTCAACAAACCGTTCGGCACGATCTGCCAGTTCTCCGTGCACGAAAAGCGCCAATCGCTCGCGGACTGGGTCCGGGTGCCGGGCGTCTATCCCGCCGGCCGGCTCGACGCCGACAGCGAAGGTCTGCTGCTGCTCACCGACGATGGCGCGCTGCAGGCGCGCATCGCCGAGCCCAAACGCAAGCTCGTCAAACGCTACTGGGCCCAGGTCGAGGGCGATCCGGGCGACGCTGCGCTCAGCGCGCTCGAACGCGGTATCGATCTCGGCGATTTCGTGACGCAACCGTGTCGCGTGAAGCGACTCGCTGCCGACGTCGATGCGCTTATATGGCAACGCGATCCGCCGATCCGTTACCGCGCAACGATTCCGACCACCTGGCTCGAACTCGCGATCAGCGAAGGCAAGAACCGCCAAGTGCGTCGCATGACGGCCGCAGTCGGCTTTCCGACGCTGCGTCTCGTGCGTGTCGGCATCGGTGCACTCGATATTTTTTCGCTCGGTCTGCAGCCCGGCGAATCCGTCGACGTACCCACCGATGCGCCCTGGCAGCGCAATATCGCCGGCAAGTAGTTGTGTCGTAAGCGTTTTTTCATGCGGCGAAGAAATACGCAGCGCACGCGACCTTACAACCGGTTACACGCTGCGAGATAAATGAAAAAAACACGTCAACCAGCGTGCTCGACGATGCGTTATTCGACGCAGATGCCGCCGAAGCTATCCGGCATTCAGCCTTCAGGCACTTCCCTCGCGGGATTCGCAAGGGTCCCGTGAAGGCGATACCGACCGCTGACTGTGGCGAACACAAATAGTTGTTCGCGACTGTCAACCGAAAGGTGGATGGCACGTTTACCGACCTGACTCAATAACCGGGTCACTTGGTTAATTAACTCAAGCTGAGGATTCACAAAATGAACAAACTGATCGCCGCTCTGGTCGCTGGCCTCTTCGCATCGGCTGCTTTCGCACAAGCTTCGGCTCCGGAAGCTGCTTCGGCTGCTGCTCCGGCTGCTGCTTCGTCGGCACACAAGGCAACGCACAAGAAGGCTGCAAAGAAGTCGACGCACAAGAAGGCAGCTAAGGCTGAAGCCGCTTCGGCAGCTTCGGAGTAAGCTTGCTGTAAGACGCTGCCGGGAACAGATCGCAACAGCCTGTTCTTCGAGCGTTCAGAGGCAGATCACCGTCAAGGCGATCTGCCTTTTTTGTTTTTTGCCGCGCTTTTCTCTGCAGCGCCCGCGCGCGCTTCCTACGCATTCAGCACGTTTTTGACCCGCGCTGACCTGGTCGCGTAACATGCGCGGGTTAATCTCAAGCAAGGAGTCCTCTCGTGCGATTTCCCCTGCGCCCGCTCTTCGCGCGCTGTGCGCTCGCCGTTGCATTGCCGCTCGCCGCGCTGACCTTCACGCTCGGCGCGCCCCCGGTCCATGCGCAGTCGATGCCGCCCGGCGCCAAACAGCCCGGCGACTTTCCGCGCGTGAAGCTCACCGCCGGAATGTTCATCATCGATGCCGCCGTCGCCGCCAACGATGCCGACCGTGAGCAGGGCCTCATGTATCGCTCGAAGCTCGCGCCGAACGAAGGCATGTTGTTCGTGTTCGGCGAGAACGCCGTGCACTGCTTCTGGATGAAGAACACGCTGATCCCGCTGTCGATCGCATTCATCCGCGCCGATGGCACGATCACCGACATCGACGAGATGCAGGCCGAAACGACCGACAACCACTGCCCGCGCAACAACGGTGTCTACGCGCTCGAAATGCCCCAGGGCTGGTTCTCGTCGAAGGGCATCAAGCCCGGCACGAAGATCCAGGGTCTGCCGCAGCCGCAGTAACCCGACGCGCCCAGGCGGCCAAAGCCGTCCGGGCCATACGTGCCCTGCCCCAGCCGGTGCCGCGCCTTGCGCGCACCGGCTTTTTTGCGCCTTGAGCGCCCGCGAAGCGCGGCGCGCTCACGCCAGGCAGGCGTCCAGCAAAAGCCACGCGCTCGCGCTATGCTAGATAGTCTGAGCAGCGTGCGCCCCGCGCGCGCCGCTCGACCGGGCCGCCGGCAAGGAAGGCGCCGCTGGCCGCCCGTCGCACTACCCCAGTGCGCCACTCCAAGGAGAGTAACGTGCCCCGCAAGACTCCCATCGAGCGCTATCGCAACATCGGGATCAGCGCTCACATCGATGCCGGCAAGACGACGACGACCGAGCGCATCCTCTTTTACACCGGCGTGAATCACAAGCTCGGCGAGGTTCACGACGGCGCGGCGACCATGGACTGGATGGAGCAGGAGCAGGAGCGCGGCATCACGATCACCTCGGCGGCCACGACGGCGTTCTGGAAAGGCATGGCCGGCAACTACCCCGAGCACCGCATCAACATCATCGACACGCCGGGCCACGTCGACTTCACGATCGAAGTCGAGCGCTCGATGCGCGTGCTCGATGGCGCCTGCATGGTGTACGACTCGGTGGGCGGCGTGCAGCCGCAGTCCGAGACGGTGTGGCGCCAGGCGAACAAGTACAAGGTGCCGCGCATCGCGTTCGTCAACAAAATGGACCGCGTCGGCGCGGACTTCTTCCGTGTGCAGCGCCAGATCGGCGAGCGTCTGAAGGGTGTCGCCGTGCCGATCCAGATTCCGGTCGGCGCGGAAGATCATTTCCAGGGCGTGGTCGATCTCGTCAAGATGAAGGCGATCGTGTGGGATGACGAGAGCCAGGGCGTGAAGTTCGAATACGCGGAGATTCCCGAGAATCTCGTCGAACTCGCCCACGAGTGGCGCGGCAAGATGGTGGAGGCCGCCGCCGAAGCCGACGAAGTGCTGCTCGAAAAGTATCTCGACGATCACGAGAGTCTGACCGAGGAGGAAATCAAGGGCGCGCTGCGCAAGCGCACGATCGCCAACGAGATCGTGCCGATGCTGTGCGGCAGCGCGTTCAAGAACAAGGGCGTGCAGGCCATGCTCGACGCGGTGATCGACTATCTGCCCTCGCCCGTCGATATTCCCGCGATCCTCGGTCACGATCTGCATGATCGCGATATCGAGCGTCATCCGAGCGACGAAGAGCCGTTCTCGGCGCTCGCCTTCAAGATCATGACCGACCCGTTCGTCGGGCAACTGATCTTTTTCCGCGTCTATTCGGGCGTGGTCGAGTCGGGACATACCGTGCTCAACGCGACCAAGGACAAGAAGGAACGGCTCGGCCGCATCCTGCAGATGCACGCGAACGAGCGCAAGGAAATCAAGGAAGTGCGCGCGGGCGACATCGCCGCGGCGGTCGGCCTGAAAGAGGCCACGACCGGTGACACGTTGTGCGACCCCGCTCATCCGATCGTGCTCGAAAAGATGATCTTCCCCGAGCCCGTGATCTCGCAGGCGGTCGAGCCGAAGACCAAGGCCGACCAGGAGAAGATGGGCATTGCGCTCAATCGTCTTGCGCAGGAAGACCCGTCGTTCCGTGTGCAGACCGATGAGGAATCCGGCCAGACCATCATCTCGGGCATGGGCGAGCTGCACCTCGAAATTCTGGTCGACCGGATGCGGCGCGAGTTCGGCGTCGAGGCGACCGTCGGCAAGCCGCAGGTCGCCTATCGCGAGACGGTGCGCAACAAGGTCGAGGACGTCGAGGGCAAGTTCGTCAAGCAGTCGGGCGGGCGCGGCCAGTACGGTCACGCGGTCATCACGCTCGAACCGCAGCCGCAAGGCAAGGGCTACGAGTTCGTCGATGCGATCAAGGGTGGCGTGATTCCGCGCGAGTTCATCCCGGCCGTCGACAAGGGCATCCTGGAGACGCTCAAGGCGGGCGTGCTCGCGGGCTACCCCGTGGTCGATACCAAGGTCACGCTCACGTTCGGCTCGTACCACGACGTCGACTCGAACGAAAACGCGTTCCGCATGGCCGGCTCAATGGCGTTCAAGGAGGCGATGCGGCGCGCCAAGCCCGTGCTGCTCGAGCCGATGATGGCCGTCGAGGTCGAAACGCCCGAGGAATTCATGGGCAACGTGATGGGCGATCTCTCTGGCCGGCGCGGCATCGTGCAGGGCATGGAGGACATCGCGGGTGGCGGCGGCAAGCTCGTGCGCGCCGAGGTGCCGCTCTCCGAGATGTTCGGCTATTCGACCTCGCTGCGCTCGCTCACGCAAGGCCGCGCCACCTACACGATGGAGTTCAAGCACTACGCCGAGACGCCGCAGAACGTGGCCGAATCGGTCATCAACGCCAAGCGCTGAAGCGCGCTACATGCCGTGACCCAGCCCGTCCCGCGAGGGGCGGGCTTTTTCTTTTTCGTGCACGCTTTGCTCGCCGCGACGGCGCATTTTTGACCGTGCCACAATAACCCGATCGATCCCGCGAACTGCACGAACATCAGCCGGACACCGCCAAGGAGACGTCATGAGCCACGACCACGACCATGGGCACGCACACGACGAGCCCGCCGCCCATCCCGACTGGCGCGAGAACGGCGTCAAGGTGATCCGCGGCGACCAGCTCGACACCAACACCGCACAGACCCCGGGCATGAACCGCGCGGCCGCGATCAACGCGGCGCGCGTCGGCGCGCAGAAAATCTGGGCCGGCACCGTGACGATCCATCCGAACGCGAAGACGGGCGCCCATCATCATGGCGCGCTCGAAAGCGTGATTTACGTCGTGCGCGGCCATGCGCGCATGCGCTGGGGCGAACACCTCGAATTCACGGCCGAAGCGGGCCCCGGCGACTTCATCTTCGTGCCGCCCTACGTGCCGCATCAGGAGATCAACGCGAGTACCGACGACCCGCTCGAATGCGTGCTCGTGCGCAGCGACAACGAGGCGGTCGTGGTGAACCTCAACATCGATGCCGTCGAAGCGCCCGAAACGGTCTACTGGGTCGATCCGATTCACCGCCATCCGCACGATCACTGACACGCGCCGCCGCCCATGACGCCCGCCGCTCCGCTTCGACGCCTCGTCACGCTGTACGCCGTGCTGCTCGGCGCCAATTGCGCCGCCTGGGCGGCAGCGCTGATCGTGTTCCGCCACTATCCGCTGCTGCTCGGCACGGCACTGCTCGCCTACGGGTTCGGTCTGCGTCACGCGGTCGATGCCGATCACATCGCCGCCATCGACGCCGTCACGCGCAAGCTCATGCAGGAGGGCAAGCGCCCGCTCGGCGTCGGCCTCGCATTCTCGCTCGGCCATTCGAGCATTGTGATCGCCGCGACGATCGGCATCGCACTGACCGCGCTCACGCTCAACGGCCGCTTCGAGCGCTTTCACGAAGTGGGCTCGACGATCGGCACGCTCGTGTCGGCGAGCTTCCTGCTCGTGCTCGCGGGCGTGAACCTCGTGATCCTGCGCGACGTGTGGCGCCGCTATCGGCACGCGCGGCGCGACGGCGGCGAAGCGCTCGCGCCCATCGCCCCGGCGGGCCTCTTCGCGCGCATGCTGCGGCCGGTTTTCGCGCTCGTCACGAAGAGCTGGCACATGTACCCGGTCGGCGTGCTGTTCGGCCTCGGCTTCGACACGGCGACCGAGATCGGCCTGCTCGCGATCGCCGCCGCCGAGGCGGGCAAGGGCCTGCCGCTCTACGCGATTCTCGTTTTCCCGGCGCTCTTCACGGCCGGCATGACGCTCGTCGACTCGACCGACAACGTGCTGATGGTCCATGCCTACGGCTGGGCGATGGACGACCCGTTGCGCAAGCTCTACTACAACGTGAGCATCACGTTCGTCTCGGCGCTGGTGGCGATCGCGATCGGCGGGGTCGAGGCGCTCGGCCTCATCGCCGACAAGCTCGGCTACGCGGGCGGCGTGTGGTCGCTCGTCGGCGCGCTCAACGAGCGCTTCGGCGAACTCGGCTACGGGATCGTCGCGACCTTCATCGCGTGCTGGGTCGGCTCCGTACTGTTCCACCGCTGGCGGCCGGCCGAGGCGCTGCGTGCGGGACCGCGCAGCGGCCGTTGAAGCGCCAGCAAACCGCATGCGCTTCGCCTGCACGCGCGATATCGCTTACACTGGATCCGCACTCGCCGTCTGCCAGCGCGCGTCTCGCCCCGCTGCACGCGCGTTCCGAACCGGAAAACCGCACGGAGCCCCGCCTCGATGAAACGCCGCTTCCCCGCTCCCCAGCTTTTCGATCCGCTGCGCCAGCGCCTCGACGCCTATGGCAACCACGCCGTCGATGAATACCTCGCGGGCCGGGTCACGCGCCGCGAATTGCTGCGCCACCTGGGCGTGCTCGGTGTGGCGCTCGCGGGCGGCGGCGCGCTGGCGTCGAATCCGGCGCGGGCGCAGTCGCCAGCGGGCAACCAGACGATCCGCATTGCCCATCTGATGCCGGCCGGCGCGGTGGACCCGCTCACGGTCACCGACGCGGGTGGGCTGTGCCTGCTCAACCAGACCGGCGAGTTCCTGCTCGACGACGATGCCGACGGGCGCCTGCGCCCCGCGCTCGCGCTCTCGTGGCAGGCCAACGACAAAGCCGACGTGTGGACCTTCAAGCTGCGCCAGAACGTGAAATTCCACGATGGCCAGCCGTTCGGCGCGAAGGATGTCGTCGCGACCTTCGACCGGCTCGCCGACCCGGCGAGCGGCTCGGCGGCCCTCTCGGTGCTCAAGGGCGTGCTGTCCAAGGGCAGCGTGCAGGCGCTCGACGATCACACCGTCGCGTTCCATCTCGACGCGCCGAGCGGCAACTTCCCTTATTACGTGTCCTCGGACAATTTCAACTCGGTGATCCTGCCCGCGAACTACACGGGCAACTACGAGAAGACCTTCATCGGCACCGGCGCATTCAAGCTCGAAAGCTACCAGCCCAAGCGCGGCGCGAGCTTCGTGCGCAATCCCGACTACTGGGGCAACAAGGCGCTGCCCGAGCGTCTGCAATTCGCGTTCTACGCCGACGAGCAAGCGCAGATCCTCGCGCTGCAAGGCCGCCAGGCCGATGTGATGGGCACCTTCACCGTGCAGGGCGGCTTGGGCATTCTGAACAATGCCGACTTCCACGTGATCGGTGTGCGTTCGAGCGCGCATCGGCAGATCCATATGCGCAACGACGTCCCCGCGTTTCGCGACAAGCGCGTGCGCCAGGCACTGGCGCTCGCGCTCGATCGCGAAGTGATGGTGCGCGGCCTCTTTCGCAACCGCGCGGTGATCGGCAACGACAGTCCGTTTGCGCCCGTGTTCCAGTCGAGCGGCACCTCGGTGCCCCAGCGCGGCCTCGATATCGCGAAGGCCAAACAGCTGCTCGCCGCCGCGGGCGTGCCCAACGGCTTCGACGCGACGCTCACGACCGAGAAGTACATGGAGATTCCCGATCTCGCGGTGGTCGTGCAAAACGCCGCGAAGGCGATCGGTGTGCGCATCGCGCTCAAGGTCGAGAGCCAGGGGCAGTACTACGGTTCGGGCACGTACGGCAAATCGGACTGGCTCGATGCGCCGCTCGGCATCACGGACTACGGTCATCGGGGCGTGCCCAACGTGTTTCTCAACGCGCCGCTCACGAGCACCGGCACCTGGAACGCGGCGCACTTTCGCAATCCTGACTATGACAAGCTGGTCGCGCAGTTCAGTGCGACGCTCGACCTGGGCGCGCAACGGCAGATCGCCGCGCAGATCCAGAACCTGCTGCTCGACGAGACGCCGGTCATCATCCCGTACTTCTACGACCAGTTGATCGCCCAACGCGCGACGCTGCAGGGCGTGCGCTTCACCGCGCTCGCGCAGCTCTATTTCGAGCGCGCGGTGCTCTCGGCCTGATGGAGGCGCGCCGCCCGCAAGGCAGCGCCGCCGATGCCGCTGCGATGGCCTCTCCTCCGCTACGTGCATTGAGGGCGCGCAACGATACGGCGCGGCTTGCCCGCAGTGTCGCCGCGCGCCTTGCGTGGGCGCTCTTCACGCTGTGGCTGCTGTCGGTGCTGGTGTTCGTCGGCGGGCAGTTGCTGCCGGGCAATATCGGGCGCGCCGTGCTCGGGCCGCTCGCCGACGGGCGCGCCGTCGCCGCGCTCAACCATCAGCTCGGCGCCGACCGGCCCGTGCTCACCCAGTACCTCAGCTGGAGCGCGCACGCGCTGCGTGGCGACCTCGGACTGTCGTGGGCGTATCGGCAGCCGGTTGCGCCGCTGATCGCCGATGCGCTTCTGCAGTCAGCCAAGCTCGGTTTGTTCGCGTTCGTCGTGGTCGTGCCGCTCGGCATCGGCGCTGGCGTGTGGGCTGCGCTTCACGCGGGGCGCTGGCCCGATCGCGTGATCAGCGTGTGCGGGCTGTGCGCGAGTGCGGTGCCCGAGTTCGTCTCGTCGATCGTCGTGATCCTCGTGTTCGGCATCACGCTGCGCTGGCTGCCGACCGAGGCTGTCGCGGCGCCCGGTGCCGGCGCGCTCGCGCAGCTCCATCATCTGATCCTGCCCGTCGTGCCACTCGTGCTCGTGTTCTTCGGCTACCTTGCGCGCATGGCGCGCGCGGGCACGCTCGACGCGCTCGATGCCGACTACACGCGCACCGCGATCCTCAAGGGGCTGCCGAGGCGCACGGTGATCGTGCGCCACGTGCTGCGCAATGCGCTGTTGCCGACCATCACCGTCGCGGCGACCCAGCTCGGCTATCTGATCGGCGGGCTCGTCGTCGTCGAGTCGCTGTTCCGCTATCCGGGCGTCGGCTCGCTCATCTACGATGCGGCGAAGGCCAAGGACTTTCCGATGCTCGAAGCGGGCGTGCTCACGCTCGGTGCGGTCTACACACTCGCCAATCTCGGCGCGGATGTGCTCTATACGTTGCTCAATCCGCGCCTGCGCGTGACGGGAGGCGCATGAGCGACGCGGCCGCAACTCCCTCTGACACGCGAGTGCGCTTCGAGCACTGGCGCGCGCTCTTGCACTCGCCCTCGTTCGTCACGGGCGCGGCCATCGTGCTGTGGTGGATCGTCTGCGCCCTCGCAGGTCAGTGGTTTGCGCCGCACGATCCCTACGCGTCCGACCCGCTCAACTCGCTCGTCGCGCCGTCGCACGACCATTGGTGCGGCACCGATCAGCTCGGCCGCGATATCTGCTCGCGCGTGATCGTCGGCGCGCGCGACATCCTCACCATCGCCCCGCTCGCGACGCTGCTCGGCACGCTCGCGGGCACCGTGCTCGGACTCGTGACCGGCTACTTCGGCGGCTTCGCGGGCAAGCTGATCGGGCGCTCGCTCGATGCGCTGCTCGCGCTGCCGCTCGTAATCGTCGCGCTGTTCGTGCTCGCGGTGATCGGTGCCTCGAACACGGCCGTGATCGTCGTGATTGGCATCACGTTTGCGCCGATCGTCGCGCGCACCGTGCGCGCCGCCGTGCTCGCCGAGCGCCGGCTCGACTACATCGCCGCCGCGCAGTTGCGCGGCGAGCGCGCGCCGACCCTGCTGTTCGCCGAGATCCTGCCGAACGTGTGGCCGCCCGTGATCGTCGAGGGCACCGTGCGGCTCGGCTACGCGATCTTCGCGGTCGCGACGCTGTCGTTTCTCGGCTTCGGCATTCAACCGCCATCGGCTGACTGGGGACTCGCGCTCGCGGAGTCGTACGCGCTGATCGCGGGTGGCGCGTGGTGGACCGTCGCCTTCGATGCGCTCGCGATCGCCTCGCTGGTGGTCGCCGTCAACCTGATCGCCGACAGCGTGCGCGAGGTCCTCGACGCATGACGAATCCGGCGCGTCCCGCGGCCACGCCGGCTGCGTTTCCCACCTTCGGCGCCCAGCGTGCAGCCGACGACGATGCGCTCACGCTCGTCGGGCTGAGCGTCGCCTATCGCGTGCGTGGCCGCGAGCACGACGTGCTCACCGACATCTCGTTGCGCATCCGCCGTGGCGAGGCCTATGGGCTCGTCGGCGAATCGGGTTGCGGCAAGTCGACCGTCGCGCTGGCCGCGCTGCGCTATCTGCCGCGTGCCGGGCGCGTGAAGGCCGGGCGCATCGCGGTTGCCGGCGTCGATGTGCTCGGGCTCGATGCCGACGCGCTGCGTACGCTGCGCGCACGCAGCGTGTCGATGGTCTACCAGGATCCGTCGAGCGCGCTCAACCCGTCGCTCACGATCGCGCGGCAAGTGAGCGAGGCCTTCGAAGTGGCGGGCGCGAGCGCGAGCGAAGCGTCGGCACGCGCGCGCGAAGCCCTGGCGCGCGTACGCATCGCCGATGTCGAGCGCGTGATGGCGAGCTATGCGCATCAGCTCTCGGGCGGCATGCAACAGCGCGTCGTGATCGCGATGGCGCTTGCCGCGAACCCCGCGCTACTGATCCTCGACGAACCGACGACCGGCCTCGACGCCACCGTCGAAGCCGAAGTGCTCGACCTGATCGCGCAGTTGCGCGCGGAACTCGGCATGGCGGTGCTGATGATCAGCCACAACCTCGCGATCATCGGGCAGATGTGCGAGCGCGTCGGCGTGCTCTATGCTGGCCGTCTCGTCGAAGAAGGCAGCACGCAGGATGTGTTCGCACGACCGCGCCATCCCTACACGGTCGGTCTGCTGCGTTGCCTGCCCACGCCGGGCCGCAACAAGGCGGCCGGGCCGCTCGATACGATCGCGGGCCAGTTGCCCGAGCCCGGCACGCACACACGCGGCTGCGTGTATGCGCCGCGCTGCCGCCTCGCCGACGAGCGCTGCCGGCGCGATGCACCGCCGCCCTCGCGCGTCGCGGCGGCGCACGGCGAGCAGATGGCGCGTTGTCACTATCACGAACGCGCCGCCGAATTGCCGGTTGCCGCGGCCACGCCGAGCGGAGCTGCGGCGAGCCGATCGGCGCCGCGACCGGTCGTGCTGCGCGCGCAAGCGCTCTCGCGTACGTTTCATGGCACGGGCCAGACGACGCTCGCCGTCGATGCGGTCTCGCTCGAACTGCGCGCGGGCGAAACGCTCGGCCTCGTCGGCGAATCGGGCAGCGGCAAGACCACACTCGCGCGCATGCTCACGGGCCTCGTCGCGCCGGATGCGGGCGGGCGCGTGGAACTTGATGGCGAACTGCTGCCCGCGCGCGTCGCGCGGCGCAACGCGCGCCAGTTGAAGGCGCTGCGGCTCGTGTTCCAGAACCCCGACGCGTCGCTCAATCGCGCGCATCCGGTGCGCCGGCTCCTCGCTCGCGCGCTCGCGTATGCGGGCGAGGAAAATGCCTCGCGCGAACGTATCGCGGCGTTGCTCGACGCCGTGCGCGTGCCCATGCGTTATCTCGATGCGCTGACGCGCCAGCTCTCCGGAGGACTCAAGCAGCGCGTCGCGATCGCGCAGGCCTTCGCGGGCGAGCCGCGTGTCGTGGTCTGCGACGAACCGACCTCGGCACTCGATGTCTCGGTGCAGGCCGCCGTGCTCAACCTGCTCGCGGACCTGCAGCGCGCGCGCGGCGTGAGCTACGTGTTCATCTCGCACGATCTCAACGTCGTGCGCTATCTGTCCGATCGCATCGCCGTGCTGTACGCGGGACGTCTCGTCGAAACCGGACCCGCCGAGGCCGTGTTCAACGGCCCGCATCATCCCTATACGGAGAGCCTGCTCGCCTCGCTGCCCGCCCTCGACGGAACGCCGCGCGAGCGGAGCCCCGCCGCCGCGTCCGGCCATGTCGCCGGTGGCACCACAGGACGCGGCTGCCCATACGCGGGCCAATGTGCGCGCAAGCTCGGCGCGATCTGCGACGACGAGGCGCCGCCCTTCGACGACCTCGGCGACGCTCACCCCATCCGCTGCCACATTCCCGCCGACGAACTGCGTGTGCTGCAGCGCGGTCGTCTCGAACCGTAGCTGGTTGCGCTCGCAACCATAGGCGCGACGGCGCTGCCGCGTTTCATCCGCGATACGTTTTCAGCGACTTTCGCCGCGCGCACGCTGCAGGCGCGCCACGCCATGCCTGTGCCGCGAGGTCTCGCGGCCAGTGGCACGGATATCGCTAGTTCGAGCGCAGAAGCACGGCGCCACGGGGAGCGACACCGCGCGGGGAACAGGCTGGGCCGGACTCGATGGTCCGGTCGTCGGGGAGTCCGGTCATGAAGCGCACATCATCTGATAAGCATTCCTTTTCATGCTTGAAGACGTGGGTAGCGACTGTCTTGCTCGCGGCCGTCGTTGCAGCCCACGCTGCCCCCGCCGACGAGATCGTGCCGGACGGTGTGCTCACTGCGATCCCGGCGCTTCCCGCGAGCAGCGTGGGCGCCGTGAGCGCGCCGCTCGACCGTGGCGCCGAACTGGCTTCTGCCGATCACGACCTGCAGACCGTCTTCATGCTCGGGCCGTGCAACAGCGACTCCGGCAACTGTGCGCCCAACAGCGGGCGCGGCGGCGGCAGTGGGGGCGCCGCGAGTTCGGGCACGGGTGGCAGCGCCAACGGGTCGAGCAATTCGGGTGGACCGTCGGGTGGCGGCAAGGGTGCCAGCAGCAATGGAGCGGGCGGTGGGGGTAACAGCGGTGGTGGTAGCAACAGCGGTGGCGGTAACAGCGGCGGTGGCAACAGCGGCGGTGGCAACAGCGGCGGCGGTGGCAACAGCAGCGGCAGCAGCGGCTGCGGTTGCGGCAGTGCCGGTGCCGGCGCCGGGGCAAGCGGCCATGGCAGTGGTCCGGGCAGTGGTCCGGGCGGCGGTCCGGGCGGCGGTTTCGGTGGAGGCTTTGGCGGCGGTTTCGGCGGCGGTTTCGGCGGCGGTTTCGGCGGTGGTTTTGGAGGTTTCGGCGGAGGATTCGGCAAAGGTGGCGGACCGGCCGGCGGCCCAGGCGGCGGCTACGGCGGCGGCTACGGCGGAGGCCACGGTGGCGGCAACGGCCGTTAGCGTCGTTGCGCGCTGCAAACGCAGCGCGGGCCACTCCGGTCTGCGCGACCCGGTCTGGCGTGACATGTGTCACGCCATCCCAGGCGGAAACGGCGGCGGTGTCCGGTCCCCCGGCCGGGCATCGTCGCCGCGCCGGGACCATCACCCGCATCCATCGATGAATTCCGCCTACGCGCTCGCCCAGCTATGCCAGAAGAGCGCCGATAACATCGCCCTCGGCCAGTGCGTCGGCGCGGTGCGCGGCATCATCCACGGCTATCAGTACGACGTGCTGTTCCTGAGCCAGCGCGCGTCGCTTCCCGTGGACGAAATACAGCGCGTCTCGCTGTTATCGTCGATGAGTTCGTGAGCGACGCGGGCCAGGTCAGCCCCGCCCACCTGCAACGCACGCCCTCACGCCTGCACCTGAACCCGGAAGATTCAGAGCATCTCCAGCGGACGCTTCGCGCGCGGCGGCCGGAAGTGCGCATCGAGCGCGGCCATATCGTCGGCCGACAACTGCAGGTCGAACGCGTGCCGGTTGTCGCGCACATGCTCGCTGCGCGCCGCCTTCGGGATCGCGCAGATGCCCGGCTGGCGCAGCACCCACGCGAGCGCCACCTGATACACCGAGACGCCGCGCGCATGCGCGATGTCGTCGAGCGGCGAGCGGCGCGGCAGGCGCGCATGATCGACGGGGCTATACGCCATCAGCGGCATACGATGCGCGGCGCTCCACGGCAGCAAGTCGAACTCGGCGCCGCGCCGGGCGACGTTGTAGAGAATCTGGTTGGTCGCGCAAGCATCGCCACCCGGCGTCGCGAACAGCTCTTCCATGTCCTCGGTATCGAAGTTGCTCACGCCCCAGCGCGCGATCTTGCCCGCGCGCTGCAACGCTTCGAAGCCTTCGATTGTCTCCGCGAGCGGCACGTTGCCCCGCCAGTGCAGCAAGTACAGATCGAGGTGTCCGGTACCGAGCCGCTTCAGGCTCGCCTCGCAGGCGCTTTGCACGCCACGCCGGGTCGCGTTGTGCGGATACACCTTGCTCACGAGAAAAACCTCGTCGCGCAAGCCCTGCAACGCCTCGCCGACGAGCCGCTCGGTCGCGCCATCGCCGTACATCTCGGCGGTATCGATGAGCGTCATGCCGAGCGCGATGCCTTCACGCAACGCGGCGATCTCGTCGGCGCGGCGCGCGGCACGCTCGCCCATTTCCCAGGTGCCCTGCCCGAGCCTCGGCATCGTCGCGCCATCGGGCAGTGCCACGTGATGCGCACTGTTGCTGTCGGTCGTCATGACGTCTCCTTGTAGCGCGCGCCGCCGCGTGGCATCGATGTCCAACATGGCAACGGCACGGACGCTCAGTGTAGCCGCTCGTACGCCAGCCCTCTATTCGTGCAGGCAAAAGCCCGCCATCACACGCTGATGACATAAAATCGCCTTTCGCCTTCCCTGTTTCAATCCCATGAACGCACCCACGGAAGACCGCTGGCGCGATCTGCGCCCGGACCCGGACAACGATACGCCGCTCTATTTGCAGCTCGCACGCAAGCTGAGCGAGGCGATCCACGAAAGCCGCTGGAACGCGGGCGAAGCGTTGCCGTCCGAGCGCGTGCTCGCCGATGCACTCGGCGTGTCGCGCATCACCGCGCGCAAGGCCATCGCGCTGCTCGTCGAGCAAGGGCTGATCCGCCGCACGCAAGGCGCGGGCAGCTTCATCACGCCGCGCTACGAAGATCCGCTGTCGCGCCTCACGAGCTTCAGCGAGATGTTGCGCCAGCGCGGCTTCACGCCAAGCTCGCAATGGCTCTCGCGCGAGATCCAGCCCGCAAGCCGCGACGAGGTGATCCAGCTCGGCCTGTCGCCGGCAGCGGCGGTTACGCGCCTGAAGCGTCTGCGGCTCGCCGACGGCATCGTGATGGCAGTCGAGAACTCGACCTTCCCGGCTGCCGTGATCCCCGACCCGCAAGCAATCGGCGACTCGCTTTACAGCTTCCTCGAACAGCGCGGCCTCGCGATCGTGCGCGCGCTGCAGCATTTCCGCGCGGTCAATGCGACCGATGAGATCGCCGCCCAGATGAGCATCGCGCCCAACGAAGCGCTGCTGCTGATCACGCGCGTGGGCTACACGGCCGACCAGCGCGCGATCGAACTCACCGACACCTATTGCCGCAACGACTATTACGACTTCGTCGCCGAGTTGCGCAAGTAAGTGAGTCGCGCGTTCGCCGGCATCGTGGCGGCGGGTCCCTCACCACTCGGCCGCATGCGTGCCGATCGGCACGGGCGGTTGCGCGAAGAACGGCGGCGTCGCCGTCATGCGCGCCGCGCCCGCCACACTGCGCACGCGACCAAACGGCGTATCGGTGACTACGAGGCAATCGGCGAGGTCCGCCGCGCCGACATCGGCTGCGCGTGCGCCGTCCTCCACCAGCCCCATGGTCTGAAGCCAGCGCCCGGTCTGGGCGAGCGACACACGCACCTGCCAGCTGCCTCCTTCCACCGCACGGCGCGCGAGCGCCACCATCGCGCCGAACGCGGCGAGATACCCGGTCGCGTGATCGAGCGCCTGGCAGGGCAGCGGTCGCGGCCGCTCGAACCCGTGCGCAGCGCTGTTGCCCGCAGCCGCGACACTCTCGCTCCACACGATGCCGCTCGCCGACTGCACGAGACTGTCGAAACCGCGCCGCCCGGACCACGGTCCGCAATGGCCGTACGCACTCACGGATACATGCACGATGCCCGGGCGCAGACGCGCCAGCTCGGCGGCCGAGAAGCCGCGTGCATCGAGCGTGCCGGGGCGATACGACTGCAGGAACACATCGGCATGGGCCGCGAGCGAACGCAATTGTTCGCACGCCGCGCGCTCGCGCAGATCGAGCGTCGCCGAGCGCTTGCCGCGGCCGTTGTCGATCACGAGCGGCGCGATGTTCGGCAGATGCGGGCCATTCACGAGCAGCACGTCGGCGCCATGTTCCGCGAGCGTGCGGCCCGCGACCGGCCCCGCGATGATGCGGGTGAGGTCGAGCACGCGCACACCCGAGAGCGGACGCGCGGCGTCGCCGGACGTTGCCGGCCATTGCGGCGGCGCATCGCCGATGCGCTCGATTTCGATGAGCGGCAGGCTCGCGATCGCATGCGCCTGGGCATGCGCCGACCACTCGCGCGGCGAGCGGATCAGCGCCGCGCACAGACCGCGCGCGGCGAGCGTCTCGTCGAGTTCGGCACCATCGCGTTCAAGAATCGCGGCCGCCACATCGGCACGTTCGGTCGAGGTGCCGAGCACCTGCGCGATGCCGTCGCGATGATGGGCGAAGTTCGCGTGCAACTGGATCCAGCGGCCGTCGCGAGTCGGGTAATAGCCCGTCACCGGATCGCCCATCTCGAACGGCACGCTCTCGTCGATCTGCACATAGCGCTCGCTGCGAAACGCCGCGAGCGAGCGTCGCACGTCGATCTCGACGCGCTGGCGCACGTCAGTGCGCAACCGGTGCAGCTCGGCCGCCGCGAGCGCCGCCGCGCCGATCGTGCCGGCCGCGAGCGCACCCAGACGATAGATCGACGGCAGACCGGGATCGTCGCCGCTCACATCGAGGTCGTCGAGCGCGGCCGGGGAACAAGCGGCCAGCATCCAGAGGTGTTCGAGGGCATCGCGTGGCGTCATGATGAAGATCCTGGTCGGTTAGCGGTGAATCGAGTCTAGAATTCCCATCAAGCTCGATCAATCTTGATTAAAATAATCAACATAGATCGATTTCTCAGGTTTCTGCCCGCTCACCGCCATGTCCAGCTATATGACCGCGGCGCAAGCCGCCGAAGCACTCGGCATCAGCCGCGCCACCCTCTATGCGTACGTGAGCCGCGGCTTGCTGCGCTCGGCGCCGGGCGGCGCGGGCCGCAGCAACCGCTATCCGGCCGACGAGGTGCGCCGTCTCGCGCGCCGCAAGGCCGACGGCAAGCGCGCGGGCAAGGTCGCGCAGAAGGTGCTGGATTGGGGCGTGCCGGTGCTCGAATCGTCGATCACGCTGATCGCCGACGGCCACCTCTACTATCGTGGCCACGACGCGGTCGAGCTGGCGCGCACCGCCACACTCGAAGAAGTCGCCGCGCTCCTGTGGGATTGCGCACCGCGTCGCATCGTCGAGGCGCCGCCCGCCCCGCTCGCATCGGCGCAATGGTCGGCGTGGCTCAAGCTGTGGAGCGAGCACGGGCCACTCGAACGCGCGCTCGTGCTGCTGCCCGCCGCTGCCGCGCAAATGCCGCGCATCTGGGCCCAGGGCCGCGACGCGCAACTCGATACCGGCGCCATGCTGATGCGTCTCGCGGCGGCGGCGATGATCTCGGCCGCGCCATCGAACGAACCGCTGCATCGCCAGTTGGCGCTCGCGTGGGGCGTGCGCAGCCGCGCGCTCGCCGACTTGTTGCGCGCCGCGCTCGTGCTGTGCGCGGACCACGAACTCAACGCATCGACTTTCACGGTGCGCTGCATCACCTCGACGGGCACGCATCTGTTCGGCGCGGCGGCAGGAGGACTTGCCGCGCTGGCCGGGCCGCGCCACGGCGGGGAGACGGCCCGCGTCGGCGCGTTCTTCGAAGAAGCTGCGCGCGCAACGGATCTGCATCGCTTCCTCGCCGACCGGCTCGCAGCCGATGACCGTGGTGTCGGCGCGCGGCTCTCGGGCTTCGGTCATCCGCTCTATCCCGATGGCGATCCGCGCGCGCGTCTGCTGCTCGACCTGCTCGCCCAACGCGCGCCGGCGCGCTCGCCGATGGCCGACATCGATGCGCTGACCCAGGCCGTCTACGACACGAGCGGCGCGCGGCCAACCGTCGACTTCGCGCTCGCCGCGCTCGAACGCGTGCTGGGGTTGCCGCGCGGCGCGGCTTTCACGCTGTTCGCCGTCGGTCGCGTGGCCGGATGGGTCGCGCACGCGCTCGAACAGACCGCCGATGGCCGGCTGATCCGGCCGCGGGCGCGCTACATCGGCGAATACGGCGGCGCGAGCTGAGCTGCGCGAACCCTCCAAGCCCGGCGTTTACACGACGCCGAGCGACCAGCGGCGGCGCATCGCGGTAATCCGTCGCTGCATCGACGAGAGCCACGCCTCGTCGCGAGCCGCAACGGTTCGCCCGCCCGGTGCCGCGCCGCCGAGCGCCAGTTGAAAACTCGCACCGTGCTCGCCCGCGCTGACCCACACGCGCACGCCGGCGCAAAGCCGCCACGCATCGCCGGCGCGCAGCCAGTGATCGTCCAGTTCGCCGGCGATCGTGAGCCAGACCTCGCCTGCGTTGACCTGCAAGTTCGCGGGCTGGGTCAGATTCCACTGCTGCGCCGGCTCGCCCTGCTCCAGTTCGAAAGTACGGATTTCACGCATCGCGATGCTCCTTGAACGCGTCTTCGGGTTCAAGCATTATTGCGGTCATCAGCACTCGAACCCATGCACAGTTCCGAACAGTTCGACCTAAACTGTGCAGTGAAATTACCGAACAGTTCGTGACGTTTGTGACGCGAGGCTCCCATGAAACTCGAACTCGACCGCGCGAGCGGCGTGCCGCTCACCGAGCAGATCGTCGCCGGCATCGAGACGTGGATCCGCTCGCGCGGCGCCCATCCTGGCGCGCGCCTGCCGTCGATCCGCCAGTTCGCCGCCGATTATCAGATCAGCCGCTTTCCGGTCATCGAGGCCTACGACCGGCTCGTGTCGCGCGGCCTGCTCGACTCGCGCCACGGCTCGGGTTTCTATGTGAGCGAGCGCGGCCCCATCGGGATGGGGATCGGGAGCATGGGCACGTGCGAGCTCGCGCGCGCGGCCGACGAATCCGGCCACATCTTGCGTCAACTCAACCATCCCGGCGAGCTGCTCGAACTCGACAGCGGCTCGATCCCGCAAGCGTGGCGCGATATCGATGCGCTCGCCCAGGCGATCCGCCACATCTCGCGCACGGACCCATCGAGCCTCGTCGACTACGCGAATTCGGTCGGCGACATGCGGCTGCGCGAGCATCTGCAGGCGCGTCTCGCGCCGCTGGGCATCGAGGCCGCGTCGCAGCAGATCATCGTGACCGATGGCGCGAGCGAAGGGCTCGACCTGCTGATGCGCTACATGCTCAAGCCCGGCGATACGGTCTTCGTCGAAGATCCCGGCTACTACAACCTGCACGGTCTGCTCAAGCTGCATGGCGTGCAGATCGTCGGCATCGCGCGCACGGCGAGCGGGCCCGACCTCGAGATGCTGCAACGCAAGCTCGCCGAGCATCGTCCGCGCGCGTTCTTCATCAACACCGTGTTCCACAACCCGACCGGCACGGTGATCGCGCCGCCGGTCGCGTTCCGGCTGCTGCAGGCGGCGCGCGAGCACGGCTTCACGATCGTCGAGGACGATATCTACGCGGACTTCCAGACCGACCTCACCGACCGGCTCGCCGCGCTCGACCAGTTCGAGCACGTCGTCTACGTGGGCGGGCTCTCGAAGACACTCTCGTCGTCATTGCGCATCGGCTATGTGGTCGCGAGCCCGGCGATCGCGCGCGATCTCGCCTCGATCCGGGCGCTCACGCGTATCAGCGGCTCGCGTTTCGCGGAAGCTGTCGCGACGTATCTGCTCGAACGCGGCGCGTATCGCAAGTATCTCGAACGCTTGCGGCGGCGCCTCGCCGATGCGCTCGGCGCGGCCACCCAGACACTGGAAACGCACGGCTGGGAGCTGTTCGCGCGGCCCGCAGGCGGCAAGTTCGTGTGGGCGCGAGTGCCGCACATCGAGGACTCGGCGCGGCTCGTCGCCTGTGGCGAGCCGCTTGGTGTCACCGTGACGCCGGGCAGCTACTTCCGGCCAGATGGCGCGCCGTGTCCGTGGATCCGCATCAACGCATCTTTCGCAAGCGATCCGCGCGCGCAGGCGTTTTTTGCGGCGGCGATGCGGCTCGGCGGTTGAGCGCTCGGCTCGCGGCGGCAGTGCGGCTCGGCGGTTGAGCACTCGACGCGCAGCGACCCTGTACCTCGACAGTCGAACGCCCAACATCGGCCCACTGCCCCGCTCGATGCGCCACTGACCCGATTTCCCTACAATGGCGGCTGCCCGACCCACGGCCCGAGCGTCCCCGCCCCTTCATGTCCGCCCCCTCGCCCACGCCTGCTGCGAGCACGCCATCCAGCGGCCCGTCCGCCCGCTCGCTCACGGTGATGCTGTGGCTCGTCGCCACCGGCTTCTTCATGCAGACGCTCGACGCGACGATCGTGAACACAGCGCTGCCGGCGATGGCCGCGAGTCTCGGGGAGCGCCCCTTGAGCATGCAGTCGGTCGTGATCGCCTACTCACTCACGATGGCCGTGATGATTCCGGTCTCGGGCTGGCTCGCGGACAAGCTCGGCACGCGCCGCGTGTTCTTCTGCGCGATCCTCGTCTTCACGATCGGCTCGCTGCTGTGCGCGAACTCGCACACGCTCACGCAGCTCGTGTGCGCGCGCGTCGGCCAGGGCGTCGGCGGAGCGATGCTGCTGCCGGTCGGACGCCTCGCCGTGCTGCGCACGTTCCCCGCCGAACGCTATCTGCCAGCGTTGTCGTTCGTCGCGATTCCGGGGCTCATCGGCCCGCTGATCGGTCCGACGCTCGGTGGCTGGCTCGTGCAGATCGCGTCGTGGCACTGGATCTTCCTCATCAACGTGCCGGTCGGCGTGGTGGGCTGCATCGCGACCTTCATTTTCATGGCCGACAGCCGCAACCCGGAGACGCCCAAGTTCGATTTGCCCGGCTATCTGCTGCTGGTGATCGGCATGGTGGCGATCTCGTTTGCGCTCGACGGCGGCGCCGAACTCGGCATCCAGCACGCGACCGTGCTCGTGTTGCTGATCCTGAGCCTCGCCGCGTTCGTCGCGTACGGGCTGCACGCGGTGCGCACGCCGCAGCCGATCTTCTCGCTCGATCTCTTCAAGATCCACACCTTCAGCGTGGGGCTGCTCGGCAATCTGTTCGCGCGCATCGGCAGCGGCGCGATGCCGTATCTGATCCCGCTCCTGCTGCAAGTCGCGCTCGGCTACACCGCGTTCGAAGCAGGCCTCATGATGCTGCCGACCGCCGCCGCGGGCATGGCTTCGAAGCGAATCGTCACGCAACTGATCATGAAGTACGGCTATCGGCGCGTGCTCGTGAGCAATACGGTGCTGGTCGGCATCGCGATGGCGAGCTTCGCGCTCGTGAGCCCCGGCGAGCCGCTGTGGCTGCGCATCGTGCAGCTCGCGCTCTTCGGCGGCGTGAACTCGGTGCAGTTCACCGCGATGAACACGCTCACGCTCAAGGACCTCGGCACCGGCGGCGCGAGCAGCGGCAACAGCCTCTTTTCACTCGTGCAGATGCTCTCGATGAGTCTCGGCGTGACCGTCGCGGGCGCGTTGCTGACCACCTTCACCGGGCTCATCGGCCACATCACGGCATCGAACGTGATTCCGGCTTTCCACGCGACGTTCCTGTGCGTCGGCATCATCACGGCGGGCTCGTCGTGGATCTTCGCGCAGCTCTCGCCCGACCTTCGCCGCGCCGCGAAGAAGACCGATCCGTCCGAACGGACCTGACCCGGAGCGCACCGTTCGGGTGCAGCGCGCCAGCGGACGGTGCGCGCTTTCGCGTGAGTGGTCAGCGTCGCGGTTCGTGCAGGGTGCGCCCCGCGGGCCAACGCACGGAGCAGTTCACTCAAAGCGGCGCATTCCGTGCATTCGCCCTCGCGTGCATACTTCTTGCTGACCTATCCTGTAAACTTGTGCCTCCCGCGCGCGCCCTGCCGCGCGCCCATTCACCCAGATGACGAGCATGATCGATCTCGATCCCCCTGGCTTCCAGTCGCCGCGCCCGGTCGCGGGCGAAGAAGGCGCCCGGCGCACCGTGCTGTATGGCGGTTACACCGTGTTCAGCGTATTCCAGCCGGTGTTCTCGGTCGCGCACCGGCGCGCCATCGGCTATCACGCGTCACTGCGCGCGCATGACGAAGAGGGCCAGCACGTGCCCTCGCAGGAGGTGTTCACGCAGGCCGCGCGGCGTGGCGATCTGCTCGAACTCGGGCGCCTCGCCGAATCGCTGCATCTGGGCAACTTCAATGCCTTCGACTCGCGTGACGAGTGGCTCTTCCTGAGCCTGCACCCCGCCGCGCTGATGGATACGAGCTATGGCGATGCGCTGCTCGCGGGCCTCAAGGCGCTCGCCCTGCCGCCGCAGCGTGTCGTGCTCGAAGTGCCCGAGCAGGCCGGCGGCGAGAACATGCGCTTTGCCGAGATCATCGACGGGCTGCGCAAGTCCGGCTTCCTGATCGCGCTCGACGGCTTCGGCGCCAAGCATTCGAACATCGATCGCGTCTGGCATCTGCGCCCCGACATCGTCACGCTCGATCGCAGCCTGCTTGCCCAGGCGAGCCGCCATGCGCATATCGAGCGTGTGTTGCCGGGGCTCGTCTCGATGCTTCATGAATCAGGCCAGCTCGTGCTGATGGGCGGACTCACGACCGAGCGAGATGCGCTCATCGCGCTCGAATGCAATGTCGACTTCGTGCAAGGCGCGTATTTCGCGCGGCCCGGCGTCGAGCCCGTACTGCCCGATGTCGCCGCCCATCTGATGGACGATCTGTCCGCGCGTCTGCGCGAGCGCGTGGGCGCGCGCGAACGCACCCAGGCCGCACGTCTCGCGCCCTATGTGAGCGCGCTCGAAACCGTCGGCGCGCGGCTCGCAGCGGGCGCCGACATGAGCGATGCGACGCTGCCGCTGCTGGGTCTGGACCAGACAGCGCGCTGCTTTTTGCTCGACGGCTCGGGCCGCCAGATCGGCGACAACGTCGTGCCCGACGGCCGCACGACACAGCGCGCGAAGCGCTTCTCGCCGCTCCTGCATTCGGAAGGCGCGAGCTGGGAGCGCCGCCCGTATTTCATCGGCGCGCTGCGTACGCCGGGACACGTGCATCTGACGGCGCCATATCTGTCGATCAACGAGGCGCACTTGTGCGTCACGGCCTCGATCGCCACGCAAACGCCGCAAGGTCTGCAAGTGCTGTGCGTCGATATCAACTGGGATGTGAACCGCGAGGCCTGATGGTATCGGCCGCAGTCCTGATCATTTTGCCGCATCGGCATAGGGGACGGCCATGAGGCCGTACCCCTGCCACACCACCCGGCATGCGGGTCCGCACCGGGCGGTTCGGGAAGTTGAGGTTATGAGAGTCGGGGTACGCCCAACTGGTCGAAGTAGGCGATGGTCAGCACACGCTTGAGCGCACCGTTGCTGTTGCGCCACCAGCAACGACTGTTCGCCGCCACTTGTCGCGCCACCGCAGCCGATGCCCCCAGCGCACGCAGTTCCCGGTAGATGGTGGCGCCACGGCGCCAGTGCTTAAGCTGAATGGCACGCAACCGGTGACGCAGCCACTCGTCCAGTGCTAACCAGACGCGCGGCGTTTGCGCCAGCCGGAAGTACGCCTTCCAGCCCTGCACGTAAGGCCGTAACTGTTCCACCACTTCCTTCATGCTGCGCCCGCCGGATCGGCGAGTCACCTGACGGATGCGGTGTTTGAACGCCAGCAGCGGTTTGGCCGCCACCTTGCGTTTGACCACCCCACCCGCAGCCACCCACAGGCTGTAGCCCAGAAACTTCCGACCGAACACACTGGCCACTGCGCTTTTGGTCTCGTTGACCTTCAGACGCAGTCGCCCGTACAGGCGTCGCAACAGTGCCATCACCCGCTCGCCCGCCCGGCGGCTACGAACATACACATTCGCATCGTCGGCGTAGCGTGCGAAGCAATGACCCCGTCGCTCCAGTTCCTTGTCCACCTCGTCGAGCAGCACGTTGGCCAGCAACGGGGATAGCGGCCCACCCTGTGGTGTGCCCTGATCTCGCTGCTGCACCACCCCGCCATCCATGATGCCGCTGTTCAGATACGCACGGATCAGCCGGATCGCTCCGGCGTCGCCAATGCGTTTCTGTAAGCGCTCGATCAGGATGTCGTGGTTGACCCGGTCAAAGAACTTCTCCAGATCAACGTCCACCACGATTCGCCGTCCCGACTGCACGTACGATTGCGCGGCAAGTACCGCGTCGTGCGCACGCCGTCCCGGCCGGAAGCCGTAGCTGTGCTCGCTGAAGGTCGGATCCAGAACCGGTTGCAGCACCTGCAGCAGCGCCTGCTGGATCAACCGGTCAGTCACCGTCGGGATGCCAAGCTCGCGCTCGCCTCCGTCCGGCTTCGGAATCGTCACCCGACGTACCGGACTGGGCCGGTACGTCCCCTTGAGCAATTGTTCACGGATCGCAGGCCACGCCCTCACCAGATGACGCGACGTCTGGTCAATGTCCAGACCGTCCACGCCAGCGGCTCCCTTGTTCGCCCGTACCCGTTTGAACGCCTGCTTCAGGTTCTCTCTCGTCAGCGCTGCTTCCAGCAACGCTGACCCCGTGTCCCCGGATTCATGGCGCGGGCCGCAGACTTCGTCGCTCACGGGTACGCGTGCAGCTTCACCGCGCGCTACTCCCGCTCGCCCCGTTTGCACGGGCATCTGACGCATTGCCTGTCGCATCGACATGACGTTGGACACTCCTTCCCGTTTGGCCCTTCGTCACCAGCTTCAGCCTCATCGACCTGTCCTGTGACTACTACGGCCTCTGCTGACTTCTCGCTCCGGCTCGACGCCGTTGCCCTTTCAGGCACGAGGCGAGATCTCCCCAGGTAAGAGCGCAATCCTTCACCGCACAACCGCCGCATTTACGATGCCTGATCCTTGACCACGAGAGCTTCGCGCTTCATTGCGCGCTCGCCCTGATCGGCACCGCCTCATATCCGGTTCTTGTTCATCGGCTCGCGGTTTCGCTCCACGCTTCCTCCCCACGCTCGGTCGCCCTCACGCAGTTGCGCTTTGCTTCGTTCGCTGTGGTCAACTCACGATGGGACTTGCACCCACAAGATTGCGCCCGTGCTGGGCGCACAATGAAAAAAGCCCTCGAAATCGAGGGCTTTTTCGTGTCTGCGCCACCAGAGCGGCACAGTGCGCGAACAGAACGCCTTAAGCGAAGTTCTTCGCAGCGAAGTCCCAGTTCACGATGTTCCAGAACGCTTCGACGAACTTCGGACGTGCGTTGCGGTAGTCGATGTAGTACGCGTGTTCCCACACGTCGATCGTGAGCAGCGCCTTCGCGTCGGTCGTGAGCGGCGTGGCGGCGTTGCTGGTCGACACGATGTCGAGCGAGCCGTCGGCCTTCTTCACGAGCCACGTCCAGCCCGAGCCGAAGTTGCCGACTGCAGCCTTCGAGAACGCTTCCTTGAACGCGTCATAGGAACCCCACTTCGCATTGATCGCGTCGCCGAGCGCGCCGCTGGGAGCGCCGCCACCTTGCGGCGACAGGCCGTTCCAGAAGAAGGTGTGGTTCCACACCTGCGCTGCGTTGTTGAACACGCCGCCCGATGCCTTCTTGATGATCTCTTCGAGCGACAGGTTTTCGAATTCGGTGCCCGGAACCAGATTGTTCAGGTTCGTGACGTAAGCCTGGTGATGCTTGCCGTAGTGGTACTCGAGCGTTTCTTCCGACATGTGCGGAACGAGCGCGTTCTTCGCGAACGGCAGCGGGGGGAGCGTAAATGACATGATGCGATTCCTTCTGTCGTGTTATGGGGAGAATCTGCGTGACGCCAGCATTTGGAGCACTCGATTGTAGGCGAGTTGGAATAACCCCGCAAACGAACGGCCTTTCTGTGCAAGATCGTCTGTCTGGACTATACGCGTGCAGTAAAACCGGTGTTTTTGCGCTTTAGCATGCACTTCCATGCTTGAACGAATCCACTTGCAAGCATGGGCGCGCATGCGTGTCATGCGTATGAATGACGTGTCGTTTCGTCGGCGTTCGCCCTTCGCCTCAGGTGCCCCGGATGCCTCGTTCGCCACACAGCGAAGCGCAGCAAACGGCGCGCCCGGCAGCGTTCAGAAGCCATCTGCAAGGCGTGGCTGAACATCCGAGAGTGCGACGTCCGCACTGCCCTCGGCGAGATGGACCGTCAGCCGCTTGCCGGGTTTGAGCGTCGCGGGCGAGCGCACCGCCGTGCCGCTCTGGATGTCGAGCAAGGCCGCATAGCCGCGCTCGAAGGTACGCTGCGGACTCAGCACTTCGAGCCGCGCGGCCAGTTCCGAGACGCGCGAGCGCTGCCGTTCGTGCTGACGTTGAAATGCGCCATCGAGGCGCCGTGCGAGCGCATCGACTTGCGGGCGCTGCGCTGCGGGATCGGGGCGCGCGCGCTGCCAGCGCATCTGCAGCATGCCGAGCCGCGCGCGCGCATCGGCGGACACCCGTGCGCCCGCCGAGCCGAGGCGAATCTGCAACTGGCGCAGATGCGTACGCTGCTGGGCGAGCCGCTCGGCCGGCGAGACGAGCCGGCGCGCGAGCCAGTCGAGCTGCTGCGCGCGGCGCTCCATCATGCGGCCAAAGCCACGCGCGAGCGTGGCATGGCGCTGGTCGAGTTCGCGCAGCAACAGCACACGCTGCGGGCTCACCAGTTCGGCGGCGCCGGTCGGCGTGGGCGCGCGCAGGTCGGCGGCGAAGTCGGCGATCGTGAAATCAGTCTCGTGGCCCACGCCGCTCACGACCGGAATACGGCTCGCGGCGATCGCGCGCGCGAGCGCTTCGTCGTTGAACGACCACAGATCCTCGATCGAGCCGCCGCCACGGCACACGAGCAGCACGTCGACCTCGGCACGTGCGTTGGCGGCCTCGACCATCGCGGTGAGCTTCTCGGCGGCGCCCGCGCCCTGCACGGGCGCCGGATAGACGATCACAGGCACGTGCGGCGCGCGGCGGCACAGCGTGGTGAGCACGTCGCGCAACGCCGCCGCCTGCATCGACGTGACGACGCCGATCGCGCGCGGATGCGCGGGCAGATCGCGCTTGCGTGCGGCATCGAAAAGTCCCTCGGCCTCCAGTTGGGCCTTCAGGCGCAAGAACGCCTCGTAGAGCCGCCCCTGGCCGGTGCGGCGCACGGCCTCGACGTTCAGTTGCAGCTCGCCGCGCGGCTCGTACATCGTGACGAGCGCGCGCACCTCGATGCGGTCACCCTCGCGCGGCGTGAATTCGGCGTACTGCGCGCGACCGCGGAACATCACGCAGCGGATCTGCGCCTGGGCGTCCTTGATCGAGAAATACCAGTGTCCGCTCGCCGCGCGCGTGAAGTTCGAGACTTCCCCCGACACCCACGCGAGCGGAAACGAACGTTCGAGCATCGCGCCAATCGCGCGGTTGAGCGCCGACACCGGAATGACGGCATCGCCACCGGACGAGAACGACGAAGAGAAGGAGCGGTCGGAATTCATGCTGATTGATTGATCAAACGCGAGGAACTGGGCGCCCAGACAATAGACTGATCGGCCTTGCCGCGTCCAGCCCCGCGCGCTGGCGGGTGCGGGCCGCGTCCATGTGTCCACATTGTGCGCATTGACAACGACGCCCGTTTGCAGCTTGGGCGAAACCGCGCAAGTTCGATACAGGTAATTGATTCATATCGTATTTTCTTGTGAACGAAGGGGCCGATCGCCGACGCGAAGCCGCTCAAGCGGGCGTCGCAGCGGCATCGGCGGGCTTTTCTCCACAGAGTTATCCACAGCATCCACAATTCTGGGGAGACGCCGACAGCGCCGCACCGGCCGTTCGAACGGCTTGCCCAGCAGGCGGCACACGCGCTAGAGTCCTGGGTTCCCAAGGGACGCCGGCACGCGCCGCAACCGGCCCGGTGCAACCCGCGCGGCCCGGCCTGCGCGCACGCGTTGCGCGCCCCGTCACACGCTTCCTTCCTTCGACCAGGAGAACCGACTTGAGGCCAGCCCTGCCGTTCATGCCTTCGCCGAAGTCGCCGCCCTCGCCCCGCCCGTCACTGCGCGCCGACACCCGCGCGGCTTGCTGCCTGCCGCACACGCCGGAGCCGCAATGAAC
Source organism: uncultured beta proteobacterium (assembly GCA_963803225.1). Taxonomy (GTDB): domain Bacteria; phylum Pseudomonadota; class Gammaproteobacteria; order Burkholderiales; family Burkholderiaceae; genus Paraburkholderia. Next base: position 1,945,216 of record CAWDLJ010000005.1, read on the forward strand.
GGGCTCGCCGCGAACGTCGAGGCGCGCCTCATCGACGAGTGGCGCCGCCGCGGCCCCCTCGCATGGGCGCTCACGCCGCTCGCCGCCATTTTCGGCGCGGTGACGGCGGCGCGCCGCGCCGCCTACACGCTCGGCTGGCTGAAGACCGTGCAGGTCGGCGTGCCCGTGGTGGTGGTCGGCAACGTCACCGTCGGCGGCACCGGCAAGACGCCCACCGTGATCGCGCTCGTCGAGGCGCTGCGGCTCGCGGGCTTCACGCCCGGCGTCGTCTCGCGCGGCTACGGCGCGAAGGTCGAGCGCCCCACCGCCGTGACCGCCGCCACGCCGGCGCGCGTCGCGGGCGACGAACCGCTCCTGATCGCGCGCCGCACCGGCGTGCCCGTGTGGGTCTCGCCCAACCGCGTCGCCGCCGCCGAGGCCTTGTGCGCGGCGCACGGCGACGTCGACTTGATCGTCAGCGACGACGGCCTGCAGCACTACCGGCTCGCGCGCACCGCCGAGATCGTCGTGTTCGACCACCGGCTCGGCGGCAACGGCTTCCTGCTGCCCGCGGGTCCGCTGCGCGAGCCGCTTTCGCGCGAGCGCGACGCCACCCTCATCAACAATCCGTTCGAGCGCGTGCTGCCCGCCTGGCCCAACACCTTCGCGCTCAAGCTCGAGCCCGGCGACGCGTGGCACCTGTCCAATCCGGGTCTGCGCCGCCCGCTCGCGCAGTTTGCGAGCCAGCGCGTGGTGGCGGCCGCCGGCATCGGCGCGCCCGAACGCTTTTTCGCGACCCTGCGCGCCGCCGGCCTCGCGCCGAAGACGCTCGCGCTACCCGACCATTACGCCTACACGACCAGTCCGTTTGCCGACATTGCCGCCGATGCGATCCTGATCACCGAAAAGGATGCAGTAAAATTAGCCGCCTCGCACGATGCGCGGATCTGGGTCGTACCCGTCGAAGCCGCGCTCGATCAGCGCCTCATCAATCTGGTTGTGGAGAAACTCCGTGGACGCCCGTCTGCTTGAAATCCTGGTCTGCCCGATCTGCAAGGGCCCGTTGAGCTATGACCGCGCCGCGCAGGAACTGATCTGCAACGCCGACAAGCTCGCCTATCCGATCCGCGACGGCATCCCGGTGATGCTCGTCGACGAAGCGCGCCAGACCGTCGAAGGCACGCCCGTCGAGCCGCTCAATCCGGGCACGCCGCCCGCGGCCTGAGTCCCGCCGACCGCGACCGCGCCCGCGCGCAGGTCTTCCCGCGGCGCGCCGGCCCACGGCGCGCTGTTTCGTGTCCGACATTCGAATTGCTGCGATGACCGCTCCTGCCATTCCCTTCATCGCCGTCGTGCCGGCGCGCCTCGCGTCGACCCGGCTGCCGAACAAGCCGCTCGCCGATCTCGACGGCAAGCCGATGGTCGTGCGCGTCGCCGAGCAGGCGCGCGCCTCGGGCGCGCAGCAAGTGCTGGTCGCCTCCGATGCCCAAACGGTCCTCGACGCTGCGCGCGCCCACGGTTTCGACGCAGTGCTCACGCGCGCCGATCACCCGTCGGGCACCGACCGCCTCGCCGAGGTCGCCGAGCAGTTCGGCTGGAGCGACGACACCATCGTCGTCAACGTGCAGGGCGACGAGCCGCTGATCGATCCCGCGCTCGTGTGCGACGTTGCGTCGCACCTGGCCGCCCACCCCGATTGCGCGATCGCCACGGCCGCGCATCCCATTACCGATCCGGCCGAGGTCTTCTCGCCGAACGTCGTCAAGGTCGTGCTCGACGCACGCGGCGTCGCGCTCTACTTTTCGCGCGCGCCGATTCCGTGGTCGCGCGATGCATGGCAAAGAGCGTGGTCGGCACAGCCGCTCGAACTCGCCGCCATGCCCGCCGCGCCCACTCCCGCCGTGGTGTACCGGCATATCGGCCTTTATGCCTACCGCGCCAAATTCCTTCGCGGCTACCCGTTGCTCGCGCAATCGCCGCTCGAAACCGTCGAGGCGCTCGAGCAGTTGCGCGCGATGTGGCATGGCGAGCGCATCGCGGTTCGCGTGACCCACGAAGCCCCCGCGCCCGGTGTCGACACGCCTGCAGATCTGGCCCGTGTACAGGCGCTATTCCGTGAGCGCGGTCAGCGGCCCGATTAAGCCATGGCATAATCGGTTGTTTGCGCGAGCCGTCCGAAGCCTTTACGCATTGGGGTTTCCCCGGATTTATCGCCCGAGCCGCCTTGCTGCGCCGTCCGCTGGACGCTGCTGCGCGAGGCCGCGATGACCCGTGGGAACAAAAGCGTTGCACGCTGGATGCGCGCCGCCGCGCCGCAAGAATTCACACAGATCGGAGATTGTTCAAATGCGTTTGATCCTGTTGGGCGCCCCGGGCGCGGGCAAGGGAACCCAAGCCAATTTCATCAAGGAAGAGTTCGGCATTCCGCAGATTTCGACCGGTGACATGCTGCGCGCCGCCGTCAAGGCCGGCACGCCGCTCGGCATCGAGGCGAAGCGCTTCATGGACGCTGGCGAACTCGTCACGGACGAGCTCATCATCAACCTCGTCAAGGAACGCCTGAAGGAAGCCGATTGCCAGAACGGCTATCTGTTCGACGGTTTCCCGCGCACGCTGCCGCAAGCCGAAGCCATGAAGCAGGCTGGCGTCGCGATCGACTACGTGCTCGAAATCGACGTCCCGTTCGACGAGATCATCACCCGCATGAGCGGCCGTCGCGTGCATGCCGCGTCAGGCCGCACGTATCACGTCAAGTTCAATCCGCCGAAGAACGACATGGTCGACGACGTGACGGGCGAGCCGCTGATCCAGCGCGACGACGACAAGGAAGAGACCGTGAAGAAGCGTCTCGACGTGTACGTCGCACAAACCAAGCCGCTCATCGCTTACTACAGCGACTGGGCTGCGCGCGGCGAAGAAAATGGTCTGAAGGCGCCGCAGTATCGCAAGATCTCGGGCCTCGGCGCCGTCGACGAAATCCGCGCACGCGCACTCGGCGCGCTCAAGTAAGCCTCTCGCCAGCCGTGCCGGGCGCCCTGCCCGGCCTGCTGGCTCCCCGGCGCGCCGGCCCGCCGTTCGTCGCGGGTCCGCCCGCTGGCCGGTTCGCACTCGTTCAAGGCGGCCGCCGTCTCGCCGCCCCTTCCCAGCAAGAATCTCTCCGGCAAGGAGCTGAAGACATGCAGATCCGCGACAGCGTATTCCTGATCACCGGCGGAGCCTCGGGCCTCGGCGCAGCAAGTGCCCGGTTGCTCGCGGCAGAAGGCGCCAAGATCGTCATTGCCGACCTCAATAAGGAAGTCGGCACCGGACTCGCGACCGATCTCGGCGGCGTGTTCGTCGAGTGCAACGTGGCGAGCGAAGAAGACGCCGCGCGCGCGGTCGCTGCGGCGAGCGCGCTCGGCACGCTGCGCGGTCTCGTCAATTGCGCCGGCATTGCGCCCGCCGTGAAGACCGTCGGCAAGGACGGTCCGCATCCGCTCGACAGCTTCTCGAAGACCATCGCGGTCAACCTGATCGGCACGTTCAACATGATCCGCCTCGCGGCGGCCGCCATCGCGCAAACCGAACCCAACGCGGGCGGCGAGCGTGGCGTGATCGTCAACACGGCATCGGTGGCGGCCTACGACGGCCAGATCGGCCAGGCGGCCTATGCGGCGTCCAAGGGCGGTGTCGTCGCGATGACCCTGCCGATCGCGCGCGACCTCGCACGCAGCGGCATCCGCGTGATGACGATTGCCCCCGGCCTGTTCGAAACGCCGATGCTGCTCGGCATGCCCAAGGACAAGCAGGATGCGCTCGGCGCGATGGTGCCGTTCCCTGCGCGCCTCGGCAAGCCCGACGAGTACGCGATGCTCGTCAAGCAGATCGTCGAGAACCCGATGCTCAACGGCGAGGTGATCCGCCTCGACGGCGCGATCCGCATGCAGCCGAAATAAGCGGCACTCGCGATAGCCAACAAAAAGCCTGCGAAAACTTCGCAGGCTTTTTCATGTTTGCCGCACGGCGTCAGAAGCTGTCGTTGTCGAGCGTGCGCTGGCGCAACTCGTGCAACTGCGATTCGACCACGGTCGCGTCCTCGGCCTCGGGCCGCTCGGACAGATAGTGCTCGAGATCCTCGAGCGCGGGACGCAGATAGTCGAGCCGCGCATAAGCGAAGCCGCGGTCGCGCACTTCCTCGATCGAGCCCGGCAGCAGGATCACGAGACGCTGCTGAACCGCGAGCAGACGCTGCCAGCGCTCGGTTTGCAGGTAAATCGATTTCAGGTTGCGCAGCATGCGCGCGACGATTTCGCGACGAGTAGCCGGCTGCAGCAACATGCGCAACGCACGGCCAATCGATTCGCCCGCCTTCGCGACGTAAGGCTCCAGCATCTCGACCATGTCCGACTCGGTGAGCGAGCGGCCCGTGGTCGGGTCGAGCATCACGTCGCCTTCGGGCATCGTCAGGCGCAAGAGGAAATGCCCCGGAAACGACACGCCGCGCACCGGCAGATCGAGCTGGGTCGCCATCTCGAGATAGAGCACCGCGAGCGAGATCGGCACACCGCGCCGGCGCCTGAGCACCGCGTTCAGATGACTGTTCTCGGGATCGTAGTAATCATTGAGATTGCCGGCGAAACCGAGTTCGCGGAAGAAAAACTGGTTGAGGATCGTGACGCGCTGGCGCACGTCCGCGCCATCGGGCACACGGCGCCTGACGCGCACCACCAGCTCGTCGATCTCGGCGAGCGTGCCCTGCAAGTCGAGGTCGGGGTAGGCATCCTGCGCGAGCGCGAGCGCGGCTTCCGTGAGCGGGAAACCTTCGTCGTCGGCCACCAGCGCGCTGAAGTAATCGAGAACCCGCGTGGACATCGTGCTCACTTCGTCCGCCTCTTGAAGTACGCGTATTTAAAACCCATCAGCGCCAGCATACCGAAATATAGCGCCGCGAACAGCACGAGACACGCGGCGAGCAACGCCATGCGCGCGAGCGGCTGATGGCGCAGACCGATCCAGTCGTAGCTGATCGAGCACCAATGCATCGCGCCCGCGAGCACGAGACAGGCGCCGGTCAACTGCACGAAGAACTTCGCCCACCCAGCCGAGGGCGCGTAGATGCCGCGTCGGCGCAGGCCGATGAAGAGCAGCAGCGCATTCGCGCAGGCCCCGAGCCCGACCGACAGCGTGAGACCCGCGTGCGCAAAGATCGGCACGAACACGTAGTTGCTGATCTGCGTCGCGACCAGCACGCCGACACCGATCTTCACCGGCGTCTTGATGTCCTGGCGGGCATAGAAACCCGGCGCAAGGATCTTGATCAGAATGAGACCGATCAGCCCGACGCCATAGGCAGCCAGCGCACGGGCCACCATCACGACGGAGTTCGCATCGAACTTGCCGTAGTCGAACAGCGTCGCCGTGAGCGGCTCGGCGAACAGGAACAGCGCGACTGCGCTCGGTGCGGCGAGCAGGAAGGTCACCCGCAAGCCCCAGTCGAGCAGCGCGGAGTATTCGTTGGCATCGGCATCGACGTGGGCCTTCGAGAGACTCGGCAGCAGGATCGTGCCCAGCGCCACGCCGAGCAGCGCGGTTGGGAATTCCATCAGACGGTCCGCGTAATTGATCCACGAGACCGCCCCCGCGCCCAGATGCGACGCGATGTTGGTGTTGATGATGAGGCTGATCTGCGCGACCGAGACGGCGAACATCGCGGGCACCATCTTCGCGAGCACGCGCTTGACGCCCCGATGCGCGAGCGCCTTGAGCGGATGCAAGCCGATGCGCGGCATCATGTCGATGCGCTTCAACCCCGGCAACTGCACGAGGAACTGCAGCACGCCGCCGACGATCACGGCCCACGCGAGCGCATAGACCGGCTGCTTCATGTGCGGCGCGAACGCCACCGCCGCGACGATGAACGACACGTTGAGCAGCACCGGCGCGAAGGCCGGCAGCGAGAACTGCTTGTACGTGTTGAGCACGCCCGAGGCGAGCGACGTGAGCGAAATGAACACGATGTACGGGAACATGATCCGCGTCATCGTGACGGCGAGCGGATAGGCATCGCCGTCGCTCTTCAACCCCGAGGCCACCACCATCACGACGAACGACGCGCCGATGATGCCGAGCACCGACAGCACCGCGAGCACCCACGCGAGCACCGTCGAAGTGGCGTCGACTAGCGCACGGGTCGCGTCGTGACCTTGTTGGTTCTTGAACTCGGCGAGGATCGGCACGAAGGCCTGCGAAAACGCGCCTTCGGCCGAAATGCGGCGCAGCAGGTTCGGAATGCGGAAAGCGACGTAGAACGCGTCGGTGTACTGGCTCGCGCCGAACGCGCGGGCGATCAGCGTCTCGCGGGCCAGTCCGGTCACGCGCGACAGCAGCGTGAAGCCGCTGACCGTCAGCAGGGCTCGGAATAGATTCATGGGGCGCTCATTATACGGGTGTCGCCTCGCCGACTGGCGATGCACGGCCTCTGGACTGCGCATTTGCCCCGAAGTTCGCACACGGGGCCCCGCAGCACGGCCGCATCGCGCACAAGACGTTCCGCCCCAGCCGGTTTGCCTCGTCTTTGATTTTATTGCTATAATCGCCGATTCCCGGTCTCGAGCGGTCTCAAGCCGCATCAGAAGATTGGGGACGCGTCCTGGAAAGAAGGTGGCGGCAGTCCTGATGGTTCGGACAGTCCGGTTCGCTTTGGCACAAGGGATGCGGCCGGCAAGCGTCGCTCGTATTAGTCGAGCGCGAGGCGAAACCGGCAAATACCGTTTTGCGCCTTGGGGTATGGCCCGAGGTGCGATTCCAGGCAAGGGGCGCCGGCACTCTGGCGCTCTGAAAATTCAAGGAAATGTAATGGCAAACTCCGCACAAGCACGCAAGCGTGCACGTCAAGCCTCGAAGGCAAACTCGCACAACTCGGCACTGCGCTCGAAGTTCCGCACGGCAATCAAGGCTGTCCGCAAGGCAATCGACGCCGGCGACAAGGCCGCTGCTGCTGAAATCCTGAAGGCTTCGGCAAAGACGCTCGACATCATCTCCGACAAGAAGATCGTGCACAAGAACAAGGCCGCTCGTAACAAGAGCCGTCTGGCAGCTGCCATCAAGGCAATGCAGTAATCGATTCGGTCGCCCTGCTTTCAGCAGGCGCCCACCGTTTCAGATTGCGTCACAAAAAACCCGCCTCGGCGGGTTTTTTTGTTTCCGGCTTGTTTCTGCCGTCCGGCATCGCGACGTAAAAAAACCCGCCTGAGCGGGTCGCTTTCATGCGGCGGCACATCGAGTCTGCGTGCCTTAGCGGGCGCCAAGCTGCTGCGTCGGATGCTCGGGCGGCAGTTCGCACGCCTCGGTCACGACCAGATCGTTGTCCTTCGCGAAGTTCATGACGAAGCTGAAGGCCATCGGCTCGACATCGCGCAGACGCGAATCGAGCACCACGCATTTGAGGTCGCCGATCATCGTCGGCCGCACGTACAGCGAATAGCGCAGATGCGCATTGGGGCCGCGCGCGTTCGCGCTCGCCTTCGGCCCGAAGCTCGACATCACGCCTGCCAGACGCTCGGACCAGTCGCTGGGCCGAAACTTCTTTCCGCTCGTCGTGATGCCTTGAATGAAGTATTCGGTTGGGGATGCTTCGGCCATGTAGGGATACCTGTGTGGACTGCCCGGGTGCGACGCCGGCACGGACGCACCACCCGCTCGATGCGGGACATGGGCCTGCAACCCACGCGCGGAAGCGTTGCGCCGGACAGTGGACGAAACGCTCCCGTCCAGCACGCACGCCGCCTCGCACGAACAGCGCAGCGGATGCGCACCAATCGGGCGCACAGGCCGTCTGGCGGGCCTTGTAAGCCTGTCGCCGTGCCTGAAAGAAAACCACGAGATTATAGCGCAGCGGGCTTTCTTCCGCACTGCACACAGGACACCGGAGCACCCAGCGAGCGCCTTCGCACGACTTTTCGACGACTCGTCAAACCGGCCAAAATCCTTTATGCTGGATTGACTTACCACCAACAACAGCGGCGTCGCCAGCCAGATTCAGCAGTTCTGGCCGGCCAGGGCGCCGTTTCTGTTTCATGACCTCCCGCACCATTCGCCACTATCTGCAGTTCAAGGATTTCACGCTCGACGAATACGACTACGTGCTCGAGCGCGCGCGCATCCTCAAGCGCAAGTTCAAGAACTACGAGACCTATCACCCGCTGCACGACCGCACGCTCGCGATGATCTTCGAGAAGAACTCGACGCGCACGCGCCTGTCGTTCGAAGCCGGCATCTTCCAGCTCGGTGGCCACGCCGTGTTCATGAACACGCGCGACACGCAGCTTGGTCGCGGCGAGCCCATCGAAGACGCGGCCCAGGTGATTTCGCGCATGGTCGACATCATCATGATCCGCACGTTCGGCCAGGACATCATCAAGCGTTTTGCCGAGAATTCGCGCGTGCCGGTCATCAACGGCCTCACCAACGAATATCACCCGTGCCAGGTGCTCGCGGACATCTTCACCTACTACGAGCATCGTGGCCCGATTCGCGGCAAGACGGTGGCGTGGGTTGGCGACGCCAACAACATGCTCTACACGTGGATCGAAGCGGCGCAGATCCTCGGCTTCAAGCTGTGCCTGTCGACGCCGCCGGGCTACAAGCTCGATCGTGCGCTCGTCGCGCCGGAGAGCGAACCGTTCGTCGAGATCTTCGAGGATCCGCACGACGCGTGTGACGGCGCCGATCTCGTCACGACCGACGTCTGGACCAGCATGGGCTTCGAGGCCGAGAACGAAGCGCGCAAGAAGGCTTTCGCCGACTGGTGCGTCGATGCCGACATGATGGCGCGCGCGAAGCCCGACGCACTCTTCATGCATTGCCTGCCCGCGCATCGCGGCGAGGAAGTGAGCGCCGAGGTGATCGACGGGCCGCAGAGCGTCGTGTGGGACGAGGCCGAAAACCGCCTGCACGTCCAGAAGGCGCTGATGGAATTCCTGCTGCTCGGCAAGCTCAATCACTGAGCTTCGCTTCAGCCGCTGCGAATACAAAACGCCGGAACCTGCAGGTGAACTGAACCCCGAAAGTTGGACGGTTCAAAGAAGCTAGATGTCCAAGGGCTGGGTTCTGTACTGCACAGGACTCAGCCCTTTTAACTTCAGCCGGATGCGTTCGTGGTTGTAGTAGTGGATGTACTGTTTTATCCCGGCCTGTAGCTGTTCAATGCTATCAAACTCGTTCAGGTGGAAGAACTCTGCCTTGAGCGTCCCGAAGAAGCTTTCCATCGCGGCGTTATCCAGACAGTTGCCCTTGCGCGACATGCTCTGGCGAATCGCCCGCTGATCCAGCAGTGTGCGCCAGGCGGCCATCTGGTATTGCCATCCCTGATCGGAATGCAACAGGGGGCGCTCGTCGCGTCCGAGACGCGAGAATGCTTTCTTGAGCATGTTCCCGACCAGATCGAAGGTTGGCCGGGGCGAACTCTGCCAGGCGATGATTTCCCCGTTATACAGGTCCATCACCGGCGACAGGTAGAGCTTGCTGCCCTTCACGTTGAATTCGGTGACATCCGTGACCCACTTCTCGTTGGGGCGCTGTGCCTCGAATTCCCGGTTGAGCAGGTTCGGGGCGATACGGCCTACCATGCCTCGCCATGAACGATATTTCTTTGGCCGAACCACCGACTTCAACCCGAGCTGGATCATCAGCCGCCGGACCCGTTTGTGATTGACCCGCTCGCCAGCCTGACGGATCACCGCCGTGATGCGCCGATAGCCATATCGTCCCCGATGGGATTCGTAGATCGCCTGGATGCGTTGCTTGAGCCCGGCATAACGATCCCCAGCCTGAAGCACCTTCTGCTGATAGTAGAAGGTGCTGCGCGCCAACCCCGCCACGTCCAGCAGGAGCGCCAATGCATGGTGCTGCCTCAATTCGAGCACTACTTGCGCTTTGCGCGTCGTGTCTGACGTTGCTCCGCCCGAATCAAGGCATCGAGTTTTTTTAGGTAGGCCACCTCCGCGCGCAGGTACTCGTTCTCCTTGAGCAACTGCTCGCGGGTTCGCGCATCCGGCTCGCTGTCCGGCGCCGGGGGCTTGACGGGTTCTGAATTCGACATCTTTGGGGGGCGCCCCTTCGGGCGCGGTAGCAGGGCCGGGAAACCACCATCATGATACTGGCGTTCCCAGCGGGCAATCGCACCAGGATCCTTGATGCCCAATATCACCCGCAGTTGCGTGCGCGAGAGGTTCTCCCGCTGCATACGCTTGAGCGCCTCCCGTTTGAACTGTGCGCTGTATCGCGTATGCCCCTTGCGTCGTAGCCCCGCTGGGCCGCGCAACTCGTACTCCGCAATCCACTGTCGTGCCAAGGCCCGGGCTACCCCGTACTCTCGCGCAAGGGCCTCGGTACCGATACCGCCCGCCAGATATCGCCGTACTACCTCGAGCTTGAGCTGCTCGTCGTGCTTCGCCATGAAAAAACCCCAAGGGTTGGATTGATGTCCAACTCTTGGGGTTCAGTTCACAGGTTCCGGCGTTTTGCTTTGTGGCCGTGGTTCCCTTAGCCCGGTTCGCCCAGCTTGCGTGCCAGCGCCTTCAGCTTCGGCGCGACCTGCTCGCGAAACACGCCCTCGCCCATCGACGACGCCGGCCCGCTGCAACTGAGCACGAACCAGCGTCCCTCGCGCGCCTCGCGAAACGGCACCGCGACCGCGTTGACATCGTCGTGCCAATCGCGAAACGAGAAACAGCAGCGCTCGCGCGCGAACGCCTCGATCTCGCGCTGCGCAACCGCGACCAGTGCCGGCCCCGCGTCGCCGGCCGCGCGCTGAAGTTCGGCGAGCAACGCCGTGCGTGCCTCGACCGGCAGCACGGCGAGGTAGGCGCGGCCCATCGAACTCGTCAGCATCGACAGGCGCGAGCCGGACGCGAGACCGAGCGTGAGCGCCGTTTCGCTGCGGATCGTCTCCAGATAGATCATGTCGAGCCCGTCGCGGCAGCCGAGCGACACCGCCGCGCCAACATCGCGCGCGAACGCCCGCAGATGCGGACGCGCCAGCTCGAGCATGTCGTTGCCGGCGAGCAGCGCGAAGCCGAGCGAAAGCACACCGGCGTCGAGCGCGTACTTGCCGAGCGATTCGTCAAAACGCAGATAGCCGAGCACGGTCAGCGTGTAGGCGAGCCGGTTCACGGTCGCCTTGGGCAGCCCGGTCCGTTCGACGAAATCGCGATTGCCCAGCAGCGTTTCGCCCGGGCGAAACGCGCGCAACAACTCCAGCCCGCGCGCCAGCGCGACGACGAACTTGCGCTCATCGACCGCCTGGCCCGGCGACGCAGAAACCGGCAGATCGGATGCAGACAAAGTCATGGTAGTGGTACACTGACGTTCAATTGCAAAACATTGTTCCGCACTGCGGAACTTCCGTCAAGCGCTAGTTTTGCCCCATTTGAGTGAGGAGAGACGACATGGCCGAGAAAGCCCAGTTTCATTGGGAAGACCCGCTGCTCATCGACCAGCAGCTGAGCGAAGAGGAACGCATGGTGCGCGATGCCGCGCAAACCTACGCGCAAGAGCGGCTCGCGCCGCGCGTGCTCGAAGCGTTCCGCCACGAAACCACCGACCCGACGCTGTTCCGCGAAATGGGCGAAGTGGGACTGCTCGGCCCGACCATCCCCGAACAGTACGGCGGCCCGGGGCTGAACTACGTGAGCTACGGCTTGATCGCGCGTGAAGTCGAGCGCGTCGATTCGGGCTACCGGTCGATGATGTCGGTGCAGTCGTCGCTCGTCATGGTCCCGATCTTCGAATTCGGCTCGGAAGAGCAAAAGCAGAAGTACCTGCCGAAGCTCGCCACCGGCGAATGGATCGGCTGCTTCGGTCTCACCGAGCCGAATCACGGCTCCGACCCGGGCAGCATGGTCACGCGCGCAAAGAAGGTGAGCGGCGGCTACTCGCTCTCGGGCGCCAAGATGTGGATCACGAATTCGCCGATCGCCGACGTGTTCGTCGTGTGGGCGAAGCTCGAAGAAGACGGCAAGGACGATATCCGCGGCTTCATCCTCGAGAAGGGCTGGAAGGGTCTGTCGGCGCCGGCGATCCACGGCAAGGTCGGCCTGCGTGCCTCGATCACCGGCGAGATCGTGCTCGACGAAGTGTTCGTGCCCGAAGAGAACATCATGCCCGGCGTGAAGGGCCTGCGTGGACCGTTCACGTGCCTGAACTCGGCGCGCTACGGCATCGCGTGGGGCGCGCTCGGCGCCGCTGAGGACTGCTGGCACAAGGCCCGCCAGTACGTGCTCGATCGCAAGCAGTTCGGCCGCCCGCTCGCCGCGAACCAGCTGATCCAGAAGAAGCTCGCCGACATGCAGACGGAAATCACGCTCGCCCTGCAAGGCTGCCTGCGCCTCGGCCGCATGAAGGACGAAGGCACCGCCGCTGTCGAGATCACCTCGATCATGAAGCGCAATTCGTGTGGCAAGTCGCTCGACATCGCCCGCCTCGCGCGCGACATGCTCGGCGGCAACGGCATTTCGGACGAATTCGGCGTCGCGCGTCACCTCGTGAACCTCGAGGTCGTCAACACCTATGAAGGCACGCACGACGTCCACGCGCTGATTCTCGGCCGCGCGCAGACGGGCATCCAGGCGTTCTTCTGAGGGTTTCGGTAACGCATGAAAAAAGCGCCGCACAGTGATGTGCGGCGCTTTTTGTTTTTTACGTCCTTGCGGCTCGAAGCGGCAGGCGGACGCTTACTTGTTCGGCTGCGGCGTGAGACGCAGATACGGACGCAGCGCCTTATAGCCCTTCGGAAACTTCTGTTTGATAACCTCTTCGTCCTTCAGCGACGGCACGATCACCACATCGTCGCCCTGCTTCCAGTTGCCCGGCGTCGCGACTTGATGATGGTCGGTGAGCTGCAGCGAATCGATCACGCGCAGCACTTCGTCGAAGTTACGGCCCGTGCTCGCCGGGTAGGTGATGATGAGGCGCACCCTCTTCTTCGGATCGATCACGAACAACGAGCGCACCGTGAACGTTTCGCTGGCGTTCGGGTGGATCATGTCGTAGAGCTGCGACACTTTGCGGTCGCCGTCCGCGAGAATCGGAAAGCCGACGCTCGCTGCCTGCGTCTCGTTGATATCCTTGATCCATTCCTGATGCGATTGCGCGCTATCGACCGACAATGCAATCGTCTTCACATTGCGCTTCGCGAATTCGTCGGCGAGATTGGCGGTTAGCCCCAGCTCGGTCGTGCAGACCGGCGTGAAGTCGGCCGGGTGCGAGAACAACACGCCCCAGCTTTCGCCGAGCCAGTCGTGAAACCGGATCGGGCCGACGCTCGAATCCTGCTCGAAATCGGGTGCAATGTCGCCAAGACGAAGACTCATCGTGTAGCTCCTTAGTGTGATTGGCTGCGAGGCCAGTAATTCATATGGATAAATCCAACCCGCCAAGCATACGGGAGCGCGTCCCCGGCACGAACGAACATCGAGGCAGACCCATATGAGTTTTGGTAATTTCGGGCACGATCACTGAAACTTTACGGGCCAGATCAACTCAATCTCAGAGAAAACGTCGCGCGAATCGCTGCCGCAGGAGCGGGAACACTTCCTGCGGCCTGAGGGGCAACGAGCACCGTGCTCGCCAGCGGCCTGTTCTTTGGTTACGATTCACGCGTGGCGTGACACGAAGGGAGCCAGTCAATGTCAGAAGTCAACAAGGAGAGACTGATGTCGGATATCAAAACCGTCCTCGCGGACGCCGAGGATCTGCTCAAGCAGGCCGCGAGTGCGACCGGCGAACGCGCCTCGGAACTTCGCGAATCGGCGCTCACGCGCCTGAAGCAAGCGAAGGAAAAGGCGGCCGACGTCCAGGTCGTCGTGGTCGAGAAAGGCAAGAAGGCAGCACGCGCAACCGATGACTACGTGCACGAGCATCCGTGGGCGTCGATCGGTATTGCAGCAGGCGTCGGCGTCCTGGTTGGTCTCTTGATCAACCGCAAGTAAAACGCGCGACACCGGTGCGGAGCGAACCGCGGCGCCCCTTTCGGGCGCCGTCCGCTTCCGCTTGGCCCGGCGTCCGCAGGGGACGCTGGTCCTCCCCTTGCGGCGCACAGTTTCATGCGCAACCTGTTCAGCCATGACGACAGACACCCAAACGCCGCGACCGGAGCACGGACCCGTGCGACGCATCCTCGGTTCGATATTCTCGATCCTGCAGACCCGGCTCGAGCTGATCGGCATCGAGCTGGCCGAGGAGAAGGAACGCCTCATCGCCATCCTGCTGCTCGGCCTCGCATCGATGATGCTCGCGATGATGGCGCTGATCGGACTCACCGCGCTGATCGCGATCGCCTTCTGGGACACCTGGCGCTTGCAATCGATCGCGGGCATCACAATCGTCTACGCAATCGCCGCGCTCGTGTGCGGGCTGAAGGTGCGGCGAGGCTTGCATCACGCACCGCTCATCTTCGAGGCGACGCTGCACGAGTTCGAAAAAGACCGCGAGATTCTGCGCAGCAAGCCCTGAACGGCTTGCGCGCAACACACGCCACTTAACCCCGTCCGCCTGCCCTTTCGTCATGAGCCAACCGAGACCGGATTCCGCTTTTCGCCAACAGCGCCCGCGTGCGAGGCAGCTGTCGACTCCGCAATTGCGCGCCTTGCGCAAGGAGCTCTTGCTGATGCGCGCAGAGGTCGAGCGCGCGGAACTCGCCGAGGCAGTGATCGATTTGCGCCACGCAGTCACCCAGTTCAGCTGGTTGAAGTTTCTCGTGCCCGGCTTTGCGGGATTGCGTTCGGGCATCGGCGGCGGCTCGGGGATCGCCGGGCTGCTCAAGCAATATCCGCTGCTTAGCTCGCTGGTCTCGACGCTGCTGGCCAAACCGCTACGCAAGACCGTGTTTTCGGTGGCGAAACCGCTCGTCAAGTGGGGCGGACTTGCGTTCACCGGCTGGGAAGCGTTCCGCGTCTGGCAGCAGGTCAAGCGCCAAAACAGCGGCGGCGCGGATTCCGCGCGCTAATTCAGCGCGCACCCCAACACACCTCCACTGGCGGGGCCACGCGCCCTCCCGGTCCATTCGACTTCCGTCCAGTCGCATCGAGCACAAACGCGCCGCATGCATCGTCATGCATGGGACCGCTGGCAGCGGGCACCGCTTCGATCGCGTAGCCGCCGTTGGACTCGTCGGCCGACAGCACGTGTAGCCGGTATACGGCAGTGCCTCCCTCGGGCGCCTGGTCGAGGCCAGCCGGCAACGGTGTGGCATCGATTCCCTGCGCCGCCGTCCCGGCGTCCACGTACTGCGCCGCCCGATAGAGCGCCACGGCGGCCTCCATACGATGCCCACGCTCGATCTGCCGACGATACGTCGGCAGGGCGAAAGCCGCGATGATGGCGCCGATCGCCAGCGCGATCGCCAGTTCGAGCAGCGTGAAGCCGGTCGGGTCTGCGTCTGCGTCTGCGTCTGCGTCTGCGTCTTCGGGGTCGATCGTCATACGATCTCTCTCTTTAGAACGGTCGCGCCGTGACGCGCCGCCAGTGTCGCTCGATGCGCTCTCCGTCGATCACCAGTTGCAGTTGCAGCCTGACTTGCACGTCGGCCGCCGCGCCGAACCCGCGCGAGGTCAGCAAAAACGCCCGCACAGCCGGACGGCTCGCGAGACGCCACGCCTCGACCACGCATTGCGGCGCTCTAGGCGACCTCGGCCACGACGGTATTGGCGATGTCGCGAGCAGGTCGAACGTCGTTTCGCGCCGCCATGCTTGCGGCTCGCCCGGCACAAGCGGTGTTGCCGGTACGAGGCGCAACCCCGCGACGACCTCGCGCTGGCAGGCGATGAGCGCAGCGTCGGCCGCGCGAAACGCGCGCAGATAGTCGATCGCGCCACGCGTGTTGCGCGCGCCGAGCAGAGCCACCTCGAACCAGGCCGCCGACGTCACCAGCATCATCGAAACGAGCAGCAAGACGGCCGGCAGCGCGATGCCGCTGTTCAGCCGCTGCAGCCTCGGGATACGTTCGCGTCTCATCGCGCATATCGCACGTTGCGCAGCGCGACGTGTCGCCAAAAGGTCCGCCTGCTGCGGGCGTCCGTCGCGGTGACGGACGCGCCCTCGCAGTCGATGTAACGTGGGCGCTCCCCCGATACTTCGCCACGCACGAGCACGCAAAGGTCGACCGCGACTACGGCGCCCCATTGATCCGGCCGGAGCGCTGACGCCTCGACGGCAAGCGCGGCGCCTGGCAACCAGTAGCGCAAGCGCAGTTTTTCAACGCCCTCGACGAGCGGTTGCGGTGTGACGTGTCCCGAGCCCTGGCAGTACAGTTCAGGTTCCCTGGTCGAGGTGCTGGTCTTCGCGTAATAGCGGTTCACGATTGGCGAGCCCGATGCCTGGCCAAGGCAATCGGTGATGTCCCCCGATGCGGACGGCCAGGTCGAGACATCATCGCCGTTATATCGGATCTCGATGCCATCGGAGCGATTGCCCAGTGTCTCGCAAGTCGTTTTGCCCACAGTGCCCACGGGACGGCCCCCCGTACAGCCGAGTAACGGCGCGGACGACAATGCTTGCGGCGCCTCCGCGGAGACGAAGCCGGCCATCTGCAGATCGTCGCCGAGCAGCCTCAAGGCATTCATGCCTGCTTCCTCCATGCGATCGAGATCCGTCGAACGCGCCGATGCCGCGCGCTGCGCCCGATACGCGGAAGCTGCCGCGACGACGAGCACAAGCCCGAGCGCCGTCGCGATCATCATTTCGAGTAACGAATGACCGGCGCGGGCCGAGGACGGGGCGGCCCGCATCATCGGATGTAGATCAGCCATACACAATCGCGACTGGCTGCCATCGACGCAGCGCCCGTGCACAATTGCTGCGCCCCGGATGCCGGAAGCGCCATGCTCGCCGATGACGCCCGAGGCAACGACGGCCTGGCCGGCCATGTCATCGCGACGGCAAACAGGTCCGCACTCAAACTGGTAGTCGTGGCCATGCTGCCTGGCACCAACGCTGGCAAACGGGTCTGCCATTGCCCGGCCAACGCGTCATTGGCGCCGAGCGCTGCCTCGGCCAACGCGTCCGCAGCCAGTGCCGCTCGTACACGAAGCATTGAGTTCTGCGCGGCACGCGCGAGCCATAGCTGTTGCGCGGCGAGCGCGAGGCCACAAGTCGCCAATATGGCCAGTGCCAACGTCACTTCCAGCAACGTCGAGCCCCGCGCGCGGACCGTGCCCTGCGTCAAGAAGATGTACCGCATGCGCCCTCCGTGATGCGAGCGCGCCCGCCGCTGGACACGCGTATGCAGCGACGCCAGCGCGGCCCGCTACCGCCGACGGCGACACGCGGCCCGATATCGAAGCTGCGCATCGCACCGACGGCCTGGCCGGCCGGCGGCGTGAATACGATCGCAGCGAGTTGCGACGCGATGGCGATGTCCTGAACACTCGCCTGGATCCGCAGCGGCCTCAGCACGCTGCCCGCCTCGGCCATCACGGCCCATCCGCACGACCAGTCGGCCGCACCGGACGGACAATTTGCGCTGGGCGGCAGACAGCGGCGCGCGGCGTCGATGCGGCACACGGTAATTCGCGCGCCCTGGCGGACCGATTCGTTTCGTGCATACGCAAACGTGCCAAGTAAAGCGCTCGCACGCGCTTCGACCTGATCGCGCGTGCGCCACACGACGAATTCGGGTGTCGCCCAGACCGCCGCGATCGCAAGCAGCGCGACGACCACCAAAGTCTCAATCACGGTATAGCCGCCGCGACGGCCTCGGACCCACGCATCATCATTCATCTGCAATCCTTAGCGTCAAACGATTGAAGAGAAATTAACGCGAGATGCGCGGCACGACAATCTGCCGAACGGCCAGGTAGCGCGTCGCAAGCGCGGACGCGACAATGCCTGCGTGAAGAAACTGCGAAGGGAGGATGAAATGCAGCGTCGCGCCGGATCAGCGCTTGCGTGTCGGGGAGTCAGGGCCCGTGGGGGCGGCGGGACCGGCCATGCGCCGGAATTCTTCGATGACGTCCTCGAACTCCGAGACGTCCTCGAAGCGCCGGTAGACCGATGCAAAGCGCACGAATGCCACTTTGTCGAGTTCGCGCAGTTCGGCCATCACGAGCTCGCCAAGCCGCTCGCTGCGAACTTCGCGCTCGCCGCTGCCAAGCAATTGGTATTCGATGCGCGCCACGGCCGCATCGATCGCGTCGGCCGAAACCGGGCGCTTGCGCAGCGCCAGTTTCATGCTGGCCGCGATCTTGCGGCGATCGAATTCGGTGCGGCTGCCATCCTTCTTGACGACCGAGGGCATCGACAACTCGACCCGCTCGTACGTCGTGAAACGCTTGTCGCAAGCCGGGCAACGACGGCGCCGGCGAATCGCGGCGCCGTCTTCGGACACGCGCGAGTCTACGACCTGCGTGTCATCGTGCCGGCAGAAGGGGCAGCGCATGGCGGCTTAGCGATAAACCGGGAAGCGCTTGGTCAGCTCGGCGACCTGGGCGCGCACGCGCTCGATCGTCGCTGCGTCTTCCGGGTGGTCGAGCACGTCGGCGATCAGATTGCCGACCAGCTCCGCTTCCTGCACGCCAAAACCACGCGTGGTCATGGCCGGCGAACCGAGGCGCACGCCGCTCGTCACGAACGGTTTTTCCGGATCGTTCGGAATCGCGTTCTTGTTGACCGTGATGTGGGCCGCGCCGAGCGCCGCTTCCGCCGCCTTGCCCGTGATCTGCTTCGCGCGCAGATCGACCAGCATCACGTGGCTTTCAGTGCGACCCGACACGATGCGCAGACCGCGTTTGACGAGCGTTTCAGCCAGCACGCGCGCGTTGTCCACGACCTTTTGCTGATAGGCCTTGAATTCCGGCGACAGCGCTTCCTTGAACGCAACGGCCTTGCCGGCGATCACGTGCATGAGCGGACCACCCTGGATACCCGGGAAGATCGCCGAGTTGATGACCTTCTCGAACTCGGCCTTCATCAGGATCACGCCGCCGCGCGGGCCGCGCAGGCTCTTGTGCGTGGTCGTCGTGACGAAGTCCGCGTGCGGCACCGGATTCGGGTAGACGCCTGCTGCGATCAGACCGGCGTAGTGCGCCATGTCGACCATCAGGTAGGCGCCAACGCTCTTCGCGATCTTCGCGAGGCGTTCGAAGTCGATGCGCAGCGCAAATGCCGACGCGCCGGCGACGATCAGCTTCGGCTTGTGTTCCTGAGCGAGCTTCTCGGCGGCGTCGTAGTCGATGTCCTCGGCTTCGTTCAAGCCGTAGCTCACCACGTTGAACCACTTGCCCGACATGTTGACCGGCGAGCCGTGCGTCAGGTGACCACCGTGCGCGAGGCTCATGCCCATGATCGTGTCGCCCGGCTTGAGCATCGCGAAGAACACGCCCTGGTTCGCCTGCGAGCCCGAGTTCGGCTGCACGTTCGCGGCTTCAGCACCAAAGAGTTGCTTCACGCGGTCGATCGCGAGCTGCTCGACGATGTCCACGTACTCGCAACCGCCGTAGTAGCGCTTACCGGGATAGCCTTCAGCGTACTTGTTGGTGAGCTGCGAACCCTGCGCTTCCATCACGGCCGGGCTGGTGTAGTTTTCCGACGCGATCAGCTCGATGTGGTCTTCCTGACGGCGATTCTCGAGTTCAATCGCGTTCCAGAGTTCAGGATCGACGTTGGCGATGGTGCTTTCGGCTCTGTCAAACATACGGATTCCGTTAGGTGTGTTCAGGTTGACCGGGTCTCGCGCGATATGCGTAGCAGGTACGCAGCGCTGCTGGCAGCAAGGCCAGCCTTGACGTGGCGGAAGATGGTGCCGCACACGCGAGGCAGGACAGCCCCGGCAGCGCAATTGACGGCGCACGGAACTCGGCTGCCCAGGCGAACGGCAAAACGGCACCCCGCGCTTCACGGTGGGTCGTTCCACCTTGAGCCCCAAAGCAACGTCGGGACCCTATCGCCAGTCACGCAGGGATTGAGCGCGTTAGTTTATTGGATGCGCCCGGATTAGGCAACCGGCCGGCCCGCGGCGGCGGCCCCATGATGGACGGGCGTTCCACGGCCGCCCACGGCACGCGCGTTCCCGCCCTTTTCTTGCCGCAGCGCCGCATTGGAAGTAGGCTTTGCCCTTTCGAAGCCCATTACCGACCAGGGGAGCAGTTATGATCGTCTTCGTTACCGGCGCGTCCGCGGGATTTGGCGAGGCCATCGCCCGGATCTTCGTGAAGAACGGCCACCGCGTGATCGCCACCGCGCGCCGCAAGGATCGCCTCGACGCACTCGCGGCCGAACTCGGCGACGCGCTCCTGCCGCTCGAGCTCGACGTGCGTGACGGCGCCGCCGTCGCCGCCGTGCCGGCCGCCCTGCCGCCCGAATTTGCCGCTGTCGACGTGCTCGTCAACAACGCTGGTCTCGCTCTCGGCCTCGAACCCGCGCAGCGCGCGCTGCTCGAGGACTGGACGACGATGATCGACACCAACTGCACCGGTCTCGTGCAGATGACCCGCGCGCTCCTGCCAGGCATGGTCGAGCGCAACCGCGGCCATGTGTTCAACCTCGGCTCGGTCGCCGGCACCTGGCCCTATCCGGGCGGCAATGTCTATGGCGCCACCAAGGCGTTCGTGCGCCAGTTCAGCCTGAACCTGCGCGCCGACCTCGCCGGCACTGCGCTGCGCGTCACCGATATCGAGCCGGGACTGTGCGGCGGCACCGAATTCTCCAACGTGCGCTTCCGTGGCGACGACGCCAAGGCCGCCACCGTCTACAAGGACGTCGAACCGCTGAGCGCCGAGGACATCGCCGAATCGATCTACTGGATCGCCACGCGTCCGGCGCACGTGAACATCAATACGATCGAGTTGATGCCGGTCGCCCAGTCGTTCGCGGGGCTGACGATCCATCGCGGCTGAGCCAGGCAACCGGCCGCGCCGGTGAGCGCGGCCGCCATGGGCCGCGCCCGCCGCCGGGGCCGGCCGCCTCGAGAAACCTGCCGAAACTCGTTCGGCCCGCGCGTTCCGGTAGAATGCGCGGCATGGAAATATCCACCCTTCAGCCTGGGGCCGGAGCCGACTTCGTCTGGTCAATTCGCGTGTACTACGAGGATACCGATGCGGGCGGCATCGTGTTCTATGCGAATTACCTCAAGTTTTTCGAGCGCGCGCGAACCGAGTGGCTGCGCGCGTGCGGTGTCGACCAGCAAAAACTCGCCGACGACGCGAACGCCCTCTTCGTCGTCTGCAGCACGGCGCTCGACTATCGGGCGCCGGCGCGCCTCGATGACATGATCACGATCGTGAGCCGCATCGAGCGCATCGGACGCGCTTCGGTCGAGTTCATGCAGGAAGCGCGCTGCGGCGAGACGTTGCTCGTCACGGGCCGCATCCGTGTGGGCTGCGTCGAGCGCGGCACGTTGCGTGCGTCCGCGATTCCGGCGCATGTGCACGAAGCCTTGCGGCGCGGGCCGCAGAAAGAAGCCGTGACCGTGTCAACGGTCGCGACGTGAATACCGTTTTTACGACGCCAGTGAACTCGCGGCGCCCAAAGCAGGACCAAGCAGGGTTCGGCCGCGCGAGCACCCATGCTTGCGTTTTGCCGACAGGCATTGTCGCCGTGCCTTGCAGGCCGCACGCCCCTTTTGGGACGCCATAACGAACCTCTATGAACTCTACACAAGATCTCTCGATCATCTCCCTCGTCCTCAATGCGAGCCTGCTGGCCCAGGCGGTGATGGGGCTCCTGCTGCTGCTGTCACTGATCTCGTGGACTTTCATCTTCCGCAAGTGGTTTGCGATTCGCCGCGCCCGCGCCCAGACCGAGCGCTTCGAACGCGACTTCTGGTCGGGTGGCGACCTGCAGGCGCTCTACCAGAGCGCCGCGAACAACCGCCACACGATCGGCGCGCTCGAGCGTATTTTCGAGTCGGGCATGCGTGAATTTTTGAAAGCAAAGGAAAAGCGCCTCAACGATCCGGGCGCGGTCCTCGACGGCGCCCGCCGCGCGATGCGCGCCGCCTTCCAGCGCGAGATGGACGCGCTCGAAGCGAACCTCGCGTTCCTCGCGTCGGTCGGCTCGGTGAGCCCGTATATCGGTCTGTTCGGTACGGTGTGGGGCATCATGAACGCGTTCCGCGGGCTCGCGAACGTCCAGCAGGCCACCCTCGCGAACGTCGCGCCCGGCATCGCCGAAGCGCTGACCGCTACGGCGATTGGTCTGTTTGCGGCAATTCCCGCCGTCGTCGCCTATAACAGCTACGCGCACGACATCGACCGCCTCGCGATCCGCTTCGAAACCTTCATCGAAGAGTTTTCGAACATCCTGCAGCGCCAGGCCCATTAAGACAGCAAGGAGTCAAAAATGGGTGGTTCCGTTCGTTCAAGCATGCGCGGCAGTCGCTCCCGCCGCGCGATGGCCGACATCAATGTCGTGCCGTACATCGACGTCATGCTCGTGCTGCTCGTCATCTTCATGGTGACCGCGCCGCTCGTCGCTCCGTCGATCGTCAACCTGCCCACCGTCGGCGGCGCGTCGCAGCAGCAGCAGACCCCGCCCGTCGTGGTCAATATCCGCGCGGACGGCAATCTGAGCGTACGCTACAAGGATGATGCCGGTGCCAACCAGCAGGTCCAGATGTCGCGTACCGATCTCAACTCGTTCGTGGCCGAGCGTGAGCAAAACCATCCCGACCAGCCAGTCGTGATCGCCGCTGACAAGTCCGTCAAGTACGAGACGGTGATGAACGTGATGTCCGACCTGAAGGCGCAAGGCGTCAAGCGTGTCGGGCTGCTCGTCAAATCGCAATGACCCGGAAGAAATCCAGCTATCCGCTCCAGCCACCGCGTGAACGCGGCACGTGGCGTGCTTTCGCGCTTGCGGCGCTGATACACGTACTGCTCGGCATCTTCCTGTATCACGGCATTCACTGGCAAAACAGCACGCCCGCGGGCGCCGAGGCCGAGTTGTGGACGGAAGTGCCGACGACCTCGGCACCCCCGCCGCCCGCGCCGCCGGTCGTGGTCGCCCCTGCTCCGCCGCCCCAGCAGACGGAGGACGCGGAGATCGCGCTGCAGCAGCAAAAGCGCAAGCAGCAGGAAGAGGCGGCCCGTCAGGCGCAGCTCGCCGAGCAGCAGCGTCTGAAGCAGCAACAGCAGCAAGAAGCCGAGGCGCAGCGCCAGCAGCAACTCGCTGCCCAGCAGCTCGCCGCGCAGAAGGCCGCGAAGCTCAAGCAGCAGCAGGACCAGCAGGCGGCCGACAAGCTCAAGCAGCAACAGCTGGCCGAGCAGAAAAAGCAGCAGCAATTGCAAGAACAGCAACAACAGCAAGCCCAGCAAGAAGCGCAGAAGAAGGCCGACGCGGAGAAAGCCGCCAAGGCCAAGGCGCAGGCCGACGCGCAAGCGAAGAAGATGGACCAGGAGCGGCGCGCGCGCATCGCCCAGATGCAGGGTCTCGCGGGCGGCGGTTCGAGCGAAAGCGGCGACGGTCTCGCGAAGAGCGGCACCGGCAG
Source organism: uncultured beta proteobacterium (assembly GCA_963803225.1). Lineage (GTDB taxonomy): Bacteria > Pseudomonadota > Gammaproteobacteria > Burkholderiales > Burkholderiaceae > Paraburkholderia. Next base: position 1,968,653 of record CAWDLJ010000005.1, read on the forward strand.
CGGCTCGGGTGGCACGGCGGCATCGGCGGGTTATGCCGACAAGGTACAAAGGCGCGTGCGTCCGAACATCGTCTGGTCGGGTGATACGCAAGGTCTGGAGACAGTGGTTGCCGTGCACTGTGCCCCGACGGGCACGCTGCTGTCGGCGAACATTACGCGTAGCAGCGGCAATTCGCAGTGGGACGACGCGGCGTTGCGCGCGGTCCAGCGCTCGGACCCGATGCCGGTCGATACCAACGGCAAAACGCCGGCCAGCTTTACAATTACTTTACGCCCAGCAGGCTCAGCAAACTAAGGGCAGGCGCGCTGCAGACAGGTTCAGGAACGAATTGCCCGCTCGCGGGTCTGTTTGCAGTTGCACAGGTAGGTATACAGAACAGAATCGCTTTTTCAGGAAACATCACAGCATGAGTTTGATGACAAAGCTTGGCCTGCGAACCCTCGTCGCGTCTTGTCTGATCGCGACGACTGGCGCGGCAAATGCACAGCTCAACGTCCTCGTGACCGGCGTTGGCTCGACCCAGTTTCCGATCGCGACCGCGAACTTCGCGAATGAAGCGAACTCGCCGCAGCAGGTGAGCGCGATCATCCGCGAGGATCTGGCGCGCAGCGGCAAGTTCACGAACGTCGACGCGGGCAGCACGCCGGTCTCCGAAAACGACTCGGTCGATCTCGGCAGCTGGAAGGCCAAGGGCGCCGACGCGTTCGTCTCGGGCAGCGTGAACCAGCTCGCGAACGGCCAGTACGAAGTGCGCTTCAAGCTGTACGACACGGTCAAGCAGCAGAGCCTCGGCGGCCTCGTGCTCGTGAGCCCGGCGGCCGGCCTGCGCATGAGCGCGCACAAGGTGGCCGACTATATCTATCAGAAGCTGCTCGGCGGGCGCGGTGTGTTCGCGACGCGCTTGTCGTACGTGATCCGCACGGGCGGCCGCTATCAGCTGCAGATTTCGGATTCGGATGGCCAGGACGCGCACATCGCGCTGTCGAGCCCGGAGCCGATCATCTCGCCCGCCTGGTCGCCTGACGGCACCAAGGTGGCCTACGTTTCTTTCGAGAAGAAGAAGCCGATCGTCTATGTGCACGACCTGCCGACGGGTCGCCGCATCGTCGTCTCGGACCAGAAGGGCAACAACAGCGCACCGGCATGGTCGCCTGATGGCCGCACGCTCGCGGTCGCGCTGTCGCGCACCGGCAACACCCAGATCTTCGCCGTCAACGCGGACGGCTCCGGTCTGCGCCGCCTCTCGCAAGGCTCGACCATCGACACCGAGCCGACCTACTCTCCTGATGGCCAGTGGATTTACTTCACGAGTGACCGCGGTGGCCAGCCGCAGATCTATCGCATGCCGGCCGGCGGCGAAAACGCCGGCGCCGCGCAACGCGTGACGTTCACGGGCAACTACAATACGAGTCCGCGCGTGAGCCCGGACGGCAAACAGCTCGCGTACATCTCGCGCACGGGCGGCGGCTTTAAGCTGTACATTCAGGACCTGCAGTCCGGTACCGCAACCGCGCTCACCGATACCACTCATGACGAATCGCCCAGCTTCGCGGCGAACGGTCAGTACATTCTTTACGCCACACAGGTGAACGGCCGTGGCGTGCTGGCTGCTGTGTCGACCGATGGTCGCACGCGGCAAATCCTGTCCGTTCAGGGCGGCACCGTGCGCGAGCCGTCCTGGGGCCCCTTCATGCAATGACACTTCAGGAGAGCAAATATGATGTCGAAAAAAGTCCGCTTGGCCTTGGCAGTTCTGATGATCGGTGCGCTCGCCGCCTGTAAATCGGGCGTCAAGACCGACCAGAACGCGAACGCTGGCGCGATGAGCACCCAGCCGAACCCGAATGCCGTGGCGCAAGTCACCGTTGATCCGCTGAACGATCCGAACAGCCCGCTCGCCAAGCGCAGCGTGTACTTCGACTTCGACAGCTACGCCGTCAAGGACGAGTACCAGCCGGTGCTGCAGGCTCACGCCCAGTACCTGAAGACGCATCCGGAACGTCACGTGCTGATCCAGGGCAACACCGACGAGCGCGGCACGAGCGAGTACAACCTCGCACTCGGCCAGAAGCGTGCTGAGGCTGTTCGCCGTGCACTGTCGCTGATGGGCGTGGCGGATTCGCAGATGGAAGCCGTCAGCCTCGGCAAGGAAAAGCCGGTTGCTCAGGGTCACGACGAAGAAGCGTGGGCCCAGAATCGCCGCGCCGACCTCGTGTACCAACAGTAACCGACGTATTGGATGAAGGGGCGTATGTCGCACCGTTTCTCCTGGCTGCGCGTTGCCGCAGCCGCCTCCGTGGCCGGCGCCGCCTTCGCGGCGATGCCGGCGCACGCGGGCATTTTCGATGACGATCAGGCGCGCCAGGCGATTCTCGACCTGCGCGCGAAGACGGACAGCCTGAGCAGCCAGCTTTCGGCGGCGCAGCGCACGATCCTCGACCAGTCCAACCGGCTCGACCAGCTCAACCAGCAGGTCGCGACGTTGCGCGGACAAAACGAGGACCTGGGCAACGAGCTCTCTACCCTGCAGAAGCAACAGAAGGACTACTACACGGATCTCGATACGCGTCTGAAGAAGTTCGAGCCGCAGCAAGAGACCGTCGATGGCGTCCAGGGTACCGTTCAACCGGGTGAGATGGAGGCGTTCAACGCCGCTTCGACGTTGTTCCGCAACGGCGACTTCAAGGGCGCAGCGACCGCATTCCGCAGCTTCATCGCCAAGTATCCGCAGAGTCCTTACCAGCCGACCGCGCAGTACTGGCTCGGCAACGCGCTGTATGCGATGAAGGACTACAAGGGTTCGACGGCGACGTGGCAGAACGTGGTCAAGAACTATCCGCAACACCCGCGCGCGGCCGACTCGCTGCTCGCGATTGCGAACAATCAGCTCGAACAGGGACAGAAGGCAGCCGCCAAGAAGACCCTCGAGCAGATCGTCGCGCAATACGGCAGCTCGGAAGTCGCGCAGTCGGCACAGAGCAAGCTTTCGCAGCTCAAGTAAGCCGCTGACCAAAACCGGGATGGGGCGCGCGGTGCACTTCGCATCGCGCGCCTCTTGCGACGAGCCTGGAAGACATGGCTTCCGGGCCGATAGTCAGGATAGTCAGTTGACCCGGCGCACGCGGGCCAGCTGATTGACAGGTCGGTGCTTCATCGCTATAATCCCGCTTCTCTTTTGGGTCGTTAGCTCAGCTGGTAGAGCAGCGGACTTTTAATCCGTTGGTCACAGGTTCGAATCCCGTACGGCCTACCAAAGTCTTCTTCGGAAGGAAAATCAAGCACTTGCGAGCAATCGCGGTGCTTTTTTTTCGCCCTGAAATAGGCTGGTAAACGTCTAAAACGTACCCTTTGCCGGAAATTTGCCGGAACGGAAAATCCAGACCAAGCGAAACCAACCTTTCGCATGGAGTCTCTGGATGGCATACATCAGTCAGCGCGGCGCCTACTGGCGCGCCGAAGTCCGCAAGCGCGGACACAAACCGATCTACCGCACGTTTGACACCAAGCCGCAGGCTCGTGAGTGGGCTCAGCGTGTCGAGGCTGAAATCTCTATCGGAATATTCGTCGACCGTACGGAAGCCGAGCGCACGACGCTGGGCGATGCGCTTGGTCGGTACGAGCAGGAAATCGTACCGACCAAGCGCTACCCCGACCAAGAGCGAACCCGTATCGCACGCTGGAAGAAAAACGACCTAGCCTGGCGACCGTTGGCTGGTCTGCGTGGTGCCGATTTCGCGAAGTACCGGGATGCACGCCGAGCAGCAGGCCGGGCTGAAAATACGATCCGCCTTGAACTCCAGGTCATCAGCCACCTGTTCGAGATTGCTCGAAAGGAGTGGGGATTCGAAACGCTTATGAATCCCTTGAAGAACATCCGCAAGCCCTCCGGTAGTCGCGCCCGGGATCGGCGTCTTCGCCCTGGTGAATTCGATGCCCTGCGTTCACGGCTTGCGGCCAGTCTTAACCCATGGGCGGCCCCTGCGTTCGAGCTGGCAATCGAAACAAGTCTGCGCCAGGGCACGCTGTTCAGCCTGCGCTGGGAATGGATCAAGCTCCCGGACCGCATGATCGAATTCCCTCCTGAGGCACGCGGCGCCGACAACAAAGGCGTGCCGGCCCGGCTGCCGCTGACACGCCGTGCAGTGGCCGTACTACGCTCCCTCGCAGCTCACTGGCAGCGCGACAGACTCACCGATCCCGAACTGTGCAGATTCGGCCCGGTCGACGTGAATCCGGGCAACCTGACTGGCCCCGTCTTCGGTACGTCGTGCAATGCCGTCCTGCTGGTCTGGAAGCGCGTCGTCAAGGACAAGGAAAACGGGCTTCCGGATTTGAGATGGCACGACCTGAGGCACGAAGCAGCAAGCCGGCTTTTCGAAAAAGGACTTCACCCGCTTGAAGTCGCCAGCATCACCGGGCACCGGTCCATGCAGATGCTGAAGCGCTACACCCACCTGGATCCAGCCAACTTGCTCGCCAAGCTCGGTTAACCATCAGAGACACTGATATGAACACCATGGAAACCATGAGCGCCGCACGCGTGCTGTATATCGAGGACCTTGCGCAACGGTTAAAGATGACGGTTAAAACTATCCGCACCTATACCGGCAACAGCAAATACGCACACCGGATTCCAAAGCCATTCAAGTTGCCCGGATCGAGGCGGCTCTGTTGGCTGGAAGCAGACATTGAGGCCTGGATCGCAGCTGGATATGCGGCTCCACTGCCTGAAAAGCGTACCCGTGGCCGCCCCACCATGATCGAACAAGATCGCCGGGCAAACCAGGCCGATTCCTCCTGTTAGCCCGGCCGCCCAACGACAACCAGCCAGCTGCCCGCTTCGCGGGCAGTGAGGCGCTCGGCGCGCGCCATTTTTGCACTCTCAACCGCTTTCGGAACCGCCGTCTTCCCTGAGTTCCTCGCCCTTGGCCGCGACCGTAGCCACCCAGCCCGCGTCGGCAAGGATTCGCTTCGCCGTGTCCTCACCCGGTCCCCTTCGGGGCTGCGGCTTCCGGGCACGTCCTTGCCGACGCGGGCTGGGCGTCTCCTTTAGTCGCAGGGCGACGAACTCAGGGAAGACGGCGGCAGCGGTACCGGACGCAGCTGCTCGTGCAAAAACAAACCCTACGTTGGGCTATGAATCTTGGGATCCGGTCAGCATAGGAGAAGCACATGAAACGCAACCTCGAATACACACTCTGCCGAACCTTTCGGAACGAGCCGCTTGTAACGCTGGACTCTCCGTTCGGCAACGGACAAGAAATTTCCCCCGCGCAACTCGAAGCACTCGCCTATGCGCTGCTGAAGATCGTAGCGGAGGCAGCCCAGCACGAGACGACTGGAAAGCACTACCGGACCCGCAAGGGCAATGTCCAATTCTGAACCTCGGAGGAATCGTGACTATCGACGTTCGCTGGCTCGAAAAACTCATCTGGTGGCCGGACCTGCAACGGTATGGCGCCAAGCTGTCGATTGCGGACAATCCATCTGCCGGTAGGCGATTCACGCGCCTCGAAATCCCAAACCGCGAGGTGTTCGAGCAGACCAGCGCTCTGATCGGCCAGCAGCTCATTCGCGTACTCCGCGACGCCGGATTCGTGCAAGCTCCACTGGAATCCGAGACAGTCGCACTCGAACTGTACGACCGCGCCATTGCCGAGCGAGGTCGCATCCGCGACGCCGAGCTGGCTGCGCAGCGGGTGCGGAACTCGGCGCTGTTTTTCTACTCGGCCGGCGTGCGCCGCCTCGATCCGACATTTGTCCGTCGACTCGTGCCAGCCTTCAATGAGCAGGACGGGCGGGAAGTTGTACCGGCCACCATCATGCATCCAGATTTTCTGTATGGAGATGAGCAAGCCCTAACGCGCTTCATTCGGCGGGTGCAATATGGTGTCGGTGTACGGTTCGCAACGTTTTACCTCGTCGACAAGCCCGTTGATGCTGCGCGCGCGAATCGATATCGCCCGCTGCCAACGATTCAGGACTGCTGCTGCATGACACTGGGACTAGACGGCCGCCCACTAAAGGCCCCGGCTACGCATGCGCTCGTACGGGCCTTTGCAACGCGCAGGGCAGCCGTCGCAGCCTATGACCACGGCGCGCACATCGAGCCGGTTGTCATGCCTCACGGTCTGCCGATCGGTACGGACGACGATGGCAGCTTGCTTGTCGTGCGGGACGGGCGCTGGATGGAATTCAATCCGGTCGCCTTGACCATGTGACTATCGTCCGAAGAGCCGAGCCCAGAATCCTCGTCCCGGCTCGCGCGTTAGCTGCTGGTTCGATGCCTCAAGCGCAGCTCGATATTTCGCGATGATGGTCTTTCCCCGGGCAACAATTTCCTGCTGCCGGGACTGGGCCTCAGAGAGCCGGGTTTCCGCTTCTCGCCTGATCAGATCAACATGCGCGCGCATCCACGCCTCGCGCTCGTGGGCATCACGCAGTTGCTGGTCGCGGTCGGCGAGCAGGCCCAAGGCAACAGATAGCTGAACCTGGAGCGGTGCGACCTGTGGTTCAGGCGCCGCTGTAGGCGAGGTGCGATCCGCTTCGACTTCGCGCGACTCGGCAGCCAGGTCGAACAGCGCCGCAAGCGCCGCCTTGTCGATACGTGGTGTGCCCGCCTCGCGCTCCACGGGCAGGCGTCCGGCCCGGATCAGTTGATATAGCCGTTGCCGAGAGACGCCGGCCCGACGCGCGGCTGCCGAGACGGACAGCTTTTCGGACATTTATTGCTACCGCGCCGTGATGATGTGCGACGAAAGCGCCACGCAGCTTTTCGCAAAGTTCTCGAGCACGCCAGGGTGGCATACCCCTTTAGCATGGTCTGTTGCTACTTCCGCAAGCGCATCGAGAAACGAGGATCGATATTCGGGCAACGCCGCTGCCTTCGGCATCGTCATTAGCTTTGCCATTACATCGACCAGCAGCCCCTGCCGCTCATACGGTTCGGCAGACGCCGAAAGCCCATCCACCCACGCATGCAATACGTCGTGGAGATGCCCAAGCCGGACTTGTTCAACGCCAGCCGTTGCCATGGATTGCTGCGACAACCCACAACGACGGCGGACCAGCAGTTCGAAAAAATAGCTCTTACGCATTTGCGTCAACATAGATCATCCTCCCCAAAAGTTCAGCGCCCGACCTGCCCACGTGATACGTCAGCGACGGCCTGTTGATAGGCCTGGTTCACGACGGGCTGCATGTATTGGTTTGTCTTCAAGGCCAACTCCATTGCCTTCATCGCCTCAATGCGGCGCTTTTTCTCGGCGATTTTCGTTGCCATCCATAGCTTGGCACCGTGCATGCGGGCGATTTCGGCAAGCAAGCCACGTGTGCTTAAGCCCGTCAGTTGCGTCTCCCATTCCGTATCCATCATCCGGCGGGTCATTTCCGCGTCGGTGATCTGCGCCTCGCTCATCCCGTCATACGAGGCATACGGCGGGGCGTCGGGGAAACCGTACCGTTCCTGCGGCGTGACCGATGGTTGGGTCTGCTGGGCCTCATAGATCTGGTCGGTTGACACGGGCACGGCCGAACTCGCGGCAAGCGCCGCCCCCGCCGTCGTGACCGGCGTCGGCGCGGCGCCACCCGTACCCTGAGTCACCGGCCCTGCGCCCGCTGCGAACGGGTAGGTCTTGCAGGCGTACTCGAGCTCGTTGCGCATATAGTGGCTACGCGTCGAATCATGCCCGTCGTTGGTCTCCCGCAGCTTGACGCCGCCGTATCCCGTCACATATTCAAGGTGAAGGTGAATCGGCAGGTCAGGTCGGTCCATATGATCGCCAGTACCACCCGCGACGCCCAGGACATCGCCTGCCAATACTTGCGTCGTGCCAACCCCAACACCCCCACCCGTGAATCCGACGAGTGAGCCGCCCTTGAGTTTCGGATCCACCATCGACATGTGGTTGTACAGCACGATGTCCCCGTTGGCGCGCTTGAGCGCCACACGGTTGCCGTAGCCGTTCCCCCACCACCCCGCGCCGATCACGGTGCCGTTGTCGACCGCTTTAAGCTGCGCTGGCTGGCCGGCGGCAGTCTTGGCGTGGAAATCGACACCCCAGTGAATGCGGGGCGCGTTGTAGTGATCGAGTAGGCGCGTTTTGCCAAACGTGCTCGTTACCGTATTGGTCGGGATGTTCACTGGATCAGCCAGGCAGCCCTCCGCCAGGGCATATCCTGGCAAAGCAGCCAGAGTCAGTAGCACGGCTACTTGCGTCGAAAAAATTATGCGAAACATTTCGCAACGATGCGAACTGCTGCAAATCGTTGCGCGTGAATGCGTAATCCTGCGAATCATTACGAAATCTCGCGAAAACATTCTTCTGCCTCCGCGCGAGTGCGAAACGCGAGTAAATCGCTTTCCCAGAAATCGTCGGCCAGCAGTTCATCCAATACACCTGCCGCCGCGTCCTCGGACGCGAACGCGCAAACCGGCCATGCCTGCGCGGTGGAAAGCGCCCATACCTCGGCACCACTGCGGAAGAACGTTGGCGCGGTCCCCGCCAACGTGGCTGTGCACTGGGCAAATTCGCGTGGATCGATGTCGCGAATGCGAGCTTTGATGATGCGATCGCGCTCCACGATAAAAACCACTTCATCAAGGCGACTCATGATTTTCTCCCCGTCAAGTAAGGCTATTTCCCGCAATAAACCGCTACGATTGAAATTCTGTTGTGCCCAAGCTGCTGGCTGATCGTCAGCCGCGCGGCGCGGTCGGCCGTTTTCTGTTCCGGCGTGAGCTGTCGGAAGGTTGGGCCGCCGCATGCTGGAGGTTCCCAGCCAGTCAGCGTTTTATACAAATCGCAAGCGAAGGCATGACGAAGTCCGTGGAGTTTCGACAGCCCCGCCCGCATTGTTGCGTTTTCGTATCGCTTCAACTGGTCGATGTATCGCTTGTCTGGCGGGATCATCGATCCGGTACCGGCCAGCGCGGCCGCGCGCGCCAAGACCTCGCGCTGGTAGTCGTTGCGGATCGGTAACTCACGCGCCCGACCTCCTTTACACCAGCTAGCACGCAACTGAATTCGATCATTGCCGGCGGCCGTCGCGTAGCTCGGCTGGAATTTCAAGCATTCCTCGCGACGCAGGCCGAAGGCGCGTTGCAACTCGATCGAGACACGCAGCCGCTGATCCTTGATCTTCGACAGGGCATCGTCCGACACCGTGACGGCCTTGCTTTCGTTCGTCACGAATCGGCGCCGTCCAATGCCCAGTTCGGCGTTCGTACGAGGGACGATGTTTTGCTTGCCGATCTTCTCGGCGACCCAGCGCAGATGAGACAGGCGGTTTTTCATCGTGGCATCGCTCACGCCGTCCGCCTTCCAGCGCTCGACTAACGAGGCAACGTGCTTTGGCTTCAGCCCGGTCGCGCCAAGATTGCGAAAACCGGTAGCCAATAGGTCCTTGCCCGCCTGAATCAGGATCGTCTTGCGCGCTGCCTGGGTCGAAAATGACCCATCGCGGTTGCGATCACAGAGCTGGACCAATTCACGGACAAGGACGTGCTTCATTTCAGTCGGTTAGTGTTGAATCAAGGTTCCACGACCCGCGAGTCGCGGAAATTGGCCGGTCAGCCGTAGCTCACCAGCGAAAAACCTCCTGAGAGGCGTACTGCAACAGCAACAATCAGATATCGACAGTGCCAGTCATCGCCGCTGCCCCTGTTGGGGGAGTCAAGTCGGTCGAATGGTCGGTACTGTCAGTGGTGTCAACTGCATCGGTAACGGGGGATGACAACTGGGTGTCATCGCCTGTCAACGGCGCGGTGTCGCCACCTGTCAACGGAGGTACAGCAGTGCTGTACACCCGTTGTCCATACAGCTTTACAGCGTCAGCCATGCCCGGCATGCGCGAGGCTTCGAGCAACATGGCAGATGCGGCCATTGAAAGCTCCGGCCTCATGCCAATGACAGCCTGGGCAGCCTTTCGGACAGCCTTGACCGCATCCATGGCTTCCTCCGTCACGGGAATTTTGATTTCCCCGGACGGTTCCAGCTCGACAAACTCCTGCCCATTCCACTGGTATAGCCTTCCCTTTTCCGGCTGCTCTTTCACGTTTCACACACTCCTTTAAATGAATACCCACGTTTATCGAAAGACCTGCGTTGGATGCTTGCTGCTGCGCGCCAACGTTGCCTAAATCAACCTCTGGCCTTGCTGGACTTATCGCCTTTCTTCTCCTACGTACCCAATCGCCTAACTGCTGGCTCTAGGGACATGCACCCGGAGGGGGTGACCGTTTTTCAGAGGAAAACGGTGAAACTCACTACAAACCCGACTGCACGAGCCTTGCCTTGAAGCGGTTTGCACGCTCAACGGATGCCTTCTGCCGCGCCCTTGCACGCGCCACAACGCGCCGCATCTCGGCGAGTTCGGCGTCCACTTTCTCCAGCTGAATCTCCAGCGCCTGGCTCTTTTCACGCTCGCCCTTGAGCGCCGCAGCCAGTTGTTTTTTCCGCAACTCGCTCTCACGAAGCTGCTGATTCAGGAGGGTGACTTCCTGTGATTTGTCATCGCTGAATAGACCCATCCGAAACCTCCAGCATTTAGTCTTAGTTAATAAATCTATATTAATTAAGACCAGTTAAGACTAATTCGCAAAACTAACTAATTTGTTGAAATCGTATATTCAGATAGGCAAAATCGCAAGCGTCATCACTTTTTAAATCTGCCTGAGTCAGCCGTATCGGTAGGTTTAGGCGAAGCTGTCACTACCTCTTCGCGGTAGAGACAGCTTCGCTGTTGAAAACCAACACCGTCGCCGCCACGCGACGACAAAAGGACGTCTCGCATGCTGCTCGACAAAATCAAGAGCTTCGCCCTCGCTATTGCGCTCGGGCTCATGGCAACGATCTGCGTAGCGGGTCCGCTGCTGCAGGTCGTTGCCACTCGGCATGGCGCGTCTTTCGCCGACGCGCTCGCCTGCGCCTGGCGCTGGCCGGTCAGGCAGTGGCCTGCCGACCTGCTCATCGCCGCTGCGCTAGATGCCGTGATCGGCATCGGCTGCGCCGCACTCGCGTGGCCACTCGTGCGCAATCTCCGCTGGGGTGATCGTCAGCGGAGAATCAGCAGCTCGACGTCGATCGCCGAGCTGCGCGCTCGCGGCACATCGCGAGCCAAGCCACGCCTCTTTGCCGGACGCTACGGCGGCAAGCCGCTACATGTGTCCATCGAGGATCGTGGACTCGTTATCGGGCCGCCGGGCACTGGCAAGACGGCCTTCTTGGTCAACCAGCTACTGCGTGCGTCGCAGATCGGCCTGTCGTTCGTCGCCGTCGATCTCAAACCCGAGCTCGCCTCGATTCTCTCGCCATCGCTACGCAAAGCGGGCTACCGAGTGCTGCGCATCAACCCGGGGCGCGCCGATCACGATGCTGACCACTGGAATCCGCTCGATGACATCAACGACGAAATCGATATCACGGAGCTTTGCGCAGCGCTGTTACCCATGCGGGACCCACGCGAAGCGCCGTTTGTCGAAGCTCAGCGCGACTGGCTGCGCGCCGCGGTGTTCCATGTCAAAACGCAGCCAGGCGGCAGCCTGCCGACCGCATTCAATTTGTTATCCGCTGAGTCGGATCCTGCAAAACTGCTCGCGTCGCTGACCAGCTCAGCAAGCCCCGTCACAGCCCGACTGGCCCGCCGCATGGCAGCCGGGCTTGCCGGAGCAAAACCAGATCCGCTGATCCTGCAGGGGCTGACAGGCTGCCTGCGCACGCTCGACTACCTGGGACTGCCGGGCGTGCAGGCCGCGCTAGGGCATTCGGATTTCTCAATCAGAGAGCTGGGCAAGGGCAGCCAGCCGACCGCATTGTTCCTGCAGTTCGAGGAAAAGCGGATCGGAGCCCTTGGGCCGCTGCTGGCGTTCATGGCAACCGGCGTGCTGACCGCACTGATCGATACCGCGGGACAACGCTCACCCGTTGCGCTGCTGCTCGACGAACTCGGCAACATGCCGCCCATTCCATGGCTCGCCGAGAAGCTGAATACGATTCGTTCGAGGGAAATCCCAACGTGGGTTTACTTTCAGACGGCCCAGCAAATCGACCGACGCTACGGGGCCGGCGCACTGGCAACCTTTTTCGCATCGGCCGACGTCCAGATCATGTTCCGCCTGAACGACCGCGAAACCCGAGAGCTCATCTCAACGCTGATCGGTACCACCCCACAGAAACGGCGCTCGCTGTCGATCAACGCACGCGATGAAAGCACTGCTACGACAAGTTCCGAGCGCGTCGCCGTGATCGAACCGCACGAGCTTGGGCAGCTCGAGCCCGGCCAGGTCATTTGCCTGTATCGCGGAGCGGTCGCCAAGGGCGAAGCCACCCCGCATTACGTCGATTTTCCCGAGTTCCGGAGGAAATGAATGTCCGGCCTGTCGCACCCGAACGATCAAGCGGTATCCAGCGTGCTAGGCATCAATGCCATTTCTGCGCTGTACGCGGAATTTTGCAAACGCTACCCATACCTGAGTGATCCCCAAGAGGCAGAGGGGCGATGCCGCTGGGCGAGTTTCACTTTCGCCGATCTTGCAGATCGCTACGGCATCAGCGTGAACCTGATTAGATGGCGAATCGTGCCAACCTCTCGATTCGCACGTGAAGACTACGACGAGCATTGGGCCATAGATATCGGCCAAGGACGAATACTGGATCCCACCAGCGCCCAAGTTGCTGGACTGACCTCACCCTGGAGCCGTCTCAATAACTACCCATCGAATTACCTGATGCCGAAGTCGGTTCCAGCACATGCGCTACTCCCGGTATATCGGAGATGGGTGAAACAGGAGACCGGAGACTCATGGAGTCCCGATTTCATACGCCGGCTGAATATGCTCTGGGAGAGGCACACTCACAAGCCGAGCTTACTGGAAAAGGCATCCAGCATATTGCCACTTGCAATATTCCTGCTCCTGCTCGCTGTATCCCTGCATCATCTGCTGCTGGCGTAAAGCTAAGTATCTGCCCAGTCGACCGGCAGACATCACGATGAGATTTCGTCAATGAATGCGAAAACCTTCATCCGCTGGTCTTTGGTCAGCCGATCGAATTTAAGCAGCAGCTCGGCCTCCTCGTCGGCGGTCGCATAAAAATATGCTGCGGGGACTTCCAACACCTTCGCAATGCGCTCAACCAGCTCCAAGTCAGGAGTCCGTTTTCCCAATTCGTAGCGGTTCATCCGCGCGCTGGCCGACATGGGATCGAGACCTGCCTCGATCCCCAACGCCTCCTGAGACAGCCCGACGCGCTGACGTGCGTCCTTTAGCCGCTGTGCGAACAAGGTGGACATGTTTGTCTTCGAAGATACAAAGACAAAGATCGTCCAAGGTATGCGCTAACGAGTTGCTACCGATTTGGTAGTATTACGCTCGCACAACCCATTTAAGGAGATGCCGATGATGGTCGACCCGAGTCAATATCACCGCCTAGATTGGGTAGGTGACATCCTCTACTGGCTCGTTTTCTTCGTTGTGGCAATGGTGCTTCTACGTTTTAAAAAATGGCCGTGGAGTTTCGCTGCGGTCGTCATTTCCGTTGTTGCAAGCCTGCAAGCCCATCTGTTCTGGATCGCCGGTCTGGCTGGATTCGCTATATGGGTGATAAAAGCGTGGCCCACAGCCGTGGCAATTGAAAAGTCTAGGCAGACTCCCTGCTCGGCACAGATCGACGAAAAGGCCGGAACGATCACGGTGAATCATCACTTCATTCACTTTGAGTTAAGTCGTGCCGATCGTGCCATAAAGATTTACCACGTCGACAAAAATTTCGTCAGTAATGATGCGCCGCTCGGTTTTAAGCAGCGCCGTGGCGGAACATTTGGATGGCCATTTTCAGCACGCTCGCGGCGACATGAGGAAGCCAAACATATCCGTAACGTTTCGGTGGGCTACACCTCAAGCGGCGAATCGGTCACGATCAGGGGACCAGGAGAAACCTATTTCGCACCGACAGATCTACGCGACGTTGTTTTTTCATGGAAAGAGCCAGATAACGACACGCGGGTCTTATTTGCAATCACAGGCCACCCCGGTCAATTCAAGGCAATCGAGGAAGCGGTCGCGCTTTTTTCAAAGTGGATGACCAACCCGGTAGTAGCCAACCCGAAAACCCAGGAGATCCAACACCCATGAAAAAAACGATTCTCGTCGCCCTCTTCGCGGCGATCGCGGCGAGCGCGCACGCACGCGACCTCAAGGGCGAGTTCATCCAGTGGTGCGGCAAGACCACGATCGGCGATTTCGCCGCAACTAATGCCGCGAATGGTGGTTCCGACGCTCCGGCTGGGAGCGTGTATTTCACGCCTGTCGGCGGACTGACCTTTGCCGGAAAGCCGATTCAGGAGATTCTCATCAAGGAGGGGAGCGGCTCGGCGCCAGACGTCTACGGTGTGACCTTGTCCGGCTCAAGCCAATCCGCCACCGCGTTGCTTGCCAGCGCCCGCAACGCCAAGGTCAAGGTCAAGGTCAAGCCATCCACCTTCCATGCCGGCACAGTCGATATCTATTGCGCGGCAACCCAAGCCGAAAGCGGCGACTAACACCTTTTCCGGGTTCAGCACTTAAATTCGAAATCAGCCCTATCGCCGGGTGGTTTCATATGCTGAACCCGGAAAACCCATGTACGGTATTCAGTCGAAAAAACCTTTCCTTGCAGATTGAACGCGCTCTTCGAGTGTTTCCGGGACATGGCTCACCGGAATCCACCAGCTATCTAGAGGTTTGCAAGCGAACGCCTCAATGGCTGCCTCCATGGAGTCAGGGGCAATGTTTCGAACAGTAGATCCAACGGGGATATCAGTTGTCTGCCCGTTTCTGTCTACGCCAATGACCTGGAGCAGGTGGTACTCATGCTCTCGGCAATCTATCGAGTAGAGCTCCTTCGTGTACACGGGTTGTTGAGGTTGCAGCTTCATTGGACCATGAACTACCCAGACCTTGGCAGAATCATCCGCCCTCACAACAGAGCTTTTATCTGCAAGCAGTTCGCCGTATTCCGACGAGGTATAGGAAAACCACCGCGCTCCCGTCGTAACTGAAGCACACCCAAGAAAACCAAGGCTGAATGCCACGGCGACAACCATGCTGGATCGTTTGAGCATCAATACCTCTCCTCCCATGAAAGCATAACTTAACGGCAAAACTGCGGAAATCTTGATACCAAGAGCACACTTCGTCGCTTCACTTTTCGGGTAGCCGGTGGACTTTTCCGAGTTCGGCACATTCCCGGGCGTGGTTCCCCTCTGGAAGCTCGATTGCTACGTGACACCCACCCGAAAATAGCCTGAATCATGGCGATTTTCAGTGCTGAACCCGGAAAACAGATCTTATTGCTTGCGTAGTCTGTCCAATGTGGCATCAATACGAGCCAGATACGCATTAAGCGAGCGTGCGCGGGTAAATCGTCCGAGGGTCCAACAAGCAATTGCATACCCGATCGCGCCAAGACTGACTTGGATGACGTGGAGGGCTTTCGCATCAGCATCCCGGTCGTAAGCGCCGGTCATCATCAGATATGCGAACAACAGGGCCGCGAGAACAAACAAGCTGGTGTGCGCGAGGTTCCGTTTCGCCTCATCCGATCCCGCAAGTCGAATGTAGTACGCACGCTGCTTTTCGAGGCGGACGATGCTCCTCTTTGCCTGCCACCCCCGAAATCGTTGATCGGCCCCAAAGAAACACAGTCCCCCCAAGAGAAGCCCCGCAGTGCCTACAATGGAATCAAAGCTCATTCTTTCTCTCCTTCTTCTTCGTTGGGATGATTGCAGTCAAATATGATGCAATCGGGCAGCAGGTGTTACCAACCCGCCTGAACCGAGAGTAAACGCCTTTTGAGTCGTGCACTCTGCGGAAACAGCGCCTAAGAAGGGGGGAGAGCCTCACAAATAATGCAATGGCCTGCCTAGCCTAGCTTTTTCCTGCCAAGCAACAGCCGTTGAATATCGATCACGATTCGCGCGCGCCGCGCGCCCGGATCGAGGCACACGGGGACCCGCGCCGCAGGCGTGGGGAGAGTGCCGGCCGCCCGTAGGGGGGACGATTCGGCTCGGCCCTACCCGTCCGAATCTTTATAAATATCTAACTTCTATTTGGTAGCTACATTGGAGCTATATGACGGTCCGATATAGCTCCATCTGAGCCAGATCGGACCGTCATATAGCTCAGTGGGAGCTGTGTATTATCTAGCTCCCTTGGAGCTGTGAACAAATTTGACCAAGGCCGCAGATGCTTGGCTACCGTGCTCCGTGGTCCCGAGCGCAATGTGTCCGCCGGCCACGATGTTGTTGTTGCCAATAACGACTTGGAGTTGCTCGATTTTCACATGCGCCCCGCTTTGCAGGATTTCTGCCTCTACGAGCCGCTTGATTTCATGGATCGCGGCCTCGGATATCATCGGAATGTACGGCCATGTTGCCGTAGCAACCACGCCGTCTTGACTTCGCAATGACACACGCTCGACGACCACGTATCGCCGGTAACGGCCGACATTCCGGACCTCGAGCAAACCCAGTTCAACCAGCTTGCCAAGCGCTCTCTTTCCTTGTGCAAGCGACATGCCGGACAGGTCAGCCAGTTTCTCCTGGCTCATGCTGCACTCACCGGTTTTCCCATTCGCGTAAGCCTTCACCACAACATAAATTGCTGCGGCATACGGTTTCATTTCTTTCCACGTTCCGTTTCCGACCAGTTCGCGCATGATTCGCAGCCACCACAGATCAGCCTCGATCTTGGACTCCGCAGCAGCGGTACCGTCTGGGACCAGCGAGGCCAGATTTGTGCTCATGCCGATGTCTCCAGGGCCATCAGGCTTGAACACGAGGACGTCCAATGCGGCGACGCTCCGACGTCTCAGCCGTGTCCTGCGATACGGCCATCGGCGTTTCCCTTTCCGAGCGGGATGCCTGGACCTTGGAAAGCCATTCTCGAATGTCGCTGACGAACCATACAGCCTTCCGCTCTCCGGGAAACGCCGTCTGAGGAAGCCGGCCACGATGTGCCAGCAGGGAGATCGCGCCGACAGAGCGATTAAGCAGAATCGCCAGTTCTTCCCGATCTATCACGGCCTGGGGATCCATTTTGGCGAAGGTCACACGGAAATCCGTATCGATTTGCTTTTTCATAGCCACCACTAATTTCCACAAATTTCATGGTGTAGATTAAAATTTGTGCAGGGTGCCCGCTAGGGTACGTTTTAGACGTAAAGGACCATGGCGAAAGCAAAATCGCTTCTACGTGATGCTCTTAGTCGTTTCACACGAGAGCTTCTCCGTGAGGCCAAGGCCGCAACCGGCTGGACGCACGAAAAGCTATGGTCTGAGCTGTTCAAGCAACGTGATACGACACGCCCAAGCGCAGATATCAATGCGCGAGAACGAAGCGTATATGCAGTCGAGCTGGGGACGTATCTTCAATATCTGCTGCCAGCCACCAACCCCAAATCGCGGGTGCCGCGTCCGGGCAATCTCCAAGCCCTGGAGAATCGTGTAGCCGAGCTCGTCGGTCGACCTGCAGAAACGGTCGCAATCTGGAACTACGAGAGCGTATCGGGCCCCTATGCGGATCTGTCACCCCAAGGGTCGCCAGACAATTTCAGAAACTTTGCTACCCTTGGCGGATTGAAGGTGCGAGGGGTTCAGTCCAAGTACCTATCCATTGGCTACGCCTGGGATGAACAACGATACCTAGGGGAGCTATGTGGACTGGCGGCAATGTGGCCATCGCTCGCCAGAATGTGGCAGTTAAGCGGCACCTCGTTCGATCAAAATGCAGCTCGGGCATGGCTGTTGGAATGGCAGAGAAAGATCCAGCGAGCGCGACGCAAAGTTGCCGGGACAACCTGGCGGGAATACAGGAAACAACTCCCCAAGGACTTCCAGGCCATCAGTTTGGCACCCGCAGGGAGTCTGCCTGTCATTCCAGAAATCTGGTCGAGGCCATTGCTTGAGCAGATCAACCAGATAGAACAGCTTCTGGGCGGCGAGAGGATTCGTGCCGGAATTTTGCCGGAAATCTCGGGAAAAATCGGGTACTTTCCAGCAACCTCGAGCAATGTAACCTATTGAAAATTCAGGAAATCACCTGTACTATAAAAGCCGCTTGATCTGGCTTTTAATCCGTTGGTCACAGGTTCGAATCCCGTACGGCCTACCAAAGATTCCTGTTGTAAAACAAAGGGCCTGCGCAAGCAGGCCTTTTGTTTTTGTGCTTCAGGTGCCCGTGGGAAGCAGATCGGGAGGCAGCAATGACTGCGGTCCACTTCCGGTCGACCGCATCACGCTACCGTTGACTGCGCCCCACTGCCGCCGGATGCGGACAGTTTTTTCAGCGATCCGCGTTCCGGTCCGTTGGGTATCCGGCCAACCGACACCCGGCTAATGCCGCGACGACGTCACGTGGTACGTGCCGTTCGGTGTGGTTACCGGTCGCGAAGTCGCGGATAAAACCCAGGGCTACACGTTGCTCCACTCACTACCGGAGCAGCTCATGAGCCGTTACCATGCGTATCCCGTCCGTCGTCCTGCCGTCGTCACTGTTCCTCACAAGGAGGCGTGACATGGCCAGCATCTATCGTCACCGCAACGCCTGGCAGGCCAGCGTCACCGTCGCTGGCGCCAACCACAAGAAAAATTTCCGCACCCGCAAGGAGGCTGAGACCTGGGCCGCGCAACTGCACGGCGAACTCCAGAACGCTCACGCACCATTGCTCGGCGGTCCCGCGAAGGCAACCGTGGGCCGCACGCTCTATGAATACGCGCACCTCTACACCATCCACAAACGCGGCGCGAAACAGGAAATCAACCTCATCAACCGCTACCTCCTGGCAGGCGGCCTGCCGACCCTGCAGTTGCAGGCCACCGAACAGGGCGGTGTCGACCTGACCGATGCGCCGCCTGCGACGGAACTGCCTTTCAGTTTCGCCGGCCTTCGGGCAAAGCGCGCCGCCTCGCGTGAAAGCACCAACGCCTTTCGTGCCGGGCTCGCCCTTCTGCCAGTCGCGCAGGTGAGCGCACAGACGATGCTCAGATTCATGTCCGCGATGCGCAAGGACGGCCTCACTGACAGCACCATCCAGAAGGAACTGGCGCTGCTCAAGCATTGTTTCAACTGCGCGCAGAAACACTGGAACTGGGCGGGATTCGAAAACCCGATGGCAAGCGTGCCGATTCCCAAGGGCGGCCCGGGCCGTTCTGCTGTCCTCGACGAAGACGCCGAGCAGGCGCTGTTCGACGCGCTGGGTCGGTGCGACAACCCGTTTATCCTCCCCATCGTCCAGTTCGCGATTGAAACCACCAGCCGGCGAGGCAGTCTGCTGAAACTGCGCTGGCGCGATGTCGACCTCCCTGGACGCACCGCGACACTGCGGCTTACGAAAGCCGGCGAAAACCAGATTGTCCCGCTCACACAGCGCGCAGTCGAAATCCTGTCCCGCCTGCCGCGCGAAGAAAACGACGGACGCGTCTTCCCGATGACCGCCGACGCGCTCGACTCCGCCTGGGATCGCGCAACCACCGAAGCGGGACTGCCGGACCTGCGCTTTCACGACCTGCGACATGTTGGCACCACGCGTCATGCGCGGCGGCTGCGCAATCCGCAGATGCTCAAACGCATCACCGGTCACAAGACGGACGCGATGCTCGCTCGCTACACGCACCTCTTCGTGGACGACGTCCTTGATGCACTCGATGCCACCGAGCCGTTGTTGACCCCGCCCCTGCCGCCCGACCTGCGCGGGCAGTCAGCGGGAAAAGCGCGCGCAGCGACCCAGGCGCGACGGCTCAATGCACGTCTTCCTGCGGAAGAGGACGCTTCCGTGTCCGGTAAAGCCGCATCCATACCGGACGCACCACCCACCCAGCCCATCGGGAATCTGCCGGCGACAAACGGAAGTATCGTGGCGGTCGATTTCCGCAATCGCCGGCGCGCAGCCTGACGCGCGTCACTTCTCTGCACGGCCTCGGAAATTCAGGGCCGTGCGTCCAGGCGTGTCGGATGGCTCGCTTGATTCCGACGTGTCCGCCGCGCGTCTGGACCAGACCTGACCAGGGCGCTATTGTCGCGCCAACAACCTGCATCCATCTCACGGCGAGCCACCCGTGATTTCGGCGCAGGATTACGAGCGGCGCGCGCTGGTGGAGCAGCGCCAGGCCTATTGCAGATTTCTAGAGTTGGGACAAAAAGACTTCCATGCCGGCGACTTTCGTGACCTTGACGAATTTCTGGAAGAACTGGATAGCGATAGCGCCGTAAGCGAGTCCACCGTACCGTCTCGACGGTCTGACCAGAAGTTGCCAGAGTAGTCCCCACCACATCGAGTAGTGGGGACTAATTTGACAACAGAAGCACTGAAGAAATCTGGCCGCAAAGGCATACCGAATCATACGCTCGAATTCCGGCGCGAGATCGCCAGGCTGGCGAGCGAGCCCGGGGTTTCGGTTGCACGCCTGGCGATGGAACACGGGCTGAACGCGAACCTGGTGTTCAAATGGCGCCGGGCGCTGCACGCGGGGGAATACGATCCCGTTGATCTGCTTCCCGTAAGGATCGATGCAGCGCTGCCCGAGGTAGCGCCGACGGCATCGATTCCAGCGCCGGTCACTGCACCGTCGGGGGCTATCGAAGTCAGTGTCGGCAACGCCCGGGTGCGTATTGAAGGCGCACCTGACGAAAGTACCTTGATGCTGGTGCTGCGCATGCTGCGCGGTATGCCGGGAGCCGCAGCATGATCGGTCTGCCCAGCCACACGCGCGTCTGGCTGGCTGCTGGCGTGACCGACATGCGCTCAGGCCTCAACAGCCTCGCCGCCAAGGTGCAGACCGTACTGGAACGCGATCCCTTCTGCGGGCACGTCTTCGTGTTTCGTGGCAAACGTGGCGACCTGCTCAAGGTGCTGTGGTGGAGCGGCGATGGCATGTGCCTGCTGATGAAGCGGCTCGAGAAGGGGCGCTTCGTCTGGCCTCAAGCCGACGGCGGCGTCATCTGCCTGAGCCCGGCGCAACTGTCGATGCTGCTGGAAGGCATCGACTGGCGGCAACCGACGCGAACGGCACGACCGACCTCAGCGTTGTAAACGTCGTTGCCGGCGCGTAAACTGGCTGCATGACGCGCGCGAACCCACTTCCCGACGATGTCGAAACGCTGAAGGCCATGCTGCTCAGCCAGGAGGCCGCGCTGCGCGAACGCGACGCGCAAGTGCTCCAGTTGCAGGAAACGGTCGATTCGCAACAAGCCGCATTGGCTTCGCGCGCCGCCGAAGTCGAACACCTGAAGCTGCTCATTGCGAAGCTGCGCCGTATGCAGTTCGGTCGCAAGTCGGAGAAGCTGGATCATCAGATCGAGCAACTTGAACTGCGTCTCGAAGAGCTTGAGGCCGACGAAGGCGCGGCGCCCGTCGAAATTCCGAAGACACCGCGCACGGCTGTGGAGCAGCCGCCGCGCAGGCCATTGCCGGAACATCTGCCGCGCGAGATCCAGACGCACCTGCCCGAATCCGCTGGGAAGTGCACGCAGTGCGGTGGCCTGATGAAGGCGCTGGGCGAAGACGTCGCCGAACAACTGGAGTACGTGCCGGCCAGCTTCCGTGTCATCCGTCATGTGCGGCCGAAGTTTGCGTGCGTGTGTTGCGACCACATCTCTCAGGCGCCTGCGCCGAGCCGCCCCATCGAACGGGGTCTCGCCGGCCCAGGGTTGCTGGCCCATGTGCTCGTCTCGAAGTTCGCAGACCACGTGCCGCTCTACCGGCAATCGGTCATGTACGCGCGAGAAGGCGTCGAACTTGATCGCTCGCTGCTTGCGAAGTGGGTCGGTCACGCGGCGACGCTGCTGCAACCTCTCGTTGAAACATTGCGTCGTCACGTGATGTCGGCGACGAAAGTGCATGCCGACGATACGCCGGTTCCAGTGCTTGCTCCGGGCAACGGCAAGACGAAAACCGGTCGGCTGTGGGTGTACGTGCGCGACGATCGTGCATCGGCCGACATGACGCCGCCGGCGGTGTGGTTCGCCTATACGCCGGATCGCAAGGGCATCCATCCACAGCAGCACCTCGATTCGTTCAACGGCACGCTGCAAGCCGATGCATACGGTGGCTACCAGGCTATCTACGAAACCGGGCGCGTGACCGAGGCAGCTTGCTGGGCGCACGCTCGACGACAGTTCTACGAATTGCACGCAGCGCGCCCCAATGCGTTGAACACTGAGGCGCTCGAGCGTATCGGCGCGCTCTACAGGATTGAGGAAAGCGTCAGGGGCAAACCGCCCGACGAGCGCCGTGCCCATCGCCAGGAGCATGCGCGGCCGCTACTCGACCGGTTCCATGCGTGGCTCAAAGCGACGCTGGAAATGCTCTCGCGCAAATCGGACACGAGTCGGGCGATCCTCTATGCGTTGAACCGGTGGGAAGCGCTCACACGCTATTGCGATGACGGGCAACTGGAGATCGATAACCTGCCAGTCGAGCGCGCGCTACGCGGGGTAGCGATTGGCCGCCGCAACTATCTGTTCGCCGGCGCAGACTCCGGTGGCGAACGTGCTGCTGCGATCTACAGCCTCGTTGGCACAGCAAAACTCAACGGCATCGATCCTGAAGCGTATCTGCGCTACGTGCTCGCGCGCATCGCAGACCATGCGATCAACCGCATCGACGAACTCACACCGTGGGTCGTCGCAGATCAGCTTCGAACGGCAGTCTGAAGATCGCGATCTCCAGTCAAGACGTCGCTGGTGCCACGCTTACAGAGCCTCGACCCGTCCCGGCTTATGTCGGCACTGCCGCCACGCGAACGGATCCAGGTGGCGTGCGTGGGCGCGAAAATTTTTGATCAGAAGGTTGAAAGACAAAACCCCCCGGAATCTCCGGGGGGTGGGGCCGTTTCCTCCTAGTGCAGTGGCGGTGATTGGTACGCGTCTCTGAGGTCTAGAAACTTTTCGATGTATCCGATTACTTTCTGCCACTCTGCCATTGCTTCCGAGGCTTCCACCTCCAGCTCGGATTCTTCCGCAATTGCCGGGCAGGTGGCAGCCAGGCAGACAGCGGCACCGAGGGCCATCAATACCCGTCGTGTCGACATAGGCATTCTCTTTGTGGTTAAGGAATGCTCACAGTACCGCGCAGATGTTAGGCGGGAATGAGCCTTGAGATTACGTGCGTGATATCTGGCTGCGGTGGACTGTAATATCTGCACGCGTTGACTAATACCACGGAAAAACAAGATTGCGCTTGTAATGCGTTCACGCGGGGCCAGCTTGGGGCATATCAGACTGTTTCCAAAGTCGACAGTGCGTCCCTGGCTGATTGCTGTCACATGGTGCCGCACTGAGCCGCCGACCTGTCACCGCAGGCGTGACTGGATAGCGTTGCAGGAGAAAAGGCCTATGTCGTTATGTCGGAGCGCACCAGTTTTGGGTCTTCAACATGGAGACCCGAAGGCGCTTGAGTGACAAGGTGTTTATGGTGGGCCCGCGCGGGCACGTGGCTATCACTGCCGCATGCAGCATGGCTGGATCGACCGCATGAAGGAGGGTTGCAAGTACGACACCTTGATGTTGGTGACTGCTGGCGTGTGCGGCGTCAATCTTGCTGAAATTGATAGGCGCAGGTTTGCGCTGGACAGCAACTATCCTATCTCGCCGTACATTGACCGTGCGAACGGCATCCGCGCGATTGCCTCTTCCCGCGATACACCCGTTTCGTTGGAGCCGCGCGGACCTGTGGAGGCACCCGCGTGCTCACATAGAATTCTGGCGTCGACATACTTGTTGAATCTCCTGAACCGCAAACGCGTCTCTCACACCCGGCACATTCTGCAAGATGCACAGGTTGTATGATTGTTCGCGAGGTAAGAGCATTGCGCCGTTCGTGTATAGCGTTTCGCACGAGTTTTTGATAACAGCTGCCGCCACGCGGCTTTGGCTGTTTCTGAGCGAAAGCAGGAGGCACTGGTCATAGTTGGGATTGTCGTTGCCGAACGCCAGTGCCGGGAACGGTGAGGCGGTAGTCCCCCCCGCTTTTAACGGAGTTCAGAAGTAGAGGTCATGCCGCGATGGGCAACTTCTGTTTCGGCGGTACGCCGCCAATGGCCGTGTTCGGCCGCTCGTGATTGTATGACCACAGCCACTTCGTTGCATACTCCTGAACATCGGCCACCGTCTCGAAGAGGTAATGGGCGAGCCAGTCGTATCGAACCGTTTTGTTGTAACGCTCAATGTACGCGTTCTGTTGCGGCTTGCCGGGCTGGATAAACTGCAGGACGACGCCGCGCCGAATGGCTGCACACAACTGACAACGATAAAGATGAATCGCACGCGTGACTTGACACCCGCGGCGGCCGCACCAGGCAGGGACGACCTGCTCGAATACGCACGCTTCATGAGATGTGAGCTGATATTTGATTTTCTGATAGCCGCCGGCGCCATATGCCTTTTCGCAGCACTCACGCTGGCTCTTTTCTTCCTGTTTTACTAGGCGCTAAAAGCCGGCTGTCGTGGAATTCGACGCAAGTCTGCTTTTTTCTCAGGACACCATCAGTCTTAGCAAACTCATTCACGGCTCATTCGACGCCATTACTCTCGCCTTAAAGGAAAGACGAACGGACCGGGTCGGCGTGCAACCCGACCCTCGCTTTTCCGCTGTAACCGATCGAGGAATTGATGGCTGCTTATCTGATGATGTTGGGCGTATTCGCGTTGAATGTTCTGGTGCCGGGCGCGAGTTTTGTGCTGGTTCTCACTCATGCCATGGCGCACGGTCGCCGTACGGGCATTCTCGTTGCGCTAGGCTTGGTCACCGTAGACGTGGTGTTCGCCTGTGCGGCTAGTGGCGGCATTGCCGCAGTGCTCTCCCATCACAGCATCTGGGTCAGAGCATTCGGGCTGCTAGGTGGCGGCTGGTTTGTTTTCAGCGGCTTGCGCCTCGTGCTGAAAGGGAAAAAGACCAACGTGCGTGTCAACGGCACGCAGAGCGAGGCGTCGTTGACCGGATGGTCAGCGTATCGGCAAGGTCTGGCGGGCGGAGCATGCAACGTGCAGGTCATCATCTTTTTCTCGACGATCATTTTGGCCTCGATCGCGATGAAGCCCACACTCGCACAAAGCGCCATCATGGTCGCAGGCATTGCGGTGGTCTCTGCCGTGTTGCGCTGTGGGATCGTCCAGCTGTTCACCAGCGCGACGATGGCGAGTATCTACGCAAACCGCAAGCGTATGGTCGAGACGCTATCGGGTGGGGCGTTGGCGGCATTCGGGCTGAAACTACTCGGCACGTCAACGATAGCCCTGCTCGGCATGCATCTGCTCGCGACATAAACCCACTTACCAGTAGGGCGCCGGAGCTTCGCACGACGTCGTTGCGGGTTGCGCACGTCGCGTTGCGTGCGCTTCACGCTTCTAACGCCGGCCTAGTTCCGCGTGGCTATGATTCCCTGCGCGAAAGGGAAGAACGCGTCGATCACAGGGTGCCGCCACGCTCGTCAAAGCCGAAATGCAAAGAGAAGGCCGCTGATTTTGCCGGGTCCTGTCATGCTCCCGCATCGTGCAGATCGCCATGCGGGATCGTTTTCTGTCTTTATCTTTATCGTTGTCGCTGTTGCTGTTGTCATGTCCATTTCGAATGTCGAACAGTGCTTTTAAAAACAGTGAACTCTTATATTCAAACCAACAGCTTGTTTGCTCTGCTACTCTCCGGCATCGCGCTCAAGAAGCATTCGCAAGCGAACATCCTTAAGTTCGAAGATTTCGAACAGACCCATGGCGCTCATTGCCGGAAGGGCCTCACGCATATCCCGCTCTGCCACTGCTTTCAACTCCGCATTGCTCGCCGGATCGGCCCATAGCTTGGCATTTTGAATAAAGGCGCCCACGGTGCCTTTGCGGATGACTACGCCGTCTCGTACGATCTGGTTCATGTTGTCGGGCAGAATGTCCGTGGCTTTCATCGAAATCTCCTTGTGCATGCATCATGTTGGAACAGCGCCGGCTACGCTAATTTACCCTATTGGACGACGCGTCATAGAGGTGTGTCCGATGGCGACTGGCAAGAAGATCCGCCATGCGGCTCGCGTTTTCGTCTGGCACACTCAGCGGCCCAGTAGCCGAATGTCGCGTTGACAACAGACGGCTGTAGCGAAAGTCGAAAGCGGCACTGGCGAGCTCATCGCGCATCGGCCTGATCTCGCGTGCGCTCATCGCGAGAAGGGCCAGGTCGGCAACATGCGCGATCGAGATTGCCTGGTAGGTGCATTCTTCGATAGAACTGCAGGCACGGATGTAAACGTGGTTGGCGAGAATGGCCGATCGCTTTTTACCGAGGGCCTGTGCGATGAGGCGACCCGCCTTATCTTCAAGCGGGACGACGGGCCAATCAGGCAAATTCCCGCAGTGGCCGTAGAAGATTGACGAAATCTAACTGCCGCACACCCAGCGCGCCGACATGCATTCATAGTCTGCTTGAACGCGATTGATTTTTACAATGGCAATATATCTTGACCGTCCGACCCATAGCCATCATAATCTTTCCGTCGGAAATATTTGGACTGTCGACCTTACTGCGCCTTCGCACCGGCGTAGCCTGAATCAATATTTTCGCGGGAAAGCTGGTCGCGTTGGCCACAGCTTCTGCTAACCAGTTTTACGATGAAAAGACAGTTCCTTGCTGCAAGGTGAAAGCTAGTCGGTCGTTGTCGCACCTCATGCCCCTTCTGATATTTTCACCGGAAGGATATTGACACCACCCATCTTAATCCAGACGATCTTTCCATTGTACATTTAATCATCGACCACGCTGGCTGGTCTGATGTCGGCATTTTCTTGCCACTGGATTGCCGCCAGCACGCGCTGCCGCTCCGGTCCGACTTACACAGGTTCGAATCCCGTACGGCCTACCAAAGAAATCAAGGGGTTGCGTGCAAGCGCAACCCCTTTCTCGTTTACCGGTCCCTGTCTGGGCAAGCGCGATGGCGTCCGTTCATCGTCGATACGCATCCGTCCGTCGCCACGGTCCTGTCACCACAGGACTATCGACAAGCTAAAGAACAACACGCCCGCACGAATCGCGCGACCGGCGCCTGTCGTTCATCTTCTCCCCTCGCCGTATCGATGTCCCGCCATGTAGTGTCAACGGGTCGAGTTGACGTTGTGCGTTCATGTAGAGAACGCACACGGCCATCTCGCGTCGCCACGCGACGTATTCCGGACTGCCCGCCATCTCCACAACGCGATGCGGCATCGCGACGCACTCGTCGCATCGACGTCGCACAGCCATGCGGGTCGCCGCCCATCCCCGCGTCAGCGACGCGCTCCGGCAGGCCCGCTTGCGCTACCATGCGCGGATGTCCGCGAAATCCGCTGCCCCGCAACGTCTGAGCGCATGGCTTGGTCTCATTGCCATGTGGCTGATCGTGCTCGCGCCCATCGTGAGTCAAGTCGCCGCTGGGGCGCACCGCCCGGCTTCAGCGGATGAAAGCGCGCTCTGCTCGGCTGCCCAACCGGCTGCATCGACCGTCTCGCCGCTGCATGCCGACACGCTCGCCGCGTGCGGCTACTGCAATCTGCTGGCGACGCAAATCGCCATGCCGCCGTTGCCGGCCCCGGCGCTGGCGCTCGTCGGCGCCGCGCTGTGCGTTGCCATCGCCCGGCTTTCGACGCGGCGCGTGGCGCGCCCCGCGTTCGCCTCGCACCGTCCACGCGGGCCGCCCGCCCGCTGACGCACGCCTCCCCCTTCATGACGATCACGCGAGCGCACGCCCCCTGTTTCGATGACAGCGTGACGATCGGCGCGAATCGTCACCGACATCTATCGCAGCAAGACAGACGGCGTTCAACCGGCATGCGTTCCGGCCGCCGCTCGTGCCGCTTCATCCTCGACCCGGAGATTCATTCATGCGCCGTACTATTCGCCACTTCGGCTTTGCCGCCGCCATCGCGACCACCCTCGCCGCCGCCTCGTTTCCCGCTTGCGCTGTCACGAACGCGGTGACGGTCTCCGACTGCTGGATCCGCTCGATGCCGGGCAACGTGCCGTCCGGCGGCTACTTCAAGCTCACCAACGCAGGCGCCAAGCCGGTCGATCTCGACGGCGTCTCCACCGATGCCTTCGACATGGCGATGCTGCATCAGACGCAAAAAAGCGGTGATACGTCGAAGATGGTCATGGTCGATCACGCGACGGTGCCCGCCAACGGCTCGCTCGCGTTTGCGCCGGGTGGCTATCACGTGATGTTCGAAAAGGCGAAGAAGCCGCTCGCAGTCGGCTCGACGATCCCCGTCACGTTCGAGTTCAGCGACGGCGCAAAGCAGGTCGCGCAATGCGCGGTGAAGAACGCCGCGGGTCAGTAAAGCGCGCTGACCGATGCTGCGCAGGCGTTCGTTTGGCCGCCTGCGCAGCGGACGTGCCGATGGCACGACCGCGCTCATGCGCGGCAGTAAACGATAGGCTTGCGCTTGCGCTCAGGAAGCGCTGTGCAGTCCGTCGTCTTTCTTGAACGCGATCAGCTTCCCAGCCTGAACGCAGCGACATCGTCATGCAGACGCTGCGCGAGATCGTCGAGCGATTGCGAGCCCGCCGCCGCCTCTTCCACCAGCGCCGCATTCTGCTGCGTGACGCTGTCCATCTGCGTCACGACGCTCGCGAGCTGGACGATCTGGTGGCTTTGCGCCTGCGACGCCGACGAGATCTCGCCCATGATGTCACTGAGCCGTTGCACGGCGCGACTGACGTCGGTCATGGTGCGGCCCGCCGATTCGACCAGTGTCGCCCCCGCCTGCACACGGTCGACCGAAGCTCTAATCAGCGCCTTGATTTCCTTTGCTGCGACACCGGCCCGTTGGGCCAGGCTGCGCACTTCACCGGCGACGACCGCGAAGCCGCGTCCCTCTTCCCCCGCACGCGCGGCCTCGACGGCCGCGTTCAACGCGAGAATATTGGTCTGGAACGCGATGCCTTCGATGATCGAGGTGATGTCGGCGATCTTCGCCGAACTGTGGCTGATGTGGTCCATCGTGACGATGACCCGGTCGACCACGCTGCGGCCTTGATCCGCGATCTGCGTCGCTTGCGTGGCCAGCGCGTTCGCTTGCTGCGCGTTGTCGGCGTTCTGCTGCACGTTGCGCGTGAGCTGGTCCATGCTCGACGCCGTTTCCTGGAGCGCGGCCGCCTGCTCTGCCGTACGCGCGGAGAGGTCGGTATTGCCCGCCGCGATCTGACGCGACGCGGTCACGATCGTTTCGCTGCTCGCGCGCATCGCCCGGACCGTATCGGTCAGGCTGCGCTGCATGCTCGCGACGCCGTCGGCCAGTCGTCCCAGCTCGTTGGACCAGAGCAGCGCGATCGGCACGCTGAGGTCGCCCGTCGCCATACGGGCGACATGCGCCACCACGGTATCGATCGGACGCGAAATCGCGTTGCTCAGCAGTAACCAGGCCGCGACGGCAATCAGCAGTCCCGCGCCGAGCGCAAGCGCGGTCGAGATTTGATAGAACTCGAAGGTCGCTTGAACCCCATCGAAGCGTTCCTTGGCGCCGCTGAATTGATATTGGCGCACGCAATCGTCGGCGCGTGCCAGCTCATCGTAGGCAGCCTGCACCCGGCGCGCGGATTCGGTCTCCCGCGCCCGTTCGTTGCGCCCGAGCGCCTCGATCAGCGTATCCGCAGCGGCGAAGAACGCGTCCCGCTTCACCACCGCCGCTCTCGCCAGTTGGTCTTCCTCCGCTCCGCGCGGTTGATCGGCGTAGCGCTGCCACCACATTGCGGAGAGCCTGTGCATGTCGTGTGCGATCTCGATGGACTTCTTCGACTCGCCGGCATCGCCAGTGAGCATGGCGCTGTCGAGCGCCATGCGTTCACGCGTGATATACAGCTCCGAATTACCGACGTTGACGACGCTGCGTTTGCTCATGAACGTGTCGATGTAAGCTGAGTTCATGCGGTTCATTCCGACCAGCACGAGCGAGCTGATCGCGACCAGCAACGCCGCGAGAAGCGCGACCGTTGCGCCGATGCAGGTCTTGATTGTCATGCGTCGTATCAGCATGGTGTCTCCCCAGACGCGAATACGCCTATTGGCAGTACAACTTATTAAATATCACCCGGCGGTGACCATGCGAATCCGGACGGCAAGCCCGCTTGGGCCCGGGTTCCGCCCGCGCTTGGCCGTTGTTCAGTCGATGGTCGAAGCGGGTGTGTCGGCCGCCGCACCCGCTTCGACCCGACGCTTGCTGCGCTTGCGCTCGACAGTCTGCATCTTGGCATCGTTGGCGACGTGCAGGAGCAACGACTGCTTGGCCTTGATGACGTGAGCCTGCATCAATGCGGCGGCATCGTCGGGATCGCGATTGGCGAATGCCTGAAGCAAATGACGATGGTCGCTCACGACGATGGCGAAGCGCTCGGGCCCATATCCGTAGCGACGCCACAACGCCGAAATCAGCAGCCAGTGACGATCGAGCAGATCGACCGCATCGGGGTTTCTTGCCACGACGTGGATGATCGAATGGAACTCGCGGTTGGCGCGGAGCGCCCCCGCGTGATCGCCGCTTTCGACGCAGCGTTCGAGCTCCGTTTCGATGCCCGTGAGCGTCGCGAGCTGTTCCTGGGTCGCATTCACGACCATTTTCTTCACGAGCATGACTTCGAGCGCGCAACGCATGTCGAAGATGTTCGCGATGAACTCGCTGTCGACGGTGCGGATTCTCGCGCCCTTGTTCGGCTCCATGGTCAGAAGCCCTTCGCCATGCAGGCTGCGCAACGCCTCGCGAATGGGCATATGGCTGACCTGATAGCGCGCCGAAAGCTGCGCGATCGTGACGCGAGAGCCGAACGGCAATTCACCCGCAACGATGTCGTTGCGGATTTTCTGCAGTACGTCGTCGATCTGGGCCATGGCGTGCCAATCTGCCGGAACGGCCGGCCGGTAAGGGGAACGCGTGATTTTCCTCTTTTGACCGTGGGTTGTACAGCGCGGCACCCGCCGTGCGCGGCCCGCACGTAACGACGTTTCGAGCCGCGCGTTCAACCGTTCATCTCCATGAACAAGCACTCGCACAAGACCTGCGAATTGAGGGCCGCGCCATGCCCGGGCGTCGCTGGCAGCGCGACGCTGCCCTGCTGCGCGCGCGGCAGATCGCTCGCCAGAATCCCGTCGAAAAGTGGCGTTTCGTCGAACTGCGACTCCATGCGCTGAAAGCCCGACGCCACCGCGCAGATGTGCAGACTGACCGCGTGGGCGACGGGGCCGCCCGGATTGTGCGGCGAGAACTCGACACCATGATGGGTCGCCAGCGCGGCCGCGTCGAGCATCTTCTGGACGCCGCCGATGTACTTCACATCCGGCATGATCACGTCGTAGGCGCCAGCGTCCAGCAGGGTTGCGAGCGAGCTCAGGTTCGTCGCCTGCTCGCCGCCCGCGAGCCGGATGCCGAGTGTGTTGGCCCGCGCGCGCACGCGCGTGATCGCGGCGAGTGCCTCGTCCGTCTCGGGCAGCGGGCATTCGAGCCAGTGGAGATCCACGCGGGCGAGTTCGTCGAGCAGCGTGAGCGCGGCGGCTTCGTCGAGCCGCCAATGACAGTCCACCATCAGCGCCACATCCGGTCCGATCGCGCGTCGCGTCGCGTGGACGCGCGCGAGCCCCTCGTCGAGCAGCGCACGCAGGGTCTGCGCATCCGCGCCGTCGGCCAGCTCGACGCCATCGAATGGCGCGATCTTGATCGCGGTGTGCCCCGCGCTCACGGCGTGCCGGGCACTTTGAGCAAACCCCAGCGGCGTGCGCTCGCGCGTACGCCGGTTGATGTTGGCGTAGACCGGCACGCGCGCGGCACGCACGTCGCCGAGCATTTGCGCCAGCGTGAGTTGTTGCGCCTGGGCACGCAGATCCCATAGCGCGTGATCGAGCGCCGAGACGATCGCGGCTGACGCAAGCGTCGGGGCAGCGTCGAGCAGTGCAGCCGAGTCGATCGACGCGAGTGTCTGCCCCGTCAACAACGGAAAAATGGCGCGCGCAGTATCGGCGAGGACGAGCTCCCGGCCATTGAGCGTCGCTTCGCCGACGCCGACGTTGCCGTCGCTATCGACGACCTCGACGAACGACCAGCGAGTGCGCGGCGTGACCTGCGCGACGTAAAGCGTCGTCGCGGCAATGCGGGGGAATGACATCAGAGGGAGGGCTCCTGGGATTCGAAAGCAGAGAGGGGCATCGCGGTTTCGTCGTGTCGGGCTCAGAATGCGTGGCGAATGCCGATGGCGAGCGCCCACGGGTTGTAGCCCGGCGTCACCGAGACGTTGCTGGTCAGGTTGTCGGACGGCGCGTTGATCGTGGCCAGGCCCGTCGTGCCGTTGCTGCTGTTGAAGATCTTCGTGTAGAGGCCATAGAGCGCGGTGCGCTTGCTGAGGAAGTAGACGTAGCCGAGTTCCATGTCGTTGGCGGACTCGGCGGCGTTGACGCCGCTGCGGTTGATGTGGCCATAGCCCGCGTTGATCTGGCCGGGACCCACCGGAATCAGCGAAGTGACGGTGCACGCCGACGCGAAGCGGCCGAGACTGTCGCGCGCGTACATGTAGTTCGCGCCGAACGAAGCGAAGTCGAAGTTCAGATAGGTGCCGACGAGGTGCGTCTGCAACGTCGTGAGCTTGCCGTCGACGTGATAGCTCGAATTGTTGTAGCCGTAGCCGGCCATCAGGAAGCCGCGGCGGTAGATCAGGTTCGCGCCGAAGTTCTTGCCTTCCTGGGTGTTGTCCTCGATGGAACCCTGCCCGAACGAGTAGCCGATGTCCGCGCTGAACCCGCCGTATTGCGGGCTGCGCTAATCGATGGTGTTGTTCGAGAATCCGCCGAGGCCGGTGTAGGCGCCCGCGAGCGTTGTGGTCGTGGTCTGCTTGCCGAACACCGGCGCGAGCACCGCCTGATGCATGATGTTCAGCGGCGTGAAGCTGTCGAGGCGATAAGTGCTGGCGTCCGAGCCGAGATAGACCCAGAAGATCGGCATCCGGTAGCGGCCGGCCGTCAGCGTGCCCTCGTTCGAGTCGAGGGCGAGCCAGGCCTCGCGCGTGAAGCCGCCGGTACCGCCCGCGTAGGCGCCGGTGCCCAGATTGAACTGGGTCTCGAGGTGGAACAAGGTCTTGAGTCCGCCGCCCATGTCTTCCGTGCCGCTGAACATCAACCGCGAAGCCTGCAGGTCGCCGTTCTGGAAGCGATAGTTGGTCGGATGCTGCGACGGGTCCGTCTTCAAGGCGCCCGCCTGGTTCACCTCGAAGCCGGCATCGAGAATGCCGGAGAGCGTGACGGACGATTGCGCTTGCGCCACCCCGGTGGCAAGCGTGAAACACGTGGTGCAGGCGATTTTCAGCGTCGTTTTTTTCATGGCACTCGCGATCAGTCTGGATTGGAAGGCGATAGCGGTCCCTGCCGGCGGCGCCAGCAGAGGCAGGAAACAGAAATGCAGGGGGCGCGTGTGGCGCTACGTCGTTCGTCGTGGCCTCATAGCCGCGCCCCTCCGTCGACGGGAATGTCGGCGCCGGTAATGAATGCGCCTGCATCCGACGCGAGCAGCAGCGCCACGCCCGCGACTTCGTCGGGCATGCCTGCGCGGCCCATGGGATTCGCGCGTTGCTCGAGCGCCTGCCACTGCGCGGCATCGGCGCGGCGCCAAGCGTTGCGCGGGGTCGCGACCAGCCCCGGCGAAATCGAGTTCAGCGTGATGCCATGCGCGGCATATTGCTTCGCACCGCTGACAATCAGGTTGTGTTGTGCGGCCTTCAACGCAGCGTAGACCGTCAACTGCGGATCGGGTCGTACGTGATTGACGCTACCAATCGAAATGACCCGTCCCCAGCGCCGCTCGCACATCGGCGGCGTCAACGCCTGCAGCATCGCGATCGACGAAGCAAAGTTGGTCCGGGCGAGCGACTGCACGGTTTGCGCATCGACTTGCGCGAACGGTTCCCGAATCTGCGCCGCGGCGCACAGAACGAGGATATCGACGCCGCCCAGCAGCTCGGTCGCGCGGCTCGCTATGGATGAGCCAGTGTCGGGCAGCGACAGATCGGCATCGATCGCGACATGGCCGGCGTGGGGCATCTGCGCGAGCAGCTCGCTTGCCGCCTCAGGATGGCCGGCTTCGGCGTCCAGCGCCGAGCAATGGTGGAGCGCGAGGACGGCGCCGCGCGCCGCGAACCAGCGTGCGATGGCACGCCCGATGCCGAGGCTCGCGCCCGTGACCAGGGCGCGACGGCCACTCAATGACAGTGCTTCGGCCGGGTTGACGCAGACCTCTCTCTCCATCGCATTTCTCCTCGTTCGACAGGCTGCATTGGACTCGCAAGCGCCCCTCGGCGAATATTAGGGATTTCCCGTTATTTGATCAAATATGCGCACTTTTTCTCATTTGTCGCGCCTATAATCGGCTCACTTTGAGCAAATATGAGGCCGTTGTGGAGAAATGGACAGGTGTGCCGGTGACCCGGCCAGAGGACATCCTTGGCGAATCCCCGGTCTGGCGCGAGAGCGATGGATGCCTGTTGTGGGTCGACGTGCGGCGCGCCCTGCTGCGCACGTTGCACCTCGTGTCAGGCGACGTGCGCGCACAGGCGGTGGATGCGGGCGCCACGGGCGTCGTGCTGGATTCGCAAGGCGCCGCGTGGGTGGTTGCGCGCGAGCGGCTGTTGCGCCAGCGAGCCGACGGCGTATTCGAACACGGCGGATGGACGTTCGCGCTGCCGGACGCGGACCATCGACTGAACGAGGCCAAATGTGATCAAACTGGCGCGCTCTGGCTCGGCACGATGCGCGACTTCGGACTGACGCCGACTGGCGCGTTGCACCGGCTCGATGCTCGCGGGCAATGGCGAATGTTGCGTCGTGACGTGAGCGTGCCCAACGCGCTCGGCTTTTCACCGGATGGCACGTGGGCCTACTTCGCCGACACGCGTCGTGGCTCGATCGAGCGCGCGCGTTTCGACCCGCACACCGGCACGACGGGCGACTGGCAGCCCTTCGTCGACGCCGCTGCGGCGCCGGGCAAACCGGACGGACTCGCGATCGACGCCGACGGCTACCTGTGGAATGCCCGCTTCGGCGGCGGCTGCGTCGCGCGCTTTAGCCCGCACGGTCGGCTCGACGGACTCGCTGCGCTGCCGGTGTCGCAGCCGACTTCGTGCGTGTTCGGCGGCCCCGCGCTGACGACGCTGTTTGTCACGAGCGCGCGCCAGAAACTCGACAACGAACAATTGCGCCGCGAGCCGCTGGCCGGTTCGGTATTCGCGATTGAAACGGGGGTTCGCGGCCAGCCGGCCGGGCTCCTCGACGCCGCTTTCCTGCACACCAACCCGGCCCGCATCGAGCCAACCCGGATCATCGACATCACAAACAAGGAGACGACATGACAACGACAACCCGCCATGGGCAGATACACCACGTGCCCCGCAGCGCCAATCATGGCAACGTGGCTCACGCAGCCTCACAACTCGCACGGTGATCTCATGCAGAACCAGACAATGACCCTGCAACCGGACTGCGCACGCCACCGGACCTGGATGATCTATGCGTTCGGCGCACTGGGCGGCATCCTGTTCGGCTACGACAACGGGGTGATCGCCGGCGCGCTGCTGTTCATCCGCAAGGACCTGCAACTGAGCCCGCAGCTGCAAGGCATCATGGTGAGTTCGCTGCTGTTCGGCGCGATGATCGGTGCGTTCACGACCGGCCAGCTCGTCGAGCGCATTGGCCAGCGCAAGCTGCTGATTTATGCGGGCATGCTGTTCTTCGTGACCTCGCTGATCGCCGCCGTCTCGCCGAACGCGTATGTGCTGATCGGTGTGCGCGTGCTGATCGGGCTTGCCGCAGGCACGGCCTCGGTTCAGGTGCCGCTCTATCTGTCCGAGATCGCGCCCAAGCACGCGCGTGGCGGTCTCGCCTCGCTCAATCAGCTGGCGGTCGCCACGGGGATCTTTCTGTCCTACCTCGTCTGCTATCTGCTGGCCTCGAGTGGTCAGTGGCGCTGGATGCTCGGCCTCGCGGCGGTGCCCTCGCTGCTGCTCACGCTCGGCATGCTGACGCAGCCGGACTCGCCGCGCTGGCTCGTGCGCCAGGGGCGCGCGCAAGAGGCGCTCGACGTGCTGCGGGTGACCAATCGCGCTTCGCAAGCCGAAGAAGCGCTGCGCCAGATCCAGACGATGAGCGCCCAGCCGAGCGTAAAGCTCGCGACGGTGCTCAAATCGAAGGGCCTGCGCCACACCCTGCTCAGCGTGTTCGGTCTGGCCGTGCTGCAACAGGCGCTCGGCATCAACACCGTCATCTACTACGCGCCGACGATCCTGCGTGCAGCGGGCTTCGGCGAATCGGCAGCGCTGCTCAACAGTGTCGGCCTCGGCATGCTGTCGATCGTCATGACCATCGTCGCGGCGCGCTTCGTCGACAAGGTCGGGCGGCGACCGCTCTTGATTTGCGGTGCGCTCGTCATGGGCGCGAGCATGACGGCGCTGGCTTGCGTATTCGGCGCAGGTGAGCTCATGACCGACGGTGGACGTATCGTCGCCGTGGGCGCGCTCGCGGTGTTCAAGGCGGCGTTCTCGTTCAGCTGGGGCCCGCTCGTCTGGGTGATGATGCCGGAGCTGCTGCCGACCAAGGTACGCGCAAGAGTCATGGGCGCGGCCGCGCTCTGCACGTTCCTCACCAACTTCTCGGTGGCCTCGTTCTTCCCGGTGATGCTGCGTGCGGGCGCGGGCGCCGTATTCGTCATCTTCGCCGTCGTGTGCGTGATCGCGAGCTGCTTTGCGGCGTTCTATCTGCGCGAAACCGCCGGACTCAGTCTCGAGGAAATCGAGGAGCAGACCAAGGCGTAGTCGCGAGGTCCACCGAACCGTGCGATATCCATTTTCCACTGAAAGCAGAACGATCCCGATGAACAAGCCCCCCTTCGAGACCAATGCATTCCGGGCGTTGCTCGAGCGCCCCGCTCCTCCGCTTGGCACCTGGCTGATGGCCGGTACGCCGAGCAACGCCGAAGCCCTCGGGCATGCCGGTTTCGACTGGCTCCTGATCGACATGGAGCATGGTCCCATCGACTTTCGCGAGGCGTGGCAAATGCTGCAGGCCGTCGATGGCACGCCTGCCACGCCGATCGTCAGAGTGTCGAGCTGCGACGATGCGGCGCTCGTCAAGCGTGCGCTCGACCTCGGCGCGCGCACGTTGATGTTTCCGTATGTGCAGAGCGCCGACGAAGCGCGCCGTATCGTGGCGTCGGCGAAATATCCGCCGCTCGGAGTGCGCGGTTTCGCGGGCATTCATCGGGCGAGCCGTTACGGCACGTTCAGCGACTACGCGACGCGCGCCAACGAACTCACGACATGCATCGTGCAGCTGGAAACGCCGGAGGCGCTCGATCGACTGGAAGAGATTGCTGCCGTCGAAGGGATCGACGCGCTGTTCGTGGGTCCGGGCGACTTGTCCGCCGCACTCGGCTGCATCGGCGACCTGAAGGACGAGCGCGTGCAAAGCCGCCTGCGTGACGCCGCGCAGCGTGCGCGAGCGATCGGCATTCCGATTGGCACGCTCGGCCCGACGCCGGAAATGGTCACGAGTTTCGTCGAGATGGGCTACGACTATGTCGCCGTCGGCTCCGACCTCGTGTTCATGATGCAGCAGGCGAAGTCGGTGCTCGCCCGCATGAGGGGCCGCACCGACGATGCGCCAATGCAGCTCGCCTACTGATGCATGCGCCCCGCACCGGCGCGGGGCAGGCGGCCCGCACGTCGCGTGCGCCCCGCCTTCACGCGGTGAGGCTTAGTCCGCCTTCACGCCTTCGACCTGGATCTGCAGCGTGGTCGCCATCTTGAAGCCATAGCCCTCGCCATAGTTCACGCCGTAGTCGGCGCGGTTGAACTCGGCGCTCGCATCGGCGCCACACACTTCGCGCTTGAGCATCGGGTTCTGGAAGCACTTGAACGAATCGATCTTCAGGTTCAGCGGCTTGGTCACGCCGTGCAGCGTGAAGGTGCCGATCACTTCGACGGGCTTGTCGCCGTCGAACTTGATCGAGGTGCCCTTGTACGTTGCGGTCGGGAACTTGTCGGCGTCGAGCATTTCAGCCGAGCGCACGTGCTTGTCGAGCGCGCCGTTGCCGGTGTCGATCGAGGTGGCGTCGATGGTGACGTCGACCGTGCCGGTCTTCGCCGCGCGATCGATCACCACCGTGCCGCTCGATTTCGTGAACTTGCCGCGCCACACCGACACGCCGCCGAAGTGGTCGGTCTCGAAGCTCGGATAGGTGTGGCTCGGGTCGAGGTTGTAGGTCGTGCCGGCGGCGAAGGCGGGCGAGGCGATGGCGGCGGCGAGCGCGGCGGCGGCGGCGAACAGCGTGGTCTTCATGGAAAGTATCCTGGTGCGAATGAAACGAAACGGTTATTTGGCTGCGGAAACGATGTGAAACTTGATCTGCACGTCATCGGCGACGACGGAAGTGTCCTTCCATTCACCGGTGCCGATGTTGTACGCGAGGCGCTTGATCGGCAGCGTGCCGTCGAACACCTGGTTCGCGCCGTCCAGGCGGTACTGCACGGGCACGACGACGTCGGTCGTCTTGCCCTTGATGGTCAGCTTGCCGGCGACGCTATAGGCGCCGTTCGCGCCCGGGCGGATCTGCGTCGACACGAAGCTCGCGTGCGCGAAGTGCGCGGCGTCGAACCACTCGTCGCCGGCGACTTCCTTGTTGTAGTCGGGCGAGCCGAGATCGAAGCTCGCGACCTCGACGTCGATCTTCGCAGTCGATGCCGCAGCGTTGGCCGCGTCGAAGTGAACGTCGGCGTTGAAGCGATTGAAACGGCCCTCGACAGGCACGTTCATTTGCTTGAACACAGCGCTCACGGTGCTTTTCGCGGCATCGGCCGCATCAGCGTTCGCGCAGAATGCGGCGCCGGCCGCCAGCGCCGCACCGAAAGCGAGCGCGCCAAATGCAGGGAGAAAACGTCGGGTCATGGTGATCGTCAACCGGAAGAAAACAGGTTAGGCATTGCGTCGCGAGCGGCGAGCGTTGCGCGCGCAAGCATCGGGACGCGTGAAAGGCGCACGAACTCAGTCAATCCCGCGCCGAGCCGAACGGCAGCATCCGCGCGAGCAGGCGTTGCCGGTCCAGCAGTTGGTGTTTGACGAGCGCGGCGAGATGCACCACGACCATCGCGAGCAACGCGTAGTTGAGCCAGACGTGCACGGACTTGAGCACGACCTTGAGCGCGTCGTCGGGGCCGATCAGCACCGGCAACGGCCACAGTCCGAGATACACGACCTGGAAACCGGCCGCCGAACTGTACAGATAGCCCGTGACAGGAATCGCCAGCATGAGTGCGTACAGCGCGAGGTGGCCGGCGTGGGCGGCGAAGCGCTCCCACGCGGGCGTCGACGACGGCAGCGGCGGCGCCGCGTGGGTCGCGCGCCACACGATGCGCACGAGCACGAGCGCGAGCACCGTCACGCCGATCCACTTGTGCCACGAGTAGTAGCGCAGCTTGGTCGGCGTGATGCCCGCGATGTCGGTCATCACCCAGCCGAGCGTGAAGCCCCAGACGATCAGCGCGGCGACGAGCCAGTGCAGCAGCATCGCGATGCCGGTGTAGCGCCGGGCGGGCTGGGGCGAATTCAAAGGTGTCATGGCGGGCGGCAGATCCAGATCAGATGCGACGAACTGTACCGGCATCGAGGTATTCAAACAATCGTCTAAAATGGATCATTACCATCTACTTTTTAGATAGATCATGGATCGTTCGCCGAGTCTCGAACAGTTGCGCGCGCTAATAGCGGTCGCCGAGACCGGCAGTTTCTCGGCCGCGGCGCGCCAGCTCGACCGCGCGCAGTCGGTGGTCAGCTACACCATCGCCAATCTCGAGGCGCTGCTGGGCTTTGCTCTGTTCGAGCGCGGCAAGCGCAAACCGCAGCTCACGAGCGCGGGCCGCGCGATTCTCGCCGACGCGCGCCGCCTCGATCTGCTGATGGGTCAGTTGAGCGCGAAGGCCACTGGCTTGCAGCGCGGGCTCGAAGGCGAGGTGTCGCTCGCGGTCGATGTGATGTTTCCGTCGGCGCGGCTCGTCGATGCGTTGCAGGCGTTCGCGCGCACCTTCCCGACGGTGGCGCTGAACCTCACGATGGAAGCGCTTGGCGGCGTGCTCAAGCTCGTGCTCGACGGCGATTGCGCGTTCGGCATCAGCGGGCCGAACGAGAACTGGCCGCATGTGATCGAGGCCGAGTCGCTCGGCACGGTCGAACTCGTGCTGGTGGCCGCGCCGCAGCACCCGCTCGCGCGGGCCGGGCAGCCGGTGCCGATTTCCGAAGCCCGCGAGCATACGCAGCTCGTGCTCACCGATCGCAGCCGCCTCACCGAAGGGCAAACCTTCGGCGTCTACAACACGCGCGCCTGGAAGCTCGGCGACCTCGGCGCGAAGCATCGTCTGCTGCTGGCCGGGCTCGGCTGGGGGTCGATGCCGCGCCATCTCGTCGAGGCAGATCTCACGGCGGGCCGGCTAGTCCGCGTCGCGCTCGCGGATCGCAAGTCGGTCAACTACAGCGTGCTCCTGATCCATCGCGCCGATGTCGCGACCGGGCCCGCCGCGCAATGGCTGAGCCGCTATCTGCGCGACGGCACGCCCGCCGACTCGCCCGCGCCCGACGCGCGCTGAGCGGCGGGTGCCTGGCCCTCGCCTGGCCCTCGCCTGGCCCTCGCCTGACAATCGTTGACATTCGACGCAATGCCTTGCTCCATAGTGCTCCGCACCGCGTGTCGCGCAAAGCGTCGACGGCGGCCCATATATCGAGATGAAGTCGCGTGCCATGATCGCGCCGTTCTACACGCGCCGCCTTCTCGCACCATGTCCAATTTCGTGTTCTGCCTGCTTGCGAATCTCGGCATCCTCGCCGGCACGATCGTCGTCTTTCGGGTGGCGGCGCTGTGGCGGCGTACGCGCTTGCCGGCTGGCTCGACGGTGTTCATCGTGCTGATGGCGCTCGCCTGCGCATTCGACGCGACGCTGTCGCTGTTCGTGTTCGCCGACGCTGGCTCCCACTGGGAGGCCCACGAACTCGAAGCGCACTTCTTCGAGCGCCTCGGCGCCTATGCGCTCAGCGCGGCACTCGCGCTGGCGCTGCCTCTGGGCAACGCCGTGCGCGCTCGCCGCGCGCGCCGCCAGCAAGCCGGCGACGTCGCGATCGAGACGTCGCCCTGCACGCGCTCGACATCGCCGATGCAAGCCGCAGCCTTTCAGACCGTCTTTACCAGCCCCGACCATCCAGGCAAATAACGCGCTGCCTCATCGTGGGCATGCGTCTTCGCATCGCCGAGCGCCTTGGTGAAGTTCTTGCGGATACGGTCGGCCGGCACGCGCGGACGCAGATAGTCCGCCCACAGGAATTCGCTGAACGGCGTGGTGTCCTTGGCAAAGCCGCCCACGCGGCGCAACTCGCCCGC
Organism: uncultured beta proteobacterium; assembly: GCA_963803225.1. GTDB lineage: Bacteria > Pseudomonadota > Gammaproteobacteria > Burkholderiales > Burkholderiaceae > Paraburkholderia. The sequence continues at coordinate 2,010,079 of CAWDLJ010000005.1, forward strand.
AAGGCTGCGATACGGATCGTCGGCGAGGCCGGTGAACTGTTTGGGCAGCGCCGCGTAGTCCTTGCGCTCGCCTTGCGCATCGAACGGATGCACCCACTGGTTGTGCTCCATCATGCGCCAGAAGATCGTTTCGTCGAGCCACGACAGGTCCTTGATCATCATGACCTTCGCGACGCTCTCGCCCTCGTGCATGAGCGCGAGGCCGAGATGATGATGGTCGACCACATAGAAGCGCTTCTTCGGCCCGAGCACGGCGGGAAACCAGTGCGAATCGATCGCCATCACGCGTTCCTTTTTGCCCAGCGTTTCCCAACGGCTGCGCTTGTCGGTGACTTCGCGAAAGCCAACGGTCATCTGGGTCGGCCGCATCTCGGCGAGCTTCACGCTCACGAGATGAAGATCATGATTCATCAGCATGGGGGAATGCCTCTCTCTTTCCTGACACGAAAACGCCACGATACAAGGGTTCGCTGATGCTGTGCGCATGGGCGCATCGAAGTGCTGCCCGATGGCCGCATTTCGCCCGACAAAACGCGTCGCGATGCCGGGAGCGGCTCGCTTGCCGTCGCGCGCGGCGTCGCCTATAACTTTCGAAGAAACCATAGTCGGGGTGCGGGGAGCCCCGTCCTCGCGCGGCTCGCTCCGGGCTGCCGGTTTCGCCCCCGGTCACAACGACATCAAGCGTGTTAATTCAACCGACTCCAGCGAGGGCATCTTGAATCTGGACACCATCCACACGTTCATCATGACCCGAGGCATCGACTTCGGGACCAAGGTACTAGCCGCCATCGTTCTGTGGATCATCGGACGCTGGGCCATCGGCCTCATCACCAAGCTGCTGCGCAAGGCGCTCGAGCGCAACAACCGCGTCGATCCCACGCTCGCGCATTATCTCGGCTCGATCATGGGCGGGATCCTCAACCTGCTGCTCGTCCTCGCGATCCTGCAGGTGTTCGGTGTGCAGACAACGTCGTTCGCGGCACTGCTCGCCGGTCTCGGCCTCGCCATCGGCACGGCATGGGGCGGCCTGCTCGCGCACTTCGCGGCCGGTATCTTCATGCAGGTGCTGCGGCCATTCAAGGTCGGCGACTTCGTCACGGCGGGCGGCGTGACCGGCACCGTGCGCGAACTCGGCATCTTCGGCACGACCATCATCACGCCCGACAACGTCGTCAACATCATCGGCAACAACAAGATCTTCTCGGACACGATCTCGAACTACAGCGCGCTGCCCGTGCGCCGCGTCGAGCTGACCGCGAAGATCGCCAACGGCGTCGATCCCGTCGATGCCTGCAGGCGCCTGCGCGAGGCCATCGAGAAGATCCCGAACGTGGCCACCGATCCCGCGCCCGGCGTCGAAGTGCTGTCGTTTACACCCGAAGGTCCGCTCCTGTGCGTGCGGCCCTATGCGAGCAACGAGAACTACTGGCAGGTCTACTTCGACACCAATCGCGCAATCGTCGAGACCTTCAAGGGCGCCGGCTATCCGACACCCGAAACGCCTGCACTGATTCGCCGCGTGACCTGAGCGAAACGCGAGGCGCACAAAGCAAAACGGCATCGCTCCTTCGAGCGATGCCGTTTTTTCGTGACGTCTCCCGCACGCGGGAGCGCTGTTTCAGTGACTGCCGTTCGGGCCGCGCACGGCCTGGCCGCGCGTGTTCTTGCGCACCATCTTCCACAGGCCACCGAGCACGAGCGGAATGATGGCCGCGCCGATGCCGAGCAGCACGATCACGTTCAGATACTGGCGAATGAACGGGATGTTGCCGAAGAAAAAGCCGAGCAGCACGAGCAGCAGCACCCAGATGAGCGCGCCCGCGATGTTGAAGAACTGGAAGCGGCGCATGCTCATGCCCGAGACGCCCGCGACGAACGGTGCAAAGGTCCGCACGATCGGAATGAAACGGGCGAGCACGATGGTCTTGCCGCCGTGGCGCGCGTAGAAGTCGTGGGTCTTTTGCAGCGCTGCGCGATCGAGAAAGCGTTCGATCACGGGGATGCTCGTGTTGAACACGGCCGGGCCGATCTTTCTGCCGATCAAGAAGTTGAGCGTGTTGCCGGTGACGGCCGCGATCACGAGCAAGCTGAGCAACAGCCCGAGATCCATCTCGTGCGAAGCGGCAAACGCGCCGCCGATGAAGAGCAGCGAGTCGCCGGGCAAGAACGGCAGGATGACGAGACCGGTCTCGCAGAACACGATCAGGAACAGCACCGCGTAGACCCACTCGCCGTATTGGTGAATGAAATCGCCGAGGAAACTGTCGATGTGCAAGACAAGGTTGACGAAGTGCAGCAGCGTGTCCAAAAGACGTCCCTTTTTGAGCGGAAAACAGCGTTAAAACCCCGCGTGGCGGGCCTCGGAAGCCGCGGCGGCGAAGCCTGCAGCCAGCCCGGCGCAGTGCGGCGGCGCGGGCACCGGCGCGGGCACCGGGCGGCGCGTTCGGCGCGCGTGCCGCGCGAGCGTGGCGCGGCCGCGCGAATAGACCGCGCCATCATACCTAAAGTGCCGCTGCGTAACGAGAAATTACCGGGCGCCAGCGCACCAACGCGGCAAGGTCGCACGGCTCGACTCGCTATAATGGCGCGCATGTCCTCGTATCCCGATTCCACCGCGCCGGACGCCGCAGCCGCCGGCGCGCAGCCCGCCGCCGAGCCCTCGGGCGCCGCCGGGCGGTCGACCCGCCCGCCGCGCGCGATCCAGCCCCTGCCCGACCAGTTGATCAGTCAGATCGCCGCCGGCGAGGTGGTCGAGCGGCCGGCTTCGGTCGTCAAGGAACTGCTCGAAAACGCGCTCGATGCGGGCGCCTCGACGCTGCGCATTCTGCTCGACGAAGGCGGCGTTAAACGGATCTCGATCACCGACGATGGCTACGGCATCCCCGAGACGGAGTTGCCGCTCGCGCTGATGCGCCACGCGACCAGCAAGATCCGCTCGCTCACCGAACTCGAAAGCGTCGCGACGCTCGGTTTTCGCGGGGAAGCGCTCGCCTCGATCGCCTCGGTCTCCGAGATGTCGATCACGAGCCGCACGCCGGGCGGCCCGCACGCGGTCAAGATCGATGCGCAGACCGGCGTCGTCGCGCCCGCCGCCGGCACACAGGGCACGACCATCGAGGTGCGCGAGCTGTACTTCAACACGCCCGCGCGGCGCAAGTTCCTGAAGAGCGAGCAGACCGAGCTTGGCCACTGTCTGGAGATGATCCGGCGCGCGGCGCTCGCGCGCCCCGATGTCGCGATCTCAGTGCTGCACAACGGCCGCGCGGTCGAGCACTGGAATGCCACCGATCCGGCCACGCGCGTCGCCAAGATTCTCGGCGAGACCTTCGCCGGCGCCCACCTGCCGCTCGACGAGCGCGCGGGGCCGCTCGCCGTCTATGGCTGCGCGGGTCTGCCGACCGCGAGCCGGGGCCGCGCCGACCAGCAGTACTTTTTCGTCAACGGCCGCTTCGTGCGCGACAAGCTGCTCACGCACGCCGTGCGCGCCGCCTACGAAGACGTGCTGCACGGCGAGCGCTACCCGTCCTATGTCCTCTTTCTCGATCTGCCGCCCGAAGCCGTCGATGTGAACGTGCATCCGTCGAAGATCGAGGTGCGCTTTCGCGATTCGCGCTCGATCCACCAGTTCGTGTTCCATGCCGTGCAGCGCGCGCTCGCACGCCACGCCGGGGCATCGCCCGAAACGACGGCGGGCGGCCATGCCGCGCATCTCGAAGCGCGCCCCGCACCGGGCGCGGGCGTGCTCGCGCAGGCGGGTGGCCTCGGTGGTGCCTCGGTCAGCAGCAGCTTTGGCGGCGGCTTCGGCACTGCATCGGTCAACAGCAGCTTCGGTGGGCGCCCGGGCAGCAGCGGCTTCGGCGGCTCGGGTAGTTCAAGCGGCTTCAGCGCGGGCGCAAGCGCCGCGAGCGGCAACACCTGGCAGCGCCAGGCGCGCATGACCCAGGGCACGCTGCCCGTTGCGCAACCGCTCGCGCTCTACGACGCCCTGTTCGGCCGCAAGGACGTCGGCGCCGGCACGGCGCAAGGCTCGACCGTGCTGCACGCCGAAGACAGCGCCGCTCACGCGCCCTCGCCGTTCGGCATGCCGCTCGATGGCGCCGGCGCCGAACAGCCGCTCGGCTTCGCGCTCGGCCAGATCCACGGCATCTACGTGCTCGCGCAAAACACGCGCGGCCTCGTGATTGTCGACATGCATGCCGCGCACGAGCGCATTCTTTACGAGCAGTTCAAGAACGCGCTCGCCGAACGCTCGCTGGCGGTGCAGCCGCTCCTGATTCCGCTGTCGATGAACGCGAGTCCGATCGAAGTCGGCGTCGTCGAGGAAGAGAAGGCGACGCTCGAAGCGCTCGGCTTCGACCTCGCCGTGCTCTCGCCCACTTCGATCGCGATCCGCGCGGTGCCTGCGCTGCTCAAGGACGCCGATCTGCAGGCGCTCGCGCGCGCCGTGCTCGCCGACCTGCATGCCTACGGCGGCTCGCGCGTGCTGACCGAGCGCCAGCATGAATTGCTCGGCACGCTCGCCTGCCATCACGCGGTGCGCGCCAACCGGCGTCTCACGCTCGAAGAGATGAACGCCTTGCTGCGCCAGATGGAAGCCACCGAGCGCGCCGACCAGTGCAATCACGGCCGCCCGACGTGGTATCAACTGACGCTCGCCGATCTCGACCGTCTGTTCATGCGCGGTCAATGAGCGTGTCCGCCATGCCATCCGACCTCGCGCAGGCGCCGCTGGCCGTCGCCTGCCTGCTCGGCCCGACCGCCTCGGGCAAGACCGCCGCGGCGCTCGCGTTCGCAGAACTTGCAGCCGCGCGCGGCCGCCAAGTCGAGATCGTCAGCGTCGACTCGGCGCTCGTCTATCGCGGCATGGACATCGGCACGGCCAAGCCGAGCACCGCCGAGCGCGCGGCGGTCGTCCATCATCTGATCGACATCGTCGATCCCGCCGACGCCTGGTCCGCCGCGAACTTTCGCACCGATGCGCTGCGCGTCACGGGCGAGATCGTGGCGCGCGGCAATCTCGCGCTGCTGGTCGGCGGCACCATGCTCTATTACAAGGCGCTCACGCAAGGTCTCAACGATCTGCCCTCGGCCGACCCCGCCGTGCGCGCCGCGCTCGATGCCGACGCCGCCCGCGATGGCTGGCCCGCGTTGCACGCGCGCCTCGCGAGCGTCGATGCGCCCACTGCCGATCGTCTCGCGCCCAACGACTCGCAGCGCATCCAGCGCGCACTCGAAGTCTTCATGCTGACCGGGCAGCCGATGTCGGCCCTGCTCGCGGCCCCCGCCACCCGCGAAGACGAGGCCACGCGCTATCGCTTCACGCCGATCGCGCTCGAACCGTCCGATCGCGGCGTGCTGCACGAGCGCATCGCGCGCCGCTTCGATGCGATGCTGGCCGATGGTTTCATCGACGAGGTGAAGGCGCTGCGCGCGCGCGGCGATCTCGATCCGGGCATGGCGTCGATGCGCTGCGTGGGCTATCGCCAGGCCTGGGAATACCTCGACGGCGCGAGCGACTACGCCACCATGCGCGACAAGGGCATCTTCGCGACGCGCCAACTGTGCAAGCGCCAGCTGACCTGGCTGCGCTCGATGCCGGAGCGCAGCGTGATCGACTGCTGCGCCGCCGATGCCACGGCCCAGGCCGTCGAAGCGATCGCACGCGTGGCGCAGCCGTAAAGCACAAGTCCATGCTGCGCGACAACAAACCCCGCCGTCCCGCCCCGCGAGCCGCCTGAGCGCTCGCGCCCCCTCTCGCGCCGCGCCGCGCCACCGAAACCCGCCTGCGCTGCCTTGACTTTCCGTCGCCCGGATACGATCATTCGCTCAATAGACGAGCAAATGATCCGAAAACGATCAGCAGCCGATCGGGCGGCCACAGGAGACATTCATGAGCAGCGAACCCACCGGCGCGAACGTCATCCTTCACATCGGCGCCGGGTCGTTTCATCGCGCGCATCAGGCGTGGTATCTGCATCGTGTGAATCTCGACCGGCGCGAGGGCGAGCCGCCCTGGTCGCTCACGGTCGGCAACATCCGCGCGGACATGAACGTGGTGCTCGACGCGCTCGGTGCCCAGCAGGGCGTCTATACGCTCGAAACCGTGACGCCGCAGGGCGAGCGCCACTACGAGACGATCCGCTCGATCGAGCGCGTGCTGCCGTGGTCGGCCGATCTCGCCGCGCTGGTCGAGGCCGGCGCCGATCCGGCCTGCAAGATCATCGCGTTCACGGTCACCGAAGGCGGCTACTACCTCGACGAACACGACCGGCTCGATAGCGCGAACCCCGATCTCGCCGCCGATCTGAACGGCGCGCGCACGACGATCTATGGCGCGCTGGCCGCGATTCTGGAGGCGCGCATGACGCGCGGCGGCGGCCCCGTCACGCTGCAGACTTGCGATAACCTGCGCAGCAACGGCAAGCGCTTTCACGCGGGCATGCGTGAGTTCCTCGCGCTGCGCGGCGCGCTCGCGCTGCGCGAATGGTTCGATGCGAACACCAGTTGCCCCGACTCGATGGTCGATCGCATCACGCCGCGCCCGACGCCCGACGTGGCCGAGCGCGTGAAGGCCGCCACCGGTTTCGACGACGCCTGCCCGGTGATGGGCGAGGCGTTCATCCAGTGGGTGATCGAGGATCACTTCTGCGCGGGACGTCCCGCGTGGGAGCGCGCGGGCGCGCAACTCGTCGAGTCGGTGATGCCGTACGAGGAGGCGAAGATCCGCATCCTCAACGCGACGCATAGCTGTATCGCGTGGGCGGGCACGCTGGGCGGCCTCGACTACATCCACGAAGGCACCGCCGATGCCGCGATCCGCAGCTTCGCGCGCGAGTATGTGAGCGACGATGTGATCCCGTGCCTCACGCCGAGCCCGCTCGATCTCACCCAGTATCGCGACGTGGTGCTGGAGCGCTTCAGCAATCCGTATATCCAGGACACCAATCAGCGCGTCGCCGCCGATGGCTTCTCGAAGATCCCCGGCTTCATCGCGCCGACCATCGCGCAACGCATCGCGGACGGCGCGCAGCCCAACGCAACCGCCGTGCTGCCCGCGCTGTTCCTGCGCTTTCTCGAGCGCTGGAACAAGGGCACGCTGCCCTATACCTACCAGGACGGCGTGATGAACGACGCGGCCGTGAAGCAGATGTTCGCCGCGCCCGATCCGCTCGCCGTGTTCTGCGCGGACAAGCTGCTGTGGGGCAAGCTCGCGGGCAGCCCGCCGCTCGAACGCGCGCTGCGCGATGCGCTCGCGAAGGTCGATGCGTGGCTCGCCGCACGCGGCGACGCGCCTTGACGTCGGCCCCGGCCATCGCCTTCGGGTCGCCGCGCATGGCGCGCGGCGGCGTGCGCGGCTAAAGTAGCGCATCCCCAAGACGACCGCTCGCGCCCATGTATCTCGGCATCGACCTAGGCACATCCGAAGTAAAAGTCCTGCTGCTCGCCGACGATGGCGAGGTCATCGGCACTGCGGGTTCGCCGTTCACGGTGACGCGCGCGCATCCGCGCTGGTCCGAGCAGAATCCGGCCGACTGGTGGGACGGCACGCGCCACGCACTGCGCGCACTGCGCGAGCGCCATCCCGGCGCGTTCGCCCAGGTGCGCGGCATCGGCCTCTCGGGGCAGATGCACGGCGCGGTGCTGCTCGACGCGCAGGATCGCGTACTGCGCCCGGCGATTCTCTGGAACGACATGCGTGCCGTCGACGAGTGCGCCGAGCTGACGAAGCGCGCGCCGCAACTGCACGAGATCGCGGGCAATCTCGCGATGCCGGGCTTCACCGCGCCCAAGCTCCTGTGGGTCGCGCGCCACGAGCCGGAGATCTTCCGCGCCACCGCCTGCGTGCTGCTGCCGAAGGACTACGTGCGCCTGCGCCTCACGGGTCGCAAGGTCTCCGATCCATCGGATGCGGCCGGCACGCTGTGGCTCGACGTCGCGAAGCGCGACTGGTCCGATGCGCTGCTCGATGCGTGCGGCATGCGTCGCGCGCAGATGCCGCAACTCGCCGAGGGCAGCGCGCCGTCGGGCACCGTGCTGCCCGAAGTGGCGCGCGAATTCGGCTTGCGTGAGGACGTCGTGGTCGCGGCGGGCGGCGGCGACAACGCGACGAGCGCGATCGGCATCGGCGCGACCCAGCCCGGCGACGGCTTCGTCTCGCTCGGCACCTCGGGCGTGCTGTGCGTGGTGGGCGACCGCTTCCGGCCCAATCCGGCTTCGGCCGTCCATGCGTTCTGCCACGCGATTCCCGACCGCTGGCATCAGATGAGCGTGGTGTTGTCCGCTGCGAGCTGCCTGCGCTGGGTCTGCAAGCTCACCTCGACCGACGAGCCGACCCTGCTCGCCGAAGTGGAGCGCCTGCCGCACGACGCGCTCGCCGACGCACCGCTCTTTCTGCCCTACCTGTCCGGCGAGCGCACCCCGCACAACGATCCGTACGCGCAAGGTGTGTTCTTCGGCATGACCCACGCGACTGACCGTGCGCTGCTCGGCTATGCCGTGCTCGAAGGCGTGACGCTCGCGCTCACCGACGGGCTCGATGCGCTCGCGAGCGCGGGCACCGAGGTCGGCGCGCTGTCGATGCTCGGCGGCGGCGCGCGCAGCGCATACTGGGCGCAGCTCGTCGCCGATGCGTTCGATACGCCGACCCGCCAGCACGGCGGCGGCGAAACCGGTGCGGCACTCGGCGCCGCGCGGCTCGGCTGGCTCGCGGCGGGCGGCCGCGCCGCCGACGTGCTCAAGAAGCCGCCCATCCTCGCCGAATACTCGCCCGATCGTGCGCGCCATGCGGCGCTGCGCGAGCGGCTCGACAGCTTTCGCGCGCTGTACCGGCATGTGCGTCCGCTCTTCGAGCGCTCGCGGCCGCGGCTCGCCTAGCTCCCCTATCCTCGCGGGCCGTGACCACGACCCGCTCACTCGCGCCGAACCATCGTGCCCAAGTCCACCGAAAAACTCGATCTCGCGACCCGCGCCGCCTGGCTCTATTACGTGGCCGGCAACACCCAGAACGAGATCGCCGAGAAGCTGCAGGTGTCGCGTCCCGTCGCACAACGCCTCGTCGCGTTCGCCGTCGAGAAGAACCTGATCCGCGTGCGCGTCGATCACCGGCTCGCCGACTGTCTTGCGCTCGCCGATCAGCTGTCGAAACGCTACGGCCTCGCCGTCTGCGAGATCGTGCCGGTCGATAACGACACCGCCGAGGAGATCGACCGCAAGCTCGCGGTCGCGGGTGCCCAGGTGATGGAGCGCTATCTGGCCGAAGAGCGGCCGATGGTCGTCGCCGTGAGCAGCGGGCGCACGCTCAAGGCCGCCGTCGACCAGATCGCGCAACTGGAGCGGCCGCAGCACCGGCTCGTGTCGATGGTGGGCGCGATTGCCCAGGACGGTTCGTCGAATCGCTACGACGTCGCTCAGCACATCTCCGAGAAGACCGGCGGCAAGCACTTCCTGCTGCCCGCGCCGCTCATCGCCGACAGCGAGGCCGAGCGCGCGCAGTGGTGCAATCACCGGCTCTACCGGATCGTCGAGGCGCTTTCGGGCGAGGCCGATGTCGCGTTCGTCGGCATCGGCAATATCGGCGAGCATTGCCCGCTGCATGAGGACGGCTTCATCACCGCCGACGAAGTGCGCGAGTTGCTGGAACTCGGTGCGATCGCCGAAATGCTGGGTCTGCCGATCGATGCGGCGGGCAAGCGCGTAGATTCCCCCACGGGGCGGCGCGTGACGAGCGTGTATCTCGACTCGCCGCCGAAGCGCCCGACCATCGGCTTCGCTGGCGGCGCACGCAAGCGCGATGCAGTGACGGCCGCGCTCAAGGGCGGCTGGCTATCGGGGCTCGTCACCGATGAGACTTGCGCGCGCGCCGTGCTGGCAGCGGATGCGCCAGGTGCGGCCAGCGCGAGCACGGGTGCGGGCGCCAGCAAGCGCGCGGGAGCCGTGCAGCACTGACCCCGCGCGCAAGCGGCCCTCAAGCGGCCCTCAAGCCGCCCTCAAGCCGCCAGTTGCTGCGGCAGGTGGCGCTCGAACGCGAGCCCGCCCTCATCGAACAGATGGCAATGCTCGGCCGCCGCGCCGAGCTTCATCGCCTCGCCGCGCTCGTGCTGTTCGAGCGGCCCGATCCGCGCGATCAGCCCATCGGGCGCGACCTGCGACTCCGCGTAGAGATAGGCCGCGTCGCCGAGCGATTCGACCGTCATCGCGCGGGCGCTCACGCCATAGTCGCCGCTCGCCAGATGCAGATGCTCGGGCCGGATGCCGATCGTCACCTTGTCGCCCTCGCGCGCGCCGCGCGGCGCGACCGAGGCCTTCTGCGTCTCGCCCGTGGCATAACGCACGACGATACCGTCGCTGTCCACCTGCTGCACGACGCCATCGAGGAAATTCATCTTCGGCGAGCCGATGAAACCGGCGACGAAGCGGTTCGCCGGCGCGTGATAGAGACGGTTCGGACTGCCCACCTGCTCGACGTTGCCCGCCGAGAGCACCACGATCTTGTCGGCGAGCGTCATCGCCTCGACCTGATCGTGCGTCACGTAGATCATGGTCGTCTTCAGCTCGTCGTGCAGGCGCGCGAATTCGAGGCGCATCTTCACGCGCAGCGCCGCGTCGAGATTCGAGAGCGGCTCGTCGAACAGGAACACCTTGGGCTTGCGCGTGATCGCGCGGCCGATCGCGACACGCTGGCGCTGCCCGCCCGAGAGCTGACGCGGCTTGCGATCGAGCAGGTGATCGATGTGCAGGATCTTCGCGGCGTTCTTCACGGCCGCGTCGATCTCGGGCTTTTTCGCGCCCTGGATCTTGAGGCCGAACGCCATGTTGTCGTAGAGCGTCATGTGCGGATAGAGCGCGTACGACTGGAACACCATCGCGATGCCGCGCTTGGCGGGCGGCACGTCGTTCATGCGCGCGCCGTCGATCGTGAGGTCGCCCGCGCTGATGTCCTCGAGGCCCGCGATCATCCGCATCAAGGTGGTCTTGCCGCAGCCGCTCGGGCCGACGAACACGACGAACTCGCCATCGCCGATATCGAGGTTCACGTCGCGCAGCACTTCGTTGTCGTCGTAGCGCTTGGCGACATTTCGCAGGGTCACGCTTGCCATGATGTGTCTCCGTTCGCGGCGGCTCGCGCCGCCTGGTTCATTCGTACGCTCGACGCGGGGCTCAATGCGAGCCCGCCTCGACCGCCTGCATCCAGTGGGCGACGCGTTGCGGCAGCGTCGCCATGTCATCGAATACGTCGCGCGCGCCCGCCGAGCGCAGCGCATCGCCGTGGCCATCGCCGACATGCGTGCCGCCGACGAAGCCGAGCACCGTCATGCCCGCCGCCCGCGCGGCGCTCACGCCCGCCACGCTGTCCTCCACGACGAGGCAAGCCGCGGGCGCGACGCCCAGGCCCTCGGCTGCGGCGAGATAGACATCGGGCGCGGGCTTCGGACGCGCGACGCGATCGGCGCAGTAAATGCGCTCGCCAAAGAGCGGCGCGAGCCCGGTGCGCGCGAGCACCGCGCGCACGACGGCGGTGTAGCTGTTGCTCGCGCAGGCCTTCGTGAGCGCGATCGCGCCGAGCGCCGCGACGACGCCGTCCACGACCGGCGCCTCCATCGCCGCGCTTTCACACGCGTGGCGAATCGCGTCGATATCGTCGGCGCCGAGCGTGCGGCCGAGGGCCGCGCAAGTGCCCGCGAGCACGCGCTCGATGCGCTGGCCGAGCAGCGGCATCACGACAGGGCGCACTGACGTGCCGGGCCAGCGCGCTTCGAGCTCGCGCACGAGCACGCTCGCGGCCACGGCCTCGCTGTCGATCAGCACGCCATCGCAATCGCAGATGAGCGCCGCTATCGTCGTCGAGGTCATTTGACCGCCCCGAACGTGAGCCCGCGCACGAGTTGCTTCTGCGACAGCCAGCCGACGATCAGCACCGGCGCCACCGCAAGCAGCGAGGCCGCCGACAGCTTCGCCCAGAAGAGGCCTTCAGGACTCGAATACGACGCGATGAACACGGTGAGCGGCGCGGCGTTCGAACTCGACAGGTTGATGCTCCAGAACGCCTCGTTCCACGACAGGATCACGAGCAGCAGCGCCGTCGAGGCGAGCCCGGGCACGGCCATCGGCATGAGCAGATGGACGATTTCCTGCCAGATGGTCGCGCCGTCCATGCGCCCCGCTTCGAGAATGTCGCGTGGAATCTCGTTGAAGTAGGTGAAGGCCATCCATACCGCGATCGGCAGATTGATCAGCGAGTACACGATGATGAGGCCCGTCACGGAGTCGAGCAGCCCCGTGTTCTTCCACAGCAGATAGATCGGCACGAGCACGCCGACCGAGGGCATCATCTTCGTCGAGAGCATCCACAGCAGCACCTTTTGCGTGCGGCTGGTCGGGAAGAACGCCATCGAGTACGCAGCGGGCACCGCGAGGATCAGGCACAGGATCGTCACGCCCGCCGAGATCAGCACCGAGTTCAGCGCGAAGCCGAAGTAGTTGCTGCGCGCGAACACCTCGCGAAAGCTGTCGAGCGTCGGCATGAAGATCAGCGACGGCACATAGGCCTGCTGCTCGGTCTTGAACGCCGTGATCGTCATCCAGAAGATCGGGAAGAAGATCAAGAGCGCGATCAGCCAGGCGAGCACGCCGGGCAACGCGCGCCCAACGCGTGCGAGCGGCGACGAACGGTTGATGGCATGCGGGGACTCGGGCGCGTGCTGCGTGGAGGCGGCAAGCTGGCTCATTTTTCGTACTCCCCTTTGAGGTTGCGCGCGAGCATGCGCACGAGGAAGAACGACACGACGTTCGCGAGCACGACGGCAAGAATGCCGCCCGCCGACGCGATGCCGACGTCGAACTGCTGCAGGCCGAGCGAGTAGATCAGGTAGGTGAGATTGGTGGTCGCATTGCCCGGGCCGCCGCCGGTCGTCGTGTAGATCTCGGCGAAGATCGACAGCAGAAAAATCGTTTCCATCATGACCACGACGGCAATCGCGCGGCGCAGGTGCGGCAGCGTGATGTAGAAGAACATCGAGATCGCCCCGGCGCCGTCGATGCGCGCCGCCTCCTTCTGCTCCTGGTCGAGCGACTGGATGGCCGTGAACAGGATCAGGAACGCGAACGGCAGCCACTGCCACGCGACGATCATGATGACGGCCGTGAGCGGATAGTCGGCGAACCAATCGATTGGCGCCAAGCCGAGCGCGCGCATGCCGAGCGCGACGAGCCCGTACACCGGATGCAGGATCATGTTCTTCCAGATGAGCGCGCTCACCGTCGGCATCACGAAGAACGGCGCGATCACGAGCAGACGCGCAATGCCCTGGCCGTAGAACTTGCGGTCGAACAGCACCGCGAGCAGCACCCCGCCCACCACCGTGATGATCAGCGTGAAGCCGATCAGTTCGAGCGTGTGCACGATCGACGGAATGAATGACGGATCGCTCGCAAGGAAGCGATAGTTGTCGATGCCGGCGAAGCCTTTGAGATCGGGATTGAGCAGGTTGTAGCGCGTGAACGAATACCAGATCGTCATCGCGAGCGGGATCGTCATCCACAGCAGCAGCACGGCGACCGACGGCATGACGAGCCAGCGCGCCGCCGGTCCGCCGGACTCTTTTTTCGGCTTGAGCGCGCCGCGCCGATCGCGATGGAACATGGGCAAAGGAAGATGGAGATGACGCATGATCGTGACCACCTGTACAGTGAGGCGCGAAATCGTCCGCATGCCGCTTTTGAAGCTTGCGGCACACGGGAAAACGCGTCGCTGCGTAGACGGCCCGCACCGCGTGCGCGGGCCGTCCGCAGTCTTGCTACAACTCAAGCGCGCGATGCGGCACGCTTCACTTCTGATACCCGGCCTGGGCGACCGCGCGATCGGCGGCGGCGTTGCCTGCCGTAAGCGCCTGATCGACGCTCATCTGACCTGCCACCGCGCCCGCGACGCTCTGCCCGACCACCGTACCGAACGACTGGAACTCAGGAATCCCGACGAACTGGATACCCGTGTACGGCACCGGCTTCAAGGTCGGCTTGTTCGGATCGGCGGTCTCGATCGCCTTCAGCACGAAGTCGGCGAACGGCGCGGCCTGCTTGTATTCCGGACGCTGATACGTCGATGTGCGCGTGCCCGACGGCACCGAGGCCCAGCCTTCGTCCTTCGCGACCAGCTCGATGTACTCCTTCGAGGTCGACCATTCGATGAACTTCTTCGCCGCATCCGGCGACTTCGACGACTTCGGAATCGCGAGCGCCCACGACCACAACCAGTGCGAGCCCTTCGGCGTCACAGCGATCGGCGCCGGCGCGAAACCAATCTTGTCGGCCACCTGTGACTGCTGCTTGTTATAGAGAATGCCGGCCGCGACCGTCGCGTCGATCCACATCGCGCACTTACCCGACGACATCAGCGTGAGGTTCTCGTTGAAGCCGTTCGAACTCGCTCCCGGCGGCCCGTCGCGCTTGAGCAGATCGACGTAGAAGCCGACCGCCTTCTTCCACTCGGGCGTCGTGAGCTGCGCGTGCCACTTCTCGTCGAACCAGCGCCCGCCGAAGGTGTTCACGACCGTCGTCACGAACGCCATGTTCTCGCCCCAGCCCGCCTTGCCGCGCAGACAGATGCCGTAGGTGCCCGCGGCCTTGTCGGTGAGCTTGTCGGCGAACTGCGCGATCTGGTCGTAGGTCGGCTGGTCGGGCATCTTCAGGCCCTTCGCGTCGAACAGATCCTTGCGATAGAAAGTCATCGAGCTTTCGACGTAGAACGGTAGCGCATACAGCGTGCCGTTGTACGAGAGGCCATCGCGCGCGGTCTTCACGACGTCATTGAGGTCGTATTCGGCGGGCAGGCCCGTCATCGGCAGGAGCCAGCCGCGCTTGCCCCATTGCGGCGTTTCGTAGGTGCCGATCATCATCACGTCGAACTGGCCGCTGTTGGTCGTGATGTCGGTCGTCGCGCGCTGGCGCAGCACGTTTTCCTCGAGGATCACCCAGTTGAGCTTGATGCCCGGATTGGCTTTCTCGAACGCGGGCGACAGCTTCTTCAGCTCGATCATGTCCGGGTTGTTCAACATCGCGATCGTCACCGTCTGGGCGACGGCGCACGTCGACGCCATCGCGACGGCGCCGGCTCCCAGCGTCCGCAATGCCGTTGTGAAGGCAGGTTTCATGGCTTGTCTCCTTTGGTGTTGCGTTGTTGTACTGCGTTGTTGTTGCAAGTCCGGGCCGTGGCCTAGCTCATCCAGTTTCCACCATCGACGTTCAAGGTTTGCGCGGTAATGTAGTCGGCATCCGCCGACGCGAGAAAGAGCGCGGCGCCGCTCAGATCCTCGGGCACGCCCATGCGCCCGAGCGGCACCGCCTCGCCGACGAGGCGCTTCTTTTCGCCAAGCGGCCGGTTCTCGTAGCGTGCAAAGAGCGCATCGACCTCGTTCCACATCGGCGTATCGACGACGCCGGGCGCGATGCCATTCACATTGATGCGATGCGGCGCGAGCGCGAGCGCCGCCGACTGCGTGTAGCTCAAGACGGCGGCCTTGGTCGCGCAGTAGTGGGCGACGAGCGCCTCGCCGCGCCGCCCGGCCTGCGAGGACATATTGATGATCTTGCCGCCGCCGCCCTGCTCGACCATCTGGCGCGCGACCGCCTGCATGAGGAAGAACATGCCCTTCACGTTGACCGCGAAGAGCCGGTCGTAGACGTCCCAGGATTCGTCGAGAAGCGGGCGCATGTCGAACAGCGCCGCGTTATTGAAGAGGATGTCGATGCGCCCGAAGCGCTCGAGCGCCGCGCCGACGATGTGCTCGATGTCCTCGCGGCGCGTCACGTCGGCGCTGAGCGCGAGCACGCGAGCGGCGAATTGCGCGGCGAGCGCCGGCGCGATGGCCTCGGCGGCCTTCACATCGACGAGCACGCAGCGCGCGCCCTCGTCGAGATAGCGCCGCGCCACCGCCTCGCCGATGCCGCTGGCCGCGCCGGTCAACACGGCGACCTTGTTTTCAAGCCGTCCTGCGCCTCGATCTGTCACAGGTGTCTCCGATCCATGGGGCTCGTCGCTCAGTGAGCGAACGCCCGATACGTGATCAATTGCTCTACTTGTGATCGAATGATCGGATACGCGTGGGGCAGTGTCAAGGCGCGCATCGAGATTTCGATGGTGCGGCGCACGACGTGCATTCGGGTCGCCCAAAAATCGTGATACGTTATATCATCTCGCCCTGACCCGATCCCGGATCGAACCCTTGATCGATTTGCCGACCTGGAACCCTCGCCATGAGCCCCACCTTGCTGCCCCGCATCGCCCGCTGGATCGCACTCGGCGCTGCCGCGCTCGGCTTCGCCCACGCTGCCTGCGCCCAGAACGCGCCGGTGCCGGTCGTTGCCGCCGAGAACTTCTACGGTGACGTCGTGCGCCAGATCGGCGGTACGCACGTCGAGGTGACCAGCATCCTCAGCAACCCCGACCAGGATCCGCATCTGTTCGAGGCCAGCCCGAAGACGGCGCGCGCGCTGCAGCACGCACGCGTCGTCGTCTACAACGGCGCCGACTACGATCCGTGGATGACCAAGCTGCTGAGCGCCTCGCCGGGCACGGGCCGCACGACCATCGTCGCCGCCGCGCTGGTCGGCAAGAAGCCCGGCGACAACCCGCACCTCTGGTACGACCCGCGCACCATGCCGGCCGTGGCGCGCGCCGTGGGCGCCGCGCTCGCCGCCGCAGACCCGGCGCACAAGAGCGTGTACGATGCGAACCTGGCTGCGTTCCTCGACTCGCTCAAGCCAATCGACGCGAAGGTCGCCGAGCTCCGAGCCCGCTACAAGGGCACGCCGGTCACGGCTACCGAGCCGGTGTTCGGCTACATGTCCGATGCGATCGGGCTCGACATGCGCAACATGCGCTTCCAGCTCGCCACCATGAACGACACGGAAGCGAGCGCGTCGGACATCGCGGCCTTCGAGCGCGACCTGAAGGAGCGCCGGGTGCACATCCTGATCTATAACAGTCAGGCGACCGAGGCGCTCACGCGGCGCATGCTCAAGCTCGCGCAAGACTCGCGCGTGCCGAGCGTGAGCGTGACCGAAACGCAGCCCGCGGGCGTGAACTTCCAGCAATGGATGCTCAAGCAGCTCGACGCACTCGACCAGGCACTGGCAGCCCCGCGCTGACGCATCAATACACAAGGATTGTTCATGACACTGGCAGGTCCCGCGCCTTCGGACTCCACGACGCAGCCGCCGCATCCGGGCCATGCCCATCGTCCGGTGCCGACGCCGGTGCTCACGCTCGCGGGCGTCACGCTCGAACTCGGCGAGCGCACGATCCTGCGCGATGCCAACTTCGCGATCAACCAGGGCGAGTTCATCGGCGTGCTGGGCCCCAACGGTGCGGGCAAGACCACCTTGATGCGCGCCGTGCTCGGTCTCGTGCCCGCGAGCCACGGCGCGATCCGCGTGCTCGGCGAGCCGGTCATGCGCGGCAATCCGTCGATCGGCTACATGCCGCAGACGCGCACCGCGCTCGCCACCCGCCGCGTGCGTGGCCGCGATTTCGTCGCGATGGCCGCCGATGGCTACCGCTGGGGCCTGCCGCGCGCGAGCGCGCAGACTCGCGAGGACGTCGAGCGCGTGCTCGATCTGGTGGGCGGCGTCGCGCTCGCCAATCGTCCGCTCTCGGATCTCTCGGGCGGCGAGCGCCAGCGGCTGTTGCTCGCGCAATGTCTGCTCGGCAACCCGAAGCTGCTGCTGCTCGACGAACCGCTCATCAGTCTCGATCCGCACCATCAGCGCGGCGTCGTCGAACTCGTGCGGCGCGTGCAGCGCGAACTCGGCATCGCGGTACTGTTCTCGGCGCACGAACTCAATCCGCTCCTCAACGCGCTCGATCGCGTGCTCTATCTCGGCAACGGCGTCGCCGCGCTCGGCAGCGTCGACGAGGTGATCACGCCGCCGGTGCTCTCGCGGCTCTATGGCTCGCCCATCGACGTGATGCGCGTGAAGGGCCGCATCTTCGTGATGTCGGGCGACGTCGAAGTCGAAAAGCACGACCACGGGCACGAACACGATCATGACCACGGGCACGATCATGGCCACGGCCATGCGCACGGCCACGATCATGCCGCCAGCGCGGGCGGCGACAACGCACACGGTCACACGCACGATGTTTGAATACGATTTCATGGTGAACGCCTTCGCGGCGTCGGGCATCGTCGCGGTGCTCGCGGGCGTCGTCGGCTATTTCCTCGTCTTGCGCGGGCAGACCTTCGCCGGTCACGCGCTCTCGCACGTCGGCTTCACGGGCGCGACCGGCGCCGTGCTGATCGGCGTCTCGCCGATGTGGGGGATGGTCGGCTTCACGCTGCTGGCCGGTGTTTCGATGGGTGCGCTCGGCGAACGCCTCGCGGGCCGCGATGTCGCGATCGGCGTGACGCTCTCGCTCGCGCTCGGCTTCGGCTTGCTGTTCCTGCATTTCTTCACGTCGTACGCGACCCAGGTCACCGCGCTGCTGTTCGGCAACGTGCTCGGCGTGAATCGCGAAACGCTCGGCGTGCTCGCGGCGCTCGCCGTCGCGAGCCTCGCGTCGCTCGCGGCGATCATGCGGCCGCTCTTGTTCGCGTCGTTGCAGCCCGAACTCGCCGAAGCCAAGGGCGTATCGCTGCGTATCGTGTCGGTGCTGTTCCTCGCGATCGCCGCGCTCGCCGTGGCCGCGTGCACGCAGATCGTCGGCGTGCTGCTCGTGTTCACGCTGATGGTCGGCCCCGCCGCCGCCGCGCAAAACCTCACGACGCGGCTTTCGACCGGCCTCGTGCTCGCCGCCGCGCTCGCGCTCGCGCAGGCCTGGCTCGGCGTGACGCTCGCGTTCTACACCGACTGGCCGACGAGCTTCTGGATCACCGCGCTCGCGGCGCTTTTCTACGGCGCGAGTCTGCTCGGCCGCCGCCATTGAAACGAAAAACGGCGTCGTGCTTCGTCAGCATGACGCCGTCTGTCGAGCGCTCTGGTGACTTACTTCAGCAGCACACGCGCGTGATGCGCGATGTGATCGCCGATGAAGCTCTGGATGAAGAAGTAGCCGTGGTCGTAGCCCTCGTGACGGCGCAGCGTGAGTGATTGACCCGCCGCACGGCAGGCCGCTTCGAACACATCGGGATTCAACTGTTGCGCGAGAAACTGATCGGCCATGCCCTGATCGATCAGGATGCCGTGGTCGAACCAGCGCGCCGCACGCGCAACGAGTTCGCTCGCGTCATAAAGCTTCCACGCCTCGCGATCCGCGCCGAGATACCCGCTGAACGCCTTCTCGCCCCACGGGCAGCGCATCGGCGCGGCGATCGGCGCGAATGCCGACACCGAGCGATACACCTCGGGATTGCGCAACGCGAGCACCAACGCACCGTGCCCGCCCATCGAATGCCCGAAGATGCCGAGCCGCTCGCCATCGACGGGCAGGTTCGACACCACCGTCTCGCGTAAATCGTCGAGCACGTACGAGTACATGCGCCAGTGCGCCGACCACGGCTCGCGCGTCGCATCGACGTAGAAGCCCGCGCCGACACCGAAGTCCCACGCATCGGCTTCGCCGGGCACATTCGCGCCGCGCGGACTCGTGTCGGACGCGATCAGCGCGAGTCCGTGCTCGGCTGCGAAACGCTGCGCGCCTGCCTTGACCGGGAAGGTTTCTTCCGTGCAGGTCAGGCCCGCCAGATAAAAGAGCGCGGGCACGCGGGCCGTGCGGGCCTCGCGTGGCAGGAACACCGAAAAGCGCATCGGCAGCCCGATCGTGGCCGAGTCATGCCGGTAGATACGCTGCACGCCGTCACAGCAGGCGTGCTCCTCGACGAGCATCAGCATCGCGTGCCTCCGCGTCAGTAGACGACGACCGAGCGGATCGACTCGCCCTTCTTCATCAGGTCGAAGCCGTCGTTGATCTGTTCGAGCTTCAGGTGGTGCGTGATGAGATCGTCGATGTTGATCTTGCCTTCCATGTACCAGTCGACGATCTTCGGCACATCGGTGCGCCCACGCGCGCCGCCGAACGCCGAGCCCTTCCATTCGCGACCCGTCACGAGCTGGAACGGACGCGTGCTGATCTCCTCGCCCGCTGCCGCCACGCCGATGATGAACGACTGGCCCCAGCCCTTGTGCGTGCATTCGAGCGCCGCGCGCATCACCTTGGTGTTGCCGATGCATTCGAACGAATAGTCGGCGCCGCCATCGGTGAGCTGCACGATGTGATCGACGATGTTCTCGACTTCGTTGGGGTTGATGAAGTGCGTCATGCCGAACTTCTTCGCGAGTTCGACGCGCTTCGGATTGATGTCGACGCCGATGATCTTGTCCGCGCCGACCATCTTCGCGCCTTGAATCACGTTCAAGCCGATGCCGCCGAGCCCGAACACGACCACGTTCGCGCCCGCCTCGACCTTCGCCGAATACACGACCGCACCGACGCCCGTGGTCACGCCGCAGCCGATGTAGCAGACCTTGTCGAAGGGCGCGTCCTCGCGGATCTTCGCCACCGCGATCTCGGGCACGACGATGTAGTTCGAGAACGTCGAGGTCCCCATGTAGTGAAAGAGCGGCTTGCCGTCGAGCGAGAAGCGCGAACTGGCATCGGGCATGAGGCCCTTGCCTTGCGTGGCGCGGATCGCCTGGCACAGGTTGGTCTTGCGCGAGAGGCAGAACTTGCACTGGCGGCATTCGGGCGTGTAGAGCGGAATGACGTGATCGCCTTTCCTGAGCGTGCCCACACCGGGACCGACATCGACGACGACGCCCGCGCCTTCGTGACCGAGGATCGCCGGGAAGAGACCTTCAGGGTCCGCGCCCGAGAGCGTGTAGTAGTCGGTGTGACAGATGCCCGTCGCCTTCACCTCGATCAGCACTTCACCGGCACGCGGCCCTTCGAGATCGACTTCCTCGATCGTGAGCGGGGCACCGGCTTTCCATGCGACGGCTGCTTTGGTCTTCATCGTCAAAACTCCTCTGCTGTGAATCGTCTGATACGGTCAGGTCATGACTCGCGTGGCGCGAACCAGTTTCGCACGCGGCCATAGAGATCGAGAAATCGCGCGTAACGTTCAGCGAGCGCGGCATCGTCGCGCGGCGCCGCCACGCGCGTCGAAGCCGGTGCGAGCGCGGCCAGTTCGTCGCTGCGCCAATGCCCGCACGCGACACCGCCGATGAGCGCCGCGCCGCGCGCGGCCGCGTTCGGACAGTCGAGCGCGAACAGTTCCGCATCGAGCGCATCGGCGAGCAACTGGCGCCAGCGCGCATCGACGGAACCACCGCCTGCGAGCTTGAGCGAGCGCACCGGCGTGCCGCCCGCGCGGATCGCGTCGAGCCCCGCGCGCAGCGCGAACGCGACGCCCTCGAACGCCGCGCGCATCAGCGTGGCGCGCGTATCGCCGAGTCCCGCGCCGAGCCAGCCGCCGCGTGCCGCCGGATCGAGCCACGGCGAGCGCTCGCCGGACAGATACGGCAGGAACGCGAGCGTCGCCGAGGGCGTTGCGGCGAACGCTTCGTCGTAGGCGCGGGCCCAATCGTATGACAACCAGCCGCGCGCTGCTTCGAGCGCCACACCGACGTTCTGCATCGCGGCCATCGCGTACCAGTCGCCGCTCACCGAGCGATAGCGATGCAGGCCGCGCACGGCTGCCGGTTCGTGCGCCGATGTCACGACGATTTGCCCGCCCGTGCCCGTCGTGATGAGCGCATCGCCATCGATCGCAAGGCCGCTGCCGAGTGCAGCGGCGGGCGTGTCCGCGGCGCCGGTCGCGATGGCGATGCCCGCCGTGAGGCCGAGCGCTTGCGCGGCTTCGCCGGACAATGCACCGCTCGCCTGCATCGACGGTGCGAGCGGCGCGAACCAGTGCGCGGGCAAGCCGAGGCGATCGATCAGCGCGTGGTCCCAGTTGCCATCGGCGCCGGCGAGCGCGGTCGCGCATGCATCGGACGGGTCCGCGACGAGCGCGCCGCCGAGCGCCACGCGCAGCCAGTCCTTCGGTTGCAGTGCCCAGCGTGCGCGGCTCGCCAGCGCGCGATCGTGTTCGACGAGCCAGCGCAACAGCGGCCCCGTCATGCCGGGTGCCACGGGATTGGGTTGAGGCTCGGGCCATGCGTCGAGTTGCGCGAGCGCGCGCGTGTCGGGCCACAACAATGCGGCGTGCAGCGCGTGGCCCGCAGCGTCGGTGAGCACGACGCCATGCATCTGCCCCGAGAGGCCAATCGCGCGCACGGCGCGGCGTTCGTCGAGCGGCAAGCGTGCAGCGGCATCGACGAGCGCCTGCCACCAGCGCGCGACGTCGATCTGCGCCCAGCCCGGCTGCGGCGAATCGAACGCATAGGCGGCGCTCGCACTGGCACGCTCGATGCCCCGATCATCGACGATCGCGAGCTTGATCGAACCGGTGCCGAGATCGATACCGAGAAAGCGCGCGGACGAATCGCTCATGACGCTCGAACTCCTCGTGAAGGGATGCAAAACGGCCATCGTGACGACCCGGTTGCGAACGGCCGAGAACACCGTGAAAACAGGCGTTTCGGGGGTTTACCCGGTGCGCTTCGCAACGAGGCCAAATGCGTCATATGCTTGAAGCGAAATACAGATCATAACGACAGCCACACCCGGCGCGATACCCCGCCCGGCACGCGACGAGCCTGACCCCATCGCACGCGTGGACCTGCCGATGGTGCGGTGCAAAGCGCGCGAGGCGCCCGCAAGCCTCCCTGGCGGGCCTCGAAGCGAAATCGCCGCGCGCGGCGAGCGTGCCGAGGCGCAACGGATCGCGCTCCACGGCGCGGCGAAAACGGCCGCGCGATGCGTCGCGACTCGTATCACGCGAGTCGCGCATATCGCGGGCGGAAAGCGCGGAATAGTGCCCAGTGGTCTTGTTGCGCATTTTCGTAGCGCATACCTTGGAGTCCACATTCCATAGAGACGGAGAGAGACGCCATGCAACCCCAGGGTATCGACAGGGCTCAGGTCCACCCGTGTGACGAACGCCTGCCGGCCGCTCAATTGCTGACGCTCGGCATCCAGCACGTGCTCGTGATGTATGCGGGCGCGGTCGCGGTGCCGCTCATCATCGGCAGCGCACTGAAGCTGCCCAAGGAACAAATCGCCTTTCTCATCAGCGCCGACCTGTTCTCGTGCGGTATCGCCACGCTGATCCAGACACTCGGCCTGTGGATCTTCGGCATCCGCCTGCCGGTCATCATGGGCTGCACGTTCGCGGCCGTCGGTCCGATGATCGCGATCGGCACGAATCCGTCGCTCGGTCTGCTCGACATCTTCGGTTCGACCATCGCCGCCGGCGCGATCGGCATCGTGATCGCGCCGATGATCGGCAAGCTGCTGCGCTTTTTCCCACCGGTCGTGGTCGGCACCGTGATCGCGGTGATCGGGCTCTCGCTGATGGAAGTCGGCATCAACTGGGCAGCGGGCGGCGTGGGCAATCCCGACTATGGCAACCCCACCTATCTCGCCCTCTCGCTCGTCGTGCTGATGCTGATCCTGCTGATCAACAAGTTCGGCCGCGGCTTCATCGCCAACATCTCCGTGTTGCTCGGCATCGTCGCGGGCTTCGTGATCGCGCTGGCGCTTGGCCGCGTCAATCTCGACGGCGTGACGAGCGCACCGTGGGTCGGCTTCGTGATGCCGTTCCACTTCGGCTTGCCGCACTTCGACCCGCTCTCGATCGCGACCATGGTCACCGTGATGTTCGTCACGTTCATCGAATCGACCGGCATGTTCCTCGCCGTGGGCGACATGGTCGAGCGTCCCGTCGATCGCGAGGCGCTCGTGCGCGGCTTGCGCGTCGATGGACTCGGCACGCTGCTCGGCGGCATCTTCAACTCGTTCCCGCATACCTCGTTCTCCCAGAACGTCGGCCTGATCGGCGTGACCGGTGTGAAGAGCCGCTACGTCTGCGCGATGGGCGGCGTGCTGCTCGTCTCGCTCGGCCTCTTTCCGAAGATGGCGCAGATGGTCGCCTCGGTGCCCTCGTTCGTGCTCGGCGGCGCCGGCATCGTGATGTTCGGCATGGTCGCCGCAAACGGCATCAAGGTGCTTTCGAAGGTCGACTTCGTGAAGAACCAGCACAACCTCTTCATCGTCGCCGTGAGCGTGGGCTTCGGCCTCGTGCCGGTGGTGTCGCCGCACTTCTTCTCGAAGCTGCCGCCGGCACTCTCGCCGATCCTGCATAGCGGCATCCTGCTCGCATCGATCTCGGCCGTACTCCTGAACATCATCTTCAACGGCGTGAAGGGCGAAAAAGCCGCGCGCCGCGAGATCCGCCGTGCGGGACACGATTTCGACGGACGTCATGCCCGCGATGAAGCCGCTGCCCAAGACGCGCAAGACGCCGGCCACGACCTGCCCGGACACGAAATGCCGCGCTCGGCACACTGATCCAAAAGACGCAGAGGATGCCGCGGGTTCGCCCGCGGTCTCGCAGTGCTTGCGCCGCGCTCGATGCGCGGCGTTTTTTTTGGTCACACGCCCGACCCTGCATATCACGATGCTTTCCGGTTTCGCGAATGCTGATACCCGGCATAACTAATTGCGCATGTCTGCGTGCCTCAACGGGCGCGCCGGAATGCCGATAACCCTGTCTACAGCCGAAAATCATTCAAGGACCGTCCATGCGCATGTGGCAAAAGCTTTCCATCCAAAACAAGCTGGTTCTGAGCATGGCGAGCTGCCTGCTGGTTTTCGTCGCGATTTCCAGCGGTCTGAGTGTCTGGTTGATCGGCAATGCCGTGCGCGAGCGCGTGGTGCAGGATGAACTGCCGACCGCAGTGAACGGCATCCGCGCCGACGTGCAGCGCCAACTCGCGGGACCGATCGCCGCGTCGAGGACCTTGGCCGGCGACGCCTTTCTGCAGCAATGGGCCACGGATGGAGAATCCGATGCCGGCACCCAGACCTGGATGCGGCTCGCCGCCAATGTGAAGACCGAGCAAAAAGCGGCGTCGGTGCAGTGGGTATCGACGAAGAGCGGCAACTACTTCACCGAGGCGGGCCTGCAACGCAAGGTCACCGACAAGGATGGCTGGCTGCAGGCCTTTCTCGCGACTGGCAAGCCGTTCGAAGTCAACATGGACCACGATGTGAGCCTCGGCGGCTACATGATGTTCATCAACGCCCGCGTGCAGAACGGCGACAGCCCCATCGGCATTACCGGCATGAGCCTGTCCGTGGATGCGCTGGCTTCGGGCATCTCCGCGTACAAGATCGGCACGACCGGCTTTGCCTACCTCGTGCGTCCGGACGGCGCGATCATGATGCATCGCGATACCTCGCTCATCGACGGCAAGCACTTTCTCAAGGATCTGCCGGGCTTGCCTCGCGATGCTTCCGCTACGCTGCTCGGCGGCAAGTCGTACGCTTATATGAGCTACCCTTCGACGGACGGCACGCGCCTGATCGCCACCTCGTTCATTCCGGAGCTGAATGCCTACGTCGTGGTCGAAGTGCCGGAGGCCGAAATGCTCGGGCCCGTGACCCGCGCGATCCGCTACGCTTCGCTGGTCGCCGCCATCGTGGGCCTTGGCGTGGCCTTGGTGGTCATCGTGCTGGTGGGCCGCACGATCGCAGCGCCGGTGCGGCGCGCGGCCGTCCTGCTGTCCGAAATCGCGAGCGGCAATGGCGATCTCACGCGCCGCATGATGGTCGAAGGAGAGGACGAGATCGGTCAACTCTCGGATGCGTTCAACCGTTTCGTGTCGTCGCTCGCGACGCTCGTCCATCGCGTGCGGGCCGCTTCTGCGTCGATTGCGACCGGCTCCACGCAGATCGCGGCGGGCAACGCGGACCTGAGCGCGCGCACCGAGGGGCAGTCGAGCAACCTCGAGCGCACGGCGGCATCGATGGAAGAAATCACGGCGGCCGTGAAGAACAATACGGAGACCGCCCGCACGGCCGCCCAGCTGATCAGCGATGCTTCCGCCACCGCCGTGCGCGGCGGTCAGGTGGTCGGCGAAGTCGTGAGCACGATGGAGAGAATCAGCGCGGCGTCGCAGAAGATTTCGGAAATCATCGTCCTCATCGACGGCATCTCGTTTCAGACCAACATCCTCGCGCTCAACGCGGCGGTCGAAGCGGCCCGCGCGGGCGAGCAAGGCCGGGGCTTCGCGGTCGTGGCCGCGGAGGTGCGCAATCTGGCCCAACGCAGCGCGCAGGCCGCGAAGGAGATCAAGGGGTTGATCGAGCACAGCACCGGCACTGTCAACACCGGCTCGCAGCTCGTGAACGAAGCGGGCAAGGTCATGAGCGATGTCGTCTCGCAGGTGCAAGGCGTGAACGCGATGATGAACGAGATCGCTTCAGCCGGTATGGAGCAAAGCGCCGGTATCGATCAGATCGGTGACGCCGTGCAGCAGCTTGATGAGATGACGCAGCAGAATGCGGCGCTGGTTGAGGAAAGCGCGGCGGCGGCGGAGAGTTTGAGGACTCAGGCGGCGGAGTTGACGCAACTCGTCGCGGTGTTCAAGGTGGATTCGTGAAGTTTGAGGAGGCGGCGCGATGCGCGTGTCAGGCTGGCTCGTAAGGGGACATTTGACGTCGCGGGACAGGCCCTCGGCAACGCAGGCTCGTTTGCCGTAAGCGAAGATCCGAACGTGCAGCCTGCGGAGGCCGCTGCAGATGGGAAACAGCCATTCGAGTCTGCGTGTCGGCCTGCAAACGTTCGGCCTTTCCTGCCGTTCGACAGTCGCCCACGATGCGGCCGCCACCGCTTGTCTGTCGCCTCGCGATACGGCCGGCGCGAACGCGCACTAGCGACCGATACTGTTGTGATCGACCGCGCTGCTGCGCGAGCCATCGCCGATGACGATCGTTCTCAACACCAGTTGCACGGTTCGCGGCGGAGAAGCGGACTTTGCCGGACGAGCGCGGCGAGATAGAGCGTGAGGCTGACGCGTGACGGTGCGACTACAGCATCGAGAAGGCGTAATCGCTCACGTTCCGCGTGGCCCCATCCTTGAACGTACCGCGGCCATGCTCGGTAACGATGCGTGCTGAGGCCGTGTCGGCGATTGCAATCGCCGACAGGATCAATGTCATTACCGAAATCCCGATCAGGCGACTCGATCGGAGTTGCTTTGTGTAAGAACCCTGGCGCACCGTACACCCCTCCCTGGAAATCGGGCAGTGAGTGCTACCCGACGTTGTTCATTTTTTTGGCAGCCGCGAATGTAGCATGCTCCCTTCGGGAAGCCTTGACCGTGCGTCTCAGTTTTTTCGGCACCGTCATCGGCTGCCTCCGGGTATAGAGCGGTCGCCTGTATGGCCGCCGCAGGTCGATGATGAACGGCTAAAGGTGACCGACGACGGCCCGTCCGCAATTGGCCTCCCGTCAATCCGCGACGGCCGAAAAAAACCGCCACGGTCTCCCGTGGCGGCTTTCATCGCGTTGCCGGAATTCGCATGCTCCGATACCCGTCACTGCCGATCCGTCGTGCAGTCTTACTCTCCAAGCTTCGAGTCGACACAGCCGGTGCTGGTGCACTCGCGTTCGCGCTCCTGCAGGAATGCCATGCGCTTCTGGGTCATGTCGACTGCGCAGTCCAGATTGACGAAGTAGCCGGTCGCCTTCTCTTCGCTGCATTGATCATCGCGCTGTTTGATCCAGGCGAGTTGGCCATTCTTCAGCGAACTCTGCTGCGTCGGATTGAGATGCTTGCGCAGGCCGGCGTATTCCTGATTCAGGTCGCGGTCAGCCTGCGAGAACAAATTGCCGGCACAGTAGACCTGATCGAATGCGTTACGGGGCTTGGCACAGCCCGCGGCGTGTGCCCCGAGGGGGAAAACGACTGCCATCACGACAATTGCAATTTTCTTCATCTTCGCGCTCACTTCTCCTGGTTGAAATTCTTGGCCGAGCAGATATTTCTGCGCGTCACGGCTGACAAGCCACGATCCCTTCCGAAATCGCATTTGCGATCTTCGCAATCGTTGCGGGGTTCTGGAGGCGCGGTTCCTCGTCGGGATTGGCAATCACACCCGCTTCAACGAGCACAGCGGGCATTGGAGCTGTCTTGAGCACGACCAGATCATCGAAACGGTGAATACCGAGTCTCCGGTCAATGAGCGGCCGGTTTTCGCCCTTGATCGGTGTCGCGTGATAAAGGGAGGGCGTTTCGCCAGCAGCGAGCAGCCTTTCGCCGATCGCCTTTGCGCAGGCGAGGCTTTGTTGATAGTGCGGGTTCAGCATAGACACGAAAATCGAGTAGCCCTTGAATTCGCGACGTCGCCCCGCGTCGATCCACGCCTGCTGCAGCGAGTCATGATGAATCGAAACGAACAAGTTCGCGCCCGGTTCGATATTCGGTCTTTCGGCCAATGCGATTTCGCGATTGTCGGCGCCCGTGCGCGTAACGCGATCACCGTCGGCCTGAAGGTCGCCCGCAACTGCCGCGCTCAGATCCAGGTTATACAGATGCTCGACCCGGCCGCTTGCCCCCGTTGCGCCAGGATGAGCAGGGGTGTGGCCCGCGTCCACGATGACCCAGTCAGCGTGGCAAGGCGAGGTACACAACACAAAAGCAATTGGGATAATTCTCGAAGTCAGCACTCTGAGCATCGTATTTTTCCGGCGTTGCTGGTTAATAGGACGTTATCGGGCGGAGCGGGAATGCGTATCAAAATGCATTACAACAGAATCGGTCGCACACTCAATACGGCGGAAAGAGTAGTCGAAACGTCCGCTATCGGAATTGCGGATTTTCTCATTCGGATCGAAAGACTGCTTCCCAAGCCCACAAAAACTTTCTTCATATCCGCTTTTCGTCAAAGCCAGACCATTAAAAAAAAACGCCACGGTTTCCCGTGGCGCCTCTCGTCCCGCAGCCGGGACATGCAACCGCTACATCCGCCGACCTACCCCGCCGTCGCGCCCGAAGCCACCACCGGCGCACTAGCCGCACCATAATCCACAGGCGCATCAGCCGGACGCGGCGTCTCCCCCGCATGCTCGATCCACCCACCGCCAAGCGCGGTATACAGATTCACGAGGTTCGACAGCCGCGCGAGGCGCGCCGTGATCAACGACTGCTGCGCCGAATACAGATCGGTTTGCGCGGTCAGCACAGACAGGTAGCTGTCCACACCGTTCTTGTAGCGCAGGTCCGAAAGATCGAGACGACGCTGATTCGCGAAGGTGTTGCGCTCGAGCGCCGCGATCTGCTGATCGTAGGTGCCGCGCGCCGCGAGCCCGTCCGCCACTTCGCGGAACGCCACCTGGATCGCCTTCTCGTAGTTGGCGATCTCGATGCGCTTCTCGACGTTCGCGAGGTCCAGGTTCGCGACGTTCGCGCCGCCCTCGAAGATCGGCAGCGTAACTTGCGGCACGAAACTCCATGCCGCCGTGCCCGCCTTGAAGAGGCCGCCGAGCGACAGGCTCTCGGTGCCGAACGCAGCGGTGAGCGAGATCTTCGGGAAGAACGCCGCACGCGCCGCGCCGATGTTCGCGTTCGCCGCGAGCAGTTGCTGTTCGGCTTCCATGATGTCGGGCCGGCGCGCGAGCAGGTCCGACGGCAGCCCTGCCGGGATGTCGGTGAGCAGGTTCTGCGAGCCGAGCGGCAGCCCTTGCGGCAGATCGGCCGGCAACGGCTCGCCGATCAAGAGCACGAGCGCGTTCTCGTCCTGCGCGCGCGCACGCATCTGCGCCTGCAGGTTCGCCTGCGCGGTCTCTACCACGGTCTGCGCCTGACGCAGGTCCAGCTCGGTGCCGGTGCCGGTGTCGAATTGCGCCTTCGTGATGTTGTAGGAGTCCTGCGCGGTCTTCAGCGTGTCGCGCGTGACCTTGAGCAGGTCGTCGTCGGAGAGCATCGTCAGGTACTGCACAGCGACCTGCGAGACGAGCGTGATCTCGGCGGCCTTGCGGGCTTCGGCGGTCGCGAGGTATTGCGCGAGCGCCTGGTCCTTCAGGCTGCGAATGCGCCCCCAGAAGTCGATTTCCCACGACGCCGACACACCGACGTTGTACACGCTATACGGATTCTCGGGCGAGGTTTGCAGCGCCCTCGGCACCCGCGTGCGCGAATCGGTGGCCACGCCGTTGATGGCCGGGAACAGATCGGCGCGCGTGATCTGATACTGCGCGCGCGCCGCCTCGACGTTGAGCACCGAGACGCGCAGGTCGCGGTTGTTCTTCAGCGCGATCGCGACGAGCTGCTGCAGGCGCGGATCGGTGAAGAACTCGCGCCAGCCGATGTCGGTAGCCGCCGCGCCATTGGCGCTGCGGCCGTTCGGCGCGCCGGCCGAGCTGCCCGGCTGCGTCTCGTAGACGCCGCCTTGCGGGAAGCCGGCCGTCACCGGCGCGTCGGGGCGCACATACTTCGGCGCCATCGTGCAGCCGGTGGCGACGAGCGCAGCCGCCACGGCCAAGACAGATAGTTTCTGCATCTCAGTGTCCTTGCTTGCCCGGGCCGTTGTCATTGGCGCCGGGGCCACCTGCACCGCCGTCGCCACCGCCCGCACCACCACTGCCGCCCGTGCCGCCGTTCTCGTCGTCATGGTCGTGCGCGTGGTGCTCTTCATAGTGCTGCAGCGCCGCTTGCGCATCTTCCTTGTCGCCTGCGAACTTCGCGCGGATCACCACGAAGAACATCGGGATCATGAAGATCGCGAGGAACGTCGCGGTCAGCATCCCGCCGATCACGCCGGTGCCGATCGCGTGCTGGCTCGCCGAGCCCGCGCCGTTACTGATCGCGAGCGGCAACACGCCGAGAATGAACGCGAGCGAGGTCATCAGGATCGGACGCAGCCGCAGGCGCGAGGCCTCGAGTGCCGCTTCGACCGGTCCCATCTTGCCGTCCTGCTGCAGGTCGCGGGCGAACTCCACGATCAGAATCGCGTTCTTCGCCGACAGACCCACGGTGGTCAGCAGACCCACCTGGAAGAACACGTCGTTCTCGAGGCCGCGCAGCGTCACCGCGAGCAGTGCGCCGAGCACGCCGAGCGGCACCACCATGATGACCGCGAACGGAATCGACCAGCTTTCATACAGCGCCGCGAGACACAGGAACACGACGAGGATCGAGATGCCGTAGAGAATCGGCGCCTGCGAGCCCGACTGACGCTCCTGGAACGACAGCCCGGTCCACTCGTAGCCGATCCCCGCGGGCAGCTTCGCCGCAATCGATTCCATGGCCGTCATCGCCTGACCGGTCGACTTGCCCGCTGCCGCCGCGCCCTGGATTTCGACCGCCGAGATCCCGTTGTAGCGTTCGAGCTTCGGCGAGCCATAGGTCCAGTGACCCGTCGCGAACGCGTTGAACGGCACCATCCCGCCCGAGCCATTGCGCACGTACCAGATGTTCATGTCCTGCGGCGTCATGCGGAACGGCGCGTCGGCCATCACGTACACCTTCTTGATCCGGCCATCGACATCGAGGAAGTTGTTCACGTACTGCGATGCCCACGCGATCGAGAAGGTCTGGTCGACTGCTGCCGCCGTCACGCCGAGCGCCTCGGCTTTTTCGCGGTCGATGTCCACCTTGTACTGCGGCGTGTCGTTCAGGCCGTTCGGGCGCACGAGCGCGAGCGTCGGATCCTTCGCAGCCATGCCGAGCAGCTGGTTACGCGCCTGCATCAGCTTGTCGTGACCGAGACCCGCGCGATCCTGCAGCTCGAAGTCGAAGCCCGATGCCGTGCCGAGTTCAGGAATCGACGGGGGATTCACCGGAATCACCATCGCTTCCTTGTACGTCGAGTAATGCGCGAACATGCGGCCCACCAGCGCCTGGACCTTCTGGTCCGCGTGCTGACGCTGCTTGTAATCCTTCATCCGCACGAACACGAGACCCGAGTTCTGGCCACGGCCCGCGAAGCTGAAGCCGTTCACCGTGAACACCGACTCGACGACGCTGCCCTGGTCCTTCAACAGCCAGTCGCTGATGTTGGCGAGCGTGCGCGCCGTGGTTTCCTGCGTCGAGCCCGACGGCGTCTGCACGATCACGAACATCGTGCCCTGGTCCTCATCGGGCAGGAACGACTTGGGCAGACGTGCG
The DNA here is from genome assembly GCA_963803225.1 of uncultured beta proteobacterium. Lineage (GTDB taxonomy): Bacteria > Pseudomonadota > Gammaproteobacteria > Burkholderiales > Burkholderiaceae > Paraburkholderia. The sequence goes on from CAWDLJ010000005.1 coordinate 2,042,068, forward strand.
AACAGCATGCCCACCGCGACGATCAGCACGAGATAGATGATGAGCCAGCGACCCGAGCGGCGGATCACGTGATAGACGCCGCTGTGGTACTTGTCGCGGCTCGCCTCGAACGTGCGGTTGAACCAGCCGAAGAAGCCCTTCTTCGCTTCGTGATGACCCTGCGGAATCGGCTTGAGGATGGTCGCGCACAAGGCCGGCGTGAGAATCAGCGCGACCAGCACGGACAGCACCATTGCCGCCACGATCGTGAGCGAGAACTGCCGGTAGATTGCGCCGACCGAGCCGCCCGAGAACGCCACCGGCACGAACACCGCCGACAGCACGAGCGCCACGCCAACGAGTGCCCCGGTGATCTGGTCCATCGCCTTGCGGGTCGCCTCCTTCGGCGACAACCCTTCCTCGGCCATCACGCGCTCGACGTTCTCGACCACCACGATCGCATCGTCGACCAATAGACCAATGGCCAGCACGAGGCCGAACATCGACAGCGTGTTGATCGAGAAACCCACCGCCGCCATGATCGCGAACGTACCGAGCAGCACCACCGGCACCGCGATCGTCGGAATCAACGTCGCGCGCAGGTTCTGCAGGAACAGGTACATCACGAGGAACACGAGCACGATGCCTTCGAGCAGCGTCTTGATCACTTCCTCGATCGACAGGCGCACGAACGGCGTCGTGTCGTACGGGTACTGCACGACCAGACCATGCGGGAAGTACTTCGACAGATCGTCGATCTTCTGGCGCACGAGCTTGGCCGTCTGCAGCGCGTTCGCGCCGGTGGCGAGCTGGATGCCGAGACCGGCGGTCGGTGCGCCGTTGTACTTGGTGTCGAAGGTGTAGGTTTCGCCGCCGAGGCTGATCCGCGCCACGTCGCGCAACAGCACGCGCGAGCCGTCCTGGTTCACCTTCAGCAAGATCTTGCCGAAGTCCTCGGGCGTGCGCAGCAGCGTCGCTTCGGTGATGGTCGCCTGGAACGCCTGGCCTGCAATGGCCGGCGTGCCGCCGAGCTGGCCGCCCGCGATCTGCACGTTCTGGGCCGTGATGGCGGCCGACACGTCGGTCGGCGTCAAGCCGTAGTTCGTGAGCCGGTTCGGATCGAGCCAGATGCGCATCGCGTACTGCGAGCCGAACAGCGTGACCGTACCCACACCGTCGATCCGGCTGATCGGATCCTGGATGTTCGACGCCACGTAGTTCGCGAGGTCGTAGCGCGACATGCTGCCGTCTTGCGACACGAACGCAAGCACGAGCAAGAAGCTGCTGCTCGACTTCGTGACCTTGATGCCGAGCTGCTGCACCACCTGCGGCAAGATCGGCGTGGCGAGCTGCAGCTTGTTCTGCACCTGCACCTGCGCGATGTCCGGGTTGGTGCCCGCGGCGAAGGTCAGCGTGATCGTGGCCGTGCCCGAGTCGTCACTGGTCGACGAGAGGTACAGCAAGTGGTCGAGACCGCTCATCTGCTGCTCGATCACCTGCGTGACCGTGTCTTCCACGGTTTTCGCCGACGCACCCGGGTAGGTCGCGCTGATCTGGATCGACGGTGGCGCGATGGTCGGATACTGGGCGACCGGCAGCGTGAAGATCGACGCAACGCCCGCCAGCATCAGAATGATGGCGATCACCCAAGCGAAAATCGGGCGATCGATAAAGAACTTTGCCATGAAACAGGCTCTCCTTTATTGCGCGCCGGAAGCCGCGGAAGCAGCATGCGCCGCCGAAGCACCCGCGCCAGCCGAAGCGCCGCCCGGCGCACTGCCGGTCGCCATGTCGGCGGACGGCGCGCCCGGGGCGGGCGGCGGCGGCAGTTGTGCGGCGACAGGCTTGACGCTCGCGCCCGGGCGAACCTTCTCGGTGCCCTGCACGATCACGCGGTCGCCCGGATTGAGACCGCTTTCGACGATCCAGCTCTCGCCCTGCGTGCCCGCGGTGACGAGCGTGTGCAGTTCGACCTTGTCGTCCTTGTTGACGACGAGCGCCGTCGCCTGACCCTTCTGGTCGTGCTGGACGCCGAGCTGCGGCACGAGGAACGCGTTGTCGTTGACGCCCTCTTCGATGCGCGCACGCACGAACATGCCCGGCAGCAGCACCTTGTTCGGATTCGGGAACAACGCACGGATCGTCACCGAGCCGGTGGTCTGGTCGACCGTCACGTCGGTGAACTGCAGCTTGCCCTTCTCGCTGTACGAGCGGCCGTCTTCGAGGATCAGCGTCACCTTGGCGGCGTTCGGGCCGCTCGTCTTCAGACGCCCTTCCTGGATCTCGCGGCGCAGCTTCAGGCCGTCGAGGCTCGATTGCGTCAGGTCCACATAGACCGGATCGAGCTGCTGCACGGTCGACATCAGCGTCGCCTGGCTCGCCTGCACATAGGCGCCCGGCGTGACCTGCGAGATGCCGACCTGGCCGGTGATCGGCGAGACGACGTCGGTATAGCCGAGGTTGATCTGCGCGGTATCGACGGCGGCCTTGCCGGAGTCGACATCGGCGCGCGCCTGGCCTTCGGAGGCGACGGCGTTGTCGTAGTCCTGCTTGCTGACCGCGTTGGCGGCGACCAGCACCTTGTAGCGGTTGGCCTGCGCGGTCGTGCTCACGAGGTTCGCCTCGGCGCGCGCGAGCGTTGCCTTCGCGGTGTTCAACGCGGCGATGTACGGCGCCGGATCGATCTTGTAGAGCCGCTGACCGGCCTTGACGATGGTGCCTTCCGTGAACTCGCGGCGCAGCACGATGCCGTCGACCCGCGCACGCACTTGCGCGAGCAGGAACGAGCTGGTGCGGCCCGGCAATTCGGTGACGACCGGTACGGCCTGGGGCTGGACGGTGACGACACCGACCTCGAAGGCCTGGGGCGGAGGCGCAGACTGCTTTTCTCCGCACGCTGCGAGCAATGCGGCTGCAGCCGTCGCGGCAGTGATTAAGCGGAATGGAACCCGTTCGACGCGCATGGAGCGACCTCTGTCTATGACTGACAAAAAAAGATGCAGGCGCCCTTTGCACACGCAGGACGACGGCGTACGCCAGCATCTGGCAACACAAGACGGATAACCCGGCAGCCGATAAAGCGCACGGCATCACAAGCCGCGCCTGTGCCCCGGGACGTTACTGCTTGCCGCGCTGCCGGACTTCCCGCCGGGAACACGACAATAAGCTTTCACTTGACCACAACGACCAGTGACGGATTCTACGGGACAACTGGGGCTGGGGTCGCCAATCGGTGGGGTGCTATTATAGATACATTCGTGAATGGATGTAAAAGTACGAATGCACCGCTCAGATGTTGGTGTGCGACCGAATATTTTCCCTCGCTCGGCTAACTGATCGTTTTATTGCGGGTTGCATAAAAATCGCCCCCGCGCCTCAAAATTACAAACTGCTTGATATGGCCCGACGCACGAAAGAGGAAGCGCAGGAGACGCGCAACCGGATCCTCGACGCCGCCGAACAGGTGTTCTACGAGAAAGGCGTCTCGCGCACCTCGCTCGCCGACATCGCGCACGCCGCCGGCGTGACGCGAGGCGCCATCTATTGGCATTTCGAGAACAAGGGCGATCTGTTCACGGCGATGTTCGACCGTGAGTTTCTGCCGCTCGACGAATTGAAGGACGCCTCAGTCGATCCCGCCGAGCCCGACCCGCTCGGGCGCATGCGCGAGCTGTGCACGCTGTGCCTGCGCAATACGGCGACCGACGCGCGGCGTCGCCGGGCCTTCGAGATCCTGTTTCTGAAGTGCGAGTTCGTCGAGGAGATGGGACCGGTGATGGCGCGTCACCAGGCCGAAATGCGCGAGGGCATCGTATGTATCGAGAGGGGATTGCGCAACGCGGTCTCGAAAGGCCAGCTACCCGCCGATCTGAACACCCAGCGCGCGGCGCGCATGGTGCACTCGTTCATCGGCGGGTCGCTGCGCGACATGGCGATCATGCCTGACATGTTCGAAGTCGCGGCGACCGCCGAGGAAATGATCGACGCCCTGTTCGATGCGCTGCGCTTCAGTCCGACGCTGCGCAGGAGCGGCGTCGCGGCGCAGCGCGAAACGTGAACGTTTGTTGCGCTCTGCGCCTGGTTGTCAGGCTTCAGGCGGCCTGCCTCGCACGCGCTTGCTGGTTCGACGCGTAGATGTTGCCGCGCTCGAGCGCCTTGCCCGCGCGTAGCGCCGCGAGCCACGCATCGGTCGTCGCCACGGCCGCGAAACGCGACTGCATCACGACGCTGAACACCCGATGGATATCCTCGGCGCTCGCGAATCCCGCGCTGTTCTCGTAGGGCACCGACCCCGTCGCGTCGGCGAGAAACTCCACCGACAAGCCCGCGTGGGTCGCGTGGAACACCGTCGAGGCGTCGCAGTTGTGCGTCATGTAACCCACCACGGTCAGCGTATCGATATCGCGCGCGGCGAGCCAGTCGGCCAGATCGGTGCCGGCGAACGCGCTCGGCAGCGACTTCTCGATGTAGTGGTCACGCCCGCGCGACGCGACGACCGGATGCAGTTCCGCCCCGACGCTGCCGCGCGCAAAGATCGGCGCGCCCGGCGGCGCGAAATTCTGCACCACGACGACCGGCACGCCGGCCTCGCGCGCCCCGTCGATCGCGCGGCCAATGTTGACAAGCGACGACTCGACCGGCGGATATTCGATGAGCAGATCGCCGCTCACATATTCGTTCTGGACATCGATCACGATGAGTGCACGGCGCGGGCTGGCTGACATGGTGGGGCTCCAGTTGTTATGACGATGACGTCGGTGCAGGCATTGTTGCGCGCGCCCCTCGCGCACGACAGTGGCCCGAACGACAACTTTCGCTAGAATCGGGCCATTCACCGTTCGACTTGCCGGAGGCCGCAATGCCCATACCGCCCACGTTGCCCACTCCTTGCTGCATCGCCGTGGTCGCGTTCGACCGCATCAGCCCTTTCCATCTGTCCGTGCCGTGCGTCGTATTCGCCGATGGCCGCGAGGAAGCGGGCGTACCGCCGTTCGACGTGCGCGTGTGCGCCGGGGAGCCGGGCGCGCTCGCGACCACGGCCGGTTTCACGATTGCCGCGTCGCATGGGCTCGATGCGCTCGGCGTGGCCGACGTGATCATCGTGCCGAGCTGGCGCGACATCGCCGAGCCACCGCCGCCCGCGCTCGCGCAGGCCCTGCGCGACGCCCACGCGCGCGGCGCGATGCTCGTGGGCCTGTGCCTCGGCGCTTACGTGCTCGCGCACGCGGGTCTGCTCGACGGCCGCCCGGCCACGACGCACTGGGCCTACGCCGACGACTTCGCGCGCCGCTTCCCCAAGATCGACGTCGATCCGGGCGTCCTCTATATCGACGACGACGACATCCTCACGTCGGCGGGCACGGCGGCCGGCCTCGACTGCTGCCTGCACCTGCTGCGCCGCATGTGCGGCAGCGAGGCCGCCAACTACGTGGCGCGGCGGCTCGTCGTGCCGCCGCATCGCCAGGGCGGCCAGGCCCAGTATGTCCAGCAGCCGCTCGCGGGCGAGGGCCGCGGCGAGAGGCTCGCGGGATTGATCGACTGGATACGGGAGAACCTCGAAGCGTCGCACTCGCTCGACTCGCTCGCGCAACGTGCGCTGATGAGCCGGCGCACTTTCACGCGCCAGTTCCGCCTGATCACCGGCTCGACGGTGGGTGCGTGGCTGCTCGGCGAGCGGCTCGCCCGCGCGCAGCATCTGCTGGAGACGACCGATCAACCAGTCGACACGATCGCCCAACGCGCCGGCTTCGGTTCGGCCGCGTCGCTGCGGCAGCATTTCATGGAGAGATTCCGCACCTCGCCGTCGTCGTGGCGCCGCGAGTTTCGCGGCGCCTGACGGCTCGGGTGGCTACTGGAACCAGCGCGCCGCGTAGAGCAACAGCGCGACGAAGATGATCATCGCGGCCCACGCCCAGTTCGGCACCGCATGCTGGGCCCGCTCGTGACGCAGCGTGGTCGCCGCGCGCCCGCTCAGCGTGCCGCCGAGCGTTTGCGGCAGCAGATGGGCGCGCCGCGCCACGCCCGCGAGATTGATCGGCCGCAGGAACACATGCTGGCGGCGCGACTGCGTGCCCATCGAGCGCGGCGTCCCGCGCCCATGCTTGGCTTCGAGCACGGCGCAGAACTCGGTGAAGAACTCATCGGCGAGTTCGTGCAGGGCGTTTTCGAGTTGACGCGGCGGCAGCTCCGCGAGCGGCCCCGTCGTCGTCGCCCAGACCGAATAGTCGATGCGCGTGCTCGCGCAGCGGCTCACGCCCGCCGGGCCGCTCGGCGGATCGTCGGCGCGCAGGGCGACATCGATCTGGCCGCGCAGCGAACCAATCCCGTCGGCACGAGCGCGAAAGCTCAACACGCGCCGCGGCGTCACGGGCGCCTCGCCCACGTCGTTGGCGATGTGAGCGCGCACTTCGTAACGCGCACGCAATGGCCCGAGCGGCACGGTGAGGGTCAGCGCGTACTCGCCCGGCGCCAGGCGTCGCAGCGACTCGCAATTGTCGAGACTCGCGCGCACGAGCGCGGCGTCCTGCAGCCCGTCCCAGACGGACGACGGCGCAAGCGGAATACGTAACGCATCGTTCAGTTCCATGGCGGCTCCCCGATAGGCACGTGGCTCGTGACGATCAAGACGTCTGATCGATGCGATCGACGCGCGATGCGTAAAACGCCAGATAACCCCGGATCTGCTGCGCGCCGTCGAGCGGTGCCTCGTAGCTCCAAGCGGCGTTTTCGACGAGCCCCTCTTCGGTACGCAAATGGAAATACGACGCCTCGCCCTTGTGCGGGCAGTGCGAGGTATGGGGGGAACGTTCGAGCCGCGCCATGTTCACGTCATCGCGCGGAAAGTAGAAGACATCGGGAAGTCCGGTCTCGGACAGGGTCAGCCCATGCTGCGTGTCGGCCATGGTGATCCCGCCGTGGATCACGCGCACGCGATGGCGATTGACAGTGATGTCGATGCGGTGGCTGGCATCTCGCTCGAGGGCCATGGCCGGCTCCCTGTGTTGGCGGCGCCGGTATCAACGAGGCGCCGTTTCTGCCCGCGCAAGCCCGACCCGCGCGAACCCCTGTCGTGCCGCGCGCCGGCTAATGAAGCCACGGCGCGTGCCCGTGACTTCATTATCGGCGAAACTCAGCGCGCCTGGGTGAACTTGCGCGGCGAGTGCGGGGAAGCACGCATTAGGGCCTGGTCACATCAAGTTGCTCGCCCTCGACGCGCCCTGGCCTCAGGTCGACCTCAAGTCGACCATACGAACGCAGCGCGCGCCGAGCCGTTGCCGCTCACGGTCACGCTGCTGGACTTGTCGACGCCGTTATGACTCGCGTGCACCGTGTAGCGCCCCGGGCGCAGCCGCACGAGCATATAGGGCCCGCGCGACGTGGTGTCGAGGACGTTGTTGCCGTGCGCATCGGTGATCTGCACGCGCACGTCGGCGAGGAATTCGGCGGTGGGGCCCGTGAAGCGCAGCGACAGCGGCCACTGGCGCTGGGCGCCCTGCAATGCCTTCGACTCGTCCAGACCCACGCCGCCGGACACGTACTCGACGTCGCCCTGACGCTCGGATTGCGGCATGCCGCCGCCGTTGGTGTTGCCGGCGCTCGTGTCGTCGCTCGTCGAGCCGCCCGTGACGCCTGCCGGATTCGCTGTCTGCGCCGCGGCGCCGGCCGTGAAGCCAGACGCGAGTGCAGCAGCGAGCGTGATCGCAGCGATCCGGTGCGATTTGCCCTGAAGTTTCATCGTCGTCGCTCCTCACAAAAGTCGAATTCACGAAGACGCAAACGACATGCCCGCTCCCATACAAAAACGGCGCACGGTCAGTTGAAGACCGTGCGCCGTTCTTTGCGTTGCGCCGCGCGCGGCGCCGTTTTAGCCGAGATCGACCGGCACGAAGATCTGCGCATCGTCGCGCTGGATCAAGAGCGCGATGCTGTTGCCGGCCTGCGCGATCATTTGCTTGAGCTGATCGGGGCTCGACACCGGCCGGCCGTTGACCGCGAGGATCACGTCGCCGGGCTGGATACCGGCGTTCTCGGCCGCGCCGCCCGACTGCTCGACGACCAGACCGTGCGAGAGCGTGCCGCTGCTCTTTTCCTGCGGCGTGAGCGCGCGCACCGCCACGCCGAGGCGCCCTTGCATCTGGGCCGGCGAGTTGTCGTTCGAGGCCACCTTCGCGTCGCCGAGCGTGCCGATCGTCACGTTGATGTCCTGCTTGGCCTTGTCGCGCCACACCTGCACGGCGGCCTTGCTGCCGGGCTTGATGCCCGCGACCAGCGCCGGCAGATCGGTCGAGTCGCTGATCGCCTGGCCGTCGACGGCGAGGATCACGTCGCCCGGCTTCAGGCCCGCCTTCGCAGCCGGACCGCCCGGATCGACCGAGCTCACGAGCGCGCCGCGCGGCGTGTCCATGCCGAACGAATCGGCGAGCGTCTGGTTCATCGACTGCACCGCGACGCCGAGGCGTCCGCGGCTCACATGACCGGTCTGGACGAGTTCGTCCTTGACCTTGATCGCCTCATTGATCGGGATAGCGAACGAAAGGCCCTGAAAGCCACCCGTCTGCGAATAGATCATCGAGTTGATGCCGATCACTTCACCCTGCAGGTTGAACAGCGGTCCGCCCGAGTTGCCCGGATTAACGGGCACGTCGGTCTGGATGAACGGCGTGTAGTTCTCGTCGGGCAGCGAGCGCGACTTGGCGCTGATGATGCCCGAGGTCACGGTGTTGTCGAAACCGTACGGCGAGCCGATCGCGACCACCCACTGCCCCACCTTGCTCTGGCGCGGGTCGCCGATCTTCACGGTCGGCAGGTCCTTTGCGTCGATCTTGAGCACGGCCACGTCCGACTGCTTGTCCGCGCCGACGACCTTGGCCTTGTATTCGCGCTTGTCGGTGAGCTTCACGGTCACGACGTTGGCGCCATCGACGACGTGCGCATTGGTGAGGATGTAGCCGTCCGGGCTGATGATGAAGCCCGAGCCGAGGCTCGCGCTCGGCGTGTCCTGCTGGCCGCCGCCGCCGCTGCCGCCGTCACCGCCCATGCCCGGCATGCCGCCGTAGAAGTGCTTGAAGAACTGGTAGAACGGGTCGGACGGATCGATCGGCAGCTGCTGCGCGCCGCCACGCTGCGCCGTCTGCTTCACGACGTGCTTCGCGCTGATGTTGACGACCGCCGGTCCATACGTTTCGACGAGGCCGGAGAAGTCGGGCACGCCCGTCTTCGCTGCGGCTTCGGCCGGCATCATGGCGGCCTGCGCCGGGGCGATCACCTCGGGTGCCGGCACATCGCGCCGGCCCGCCACGTAGCCCGCCGACAACGCGACGGCAACGGCGACGGCCACTGCACTCCGGGTAATGACTTTTGCATTCATGGCGGGCTCCTCTGCGAAAGGCTTTTTTGCGATGAATGCAAGAGTACGTGGGGTCGCTTAAAAGAGACTTAAGCACTACCACCTGCAAAAAGCGCGCTTTTTAGAAGCGCACCTCGACCTGGAGGCCACCCGTCGGCGAATCGCCGAGCGCGATGGCCAGACCGTGCTGGTCGGCGATACGGCGCACGATGGCGAGTCCCAGACCGGTGCCTGCGACATCGGTGCGCGCGCGCGACGCGCCCGCGCCGACTCGATAGAAGCGGTCGAACACGCGCTCGCGCTCCTCGGGTGCGATGCCGGGTCCGCTGTCCGCGATGCGCACGACCGGGTGCCCCGCGTCGATGCGCAGGCTCACATCGACACGGCCGCCGTCCGGCGTGTACTTGGTCGCGTTGTCGAGCAGGTTGTTGAACATCACGCGCAAGGCGTCCGCGTCGCCGTGCACGCTCGCGGCGGCGCTCTCCTCGATGCCGAGATCGACGCCGCGCTGCTGCGCGAGCGGCGCGTACGCGCCGACGCAATCGTCGAGCAGCGCATGCAGATCGACGCTGCGTGCGTGCGCGTGGCCATCGGGCTCGGAGCGCGCGAGCGCGAGCAGCTGTTCGGCGAGACGCGTCGCGCGCGTGACGCCCGCCTGCAGATCGGCGATCGCCTCGCGGCGCCCTTCATCGTCCTTCGCGCGCGCGACCAGTTGCAGCTGGATCTGCACGGCCGCGAGCGGCGTGCGCAGTTCGTGGGCCGCATCGGCGACGAAGGCCTTTTGCGTGTCGAGCGCATGCGCGAGCCGCGCGAGCAACGCATTGAGCGCGCGCACGAGCGGTGTGACCTCGCGCGGCAATCGTTGCTCCTGCAACGGATCGAGCGCCTCGGGATGGCGCGTGTCGAGCGCGCGCGCGACGCGTGCGAGCGGCGCCAGCCCGCGCCCGACCACGACCCAGATCGCGAGGCCGAGGAACGGCAGCAGCACGATCAGCGGCCACAGCGTGCGCAGCGCGACGTTGGCGGCGAGCCGGTTGCGCACGGACACGGGCTGCGCGAGCTGCACGACGTTATCGCCGACGATCGCCCCATAGACGCGCCAGTCGCCGCGATCGGTGCGCTCGGTCGAAAAGCCGAGTTCCGCGCGCGGTGCGAGCGGTGCGCGCGGATGCGAGAAATACATCAGCGTGCCGTTGCGGTTCCAGATCTGCAGCACGATGCCTTCGTCGCCGGTATCGCGCGACGAGAGGACCTGCGAGAACGGTTCCGACGGCAGCGCCGCGGCGATTTCCTGCAATTGATAGTCGAACAGCTCGTTGGCCTCGGCGAGCGCCTGGCGATAGATCAGCCAGCCCGCGAGCCCCACGCCCGCCACCACGAGCGCGAGCAGCCAGAACAACAGTTGTCGTCGAATTGAACCCATCGGCGAGCGCTTCTCCGTTTGTTGCCTTTCTTGGTGATCAGGCTTCTTTCGCAATCATGTAGCCGAGGCCACGCACATTGCGAATCAGATCGGCGCCCAGTTTCTTGCGCAGCGCGTGGATGTACACCTCGACCGTATTGCTGCCGATCTCCTCGCCCCAGCCGTACATCTTCTCTTCGAGCTGGCTCTTCGAGAGCACCGCACCGGGGCGCGCGATGAGCGCTTCGAGCAGCGCGAACTCGCGCGCCGACAATGCGACCGGCGCACCGTCGAGTGTCACCTGATGCGACGCCGGATCGAGCGTGAGCGCGCCGAGCCGGATCATCGATTCGCTGCGGCCCGACTGGCGGCGGATCAGCGCGCGCATGCGCGCGCCGAGTTCATCGAGATCGAAGGGCTTGACCAGATAGTCGTCGGCGCCGGCGTCGAGCCCCTTCACGCGCTCGGCGATCGCATCGCGTGCGGTGATGATCAGCACGGGCGTCGCGAGGCCGCGTGCGCGCAGCGTGCGCAGCACGTCGAGCCCGTCACGCTTGGGCAAGCCCAGATCGAGCAGCACCAGATCGTAAGGTTGGCCGGTAGCGGCGGACAGCGCGGCCTCGCCGTCCTCGACCCAGTCGACCGCGAAGCCGTCGCCGCGCAGCGCCTTGCGCACGCCCTCGGCAATCATGCGGTCGTCTTCGACTAGCAATATGCGCATCGTGTGGAATCTGTTTTAGCTGTTGCGGTTGTGCGGTAAGCGCCCATTCTAGCGCCGCCGCCGTGGCGGATCGGCGCGGCATGAGGTTTTCTCGCGCGCGAACAGGCGCAATAGGTGTCGCCGTGCGCGCGAGGTCTTTACAATGAGCGCTTTGCGGGTGAGCCGAGCCGCCAGCGCCACACTTGAGCGCCTGTCCGTCCCCGCTTTCGCCACTCCGCCGCCTTTCTACGCCGCTTTTGCCAGTCCGCTTTTTCATGCCGCTCGCTTTCTTCGCTTCACTCGTCCCGCTGTCCGCCTTCGCTTCGCGCCAGCGCGCGCCGGCCCGCCCGCTCAACGGCCACGCCGCGCGCGCGCTGGCCGTGACCTGCGCGGCCGTGTGCGCGCTGACCGCCACGCCCGCTGCGCACGCGCAACCCACCGCGCGCACGCCCGCCATCAACGTGACCACCGTGCTGCCGCCATCGGTGATGGCCGGACTCGAGCACGCGCACGTGCCGCTGTCGGCCGTGAGCGTCGTGATCGAGAAGGTCGGCGAGCGCGCGCCGAGCGTCGCCGTCAACGCCGGCCAGCCGATGATGCCCGCCTCGACGATGAAGCTCGTCACGACCTACACCGGTCTCGCGCTGCTCGGCCCCGAGTGGCGCTGGCACACGAGCGCGTACACCGATGGCGAAGTCGACGCGCAAGGCGTGCTGCACGGCAATCTCTACATCAAGGGCACGGGCGATCCGAAGCTGGTGCCGGAAGAACTGATCGACCTCGTGCAGAGGATCCGCGCGGCGGGCATCAATCGTATCGACGGCGCGCTCGTGCTCGACAAGAGCGAATTCGATCCGTCCACGCGCGACCTGCCCGCATTCGACGGCGATTCGAACGCGCCATACAACGTCGGCCCCGATCCGCTGCTCTATGCGTTCAAGTCGCTGTCGTTCACGCTCACGCCCTCGTCGGGCGGCATCGCGATCGACGTCGTGCCGCCGGTCGCGCAGCTGCAGATCGACAACCAGATGCGCGTGCGCGGCGGCGCCTGCAAGTCGCTCGATGCAACGCCCCAACTGCAACCCGGCGCGAATGGCGTGCTGACCGCGAGCTTCGCGGGCCCGTACCCGCTGCGTTGTGGCGAGCGCTCGGTGAACATCGCCGCGCCCGTCGATCACTCGACCTTCTTCGCCGACGGCTTTCTCGCGCTGTGGCAGCAAAACGGTGGTCTCTTCACGGGTGCCGTGCGCGAAGGCGTCGTGCCGCCGCGCGCGCGTCTCGTCGCCGTGCATCAGAGCCCGCCGCTCGGCGATATCGTTCACGACATCAACAAGTTCAGCAACAACGTGATGGCGCGCAATCTGTTCCTCACGATCGGCGCGACCGAAGGCAAACCGCCCGCCACCACGACGAAGGCGGCCAACGCGGTCACCTCGTTCCTGAAGAAGAGCGGACTGAACCTGCCCGAACTCGCGCTCGACAACGGCTGCGGCTTGTCGCGCGAAGAACACATCAGTGCCCTCTCGCTCGCGAGCGTGCTGCAAGCCGCGAACGCGAGCCCGGTCGCGCAGGTGTTCATCGATTCGCTGCCGGTGCCCGGGGTCGACGGCACGATGCGCAACCGGCTCACCAACCAGCCGGTCGGCGGCAACGCCCACATCAAGACCGGCACGCTGCGCGATGTGCGTGCGATCGCGGGCTATGTCGCGGCCGCCAACGGCGAGACCTATGTGGTCGTGAGTCTCATCAACGACCCGCATGCGGAGGCCGCCCGCGCAGCCCACGACGCGCTGCTCGAATGGGTCTACCAGGGGATGCCCGAAGAAAAACCCGTGTACGTCGAAGCGCATCCGAAGCGCGCGACGAAGGCAGTGCGCCGAACCCCGAAGCCACATAGCGCCCATTGACGACACAGCCCCATGCCACGCGCATGCCCGAAGAATCCTTCTAGCAAACGCGTTTCCGGCGCGCGTGCGGGGCGTGTAACCTGACGCCACCCCGTCCAGCAGGACAGACGTGCACGACCGCTTGCCGGCACCCCGGCCGCAAGCGGGACGAACACCGATCGACACCGCTGGCACGCTGCCTCACGCTCCTTCGTGAGGTGAGAGCAACACGGCGAGCGACGCGAGACAAAGCGCCTCGCAAGACAACACCCGATAACGCATTACAACGATAACGCCGCGCCGCCACTGGCCGCGTCGGCCCGAGACCGAAGGGGGACGTTCATGCAGTTCGATGCCGAGTGGCTGCTGCTCGCGCTGGCGCCCGTATTCCTCGCCATGATCGGCTGGGAAGCGTGGCACCTTGCGCGCACGCGGCCCGGCTCGCGCATCTACAGCTGGCCCGACACGCTCTGCAATGCGGCGCTTGCGCTCATGCATCAGGGTACGGACAAGCTCGCATGGCTCGTCGCGATCCCCGTCTACACGTACGTCTATCACCATTGGCGCATCACGACCTGGCAGCCGGGCTGGCTCGCGCTCGTCGTGCTGTTCGTCGCCCAGGACTTGCTCTACTACGTGTTTCACCGCGCGAGTCATCGCGTGCGCTGGCTGTGGGCCGCGCATGTCGTGCATCACTCGTCGGCGCGGCTCAATCTGTCGACTGCCTTTCGCCAGAGCTTCATGTATCCGGTCGCGGGCATGTGGGTGTTCTGGATTCCGCTCGCCATGCTCGGCTTTACGCCTGCGCAGATCGTCGCGATCGTGCTCGTCAATCTCGCGTTCCAGTTCTTCGTGCACACGCAGGCGATCGGCAAGCTCGGCTGGCTCGAATACGTGCTCAACACGCCCTCGAGCCATCGGGTCCATCACGCGCGCAATCCGCGCTACCTCGACTGCAACTATGCGGGCGTACTCGTGATCTGGGATCGCCTGTTCGGCAGCTACGTCGAAGAGGATCTGGCCGAGGCGCCGCAATACGGCATCGTCGAGCCGCTCGATACGTACAACCCGCTCAAGGCGACCTTCCACGAATGGGCCGCGATGGCCGCCGATGTCGCGCGCATGCCCGACTGGAGCAGCCGGGCGCGCGCCGTGCTCGCGCCTCCCGCATGGGCACACGAATGGCATGCGCGGCAACGCTCGGCGCTTGCGAACCCGGCACGGGCGCCCAGCGCGACGGCCTCGCCTGATGCCTGATGCCTGATGCGAGCGATACACCCAACCGATTCCGGGAGGCCGGCACCCACGGCCTCTTCCACCAGGGCACACACTCAAGCCACAAACGAGGAGATGAAGTGAAGATGAAGCAACGAGGATCGACCCAAGGCAAACTGTTGCGCGCAACCCAGGTCGCGCTCGCGAGCGCCGCGTTCGCCCTGCTCGCCGCATGCGGCGGCGGCAGCGACAACAACAACAGCGCGAACAACACGCCGCCCGGTGGCGTGAACCTGCAGGTCGTGTCGTTCGGTGACAGCCTCTCGGACGTCGGCACGTACGCGCCGAACGTCGCGATCGAATTCGGCGGTGGCCGCTTCACGACGAATCCGGGCGAAGTCTGGACGCAAAAGGTCGCCGAATACTACGGCGGCACGCTGACCGCGGCCGTGCAAGGCGGCTTCGGCATGGCGCCGGTCAACACGGCAGGCCTCGGCTACGCACAAGGCGGTTCGGACGTGGTCGAGCCGGAAGGTGAAGGCTGGGCGGCGAACAATGCGGCGGCACTCACGTACCCGGTCGTCACGCAGGTCGCGAACTACGTCACCCAGCACGGCACCTTCAATTCGAACCAGCTCGTGCTCGTGAACGGCGGCGCCAACGACATCTTCCAGAAGGCGGCGTCGCTCACGCCCCAACTGCTCCAGGCCATCGCCGCGCTGCCGCCGGGCGCCACGCAGACCCAGCAGGTCATGGCAGCCATCGGCGTGATCCAGCCCACGCAGATCGGTATCGCAGCGGGCACGCTCGCCGCTACCGTGCGCCAGATCGTCGGCAACGGTGCGACGCACGTCGTCGTGTCGAACGTGCCGGATATCGGCCAGACCAACCTCGGCTACACCTCGGGCGCACAAGGCGCTGCCGGTCTCACGCTGATCACGGCGGCGTACAACACGATCCTCCAGAGCCAGATTGCCGATCTGATCGCGGCGAAAAAGGTCATCTACGTCGATGCGTTCGGCTGGCTCGACACCGTTATCGCCGGCGCCCAGTCGTACGGCTTCACGGTGACCAACGCGGCGACCGCCTGCAACCTCGCGCAGATGGCCCAGAACGCCCAGAAGGCCGGCGAGCCCAATCCGACGGACTTCGCCACGTCGCTGTTCTGCTCGCCTTCGCTGCTCGTCGCCGCGAACGCGGACCAGACCTACATGTTCGCCGACCAGGTCCACCCGACCACGCATCTGCACGCGCTGTTCGCGCAGTACGTCCAGCAGCAGATCGCCACGTCAGGTCTGGGCAAGTAAGCGGGTTTCAGGCTGAAAGACAAAACCCCCGGCTCGTTGCCACGAGCCGGGGGTTTTTCACATGATTCTCACTCGTCGGGCAACTCCGGCGCCGCCTGCGCATCGAACGCGGCGGCCGCGCGGCCGAGCCGGTCGTTGACGGCAATCCAATCGATCGTTTCGGGCAGTTTCTCGATCAGGATGCGCGTGACGTTCGCGCGATCGAGTGCGCGCAGCAAGCCATAAAGCTCGCGTGCGTAGGCTTGCGGATCTTCGGGCGCGGCGATGAAATGCACGCCCGGCGCCTGTGCCCATGCACCGGCGCGCGACGCGCGAGCGACCAGCGCCACGGGCTCGTCGTGCGTGCGTGCGGCGATGAGCGGTTCCAGCCCCTCGAACGGCAGCAGCACGAGCGGCGTGCGCGGCGCGTAATGCGCCTTGAGCGTGCCCGAGGCGCGCGGCGCGGTGGCATCGGTGCCGTCGGGCAGACGCGGCGCCTCGCCCAGCACGTCGGCGATGTCCTGCGGTGTGATGTGGCCGGGCCGCAACAGCGCCGGGAAGCCACGCGACAAATCGACGATCGTCGACTCGATGCCGACATCCGATGCGCCGCCGTCGAGCACATGGATCGCCGCGCCGAACTCGTCGCGCACGTGTTGCGCCGTGGTCGGGCTCACGTGACCGAAGCGGTTCGCCGAGGGCGCCGCAATGCCCCCGTGCCCGCCCTGGCGCGCCGAAAACGCCGCGAGCAACGCCTGCGCGACCGGATGCGAAGGACAGCGCAAGCCAACCGAATCCTGCCCACCGCTCACCGCATCGGGAATATGCGCGGCGCGCTTGACGATCAGCGTGAGCGGGCCGGGCCAGAATGCATCGACGAGCTTTTGCGCGGCCTGCGGCCACTCGGCGGCCCAGAAACCCGGGTCGCCCCCGGGCGGCAAGTGCACGATCACCGGATGATTGGCCGGCCGCCCCTTCGCGACATAGATGCGCGCGACCGCAGCGGGATTGCGCGCATCGCCGCCGAGACCATAGACGGTCTCGGTCGGAAACGCGACGACTTCGCCCGCGGCGAGCAGCGCGGCGGCCTCTTCGATCTGCGCGGCGCTCACCGGCAGCGCCTCGGCCGAGCTGGGTCGATCCGGCATGCGTGTCACCTTCAGCCCGTGACGATATGCAGGAGCCGCGCGCAATCGCGTGCGGCGGTGCGCGCTTCATCGAGCGTCGGCGCGGTGAAGTTCACGTGACCCATCTTGCGGCCGACGCGCGCCTCTTCCTTGCCATACAGATGCAGGCGCGCAGCGGACATCGCGGCCACCTCGTGCCACGGCGGCGTGAGCGCGGCCGTGCTGCGCTTGCCCTTCGCATCGGCCGGGAACCAGACGTCGCCGAGGATGTTGAGCATCACGGCCGGCGAGTGCTGGCGCGTGTCGCCGAGCGGCATGCCGGTCATCGCGCGCACTTGCTGCTCGAACTGACTCGTTGCGCACGCATCGACCGTGTAGTGGCCCGAGTTGTGCGGACGCGGCGCCATTTCATTGGCGACGAGCGAGCCGTCTTCGAGGATGAAGAACTCGACGCACAGCACGCCGACGTAGCCGAGCTTCGCCGCGATCTGCAACGCCGCCTGCTGCGCCTGCTCGACGAGCGTCGGGCTCGCGTCGGGCGCCGGCACCACCGTCCAGGCGAGCACGCCGCTGTGATGGGTGTTCTGCGCGAGCGGATAAACCGCCGTGCAGCCATTGGCGCCGCGCGCGATCAGCGCCGACACCTCGAACTTGAGCGGCAGGCGCTTTTCGAGCACGCACGGCACGCCGCCGAGCGATGCATGCGCCTCGCGCACTTCCTCGGCGTTGCCGACGCGCACCTGGCCCTTGCCGTCGTAGCCGAGCCGCGCGGTCTTGAGGATGCCGGGCAGCACCGCTTCGAGCGCGGCATCGCTGAGCGCAGCAAGCGCCGCCGACGACTCGATCACGACATGCGGCGCCACCGGCACGCCCGAGCTTTCGATGAAGCGCTTCTCGGCGATACGGTCTTGCGCGACGGCGACGCAGCGCCCCGCCGGGCTCACGAAGGTGGTCTTCGCGAGTGCATCGAGGCTCGCGGCCGGCACGTTCTCGAATTCCGTCGAGACCGCCGCGCACAAGCGCGCGAGTTCGGTGAGCGCGGCCTCGTCGTCGTAGGCGGCGCGCAGATGGCGGTCCGCGACGGCGCCCGCCGGGCTCGCCGGGTCCGGGTCGAGCACGGCGACGCGATAGCCCATCGCCTGGGCGGCAAAGCAAAACATGCGGCCGAGCTGGCCGCCACCAACCATGCCTAGCCATGCGCCGGGCAGGATCGGTGAAACCGGGGTGTTGTCTGGGATCATCTCAGTGGTCGGTCACGGCCGGCTCCGCGCGTGTGGGACGCGCCGCGAGCCTGGGCCGGGGTTCAACGACGTCCTTTACGCGCGGCGCTCGCACACGGCGCGCGGACGTGGCGCTCACAGCGCCGGCAAAACCATTGCGTGGGCAGCTTCGTTCTGGCGCACGCGGAACGCCGCGAGCTGGTTCGCGTACTCGGTGTCGGTCACGCTCAGGATCGAGACGGCGAACAGCGCCGCGTTCGCCGCGCCCGCCTCGCCGATCGCGAAAGTGCCGACCGGCACGCCCTTGGGCATCTGCACGATCGAGTGCAGCGAATCGACGCCCTTGAGGTACTTGCTCGCGACCGGCACGCCGAGCACCGGCACCGTCGTCTTCGCGGCGAGCATGCCCGGCAGGTGTGCCGCGCCGCCCGCGCCCGCGATGATCGCACGCAAGCCGCGCTCGCGCGCCTTCTCGGCGTACTCGAACATCTCGTCGGGCATGCGGTGCGCGGAGACGACCTTCGCCTCATATGCGACGCCGAATTCCTGCAGGATGGCGACCGCGTGCTTCATCGTTTCCCAGTCGGAGCTGGAGCCCATCAGCACGCCGACGAGCGGCGCCGCATGCTGGTGAGCCGTCTGGACTTCACTCATTACCCTTCCCTTTTACTGTTCAAGCTAACTTCAAGCGAGCGTCTGGCCGGTGAGGCGTTCGAGCGCCTCCTGATACTTGGCCGCCGTCTTGTCGATCACGTCGTCGGGCAGCTTCGGTGCGGGCGGCTCTTTCTTCCAGTCCTGGGTTTCGAGCCAGTCGCGCACGAACTGCTTGTCGAACGACGGCGGGTTCGAGCCGACCTGGTACTGGTCGGCGGGCCAGAAACGCGACGAGTCGGCAGTGAGCGCCTCGTCCATCAGATATAGCTGGCCGTGGTTGTCGAGACCGAATTCGAACTTCGTGTCGGCGATGATGATGCCGCGGGTCGCCGCGTAATCGGCGGCTTCCTTGTACAGCTTGATCGAGATGTCCTTGATGGTGCGCGACAGCTCGGTGCCGATGCGCCGCTCCATCTCTTCGTACGTGATGTTCTCGTCGTGATGGCCCATTTCGGCCTTGGCCGCCGGCGTGAAGATCGGCTCGGGCAGCTTCTGCGCGTTTTGCAGGCCCGCCGGCAGCTCGACGCCGCACACCGCGCCGCTTGCCTGATAGTCCTTCCAGCCGCTGCCCGCGAGGTAGCCGCGCACGACCGCCTCGACGAGGATCGGCTCGAGACGCTTCACGACGACAGCACGTCCCTTGACCTGCTCGACCTCTTCCGGCGAGACGACGCTCTCGGGCGCCACACCCGTCAGATGGTTCGGCACGACGTGCGAAAGCTTCTCGAACCAGAAGTTGGCCATCTGGTTGAGCACCTGGCCCTTCTTCGGAATCGGCTCGCCCATGATCACATCGAACGCCGACAGGCGGTCGGTCGTGACGATCAGCAGCTGGTCTTTGCCCACCGCGTAGTTGTCGCGGACCTTGCCGCGGCCAAGGAGCGGCAGCGATTTGAGCGTGGATTCGTAGAGGGTAGACATCGTCGAGATTCGCTTTTAAACGTGGCAGTGCCGGACAGGAAACCGGACCCCTAGGGTAAACCAAAAAAGTTCGGCGCCGTTTCCCGATGCGGGCGGAAACGGCGCTTTCACAAACTACTTTAGTGCAACGGCCCGCTCGATGCGGGCCGCGATGTCCGTCTGACTGCCCGGACGTTAGCGAACGATCTGCGCGAGTTCGCCCGACTTGTACTTCTCCGCAATCTTGTCGAGCGATACCGGCTTGATCTTGCCTGCCTGGCCTTCGCAACCGAACGCGAGATAGCGGTCGACGCAAACCTTCTTGGTCGCTTCGCGCGCCGGCTTCAGATAGTCGCGCGGGTCGAACTTCGACGGGTTCTCGTACATGTAGCGGCGGATCGCGCCCGTGATTGCGAGACGCAGATCGGTGTCGATGTTGATCTTGCGCACGCCGTGACGGATGCCTTCCTGGATTTCCTCGACCGGCACGCCGTAGGTTTCCTTCATGTCGCCGCCGAATTCGCGGATTTCCGCGAGCAGCTCCTGCGGCACCGACGACGAGCCGTGCATCACGAGGTGGGTGTTCGGGATGCGCGCGTGGATTTCCTTGATGCGCTGGATCGACAGGATGTCGCCCGTCGGCTTCTTCGAGAACTTGTAGGCGCCGTGCGAGGTGCCGATCGCGATCGCGAGCGCGTCGCACTGCGTGAGCTTGACGAAGTCGGCGGCCTGCTCCGGATCGGTCAGCAGTTGCTCGCGCGTCATCGTGCCTTCGGCGCCGTGACCGTCTTCCTTGTCGCCCTTCATCGTCTCGAGCGAGCCAAGCACGCCGAGTTCGGCCTCGACCGTGACGCCGACCGAGTGCGCCATTTCGACGACCTTGCGCGATACATCGACGTTGTACTCGTACGATGCCACCGTCTTGCCGTCGGCTTCGAGCGAGCCGTCCATCATCACGCTGGTGAAGCCGCTGCGCATCGCCGCCATGCAGACCGCCGGCGACTGGCCGTGATCCTGGTGCATCACGATCGGAATATGCGGATACGACTCGATGGCCGCCTCGATGAGGTGGCGCAGGAACGGTTCACCCGCATATTTGCGCGCTCCTGCGGACGCTTGCATGATCACCGGCGCGCCAACCTGGTCGGCGGCGGCCATGATGGCCTGGACCTGTTCCAGATTGTTGACGTTGAACGCCGGCAGACCGTAGCCGTGTTCGGCCGCATGGTCCAGCAGTTGACGCATTGAAACGAGAGGCATTGTCCTACTCCTTTGATATGAAACGAATTTTTTATGCTGGCGGCAGCCTGGCGCGCCTCCCGCGGGGGACGCGCCGGCGCTCGTGCCGCCCGTACGGTTGGAGTCGCCGACGGGCTCAATAGCGTGATTTTATCGCGAAGCAACAGACATTCCGGCTTGCAGCCCACATGGCGGGCCAAAAAGGCCGTTGCGCGCAAGCGGCGAAGTCAAAGAAAAACGCCCGCCATCCAGAAGATGGCGGGCGTTTTCAGGACCCTCAGAGCACGTCGCCGACGCGCACGATCTTGAGCGTATTGGTGCCGCCCGGTTGCCCCATCGGCTCGCCGACCGTCAGCACCACCATGTCGCCGCGTGCCGCGTAGCCCTTGCTCACGACCACCTCGATCGCCTGCTGAAGCGCCGTATCGCGATCGGTGCTGGTGTCGAGGTGCAGCGGCGTCACGTTGCGGTAGAGCGACATCGCGCGCTCGCTCGCTTCGCGCGGCGTGAGCGCGAAGATCGGCACGTGGGTCCAGTGGCGCGACATCCACAGCGCGGTCGAACCCGATTCGGTCAGCGCGACGATCGCCTTGGCGCCGAGGTGGAATGCCGTGAACAGCGCGCCCATCGCGATCGACTGGTCGATGCGCGTGAAGGTGCGGTCGAGGAAATCCTTGTCGAGCTCGCTCTGTTCGGACTTCTCGGCTTCGAGACAGATCGCGGCCATCGCCTCGATGGTCTGCACCGGATACTTGCCCGCCGCCGATTCGGCCGACAGCATCACGGCATCGGTGCCGTCGAGCACCGCGTTGGCGACGTCCGACACTTCCGCGCGGGTCGGCACCGGCGCGTAGATCATCGATTCCATCATCTGCGTGGCGGTGATGACGAGCTTGTTGGACTCGCGCGCCATGCGGATCATGCGCTTTTGCAGCGCCGGCACCGCCGCGTTGCCGACTTCCACGGCGAGATCGCCACGCGCGACCATGATGCCGTCGGACGAGTCGAGAATTTCCTGCAGCGCGGGAATCGCCTCGGCGCGCTCGATCTTCGCGATCATGCGCGGCTTGATGCCGTACGGCGCGCCCGCGATGTTGGCGAGCTGGCGCGCCATTTCCATGTCGGTCGCGTTCTTCGGGAACGACACCGCGACGAAATCCGCGCCGAGCGACATGGCCGTGCGGATGTCCTCCATGTCCTTCGCCGTGAGCGCCGGAGCCGTGAGGCCGCCGCCCTGACGGTTGATGCCCTTGTTGTTCGACAGGTCGCCGCCGACGCGCACGGTCGTGTGGATTTCGCTGCCGATCACGCGCGCGACGTCGAGCACGATCAGGCCGTCGTTGAGCAGCAGCACGTCGGCCGGCTTCAGGTCGCGCGGCAGGTCCTTGTAGTCGAGACCGACGCGCTCGTCGTTGCCGAGTTCGCAGGCAGCGTCGAGGATGAACGGCTCGCCCGGCACGAGCGTCGTCTTGCCGTTCTCGAACTTGCCGACGCGGATCTTCGGACCCTGCAGATCGGCCATGATCGCGACCTGGCGGCCCGCTTCGCGCGCGCATTGGCGCACCATCTCAGCCCGCTCGCGATGGTCGTCGGCCGTGCCGTGCGAGAAATTGAGTCGCACCACGTCCAGTCCCGCGTGAATCATTTTGTGCAGGATCTCCGGGCTGCTCGAAGCCGGACCGATGGTGGCGACAATCTTGGTGGCGCGATGCATGAAACTCCTCGTCTGGATAGGATCGCTAGGAAGAACATTGCTGCGAGTCGGGCTCTGGGGCGCTGCGTGGGCGGCGCTGCCAGGATGCGCGCCGGATCGGGCCGGCGTCGCTTTGTTCGAGGACGTGCGCGGTGCTGCGTCAGCGTGTGCCGCAGCGCTCGTGCCCGCCTGCGCCGGGCCGGCCGGTGCGGGAGCGGCGCGGGCCGTGGCCGGTGCGCCGCCCGCGGCCGGCGCCGGGGCAATCTGCGAGGTGGGCGCGCTGCCGTCATGCGCGGCTTGCGCGTCCACCGGTATCGATGCGCCGCCTGACGCCGCCACCGGCGTCAGTGCGTTGAATGCGCTGTCCGCGCCGGCCGAAGCCGTGACGGACTCAGTGACTGCTTCGGGTACTGCCATGTCCGGCATGACGGCGGCTTGAGCGCCGCCGTGCGCCGTCGTGGAGGGCGCAGCGCGCCCCGCTTCGGCCGCCTCGCGCGCCTTCGCGCGCTGGCTGGCCGGCTTTGCGGCTGACCGGGTAGCCCGGGCCGCCGGGGCGCGCGGCGCCACTCAGACCGCCCGCGATTCGAGCACTTCGACGGCCGGCAGCTTCTTGCCTTCGAGGAACTCGAGGAACGCGCCGCCGCCGGTCGAGATGTAGCTGACCTTGTCGTGAATGCCGTACTTCGCGATGGCCGCGAGCGTGTCGCCGCCACCGGCGATCGAGAACGCGCTCGAGTTCGCGATGGCTTCGGCGAGCGTCTTCGTGCCGTTGCCGAACTGGTCGAACTCGAACACACCGACCGGGCCGTTCCACACGATCGTGCCGGCCTTCTCGAGCTGCGCCGCGAGCGCCTTGGCGGTGTCCGGTCCGATGTCGAGGATCATGTCGTCGTCGGCGACATCGGCGACGGCCTTGATCTCGGCCTTCGCGGTCGGCGAAAACTCCTTTGCGGTGACGACGTCGGTCGGGATCGGCACCGATGCGCCGCGCGCCTTCGCCTGCTCGATGATCGCCTTCGCATCGTCGACCAGATCGGCTTCAGCGAGCGACTTGCCGATCTTCAGGCCGGCCGCGAGCATGAACGTGTTGGCGATGCCGCCGCCGACGATCAACTGATCGACCTTCTCGGCGAGCGACTTCAGGATGGTCAGCTTGGTCGACACCTTCGAGCCCGCGACGATCGCCACGAGCGGGCGCTTCGGCGCGCCGAGCGCCTTGCCGAGCGCATCGAGTTCGGCGGCCAGCAGCGGGCCCGCGCAGGCCACCGGGGCGTACTTCGCGATGCCGTAGGTGGTCGCCTCGGCGCGGTGGGCCGTGCCGAACGCGTCGTTCACGTAGACGTCGCACAGCTTGGCCATCTTCTGGGCCAGCTCGTCCGAGTTCTTCTTTTCGCCCTTGTTGACGCGGCAGTTCTCGAGCAGGACGACCTGGCCGGGGGCGACCTGGACACCGTTCTCGACCCAGTTCGCGACCAGCGGCACATCGCGGCCGAGCAGCTCGGCGAGGCGCTTGGCGACCGGCGCGAGCGAGTCTTCGGGCTTGAAGTCGCCTTCGGTCGGACGGCCGAGGTGGGAAGTCACCATGACGGCCGCGCCGGCGTCGAGCGCGGCCTTGATGGCCGGCACCGACGCGCGCACGCGGGTGTCTTCGGTGATGTTGCCTTGATCGTCCTGGGGCACGTTCAGATCGGCGCGGATGAATACCCGCTTGCCGGCCAGCTTGCCTTCGGAAATCAGATCGGAGAGACGCAGAACCTTGTTCATGGACATGACGGTGCGTGATGGTGGGAAGGCGGTGAATCGATGCGCGGGCGAAGGGCCGTCCGGATGCCGCTGCGGCATGGCGTCGGCGTTGCGTGCGCACTGTATTCGCATCGATATGCAAGAAAGCCATTTTAGCCGATCCCGATGTCGATCTGAGGCGCAGCGGTTCGAATGAAGCGTATTTGCGGCGGCACGGGGAATCGCGCCGCAACATGCGTCTCGCGGCTTGTCGCGTAACTTTTCTGGGCCCCGTTCTGGCCCGTCAGAGGCCATTAATGTTGCATCGCAGCATCATTTCGTCATGTGCCGCACCGCATGTTGCGGCCCGCTCGGACTCCGGTCGGGCGCGAGCGGGCGGTCTCGCGCCCGTAAACCGGCGAAAAGACGTTAAAATAAGCGACTTTGCCGCCCGCAGGATCGCGTATCCGGCGCGGCCGGCAGCGCCACACATTCACCGCACTGCCTGGAGAACCGTATGTCAATGGCCGACCGCGACGGCAAGATCTGGATGGACGGCAAGCTGATCGATTGGCGCGACGCCAACATTCACGTGCTGACCCATACGCTGCACTACGGCATGGGTGTCTTCGAAGGCGTGCGCGCCTACAAGAGCGCTGACGGCAGCACCGCGATCTTCCGCCTCGCCGAGCACACCAAGCGTCTGCTCAACTCGGCCAAGATCTTCCAGATGGACGTGCCGTTCGACCAGGCCACGCTCGCCGAAGCGCAACGCGAAGTCGTGCGCACGAACAAGCTCGAGTCGTGCTACATCCGCCCGATCATCTGGGTCGGCTCGGAAAAGCTCGGCGTGTCGGCCAAGGGCAACACGATCCACGTCGCCATCGCGGCCTGGCCGTGGGGCGCCTACCTCGGCGAGGAAGGCATCACGCGCGGCATCCGCGTGAAGACGTCGTCGTTCACGCGCCACCACGTGAACGTGTCGATGGTGCGCGCGAAGGCCTCGGGCTGGTACGTGAACTCGATCCTCGCCAACCAGGAAGCCACCGCGGACGGCTACGACGAAGCGCTGCTGCTCGACGTCGACGGCTACGTGTCCGAAGGCTCGGGCGAGAACTTCTTCCTCGTCAACAACGGCAAGATCTACACGCCCGATCTGGCGTCGTGCCTCGACGGCATCACGCGCGACACCGTCATCACGCTCGCGCGCGACGCCGGCATCCCCGTGATCGAAAAGCGCATCACGCGCGACGAGGTCTACACCGCCGACGAAGCGTTCTTCACCGGCACCGCCGCCGAAGTCACGCCGATCCGCGAGCTCGACAACCGCACGATCGGCAGCGGCTCGCGCGGCCCGGTCACGGAGAAGCTGCAAAGCGCTTTCTTCGACGTCGTGTCGGGCAAGAACGACAAATACGCGCACTGGCTCGCGAAGGTCTGACGTACCGCCATCGCCAGCGCCGCCTCACAGCTACAACGAGAATTGTCCTCATGAGCGAAATCAAGGAAATGCCGTTGGTCGAACTATCGGCCAAGGATCTGCCCGCGTACTGCCCGAACCCGTCGATGCCGCGCTGGAGTACCCATCCGCGCGTGTTCATCGACGTGACGCACGGCGAGGCGCGTTGCCCGTACTGCAGCACGCGTTACAAGCTGCGCGACGGCGAAGTCGTCCACGGCCACTGACGCGCGAGCCGGTCTTCGCAGGCCGCGCCTGTGAAGGCCCGGCGAGCGACGCTCCCCTTTTGTGACAACCCGACTTCCGCGCGCCGAGCGCGCGGAAAGTGCTAATTCATTCCCGGACAATCTACCGATGCGCCGTGCGCTGGTTATCGCACCGAACTGGATCGGTGACGCATTGATGGCGCAGCCGCTTTTCTCGCGGCTCGTGAAATTGCATCCGCGCATCGCCATCGACGCGGTCGCGCCCACCTGGGTCGCCCCGGTACTCGAGCGCATGCCCGAGATCCGCGACGTCTACGCCACCGATCTCGCGCACGGCAAGCTGCAGTTGCTGCGCCGCTGGCAGCTCGCGAGCGATCTGCGCGAAGTCGGCTACGACGCCGCCTACGTGCTGCCCAATTCGCTCAAATCCGCGCTGATCCCGTGGCTCGCGAACATTCCGCTGCGCATCGGCTACACGGGCGAGAAGCGCTACGGCCTGTTGAACGTGCGCCACGCGAATCCGCGCAAGGACGAGCGAGCGCCCATGGTCAGCCACTACGCGGCGCTCGCCTGGGCGCCCGGCGCCAAGGTGCCCGACGACCTGCCGATGCCGCGTCTCGAGCCCGACCCGAACGAAGCCGCGCGCGTGTGCGCACGCTTCAATCTCGACACCCGCGTGCCGCTGCTCGTGTTCTGCACCGGCGCCGAATACGGCCCGGCCAAGCGCTGGCCGCCCGAGCATTTCGCCGCGCTCGCGCAGATGGTCGGCCAGTCGTTTCCGTACACGCAGATCATCGCGCTCGGCTCGCCCAAGGACGCCCCGCTCGCCCAGGCGATCGCCGAACGTGCTTCGAACGTGCGCAACCTGTGCGGCCAGACCGCGCTCGGCGAGGCCTGCGCGCTGATCTCGCGCGCGAGCGCCGTCGTCACCAACGACTCGGGTCTCATGCACGTCGCGGCGGCGCTGCGCCGCCCGCTGGTGGCGCTCTACGGATCGACGGATCCGCGCCACACCCCGCCCTTGTCGGAGCTCGCAAAGGTACAATGGCTTCATCTCGACTGCAGCCCCTGTTTCCAGCGCGAATGCCCGCTCGGGCACCTCAACTGCCTGCGGGAACTGAGCGCCGAACAGGTGTTCGGCGACCTGCGCGGCATGTTGCTCGCGCAGCGCTAGCCGGCGCCGCCGGCCAGCGTGTGGGCGCGTACGGTACCTTCAGCCGGCCGGCGCGAGAATCCAGTGTGAAAACGCGCCGGCGTCACGGACGTGTCTCGCGACACCGGCAAGCTTCTCGGCAGTCGCCGGACTGCTCCTTCGCCAACCCGCGCCTCGCGGCGCCAAAGACTGACGAGCCATGCCACGTTTTGCCCACATCTTCGAAGCCGCCGCAGACACGCTCAACGCCTGGTATCAGGGCGTCGCGGACCTGAACATCGACGGTCTGATGGGCCTGTGGATCGATGAGGAGTTCGTCAGCTGCATCTGCGCC
The DNA here is from genome assembly GCA_963803225.1 of uncultured beta proteobacterium. Classification (GTDB taxonomy): domain Bacteria; phylum Pseudomonadota; class Gammaproteobacteria; order Burkholderiales; family Burkholderiaceae; genus Paraburkholderia. Next base: position 2,069,589 of record CAWDLJ010000005.1, read on the forward strand.
GACGGCACCCATCTGCACGGTCTCGCCAATATCCGCGCGGGTCTCGTGGCGCAGCTCGAAGGCGCGCCGGTCATGATCGAACCGCTCGATATCCGCGTCTACGACAGTCTCGGCACGGTGGTCTACGCGATTGCCGAGGCCCATCGCCCGACCGATCCCGCAGCGCTGCCCACCATGGTCTTCACGACCTACGTGATGGTCCACGAGCGCGGCGAATGGCGCATCGCGCACATCCACGCGAGCCGCATGCCGCAGGACGCCGCGAACCAGTTCGCGGCGAAGCTGCGCCACGGCCAGGGCGCCCTGCACTGAGCGCCACAACCACGAGGAGGCAACGGCCATGAGTACGATGCAAACCAAGCCGACCGCAAACTCCTCCGCGCCGCTGGGCGCGCAACGCCGCCAGGCCGACGATGCCTCCAGTTACCGCGCGCCGTTCTGGCTGCCGGGCGGCCACCTCCAGACCATCATGCCGGCGTTGTTCGCGCGCCTGCCCGCGCCCGCCTACCGGCGCGAGCGCTGGGACACGCCCGACGGCGACTTCATCGAGGTCGACTGGGCCAGCGGCCAGGCCGCACCCGAGGCGCCGCTGTTCGTGCTGTTTCACGGACTCGAAGGCAGCTCCGGCTCGCACTATGCACGCTCGCTCGTCGCCGCCGCCAACGCGCGCGGCTGGCACGCCGTCATACCGCACTTTCGCAGCTGCAGCGGCCCGCTCAACCTGCTGCCGCGTTTCTATCATCTCGCCGATGCCAACGAAGTCGACTGGGTGCTGCGTCGTCTACGCGAGCGCCACGCGGGACCGGTGATCGTCGCGGGTGTGTCGCTGGGCGGCAATGTGCTGCTGCACTGGCTCGCCCAGCGCCGCGAGGACGCCGCGATAGTCAGCGCCGCCGCCGCGATCTCGGCGCCGCTCGACGTGCACGCAGGCGGCGAGCTGCTCGCGCATGGCTTCGGCCTCGTCTACACGCGCAGCTTCCTGAAGACGCTCAAGCTGAAGGCGCTGCAGAAGCTCGAACAATATCCCGGGCTCTACGACCGCCACGCGATGCTCGCGAGCCGCAACCTGTACGAGTTCGACAACGTCGTCACCGCGCCGCTGCACGGCTTTCGCGATGCGCACGACTACTGGACCCGCGCGACGGTGCGGCCGATGCTCGGCGAAATCACCGTGCCCACGCTCGTCCTCAATGCGCGCAACGATCCGTTCCTGCCCGGCAGCGCGCTGCCCGCGCGCCACGAAGTGAGCGCCGCCATCGAACTCGATCAGCCCGGCCACGGCGGCCACGTCGGCTTCATGAGCGGACCGTTCCCGGGCCGCTATCACTGGCTTGCCGAACGCGTGTTCGGCTACCTCACGCACTTCGTCGATCATGGATGACATCGTCAAACAAGCGCTCGAGCGCTGGCCCAACGTTCCGCATTGCACGGGCTGGCTGCTGCTCGATGCACGCGGCCAGTGGCGTCTGCGCGATGAAGAGGCGCAGGCGAGCGGTTCGGCCGGCACGCCCGTGCGCCACGTCGCGCTGATCGGTTTCATCAATCGCAACTACGAGCACGACGCGAACGGCCAGTGGTTCTTCCAGAACGGGCCGCAGCGCGTCTATGTCGAGCTTGCCTACACGCCGCTGGTCGTGCGTCTCGCGAGCGATGCCACGGGTGCGCTCACGCTCACCGACCAGACCGGCGCCGCGTTCGAACCCGCCGCGCTCTACGCCGACGAGGGCGGCAGCGTGCTGTTCGCCGATACCTCGACCCCGCCTCGCGTCGCGCTGCTTCACGACCACGACCTCGACCTCTTCGCCGAACATGCCGCGCTCGCCGACGATGGCGCGAGCGGCAGCTTCGCATGGCGCGCCGACGCAGCATTGCCGCTGCAGTCGATCCGGCGCGAGCACGTGGCGACGCGCTTCGGCTTCGTGGCGAGTCCGGAGAAGGCCGAGCAGGCAAGCTAAAACCGCGCCTGGTCTCGCTCACCCGCTGTTCTTTTCGTCTTCGCGCTCTTCCTTGTAGCGCGCCTCGAATTCGTGCAGGCGCGCATCGATCGTCGACAGATCGTAGTAGCCGACCGACTTCATGTCGCGCGCTTCCTTCAACTGGCGAATCGCCGAAGGCCACGCGCCATCGAGCGCGAACTTCTCCGCCAGTGCGCGCCGCTGCGTGAGCACGTCGCCGAGTCCCGCGCTCGCCAGCGCGAGGTATTGCCACCACGCGGGCTGGCGCGGCTCGACGCGCGTCTCGTGCAGCGCGAGCGTTTGCGCCTCGGCGAAGCGGCGCGCATCGACGAGCGTCTGCAGCAAGATCGCGATCGCCGCGTGCGAGTCTGGCCACAGACGGCGCGCCGTGGCCGCGAGTTGTACCGCGTCGTCGTGGCGCCCCGCGCGGCGCGCGATGTCGGCCGCGAGGACATCGAGGCTCGGCGAGCTGCGCGCATGGCCGCCGCCCGCGAATTCGAATGCGTTGAACGCCTTGCGCGCGTTGACGAGCGACGCGTCCGCCTCGTCGTAGCGCTCGACCAGCATCTGCGCGAGCGCGATGCCATACCAGTTCGCGGCGACATTGAGCGCCGTGCGATCCTCGAGCTCCGCGCGCAGCCGCACAATCTCGTCGAGATAATCGCCGCGCGTGCGTCCCTGCAGCACGCGCACGCGGGCGCGCACGAAACCGAATTCCGTCGACTGATGCGGCTGACGATACGGCGAACGCCGCGCGCGGTCTTCCATGTCGGCGATGCGCTCGGTCGTGAGCGGGTGCGTGCGCGCATAGGCAGGCACGCCCGTGTCGCTCATCGACGCGCGGTCGAGCCGCTCGAAGAACGCCACCATTCCATACGGATCGTAGCCCGCGCCCGCGAGCAACTGAAAACCCACGCGATCGGCCTCGTGCTCGGCCGCGCGCGAGAAGCGCAACTGGGAATCGACCGCATAGGCCTGACTGCCGACCGCGATCGCAGCGCCCAGATCGCCGCTCTTCGCCAGCACGCCCGCGAGGATGCCAAACAGCACGCCGACGAGCGACGCGTAGCCCGTGCGCTCGCTGGCCGCCAGCATGCGCGCGATGTGGCGTTGCAGCACGTGCCCCATCTCGTGACCGAGCACCGAGGCGAGCTCCGATTCGGTCTGCGTCGCAACGATGAGCCCCGTGTTCACGCCGATGAAACCGCCCGGCAGCGAGAACGCGTTGATCTGGCCATCGCGGATCGCGAACAGCTCGAAGTCCGGACGATAGCCGCCGATGAACTGCGCGCTCGCGGCCGCCGCGAGCTTCGACGCCACTGCATTGAGGTAGTCGCTCACGAGCCAGTCGTCGACATAGTCCGGATCGCGCCGGACCTCGCGCATCACGCGCTCGCCGAGCCGGCGCTCGGCGGCAGGCGTGAGCGCGCCGCCAGAACCGTCGCCGAGATCGGGCAATTGCGGCGTCCACGGCGCCACACCCAGACTGGTGATGGCGCCGCTGCGACCGGAGAAGAGACTCTGCGCGCCGCCATAGGTGCCGAACACACCGTGCGCGATCGAGGCCGGCAAGGACGGATCGAGGTCGGCTTCGAGCGGGCCGCTCACGAGCGGCGACTCGCCAGTAGCCAGGTCCGTGGCATGGGGCGCGAGAACGGATGTCGCGGGGGCCGCGGGTGTCGCCGGACGCGACTGTGCGAAAGCCGCTGGCGGCAGCGCGAGCGACACACTCAACCAGGCAGCAAGCAGTCGTTTCGGACGCATCGATGACAAGATTGGGAAGCGCAATGGCGCAGCCGCTGCGCGCCGGGTCCGCGCGCGAACGAGGCCACCCCGATGAAGCCGATTGTAATCCGGGGCCAGGGCACAGCACAGCGCGGCTGCAACGCTGGTATAAGATAGGCGCCCACGACGGAGCCCCTGCCATGCCTGAACTCACCCATTTCAACGCCGCCGGCGACGCGCACATGGTCGACGTCGGCGCCAAGTCGGAAACGAAACGCATCGCGATCGCGCGCGGCTCGATCCGCATGCTGCCGGACACCTTCGCGCTGATCCGCGACGGCCACGCGAAGAAAGGCGACGTGATCGGCGTCGCGCGGATCGCCGCGATCCAGGGCGCGAAACGCACGGCGGACCTGATCCCGCTATGCCATCCGCTCGCGCTTACGCGTGTGACGGTGGACTTCACGCTCGATGAGGCGCTGCCCGGCGTGCATTGCACCGCGCAGGTCGAGACGCTCGGGCGCACCGGCGTCGAGATGGAAGCGCTGACCGCCGTGCAGGTCGGACTGCTGACTGTCTATGACATGTGCAAAGCCGTGGATCGCGGGATGGTCATCACCGATGTGAAGGTGATGGAAAAGCATGGGGGGAAGTCGGGGGATTGGGTGGCGGGGTAAGTTCGTGTACTCCGCGCGCTACCAGAGTGCATCTACAAAGTAGAGCATGGCGGTCGCAAGCGATGCACCAACCAGGCAGTAAATCCAGCGCTTCGCGGACCATCTACGCCACGCACGCGCGTTGATCCCTGTCATTAGTAAAGCGGGACCAAAAACGTAGGCAAAGAGGATGCCCCCTTCCCACCATGGTAGCGGGCACATCCCGAGTTCGTGGCATCCCCTGGCGACCTTGCCCGGATCGCGAAATCCCTGGAGGTGACTCAGCACGAGCAAACAGGCCCATGTCAGCGCCGCCCCATAGAAGAAGCCGCTGAGCGCAACTGCGATGCGCCTCACTTGATTTCCCAAAACAGAATCGACTTTGACCCAGCGAGGTCCGACCAACTCAGGTCTGAAACCACTGACGCTCCCTGCCTGAACGAAGCAATTCCAAGTCGGCGACCGAGTGTTGCAAACGCGCCGGGCGCACTGCTGATTGTCAACCTCGAACCGCGCGTTGCGGGAATCCTTGGCAATCAGTTACTGACCCGCTGGTAGTTCTGCGCGTTCCCAGCGCGGCCACTTTTCGGACAAGTCCCGCATATCCAGAGTGCACATGCCGGCTCACATGCGATCGGGCCAAACTTCGCGGCGAGCACCAGTGCAGGCTCACGCCGTCCAGCCCGATACCTGGGCCGGACACTCACCTCTACAAAGCGCTTCAGTCCGAAGAATCGCCATCATCATCATCGTCGCCGGCATCCGCCGCCGACGCCCCGTACTGCTTCACAAGCTGCGCCTTGAAGTTCGCGAGCGACGGCTGCTGATCGCACAGCGAATACAGATTGGCAAGCTGCGTCGGCCAATCGTGCAGTTCGGCGGCGAAGATCTTCAGCCGCGCGACCGTATCGAATGCTCCCTCGGTGTCGCCATTGAGCGCCTGCAACACGGCGTAGCGGCGCAGCACGGTTTCGCCCGGCAGCAGCGCAATCGCCTGGCGATGCGCGACGAGCTTGGCAGCCAGACCGGTTTCGTTCATCGGCAGCAGCGTCGCCATGCCGTAGTCGCCCCACGCCGAGAAGAGCCGCGAGGGATCGTCGCGATACTGCTCGAACGGACGCGCGCCGTAGTACAGCACCTCGGCGCGGTTGTAGTCGCGCAGCACCGGATAGAGCGAAGCAAGCCCGGCCGCCACGATCACCGAATACACGACGAACGACACGCCGGACGGCACGAAACGCAATGGCTTCGTTTCGAGCAGCCCGAAAACGAACATCGCGGGCAACAGGAAGAACATGTATTGCTGCGGGTATTCGACGAGCGCGTGCATGACGAGCACGCCGATCAGCGCGAAGCCGAACACGCGCGTAGCGGTATGCGGCACGCGCAGTGCACGCACGAACCACAGGACGAGCCCGATCACGATGATCGCGCAACCGACGATGCCCGTCTTCGCGAGCAGATCGATGAAGACGTCATGCGAGTTGTTGGCGATCTCGACGCCGCCGAGCGTCCGCGCGAGTTCGAACTGATGGATCGGGAACTCGCCCCAGCCGACACCGAGGATCGGGTGCTGGTGGAACATCGCGAGCCCATACTTCCAGAGCGCGATGCGCGGCGCGATCTGGCCGGCGTCCTTGAAACGATCGGCGGCCGACTGGTCGAGTTCAAGCTGATAGTGGACGTTGGCCCAGCGCACGAAAGCGTTGACCGCGATGAAGACGACCAGCAACACGACCGGCACGAGCCACGCGCGCGCCGCCGAGGGAGCGACGCGAGCCGTGACGTCGCGTTCGCGGCCGACGAGCGCCATCCACAAACCCGCGACGATGATCACCGCCATCTGCAGCCACGGTCCGCGCGACACCGTGAGCGCGAGGCCGAGCGCGTAGATCACGGACAGCACGGCCCACAACAGCACATGCAGACGGCGTGTCTGCACGAGATAGAGCGCGGCGGCCATCGCGAATGCGATGTAGGTCGCGAGGTGGTTCGCCTGCGCCATGTTGCCGAACGGGCGGCGCTGGGTCGTGACGTTGTACGCGACGACGAGCGGCGTCACCTTCACTTCGAGGTGCAGCAACTGGACGACCTGGCAGAACACGGCGAAGAGCCCGCCGATCACGAGCGCCCATGCGGCCCACCGCATCGCGGTGTCGGTGAGCTGCGCGCGCGTGATGCCATAGCCCGCGTGCACGGCCATGAACGCGGCAAGCAGGTACCCGGCGCCGAGCCAGTTCATCGACGGCACTGCCACGGGCAGGATCATGGTCTGCACGACGAGCAACAGCCCGAACGCCAGCGGCACCAGCGCCACGGCAGGCGACGCGAACACGACCGGCGGCCGCCCCGAGCGCATTAGCAGCCAGACTGCGGCGCCGACGAGCAGATAGAGCGTCAGCGCGGTGAATTCGGCATAGAAAGTCGGAATCGGATAGGTATGGTTGACGACCGCGTACGGCAGAATCAACGCGAGGGCCAGAAAGACAAAGGTAAGGTAGCGCGCAAATGGGGAGGGCATGAGTAACCGGGGGCGTCAGCAACCGGCGCACTATACAAAACTTTTCCCCGAACCGCACCCGTGAATCGGTTTGGCGGCCCTCCCTCATGCGCAAGACGTGATATCGCTTGCACGGCGCGCCGATACCTGCTCGCCGTGCGGTTAAGGTCGTTGCCTGCGAAACGCTCAACCCGCGCTCAACTCGACGCCTGCCGATATGTCACGCGCGGCACTCGGGCGGCGCGAGGTTCGACGGCAGCGTCGCGGCATCGGTTGGAGTCGGCCCCGCGCCCGGCACGCCGAGCGACGATGCGCTCTTGCCTCCCGCGAAGCACTCCCACGTCAGCGTGCCAGCCTGCACACCGCCTTGGGCGAGCGCCACACGGGCCGTGGGCGCGTCCGCGTGGTCGGGCACCGACGGCACCAGCACCAGCGTGTTGCTGCCCGCCGGCGCCACGCGCGCAGTGAAGGCGACTGTGATCTGCCCCGTGGTGTTATCGACGCGCACGGAGTCGACGTTGCGCGTGCTCGGCGGCGTGTTGAACCCTGCGCCGAACGCGTTGCCGCTGGCGGCGTTCTCGGCGACCGCGAGCCGCGCCGACGTGGCAAGCGACAAGCCCTCGCCCACCCGGCTGCGCGCCAGGTAGTCCTGATAGGCCGGAATGGCATAGGCAGCGATGACGCCGACGATCGCGAGCACGATCATCAGCTCGATCAGCGTGAACCCGCGTGCGGGGAGGCGCCCGGCGCGGCGCACGAAAGCACGCGCGAACGCACTGAGGCAGCGCATTCTGCCACGCAGGCATGGCCATGCGAGCTGGGGCGGCAGCGAGGAAATCAGGGAAACGACAGTGGCACTCATCATCAGGCTCCAGACGAAAAAAACGCCGGTCCGGGGAGTGGACAGGCGTTTCGATCGTAGCGGGCGCCCTCACGTGCGGGCAGTCGGCCGGATGGCGTAGGAAGTCGCGCGCCTCAGTGCTGGCTCAGTGCTGGCTGAGCGCGCGCTCGGCGGCCCGGCGCGCCTGGTAGCGCTTGAGCAAAAGCCCGAGCCCAACGACGAAGAGCGCCCCCGCGACACACGCGCCATATTCGGCAGCGGGCGTGTCGAGGAGCGGCCAGCGGTCGCCGGCGGGATCATTGATGATGAGTCCGCCCGCGATCCACCCGAGCAGTCCCGCGCCCAGCGTGACGATGACCGGATAGCGATCGAGCAGGCGCAGCACGAGCTGGCTGCCCCACACGATGAGCGGAATGCTGACCAGCAAGCCGAAGATCACGAGCGCCAGACGATGCTGCGGATCCGCCGCCTCGGCCGCGCCGGCGATGGCGACGACGTTGTCGAGGCTCATCACGGCATCGGCGACGATGATCGTCTTGATCGCGCTGAGCAGCTTGTCGGCAGGCTTCACGTTGGCGTGCTCGAGATGCGCCGGCGCGAGCAGGCGCACGCCGATCCACAGCAGCAGCAGGCCGCCCGTGAACTTGAGCAGCGGCACGTTGAGCAGCATCACGGCGAACGCGATCAGCACGACGCGCAGTACGATCGCGCCGACCGTGCCCCAGACGATGCCGCGTACGCGCTGCTGCGCGGGCAGGTCGCGGCAAGCGAGCGCGATCACGACCGCGTTATCGCCGCCGAGCAGGATGTCGATCACGATGATCTGGATGACTGCGCTCCAATGGAGCGTCGCAAGGAACTCGAGCATAGACGGCAGCTTAGACGTGGGCGTTAGGTCAGGACAAGGCGACAGGCAACAAAAAAGCGAGGGAGCCATGATTCGCTCCCTCGCTTCGGACCGGACCCTTGCGAAAGGAATCCGTAAGCATATCAAAAAGGCCGGCCGGCAGCACGCGGGGCGTGCCGGGCCGGCGCCTTCGTCGTTACAGCACCGACTTCAGCAGACGGCCCATTTCCGACGGATTGCGCGTCACCTTGATGCCGCAGCCGTCCATGATTTCCAGCTTCGCGTCGGCCGTATCCGCACCGCCCGAGATCAGCGCGCCGGCGTGGCCCATGCGCTTGCCCGGAGGCGCCGTGACGCCCGCGATGAAGCCGACCACCGGCTTCTTCATGTTGTCCTTGATCCAGTAAGCCGCTTCGGCTTCGTCCGGACCGCCGATCTCACCGATCATGATCACGGCGTCCGTATCCGGATCGTCGTTGAACATCTTCATGACGTCGATGTGCTTCAGACCGTTGATCGGGTCGCCGCCGATGCCGACTGCCGACGACTGGCCAAGGCCCAGCGCGGTCAGCTGGCCCACTGCTTCATACGTCAGCGTGCCCGAACGCGACACGACGCCGATGCGGCCCTTGCGGTGAATGTGACCCGGCATGATGCCGATCTTCAGCTCGTCCGGCGTGATCGTGCCGGGGCAGTTCGGACCGAGCAGCAGCGTCTTGCGGCCTTCGCGGCGCATGCGGTCCTTCACTTCGATCATGTCGCGAACCGGAATGCCTTCCGTGATGCAGATCGCGAGATCGAGGTCGGCCTCGACGGCTTCCCAGATCGCAGCAGCAGCGCCTGCGGGCGGCACGTAGATGACCGACACGTTCGCGCCGGTCGCTTCCTTCGCTTCACGCACGTTCGCGTAAATGGGAATGCCCTCGAAGTCCTCGCCGGCCTTCTTCGGGTTCACGCCCGCAACGAATGCCTCACGGCCGTTCGCGTATTCACGGCACGCACGGGTGTGGAACTGACCGGTCTTGCCGGTGATGCCCTGCGTGATGACTTTAGTGTCTTTGTTAATCAGAATCGACATGTATTGACCTCTGTTCGTTTGGCGTCGCGCGTCGCGTCAACCGCATCCTGCTGCGGTGTTCGCGCCGGCACCACGCCACGCGTATGCGGTGAAAATTACTTGCCTTCGGCAGCTGCGACGACCTTCTGCGCAGCCTCTTCCATGCTGTCCGCCGAGATGATCGGCAGGCCCGAGTCGGCCAGCATCTTCTTGCCGAGGTCCTCGTTCGTGCCCTTCATGCGCACGACGAGCGGCACCTTCAGATCGACGGCCTTCGAAGCCGCCATCACGCCTTCCGCGATCACATCGCAGCGCATGATGCCGCCGAAGATGTTCACGAGGATGGCCTTCAGGCCCGGGTTCTTCAGCATCAGCTTGAACGCTTCGGTGACCTTCTCGGTCGTCGCGCCACCGCCGACGTCGAGGAAGTTCGCCGGCTCGCCGCCGAACAGCTTGATGGTGTCCATCGTTGCCATCGCGAGGCCTGCGCCGTTCACGAGACAGCCGATGTTGCCGTCGAGCGAGATGTACGCGAGGTCGAACTTCGAGGCTTCGACTTCAGCCGGATCTTCTTCGTCCAGATCGCGGTACGCGACGATTTCCGGGTGACGGAACAGTGCGTTGGCGTCGAAGTTGAACTTGGCGTCGAGTGCGATGACCTTGCCGTCGCCCGACACGTTCAGCGGGTTGATTTCAGCCAGCGATGCGTCGGTTTCCCAGAACGCCTTGTACAGGCCCTTCAGGATTTCACGCGCCTGGGCGATCGAGCCGGCCGGCACGCCGATCTTCGTGGCGAGGTCGTCAGCCTGGGCGTCGAGCAGACCCGTCGACGGGTCGACGATGACCTTGTGGATCAGTTCCGGGTGCTTTTCGGCGACTTCTTCGATGTCCATGCCGCCTTCGCTCGAACCCATCAGAACGATCTTTTGCGACACGCGATCAACGACGAGACTGACATACAGCTCTTGCTTGATGTCAGCGCCTTCTTCGATCAGCAGACGGTTGACCTTCTGGCCTTCCGGACCGGTCTGGTGCGTGACGAGCTGCATGCCGAGGATCTGGTTCGCGTATTCGCGGACCTGCTCCAGCGTCTTCGCGACCTTCACGCCGCCACCCTTGCCACGGCCACCCGCGTGGATCTGAGCCTTGACGACCCACACCGGGCCGCCCAGCTCTTCAGCGGCCTTGACCGCGTCGTCCACCGAGAACACCGGCTTGCCGCGCGGTACCGCGACTCCGAATTTCCGCAGGATTTCCTTGCCCTGGTACTCGTGAATCTTCATGCGTGATTCCCTTCAGTCTGAGGAGTTGGATTGAACTTCGATTCCGCTGTTCTGTTGCATGCGCAACGACACATCGATCCTGCCCTCACAGCCTGGATCATGCCCGGTGCGCACGCCGGTAGTGCCCGCAGCGCGTTCCGTCGAACGCGGCGCGTGGCCGTACCAGCGCGGATAAAACTGCTTCACCGCATCACCGTCGAACCGCAGCGCGTGGCAGCGGCCGAGCTGGAAAGGCGGTTTGTCGTCGAACGGCTTGCCGTCGGCGGTCTTGCCGTTTTCCGGTCCTGGCTCTTCGCCCGGTGCGCCCCCCGTGGTGGTGTCCCAAACTTCTCCGGCGAACGCCTGAATGGCCGCGGTGGGCAGCACACCGCACAACTCGGTGAGATGCGTGCAGCCTGCCGTGCCGGCGAGACGCCGGCCGGCTTCGCGGCGGAAATTCTGGAGGAGATTGAGCCCGATGAGGGCACGATAGGCGGGATTGACGCTCTGACACTGGCTCGCATACGGGACCCAGTCGGACGACGCTTCGGCGTCGACGACGTTGAGCTTGCGATCGATCGTGATGCGAAGCCAGAGTTCATGAATCGGCAGACCATTGGGCCGGATACCGGCGGCGAGCGGCACGTCACGTGGCTTGTGGTCGGTCAGGCACGCTTCGATATCCCACAGGCCGTCTTCACGCTCATAAGCGACCGCCCGCATTGCACGCTGGTGGCGCAACTGACGGGACGCGGGCGTTGAAAGCGGCATGCTAGAGGTAAGACCGGATTGGAAAACCTCTTGATTTTAGCATATCGGGTATTTGGGACATGCCGGAACACACAGGCGCCCTGGCGGGCGTTCGGGGTTGCTTGTCGCGTGTCGACGCCGCGAGCTTCAGCCCTCGGCGTCGCTCCACTCGTCTTCGATGCCCCTGAGAATCTTGCCGATGATCGACAGCGAAAAGCCGCGCGCGGCGAGAAAGCGCGCCTGGCGCGCGCGTTCGGCCGGTGTGGTGGGCAATTGGCCATACTTCTTGCGCCAGACGGCCTGCGCGCGAGCAAGTTCCGTCTCGCGCAGCTGCGCATTGACTTCGCCGATCAGCGCTTCGCCGACCGCGTGGCGCTTGAGTTCGCTCACGATACGCGTGGCGCCCATGCGCGCGGCGCGGCGATGGACGACGCTTTCCGCAAAACGGGCATCGGAGAGCCAGCCGTCGCGCACGAGCGAGTCGAGCAACGCTTCGAGCGCGTCGGCATCGTCGGCGAACGGCATCAGTTTGCGTGAGAGTTCCGCCCGGCTGTATTCGCGGCGCGACAGATAGTTGAGCGCCCGGCCTTTGAGCGAGCGGCCGGGGCGTTGCGTAGTGTTGGTGCGATTGTCCGTGCTGTCGTCGGAACGACCGGTTGACGGTCCACCGCGGCCCGCGCGGCCGGGCCGGCGCAGGAGCGACGTACGCACCTCGCTCTCGCCGGATTCGGCTGAGTCGTTCGAATCGAATGGCTCGAATGGGTCGGCAGGACCAAGCGGATCGGGCGCAACAAGCACTCGCGAGGCGTCTCGCGCCTCGGGACGGTCTTGCGGGGCGCGGCCCGGCGAACCACGGCCGTCGCCGGAGCCGGCCGTCCCGGATGCCGCGGGCGGCACCGGGGCGGACCCACTCTTGCGGATCACGATCGGATTACTCTTCTTCGTCCGCGATTTCGGCTACGCCTGCGACGCCGTCGGGCATCGCGTTCACACCCAGCGATTCGCGGATACGGTTTTCGATTTCGCGCGCGATCTCGGGATTTTCGCGCAGGAATTCACGCGCGTTATCCTTGCCCTGACCAATGCGCTCGCCGCTGTAGCTGTACCAGGCGCCTGCCTTGTCGACGATCTTCGCCTGCACGCCGAGGTCGATGATTTCACCCTGACGCGAAATACCCTCGCCGTACAGGATGTCGAACACGGACTCGCGGAACGGCGGCGCCACCTTGTTCTTGACGACCTTCACGCGGGTTTCGCTGCCGATCACCTCGTCATTCTTCTTGATCGAGCCGATACGGCGGATGTCCAGACGCACCGACGAGTAGAACTTGAGCGCATTGCCGCCCGTCGTCGTTTCGGGGTTGCCGAACATGACGCCGATCTTCATGCGGATCTGGTTGATGAAGATGACCAGACAGTTGGTGCGCTTGATCGAACCGGTCAGCTTGCGCAGCGCCTGCGACATCAGACGTGCCTGCAGACCCGGCAGCGAGTCGCCCATTTCGCCTTCGATTTCGGCCTTCGGCACGAGCGCCGCGACCGAGTCGATCACGATCATGTCGATCGAGCCCGAGCGCACGAGCGCGTCAGTGATTTCGAGGGCCTGTTCGCCCGTGTCCGGCTGCGAGATCAGCAGCTCCGGCACGTTGACGCCGAGCTTCGACGCGTACTGGACGTCGAGCGCGTGTTCCGCGTCGATGAACGCCGCCGTGCCGCCGAGCTTCTGCATTTCGGCGATCACCTGCAGCGTCAGCGTGGTCTTGCCCGACGATTCCGGACCATAGATTTCGACGACACGGCCGCGCGGCAGCCCGCCAACGCCAAGCGCGATGTCGAGCCCGAGCGAGCCGGTCGACACCACCTGGATGTTTTCCACTGCATCGCCGTCGCCGAGTCGCATGATCGACCCCTTGCCGAACTGCTTTTCGATCTGCGAAAGCGCGGCGGCCAGCGCCTTGCCCTTTTCCGCAGTCAGCCCAGCCGAGCCTTTCTTGCTATCTTCCATGAATCGTCCTTTGCTATGATGAACGGCGTCTCGACGACATGCGCGAGCTTTGCGCACGAACGAGAGACACTGTATAAAAAAACAGTGGTTTTGGCAAGCCTTTTGCACGCCTTGCCACCAACCTTCGGAGACCGCTCGCGCGCCGCACCGCCGGAGAGCGCGGGTCCAGGCGAAACTGGACGCACCATGCGAATTCTCATTGCCGAAGATGACAGCATACTCGCCGACGGCCTCGTCCGATCACTCCGCCAATCGGCCTACGCGGTCGATCATGTGAAGAGCGGACTCGAAGCCGACGCCGCGCTGTCCACCCAGACCTTCGACCTCCTGATCCTCGATCTGGGCCTGCCGCGCATGTCCGGCCTCGAGGTGCTGCGGCGCCTGCGCGCGCGCAATTCGACCGTGCCGGTGCTGATCCTCACGGCCGCCGACAGCGTCGACGAGCGCGTGAAGGGTCTCGACTTCGGCGCCGACGACTACATGGCCAAGCCGTTCGCGCTCAACGAGCTCGAAGCGCGCGTGCGCGCCCTCACCCGGCGCGGCGCCGGTGGCGGTCCAACGGTCGTGCGCCATGGGGCTCTGTCGTTCGACCAGGTCGGGCGCGTCGCGCGCATCAACGATCAGGTGCTCGACCTGTCGGCGCGCGAGCTGGGCCTGCTCGAAGTGCTGCTGCAACGCATCGGCCGGCTGGTGTCGAAGGAGCAGCTCGTCGATCACCTGTGCGAATGGGGCGAGGAAGTCAGCAACAACGCGATCGAAGTCTACGTGCACAGGCTGCGCAAGAAGCTCGAGGCGGGCGGCGTGCGCATCGTCACGGTGCGCGGACTCGGCTACTGCCTCGAAAAAGAACCCCCGCAAGCCACACCGCCAGCGAACGTCGCCCCCGACCACAGCCAGCCCGCGATGCCGGCGAGCCACTACTACAAATAGGGCGCTCCGATGGCCGAGCCCGTTCATGCCGCGCGCGGCAAGGCCCCGGCCGCCGACACGCTCGACGACGAGGCGCGCGACGCGCGCTACGCCAACCCGTTCGCCCCGCCCGACGAAAGCGAGGCCGCCGCCGCCGCGCGCCCGCGCTCGCTGTTCGGCGAAATTCTCGACTGGATGCTCGCGCCGCTGCTGCTGCTCTGGCCGATGAGCATCGCGGTCACCTATCTCGTCGCCAAGTCGATCGCCAACGGCCCGTTCGATCGCGCGCTCGAAACCGACGCCTACGTGCTCGCGCGCCAGATCCATCCGGTCAACGGCGTCGCCGAGCTTTCGCTCGCCGAGTCGACGCGCGACTTCCTGCGCGCGGACAACATCGACAGCGTGTTCTACCAGGTGCTGGGCACGCGCGGCGAGCTGGTCGGCGGCGATCGCGACATGCCGCTGCCGCACGACGAAGACCGGCCGCAGCCCGGCATCGTCGAGTTTCGCGACGACTCGCTGCACGGCACCGATATCCGTGTCGCCTATACGACCGTCGAGCTGCCGCAGCAAGCAGGCGGCCAGAGCGTGCTCGTGCAGGTCGCGGAGACGCTCGACAAGCGCCGCCAGCTCGCCAACGACATCATCAAGGGCGTGATCCTGCCGCAGTTCGTGATCCTGCCGCTCGCGATCGTGCTCGTATGGTTCGGTCTGTCGCGCGGGCTCGCGCCGCTGCATGCGCTGCAGTCCAACATCCGCATGCGACGCCCCGACGACCTGTCGCCGCTCGAGGCGCGCCGCGCGCCGCCCGAGATCGAGCCGCTCGTCACCTCGTTCAACGACCTGCTCACGCGGCTCGAACAGAACATGGAGCTGCAAAAGCGCTTCATCGCCGATGCCGCGCACCAGATGAAGACCCCGCTCGCGGGCCTGCGCACCCAGGCCGAACTGGCGCTGCGTCAGGAGGCGTCGCCCGAAGTGCACCGTTCGCTCGAACAGATCGCGACAAGTTCCGAGCACGCCGCGCGGCTCGTCACCCAGCTGCTCGCGCTCGCGCGCGCCGAGAACCGGCTGTCGGGCCAGATCTTCGCACCCGTCGACGTCGCCGAAGTCGCCCGGCTCGCGGTGCGCGACTGGGTCCAGGCGGCGCTCGCCAAGCAGATGGATCTCGGCTACGAAGGCCCCGGCGACGAAGCGCTCGAGGTCGACGGCCACCCCGTGATGCTGCGCGAGATGCTCTCGAACCTGATCGACAACGCGATCCGCTACACGCCCGCCGGCGGCCGCATCACCGTGCGCGTGCGGACCGGGCCGGGCGCGCCGGGCGCTTCGGGCGTTTTGGGCGTTTTGGGCGGGCACCAGCAGCTCGTGCATCTCGAAGTCGAGGATACGGGTCTCGGCATACCCGCCGCCGAGCGCGGCCGCGTGGTCGAACGCTTCTACCGGATTCTCGGCCGCGAAGGCGACGGCAGCGGCCTCGGCCTCGCGATCGTGCGCGAGATCGCGACGATGCACGGCGGCACGCTCACCATCGAAGACCATGTCTATCAACCGGCGCCCGGCCCCGCCGGCACGCTCGTGCGCGTGAGCCTTCGTCTGCTCGACCGTAGCGAGCCGCCGCGAAACTGACGCGCCAACCCTAAAATCGGGACGGGATTTACCCTTAGCGGGCGGCGGATACGCCAGCCGCTTACCCGCCCAACGCCGATATTTATCGCTATTTACTGATTTTTATCAACGCGTTAAGCGGCGTTATCCAAACAAGACGTGCGCATCAGGACATCCACTGATTCGACCGACACGTCAGAACTGCGTAAGTTTCCATTCCAATAATGGTTCGCAGGACCGTCTATCCCGGCGGGCCACACGCATATCAAAATAGTGGAGACGATACATGGCAACCGTTGGCGGACAGGTGTCGCACGCGCCCATGACCAAGGACGAAAAACGCGTGATCTTCGCGTCGTCGCTGGGCACGGTGTTCGAATGGTATGACTTCTATCTGGCCGGTTCGCTCGCGGCCTTCATCAGCAAGAGCTTCTTCTCCGGCGTCAACCCGACGGCGGGCTTCATCTTCACGCTGCTTGGCTTCGCGGCCGGCTTCGCCGTGCGGCCGTTCGGCGCGCTCGTGTTCGGGCGGCTCGGCGACCTCGTCGGACGCAAGCACACGTTCCTCGTGACGATCGTGATCATGGGTCTGTCGACCTTCGTGGTCGGCTTCCTGCCAGGCTACGCGTCGATCGGCATCGCCTCGCCGGTGATCTTCATCGTGATGCGCATGCTGCAGGGCCTCGCGCTCGGCGGCGAGTACGGCGGCGCCGCGACCTACGTCGCCGAGCACGCGCCGGCCGGCCGCCGCGGCTTCTACACCGCGTGGATCCAGACCACCGCGACGCTCGGCCTGTTCCTGTCGCTGCTCGTGATCCTCGGCGTGCGCACGTTCGTCGGCGAAGAGCAGTTCGCGGCCTGGGCATGGCGCATTCCGTTCATCGCGTCGATCATCCTGCTCGCCGTGTCCGTGTGGATCCGGCTGCAGCTCGATGAATCGCCGGTCTTCCTGCGCATCAAGGCCGAAGGCAAGACCTCGAAGGCGCCGCTCTCGGAAGCGTTCGGTCAATGGAAGAACCTGAAGGTCGTGATCCTCGCGCTCGTCGGTCTGACCGCCGGCCAGGCCGTCGTGTGGTACACGGGCCAGTTCTACGCACTCTTCTTCCTCACGCAGACGCTCAAGGTCGACGGCGCCAGCGCCAACATCCTGATCGCGGTGGCGCTCCTGATCGGCACGCCATTCTTCCTGTTCTTCGGCTCGCTGTCGGACCGCATCGGCCGCAAGCCGATCATCATGGCCGGCTGCCTGATCGCGGCGCTCACCTACTTCCCGCTGTTCAAGGCGCTCACGCACTACGCGAACCCGGCGCTCGAAGCCGCGACGCAAAAGGCGCCGATCGTCGTGATCGCCAATCCGGACGAATGCTCGTTCCAGTTCAACCCGGTCGGCACCTCGAAGTTCACGAGTTCGTGTGACGTCGTGAAGAGCGCGCTGTCGAAGGCGGGCCTGAACTACTCGAACGTGGCGGCGCCGGCGGGCTCGATCGCGCAGGTCAAGGTCGGCGACACCGTGATCGATTCCTATAACGGCAAGGCAGCTGATGCGAAGGCGGCGGGCGCGGCGTTCGACAAGACACTCAGCTCGACGCTCAAGGCCGCCGGCTACCCCGCCAAGGCCGATCCGGCGCAGCTGAACTGGCCGATGTCGGTGGTGATCCTGACGATCCTCGTGATCTACGTGACGATGGTGTACGGGCCGATCGCGGCGATGCTGGTCGAGATGTTCCCGACGCGCATCCGCTACACCTCGATGTCGCTGCCCTATCACATCGGCAACGGCTGGTTCGGCGGCTTCCTGCCGGCGACGGCGTTCGCGATCGTGGCGGCGCGAGGCGACATCTACTCGGGGCTCTGGTATCCGATCGTGATCGCGCTGATTACCTTCGTGATCGGCATGCTGTTCGTGAAGGAAACCAAGGATTCGGATATCTACGCCAGGGACTGATTGGCCGATTGATAAAAAGATGCCGGCAGGGGTTGACAGGGGCGGCCGGCATCGACATAATCTTGGTCTTCTTTAGGCGAATTAGCTCAGCCGGTTAGAGCGACGGAATCATAATCCGCAGGTCCGGGGTTCGAATCCCTGATTCGCCACCAGCACGTTAAGCCCTTGATTTTCCTAGTGAAATTCAAGGGCTTTTCCTTTTGGTGTCACGAATGGTGACACGGTCTTGGCGAATCGCCTTCCCCATCTGGTCAAGAACAGGCATGGAACCTTCTATTTCCGCCTGTATGTAGCCGGGCGTGAACAGCGCCTCTCACTTGGCACCAAGGACTTCCAGCGAGCTAAGATTCAGGTTCTGGAACTGAACCTGAAGCTGGCAATGTCCATCGATCCCGACAAGTTGTTCCGTAAGCTCGACATCGTGGTTGATCCCGATACCGGGATGGTCACACTCAAGGATGTTAAGGAAGCCGATATTAATACGGCCCAAACAATCCTGGACCATCTGGGTGTGACACGGGCACAAGCTATGGGTGTCGATCATCTGCTCACGCCACCAGTAAAGAAAAGCAAAACCCCAAAAACCATCCCGTTGGGATCGGGTTCCGGGCAAGCCGGTGCCAATGGCAACAGTGCTTCGCCTGCTGGTCATAAAAATATCCGGGATGTGATTGCGCTCTATCTGGTGGAAAAGAAACTGGATAATGTCGAAAAAACCCTCTATGACAAAGAGGTGGTTTATAACGACTTCATCGAATTTCACCGCGCCCGCGACAAGAAAATCAAGATTGGCACTGAACCCCGGCTCATTTCCCTGTATGGCCCGGACGATGCCGTTGCCTATAAAAACCACCTGCTCGAACTCGGTGGCTCTGCCTCATCTATTAATGGCAAGCTGTCCTATCTGAGAAACCTTTTTGATTATGCAGTGAATAATCATCTGTATTTTCTGCACAATCCGTTTGCCAAGGTCAAGATTTCCAACAAGGCAAAATTGAAGGCTCAAGTGGAATCCTATCAGGCATTTACCGAAGAAGAATTGCAGACGATTTTCGATGAGCCGGTTTATCGGGACTACATGAACAAGCCGGATTATTACTGGCTTCCATTCCTGAGTCTGTATTCCGGTGCCCGCATTGAGGAACTGGCAAGCCTGAAATTGTCGAATATTTATAAGGAAAATGGGGTGTGGATTTTCGACATCCGGCATTTTTCGGCCAAGAATAAAAATTCCACGCGCAAAATTCCCCTGCACCGGATGATCGAAAATTCGGCATTTATGGCCTATGTTCAACAGGTCAAAATGGCCGGCGAGGAACAATTGTTCCCTCACCTCGTGGATGGAAAAAACGGATTTTCTAAAAATTGCTCCCGGCGCTTTGGTCAATATTTGGATCTGCTTAAGATTACGGACAAGCGAAAAGTTTTCCACTCTTTCCGGTCAAATGTGATTAATCAGTTGACGAATCGGGGCATTCACCCGGCGATCATAATGGGACTGGTCGGTCACTATGAACAGGCCAAAATTGATTTTAGCTCACCTCATTTTAATAATTACCAAGAGCAAAAGCCGATTGAAATTTTGAAGGAAGCCATCGACAGGTTGGAGTATCCAATCAAAAATTTCCACCAGAAAATTCACGAACTCGCGCCCGGTTGAAATAGAAAATCCTGCCAACGAGCAGGATTTTCTATTTCAACCGGAAGGGATTGTAAGGGCTGGCCCTTACGACCGGCTTTTGACTTTGGGGCCCCACTTGTGGGGCGAACGACCTTTTTCGAAGAAAAAGGTGTAGTGAGTTACACCTTTTTAGTACACCTTGACAAAAAGAACGATTGGTTATAATCCGCACCTTCGGTTAGACTTTAAAAGCGAGGAGCCAAAAAGGCTTTTTAAAGCGCAAGCGATCTGGTTTTAAAGAGCAAAGCGAAATGCTTTTTTAGAGCGATAGCGACCGGTTTTGATAGCGCAAGCAAAATAATATGAGGTTTAAAATGCACGCGATCATCAGAACCCAGAAGCATAAAAGTGTCAGAAGCCTGCAAAGCCGGGAGGCTCACACCTATCGAAAACGTGAAACTCCGAATGCCGATCCGGCAAAAAAATCGAAAAATAAATTGCTCTTTGGTCGCGAGGACTACGCAAAATTTTGCGATGAAAAATTAAAAAATTATGAGCACTCCGGAAATAAAATCCGGAAAGATGGAGTGCTTGCCATCGAATATCTGCTCACTGCCTCACCGGAATTTTTCACCAATGGGCCACTTCACGACCGGCAGTCGCGATTAAAAAAATGGTGTGACTCTCAGGTGGACTTCCTGAAGAAAATGCATGGCGAAGAAAATCTTCTGAATATTTTTCTTCATCTCGATGAGAAAACGCCACACATCGAAGCCTATGTTGTGCCCATCGACCCTAAAGGGAAACTGAATTGTAAACACTTTCTGGGTGGGCCTGCAAAAATGTCCAAACTGCAAACAGATTATGCCAAATATAATGAAAAATTTGGCCTGACTCGTGGGGCTCAAGGTTCCCGGGCGACTCACACTGAGGTAAAAAAATTTTATGCCGACATTCAGCAGGCTCCTAAAGTCACCACACGAAATTTCATTGAGGCGCTGGAAATTAGACTCCCAAGCCCGAAAGACTTATTTAATCCGGGTGCTTATTTCAAACGGGAGCAAGACCGGATTACTCGGAACGTGAAGAAACTGTTTTCTGGAATGGCACAGGAGGCTAAATTAGTCCGGAAAACTAAGCAGATATTGACTGAGTGGCACCGGGAAAAGGAGGATTTTGATAAAAAAGAATATGAATGGAAAAAACGCGTTGAATTGTGGAACCAGGATAGAGCCCAGCTTGTAGACCGTCTTATGGGCCAGGAAAAGCTCCGCAATGAGCTAGATGAGTCCAGACAGTATGCAGAGGATTTGCGTCGTCAGAATGTGGTTTTAACTGCCGAATTAAAGCGCAGAAATTCCCTCATGCCTGAGATGAAATTGACTCCGGAAACCAGTCGCGCTAAGTTAGGCAAAAACAATGGAGGCAAAAAATGAATCTTATTTATGATAAAAACAGGCTGACCACTACGGATGAAATTACTATTTCAGTGGCCGACTTGCGGGACTTGATTCGTGCGTGGGAAGTTAGCTATTGGGAAGAGGCGAAAAATGAATTTCAGCATGTCCTGGATTCCATAGCACATAAAAACAGATTGAAGCCCGACTCTCTCACTGTGTTGGAAAACCCGGATGCCGATACAGAATTTCAGACATGGCTTGGTGTGTATGAGGAGATAATCCTCGAAAAGCACAGGATTAAATAATTCATATTTTGGCAATCACTTCTTCAGGCGCACGGTTGCAGGCCCGGCACCACTGGATGAACTCCAGCACATCCAGATACTGCTCTCCCCTCTCGATCTTGGATACATAGCTCTGGCCGCGGCCTAGCAGGTCCGCAAGCTGGACTTGGCTCAAACCCGCTTCCTGCCTGACAGCACGCAGAAGCTGGCGAAGTGCCTGGTAGTCTTGATCATAGAGCATGAACCCATGCTATAGTCTGTTTTGGAATAGTCGAAACGAGACTAATTCCAATAATTTCAATAGCTTAGGTGCTTTGGGAACTGACGATGAAACAATATAAAGGCGAGTGGCTGGACTTGGGGCCGAGCCGGCAAGACGGTGCAGCCATGCGCTACAACTACGTGAAGGTCAACGACGACGTGATTAATAATCTCCGGGTCATGCCTCATCTGGATAATATTCTGCGCGATCAGGTCAGCCGTAATTTCTCCGGAAATTTCACGCTGTGGGTTTCTACCATTCTGTTTAAAAAAACGCTGGTTGGTGTGACTCAGGCAGACGGGCAAGTTTTTAGGCAAGGACTTGGTGCACCTTACGCACTGCTGGCAATTGGCATTTTCTTTCTGCTGTTTGCCTTTGGAACGAGTGACACGGCATTCCGTATGCCGTTGCTGATTATTGCTATCTTGATTGGCCTGTTTTCAGGCTCAATCATTCGTGAGGTCTGGAAAGTTAAAGGTGGGCGATCTGCCTGAGTGGTTCAGATTGCATTAAAAGCCCGGCATAAAAACCGGGCTTTTTTATTGATAAATACGAAAATTTTGCGCGTTTCCGTTGGTTATTACTTTCGTAATACCCTCCCCTACCTGGGAATAGTGCTTCGCATTGGTCATTATTTAGCATACCGGATAATCTTTATTTCAATCTTCGATAGGCTGTACTTGTACTTCGAAAACCAGAGATTTGCCTTGTCTTTTCCCCATCCCCCTAGCGGGCGATGGGGAAAAGACTCCCTTACCCGGATAACTCAAAAAAATTTGAATTATGGTTCCGGGCTTGGGTCTTTCCTACCTAACGGACTAGGGGGCGAAGTAATAAATATCCATACTTGGCTTGGCGATTCGCGCTGATATTCGCGCTGTAGCTGGGTTCGCTCTCAGACTTCCATGTGGCTTTGCTACATACTCATTCTAACCACTTTTACCCATAACCTCATGGGTTGTTATATCTCCTCATTAGCACCTACTCTTACGAGTATGCAGGATAGTCTTTATTGTGTGCTCTACTGCCTCATGAGTTTCTAACTGCTGGATTGAATCGGGAAGGGATGACCTTGACGCATAAATTCAGCAAATAAATCAGTTACCCATGAAATATGAAATTCAGATTGAATTGTCAAGAGCCAAAACAAAAAACCCAATCCTAAGATTGGGTGTTTTGTAACTGTTTTACTTGCCGGACGTCGTTGCTCACCGTGAGGAAAGCAGGTCGGTTTGACATTATCTATTTTATTGATAAATTGAATAATGTCAAGAGACGACAATTAACCAAAGTGAGAAATATGATAACGGAAAGAAAAAGCAACGTGATAATGGGGATGCTTCATGCGTTTGCCTTGGAGGCAACACGTATGAAAGCAATGGAAATTCTTGCAACCGCCCAATTCGCTCAAGAAGAAAATCGAGCCGATATCGACAAAATTAGAAATTCAGCGAATGAGTTTATATCGGAGCTAGAAAAAATTCCATTTACCTCAGAAAATATTGAAATACTGGCTCATCGAGGGTTTACCAAACATCCCATCTGATCAAATTTCCTCTTGGGCTTTTTGAATTATTTCCGTCAAATTATTCAAAACCTCATTAACAATAGAAAAGTCGCCTTGACTTTTGTGTTTTGTATTATTAAAACTGCCCAGAACGCAGGAGATCGTCACGGATTCACCATTTTTATTTACCACATGGATCAAATTGTGGACTTCATCGAATTCAATTTTCATATCGGCTCCTTTGTTCATGTAAGTTTCAATAGCATACCAGTGCCATGTTTCTTAATCTATATGGACAAGGTTAGATCACTGCGGCAGTGCGCTTTTGAGAGTCCGCTACAAGTTTTGGAGGCGAACGTTAAGGGATTTTCGACCGCCAGCCTTACGTGATAAGCTAGGTGTCACGATTGGTGGCACGGTTTTCAACCCTCACCAGAGGGAATTCCTTGAAGAATCAAGTGCTTATATTTTTCAGTGGTCGTTTAATAGTCGATCCCTGATTCGCCACCAGTTTCAAGCAAAAGCCGCTGTTCCAAAAGGACAGCGGCTTTTGCTTTTCCGCGTCAGTTCAGGCTTGGCGGGCCGACGGCCCGCTCGAACCTCACCCCGGCAAGCGAAACTCCGAAATCGCCTCGCGCAGCGCAACGACCTGATCCTTGAGCGAATGTGCGGCGGCGGCCGCCTGCTCCACCAGCGCCGCATTCTGCTGCGTGACCTGATCGATCTCCCCCACCGCACGATTGACCCCGTCGATGCCCTCGCTCTGCTCGTGCGACGCGTTGCTGATCTCGTCGAGAATCCCGTTCACACGCCGCACCGACTGCACGATCTCGTCCATCGTCGCGCCCGCATTCGTCACGAGCGACGCGCCCTCGCGCACCGCATCGGTCGAGGTCTCGATCAGCAGCTTGATTTCCTTCGCGGCCATCGCCGAGCGTTGCGCGAGGCTGCGCACCTCGGCGGCGACCACCGCGAAGCCACGGCCCTGCTCGCCCGCGCGCGCCGCCTCCACGGCTGCATTGAGCGCGAGGATGTTGGTCTGGAATGCTATGCCATCGATCACGCCGATGATGTCGCCGATCTGCGTCGAATGATCGGTGATCGCGCCCATCGTGCGCGCAACATCGCCGACGACGCGGCTGCCGCGCGTGGCCACATCGGCGGCTTCGTTGGCGAGGCGCGCGGCCTCGCGTGCGCTGTCGGCGTTACGCTTCACGTTGGCCGTCATCTCGGCCATGTTCGACGACGTTTGCAGGAGCGCGGCCGCCTGCTCTTCGGTGCGTTGCGACAGGTCGGTGTTGCCGGCGGCGATCTCGCCCGCGCCGACGTTGATGTTCTCCGCGCCTGTGCGCACGCGCGAGAAGGTCCGCACGAGCGCGCGCTGCATCGCCGCGAGCGCGTGCATGAGGCTCGATTCGTCATCGCGACGATACGGCACGGGCGCGGTCAGGTCGCCGGCGGCGATGCGGTGCGCGGACTCGACGGCAAACTCGATATCGCCGCCGAGCGTGTTGCGCACGCTGCGCAGGACCATGATCATCGCGATCGTAGCGAGCGCGCCCAGCGCGAAGATGCAGGCGAGCCAGCGCAACGCGCCCTTGAGCGCGGCGTCTTCGACGTCGTCCATGTACATGCTGGTGACGAGATACCAGTCCCACGGCGCGAAGCGGCGCGCATAGCCGGTCTTCGGAACCGGCTTGTCGTGGCCGGGCTTGGGCCACAGGTAAGCAGTGAAGCCGCCGCCGACGTAATCGCCGGCTTTGACGAGGTCGAGATAGACATGATTGCCGTTCGGATCGGCGAAGCCCGACATGTCCTTGCCCGCCAGTTCCGGCTTGATCGGATGCATCAATTCGATCGAGCGCGAATCGTTGACGGAGAAATAACCGTCACTGCCGTAACGCAACTTGGATAGCACCCGCAGCGCGTTCTTTTTCGCTTCGTCTTCGCTGACTTCGTGTTGCTGAAACAGGGCGTAGTGATACGCGACGACGCTCATCGCCTGATCGGCGACGGACATCAACTGGTCACGGCGGTTCTCCACCGTCTGCGAACGGTACTGCCAGGCGCCCATGATGCCGATCAGCACGAGGCCGATCCACAAGACGGCGATCATCGAATAGAGCTTCTGATTCAGGGTCAGTCTGGGCATCGGTCTCTCGCCGCGTCGTGTGACGGTTGTCGTTCTTCGGGACTTGTTCGGCCTCACACGCTGCAATATTTTTCAGTAGCGCGTGACACACTATAACGATGATAGCGTGTGGCTCGTGACGCGTAAACACGCGTCGGGGCGACGACACGATGCGACCGCAGAATCGGCATAGGGGACGGCCATGAGGCCGTACCCCTGCCACACCACCCGGCATGCGGGTCCGCACCGGGCGGTTCGGGAAGTTGAGGTTATGAGAGTCGGGGTACGCCCAACTGGTCGAAGTAGGCGATGGTCAGCACACGCTTGAGCGCACCGTTGCTGTTGCGCCACCAGCAACGACTGTTCGCCGCCACTTGTCGCGCCACCGCAGCCGATGCCCCCAGCGCACGCAGTTCCCGGTAGATGGTGGCGCCACGGCGCCAGTGCTTAAGCTGAATGGCACGCAACCGGTGACGCAGCCACTCGTCCAATGCTAACCAGACGCGCGGCGTTTGCGCCAGCCGGAAGTACGCCTTCCAGCCCTGCACGTAAGGCCGTAACTGTTCCACCACTTCCTTCATGCTGCGCCCGCCGGATCGGCGAGTCACCTGACGGATGCGGTGTTTGAACGCCAGCAGCGGTTTGGCCGCCACCTTGCGTTTGACCACCCCACCCGCAGCCACCCACAGGCTGTAGCCCAGAAACTTGCGACCAAACACACTGGCCACTGCGCTTTTGGTCTCGTTGACCTTCAGACGCAGTCGCCCGTACAGGCGTCGCAACAGTGCCATCACCCGCTCGCCCGCCCGGCGGCTACGAACATACACATTCGCATCGTCGGCGTAGCGTGCGAAGCAATGACCCCGTCGCTCCAGTTCCTTGTCCACCTCGTCGAGCAGCACGTTGGCCAGCAACGGGGATAGCGGCCCACCCTGTGGTGTGCCCTGATCTCGCTGCTGCACCACCCCGCCATCCATGATGCCGCTGTTCAGATACGCACGGATCAGCCGGATCGCTCCGGCGTCGCCAATGCGTTTCTGTAAGCGCTCGATCAGGATGTCGTGGTTGACCCGGTCAAAGAACTTCTCCAGATCAACGTCCACCACGATTCGCCGTCCCGACTGCACGTACGATTGCGCGGCAAGTACCGCGTCGTGCGCACGCCGTCCCGGCCGGAAGCCGTAGCTGTGCTCGCTGAAGGTCGGATCCAGAACCGGTTGCAGCACCTGCAGCAGCGCCTGCTGGATCAACCGGTCAGTCACCGTCGGGATGCCAAGCTCGCGCTCGCCTCCGTCCGGCTTCGGAATCGTCACCCGACGTACCGGACTGGGCCGGTACGTCCCCTTGAGCAATTGTTCACGGATCGCAGGCCACGCCCTCACCAGATGACGCGACGTCTGGTCAATGTCCAGACCGTCCACGCCAGCGGCTCCCTTGTTCGCCCGTACCCGTTTGAACGCCTGCTTCAGGTTCTCTCTCGTCAGCGCTGCTTCCAGCAACGCTGACCCCGTGTCCCCGGATTCATGGCGCGGGCCGCAGACTTCGTCGCTCACGGGTACGCGTGCAGCTTCACCGCGCGCTACTCCCGCTCGCCCCGTTTGCACGGGCATCTGACGCATTGCCTGTCGCATCGACATGACGTTGGACACTCCTTCCCGTTTGGCCCTTCGTCACCAGCTTCGGCCTCATCGACCTGTCCTGTGACTACTACGGCCTCTGCTGACTTCTCGCTCCGGCTCGACGCCGTTGCCCTTTCAGGCACGAGGCGAGATCTCCCCAGGTAAGAGCGCAATCCTTCACCGCACAACCGCCGCATTTACGATGCCTGATCCTTGACCACGAGAGCTTCGCGCTTCATTGCGCGCTCGCCCTGATCGGCACCGCCTCATATCCGGTTCTTGTTCATCGGCTCGCGGTTTCGCTCCACGCTTCCTCCCCACGCTCGGTCGCCCTCACGCAGTTGCGCTTTGCTTCGTTCGCTGTGGTCAACTCACGATGGGACTTGCACCCACAAGATTGCGCCCATGCTGGGCGCACAATGGAAAGCCCCGGCAGCGGTAGATCCGCTGCCGGGGCTTTCCATTCGATGGCTCAACGATGGTTATAAAGCGGCGGCGAGTAACCCGACACCTGCGTCGACATCGGCATCTGCCCCGCCTCGGACGACCCGGCCGCCACGCCGCCATACCCGCTCGTTTCACCGTTGGTCGCGGCGACCTTGGCCTCGGCGGCCTGAATGTCGTCTGGATAGTGAATGTTGTTGCCCATGGCCGGCTGATAGCCCGCCTTCTCGAGTTGCACCAGTTCGGCCTTCACCTGGGCGCGGGTGACCGGTTCGTTACTCTGTGCAAACGATGCGACCGGCAACGCCAGCGCCGCGCTCAACGCCACTGCCTGAATCAGGGATCTCATGACAACCTCCATCGGACTGTTTCATCGGTGCGACAACTTGTCTGCAACCGTTGACTACAGTCTAGGAGCCCCGCTTGTCCGGGTTAACCCCGTCTCGCCCAAAACATAATTTCCGTTCGCACAAGAATCGCGAGCGAGGCGCGCAACTTCGTGTGCCATTGCCTAAAATCGATCAGGCGCGCGGGTCTCTTTTCTGCCCCCAAGTGTAAGGAGAATCGTCATGGCTACCTACGTAGTGCTGACACAGTTCACCGATCAGGGCGTTCGTTCCGTGAAGGACAGCCCGCAGCGCGCCACGCAGTCCGCGGAATTGGCAAAACGCTTTGGCTGCGAAATGAAGCAGATCTACTGGACGCTGGGTCAATACGACCTCGTCGTCATCCTCGATGCCCCCGACGATGCATCGCTCACCGCATTTGGTCTCGCACTCGGCTCGGCGGGCAATGTCCGCACGCAGACGATGCGCGCGTTCGATAAAAGCGAATTCGGCGCGATCGTCGGCAAGCTGCCGTAGGCGACGCGCGCGAGGCTCATTTTTCTGGAGTTCGTGATGAACAAGGACAGCCATCAACTGAAGGCCTTCGTGCAAACCTCGGAACAGGCGGGCGAATTCGTCTGGATCATCACGCTCGTCGACTTCGACGCGCGCGAGGTCCGGCGCACGCTCGTGTCCGACGAGCGCTACTCGACCCGCGCTGCCGCCAAGGATGCGGGCGATGCGCGGCTCGCGGCGCTCGCAGCCGATCGCCAGGCCCGCGCGGCTTAAACGCGCCGAGCGAAGCGGCGCGCTCGCGCCTCGCTTTAAACGCGTGACTTGCGCGCGCGCTTCGCTTCGTACATCGAACGATCTGCTTCGTCGATGAGCGCGGTCATCTCGGTGCCGTCCTCGGGCAGCACCGCGATCCCCACGCTCACGCCGAGTTCGATCGGCTGGCCTTCGAATTCGAACGGCTCGCCCAGTTTTTCCGCGAGGCGCTGGCTATGCACCTCGGCGTCGCTGCGTCCGTCGATGCCGGGCAGGATCATGGCGAACTCGTCGCCGCCCACGCGCGCGGCTGTGTCCACGCGACGGCTGTTGCGCGCGATGCGCGCGGCGGTTTCCTTGATCGCGGCGTCGCCCGCGCGGTGGCCGTAGCGATCGTTGATCGGCTTGAGGCCGTCCATGTCGAGATTGAGCACGCCCAGCGCGCCCGACGAGCGCACCGCGAGATCCACCGATTGCCTGAGCCGGTCGTAGAACAACGCGCGGTTCGGCAAGCCGGTGAGCGCGTCGTGGGTGGCGCGCAGGTACAGCTCGCTCGTTTCGTGTTGAGCGGCATGAAACATCGCGGCGGCGATCAGCTCGGACATCAGCGACAGCGTCTGCACGTCCGCGTCGTTGAACGCATTGACTTGCGGCGCCATGACCTTGAGCACGCCGACGGTCGTCTCCAGATGCCGCAGCGGCGTCACGATCATCGAGCGCAGTCCGGCGCGGCGGCACGCCTCGCGATCGACTCGCGCATCGCTTTCGGAGTCGTCACAGCGCAGGATTTCCCCGCTGCTCACGCACAGACCGGACAGGCTCGTCTGCCGCGCGAGACGCAGGCCGAGCAGGTTCGCGACGCTGCCCGAAGCCGCGCGGTACACCATGTCGTCGCCCTCCGCGAGTTCGACGGCCGCGCCCTGCGCGCGCGTGAGCCGCTCGGAGCGCTGCGCGACGAACGCCATCACGCCGCCCAGGTCGAGCCCGAGTTTGGCGATATCGGATTGAGCGCGGATGATTTCGAGGAGGGTGGAGTTGTCGAGCGGCGTGCTGAGCAATTCGTTATTCATCGCTTGTACGGTTGCATCGGTGGCTGGGCGAGCGCAAGGATAGCAAAGTCGGCGCTCATGCCTCGATTCGTTCGCGGGTCATCTGCAACAACGCGGCCATCGCGCGGTTCGCCTTGCCCGCTTCGCGACGCACGATGGCATCGAACACGGCCGTGTGTTCAGGGAGCGCGGCATTGAAGATATCGGCGCGTTTCGCGTTCACGCGCAACTGGCCTTCGAGCGTGCGCGCGATCAACGCGCCGAGCGGCACGAGCAACTCGTTGCGGCACGCCGCCAGCACGGCCAGATGGAAGCGCAGATCGGCGCGCACCCATTCGTCCACGTTGCGCGCCGCCGCCATCGCTGCGTGTGCGTCGCCGATCGCGGCCAGCGCAACGGCGTCGTGCGCCGTCGCCGCAAGCCCTGCCGCGTAAGGCTCGATCATCTCGCGCATCTCCTGCAATTTGAGGGCAAAGGCAAGCGGCGGCGCGACGCCCGCATACCAGTCGAGCACGTCGACATCGAGCAGATTCCACGCTTCGCGCGCCCGCACCCGCGTACCGATGCGCGGGCGCGACTCGACGAGGCCCTTCGAGGTCAGTGTGCGCAAAGCCTCGCGCAACACAGTGCGGCTCACGCCGAACGCGGCCATCAGTTCGGCCTCGCGCGGCAGCACCGCGGCGGGCGCGTGATCGCCGCGCAGAATCGCGCTGCCCAGTTCGTAGGCCACCCGGCCGTGCAGATCGCGCTGTATGACGCTTCTCCTCGTGAATGCCGGCGCCCGAACCCAGATAATGGGAACACCCACCGACTAATACTATTAATAGCATTTTAACCGCCGACCTGCAGTAGCATAGCGTCCTGCAACCCATTCCGGTTCTGGAGATACCGCCATGAAAATCACCCGCCTCGAAACCTTCGTCGTGCCGCCGCGCTGGCTCTTTCTCAAGATTGAAACAGACGAGGGCATCGTCGGCTGGGGCGAGCCGATCGTCGAAGGGCGCGCGCATACGGTCGAGGCGGCCGTGCAGGAACTCGCCGACTATCTGGTGGGCAAGGATCCCCTGCTCATCGAGGACCACTGGCAGGTCATGTACCGCGCGGGCTTCTATCGCGGCGGTCCGATTTCGATGAGCGCGATCGCGGGTGTCGACCAGGCGCTGTGGGACATCAAGGGCAAGCATCATGGCGTGCCGGTGCACGCCCTGCTCGGCGGTCAGGTGCGCGACAAGATCAAGGTCTACTCGTGGATCGGCGGCGATCGTCCGCATGATGTCGCCAACAACGCGCGCGCGGTGGTCGAGCGCGGTTTCAGGGCCGTCAAGATGAACGGCTCGGAAGAACTGCAGATCATCGATACCTTCGACAAGGTCGAAGGCGTGATCGCCAACGTCGCCGCCGTGCGCGAGGCCGTGGGCCCGCACGTGGGCATCGGTGTGGACTTTCATGGCCGCGTGCACAAGCCGATGGCGAAGGTGCTCGCGAAGGAGCTCGACCCGTACAAGCTGATGTTCATCGAAGAGCCCGTGCTCTCCGAGAACGTCGAGGCGCTGCGCGACATCGTCAACCAGACGAGCACGCCAATCGCGCTCGGCGAGCGGCTCTACTCGCGCTGGGACTTCAAGCACATCCTCGCGGGCGGCTATGTCGACATCATCCAGCCCGACGCCTCGCATGCGGGCGGCATCACCGAATGCCGCAAGATCGCCGCGATGGCCGAGGCCTACGACGTCGCGCTCGCGCTGCACTGTCCGCTCGGACCGATCGCGCTCGCCACGTGTCTGCAGATCGACGCGGTGAGCTACAACGCGTTCATCCAGGAGCAGAGTCTCGGCATCCACTACAACCGTGGCAACGATCTGCTCGACTACATCCGCAACCCCGAAGTGTTCAAATATGAAAACGGCTTCGTGTCGATTCCGCAAGGGCCGGGTTTGGGCATCGAGGTGAACGAGGAGAAGGTCCGCGAAATGGCCAAGACCGGCCACCGCTGGCGCAATCCGGTGTGGCGTCACGAGGACGGCAGCGTCGCCGAATGGTGATGCCCGCAGTGCTGCATGCGCGCAGTGAAGCGTCACTGCGCGCAGCGCACGTTTCACCGATGTAACGACTCACGCGTGCGCGGACCCTCCGGCGTCCCGCACGCACACGCAAGCTCTTTTGCAATCGGCCTGAGAACGGCCACGCGCTTGCGGCCGTCCGGCGATCTGTGGTCCATCCCACACGTTCATCGCGTCGCGGGCCTGCTCCTTGCTGCCTGTCTCGTCGCCCACTTCTTCGCGAGCGAGACGCCTCATGAGCCCATGGCTATCCGATGAACTGATCCGCGCCCAGGCGATGATCGGCGCACTCTTCGTCTTCAGTACGTTGCGCGTGATCGCGGCTGCGCTCGCCTACGCGCGCGGCTGGCGCATCGTCTACATCGAACGCGGTTTCATCGTCGCGGCGGTGCTGTACTGCACGCCGCAACTGCTCGAGTGGTACACGTGGAGCACGGCGCCGGGCACGTTCGCCGAGTTGCAGGGCAACGCGCTCGGCTGTGCGATCGCGTTGTTCTGCGCACCGATCCTCAGTCACCGGCTCGGCTACGAATGAGCGCTCAGCCTGCGGCCACGTAGCCCGGCACGCTATGCGCGAGCGCCGCCGCGACGATGAAGATGCCGAGCATGACGAGCGCCTCGAGATACAGCACATTGACGAAGCGCCGTGCCGCGGCCGTCGATGCCGTGCGGCGCAGGCTCGGCAAGGTCCGCAAGCGGTTCGCGCCGCCCAGCACGAGGGCCAGCGCGACGAGTGCAAGCTTGAGCAGCAGCACGTGGCCCCATGTGCTTTGCGTGAATGCATCGAGCGAGCCGCCGGTGCCGCGCACCGCGTTGAACGCGCCGGTCGCGAGCACGAAGAACACCGTCACGAACGAGAGCGCCGACAGTTGTTGTGCGGTGCGAATCAATATGCCGCGCGCCGTCGAATTGCCGAGCGCGGGCAACACCGTGAGGCCGCCCGCCAGCACGAGCCCGCCCCACACGCTCACGCTCAGCACATGCAGCGTATGCACGCCAAGCGCCGCCGAAGCCACGCCTGCATCGATCGCATGGCCCAGCCCCGCGCGTCCCGCCGCGACGATCACGACGGCGAGCCACCACAAGCCGTCACGAGCGACGCTGCCCGTGCCCATGAAGGCCGCGACGACGAGCAGCAAGGCCCCGCCGAACGCGATCAACCACGCGAAGCCGACATGGGTCTGGCCGAGCACCGTCGGCACGACGGCGAACGCGGCGGGCAGCGCGTTGCCGCTGATCGATGCGCTCTCATAGACGAGCCACACGACGAGTGCGAGCGCGAGCACGAACGAAGCCGTGCGCATCGAGCGCTGCGCACGCAGCCATGCGGCACGTGCGGGCGAGACGCTCTGGCGAGCGTCTTTGCGAAGCCAGCCGTCGAAGAGCGCCGAGCCGATCGCGAACGCAAACGAAACATTGATGAGCGCGGCCATCGCGACCTGCCCGATCCACAGCCCGTCCGCCTTCATGGACGCACCGTTTGCGAGGAGACACACACAGCATGGGACAGCGCGGCAGCGACAGGCCGCGCGTACAGACGACGGGCAATGGATTTCATCGAGGTCAGTGGCAAGGAAACAACAAGAAGCAACAGGAAACAAAAGGAAAGTGCGAGGCGCAGGTCGCTCGCGCGTGTAGCCTTCGATGGTCCAGGGGCCGCCCGGTTCAATCGGAATGACGAGCGCTGCTCACTGACACGTCACGCTTCGCGAGACAGGTGCAGAATCATACCGGCAGCAAGGCCGCGACGTACTGCCGCGTCTATCGTGAATGCGTGAATGGACGGCAGCATGCCGGATGTGGCAAATAGTCACTATGTCGCTTCGATGATAGAATGCGGCGGTGCCGCAGCGGTCGCGGCTGCCCAAATCGAGCCGTTCGAAGTTCGGTCAGGTTCAGCAAAATGATGGAGTTACGCGTGTCCCCAAGACGTATCTTCCGCCCGCTTGCCGTCTCCCTTGCCGCTCCGCTTGGCGCCGTGTTCGTGCTCTCGGGCGTGCTCGGCCTCGTCAACGCCGCTCAGGCGCAAAGCACGCAGCCCAAGGCCCCCGACACCATGGAGGCCCGTGTACAGGGTTGTACTGCCTGCCATGGCTCGCACGGTCAGGGCAGCGACAACGACTACTTCCCGCGCCTCGCCGGCAAGCCCGCCGAATACCTGTACAACCAGCTCACGAACTTTCGCGAGGGTCGCCGCAAGTACCCTCCGATGAACTACCTCGTCACGTATCTCTCCGACGACTACCTGCACGACATCGCCACGTTCTTCTCGCAGCAGCGCCCGCCCTATCCGCCGCCGGCCAAACCGACGGTCTCCGATACGGTGCTCGCGCGCGGCAAGCAGATCGTGCTCAACGGCGATGCAGCGCGCCAGGTGCCTGCCTGCGCCGCCTGTCACGGCAGCGCGCTGACCGGCATGCAGCCGGCGATCCCCGGCCTCGTCGGTCTGCACTCGGACTACATCAGCGCGCAGCTCGGCGCCTGGCGCTCGGGTTCGCGGCATGCGCTCGCGCCTGACTGCATGCACACGATCGCCACGCGCCTCACCGATGAGGACGTGAACGCGGTCGCCGCATGGCTGTCGACGCAGCCGGCGCCGGCCAACCCCGTGCCGATAGCGGCGCGCTCGTTGAAGACTCCGCTTGCGTGCGGCAGCGAACCGCAATAAGGCGCCGGGAGAGACATACACATGAAACGCAAGTCCCTGTTCGCACTTTCCGCCGTGATCGTGGTGGCGGCTGCGGCACTCGTGCCGGTCCTCTGGTCCGGCCGCGACCAGTTTCATCACGGCGCCGCGATGGCGGCCACACCAGCCGATCAGACCGATCTCATCAAGAAGGGTGAGTACCTCGCCCGGGCCGGCGACTGCATCGCGTGCCACACGGCGCGCGGCGGCAAGCAGTTCGCGGGCGGCCTGCCGATGGCGACGCCGTTCGGCACGCTCTACACGCCCAACATCACCCCCGACGACCAGTACGGCATCGGCAAGTGGAGCGTCGACGACTTCTATCGCGCGTTGCATACGGGCCACTCGAAGGATGGCAGCCTGCTCTATCCGGCCTTCCCGTTCGCAAGCTACACGAAGGTCACGCGCGCGGACTCCGACGCGATCTACGCCTACATGCGCTCGGTGACACCGGTGAACGTGCCGAGCCGTCCGCAGGAACTCAAGTTCCCGTTCAACAACCGCAACCTGCTGATCGGCTGGCGCACGCTGTTCTTCCGTGAAGGCGAATACAAGGCCGATCCGACCAAGTCGGTCGAATGGAATCGCGGCGCGTATCTGGTCGAGGGCCTCGGCCACTGCGGCATGTGCCACACGTCGATCAACGCGGTGGGCGGGCCGGTGAACTCGGCGGCCTTCGCGGGTGGCCTGATCCCGCTGCAGAACTGGTACGCACCATCGCTCACGTCGAGCGAAGGCGGCCTCGGCGACTGGGACCTCGCGGATATCGCGAGTCTCCTGAAGACTGGCATCTCGCAGCGCGGCGCCGTGTTCGGCCCGATGGCCGATGTCGTGCACAACAGCCTCCAGTACCTGTCCGACGACGACATCAAGGCGATGGCCACGTACCTGAAGACGATCCCGCAAAAGAGCGAGGCGCCCGAGACGATGCAGATGGAAACGTCGGAAGCATTCGGTAGCGAACTGTTACAACAGGGCCAACGGATCTTCCATGACCAGTGCGCGAAGTGTCACGCGGATAACGGTCTCGGCATGCCGCCGAACTACCCGCCGCTCGCCAATAACCAGTCGATCCAGATGCGTTCGGCGGTGAACCCGATCCGAATGGTGCTCAACGGCGGCTATCCGCCGAGTACGGGCGGCAATCCGAAGCCCTATGGCATGCCGCCGTTCGCGCAATCGCTGTCCAACCAGGAAGTCGCGGCGGTGGTCACGTATATCCGCATGTCCTGGGGCAACAAGGGCACGCCGGTGTCGCCCCAGCAGGTCGCGGATTTGCGCTCGTCCCCACTCGACTGAGCGACGCCTGATATAGTGACGTAATCGCCTCGGGGCGCAGCCCGCGATATCACGCGGTCTGCGCCCTTCGCTTTTTAAGCGGGCCCCCGCGCGCGGGGGCGGCATTTTGGGCAAAGGCAGGTCTGGAAGTGCACGCGTGCAAACAGTTCGCACGCGAGAAGAAGAAGGAGTCAGCATGCACGCTGGTGAGCGTCTGAACAGCATTACTCACCTCGTGGGCGCGATGTTGTCGCTGGCGGCCCTCGTGTCGCTCGTCACGCTTGGCGCACTCGATCACGATGCGTACAAGGTCGTGAGCTTCGCGGTCTATGGCGCGATGCTCTGCGCACTGTATACAATCTCGACTTTGTATCACGGCGTTCGCGGGCCGCGCCTGAAGGCGGTCCTGCAGAAATGCGATCATGCGGCGATCTATTTGCTGATCGCCGGCAGCTATACGCCGTTTGCGCTCGTCACACTGCGCGGCCCGTGGGGCTGGTCGCTGTTCGGCGTCAGTTGGGGGCTTGCCGTGTTCGGCATCGTCCAGGAACTGACGCTCGGGCGGCGCACGCGCATCGTGTCGATGGTGCTGTACGTGGTGATGGGCTGGCTCGCGCTCGTCGCGACCGGGCCGCTCGTCTCGTCGCTGCCTGCGGGCGGCCTCGCGTGGCTCGTCGCGGGTGGCGTCATTTACAGCCTCGGAATTTATTTTTTCATCAACGACGAGCGCATCCGGCACGGACATGGCATCTGGCACCTGTTCGTACTGGCCGGCAGCGTTTGTCAGTTCGTCAGCGTCTTGCGCTACGTCGCGTGACGCGTCCAACGCGAAGCCATCGTGCCGCCGCCGCAGTGTCCGCGGCAGTGCGATGCAACTTAACGCCAGAAGGCGGGTCTTGACAGACCGCCACTCGACGGCACGCGCACTGGCGTGCCGCCCCGATACGCGATAAGCAAGGCCTTGCGCCCTGCGCGCGAGCGGCAGCTCGACCCGCCTGCGCTCGACGTGAGCCCGCCTTTGTGGCGGGCCTCGCCGCGAGCGCGCGAGCGTCACCTGCCGATGTCGCGCGCTGCCGCTATGCGCGTCACGAAACTGCATTACAACGAGTCTTTATGTCCTTCGATTCCCTCGGCTTGTCCGAACCGCTGGTCCGCGCTGTCAACGAACTAGGCTATACGTCTCCCACCCCGATCCAGTTGCAAGCGATTCCCGCCGTGCTCAACGGCGGCGACCTGCTGGCCGGCGCGCAAACCGGCACGGGCAAGACCGCCGGCTTCACGCTGCCGATCCTGCAGCGCCTGCACGCCATGCCGCCCGTGAAGGCCGGCTCGCGCGCCGTGCGTGCGCTCATCCTCACGCCGACGCGCGAACTCGCGGCGCAGGTCGAGGAAAGCGTGCGTGCCTACGGCAAGTACCTGAAGCTGCGCTCGACGGTGATGTTCGGCGGTGTCGGCATCAACCCGCAGATCGATGCACTGCGACGCGGTGTCGATATCGTCGTCGCGACGCCGGGGCGCCTGCTCGATCACATGCAGCAAAAGACCATCGACCTGTCGCAGCTCGAGATCCTCGTGCTCGACGAAGCCGATCGCATGCTCGACATGGGCTTCATCCACGACATCAAGCGCGTGCTCGCGAAGCTGCCGCCCAAGCGCCAGAACCTGCTGTTCTCGGCGACCTTCTCCGATGAGATCAAGGCGCTCGCCGACAACTTGCTCGACAGGCCCGCCCTCATCGAAGTCGCGCGCCGCAACACCACGGCCGAGACGGTCGCGCAGAAGATCCATCCGGTCGATCGCGACCGCAAGCGCGAACTGCTCACGCATCTGATCCGCCAGCACAACTGGTTCCAGGTGCTCGTGTTCACGCGCACGAAGCACGGTGCCAACCGTCTCGCCGAGCAGCTGACGAAGGACGGCATCAGCGCGCTCGCGATCCACGGCAACAAGAGCCAGTCGGCACGTACGCGCGCGCTCGCCGAGTTCAAGGACGGCACGCTGCAGGTGCTGGTCGCCACCGATATTGCCGCGCGCGGCATCGACATCGACCAGTTGCCGCATGTCGTCAACTTCGACCTGCCCAACGTGCCCGAAGATTACGTGCACCGCATCGGCCGCACGGGACGTGCGGGCGCGACGGGCGAGGCGGTATCGCTCGTGTGCGTCGACGAGCTGCAACTGCTCAAGGACATCGAGAAGCTCATCAAGCGCGCGGTGCCGCAGGAAGTGATCGCGGGCTTCGAGCCGGATCCGCATGCGAAGCCGGAGCCGATCCTGCGTCGCGGACAAGGTGGCGGCGGTGGTGGCGCTCGCGCGCCGCGTCAAGGTCAGGGTGGTGGTGAACGTGCGCCGCGTCAGGCTCAAGGTCAAGGCCAGGCGCCTGGTGCGCCCAAGCGTGGCGGCGACGGACGGCAGGCGCAGTCCAATGGCCGTACGCCGAACGGAGGCGCGCCTGGGGCTGCCAAACCGGCACCGCGCGGCCAGGCAGCGGAAGGCCGCCGCAACGGCCCGGCGAAGCCGGCTGGTGCACAAGCGCAGCAAGACTCGACGCGACGCGACAAGCCGCGTGCCGCGGCCCACGACGGCGCGGCGAACGCACCGCGCAAAAAGCCCGCCAACACGGCCAATCCGGGCGCGCTGCTCGGCGGCAAGCCGCGTAGCGACTCGCCGCGACGCGGCACCGTGCGCGAGCGCTAAGCGCAACATCCGGCGGGACGCGCACGCGTCCCGTCTATCGACGCTCAACGCGCCGTGCAAATGCGGCGCGTTCCTTCTGTTGCGATTGGCGAATCGCGCGTTGTGCCCGTCGTCAAGCGTCGCGATTCAACGCAGTCCTTCACCCCGCGCCACCGCCTGTTTCAGCCAGCCGATCTGCTGCGCCCATCGTTCGAGCACTGCCTCACCCTCGCTCTCTACTTCGAAATCGAATGCAATGCCGCTCGTGAGCCGTGCATAACGCACGCGCTGCGTCTCGCCCGCTTCGATGACGCCCGCAAAATACACGAGGCCGCCCGAGTCGCCGGGTGCGGGGTCGAGCGGCGTGAAGCGCAACTGAACCTGATAGAACGTCGCGTCATGCACGAACGTCAGCGCCCCGCGCTGCTGCTCGCGCAGCACGCGCGCCGCGCGCGCCTGCGGCCACAGGGCGATGCGCAGCGTGTGCTCGTCGGGCGCGTACAGCTCACCGGCACTGAGCAGCGATGTGCGCAGCTGGCCGGTGGCATCGGCGGTCACGAGCGAGGCAGTGAAGCCCGTCCTGGTCGCGAGCGACGCGCCGTCGAACAGCGTGCACAGCGCGGAGGGCCACGCATCGAAGACGTTCTGTTCGAGCGGACGTGGCGGCGGTGTCGGGCGCATCTCAGCGGAAGAACACGTGCTGCGTGATCTTCGCGAGCGGATAGTGGACGCCGGACTGGAACCGCGCGGGGATGTCGAGCGGCTTGAGCAGCATCTTCACGCACATGTCCGCCGACAGGTTGTGACGCACCAGCGCACTCACGCGCGCTGCACGTTCGCGGTTGTAGCTTTCGTCGCCGATACGCTCGGGGTAGCGATACGCGAACACGTGGCGCAGCGCGATCTCCGAGTCCTCGTTCTTGATCTCGAGTACGCGGCGCATCAACGCGCCGAGCACCGCGATCCGGCCGTGCCCTTCGATCTGGTTGTACTTCTTGAAATAGCGGAAAAAGTGCTTGTAGTGGCGCACTTCGTCGGTGCGGATGTTGTCGGTGATGGCCTTGAGCACGGGGTCGTCCGAGCACTCGCCGATCGCGCGATACAACGTGGCCGTACCCGTCTCGACGACGCAGCGCGCAACCATTTCCAGCGCGTGGGTCTTCTCGAAGCCCTCGACCGAGCAGGTCTTCGAATACTCGCTGAAGAAGCTCGCGAACGCGCTGTCCCAGTCGAAGTCGGGCCACACGTGCGCGATGTAGGTCTTCAGCGCGCGGCCATGCTGCAACTCCTCGGGTTCCCACTCGTGGCGCAGCCAAGCCGACACTTCAGGGTCGTCATTGAAGAACAGGCTCAGATTGCTGGTGTAAAGATCCGAGCCGCTTTCGATGAACGACGACGCGCACACGAGCAGCATCAGATCTTCATTGGCGAGCGCGCGCTGGCGATCGATCCGCGACATGTCGATGTCTTCGATGCGCCAAGGCATTACATGGCGAGGCTCAACGTCGTTGCGCATTGTGTCTTGCTCCCAAAGCGGTAGCGTCGCGCGGTGCACGCGCCTCGTTTCGAGGCCTGCATGGCGCCGTGGACGGCTCGCACAGGTGAAAGGTACCCGCAGGGTACCCGCCCTTTTTACTCTGCATCTTAGCGCTTGTTTCGCCAATCTGCAGGCACAGAGCACAGACCGCTCCTGCGCGCCACGGTTCCGGAAAAAACCAGTTTGCTTCGTTTATGCGACTGTCACGATGGTCGTGTGCGGTGCGTCAAAAGCCCGCCGCGAGACCGTCGCGGCGACTGTCGCTCGCGGCCACGTAGCCGCGCTCGGGCTCGTTGCGATCGAGGCGCCAGATGTACTGGCCGGAGCCGAAATCCATGTACGGATCGTCGATCGCGTGGAGCGTATGGCCGAGCCGTTCGAGCGCGGCGGCGCACGGTGGATCGAAGCTCGCCTCGAGATCGAGCGTGAAGTCGCGGTTGACCTTCCAGCGCGGTGCGTCGCAGGCCGCCTGCGGCTGCTGGCCATAGTCGAGCATGCGCACGAGCGACTGCAGATGACCTTGCGGCTGCATGTCGCCGCCCATCACGCCGAAGCTCATCACCGCTTCATCGCGGCCGTCGACGCGCTGCGTGACGAAGGCCGGAATGATGGTGTGGAACGGCCGTTTGCCGCCTTCGACCACGTTGGGCGAGCGCGGGTCCATCGAGAAGCCGCAGCCCCGGTTTTGCAGGGCGATGCCCGTGCCCGGCACGACCACGCCCGAGCCGAAGCCCATGTAGTTCGACTGGATGAAGCTCACCATCATGCCGCGCTCGTCGGCGGCGCTCAGATAGATCGTGCCGCCCGCTTTCGGCATGCCGAAGTCGAACTGCGTCGCGCGGCCCCGGTCGATCTGGCGGGCGCGCGCGGCAAGGTACGCAGGATCGAGCATCTGCTCTGGCGTGAGTTCCATCGAGCGCGGATCGGCGACGTATCGATAGACGTCGGCGAACGCGAGCTTCATCGCCTCGATCTGCAGATGCTGCGATTCGGGGCCATCGAGCGCGAGCGACGAGAGGTCGAAGTGTTCGAGGATGCCCAATGCGATCAGCGCTGCGATGCCCTGGCCATTGGGCGGAATTTCGTGGACCGTGTAGCCACGGTAGTCTTTTGAAATCGGCTCGACCCATTGCGCACGATAGTCGCGCAGGTCGGCGGCCGTCATCGCGCCATCGCCCTCGCGCGCAAACGCGACGATGCGCTCGGCCAGTTCGCCCTCGTAGAAGGCGCGCGGCCCGGCGTTCGCGAGCGTGCGCAGCGTGTGCGCGTGGCCGGGCAGCCGCACGAGTTCGCTCACCTCGGGCGCGCGGCCATGTGGCATGAATGTCGCGGCGAACCCCGGCTGGTCGCGCAGATCGGGGATCGACGCCGCCCACTTGCGCTGTACGATCGAAGCAACCGCGTGGCCGCGCTCGGCGAGCTCGATCGCGGGTTCGAGCAGATCGGCGAACGGCAGCGAGCCAAAGCGCGAATGCAAGGCCTCCCAGCCCGCTATCACGCCAGGTACGGTCACCGTGTCCCAGCCACGCACGGGCTGCCGCGCGTGGCCCCCGTTCCCGTGCTCGCCGTGGCGGCGCCGGAAGTAGTCGACATTCCAGGCGGCGGGCGCGACGCCCGACGCGTTGAGGCCGTGCAACCGCGCGCCGTCCCAGACGAGCGCGAACGCATCGCCGCCAAGACCGCACGACACGGGCTCGACCACGGTGATCGCCGCGGCGGCGGCGAGCGCGGCATCGACCGCGTTGCCCCCCTTCCACAACATGCGCAGGCCGGCCTGGGCGGCGAGCGGATGGGAAGTCGAGACGATGTTGCGCGCGAACACGGGCAGACGCGGGCTCGGATACGGGTTTTGCCAATCGAAACGGGTCATGGGTCGTTACTCGTGAATGGAAAGCGGGTGCCTCTCACGCATTGCAGCGCAAACGCGTTCATGACGCAATTCATCTGTCACTGAATCCACTGCGCAAGCTGCCTGAAAACCGGCTAACACACGGCGCCCGGTGGGGAGGTTTTACAATATGCGCGACTGATCGTGTTCGCCGTGCCGCGCAGTGCTCCTCAACGACTCTTCAATCGCCATGACCCGAGACCCCCGCCTGAGCCTGAACGCCCGCCAACAGGAGATGCTCGACTGGGTGCAGCGCGACGGCTTCGT
Source organism: uncultured beta proteobacterium (assembly GCA_963803225.1). Taxonomy (GTDB): domain Bacteria; phylum Pseudomonadota; class Gammaproteobacteria; order Burkholderiales; family Burkholderiaceae; genus Paraburkholderia. The sequence continues at coordinate 2,111,452 of CAWDLJ010000005.1, forward strand.
GACCGTGGACGATCTTGCCGCGCATTTCGAAGTCACGCCGCAGACCATCCGGCGCGACGTCAACTGGCTCGCGGACATGAACCTGCTGCGCCGCTATCACGGCGGCGCGAGCCTGCCGACGAGCTCGGAGAACGTCTCGTACACGGCACGCCAGCGCATGTTCCATGACGAGAAGCGCCGCATCGCCACGCTGGTGGCCACGCATATTCCCGATCAGGCGTCGCTCTTCATCAACCTCGGCACCACGACCGAGGAGGTCGCCCGCGCGCTGAACCGCCATCGCGGCCTGCGCGTCGTCACCAACAACCTGAACGTGGCGAGCATGATGAGCGGCTACCCCGACTGCGAGGTGCTCATCACGGGCGGTGTGGTGCGTCCGTGGGACAAGGGCATCGTCGGCGAGCTGGCGATCGATTTCATTCGCCAGTTCAAGGTGGACTTCGCAATCATCGGGACCTCGGGTATCGAGACCGACGGCACGCTGCGCGACTTCGACACGCGCGAAGTACGCGTGGCCGAAGCGATCATCTCGCACGCGCGCACGGTGTACCTGGTCGCCGATCATTCGAAGTTCGGACGTCCGGCGCTGGTGCGCCAAGGCCACCTCGACCAGATCCACGCGCTCTTCACGAGCGCCCCGCCGCCGCCGGACATGAACGAGGCACTCGAAGCGTCCGGCACCCAGGTGCACGTCGCGCCCTAGCCGGCGCCCCGCCTCGCCTCGCGCCGGGCGCGTTGCGCGCCGCCGCATCGGCGTGTCGGCTGTTTCACGACTTCAAGTGAAATCAAGAAGTTGACCGCGAGCGCAGACCGCCTCGCGCATTGATGTATGTCAAAGGGAAAATTTGCGGGATGTGGTTTGAACAACGCAAACCCGTTGACTACACTGCAGTTCCCGCCTTCGGTCGAGGCCCGCTACCGCTTTGTGCGGCATCCGCCGCGGTACCGATCCATACCGAACACTGCAGTCTTTCGCTCACGCCCGCCGCCTTGATGTCGCCACTGCGCCCCGCGCCCGGCTACCTCTCACGCGGACACATGGAGAGAGAACGATGCTGAGCCCGCACGAATTCGCCACGCTGCTGCTCCTGAAGGACGCCCCCAACCAGCTCAACATGGAACGCGAAGAACTCGACGCGCTCCTTGAACGCCAGCTGGTCGCGCTGGAAAAACTGGCATCCGGTCTCGAACAATGGCGCCTCACCGAAACGGGCGCTTTCGCCCTGCGGGCCATCAAACGTCTTTCCTAGCCGCGTCTCGCCGACTGGTTCGAAGCGCGGCGCGTTCCCGTTCAACCTCCGCGCCGCAACCGCGCCCGGTTGCTCGCGACGATCCCCGATGCAGGTGCGCTGCAGTCTGTGAGTGCGCCTGCAGTGCACGGTCACGCGGACCCGCGCGCTTCATGCCCGCGTGACCTCTTTTTCTTCCGCATGGCGTGCACGCGTTTCGTCACGCTGGCATTGCACGCGCGACGAAACCGAGCAGGTCTTCACGCGGGCCCTGCCCTGGTTCGTCGGTGCGCTTCGGTCGCGCGTCTGTTGCGCGCCTCGTGCTATTTGCTCGCGCCTGATCGCGCCGGCGCCGCCTTGACGGGCCGCGCGAGGCTAGCCCGCGCGCAGCGTCGGATCGACCGAAGCGCGCCAACTGAGCGCGTTGGCGCGCTGCTCGTTGAAGAAGCTCACCCACTGGTTGCGAACCTGCGGATCGGCGCTTTGGCCGCTCGATGCGTACTGTTGCGCGAGCCTCGTCTGGAAGCCGCAGAACTGCTCTTGTGACAGCTTGCCGTGCCGGCTCGCCACCCACGCGTCGAACAGCGTCGAATAGACCGGCTGAGTGTCCTGGCCATAGTCGAGCGGTGCCACACCGCACGTCTGCTGCAGCGCCGCGAAAGATGGCGCGCCCCAACCGCCCTGCGGCCCGGGGTTCGCCGCACAGGCGCTCAACAGAACCACGGCGCCGATCATCGCAAAACTTCGCATGTTTGCCTCGTTGCTGACTGGTTGCAATGAGTATCGTCCGCGCGTGCGGGTTGCGCCAGCCCCCTGGCCATCCGGCCAGGGTGTGCGCCTCGCGGCTTTCCAATATGCTGGTCGTGCCTGCCTGAAGCGAGCGCCAGATCGTGGGCGCGACGCGGGCCGCCCACCACGGAGAAGCCGTCCATGCGAGACCAGTACATCCTTGCGCTCGACCAGGGCACGACCAGTTCGCGCGCCATGGTCTTCGACCGCCACGGCAATGTGGTCGCCGCCGCGCAGAAGGAATTTGCGCAGCACTACCCGCGCCCCGGCTGGGTCGAGCACGATCCGCACGACATCTGGGCGAGCCAGGCCGGCGTCGCCGCCGAGGCGGTTACGCGTGCGGGGCTGGACGGCGCCTCGATCGCGGCCATCGGCATCACGAACCAGCGCGAGACCACCATCGTCTGGGACCGCGACACGGGGCAGCCGATCTATCGCGCCATCGTGTGGCAGGACCGGCGCACCGCGCCGCTTTGCGACGAGCTGCAGGCGCGCGGCCTCGAAGCCGCCGTGCGGGCCAAGACGGGTTTGCCCATCGACGCGTATTTCTCCGCCACCAAGATCCGCTGGATCCTCGATAACGTCGAAGGTGCACGGGAAAAAGCCGCCCAGGGGCGGCTCGCCTTCGGCACCGTCGACAGCTGGCTCGTCTGGAACTTCACGAAGGGCTCGCTGCACATCACCGACGCAACCAACGCATCGCGCACGATGCTGTTCAACATCCACACGCTGCAATGGGACGACGAACTGCTCGACCTGTTCGGCATACCGCGCAGCATGTTGCCCGAAGTCCGCGAGTCGTCGCAGCGCTACGGGCCGGCGGCGAACACCGTATTCGCATCGGACATCCCGCTCGCCGGCATCGCCGGTGACCAGCATGCCGCCCTCTTCGGCCAGATGTGCACGCGAGCCGGCATGGTGAAGAACACATACGGGACGGGCTGCTTCCTGATGATGAACACGGGCGACGCGCCGATCGAATCGAGCCACAACCTCGTCACCACGCTCGCGTGGCAGGTCGGCGGCAGGACGCAGTACGCGCTCGAAGGCAGCATCTTCATCGCCGGTGCCGTGGTGCAGTGGCTGCGCGACGGCCTCGGCCTCATCCAGCGTGCCGCCGACGTCGAAGCGCTCGCCGCGCAAGTGCCGCATGGCGACGGCGTCTATCTGGTGCCCGCGTTCGCCGGGCTCGGCGCGCCGCACTGGAACCCGCGTGCGCGCGGCACGCTGTTCGGTGTGACGCGCGGTACGCTCGCGGCGCACATCGCGCGCGCGGCACTCGAATCGATCGCGTATCAGTCGCTCGACGTGCTCGACGCCATGCAGGCGGACGCGAAGATTCGCGTCGGCGAGCTGCGCGTCGATGGCGGCGCCTGCACGAACAACCTGCTCATGCAGTTCCAGGCCGACCTGCTCGGCGTCGATGTCGTGCGCCCCCGGATCAGCGAGACCACGGCGCTCGGTGCCGCTTATCTCGCGGGTCTCGCGGTCGGGTTCTGGCAAGACGTCGGCGAACTCGAGCAGCAATGGCAACTGGAGCGGCGTTTCAGCCCTGCGATGCCGCGCGACGACGTCCAGACGCGCATCGCCGGCTGGCAACGCGCCGTTCGGGCGGCCAAAGCCTGGGCCGACGCGCCCGACTCGCCGGGCTCGCCGTGACCCGACACCCGCCCCGCCCGCCAGCGAGACTGCCCGGCGAAAGCACGTATCATTGCGCTTTCACCCCGGCGCGCCGCCGCAACCCTTGCCGGCAAGCCGGCGCGATTCCAGCCACGCTTCAACCCGGATTGAACAAGGCTTCACCGCTGCGGCGCGCCGTGAGGCAAGCCGTCGCCACTTTGCCCGTTTTGACACATGCTTGACCACCTCATCTGCGACTGCGACGGCGTACTCGTCGACAGCGAAGTCATCGCCGACCATGTCCTCTTCGACACGCTGACCCAGACGTTTCCCGGCTTCGATTTCCGTGCTGCCGTCAAATCGGCGTTCGGCCAACAGACCTCGCGTTTTCTCGCTGACGTCGCCGCGCGCTTCGAGCTCACGATGCCCGCCGACTTCCTCGACACGATCGAGCACAACGTCGAGATCGCACTCGCTGCCTCGCTCAGCCCGATCAACGGCGTGCGCGACGCCCTGCGGCGCATCCCGCTGCCGGCAGCGGTCGTCTCCAACAGCCACATGGCGCGCGTGCAGGCCTCGGTGCGGCGCGCGGGCCTCGACACGATCTTCGGGCCGCGCGTATTCAGCGCCGAACAGGTCGAACGCCCCAAGCCCTACCCGGACGTGTACCTGTACGCGGCGCGACAACTCGGCGTCGAGCCGCAGCGCTGTGTCGTCGTCGAGGACAGTATTGCGGGCCTGAACGCCGCGCGTGCGGCAGGCATGAAAACGATCGCGTTTGTCGGCGCAAGCCACATCCCCGCCGGTTACGCGGACGTGCTGCGCGAAATGGGCATCACGCGGATCATCGACCGCATGGAGCTGCTGCCGGATCTGGTCGAAGCCGGCATGCGCGGCGAGTTCGGCGACGTACAGTCGTAAAAAAGCCGGCTTGCGCCGGCTTCGTACCGCGGTTTCGCCCTCGACGAAACTCAGACCGCTTCGGCGCAACTCTCGCGTACGGCCGCGAGCGATTCGCGGAACGCCACGAGTTCGGCGATCGTGAGCATCGGCAAGTTGTGCTCGGCCGCGAAGCGCTCGACCTGGGCGCCGCGCGCCATCGTGCCATCCGGGTTCATCAACTCGCACAGCACGCCCGCGGGCGCCAGTCCAGCCAGCACGGCCAGGTCGACCGTTCCTTCGGTGTGGCCACGGCGCGCGAGCACGCCCCCGCGAACCGCGCGCAGCGGGAACACATGGCCGGGACGCACGATATCGGCGGGTTTGGCGTTGGGGGCGATCGCCGCGCGGATCGTAGTCACGCGATCCGCTGCCGAAACGCCCGTGCTGACGCCGTCGCGCGCCTCGATCGAGACCGTGAAGGCAGTGCGGTTGCGGCTCTCGTTGTGGGAGACCATCGGCGGCAGTTCGAGCGCGCGGACCTTTTCGTCCGGCAAGCACAGGCACACGATGCCACTGCACTCGCGAATGAAGAGCGCCATGGTTTCGGTGGTGAGCCGCTCGGCGGCGACGATCAGATCGGCCTCGTCCTCGCGGTCGTGATCGTCCTGGAGCACGACCGGACGGCCTTCGCGCATTGCCTTGAGCGCAGCGGCAATACGTGGCGGCACCGGTTCGGTGTCGAGCAGGGGAAGATCGGCGGAGGCGTCGAGCGGCTGGCCGGACGCGGTGTTTTCAGCAAAGGTAAGAGACATGTGAAACGCTCCTCGCAAGAGTTGGGCGAAAAACGTTTCAGGGCATTGCAAACAGACAAGACACCCCACTCCCGGACGCCCGCGCTGACGCGAGCACACCCGAAAATCGCGCCCGAACAGGACGCGCCACGCCTCGACGCAGTCGGACGCGGATGGGCAAACATGACCATCTGCACATCTTCTTCCATCCGGACTATGACCGTCGGCTCTGGCTTCGCACCAGATCTGCTGACCCCACGCTGCCCATGGCCCAAGCCACAGACTCGTTCGACGCGGGCGCTCGCGGGCTCGCTCGCCGGGCGCAAGGCCCATGCGCGCATACCGCCGGTGGGGAATTTCACCCCGCCCTGAAGACGCACTGATTACCGGATTGACCGGCGGGCACAGCATACAACAGCCGGCTGCAGCTTGCAGCGCGGAAAATAACCACTAGACAAACGCCTCGATTTCGTCATGACGCAGCGCAGCAAGCCTTCAGCGCGCGACACGGGCCGCGTCGGACGGCACATCCCAGCGGGGCGGCGACTCGGGGTTCAGCGTGACGCGAAACACGCGCGCCTCGGTGTCGCCCGGATTGCGCAGGCTGTGCGGCTGATCGGCGTCGAACACGATGGCGTCCCCCGTCGCGAGCAACTGCCGCTGGTCGTGCACGCTGATTTCGAGCGTTCCCTCGCTCACGACCAGATTCACGGTCGTGCCCGGCGCCGAGCGCGTGCCGGGCTCGGTGTGCAGCGGCGCAATGCGCAACTCGTGAAATTCGGCGGCGGCCGGTTCGTCGTCGGGATAGAGCGGGCGCACGGAAAAGCGCCCGTTCGCGCTCACGACGCGCCGCGCGCGCTCGGCAGGCAAATGCTCGAAGCCGTTGAGCGCGTGACGTCGCAAGAACGCCGCGACCGACACCTTGAGGGCTGCCGCGACCTTGCACAGCACCTTGATCGACGGCACGCTGCGCGCGGACTCGACCTGCGCGAGCATCGCGCGCGACACCCCCGATGCTCGGGCAAGCGCGTCGAGCGACAACTGGCGCTCGGCGCGCAACCGCGCGAGATTGACGCCGACGAGATGTTCCAGCGTATCGAATGGCCCATCGGCTCTCTCGACAGCGCCGGTCTCGCCCGATGCGGCATCGCGAACGAGCGTGAGCGGTGAGTGCATGCGAATCTCCGTGGGGCGCCATCCCGAAAAGACGGCGCGCGTTCCTGAATGAAGGCAAGACTAGCACCGCATCAGGGCTCGCCCAACGAAGTTATCTTCACACTGTTATCAGCATTGCAGAGAGATGCGCTGCGAATGCAAATGAGCGGAGACGATAAGGGCGCGCTGATTGCGACCTCATCGGTCTGTTCCATACCGTCATCGGTGCTCGCGGCGGCGCCAGCAGTGCAAGTTTAGGCAACGTCCTGGATTTCGCCACTATCGCGAATGGGAGAATCCTTGCCGGGATGCTCCAGCTTTCCATCGATGCGCTCAGAGCCGTTTGCGTTGAAACGTCGCAATCACGCCTCGGCTGGCGGACGCCAGCGTACAGCGAGCAATCGTCGAGCGACTCGCCGTTAGCCGCAGTCGCTGCGGCTCGTGAGGGTCGACGCATAGACATCGTGGATACCGTCGTGACCCCGTCGATCGACTTCAATCATCTGCGGCAACAAGATAGTCCGCACTTTTATGTATGGAGTACTAATGCATTCCAGGTATATTTCGCTCACGGTCGCCGCAGTCATTGGCAGTGCAGCAAGTTCTTCGATAATGGGCGCAGGAACCCGCCCGGACGGGGCTTCCGACCGTCAGATTTCCACTCAAGTTCGCGGTGCTCAGACCGCTCTGGACGGCATTCTGGCTGAACTGCGCGCACGATCGACACCGGCGCAATACGACGTGTTCGCCACGGCCATACAGACCTCGCCGCAACTGGCTGCGCAGTTGAAGAAATTGACCAAAGAGGGTTTGCTCAAGCAGATAACCATCGAACAATCTTCCGGCCCTGCATGGGGAGCCTGGCGCGACGGCGCCCGCTGGACGTTCACGCCCGAATACGTCGCCACACTGGCCCCACATCGCATCTTCGACGTGGTTCAGGAGGGCGAAATCATGCCGAGCAACATGGCGTTCGCGCTGGGCTACATGGCGTGGCACACCCAGCATAGAGAAGAGCGGGAAAAGTTGGAGCAGGAGGCCCACAACTCAGCTTCATCGGCCTCGACTGATCAAACGACTGAGCGGAACCGGTGGATCGATCGGCGTCTAGGAATGGAGGCTCGCGCGTTCATCCAGGGATGGAATAACGTGATGGACGCGGCGACAGCCCAAAATCGCGGCGCGCCATTGTCACCGACGCAAATCGGGGCGCTCGCGCTGAATCTGGTGTTCCGCGAGCCGTTCATGCAGGAATCGCGTGCCGAATTGGCCGAACGAGCCGCAGACGCACAGTCGGCAAGCAACGTACCGGCGCTTCAGCAGTCACCGCTCCCGGCTTCACGCTATCACCTGGATTTGGGACCGGCGGGAATTCCCATGGACATGGCGAATATCGAGGCGATGAAAAACGCGCTGAAGCCGTCCCGGATGATCGGAATCGCGCCCTGACGCCGGTCGGCCCCTACCCCGACTGGTAAGGGGTCCGCCCTGGCGCAGATTGTATCCATCGAAACATGAACACGATTCAATTCGCAGAGATCAACACGCATCCTGCCGAACCGCTACCCGCACCACCCGCGTCACCGCCTTGCCATCGAGCCGTGCCGCAACCCACGTCAGCACGAGCGCCGCAAGCGCAACCGCGGCGGCCACCCAAGGCAGCGCATCGAGCGCGAAGCCATGCCCGATGGCGAGCCCGCCGATCCACGCCCCCATCGCGTTGCCTACATTAAACGCGCCGATATTGAGCGTCGAAGCGAGATTGGGCGCGGCAGCCGCCTTTTCGACGACGCGCATCTGCAGCGGCGGCACCGTCGCGAAGGCCGCGATCCCCCACACGAACACCGTGATCACCGCCGCAACCGGCGAATGGCTCGTCTTGGCGAACACGGCCATCACGAGCGCCAGCGCGACGAGGATGCCCATGAGCGAGCGCATCAGCGCGCGATCGGCCAGCTTGCCGCCAAGCGTGTTGCCCAGCGTGAGGCCGAGCCCGAACACGACGAGCACCAGCGTCACCGCGCGCGGCGAGAAGCCCGTCACCTGCTCGAGGATCGGCGCGATATAGGTGAACACAACGAACACGCCGCCAAAACCGAGCACCGTCATGCCGAGCGCGAGCCACACCTGCGGATCGCGCAGCACGCGCACTTCGTGGGCGAGGCCGGCGGCACCGGCCGCATCGGCGTCGTGCCGGTTCGGCACGAGCGCGCTGACGCCAAGCATCGATAGCACGCCGAACGCGCTCACGATCCAGAACGCCACGCGCCAGCCGAACTGCTGACCGACGAACGTGCCGAACGGCACGCCGAGCACCGTCGCGAGCGTGAGACCCGTGAACATCAGCGCGATGGCGCTCGCGCGCTTCTCGGCGGGCACGAGCGAAGCCGCGACGACCGCGCCGATGCCGAAGAAGGAACCATGCGCGAACGATGCAACGACGCGCGCGACCATCAGCACGGTGTAGTTCGGCGCGATCGCGCACAGCACGTTGCCGACGATGAACACGCCCATCAACAGCTGCAGCGCGATCTTGCGCGGCATGCGGCTCGTGAGCACGGCCAGCAGCGGCGCGCCGACGGCCACGCCGAGCGCATAGCCGGTCACGAGCAGTCCGGCGGCCGGGATCGAGACGGCGAGATCGCGCGCCACCTCGGGCAAGAGGCCCATGATGACGAACTCGGTGGTGCCGATGGCAAAAGCGCTGATCGCCAGCGCAAGCAAAGGAAGAGGCATCAAAAACTCCAGAAGATCAGGCAGCGGTAGCGCCGAAGTCCGTCACGAACTCGATGACGAGATCCGGCGCGAGCGCGACGAATAATTGCCGTTGCGCGGATGCGGGCACATCGGCGCGCCGGTAAGGCAGCCCGTGCGCGTCGAGCCGGCCGATGAGCGCCGCCCACTCGGCGCCGGGCGCGACACGCAGCGCAAAGTGGTCGATGCGCGGCGCGACGCGCGCACCGCTCGCACTCGGCCCGCTTCCATCCACGAGATGCAGCAACGCGCGGCCGGCGCCATAGAGCCAGTAGCCATCGAAGCCGAATGGCGGACGCGGGCCGTCTTCGAGTCCGGCGACCTCGACGAAAAAACGCCGCGTGGCTTCGAGATCGGGCGTGACGATCGTGACGTGATCGAGATCCATGGCGAGGGGCGCGCGACGCGCCGTGAACGAGGGAATGAGCGCATTGTCACTGCGCCGCGCAATTTTGATAATTGGCGTAGCATTTGAAGCATTTTCAAATCTCGTTGAACAATCGCGATGGATAACCTCGGTGACATCCGGCTCTTCGTCGAAGCAGCCAAGCTCGGCAGCCTGTCGGCGGCGGGACGCAAGCTCGGTCTCACGCCGGCGGCCGCGAGCGCGCGGCTCGCCAAGCTCGAAGGCGGCCTGCGCGCCCGGCTGTTCGACCGCACGACGCGCCAGCTGCGCCTCACCGACGAAGGTCGCCTCTACCTGAATTGCAGCGAGCAGGCCCTGCGCTCGCTCGACGACGCGCGCGCCGCATTGCAGGCGGGTCAGAACGCGGTACGCGGCAAGGTCCGCATCTCGGCGACCTCGGACTTCGGCCGCAATCTGCTGATGGAATGGCTCGACGATTTCAACCGCGACTGGCCCGATGTCACGTTCGGCCTGATGCTGACCGACTCGCTGTCGAATCTCGTGCAGGAGGACATCGATCTCGCGATCCGTTTCGGCACGCCGCCCGACAGTTCGCTGATCGCCCGGCCGCTCGCGCCGAATCCGCGTGTGCTGTGCGCGTCGCCCGAATTCATCGCGCGCCATGGCGAGCCACGCGAGCCCGCCGATCTGGCGCGCTTTCCCTGCATCGTGCTCGGGTCGGCGAACGGACCGGTCAATGAATGGCGCTTCACGCGCGATGGCGAAGAACAGCAGTACACCGTGCCGCTCGACACCGCGCACGAGACCAACGACGGCGCCGTGGCGAGGCAATGGGCACTGTGCGGCTACGGCATCGCGGTCAAATCGATGTGGGACGTCGCGGCCGATCTGCGCACCGGCCGCCTGAAGGTGCTGATGCCCGAATGGCGCTATCCCGACGCGCCCCTGCATGCGCTTTATCACCGCAACCGCTTCATCGCGCCGCGCGTGCGCGCCGTGCTCGACTTCCTCACCACACGCTTTGCCGAGGTGAGCGGCGAGCTGGAAGCACTGCTGCCCGCCCCGGCGCGGCCCGCGAGCCGCCCGGCAAGGCCGGAGGGGACAAAGCGCAAAAGGCTATAATGCTAGCTTCCGCTGAATAGTCGTTTCGACGTGCCGCGCGTGCCACAAAGGCCGTACCAGGCGAGGCACGCACCAAGCTCCGGCACCCGGATTCAGCCCCCCAATACACCGTAGTCCAGATGTGCAACACCCGGACAACGCCCCCAGGTCAACCACTGCGAACGGCGAATCCCCGATGACCAAGAAAGTTTATGTAAAGACCTTTGGCTGCCAGATGAACGAGTACGACTCCGACAAGATGGTCGACGTGCTCGGAGCCGCTGAAGGACTCGTCAAGACCGACACCCCCGAAGACGCCGACATCATCCTCTTCAACACCTGTTCGGTGCGCGAGAAGGCTCAGGAGAAAGTGTTCTCCGATCTCGGCCGCGTGCGCGAGCTGAAAGAGGCGAACCCGAATCTGCTGATCGGTGTCGGTGGCTGCGTCGCGAGCCAGGAAGGCGCGTCGATCGTCAAGCGCGCGCCCTACGTCGATCTCGTGTTCGGCCCGCAGACGCTGCACCGCCTGCCGCAGATGATCGATGCACGCCGCGAGAGCGGACGCTCGCAGGTCGACATCTCGTTCCCCGAAATCGAGAAGTTCGATCATCTGCCGCCCGCGCGCGTCGAAGGCCCAAGCGCGTTCGTCTCGATCATGGAAGGCTGCAGCAAGTACTGCAGTTACTGCGTCGTGCCGTACACGCGCGGCGAGGAAGTCTCGCGCCCGCTCGACGACGTGCTCACTGAAATCGCCGGCCTCGCCGACCAGGGCGTGCGCGAAGTCACGCTGCTCGGCCAGAACGTCAATGCGTACCTCGGGGCGCTCACGTCGGGCTCGCACGACATCGCCGATTTCGCGACGCTGATCGAATACGTGGCCGACATTCCCGGCATCGAGCGCATCCGCTATACGACCTCGCATCCGAAGGAATTCACGCAACGCCTCATCGATACCTATGCCAAGGTGCCCAAGCTCGTGAGCCATCTGCACCTGCCCGTGCAGCATGGTTCGGACCGCGTGCTGATGGCGATGAAGCGCGGCTACACGGTGCTCGAATACAAGTCGGTGATCCGCAAGCTGCGCGCGATCCGCCCGGACCTGTCGCTGTCGACGGACATCATCGTCGGCTTTCCGGGTGAGACCGAAGAGGACTTCGAGAAGACCATGAAGCTCGTCGAGGAGATGAGCTACGACACGAGTTTCTCGTTCATCTACAGCCCGCGTCCGGGCACGCCCGCGGCGAACCTGCACGACGACACGCCGCGCGAGGTCAAGCTGAAGCGCCTCCAGCATCTGCAGGCGACCATCGAGGAAAACGTGCAGCGCATCAGCCAGTCGATGCTCGGCCGGGTGGAGCGCATCCTCGTCGAAGGGCCGTCGCGCAAGGATCCGGGCGAGCTGTCCGGGCGCACCGAGAACAACCGCGTCGTCAACTTCCCCGCGCCGCTTGCCTCGCACGCACGCCTGATCGGCCAGATGATCGACGTGAAGATCAATCACGCCTATCCCCACTCGCTGCGCGGCGAACTGGTGCTCGCGCACGAAGATACTTCGACGCTCGCGCATTGACGCGCGCTCTCATGACGGGAATCGACTGACACCTTGAAGACCACTCAGCAGCAACTGGAATTCACCGCGCCGCGCGACGACAACGCGCGCCTCGCCAACCTCTGCGGCCCGCTCGACGAGAACCTGCGGCAGATCGAACAGGCGCTCGACGTGACGCTCTCGCGACGCGGCCATCGCATCGCGATTCGCGGACGCGGCGCGAAACTGGCGCTCACCGCGCTCGAAAACTTCTACAACAAGGCGCGCGACCCGCTCTCGGTCGACGACATCCAGTTGGCGCTGGTCGAAGCGCGGCACTTGGGCAGCGTCCGGCGCGCTCTTAACGGTAGCGGCGCCGCGAGCGACGAGCCGATCGATCCGCGCTTTCGCGGCGACCCCGATCATCCGTTCGACGAGCCCGTGCATGACGGCATCGACGCCGAGGAAGCCGGTCCCAAGCTCTACACGCGTCGCGCCGACCTGCGCGGACGCACGCCGGCGCAGCGCGACTACCTCAAGCAGATCATCTCGCACGATGTGACGTTCGGCGTCGGTCCGGCCGGCACGGGCAAGACCTATCTCGCGGTCGCCTGCGCGGTCGATGCGCTCGAGCGCGACCAGGTCAAGCGCATCGTGCTCACGCGTCCGGCCGTCGAAGCGGGCGAGCGCCTCGGCTTCCTGCCGGGCGACCTCGCGCAGAAGGTCGATCCGTATCTGCGCCCGTTGTATGACGCGCTCTACGATCTGCTCGGCTTCGACAAGACCGCGAAGATGTTCGAGCGCCAGATGATCGAGATCGCGCCGCTCGCCTACATGCGCGGCCGCACGCTCAATCATGCATTCATCATCCTCGACGAGGCGCAGAACACGACGCCCGAACAGATGAAGATGTTCCTCACGCGGATCGGCTTCGGCTCGAAGGCGGTCGTGACCGGCGACACCACCCAGGTCGATCTGCCGCGCGGCCACAAGAGCGGACTCATCGAGGCGCAGCAAGTGCTCGCCGACGTGCGCGGCATCGCGCTCACGCGCTTCACGAGCGCCGACGTCGTGCGCCATCCGCTGGTTGCGCGTATCGTCGAGGCTTATGACGCCCATACGAAAAAGGACGAAGTCGACGCGCGCTAAAACGCGCGCCGGCGCCCGCCCTTTGTGCGACACCACCTATGGCCCACGCTCCAAAACTCAAACTGAACCTGCAGTTCCCCGCCGCCAAGGCGTTTGCGCAACACAAGGCCGCGCTGCCGCGCGCAACGGTCGCCGCGTGGCTCAAGGCGGCCCTCTTCGCCGATGCCGAGCTGACCGTGCGCTTCGTCGATGCCGAGGAAGGACGCGTGCTCAATCGCACGTATCGCGGCAAGGACTATTCGACCAACGTGCTCACCTTCGCCTACGCGGAGAGCGAGGACGATCCGGTCACGGGGGACTTGATCCTCTGCTGCCCGGTCGTCGAAAAGGAAGCCGCCGAGCAGGGCAAGCCGTTGTCCGCGCATTACGCGCACCTGCTCGTGCACGGCGCGTTGCACGCGCAGGGCTACGATCACGAAGACGAAGCCGAAGCCGAAGAGATGGAAGGGATCGAAACGGAAATCCTGACCTCGCTGGGCTTTCCGGACCCGTACCAATAAGCGTACGAGTCGAGGCGATACTTCTGGCGACCAGCGAACCCGAGCCAAGATGAGCGAGCACGCCAACGAAGACTGTCCCGCTTCGCCACCCGACACGGGCGCCCTGCCGCGCTGCCAGGGCTATCCGCCCGCGCTCGGCGAATCGCGACTGCTAACCGAGGACGAGTTGCACGCGTCGCTCGATTGCGCGCTCTCGCCGTGGGACCGGACCACCGATCTGTGGCTCTTCGGCTATGGCTCGCTGATCTGGAATCCGGGCCTGCCGACCGTCGAGAATGTGCGCTCGCGCGTTCATGGCTATCACCGCGGACTCTATCTGTGGTCGCGTGTGAATCGCGGCACGCCCGAGCAACCGGGCCTCGTGCTCGCGCTCGACCGCGGCGGTTCATGCGTGGGCGTCGCCTTCCGGCTCGCGGCAGACGGTGTGATGCCGCACCTCGAAGCCCTGTGGCGGCGCGAAATGGCAATGGGCTCGTATCGCCCCGCCTGGCTGCCCTGCTCGCTCGCCGACGGGCGCCAAGTGGCGGCGCTCGCCTTCGTCATGCGTCGCGACGTGCCCTCGTACACCGGCAAGCTCGCCGACGAAACCGTGCGCACCGTGTTCGGCTGCGCGACGGGCCGCTACGGGACGACCCTCGATTACGTCGAGCGCACCGTCGCGGCATTGCGTGAAAGCGGCATGCCCGACCGGGCGCTCGAACGGTTGCTCACGCGTTGCGCGTGAGCGAGTGGAGCGCGGGACTTCAGTCGCTGCCGTATTTCGGCGAATGCGGTCCATAGAGCAGGCCGCCCAGTGTGCCCGCCGACAACAGACGATCGCTCGCGAGCCCCGCCACCTTGTGGCTCTCGTCGCTCAGCGAATGCGCGATCTGCTTGACGGCCGCCTGCACCAGCATGACGACCACGCCGCCTCCCACGCCGTAGTTGCCCAGTTCCTTGCCGCTGGCGCTCGCCATGCCTTGCCAGAGCACATCGCCATTGGCGAGGCTCACGAGCTTCGCCGTGGCGGTGACGACGGTATTGCTGTCGATCACCTGATAGACCGAGCCGTATTGCGTGACTTTCGTGTACAGCACGGCATCGGCGCCGAAGATCGTGCGCAGTTTGGCGGGCGGCACGTTTTGCATGTCGGCCGGCATCGCGATGCCGTTCTGGCGGAACGTCTGCTCCACCTCCGCGACCGGCAGCACGTAGTAGCCCGATTCGGCCAGCGGCATCGTCATCTGCGAGAGCATGCCGGCCGTCGCGTTCACGTCGTTGGTCGCGTTGAGCGGCGGCACGACGAGGATCGAGCGCGGCTTCGCGTTGCGCAGCGCCGTGTAATCGGTGGGTTTGTGCTGACTCGCGCACGCGGCAAGCGTCGCGACGAGCGCCAATACACTTGCGTATTTAAGGATCGAAAGTTTGAGCATGATCGGCCGGCCTACTTCGAGAGGTTTTTGAGCAGAAAGTCCATGTACGGCGAGGACTCGGGGAACGCTTCTTTCTCGGCGAGCAGTTCCTGACGCGCCTCGCCCGCCTTGCCGGTGCTCGCGTAGAGCGCGCCCAGATGCGCATGAAAGCCGGGCGGCGGACGATTGCCCTGCGCGCGCATCTTTTGCAGCGCCGCTTCGAGCGCCGCGATCTGCTGCTCGGGACTCGTTTCGCCCTTGAAGGACTCGTACACCTGCGGCTGATACGCGTCCCACTGATAAAGCTGCGGCGCGCGCGTCGCGCAGCCCGCCAGCAATGCCAGCGCCAGCGCGGCGCACGCCGCGCGAATGTATTTGCTCATTGCCTCATCCCCTTCTCTGGTTCGAATCTGTCGCGCCGCGCGCATCAGCGGCCGTCCGCGAGCGCGCCGGCATCGACACGCTCGGCGAGCCGGTTGACCGCCTCCTGGATCGCCAGATCGAGCACCTTGCCGTTGAGCGTCGAGTCGTAGCTCGCCGTGCCGCCGAAGCCGATGACTTCGCGGTTCGACAGGCTGTATTCGCCTGCGCCTTGCGCGGACAGGACGACCTCGGACGTGATCGTGTCGACGACGTTCAGGCTCACCTTCGCGTAGGCGACCTGGCTCTTGCCGCGCCCGAGAATGCCGAACAGTTGCTGATCGCCCACTTCCTTGCGGCCGAACTCGGTCACGTCGCCGGTGAGCACGTAGCGCGCGCCCTTGAGCGCCTGGCTCTGCTTGCGCAGGCCGGCTTCCTGGCGGATCTCGTCGAGGTTGTCGCGCTCGAGCACGTTGAAGCGGCCGCTTTGCTGAAGCGCCGTGATCAGGATCGTCTTCGCCTGACCGCCCAGCCGGTCGATGCCATCGGTGAAAATGCCGCGCATATAGCTCGAACGGTTGTCGAACTTGCCGAGCGCGACGCCGACCGGCTTGCCCGCATAAGGCGTGCGGGCGGCGGCGACTGCCGGCACCGGCAGCGCGCGCGATGCTTCGGTCGCGCAGCCGCCCAGCATGAGCGGGAACGTGACGCAAAGCGCCGCCAGCCCTGCCGTTCCTGTTCTCGATGACACCACGATGGATCTCCCAGGCCGTCCCGCGTCGGGCCGCCCTGATGCGGCGCCATTAAAAAACGCGAGTGCCGAAAGATAGACGCAGGCGAGGCGAGCGCCGAGTGCGTAACGCAAGGGGCGTGCAATATTCGACGTTTTCCGACGCGCAACGCTTGCCGGCAGGCGTCCTCGCCACGCCCCGTCATTGCGCGCGCGCACGTCCGGCATCTGCGTTACGATGGACCGATCCGCATGGCCGACACGGACGCGCCACGGGCATGATGTATCCTTAACCTTCCGCAACAGCGCGCCCGGCCGCAAGGGGCAAAGGGCGCATCACCATGAATGACTCCTGGCCCAGTCGCCGAAACACAGACAAACCGCAAGAAAAGCGCTCGCTGCTCGAGCGTCTGACCGACTTCATCTCGCCCGAGCCCGACTCGCGCGCCGAACTGCTCGAAATCCTCCAGGACGCGCACGAGCGCAACCTGATCGACGCGGACTCGCTGTCGATGATCGAAGGCGTGTTCCAGGTGTCCGAGCTGTGCGCGCGCGACATCATGATTCCGCGCGCCCAGATGGACGCGATCAACATCGCGGAAAGTCCCGACGATTTCATCCCGTTCGTGCTCGAGAAGGCGCACTCGCGCTATCCCGTCTACGAGGGCAATCGCGACAACGTGATCGGCGTGCTGCTCGCGAAGGACCTGCTGCGCTACTACGCCGAGGAAGAGTTCGACGTGCGCGGCATGCTGCGCCCCGCTGTGTTCATCCCCGAGTCCAAGCGGCTGAACGTGCTGCTCCACGACTTTCGCGTGAACCGCAACCACATTGCGATCGTCGTCGACGAGTACGGCGGCGTCGCCGGTCTCATCACGATCGAGGACGTGCTCGAGCAGATCGTCGGCGACATCGAGGACGAATATGACTTCGACGAGGAAAGCGGCAACATCATCGCCTCGCCGGACGGGCGCTATCGCGTGCGTGCGCTCACCGAAATCGAACAGTTCAACGAGACCTTCGGCACCGAGTACTCCGACGAAGAGGTCGATACGATCGGCGGTTTCGTCACGCATCAGTTCGGCCACGTGCCGCATCGCGGCGAGAAGGTGCGCATCGGCGACCTGATTTTCGAGGTGCAGCGCGGCGACGCGCGTCAGGTCCACGTGCTGCTCGTGCGGCGCGATCCGCTCGCCGGCCAGCGCGAAGCCGCCCTGCAGCCGCCCGGCACCTGACGCCCGAGCGCAAACCGGGCAGCGCGCCACCCCGCGCGCCTGCCGGTTTCGCGACGGGCCCCTGCCGCGCACAGGTGAGCGCCACCCGGGGGCGCCCCTCGTTTCGCCCCGCTCGCGCGCTCAGCGTGTAACCTTCCCCCTTTGCCGTCCATCCCCGCAACGCACCCATGTCAGAACCGATTCGCTCCCGCGTGCGCGACGACGCCGCTGCCGATCAGCCGAAGTCCGGCCGCCGCTCGCTATCGCGCTGGCACATCCCCATCGCGGCGGCCGCCGGAGCGCTCAACACGCTGTCGTTCGCGCCCACGCCGCACGGCGGCTGGCTTGAAATCGCGATCTTCGCGTTCTTCTACTTCTGGCTCACGCGCACGACCGGCTGGAAGAGCGCGCTCTTCACCGGCTGGGCGTTCGGCTTCGGCAACTTCGTCACGGGCGTCTGGTGGCTCTATGTGAGCATGCACGACTACGGCGGCATGCCCGCCGTGCTGGCGGGCGCGGCGCTCGGCCTGTTCGCGCTCTACCTCGGTGTGTGGCCGGCGCTCGCCGCCGGTATCTGGTCGTTCTGCGCGGGGCACGCGAGCAATGGAGCACGCGACGATCGGCCGTTCTCGCCGACCTGGCATGGCGCGTTTGCGTTCGCGAGCGCCTGGGCGCTCGGCGAATGGCTGCGCGGCACGGTGTTCACGGGCTTTCCGTGGCTCGCGAGCGGCTACGCGCAGGTCGACGGACCGCTCGCGGGCTTCGCGCCGCTGGTCGGTGTGTATGGCGTCGGCTGGATGCTCGCGCTGGTCGCCGCGTTGCTCGTGCAGGCGGCGTATGACCTGGGCGCGCGCCGCCGCGCTGCGGGTGTGCCTCGCGACGCCGTGAAGGCCGCTCGCCCGGTCCGTGCCGTCGTGCCCGTCGTGGTCGCGCTTGCGCTCGTCGCCGTGGGTCTCCTGCTGCCGCTCGTGTCGTGGACGGTGCCCGCGAACGCGCCGCTCAACGTGCGTCTTCTGCAAGGCAACGTGAAGCAGGAAATGAAATTCGAGGAAGCGGGGATGATCGCCGCGCTCAACGAATTCCAGCAGCTCATCACCGAAAAACCAGCCGATCTCGTCGTCACGCCCGAGACGGCCGTGCCCGTCTTGCTGCAGGAAATGCCCGAGCCATTCGCGCTCGCGATCCGCCGTTTCGCCGACTCGACCGGCACGGCGATCCTGTTTGGCGCGGTCGGCGGCACCATCACGCCCGAGCGCCGTGTGGTCGACTACACCAACAGCCTGTTCGGCATCACGCCGGGCGTGGCCGGCCTCTATCGCTACGACAAGCACCATCTGGTGCCGTTCGGCGAGTTCGTGCCGTGGGGCTTTCACTGGTTCGTCAACCTGATGAACATTCCGCTCGGCGACTTCGCGCGCGGCGCGCCGGTGCAGCCGCCGTTCGTCGTGCACAACCAGCCCGTCGATGTCGACATCTGCTACGAAGACATCTTCGGCGAAGAGATCGCGCGCTCGCTGCGCGATAACCCGACACCGGCCGGTGTGCTGATCAACTCGACCAACCTCGCCTGGTTCGGCGACACGATCGCGCTCGACCAGCATCTGCAGATCGCCCGCATGCGCTCGCTCGAAACCGGCCGCCCGATGCTGCGCGCGACCAACACCGGCGTGACCGCCGCGATCGACGCGCACGGCAATGTGATCGCGCGCCTGCCGACCTTCACGCAAGGCTCGCTCGACGTGCGCATCCAGGGCACGACGGGCTTTACGCCGTACGTGACGAGCGGCAACACCACGGTGCTCGCGGTCTCGCTGCTGCTGCTCGCGTTCGGCTTCGCGTTCGGTCCGGCGCGCTCGCGCGGCGCGAAGAACGAGGCCGCCACCGCCACGGACGAGCGCTCGCCGCATTGACGAGGCGCACCCGGCGTCCTGGCCGGACGGCCAAAAGGTCGCAACGGCACGCCAATCCGGTAAAATTCAACGTTTTAGCACCAGGCCGCCCCCGGCCGGGGGCCGCGCGCGCCGGGAATGTCCCGGCAGCGCCATGCCGCCGGTCGCGCACCGCCCACCGCCCGAAAGGCATTTCATGCTCACGTTTCAGCAAATCATCCTGACCCTGCAGTCCTACTGGGACAAGCAGGGCTGCGCGCTGCTCCAGCCGATCGACATGGAAGTCGGCGCCGGCACCTCGCACGTGCACACTTTCCTGCGGGCAATCGGCCCCGAGCCGTGGCGCGCCGCCTACGTGCAGCCGTCGCGCCGCCCGAAGGACGGCCGCTACGGCGAGAACCCGAACCGGCTGCAGCACTACTACCAATACCAGGTGGTGCTCAAGCCCGCGCCGGAGAACATCCTCGACCTGTACCTCGGCTCGCTCGAGGCGCTCGGCTTCGACCTGAAGCAAAACGACGTGCGCTTTGTCGAAGACGACTGGGAAAATCCCACGCTCGGCGCCTGGGGTCTCGGCTGGGAAGTCTGGCTCAACGGCATGGAAGTCACGCAGTTCACGTACTTCCAGCAAGTCGGCGGTCTCGACTGCAAGCCGGTGCTCGGCGAAATCACCTACGGGCTCGAGCGTCTCGCGATGTACCTGCAGAAGGTCGAGAACGTCTACGACCTCGTGTGGACCGAATGGGAAGAAGCGGGCCCGAACGGCCCCGAACTGCGCCGCCTCACGTATGGCGACGTCTATCACCAGAACGAAGTCGAGCAGTCCACCTACAACTTCGAGCACGCGAACGTCGACCTGCTGTTCACGTTCTTCAACGCCTACGAAGGCGAAGCGAAGCGCATGATGGAGCACCAGCTCGCGCTGCCCGCCTATGAACTCGTGCTCAAGGCCGCTCATACGTTCAACCTGCTCGATGCGCGTGGCGCGATCTCCGTGACGGAGCGCGCGGCTTACATCGGCCGCATTCGCGCGCTTTCGCGCAGCGTCGCCCAGGCTTACTTCGAGTCGCGCGAGAAGCTCGGCTTCCCGATGCTCGGCAATCCGGTGCACGGCGTGCCCGGCCTCACCACTGACGAACAAGACGCCGCGATGCCCGCCTGGGCACCGCCGCTGAAGGTCGAACGCAAGTTCGGCGAGGAATGACCGGATCATCTGAACAATGACTCAAGCTAATCACGCCACTCTCCTCGTCGAACTGCTGACCGAGGAACTGCCGCCGAAGGCACTCGCGAAACTCGGCGACGCGTTCGCCGAAGGCATCGCCCAGCGCCTCGCGGCGCGCGACCTGATCGAAGGCGAATTGTCTTTCGAGCGCTATGCCACGCCGCGCCGCCTCGCCGTCAAGATCGACAACGTGCGCCGCGTCGCGCCCGAAAAACAGGTGCGCGAAAAGGTGCTGCCGGTCTCGGTCGCGCTCGACGCAAGCGGCCAGCCCACCGCCCCGCTTGCCAAGAAGCTCGCGGCACTCGGCTTTGCCGACTTCCCGGTGAGCGAGCTCGAACGCGCCTCGGACGGCAAGAACGAAGCCTTTTTCCTGCGCTACGCGGCACCTGGCATCACGCTCGCCGACGGCCTGCAAGCGGTGCTCGACGAAGCGCTCGCCAAGCTGCCGATCCCGAAGGTCATGACCTACCAGCGCCCGGACGGCAGCAATGTCCAGTTCGTGCGTCCGGTGCATCGCCTGACCGTGCTGCACGGCACCGGGATCGTGCCGGTCACGGCATTCGGCGTCGATTCGGGCGACACGACGCGCGGCCATCGTTTCCTCTCGGAAGGGCTGATCGCGTTCACGAACGCCGACGAGTACGCGCACACGCTCGAGCACAAGGGCCGCGTGATCGCGAGCTTCGCCGCGCGCAAGGAGTCGATCCGCACGCAACTGGCAAAGGAAGCGGGCGGCGACAAGGTCGTGATGCCCGAATCGCTGCTCGATGAAGTGACGGGCCTCGTCGAATGGCCGGTCGTCTATCCGTGCCGTTTCGAAGATGAATTCCTGCAAGTCCCGCAGGAGTGCCTGATCCTCACGATGCAGACGAACCAGAAGTATTTCGCGCTCACCGACGAAGCGGGCAAGCTGCGCTCGCGCTTTCTGATCGTCTCGAACATCGAGACCGCAACGCCGGTCGAGATCGTCGAGGGCAACGAACGCGTGGTGCGCCCGCGCCTCGCCGATGCGAAGTTCTTCTTCGAGCAGGACAAGAAGAAGCCGCTCGCCTCGCGCGTGCCGCTGCTCGCCAACGTCGTCTATCACAACAAGCTCGGCTCGCAGTTGCAGCGCGTCGAGCGCGTCGAAGCACTGGCCGGCATGATCGCGGAAAAGAGCGGCGCGGACATCGCGCTCGCGATGCGCGGCGCGCGCCTCGCGAAGGCCGACCTGCTGACCGACATGGTGGGCGAGTTCCCCGAGCTGCAAGGCACCATGGGCACGTACTACGCGCGCCATGACGGCGAAGCGCAGGAAGTCGCGCTCGCGTGCTCCGAGCACTATCAGCCGCGCTTTTCGGGCGATGCGCTGCCCGTCACCGCGACCGGCACGATCGTCGCGCTCGCGGACAAGCTCGAAACGCTGGTCGGCATCTGGGGCATCGGCCTCGCGCCGACTGGCGAGAAAGATCCGTTCGCGCTGCGCCGTCATGCGCTCGGCGTGCTGCGCATCCTGGTCGAAAAGCAGTTGCCGCTCGACCTCGTCGACCTGCTGCGCACCACGTATTCGCAGTTCGCGGGCGTCGCAGCCGTTGCCGATTCGACCGACGCGATCTACGAATTCTGCATGGACCGCCTGCGCGGCCTGCTGCGCGAACGCGGCTATGCGGTGGGCGAGATCGACGCCGTGCTGGCACTGAACCCGACGCGCTTCGACGACGTGCTCGCCCGCCTCGATGCGGTGCGCGAATTCGCGGCGCTCGCGGAGGCTGCCTCGCTCGCGGCCGCCAACAAGCGGATCTCGAACATCCTCAAGAAGTCGGATGTCGCGGCGGACGCGGGCATCCAGGTGGCGCTGCTCGTCGAAAACGCGGAGAAGGCGTTGCACGCCCAGCTCGAACAGGTCGCGCCGCGCGTGCAGACGCAACTCGCCGCACGCGAGTACACAGGCGCGCTCAGCGCGCTTGCGGCGCTGCGCGAGCCCGTCGATACGTTCTTCAACGACGTGATGGTCAACGCGGAAGATCCGGCGCTGCGCGCGAACCGTCTCGCGTTGTTGAAGGCGCTGCATCTGCAGATGAACTGCGTCGCCGACATCTCGCGGCTCGCCGCCTGAGCCCACGAGCAGACCGAGGAAGCGCTACGCCATGCCGACCAGCTCCAGCCGCAAGCTCGTGGTCCTCGACCGCGACGGTGTCATCAACCTCGACTCCGATGCGTTCATCAAGACGCCCGACGAGTGGGTGGCCATTCCGGGCAGCCTCGAAGCGATCGCGCGCCTCAACCAGGCGGGTTATCGCGTCGCGGTGGCAACGAACCAGTCCGGCATCGGGCGCGGTCTGTTCGACATGGCCGCGCTCAACGCGATGCATACGAAGATGCATCGCCAGGCGGCAGCGGTCGGCGGGCGTATCGACGCTGTGTACTTCTGTCCGCATACCGCGCAAGACCATTGCGACTGCCGCAAGCCAAAGCCCGGCATGCTGAAGATGATCGCGGAACGCTTCGAGATCACCCCGGAGGCGACCCCCGTCGTCGGCGACTCGCTGCGCGACCTCGAAGCGGGCGCCGCACTTGGCTTCAAGACGCACCTCGTGCGCACCGGCAAGGGCGAGAAGACGTTCGCCAAAGGCGGTCTGCCCGAAGGCACGCAGGTCCATGCCGACCTGCGCGCGTTCGTGCTCGACTTCCTCTCGAGCGAGTCGGCGTAACGCCTGCCCTGATGCGCTTATAAGCGCCTGTATGCGCGCCCGGCGCGCGCCCTTGACCCGACGGCCCCTACGATGCGTTTCCTCCGCTCCCTCCTGCTTCTCGTCTACCTCGTCACCTATACGATTCCCTACGCGATCGCGTGCATGGTGTCGTTTCCGTTCCTGCACGCGGACAAGCGCTATCGCATGGCGGCGGGCTGGTGCCGCTCGACGCTGTTCGTCACACGCTGGCTCAACGGCATCCGCTATCAGATCGAAGGGATGGAAAACCTCCCCGACGGTCCGGCCGTGCTGCTCTCGAAGCACCAGTCCGCATGGGAGACGCTCGCGTTTCCCGCGCTGATGCCGCGCCCGCTGTGCTACGTGTTCAAGCGCGAGCTGCTTTTCGTGCCGTTCTTCGGCTGGACGCT
This sequence comes from uncultured beta proteobacterium, assembly GCA_963803225.1. Taxonomy (GTDB): domain Bacteria; phylum Pseudomonadota; class Gammaproteobacteria; order Burkholderiales; family Burkholderiaceae; genus Paraburkholderia. The sequence goes on from CAWDLJ010000005.1 coordinate 2,135,226, forward strand.
CGGCATGCTCAAGATGGTTCATATCGACCGCAAGGAAGGCAAGCACGCGTTCGCCTCCGTCACGCGACAAGGCAAGGCGCGCATGGCCGAAGGCGCGTGGGTGATCATGTTCCCCGAAGGCACGCGCACGCCGGTCGGCAAACAAGGCAAGTACAAGACGGGCGGCACGCGCTTCGCGATCGCGACGGGCGCACCGGTCGTGCCGATCGCGCATAACGCCGGGCACGTCTGGCCCCGTAACTCGTTCATGAAATATCCGGGTATAGTCACGGTGTCGATCGGCAAGCCGATCGAGTCGACCGGGCTCACGCCCGACGAACTCAACGTGCGCGTCGAGCAGTGGATCGAAACCGAAATGCGGCGTATCGATCCGAACGCGTATCGCGAAGCGGATGCCAAGGCGGCCAGCACGGCGCGCATCTGACACGCGGCACGCGAACCCTGCGCGACACGCGTGACACGTATTGCGCAACAGGTCACCCGATGCACAAGTCATCCCCGCCGCGCCCCAGCGCGGCGCTCGACACCCGCCAGCTCGACTTGCCGCTGTTCGCGGAGCCGGCCACGCCGGCTACACCTCGTCCGGGCACCCCGCCCAACGCGACACCCGCTCCCACCGCACCCGTCGGCAAGAAGCTGCGCTCGCTCGCGCTCGGCGCGCGCACGGTGTACTACCAGCTCAAGCGCTCGTCGCGCAAGTCGATCGGCTTTTCGATCGACGGCAGCGGGCTCACGATCACCGCGCCGCGCTGGGTCACGCTCGCCGACATCGAGACCGCGATCGCGGAAAAGCAGCGCTGGATCTTCAACAAGCTCGCCGAATGGCAGACGCGCGTCGAGCAGCGCGCATTGCCGCGCATCGAATGGCGTGATGGTACCGAGGTGCCTTTTCTCGGCAAGCCGGTGCGCGTCACATTGGGCGCGGCGCAACTCGTGTTCGACGAGACGACCCGGCGTCTCGCGCTGCCCCTGCCGGTCCACGCCGATTCGCAGCAGGTCAAGGATCGCGTGCTGGGCTGGCTGCAAGGCGAAGCGAAGCGGATTTTCGGTGAGCGCCTCGTGGTCTACTCCGAGCGGCTCGGCGTGACGTTTCGCTCGTATGCGCTGTCCTCGGCGCTCACGCGCTGGGGCAGCTGTTCGAGCGAGGGGCGCATCCGCCTCAACTGGCGCCTCGTGCATTTTCCGCTTTCCGTCGTCGACTACGTCGTCGCGCACGAGCTCGCTCACTTGCGCGAGATGAATCACAGTCCGCGTTTCTGGCAGACCGTCGAATCGATCTTTCCCGAGTTTCGCGAGGCTCGCAAGGCATTGAAGCAGCATCCGCCCGAGATGCTGCCGGACTGAACGCGCACCGGCAACGGCCCGCTCAACGCAGCAAGCCGAGCCGGGCCTTCAGCAGCATCAGGACGAAGCGGTTATTCGTCACGAAGTAACGCCGCCACATTCTGCCCGGCTCCTGGATGACGCGAAAGAGCCACTCGAGTCCCGCTTGCTGCATCCACTTCGGTGCACGTTTGACCTTGCCGGCGACGACGTCGAACGTGCCGCCCACACCCATCGCGAAGTCCACCCCGAGCCGCGTGCGCCATGTGTTGATGAAGCGCTCCTTGCGCGGCGAACTGATGGCGACGAAGAGCAGGCGCGCGCCCGAAGCGCGTATCTGGTCGACGACGCGGATCTCGTCGTCCCAGAAGTAGCCGTTGTGGTAACCCGCAATCGTGAGTTCCGGATAGCGCTCCTTCACCACTTTCGCCACTTGCGCGACGACTTCGTCGGTGGCGCCCAGCAGGAACACCGGCAGCGCCCGCGTCTGCGCCATCGCCAGCAGACGCTCGAACAGATCAACGCCGGCCACCCGCTCCGGCACCTGATGTCCGAGCAGGCGCGCGCCCCACACCACGCCCATGCCGTCGATGTTGATGACATCGCACGCGCGCACGGACTCCGCGAGCAACCTGTCGCGCTGCAAGTGAACCAGCTTGGCGACGTTCACGACCACGTGCTGTGTGAACTCGCGCGCTTCGATGCGCGCAGCGATCAACTGCACGGTCTCGTCCATCGTGAGGCAATCCATGGGACAGTGGAACAACTCGATACGGCTCATCGCAGACTCCTTCAACCAGACCTGGCATGCGCGACGTACAGACGAAGCGCGTAGAACGCCCACGCCTGGGTCCAGCGCAGATAATTGATGCGGTTCGTGAAAAGGCGCTTCTTCTGATAAACGAAGCGCCCGCGCTCCGGCATATAGAGCGTCTTCAGCGCACGCGAAACGACCTTCCCGGCCAACGCACGATGAACGTTCTCGCCGCCCACTTCGAGCAAGGTCACCACGGCCTGCGCCATCGAATGGGTGTCGAGGGGCCAGGCATCATCGTGGTAGTACTTCACGTCTCCTGTGCTCGAGAAGAAGTGCGTGCGGTAGTAATCGAGGCCTTGCTCGATGACGCTGTCGAACTCGTGAATAGCCAGCGTGCGTTGCAGGCTGTGCAGCGCTTCGAGGTTGTATCCCGTGTGAAAGCCGTCGATGAACTGATGGTGCGCGCGCGTCCCGTAAGTCCATGCGCCGTCCGGGCGCTGCATGGCGGCAGACTGGCGGGCCGCGTCGAGCGCGCGCGCCTGGATCGTCGCGCCACGCTCGCCGCCGCCACGCGCCGCCGTGCTGGCCGCGACGGCGGCCGACCACAGGCTCGCGTTGTGGACGAACGCGGTCTCGCCGGGAATGTATGTGTAGTAGCAGTGTTCGCCCGACTCCCGATAGAGACTGTCGAGAAAACGTCCCGCATCGACGGCCGCCTCCGTGAAGCGCGCCATGCCGGTCGCCTCGCCCAGCGCCAGCAGCGCACGCGCGACGTAGCAGGTCGTGATCGCATTGGGCTTGCCTTGTGGCACGAAGAACGCGCGCGCGGCCCAGTCGAACGGATAGCCCCACGCTGAATGCTTCCATGCAGCGCGATCGACACGGTTCGCGATCAACCAGTCCCCTAGCTGCGCCGCTTCGATCAACGCCTGCTCGCGCTCACCCGCGTCGTCGTGTGCAAGCAGCCCGAGGATGAACAACGCGATCCCCTTGGGATTGCGCGTCTTCTCGACGCCGACCAGGGGACGCAGATTGAGCAGACTGCGCTTGTGAAGCTGGATCCAGCCGATCCTCGCCAACGCAGAGCGATTCAGGCCCGACCGGGCGAAGATCCTGCTGTTGAGTCCATCGAACGGGTCGTAGCCGCGGAACTCGCAGCGACGGGCTTCGACCAGCAAGGCTTCGGCTACGTCGGTGGCCCCGCCTGCACCGGGCAGGCCTTCGGCGCGCTCAGACGCACTGTGTATAAAGCTCGACACATTTCCTCCCCATCGACTCCAGACTGAACAGGCGCGTTTGCCGCTCCAGCGCACGAACGCCCATGGCACCGGCACGCTGCGGGTCCGACAACAGCGAACACAGCGCCCGGGCGAGCCCTTCGACGTCACCAGCGTCGATCAGCAAACCCGTCTCGTCATGAACCACCACTTCGGGAATGCCGCCGACCCGCGTACTGACCACCGGCAGCCCGACGCTCATCGCTTCGAGAATGCTCATCGGCATGCCTTCGTGCCATGAAGGCAAACAGAAGATCGCCGCTCTCGCCAACGCCGCGGCACGCCCTGCCTCGTCGAGCCAGCCGAGGAAGCGCACTGCTGGCTGATCCGCGCAAAGACTCAGCCAGGGGGCGATCTCGCCGTCGCCGCCCAGTTCGAGCACGGCATCCGGCCAGGCCGCGCTGACCTGCTTCATCGCCACCAGGAGTTCGCGCACGCCCTTCCTCTCGCCGATACGTCCAAGAAACAGGATCGTCGGCGCCGCGCGAGTCGGTGCCTGTGGCGGCATCACGGTCCCGGTGCCGTTATAGACAACGACGGTGTTGCTCACCGCGAGTGCACTGCGTACCCACGCGCTCATTTCCCCGGACAGCACGGCAACGAAGCGGGCCCGGGAGCACACGCGCCTGACGAACGCCTGCCCGATCGCCCCGAGTTCCGAGCCGAAGAACACATGAAACTCTGCGCCGTGCAAATGCACGATGTAAGGCATGCGAAGCAATTGGCAAGTCGTCGCCAGCAAGCTCTTTCTCAGGCAACTGCCTCTCGACGCCATGTGGATATGCACGACGTCACAGCGTCGGATCACGCAGATCCACGCGAGGCGAAGCCACGCAGCAACGAAGACTCGCGTTTGTTCGAGCCACGACCCGCTCGACGTGGTTGCGATCAACACGCAGCCGATCTCCTGTGTCGCGAGGTAGCCGCGCAGTCCACGCAGTACGGAAGCCACGCCGCCCTTTTGCTCGATGGAAGGACCGATCAAACAGACCTTCATGGGCGCGCCTCGACCTTCACGAACTCAAATTTTCCGTTGGCGCCGCGCGCAATGGCGGTCGTCTCTTCGACTTCGACGCTGACACCTTCGACGCGACTTTTCAGGTTCGCGATCAATCGCTGCGCGTCCGCAGGTCCCCACTCGGTCCCAGGCACGACACGCAGAACAAAGTGACCGTCACCGTGATAGACCACCTGTCCTTCGACGACGTTGTCGAGCCCCTTGAACACATGATCGAGCCGGCCAATCTGCCGCCCGTCGGGAAGGACGATCGACTTGTCAGCGCGGCCCTCCACCCGTCCGACGACAGGAAACGGCCGCCCGCATGCACAGCCACTCGCGCCGAGCGTCACGAAGTCGCCCGTGCGGTAGTGCGCGAGCGGCATCGCCCGATTGTTGTAACCGCTGCCGACGAGTTCATAGCGGCTGCCGCCGGCAGGCAGCAATTCGGCGAGGCCATAATCGGTCATCACGTGCCGCGCGCCGCGCTCGCAGGTGCCGATACTCAGCACGCGCTCGGCCTGTCCGTACCAGTCGAATACGCGGCAGCCGAAGACCTCTTCGATGCAGCGCTGCATGTCGCCCGTCAACGTCTCGGACGAGGTCACGATGCCGCGCAAGGACTGTCCCTCGTAGCGCCTTGCATTCATCTTCATCCACGACGCAAGCGCATGAATGGAAGACGGATAGGCCTGGATCAGGACCGGATCGAACGTCTCGATGGCGGCGACGTAGGCCGCGGCCGTGTGGGCCGCGATGTGATACGAGGACAACATCAGCGTGTTGTTCCACCAGTCGCGACAGCCAAAACGACCATCACCGCTCTCGCCTTTGCAGACGACATCGCCGCGCAGCCAGACCCGCCGGTCGCCATGGCGATAGCCCGCCCAGCGAAGCTGGCGATACACGAACGCCTCCTCTTTCACGACGGCCATGAAGTCCTGCACCAGCGTGAGCGGGCGGCCGGTGCTGCCGCTCGTCTTGATGCGGTTGCGCGCGAGCGTGCCCAATGTGCGCGGCCGAATGAAGCGCTCGGGATGAGCGCGAACGCTGTCCTTGTCGATGTACGTGTCCGACTCGCCCAGGATCCGAAGCCCGAGTGGATGATTCGACGACGATGGAGCGACGCGCCGTATCCAGGCGGCAAGCGCGTCGGCGGACGTCTCGTTCCTTGCGATGCGCGGATAGACGAGGTGACGTGCAAGCAATCCGCGCGTGATGTCCCTGAACGCCCCGCGCAGGGTGAATTTCAGTGTGTACGGCAGCATTCGGGCGACTCGTGGGAAAGAGGGTTCGGGGAGCGCTCGCCGGGGACCGCGTGGACTTGCCTCGCGCGACGCTGGACGCAGCGCTCGCGGATACACCACAGGCCGACGACATAGAGGCACAACGCAGGCGTCTTGGTCATCAACGAGTTGTTCGTGACGGCCGTCATCGCGAACGCAAGCGACGCGAAGGCCAGCTCACGCCGGCCCTCCAGAGGCAGCCCCCCGAAGTACGGCTTGACCGCTCGATAGAGCCAGTAAAAAAGCGCCAACGTGATCAGTGCGCCAAAGGACAGCAAGTAGCCCACGACAAAGTTCTCGACGACGAGCACGCTCTCCTGCCCCATGAAGTGCTCGATTTCGTTCGCCGTGCTGCCGAGCAACACGTGGCGCCAATCGAGGTGCGCAAGAATGCCGAGCGACTGGAAGCGGACCTCCGAACTGTCGTCGTTCGTGCCGACCCGCGCGATACGCTCGCCGACCACACCCGACAGCACGAACCAGCCGAGCAGCGCCGCGCCGGCGACGCCGCCGACGATCGTGACCGCCGCCGCGCGCGCGGAGCCAAGGCCGAAACGCGCGAGACGCCACGCGTTGATGAACACGTAGGCCACCAATGCGCCACGCGCGCCGAACGCGATCAAGGCGGCAACGGCGAAGAGGAAGATCAGTACGCTCACCCAGCGACGCGCGAACGGCTGAAGCGAAACCGCGACGACGACCACGATCAGCGCGTTGTTCAACGGGTGGCCTTGAAGCGCCGTCGAGCGGAAGCTGCCGCCATACCAGGTGTCGACCGGAATCAGATTCGTTCGTGTGACGACCTCGAACAGCGCCATCAGGCACTCGAAGCCGAAGAACGCCGCGAACAACATGGTCAGCCGCGCCCCCGTCTTGCGCGAGGTGAACGGCAGCACCATCGCGAACAGGAACGCGTCAAGGATGGTATCGACGATGAAACCCAGCGACTGCCCGCCGCCCGACGCCATTTTCCAGGCCACCACCAGAACCACGAACACCATCCCCGCCAGAGCGCTGCGAATGCCGGCCAGATCGTCGATACGCCGCTTGCCGACGAGTACGGCGACGAGCAGCACGAAGGTCGGCGCCAGCAGCATCGAATAGGGATGAATCTTCAAGCCCCCGGTGTCGTTGGCCGAATAGTTCATACCGAGGTTGTTGAGCGTGGCTCCGCTCACGAACAGCGCCAATGCAACGGCGCACACCACGCCCACCGACAGCATGCTCGACAGGCGCAGCTTCATTCGGCGAGCCCCAGTACGCTCGCGTAGCGCCGCCCGACGACGTCGAGCGCAAACTGACCGGCCCGGGCGAGCTGGTCCGCGTGATCGACGCCGTCGCGCAATGTCGCTACGATTGCCTCGGCCATCGCTGCCGCATCGTCCACCTGCACCAATCGACCGAATCGGCCGTCTTCGAGAATCTCCCTCGGCCCGTGCTCGCAATCGGTGGACACGATCGGAAGGCCGTATGCCAGCGCCTCCACCAGCACGTTGCCGAACGACTCGGCTCGCGAGGACAGGACGAACAAGTCCGCCTTGCGATACCAGGCGCCGATGTCGCTCTGGAAGCCCGGCATGCTCACGCTGTCGCGAAGACCCGCCGACGCCACCCGGGCCTCGAGCACAGGCCGCTCTGGACCGTCGCCGAGAATGACCAGCCGACTTCGCGGCAACACTCGTTTGACGAGGACAAACGCATCGATCAGAACGTCGAACGCCTTCTGCCAGCCAAAGCGTCCTGCCGCCAGTATGAGCGGCTCCGCGACGTTGGTATCGCGCACCACGCGCTGTAAATCGAAGTGACAGGGATTGTGGATCGCCACGATTTTTCCCCAGGCACGCTGGCGAATGCGCGCACGAAGCTCTTGCGCGACACCGCCGGACACGGCGACGATGGCGTCACTGCGTGGATAGAGGGGGATCAACAAGCGCGACTGAAATCGTTGGGCGAGCCTGTGGGACGGACACTTGCCCCACGTCGAATGCTCGCTGGTCACCAGCCGGGGACGCGACCGCAGACGCTCCATCGCGAGCAGCGAAACCAGATTTGCGTAACGCAGGATCGACAGAACGGTGCCGACCTGCGTGCGCTGGAGAAACTGCCGGAACTCCCGCACCCGGCGCAGCGCCGCCCTGGTGCGAGCGACGTAAAGATCCACACCGGCCGCCAGCGGATACGTTGCGCCGCTGTGGTAGACGTACAGGCAAACGGCTTTGCCCTGCCCGGCGAAATAGCCCGCGAGATCGACGGCCACGCGTTCGGCCCCGCCCCCGCTCAGGGACGGCACATGGATGACGAGATCGTAGGCGGCCTTCATCGTGCCTCCTTCAGCCACGACCGGATCGAGCCGACGTTGGCGGCATAGACGCCGAGCGCAAACACAACCGCACCCACCATGCTCGCGACGATGCCCGGCGCCAACGCACCGTGAGACAACGGCACGAGGCGCGTCGAGGCATCGGCGCCCAATACGGCGAGCGCCGCGATGACGGCCAGCATCCCGGCGCCTGAAGCGAGCGTCCTCATGCCGACGAACGCCCGGGAAAACCACGCGCTCGCTGCCAGCGCGAGCAAGTTGGCGGCGATCAGCGCCACGAGCAAGCCGTTCAGCGCGCCGGCTCGCGCGCCGAAATACAGCATCGCGGGCGTGAGTGCGAGAGTGCAGAGGTTGATCACCATGAGCGTCCTCGTGCGGGAAAAGACGTGATAAGACTGGTCGAAGACATGTGCCCGGACGACGCCGAGCACGGCGATGGCCAATAGCGGCGCGATCAGGTCCTGCGCGCCGTGCCCGATGGCATCGCCAAGAAGCAGCGGGAGCACGGTGGCGCGAAGGCCGAAGAACGCGATGGCGACCACGAGAACGCCGGCGATCATGCACAAGCTGAGCCGGGCGTGCGCTAGCCGGTACGCCTCGGGCGCAAGACGTTCCTTCTCGCGCAGCAACCACGGATAGGCCGGCGTCACGACTACGAGGCAAACGGCCGAGGCGAGATTCGCCATCAACGCAGACGCCGCCGCGTAAGTGCCCACGACCTCCGGAGCCGCGAAGGCCGCAAGGATCGGCCGATCGAGCCGCGTGAGCGCCGCCGATGCCATGAACACCGGGATGAGCGGCGCGCCGTAGCGCAGCATCGTGCGTACAAGATGCGACGCAGGCGGCCCGCGCGAAGCCAGCGGCCCGCGCCCCCACAGGCACGCGAGGCTCGCCACGGCACAGACGAGCGTCGCCGTCAGCAGAACCGAGCCCACCGAATGCGTCCAGTCGAACACGACGACGCCCAGCACGGCCGCGAGCAGATTGATGCACAAGGCGCCCCCCGCATAGCGCAGCGCAGCGCCCGCGACCCGCGCGATCTCGAGTGCATAGAGCGCGGCGCTGCGGCCGAGACAGAGCGCGCCGATCAAGCACCACTCGGCCGCCGCCGAGCCCCGATCGAGCACGGCCAGAACCCCGATCGCCAGCACGACGACCATGGCGATGCCGAGCCAGACTAGATGCGCGGTACGCAACCAGGCGGCCAGGTCCGCGCCCTCGTTGGCGGCCCAGTAGCGTACGACCGCGAGCCGGTGCCACTGAAACAACGTGCCCTGCAGCGTCTCCACCCACGCGAGACTCACCGCGAGACGTCCGTATTCGACCGGTCCGAGCACCCGCGCGTAGAGCAGCAATGAAACGACGCCACCGACGACGGTGACCAGATAGCCCCCGACGAGGCCCACCGAACGTCTAGCCATGCGCAAGCAAGCCGCGCGTGTCGATGACGACCTTCGCCTGCAGCCTGACCGGATCGACCTGGCGGAACTGCGAGTGATCGACGAGGATCAGGATGACGTCGGCGAGCGCGAGCGCATCGTTGAGTTCGCACAGACGCACGCGTTCGCCCAGCGCCTCGGGCAATACCTTGATGTTCGGTTCGACCGCGAGCACCTGGCCGGGAAAGCGCTCGCCAAGCGCCTGCGCGATTTCCACCGCCGGGCTCTCGCGCAAGTCGTCGATATCCGCCTTGAAGGCAAGGCCGAGACAGGCGATCACCGGTTCCCTGAAGCGCCGCGCCGCGTTCTCGACGCGTTCGAGCACATAGCGCGGCTTGCCGTCGTTGACCTTGCGCGCCGCCATGATCAGTTGCGCTTCATTCGGCGCGGAGGCCACGATGAACCACGGATCAACCGCGATGCAATGCCCGCCGACGCCTGGACCCGGCCGCAAGATCTCCACACGCGGATGGCGATTCGCAAGACGGATCAGTTCCCAGACGTTGATATCGAGCCGGTCGCAAATCATCGACAACTCGTTGGCGAACGCGATGTTGACGTCGCGAAAGGCGTTCTCGGTCAGCTTGCACATTTCCGCTGTCCGCACATCGGTCAGCACGCACTCGCCGCGCACGAACACTTTGTAGAGTTCGCGCGCCGCTTCGCCGCAGCGACGCGTCATGCCGCCGATCACGCGATCGTTCTCCACCAGTTCCTGGATCACGCGCCCCGGCAGGACGCGTTCGGGACAGTGGGCGATGCGCACGTCCGACGCCTCGCCGGCTTGCTGCGGGAACGTCAGGTCCGGGCGCATCTGCGCCATCCACTCCGCCATTCTTGCCGTCGCACCAACCGGCGAAGTCGATTCGAGCACGACCAGATCGCCCGGCTTCAACACGGGAGCGACGGCTTTGCTCGCCGCTTCGATAAAGCTGAGATCGGGCTGAAGATCGCCGGAGAACGGCGTCGGCACGGCAATCAGATAGGCGTCCGCGGGTTCGGGAACGGTGGTCGCGCGCAGATAGCCCTGCGTCACGGCCGCGTGCACGAGCATATCGAGATCGGGTTCGACGATATGGATTTCCCCGCGATTGATCGTATCGACCGCATGCTGGCTCACATCGACACCGATCACCTTCTTGCGCCGCGCGGCAAATGCCGCTGCCGTTGGCAATCCTATATATCCCAATCCGACGACCGAAACAGATTCGAAATTCATGTTGTAGATACCCTGGTTGTGTTGGGCGTCACGCCGCGCGGCGCAGTGCGACCCAGTGACGCTCGAGCGCTTCGGCGATGCGTTCGCAAGCCTGTCCGTCGCCATACGGATTGGCGCCACGGCACATCGCAGCCCGCGCGGCCGCATCGTCGAGCAGTTGCGACGCGCCGCTGACAATCGCGTCCACGCCCGTGCCGACGAGCCGTACCACGCCCGCGTCGACTGCCTCCTGACGCTCGGTCGTATCGCGCATCACGAGGACCGGCTTGCCGAGCGAAGGCGCCTCTTCCTGGATGCCACCCGAGTCGGTGAGAATCAGGCAGGCCTGATCCATCAGGCTGACGAACGGCAGATAGTCCAGCGGCTCGATCAGATGGACATTGGCGAACCCCGTCAGCAGGCGGTTCACCGGTTCGCGCACGCTCGGATTGAGGTGAACCGGATAGACGATGGCGATATCCGGGCGCGCAAGCGCGAGTTGGGCAAGTGCCGTGCAGATGCGCTCGAAGCCGTCGCCGAAGCTCTCCCGCCGATGGCCCGTCACGAGCACGATGCGGCGTCCCGCTTCGAAGAGCGGCAGCGCATGCTGCGCTTCGGCGTACAGCCGACGATCGGCGCCGAGGCGCTTGCGCACCTGCAACAGCGCGTCGATCACAGTGTTCCCGGTCACGACGATCGACTCGTCCGGCACGCCTTCGCCGAGCAGGTTTTGTCGCGCGCGCGCCGTCGGCGCGAAATGCAACGCGGCAAGCGTGCCCGTGAGCTTGCGGTTCGCCTCTTCCGGCCACGGGGACAGCAGGTCGCCGGTACGCAGACCGGCCTCGACGTGAGCGACCGGCGTGCGGGCATAGAACGACGCGAGCGTCGCCGCCATCGTGGTCGTCGTGTCGCCGTGCACGAGCACCATGTCCGGCCTCGCGCGCGCCAGCACGACACGCATGCCGGTGAGAATCGCGCTCGTGATGTCGTACAGGTCCTGACCACGCTTCATGACATCGAGGTCGAAGTCGGGCTCGATCTCGAACAGCCTCAGCACCTGGTCGAGCATCTCGCGATGTTGTCCCGTCACGCAGACCATGCAGTCGAGGTCGGACTCCTGCTTCAAACGCCTGACGAGCGGCGCCATCTTGATCGCCTCGGGACGGGTTCCAAATGTCAGCAGTACTTTTTTTCTCATTGACGTATTCCTTGATACACGAGGTACGTGATCAGTCCGGCGTTCGCTCGTAGCTGGAGTAGGCGCCGTAGCTCGAGCCACGCTGCGGCACGTCGGTCAGCAGCAGCCCGTCGAGCGTCACGCCCGCGCTGGCGAGTTGCCGCGCGCTTTCGCGCAGTTCCGCCGCCGAGTGGCGGCCGTGACGCAGCACCATCAGCGTCGCGCCGGCATGCTTGCCGATCAGTACCGGATCCGTGACGGCCAGCACCGGCGGCGAATCGACGATGACCATGTCGTATTGCGACGCGAGCTGCCGCAGCAACTGGCCCAGCCGCTCGCGCGTGAGCAGCTCCGATGGCCGGTCGGGGCTCGCCCCTGCCATCATCACGTCGAGGTTGGGCAACACTTCGCGACGGATCACGTCATGCGCGTCGCGGCCCTGCAGCGCCTCGGCGAGCCCCGGCTTCTTGCTGATCGAGAAATAGGTGTGCACGTCGCCGCGGCGCATGTCGGCGTCGATCAGCAGGATGCGTTTGCCGGTGGCCGCGAGCACCGTGGCCAGGTTGACGGAGACAAACGACTTGCCGACGCCGGGGCGCGGGCCGGTGAGCATCACGATGTTGTTCGGCGACTTGAGCACGCCGAACTGCAAGGCCGTGCGCAAGCTGCGCAGCCCCTCGACGGCGACATCGTCGGGATAGACCACCGCCAGCACGCCGGGTCTCGTCGGGTCGCGGCGCATCGACTGACGCAACGACAACTCCCGTTCGCTGTGCGAGATGATGGCGTAGACCGGCACGTCGACGGCCTGCTCGATTTCCGACGGGCTCTCGAGTCCGCGCTGCAGCAAACGGCGGCCGAGTGCGACCACCATGCCCAGTACGAGACCGCCGACCAGCGCGAGCGGCAACACGAGTATCTTCACCGGGCGCACCGGCTTTTCGGGCACCACGGCGTAGTCGACCGTCCGCACGTTGCCGAGCTGACCCGCCTTGAGCACGCGCAATTGCTGGGTGCTGTCGAGCAGCTTCATGTAGAGGTCGGTATTGACCTTGACGTCGCGCATCAAGCGCAGGACTTGCTGCTCCATGTCGGGCAGCCCGCTCACTTGCTGCTCGTAGCGCTGCTGCTGTTGCTGCAGTTGGGCGATCTGGATATCGACGGCGGCCACGGCGGGATGCGAAGCCGTAAAGCGCTGCACGAGTTCCGTGCGTTGCTGCTGAAGCTGGACCAGCCGCGTTTGGGTGTCCACGACCGACTGCAACAGCAGCTTGCCCTGCGCGTCCAGATCGATGGCGCCCGACTTCGTACGAAACGCGTTGTAGCGCGCTTCGGAGCGGTCGAGATCGGCGCGTAGCTGCGGCAACTGCTCGCCGAGGAAGTCGAGCATCTGCTGCGCCTGAGCGGACTTGCGATCGACGTTACGCTCGACGTAAAGACTCGCGATCATGTTGACCGTCGCCGTCACGCGTTGGGCATCGTCGCCATCGAGCTTCATGCCGATGATGCCCGACTGTTTGGCTTTCTCGCCGAGGTCGAGTTGCTTCTGCAACGCCGCCACCGTGAGCTGCGTCGAGAAGCGCCGCAGGTTGAAGCGCGTGCCCGCGTGCGCAAGCAAGGACGCCAGCTTGATGCGGACCGGACCGTACTCCGTGTTGCCGCCCGCCTCGTCACCCACCCGGGCGCGCAGCACGACATCGCCATCGGGACCGGCCAGCTCGAAGCGTTCATCGTCGAGCGCCGTGATCGTGAAGCGCTTTTCGTAGAGGATGCGCGGCACGTCGAAGCGCGTGACGCCAATCCGCTCGCCGCCCCATGCATAACCTATCCAGCTCTCCAGCGAAGGACTGAGCGTGTCGCTGTAGCGCGAACGATAACGGGCGATCGCCCCGCCGATCAGCGGAAAATAGTCGGGCGTCGCATCGATGTCGAGATGCAGGCGCTCGACGGTCTCCCCGACTACCATGCGCGAGCGAAGCAGTTCGATTTCGGCATCGGCGGTCGCTTTCGCCTGGAACAGCGAGGCGAGATCGCCGAGTTTGGCGTTGATCGTATCGAGACCGGAATCGTCGTCGACCTGGATCATCGCGTCCGCGCGATAGACGGGCGCACCGAGAAACGCATAGAGCGCGCCCAGCACGAACACGCTCGAGCAGACGACGGCGATCAGCAGCCAGCATTCGCGCAGCACGCCGAGTATTTCGGCGAGGTCGATTTCATCGTCGCCGGGTGCGCGGGCCGGCGATTTTTGCTTGAGTAAGGTCATGGGTCAGTGAGCCAGTCCTGCCAGAACGCCGCGCCAATGCGCGACGCCGTGTTCGATCTGTGCGAACGCCAACTCGAATGCCGTGCGGTGCCGGCCGTAGGGATCGACGACGTCGATGCCCTCGTTTTCGTACAGACGAAATACGCGCCCCCGGGCGAACGGCCATGCCAGTTCGATCTGGTCGCGCTGGCGCCTCGTCATGGTCAGAATCAGATCGGCGTCGCGGATGCGTTCGGTCGTCAACGCGGACGCCACGTGAGCGTCCAGTTCGATACCGCGATCGAGCGCCATGGCGGCCACCAGCGGGTCCGCACCCTCGCCGTGGCGCGCACGCGTACCCGCCGAGCTGAAGCCGATACCGGGCAGCGAGCGCGCCAGCATCGCGCACGCAAGCGGACTGCGGCAGATGTTGGCTTCGCATACCACCAGAACGTGATAGATCATTTCGTCACCAGCCCGGCAGTCAGGCCCGCGTTGATCGCCGGCAGCAGCAGCGACAACACGCGGCTGAAGCGAACGAGGCCGTTGCCATCGACGTAGACCACGTCTTTGGGCTGCAGGTCGAACTCCTTGGCGACCAGCATGGCCACCGGCGAGCGTCCATCCAGATGAAACACCTGGGGCGAGCCGTTCAGCGCGCCGCGAATCACGAACATTTGCGCCGCGTCCGCCGTCGACGAATTGATACTGCCGGCCTGCGCGAGCGCGTCGGCGAGCGTGATGCGGCCAGTACGGCGCGGAATGGCCGATACCGGCTTGTTCACTTCGCCCATCACGTACACGTCGTTTTCGTCACGCGCGACGACGCGCAGCAAGTCGCCAGGCTTCAGATAGAGCCGCGACGGACTGACGCCCGCCCCCAGCATCTGCGTGAGATTGAGGCGATGCGACTGGCCCGCGCGCACCAGCGTGACGTCGCTCTGATCGGCGGATTCGGCAAAACCGCCGGCGCGTGCAACGGCTTCGTAGAGCGACATCGGCATGTCGTTGATGGCGACCACGCCGGGATTGCGGACCTCGCCATCGACGTAGACTTCGTGGGCGCGGAACGAACTCATGCGCACCGTCACCTGCGGCTTCACGAAGTAGCGCGCGAGAAGCGATGACAAGCGGCGCTGGATTTCCTCCACCCTCAGTCCCGCGACTTGAAGCGTCCCGGCGTACGGGAAGTTCAGGTTGCCCGCCTGATCGACGACGAAACCCGAGTACGGATCGGCCGGTCGCACCGATGCCTGCGACTGCCCGGTGCCCATGGCCTGTGCGAGTTCGGGGTGGTCCCAGACCACGATCTGCAGGACGTCGCCCGCGCCGACGGTATACGGCTGAGGGTCGCCCGACAATAGCTCGACCTGATGCGTTTGCCGTTGCGCGCGCTCCTGCTGCAGCCGTTTGACGAGCCCGATGTCGAGTTCCGTGATCGGCACTTCGGGCATGGCGGCGCTCGCTTCGGTGGTGCTCGTCGAGTTGGCCGCGCCGCTTTCCTCGGCGCTCGAAGCTGCGACCGCTGACGCCGCAGCGGACTCGCTGGCCACGCTGGCTGCGTCAGCCTTGCTCGATGCCGCAACGGCTCGTGCAGCGCCCGGGAAAAGGGCCATGCGCATGCCTGGCGCGAACGCGCAAGCGCCGAGCATCGCGCACAGCACGACCGCCGCGCCGATCATCCTGACAAACCGCACTGCGTCGTAGCGTGGGACAGACCCGCTGTTCATTCTTTTTGGCACTTCTTCGTTTCCAGCATTCAGTAAGCGTTGCGGTGAACCAGCCCCTTGAAGACCGTGGCGAACACGATCCGCAGGTCGAGCCGAAACGACCAGTTGCTCAGGTAATAGAGATCGTGTTCGACGCGGCCTTGCATCTTCTCGATACGGTCGGTCTCGCCACGAAAGCCGTTGATCTGCGCCCAGCCCGTGATGCCGGGTTTGACGCGATAACGGTGGATGTAGCCGTCCACGATGTTCTGATAGAGCACGTCGTGTTCGATGGCATGCGGACGCGGACCGACGACCGACATGTCGCCGCGCAGCACATTGAAGAACTGCGGCAGTTCATCGAGGCTGGTGCGCCGCAGAATGCTCCCCAGACGCGTTATGCGGGGGTCGTTGCGGGTTGCCTGACTGACGACGCCCTGCGCCTGCGCGTGCAAGCGCATGCTGCGGAACTTGTAGATCTTGAACACCCTGCCGTTCGCACCCTTGCGACGCTGTGTGAAGAGCACCGGTCCACGCGAAGTGAGCTTGACGGCCAGCGCGATCGCGAGCAGCAGCGGCGAGAGCACGATCACGGCGACCAGCGCGAAGACGCGATCGAAAATCTCCTTCTTGACGAGCGCATCCGACGACAGCGGCGAGCCCACCAGGTTGATCGCCGAGGTGCCTTCGAGATCGACCATTTCGCCGTCGAACAAGGCCAGCCCGCTCACGTCGGGAATGAAGCGGATATTGACGAGTTCGTTGCGAAAGAGCTCGGTGAATTCGAGGATCGTCTTTTCCTCCGAAAGCGGCAGGGCCAGCCAGAGTTCGTCGACGTGGTGACGCCGCACGTACTGCGCGAAGCCGGCGCGGTCGCGAAACGCGGGCACGCTGCCCGGCGACACCGCGGCCGTCGGCCCGGTGTCGAAGATGGTCGACACGTAGTAGGCCGACGAAGCAGTCGACTCGACCTTGTGCAGCAACTGCCGGCAATGGCGCCCGCTGCCGACGATCGCGACGGCGCGCGTGTTCGCGCCCTGCACGATGCCGCGCCGGCGCAGTCCGCTCTGCACGAGGCGGCACGCGACCAGGCCGAGCGTTGAAAGACATGCCCAGCTTTTGATCCAGTCCATGGCCGGCAGATAGGACGGATGCAGCACGGTCACCGCGAGCACGACGCCAGACAGCGTGGCGAGCCATGCGAGCGAAGGAATGCAAACGCAGCGCAGGAATACATGTCGGCGCACTGCCCGGTACATGCCGGCCCACGGGAACACGACGAACGCCGCGAACAGCGCGAAGGCAACGAGCGCGCTGTCGTAGCCGGCCTGGCCCGGCGGCCCCCCGGCGCGCCAGACGATGAGCGAGCCAGCGACGATGACGGCCATGTCGCGCAGACGGGCAAGTGCAGAGCCATGACGTGCGGGCGCCAGGGTGCCGGTTCGGATAGACGAGTGCATGGGAACTTCCGCGAATGAGCTGGTGTTGGCGCCACGTGGGACGCACCCGGTCGCCACGGCGGCGACGCACTGACCGCTTCGGGCGGACCATTCATTCGAGAAGACGCTTGTCACTCCGCACACTCACTGGCCAGAAACAGGCAACATCGGAAAACGGTTTAATAGCCGGCATTTCGCACCCTCCCGGACTGGATCGAAGGGGCTCGCACTCAACAAACGACGCTGACTGCAGCGACTGAACTGCGGCGAGTACCCGGACTCCCGCATTGCATGCAACGAGCCGTGTCCCCGATCCGCTTATTGATTACTGTTGGAATGTTGAAGTCTCGGGCCCAGGCTTTTTAAGGTACATAGGAAAACTCTTAAATAGCCATTAAGGCGATCCACATCCACTCTGATATTTATCCAGAAATTATCGAGTCACCCGATCAATCAATGCGACTGACGTGGCATTTCATCAAAAAAATAAGGATGACCAATTAATCTGGAAAATGGAGAACAGTCGAAGGCACGTGCATAAACGGCCTTCTCGGGGACATATAACTGCCGGGGAACGTCCGCAGAGGCAGACGAATGCGGTTAAGAATTTCCGCTCAAATAAAGCAGAGCTTTATTAAATTATTATAAATCGAACGCGATTTTAATCATTTTGCAGCGCGAATCTGCTTTTCGGGCAGAACCCGATCGATGCCAACAATGCGGCGTCCGGATCGCGCACGCCGCATTGTCCGGTCACCGCTTATTTCTTTTTCTGAATAAACTCGATCTTGTAGCCGTCCGGATCGGTCACGAACGCGATGACCGTCGTGCCGTGCTTCATCGGCCCCGCTTCGCGCACAACCGTGCCGCCTTGCGCCTTGATCTTGTCGCAGGCCGCGTAGGCGTCCTCGACTTCGACGGCGAGGTGGCCGAAACCGGTGCCGAGGTCGTAGGACGGGGTGTCCCAGTTGTGGGTCAGCTCGATCACCGTGCCGTCACGCTCGTCGGTGTAGCCGATGAACGCGAGCGTGAACTTGCCGTCCGGGAAATCTTCGCGTCGCAGCAGCTTCATGCCGAGCAGTTCGGTATAGAACTGGATCGAGCGATCGAGATCGCCGACGCGGATCATCGTGTGCAGGAGACGCATTGTGTAACTCCGTTGTGCCTTCGTCAAAACCCGGAATGTACCAAAAAGCCGCCGGACCTGCCGGGCCCTTCCCTGCACGTCGCGCCGCTTTGCTCTAGCATGGACGCCTCGCTCGAGGACCGGCCGCGCGCGCGGCCTGGGCTCCCGGCAGACGATCTGCAACCTCATCGGCAAGGAACGAACATGCGTATTCTGGTAGTGGGCGCCGGCGCGCTCGGGGGCTATTTCGGCGGGCGGCTCGCCGCGGCGGGCCGTGACGTGACCTTTCTGGTTCGGCCCGCGCGTGCTGAACAGCTGCGCGAGCACGGCCTCGTGATCCGCAGTCCGCGCGGCGACCTGACGCTGCGCGAACCGAAGACCGTGAGCGCCGACGCGCTGGGCGAACCGTTCGATCTCATCTTGCTCAGCTGCAAGGCCTACGATCTCGACAACGCGATCGCATCGTTCGGCGCCGCTGTCGGGCCGTCGACCTTGATCCTGCCGTTCCTCAACGGCATGCGCCATCTCGAGACGCTGCAGCAACGCTTCGGCACCCAGGCGGTGCTGGGGGGCGTGTGCCTGATCGCCGCGACGCTCGATGCCAAGCACCAGATCGTCCATCTGAACGACATGCATGCCATCTCGTTCGGCGAGCTGGGCGGCGCGCACACTGCGCGCGTGGAGGCCGTGGCGGCGTCGCTGTCAGGCGCCGGCTTCGATGTCGAGGCAAGCGACCAGATCGTCCAGCAGATGTGGGAAAAGTGGGTGTTCCTCGCATCGCTCGCGGGCAGCACGTGTCTGTTCCGGGCTTCGATCGGCGACATTCTCGGCACGCCCGACGGCCAGAGCGCGCTCGAACAGCTGTTCGAAGAGTGCCGCGGCGTCGCGGCGCACAACGGTCACGCCGTGCGCGACGCGTTCGTCGCGCGGACCCGTGAGATGCTGTTCGCGCCGGGTTCGCCGCTCACGGCGTCGATGTTGCGCGATGTCCAGAACGGCGCGCGCACGGAGGCCGATCACGTGCTCGGCGACCTCATCGCGCGCGGTGCGGCGCAGCAGCAGACGCCGGGCAAGCTGAGCGTGTTGCGGCTCGCCTATAGCCACCTCAAGGCGTACGAGGCGCGTCGCGCCGCGCAGGCCTGAGCGCGCGGCGCACGATGCACCTGCTCGCGAGAGGGTGATCAATCCGCCGGCGAGGCGCCTTTGCTATCTTACGGGTTTGCTTCGAGCCGCTTGCGGTTCCCATTCCATGAGCACTCTAGCCCTGCCGGCACGCCGCGCGCCCGATAGTCAGGCCATCCTCGTGATGATCGCGCTGTGCGCGATCTGGGGCCTTCAGCAAGTCGCCATCAAGAGCACCAACGCGGCGATACCGCCGGTCTTCCAGGCCGGCATCCGCTCGGCCATCGCCACGCTGCTCGTCTACGGCTGGTCCCGCTGGCGCGGCAACCCGCTCTTTCGCGACGACGGCACGCTCGGTGCGGGTGTACTCGCGGGCATTCTGTTCGCGGGCGAGTTCGTGTGCATCTTCCTCGGACTGTCGCTCACCAGCGCCTCGCGCATGGCCGTCTTTCTGTACACCGCGCCCTGCTTCACGGCGCTCGGTCTGCACTGGTTCGTGCCCGGCGAGCGGATGCGGCGCATCCAGTGGTTCGGCGTGGCGGTCGCGTTCGCCGGCATCGCGCTCGCCTTCGCGGATGGTTTCACGCATTCGGGCACCGACCTGCGTTCGATGCTGACGGGACTCGCCGGCGATGCGCTCGGCGTGCTGGCCGGCGTCCTGTGGGCCGCGACGACGACGCTCGTGCGCTCGAGCTCCCTCGCGCACACGAGCGCGAGCAAGACCTTGTTCTATCAACTGGCGGTATCGGCGGTGGTGCTGCTCGTGCTCGCCGCCGCGCTCGGTCAGGCGCATTTCGATACCGTGACGCCGCTCGCGCTCGTCTCGCTCGGCTATCAGGCGGTCGTCGTCGCGTTCATCAGCTATCTGACGTGGTTCTGGCTGCTCACGCGCTATATGGCGTCGCGGCTCTCGGTGTTCTCGTTCCTGACACCGCTGTTCGGCGTGACGTTCGGCGTATTGCTGCTCGGCGAATCGTTCAGCAGCGGCTTTCTCGTCGCGGCGCTGATGGTGCTCGCCGGCATCGTTCTCGTGAACTCGCCGGCGAGAGCAAAGGGCGGCTGAACGCCGTTCGACGCATCAAACGAAACGGGCCGCAGTGCAAACTGCGGCCCGTTTTCACATCGGCTCGATACAGCGGCGATCAGGCCTTTGCCGGCGCCCCGCCGATCGCCTGCGCGATCTGCACGTATTCGTGCACCGGGACATCCTCGGCGCGACGCTGGAGGTCGAAACCGAACGCATCGAAATCGACCCGGTCGCGATACGCGGCCAGCGTATTGCGCAGCATCTTGCGGCGCTGCGAGAACGCGGCCGTCACGAGTTCGCCGAGCACTTTTTCATCGACTTGCGGCAGTTCGTGCGGCGCGAACGGAACCATGCGCACGATCGCGGAATCGACCTTCGGCGGCGGCTGGAACGATTCGGGCGGCACGTCGAGCATCTTGTCGATCACGTAGCGGAACTGCAGCATCACGCTCAGCCGGCTGAACGCCTTGGTGCCGGGCTCCGCCACCATCCGGTCGACCACTTCGTTTTGCAGCATGAAGTGCTGGTCGATCACGCGATGCGCGAACGTGGTGAGATGAAACAGCAACGGGCTCGAAATGTTGTACGGCAGGTTGCCGACGATGCGCAGCGACGGCGCATCGCCGCTCGTCGCGAGCGTGCCGAAGTCGAACGCGAGCGCGTCGCCCGAATGCAGTTCGAGCAATGGTCCGAATTTCTTCGACAGACGGCCGATCAGGTCGCGGTCGAGTTCGACGGCGTGCAGCGGCGATTCGGGCGTGGCGAGCCGCTCGATGAGCGGTTCGGTCAACGCGCCGAGTCCCGGCCCGATTTCGACCATGCGCTCGCCGCGCTGCGGGCGGATCACATCGACGATGGCGTCGATCACGCCGTGGTCGACGAGAAAGTTTTGCCCGAAGCGCTTGCGCGCGAAGTGGCCTTGATGCTGTCTGCTGGTGGACATCTTGAGTGTGAATCGGTCGATCAGACAGCGCGCCGGTGGCGCGCCATCGAAACTGCAGTGTCGATGGCCGCGATCAGGCTGCCCGCATCGGCCCGGCCGGTGCCGGCCAGGTCGAGCGCGGTGCCGTGATCGACGGAGGTGCGCACGATCGGCAAGCCGAGCGTCACATTGATGCCCTCCCCGAACGTCGCGTATTTGAGAACCGGCAGCCCCTGGTCATGGAACATGGCCAGCACGCAGTCGGCCTCGCTCAGGTAGCGCGGCTGGAACAGCGTGTCGGCCGGGTACGGTCCGCGCGCGTCGATGCCCTCGGCAGCCACGGCAGCGAGCGCCGGCGTGATGACGTCGATCTCCTCGCGGCCCAGGTAGCCGTTTTCGCCCGCGTGCGGATTGAGACCCGTCACGAGGATGCGCGGCCGCGGCACGCCGAAATGGCCGCGCAGATCGTGATCGATGATGCGCAGCGTGGCGACCAGCGAGTCGATCGTGAGCGCCGCCGAGACGTCCTTGAGCGGCAGATGGGTCGTCGCCAGTGCGACGCGCAGCGGCCGCGCGCCCGTGCCGGCCAGCATCATGACGACGCGCGGCGTGTGCGTGCGTTCGGCCAGATATTCGGTATGACCGGTGAACGGCACACCGGCATCGTTGATGGTGCTTTTTTGCAGCGGCGCCGTGACGATGGCGTCGTAGGTGTGCGCGAGCGCGCCGTCGATGGCGTGGTCGAGCAGCGCGAGCACGTAGCGCCCGTTCGCCGCATCGAGCTTGCCCGGCGTGGCGGGCACGGCGAGCGGCACGTGCTCGACGCACACGCGCTTGCCGTCGGCCACGGCCGTCCAGTCGACGTTCGTTGCCGTGGCGCGCGACGCGATCAGCGCCGCATCGCCGAGCACGAAGAACTGTGCTTGCGGCCAATGCGCCGCCGCGCCGGCGAGCGCCGCGGCGACCAGTTCGGGACCGACACCGGCCGGCTCGCCGGTCGTGATGGCGATGCGAAGCGGCCCCGGGCCGTGCGACGAAGTGGCTGAGGCGTTCACGGCGCGGGTTCCCGAGGGGCTCAGTTGGCGCTGTCGACCGTGCCGACCTTGTAGTCGACATAGGCCGTGTCGCGCAACTGGCGCAGCCAGTCTGCGTAGGCCTGTTCGGCCTTGCGCTGGCCGATGGCCTGACGCGCGATGTCCATCTGCTGCGAAATCGAGCCTTCCGCATCGCGGCGGGCGATCACCTGGATCAGGTGGTAGCCGTATTCGGTGCGCACCGGCTCGCTCAGCTGGCCGTCCTGCAGGTTGTTCATCGCGCGCTCGAATTCAGGCACCGTCTCGCCCGGG
The DNA here is from genome assembly GCA_963803225.1 of uncultured beta proteobacterium. Lineage (GTDB taxonomy): Bacteria > Pseudomonadota > Gammaproteobacteria > Burkholderiales > Burkholderiaceae > Paraburkholderia. The sequence continues at coordinate 2,157,936 of CAWDLJ010000005.1, forward strand.
CTCACCCAGCCGAGATCGCCGCCCTGCGAAGCCGAACCGTCCTGCGAGTAGGTGCGCGCGAACTTGGCGAAGTCGCCGCCGGCCGCCACTTCCTGGCGAATCTCGAGCAGCTTCTGGCGCGCGGCCGGTTCCGACTGGCCGTCGCCGACGCGCAGCAGGATGTGACGCACGTGCGTCTGCACGAGCTTCGGTGCATCGGCCGAATTGTTGCCCTGCCCCGAGCGGCGCTCGACCAGACGGACGATTTCAAAGCCATCGCCGGTGCGGATCACGCTCGGGTTCACTTCGCCCGGACGCATCGTCTGCGCGGCGGTCACGAATTCCGCGGGCAGCTTCGAGGGCGACAAAAAGCCCATGTCGCCGCCCTTGCTGGCGTCGCTCGCCTGCGAGTTCGACTTCGCGAGCTTCTCGAAATCAGCACCACTCGTCGCTTCCTTCAGAAGCGCCTGGGCCTTTTGCTGGGCGGCTTCGATATCCGTCTGCGATGCGTTGAGCGGCGCCTTCAGGAGGATGTGCTCGAAGCGCAGGTCGTTCATCTGGCCCGAGTTCGGTCCGCGCTGGCTTGCGATGTAGTTCGCGACTTCGGCGTCCGACACGGCGATCTTGCTGTCCACTTCCTTCTCGCGCAGCTTCGAGAGCGTGAGTTCGGTGCGGGCGTCGTGCGTGAACGTGTCCCACGGCACGCCGGCCGCCTGGATGCGCGCGCGGTAGGTCGCGAGGTCCATGCCGTTCGACTGGGCGAGACGCTCGAGGGTACGCTGGACGGCGGCGTCGTCGACGACGATGCCGTCTTCCTTGGCCTTCTGGAGCTGGATGCGTTCGAGCACCATCTGGTTGAGCACCTGGGCGCGCAGCTGGTCGGCCGGCGGCACCGGCGCATTCTGCTGCTGCAGGCGCCGCGCGATCAGGCCGGTGCGCTCGTCGAGCTCACGTTGCGTGATGACGCCGTCGTTGACGATCGCAGCGATCGTGTCGACGGTCTGGCCATTATTGGCGCCCATCCCCTGGGCGTGAACGGTAGCTGCGGGCATAAGCCACGCTACGGCGGACAAACTTGCAGCGCAGGCTGCCTGGCGAAGCTTTTTCATGATTCCCACGGATACTCCAATAATGGCGGGCCGCTTCGCCCGTCTCTTTACGTCGATCACGCATTGTCCCGCGCCGCCTCTGACCAGAGGACGCGCTGGATCATGCGTTATTCATAGTTGGTGAAACGCGACGGCGCCGGCGGCAGCCCCGGCAGCGGCTGGTAGCCCGGCACGCCGACCTTGAACGCCGAAATCAGGCCGTTGTCGACATTCGAGAGCCCCTTCAGCGTGAGCTGCGCCATGAAGCGCGTGCTCGAACTCGGCAGGCCCGACGTATTCACACCGTTCGCCCAGCGCTGCAGACCGACGCCGAGTGCCCAGCAATCGGCATCGTATTGCATGCCGATGAGCCCGTCGACGATCCGGTGGCTGTTCAGGTCCCAATTGAAGCGCCCGATCGCGTAGATATGGTGCGCGAATGGCCACTGGCCCGAGATCAGGATCTGGTTGATCGGCTCGTTGTCCAGCGTGGTCGTGGCCCGCGTGTAGCGGTAAGCCACGTTCAGCACGCGGCTCTCGCCCGGACTGTAGCTGAAGCCGACGCTTGCCTTCGCCAGCTGATCGTTGTCGGCATTATATTGGAACGCGGTTTCGGACGCGAAAGTGTTCCAGAGCTTGAGCGACATGCCCGCGATCAGGTCCGAGTGCGTGGCCTGCGCCGGCGTCTGGCCGGGGTTGAGCGTGACGCGCTGGTCCTGGAAGTAATACTGCTGCGCCAGCACGAAGCGCGCGCGCTCGTCGCCCGTGGCCGGGTTCAGGAAGCGGGTCGTGATCGCGGCGGTGATGCGGTTCGCGTCGGAGATGCGGTCGTTGCCGAGGAACGAGTTCGGCGTGAAGATCTCCGCGAGGCCGAAGTCGGACTCGGCGGTATCGAACAGCGGCGCATCCGCCTGGTTGCGATACGGCGTGTAGACGTAGTAGAGGCGCGGTTCGAGCGTCTGGATATAGTCCTGCCCGAAGATCCGCACGTTGCGCTCGAAGATCAGCCCGCTGTCGAAGCTGAAAGTCGGCACCGACTCCGTGAAGGTCTTCGGCTGGCCGGCCGGCGCGTCCGCGCCGATCGTGCTCAGGTCGTACGACGCGAAGTGCCATTGCACCTTCGGCGTGACGAAGTAGCCCGGCCCCATCAACGAGTACGACAGGTACGGGTTGAAGACGAAGCGATCGCCCTGGGTCGTATCCGGCGTCGTGATGCTAAAGCGCGTGTAGTCGGCCTCGGCGCCGAAGTCGAAGCCTTCGACGTTGTACTTCGTGTACTTCACGTTCAACTCGGGCTCGCGGCCGTACGGCGCCGTGGACGGCTGCAGCGTCTGCCAGTGCTGTTCGCGCGCGAGCACGGACCACGGACCGTTGTTGTACGTGAGGCCCGCCTCCTGCTGGTACAGCGTCTGCGTACCGTTGAGGAACTGGTTGGCGGGCGACGACAGGTCTTCCGGATAGGTATTGTCCGAGACCTTGTTGAAGTAGACGTAACCGCCGAACCCGTTGCCGAAGTTCTGGTTGTGGTTGATGAACAGCGCGTAGCGGTTCGTCTTCGTGATCGCGTCGTCGGGCAGGAACGTGCCGGTGATCGAGCCCGAATAGCTCGTCGACAGATACCGGAAGTTGCTCTGCAGGAACACGCCGCGCTTGGAGATCAGCTGCGGCGTGAACGTCAGGTCGCGGTTCGGCGCGATGTTGAAGTAATACGGCAGCGCGATTTCATAGCCGTTGGTCGAGCTGATCGAGAAGGTCGGCGGCAACAGGCCGCTGCGACGATCGCCCGACAACGGGAACGACATCCACGGGCTCGCGAAGATCGGCAGGTTCTGGAAGAACAGCACCGCGTTGTGCGCGACGCCATCGTCGGAACCGGTGTCGAAGTCGAACTCGCTGCCCTTGATGTACCACGCCGGATTGTCCGAGCACTGACACGCGGTGTATGTGCCGCTCGTGAGGACCGAGCGCTCGTTGTCGAGCAGGTCGGCGCGCGCTGCGCTGCCCGAGCCGCCCGTCACGGTGAAGTGGTACTTCGGCGTGGTCATGTAGCCTTCGTTGGCTTCGACCTTCAGATGCCCTTCGGGCCCTGCGAACGTCGTGCCGTTCTCGGTGACATGAACGTTGCCGTAGGCGTCGGCCGTGTCGCTGTCCACGTCGTAATGGAGCGCGTCGGCCTTGATGACGGCGGTGTTGCGGCGCAGCTCGGCGGCGCCCTTCGTCGCGATGTCGGTGTTGCCGGTGCCGGTGACCGAATCGCCCAGCACGAAGACGACCGGGTGCTGGCCGTCCTTGAGCGGGTGCTCTTCCAGTTGCGGCGCGAGCCGCAGGCTCCACGGCCCGTCGAGCGGCGTGGGCAGCGCGGCGTCGCCCGACAGCTGCGCGTTCGCGAAGCCGGGCATCAAGCCCGGCACGGCGACGAGCGCCGCGATGAGCCGCCGCTTGCCCGGCACGCCGTCGTCACTGTTAGAGGTGGTCTGGAAAAACTGTCTGGGCGGCATGTATGGTTTTGGCGTATCGGCACGGCCGCCAGCCCCCTCCCGTTACGGCGTCCAGCCCGCGCACGCCGGACTTGCAGCACGATGCGGCCGGACTGAACACGATGGTTTGCAGCATCACCGGCGATGCACTGGCGACACATGCAGCGGACAACCGTTTGGGCGGGCTTTGGCGCGAGTCGCGTCAAAAAAGTCGTGGGGTATTATATGGCAAGACGTTGATCGACTGATTCTGCCTTCCGGTTTTCATGACCCTCCAAGCCCTGCCTCCTGATTCCGACGCCCGCCTGAACCTGCTCGCCGCCTGGCTGGGCGGGCTCGCGCCGCGTCATGCGCTCGACCTCGCCACACTCGCGCCGGCCTCCGCCGATGCGAGCTTTCGGCGCTATTTCCGCATCGCGAGCGGCGGTGCGCACGGCGCCACGCTGATCGCCGTCGATGCCCCGCCGCCCGAAAAAAGCCGCGAATTCGTGCAGGTCGCGGGCCTGCTCGAAGCGGCCGGCGTGCATGTGCCGCGCGTGCTCGAATACGATTTCGACGCGGGCTTCATGCTCGTCACCGACCTCGGCCGCGACCAGTACCTGCACGCGCTCACCGAAGCGGGCCCCGGTCCGCGTTCGCGCGGGCTGATGCGCGACGCGCTCGACGCGCTGATCCGCTGGCAGTCGGCCTCGCAAGCAGACGTGCTGCCCGCGTTCGACGAAGCGTTCCTGCGCCGCGAGATGGAACTGATGCCCGAGTGGTATCTCGGCCGCCATCTGGGCCGCGAGGTCGATGAGGCCACGCGCGGTGTGCTCGACCGGACTTTTGCGCTGCTGATCGCGAGCGCGCGTGCGCAGCCGCAAGTGTTCATGCTGCGCGATTTCATGCCGCGCAACCTGATGATCGCGACGCCTAACCCCGGCGTGCTCGACTTCCAGGACGCCGTGTACGGGCCGATCACGTATGACGTGGCGTCGCTGCTGCGCGATGCGTTCCTCAGCTGGGACGAAGAGTTCGAACTCGACTGCTTCGCGTACTACTGGGAGCATGCGAGGAAAGCGGGCCTGCCCGTCGATGCGGACTTCGGCGAGTTCTACCGCCAGCTCGAATGGATGGGGCTGCAGCGCCACATCAAGGTGCTCGGACTCTTTTGCCGCATCAACTATCGCGATCACAAGCCGCACTACATGGCCGATCTGCCGCGCTTTCTCGGTTACGCGAGCAAGGTCGCGCACCGCTATCGCCCGCTCGTGCCGTTTGCGCGCCTGCTCGACGAACTGCAGGGACAAACGGCCGACGTCGGCTACACGTTCTGAACCCACACCGATGACTTTGCAATGATGAGCCGTGCCCATTTCAACCGCACGGCGATGATCTTCGCCGCCGGCCGTGGCGAGCGCATGCGCCCGCTCACCGACACCTGCCCGAAGCCGCTCCTGCGCGTGGGCGGCAAGGCGCTGATCGAATGGCAGATCGAACGGCTCGCCGCCGCGGGCTTCACGACCGTCGTGATCAACCACGCGTGGCTCGGCGCGCAGATCGAGGCCGCGCTCGGCGACGGTACCCGCTTCGGCGTGCGTCTTCGCTATTCGCCTGAAACCGATGCACTCGAAACCGCAGGCGGCATCGCCCAGGCGCTGCCGCTGATCGAAACCGACGGCACGCCCGCCGTGTTCGTTGCCGTGAGCGGCGATGTGTTTACCGATTTCGACTACGCGACGCTCGTCGAGCGCGCGCACGCGCTCGCGGCGCTGCCCGAGCCGGGCATGCATCTCGTGATGGTGCCGAACCCGCCGTTCCATCCGGCGGGCGACTTCGCGCTCGAAGACGGCCGGCTCGCGCTCGCCGGCGCATTGCGCTACACGTTCGGCAATATCGGCCTCTACGACACGCGCATGTTCCGCGACCTGCCGCGCGGCGAGAAACGGGCGCTCACGCCGTACTATCGCCAGACGATCGCGGCCGGGCTCGCGAGTGGCGAGCTGTACGAAGGCAAATGGGAAAACGTCGGGACGCCCGCGCAGCTCGCGGCGCTCGATCGCGAAGTGGAGTCGGCGCCGGGCTGCTAGCGCCGACTCACGCTCATCAAGGCGCCGCCGCCTGCTCGTCGGCGGCCTGCTCGGTGCGCTGCTGCTGCAGCGCCCACATCTGCGCGAAGAGACCGCCTGCACGCAGCAACTGCGCGTGCGTGCCGCGCTCGACGATGCGCCCGCGATCCATCACGATGATCTGCTGCGCGTGCACGACCGTCGAGAGCCGGTGTGCGATCACGAGCGTGGTGCGCTCGCGTGCGATCAGGTCGAGTTCGTGCTGGATCGCGCGCTCCGAGCGCGAGTCGAGCGCCGAGGTCGCCTCGTCGAAGAGCAGAATCGGCGGATTCTTGAGCAGCGTGCGCGCGATCGCGACGCGCTGCTTCTCGCCGCCCGAGAGCTTCAGCCCGCGCTCGCCGACCGGCGTGTCATAGCCCTTGGGCAGGCTTTCGATGAACTCGTGGATATGCGCCGCGCGCGCGGCGGCGATCACCTCGTCGCGGCCCGCCGAGGGCCGGCCATAGGCGATGTTGTAGTAGATCGAATCGTTGAAGAGCACCGTATCCTGCGGCACGATGCCAATCGATGCACGCAGCGAATCCTGCGTGACGTCGCGAATATCCTGTCCGTCGATGCGGATCGCCCCGCCCTCCTCACGCCCGAGATCGTAGAAGCGGAACAGGAGCCGCGCGAGCGTCGATTTGCCCGAGCCACTGTGGCCCACCACGGCCGTCGTCGTGCCGGCCGGAATCGTGAAGCTCACGTCGTGGAGGATCTGCCGCGATGGCTCGTAACCGAAGCTCACGTGCTCGAAACGCACCTCGGCGCCGCGCACCGCGAGCGGCCGCGCGTCGGGCACGTCGGCGACTTCGCGCGAGACGTTCATCAGCGTGAACATACGGTCCATGTCGGTGAGACTCTGCTTGAGCTCGCGATACACGACGCCGAGAAAGTTCAGCGGGATGTACAGCTGCAGCATGAACGTGTTGATGAGCACGAGATCGCCGAGCGTGAGGCGTCCCGCCATCACGCCCTCGGTTGCGCGCCACAGGATGAACACGAGCCCGGTGCCGATGATCGCCTGCTGTCCGAAGTTGAGCGCCGACAGCGACTGCTGCGACTTGATCGCGGCCGTGCGATAGCGCTGGAGGTTCTCGTCATAGCGGCGCGCCTCCCATTCCTCGTTGCCGAAATACTTGACCGTCTCGTAGTTGAGCAACGAGTCGATGGCCCGCGAATTCGCGCGCGAATCGAGTTCGTTCATCGTGCGGCGAAAGTGCGTGCGCCACTCGGTGACCTTCACCGTGAACACGATGTACGTGACGAGCGCGACGAGCGTGACGAGCGCGTAATACGCCTCGTACTTCACCACGAAGAAGCCGAGCACAAGCCCCACTTCGACGAGCGTCGGCAAGATGCTGTAGAGCGAATAGGAAATCAGCTGGGTGATGCCGCGTGTGCCGCGCTCGATGTCGCGCGACATGCCGCCGGTCTGCCGCTCCAGATGAAAGCGCAGCGACAGCGCATGCAGATGGCGAAACACCTTGAGCGCGAGCTGGCGCACGGCGCTCTCGGTGACTTTCGAAAAGAGGATTTCGCGCAGCTCGGTGAAGAGCGAGGTCGACAGCCGCACGACGGCGTACGCGACCACGAGCAGACCCACGCCGCTCATCAGCACGATGGCGGGCGAATGGTCGGCGCGGCCGAGCGCGGTGAGGTGCTGCACCGGCGCGAGTCCATCGACGATGTGCTTCATCACGATCGGCACGCCGAGGTTCGCAACCTTCGCGCCGATCAGGCAGCTGAGCGCGAAGAACACGCGCCAGCGGTACGCGGCGAGATACGGCAGCAGCGAGAGGATCGTCTGCCAGTCATTGCGCGGCCCGGTGGGCAGCGGCGGAGAATCGGTGGAGGAAGCGGTGCGGCGCATGGATGGGGACAGCCTGATCGAACGTGGGGGCGCGGAAAAGTTTGGCGGGGGCGGCCTGCCCGCTGCGGAGCACGGCGGGCGACCGGCAGCGTCGGAAACACGCGCTTTCCCGTACAATTCCTGATCGTCGTATTGTCGCAGAAGCTGGCTCGCGGCGCCTGGCACCGCCTCGCGCGAGACCCGGCGCCCCTCTTTACACGGATACCCTCATGACCGACCCCATCCAACTTCCGGCCAAGCCGCCTGCCTTGCGCGTGATGCCGCAGCCCTCGGACGCGAATGTCCACGGCGACGTTTTCGGCGGCTGGATCATGGCGCAGGTCGACATCGCCGGTTCGATTCCGGCGTGCCGCCGCGCGAACGGCCGGGTCGCGACCATCGCCGTGAACTCGTTCGTCTTCAAGCAGCCCGTCTTCGTCGGCGACCTGCTCAGCTTCTACGCGGACATCGTCAAGACCGGCAATACCTCGGTGACCGTCGAGGTCGAGGTGTACGCGCAACGCATGCGCCTCTCGGAAGAAGTCGTGAAGGTGACCGAAGCGACGCTCACCTACGTCGCGACCGACAGCGAGCGCCGTCCGCGCGCGCTGCCTACGCTGGACTGAGGCCTACGTCCATCGCCGCGCCTGCTGCGAGCAGCGCGGCGACCTCCTCGCCCGGCAACGGCTGGGCGAAGAAGAACCCCTGCATCTCGTCGCAATCGCGTGCGCGCAGGAACTCGAACTGCACCGCGTTCTCGACGCCCTCGGCGATCACCTGCAACTCCAGCGAATGCGCGAGCGCAATGATCGCCGACGTGATTGTCTCGTCGTCCGATGACACGCCGATATCGGACACAAACGAGCGATCGATCTTGAGCCGGTCCACCGGCAGCCGCTTCAGGTAGCTGAGGCTCGAATAGCCGGTGCCGAAGTCGTCGACGGCAATGCTGATGCCGAGCGCGTGCAGCTCGTTGAGCATCGACACGGCTTCCTCGGCGTTGCGCATCACCGTGCTCTCGGTGAGTTCCAGTTCGAGCCAATGCGGCGCGAGCCCCGTCTCGTCGAGCACCTGGGTCACGAGCCGCGCGATGTTGCGCTGCTGGAACACCTTCGCCGACAAGTTCACCGACACGCGCAAGGCCGGCAGCCCGCTCTCCTGCCACGCCTTGTTCTGACGACACGCCTCGCGCAAGACCCATTCGGACAGCGGTCCGATCAGACCGCTTTCCTCGGCGACCGGGATGAAAACCGACGGCGGTATGTTGCCGGCCTCGTTGTCATGCCAGCGCAACAGCGCCTCCATGCCGACGATCTCGCCGTTGTCGATGCGCACCTGCGGCTGATAGTGCAGCCGGAACTCGCCGTCGCGCAGCGCGCGGCGCAAGCGCCGCTCGAGATTCATGCGCGCGTCGACCGTCACGTTCATCTCGGGCTGGAAGAACTGGAACGTGTTGCGGCCCATGTCCTTCGCGCGATACATCGCGACATCGGCCTTCTTAAGCAGCGTTTCGGTGTCGTCGCCGTCCTGCGGAAAAACGCTCGCCCCCATGCTGCAGCCGACGTACATCTCCGTGCCGTCGAGCCACACGGGCTCCGAGATCGCCGCGCGCGCACGCTCCATCCAGCCGATCAGCGACTGTTCGTCGACCATGTCGGTCATCACGATCACGAACTCGTCGCCGCCGTGGCGCGCGACCGTGTCGCTCGTGCGCGCACAGCGCGCGAGGCGCTCGGCGACGACCCGCAAGAGCCGGTCGCCCAGGCTGTGGCCAAGGCTGTCGTTGACGTTCTTGAAGCCATCGAGATCGATGAACACGACGGCGAGCCCGCTCTCGCGCCGCTCGGCCGAGACCAGCGCCTGCTGCAGCCGGTCGCGCAGCAGATTGCGATTGGGCAGCAGCGTGAGACTGTCGTAGTTCGCCTGATACTCGAGCTGCTCCTGATAGCGGATCAGCTCGGTCACATCGTTGATGATGCCGATGTGGTGCGTCGTGCGCCCGTCGTGATCGGGCACGGGCGCGATCAGCAGCTGGTTCCAGAACAGCGCGCCGTCCTTGCGGTAGTTGCGCAGCACGGCGCTCACCTCGCGGTTCGCGCCGAGCGCCTCGCGAATCGCCACGAGCCCGTCCTGATGACGGTCGTCGCGCTGCAGCAGCCGGCAGTCCTGACCGATCACCTCGGCCGGATCGTAGCCCGTGATGCGCCGGAAAGCCGGGTTCGCGTACTCGATCAGATTGCTGCCGCCGGGACCGGGGCCGGTGATCAGGATCGCGTTCACGCTCGCATCGAGCGCGCGGCTTTGCAGACGCAGCGCGAGATCGGCGCGCTTGCTGTCGGTCGTGTCGGAGAACGAGCCGAGCACGCCGATCACCTTGCCCTCGCCGTCGAGTAGCGGCAGCTTGCTCGCGAGCGTCGTGCGATGGCGGCCCTCGATCGTCAGGTCTTCTTCGAAATTGATGCGCGGCACGCCGGACTCGATCACCTCGCGATCGAGCGCGCGGATGGCGTCGGCGTACTCGCGCCACGGCAGGTCGTCGTCGGTCTTGCCGAGTACCTGCTCCGGCCACGCCAGACCCGCGTCGCGCGCAAACGTCATGTTGCAGCCCAGGTAGCGCGACTCGGCGTCCTTCCAGAAGATGCGCTGCGGGATGTTGTCCATCACCGTCTCGAGCATCTGGTTCGAGCGCTGCGCCTCGACCTCGGCCTTGATCTGCTCGGTGACGTCGTCGGCGAGCACGAACACCGCGTCGCGACCCATGAACTTGATCGCGTGATGCGAGATGTCGGCGCTGATCAGCGAGCCGTCGCGGCGCTGGTGATGCCAGACGCCCGCCGTCGTGCGGCCCTGCATCGACGAGCGCTGCAGATGCATCTCGAGCCGGTTGACGTCGTCGGCCGGACGAATCTCGCGGATCGACATCTGCAGGAATTCTTCTTCCGAGTAGCCGTACTGGCGCACGCTCGCCTCGTTCACCGCGAGAAAGCGCAGCGTGTCGCGCTCGAACACGTACATCGGCACCGGATGGGCCTCGAACAGACCCTGGAAGCGCTCGTCGCGCCGGCGTACACCGCGCGCCGCGTTGAGCTTCTTGCGCGCCGCCTGCTCGCTCGCGCCGAAGGTGTAGATGAGCAGCGTCGCGCCCGCGAGCATCGTCACGACGAGCAGCAGCACGGAGCGGTGACTCGCGCGGTTCGCCTCGGCGAGCGCACCGACCAGCGCGAGATCCTGGGCGCCGCGCAAGCCGGCGAGCTGCGTGTCGATGCGGTCGAGCCGCGCGTCGAGACGGATGTACTCGTCGGCGATCGAGACCGGTGGTTGGGCGCCGAGGTCGGCGGGAGCGGATGAGGCGGAGACGGCGGAAGCAACCGGAGCGGCGGAGACCGCAAGGCCGGCCGACGCCTCGTCAGCGCCCGTCGAAGCAACCGCTGGCGCCGCGCTCAAGCCATCCACCGGCGCCCGCGTCACGCGCACGAGCGCCGCGTCGATATCGCGGGCAAGCGCAGCCGCGTCGCCCGCCACGCCGTCGAACGCGCGTGCGAGCGACGGGCTGTCGGCCAGCTCGGCGCGCAGCTCATGCGCCACCTGCTCGCGCTCCGCCGCGCGTGCGAGCGCCTCGCGCGCCGCGGCCTGGGCGGCGGCGGTCGTGCCCGACGTGCGCACCTGGCCGAGCGCGGACAGGCCGCCGTCGAGCGTGTCGCGGAAGCGGTCGAGATCGTGGCGGATGCGTGCCGCCTGCACGGCTGTCGCGTCGATGTCGCGCTGCTCGCAAATCTGCGCGTAAACGACGAAGGCGTTCGTGCCGACAGCCGCCGACACGACTGCCAGGTTGATGAGCAGCCGCTTCGATAAATGAAGATTCATGGGTTCCGAACGTCGTTCGTCTCGTGCGCGGCCCGCGCCGCAAGGCGGATGACGACCTGGGTGATGACCCGCGTGCGGCGGGCTGGCGTACGATGCGCCATCCCGCATAACGGCACGGTTCGGAACAGCTTGAGGGTAGGATCGAAATATTTATCGATTCAGGGCGACGCGGCGAGCCCGAATTCGCGCATCGCCGGCACGAAATCGTGGTTGCTTTCGGGCTTGCGCGAGAGCTTGCCGAGCACGTAGCGCTGGAACGGCGCGAGGCGCGACCACGCATCGACGCTCGGCGCGGCCAGGCCGGCGAGCGCCGCCTGGTGCGCGACGCCACCCGGCACGGCGGCGAGGTCCCGCCACGCGGGGGCTTCTTCGGGCGAGAACCATTCCGGCTCGACGTTCGCGTGGGTGCGCAGCATTTCGAACAGCGCGTGATCGAAGTTCGGCTCGATCTGCGTGTCCTCGTCGACCGGAAAGCGCGCGAGCAGGCGCCGGTCCTCGTAAGGCAGCAACTGCCACTGCGCGAGCGTGATACGCAGGCCGAAGCGGTCCAGATTGAAGCGCACGGCCATTGGAATGTAGGTGAGATCTTCGGACGATTCGACTTCGAAGCCGAACAGCAAAGGTGCGTCGCTCAAACCCATGGCAGTATCCTCGAGAGGTGGCCGTCAGCGTGCAGGGCCAGCTTGAGGTATTTTAGAACCTTCCGCACGCGCCGGGCACACCGCTCGCCGCGCACGTCCTGCAGCACGACTGGAGCAACCCGTTTGAACCCACTGGAAACCCTCGGCCAGCCCGGCGCCATCGCGGTGCGCGTCGAGCGCCATCGCGGCGAGCGCGTCGAAACGCTCGACGACCAGGTCGGCCAGGAATGGCCGGTGGCACTCGTCTTCAATGGCATCTCGCACGCGGTGATGATGTGCACGCCGCGCGATCTCGAGGCGTTCGCCGTAGGTTTCGCGATTTCGGAAGGCATCGTCGCGCGCAACGCCGACATTCAGGACATCGAGGTGAGCTGGCACGAAGACGGCGATCTGCCCTACGCACAGGTGCATCTGGGCGTGATCCAGCAGGCGTTCGTCGAATTGAAGGAGAAGCGCCGCGCGCTCGCCGGGCGCACAGGCTGCGGTGTGTGCGGGATCGAGAGCATCGATCTGCTCGATCTCGAGCCGGAGCGCGTGCCCGCTACCGGTTTCGTCGCGCGGCTCGCGCCCGATGCGCTCGCGCGCGCGGCTCGCGAGCTGCCCGCCCATCAGGCGCTCACGCAACTCACCGGCGGCCTGCACGCGGCCGCATGGTGCGACGCACAAGGCGCCATCACGCATGCCTTCGAGGACGTCGGCCGCCACAACGCGCTCGACAAGCTGATCGGCCAGCTCGTGCTCGAACGCGCGGACACGCAGCAAGGCTTCGTCTTCCTGTCGAGCCGCGCGAGCTTCGAACTCGTGCGCAAGGCCGCACGCGTCGGCATCCCGATGGTCGCGACGATTTCGGCACCCTCGTCGCTCGCGATTGCCATCGCGCGGCGCGCGGGTCTGAAGCTCGTGAGCTTCTGCCGCGAATCGGGCTACGTCGATTACGCCACGGCGTGAGGCCAGGCGTTTGGCGGGCCCGCGCGCGCAGGCCCGCTTCAGCGCCGCTTCAATCGAACTGCTTGAAATCCGGCTTGCGCTTTTGCAGGAACGCGCCGAACGCCTCGCGCGCTTCCGGCGCGAGCAGCATCTTGCCGAACTGCACGCCCTCTTCGCTCATGCGCGTGCGCAGCTCGTGCTCGCTCGCGCGCTTCATGAGCGACTTGGTCGCGCGCAGCGAGGCCGCCGGCAGCGCCGTGAGCTTCGCGAGCTGGCCCGCCACGTACGCGTCGAGTTCGGCCGCCGGCAGCACGCGGTTCACGATGCCGCAGCGATGTGCCTCGGTGGCATCGAACGCCTCGCCCAGCAGCAGCTTTTCAGCCGCCGCCTGATAGCCCGCGATGCGCGGCAGCAGCAGCGACGAGCCCGCTTCCGGGCACAGCCCGAGTTGCGCGAACGGCATCGAGAAGCTGGCGTTATCGGCGGCATAGACGAGATCGCAGTGCAGCAGCATGGTCGTGCCCACGCCCACCGCCGCGCCCGCCACCACCGCGACGAGCGGCTTTTGCGCGCCGGCGATCGCGAACAGGAAGCGGAACACCGGCGAATCTTCGCCGACCGGCGGCGTCTTCAGAAAGTCTTCGATATCGTTGCCCGCCGTGAAGATGTCGGGCTGGCCGCGCAGCAAGATCGCGCGCACGGCGGCATCTTCGTGTGCCGATGCGAGCGCATCGACCATCGACTGGTACATGGCAGGCGTCAGCGCGTTCTTGCGCTGCGGACGGTTGATCGTGATCGTCATCACGCCATCGGCGCGTTCGACCAGGATTTCGTTGCTCATCGACTTGTCTCCTCGTAGCTCGATGCCGAGCTCAATAAAAAACGGCTCGCAAACCGTGTAGCCTGCGAACCGTATCAGCGTTTCATGCCAGGGTGCGGCGCGTTACAGACGCTCGATGATACCTGCCGCGCCCATGCCGGTGCCCACGCACATCGTCACCATGCCGTACTTCAGGTTACGGCGGCGCAGCCCGTGCACGACGGTCGAGGCGCGGATCGCGCCGGTCGCGCCGAGCGGGTGGCCGAGTGCAATCGCGCCGCCCATCGGATTGACCTTCGACGTGTCGAGACCGAGATCCTGAATCACGGCGAGCGACTGCGCGGCGAATGCCTCGTTCAGTTCGAACCAGTCGATGTCGTCGAGCTTCAGGCCTGCGGCCTTGAGCGCGGCCGGAATCGCTTCCTTCGGACCGATGCCCATGATCTCGGGCGGCACGCCGCGCACGGCGAAGCTCACGAAGCGCGCGAGCGGCGTGAGGTTGAACTCCTTCAACACCTTCTCGGACACGACGATCAGCGCGCCCGCGCCATCGGAGGTCTGCGAGCTGTTGCCCGCCGTCACCGAGCCCTTGTTCGCGAACACCGCACGCAGCTTCGCGAGGCCTTCCATCGTCGTCTCGGCACGCGGGCCTTCGTCGAGCGACATCAGACGCTCCTTGACCTTCACTTCGCCCGAGGCGAGATCCGGGAAGCGTTCGACGATCGTGTATGGCGCGATCTCGTCGGCGAATTCGCCGGCTTGCTGCGCAGCGATCGCACGGCGGTGCGATTCGACCGCGAATGCATCCTGCGCCTCGCGGCTCACCTTCCAGCGCTCCGCGACCTTCTCGGCGGTCAGACCCATGCCGTAGGCAATGCCGATGTTCTCGTTCGAGTCGAAGATGTGCGGCGACATCGAGGGCTTGTTGCCCATCATCGGCACCATGCTCATCGACTCGCAGCCACCGGCGATCAGCGCATCCGATTCACCGACGCGAATGCGGTCCGCCGCCATCGCGAGCGCGGTGATGCCCGACGCGCAGAAGCGGTTGACCGTCACGCCGCCGACCGTGTTCGGCAGGCCCGCCAGCAGCGCGCCGATCCGCGCGACGTTCAGGCCTTGCTCGGCTTCGGGAATCGCACAGCCGATGATCGCGTCTTCGATCAGCTTCGTGTCGAGACCCGGCACCTGGGCGACGGCCGACTTGATCGCGTGGACGAGCAGCTCGTCCGGGCGAGTGTTCTTGAACGCGCCGCGCGGCGCCTTGCCGATGGGCGTGCGGCTCGCGGCGACGATGTAGGCGTCCTGCAGTTGTTTGCTCATCTGTTACTCCGATCCGTTTGTCGTGCCGCTTAGTTGCGCACCGGCTTGCCGGTCTGCAACATGCCCATGATGCGTTCCTGCGTCTTCTGCGTGCCGAGCAGATCGACGAACGCGCGCCGCTCGAGCGTGAGCAGCCATTCTTCGTCGACGAGGCTGCCCGCTTCGACATCGCCGCCGCAGACGGCTTCGGCGATGCGGCTCGCGATCAGGAAATCATGCTCGCTGATGAAACGGCCATCGCGCATGCCGACCAGCGATGCCTTGATGGTCGCGATGGCCGAACGGCCCGCGACCGGCACTTGCGTCGGACGCAGCGGCGGACGATAGCCGGCTGCGGCGAGCGCGCGCGCTTCCTTCTTCGCGGTATCGAGCAGTTCGAACACGTTGAAGACGATCGTGTCGGAGGGCTTCAGATAGCCGATGCGAGCGGGCATCGAGCGCCGAGCCCGAGACCTTCGCCGTAGCGGCGGCCTCGAACGATTTCTGCACGAAGCGCAGCAGATCGCTCGGCGCGGCGCCAGTCGCCTGCGCCGCTTGCGCTGCACGCAATGCGGCTTCCTTCAGGCCACCGCCGGCCGGCACGAGGCCCACGCCGACTTCGACCAGGCCTGCGTAAGTCTCGACGTGCGCCACGCGCTTCGCGCTATGGAGCAGCAGCTCGCAACCCCCGCCGAGCGCGATGCCCGACACCGCTGCGACCACCGGCACGTTCGCGTACTTGATGCGCAGCATGCCTTGCTGGAACTTCTTCACGAACGGCTCGATGGCCTTCGAGCCGCCCATCATGAACGCGGGCATCGCTTCTTCGAGGTTCGCACCGGCCGAGAACGGACCGCCCGGCGTGCCGAGCTTGAGCGAGGTCGGCTGCCACACGACGACGGCCCTTGTAGTCGCTGCTCGGCGAGTCTCGATCGCCTTGGCGATGCCGTCGAGCACACCCGGGCCGATCGTGTTCATCTTGCTCTTGAACGAGACGATCACGACATCGTCTTCGCCCGCGCGATCGTCGACCCATGCGCGCACGTGCTCGTCCTCGAACACCGTCTTGCCGAAGGTCTTCGGGTCCCGTGCGCCCGTGCTCGCCGAACAGCGGCGCGCGGAACACCTGCGCTCATAGACGGGCAGCGTCGAGCGCGGCACGAAGTCTGCGCGGCCGTGGCCGACCACGAACCGTGCGGCCGTATGCACGCCGCCGTTCTCGGCGACCGGGCCTTCGAACACCCACGCGGGCAGCGGCGCAGTCGACAGCGCCTTGCCTGCGTCGATGTCTTCCTTCACCCACTCGGCGACCTGCTTCCAGCCTGCGGCCTGCCAGCCCTCGAACGGACCTTCGTTCCAGCCGAAGCCCCAGCGGATCGCGAGATCGACATCGCGCGCGTTGTCCGCGATCGACTCGAGATGCACGCCGATGTAGTGGAACACGTCGCGGAAGATCGCCCACAGGAACTGCGCCTGCGGATGTTCCGATTCGCGCAGGAGCTTCAGACGCTCGGCAGCCGGACGCTTGAGGATGCGGCCGACCAGTTCGTCGGCCTTGCCGCCGCCGTCGACGTACTCGCCCTTGCTTCGGGTCGAGCACCTTGATCGCCTTGCCTTCCTTCTTGATAGAAACCGCGCGCCGGTCTTCTGGCCGAGCGCGCCCTTCTGCACGAGCGCGGCGATCACGGCCGGCGTCTCGTAGACCGGGAAGAACGGATCGTCCTTCAGGTTGTCCTGCATCGTCTTGATCACGTGCGCCATCGTGTCGAGACCGACGACGTCCGCCGTGCGGAACGTCGCCGACTTCGCGCGGCCGAGGCGGCTGCCGGTCAGGTCATCGACTTCGTCGAAACGCAGGCCGAACTTCTGCGCCTCGGTGATCACGGCGAGAATCGAGAACATGCCGACGCGGTTCGCGATGAAGTTCGGCGTGTCCTTCGCGCGCACGACACCCTTGCCGACGACGCTCGTGAGGAACGACTCGAGCTGCATCGAGAATGGCGGGCTGCGTGTGCGAGGTCGGGATCAGCTCGACCAGGTGCATGTAGCGCGGCGGATTGAAGAAGTGCACGCCGCAAAAACGCGCCTTCAGGTTGTCGTCGAAGCCCTGCGAGAGCTCCGTGATCGACAGCCCCGAGGTGTTCGACGCGAAGATCGCGTTGGGGGCGAGATGCGGCGCGACCTTCTTGTAGAGGTCGTGCTTCCAGTCCATGCGCTCGGCGATCGCCTCGATCACCACGTCGCATTCCGCGAGCTTCGCGATGTCGTCTTCGTAGTTCGCGGGCGTGATGTATTGCGCGTCGTCCTTCACGCCGAACGGCGCGGGCGACAGCTTCTTCAGGTTCTCGATCGCCTTGAGCGCGATGGCGTTCTTCGGGCCTTCCTTCGCGGGCAGATCGAACAGGATCACCGGCACGCGGGCGTTGATGAGGTGCGCGGCGATCTGCGCGCCCATCACGCCGGCGCCGAGCACGGCTACCTTGCGAATGATCAGGTTGCTCACGTTGTTCCTCCAGCGGATATGCAATGTCGAGCGTTTGGGGATGCGGGGCGGCGGCACGACCATCGCACCGCCGCGGCAAACGAAAGCGGCAAGGCGTCGCCCGGCCGTCGGGGCATGCTTAGAACAGCGCCTCGTCGACTTCCATCAGCGTCTTCGAGCCGGCGCGTGCCTGGCGAATCGTGGTGGCCGTCTCCGGCAGCAGCTTGGCGAAGTAGAAGCGCGCGGTCGCGAGCTTCGACTTGTAGAACGGATCGCCCGATGCTTCCTTGTCGAGTGCGAGACGCGCCATGCGCGCCCAGAAGTACGCGAACACCAGATGGCCGGTCGTGCGCAGATACGGCACCGCCGCTGCGCCGACTTCGTCGGGGTTCTGCATCGCCTTCATGCCGATTTCCATCGTCAGCTTCTGCACCTTGTCGCCGATGTCCGCGAGCGGATTGATGAACTCCTGCATCGCCGGATTGATGCCTTCGGCCTCGACGAACTCGGCGACGAGCTTGCCGAACTTCTTGAGCTTCGCACCCATGTCGCCGAGCACCTTGCGACCGAGCAGGTCGAGCGACTGGATCGTGTTGGTGCCTTCGTAGATCTGGTTGATACGCGCATCGCGCACGTACTGCTCCATGCCCCACTCGGTGATGAAGCCATGGCCGCCGTAGATCTGCATCGCGAGATTGGTGCTCTCGAATGCGTTGTCGGTCAGGAACGCCTTGATGATCGGCGTGAGCAGCGCGACCAGATCGGCCGACTCCTTGCGCACGGCTTCATCGGCGTGGGACAGTTCCTTGTCCAGATGCAGCGCCGACCAGTACGTGAACGCACGCGCGCCTTCGATCCACGCCTTCTGCGTGAGCAACATGCGGCGCACGTCCGGATGCACGATGATCGGATCGGCCGCCTTCTCCGGCGCCTTCGGGCCGGTGAGCGCGCGCATCTGCAGACGCTCCTTCGCGTAGACGAGCGAGTTCTGGTAAGCGACTTCCGAGAGTCCGAGACCCTGCATGCCGACGCCCAGACGCGCGGCATTCATCATCACGAACATCGCGTTCAAGCCCTTGTTGGGCTCGCCGATCAGCCAGCCCTGCGCGCCGTCGAGGTTCATCACGCAGGTCGCGTTGCCGTGGATGCCCATCTTGTGCTCGATCGAGCCGCACTTGATGCCGTTGCGCGCGCCCGGCTCGCCCGCTTCGTTAGGGACGAACTTCGGCACGATGAACAGCGAAATGCCCTTCGTGCCTTGCGGCGCGTCCGGCAGGCGCGCGAGCACGAGGTGGACGATGTTCTCGGCCATGTCGTGCTCACCGCTCGAAATAAAGATCTTCGTGCCGGTGATCGCATACGAGCCATCGCTGTTCGGCTCGGCCTTCGTGCGCAGGATGCCGAGGTCGGTGCCGCAGTGCGGCTCGGTCAGGCACATCGTGCCGGTCCAGACGCCGGACACGAGCTTGGGCAGATAGACCTTCTGCAGCTCGGGCGCGCCGTGCGCATGCACGCACTCGTACGCACCGTGCGAGAGGCCCGGATACATCGTCCATGCCTGGTTCGACGAGTTGAGCATTTCATAGACCGCGTTGTTGACGAACGCGGGCAGCCCCTGACCGCCGTACTCGGGATCGCAGCCGAGCGCAGGCCAGCCGGCTTCGACATACTGTTGATACGCCTCCTTGAATCCGGCCGGCGTGGTGACGACGCCGTCGCCCACATACGTGCAGCCTTCGGCGTCGCCGCTCTGGTTCAGCGGGAAGACCACTTCGGAACAAAACTTGCCGGCTTCCTCGAGCACCTGGTTGATGGTGTCCGCGTCGAGGTCCGCGTGCTTCGGCATCTGCTTGACTTCGGCTTCGACGTTCAGCAGTTCGTGCAACACGAATTGCATGTCGCGCAGCGGCGCCGCGTACTGTCCCATGTCTTCTCTCCAAAATTTGAGCACCGGGACCGCCGCCGGCACCGCGCCTCACTCGACGCAGCGACCGTTAACGGCCTTCGCTCTGATACGAAATAATCAATTTTTCAAGCGCGGCCCGCGTCAAACTGACAGCTTCCGGCAGGCGCAGGAAACGTCCATCATGATGCAGACCGAGCGTGACGCTATACAGTTCAAACAGCATCAGCTGCGGATCCGTGTCCGCGCGCAGATGCCCTTCTTCGATCGCCTGCGAAATGGCCCGCGCGAGCGCCGCACGCCAGGCCCTCACGCTTTCGACCAGTTGCTCGCGCACCTGGCTGTCCGCGCGGTCGTCGTATTCGACAGCGCCGCTGATGTAGATGCAGCCGGTCGTCACCTCATGGATGCGCTTCTCGGTCCAGCGCTCCAGCATCGCACGAAGACGCGGCAAACCGCGCGCCTCGCGCAAGCTCGGAAAGAAGACCTCTTCCTCGAAACGCCGGTGATACTCGCGCACCACCTCGACCTGCAGATCTTCGCGCGAGCCGAAATGCGCGAAAACCCCGCTTTTGCTCATCTGCATCCGCTCGGCCAACAAGCCGATGGTCAACCCTTCGAGACCGTCGCGGCCCGCTAGATCGAGTGCCGCCTCGAGAATCGCAGCCCGAGTCTGTTCGCCTTTTCGCATAGCTCTATTTACCGATTCGATGTGTGATCGAAAGAAATCGAACGGACGTACTATTGTTGAGGACGCCCGTCCCTGAAACAAGAAAATTATTAGAAACCGGTGTCTAACCGATCCTCTAATTCTGACGAATGTCGAGCCCCTGACAAGGCCGCCTTTTCCTCGATTGCTGGTTCTAATGAAGATGTGGCAGGCAACGGCTTTTTCCGCCTTCGAGGCTAGTCGTAACCCCCGACGGTCAGCAGCCTCATGATCAGACGATAGCTCGAATACGCGAGCCAGTTGAGCGCGCGTTCGAGGCGCGGGCGCGCCTCGTAGCGCGCCCGGTCGATGGGGCGCGCGTCGGCCCATGCCTTGAGGATGGCCTCGCGCAAGGTCTGGATCTCGGGGTCGAGCAGCATCAGCACGTTGGCTTCGTTGTTGAGCATGAGACTCAGCGCATCGAGATTCGACGAGCCGACCGTCGCCCATTTGCCATCGACGACCGCGACCTTGCCGTGCAGCATGGTCTTCTCGTATTCGGCAATCTGCACGCCGGCGCCCAGCAGCGCGTCGTAGAGGAACGGCACCGCATAGTCGAGCGCAGTGAATTCCTTTCGTCCGACCAATAAGCGCACTTCGACACCACGCTGCGCCGCCTCGACGAACGCTCGCCGCAAACGCCGGCCGGGCATGAAGTACGGATTGGCGAGCAGCACTTCGGTCTGCGCTTCGTCGATTGCGTCGAGGTAGGCCTTCTCGATCGTGCGCCGGTTCACGACGTTGTCGCGCGCGATAAAGGCGACGCACGGCACGCGCGCCGTGCGCGGGTCGCGCACGCTCGCCCGCAGGCGCGCACGCAGCCGCGCGACCATGCGCGCCGCGCGGGCGGCGGGCGTCATCGGGCGCTTCGGTGCGCGGCTTGGGGTGCTGGCTGTGGCGGCTGCGGGGTTTGCTGCGGCCGACCCGCCAGTGGATGCGAACGACGTGGCTGGGGCGCCAGCGGTCGCGGCGCCCTCACGAGACGTGTCGATTTCACGGGCCGCTGCGCGCAACTCCTGCGCGAGGGCGCGCTCGGCGGCGAGGGCGGCTTCTTGAACGGCGGCGTCTTCGGTGGCAGCGGCTTCAGCTGCGGCTTCTGCGGCAGCTTCCGTGGCGGCCTCGGAGGCGGTTTCCTGAGCGGCGGTCGCCGTTTCAGTGCCGACTGCCTCGGCGGCGTCGCGCGAGAACGCGCCTTCAGTGACAGCGCCCTGCACGGTGCCCGATCCTGCGATGGCGCTCTGCCCGCTCGGGCCATCCGCGAGCGCACCGCGCGATTGCCCCTCGCCGGGCTGCATCGACGCGATTACGGATGCAGCCTGCTCACGTGCCACCGCTCCGCCCCCGCGTCGTCCGATCGGCGGCCGATGGCCAAGCGCAATCCGCCGCCATTGCAGTTCGAGCGCCTCGCGCACGTCCACGACGACCGGCCCGCGCAATTCGAGCGCGAAGTCCCAGCGCGGATACGGGAGCGCCTTGCCGTTCTGGTCGAGGTCATCGACGATGTTGATGCCGCCGCAAAACGCCCACTGATCGTCGACGACAGCGAGCTTGCGATGCGTGCGCGAAAAGCCGAAGCGGCCGAACAGATGCGGGTTGTACACCCGATGCTCGACGCCCGCCCCGCGCCACGCATCGAAGAGCGGGTTGGGCGGCGCACCGATGCCGTCGGTGATCACGCGCACGCGCACGCCGCGCGCCGCCGCGCGCAGCAGCGCAGCCGAGACGGCCTCGCCCGCCCGATCATTGCAGTACATGTAGGTTTCCAGCGCGACATCGACCTGCGCCGCGTCGATGCGCGCAATCAAACCTTCAAAGTACGCGGTGCCCGACGTGAAGAGCCGGACCGCGTTGCCGGTCGTGTAGCGATAGCGCGACCGGTAGCGTCTGCCGAGCAGCAGTTGCTGCAGCCGCAGTTGCCGTCGCGGGTCGATGTCCGTCACCGGCGCGCTCCGTCCGCGCGCAGCGCGAGGCGGTCGGGCAGCTGCAGGATGGCCTCGCGATTCGACCGGGAAAAGCACTTCGCCGCCGCCTCTTCATACGGCAGCCAAAGCGCAGCGAGATGCTCGCGAGGGGCCAGCGTGACGGGCGTGCCCGCCGGTACCTGGAGGCTGAACCAGTGCTCGGTATTGCGCGTGACACCCGGCGCGTAGCGATGGCGCCAGACCGGGTAAATCTCGTACTCGATCTGCCAGTCCCAGTCGAACAACGCGTCGCGCGGCACCTCGCGACTGCCGACGACGATGCCGGTTTCCTCGCCGACCTCGCGCACCGCGGTTTCGGCAAGCGGTTCGTCGAGCTGGTCTTTCGACCCCGTGACCGATTGCCAGAAGCCGGGCCGGTCCGCGCGCTCGATGATCAGCACGTCGAGCTGTGGCGTATGAATGACGACGAGAACGGATTCGGGAATCTTCGGCGGCTTCGTCATGGTGAAATGGGTGAGGCTCGCATGGCGGCGACGCTTCACGCCACTCGACGCCCGCCGCCGCTACCGATGAATGTAACGCAAAAAGCAAAAAAGGCGCACGATGCGCCTTTTTTGCATTGCGGCGCAGCCTTGGGAGCGGCGAAACCGCCGCCCTCGTGCCACGCCCGCTGAACCGCCCTTACTGCGCGGGCTTCTGCTCGGGCTGACGCAGACGGATGTGCAGTTCGCGCAACTGGCGCTCGTCGACCGGGCTCGGCGCCTGCGTGAGCAGACACTGTGCACGCTGCGTCTTCGGGAACGCGATCACGTCGCGGATCGAATCGGCGCCGGCCATCATCGTGACGATGCGGTCCAGACCGAACGCGATACCGCCATGCGGCGGCGCGCCGTACTGCAGCGCGTCGAGCAGGAAGCCGAACTTCGCACGTGCCTCTTCCGGCCCGATCTTGAGCGCGCGGAACACCTTGCTCTGCACTTCTTCCTGGAAGATCCGCACCGAGCCGCCGCCGATTTCCCAGCCGTTCAGCACCATGTCATAAGCCTTCGCGAGGCAGCGGCCCGGGTCCGTTTCGAGGTACTCGAGGTGCTCGTCCTTCGGGCTCGTGAACGGATGGTGCGCGGCCACGTAGCGATTTTCTTCTTCGTCGTACTCGAACATCGGGAAGTCGATCACCCACAGCGGCTTCCAGCCCTTCTCGACGAGGCCGCTCGCCTTGCCGAATTCCGAATGGCCGATCTTCAGGCGCAGCGCGCCCAGGCTGTCGTTCACGACCTTCGCGCGATCGGCCGCGAAGAAGACGATGTCGCCGTCTTGCGCGCCCGTGCGCTCGAGGATCGCCGCGATCGCAGCGTCGTGCAGGTTCTTGACGATCGGGCTTTGCAGACCGTCACGGCCCTTCGCCACTTCGTTGACCTTGATCCACGCGAGACCCTTCGCGCCGTAGATGCGCACGAATTCCGTATAACCGTCGATGTCGCCGCGCGAAAGCTCGCCGCCCTTGGGCACGCGCAGCGCCGCGACGCGGCCGTCCTTCGTGTTGGCCGGCGTGCTGAACACCTTGAAGTCGACGTCCTTCATCGCGTCGGTGAGTTCGGTGAACTCGAGCTTCACGCGCAGGTCGGGCTTGTCCGAGCCGAAGCGGCGCATCGCTTCCGAGTACTGCATCACCGGGAACTTCGCGTCGAGTTCGACGCCGATCGTTTCCTGGAAGACGTGGCGTGCCATGTCCTCGAACAGGTCACGGATTTCCTGCTCGCCGAGGAACGACGTTTCGCAGTCGATCTGCGTGAATTCGGGCTGACGGTCGGCGCGCAGATCTTCGTCGCGGAAGCACTTGACGATCTGGTAGTAGCGATCGAAGTTCGCGACCATCAACAGCTGCTTGAACAGCTGCGGCGACTGCGGCAGCGCGAAGAACTGGCCCGCATTCACACGCGACGGCACGAGGTAGTCTCGCGCGCCTTCGGGGGTGCTCTTCGTGAGCATCGGCGTTTCGATGTCGATGAAGCCGCGCGAGTCGAGATACTTGCGCACGGCCATCGTCACGCGATAGCGCAGACGCAGGTTGTGCTGCATTTGCGGGCGACGCAGGTCCAGCACGCGATGCGTGAGGCGCGTGGTTTCCGACAGGTTGTCGTCGTCGAGCTGGAACGGGGGCGTGACCGACGGGTTGAGCACCACGAGTTCGTGGCACAGCACTTCGATCTTGCCGCTCGTGAGGTTCGTGTTGACCGTGCCTTCGGGACGGTTGCGCACGACACCCTTCACCTGCACGCAGAATTCGTTGCGCACGCCTTCGGCGGTCGTGAACATCTCCGCGCGGTCCGGATCGCAGACGACCTGGACCAAGCCTTCGCGGTCGCGCAGATCGATGAAGATGACGCCGCCATGGTCGCGGCGACGTTGCACCCATCCGCACAGCGAAACAGTTTGGCCCAGCAGCTGTTCGGTCACCAGACCGCAGTATTCAGATCTCATCGACATGATGTTCGTCTTTCGTTATGCATGAATTGAACGGCGCGTGCGCAAAAAAGCGCGGCGCGCCCGAATTACAGCGGCGGATCGATCGGGCGACGCGACGGCGCGCCTGGCGCGACGACACCCATCGAAACAATATACTTGAGCGCGGCATCGACCGACATGTCGAGCTCGATGACTTCGCTCTTCGGCACGATCAGGAAGAAACCCGAGGTCGGGTTCGGCGTGGTCGGCACGTACACGCTCACGTGATCTTCTTCGAGATGATTGACGACATCGCCTCCGGGCACGCCCGTGAGGAATGCAATCGTGTAGGAGCCCTTACGCGGATATTCGATCAGGAGCGCCTTGCGAAAGGCATTGCCATTGCTCGAAAGCAGTGTATCGGAAACCTGCTGGATGCTGCTGTAGAGCGGTCCGACGACCGGAATGCGCCGCACGAGCAGGTTCCACCACTCCACGAGCTTCTGGCCGACGAAGTTCTGCGTGAGCAGCCCGACCACGAAAATGAACGCGAGCGTGAGCACCGCGCCGAGGCCCGGCAGCCGCACGCCGAGCAGCCGCTCGGGCTGCCAGGCGCCGGGCAGGAGCAGCAGCGTCTGATCCATCGTGCTGATGATCAGATTGAGCACCCACAGCGTGATGCCGAGCGGCACCAGCACCAGCAGCCCGGTCAGGAACACGGCTTTGAGCGTCGCTTTCTTGGTCGTCATGTACACCGCCAGAAGGCCGCGCAGCTCTCACGCGCGGCAGGTGCGCGGCCCGCCCGGCCAAGGCCGGGAAGTACCGCGCAGGATTCTCAGGAGCCCCCGGCCGGGCTGGCCGCGGGACTGGCCGGCGCGCTGGCGGGCGCTGCAGCGCTCTCGCCGGTCGACGGCTTGCTCTCGGCTGCACCGGCTGCACTCGCCGCACCCGCCTCGGCTGCGGGCTTGGCGCTCGTGCCGGCAGCGGCGCCGGCGCCATTATTGCCGCCGCGGAAGTCCGTCACGTACCAGCCCGAGCCCTTCAGTTGAAAGCCGGCGGCCGTGACCTGCTTGCGGAACGAATCCTTGCCGCAGCTCGGGCACAGCGAGAGGGGCGCATCACTGATCTTTTGCAGCGCGTCCTTTTCGAAGCCGCACGACTCGCAGCGATAAGCGTAGATCGGCATGATCTGTTTCCTGATGAAATTCCAAAAATGCTTGCAAAGCCTTGAATTATAGCCGCAAACGCGCCCCCGACCCGGGTTTTGCCGGGTCAGACGAATTTGCAGGCCAACAAGGTGCAGATGCGGGCGATACGCGCCGGATCAAGAGCCGCACGCTCGATGGGCGCTCGTTGCGTCAGACGCCGCTGTCTTCGCGCCGACGCCACGTGAGCCAGCGCTCGCGCCCTTCGAACGCAGGAATCGACGCGCTGACCGGCTGGTCGTCGACGAGCGTGAAGTGCGGCGTGAGCAGCGCATCGAGTTCGTCGCGCGCGATCGCGAACGGCGGCCCGCTCGGCGTCTCGCCGATAAAGAAGAACCCCGCGAGCAGCGCGCCCGGTGCGCTCAGTTGCGCCATGCGTTGCGCGTAGGCCGCGCGCAGGTTTCTCGGCAGCGCGCACAGGAACGCGCGCTCGAAAATCCAGCCCGGCGCGAACGGCGGCGCCCAGCTGAAAAAGTCCGCCTGTTCGACGATCGACCCATGCTCGCCGAGCAGCTTGCGCGCGCTTGCGACGGCCGCCGGCGCGAAGTCGATCGCGCGCACCGTGCGGCCGCGCGCCGCGAGCCAACCCGCTTCCCACGCATTGCCGCAGCCCGGAATCAGCACCGGCAACGACGCATGCGCGTCGGCGAAGGCCTCGAACGCCGGCTGCACGCCCGCCTGGTCCCACGGCGTGAAGCCTTCGTTGAAGCGCTCGTCCCAGAACGACGGCGAGGCGGGGTCGCGGCTCGCGAAGTCGGGAACGTTGTTCGAAGACGGTGCTTTGGGTTCGCTCATGACAATGCTCCGCGTAAGACTGGGTCCGATGATCCGCGCATCAACCGCCGTAGGCAAACGCCAGCCAGACGCGCGCGGCCACCATGCCGACGCCGACCGCGAAACCGAACACGAGCAGGCCCTGCAGCAGACGGTTGGTGCGCTTTTGCTCGGCGAGGATCTGGCGGATGGTTTCGTCGTCGGCGAGATGGGTCGGGTCCTGACGATGCATGAGCGCCTGGTGCACGAGACGCGGCAGTTGCGGCATCGTCTTGCTCCACTGCGGCGCCTCGACCTTGAGGCGCTCGAACCAGCCGCGCAGCCCGATCTGCTCGGTCATCCAGCGTTCGAGATACGGCTTGGCCGTCTTCCACAGGTCGAGTTCGGGATCGAGCGAACGCCCGAGCCCCTCGACGTTGAGCATGGTCTTTTGCAGCAGCACGAGTTGCGGCTGGATCTCGACGTTGAAGCGCCGCGAGGTCTGGAACAGTCGCAGCAGCACCTGGCCAAGCGAGATGTCCTTGAGCGCGCGATCGAAGTACGGTTCGCAGACCGCGCGGATCGCGCTCTCCAGCTCTTCCACGCGCGTGTTCGGCGGCACCCAGCCCGACTCGATGTGCAGCGTCGCGACGCGGTGATAGTCGCGCTTGAAGAACGCGAGAAAATTCTGCGCGAGGTAGTTCTTGTCGAAGTCCGACAACGCGCCGACGATACCGAAGTCGAGCGCGATATAGCGCCCGAAGTGCGCCGGATCGAGGCTCACCTGGATGTTGCCCGGATGCATGTCGGCGTGAAAAAAACCGTCGCGGAACACCTGGGTGAAGAAGATCTCGACGCCCTCGCGCGCGAGCTTCGGAATGTCGACGCCCGCGGCGCGCAGGCGGTCGACGCGGCTGATCGGCACGCCCACCATGCGCTCCATCACGAGCACGTTCTGCGTGCAGAATTCCCAGTACATCTCGGGCACGAGCAGCAGATCGAGGCCCGCGAAGTTGCGGCGCAGCTGGCTCGCGTTGGCGGCCTCGCGCATCAGGTCGAGTTCGTCGTGCAGATATTTGTCGAACTCGGCGACGACCTCACGCGGCTTCAGACGCTTGCCGTCGGCCCACAGTCGCTCGGCCCACACGGCGATGTCGCGCAGCAGCGCCATGTCCGAGTCGATCACGGGCAGCATGTTCGGCCGCAGCACCTTGATCGCGACGGCCTTGCCCGCGTGCTCGCCGGTCTTCAGCCGCGCGAAGTGCACCTGGGCGATCGACGCACTCGCCACCGGCACCCGCTCGAACTCGTCGAAAATCGCATCGACCGGTGCGCCCAGCGATTTCTCGATGATGCCGATGGCGACGTTCGAGTCGAACGGCGGCACCTGGTCCTGCAGCTTCGCGAGTTCGTTGGCGATGTCGAGCGGCAGCAGATCGCGCCGGGTCGAGAGCACCTGGCCGAACTTCACGAAGATCGGCCCGAGACTTTCGAGCGCGAGACGCAAGCGCACGCCGGGCGGCTGATCGAAGCGCCGCCCGATCGTCGTGATGCGCAGCAGGAGCCGCACACGACGATCGTTGATGCGGCTCAGCATCATCTCGTCGAGCCCGAAACGGATGACAGTAAAGAAGATCTTCAGAAAACGCAGGAAACGCATATTCCAGGCTCGTTGACTAACTTTCGCCGCGCGACGGGCTCGCGCCGCGGGCGGTTATTTTTTGTTCGAGGCGCTCGACGCGCTTTTCCACACGCGCAAGCGCATCGCGAGCACGCGACAGCTCGGCGTTGAAACCGTCGAGTTCGGCGTGGCGCACGAGTTGCGGATTCTCGTCGAGCAGGT
Organism: uncultured beta proteobacterium; assembly: GCA_963803225.1. Lineage (GTDB taxonomy): Bacteria > Pseudomonadota > Gammaproteobacteria > Burkholderiales > Burkholderiaceae > Paraburkholderia. Next base: position 2,186,235 of record CAWDLJ010000005.1, read on the forward strand.
ATTCGGCGAGCGCATCGAGCAGATTGCGCCCGGTGCGGCGCGCCTGCTGCGTTGCCGAGCGCGCGAGCGAGGCGACGCGCGACGCCGGCGCGTCGCCGATCACCCGGGCGAGGTCCTCCTCCGGCTCCCAGCGCAAATGTTCAGCCAGCTTGCCGAGGACCTGCGCGAATTCCGCATCGCCCTCGATCTTCACGTGCTTCATCACCGCGGCCTCGCCGCCCTGTACGAAGAGCGGCAGCGCGCTCGCCGGCACGGTGAGCGTGACGTCGACCTGTTGCGCGTCGTGCTCGTCGACGGCAGCAAGATGCCCGTCGGGCTGCACGAGCAGCGTGAGCACGACCGGCGGGCACGACAGACGCGCGGTCTTGCCGGCATACGGAGCGAGGCGCTCGCGAGCCCACGATTCACGGGCAAGCAAATGATTGACAGCGGCAGCGAAGGGCTTGGCGGCGAGAGTCATCGGACATGGAAAGAGAAAACCCGCGCAGGCGAGAGGCCCACGCGGGTTCCTATTGTAACGTTCGATTGCACGCGGCCTCGCGCTGGCCGACTGGCCAATGCAATAGCCGCTGCGCCGCGGCTTGATACAGATCAGTGCGATTCGACCTGCTGGATGCCGGCGAGCAACCAGCCTTCACCGCTCGTACGCGACTTCGACAGATTCCACACCTCGACGAACGGCTCGGCACCCGCGCCCGCCGTCTCGCGGATCAGGCCCGAGAAGCGCACGCTCGCGAGGTGATCGTTGGCGCGTTCCTCGATGCCGAGCAGGTCGGCGTTGAGCTGCACGACGTCGGTCTGGTTCTGGGCGTTGCCGCGCGCGTCGAGGTCGATGCGCACCTCGGCGAACATCTCGGGCGTCGTGAATTCGCGGATGTCATCCATGTTGCCCGCGTCCCAGGCCGCCTGCAGCCGCACGAAATAGACCTTGGCGCTGCGCAGGAAAGCTTCCGTGTCGAAGCCCGCCGGAACGCCGGCGACCGGACCGATTTGCGGCGTCGTGAGCGGATTCGCTTCGGGCGCGAGGTACTGGCCGGTCGGCGGCGCGCTGTAGCGCGGCTCCTGATCGTAGCCGGTGCGCAGGCCGGCCGTCGGCGGCAAGCCCGCGCCGCCCGCCGTCTGGTAAGCAGGTGCGGACGCGCGGCGGCGGTTCATGAACTTGCGGATCAGCCAGATCGCGGCGAACGCGATCAGCGCGATCACGATCATGTTGGCCATCGCGCCAGCGAACGCCTCGCCGAGGCCAAAGTGCGACAGCAGCGCCGCGATACCAAGACCGGCCGCGAGACCCGCGATCGGCCCGAGCCAGCGATTGCGCGCCGGCGCGGCGGCGGGCGTGGGCGCCGGCGTGGCGGGCTGGGCGCGCTGCGGCTGGGCTGTTTGCGACGGCGTGGACGGGTTGGGCGTCGCGCTGCGCTGGGTCGCCGTAGTCGACTGGCTGCCCATACTGCGGCCGCCGCCCATGCGGCGTGCTTCGGCGTCGAGCGAGGCGAGACTGCCCGCCATGATCACGCCCACCACGGCAAGCGTACCGATCCGTCTGGCCCACGATGTTGAAAGCTTTGTGAAAGCGTTGGAACGGGGCTCAGACATGACGGTATTTCCTTTAAAGACAGTAAGTTAGGAACACTAGTACTTTGTCCCGACGTGTAAGGCTACCACGCCAGCTGACAAATTGTAATATTTGACGGCGTCGAGGCCGGCTTGTTCCATCATCGTCTTCAAAGTTTCCTGGTCCGGATGCATGCGGATCGATTCCGCGAGATACCGGTAGCTCTCGGCATCGGCGGCAAAGCGCTCGCCGAGCCACGGGAGCACGCGAAACGAGTAGACGTCGTAAGCCTTCTTGAGCGGCTCCCACACCTTGGAGAATTCCAGCACGAGCAGCCGCCCCGCCGGCTTCAGGACCCGGCGCATCTCGGCGAGCGCGGCGTCCTTGTGGGTCATGTTGCGCAGGCCGAAGGCGACCGTCACCACCTCGAAATAGTTGTCCGGGAACGGGATCTTCTCGGCGTCGCACAAGAGCGCGGGCGTGATGACGCCCTTGTCGAGCAACCGGTCGCGGCCGACGCGCAGCATCGACTCGTTGATATCGGTATGCCAGACCTCGCCGGACGGGCCCGCCTTTTTCGCGAACGCCATCGACAGGTCGCCCGTGCCGCCGGCGATGTCGAGCACGCGCGCGCCGGGACGCACATTGGCCTGGGCGATCGTGAAGGCCTTCCACGCGCGGTGCAGCCCGCCCGACATCAGGTCGTTCATCAGGTCATAGTTCGAAGCGACCGAGTGGAACACACCGGCTACCTTCTTCGCCTTTTCCTGTTCGTCGACTGTCTGATAGCCGAAGTGGGTTTTGCTCATCGCGCTTGTCCTTTCGCGGGTTCTTGTCGTGAATGTTGCGCCGCGCCAAACGCGGCAGGCCGGATCGTATCAGGATCCATGCTCAGTGACAGTGGCCGCCCGCCGCAGCGGGCTTGGGCATGGGCGCGTCGCGCTCGACGCCCGCGGCTTTGAGCCTGGCGAAGTATTCTGCCCACAGTTCGTCCTGGCGCGTCGCGAGCTCGTACAGCTGATCCCACGAGTAGATGCCAGTCGAATGGCCATCGGAGAAAGTCGGCTGCAGTGCGTAATGACCCACGCCTTCGAGCGCGGTGATCGTCACCTCGCGCTTGCCGGTCTGCAGTGTCTCCTGGCCGGGGCCGTGCCCGCGCACTTCCGCCGAGGGCGAATAGACGCGCATCAGCTCGAACGGGACGCGAAAGCTGCGCCCGTCCGCATATTGCAGTTCGAGCACGCGCGAAACGGCGTGCACCACGACCCCGGTCGGGACCGGCGTGTCGGATTTCAATCCACTCATGATTGACCTCAGGCGAGTGCCTGTTCGATTTCCTGCCGGACCGCTTCGCGCAGCAGCGTGGCCTGCGCGCGGCGCTGCCCGAGCAGCGCCTCGGACACGGTGCGCTGACGCGGCGCCCAGACCGCCAGCGGGAAATGGGCGTCGTTGCTGTAGCGCGGGATGACATGCCAGTGCACGTGCGGCACCTGGTTGCCGAGACTCGCGAGGTTGATCTTGCTGGGATGCATGACCCGGCGCAGCGCCCGCTCGACCGCGTACACGGTGCGCATCACGTGATCGCGCGCGGCGGAGTCCAGATCCGAAAACTCGGCGACGTGCTCGTTCCAGACGACCCGGCAAAAGCCCGGATAGTCCGCTTCCGCAGCGAGGACGACGCGCAACCGGTCGTCCTGCCACAGCACGTCGCCGCCTTCCTCACTGCAGAATACACATCCCATCTTCGACCTCGAACGATTGAGCAATCCGGTTAGCGCGCCTTACACCAGCACGCGCTCAATACCGCCATTGTTAGCCTGTTCGACGTATTGCGCCATCCAGTTCTCGCCAAGGATGTGCCGGGCGATCTCCACCACGATGTAGTCGGCTTCGATGTTCGCATCCTCGTTGTAGCGCGACAGCCCCTGCAGACACGACGGGCAGCTCGTCAGGATCTTGACGTCGGCCGCGCCGTTCGCGACGGCAGGCGCGCCGCCGTCGGGCGCGCCGACCACCGCGATATTGCGCAGCTTGTCGGCGCCCTTGCGGATCTCCTCTTCCTTGCGGAAACGGATCTGCGTCGAGATGTCCGGACGCGTCACCGCGAGCGTGCCCGACTCGCCGCAGCAGCGGTCGTTCTTCTCGATCTTGTAGCCGTCCTTCTCCGAGCCCATCAGTTCGTTCACGAGCTTGACCGGATCCATCGTCTTGATCGGCGTGTGGCACGGGTCGTGATACATGTAGCGCGTGCCCGATACGCCCTCGAGCTTGATGCCCTTCTCGAGCAGGAACTCGTGAATGTCGATGATGCGGCAGCCCGGGAAAATCTTTTCGAATTCGTAACCCGCGAGCTGGTCGTAGCAAGTCCCGCACGACACGACCACCGTCTTGATGTCGAGGTAGTTGAGCGTGTTGGCGACGCGATGGAACAGCACACGGTTATCCGTGACGATCTTCTCGGCCTTGTCGTACTGGCCCGCGCCGCGCTGCGGATAGCCGCAGCACAGGTAGCCCGGCGGCAGCACGGTTTGCACGCCCGCTTCCCAGAGCATCGCCTGGGTCGCGAGGCCCACTTGCGAGAACAGCCGCTCGGAGCCGCAGCCCGGGAAGTAGAACACCGCTTCCGAATCGACGTTGGTCGTCTTCGGATTGCGAATGATCGGCACGACCTTGTTGTCCTCGATGTCGAGCAGCGCGCGCGCCGTCTTCTTCGGCAGGTTGCCCGGCATCTTCTTGTTGACGAAGTGGATCACCTGCTCGACCACGGGCGCGCGGCCCGTCGTCGCCGGCGGCTGGGCGGTCTGCTTCTTCACGACCTTCTTGAAGAGGTCGTTGCCGAGGCGCTGCGCCTTGTAGCCGACGCCCATCATCGCCTTGCGCGCAAGGTTGATGGTCTGCGGGTTGGTGGCGTTCAGAAAGAACATGCCGGCCGCGCTGCCCGGGTTGAACTTCTTCTTGCCCATCTTGCGCAGCAGGTTGCGCATGTTCATCGTGACGTCGCCGAAGTCGATCTTGACCGGGCACGGCGTCGCGCACTTGTGGCACACCGTGCAATGGTCGGCCACGTCGTTGAACTCGTCCCAGTGCTTGATCGACACGCCGCGGCGCGTCTGTTCTTCATACAGGAACGCCTCGACCAGCAGCGAGGTCGCGAGGATCTTGTTGCGCGGGCTGTAGAGCAGGTTCGCGCGCGGCACGTGGGTCGCGCACACCGGCTTGCACTTGCCGCAGCGCAGACAGTCCTTGACCGAATCGGCAATCGCGCCAATATCGGACTGCTGCATGATCAGCGACTCGTAGCCCATCAGGCCGAACGAGGGCGTATAGGCGTTGCGCAGATCCGCGCCTTCGAGCAGCTTGCCGGCGTTGAAGCGCCCTTGCGGGTCGACGCGCTGTTTGTAGGCGCGGAATTCGGCGATCTCGTCGTCGGTCAGGAACTCGAGCTTCGTGATGCCGATGCCGTGCTCGCCCGAAATCACGCCGTCGAGCGAACGCGCGAGCTTCATGATGCGCGCGACCGCCGCGTGGGCGTCCTGCAGCATCTCGTAGTTGTCCGAGTTGACCGGCAGGTTCGTGTGGACGTTGCCGTCGCCCGCGTGCATGTGCAGCGCGACGAACACGCGCCCGCGCAGCACCTTCTTGTGGATCGCCTGGGCTTCGGCGAGGATCGGCTCGAACGCACCGCCGTTGAAGATCTGGCGCAGCTCGGCGCGGATCTCCTGCTTCCACGACACGCGCACCGTGCGGTCCTGGGTCACGTGGAACACCGTGGCCTCGGGCTGCGCATCGGCGCGGTCGGCGAACTTCTCGGCGAGTGCTTCGTAGCCGAGCTTGACGAGATAGTGCTGGGCCTCGCGCAGCGGCAAGTCGAGCTTGTCGCGCAGGAATTCCCAGCGCGTACGCACGCGCGTGAGCAGTTCGAGCGCCTGCTGGACGCGGTCTTCGAGCAGCTCGGCGCTGGGGATTTCGTTGGCGTCGTCAGTCTTGCCGAGCGGCAGCTTGCCCGCCTTGAAGAACACTTCGAGCGCATCGACCAGTTGCAGCTTGTTCTTGACCGACAGCTCGATGTTGATGCGCTCGATGCCGTCCGTGTACTCGCCCATGCGATTGAGCGGGATCACGACGTCTTCGTTGATCTTGAACGCGTTGGTGTGCTTGGCGATCGCGGCCGTGCGGCTGCGGTCGAGCCAGAAGCGCTTGCGCGCCTCGGCGGACACCGCGACGAAGCCTTCGCCGCTCTTGCCGTTGGCCATGCGGATGACTTCCGAGGTCGCGGCGGCGACGTCGTCGGCATTGTCACCGACGATGTCGCCGATCAGCACCATCTTCGGGAATGCGTTGCGCTTGCTCTTGGTCGCGTAGCCGACCGCGCGCAGATAGCGCTCGTCGAGATGCTCCAGGCCCGCGAGGATCGCGCCGCCCTTTTTCGAGGTCTCGAACAGGAAGTCCTTGATTTCGACGATGCTCGGAATCGCTTCGCGCGCCTGGCCGAAGAATTCGAGGCACACGGTGCGCGTATGCGCGGGCATCTTGTGCACGACCCAGCGCGCCGACGTAATGAGGCCGTCGCAGCCTTCCTTCTGCACGCCCGGCAGACCGGCGAGGAATTTGTCGGTGACGTCCTTGCCGAGCCCTTCCTTGCGGAACACGCGGCCCGCGATCTTGAGCGACTCGCTGCGCAGCAGCTTTTCGCCGGGCGCGTGCTCGCCGTCGTACCACTTCAGGTCGAAGTGCGCGAAATCGACGTCATGGATCTTGCCGAGGTTGTGGCCGGTGCGCGTGACTTCGAGCCAGTTGCCGTCCGGATCGACCATGCGCCACCAGGCGAGGTTGTCGAGCGCCGTGCCCCACAGCACCGCCTTCTTGCCACCCGCGTTCATCGCGATGTTGCCGCCGATGCACGAGGCGTCGAGCGAGGTCGGGTCGACGGCGAACACGTAGCCCGCGTTCTCGGCGGTCTCGGTGACGCGGCGCGTCACGACGCCCGCGCCCGAGTAGATGGTCGGCACCTTGTGAGCGAGGCCGGGCAGGTCGAGCAGTTCGACGGCGCCCAGCTGTTCGAGCTTTTCGGTGTTGATGACGGCCGAGAACGGCGTGAGCGGCACCGCGCCGCCCGTGTAGCCGGTACCACCGCCACGCGGGATCACCGTGAGACCGAGTTCGAAGCACGCCTTCACGAGGCCCGCGATCTCGGCCTCCGTGTCCGGCGTGAGGACGACGAACGGATACTCGACGCGCCAGTCGGTGGCGTCGGTCACGTGCGAAACGCGCGCGAGCCCGTCGAAGCGGATGTTGTCCTTCTGCGTGCGGCGGCCGAGTTCCTTGGTCGCGCGGCGGCGCAGTTCGGCCATCTTGTCGAACTCGGCGGCGAAATCGTTGATCGCGCGGCGCGCCGCGGACACGAGCGTTTCGACGCGCGCAGCGCGATCGACGCCGGCGCCGTCGTTGTGTTCGACCAGATCGGCGCGGCGGCGCTTCTCGATCTCGGCGAGGCGGTGGTTGAGCGCCTCGATGAGCAGCGCGCGGCGCTTCGGGTTGTCGAGCAGGTCGTCCTGCAGATACGGATTGCGCCGCACGACCCAGATGTCGCCGAGCACTTCGTAGAGCATGCGTGCCGAGCGGCCCGTGCGGCGCTCCGAGCGCAGTTCGGCCAGCGCGTTCCACGCCTCTTCGCCAAGCAGGCGGATCACGATTTCGCGATCGGAGAACGATGTGTAGTTATACGGAATCTCGCGCAGGCGCGGTTCGAGGTCGGCGGCCACGGCGGCGGCAGCGCCGTGAGGATCGAAAACTTGAGGTGCGTTCATGTTTGGACGACTCTTTGGGTCAGTCGACCCGGCTCATTTCGCGAGCATCGGGTCGGGCTGACGGAGCGCGTGGGGCGCAAGGCTGAAATCGTGTCCGCTTCAGGCGTGATGCACGGACTTGACAGGGGTGGGACGCGAAAGCGGCGGCAGGACTCACGCCGATGGCTTCCCGGGGCGCTCAGATTCCGCTACGCGATCGTGCGTGGCGGACGTGCCGCTGCGCCGCAGGGCGGGTCTCGCGCCGTGCGGGCATCAAATGGGCGGTCCGAGGCTGCCAGTGCATCTTCCGATCCTTGATCCAAAACCCGATTTTAACCCATGATCCCTACCCGCGCTGAGCCCGCACATGAACCGAAGGGGCAATCTGCACGCGAGGCGTCGCGCGCCAGCGCGCCCCGCGTTGGCGCTATCATTGACCCTTTCCCGTCTTACACAGCGCAACGCGCGTTCCCCGCATGGCCTCCCACGACGACTACCTGAAGAAGATCCTCACCGCCCGCGTCTACGACGTGGCCCGCGAGACCGAGCTGGAGCGCGCCCCGAACCTCTCCGCGCGCCTCGCCAACCCGGTGTTCCTCAAGCGCGAGGACAACCAGCCGGTGTTCTCGTTCAAGCTGCGCGGCGCTTACAACCGCATGGCGCACCTGTCGCCCGAACAACTGTCGCTCGGCGTGATCACGGCGTCGGCCGGTAACCACGCGCAGGGCGTGGCGCTGTCGGCGGCGCGCCTGGGCGTGAAGGCCGTGATCTGCGTGCCGGTGACGACACCGCAGGTCAAGGTCGACGCGATCCGCGCGCACGGCGGCCCGACCGTCGAGGTGGTGCAGGCCGGCGAGTCGTACAGCGACGCCTACGCCCATGCGCTCAAGCTGCAGGAAGAACGCGGACTCACCTTTGTACACCCGTTTGACGACCCTGATGTGATAGCCGGTCAGGGCACCGTCGCGATGGAAATCCTGCGCCAGCACCAGGCGGCGATCCACGCGATCTTCGTGCCGATCGGCGGCGGCGGCCTCGCGGCGGGGGTTGCCGCTTACGTCAAGGCGGTACGGCCCGAGATCAAGGTGATCGGCGTGCAGACCGAGGATTCGTGCGCGATGGCGCAGTCGATCAAGGCCGGCCAGCGCGTCGAGCTGCCCGAAGTCGGCCTGTTCGCGGACGGCACGGCGGTCAAGCTGGTCGGCGAGGAAACCTTCCGGCTGTGCCGCGACCTGCTCGACGACGTGCTCACCGTCGACACCGACGCACTGTGCGCCGCGATCAAGGACGTGTTCCTCGATACGCGCAGCGTGCTGGAGCCGTCAGGCGCGCTCGCCGTCGCGGGCGCGAAACAATACGCCGAGCGCGCCGGCGTGCAAAACCAGACGCTGATCGCGATCACCTCGGGCGCCAACATGAACTTCGACCGCATGCGCTTCGTCGCCGAGCGCGCCGAGGTCGGCGAGGCGCGCGAAGCCGTGTATGCGGTCACGATCCCCGAGGAACGTGGCAGCTTCAAGCGCTTCTGCGAGCTGGTCGGTACGCGCAGCGTCACCGAGTTCAACTACCGGATCGCCGATGCCGAGCGCGCGCACATCTTCGTCGGCGTGCAGATCAAGAATCGCGTCGAATCGCAGCAGATCGCCGAAACCTTCGAAACGCACGGCTTCGCGACCGCCAATCTGACCGGCGACGAGCTTTCGAAGCAGCACGTGCGTTATATGGTCGGCGGACGCTCGCCGCTTGCGCACGACGAACGGCTCTTTCGCTTCGAGTTCCCCGAGCGGCCGGGTGCGCTGATGCGCTTCCTCTCGTCGATGTCGCCGAACTGGAACATCAGCCTGTTCCACTACCGCAACCAGGGCGCCGACTACAGCTCGATCCTCGTCGGCATCCAGGTGCCGGACTCGGAAGACGGCGAGTTCCGCCGCTTTCTGGCCTCGCTCGGCTATCCGCACTGGGAAGAGACGCACAACCCGGCTTACCGGCTGTTCCTGTCGTAATCCGCGCGAGGACTCGCTGCCATGTCCGTTTCGCTTGCCGACAAGCTGGTCGTTGCGATTTCGTCGCGCGCGCTGTTCGACTTCGAGGAAGAAAACCTCGTCTACGAGACCGGCGACCTGAAGGCTTATGAAGCCCTGCAGCGCGCACGCCTGAACGTGCCGGCCGCACCGGGCGTCGCGTTCGCGCTGATTCGCAAGCTGCTCGCGCTCAACACCGACGCCCATCGCGTCGAAGTGGTGATCCTCTCGCGCAGCGATCCGATCAGCGGCCTGCGCGCGTTCAGCTCGTGCCGCGAACACGGGCTCGAGATCCAGCGCGGCGTGTTCACGCGCGGGCGGCCGCCGTTCAGCTACTTGTTGCCGCTCAACGCGTCGCTATTCCTGTCGGCGAACCAGGACGATGTGCGCGACGCGCTTGCCGCGGGCTTTCCGGCCGCGCGCGTGCTGCCCGAATCGGCGACAATGGAGCGCAACGCGAACGAAATACGCATCGCGTTCGACGGCGATGCCGTGCTGTTCTCCGACGAAGCGGAACGCATCTTCCAGCGCGACGGGCTCGGCGCATTTGTGAGCCACGAGCGCGACAACCGCGAATTGCCGCTCGCGCCCGGGCCGCTGCAACCGCTGCTCGAAGCGCTGCACCGTCTGCAAAAACTCGCGGACCAGAACGCGCAGATGCGCATTCGCACCGCGCTCGTGACCGCGCGCTCGGCGCCGGCGCACGAGCGCGCAATCCGCACCCTGATGGCGTGGGACATCGAAATCGACGAAGCGATGTTCCTCGGCGGACTCGACAAAGGCCCGTTCCTGCGCGAATTCGAACCTGACTTTTTCTTCGACGATCAGATCCGCCACTGCGAATCGGCCCGCTCGGTCACTGCGACCGGGCACGTGGCCGGTGGCGTGACCAACCTGGCAGCAACCGCATCATGACACCCGACCAGTCTCCGCTCGGCAAAGCCAGCACCTACACCGAACACTACGACGCCTCGCTGCTCTTTCCAATTCCGCGCGCCGCCGCGCGCGAGGCAATCGGCATCGGCGCACGTCTGCCGTTCTTCGGCACCGACATCTGGAACGCCTACGAACTGTCGTGGCTCACGCCGCGCGGCAAGCCGATGATCGCCATCGCGACGTTCTTCATTCCCGCCGATTCGCCCAACATCGTCGAGTCGAAGTCGTTCAAGCTCTATCTCGGTTCGTTCGCGCAGACGCCGTTCGAGTCAGCCGACGTGGTGCGCGAGACGCTGATGCGCGACATCTCGGCAGCGGCCGGCGCGACGGTCTCGGTGCACCTGGACCAGCCCGCCGGCTTCGCCAAGCTGCCGTTCGAGGAATTCGAAGGACTCTCGCTCGACCGGCTCGATCTCGACGCCGAGATCTATCATCCGGACGCGTCGCTCCTGAAGGCCGCGCACGACGAGGCGCCGACCGAGGAAACGCTGGTGTCGAACCTGCTCAAGTCGAACTGTCCGGTGACGGGCCAGCCCGACTGGGGCAGCGTGCAGATCCACTATGTCGGGCCGCAGATCGATCACGCGGGCCTGTTGCGCTACATCATTTCGTATCGCAACCACACGGGCTTTCACGAGCAGTGCGTCGAGCGCATCTTCATCGACATCCTGCGCGAGTGCAAACCGCTCAAGCTCGCCGTGTATGGTCGCTACACGCGGCGCGGCGGACTCGACATCAATCCGTTCCGCACCAACTACCCGATGGCGATGCCCGATAACGCGCGGCTCGCGCGCCAGTAAGCCTAAAAGCAACGACCGCGGCGAGCCCGCTCAATGCGGCAGTTCGGCCGCGCCCATGCGCCGTGCGATCACGGCGGCGCGCTGCGCGAGATACGGCGAGTTGCGATGCTCGTCGAAGTATTTCGGGCGCGGCAGCATCACCGCGAGCCGCGCGGCCTGCCACGCGCTCAGCTGCGCGGCCGAAGTGCGGTAGTAGTAATGCGCGGCCGCCTCGGCGCCATAGACGCCATTGCCCCACTCCACCGAATTCAGATAGATCTCGAAGATGCGCTCCTTGTCGAGCAGCGTCTCGAGCATCCACGTGATGATCAGTTCCTGGCCCTTGCGGATATAGCTCTTCTCGGGCGAGAGGAACAGATTGCGCGCGAGTTGCTGCGAGATCGTCGAGCCGCCGCGCACGATGTGCCCGCGCGCCTTGTTCTTTTCCCACGCCTGCAGGATCGCGTCGGTTTCGTAGCCGTTGTTGTTGACGAAGTTGGCGTCCTCGGAGGCGATGATCGCGCGCTTGAGGTTGCGCGACACGCGCTCGTAGGGCACCCACACGTGCTGGATCGACAGATCGGGCCGGTCGGCGGCGAGGCGCGCGGCGTCCGCGCGCATGAACGCCGTTGACGACGGGTCGACCACGTTCCAGAGAGCGATCTGCGCGAAGTAGAAAAGCTGCGTGCCGCACCACGCAAGCGCGACGACCGACGCCGCATAAACGGCCCAGCGAACAAGGCCCGGTCGCTTCGCGGCGCGAGTCTTCGGCATCGTGTGGGTTCTCCGTGGCAGCCCGGGCGGGCGAGAAGGTCGACGGCGCGCGCACGATTCACGTCGTGCGCGCGATGCCAGCGATGATAACGGAGAGAAGCGCCGCGCAGATCGCGCCGGCGTTGAAAGCGAACGCGTTACGCCGCTGCCGCGAGCTGCGCGCGCAATGCGGCGAGCACCGGCGCGCTGTGCGGACGCACGCCGCGCCAGACATGAAACGATTCGGCGGCCTGCTCGACCAGCATGCCGAGACCGTCCGCCGCGCGCGCGCCGAGCGCCTCGGCGTGACGCATGAAGACGGTCGGCTGCGCGCCGTACATCATGTCGTAGGCGAGCGTGCCCGCGCCGAACGCGCGCTCGTCGCACTCGGGCAGCGCGGCGTCGAGACTGCCCGCCGTCGCGTTGACGATCAGATCGTAGCGACGCGGCTCGACGGCTTGCGCACCGCCCCCGCGCAACGCGCAGCCGGCTGCGCGCGCGGCGTCGGCGAACTGCGCGACGAGTTCGTCGGCACGCGCGGCCGTGCGGTTCACGATGGTGAGTTCGGCCGGCGCACGATCGAGCATCGGCAACACGACGCCGCGCGCCGCGCCACCCGCGCCGAGCAGCAGGATGCGCGCACCTGCCAGTGAAACGCCGAGATTCGTCTCGATGTCGCGCACGAGGCCGACACCGTCGGTGTTGTCGCCGTAGATACCGTCCGCGTCGAAACGCAGTGTATTGACTGCGCCCGCCGCCGCCGCACGCGGCGACAACCGGTCCGCGAGCGCATGGGCTTCGAGCTTGAACGGCACGGTCACGTTCAGCCCGCGCCCGCCCTCGGCGATGAACGCGCGCACCGTGTCGACGAAACCGTCGAGCGGCGCCGCGAGACGACCATAGTCCACCAGCTCGCCGGTTTGTTCGGCGAACTGCGCATGGATGAACGGCGACTTGCTGTGGGCGACCGGATTGCCGATCACGGCATAGCGCTCGCGCGACGCGGGTTGCGGCGCGCTCATGCGCGGGACTCCGTCGCGTGCTGGGTCGAGCTTTCGCCCTCGCCCGTTGCGGCGTTCTCGTCCGTTTGCGTTTCGCCTGCCTCGCCGCCTTCTCCGCCTTCGCCCGCTTCAGCCAGCGCTTCGGCTTCGCTTTGCGCCGACTCGTCGGCGGCTTCGATCAGCGCTTCGTCTTCGGCCGAGTCTTCTTCCTCGACGCTCTCGCCGCTCGTGACACTCGGCGCATCGAGCACGCGCAGCATGCGCACCGACGCCTCGATGGTCAGCTCGTCGATCGACATCAGCTCGAGCATCACGCGGGTGCCGCGCGCATGCACGCCGAGCGCGAGCACGTGCATGAGCAGCGGCACTTCCTCGAAGCGCACGAGGTCATCCTTGACGACCGTCGCGGCAAATTCGCGGCGGTTTTCCTGCTTGAGCCAGCGCAGGCACCAGAAGTACTCCATGCGGCGCTGATAGTCGGCGTAGGAGGTGTAGGTCTCGTCGAAACCCTGCACCACCGCGAACAGATCGGCATCCTTCGGCTTGAACGGCGCCGCGAGCTTCGCGGTCACGCCGTGCTGCACGCACGCGAGCAGTTGCCACTGATTGACCAGGTCGACATAGCGGCGCAGCGGCGAGGTGCTCCACGCGTACTGCGAGACGCCGAGCCCTTCGTGCGGCGCGGCGCTCGTCTGCATGCGCGTGCGCTTCGGGCCGCTAGGCGCGCCGAACGCCCGCTGCGAGCGGTAGATGCCAGGCACGCCGTGATCGTGGAGGAACGCGCCCCACGTCGAGTTGGCGAGAATCGCGATTTCCGCGACGATCGTGTCGAGCGGCGAGCCGCGACGGCGCGGCGTGATCGTGACGAATTCGCCTTCGACGTAGAAGTTGAAGTCGGTATTGCGCTGCACCTCGCGGCGCAGGCCATAGCCTGCGCGCGCGACCTGACGCTTCTCGAACAGCGCCTGGGCGAACGGCCAGAGTACGGCGATATCCTCTTTGTGCGGATACTCGCCCGTGCCGTCCGCGAGCGATTGCTCGGTGACGATCTCGTCGAGTGTGTTGTGGCGCAGATTGCTCTTCACGAACACGCGCTCGGCGCGCGTCTCGGTCGCGACGATCTCCTGGGTTTCGCGATTGACGATGCAGTAGAGCGACAGCGCCGGACGCAGGCCGCCTTCCTTGAGCGTGAACGCATCGACGAAATCGTCGGGCAGCATCGTGATCTTGTCGCCGGGCATGTAGACCGTCGACAGACGCGTGCGCGCGATCATGTCGGCCGTGTCGCCGCGCGCGATGCCGAGCGCCGGCGCCGCGATGTGCACGCCGATGCGCACGCGGCCATCGGCCAGATGCTCGACCGAGAACGCGTCGTCGATTTCGGTCGTCGTGACGTCGTCGATGGAGAACGCCTCGACCTTGGCTTCGGGCAGATCGTCGGGCAGCGCGCCGACTTCGACCGGCGGGAAGCCGGTGCCGTGCGGGAAGAACTCGGCGAGAAAGCGCGCCTCGTGCAGCGCGCGCGGCGACGCGATGCCGCCGCATTCGAGCATCAGACGCGGCATCGAGATGCCACGCGCGGCAGCGGCGGCCTCGAGCGCCTTGTACTCGATGGTGTTCTTGTCCGGCTTCGTGAGCAGGCCAAGGACCTTGCCCACCAGCGCCTCGGGCAGCTTGCCGGCCTTCAGCTCTTCTTCCCAGCCAGCCTGCACGAGCGCCTGCTGACGCTTGCGTTCAAGCGAGGCGAGCGCCATCTTCAACTGCTCTTCGGGCGCGCGCTGATACTGGCCGCGCCCCTTGCGGCGGAAATACACGGGCGAGGCGTGCAGGCGCAGCACGAGCGCAGCGCGCTCGACGGCCCCGAAGGTCTCGCCGAAATATTCGCCCGCGAGCGTCGTGAACGCGAATTCGTCCGCCGGCGCGCACTCCCACAGGAAGTCGAGATCGATGTCCTGCGCGGCTGCGTCCGCCTGCTCCATCAGCTCGGCGGCCGAAGGCTTCTCGAACTCGATCAGCACATCCTTCGCGCGCACCTTGGCGCGGCGCCCGCCCGGCAGCTCGACCTGAAACGCGTCGCCCTGGCGCGACAACACACTGCCGGCCTTGAAACTGCCCGATTCCTCAAAGAAAACGTTCACTCAGTACTCTCGTTCAGACTCGCAGACCGCTCGGCGCCACCGGCATCGAACAACCTGTATACGTATATATAGACTGCGGCGGCGCGCTTCGCGTCGCACGCCGCGGGAATCCCCACTTCACTTCGCGTCACAAAACGCGATGACGTCGTCGACATGATCGGCGAACTCGCTGATCGCGTGATCGCTGCCTTCGATCAGCCGCGTGCGCACGCCCGGGTAGTGGGCGAGCATCTCGCGGTAATCGAGCACTTCGTCGCCTGTCGCGGCGATCAAATAATAGCGTTCGGGCTGCGTGACCGAGGCCACCGCCAGCGCGCGCAACTCGTCCAGATGATGCGGTTCGACGACGATACTGCCGCCACCATGCCACAACGGCTGGCTGCCGAGGTAGTGGCTGAGGTCGCGTTGCGGCACGACGGCCGGATTGAGCAGCGCCGCGCGCCAGCCATGCTTTTCGGCCAGATGCGTGGCGAAATAGCCGCCGAGCGAACTGCCGATGAGCGTCACGCGCTCACCGTCTTTGGCGCGCTCGCGCACTTCGCGCTCGACCAGCGCGACGGTCTCGAGCGGCGACACCGGCAGCATCGGACAGCACCACTCGCTCGCACGGCCAAGCTCGGCGAGCCGCGTCGCGAGCAGTTGTGCCTTGAACGACTGCGGCGACGAGCGAAAACCGTGCAGATAGACGATCACGCGCGGCTCCCGCGCGCCGAGAGCGCATCGAGCAGCTTTTGATGCACGCCGCCAAAGCCGCCGTTGCTCATCACGAGCACCTGGTCGCCCGGCTGGGCCGCCGCGACCACGGCCTTCACGAGGGCTTCGAGATCGTGGAACGCGTGCGCCTTCTCGCCAAGCGGCGCCAGCGCGCCGGCCAGATCCCAGCCGAGCGCGTCGCGGCCCGCGGACGCGCCATAGCCGAACACGAGATCGGCATCGGTGAGACTGGCCGGCAACTGCGCCTTCATCACGCCGAGCTTCATCGTGTTCGAGCGCGGCTCGAGCACCGCGAGAATGCGCGTGCGCTTGCCGTCCCCGCCACGGCCGACGCGCGTGCGCAGGCCGGCAATAGTTGTTTCGATCGCAGTCGGATGGTGCGCAAAGTCGTCGTAGACCGTCACGCCGCCGACGCTGCCGCGCACTTCCATGCGGCGCTTGACGTTGCGAAAGCCCGCGAGCGACGCGGCGGCCTGCGCGGGCGGCACGCCGACGTGGCGCGCGGCCGCAATCGCCGCTAGCGCGTTGAGACGGTTGTGATCGCCCTGGATCTGCCAGTCGACCAGTCCGGCGCGCACGCCGCCGTGATAGACCGCGAAGCGCTCGTCGACCGGCACGCCGTCCTCGGCGGGCAGCGCTTGCCAGCCGCCCTCAACGCCAAAGCGCTCGACCTCGCTCCACACGCCGCGCGCGAGCACGCGTTCGAGCGCGTCCGCGCGGCCATTCGTCACAATGCGGCCGACGCCCGGCACCGTGCGCACGAGGTGATGGAACTGCGTTTCGATCGCGGCGAGATCGGGGAAGATGTCCGCGTGATCGTATTCGAGGTTGTTCAGGATCGCGGTGCGCGGGCGGTAGTGGACGAACTTCGAGCGCTTGTCGAAGAACGCCGTGTCGTACTCGTCGGCCTCGATCACGAAGAAGCTCGAGTCGGTGAGCCGCGCCGAGACGCCGAAATTGAGCGGCACGCCGCCGATCAGGAAGCCCGGATTGAGACCGGCATCTTCGAGCAGCCAGGTCAGCATCGAGGTGGTCGTGGTCTTGCCATGCGTGCCGGCGACGGCCAGCACCCATTTGTTCGCGAGCACATGCTCGCCGAGCCATTGCGGACCGGACGTGTACGGCAGGCCGCGATCGAGGATCGCCTCCATGAGCGGATTGCCGCGCGACACCACGTTGCCGATCACGAACAGATCGGGCTTGAGCTCGATCTGGCTCGCGTCATAACCCTCGATGAGACGGATACCCTGGGCTTCGAGCTGGGTGCTCATCGGCGGATAGACGCCGGCGTCGCAGCCAGTCACCGTGTGACCGGCGCTGCGCGCGAGGACCGCAAGACCGCCCATGAACGTGCCGCAGATGCCGAGGATATGGATGTGCATAAGCCTGTCGCGCCCGCGCGGGCGTCGTGATCGGGTTGGTTTTGGGAAATTGGGGACGGCGGCGCGGCGCCGCCCGGGCAAAGAACGGTATTGTACCCGACGCATTTGCCGTTTTTTGACCTCGCCGGCCATCGTCCGTCACGGGCCGCCGCGAGCAGAAAACAGTAAGACCACGAGCAGACCAGCCTCGCTGCAGTAAGGCCGCGCAGGGTTCAGCAGCCGGAACGCGGAGCAATCTCTAGTATGATTGACGGATGGTTCGCAGATCACATTTCGATCCTCAAAGGGTCCGCGAGGAAATCGCAATCGCCGCGGCACGCATGATCGCCGAGGATGGGCTCGACTATGCGAGCGCCAAGCGCAAGGCAGCACGGCAGGTGCTGGGGGAGACCCGCATCGAAGGCGTCTGGCTGCCCGATAACGACCAGCTCGAAGAGGAAATCCGCGAATACCAAGCGCTCTTTCAGGGCGACAGCCAGCCGGCCGTGCTGCGCCAGTTGCGCCAGGTTGCGATCGACTGGATGCGGCGGCTCGAGCCGTTCAATCCGTATTTGACCGGCGCGGTGCTCAACGGCACGGCAGGCGAGCATTCCGATGTGCATTTGCAGAGCTTCTGCGACAACCCGAAGGAAGTGGTGCTTTATTTGCTGAACGCGAACGTGCAATACGACGTGTCCGAGACACGCCACTTTGCCGGTCGCGGCTACGTCGAAACGCTGAGCTTCCTGTGGAAGCCGTCGCGCGATGCCGAACCGGTCGGCATTCATGTGGCGCTCTACGAGACCAACGACCTGCGCGGCGCGGTGCGCGCCGATGCGCGTGGCCGGCTCCAGCGCGCCAGTGCCCAGACGCTGCAGGCGCTCATCGACGAAAGCGAAAGCGGCGCCACGCCTTCCACCACCTGATTGACTGGACGATGAACACAAAGCGCATTCTGGCGGCCCTCGTGGTCGCAGCGGTCGCTGGCGGCGGCGGCCTCCTCGCCGGCCACTGGGTCACGGGCGGCAGTGGCGGAGTCGCCGATGCCGCCGCGAGCAGCCAGCCTGGCGCCGTGAGCCAGTTGTTCGGCGCGCAGGTCACGAGCCCCGACGGCAAACCCGAATCGCTCGCTGGCCTCAAGGGCAAGCCGCTCGTCGTCAACTTCTGGGCGTCGTGGTGCGGACCGTGCGTGAAGGAGATGCCGGAGCTCTCCGCCTTGCAGCGTGAGTATGCGAAGAAAGGCATCCAGTTCGTCGGTCTCGGCGTCGATTCGAACGCGAACATCAGCGCGTTCCTCAAGAAGGTGCCGGTCAGTTACCCGATCTATGTCACGGGTTTCGGCGGTGCCGATCTCGCCCGCGCGTTCGGCAACAACGCCGGCGGCCTGCCCTACACGATCGTAATCGACGCGAACGGCGTCGTACGGTCGACAAAATTAGGCGAAATCAAGCCCGACGAACTTCGGCACACTCTGGACTCGCTCTGAGCTCAGGTAAGTTTTGACCGGCACTTACCGGCCGAACGGCACTTTTTGCCGCGAAATTCATGCGTTTTGAGCGTAGATCGCATCCGTCAACCCATCGACATGCGTTAGAGGGTCATATCGGGGCCCCGGAAAACTAGACAATATTCTCTAATTGGCGCTAAAGTTCGCGCAATTCCACGGAAAAAGAAGCGACCATGACGCGACTGCTGGTACTGCACGGCCCCAACCTCAACCTTCTCGGCACCCGGGAACCGGAGGTCTATGGGCGCGTGACGCTGCCGCAGATCGATCAGGCGCTGGCCGACCGTGCGGCCGATGCGGGCGTCGAACTCGCGACGTTTCAGAGCAACCACGAGGGTGCGCTCGTCGATCGCATCCAGGCGGCCCGCAACGAGCAAACCGATTTCATCGTGATCAACCCGGCCGCCTACACGCATACGAGCGTGGCGATCCGGGATGCGCTGGCAGGCGTCGGCATTCCGTTCGTCGAGGTTCACTTGTCGAACGTGCATCGCCGTGAATCTTTCCGGCATCACTCGTATTTCTCCGACCAGGCCGAAGGAGTGATTTGCGGCCTTGGCTGGAAAGGCTACCTGTACGCGCTTGAATATGCGCTCGACCGGCTCGCCGCGTCGCGCGCCTGAACGAAGCCGAACAAGAGACAACACCAATCCTGTACCGGCGCACTGCGTTCACCGCCCGCCGGCACTCTACGTATTGAAAAGGGGCAGCACAATGGATCTACGTAAGCTCAAGACTCTGATCGACCTCGTTTCCGAATCGGGCATCTCGGAACTCGAAGTCACCGAGGGTGAAGGCAAAGTGCGCATCGTCAAGAACGCGCCGCCTGTTTACGTTCAGTCGCCCGCACCTGCGTACGCGGCTCCCATGGCCCCCGGCTTCCCCGCCGCAGCGCACCCGGCCGAAGCCGCGGCAGCCGCAGCGCCCGCGCCCGCCGCGCCGCAGGGCCACGTGACCACCTCGCCGATGGTCGGCACGTTCTACCGCTCGCCGTCGCCGGGCTCCGATCCGTTCGTGCAGGTCGGCGACACGGTGAAGGAAGGCCAGACGCTGTGCATCATCGAAGCGATGAAGCTCCTCAACGAAATCGAGGCGGATGCGTCGGGCGTCGTCAAGGAAATCCTCGCCGACAACGGCCAGGCGGTCGAATACGGCCAGCCGCTCTTCGTGATCGCCTGAGTCACGAAGCGCACGAAGCTCACGCATCAAGTCATTGGCGCCGCGATGCTTTCGCGCTCCATTGCACGCAGCGCGCGGCGCGCCCCAGGGCCGCTCCGCGCACGCGACCGATCCTCTCAGGGTGCCGCCCGCGGCACCCGCTGACGAGTCGAATATCCGCTATGTTTGAAAAAATCCTCATTGCCAATCGCGGCGAAATCGCGCTCCGTATCCAGCGCGCGTGCCGCGAGCTCGGCGTCAAGACGGTCGTCGTCTACTCGGAAGCCGACAAGGAAGCCAAGTACGTCAAGCTCGCCGACGAAGCGGTCTGTATCGGACCGGCACCGTCGAACCTGAGCTACCTCAACATGCCGGCGCTGATCAGCGCGGCCGAGGTCACCGACGCCGAGGCGATCCACCCGGGCTACGGCTTTTTGTCCGAGAACGCGGACTTCGCCGAGCGCGTCGAGCAGTCGGGTTTCGTCTTCATCGGCCCGCGCCCCGAAACGATCCGCATGATGGGCGACAAGGTCACCGCGAAGCAGACGATGATCAAGACCGGCGTGCCGTGCGTGCCGGGTTCGGAGGGCGCGCTGCCCGAAGATCCGAAAGAGATCGTCAAGATCGCGCGCGCGGTCGGCTATCCGGTGATCATCAAGGCGGCCGGCGGCGGCGGCGGACGCGGCATGCGCGTCGTGCATACCGAAGCGGCACTCGTCAACGCGGTCAACATGACGCGTGAAGAAGCGGGCCGTGCATTCGGCAATCCGCAGGTGTACATGGAGAAGTATCTCGAGAACCCGCGTCACATCGAGATCCAGATCCTCGCCGATTCCTTCAAGAACGCCGTGTGGCTCGGCGAGCGCGACTGCTCGATGCAGCGCCGCCACCAGAAGGTGATCGAGGAAGCGCCGGCGCCGGGCATCGCGCGCCGCCTGCTCGACCGCATCGGCGACCGTTGTGCCGACGCGTGCAAGAAGATGGGCTATCTCGGCGCGGGCACGTTCGAATTCCTCTACGAAAACGGCGAGTTCTACTTCATCGAGATGAACACGCGCGTGCAGGTCGAGCATCCGGTCACCGAGCAGATCACCGGCATCGACATCGTGCAGGAGCAGATCCGCATCGCGGCGGGCGAAAAGCTCGCGTTCCGCCAGCGCGACATCCAGCTGAAGGGCCACGCGATCGAGTGCCGCATCAACGCCGAGGATCCGTTCAAGTTCACGCCGTCGCCGGGACGTCTCACGTCGTGGCACATGCCGGGCGGCCCGGGCGTGCGCGTCGATTCGCACGCCTACAATGGCTATTTCGTCCCGCCGAACTATGATTCGATGATCGGCAAGCTGATCACCTACGGCGCGACGCGCGAGCAGGCCATCCAGCGCATGCGCATCGCGCTCTCGGAGATGGTCGTCGAAGGCATTTCGACGAACATCCCGCTGCATCGCGAACTGATGCTCGATGCGAAGTTCGTCGAGGGCGGCACGAGCATTCACTACCTCGAGAACCGTCTGGCCGCGCGCCAGCAGGTCCAGAAGGACGAAGCGTAATTCATGAGCTACCGGGAACTGATCGTCGAGCTCGACCGCGAGCACGCAGAGAGCCTCTCCGATGCGCTGATCGAGCTTGGCGCGCTGTCGGTGTCGGTGGAAGACGCCGACGCCGACACGCCCGATGAGCAACCGCTCTTCGGCGAACCGGGCCTCACGCCCGAGCGCACGGCATGGCAGCGCTCGCGCGTGATCGCGTTGATCGACGGCGGGCAGGACCCCGCGCTGCTGCTCGCGGCGGCGGTAAACGAACTGGGCCTCGCCGACACGCCCGCTTTCGAGCTGCGCGAAGTCGAGGACCAGGACTGGGTGCGTCTCACGCAATCGCAGTTCGAGCCGATCTCGATCGGCGAGCGCATCTGGGTCGTGCCGTCGTGGCACGACGCGCCCGATCCCGGCGCGCTCGTGCTCGAACTCGATCCGGGTCTCGCGTTCGGCACCGGCAGCCACCCGACCACGCGGCTGTGCATGGAGTGGCTCGAACAGCACGTGAAGGCGGGCCAGTCGGTGCTCGACTATGGCTGCGGCTCGGGCATCCTCGCGATCCTCGCGAAGAAGTGCGGCGCCGATCCCGTGATCGGCATCGACATCGACCCTCAGGCCGTCGAGTCGGCGCGCCAGAACAGCGCGCGCAACCATGCGGACGTGATCTACGGCTTGCCCGATCACTGCGCGGCGATCGACGAACAAGGCACCTTCGATATCGTCGTCGCGAACATCCTGTCCAACCCGCTCAAGCTGATGGCGTCGATGCTCAGCTCGCGCGTGAAACCGGGCGGACGTCTCGCGCTGTCGGGCGTGCTCGCGCGCCAGGCCGAGGAAGTCGCAAGCGCTTACGAGCCGTGGGTCGACATCGGCGTATGGCGCGAGCACGAAGGCTGGGTTTGCCTTGCGGGAACGCGGCGCGGGCCCGTCTAGATTGACAGTAGAATGGCGGGTATCGCCAACTCAACGGATCCACGGCCCACATGCTCCTGGCAACGCGCTGCCCCTTCTGCGAAACCGTCTTCCGTATCCAGCCTGGGCAGCTTGCCGCGCGCCGTGGCCTCGTGCGCTGCGGTCATTGCCAGGAAGCCTTCGACGCCACCGGCAGCCTCTTCGAACTCCCCGATACCGGTGAGTTCGCGCGGGCGGTGCCGGTGCAGGCCGATCTCGCTGCGCGCCTGACGGCGGGCGTGGTACCGGGCGCGAGCCCGGCGCCGAAGACCGCTGCGGACAGTACGGCTGCTGCACCGGCCGTCACGAAAGCCGCCGAACACATCTCCCGCAACGACACTACGACTGCACCGAACACGACCGGCGCCGCCGAGCTTGCCCACGCACCGGACAGGGCGGCCGAAGCGGCGACGAAAACGGTCGATTTGTCGGCTGATTCCGACGCCGCGCTCGCTCGTGACACGCAGTCGGTAGAGGCCGCGACGAAACCGGCCGATCTGCCGGCACATTCCGACGCCGCACTCTCTCGTGACACGCAGTCGGCAGCGACGCCTACGAAAGCGCCCGATCTGCCGGCGCATTCCGACGCCGCGCTCGCTCGTGACACGCCGTCGGCAGAGGCCGCAACGAAACCGACCGATCTGCCGGCACATTCCGACGCCGCACTCTCTCGTGACACACAGTCGGCAGCTACGCCGACGAAACCGGCTGATCCGGCAACTGATACCGATACTCCGCTAGCTGATGGCGCACCGTCGGCAGCAACGCACGCGCAACCGCAAGAGACGGCCTCCGAGTTCACCGGAACGCCATCAACCACGCAGCCCGAGCCGGCAACTGACACGCCGCGGTCTTCGTCCATCGATACAACGTCCCGAGACCCGCAACAAGGCGCAGCTTCGGTCGATTTCGGCGGTCGTGCGTGGGATCCCTGGGCGCCGAGCCCCGAAAGCCCGCTCGACCCATCGCTGCGCTTCAGCGCGGAGCGTCTGCCGCCGCGTACGCTCGCCCCGGGCGTCACGCCCAGGATGGTGCGCGAGCCGCTCGCATCGGACACCGACGCGAGCGCAGCCGTCGTAGAACGGACCGCTGCAGAGGCGACCGTCGTAGAACCGTTCATCGCAGAACCGGCCAGCGCAGATCGGACTGTCGCAGAACCGACCGTCGCAGAACCGCACGTCGCAGAACCGCCCGTCGCAGAACCGCACGTCACAGAACCCACCGCCACAGAACCGCCGGCATCAGAACCAACCTTCTCAGAACCGCTCGTCGACCCGATACAACCGGCCGAGCCCACCCTCGCCCGCGAGACGCCCGAGGCCGCCAGCGCGCGCGCCGACGCGCCGCCCGCCGCGTCACGCCCGGCCTGGACGCGCGTCGAACCCGATCCGGCCGAGCCGACGTTCGCGGCCAACGCGGCGCCGTCGATCGAGGACGACGAACCGCATTTCACGCCGCCGCCCAGCCAGGCCAGCAGTGCCACGCCGGCGCAGGCGCAAGCGCAAGCAAAGGCGCCAGCACAAGCGGCAAACGAACCGTTCTCGGCACTCCCGCCCGACGAAGCCGCCGCACCCTTCGCGATGACGCGCGAAGCGCCCGCCGAGGAGCGCGGCCGCGCCGGCCTGCGCGCGTTCGGCTGGTTTGTCGCGCTGCTGCTCGTCGTCTTGCTCGCCGTGCAGCTCGCGTGGTGGCTGCGCGAAACGGTCATGGTCTACTGGCCCGATTCGCAGCCGCTCTATCAGCAGGCTTGCCAGCGCATCGGCTGCCGCGTGCTGCCGCCGCACGACATCGACGGCCTGCAGGTCGAGCCGTCCGATCTGCGCCAGGTCGACGACCCGCATCACCTCGAATTGAAGGTGCCGCTGCGCAACCGCTTCAACGTCGCGCTCGCGTGGCCCGCCATCGAACTCACGCTGCTCGATCGCCAGAACAACGTCGTCGTGCGCCGCGTGCTGTGGCCGCAGGACTACGTGGCACCCGGCACCCGCATGGAAGCCGGCCTGCCCCCGCAGACCACGCAGATGATGATCGTGCGCCTCGACACGGGCAACGTCGTCGCATCGAACTTCCGCATCGAGATTTTCTACCCGTAGCGGGACCGCGCATTCGCGCTGCCCGCCCGTTCCAGTCGCCCGGCATCGACGGGCGACCTTTCCATCACTAAACGTAATTCCGGAGAGCACATCATGAGTCAAGTCACGCTGGGCGGTAACCCGATCGAAGTCGCCGGCACGTTCCCGTCGGCGGGTCAGAAGGCCCCCGCGTTTTCGCTCGTCGGCAAGGATCTGAAGCCCGTTTCGCTCGCCGACTTCGCCGGCAAGCGCAAGGTGCTCAACATCGTGCCGAGCCTCGATACGCCGGTGTGCGCCACCTCGACGCGCAAGTTCAACGAAGCCGCTGGCAAGCTCGATAACACGGTAGTCGTCGTCGTGTCGGGCGACCTGCCGTTCGCCGCTGGCCGCTTCTGCACGACCGAAGGCATCGAAAACGTCGTCACGGCTTCGACGTTCCGCGGCCATGAGTTTGCGCAGGCGTATGGCGTCGACGTGACGAGCGGCCCGCTCGCCGGCCTCACGGCACGCGCGGTCGTCGTGCTCGACGCGAACGACAACGTCGTCTACGCCGAGCGCGTGAGCGAAATCAAGAACGAGCCGAACTACGACGCGGCACTCGCAGCACTGAAGTAATCCAGCCTCACGGCGCGGCGCGCGTCTTCCCTCAAGACACGCCGCGCCGTTGCCATCCGGCACACCTCCCCACTCGCTCTCTAGAAGGACCATCGCCTTGGCTACGCTCATCTGCGGCTCGCTCGCCTACGACAACATCATGACCTTCGAAGGCCGCTTTCGGGAACACATCCTGCCCGAGCAGGTACACATCCTGAACGTGAGCTTTCTCGTGCCGACGATGCGCCGCGAGTTCGGCGGCTGCGCCGGCAACATTGCTTACGCGCTGCATCTGCTCGGCGGCGATGCGCGCATCATGGCGACGCTCGGCGCCGCCGATGCCCAGCCCTACCTCGCGCGCCTCGAGCAACTCGGTCTCGCGAAGGATCACGTGCGCGTGCTGGACGACACGTGGTCGGCGCAGGCGATGATCACGACCGATCTCGAGAACAACCAGATCACCGCGTTCCACCCGGGCGCCATGATGCAGTCGCACCTGAATCGCGCCGACGAAGCCCCCGGCATCAAGCTCGGCATCGTCGCGCCCGATGGCTACGACGGCATGGTCCAGCACGTCGAGCAATTCGCGAAGGCGGGTGTGCCGTTTATCTTTGATCCAGGCCAGGGCCTTCCGCTGTTCGATGGTGCGGCTTTGCGTCACGCGATTGAACTTGCCACCTATGTGGCGGTCAACGATTACGAGGCCAATCTTGTGAGCCACCGTACGGGCTGGTCGATCGAAGAGGTAGCGAGCCGTGTCGACGCACTGATCGTCACGCGCGGCGAGCACGGTTCGCAGATCTACCACGGCAATGGCATCGAAGAGATTCCGCCCGTACAGGCCGAGCGTGTGCTCGATCCGACCGGCTGTGGCGACGCGTTTCGCGGCGGCCTGCTGTACGGTATCGAGAACGACCTCGGCTGGGCGACCACGGGACGCCTCGCGAGCTTGATGGGCGCGCTCAAGATCGAGCATCAAGGTCCGCAGAACTACGCGCCGACCCGCGAACAGATCAACGAACGATTCAGGCAGGCGTTCGGATACGACCTGCCGAAGTAACAAAGGCTTCTTCAGAAGCCGCCTGGAGTGTTTTGAATGAGAACAACAACGAGCCGTGTGATTGCGGCGATGGTGATTACGGGATCGCTGGCCATGTCGGGGTGCGCGTACAACAGCAGTTCGGCTGATGTCTACACGGCCTCGCAGGCCCAGCGCGAAGAGACGGTACGTATGGGCACGGTCGAAAGCGTGCGGGCCGTGAAGATCAGCACCAACAATGGCCAGCCGAGCGGTCTTGGCGCAGTCGGTGGCGGCGCGCTCGGCGCCGTGGCGGGCAGTGCAATCGGCGGTGGGCGCGGCTCCATCGTCACGGGCATCATCGGCGGCATCGCGGGCGCGGTGGCCGGCAACGCGGTCGAGAACGGTGTCGCGATGCGCGACGGTCTCGAGATCACGGTCCAGCTCGATAACGGCGACCTGCGTGCGATCACGCAAACCGCCACGGGCGAGATCTTCCGCGCCGGCGAGCGCGTGCGTCTGCTCTCGAGCGCCGGCGTGACCCGCGTCACGCACTGATACATGGCCGGTCGAACCGGCCACGACGTTTTCCCCTGTACCCGCGCTCGGCGCTCATGCGCAGTTCCCGGGAACCTCAGGCGCATGTGCTCCCCTGTGCATGCGCCTTTTTTCATGCCTGTCGCGCGCCACCATGGTCCCGGCGGCGGACGAAAAAAATCCCGTCGCCAGCAACCCGGCGACGGGACATGGATCGAGCACGTTGACCCGATCGACGGGCGCGTACAGCGTGCGCCCGCCTCAGCGCAGCTTGTTACGGACGGCTGCCGGTCGGAAACGGCCATGCTGCAGCCGGATTCAGAGCGGTTTTGACCGTTGCTGCGGGCGCGGACGGTTGCGCAGCAGGGGCAGCAGGTGCGGCAGCGGCAGCCTTGGCAGGCGCCTTCTTCGCGGCCTTCTTGGCTGCTGCCTTCTTCGCAGGCGCCTTCTTCGCGGCAGCCTTCTTCGCAGGCGCGGCCTTCTTCGCAGCAGCCTTCTTCGCAGGCGCGGCCTTCTTCGCAGCAGCCTTCTTCGCCGGTGCGGCCTTCTTCGCTGCAGCCTTCTTCGCCGGTGCGGCCTTCTTCGCTGCAACCTTCTTCACCGCGACCTTCTTCGCTGCAACCTTCTTCGCTGCGGCCTTCTTCGCCGGTGCAGCCTTCTTCGCTGCAACCTTCTTCACGGCGACTTTCTTGGCGGCAACCTTCTTCGTTGCAACCTTCTTTGCCGCGACCTTCTTCACAGCGACCTTCTTCGCAGCAGCCTTCTTGGCCGGCGCAGCCTTCTTCGCTGCAACCTTCTTCACAGCGACCTTTTTCGCAGCCGGTTTTTTCTTGGCAGTAGCCATTTTTTTCTCCTTCAGGTTCAGATGAGAGATCAGTTCAAACTACACCCTTCGTCAAAACCCGCTTCCCGCGGACGCTTCTCACGGCGCGCACTACGAAGCGGGCTATTCATCGGCGTACGCTGATCCTGCGCGCTTACGCTAATGAATACGGTAAGGCGCGCCGTGCCACGAAGCACCGCGCGCCAAGTCCATCCAGCGTCGATCACCGACGCCAGGCAACGTTTGATAGGGGCGCCGGCTATCGCGCCAGCGCCCTTTTCCGGGGGGAAGTTTGCCCGTCCCACTGAAGGGTCCGCAAAGTGCCTGTCATGTTGGTGGGCCTTCATTGCACCCGGCACGCTTTGCATCAGGCGTTCCTGCTCCTAATCATCACGCCGGCTTCGCGTATCGCGCCGCCGGCAACCCCAAAAGACTTCGGTCTGGTGTGTCCGGGTCACTCCCAGGACAACGCACCACCCGTCTGATATTCGATCACGCGCGTCTCGAAGAAGTTGCGCTCCTTCTTCAAGTCGATCATCTCGCTCATCCACGGGAACGGGTTTTCTTCGTTCGGGTAGAGCGCATCAAGACCGATCTGCTGGCAACGGCGGTTGCAGATGAAGCGCAGATAGCTCTTGAACATCGAAGCGTTCAGGCCGAGCACGCCGCGCGGCATCGTGTCTTCCGCGTAGCGGTACTCGAGCTCGACCGCCTCTTGAACAGTTCGCGGATCTCCGCGCGGAACTCGGGGGTCCACAGGTGCGGGTTTTCAAGCTTGATCTGGTTGATCAGGTCGATGCCGAAATTGCAGTGCATCGATTCGTCGCGCAGGATGTACTGATACTGCTCTGCAGCGCCGGTCATCTTGTTCTGGCGGCCAAGCGCGAGAATCTGCGTGAAGCCGACGTAGAAGAAGAGCCCTTCCATGATGCACGCGAACACGATCAGCGACTTGAGCAGTTTCTGGTCGGCATCGAGCGTGCCCGTCTTGAACGCCGGGTCAGTCAGCGTGTGGATGAACGGGATCAGGAACTCGTCCTTGTCACGGATCGACTTGACCTCGTGATACGCGTTGAAGATCTCGCCCTCGTCGAGACCGAGCGACTCCACGATGTACTGATAAGCGTGCGTGTGGATCGCCTCTTCGAACGCCTGGCGCAGCAGGAACTGGCGGCACTCGGGCGCCGTGATGTGGCGGTAGGTGCCGAGCACGATGTTGTTCGCGGCGAGCGAGTCGGCCGTGACGAAGAAACCCAGGTTGCGCTTGACCACGCGGCGCTCGTCTTCGGTCAGACCGTTCGGGTCTTTCCAGAGCGCGATGTCGCGGGACATGTTCACTTCCTGCGGCATCCAGTGATTCGCGCAGCCAGCGAGGTACTTCTCCCACGCCCACTTGTACTTGAACGGCACCAGCTGGTTCACGTCAGTCTGGCCGTTGATGATGCGCTTGTCTGCGATGTTGACTCGCCCTTCCGGCGACACCGCCGCAGCCGGCGGCGGCGCAACAGCGAAGTCGCTCGCGAAAATGTTCTCGGCCTTGGAGACCTGGGGAGCAGCACGCAGTGCGAACTGCGCATCGACGGCCGGGCCCGCGGGGTCGCGCAACGCATTTTGTTGCGCACCGCTCGACGGAGTTACGGCAGTGATCTCGTCATCCCAGTTGAGCATAAATGTCACCATCAATTTAGATCGGTTTGTACCATCTTTTCGTGAGCGATAAAAGGGTTCGCACACGAAAATTCCCTTTTTCGATTCGCGTTGCGACCTGCATACAACACTTTGTCATCACGATGTGTTCTTCACCTCGAGTGAGTGACGTGATTGAAGTGTTGTCGAAGGTGCTCGCGTGTTCCGTTGCGCGTTGCGTGAGCGTTGCTTCACCTCGCGCGCGGTATGTCATTTGCGACGTTGCATGACGTTCTCTTGAGAAGCAGATCGTCCGGGTTGACCGGCTTTCATGAACGCTCTCGTCATGCGATGAGTGCTGGCGACGACACCAGGGATTCCTGATGCCTTCGCCGATCCTGCGGCGTGCGTCGCGCGCGCCATGGAGTATCGGGGAGAGGACCATCGCGCGCGACTCGCGCACGATGGTCCCTGATTGCTGCAGTTGCTGAGCTTGCTGCTCGTTGCTTGCTGCTTGCTGCTTGCGGCGGGCAACGCACTTCACGTTCGCGCCCGCCTCCTGCTACTTATTAGTTACTGCTGACTTCGCTCGAGCACTCGCCGCTTACTGGCAAGCTTCGCACTCTTCGAAGCCGGCGTCGCCAGGACGCATCATGCAGACCGGACCTTCGGCTTCAGGCGCTGCCTCGAGGCCCGGCGCGTGTGCCACCGGTGCCGATTGCAGCACGCTCGAACCCGACGCGCCACCCGTCACACCGAAGCCCGAGCCGCCGATGCCGCCACCCGCACCACCCGCGCCACCGTCACCGCTCGACGGGACTGCATTCAACGCGCCGTGCGCGACCGTCGACTTCTCGACGTGCGTCGCTGCCATCGTGCGCAGGTAGTACGTCGTCTTCAGGCCGCGGATCCATGCGAGCTTGTAGATCTCGTCGAGCTTCTTGCCCGATGCACCCGCCATGAAGATGTTCAGCGACTGTGCCTGGTCGATCCACTTCTGGCGACGCGACGCCGCCTCGACGAGCCACGTCGGGTCGACTTCGAACGCCGTCGCGTAGACCGCGCGCAGGTCGGCCGGGATGCGGTCGATGCGCGAGAGCATGCCGTCGAAGTACTTCAGGTCGGCGACCATGACTTCGTCCCACAGACCGCGGTCCTTCAGGTCGCGCACCAGGTAGTCATTGACCACCGTGAACTCGCCCGAGAGGTTCGACTTCACATACAGGTTCTGGAACGTCGGCTCGATGCACGGCGACACGCCGATGATGTTCGAGATCGTCGCGGTCGGCGCGATCGCGATGCAGTTCGAGTTGCGCATGCCGTGCGTCGCGATGCGTTCGCGCAGCGAGGTCCAGTCCATCGATTCGCTCGAATCCACTTCGACGTAGCCGCCGCGTTGCTCGGCGAGCAGCTTGAGCGTGTCCTGCGGGAGGATGCCGCGATCCCACAGCGAACCGCGGTAGGTCGAGTAGCGGCCGCGCTCGGCTGACAGTTCCGTCGACGCCCAGTACGCGTAGTAGCAAACCGCTTCCATCGACTGGTCGGCGAACTCCACGGCTTCCTGTGAAGCAAACGGCGTGCGCAGGATGTGCAGGCAGTCCTGGAAGCCCATGATGCCCATGCCGACCGGACGGTGCTTGAGGTTCGAGTTACGCGCCTTCGCCACTGCGTAGTAGTTGATGTCGATGACGTTGTCGAGCATGCGCATCGCCACGCTGATGGTGCGCTTGAGCTTGTCGTGGTCGAGCGAGTACGAGCCGTCGGCGCCCTTGATCATGTGCGCGGCGAGGTTCACCGAGCCCAGGTTGCACACGGCGATTTCGGTGTCGCTCGTGTTGAGCGTGATTTCCGTGCACAGATTCGACGAGTGGACGACGCCCACGTGCTGTTGCGGCGAACGGATGTTGCAAGGATCCTTGAACGTGATCCACGGGTGACCGGTCTCGAACAGCATGCCGAGCATCTTGCGCCACAGTTGCGCGGCCGGCAGCTTCTTGAACAGCTTGATCTCGCCGCGCGCAACCTTGTCTTCGTAAGCCGTGTAAGCCTGTTCGAATTCGGCGCCGAACTTGTCGTGCAGATCCGGGCAGGTCGACGGCGAGAACAGCGTCCAGTCGCCGCCTTCCATCACGCGCTTCATGAACAGGTCGGGAATCCAGTTCGCCGTGTTCATGTCGTGGGTGCGGCGACGATCATCGCCGGTGTTCTTGCGCAGCTCGAGGAACTCCTCGATGTCGAGGTGCCACGACTCGAGGTACGCGCACACCGCGCCCTTGCGCTTGCCACCCTGGTTCACCGCGACGGCCGTGTCGTTCACGACCTTCAGGAACGGCACGACGCCTTGCGACTTGCCGTTGGTGCCCTTGATGTGCGAACCGAGCGCACGCACACGCGTCCAGTCGTTGCCGAGGCCGCCCGCGAACTTCGAGAGCAGCGCGTTGTCCTTGAGCGCTTCGTAGATGCCGTCGAGGTCGTCGGCGACGGTCGTCAGGTAGCACGACGACAGCTGCGAGCGGTGCGTGCCCGAGTTGAACAGCGTCGGCGTCGACGACATGAAGTCGAACGACGAGAGCACGTTGTAGAACTCGATCGCGCGCGCTTCACGGTCGATCTCGTTCAATGCAAGACCCATCGAGACGCGCATGAAGAATGCTTGCGGCATTTCGATGCGCGTGCCGTGCACGTGCAGGAAGTAGCGGTCGTAGAGCGTCTGCAGGCCGAGGTAGCCGAACTGCAGGTCGCGGCCCGCGTCGAGTGCGGCGCCAAGACGCTTCAGGTCGAACTGCTGGAGCTTGTCGTCGAGCAGCCCGGCTTCGACGCCGCGCTTGATGAATTGCGGGAAGTACTCGGCATAGCGCACGCTCATTTCCGATTGCGTGACTTCCTCTTCCAGGATTTCGCGACGGATCGTGTGCAGCAGGATGCGCGCGGTGACCTGGCTGTACGCCGGATCCTTTTCGATCATCGTGCGGGCGGCGAGGATCGACGAGTCGTAGACCTGCGACATCGGCACGCCGTCGTACAGGTTCTTCACCGTTTCCGCGACGATCGGATCGGCGTTGACCGCCTCGCCGAGACCTTCGCACGACGACACGATCAGCGCGCGCAGCGCGTTCATGTCGAGCGGACGCGTCACGCCGTTGTCGGTCACGTTGATGCCCGGCGCAGCCGGTGCATCCGCTTCCTGCGCCACGCCGCGTTCCTGGTTGCGCTTCTCGCGGTACAGCACGTAGGCACGCGCGACGTTGTGCTCGCCGCCGCGCATGAGCGCGAGTTCGACGTGATCCTGAATGTCTTCGATGTGGAACGTGCCGCCGTTCGGACGGCTGCGCACCAGCGCACGCACGACACCGTGCGTGAGTTGCTCGACGAGCTCGCGCACGCGTGCCGACGCCGCGCCCTGGCCGCCGTTCACGGCCAGAAACGCCTTGGTCAGCGCGATGGCGATCTTCGACGGCTCGAACGACACCACGCTGCCGTTGCGACGGATCACCTTGTAGTCGGCGAACTGCGCCGTGCCTGCCTCACCGGCCTGCGGCTGACCACCCAGCGAATGGGCAGCGGGTGCGCCTTCATACCGGGTCGTGGCGTTATCGGTCGTTTGCATGTGCAAAGCTCCTGGTCCTGGAAGTGTGCGAAGCGTTTTCGCGGATTAATACGGATGCCGCGCCCCCGTGTGCGCGAACGATTGGAGCGAGAAAAAGGGCCAGCCTGGCGAGGCTGCCGGATGCGACAAGGCCGATGAGACTGCGGTGGTACCGATCGTCATCACGTATGTCGCGATCATTGGCTGTGCCTTTCTTCCCGGTTGCAGCCGGTGCGCCGGTCTCTCAGCCAGCGGCACCGAACGATTTTTTTCTATGCCGGTAATGCGCGCGGCGCCGTACTCGAGGAGCGGGGCGCCGCAAAGAAACACAACATATGGTGCAAATCGCTTATTACGGCACCAAGTATAGTGGAGATTCCCGGGTCGTCAAATCGATTTATTTGGGGCCGCGCGCTTGACTTTTCATATCGGCCCGCGCGACGCGGCCTCGCCGCAAAGCAAGCAGGCATGCGCCTTTTCAGAAAAATTCCAGGTGCCTCAGACGCTTACGGCCGATGTGGCGGGCGGGAACAGATAGGGAAAATACGGGTCTGCCAGGCGAGCGTCGCGCTGCAGGCGCGGCCAGTCGAAATGAGGGCCCGGATCGGTCTTGCGGCCGGGCGCGATATCGGAGTGGCCCGCCAGCGCGGACACCGGATAATGCGCGACGAGCGTGCGCACGAGCGTCGCGAGCGTCGCGTATTGCGCGGCCTCGAATGCGGTGTGGTCGCTGCCTTCGAGTTCAACGCCGATCGAGAAGTCGTTGCAACGCTCGCGGCCGAAAAAATTCGACGCGCCCGCATGCCATGCGCGCTCGTCGCACGAGACGAACTGTTCGAGCGCGCCATCGCGATGGATCACGAAATGCGCGGACACCCGCACGTCGCGCAGATGCGCGTCGAAGTACGGATGAGCATCGCAGTCGAGCTGGTTGAGAAAGAGATCGGCGATCGCGGGACCGCCGAACGTATCGGGCGGCAAGCTGATGTTGTGCACGACGATCAGGGTCGGCACGGCGCCGCCGGGACGCGGCTCGAAGTTCGGCGACGGCCGGCGTCGCGCGCCGCTGACCCAGCCGTCGCCATCCACGGTGAACGTGTCGCTCATCGGGCGGCGCGGCCTTGGTCGGAACCGGCGGCGCGCGCGGCGTAACGACGCGCGTGCTCGTCGCTGCAGAACGAGTGGCCCGCGTGGTTGATCGATTCGCTGCGCGGCGCGTGCACGCCGCACTCGGCGCAGCGCACCATCGGTTCGGGCAGCGAGGCGGCCGCGCCCTTCCCCGCCGCGCCGCGCGCGTTGGTGCCGGCGCTGTCATTGGCGGCGCGCCCGGTTTGCGGATCCGGTCGCGTCGACGACGGCGGCTGCGCGCGGCGCAGCGCCTTGACGAACCATTGGCCCACCACGAACAGCAGGATCAGAAGAAGAATCTGTCTCATCGAAATTGCGTGTTATCGCCTGTTACTCAGACAACGGGACGGTGCAGCAGCACCTCCAGAACAAAACGGCTGCCCACGTACGCGAGCAGCAATGCGGCAAACGACGCGAGCACCCAGCGCAGTGCGGCGCGGCCACGCCAGCCCGAGAGCTTGCGCGCGGTGAGCAGCGCACCGAACATCAGCCACGACAGGATCGCGAACACGGTCTTGTGATCGAGCCGCAGCGCGCGATCGACGAGCTGCTCGTTGAACAGGATGCCCGAGGCGAGCGTCAGCGTGAGCAGCACGAAGCCCGCGCCGATCAGACGGAACAGCAGCTTCTCCATCGTGAGCAGCGGCGGCAACGTGTCGATCCAGTTCGAGAACCAGCCCTGGCGCGTCTCGGCCACGCGCTGGGCGCCGCCACGCAGCGCGTGCAGGCGGCGCTCGACGGCGAGCATCAGCACGGCATGGAGCGCCGCGATCGCGAACAGACCGTAGGCGACATTGGCGATCACGAAATGCAGCTTGAAGAGCGGATCGGCCGCATACGGCAGCACGCGCACGCCACCGAACAAGAGCGGCAGGATCGAGGCGAACGCAGCGAGCGGCAGGAGCAGGATGCGCAGCCCGTCGAGCGGAAAGAAAAAGCTCTCGATCCAGTAGATGCCCGCGCCGAGCCAGAACATCGCCGACAACGCGAACGCGAAGCCGAACACCATCTCGCTCGCCGGAAAGATCGTCGTGTGCAGCAGCACGCCGTGCGCCACCAGCGCCGCGAGCAGCAGCGCGCGTTCGACGCGCCCCATGCTGCCGGGCACGGCGACGCCGCGCGCGCTCATGCGCGGCACACTGGGCACGCTGCCGGGCAGCGCCTCGGCGCCGGCGTGGCGCAGCGCGCGCCAGTCGGCGGCGCACAAGCCGCCGTACAGGAGCACGGTGAGGGCATACAGTACAATATCCATGTTCGAAGTTTACTATAGGCCCCTCTCCCGCGACGGATCGTTCCGTACGCGTCGCCCGGGCCGCACTGTCTACCGTCCCCCATGCTCGACAATCTCACCCAACGGATGGCGCGCGTCGTCAAGACGCTGCGCGGCGAAGCCCGGCTGACCGAGGCCAACACGCAGGACATGCTGCGCGAAGTGCGCCTTGCGCTGCTCGAGGCCGACGTGGCGCTGCCCGTCGTGCGCGAGTTCATCGCCAAGGTGAAGGAAAAGGCGCTCGGCGAGGAAGTGATCGCTTCGCTCTCGCCGGGACAGGCGCTCGTCGGCGTCGTGCAGCGCGAGCTGACCGCCGTGATCGGCGGCGACTACGAAGGCAAGGCCGCCGAGCTCAATCTCGCCGTCACGCCGCCCGCCATCATTCTCATGGCCGGCCTGCAGGGCGCGGGCAAGACCACGACCACCGGCAAGCTCGCGAAGCTGCTGCGCGAGAAGTACAAGAAGAAGGTGCTCACCGTTTCATGCGACGTCTATCGTCCGGCCGCTATCGCGCAGCTGAAGACGGTGACCGAACAGGTCGGCGCCGACTTTTTTCCGTCCGAGCCGAACCAGAAGCCGGTCGATATCGGGCTCGCCGCGCTCGACTGGGCGAAGCGCCACTATCACGACGTGCTGATCGTCGATACGGCCGGCCGCCTCGGTATCGACGAAGCGATGATGCAGGAAATCACCGCGCTCAACGACACGCTCAAGCCGATCGAGACGCTCTTCGTCGTCGATGCAATGCTGGGCCAGGATGCGGTCAACACGGCCAAGGCGTTCAACGACGCCCTGCCGCTCACCGGCGTCGTCCTCACCAAGCTCGATGGCGACTCGCGCGGTGGTGCGGCGCTCTCCGTGCGCCACATCACGGGCAAGCCGATCAAGTTCGTCGGCGTCGCCGAAAAGCTCGACGGCCTCGAAGTGTTCCATCCGGACCGCATGGCGAACCGGATCCTCGGCATGGGCGACATCCTCGCGCTCGTCGAGGAAGCGCAGCGCGGCGTCGATGTGCAAGAAGCGCAGAAGCTCGCCGACAAGGTGAAGAAAGGCGGCGACTTCGACCTCAACGATTTCCGCGCGCAGCTCTCGCAGATGAAAAAGATGGGCGGCCTTTCGACGCTCATGGACAAGCTGCCCGCGCAGTTCCAGCAAGCCGCATCGGGTGCCGACATGGGTCAGGCCGAGAAGCAGATGCGCCGCATGGAGGGCATCATCAACTCGATGACGGCCGCCGAGCGCGCCAAGCCCGAGCTCATCAAGGCGACGCGCAAGCGCCGCATCGCGGCCGGTGCCGGCGTGCAGGTTCAGGAAGTGAACCGCCTGCTCAACCAGTACGATCAGATGCGCACGATGATGAAGAAGTTGAAGGGCGGCAATCTGCAGAAGATGATGCGCGGTATGAAGGGCATGATGCCCGGCATGCGATAAAACGTTCGGGCTGCGCGACGGGGGTCGCGCGGCTTTGCAGCAAGCGCGGCGCGTGACAGTGAATTTTCTTGTGGCGCGCGCCGTCGTTCTTTCCCACACTGTCTACATATAGTCACCGGCCCGCCAGAGTCATGAATCGCGAAGAAGCCCTCCACATTTTCCGCCACTCCGAAGAGATCGTCTCGGAGGGCGACGTCAACGCATCGATCGGCAAGATGGCCGAGGCCATCCGCAGCGAGATCAGCGAGGATTTCCCGCTCGTGCTGTCGGTGATGGGCGGCGCCGCCGTGTTCACCGGCATGCTGCTGCCCCACCTCGACTTCCCGCTCGAGTTCGACTACATCCACCTCACGCGCTACCGCAACGCGATCAAGGGCAGCGCCGAGATGCAATGGCGCGTCGCGCCGGCCGAGTCGGTCAAGGATCGCGTCGTGCTCGTGCTCGACGACATCCTCGATGAAGGCGAGACGATGGCCGCGATCCGCGACCGCATCCTCGCGATGGGCGCCAAGCGCTTTCTCTCGGCCGTGCTGTGCGAGAAGCTGCTGCAGAAGGCCAAGCCGCTGCATCCCGATTACTGCGGCTTCGCGGTGCCGGATCGCTACGTGTTCGGCTGCGGCATGGACGCGAAAGGCTACTGGCGCAACCTGCCAACCATCCGCGCGCTGACCGACGGCGCCTGAAGCCGGCGAGCGGCTGAAAAAAAGCGACCCACGGGTCGCTTTTTTGTTTGGCGCGCCGGCAAGCGTCGCGCTACAAGTGATGGACGAACGCGCTGATCCCCGCGAGGATCATCTCGACCGAGATCGCCACGAGCACGAGCCCCATCAGGCGCTCGAACGCCGTCACGACGCGCTCGCCGAGCCACTGCTGGATGCGCTCCGCGAGCACCAGCACGATCGCGCAGACGATCATCGTGACCGTGAGCGCGGCGACCCATTCGAGCAGCTTGCCCGGCGCCTGCGAGGTGAGCAGCATCACGGTGGCGAGCGCCGACGGACCCGCGAGCGCCGGAATCGCGAGCGGCACGATGAGCGGCTCGCCGCCTTTGTCGCCCGCACCGAACGGACCGCCCGGATGCGGAAAGATCATGCGCAGCGCGATCAGGAACAACACGATGCCGCCGCCGATGCGCAGCGACGTATCGGTGAGCCCCATCATGCGCAGGAAGCCGTTGCCGGCCACCATGAAGATGAGCAGGATCACGAACGCGATCGCCACTTCACGCAGGATCACGATGGCGCGGCGCGGCCGCGCCACGCCGTGCAGGCAACCGATGAAGAGCGGTATGTTGCCGAGCGGGTCGGTGATCAGGATCAGCAGGATCGTCGCGGAGAGAAAGCTGTATTCCACCGCGAAGGTCTCCCGTCTTGAGGTGCGTTGAGCGCAGCTTAGCGCGCGAGCGCCGCGCGCACCTTGTCCGCCACCACGGCAGCCGCTTCGCCCGCGGGCAGCAGCGTCGCCTCGGTGTCGCGACGGCCCTGATACTCGAGCTTGCCGTCCTTCAGTCCGCGCTCGCCGATCACGAGACGATGCGGCACGCCGATCAGCTCCCAGTCCGCAAACATCACGCCCGGACGCTCGCCGCGATCGTCGAGGATCACGTCGATGCCGGCGGCCTGCAGCTCGGCGTAGAGACGATCGGCCGCTTCGCGCACGAGCTCGCTGCGCTCATAGCCCATCGGGCACAGCACGACTTCGAACGGCGCGATCGATTCCGGCCAGATGATGCCCTTGTCGTCGTAGTTCTGCTCGATCGCGGCGCCGAGGATACGCGTGACGCCGATACCGTAGCAGCCCATCAGCATCGGCTGGGGCTTGCCGTTTTCGTCGAGGAACGTGGCGTTCATCGCTTCCGAATACTTGGTGCCGAGCTGGAACACGTGGCCCACTTCGATGCCGCGGCAGATGTCGAGCACGCCCTTGCCGTCCGGCGACGGGTCGCCCTTCTGCACATTGCGGATGTCGGCGACGACCGGCTCGGGCAGATCGCGGCCCCAGTTCACGCCGGTGATGTGGAAATCCACCTCGTTGGCGCCCACCACGAAGTCGCTCATCTTCGCCGCGGTCGAATCCGCGACGACCTTGACCGGCTTCTTCGTGCCCACCGGACCGAGATAGCCCGGCGGCGTGCCGAACCATTCGACGATCTCGGCTTCGGTCGCGAAGCGGAAGCCCTTCAGGCCTTCGAGCTTGCCGACCTTGATCTCGTTGAGATCGTGGTCGCCGCGCAAGAGCAGCAGCCAGATGGTCGGCTCGGCGCCTTCGTTGTCGGTGGCGAGCACGATCGACTTGATGGTGCGCTCGAGCGCGATGCCGAGCAGCTCGGCCACGGCTTCGCACTTGGCGGCGCCAGGCGTCGCGGTCTTCTGCAGCGACTCGGCGGGTGCCGCGCGTTCGGCGATGAGAGGCAGCGCATCGGCCGCCTCGACGTTCGCCGCGAACTCCGAACTCGGGCAATACGCGATGTCGTCTTCGCCGGTTTCCGCGATCACGTGGAATTCATGCGAGCCGCTGCCGCCGATCGAGCCGTTGTCGGCGGCGACCGCGCGGAACTCGAGGCCGAGGCGCGTGAAGATGCGCGTGTAGGCGTCGTACATCTTCTGGTACGAGACCTTCAGGCCGTCGACGTCCTTGTCGAACGAATACGCGTCTTTCATGATGAACTCGCGCCCGCGCATCACGCCGAAACGGGGACGGATTTCATCGCGGAACTTCGTCTGCACCTGGTAGAAGTTCACCGGCATCTGCCGATAGCTCTTGATCTGGTTGCGCGCGATGTCGGTGACGACTTCCTCGTGCGTCGGCCCGAGCACGAAGTCGCTTTGCTTGCGGTCCTTGAAGCGCAGCAGCTCCGGCCCGTATTGCTCCCAGCGTCCCGATTCCTGCCACAGCTCGGCCGGCTGCACCGACGGCATCAGCAG
Source organism: uncultured beta proteobacterium (assembly GCA_963803225.1). GTDB lineage: Bacteria > Pseudomonadota > Gammaproteobacteria > Burkholderiales > Burkholderiaceae > Paraburkholderia. The sequence continues at coordinate 2,225,436 of CAWDLJ010000005.1, forward strand.
CTCGATGGCGCCCGCACGGTTCATTTCCTCGCGCACGATCTGCTCGACCTTGCGGATCGAACGCAGGCCGACCGGCAGATAGTTGTAGATGCCGCCAGCGACGCGCCGGATCATGCCCGCGCGAATCATCAACTTGTGGCTGACGATTTCGGCGTCAGCCGGCGCTTCCTTCAGGGTGCCGATAAAGAAACGGGAGGCTTTCATTCAAGGTTTCCAAAAGCGGCGGCCCAAGACGGACCGCCCGAAAAAGGTACAACGGTGAGATTCACGATGCCGCCCATGATGCCAGCGCCAGCGACGCGGCATCGACTCTCGTGGGGCCAGGCCCCGCAAGATGCTGCGCTTTTGCCTGGGACATACACCTGGAACGCGCGCTGTTTGACCGGCGCTTGCGGCGTGCGCCGGGCCGCAAGCGGGCTGGCGCGCACCGTGTCTCGCGCAAGTCCACGGGCGGCGGGTGCGTGAGGTCCGTTATCTGTTTATAATCAAAGCAATTTTAAAGGATTCGAAGGTGGTTGTATGCTGGATCGTGAGGGGTTTCGCCCGAACGTCGGCATCATCCTCTTGAACGCGCGAAACGAGGTGTTTTGGGGCAAGCGGGTTCGCGAACATTCCTGGCAGTTTCCGCAAGGGGGCATCAAGTATGGTGAGACCCCCATGCAGGCAATGTATCGGGAGTTGCACGAAGAAACCGGGCTGCATCCTGAGCACGTCAAGATTATCGGTCGCACACGCGACTGGTTGCGTTATGAGGTGCCGGACAAGTTCATCAAACGCGAAGTGCGCGGCCATTATCGCGGACAGAAACAGATCTGGTTTCTGCTGCGCATGGTCGGGCGCGATTGCGATATCTGCCTGCGGGCAACGGAGCATCCAGAGTTCGACGCATGGCGCTGGAATGAGTATTGGGTGCCGCTCGAAGCGGTCATCGAGTTCAAGCGCGACGTCTACCAGCTCGCGCTGACGGAGCTGTCGCGCTATCTGCGGCGCACGGCGCCGCGCGCCGAGCGCGGCGTTGGCGCGCATCTGCACGAGCTGCGTCACGAAGTGCGCTATCCGCGCATGGTGACGTCCGCCCATGCCGACGCGGTCGAAACGGACGCGTTCGCGACCGTCGAAGCCGTGTTCGACGTGCCTCCGCACGCCTCGTCAATCGACGAGGGCAGCGCCGACGAGGGTATGATCGTGCCTGCGCCGCATGGCGGCCGTTAGTTTCAGCGGTCCGCGCAGCGGCGCTTAGCTGAGGCATCGGCCCGGCATCGATCTGGCAGCGGCAGGCCGGATCGGCGCCGGGGCATCCGCTTCAGACGCGTGCTGCCGATCTTTGCGAGTGGCAGTCGCGGCGCGAAATGCGCCGTTTTGGCCGTTATGCCGATGCTTCGTCATCGACATGACGGTTCTTCGAGGAAAACCAACTTGAAACGATTTGCTTTTGCCGCGGCCTGCGCGGCAGCCGGCGTGTTGCTGGCCGGATGCTCGACCTCCCATGAGGCGAGCAACAAGGACGACAGCGCTTTCACGTATCTGCTCGACCGCAAGGGCAACTGGACCGAGAACAAGATCGACACGCTGCCGCCGCTGCCGCAGGCGGGCGCGAAGCTCCTGCCGCTCGACGTCTCGAACAACTCGCCGCTCAAGTTCGCGGTCGATCCCGCCTCGCTCACGGTCGGCACTGACGGTGTGGTGCGCTACACCATCGTGATCACGAGCCCGAGCGGCGCGCGCAACGTGAACTACGAAGGCATCCGCTGCGACACCTACGAGACGCGTATCTACGCGAGCCTGAACGCCGATCACGACGGCTGGGACCAGACCGTCGCGAACGACTGGTCGCGCATCGAGAACGGCACGTTGAACGCGTACCAGGCGCGGCTCTATCAGGACTACTTTTGCGCGAACAAGATGCCGGTCGCGAAGGCGCCGGCGATCGTCGAGAACCTGCGCTTCGGCCGCACGCAGTCGATGCTGGTGCGCTGACAGCGCGCCGCGCTTCCTCAGCTTGAAGTAAAAAAGCCGTTCGGGTCGACCAACGACCCGAACGGCTTTTCTTTTGGTCCCGCGCGCGGCTCAGACGAGCACGAGATTGTCGCGGTGAATCAGTTCCGGTTCGAGCATGTAACCGAGGATGCCCTCGATCCCGGCGCTCGGATGACGCTGGATCAGCTTGGCTTCGGCGCTGCTGTAGTTGGTGAGGCCGCGCGCGACCTCGACCCCTGCGCCGTTCAGGCACGCGATCACCTCGCCGCGCGCGAACGCGCCCTGCACGCCAACCACGCCGATCGGCAAGAGGCTCTTGCCGTCGGCGACGACCTTCTGCACGGCGCCGTCGTCGATCACCACATGGCCGCGCACCTGCAGGTGATCGGCCATCCATTGCTTGCGCGCGGCCATGCGCGCCGTGCGCGCGATCAACTGCGTGCCGATCGCCTCACCGTGCGCGAGCCGCACCAGCACGTCGCGCTCGCGGCCGCTCGCGATGACCGTGTCCGCGCCGCTGTGCGCCGCGCGCTTGGCGGCGAGAATTTTCGTGAGCATGCCGCCACGGCCCAGACTCGAGCCCGCGCCGCCTGCCATCGCTTCGAGTTCGGGTGCGCCCGCGTCCGCTTCGGCCACGAGTGTCGCGCCCGGATCCTTGCGCGGATCGGCCGTGTAGAGACCGCTCTGGTCGGTCAGGATGATGAGGGCGTCGCCTTCGATCAGGTTGGCGACGAGCGCGCCGAGCGTGTCGTTGTCGCCGAACTTGATTTCGTCGGTGACGACCGTGTCGTTCTCGTTGATGATCGGCACGACGCCGAGGCGCAGCAGCGTGAGCAGCGTCGAGCGCGCGTTCAGATAGCGCTCGCGGTCGGCGAGATCCGCGTGGGTGAGCAGGATCTGCGCGGTGCGGATGTCGTGCTCGGCGAAGCGGCTCTCGTAGACCTGCGCGAGCCCCATTTGCCCGACAGCGGCCGCCGCCTGCAGTTCGTCGATCTCGCGCGGACGCTTCGTCCAGCCGAGCCGCTGCATGCCCTCGGCGATCGCGCCCGAGCTGACCAGCACGACTTCCTTGCCCTGTTCACGCAACGCGGCGATCTGCGCGGCCCAGCGGCCGATTGCCGCGTGATCGAGGCCACGGCCATCGTTCGTGACGAGACTCGAACCGACCTTCACTACCAGACGCCTGGAATCGGCGATGACGGAACGCATGCTGGGCGGTCTCCCCAAATGTCAGATATCGCGTTGAGTCGCCAGCGCGCCCCGCGCGCCGGCGTGTGCGGAGAGCGTTACTCCGACTCGGGCGCCCCGGTCGTGTCGCCGGCTTCGTCCACGGCGGGCTGCGGCGCAGCGCCGTTGCGTTCGGCGCGGAAGCGCACGTCGGCGGCCAGATCTTCGGCCTCGGCGGCGCGATGCGCCTCCGAGTTCGCCGAGATGTAGTCGTAGATCGCGTAGCAGAGATTTTCACAACCCTGCCCGGTCAGCGCCGAGATCTCGAACACCGGACCCTTCCACTCGAAGCGTTCGACGAAGTCCGCGACGCGCGCAGCGCGCTCGTCCTCGGGCACCATGTCGAGCTTGTTCAGCACGAGCCAGCGCGCCTTGTGATAGAGCGACTCGTCGTACTTGCGCAGCTCGCCGACGATTGCCGTTGCCTCGGCGACCGGATCGACGTTGTCATCGAACGGTGCGAGGTCCACAAGATGCAACAGCAGGCCAGTGCGCTGCAAATGGCGCAGGAACTGGTGACCGAGCCCCGCGCCTTCGGCGGCGCCTTCGATCAGGCCCGGAATATCGGCGATCACGAAACTCTTGCTCGGCCCGACCCGCACGACGCCGAGATTGGGCGCGAGCGTCGTGAACGGATAGTCGGCGATCTTCGGCTTCGCGTTCGATACCGACGAGATGAACGTCGATTTGCCCGCGTTCGGCATGCCGAGCAGGCCGACATCGGCCAGCACCTTCAGCTCGAGCTTGAGCATGCGGCGCTCGCCGGGCTTGCCTTCGGTCTTCTGGCGCGGCGCGCGGTTGGTCGAGGACTTGAAATGCAGGTTGCCGAGGCCACCGGCACCGCCCTGACCGACCATCACGCACTGGTCGTGTTCGGTGAGGTCGGCGATCAGCTCGCCGGTGTCCAGGTCGCTGATCGTCGTGCCGACCGGCATGCGCAGCGTGATGTCGTCGCCGCCCTTGCCGTAGCAATCCGAGCCGCGGCCGTTCTCGCCGTTGCGCGCCTGGTGCTTCTTCGTATAGCGGTAATCGATGAGCGTGTTGATGTTGCGGTCCGCGACCGCGTAGACGCTGCCTCCGCGTCCGCCATCACCACCGTCCGGCCCGCCAAACGGGACGAACTTTTCGCGCCGCATCGACGCGCTGCCATCGCCCCCATCGCCTGCGATGACTTCGATCTTCGCTTCGTCAATGAACTTCATGCGTCAACTCCGTCCCGTGGATGTTGTCATTTTGCCGCGCGCCGCGTCCTGAAGCCATTTAGCGTGTGCGCGACAAGAAATAAGGCCAAAACAAAAGGCCCCGCAAACTTCGCGGGGCCTTCCTTGCGTCGATTGCGAGCTTGTCTGGTAAAACTCAGACAGCTGCCGGGACGACGTTGACCAGATGCTTCTTCAGTGCGCCCTTGGTCGAGAACGTCACGTGACCGTCGACCAGTGCGAACAGCGTGTGGTCCTTGCCGATACCGACGTTGTCGCCCGGGTGCATACGCGTGCCGCGCTGACGCACGATGATGCCGCCAGCCAGGATTGCCTGACCGCCGAACACCTTCACGCCAAGTCGTTTCGACTCTGAGTCACGGCCGTTCCGCGAGGAACCGCCAGCCTTTTTGTGTGCCATTTGTTTGCTCCTTTACCTTCGTGCGCTTAGACGTTGATCGCGTCGATGCGCAGTTCGGTGTAGTTCTGGCGGTGGCCGCCATGCTTCTGGTAGTGCTTCCGGCGGCGCATCTTGAAGATGGTCACTTTGGCGTGACGACCCTGGGACACGACGGTAGCCTTGACGGAAGCCCCACTGACCAGCGGCGTACCGAACTTAATCGATTCGCCTTCGCCCACTGCGAGAACCTGGTCGAGCGTGATTTCTGCGTCAATGTCTGCCGGTATCTGTTCTACTTTAAGTTTTTCGCCAACGGCAACCTTGTACTGCTTGCCGCCGGTTTTTATGACCGCGTACATTGAGAACCTCACTCTAAATTCATTTTCCCGGCGCACCACGCGCGGAAACCCGTGATTATACATAGAGTTAGGTTCTGCGTCAAAACTCGTTGACAAGCGTGCTCGCACTGCTTCACGGACCTGCAACGCCGGCACCGATCGACCGGGAGCGTCCGGGGCAGCGCGGATTCGCCTTATAATCCGGCGCACTACCCCTATTTGCCATCATGTCGTCGACCGCCACCCACTCCCCCAACGCCACCGCGCTGCTCGCCCCGATCGCCGAAGACATGGAGCAGGTGAACCGCGTCATCCGGCAAAGCCTGGCGTCCGAGGTGATGCTGATCAATCAGATCGCCGAGTACATCATCGGCGCCGGCGGCAAACGGCTGCGCCCTGCGCTGCTGCTGCTCGTCGCCGGCGCGCTCGGCGATCGCGGCACGCATCGGCACGAACTCGCCGCAGTCGTGGAGTTCATCCACACGGCAACGCTCCTGCACGACGACGTAGTCGACGAATCGGACCTGCGGCGCGGCCGCCAGACCGCCAACGCGCTGTTTGGCAACGCCGCGAGCGTGCTGGTCGGCGACTACCTGTATTCGCGCTCGTTCGAGATGATGGTCGGCGTGGGCAAGATGCGTGTGATGGAGATTCTTTCGCAGGCCACCACGATCATCTCGGAAGGCGAAGTGCTGCAGCTGCTGAACATGCACGACGCCGACGTGGACGTGTCGCGCTACATGCAGGTGATCCGCTACAAGACGGCCAAGCTCTTCGAGGCGGCAGCGCAACTGGGCGCCGTGCTCTCGGGGTCGGATGCACGCACGGAGGAAGCCGCAGCCGAGTTCGGCCGTCGCATCGGCACCGCGTTCCAGCTCATGGACGACTGGCTCGATTACACGGGCACGCCGGAATCGATGGGCAAGAATGCCGGCGACGACCTGCGCGAAGGCAAGCCGACGCTGCCGCTCATCTGGCTGATCGAACATGGCACCCCGGCCGAGGCCGCGCTCGCGCGCGAAGCCATCGAACAAGGCGGCACCACGCGGTTCGACGAGATCTTCGCGGCGATCACGCGCTCGGGCGCGCTCGAACACACGCTGCAATGCGCGCGTGCCGAGGCACAGGCCGCCGCAGACGCGATTTCGGCGTTCCCCTCTTCCATTTACAAAGAGAGCCTGCTAGAATTATGTTCTTACTCGACGACGCGCCAGTCTTGAACAAGACTGAGTGAGCCGAAGAGTCCAGCAGTAAATTCGGGGTGTAGCTTAGCCTGGTAGAGCGCTACGTTCGGGACGTAGAGGCCGGAGGTTCGAATCCTCTCACCCCGACCAGAATTTAAGGCTCGTAAGTAACTGGTTGAATTGGGAAACCAAGCCAGTCAAGGACTTACGAGCCTTTGTATTTTCCGGCATCGTCAATCTACCTTGTCAATTCGCGTGTCAAAATGCGTGGATGGACGACATGACGACACTGCCTCCCGGACTGGAACCGCACCCCAAAAGCGGTATCTATCAACTCCGCATCGGCATCCCCAAGCACCTTCAGCACCTGTTCCCTCGCACGAGCGGCGGCAAGCTGGCGACGGATGCGTACAGAGCCAGCCTTAAGACCCGCAACCGCGCTGAAGCGATCACCATCGCACACCGGCTGATAGCCGAACACCGAGTGCGGTTTCAGGTGCTGGAGGACAGTACGCGACCCGCACCATTGGTCCGACTGTCAGAAGAGCTAGAGGCCTACATCGCTCAGGCTGTACAAAACCTAGTCTTGACGCTGGATGAACAAACTCGCGTCACGCCTCAACTGGTTGGCGCTTACAGGAGCCCCCTCCCCAATACCGATCAGGCCACATGGGAGCAAACGGGAGATTTCCTGACCCACGAGCAGGCCGCAGCAGTCCAACGGTTTGACCAAGAACAGGTCCAGGCTTGGAAGACAGCATTAGCGCGGGGCGACTTCTCGTCCACCCGTGAATACGTAGACTTCGTTTGTGACCCTCTGTCTATTCGTGTGGAATGGGACACGACCGAGGGACGCTTAGCCCTTCAGCGCATCACGCGAACGCTGGTTAGGGCCATGGAAGCAGTAGCGCAAAGAAGCCAAGGTGAACCCGTAGATACGCCGCCTGAGCCTATCATCCCTATGGGACCCACTCCGGACGCCGAACCTGAAAAGAAAACTCGGGAAGCACCCAAGACCCTTCGGGACATGGTGCCGTCCTGGCAGCAGTGGAACGGGTATGCCGAGACAGACAACCCCGTAAAGCGCACCGGGAAGGCGCTAGAGTTATTCGAGGAAGCGTGCGGCACAGTTCCCTTAAGCGATCTGACGCGAGCGGCCGGAGCGGCCTTCGTCAAGTTTTTGTTGGACAGCAAAGCGCGGGGCTTCGGAGCCAAGACCGCTCACAATCACTACACCGCTGTCAATGCTTTAGTGAACACAGCGGTAAAGGATGGCATCCTCGACCGCAACCAGTTCACGGTTTCATTCGATAAGACCAAGGGCGCGAAGAAACGCGAAGGATGGACTGACAACGAGCTAAAGATATTGTTCGGGGCGCTTCTGTTCTCCGACCGGATGGAGCAGCTACGCCACTGGGAAAATGTAACCCCCGAAGATGGCCGAGCCGCTCTGCTGCTGCTTCTGCACACCGGAGCCCGAATAGGCGAGATAGCACAGTTACGCCGCGAGGACTTCCAAACCCGCCACGGCATCAAAACCGTTCGAATTACCGCTGAGGCCGGCACGGTCAAGACCGACGAATCGGAGCGTATTGTCGCTTTAGCTTCTCACCTGCTGGCAGACCCATGGTTCTCCGCGTGGCATGACAGGGTCTCGGGCGGTACGGGCGGTGCGTTCCCGTCATTGAGCGGCCGAGCAACCGCACCGGGCGACACCTTGGGTAGATGGTTCCTAGAGCTTAGGCGCTCCCTCGGGCTGCCAACTGGCCGCCTTCACGGATCGCACAAGTTCCGCCATTGGATACGCGGTGCGCTGGCCGATAAAGGAGTCGGCACCGAAACGTCGGACTCAATTACGGGCCATGCTGCGCAGGGCTCTAGCGGTCGCGTGGACTACACTAAGGCAGCGAGCCCCAAGACTATGCGAGAGGCACTAGATCGTCTTGAATGGCCTAGGATCACGGCAACACCTTGACCTTGCGCTCGCGGTTGATGCGCCCAGCCTTTGCTGCACGACGGCATATGGCCGAGATCGACCCATTTGAGTCAGACCGGAACGATCTTCGAAGGTCCGATCCCGGACGGAGGAGAGACGTTCGTTTTCCGCCGGGATGGCGGGCAAGCAAGTCTCGATCTTCTTTCTGCGGCCCTTTGCACACTTTTGTTTGCGAACGAGGATAAACAATGGTCCGGTGGCCCAGTGCATTGCATGAGTAGTCAGCCCTGCGCCGGCGACCATCGGTTGGTGGATTGCTCACAGACTCGCGATTACATTCGTGACAGCGCGAGCCGCAATCCATATCCGCAACTGGGACGCGAAATCGAAAGCGGGATCGATCGCGAAAGCTAAATCAAGTGCCTCGTTGAGCGATTTACCAAGTTGCAGAGCCAGAAAAGTCGCATGCGCACAGGCAGACTGGATGAGAACCGTGGGCTGCCACTGCGGACGTACCGTAAGAACCCATGTCGGTAGATCCATGTGTGCCGGGAAAACGCCGCCTGGTTGATGTGCAAACCAGATATCGGCAACCGCGTAGCCAGACTCGATCGCTGTACATGCGGGATGGATGGCAAGCCGCGCGTTGAGCAGACGCTCTTCGCCGATCTCTACCCATTGCGGGGTCGTCAATGACGTAGCATCAGCAGCGTAGTAAGCCACATGCAACGCCCATTCAAGGCGCGCAAAATCGGCAAAGTATCGAAAACGTGCGTCTTGCACGTAGCCGGCGATAAACCTTGGAAGCTCGGAGCCGAAGTGGCGTAGATCACCGCTCTGCGACGGATGTGCGCTGGCATAAGCCGATGACAACGCGTCAAAGTACTCGTCGCCGACCAGCGATTGAATAACTGGGTATGCGTTTGCGAGGGCGGCACGCCATCGGGAGCGAACGTTGCCACGGTAAAGGCCGATCCGCCTACGCACCGCACCGGGATCGTACACTGCATCTGCATTGCTCTGCGCAACGTCCAACCTGGCGAAAGCCGGCACCGGCTGCACGTGTGCATGCAACGGTTGCTGATGCCCGTCATCGTCAAGTGCTTCTGCAAATGCTCGCTGAATCGACTCAAGGTGAGCGGCCATTACACAGTTCCCCTTGAGCGACCTGCATTTGAGCCCTCATGAATGGGCGCCATCTGATCCAGCACGTCGCGGGCGAGCTGCGCTTCCGCTAACAGTGTGCTCAGCGGTGGTACATCGGTGTCCCATTCGATCAGCGTCGGTACGTTGCCAATGTGGCGCAGCGCGTATTCATATAGCGCCCAGACGGCGGGCGCAACACGTGAGCCGTGATCGTCGATCACAGCGATACCGGTCACGCGGTGGCCCCCCAGATGGATCTCGCCAATGATTCTGGGCGGCAATGCATCAATCGCCGCGATCGCGTCCTCTCCGTGATTGCACTGGTTCACGTAGAGATTGTTGACGTCAAGCAGCACGCCGCACCCTGTACGGCTCGCCAGTGCGGCAAGGAATTCTGTCTCGCCATACTGGTCGTCACGAAACCTAAGATAGGTCGACACATTCTCGAGCAACACCGGACGGCGAAGCGTGTCCTGAAGCTCGCCTATCCGCGAGCAAAGATGATCGAGTGCCGCGTCCGTCAGTGGCATCGGTAGCAGATCGTTCAGGTGGCCGGCTGATGTCGCACCCCAGCACAGATGCTCAGAAACGATTGCAGGATCAATCCGCTCGACGAGCCGCTTGAGCCTGGCGAGATGGATGCGGTCAACCGGGCCGGCCGAACCGAGCCCGAGGCCTACGCCATGCAGGCTGACAGGGAGATCGCGCCGAACCACATCGAGTACATGCAGGTCATAACCGCCGTCGCCAAAATAGTTTTCGCTGTGCACCTCGACCCACTCGACTGCGGGCACGGCTGCGACGAAATCGCGGTAGTGTGCGTGACGCAGTCCGACACCGACGCCAGCCGGCGGAGAAGCCAGCGAAGGGGTGGTGCTCATACCGACATCGGCATTAGGTGACAGCAGGTTCATGCGTTGATGAACATCATTGGCCGACGGTGCCGCCCATCTTTTCGCAGGTTCCCTTTGGCACACTCTTGAAATCGCCCTTATCGTTGTCGACTTTCGCCTCGCCTGCGCAACCGTGTACGCCAGTCTTGCTCGCACAGTCGTTCTGGCCGGCCTTGGCGATACCAAAGCACTTCACATTGTCCTCTGCACGAGCAGTGCTAACGCCTGCCGTAGCCAGACTGGCTAGCGCAACTGCGAGCATGGCCTGACGTCCAATATTCGATTTCATTCTCTTCTCCTTGATAGGCGCAGCATCGCATTGCCGCGAGTCTGTTTGCCACGATTGTACGAGGGACCCCAACCGCTTCGCGCACGGCCGGCTTGAGCAATTGAACGAGACTTTATTGTGCCGCCTCGCTGCGAGACGCGCGGGATTTTTTCGTGAACGACCACGCATACCGTCCAACGGATTTGTCTAGTCAGGCAGTTGGCTGTTGCCAAAAAGCGACATTGCCATGTTTGGCACAGTCCGCGTGAAAGCGCGCTCCCGGCAGTCGTCCCTCCTACGAGTCCGGTTAATTCGCCCACGCGTGGATCCGCCAATTCGTTAGACCTACGTGAGAAGAAACTGGAAGCGCGCCTTGAATAGCGTGCAATTCCTTGCATTTGGATTAATAGACGCGTGGCATAATCGGCCCTACGCTTCGCACCGTTGTACGCTCCCGCCCAAGCATGTTTCACCAACGCCTCCAGAAGATCGGCAGCCTGTTAGGATTGCTCGCAATCCTTGTGGCGACGCTTGCTCCGACGGTCTCGCAGGCGCTCGCGGCCAGTCGTGGCGAAACCGCCATGGCCGGCGCGCATTGTTCGATGCCCTCAATGCAACACGAGGCCTCGAATGACAGATCGGGCCGGCACTCCTCCCTGTCCGCCGGCGACGCGTGCGGCTATTGCAGCCTGTTTGCGCACATGCCCGTGGTGCATAGTCCGCAGGGGATTTTCGCGATCACGATTCGGGCAAACTGGCATCCCGTCGCAACCCGCTTCAAGAGCGTTCGCCGCGTCGAAACGCTCACTTCTGTCCAGCCCCGCGCCCCTCCCTCCTTGTCCTGATCTGAGTCACACCGTGCGATGCGCTCGGCGCATCGCGATGTCGTCGCGTCTGCTCGAAGTCGTGCGACGGCATAACCACGACCCATAATAGGATGAACCATGCGAACCACTTCAACTCGTAGTGGAAGACCGCTGCTGGCGGCGTCGATTGTTGGCGCCGTCACAAGCGCCTGTCTGCTCTCACCCTCGCTCGCCACCGCACATGCGATTGCGGGCGACCGCGTCTTTCCGTCGACAATGGCGGTTGATGATCCGGGCGTCGGCGACGAAGCTAACCTCCAATACGGCAATATTCGCGTTCCTGGTGACAATGGCGATCAGGACGTCAACACTTTTGATGCCGAGTACGACAAGCTGATCACGCCGAGGCTCGCCGTATCAGTCGACGGCACCTACGTCATGCAAAACAACCCTACGGCTCGTGGCTTCGATAACTTTGGTGTCGGTCTGAAGTATCTGCTCTACGTCAATGATGCGCACGAATTCATGACGTCCGTGGGCGTCGACGCCGAACTGGGCGGTACGGGAAGTCGGGCAATCGCGGACAACTTCTCGACCATCTCGCCAACAATTTACGCCGGCAAGGGCATGGGCGATCTGCCCGATTCATTGGCTTATCTGCGGCCAATTGCCATCACCGGGGAGCTCGGCCCGTCGCTCACCACTGGGGCCGGCCAGCCCAATGCGTTCAACTATGCCTTCACGGTACAGTACAGCCTGCCGTACCTTCAGCAGCACGTACATGATCTGGGACTACCGCAGCCGCTGTCGAACATCATCCCGCTCGTCGAAATCCCGCTTTCCAGAAGTCAGGGACAGACGACGGGAACGGTTAATCCAGGTTTCATCTGGATTAACCGCTACGGTCAGTTTGGTGTCGAGGCGCAATTACCCATCAACCGTGCAAGTGGGTCACACGTCGGCGTTCTGATACAGGCCCACATTTTCTTCGATGACGTTGCACCCACAACCATCGGAAAACCGCTGTTCCAATGATGAAGGCTTATGGACGGGACCGGCGACGAAGGATGGCGAGCCGTTTATTGCTTCTATCCGAAGGCGCCTCTTTCAACGCTGCGTTTGCGTCCATGACCGTCATCACTTCTTCGTATACTTTCTGACAAGTTGCTGATCGAACCATGAAAACGTCTCATCTGCGCTCCTCCATGGCGCGCGGCTTCGTCGCCGCGCTGTCTCTGACTGTCGCGCAACTCGCGCATGCTCATGCGTATCCGACCCACCAGGCGCCGTCAGCCGGATCGACCGTGTCTACCTCGCAAAAGGACGTTGCCATCGATTTCGATGACGGCCTCGAACCGGCGTTCAGCTCGATCACCGTCACCGACGCACAGGGAAAGCCCATGACGAGCGGCAAGGCCGTGGTCGATCCGTCGAACAGGAAGCATATGTCGGTGGCACTGGGTCCGCTGACGCCAGGCGAGTACTCCGTTGCGTGGGTGGCGGTGGCGGAGGACGGTCATCGCACGCAGGGCCATTACACCTTCACGGCGAAGTAGAGGTGGAGCCGCTCGTCATAGCGCAGATCGTCGTCCAGTCCGTGCAGGACGTCCTGTTTGCGGTGGCGGCCGGGGCGCTCGTGTGCGGCGCGATGCTTGCGCGTGCAGATGAAGTTCGCCGCTCGGCGTCCGCTGGGCTGGGACGCACGCGGCTGGGCGCGCTCGCCGTGCTCGCAATCGCCTGCCTGTTGTATCTATGGCTGGAGGCCGCCGTAATGGGCGGCACGTCATTCCATGAGGCCAGCCCGGCAGTGAGCGCCGTGCTGACGCAGTCACACTTCGGCCTCGCGTGGTTGGCGGGCTTTGCCGGCGTGGTGCTCGCGTGTCTCGGCGGCACGAGTGACAACCGTCCGGCACGGCGGCTCGCAGCAGTGGGCATGTTCGCATACGTCGCTGGCAAAGCCGCTGCCAGCCATGCGGCCGACGCCGGCGATTTCACGCTGCGGGAGGCAGTACATGTGGTGCATCTAGGTGCAACGGCTTTGTGGGCCGGCAGCGTGATCGTCGCTGCAGCCGTGCTGCGCAGATGGGACGATACGAGGTTCGCTACGGCGGAGCAGCGCCTTGCGTTCTGCACGGAGTTGTCGCAGCTCGCAACGTTCGCGCTGGGCGTGGTGATCGTGACCGGCATCTACAATGTGACGCAGGATACGGCTGTGCTCAGCGCACCATTACTCAGCGTGCTGTATGGACGGCTGCTGACACTCAAGCTCGTGTTCGTCACGCTGGCGGTACTACTCGGCGGCTATAACCGGATGATCCATCTACCACACCTGCGAACGACGGCAGCAGACGGCGGCGCTTTGTATCGCGACGCGCAACGTAGCTTCGACCGGTTGCTGGCCGTCGATGCCGCCGCCATGCTGATGGTGTTGGCAGTCGCAGGCGTGCTTGGCCATACGTCGCCCTCGGGAGGCTAAAACATGCACCCGCGACGAGAGAGAAGGAAGCATTGCCTACACATGATGCTCACTACCGACGCCCCGACGAGAAATCTCGCAGGGACAGACGTGGAGTCTTTGTACTGACGACGAATCCGTCCATGCGGAACCAGCCGATAGCGACACGACCCACATAATCCACAGCACCACTGCGAGTAGTGCTCCGATATTCAGGTACGCAGCGTGACGCCACATCCAGTCGAGAAAGCGCATTGACGTTCTCCATGAAAACTTGTCGGAAACAAGTGCGCGCGTCCGAGCTGTTTTATCAGTCCAGCCCGGCCGTCGCAGGTCTCATCGGGCCATGGTGCCGGGGCTTTTGACGATGCATTCGGACGTTACCTTCTCGCCGTCGCTGAAGCTGAAGGTCAGCGGAATCGAAGCACCGATTTTGAGCGGCTGTTTCGGATGATCCAGCATCACGTGATAGTTGCCCGGCGCGAATGCCAGCGAGCCGTGGGCCAGCACCGATGCCCTTGCGACCATTACCATGGTCGACGTGCTTCCCTCGCTTTGCGTCTGGTGCAACATGGCCATGCCGAAGGTGTCCGAGCTGACTCCCACGAGATCGACGGGCCGGTCGCCGGTATTGGTTGCGGTGAAGTAGCCGCCTGACGGAAGGTCGCCGGGTAAAGCGCGAATCCAGCATGCCGAAACGCTCAACGCGGCAGGTGTGGCTGCAAACGACGTGTGCGACGCACAGCAAAGCACCGCGCCGAGCAGACTTGCTTGAATGTGTTTCATGACATCTTCTCCAGTTTTGCAGGGCTAAGACAGGGTCAGGACGCGAGGCGGCGAGCCGCACGGCCGAAGACCGCTCGATCGGCCAGCCATACGGCCAGCATGCTTGCGCCCATCAGGGGAAACACGACGCCCAGCAGGACCAGCCCGGTTTTCCAGCCGCGCATGGGCGGCGCGGATTGAGCACGTCCCGGTGCTCCCAGGGAGCACGCCGGCCGGCGCTTCCACCACATGACGCAGCCGGTGACAGCCATGCCCGCCAATCCCAGCGAGATCAGCGCGCATAGGACCTGGTTAGCGAATCCGAAATAGCGTCCCATGTGGAGAGATGTTCCATACGAGACGGCTTTCGATACCGCGCCGTAGTCACCATAACGAATGTCCTTGAGCACAGCGCCGCTGTACTGATCGATATAAATCGTGCGTTCCAGCTTCGGGTCGGGCGGGAAGTAGGAGACGGTGTAGACCCCGCTCGCAGACACCGGGAGCACGATTTCATAGCCAGTGGCTACACCAAGCGATTGAACCCGCGCTACCACACTGCCGAGCGTCAAACGGCCGTCAGCCTCATCGCCATGCGAGTTCGGCACGGGGACATCGCCCACCGCCCATGGAGTTGTCCGCAGCGGCAGATCGTCCATCGTCATGCCCGGCATTGAATCCATATTTGAAATGTGCTGGGCGGCGTCGGCGGCGACGCCTTGCGACCCGCTAGCGGGCAGCGTGGAGCGCAAAGGCAATCCGCCCCATGAGCCCGCAGGTGCACCAAGATTCGCGCTTGTCGCCGCTGCCTTGAACTGCTTGCCCCACGACCCGGACCAGGGTAACCCCGTTACGACGAACGCCAACGCGCCCAGAGCAAGCCAGATGCCCATGACCGCATGGATGCTCTTCCACAGCGCGCGGCCATTGAGTGTAAAGCGTGGCCAGAATGCGTCGCGCAGCCTTGTTCGCTCACGTGGCCACCAGAGCGCGACTCCCGTACCGATCATCACCAGCGTCCAGCAGGCAGCCAGTTCCATCAGCAGTTCACCAGGCTTGCCGAGCAGCAGCTTGCGATGGAGCATACGGTCCACCTGCATGAAGCGATGCTCGACGCTAAGCGTACCGAGCACTTCGCCGGTGTACGGGTTCAGATAGACGCTTTGCTTTTCGCCATCGGGCAGGCGAAAGACAAATTCGGCGCTTCGCGCCGGGTCGGCATTGATCGCTACTGTCGTCGCCTGCGCGCCGGCGGCCATCGCCGTGCGCGCACGTGTCAACAACACGTCTTCTGTCAGCCGGGGCGCGGCTTGGGGTTCAACGACTAGCCTGTGTTTATAAAGCAGCGGCTCAATCTGCGGCTGAAAGCAGTACAGCGTTCCGGTGACGGCGAGAACCACCAGGAACGGCATGACAAAGAGGCCGGCATAGAAGTGCCATCGCCATAGGGTACGGTAACCCGAGCCAGCTAGGCTTGTCAGGTTCGCCAGTTTCGTTGTGCTCGCGGACATGAATTTCTCCTCTTGTGCGAGATCCGGATCTTTAGTCAACCGATCCTCGATCCCAACGGTCGCGTGGACTGCTGGGGCTCATGAGACTGCGTCGGGTTAAATCCGCAGCTTGCCTTCGACATAAAACGTGCGGCCCGGGTAGGGGTGGTAGACGAAATACCGCTCATCGAACAGGTTGTCGATGCCAATACCAATCTCGCTTTGCTTCGTGGGCTTGAACGTGTATTTGATGTCCGCGACCGTGTACGTGCTGGTGCCGCCGAATACATCTGGATTGGTGTCGGTGTTGGTCAAGGTGTTGTATTGGCGCCCCGAGTAATGGACGCCCGCCGTGACTGTCGAGCGCCCGTCGATGTGGTAACTCGCGACAAGATCCGCGCGCCACAGCGGAATACGGTAAAAGTACTTGCCGACCGTCGCCGGGTTCTGCGCATTTGCCAGGATCTTCGACTGCGTGTAGGCAAGACTTGTCATCAGGTCAAGTCCACGCACGAGGACATCCTGTCCTTCATAGCTCGTCTCGACGCCGCGGGAACGGACCTCACCGATATTCTGGAAGTTGGTGACGTTCGGCACGACTGTCGTATCTGTCTGGCTAAAGATCGTGTTCTTGACATCATCCTGGAACAGCGTGAAACGGAACACGCCGTTCCAATGCGCCCACTCAGCAGTCAATTCCTTGGACAGATCGTTTTCAGGCTTCAGGTTCGGATTGTTGTTGATGATCGAGGAGCCGTTGATTTGCCCCTGGAACAACTCGCTAACGGTCGGAAAACGGTAGGCGCGTCCGATCGATGCGCGCAGCGTCAGATCGTCAGTCGCGTCAAACGAGACCGACGCCTTGGGCGAGAAGTGCTGGTCGCTCACATCGCCGTAGGGCAAGCGGACGTCGCCGAGCGCCTGTGAGCCGTCGTAGGCCTGCCAGTCCTCATAGCGCACGCCATAGACCACCTTCCAGCGCGGCAGGAAACGCCATGCGTCCTGCGCATAGAGCGCATGCGTCTGGGTCTTGCCCGCAAACGCATTGGCAAACGTGGTGCTTGCGCCGTCCTGCCAGTTGAGCGTGTTGTAAGTGTTGTTGTCGAGGAAGTAGTTGTCGTAATGGTACCCAAAGGTCAGTGCGTGGTTCGCAAGACCCGCTACCGGCGAAGCGGGCGTGTAGGTCGTCTTCAGATCGAGCGTCTTCCAGCCCGTTCCGCTCCCATCAGTCACGGTTCCCGGACCGTTGCCCGGAGCGCCAGAGTTGGCCAGGCGCGCCACGCTGTTGCTGATGTCGTAGTAGGAAGCGATCGCCTCGCCATTCCAGCCAGTCAGGTTGCGCGTCTTCAGGTTCACGCCATACAACCAGTTTTCGCTGTAGCCCGAACTGGGAGCGAACTCGGCCGCGGGAATCGTGTATTCGTAGCCACCGAGGTTGACTTTGCCGCTATAAACCGGATTGCCGTTGGCGTCACGCAGAAACGTCGAGGTCTGGCTGTTATAGCTGTGATACCAGTAGCCGAGCGTGAAACCGCCTTGTAACGTCGGCGTGAAGTCGTACTGCATCTTCAGCTTGAACTGGTCGTTGATTGAATGCTCGATACCTTCGCCATTCACGCCGAGTACTGCGGTCGGCGTGTTGGTCTGGTTATTGTAGAAATACGCGCCGGTCACCGGGACGTCGCTGGACTTCGCCGGCGTGCTAGATCTGGCCAGGGTTCCGAACTGTAGCGGCTGGCTGGTGTTTTCCAGGTGGTTCACATCGAGCAGATACGAAAAGTGGCCGATCTTGTCGCCGATCGACGCACTCGTCTCGCTGCCGTTGAAGTTGCCGTTCACGCTGAACAGGTTGAAATGCTGGGTGAACCCCTTGACGTCCGCATCAGCCTGGAATTTGGTCGGCATCCGGGTTGTAATCAGCACCGTGGCGCCCAGCGAATTGCCTGGATAGGCCGCCGAGAAAGGGCCGTAAATCACGCTGACTTGCTGGATTTCGTCAGGTGAGACCATCGACCACTCAGGCGGAAAGGAGTAACTGTTGCCTAGCAGATTGCTCAGCAACAGACCGTCCGCATAGACGAGGCCCCGTGCGCTTTGGCTATTGCTCGTGCCGCGTACGGCAATGATCGAATTCAGGTCGCCGATAAAGCGTTTGCGAACCGCGAGGTTGGGCATGTACTGAAGCACATCCTCACTGTTCACGACGTTCCAGTTCTGGAACTGCGCTGGCGTAACCGTCTCGATGGTGGCGGGCAGATTCGGATCGAGCACTGCCTGCGAGGGCGCGCTCGCGGTGACCGTCACGGACGGTAAGGTGAAGTTGCTAGTCGCGCCATCGGCGTGAGCGAAAGACGGGATGACCGAAAGCGGCAAGAGTCCGAGCGTGACATGACGCACCCTGTTGCGCGCGCAACGGGGCATCCTTCGCAAAGCGAAGTTGAACATTGAAGTTTCCTGAATGCATTGGACGAGTGGCCGCGCGCGCCTTCAATGGGCGCATTGGTGTGCACGGCCAGCAATAGGGACAGCGATCAGGAAACGAGAGGCGGGGCGCGGGGGCGCCCGGAAGGGAAAGCGCCGAGCGGCGTGAAGCTGGTGCTCAGCACGACCGCCGCAACGACGCTTACAAGCAGGACGACCGATAAGGCCGCTGGGGGAATGGAAGGCATCGCCACGTGATCGGCGAGCAGGTCACAATAGCCGCACGCGTCGAGCGAGTTCGCCGGCGCGTGGTGTTCGAGACCGCCCGGCTGAACAGCTGAACAGAGCGCCGCGACGGGATCGTGCGTGCGCGCCAACATGACCAGTTGACTCATGACCGGCGCAAATACGATGAGCCACATGGCGATCAGGCCAAGCCATGCGGTCAGATTTTTGCGGTTGTTGAAGGTCATGTTTTTGTTTGCAAGAACTCGGCGAAGCTTACCACTCTGACAGGTGAATTTCCAGATTCGTAAGCTCCCGCTGCGGCGGTTTGACGCGCTGCTATGAGTTGGCCACAGGAGTCAGCAAGCTTCTCGCGAAACGGGCCTCATCCGTAGTTTTGCGCTCGCAGTGGTCGAGCTTATCGACATTGCTCCAGGCACGGTGTATAAGCGCAACAGGCATTGCCTAATGAGGGTGATGAGGGAAGCCGGTGAGAATCCGGCACGGTCGCGCCACTGTATCCAGTTTGAAAGCATTGTGCTTGCCAAATCGGGAGTCAGACCTCTCTTCGCCGCTGTTTCAACTTCGTGCGGGACGCGTAATCCCAAGGAATTTTCGATGATTTCTCAACTGGTACAAATTTTCAGCGACTCAAGCACCAAGGTGCGGAGCAAGCTGTTCGGCATCTACGGTGTGTTAATTGCGATCAATGTCCTTGCCTGGATCTGGGCGGTCGTGGCATTCCGCAATCATCCTGTATTACTAGGCACCGCGCTGCTCGCTTACGGCTTTGGACTACGTCATGCGGTGGACGCTGACCACATCGCAGCAATCGACAATGTCACCCGAAAGCTGATGCAGGAAAAAAAGCGGCCTGTCGCGGTCGGCTTCTTCTTTTCATTGGGTCACTCTACAGTCGTCGTGCTTGCGTCGGTCGCGGTCGCTATTACAGCATCGGCGATGCAATCGCGCTTCGACCACTACAAGGAAATCGGCGGGATTATCGGCACGCTGGTTTCCGCACTCTTCCTGTTTGCGATTGCCCTGATGAACCTGATCATCCTCAGGTCGATTTATCGGGCGTGGCGCAATGTCAGGAACGGTGGTGTCTATAAAGACGACGATTTCGATCTGCTGCTGGCCGATCGCGGCTTTCTGGCGCGAATCTTCCGCCCGCTGTTTCGTGTGATCACCCGTAGCTGGCACATGTATCCGCTGGGGTTTCTGTTCGGCCTGGGCTTCGACACGGCGACTGAAATTGGTTTGCTCGGGATTGCAGCAACGCAGGCGGCACGGGGGCTCTCCCCCTGGGCCATCATGGTGTTCCCGGTCCTGTTCAGCGCAGGGATGTCTCTCATTGATACGCTGGACGGTCACCTGATGCTCGGTGCGTACGGGTGGGCCTATCTCAAGCCGATCCGCAAGATCTATTACAACATGACCATCACGTTGGTATCGGTTATCGTGGCCGTAGTGATCGGCGGTATCGAAGCATTGGGATTGCTAGCCGACCAGCTGAAATTGCAAGGACCGGTCTGGGATGCCATTGGCACGCTGAACGATAATTTCGGCACACTCGGCTACATCATCATCGCCATCTTCGTGGTGAGCTGGATCGCGTCGGTGGTGATCTACCGGGCCAAACGTTTTGATGAACTCGAAGTAAGCCGCTAAAAGCGCACCTTAAGGCTGCTTTCGCGAGAGGCTCGTCTCGCGGAAGCGGTTTACTTTGAATCGCGTTCGGGTATGGCCATGACGTGAAGATGTGGAATGCGCGATTAAGAAGTCGGCCGTTGATGGTCTTCAGTCGATTATCGAAAAGCTTTCGGCGCGCCCGCGTGGACCGGGTTGAAAATTCGGCAACCGAAGCATCGGTTTGAAGAGAACATACTTACTTCCGCTTCATCCACGTTCAGTCGCCAGCTACGCAAGAAGCGCGGTTGATCGTATCAGGGTCGGCGAGCGGCTCTTGTCAGGCGATGAGCTGACAGTTGCAAATACGATCCGAGTGACTCTTCCTGGCCGAACTGAGCCGGACGATCAAGTCCAGCGTTTCACATCTGGATCGTGGGGGCGAAGTTTGAATGCCTTAAAAATCGGTGGGCAATTTTGAGTACACTGTTAGAAACCGGGCGGTGCCGAATCTAACGAAAAGAATAAAGGCCAGCCTCAATGATTAGCCTTTATTCGTTTCATTTCATCAAGCGGAAAACATTACTTAGATTCTAGCTTTTCGTAAATATCACTAATGCATGGGCTTTTAGCCACATCATCTAGATCAGAAAGAAAGTCATCTAAATCTTGATATTGCTGAGGACTTGTTCCAAGCCAGATTAAGGGTTGACCCGTTTCCCTATTGGCGACATTCCCAGACTGGAAGAAATAGGTTTCCAATCCATCGTCCCACCCAATAAAACAATCCTCATCTTCTGTGAGTGCGCCATCACGGGGGTCATTATATACAGCATAGATATTGAATCGGCTCATGGTTGGAATTTATAAATAAGAAGTTAATCGTCGGTATCTTCACTGCTTGATTCCCGGTCCTCACGAATTTCTTCTAAATCATCTTCAGATAGATGCCGTTCCGACAGAGCAAGAATTGTGTTGGCTTGATCCAAGACCTCTTTGATTCCTTCTTCGAACTATTCTTCGTCAACTTCATCAAGAGGTGAGGCAAGAAACACTTCAGATACCCACTTGAATGTGGCCTCGCTGCGCTTTTGGTCGTCTCCGTGATGATGCCTGAAAGGCTGCAAACGTTGCCCCCTCTTGCGGACAGCCCGCCTCACTGGGAGGCCGGGCATGAGACGACTAGTACGGCAGGTGTGTTTCCATATTTTCGGAAACGAAGGCATCTGCCTCGTCTTGCGACAAGAACATTCTCGCAACGGCAAGTAGATTGGTCACATTGCTTTCAACGATGTCGTCGTCTCCGCGGTCAAATTCCCCGTAACTTTCCGCCTTTTTTAGAACGGCGAGCATCTCATCAAAATCCACAGATACATCTGGGCATGTTTCCTCGTATGTGTCGAAAAAGGGTTCTAGTTTGGCAATTTCCTTTGTTCGTGCGATAGCAGCCGAAAGAGCGCTGCGTGCTCGGGTAGAGTGAAAATCGTGCAGATGATCCTGTAGCATGACCAGGTGGCCAAGGAATGCAATGCCTAGGTCTCGGTGTGCAACGTAGGTTGAGAGTGAGCGAATCTTGGCTAGGCCGTCTTCGTTCAGTTCGTTGTCGAGCGGGAAATGGATTTTGACAGTTCCCTGCTTAATCCAGCGTGGATTTTCAAACGTGAGTCGCGTATTTATATATTTTTGTAGCCAAACAAAATATGTTCGCTTATCCGTCACTGACACATGGACGAAAAAGAACGGCGCTTGAAACATTCGCGCATAGAGCAGTGTTTTTACAGGTACCGATAGCGAAACACTTTCGTTTCCGAAACTTTCCTGACGCCCTTTAATTTGAAATAGTACAAGCTTACCGGTTGGATCGTTACCATCGAATGCTTCGACCATCATGTCTATGCCATAGTCTCTACCCTCGACTGATCGTTCTTCCCAATCCGCCGTAAGTTGATTTCGCACGACTTTCACCGCTTCACTGTCGATGCGATGTTCGTCACTCCGCTGTGGAAGCAATGTGTTACCGTCTGAATCCTTCGTTCGTTTGACCATATGTCGTTTGGAAAGGCCGTTCATTCAATGTCGGTACAGGTCCATAGACAGGGACGTCTGCCCGACGGCGGGTAGTGCAATATATCGGCTAACCAGCGAGAAAATTGAGGATCAAAGCTAGCAAGTCGATCATTTAGATGTACGGTGATCGACCGGTTGCAACAACATTACGATCGTCTTCTATCGAGCGGCAGCCGAGATGAGCAGGTTTCTGTTTTCGTAGCCAGCTGACCAGAGCGAATACTCGAACTACAGCAATGGCCGATAGTGCACCACTCGTCGATCGCGAATCTTATAGCTGCTTGCTATTCCTTTCGGTTGCCTGAGCGTCTGGAGAGTTGTGCCGATGAATGCGCTTCATGGCTCGAAAGCTGTCTAGCAGTGAAAAGTCGTGAGCGAGTGCTTGAGCCATGTCGCCAGTTACCCGACTGGGGATAGTCCAGCTTGTACAATCATTGTGGTCTCCCACCAAAGTCAACTTAAGCGAGTCAACTTGGCAACCTCACAGCATCCGACCAGTTCTCGAGGCATCTCTAGTGGTGGCGCAGCCGCTGCAGGAGGTATTGGGTTTCAGGCCCAGCTTGGGGCGCTTTTCGGTCTGCAGCTGCTTGCCCAAGTTCCGGTTGACAACGTACTGGAATTGGGAGCAGCCGTTCCTATCTGGATTCGCTTCGAGACCGAAGCACCTGTGGACGACATCCTAGTGGCAACCTCGGAAGGCGGGTTTATCGCGGTGCAGGCCAAGACGACCGTGAACCTCTCATCCGGGGCTGACGGCGGCTTGGCCAAGACCGTCCAGCAGTTCGTTCGACACTGGCTTGTCTGCCGGGATGGTCAGGGCGAACAACTTTGGGATCGCTGCCTTGATCCGAACAAGGATCGACTCGTGCTGGCAGTAGGGCCCACAGCACCTGCTTCGATCCGTGTGGATCTCCCGGCAGCGCTGAGGTCTCACTCGCACCCATCGCCAGGTGCGCTGACGCAAGACCAGCAAAGGGCATTGGAGGTGTTCGAGACATGCATGCGGGAGGCGTGGAGCAATACCACGGCTGAACCATGGAGTCCCACCGTGCTTCGAAGCGTTGCAAAACTTGTGAGGGTGATGACGTTTGACCCGGCTGGCGCGTACGCCAACGTCATGGAGGGGCTGGCGGCGAGGGCGACGACGACGGATCAGGCTAGACCTTTGGTCACGGCGCTGACCCAGATCAGCCAACGCTGGATGACCGAGCGGAGCGGTGGCGACTTACCTCAACTGCGGCAAGCCGTCATGCATGCACAAGTGGCGCTGTCTGCGCCGCCACGCTTCGAAGACGACATCCGCAAACTTAGGGAACACTCGGCGCAAATTGCCACCGACTTGTGGCCCTACGAGCAGATCGAGAGAACCGAGGGTGTCATCCGAATCACCCGGGAATGCCAGGTAGCCGCCTTAGCCGCGGCTCAAGAAGGATCGCTCCTCGTGATTGGCGAGCCCGGTGCCGGCAAGAGTGCGGTCATCAACGCGCTGGCCCGTGAATTGAGGAGCCATGGCGACGTCGTCGAACTTGCGGTCGACCGCTATAGCGTTCAAGACCTCGTTGGACTGAAGAACGAACTGGATCTCGAACACGACCTGGTCAAAGTGCTCGAGGCCTGGGACGGCTCATCGGGCGGATGGCTAGTCGTCGACGCCCTCGACGCTACTCGTGGCGGACACGGAGAGGGCGCGTTCCGAACACTGATAGAGCGGGTTCTTGCCTTGAAGGGCCGCTGGAAAGTCGTCGCCTCGATACGGACGTTCGATCTGCGCATGGGCGTCCGATTCCGTGAGTTGTTTGCAGGTCGTCCGACCAACCCGGACTACCAGGATACCGCGTTCCCAACGGTGAGGCATCTGGTTGTGCCTCCTTGGTCGGAGCGAGAGTTCGACCAGATACTGAACCAAGCGCCAGAACTTCGTACCGCCCTCAATGGCGCGTCAACGAAGCTTCGGCAACTTGCGCTTGTGCCTTTCAACACGCGTCTCATCGGCGAGTTGCTCCGCACGGGAACGAGCGCTCAAGCATTTCGCGAGCTAGCTACCCAAGCGGGTCTGCTGAGGCTGTATTGGGAGCACCGGGTGACGCCGTTGGGGTCGCGCGCCGATTCCTGCTTGCGCCTCGTTGTTCAAGCGATGGTCGATAGCCGAGCTCTGCGGGCCCAGACGCATGTCATCGCTGCCGCGGCGCCCGATGCCTTGGATGCACTTCTTCTCAAAGGCGTGTTAGTCAAGGTCGACAACGAGCGCTTCATCCAGTTCCGACACCATCTTCTCTTCGACTATGCCGCCTCGCGACTTCTGATGGACGTCGATGGGCTCGTTTCAGGCGAGGTGCAGTACCTGAAAGCTCAGACGATTGGTCTGATGCTTGCGCCGGCGATGGGCTTCTTGCTGCAGGAGCTCTGGTCGGCACAGCCGGATCACGAGCGCTACTGGACCGCCGTCGAAAGAATGGTCGGCAATCCGGAGGCAGACCCAATCCTGCGCAGCGTGGCAGGAAGACTCAGCGCCGAGCTGCCGGAGAATGCTGCGGACGCTCGTGCCATCGCAAAGCATGTCGCCGACGGTCGCGAGGTGGCGCCTACCGCACTTTGGCACGTGGTGTCTGCGCTGGCGGTGCGCCTCGAAGACCATCCGAATATGAGTCTCGCGCCGTGGGTCTCGCTTGCCGGTGAACTCGCTGCCAGCGTCGAGAGAGTCGCTTCCCCATTGAGGACGCTGCTTTACCTGTTGATCAATACGGCGCGTCCATCGCAGACAGGTGACGCAGTTGGTCTTGCGGCAAGAGCACTGTTGGGATTCGTGTTCGACCATCCTGACTCGAGAATCGATGCCGCGTTAGTCATCCCCAATGTCGTCGCCACTTACGCGACTGCGCCTTCGGAGTCTCGAGCGCTCTTAGAACGAATCTTCGAACCTGAGCGCGCCGATGCACACAACTGGGAGGATGTTCCTGCATTGTGCCGTGAGATTTCCAAGCTGGCCGACGCCGATCCCGATTTCGCTGCGACCGTGTATTCGAGGACCTACGCAGGCACCGTCAAAGACGACATTACTACTAGCATGGGCGGTCGAAGTCAGATCCTATCTTTGACGTCGAACTCCAGGCAGGACTACAGCATGGCGCTGTTCTCGCTGTGCGAGTTTTTCTCGACGTTTCTGCAGAATCACCCTCAGGCGGCTGCCCGAGCGTTTGTGGAATCGGTAGACCACTACATTCGGCGGGAACACAAGCTGGCGGAGCGCGAAGTAGTCACCCGTACGATCGGTGGCCAGACTTTTCGACTTGAAACCGACTTGAGTCACATCTGGGGTCATGACCCTGACCACAAGTATGGCCAAGACGGGGACGCTCTGATCGCGAAGTTCCTGCCTGCGTTTGTTGCGTTGCCCGAGCGCGACGCTCGCCTGGTTGCAGACCAAATCTCGACTTCCTCGGCATGGGCTTTGACATGGGCTAGGCTCTTTCTTGCGGCAGTGAAACGCAACGATGGCTTGATTGATCGGCTTTGGCCGATTGCGGCAGACGAAGCTTGGCTCTCTAATATCGATACCCAGAAGGATGCGATCGACCTCGTGGCCCGCGGGTATGGGCTGCGCAGCATGGCTGAGCGAGAGGCGCTCGAAACTTCGGTGACGACCTTCACAATGGACGGGTACAAGTCTCCAGAAGCGGCCAGGGAGCACCTGATCCAGCGTCTGTACAGCGTCATCGGAGCTGAGCAGCTTGTTACCGAGAGTGCGCGTGCCATTCTTACGGCCACGCCAGCAGAGTCGGTCGAACGCAGCGTTCGAAACGAGCGACCATTTCGCATCACAAGCGGATTCGGTAATTCTGCCCCCTTTTTCTGGATCGAAGGCCTAGACAAGGATAGACCATCGAATATCGCCGTAATGGCGGCCATAGACGCGGCCCGGGATTACGTCGAGGCCAAACCTGGCCGCCCGTCGAACGACGAAATCGATACGGCGCGCACGCTGGGTTTGCTCGAGGCAATCGTCCGTGGCCTCGAGGCTCCTGACGTGGACGAAGCGCTGCGTAGCCACGGCGAAGGCATCATCGGCCAGGGATGTGAACGACTTGCGCAGGGCGAGCGCTTGGTTGTTAGGGAAGGCTTCGATCCGACCGATCGTTATCTTGCGCTTTTGCGGATAGCGGCCGCTTCTGACAACCCGGAGGTCACCGAGGAGACGGAGTCTCAATACGAAGAGTCCCAGTCTTGGGGCGGCCCTGCCGCTCGCATTGAGGCCGCAACGGCGGTACTGGATGTTTGCCTGCAGCGGGCCGATCTGTACCCGCAACTTGCGGAGGATATCGATCGTTTTCTGGAGGATCGCCACCCTGCCGCGCGATCTCAGTCGGTCGAACATCTCATTCGATTGTGGGATCTCGATCGGGCTGGTTTCTGGCGGCGACTCGAGCTCCGTCTAGAACGAGAGACCAACTTTGCGGTCTTGGGCTCCGCCGTCAATGTGCTGCGGATGGTCATCCATGTCGAGCCCGACCGAAGCGAACGACTGATCCTCGCGCTCCTTGCGCGGTACAGCGGAACGGCGAAGCAGGCTGATCTGGAGAACTCTCTGGCTGACCTCGTTGCGATTCTTTCGGTGACCCATCAGAGAGCCTCCGCGGAGGCCGTCCTGTCAAGATGGCTGGACGACCCTTCTCTGCACAGCGGACAGCTCGGAACGATTCTGTTCACGCTCCGCGACGCAGTCGTGCTAGGTCTGCATCCTGGCCAACCAGAGGACGGTGCGCTTCGGCATCGAGCCCAGGCCCTCCTTCATCGAATCGTGGTTGCGGCCAGCGGACCACTTGCAACGTATGACCCGAGCGTCGCTGTTCCCGACGACCAGGTGCCGAGGTTGAAAGCTTGCGTCGAGCTCATCGACAAGGCAGCCATGCAGCTCTATTTCGCGACCGGTCGAGTCAACTGCGGTACCGGAATCGACGAGGCTGGGTGTGTGATCTATTTGCGCGAGGTAGCGTCGACGCTCGACCTTATCGCAGATCAAGGGCAGCCGCATACCATTTACCAACTCCTGCAATTGGTGGAGATTCTGGCTCCGCAGGACCCGGCGCATGCATTCGATCTGACCGCGCGTGCGATTCGAGGGGGGGAGCGAAGGGAGGCTATCAATACGAGCCGCTGGGCACCGAACTGATGGTGCGACTCATAAGCAGCTTCCTGGCGGATAGCAAGGAGATCTTTGAGGCTAAAGAACGGCGCCAGGCTCTCGTGGACTGCCTCGAGATTTTCATGGAAGCGGGGTGGCCGTCGGCAAGAAAGCTGCTCTATCGTCTACCGGAGCTGCTCCAGTGATCCGCGAAGTCACGGAGGCAGAGTTCATCGAACGATTTGCCGATCTGATCGATCGCTTCGATGCGTCGGTCGCCGCAGAGGCGCGCCCGGAATTCGCCGGCGCAGAGGCAGGCGATCCTCACGAACACACGACTCGCGTTCACTTTCTAGATGAACTCGTAGAACTGCTTGGTTGGTCGCTCGGATTGGGTGGGGACATGGCGGAAGAGGCGCGCCTCAAGGGCGAGACGACCACGTTCATGGACTATCTTGGCGTCAGGGCAGACACCAATGCTCCCGCCTTACTCATTGAGGCCAAAGCTTGGGACAAGGCGTTTCTGGAGCCGCGACGGAAGGGAGCTTTTCAGGCTCCAACCCTGTTGGGTGAAGGAATTAATCATTGGAGAAGCGGTGGGGAGGCGAAGGACTCTCCGGTGGCGGGACAATGGCATGCCTACATCGATCAAGTCGGCGGCTACGTTAAAGGTCTTAAAGAGAGATATGGTCACACCCTGCCCCGAGCCGTCATCACAAGTGGGCGATGGATCGTCGTATTCGTCGACCCGGTGCAGGCCTTCATCGAGGGCACCGTCGAAGACGTCAAGATCAAGATCTTTCAGAAGCAGAATTTCAAGGCTCAGGCCAGCGAATTGTTTTCGCTGATATCCAAGAAGGCTCTCGCCGCCGAGACGCCTTTCAACGTGCGGCCTACGCAGGTCTTGAACTACCTTACAAGGGACTTGGTCGTCGCATGTTTTCACGCGGTTCACGTGAGCTATGAGGCAAGCGGATCACCTGTCTTCGGGAAAAAGCCGCGTGTATTGGTCTACCCCGCGCTGGTGCTGCATGGGGCGGACAACATGCTCCTGACGGTGCTCGAGGAATCTGAGGAGTCGTTGCTCGAGTACACGAAGGACGAGACAACGGACGAACTCTCGCTGGGTCCGCATGTCGACAAGCTCGCTGCCGGCGCCGCGGCGCTACTAGCGCGAACGGGAGAGCAGCTCGACCTTGAGCTTCGGCCCGCGCCGATTGTCGATTTTCCTGGATTCCCGCGCGAGCCGATGCACAGACCGGCGGTCACTCGGCCGTTGGCGCGTTCGAATCCTAGAGAGCACGATAACTGGATCATCGTCACTGGCCAAGCTCCCCATTTTGCCAAAACTGGCCCGGACGTGAACTGCAGGTTCCATAAATGGAGCGTCTGCAACGTCGCTCGCCTGGCGGCAGGTCCATCTGCGATCTCTAGGCCTGTGTTGTCGAAGCCGAGGGCCCTCTTCATTGACGAAACGCCTCACCACTGCGCTCACCGTGATGTCGTGGACCGCAAAGAGCCCCGTTGTCAGATACACATGATCGACGCAAGCCTTTGTTGCCGCGGCTGCACTTTTGTCTCAGATTGTTGGCCCGGCAATACCCGCCCGCCGCTGCCGTGTGGCACCTAGCAGGATGAAGGCAAGACTGCGGCCGCTCGTGAAGTGAGCAGGATGTGCGAGAAAGTCTTGCCTGCAAGTTCCGCGACATCCGGCGCACGTTCGGCGTGTTGTGCGCGAATCTGCGGACCTTCACGCGGCATGACCGCTTTGCTGAGCGTCAATCACCGTTCGCCAAATGGAGGCCGACCGACCGGTATCCGCTAACGCGCCCCTCGATCGAAGTCGCAAAACGGAAACCTCTAATAATTATGTCGCCTTCGGCGACTCATTTTTACGACTACAAACCCTCGCGACGCATATGTTGTCTCTTTATGCTGTCCCCGCTGACGCCTGCTTCACTGCTGTTCCATGCGCCCTATGCGCAATGCGCACTGCACATATCGCATTGCGCATATCTCATTGCACATTCGCCCAGCGAGGCTGAGATTCAAAAGATATCGCATATCACCCGTAACACGTATAGATAATTGTAAGAATAGATTTTAACTTCGTTTTATCAGTTATCCGAATTTATAATCATGCAAATCATACTCGGCGTAGCATCATGCTCCATCCCGACAAGATCCGCTTCATGCAGCGCCTCCAACAGGCTGCCGTCCATCAGCATGTCTTTTACGCCTCGGGACGGACCGATCTCTCAGGCTTCAATCGACTAGCGAAAAAATTCGCCGATGCGTACGGTACCGATCTCAGTCGCCAGACAAAGCACAAGCGCCGGCTAGCCGGTGAGGCCACCAGCAGCCTTCATGGCGTACGACTCGCGACCCGAAGCGAGAATGGCCAGCTATCTGTTGACTGGGTTTTGCTGGTCAGCGCGGGCCTTGGCCTCGTGACCCACCGCGAGCAGCTCCAGGATCTACGCGATTCACGCTCGCGGCTCAAATCGCCGGATCAGCGACACGAGCTGGTCCACGACGGCAAGACCTGGTCGTGGCGGCTGACCCATCGCAGCTACAACCAGTATGTCGAGCGGATTCACCGGATCGCTTCATCGCCCCCGGACCGGCGTCGGCAGATTGAAATCGATGGCGCCCTTCGGGATGCCGATGCCGAAATCCTGCTCGACCGGCTCTACGCCGAGCCGGGTTTTCGTCTCGTGCGGCGACAGGTCGGCAAGCTTGTCGCCGAACTTCGGCGCGACTGGAAACGGCTTCGGCCAGCCAGTGGGCCGCAGCTGACGGAACGCTCCTTCCTGGCCTACGTCCGGTTTCTGCCGAACCAGCCGGTCGTCAATGGACTCACGCACGCCGAGCGACGGGAAGCTTTCCGGATTGCCTTTCCCGATCAGGCTGGAACAGACGTCCATAGGGCGCCAGAGTAATTGCGACCGGTGTCACAGTTGCGCTACTGGCCCACAGCGACAGACGGCAAGACCGCGCCGGCGGGCGGCGCATGCTACAACTTTGGTGGGGCGCGGACGCATCGTCGCATAAACTCTGTCGCTGTGACGAAACCGAGAGGGCATGGAATGAGCAATTCAGCTAAAGAAGTTCGATTCGACGATTGCACCATGTGGGTAGAACTATCCGACGGCCGCACGCTAGGTGTTCCACTGGCCTGGTTCCCTCGTTTGCTGCACGCGACACCAGTGCAACGGGCCGCTTGCGATGTCGGTCGCTACGGACTTCATTGGGAATCCATTGATGAGGACATCTCGATCGAGGGTTTGTTGGCCGGTCGCGGCGACATGAGTAACCGGTCGCGTCGACTTGGCGAGATATAGCCGGCTACGCCATCCCCGGCCACCGTCGAGAGCATATTTATACGCGGGCGTTCGACATTGCGATGTGCCACAACAACTCGATCGAGTCATCCAATGTCGACACGTGATCCTTTCTCCGTTTTTCTCAACAAGGTCCTGCACGGCAACCCCAACCAGGATCTGATCGATGCAGGACTGCCAGCCCTGCGCCGACTCTATGCCATCGCACACGAAGACGGCGGTTCGAGTTACATCGCAGCCGAGTTTTTGCTAGGCCTCTATGACCAGAAACGTTTCCCGTTCCCGCTCGCGGATCTGCGCATGCTGGACCAGGAATGTTTCGACGATGTCCTGCGCGTCCTGCAAATGGATACGCGGGCCTGCTCGCATAACGTTGCTCACTACTTTGCCCACGGCATAAAACGCTTTGAACAACTGGCGATCGACTGGGGTTTCATTGATTCAACGGACTAACCGAAGCGGTTCTCCCCGTGGCAATGTCACGGGGAGGAAATCGAGGCACGGGATCTTGCTGGCAAAAGATTTGATAGTTTTCAAGCGGGGACCGTGTTGCTCAACGTAAACGTTGCGGGCTTCCATGTCCTACGCCGAAATAGCGAGTCAGTTGTGCCGCCGTCTGTACCGATGCCTCATTGCGCAACAGGCGTTCCGGCACCCAGCCGCTTCAGGCCATCCGCGAAACCGCCGAGATAGTCGGGGCTGAACTCCAGCATCAAACCTTTGCGAACCGTATGCGCGTCCGTCACCGGGTTGTACCCGTCGCTTGTCGACTCGTACTTCACCAACGCACGGCCGGCAAAAATCCGGATACCACGATTCTCGCGCCTGGCATCGTCGACCACCTTTGTCGGCAGATCGATCATCTGGGTCCACGACGCCCCGCTGCCGACATTGCTGAAGCATTCGAGATCCTTGATCGTCTCGCCATTGCTGTCGGTCACATGACCGAGCGGCGCATAAGTACCGTCGTCCTTCACTAGCCAGAACTCGATGCCGTTGCCCGTGTGGAACCCGTGATAGCCGTGCACGACCTCGGCATCACGGGGACAACGATCTTGCAGATCGCCCGGGACGTGCGTCATCCAGGCATCCTGAAAGCCGCCGTTTGCGATCACCCCGGCGACAATCCGGTACGCCTGGGCGCGGCCAGCGGTGTTGTAGTTCGTGGAGGCCAGTTGCAGATTCAGATCCAGCCAGCCATGGAAATCCGGGTCGTTGATGAATTGCTGCCTGTACAGACGCGGTGCGACGTACGTCCTGACCATGTTGCAGCCGTTACAACCGGCATAACCCACCTTGACCGCAACCTTCGCCGCGACCTGATCCCGAGCGAGGGGGGCCGTATTGACGGCACAGCCGCAGATCGAAGTGATCAGCGTGCAGATCAGAAACAGTTTTTTCATTATCGATATCGTCCTGCCGAATGATTGGATGTCCGGCTGTCCTCCCGGACAGCCGGAGGCCTTACTGGGCGATACCGCCACGTACCACGTTGCTGCTTTCGGCGAACGTGTATTTCTTCACGAAGCCCTTCTCGTCGAACAGCACCGTCAGCGTCTTCTTCTCGACGTTCGCGCCATGCGCCAGAAGGTTCAGGACAGGCACATAGTTGATGGCCTGAGGCGTCGCATGGTCGAATTCGTAGTTCCAGATTTCCAGGCCGGCATCGGTAAACGACACCTTGTTCGCCGAACCAAATGCCGCCTGCACGTCGGCCTTGGTCGTTTTGCCTTCGACGATCGAGTTGCCGACCGTCGTCTGGCTCTGATCCTTCAGCGCCTCATTGCCCGCGCTCACGGCGCAACCAGCCAGCACAGCCGAAGCCGTGATCAACACGACAACCAGAATCTTCCTCATGCTGAATCCCCGAATTGGAAAAGTGACGCGCGGCGGCGGACAGCATCCCGTCCGCGGCGCAGGATGAAAACAGATCTTCAGGTAGAAACCTGACGCAGCGATTCAGGTCAGGCGCGTGAGCAACACGTCACGGCGAGGCATTTCGATTCTGGCTTTTCAATTTCTCATGCCTCAAGGTCCAGTTCTTGTTTTCTCGATTCGCGCTTCCATCGGATAGCTACGAAATTCGTAGCTATCCGGGCGAGAGATTGCTACGATAATCGTAGTGTGTCAACTCACATCCGGATAAGGTCGTCCCGGCTGGTCGGTGCCCATAGAAAAGTAGGGCAGCGCGGAAATGGAAGGGAGCTGAAATGAAACCGTCGATCCCGTCTTACACCCGTTTCACCAGGGCGCCGTTCTGGGTGCGCGCACCGGTCGGCCTGCTCGCGCTGGCCGTAGCCATCCAGATCAAAAATCTGCTGGACATTGTCTGGGCCCATTTCCACATCAACCAGTTTATCGCCGACATCATTGTGCAGACAGTGTTCGCTCCCGTCGTCGTCACGCTGATTGCCCCCATGCTGTCTTTCCTCGCCCCCCTGTTCCGAGGAGCGCGGTCGGGCAGAGCACGGCGATTTGACTACGGCAATCCATTCGATCGAGGCCTTCATGACGACGACTCATGGGATTTGTTAGGGCGTCCTCGTCTGGAAGACGACTGGTATACCGATCCCAGCTATTCATGGTTTTCGGCAAACATTTTCCACGACAATTCACAGTAGTCGTGGAATCATATGGATTGACTGTCACCGGCAGGTTCCCACGTACCGAAGGAGCATCCCAATGAATGCTGTCATGCGCGAATTCATGAAAGCGGCCAGAGAGGCCCCAAGGCTATTCTTCCTGCCAGTCACGGGAGCAATTGAAGCTGTTCGTCGGGAGATGGGACACGGTCGATGCGATCGGAACCCGAACGAGCCGGTTAATGCTCGCTCCCCTAACGGCGCCCAAGATCAGCGCTGATCGGCCCCCCCGGGCTCGGATGAGCCTGTACCGATTTCTCCGGTCTGTTGTGCACAACCATCGCCCTCCCGGTAGACATCCGCATGCACTACGATCTTCGTAGTATCTGGAATTGCGATTAACTACGATAGTCGTAACTCTGAAAATGCAGAGTTACGCAATGGCGGCAACAGACAATACCGTCTTTGGAGGTCGGCTGAAGGAAGCCCGCCTTCGCGCCGGCTTGTCGCAGAAATCGCTGGGCATTGCGGCCGGCCTCGACCCTTTCGTCGCCAGCACCCGTATCAACCGCTACGAACTGGGCATCCACAAGGTGGATTACCCGTTTGCCTGCCGGCTGGCCGCCGAGCTTTCGGTCCCGACTGCGTATTTCTTTGCCGAAGACAACGACCTTGCCGAATTGATCCTGCTCTACGGGCAGGCGTCAAAGCGGGCGCGAACGCGGTTGCTGGCAGCGGCGCGCGAGATCTAGGCTTCCGGAACATAGCGCCCACCGGGAAGCCGGCGACCGCGGACAGCACCGATCGCACAAAAGGAAACTGCCGGGTCGAACTACCCCGGCAGCGGTTGCGCCACATCGTGTGACGACTTTGGCCCTGCGGCCGTTGGTCTGATGTTTTTACCTCGTCGTTTCTCCGTGAAAATGAGCAGGGCTGCCAGGCCCTGCCATGACTCAGAACACACTCATGCACTTCAAAATACCGCTCCGGCCTTTCGCTCCGCCCGGACAACCGTCAGGTCTGCCCTCGCATCGCTGCTAATCAGCCAGTCTCCCTCACCCGTACCTTGCCCGGTGCCACCCGGGTTCAATCGGCCGTTGGTGATTCCCACGTTAGCCACGTACGTCGACAAGACACGCCGCCGCGCTCCGCTACCAGCAATTAGCCCTATGGGCCTACCCCGCCTCACGGCGGGTTTCAGGGGGTCGAGGTTCCAGAGCACCTCCCCTACTTTGCCGGCGCATCACCGCGCCCTGACTAACCAGTCCACCTCCCGGCGAACCAGCCAGCGGCTTGTCACGACTTACCCGGATGCATCCTCTCGGGATGCAGTAAATGGCTTGAGCTATGCATCGATCTCATCGGCTTGCGTCAATGAGTACCAGACGATCCAGATTTCTCCTCACGTCCCTGCGCCGTTACCGACGCCTCAGAAGCCCACCACCCAGGACACCGTCCGACCCTCTCGGGCCGCCCGTTGTCGGGATTTCCACCCGTTCGCGCATGGCAGGGTTATTCCAGTCGCCTGGAGACCCGTTTCCGTGTCGCCCGACTTCCACTCCACAAACTGAATTGGGTCGAAGGGGGCGTTGCAGCCCCCAGCGCCCTGCGCAACATGGCGAGCCCAATTACGGGCACCACGCTTCAGCGGTCAATTCCAGTCGATTGGCGATCGACTGGAACTGAAGTGCACGAACGTGTCTGGGGTTGGCAGCCCCGGCACTTTCAAGAGAGTGTGTGGACCACCGACCCTTTCACGGATCGCATAGTTATCCTAACAGTAATTCGGAAAATCACTATACGCGCGTCTGTTATAGGGATATTCACCGATCGGCAAGGTAACAGGTACGCATATACCCGACCGATTCGTTTTATCAGTTCGCGTTCGCCATCTCTCTGCCGTCTGGACCAACACCAATCCCTTCATGGGTCCGGCATAACAGGAGAGTTACCTATGGAAAACATCCCTCAATCTTCAAAGCACGTTGCTTGCGACTTCTTCCTTGACGTCGAGTTGCTCTGCGTCGTACGCGACAAAGCTGTTTTCGATTTCGGCGAAGAAGTTCGTGTCGTCCAACTGGACAACAGTGAAGCGCAGGTTGGCGAATTTGGGCGTCTGGCGTTGTTCCACACACAGCATGGTGAACGGTGGCAGTTTCGCCCTTACAAATCCAATAGCTGGCGCAGGGTGCCCGATCTGGACACGCCGTCCAGCTGGGCATGGCGGTGTATGAAAACCGGCGAACTCACCATCACGGCAGTCGGTTCTGTGCCGAACCATGCACCAACCGTTCTGCCTCCTCCGGAAGCAGAGAGCGACTTTCCGTTGAACTGAAGGATGCAGGAGGGCCAATCGCCCTCCTGTATTGACTGGCCAGTTCAGACCCATCCACAGCCTGAATATTCCACTGAATTTTTAGCTTCGCTGCCAAAAATCAATTGGGACTTTGAGTTTCTGCACTCACAATTTCCACTGGAATTTCTCAATCCGACAAGCCAAATATTCCAACCAAATCATAGTGTTACATGACAAATCCGCTTGCGATATCACCCACGATGGCGCTACACTGGACCCGCAAGATAGGCATCCCCATCTTCATGTGCACAGGATGCCTTCCCTTCATCGGGTGTGTTAGCACGGAGTTCCCTGTTGAGCACCGCGGGGATGGGTGCTGTGGCGGCACACTATAAGACCACGGGCCAAATCCCATGATCTTTCAATCACGCTTGATGATCTATTGATTAGGAATACATAGTGTCAAAAAGGATATCGTCATGAATGAGATCAGGAAGACCGTCGTTGAGGCCCGTTGCAGGTTGATCAAGGGCCTGTCCGATCCCGAGATCGTTCAACTTGCCGCAGGCAATGCAGGCATCGCGTACTTCCCCGAGGTCGGCAAAGCGTTTTTCTCGCCCGAATGGGGTGGCGGTCGCTGGGATCATCATGTGGGTTCCGGTTGGACCGATCGGTATGGTCCGGCCGTCATCGGTGGCCGCGCAGCGGTTATTCCTGAATCCCATCGCGATCTCGATCTGGAGAGTATGCAGTTGCATGCAACCGATGATTCCGACGCGGACGAAACTGAATTTGAGAGGAAGATGGCCGACTCGGCATGGGTGGCTGAAATCGCGGCAGCGTGGCGTACGGAAATGCTGAGCCCCGGGGTCAACAGGGATGAAGTCGACGCCGTAACCGATGCCTGGACGGTGGTGCTCGACCAACTGGAAAACTCGCAGACCTGAGATTGCCAGAGGGCTATTCCCCGAAAGACAGACGCCAATCTGGAACTGGCCCGCCCCTGGGAATACCCCGCTGAATCTCGGCCCGATACGTTGCAGAGGTAATGCCCGGGTATTCAACAACTACATGGGGATGCCATTCATCCCGTTTCGTGAACGCAGATATGGAATCCAGCACCACCCTTCCCCTCGTAGAAATCAATCATGCAGGAACAGTGACCGTCGACATCGCGAAGCACGCCATGTGCACGGGAGGCGGTTCCATCACTCCGTTCGTTCTGGCAGAGAACGGCTCCGCCGCTACGGACACCGTCTGCACACGTGGAATCGATACGCCCACCATTGCTGACTTGTTCGACGGTTGTGGATGGAACGCTGCCGGATGGCGCACGGCGCTGAAAAATCCACCGCAATGGTTGGAGCACGCACTCGTAGTGCGTGGCCGCAAGGGAAAAGGCGGCGCGGCGCGGTGGGACCCTGTCAAACTTGCCACCGGCCTGAGGATTGAAAAAAAAGTTCCGCTCTCCGCCATCGACAAGATCTTCCGCTCGCCGCCCCTGGCTGACTGGATGTCCGAGTGGGAAAACGCGAGGTCCTATCTTGATATGCCGGCCTGAACCAGCCACCTGCTGCACAGGACTGAGCGGAGCAGCCGCATCAACCGTTGCATAGATCGACACCATGCCGCATGCGCGAGGCCGCCCGTCCCGGACACGGAGTCGGATCTATATTTATCCAGCGGAGGAGATCCGGTTACGCCACGGGAGGCTCAAGCCTCACAACACCGACCAGAACTAGGCCAGATGAGTGATCTGGTCTCCGGTCTCCGCGCCAACTGGCGGCGGATGCATCTCACCGACGTTCTCCTCAAAGACGAAAGCGATTGGTGGATAGATCACGCGCTCAATTGAGGCGATCCGAATCCCGTCCGGATGCTGTTTTGCCTCCGCGTAATGCCGCCGGACTCTGCGTGAGTCCGAAATCCCAGTCCAAAGGCTAATGCTTCTGTCAGGTAAGACGATTTAACGTGGGGAAATCCGTCGAGCAGGGCGCGTTTCAGCGCGTCCAGTGACGATGCGTCAAGAAGAGGGGCAATCATACGGCACTCCAGTCTATGCGATCGATGGTTCCCGACTACACATCGATTCGGAATGGAGCCCGCTCGATTACAAAAAACTATCTGCTTTAACCCGGGAACAGGTTCGGCCTAGACGCCTGTCCGCATCGTAAGGGACGAGGCAAGCCGGAGGAGCGACCGTCCCACCGAAATAAACCATCTGGCGCGGTCGCCCGGCATGTATGTGGTTTTGATGTGAAAGATGCACCTCATGCCGGGCGGCCATTCGCGACCCAAATGCTGCTGGGCAATGCAGTCTTAATGCAGTGCTCACCCCGGAGAGCCTTGTCCCACAGGGCTCCAAATGAAGCGCTTACGGGTCACGAGCGATTGCATTTTTTGATGCGGGCACATCGCACGACACGGCAATCCCTGCCATGGAACGCGATGGGACAACAAACGGAGATGTTCATGTCCGCATCGAAATTGCTTAAAGGTCTGCGCGTCGGTGGCGTCGCCGCCAAGCTCGGCATGGGGGTCAGCAGTGTCTGGCGTCGTGCCAAAACCGAGCCCGGGTTCCCCCTTCCGGTAAAAATCGGGACCAACACGACCATCTGGATCGAGGCGGAGCTTGATGAGTACATAGAGCGGCAGATCGCCAAGACGCGCAGCACCGCCCGTGCGCCGGGCACGAGCAAGACGGGAGGCCAGGCATGAGCTTCACGCACATGGCCTGGGCGTCGAACAAGATCCTGCCCACCCGGGAAAAAATCACCCTGCTGGTCCTCGCCAACCGCATGAATGGCAAAAGCGGGCGCTGTGACCCCTCACACGCGACGCTCGCCGAGGATGCCGGCATGAGCGTCACGTCGGTGAAGCGCGCGCTCGACCAGTTGCAGGAGCATCACCTCATCACCATCATTCCCCGGTGGCGTGGCGCGGTGCAGTTGCCGAACCAGTACAACCTGCACCTCGACAATGCATTCCTCGACCGTGCACCAAAGGCCGAGGTCACAGAGACACGGGGGAAGGCATCCTGCACTGCCCCTGATGGCGCAGCGCCCGGAGGGCCGGTGCAGGACGGCGAACTGGTAGGTGCTGAGGGAGCGACAAACCAAGGGGTTAACCTGGAAGGAAACCAAGAAGAAAACCTTCCGGCGTTTGATTGCTGGTGGAAAACCTGGCCCAACGGCCCCCGCAAGGTCGCCTGGAGCGAGTGTCAAAAGCTCTGGAAAGACAATGGCCTGGACGCGCTCAGCGATG
This sequence comes from uncultured beta proteobacterium, assembly GCA_963803225.1. Lineage (GTDB taxonomy): Bacteria > Pseudomonadota > Gammaproteobacteria > Burkholderiales > Burkholderiaceae > Paraburkholderia. Next base: position 2,264,470 of record CAWDLJ010000005.1, read on the forward strand.
ACATCATCACACACACGCAGGCGATGAAAAAGTCGATGGCCTGGCGTGATGGCTGGGAGCCGTCGCCCAAAACCTACCTTACAGGACGGCGCTGGCTCGACGGTGTCCCCCCCGACGAAAGCGAGCTGACCCAGGAGGCGGGAGAAAGCGCTGCCGGATGGTGGGAACGCGCGAGCGGAATCGAGGAACAGGGTAGCCGGCTCGGCATCGTCCAGCACGAGAGCGAAACCATGCCGGATTATTTCCTTCGCGTGGCGAGGGCCTCGGGACCGGGCGACTGGATCATCCATGCCCTGCGGCGCGCGAACGATTATGGCCCGGAGCGGCTGCGGCACGTCATCCGGCTCTTTGGTGAAGCGCTGGTGCCGGCCGGGTGGTGGCCCGTCGACTGAACACACGCGTGCTCTCCGGCCAGTCACGCGGCCAGACTTCTGCAGACCCTCGGACAAGCCCGGGAGTTTTGTTGTTTCGAGAGACACTGAGACACTTGCACCATGCGTGTGTGCTCGAAAATCTGCAGAAAACCAGTGCTGTCCGTGGTAACCTGCAGGCTCGATACTTTGTCAATTTGACGCGCGTTTGACGTTGACGAATTGCCCGGAAAGCCTTATTCCATGGTCGATACAGAGAGGTTCGAATCCTCTCACCCCGACCAGAATTTCGAAAAACCGCGCAGCGTTGCGCGGTTTTTTTTCGTCCGCTGCTCGCTCGCTTGTTTCGTGGCGGCGCTGGAGCGGTGAACGGCACCTGTTCTGGCACCCCAACACCCCTCTGATATAGTCTCCCCATCCCCTCTCTTCACCTTCACGACGCGTGGAACAGATTCCCTTATGGGCGCAGATCGGCACTGTTTTCGTGCTGCTGATCTGCTCGAGTTTTTTCTCCATCTCCGAAACGGCGATGATGGCGCTCAACCGCCACCGCCTCAAGCACCTCGCCAACCAGGGCACGCTCGGCGCGAAGACCACGCAGAAGCTGCTCGCCCGCACCGATTTGTTGCTCTCGGTGATCCTGATTGGCAACAACCTCTTCAACACGATCATCCCGGTGCTCACGACGTCGATCGCGCTGCGCACGTTCGGCCATGACAACGTCGTGCTGTCGATCTCAACCGGTATCGTCGCGTTTCTCATCATCGTGTTCGCGGAAATCACGCCGAAGATCGTCGGCGCGACCTTTCCCGAGAAGATCGCGCTGCCCGCGAGTCTATTGATCGCGCCGCTCATGCGCGTGACGAAACCGGTCATCTGGTTCGTCAACATGTTTGCGAACGCGTTGCTGCGGCTCCTGCACATCAATACGACGGCCGCGCGCGACCAGCGCCTGTCGAACGAGGAACTGCGCACCATCGTGCTCGAATCGGGCAGTTTCATGCCGACCAAGCACCGCAGCATCCTGCTCAATTTGTTCGAGCTCGAAAACATCACCGTCGATGACGTCATGATCCCGCGCCGCCGGATCGAGGCGCTCGACATCGCCGCGCCGCTCGAAGACATCCTCCATCAGCTCGAGACCTGCTATCACAACAAGCTGATCGTCTATCAGGGCGACATCGACCGCGTGCTCGGCGTGCTGCACGTGCGCAAGACGCTCTCGGCGCTGCACAACCAGGAGCTCGAGCGCGACACGCTGCGCGAATTGCTCACCGAGCCGTACTTCGTGCCCACCGGCACGCCGGTGTTCCAGCAGCTTCAGTACTTCCAGGAAAGCCGCCACCGCATCGCGCTCGTCGTCAACGAGTACGGTGAGATGGAGGGGCTCGTCACGCCCGAAGACATCATCGAGGAGATGATCGGCGAGTTCACGACGACCATGTCGCGCAGCGGCAGCAGCTCGAGCGGCTGGAACGAGGACGGCGAATGCATCGTGCCCGGCAGCATCCCGCTGCGCGAGCTCAATCGCTGGCTTCATCTCACCCTGCCGACCGACGGACCGAAGACGCTCAACGGTTTGATTCTCGAATTGCTCGAAGAGATTCCCGACGGCGATGTGTGTCTAGAGATCACCGGCGTGCGCCTCGAAGTGATGCGCAGCGACGATCAGGCGGTGCGCACCGTCAAGCTCTTCAAGCCTGGTGCGAAGCCACGCACGAGCACGCTCAGCAAAGCGCGAAAGCTGCTGCCGGGACACGCTTCAGGCGGACACTAAGTTCGACGCGTACGCGTCGCTCACCTGGCCATCCGGCTGACTGTTGCGCGCAAGCGCTTGCCGCGATCATGAGCGATCCTGATTACGCGAGGCGGCGCCCTGCCGGTATGCAATGCGGTTCTCTCCTTTTCGTGCGCCGTGGCGCGAAGCGTCGGCCGGATCCGGTGCCGGTGGACCGGGTGCTGTGACGGCTGCCAGCACGCCTATACCCACACCCACGCCCGCGCCTCGCCCGTTGTTCGCGCAAGGGGACGTGCCACCGGTGCCAGACTCGTCTGCCTCTTCGGATAGCGCACCTGCGGTACGCCTGCTCACCGAAACGCTCCACGAAGCCGCGCGTCGCAACGCATCCGACCTGCATATCGAGCCGCTCGAACATGGCTGGCGCATGCGTGTGCGCGTCGATGGCGTGCTGCACGAACTCGCGCGTCCGCCTGCACATCTACGCGACGCGTTCATCACGCGCGTCAAGGTGCTCGCGCGCATGGACATCGCCGAGCGGCGCGTTCCCCAGGACGGCAGACTACGTCTCGCCCTCGCGCCAAACGCGCGCGGCGCCGACGACTACCGCGTTAATTCGCTGCCCACGCTGTTCGGCGAGAAGCTCGTGCTGCGCCGGCTCGAAGCGCTACCCGCCGGACTGTCGCTCGCGGCACTCGGTCTCGATGCTGTCCAGCAAGCGAGTGTCGAGCGGGCAATTCGCGCGCCCCATGGACTCGTACTCGTCACCGGGCCAACCGGCAGCGGCAAGACCTTGTCGCTCTACTGCTTCCTGCAATTGCTCAACGATAGTGCGCGCAACCTGTGTTCGGTCGAAGACCCGGCGGAAATCCAGCTCGCCGGCATCAACCAGGTGAACGTGCGCGCGAAGGCCGGTTTGACCTTCGCCGTCGCGCTGCGCGCGTTCCTGCGCCAGGACCCGGACGTCATCATGGTCGGCGAGATCCGCGACGAAGAGACTGCCGATGTCGCCGTGAAGGCCGCCCAAACCGGCCACCTGGTGCTCTCGACGCTGCACACCAACGACGCGCCGGCGGCCATCGCGCGCCTGATCGATATCGGCGTCGAACCGTACAACCTCGCGGCCGCACTACGTCTCGTCACGGCGCAGCGCCTCGTGCGGCGTCTGTGCGACGCGTGCCGCACGCGAGGCCAGGATTCGCACGCGGCGCTGGAGGCGGCCGGGCTCGACGACGCTTCGTCGGGCTCGTGGCGCGCATGGCAGGCGACCGGCTGTGAAGCGTGTCACGGCGTCGGCTATCGCGGCCGCATCGGCATCCACGAGGTCATGCCCGTGTCGACGGCCATGCGCGAGCTGATCGTGCGCAGCGCGAGCGCGCACCAGATCGCCGCCTTGGCGCGCACCGAAGGCGTCGCGCCGCTACGCGAGGCTGCCCTTGCGCGCGTGCGCGACGGCACGACGAGCCTTGCCGAAGCCCTCGCCACGACGGATACGCCATGAACGCCCACGCGAAAGGCGACGCGGCCGCACCGCGCGAATGGCAATACGCGTGGCGCGGCATCGAGACTTCGGGGAAAGCGCGCCGCGGTCTTCTGATCGCGCTCGATCCACCTTCGGCGCGCTCGGCGCTCAAGCGTCAGCACATCACCGTGCTCGAACTGGTCGAGCGGCGAGTGGCCCCGCGACCAAGCACGCGTCCGGCCGATATCGCCCGCTTCACGCGTCAGCTCGCGAGCCTGTTGCGCGCCGGGCTGCCACTCGCGCCTGCACTCGATCTGCTCGCCGAAGCAAGCGGGCAGCGCGACGTGCCCCGCATCGCACGCGCACTCGCACGCGACATCGCGAGCGGCGCTGCGTTATCGATGGCGCTCGGCCGCCATCCGGCCCAGTTCGGCCCGCTCTATTGCCAGCTCGTCGCGGTGGCCGAGGCATCGGGCTCGCTGGGTGCCGTCCTCGCGCGCATCGCCGACGACTACGATCGTGCCGCCGCCCAGCGCACGAAAGTACGTGCTGCGCTCACGTATCCGCTCGTCGTGCTGGTGATTGCTATCGGTATCACAGTGGCGCTGCTCGTCGGCGTCGTGCCAACCTTCAAGCAGATCTTCGAGGGCTTCGGCGCCGCGCTGCCCGCACCGACCCAACTCGTGCTCGCGTTATCGGCGGCGGCCGCGCGCTGGAGCCTGCCAGCCGCTATCGCCGTGGCACTCGCAGTCGTTGGCGCCCGCGCGCTGTTGCACCGCTCGCCGGCAGCCCGCATTGCGTTCGGCCGCGCCGCGCTGCGCGCACCGCTCATCGGCACGCTGCTCACCACGTTGTGCGCGGCACGCTGGAGCCGCGCGCTCGGCACCTTGCTCGGCGCGGGCACGCCGCTCGCCGATGCCTTCGATTCACTCGCGCACGCGAGCGGCAATGCGTTCTTCGACGCGGCGAGCGCCGGCATCAGCGCGCGGCTTCGCAGCGGCGAGCGGCTCGCGAGCGCCATGCGCGCGGCCGGCTGTTTCCCCGCTGATGTCATTCAGCCGGTCGCCGTCGCCGAGGAGTCCGGAGCGCTCGACGCGATGCTGCTCGACGTCGCTTCACTCGCGGAACGTCAGGTCGACGAAAAAACCGCCCTGCTGTCGAGCCTGTGCGAGCCGCTTGTGATCGTCGTGCTGGGGGCGCTTGTCGGCGGTCTCGTCATCGCGATGTATCTTCCGATCATTCAACTCGGCAACGTGGTGTAGCATCGCTGCCAGACTCCCGACCCATTCCATGTCTTCCCATTTCACGCCCGATCCCACGTTCGGCAGTCCATCCGGCCAGGCGGCCGGCCTCGTCGCGTCGTACACGGCGGCCTTCGTCGATGCGCTCGGCACGTTGCCGCCCGCGTTCGTCATCGGCTTCGCGATTGTGCTCGGCCTCGTCGTCGGCAGCTTTCTCAACGTCGTGATTCACCGGCTGCCCGTCATGCTCGATCGCGAGTGGCGCGCGGAAGTGGCCGACACGACCGGACAACTGTTCCCCGACGACGGCCTGCCACCCCGCTACAACCTGTGGCTGCCGCGCAGCGCCTGCCCGCATTGCGGTCACGTCTTGCGGGCGTGGGAGAACATTCCCGTCATCAGCTGGCTCGTGCTGCGCGGGCGCTGCTCCGCCTGCCGCGCACGGGTCAGCGCACGCTACCCGTTGATCGAGCTCGCTGCTGCCGCATGCGCCGTGGGCGCCATCGCAGCGTTCGGCCCTTCGGGCAAGGCGCTTGGCGCATTCGTCCTGGGCGCGGTGCTGATCGTCACGAGCGCGATCGATCTCGAACATCAATTGCTGCCCGACTCGTTGACGCTGCCGTTGCTGTGGGCCGGTCTGATCGTCAATCTGGGCGGCACCTTCGTTCGTATCGAAGACGCCGTGCTCGGCGCCATCGCGGGCTATCTGGCGCTGTGGTGCGTGTATTGGCTCTTCAAGCTCGTGCGTGGCGTGGAAGGCATGGGTTATGGCGACTTCAAGCTGCTGGCCGCGCTCGGCGCATGGCTCGGCTGGGCCGCGCTGCCACAGATCGTCATGATCGCCGCGCTCGCGGGCGCAGTGATCGGCCTCGCGGCCACCTGGTCCGGACGCATGCGCTTCGAAGAGCCTCTGCCGTTCGGCCCGTATCTTGCGGCGGGCGCACTCGTCACGCTGTTTGCTGGCACACCACTTTATTTCGCGTTGGGGAGTTAATCGATGTTTGCGGTCGGACTGACTGGGGGCATAGGCAGCGGCAAGTCCACCGTTGCGGATCTGTTCGTGGCGCGCGGTGCATCGATCGTCGACACCGACCAGATCGCCCATCAAATCACGGCGCCCAATGGCGTGGCGATGGGTCCTATCGCCGAGCGCTTCGGCGCGGAGTTCGTCGCGCCCGATGGATCGATGGATCGCGCGCGCATGCGTGCCCTCGTCTTCGCCGATGACGAAGCGCGCCGGCGTCTCGAAGCCATCACGCATCCGTTGATCCGCTCGGAGACCGAACGCGCGACGCTGAACGCGACGGGCCCTTATGTGATGATCGTCGTGCCGCTGCTGGTCGAGTCCGGTGTGTGGAAGACGCGTGTCGATCGCGTGCTCACCGTTGATTGCAGCGTCGAGACACAGATCGCGCGAGTCATGCGCCGCAACGGCTTCACGCGCGAACAGGTGCTCGCGATCATGGCGCGCCAGGCAACCCGTGAAGCACGACTCGCTGCCGCCGATGACGTGATCGTCAACGATCATACGGGCATCGAAGCGTTGCGCAGCGAAGTCGATGCCTTGCACGAGACCTATCTGGCACTCGCCGCCGCGCGCTGAACACACAACACAAGCGCAGCATGACGTTGCGCCATGCATCGTCGATGCCCCGCGCGCCGTTTCTCAGGAGCGTTTATTGCACACGACTGGCGAGCCTTCGACGCACGCGAGATGACCGTGATTGCGACCGTAGTCTCACGGCATTAGAATGTCCTGCAATCCTGTCACCGACCACGCCAGAGGCGAGCGCGCTTGATTCTTTACGAGTATCCCTTCAACGAGCGAATCCGGACGCTGCTGCGCCTCGAAGATCTGTTCGAGCGCTTCACGTTTTTCCTGACCCAGGAGGATCCGAGGGAGCATCACGTCGCGCTCACTACGCTGTTCGAGATCTCCGAAGTCGCCGGGCGCGCTGACCTCAAATCGGACCTGATGAAGGAGTTGGAGCGCCAGCGCCAGACGCTCGCGCCGTTTCGCGGCAATCCCGGCATCGAGCAGAACGCACTTGAAATCGTGCTCGGCGAGATCGAACAGACGCTCACGGGTCTCGCGCAGATGCAGGGCAAGACCGGCCAGCATCTGGTCGACAACGAATGGCTCGCCAGTATCCGCAGCCGGGCCATCATCCCGGGCGGCACCTGTAAATTCGACCTGCCGTCCTACTACGCGTGGCAGCAATTGCATGCTGACCAGCGCCGCCAGGACATCGCCAAGTGGGTGACGCCGCTGCTGCCGCTGCGCGACGCCGCCTTGATCGTGCTGCGGCTCGCGCGCGAGTCGGGCCAGGCCTCGAAGGTGATGGCGATGCAGGGCAGCTATCAGCAGATGCTCTCGGGCCGCGCCTGGCAACTGATGCAGGTGCGCGTGGCGCCTGACTTGCGTGTGATCCCCGAAGCGAGCGCCAACAAGTACATGTTGTGGGTGCGCTTCACGGTTCAGGACGGCGATTTGCGGCCGCGCGCGGTCGATGTGGACGTGCCGTTCCAGTTGACGCTCTGCAGTTTGTGAGCGCGGACGCGAAGCGCGTCCTCCTGGCTTGTAGAAACACAATTGCATAACGCGCCGCGTGCTGCACGCGGCGCCATCGATACCCGATCCGTATGATCTCCGTTGTCAAATGTCCCACCTGCGGCAAGGATGTCCGCTGGGTGCCGGAAAATCGCTTCCGTCCATTCTGTTCGGAGCGCTGCAAGCAGACCGACCTCGGCGCCTGGGCGGCCGAAAAGTACCGCATCGGCGGTACTGACGAGGAACCGCCTTCGGACGATGCCACGGGCAGCGGGAGCTAGGGCTTTTCAGCCCTCTTCTCACTCCTGCGCGAGCCACTCCAGCACGGGTATCGTCGCCGGCAACAGCGGCTCGACCGTCGCGGGCAGCGATTGCCAGACGAACGCCTGCCCCTCTTTGCCGTGCGGCTCGCCGCCCCACTCGGTGACCTTGCAGAAATAGAGCCGCACGTAGGCGTGCGGATAGTCGTGCTCGAGCGTGTGCCACAGATGGCACGCTTTCACATCGATGCCGAGTTCTTCGTGCAGCTCGCGCGCAAGCGCGGCCTCGACCGACTCGCCCGCTTCGAGCTTGCCGCCCGGAAACTCCCAATAGCCCGCGTAGGGCTTGCCCTCGGGCCGCTGTGCAAGCAGGTAGCGGCCATCGGGCTGGACCAGCACGCCGACCGCGACCTCGGTCACCGTCCGCGCGCCGCTGTTCGTCCCGCTCGCGGCGTCGCGCGGCGTGCTCATGCCTGGGCCTTCTTGCCGGACCAGTCGCGTGCAAACTGCCACGCGACGCGGCCCGAACGCGAGCCGCGCTCCAGCGCCCAGATCAGCGCATCGCCGCGCGCCGCCTCGACATCGGCGTCGGCGCAACCGAAGTGGCGCAGCCAGTGGCCCACGATGATCAGATAGTCGTCCTGCTTGAACGGATAGAAGCTCACCCACAGCCCGAATCGCTCGGACAGCGAAATCTTCTCCTCGACCACCTCGCCCGGATGGATCTCGCCATCGGGCATGTGCTTGTACGTCTCGTTGTCGCTCATGTACTCGGGCAACAGGTGACGGCGATTCGAGGTCGCGTAGATCAGCACGTTGTCCGACTGCGCGGCGACCGAGCCGTCGAGCGCCACCTTCAGCGCCTTGTAGCCCGACTCGCCCTCTTCGAACGAGAGATCGTCGCAGAACACGATGAAGCGCTCGGGCCGCGCCGAGATCAGGTCGACGATGTCGCCGAGATCGTGCAAGTCGTCCTTGTCCACTTCGATCAGACGCAAGCCGTCCTTCGCGAACTCGTTGAGGCAGGCCTTGATCAGCGACGACTTGCCAGTGCCGCGTGCGCCCGTGAGCAGCACGTTGTTGGCCGGCTGAGCCTTGACGAACTGGCGCGTGTTGCGTTCGATCAGGCCCTTCTGGCGATCGATGTTCTGCAGGTCATCGAGGGCGATCAACGAAATCGCCGGCACCGGCTGCAGGAAGCCACGGCCCTGGCGCTTGCGCCAGCGAAACGCCACCGAGGCGTCCCAATCGATATCGGGCGTCGCCGGTGGCAGCACGGCTTCGAGACGGCCCAGCAGCGCTTCGGCGCGGGTCAGGAATTGTTCGAGCTTGTCCATGGCAGTACGTCTTCAGGAACGGTAGTCGGCGTTGATGCTGACGTAGTCGTGCGAGAGGTCGCAGGTCCAGACCGTGGCGCTAGCGTCGCCGCGGCCGAGCACCACGCGGATCGTGATTTCGCTTTGCTTCATCACGCGCTGGCCGTCTTCCTCGCGGTAGTCCGGGTTGCGCCCGCCCGCCTTGGCGACCAGCACATCGTCGAGATAGAGGTCGATCTTGCCGACATCGAGATCGTTCACACCCGCATAGCCGATCGCGGCCAGGATGCGGCCGAGGTTGGGGTCCGATGCGTAGAACGCGGTCTTCACGAGCGGCGAATGGCCGATCGCGTAGGCGATCTGGCGGCATTCGCCGGCGTCCTTGCCAGCTTCGACCGTCACCGTCATGAATTTCGTCGCGCCCTCACCGTCACGCACGATCAGCTGCGAGATGGTCTGCGCCAGTTCGGTCACCGCGTCGCGCAGGGCCACGTAGGCGGGCGAATCGGTCGACGTGATGGCCGGCAGGCTCGACTTGCCCGACGCGATCAGGATGAACGAATCGTTGGTCGAGGTATCGCCGTCGATCGTGATGCAGTTGAACGAGCGGTCCGCGACTTCCTTCACGAGCGCGTCGAGCACCGGCTGCGCGACGGCGGCATCGAATGCGAGAAAACCGAGCATCGTCGCCATGTTCGGCTTGATCATGCCGGCGCCTTTGCTGATGCCGGTCAGCGTGATCGTGTGGCCATCGATCGTCACTTGCGCCGAGGCCGCCTTCGGCAGCGTGTCAGTCGTCATGATCGCCTGGGCAGCGTCGTACCAGTGCGCGGCCTGGCGGTTCGCGAGCGCCGCCGGCAAGCCGGCCTTCAGGCGATCGACCGGCAGCGGCTCCAGAATCACGCCCGTCGAGAACGGCAGCACCTGGGCGGGTTCGATGCCCGCGAGGCGCGCCAGCTCATCGCAGGTGGCGATTGCGTTGGCCATGCCCGGCTCGCCGGTCCCCGCGTTCGCGTTGCCGGTGTTGATCACGAGTGCGCGAATCCCTTTGCCGCCTGCACGGACTTTCGCGAGATGCTCGCGGCACACCGTCACCGGCGCCGCGCAGAAACGGTTCAGCGTGAACACGCCAGCGACGCTCGCGCCTTCATCGACGGAAATGACCAGCAGATCCTTGCGGTTCGGCTTGCGGATGTTCGCTTCAGCCCAGCCGAGCGTAACGCCGGCGACCGGATGAAGTTGAGCGGGATCGATCGAGGGGAAATTGACAGCCATGGTTTAGACCTGTCGAGAAAGCAATGCCGGCCACAACGCCAAAAGCGTGGCCGGCATCAGGAGATCAAAACGCAAGGCCCGGAACACCGTCCCGGGCCACCGGATTCAGCGGACCAAGCCGCGCAATGGTGCTCGAACGCGCGGCGGCGCTTGTGGCGCCTCGCCGCGCGAGCACAGCATCATACGATCTTGCCGTGACACTGCTTGTATTTCTTGCCGCTGCCGCACGGGCAGGGGTCGTTGCGGCCGACCTTCGGCACGTCGCTGCCATCGGGCATGGAACCATGCTGCGCGCTGTGCGCCATGGCGTCGCCGATCATCGCCGCAGCGGCGTCGGCTGCCACGGGCGCGGCACCTGCCGCCGCGCTCGCCTCGGCGAACTCGGCGTGACGGAACTCGACGTTCTCGAGATGGCTGCCATGCTCTTCGATCTGCTCGGCGGCCTCTTCGAGTTGCTCCGGCGTCTGGATCTGAACGTTCATCACGATGCGCGTGACTTCCGTCTTCACCGAGTCGAGCATCGCGGCGAACAGTTCGAACGCTTCGCGCTTGTATTCCTGCTTCGGGTTCTTCTGCGCGTAGCCGCGCAGGTGGATGCCCTGACGCAGGTGGTCGAGCGCGGCCAGATGCTCGCGCCAGCTGCGATCGAGCGTCTGCAGCATCACCGAGCGCTCGAACGCGCTGAACGATTCGCGGCCGACCAGCTCGACCTTCTGCTCGTACGCCTCATCGGCCGCGGCAAGCACGGCTTCGAGAATCTCGCTCGCGTCGATCGACTGCGACTCGTTGATCATCTCCTGGATCGCGAGATCGAGCTGCCAGTCGCCGCGCAGTGCCTGTTCCAGTTCCGGCACGTCCCACTGCTCTTCGATGCTGCCCGCCGGCACGAACTGGTGGACGATGTCGCTGACCACGCCGTGACGCATCGCACCGATCGTCTCGGTGATGTCGTGCGCTTCGAGCAGGTCGTTGCGCTGCTGGTAGATCACCTTGCGCTGATCGTTCGACACGTCGTCGTATTCGAGCAGCTGCTTGCGGATATCGAAGTTGCGCGCTTCGACCTTGCGCTGCGCCGATTCGATCGAACGCGTGACGATGCCAGCCTCGATCGCCTCGCCTTCCGGCATCTTGAGGCGGTCCATGATCGCGCGCACGCGGTCACCGGCGAAGATGCGCAAGAGCGGATCTTCGAGCGACAGATAGAAGCGCGACGAGCCCGGGTCACCCTGACGGCCCGCACGGCCGCGCAGCTGGTTGTCGATGCGGCGCGACTCGTGACGCTCGGTGCCGATGATGTGCAGACCGCCTGCGGCCTTCACCTGATCGTGCAGCGTTTGCCATTCGTCGTGCAGTTGCTTGATGCGGCGCTCTTTTTCCTCGGTCGGGATCGATTCGTCGACTTCGAGGAACGCGGCCTGTTTCTCGGCGTTGCCGCCGAGCACGATGTCGGTACCGCGGCCGGCCATGTTGGTCGCGATCGTGATGCGCTTCGGACGACCGGCTTCGGCGACGATCGCAGCTTCGCGCGCGTGCTGCTTCGCGTTGAGCACTTCGTGCGGCAGACCCGCCTTGGTGAGCAGGTTCGACAACAGCTCGGAGCTCTCGATCGACGTCGTGCCGACGAGCACCGGCTGACCGCGCTCATAGCAGTCGCGGATGTCGCGGATCACCGCGTCATAACGCTCCTTCGCGGTCTTGTAGATCTGGTCTTGCTTGTCGATCCGCTTGGGCACGCGGTTGGTCGGGATCACGACCGTTTCGAGCCCGTAGATCTCGTTGAACTCGTAGGCTTCCGTATCCGCCGTGCCGGTCATGCCCGAGAGCTTCGCGTACATGCGGAAGTAGTTCTGGAACGTGATCGACGCGAGCGTCTGGTTCTCGCTCTGGATCTTCGCGTGTTCCTTCGCCTCGACGGCCTGATGCAGACCGTCCGACCAGCGGCGGCCCGCCATCAGGCGGCCCGTGAATTCGTCGACGATGATGACTTCGCCGTTCTGCACGACGTAGTGCTGGTCGCGATGGAACAGCGTGTGTGCGCGCAGCGCCGCGTACACGTGGTGCATCAGCGTGATGTTCTGCGGCGCGTAGAGGCTCTCGCCCTCGCCGATGAGGCCCCACTCGGCGAGCAGGCGCTCGGCCTTCTCGTGGCCCGACTCGGTGAGGAACACCTGGCGCGCCTTTTCGTCGAGCGTGTAGTCGCCCGGTTTCTCGACGCCGGTGCCGTCGGCCTTCTCTTCGCCGATCTGGCGTTCGAGCAGCGGCGGCAGCGCGTTCATGCGCACGTAGAGTTCGGTGTGGTCTTCCGCCTGGCCCGAGATGATGAGCGGCGTACGCGCCTCGTCGATCAGGATCGAGTCCACTTCGTCGACGACCGCGAAATTCAGGGCTCGCTGCACGCGCGCTTCGGTCTCGTAGACCATGTTGTCGCGCAGGTAGTCGAAGCCGAATTCGTTGTTGGTGCCGTACGTGATGTCGGAGGCGTAGGCCTGCTGCTTCATCGCGTGGTCCATCTGCGACAAGTTGATGCCGACCGACAGACCCAGGAAGTTGTAGAGACGCCCCATCCATTCCGCGTCACGCTGGGCAAGGTAGTCGTTCACCGTCACCACGTGCACGCCGCGCCCGGACAGCGCGTTGAGGTAGGCCGCGAGCGTCGCGACGAGCGTCTTGCCCTCGCCGGTGCGCATTTCCGCGATCTTGCCGTAGTGGAGCACCATCCCGCCGATCAGCTGGACGTCGAAGTGCCGCATCTTCAGCACCCGACGGCTCGCCTCGCGACAAACGGCGAACGCCTCGGGCAGCAGTTCGTCCAGCGACGTGCCCTTGGCGACGCGCTCGCGAAACTCGGCCGTTTTGGCACGCAGCTGCTGATCGGTGTACTTCTCGATCGTCGGTTCGAGCGCGTTGATCGACGCGACGGTCTTTTGATATTGCTTGATCAGTCGCTGATTGCGGCTGCCAAAGATTTTCTGTAGGAAACCGGTGCTCATCGGATCGGTGTCTGCGTCGCGGGTTCGGCCGGGTTCCTGCAACATGCACCCGGATCGGAAGGACCTCGGCGGCTTAAGTCCAAAATGGTGGATTTGAATCGGGCATTTTAGCACGCGCCCCCGGCAGCGCCTTGTGAGTCCGAGTTCGCATGTCGGTCCTGGGTTGGCGCTTTCGCGCTTCAGCGGGTCCCACTTCCAGCTACCCAACACTGCTCGCTCACCCGAGCGGCCGTTTCCGGTCGCCTCACAGGCTACAATTGCAGCAGGTCACGCGCGGCCTCGCGCGCGAACCTTGCCACTCTCCCGACATGAGCCGCTTTTCGCCGTATTCAAGACCGTCTGCCAAACGATTCGCCCAACCGGTCGCCGAAGTGCTGAGCCGCACGGACGCGTTCGCGCCGCTGCGCGCCGGCGTCGAGCAGATCGCGGCCATGGAGCGCGACCTGGCGCAGTTGCTGCCCGACTACCTCGCGACGAGTGTCGAACCGGGGTTCATCAAGGACGGCACGCTGGTGCTGTTCGCCGCGCACAACGCGCTGGCGGCACGCTTGCGCCATCTGGAGCCACGGCTCGTCACGGACCTGCAGGCGCGCGGCTGGGCGCTCAACGCGCTGCGCATCCGCGTGCGGCCGCAATCGATGAAGGCGCCGCCAGCCGAAAAACAGGCTCGCATGACTCCGGCGGGCGCGCTTGCCTTGCAGGCCCTGAGCGAATCGCTGCCCGATTCGCCGCTGCAGGAAGCGCTCGCCAGAATGGCGAAGCGCCATCTGAAGCGCTCACGCTGAAGCGCGACGAAAAAGCTGCTCCAGAATCGGCATAGGGGACGGCCATGAGGCCGTACCCCTGCCACACCACCCGGCATGCGGGTCCGCACCGGGCGGTTCGGGAAGTTGAGGTTATGAGAGTCGGGGTACGCCCAACTGGTCGAAGTAGGCGATGGTCAGCACACGCTTGAGCGCACCGTTGCTGTTGCGCCACCAGCAACGACTGTTCGCCGCCACTTGTCGCGCCACCGCAGCCGATGCCCCCAGCGCACGCAGTTCCCGGTAGATGGTGGCGCCACGGCGCCAGTGCTTAAGCTGAATGGCACGCAACCGGTGACGCAGCCACTCGTCCAGTGCTAACCAGACGCGCGGCGTTTGCGCCAGCCGGAAGTACGCCTTCCAGCCCTGCACGTAAGGCCGTAACTGTTCCACCACTTCCTTCATGCTGCGCCCGCCGGATCGGCGAGTCACCTGACGGATGCGGTGTTTGAACGCCAGCAGCGGTTTGGCCGCCACCTTGCGTTTGACCACCCCACCCGCAGCCACCCACAGGCTGTAGCCCAGAAACTTCCGACCGAACACACTGGCCACTGCGCTTTTGGTCTCGTTGACCTTCAGACGCAGTCGCCCGTACAGGCGTCGCAACAGTGCCATCACCCGCTCGCCCGCCCGGCGGCTACGAACATACACATTCGCATCGTCGGCGTAGCGTGCGAAGCAATGACCCCGTCGCTCCAGTTCCTTGTCCACCTCGTCGAGCAGCACGTTGGCCAGCAACGGGGATAGCGGCCCACCCTGTGGTGTGCCCTGATCTCGCTGCTGCACCACCCCGCCATCCATGATGCCGCTGTTCAGATACGCACGGATCAGCCGGATCGCTCCGGCGTCGCCAATGCGTTTCTGTAAGCGCTCGATCAGGATGTCGTGGTTGACCCGGTCAAAGAACTTCTCCAGATCAACGTCCACCACGATTCGCCGTCCCGACTGCACGTACGATTGCGCGGCAAGTACCGCGTCGTGCGCACGCCGTCCCGGCCGGAAGCCGTAGCTGTGCTCGCTGAAGGTCGGATCCAGAACCGGTTGCAGCACCTGCAGCAGCGCCTGCTGGATCAACCGGTCAGTCACCGTCGGGATGCCAAGCTCGCGCTCGCCTCCGTCCGGCTTCGGAATCGTCACCCGACGTACCGGACTGGGCCGGTACGTCCCCTTGAGCAATTGTTCACGGATCGCAGGCCACGCCCTCACCAGATGACGCGACGTCTGGTCAATGTCCAGACCGTCCACGCCAGCGGCTCCCTTGTTCGCCCGTACCCGTTTGAACGCCTGCTTCAGGTTCTCTCTCGTCAGCGCTGCTTCCAGCAACGCTGACCCCGTGTCCCCGGATTCATGGCGCGGGCCGCAGACTTCGTCGCTCACGGGTACGCGTGCAGCTTCACCGCGCGCTACTCCCGCTCGCCCCGTTTGCACGGGCATCTGACGCATTGCCTGTCGCATCGACATGACGTTGGACACTCCTTCCCGTTTGGCCCTTCGTCACCAGCTTCAGCCTCATCGACCTGTCCTGTGACTACTACGGCCTCTGCTGACTTCTCGCTCCGGCTCGACGCCGTTGCCCTTTCAGGCACGAGGCGAGATCTCCCCAGGTAAGAGCGCAATCCTTCACCGCACAACCGCCGCATTTACGATGCCTGATCCTTGACCACGAGAGCTTCGCGCTTCATTGCGCGCTCGCCCTGATCGGCACCGCCTCATATCCGGTTCTTGTTCATCGGCTCGCGGTTTCGCTCCACGCTTCCTCCCCACGCTCGGTCGCCCTCACGCAGTTGCGCTTTGCTTCGTTCGCTGTGGTCAACTCACGATGGGACTTGCACCCACAAGATTGCGCCCGTGCTGGGCGCACAATGACAAACGCCGCTCGAGGCGGCGTTGATCGGGTAGGACGCGGTGTCAGGCAAAGGCAGTCTGCGTTTCGTAGCCGAAGCCGCGCGGCGCCTTTTGCGTGTCGTCGAACGTCACGATCTCGTACGCGTCCTGCTGCGCGAGCAGTTCGCGCAGCAGCGCGTTGTTCAGCCCGTGACCCGACTTGTACGCCGTGTACGACGCCAGCAGCGGATGGCCGACCACGTACAGATCGCCGATCGCGTCGAGCATCTTGTGCTTCACGAATTCGTCGTCGTAGCGCAGGCCGTCGTTGTTCAGAATGCGGTACTCGTCGAGCACGATCGCGTTGTCCATGCTGCCGCCGCGCGCGAGGCCGAGCTCCCGCATCATTTCGACTTCATGGGCAAAACCGAAGGTACGCGCCCGCGCGATTTCCCGCACGTACGACGTGTTCGCGAAATCGACTTCGAGCGCCTGGCCGGTCTTGTCGACAGCCGGGTGGCGGAAGTCGATGGTGAACTTGAGCTTGAAGCCGAAAAACGGGTCGAGGCGCGCGAACTTGTCGCCGTCGCGGATCTCGACCGGCTTGATGACCTTGATGAACTTCTTCGGCGCGTTCTGTTCTTCGATACCCGCCGACTGGATCAGGAACACGAACGAAGCCGCGCTGCCGTCCATGATCGGGATTTCCTCGGCGGTCACGTCGACGTAGAGGTTGTCGATGCCGAGGCCCGCACACGCGGACATCAGATGCTCGACCGTCGAGACGCGCGCGCCGTCCTTCTGCAACACGGAAGCAAGGCGCGTGTCACCAATCGACATCGCCGATGCAGGAATGTCCACGGGCGTGGCGAGATCCACGCGCGAAAAGACAATGCCCGTGTCCGGCGCAGCCGGGCGCAGCGTCAAATTGACTTTGCGGCCCGAGTGCAGACCGATGCCGACGGTCTTCACGATCGATTTGATGGTCCGTTGCTTCAACATGGTGCTCGTCTGCTTGATTGAAAATTCCAATCGGGGGTTTTTAATTCATAGCAGCAATTATACTCCAACTGTCCCGGGCGGTTGTTGCAGCGCACGTGACAATCTGTTTCCTCGCATTACCCTTTGCCCGTCATCCAGCGGATGGACGACGGGCCGATACCCGAAACGGAGGCGTTTCCGGGGAATCGGCCCGCGTAATGGCCCGTCACAAATGGCGGCGTTACAGCGTTGCATATCGGCAACGGCGGCAACATGTCGCCCTTTGCGATCAGCTCAGCGTCGCCAGGATACTCGCCGCATCGCTCACTTCGAACTTGCCGGGCGCCTCGACGTTCAGCGTCTTGACCACGCCGTCGTCGACCACCATCGCGTCGCGCTGGGAACGTATTCCCATGCCGCGCGCCGACAAATCCTGTTCGAGACCGAGCGCACGGGTGAATGCCGCACTGCCGTCCGCCATCATGCGCACCTTGCCCGAGGTGTGCTGATCGCGCCCCCACGCGCCCATCACGAACGCGTCGTTGACGGACACGCACCAGATTTCGTCGATGCCCGCAGCACGCAACGGCGCCACGAGTTCGACATAGCCCGGCACGTGCTTCGCTGAACAGGTCGGCGTGAAGGCACCCGGCAATCCGAAGATCACCACGCGCCTGCCCGCCGTCTGCTCGCGCACGCTAAAGCTGGTCGGCCCAACTGTGCAGCCTTCGCCAGGCTCTTCGATGTACTCGAAGAGCGTCGCGTCAGGCAGCTTTTCACCCACTTTGATCATCGCTCGTCCTTCACTTTCGACACGGCGCATCGTGCGCGCCATTGTGCGCGTTTTGCCGTCGCTTGTCCGGCCTCGCCTTTCTTCAGGCGGAACGCGTCCATTGCCCTTCGCCGAAACGAAGCGGGCAAGCGTCCCTTCCGCGCTCGTCAAAACGCGGCTCTGGCTGACGAGGTCGACACTACGCCGGCGCAGGTCGATCAGGTCAGGCGTGTCGACAGAACTTGGTGCTTGCGCACCGGTTCCCCTGTTGTCACGCCGTCACCTGATCCCTTGCGCGCACAGCCTCAGTCCGCCTGCTTGCGCAGGAAGGCCGGGATGTCGTAGGTGTCGACGCCCTTTTCCTGCAGCGCCTGCACGTGCGAAGCCGCCGTGTCACGCGACGTGCGCCACACCGCCGGCGTATCGAGCGCGCCGTAATCGGCTGCGTTCGACTGCTGCGGTGCGTAGCTGTGATGCACACCGACCGGCTGGTTGTCGGTGCCGGTGCGCAGCAGCGTCATCGGTGCCGACTGTTGCTTCTTCGCTGCGCGGCCGAGTCCCGTCGCGACAACCGTCACGCGCAGTGCATCGCCCATCGCGTCGTCGTAGACGGCACCGAAGATCACCGTGGCGTCTTCCGCCGCGTAGCTCTTGATGGTGTTCATCACTTCGCGCGTTTCGGACAGACGCAGCGAACGGCTCGACGTGATGTTGACGAGCACGCCGCGCGCGCCCGACAGATCCACGCCTTCGAGCAGCGGGCTCGCCACTGCCTGCTCGGCCGCAAGACGTGCGCGATCGACGCCGGCGACCGTCGCCGTGCCCATCATCGCCTTGCCCTGCTCGCCCATCACCGTCTTCACGTCTTCGAAGTCGACGTTCACGAGGCCATCGACGTTGATGATTTCAGCGATACCAGCGACTGCGTTGTTCAGAACGTCGTCTGCGCACTGGAAGCATTTGTCCATCTCGGCGTCATCGCCCATCACCTCGAACAGCTTGTCGTTGAGAACGACGATCAGCGAGTCGACGTGATCCTCCAGTTGCTGCGAGCCGGCTTCTGCCACGCGCATGCGCTTGCCGCCTTCGAACTCGAACGGCTTGCTCACCACGCCAACGGTCAGGATGCCCATTTCCTTGGCGATCTGCGCCACGACGGGAGCAGCGCCCGTGCCGGTGCCGCCACCCATGCCCGCGGTGATGAACACCATGTGCGCGCCACGCAGTGCGTCGGCGACGCGCTCGCGCGCTTCTTCCGCAGCCGCACGGCCCATTTCCGGCTTGGCGCCCGCGCCCAGACCCGTCTTGCCCAGCTGGATCACCGCCGTTGCACGCGAGCGCGACAGTGCCTGCGCGTCGGTGTTCATGACGATGAAATCGACGCCTTGCACGCCGCGGTTGATCATGTGCTGAACGGCATTGCCGCCAGCGCCGCCAACGCCGACCACCTTGATGATGGTGCCGTTGGTTTCCGTTTCCAGCATCTGGAATTCCATGTTGCCTCCGTCAAGAAAAAAGTTACTGCTCCTCGGCCGTTATTCGGCGAGAGATCGGGCAACCTCTCGTCGCGCGCCAGCCGCCGGCACCAGCGCGAATTTCCGAACCTTCGTGTGCCTCGTCAGAAGTTGCCGAGGAACCAGTCCTTCATGCGCGTGAAGACCTGTCCCATCGACCCTGACTGCACTGCAACCTTGCGACCGCGCATGCGCTGCGCGCTGCCCTCCACGAGCAGGCCGATCGCCGTCGAGTAGCGCGGGTTGCGCACCACATCGGCCAGACCGCCTGCATATTCCGGTACACCGATGCGCACCGGCTTCAGGAAAATGTCCTCGCCCAGCTCGACCATGCCCGGCATCATCGCCGCGCCGCCGGTCAGCACCACACCGGAGCTGAGCAGTTCTTCGTAACCCGACTCGCGCACCACCTGCTGCACGAGTGAAAACAGTTCTTCCACGCGCGGCTCGATCACGGCCGCGAGCGCCTGGCGCGACAGCTTGCGCGGACCGCGCTCGCCCAGACCCGGCACTTCGATCATCTCGTCCGGATCGGCGAGTGCCTGCTTGGCGATGCCGTACTCGACCTTGATGTCTTCCGCGTCCGGCGTCGGCGTGCGCAATGCCATCGCGATGTCGCTCGTCACCTGGTCGCCTGCGATCGGTATCACCGCCGTGTGACGGATCGCGCCTTCGCTGAAGATCGCGATGTCGGTCGTGCCGCCACCGACGTCGACCAGCACCACGCCCAGTTCCTTCTCGTCCTCGGTCAGCACCGCGAGCGACGACGCGAGCGGCTGCAGGATCAAGTCGTTCACTTCGAGACCGCAGCGGCGCACGCACTTGACGATGTTCTGCGCCGCGCTCACCGCGCCCGTCACGATGTGCACCTTCACTTCGAGACGGATGCCGCTCATGCCGATCGGCTCACGCACGCCTTCCTGGCCGTCGATGATGAATTCCTGCGTGAGGATATGCAGCACCTGCTGGTCGGTCGGAATGTTGATCGCCTTGGCGGTCTCGATCACGCGCGCGACATCCGCCTGCGTGACTTCCTTCTCCTTGATCGCGACCATGCCGCTCGAATTGAAGCTGCGGATATGGCTGCCCGCGATGCCGGTGAACACATTCGTGATCTTGCAGTCGGCCATCAGCTCTGCCTCTTCGAGCGCACGCTGAATAGACTGCACCGTGGCCTCGATGTTCACCACGACGCCTTTTTTTAGCCCCTTCGATTCGCTCTGGCCGAGCCCGATCACCTCGTAGTGGCCTTCGCCCTTCAATTCGGCGACGACAGCCACCACCTTCGACGTCCCGATGTCGAGGGCGACCAGCAGATCCTTATAGTCTTTACTCATAGCGTGCTCGTTGCGAGAGATGTCCTGTTACTTCCTGGTCTGGGCCGGATCGCTGATGAAGCGCATGCCTGCCGCGCGGATCGCAAAACCGTTCGGATAGCGCAAGTCTGCATATTCGATATCTTTCCCCCAGCGTTGCGTAAGCGCCGACCATGCTGCCGTCAGCCGCTTCGTGCGATCCGCGAGCGTGTCGCTGTTGCGCTCGCGGCCGAGTTCAACCTGCGTGCCGTTCGACAGCTTCACGGTCCATGCGAAGCGCGGTGTGAGCGTCACTTCTTCCGGCGTGAGACCCAGCGGCGCGAACCACTTCGCGAAGTCGTGATAGCGCGCCACTACTTCTTTTGCCGTGCCGTCCGGTCCGTCGAACGCGGGCAGCGTCTCGTCGAGCTCGCC
This sequence comes from uncultured beta proteobacterium, assembly GCA_963803225.1. GTDB lineage: Bacteria > Pseudomonadota > Gammaproteobacteria > Burkholderiales > Burkholderiaceae > Paraburkholderia. The sequence goes on from CAWDLJ010000005.1 coordinate 2,285,298, forward strand.
CTGGTTCGCCGTGAACAACTCGCCGTCGGTACTCACGAGCTGATCGCTGCCCCATGTGCCCAACGGCTTGTACTCTTCGAGCGACACCGCGAGCGCATTCGGCCAGACGCGGCGCACGCTGGCATGGCGCACCCACGGCATCTGCTCGAACGCCTGGCGCGCCGCATCGAGATCGACGGTGAAGAAGTTGCCCTTCAGCCGTCCGACGACGCTCGCGCGCACGGTCGGCGCGTTGATGTGCTCGGTATCGCCCTCGATGCGGATCTCGCGCAGCGCGAAGTTCGGGCGCTGCACCAGCCAGTAACAGCCGGCCGCCAGCAGCCCGAGCACGAGCAGCGCATGCAGTGCGTTGGCGGCCAGGTTGAGCTGTCGGACGTTGTTCCACATGTCGGTTGTTGCGGTCTTCGCTTGGGTTACGATCAAGTTGCGCGGTCAAGCATTCGGGTCAGGCGTTCAACGTGAGCGACAGCACCTTCACCACCAGATCCTGATAGCTGATACCGACCGAGCGCGCCGCCTTCGGCGGCAGCGAGTGATCGGTCATGCCGGGCGCCGTGTTCACTTCGAGGAAATACGGCTCGCCCGCCGCATCGAGCATGAAATCGGCGCGGCCCCAGTCCGTGCAGCCGAGTGCGTCGAACGCACGGCGCGCGAGCTTCTTCAACTGCGCTTCCTTCTCGGGCGACACGCCGCACGGAATCAGATACTGCGTCGTGTCGAGGATGTACTTCGCGTCGTAGTCGTAAAACTCGCCGGCCGGCACGATCTTGATGAGCGGCAGGTCGAGATCGCCCGCGATGCACGCGGTGTACTCGCCGCCGCCCTCGATGCTCTTTTCCACCAGCACGATCGTGTCGAACTTCGCGGCCTCGGCAAGCGCGGCCGGCAATGCATCGGCGCTCTTCACCTTGATCACAGCGACGCTCGAACCTTCGCTTGCCGGCTTGACGAACAGCGGCAGACCGAGCTTGCCGACGATCGCCTGCGCACGCGCGGCGTAGTCGTCGCCACGCATGACGGTCTCGAACGGCGGCGTCGGGATGCCGAGCTGCTGCCACACGAGCTTGGTGCGGAACTTGTCGAGCCCGAGCGCCGAGCCGAGCACACCGCTACCCGTATAGCGGATGCCGTAGAAGTCGAGCGCGCCCTGGATCTGGCCGTTCTCGCCATAGCCGCCATGCAACGCGTTGAACGCGCGCACGAAGCCCTCGTCCTTGAGCGCCGACAACGGCCGCTCCGACGGGTCGAACGCATGCGCGTCGATGCCCGCGCCGCGCAATCCCTGCAGCACGAGGCGCCCGGAATTGAGCGACACTTCGCGCTCGGCCGACTCGCCGCCGAGCAACACTGCCACTTTGCCGAATTGTTTCGGATCGATACTGCTCATCTCACACCTTCTGTTCTAGCGCGATTCGTCCCGGCACCCCGCCGATCGAACCTGCACCCATCGTGATCACGACATCACCCTCGCGCACTACGGCCGCGAGCGCATCTGGCATCTCGTCGACGGTCTCGACGAACACCGGCTCGACCTTGCCTGCCACCCGGATCGCACGCGCGAGTGCACGACCATCGGCCGCGACGATTGGCGCTTCGCCGGCAGCGTACACATCTGTGAGCACCAGCGCGTCGACCGTCGACAAAACTTTCACAAAATCTTCGAAACAATCACGCGTACGCGTAAAGCGATGCGGCTGAAACGCGAGTACGAGCCGACGCGACGGGAACGCTCCGCGCGCCGCCGCGATCGTGGCTGCCATTTCCACCGGGTGATGACCGTAGTCGTCGATCAGCGTGTACGTGCCGCCCGCCGCGACGGAAATTTCGCCAAAGCGCTGGAAGCGCCGGCCGACACCGTTGAATTCAGCAAGTGCTCGCTGGATATCGGCATCTTTCACCTCAAGTTCAGTGGCAATTGCAATTGCGGCCAGCGCATTTTGCACATTGTGCGTGCCAGGCAGGTTCAAAACGATGTCAATCGACGGTGCATCCTCGCGCATCGCGGTGAAATGCATGCGTCCTTCATGCGCTTCGACGTTCACTGCGCGCACCTGTGCATCGGCCGAAAAACCGTAACGGATGATCGGCTTCGAGACGAACGGCAGGATCTCCTTCACGTTCGGATCGTCGACGCACAGCACGGCGATGCCGTAGAACGGCAGGCGATGCGTGAACTCGATGAACGCCTGCTTGAGCCGCGCGAAGTCGTGGCCGTAGGTGTCCATGTGGTCGGCATCGATGTTCGTGATGACCTCGATGACCGGCAACAGGTTGAGGAACGATGCGTCGGACTCGTCGGCCTCGGCGACGATGAAGTCGCCCGTGCCGAGCCGTGCATTCGCGCCCGCGCTGTTTAGGCGCCCGCCGATCACGAAGGTCGGATCGAGCCCGCCCGCAGCGAGCACGCTCGCGACGAGCGAGGTAGTCGTGGTCTTGCCGTGCGTGCCGGCGATGGCGATGCCCTGCTTCAGGCGCATCAGCTCGGCGAGCATCACCGCGCGCGGCACGATCGGAATGCGCCGGTGGCGCGCCGCGAGCACTTCGGGGTTGTCGCTGCGCACGGCGGTCGAGACGACGACTGCATCGGCGCCCTCGATGTTCTCTTCGCTGTGGCCGAGCGCGACGCGCGCGCCGAGTTCGGCGAGCCGCTCGGTGACGCCGTTGCGCGAGAGGTCGGAGCCGCTCACGTGATAGCCGAGATTGACGAGCACTTCGGCGATGCCGCTCATGCCCGAGCCGCCGATCCCGACGAAATGAATATGTTTGACGATGTGTTTCATTGCTTTCCTCCCGGACTCACGCCCGCCACGTCCGCGCAGATGCGGGCGACCTGATCGGCAGCATCGGGCTTGGCCAGCGATCGTGCGCGCTCGGCCATGTCGGCGAGCGACGCGCGGGTCTGTCCGTGCAACCAGTCGGCGAGACCGCCCGCCGTCAGGTCGCGTTGTTGTACGACCAGCGCCGCGTTCGCATCAGCGAGAAACGCAGCGTTGGTGGTCTGGTGATCGTCGACGGCATACGGAAACGGCACGAAGCATGCCGCCACGCCCACCGCCGCGATCTCGGCGACGGTCATCGCACCCGAGCGGCAGATCACGAGATCGGCTTGCTTGTAGGCGCTGGCCATGTCGTCGATGAACGCTACGAGCTGCACGTCCTCGCCCGGCTCGATGCCGGCCGCGACGTAGTTCGCGCGCAGCGCCTCGATGTGTTTCGCGCCCGCCTGATGCACGATGTGCGGACGCTCTGCGGGCTTGAGCGCGGCGAGTGCGCGCGGCACGACTTCATTCAACGCCGTCGCGCCGAGACTGCCGCCCACGATCAGCACGCGCAGCGGACCGCTACGCGCGGCGTAGCGTTCTTTGGGTGGTTCGACGTGCGCAAGTTCCGCGCGAATCGGGTTGCCGGTCCATTCCGCGTGCGGCAGCGCGTCCGGGAACGCGACCAGCACGCGCCGCGCGAGTTTCGCGAGCACCTTGTTGGCGAGACCGGCAATCGAATTCTGTTCGTGCAACACGAGCGGGCGGCCCGAGAGCGCGCTCATCACACCGGCCGGGAACGTGATGTAGCCGCCCATGCCGAGCACGACATCGGGCTTCACGCGACGCAGCGCGGCGAGACTCTGCAGGCACGCACGCAGCAGGTTCACGGGCAGCATCAGCTTCGTCTTCAAGCCTTTGCCGCGCACGCCGCCAAAGCGCACGTATTCCATCGGGATGCCGTGCTTGGCCACGAGCGTCGCTTCCATGCCCGCCGGATTGCCGAGCCACACGACGCGCCAGCCCCACGACTGCATCTGATGCGCGACCGCGAGCCCCGGGAACACGTGTCCCCCGGTGCCGCCGGCCATCACCATCAGCGTGCGCGTGCCGCTCATACCTTGCCTCCGCGCATCAGCACCCGGTTCTCGTAGTCGACGCGCATGAGCACGGCGACCGCGATGCAGTTGAGCAGAATGCCCGAGCCGCCGTAGCTCACGAGCGGCAGCGTGAGGCCCTTGGTCGGCAGCAGACCGAGATTCACGCCCATGTTGATGAAGGCCTGCGCACCGAACCACACGCCCATGCCCTTGGCGACGAGACCGGCGAACGTGCGGTCGAGCGCGAGCGCCTGGCGGCCGATCTCGAACGCGCGGCGCACGATCCAGTAGAACAGCAGGATCACGACCATCACGCCGACGAAGCCGAGTTCCTCGCCGATCACGGCGAGAATGAAGTCGGTATGCGCTTCGGGCAGATAGTTGAGCTTCTCGACACTGCCGCCGAGACCCACGCCGAACCACTCGCCGCGCCCGAACGCGATCAGCGAGTGGGTGAGCTGATAGGCCTTGCCTTGCGCGTAGCGGTCATCCCACGGATCGAGGTACGCGAAGATCCGCTCGCGCCGCCACGGCGAGGCCCACACGAGCAACGTGAAGGTGCCGACCGCCGTCGCGACGAGCCCGCCGAACAGCTTGCCGTTCACGCCACCGAGAAACAGCACGCCCATCGCGATCGCGGCGATCACCATGAATGCGCCCATGTCCGGTTCGAGCAGCAGCAGCGCGCCGACCACGCCGACCGCGAACGCCATCGGCAGAAAGCCCTTGCCGAAGCTGTGCATGAATTCTTGCTTGCGCACCGTGTAGTTCGCCGCGTAGATCGTCACCGCGAGCTTCATGATCTCGGACGGCTGCATGTTGGTGATGCCGAGCGGAATCCAGCGGCGCGCACCGTTCACACCCTTGCCGAGGTGCGGAATCAGCACGATCACGAGACCCACGAGCGCGATCAGGAAGAACTTCGGCGCATAGCGGTCCCACGTCGATACGGGAATGCGAAACGCGATCAGCGCCGCGACGGCCGCGACTGCAACCGAGATCAGATGGCGCATGAGGAACGCGTAGTCGCGATACGACGCGTACTTCGGCGAATCGGGCATCGCGATCGACGCCGAATACACCATCACGACGCCAAGGCCGATCAACGCGATGACGGCCCACAGCAGCGAGTGATCGTAGTCGAGCATGCGCGAGCGCGCCGGACGCACGCCGTTGACCGCGCTCGACAGACCGCCCGCGCGCGGCGCGCCACCGGCGCCTGCGCCCGCTTCGCGCGACAGACGTGAACCGAAGCGTTCCGACCAGCTCATATCATCGTCCCCCGTTCTGCGGCGATTTCCTCGACCGTGTCGCGAAACACGGCCGCGCGATGGGCGTAGCCCTTGAACATGTCGAAGCTCGCGCACGCGGGCGACAGCAGCACGACGTCGCCCGGTTCGGCGAGCGCCGTCGCGGCACGCGTTGCGGCTTCGAGGGTCGGCTGGTCGTCGAGCGTGACGCCGCTGTCGGCCAGCGCGGCGCGGATCTGCGGCGCGTCGCGGCCAATCAGCATGACCGCGCGGCACCAGCGGGCAACGGGCGCTGCGAGCGGCTCGAAGTCCTGGCCCTTGCCGTCGCCGCCGGCGATCAGCACGGCGCGCTGCGCAAGACCATCGAGCGCGGCAACCGTGGCGCCGACATTCGTGCCCTTGCTGTCGTCGACGTAATCGATGCCTTCGATCGAGGCAATCAGTTCGACGCGATGCGGCTCGCCGCGATATTCGCGCAGGCCGTGCAACAGCGGCGCGGCCGGCAGGTCGATCGCGCGGGCGAGCGCAAACGCAGCCAGCGCGTTCGCGGCGTTGTGCAGACCGCGGATGCGCAGCGCGTCGGCGGGCATCAAGCGCTTGAGCGCGAGATTCACGGGCGCGGCGTCCAGTTGCTTGCGACGGCGCGGCGACACCGGTTCATCGGAGGCGTCGCGATCGTGTGCCTCGACGAGCCACAGCATGCCGCTCTCGCGCAGGATGCCGAAGTCGCCTTCGCGCTGCGGTTCGTTCACGCCGAACGTCACCGTGCGCGCGGCGCTGCCGGCCACGTTCGCGAACGCCATGACGCGCGCGTCCTCGCGGTTGAGCACGCGGGTCGTCTGCGGCCCGAAAATGCGGCCCTTCGCGGCGGCGTAGGCGTCGAGGCCGCCGTGCCAGTCGAGATGGTCCTGCGTGATGTTGAGCAACGCCGCTGCATCGGGTGCGAACGATTGCGCGGTCTCGAGCTGGAAGCTCGACAGTTCGAGTACCCAGATGTCGGGCAGCGCGGTGTTGTCGATGGCCTCGGCGAGCTTGTCGAGCATCGCCGGGCTGATGTTGCCCGCCACCGCGACGCGCTTGCCCGCGCGCTCGCACAGCATGCTCGTGAGGCTCGTCGTGGTGGTCTTGCCGTTGGTGCCGGTGATGGCCAGCACCTTCGGCGCATAGCCGCTCTCGCCAAGATGGCGCAACGCCTGCGCGAAGAGTTCGAGTTCGCCCCAGACATCGATGCCGCGCTCGCGTGCCGCCGCGAGCAGCGGCACGAGTTCGGCCGCGAACGGCGACAAGCCCGGGCTGATCGCAACGAGTTCGACGCCGTCGAGCAGGGCCTCCGAGAACGGGCCGCCGACGAATTGCGCATCGACGCCATGCACGGCGAGCTGCGCCAGGTTGGGCGGCGTCTCGCGCGTGTCGGCAACGCGCAGACGGCAACCGTGCCGCGCACACCAGCGCGCCATCGCGAGGCCCGATTCCCCTAGCCCCAGCACGAGCACCATCGGCTTTTGCCGATCCCGAAACTTCTCGCCGAACATCGCTTGCTTCCCTGTTTTCCTGGAGGACTTCGATTAACGCAGCTTGAGCGTGGACAGACCGATCAGACACAGCATCAGCGTGATGATCCAGAAACGCACGACCACTTGCGTCTCCTTCCAGCCGGACAGCTCGAAATGGTGATGGAGCGGCGCCATCTTGAAGATGCGCCGGCCTTCGCCGTAGCGCTTCTTCGTGTACTTGAACCACGTGACCTGCAGCATCACCGAGAGCGTCTCCGCGACGAAGATGCCGCCCATGATGAAGAGCACGATTTCCTGGCGCACGATCACGGCGACCGTGCCGAGCGCGCCGCCGAGCGCGAGCGCGCCGACGTCGCCCATGAACACCTGGGCCGGATACGTGTTGAACCACAGGAACGCGAGCCCTGCCCCGCCGATCGCCGAGCAGAAGATCAGTAACTCGCCGGCGCCCGCGATGTGCGGAAACAGCAGGTACTTCGAATAGACCGAGCTGCCCATCACATAGGCGAACACGCCGAGCGACGCGCCGACCAGCACGACCGGCATGATCACGAGCCCGTCGAGACCATCGGTGAGATTGACCGCGTTGCTCGCGCCGACGATCACGAAATACGTGAGCGCGATGAAGCCCCACACGCCGAGCGGATAGCTGATCGACTTGAAGAACGGCAGCAGCAGGTCGGCGCGCGCGGGCAGTCCCATCGAGAGGCCGCTCCTCACCCACGCCATGAAGAGGTCGAACACGCGCACGTTGCTCGCCTCGGACACGCTGAACGCGAGGTACACCGCGGCGAACAGACCGATCACCGACTGCCAGAAATACTTCTCGCGCGAAGACATGCCGCGCGGATCCTTGTGGACCACCTTGCGATAGTCGTCGACCCAGCCGATCACGCCGAAGCCGAACGTGACGAGCATCACGATCCAGATGAAGCGGTTGGTGAGGTCGCCCCACAGCAGGGTCGAAATAGCGATCGAGATCAGGATCAGCACACCGCCCATCGTCGGCGTGCCGGACTTCACGAGGTGCGATTGCGGACCGTCCTTGCGCACCGCCTGGCCGACCTTCATCGAGGTCAGCTTGCGGATCACCCACGGGCCACAGACGAGCCCGATCACAAGCGCGGTGATGGTGGCCATCACCGCGCGGAACGTCAGATAACTGAACACGCGCAAGAAGCTTGCGTCATTCTGCAGCCATTGCGCCAGCGCCAGTAGCATGCTTAGGGTCCTTCCAGTCTTCAATGCGCGCCGGACTTGGCGTCCGGCGCAGGGTTGTTCGGGTTCGTGAGGGCAGCTACGACGCGTTCCATCTGCATGAAACGCGAGCCCTTCACGAGGATCGTTGCCGCGCTGCCGTGACCCGCCCGCAGCAGTTCGTCGACGAGCGCGCCGACGTCGGCCGCATGATGCGCGCCGGCGCCGAACGCCGCGACCATGTCGCGCGACGCGTCGCCCAGTGCGTAGAGCGCGTCGATGCCGCGCTCCTTCGCGTAGGCGCCCACCTCGCGGTGAAACGCGGGGCCGTCGTCGCCGACTTCGCCCATGTCGCCCATCACGAGCACACGCGGCGACGCGTGCGACGCGAGCACATCGACGGCCGCACGCGCGGAGTCGGGATTGGCGTTGTAGGTGTCGTCGATCACCGTTGCGCCCGCGAGCGCGCCGAGTGCCGCCGACTTCACCTGCAGACGTCCCTTGACCGGCTCGAACGCTTCGAGCCCTTGCCGGATCGCAGCGAGCGACACGCCCGCCGCGAGCGCCGCCGCCGTTGCCGCGAGCGCGTTGTGTGCGTTGTGCGCGCCGAGCACCTGCAGCGCGACTTCGACGCGGCCCTGCGGCGTGTCGATCGTGAGGCGGTTGCCGGCGAGCGTGCCGGTCACGGCGGCTTCGACCGCGCTGGCATCCGTGTGCAGCGCGAAGTCCATGATGCGCGAGCCGGTGGCCGCGACGCGCCAGATGCCCGCGTAGGCATCGTCGGCCGGGAAGACGGCCGTGCCTTCGGGCTTCAATGCGTGGATCACGCTCGCATGTTCGAGCGCGACGGCCTCGACCGTCGCCATGAACTCCTGGTGCTCGCGCTGCGCGTTGTTCACCAGAGCGACGCTCGGCTCAGCGATCTTCGCGAGCAAATCGGTTTCGCCCGGATGATTCATGCCGAGTTCGACGACCGCGAGGCGATGCGCGCCGGTGAGGCGCAGCAGCGTGAGCGGCAGGCCGATGTCGTTGTTGAAGTTGCCGGCGGTCGCCAGGCGCGCGTCGGCGCCGACTGCCGCGGCGAAGATCGACGCGATCATCTCCTTCACCGTCGTCTTGCCGTTGCTGCCCGTGACCGCGACGAGCGGAATCGCGAAACGCCGCCGCCAGCCGCGCGCGAGCGCGCCCAGCGCCGTGCGCGTGTCGTCGACACGCAGTGCCGGAATGCGCCAGTCGCCCGGACTGCGCGAGACCAGCACGGCACTCACGTGCCGGGTCGCGACCTCGGGCAGGAAGTCGTGCGCATCGAAACGCTCGCCCTTGAGTGCAACGAACAGGTCGCCCGGGCCCGCCGTGCGGCTATCGGTCGAGACGTGCTCGAAAGTGGCCGAGTCGTCGCCGAGCACGTTCGCGCCCGGAATCAGTGCTGCCGCGTCGCGTAGAGAAAACATCGTCATTCACCGCCTCCGCGCCCGTGCGTCGCGCGGGCTGCGAGAGCAAGGCGCGCGTGATCCTGATCGGAGAACGCGCGCTTCTTGCCCATGATTTCCTGAGTTGCTTCGTGACCCTTGCCCGCCAGCACCACGACGTCTTCACGCGCCGCGCCGCGCACCGCCTGCAGGATCGCGCTCGCGCGGTCCTCGACACGACGCGCCTTCGCGCCTTCGCGCATGCCGCCGATGATCTGGTCGATGATCGCGCCCGGCGCCTCGCTGCGCGGGTTGTCGCTCGTCACGACGACGCTGTTGGCGAGCCGCTCGGCGATCGCGCCCATCAACGGACGCTTGGTCGCGTCGCGATCGCCGCCGCAGCCGAACATGCACACGAGCTGGCCGCCACGCGCCGTCGCGATCGGGCGCAGCGCTTCGAGCGTCTTTTCGAGCGCGTCGGGCGTGTGCGCGTAATCGATCACGACAAGCGGCTCATCGCTGCCCGGACGGCCGCCGAGGCGCTCCATGCGACCGTTGACCGGCTCGAGCTTCGCGAGCTCGGCGAGCGCCGCCGCGAGCGGCACGTCCGCCGACAACAACGCGCCGAGCACCGCGAGCAGATTGCTCACATTGAAGAGGCCGAGCGTCTGCACTTCGACTTCGGCGTCGCCCCAGTCCGAGGTCTCCAGATGGAACGCGCTGCCGGTCGCGGTGGCCCGCACGCCGGTCGCGCGCAGCCATGCATCGGCGACCGGTGCATCCGCTGCTGGCGTATCGACGCCGTACGCAATCGTGCGGACCTGGCCGCGCGTCGCGGCGATCAGACGGCGGCCGGCCGCGTCGTCGGCATTGATGACGGCCACGCGCAGGCCGGGCCACGCGAAAAGACGCGCCTTGGCTGCCTCGTAGGCCTCGAACGTGTGGTGATAGTCGAGATGGTCCTGGGTCAGATTCGTGAACAGCGCGATGTCGAACGCCGCGCCGTTCACACGTCCTTGATGCAGCGCGTGCGACGACACTTCCATCGCGACCGCCTGCGCACCTGCCGTGCGCAACTGCGCGAGGCTGCGCTGCAGTTGCGGTGCGTCGGGTGTCGTGAAGCCGGTGTGCACCAGATGGCCGGGCATGCCGCTGCCAAGCGTGCCGATGACCGCGCACGGCTTGCCGAGCGCGGTCAAGGCCGCGGCGATCCATTGGCTGCACGAAGTCTTGCCGTTGGTGCCGGTCACGCCGACCATCAGCATCGCGTCGCTCGCGTCCCCGTACCAGCCGCTCGCGATCTCACCGGCGAGCACATCGAGCTGCGGAACCGCGAGCGCGATCGATGCATCGACTTCGCCGCTGAAACCTTCCGGCTGATACAGCACCGCCGCCGCGCCGCGCTCGATCGCGCTGGCGATGAACGCGCGGTTGTCGGCGCCATCGACGGCATAGGCAAAAAAGACATCGCCGGCCTTGAGCGCGCGGGTATCCGCGTGCAGGTCGGCTTGAGGCTGCGCGTGAGTGCGCAGCCACGCGAGCGCATCGGCAATTTGCCGCTGCGCCGGGTGCTGGGTGCGCGTCGCGCTCATCGAATGACTCCGGGTCGGTTCTTCGCGTTGTCGGCAACCGTCATGCGGTGTGCAGTCTCGGGGTTTTTCGGCGCGGAAACGTGCTTCGCCGGCGCCGTGGCGGCAGCGGGTGCGCTCGCGGCAGGCGTTTGCGCGCTGTCGTCGGACACCACGAGTTGCTTGACGGGCATGTCGGGCGGCACGTTCAGCGAGCGCAGCGTGTCGCCCGCGATCGCCGAGAACACCGGGCCCGACACCTGACCGCCGAAGTGGCTGCCGGCCGTCGGTTCGTCGACCGATACCGCGACGACGATGCGCGGATTGGGCATCGGCGCCATGCCGACGAACGACGCGCGGTACTTCGACTTGTCGTAGCCGCGGCCTTCGTGCTTGTACGCGGTGCCGCTCTTGCCGCCGACGCGATAACCCGGCACGGCGGCATCGGGCGACGTGCCGCCCGGCGCGGTCACCGTTTCGAGCATCGCGCGCACTTCGCGCGCCGTGGTGGGCGAGAACACTTGCGGACCGGAGACCGGTTGGTCGCCCGGCGTCTTGAAGATCGACACCGGCAGGATCTGGCCGTCGTGGGCGATCGCGGTGTAGGCACGCGCGAGCTGGAACAGCGACGCGGACAGGCCATAGCCGTACGACATCGTCGCCTGCTCGATACGGCGCCAGCTTTTCCACGGACGCAGACGGCCCGCCGCCGCGCCGGGGAAACCGACTTTCGGCGCCTGACCGAGGCCGATGCTCTGGTACATGTCCCACATTTCTTCGGGCTTGAGCGTCATGGCGATCTTGGTCGCGCCGATGTTGCTCGACTTCTGGATCACGCCGCCGACCGTCAGCACGCCGAACGCACTGTCGTCCGTGATCTGCGCGCCGTCCAGCATGAAGCGGCCGGGCCCCGTATCCACCAGTGTAGTCGGCGACACGCGGTGCAGATCGAGCGCGAGCGACACCGTGAACGGCTTCATGATCGAACCCGGCTCGAACACATCGGTGAGCATGCGGTTGCGCAACTGTTCGCCGGTGAGGTGCGAGCGGTCGTTCGGGTTGTAGGTCGGATAGTTGACGAGCGCGAGCACTTCGCCCGTGCGCACGTCGATCACCATCGCCGTACCGGCCTTGGCCTTGAACTTCTCGACCGCGGCTTTCAGGTTCGTATAGGCGATGTACTGGATCTTGCTGTCGATCGACAGGTCCACGTCGCGGCCGTCGTGCGGCACGACCTGCTCGTCGACGTCCTCGACGATGTGCCCCATCCGGTCCTTGATGACGTGACGGATGCCGGGCATGCCCTCGAGCAGCTTCTGATCGCCGAGTTCGACGCCTTCCTGGCCTTCGTCCTCGACGTTCGTGAAGCCGATCAGGTGAGCGGTGATCTCGCCCTCGGGGTAATAGCGCTTGTATTCGTTACGCTGATAAATACCGGGGATGTCGAGCGCGGTCACCTTCGCGGCGACGTCGAGCGGCACCTGGCGCTTCACGTACACGAAGGTCTTGTCTTCCGAGAGCTTCGCGCGCAACTCCTTGGTGGTCATGCCGAGCAACTGGCCGAGCTGGGCGAGCTTGTCCGCGCCGAGATCGTCGGGCACGGCTTCGGGAATGGCCCAGATCGCGCGCACGGGCAGGCTCGTCGCGAGCACGAGACCGTTGCGATCGAGAATCTTGCCGCGCGTCGCCGGCATTTCGAGCGTGCGCTGATAGCGGCTTTCGCCCTGCTTCTGATAGAACGCGTTGCCGGGCCCCTGGATCCAGAAGGCGCGCGCGGCGAGCGCGAGGAACGCCATGAACAGCAGGAACACGACGAGCTTCGAGCGCCACATCGGCAGGCGCACCGACAGGATCGGATTCGTGGTGAAGGCGACGCCCTTGCGGCTTCCCCCTTTTTTCATCGCGCACCTCCGCGATGGGCGGCGGGGGCGGAAGCCGGCACCGGCGGCGGCACCGGCGCATCTTCGGCGGTGACGGCGCCGGGAGCGAGCGTCAGATATTGCGTGCGTCCGGTCGTCACGGGCTGCATCTTGAGCGAATCAGTGGCGATCTGTTCGATGCGCGAAGTCTTCGACAACGCGCTTTGCTGATATTGAAGCTGGGCATAGTCCTGCTGCAGCTGACGCTCCTGCGACTGCGCGCGCTGCAGCTGGATGAAGAGCTGACGTTGCTTGTTGGTGGCGTTGACGACCGACAACGCACAGCCCATCACGACGATCAGCAGGAATATGTTCAGGCGATTCATGGCGTGATGCGCTCCGCAGTGCGCATCACGGCCGAGCGGGCGCGCGGATTCGAGGCGACTTCAGCGTCGCTTGCGAACACGCGGCCGATCAGTTTGAGAGGGGGACTCGGCAGATCCACCGCGCGAATCGGCAGTCGTCGATCGACAGCAGGCGCAGTGGAGTGCGCCTGCATGAACCGTTTGACGATCCGGTCTTCGAGCGAATGAAAGCTGATGACCACCAGCCGTCCCCCTTGCTCCAGCAACGACAACGCTGCTTGCAGGACTACCGGCAGCTCCGCAAGCTCTTGATTGACGTGAATCCGTATAGCTTGAAAGGTGCGGGTTGCCGGGTCCTTACCCTTCTCACGGGTTTTGACGACGTTAGCCACGATTTGGGCAAGCTCGCCCGTGCTGTCGAGAGGCCCGAGATGGTCGGACTCTGCCCGGCGAGCAACAAGCGCCTTTGCAATCTGAAAAGCAAACCGTTCTTCCCCATAATCTCGTATCACCTCCGTCAGTTCCTGCACCGTGGCCCGGGCGAGCCAGTCCGCAGCAGACTCGCCGCGCGTCGGGTCCATCCGCATGTCGAGCGGGCCATCCGCGCGGAAACTGAAGCCGCGCTGCGGATCGTCGATTTGCGGCGACGACACGCCCAAGTCCAGCAACACGCCCGACACACGCCCTACTCCGCGTGATTGAATGGCCTCACGCAGCGAAGCAAAGCTGTCATGCACAATCTCAAAGCGCGGATCCGCGATCTGCGCAGCCGTCGCGATCGCGAGCGGATCCTTGTCGAACGCGATCAGCCGGCCGCCCTCGGCGAGCTTGCCGAGCACCGCGCGACTATGCCCGCCACGTCCGAACGTGCCGTCCACATAAATGCCGTCGGTGCGCGTCACGAGCGCATCGACCGCTTCGTCGAGCAGCACCGTGCGATGCTGCAGTTCCGGTCCCATCGCAGATGCCATGTTTGTCTGCCGCGATCAGAACGTGAAATTCTTCAAGGCGTCGGGCATGCCCTGCGCCATCGCCGCCTGTTCCTTGGCGGCGTAGGTCTGCGCATCCCACAACTCAAAATGACTACCCATGCCGAGCAGCATGACTTCCTTTTCCATTCCAGCTGCAAGACGCAACTCGGGTGACACCAACACGCGACCAGCGCTGTCCAGTTCGACATCGGAGGCATTGCCGAGGAAAATCCGGCGCCACCAGTGCGCATCCATCGGCAACGCAGCGACCTTGGCGCGAAACACTTCCCATTCCGGGCGCGGAAATAGCAACAGGCAGCCGTCCGGGTGCTTGGTGATCGTCACCCGGCCTTCTGCCTGTCCTTGCAGCGCTTCACGATAGCGCGACGGAATCGACATCCGTCCTTTCGCATCGAGTGCCAGCGCCGAAGCCCCCTGGAACAATTGCTTCCCCTATGCAGCGCCGATGGCCGCTCATCCTGTATCGAGAAAATTTACCGGAATACGCACCTGAAATCACACAAAAAAACACTTTCTCACACTGTCTCCCACTTTAGAGGAACGACCCACGAGGGTCAAGGGACGCAGGTCCTTTTTTGACGAAATTTATTCGCTAGAACAAGGACTTAGCGCCGCTTCCTCAAGTCGGAAGAAAAACTAAAAAAGCGTTATGAATGAATGAACTAGTGCAGGTTGTGAAGGTGATACGTGAAAAGCGCGGGGAGACGGCCGGTGGCGCGGGGCTTCTACGCGGGATGCATGCAGGGATAAAAGCGGATTGGGTTTCAGTGATTTCGCGGACGGCATGGGCGCCGCCCGCGATGTTAAGTCAAATGTAATACGCAGTCCGAGTCATTACTTTCGACGCGATGCGCATCAGCGAGCGCACCGGCAGTGGCAACTCGATGCCACCACTGTCGAGCGCCGACTTCGCGTGCGCGATTTCATCGACACGCATCTGCTCGACGACCGCGCGCGACTCCAGATCGGCGGCGGGCAGGCTGTCGAGATGGCCATCCAGATGGTGTTCCACCTGACGTTCGGTCTCGGCCATGAAGCCGAGGCTGACCTTGTCGCCGAGACGCCCGGCGGCAAGACCGATGGCAAGCGCTCCCGCGTACCAAAGCGGATTGAGCAGGCTTGGGCGCGAGTCGAGGTCGGTCAGTCGTCGCGCCGTCCACGCGAGGTGATCTTCCTCCTCCATACCGGCCTTTTCGAAAGCCGCCTTCAATTCAGGCGAGCGAGTGGCGAGTTTTTGGGCTTGATACAACGCTTGAGCGCAGACTTCGCCGACGTGATTGACGCGCATCAATCCGGCTGCATGCGCACGCTCGGCCGGCGACATTTCGACCGGCGCGGGCACCCCCTCGTCGCCGACATCGGCCACAGCCGGCAGCGGCATGGGCCGCGACATGCGCGACACGCCCGTGATCGAGCGCAATCCTCGATCGAACTCGGTAATCAAATCGTCCAGCGTCATTCACGACCTCCCATTCCATGGCGGGCTTCTAATTACTCGAAGCCTCATTACCTTTGTGCCACATCAAAAAAAACAGCAGCAAATCTCGTGTTACAGAGGCTGCCAACCCGCGTCAATCAGGGGCAAAGCCGATATCCAGGCGCCTATTCTAGACCATGTTGTTTAAACGAAACAGGCACTTACAAGTCCCCGGCTGTCCTCTTGTCACAAGTAATCGTTTTGTTACATTGGACGTCGACTTCTCGCGAAGTTACGAAACCGGGCCGCGATCTTAAAACAATTGGCCCGGAAAAACAGAGTCGCAAAGGCTCAAAAAGTACCGGAGATCTTTCAATGAAGAAGTCGCTTCTTGCGCTCGCCGTAATGGGCGCATTCGCGGGCGTTGCTCAAGCGCAGAGCAGCGTCACGCTGTATGGCATCATCGATGAAGGCTTCAACATCAACACCAACTCGGGCGGCAAGCACTTGTACAACCTGTCGAGCGGCGTGCTGAGCGGCAGCCGCTGGGGTCTGCGCGGCGCCGAAGACCTGGGCGGCGGCCTGAAGGCGGTCTTCGTGCTCGAAAACGGCTTCGATATCAACACCGGCGCCCTGTTGCAAGGCGGCCTGATGTTCGGCCGACAAGCGTACGTCGGCCTGTCGAGCAGCCAGTCCGGCACGGTCACGTTCGGCCGCCAGTATGATGCCGTCGTCGACAACGTCGGACCGCTCGAGGTGGCCGACCAGTGGGGCGGCTACATCGCGGCACACCCGGGCGACCTCGACAACTTCAATAACGCCTACCGCACGAACAACACCGTCAAGTACACGAGTGCGAACTACGCGGGTCTGACGTTCGAGGGCACCTACAGCTTCGGCGGCGCGGCGGGCGACTTCACCCACAACCAGATCTGGTCGCTCGGCGCGAGCTACAACAACGGCCCGCTCGCACTCGGCGCCGCTTACCTGAACGCGCGCACGCCGGCGGCATCGGGCGGCATGCTCAATAACAGTGGCACGATCGCCACCGGCGCCACCAGCGCGACACTCGCGGTCAACCCGGCCAAGTACCCGGTCTATTCGGGCTACCAGTCGGCCAACACCTGGCAGGTAATCGGTGCAGGCGGTGCCTACACGTTCGGTGCGATGACCTTCGGCCTGACGTACTCGAATGTGAGCTTCCGCAACCTCGGCACGGTCAGCCAGACTGCGCTGACCAACCTCTACCGTCGCGGCGAGAACGCCACCTTCAACAACGTCGAAGCGAACTTCAAGTACCAGTTCACGCCGGCGCTGCTCGCAGGCGTCGCGTTCGACTACACCGATGGCGGCAGCGTCGACTACGCAGCAGGTGGCAGCAACCCGGGCGCGAAATACTTCCAGTACTCGCTCGGCGCCGACTACTTCCTGTCCAAACGCACCGACCTCTATGTGGTCGGCGTCTATCAGCATGCGTCGGGCACGGACTCGACCGGCAAGGACGCGGTCGCCTCGATCAACAACCTGAGCGCATCGGGCAACAGCAACCAGTTCACTGCGCGCGTCGCGATCCGCCACAAGTTCTGACAAGCAGGAATACCGTAGTAGTTCCCTTTGGAAGGCGCCTTCGGGCGCCTCTTTTTCTGGGCGCGGCGAGCCGCGAGGCGGCCACAAAAAAGCCGGTCAGCCTCACGGGGAGACTGACCGGCTGCGGGTCCGTTCGACTGTCGCGACGCCCTGCCATGGGCGACGTTGGGTGTATGCGCGCCTCAGGCGGCCTTGCTGTCGCGCAACTCGCGGCGCAGGATCTTGCCGACATTGCTCTTCGGCAGATCGGCACGAAACTCGATGTAGCGCGGGCGCTTGTAGCCGGTGAGCTGGGTTTTGCAGAACTCGAAGACATCGGCATCGGTGAGCGCCGGATCCTTCTTCACGATATACAACTTCACGGCCTCACCCGAGTGCTGATCGGGCACACCGACCGCCGCCACCTCGAAGACGCCCGGCAGTTTCGCGACGACGTCCTCGACTTCGTTCGGATACACGTTGAAACCGGAGACCAGAATCATGTCCTTCTTGCGGTCGACCAGCTTCACGTAACCGCGCGTATCGACCAGGCCGATATCGCCAGACTTGAAGTAGCCATCGGCGGTCATGACCTTGGCCGTTTCTTCGGGACGCTGCCAGTAACCCACCATCACCTGCGGACCGCGGATGCAGATTTCGCCCGCCACGCCCACCGGCAGTTCGTTGCCTTCGTCGTCGCGGATCGAGATTTCCGTCGACGGCAGCGGCAGGCCGATCGTGCCGCTGTACTCGCTCACCGTCACCGGATTGCAGGTCACGCTGGGCGAGGTCTCGGAGAGCCCATAGCCTTCGACGATCGGCGTCCCCGTCTTCTCGTACCAGCGCTTGGCGACTGCCTCCTGCACCGCCATGCCGCCACCGTTGGCGACCAACAGGTGAGAAAGATCGAGCTGGCCGAAGTCCGGATGGTTGACGATCGCGTTGTACAGCGTGTTGACGGCCGGAAACGTCGTGATCCGGTAGCCCTTGAGGTCCTTGATCATGCCGGCGATGTCGCGCGGGTTCGGGATCAGCACGGCGAGACCGCCGGTGCGGATCGTCAGCAAACCGCAGACGGTCAGCGCGAAGACGTGATACAGCGGCAGCGCCACGACGGTCACGTGTTGCGTGATCTCGGGACGGGTCGTATGCAGGACGTCGACCCAGGCCTCGCTCTGCAGCACGTTGGCGATCAGGTTGCGATGCAGCAGCGTCGCGCCCTTCGACACGCCCGTCGTGCCGCCCGTGTATTGGAGAAACGCTACGTCGTCGGGACGTTGTTCGACCCGCTTGAACGTCGCGCGCGCGCCGGCAGCGAGCGCGTCATTGAATTTCGTGTGGCCGGGCAGGCTCCAGACCGGCACCATCTTCTTCACGCGGCGCACGGCGAAGTTCACCAACAGGCCCTTGAGGCCCATCAGATCGCCCATCGAAGCCACCACCACGTGCTTGACCGACGTCTTGTCGATGACCGCCTGCAGCGTCGTGGCGAAGTTCTCGAGGATGACGATCGCCTCCGATCCGCTGTCCTTCAACTGATGCTCGAGCTCGCGCGGCGTGTAAAGCGGATTCACGTTGACGACGGCATAGCCGGCTCGCAGGATCGCAGCCAGCGCAACCGGGTATTGCAGCACGTTCGGCATCATGATGGCGATGCGCGCACCGGGGGCGATGCCCTTGGACTGAAACCACGCCGCGAGCCTGCGCGACATCTCGTCCAGTTCGCCATAGGTGATGGTCTTGCCCATGCAGGCGAACGCGGGCTGGTCGCGATACGCGCTGAAACTCTCTTCGAGCAGCGCGGTAATGGATGCGTAGCGGCCCGGATCGATCTCAGCGGGAACGCCGGGCGGGTAAGATTTCAGCCAGATTTTTTCCATGCGGCGTCTCCTCCGATTTTTTCGAATGGTCGTGCTAAAACCGGATCGTAGCATGGTGCCGTGCCCGGCCAGCCCACGAAAGTGCGAGTTAGAAACCACCCTCCAACTTCGCGCCGGGCGCGTCGCCGATCGCGGCGACATCGCCCGGACGATGGGTTCAGACACGTTCGACTTCGACGAGACAGTCATAAAAGGTGGCCGAGCCGCCGAGGTCGGTGAGCGCCTGGCTCGTCACCTCGTTGGCATTGCGGCCGTCCGGCGCGAGCTTTTTCCACCAGATCGACAAGCCGACGACGAGCCCTTCCCGAGCTCGATCGGTGACGCGCGCACGCGCACGCAGCGCGCCGCGATCGTTGAAGATGCGGACTTCGTCGCCGTCCGCGATGTCGCGTTGCGCGGCGTCAGCGGGATGAAGGTCCACATGCGGCACGCCTTCAGTCGCGCGCAAACTCTCGACGTTCACGAAGGTGCTGTTGAGGAAATTGCGAGCCGGCGGCGAGATCATCGCGAGCGGAAAGCGGGCGGCCAGTTCCGGCGAGCCATCGGCGGACTCGTAGGGCGGCAGGTAGTCGGGCAGCGGATCGAGCCCCATCTGTTCGAGTTCGGTGCTGTGAAACTCGCACTTGCCGGTCGGCGTGCGAAAGCCGCCGTTCGCGAATGGCGCGTCGGCGATCTTGAGCTTGATCCAGCCACGCTCCTTCAACGTGTTCCAGTCGGCGCCGTCGAGCATCGGATCATTCCAGCGAAACGCTTGCTGCGCGAGCGTTTCGTCGCTCTCGTGGAGCGCCGGATCGTCGAGGCCCATCTGCCGCGCGATCATCCGAAAGATCTCCGTGTTGGGACGCGTATCGCCGACGGGCGCGATAGCCGGCAAGTTCACCATCACGTGCGTGTGGCCATATGACTTGTGAACGTCGAGGTGTTCGAGCTGCGAGGTGGCCGGCAAGAGCAGGTCGGCATAGTCGGCCGTGTCGGTCTGGAACTGCTCGAGCACGATCGTGAACAGGTCTTCGCGCGCGAAGCCTGCCGCAACTTTCGCCGAATCCGGCGCGACCGCGACCGGATTCGAGTTGTAGACGACGACTGCCTCGATCTTCGGGCCGAACGCCTCGCTGCCCGCGTGCGTCAGTGCATCGCCGATCTGGTTCATGTTGATCACGCGTGGCAGACGGTTCGGCCAGCCGGGCAGCAGATCGGGGCGCTGGAGCGTGGCGGCATCGACGGGCGCCCAGCCCGACGACGACAGCAGCACGCCGCCTGCGCGTTCGCGCCACGCGCCCGTGAGCGCGGGCAGCGATGCGATAGCGCGCACCGCGTTGCCGCCGCCGCGCACGCGCTGCAGACCATAGTTCATGCGGATCGCGGCCTTGCGCGTCGAGCCGTAGAGACGGGCGAGCTCGACCACCGTCGCCTCGTCGATGCCGCAAATCGCCGCGACGCGCGCCGGCGTGTAGGTCAGTGCGCGCGCCTTGAGCGCGTCGAAACCATGCGTATGCGCGGCGATGTACTCGTGATCGAGCCGATCCTCGGTGATGAGAACGTGCATCATCCCCAGCGCGAGCGCGCCGTCCGTGCCCGGCTTGATGGCGATGTGCTGATGGCATTTCTCGGCCGTGAGCGAACGGTACGGATCGATCGCAATGAGCTTTGCGCCGTTGCGCTTGGCCTCCTGGGCGCGAGTCCAGAAATGCAGGTTCGAGGCGATCGGGTTGGCGCCCCAGATCAGGATCACTTCGCTTTCGGCGAAGAATTCGGTGAGCATGCCGATGCTCGATCCGTAGGTATAGCGCAGGCCCGCTGCGCCTGCCGCCGCGCAGATCGTGCGATCGAGCCGGGACGCACCGAGCTTGTGAAACAGACGCTGCGCGATGCTCTCGCCCTGCACGAGCCCCATGGTGCCGGCATAGCTGTACGGCAAGATCGCCTCGGGCGCGCGCGCCGCAATCTCGCCGAGCCGCGATGCCGCGAGCGCGCAGGCTTCGTCCCAGCTGATCGGCTCGAACCGGCCCTCGCCCTTGCGACCGACCCGCTTCATCGGCTGGGTCAGGCGCTTCGGATGATGAACGCGCTCGGCGTAGCGGCTCACCTTCGTGCAGAGCACGCCCTGGGTGGGCGGGTGATCGGGATCGCCGCTCACCTTGATGGCGCGGCCGTCCTCGACGCTCACCCGCATGGCGCAGGTGTCGGGGCAATCATGGGGGCAAACAACGCGGGCGAACTCGGTGGGGGCATTCATCGGACGATCCATCGACGGGCATTGAGACAATCCCGTGATTTTATTACTTCCCCTGATGGCGTCCGGGGCCTGCCGCAAGGTTGGCGTGAAAAAAACAGGTCAGCGTAGAATGGATCGTACAGACCCGTGCACGATGCCGGGCGCTTACCTGCTTGAGCACCACCCATCATGAAACTGATCCCGGAAATCCAGGCGGCGCAAGGCGAAATCCAGACCTTGCGACGAACGATCCATGCCAATCCCGAATTGCGCTTCGAAGAAACCCAGACGGCGGAACTGGTGGCGGCGAAACTCGCCGAATGGGGCCTCGACGTGCATCGGGGGCTCGGCAAGACCGGGGTCGTCGGTGTACTGAAGCGCGGCAACGGCAAGCGCTCGATCGGCCTGCGCGCCGACATGGACGCGCTGCCGATCCACGAACTGAACACGTTCGAACACCGCTCGCACAATGACGGCAAGATGCACGCGTGCGGCCACGACGGCCACACGGCGATGCTGCTCGGCGCGGCTCAACATCTCTCGCAACACGGCGACTTCGACGGCACCGTCGTCTTCATCTTCCAGCCCGCCGAGGAAGGCGGCGCGGGAGCGAGGAAGATGATCGAAGAGGGGCTATTCGAGAAATTCCCCGTCGATGCCGTGTTCGGCATCCACAATTGGCCGGGTATACCGGCGGGGCATTTCGCCCTGACCGAAGGGCCGATCATGGCGTCGAGCAACGAGTTCCGCATCGAAATCAAGGGCATCGGCTCTCACGCCGCGCTGCCGCACAACGGCCGCGATCCCGTGTTCACTGCGGTGCAGATTGCCAATGGGCTGCAGGGCATCATCACGCGCAACAAGAAGCCGCTGGATACGGCCGTGCTGTCGATTACACAAATTCACGCGGGCGATGCGCTCAACGTCGTCCCGGACAAGGCCTGGCTCGCGGGCACCGTGCGGACGTTCACTACCGAAGTGCTCGATCTGATAGAGATGCGGATGACCAAGATCGCCCGGAGCACGGCAGAGGCCTACGACTGCACGGCGGAGGTCCATTTCCAGCGCAACTATCCGCCGACGGTTAACAGCAGCACCGAAACACAATTCGCGGCTGAAGTAATGCGGGAAGTGGTCGGCGCCGAGCGCGTCAATGACACCGTCGAGCCGACGATGGGTGCGGAGGACTTTTCCTTCATGCTCCTCGCGAAGCCTGGATGCTATGCGTTCCTTGGCAACGGCGACGGCGGCCACCATGAGGCCGGCCACGGCGCGGGCCCGTGCATGCTGCATAACGCGAGCTATGACTTCAACGATCAGTTGCTGCCGGTTGGCGCATCGTATTGGGTGCGACTTGCGACGAAGTTTCTCGCGCAGCCGTAGGCAGAAGGTAGCGCTGCGCCAGCCACTCCGATTTTGTCGGGGTGGTTTTTTATGCGCGCGTAAACGCCAGAACCCCGGCTACACATGATGTGTACCGGGGTTCTGAACTTGCTGCATAAGGAGCCTGACGATTACCTACTTTCACACGGGCAATCCGCACTATCATCGGCGTGGAGTTGTTTCACGGTCCTGTTCGGGATGGGAAGGGGTGGGACCAACTCGCTATGGTCATCAGGCATGACGGGTTGCTGCGTCGCGCGGGTTTTTGTGAACCTGGCGCCACAGCCAATCGGGAAGAAGCGTAAAGAGGGTTGTGTTGTTTCTGGCACAACACCGATCTCAACCTGTGTGTCCGGCTTACCCACTGCGTGGGTTAAGACACACCTGTTATAGGATCAAGCCTTACGGGCAATTAGTATCAGTTAGCTTAACGCATTACTGCGCTTCCACACCTGACCTATCAACGTCCTGGTCTCGAACGACCCTTCAAGGGGCTTGAAGCCCCGGGGATATCTCATCTCAAGGCGAGTTTCCCGCTTAGATGCTTTCAGCGGTTATCTCTTCCGAACATAGCTACCCGGCGATGCCACTGGCGTGACAACCGGTACACCAGAGGTTCGTCCACTCCGGTCCTCTCGTACTAGGAGCAGGTCCCTTCAAATATCCAGCGCCCACGGCAGATAGGGACCAAACTGTCTCACGACGTTTTAAACCCAGCTCACGTACCTCTTTAAATGGCGAACAGCCATACCCTTGGGACCGGCTACAGCCCCAGGATGAGATGAGCCGACATCGAGGTGCCAAACACCGCCGTCGATATGAACTCTTGGGCGGTATCAGCCTGTTATCCCCAGAGTACCTTTTATCCGTTGAGCGATGGCCCTTCCATACAGAACCACCGGATCACTATGACCTGCTTTCGCACCTGCTCGACGTGTCAGTCTCGCAGTCAAGCACGCTTATGCCATTGCACTATCAGCACGATTTCCGACCGTACCTAGCGTACCTTCGTACTCCTCCGTTACCCTTTGGGAGGAGACCGCCCCAGTCAAACTGCCTACCATGCACTGTCCCCGATCCGGATCACGGACCAAGGTTAGAACCTCAAACAGATCAGGGTGGTATTTCAAGGACGGCTCCACGCAAACTGGCGTTCACGCTTCATAGCCTCCCACCTATCCTACACAAACCGGTTCAAAGTCCAATGCAAAGCTGCAGTAAAGGTTCATGGGGTCTTTCCGTCTAGCCGCGGGGAGATTGCATCATCACAAACACTTCAACTTCGCTGAGTCTCGGGAGGAGACAGTGTGGCCATCGTTACGCCATTCGTGCAGGTCGGAACTTACCCGACAAGGAATTTCGCTACCTTAGGACCGTTATAGTTACGGCCGCCGTTTACCGGGACTTCAATCAAGAGCTTGCACCCCATCATTTAATCTTCCGGCACCGGGCAGGCGTCACACCCTATACGTCCACTTTCGTGTTTGCAGAGTGCTGTGTTTTTATTAAACAGTCGCAGCCACCAGTTTATTGCAACCCTTTCACCCTCCTGGCGCAGGCCAGTCAAGCTACAAGGGCGTACCTTATCCCGAAGTTACGGTACCAATTTGCCGAGTTCCTTCTCCCGAGTTCTCTCAAGCGCCTTAGAATACTCATCTCGCCCACCTGTGTCGGTTTGCGGTACGGTCATTGTTGAACTGAAGCTTAGAGGCTTTTCTTGGAACCACTTCCAGTTGCTTCGTCGCCTAAGCGACTGGCCTCGCACCCTTGAATTCCGCGCCCGGATTTGCCAAAGCGCCTTCTCCAATGCAAGGACCGGGACTTCCAACACCCGGACAACCTTCCGCGATCCGTCCCCCCATCGCATTCAACAATGGTGCAGGAATATTGACCTGCTTCCCATCAGCTACGCATTTCTGCCTCGCCTTAGGGGCCGACTCACCCTACGCCGATGAACGTTGCGTAGGAAACCTTGGGCTTACGGCGAGGGGGCCTTTCACCCCCTTTATCGCTACTCATGTCAGCATTCGCACTTCCGATACCTCCAGCACACTTTTCAATGCACCTTCGCAGGCTTACGGAACGCTCTCCTACCATGCACATAAATGTGCATCCGCAGCTTCGGTATATTGCTTAGCCCCGTTACATCTTCCGCGCAGGACGACTCGATCAGTGAGCTATTACGCTTTCTTTAAAGGGTGGCTGCTTCTAAGCCAACCTCCTGACTGT
>CAWDLJ010000005.1:2315000-2461506 GCA_963803225.1 uncultured beta proteobacterium
GCAGGCGTGGGCGGGCGTGAGCCTCGAAATCCTGTCGCGAGTGAACAAGGCAAGCTTCGAGATTGCCTATAGCGTCATGCATACGACCGGCCAGGCCTTCATGATGGCTTTCCAGGCCGGCGGCCCGCACGCGCAGGATCGCGCGCTGGAAGCCATTGCCTATGCGTGGGACCAGCTGCGCCGCATTCCCGCCGATGCCCACTGGGAGAAGCCGCAAGGCAAGAACCCGCCGCTCGCGATGCAAAAGCGCTACACGGTCGTGCCGCGCGGCACCGGGCTCGTGCTCGGCTGCTGCACGTTCCCGACCTGGAACGGCTACCCGGGTCTCTTCGCCGACCTCGCGACTGGCAATACCGTTATCGTCAAGCCGCACCCGGGTGCGATCCTGCCGCTCGCGATCACGGTGCGCATTGCCCGCGACGTGCTGCGCGAAGCGGGCTTCGACCCGAACGTCGTGACTCTGCTTGCGACCGATCCGAATGATGGCGCGCTCGTCCAGGCGCTGGCGCTGCGCCCGGAAATCAAGCTGATCGACTTCACCGGCAGCTCGCAAAACGGCAACTGGCTCGAACAGCATGCGCACCAGGCGCAGGTGTACACCGAGAAGGCCGGTGTGAACCAGATCGTGATCGACTCCGCCGACGACCTGAAGGCCGTTGCCCGCAACATCGCATTCTCGCTCTCCCTGTACTCGGGCCAGATGTGCACGGCCCCCCAAAACATCTATGTTCCGCGCGACGGGATCCAGACCGCCGAAGGTCACGTCAGTTTCGACGCAGTCGCCCAAGCCATTGCAGGCGCCGTGCAAAAATTCATCGCCGACCCCGCCCGCGCCGTCGAAGTGCTGGGCGCGATCCAGAACGACAGCGTGACGCAGCGCATCGACGAAGCACGCAAGCTCGGCACCGTGCTCGCCGACAGCCAGTCGCTCGAACATCCGCAGTTCGCCGGCGCCCGCGTACGCACCCCGCTCGTGCTGAAACTCGACGCGGCCCGCGATGCCGCTTCGTTCACCAACGAATGGTTCGGCCCGATCTCGTTCGTGATCGCCACGGACTCGAGCACGCAGTCGCTCGAACTCGCCGGCTCGATTGCCCGCGATCACGGCGCGCTCACGCTCTCCGTCTACAGCACGAGCAACGACGTGATCGACGGCGCGCACGAAGCTGCGGTTACCGGCGGCGTAGCGCTGTCGATCAACCTCACCGGTGGCGTGTTCGTCAACCAGTCGGCTGCGTTTTCCGACTTCCATGGCACCGGCGCGAATCCCGCCGCGAACGCAGCGCTCGCCGACGCAGCATTCGTGGCGAACCGCTTCCGCGTGGTTCAAAGCCGCGTTCATGTTGAACCGAAAGCGGCGCCGGCGACAGTCGGCCAAACGGCATAGCCCGAACGACCGAATAGCGCCCGGCGCGCTATCCCCCTAGCATGGTTGGCGTGACACAGCTCCTTGTGTCGCGCCCAAGGAACTGCACATGAACGATGCTTTTATCTGCGATGCGATCCGCACCCCGTTCGGCCGCTACGGTGGCGTGCTGAAGGACGTCCGTGCGGACGATCTCGGCGCCGTCCCGATCCGCGCGCTCATCGAGCGCAATCCCGGCGTCGACTGGTCGGCGCTCGACGACGTCCTCTACGGCTGCGCCAATCAGGCCGGTGAGGACAACCGCAATGTCGCCCGCATGGCCGCGCTGCTGGCCGGCCTGCCGATCGACGCGCCCGGTGCCACGATCAACCGCTTGTGCGGCTCCGGCATGGACGCGGTGGGTAGCGCC
The DNA here is from genome assembly GCA_963803225.1 of uncultured beta proteobacterium. GTDB lineage: Bacteria > Pseudomonadota > Gammaproteobacteria > Burkholderiales > Burkholderiaceae > Paraburkholderia. The sequence continues at coordinate 2,316,776 of CAWDLJ010000005.1, forward strand.
GCGCGCGCCATCAAGGCTGGCGAAGCCCGGCTGATGATCGCGGGCGGCGTCGAGAGCATGACGCGTGCGCCATTCGTGATGGGCAAGGCCACGGCCGCCTTCTCGCGCGAAGCCGCTATTTACGACACGACCATCGGCTGGCGCTTCGTCAACGCGCTCATGAAGCGCCAGTACGGCGTCGACTCGATGCCGGAAACGGCCGAAAACGTCGCGGTCGAATTCGGCGTGAGCCGCGCCGACCAGGATGCATTCGCGCTGCGCAGCCAGCAAAAGGCCGCGCGCGCACAGAAGGACGGCACGCTCGCCGAGGAAATCGTCGCAGTCGAAATCGCCCAGAAGAAGGGCGACCCCGTGCGCGTCACGCTGGATGAGCACCCGCGCGAGACCACGCTCGAAACGCTCGGCAAGCTCAAGGGCGTCGTGAGGCCCGACGGCACGGTGACGGCCGGCAACGCATCGGGTGTCAACGATGGCGCTTGCGCGCTGCTGCTCGCCAACGAAGCGGCTGCAAACCAGTATGGGTTGCGCCGGCGCGCACGCGTGCTCGGCATGGCCACGGCTGGCGTCGAGCCACGCATCATGGGCATCGGACCGGCACCCGCTGCGCAAAAGCTGCTGCGCCAGCTCGGCATGTCGCTGGAACAGTTCGACGTCATCGAACTCAACGAGGCGTTCGCCTCGCAAGGGCTTGCGGTGCTGCGCGCGCTTGGCTTGCGCGACGACGACGCCCGCGTGAACCCGAACGGCGGCGCGATTGCGCTCGGCCATCCGCTTGGCGCATCGGGCGCAAGGCTCATCACGACCGCGCTGTATCAACTCGAGCGAACCCAGGGCCGATTTGCACTTTGCACGATGTGCATCGGCGTCGGTCAGGGCATTGCGCTCGCGATCGAGCGGCTGTAACGCGACGGCGCAGAGATTGCACTGTGCAGAGCACCTGGAGAGAAGGAGACATCTGATGAACCATGAGTCGATCCGCGTCGACCTCGACGCAGCCACGCGCGTCGCGACCGTGACGCTGAACCGTCCCGACAAGCTCAACAGCTTCACGCGCGCGATGCATCGTGAGCTCGCGGCGGCGCTCGACGAGCTCGCCGGGTCAGGCGCACGCGCACTCGTGCTGACTGGCGCGGGCCGCGGCTTCTGTGCAGGGCAAGATCTCGCCGACCTCGACTTCACGCCTGGCGCGATGACCGATCTCGGCCAGTTGATCGACGAGCACTTCAATCCGCTGATCCGCCGCCTCCAGGCGCTGCCGATGCCCGTCATCGCCGCCGTCAACGGCACGGCGGCCGGTGCGGGCGCGAACCTTGCGTTTGCGTGCGACCTCGTGCTCGCCGCGCGCTCGACGAGTTTCATTCAGGCGTTCGTGAAGATCGGGCTCGTGCCCGACTCGGGTGGAACGTGGTTCCTGCCGCAGCGCGTGGGCATGGCACGCGCGCTCGGTCTCGCCATGACGGGCGACAAGCTCGATGCCGAGAAGGCGGAGAGCTGGGGCCTCGTCTGGCAGGTTCACGACGATGCCGAACTCGCCGGCGCTGCCACGAAGCTCGCCGCTCAACTCGCGCAGATGCCGACGCGGGCACTGGTCGCCACCCGCCAGGCCATGCGCGCGAGCGCAACGCAGACGCTCGATCAGCAGCTCGATCAGGAGCGCGATCTGCAACGCGAACTCGGCGCATCAAACGACTATTCGGAAGGCGTGCGCGCCTTCATCGAAAAACGCGCTCCGCGCTTCGAGGGCCGCTGACATGTCGATCCAGCCAGTCCACACGCAGCATGCGTCGATGACGCCCGACGAACTTGCGCGCGCCACGGCGCAAGCCATGTACGACGCCGATGCGTGCAGCCGCGCGCTCGGCATCGAGCTGCTCGAAGTCCGCGCCGGCTACGCGCGGCTGCGCATGGCCGTGCGCGCCGATTTTCTGAATGGCCACCAGATTTGCCACGGCGGCTTGATCTTCACGCTTGCCGACTCGTCGTTCGCGTTCGCCTGCAACTCGTACAACGTCAATACCGTCGCTGCCGGATGCTCGATCGAGTTCCTGCGGCCCGCGCAGCCGAACGACGTCTTGACCGCCGAGGCAGTCGAGCAGGTCTTGTCCGGACGCAACGGTGTGTACGACATCCGCGTCACCAACCAGGCGGGCGAGAGTGTCGCGCTCTTTCGCGGCAAGTCCGCGCAGATTCGCGGTCAGGTCATCCCCGTTCCGGAATAACAGACATGCCGCAGGACACGGCGTTTCGTTCTGCGCCAACCTGCTCCGAACCGATTCAACCCAATACCCCGCATACCATACTCACAGGCTGAGGAGACACCGATGACCACCACGCTGCCGCTCGACGCGATCGAAACGGCGAGCCGCGACGAACTCGCGGCGCTGCAGCTCACGCGACTGAAGTGGTCGCTGACGCACGCCTATGAGAACTCGCCCGTCTATCGGCGCAAGTTCGACGAGGCGGGCGTGCACCCGTCCCAGGTGCAGTCGCTCGCCGATCTCGCGCGCTTTCCGTTCACGACGAAAAAGGACCTGCGCGACAACTACCCGTTCGGCATGTTCGCCGTCCCGCAGGAACAGATCTCGCGTATCCACGCGTCATCCGGTACCACCGGCAAGCCGACGGTCGTCGGTTACACCGCACGTGACATCGACACGTGGGCCAACCTGGTCGCCCGCTCGGTGCGCGCAGCCGGTGCCCGGCGCGGCGACAAGGTGCACATCAGCTACGGTTACGGCCTGTTCACGGGTGGCCTCGGCGCGCACTACGGTGCGGAGCGCGCGGGTCTCACCGTGATTCCGTTCGGCGGCGGCCAGACCGAAAAGCAGGTCCAGCTGATTCAGGACTTCCGCCCCGACATCATCATGGTCACGCCGAGCTACATGCTGTCGATCGCCGACGAGATGGAACGCCAGGGCATCGACCCGGCCACTTGCTCGCTGCGCATCGGCATCTTCGGCGCGGAGCCCTGGACCAACGACATGCGTACGGCTATCGAGCAGCGCATGGGCATCACGGCAGTCGATATCTACGGCCTCTCCGAAGTAATCGGTCCGGGCGTGGCGTCCGAATGCGCGGAGACCAAGGACGGCCCGACCATCTGGGAAGATCATTTCTACCCCGAGATCATCGATCCCGAGACCGGCGAAGTACTGCCCGACGGCGAGTTCGGCGAGCTGGTATTCACCTCGCTCACGAAAGAAGCGCTGCCGATCATTCGCTATCGCACGCGCGACCTCACGCGTCTCTTGCCGGGCACCGCGCGCACGATGCGTCGCATGGAAAAGATCACGGGCCGCTCGGACGACATGATGATCATCCGTGGCGTCAATGTGTTCCCGACGCAGATCGAGGAACTGCTGCTCAAGCAGCATGCACTCGCGCCGCATTACCAGATCGTGCTGACGAAGGAAGGTCCGCTCGACGTCATGACGCTCAATGTCGAGCCGTGTCCGGAAACCGTGCCGGACAACACCGCATTGAGCGCAGCACGTCAGTCGCTGACGTATGACATCAAGGCGCTGATCGGCGTATCGGCGATCGTCAACGTGCTGCCGGTGAATGGCATCGAGCGCTCGGTCGGCAAGGCGCGGCGCGTCGTCGACAAGCGCAACGCGCCGCGCTAAGCGGACGAATCGAGCACCAATCGGCATAGGGGACGGCCATGAGGCCGTACCCCTGCCACACCACCCGGCATGCGGGTCCGCACCGGGCGGTTCGGGAAGTTGAGGTTATGAGAGTCGGGGTACGCCCAACTGGTCGAAGTAGGCGATGGTCAGCACACGCTTGAGCGCACCGTTGCTGTTGCGCCACCAGCAACGACTGTTCGCCGCCACTTGTCGCGCCACCGCAGCCGATGCCCCCAGCGCACGCAGTTCCCGGTAGATGGTGGCGCCACGGCGCCAGTGCTTAAGCTGAATGGCACGCAACCGGTGACGCAGCCACTCGTCCAGTGCTAACCAGACGCGCGGCGTTTGCGCCAGCCGGAAGTACGCCTTCCAGCCCTGCACGTAAGGCCGTAACTGTTCCACCACTTCCTTCATGCTGCGCCCGCCGGATCGGCGAGTCACCTGACGGATGCGGTGTTTGAACGCCAGCAGCGGTTTGGCCGCCACCTTGCGTTTGACCACCCCACCCGCAGCCACCCACAGGCTGTAGCCCAGAAACTTGCGACCAAACACACTGGCCACTGCGCTTTTGGTCTCGTTGACCTTCAGACGCAGTCGCCCGTACAGGCGTCGCAACAGTGCCATCACCCGCTCGCCCGCCCGGCGGCTACGAACATACACATTCGCATCGTCGGCGTAGCGTGCGAAGCAATGACCCCGTCGCTCCAGTTCCTTGTCCACCTCGTCGAGCAGCACGTTGGCCAGCAACGGGGATAGCGGCCCACCCTGTGGTGTGCCCTGATCTCGCTGCTGCACCACCCCGCCATCCATGATGCCGCTGTTCAGATACGCACGGATCAGCCGGATCGCTCCGGCGTCGCCAATGCGTTTCTGTAAGCGCTCGATCAGGATGTCGTGGTTGACCCGGTCAAAGAACTTCTCCAGATCAACGTCCACCACGATTCGCCGACCCGACTGTACGTACGACTGCGCGGCAAGCACCGCGTCGTGCGCACGCCGTCCGGGACGGAAACCGTAGCTGTGCTCGCTGAAGCCCGGATTCAGAACCGGCTGCAAGACTTGCAGCAATGCCTGCTGGATCAGCCGGTCAGTCACCGTCGGGATGCCAAGCTCGCGCTCGCCTCCGTCCGGCTTCGGAATCGTCACCCGACGTACCGGACTGGGCCGGTACGTCCCCTTGAGCAACTGTTCACGGATCGCAGGCCACGCCCTCACCAGATGACGCGACGTCTGGTCAATGTCCAGACCGTCCACGCCAGCGGCTCCCTTGTTCGCCCGTACCCGTTTGAACGCCTGCTTCAGGTTCTCTCTCGTCAGCGCTGCTTCCAGCAACGCTGACCCCGTGTCCCCGGATTCATGGCGCGGGCCGCAGACTTCGTCGCTCACGGGTACGCGTGCAGCTTCACCGCGCGCTACTCCCGCTCGCCCCGTTTGCACGGGCATCTGACGCATTGCCTGTCGCATCGACATGACGTTGGACACTCCTTCCCGTTTGGCCCTTCGTCACCAGCTTCGGCCTCATCGACCTGTCCTGTGACTACTACGGCCTCTGCTGACTTCTCGCTCCGGCTCGACGCCGTTGCCCTTTCAGGCACGAGGCGAGATCTCCCCAGGTAAGAGCGCAATCCTTCACCGCACAACCGCCGCATTTACGATGCCTGATCCTTGACCACGAGAGCTTCGCGCTTCATTGCGCGCTCGCCCTGATCGGCACCGCCTCATATCCGGTTCTTGTTCATCGGCTCGCGGTTTCGCTCCACGCTTCCTCCCCACGCTCGGTCGCCCTCACGCAGTTGCGCTTTGCTTCGTTCGCTGTGGTCAACTCACGATGGGACTTGCACCCACAAGATTGCGCCCATGCTGGGCGCACAACAAAAAACCGTCCGGGCTCCCACCCGGACGGTTTTTTCGCTGATCAGGCCATCACCTCATCACGAGTTCGGAAACAGCAGCCACATCCGGCCGCCCTGCTTCATCTTGCCGGCGAGATCGCCCGCGTCGTCGCCGAGACCCCAGAAGTAGTCCGCGCGCACGCCGCCCTTGATCGCCGAACCCGTGTCCTGCGCGAACACGAGCCGGTTCATCGGCGTATTGGTGAGCGGCCGGGTCGTCTGCAGGAAGACCGGGGTGCCTAGCGGGATCGACGAGGGATCGACCGCGATCGAGCGCTCCGGCGTGAGCGGCACCCCGAGTGCGCCGATCGGGCCATCGGCGCCGCCTTGCCCCGTGCCCTCACCGGCCGCGGGCGTCTCGCGGAAGAACACGAAGCGCGGATTGGTGTCGAGCAACGCATCGACACGCGTCGGATTCGCACGCGCCCATGCCTTGATGCCCTGCATCGTTGCCTGGGCCGGCGTGAGTTCGCCACGATCGAGCAGCCACCGCCCGATCGAGCGATACGGCTGATTGTTGGTCCCGCCAAAGCCGACCCGCATCACCGAGCCGTCCTCCATCACGATGCGCCCCGACCCCTGCACCTGCAGGAAGAACGCTTCGATCGGATCGTCGACCCAGACGAGTTCGTTGCCGTTGAGCACGCCCGAGCTCTCGAGCTGCGCGCGCGCCGGCAGCGGCGCACCGGCGCGATAGCCCGACGGCCAGCGGTACAACGCCGTCTGGTAGACCCCGTGGCGCGTGCGCGAACCGCGCAACAACGGCTCGTAGTAGCCGGTCACGAGTCCGTCGAGCGTGCCGTCGGTGTTCGCGAACTGGTACGGCGTGAAGTAAGTTTCGAAGAAGGTTCGCGCGCTGGTCGCATCGAGATCGTCGAGCTGGCTGGCGGCAGCGCAGGCACGCGCCCAGCGCGGATCGCGCGCGAGGCGCACGCAGTTCTGCCGCAATGCCGAGGTCACGCCGATCAACGAATCGTCCTGCCAGCCCGGCACCTGCTGCCAGGCAACCGGCGTGAGGCGCGCGGCGGCGATCTGTGCGGGCACGGTCGGCGCGCCGGCGGGCGGGCTCGTGCGCACATACGAGCTGCCGCCGCACGAGGCGAGCAGCACCGCAACCGAAATACTCCCGATCCAGCCGAGAACGCGGCCGGCTACCCGCATACAATGTCCGCTGCTGATGACGGAAACCGCCATGTCCGAACTACTCGACGAATACCCGATGCTCATATTTGGGCTTGAATCGCTGCTTGCGTTGTTCCTGTTGATTTTCATCGTGATGTGGACCGCGTCGGGCAAGAAGAAGCGCACGGGACGCGACAAGAGTCAGCAGTAGCAGACTCGCGATTGACGTGGGCGTTCAATGCAGCGTGCGCGGCATGCGCAGGATGAACTCCGTCACGGGCGCGTCGAACCGTTCGCCGTCCTCGGCCACGCAAAAGTACGCGCCGCGCATGGTGCCGACCGGCGTCGCGATCACCGCCCAGCTCGTGTACTCAAATTGTTCGCCCGGTTTGAGCAGCGGTTGATGGCCGACCACGCCGAGGCCCTTCACTTCCTGAACCTGGTTCTCGCTATCGGTGATCACCCAGTGGCGCGCGATCAGTTGCGCGCTCACCTGTCCGGTGTTGCGGATGCTCAGCGTGTAGGCGAAGGCGTATTTGCGGCGCTCGGGATCCGACTCTTCGGGCAGGTAGCGCACCTGCGAGGTCACGCTGAATTCGTACTGGCTCATGCTGGTTCCACTTGGGCGATGCCGCGCATTGCGCGCCGTCTGTCTGTGCGTCCGAGGCCCGGTCGCCCCGTTCCGAAGGAATGTATCGAGGGATCCGGCAGTGTTTCGCATTCTCCCGGATGCGAAGGGCCGCCGCAACCGGGGACACACCCGGCGATGCCAGCGGGACCCAACCCGCCGCTGCGCCTGCGCCAACACCCGCGCGGGGTAAAATGACGCTTTTTCGCCCGCACCGGTTGCCGCCATGACGCAATTCAATATCGCCCCCAGCATTCTGTCCGCCGATTTCTCGCGTCTCGGCGAAGAAGTCCGCAACGTCGTCGAAGCCGGCGCGGACTGGATTCACTTCGACGTGATGGACAACCATTACGTGCCGAACCTGACGATCGGACCGCTCGTGTGCGAGGCGATCCGCCCGCACGTGCAAGTCCCGATCGACGTGCATCTGATGGTGCGTCCGGTGGATCGCATCGTGCCGGACTTCGCCAAGGCCGGCGCCAACCTGATCAGCTTCCACCCGGAAGCCTCCGATCACGTCGACCGCACGCTCGCGCTGATCCGCGATCACGGTTGCAAGGCGGGCCTCGTGTTCAACCCGGCCACCTCGCTCAACTATCTCGACCACGTGATGGATCGTGTCGATCTCGTGCTGATCATGTCGGTCAATCCGGGCTTCGGCGGCCAGTCGTTCATTCCCGAAGCGCTCAACAAGCTGCGCGAGGCGCGCCAGCGCATCGACGCGTATCGCGAGCGTACGGGCCGCGAGATCCATCTCGAAGTCGATGGCGGCGTGAAGATCGACAACATCGCCGAGATCGCGGCGGCAGGTGCCGATTCGTTCGTGGCGGGCTCGGCGATCTTCGGCAAGCCCGACTATCGCAAGGTCATCGACGAGATGCGCGCCCAGCTCGCCACCGTGAGCGCCGCCCAATGAGCACCCAGCCCACCTTCAACGCGCCGCGCCTCGAAGCGGCATTGATCGACCTCGACGGCACGATGGTCGATACCGCCGACGACTTCGCGGCAGGCCTGAACGGCATGCTCGCGCAGTTCGACGCCGAGGAAACCACGCGCGAAGAAGTGATGGGCTACGTCGGCAAGGGCTCCGAGCATCTGATCCGCAGCGTGCTCGCCCCGCGTTTCGACGAACAAGGCGTGCAGGAGCGCTTCGACGAGGCGCTCGCGCTCTATCAGGACGAGTACGCGAAGATCAACGGCCGCCACACGCATCTCTATCCCGAGGTCGAAGCGGGGCTCGAGGCGATGCGCGAGGCGGGTTTGAAGCTCGCCTGCGTGACCAACAAGCCGCATCGTTTCGCCGTCGAACTGCTCGCGCAATACGGCTTGTCGGGCTATTTCAGCGTCGTGCTCGGCGGCGACAGCACGCCGAAGAAGAAACCCGATCCGCTGCCGATGCTGAGCGCCTGCGAAGCGCTCGGGGTGCAGCCCGCCGCGGCGATCGCCATCGGCGACTCGGAAAACGATGCGCTCGCGGGCCGCGCGGCCGGTATGGCAACACTGAGCGTGCCCTACGGCTACAACCATGGGCAACCTGTACAAAAAATCAAATCGGATGGTATAGTTGCCTCGCTGCTCGACGCCGCCAAGGCGATCGCGGCACATAATTCAACGACTTAAACCAAGTCCCATCTTCATGTTTCTGAATAAAAAACGGAGTCTGAGCAGCATCGACCGGGGAGCATGGCCCTGGCGTCGCTGGTCGCGCTAACCTCTCCCGAGGTTCGCTGAAGTTCGCCTTCAGCACCGTTTTTTATATCGCTGCGCATCTCGCGCGCGTCCCGTCCTCGATAATTGCAGTAGTGTTCGGCTGTCCGGCCGTCAACGTTCGCGCCCTCTTTGCGTGCCTGGTTCGTCCATCTGGTCGAAGCGCGCCCGGGACGCACGTTGCGCGAGCCAGTCGGTCGAAGACAATGTCGCCGCCTCGCTACCCGCGCAGCCGGCACCCGGGACACGCACCGAAGCCCAGCACGACGCCCCAACACCGGGCCGCCGTCGACGCTCAGAGCGGCCGTACGAACAGGATCGGAACATGACCGAACTCGAATTCCAGTCCCTCGCCAACGAGGGCTACAACCGCATCCCGCTGATCGCCGAGGCGCTCGCGGATCTCGAAACCCCGTTGTCGCTCTACCTGAAGCTCGCCCAGGCCGAACGCAATGGCGCGAACTCGTTCCTGCTCGAGTCGGTGGTCGGCGGCGAACGCTTCGGCCGCTACTCGTTCATCGGCCTGCCCGCCCGCACGATGGTGCGCGCGCGCAGCGGCCCCCAGCACACTGGCGTGTCCGAAGTCGTGCGCGACGGCCAGGTCGTCGAGACGCACGAAGGCGATCCGCTCGAATTCATCCAGCAGTTCCAGGCGCGTTTCAAGGTCGCCCAGCGCCCGGGCCTGCCGCGTTTTTGCGGCGGTCTCGCCGGCTACTTCGGCTATGACGCGGTGCGCTACATCGAGAAAAAGCTCGCCGATACCGCGCCGACCGACGATCTCGGCCTGCCCGACATCCAGTTGCTGCTCACCGAGGAAGTCGCGGTCATCGACAACCTCGCCGGCAAGCTCTATCTGATCCTGTACGTCGATCCGGCCGTGCCCGAGGCGTACACGAAAGCGAAGCACCGTCTGCGCGAACTCAAGCAGCGTCTGCGCACCACCGTGCAGCCGCCGGTGACCTCGGCGAGCGTGCGCACCGACATCTTCCGCGAGTTCAAGAAGGACGACTATCTCGCCGCTGTACGCAAGGCCAAGGAATACATCGCGGCCGGCGAACTCATGCAGGTGCAGGTCGGCCAGCGCCTCACCAAGCCGTATCGCGACAATCCGCTGTCGCTGTACCGCGCGCTGCGCTCGCTCAATCCGTCGCCGTACATGTACTACTACAACTTCGGCGAATTCCACGTGGTCGGCGCGTCACCCGAGATTCTGGTGCGCCAGGAGCAGCGCGGCGAGGACCGCATCGTGACGATCCGTCCGCTCGCGGGCACCCGTGCGCGCGGCAACACGCCCGAGCGCGACGCCGAACTCGCGACCGAGCTGCTCAACGACCCGAAGGAAATCGCCGAGCACGTGATGCTGATCGACCTCGCGCGCAACGACGTCGGCCGCATCGCGCAAATCGGCTCGGTGGCCGTGACCGACAAGATGGTGATCGAAAAGTACTCGCACGTGCAGCACATCGTCAGCTCGGTCGAGGGCAAGTTGAAGCCCGGCGTGACGAACTTCGACGTGCTGCGCGCCACGTTCCCGGCCGGCACGCTCTCGGGCGCGCCGAAGGTGCGCGCGATGGAAATCATCGACGAGCTCGAGCCCGTCAAGCGCGGTCTCTATGGCGGCGCGGTCGGCTACCTGTCGTTCAACGGCGAGATGGATCTTGCGATCACGATCCGCACCGGCCTCATCCACAACGGCAATCTGTACGTGCAGGCAGCGGCCGGGGTCGTCGCGGATTCGGTGCCCGAGTCCGAATGGCAAGAAACCGAGAACAAGGCGCGCGCCGTGCTGCGCGCCGCCGAGCAGGTGCAGGACGGCCTCGACAGCGACTTCTGAGCGGAGACAAGACCATGTTGCTCATGATCGACAACTACGATTCGTTTACCTACAACATCGTCCAGTACTTCGGCGAGCTCGGCGAAGACGTTCACACGTACCGCAACGACGAAATCACCATCGACGACATCACGAAGCTCAACCCCGAGCGCATCTGCCTGTCGCCGGGGCCGAGCAACCCGCAGCACGCGGGCATCACGCTCGCGGTGCTGAGCGAGTTCGCGGGCCAGATTCCGATTCTCGGCGTGTGCCTCGGCCACCAGGCCATCGGTGAAGCGTTCGGCGGGCGTGTCGTGCGCGCGCAGACCATCATGCACGGCAAGGTGAGCCAGATCGAAACCGATTGCCGCGGCGTGTTCGCCGACCTGCCGAAGCATTTCAACGTCACGCGCTATCACTCGCTCGCGATCGAGCGCGAGTCGCTGCCCGATTGCCTCGAAGTGTCGGCATGGACCGACGACGGCGAGATCATGGGCGTGCGCCATCGCGAACTGGCCGTCGAAGGCGTGCAGTTCCATCCCGAGTCGATTCTCTCCGAGCACGGCCACGCGCTGTTCGAAAACTTCCTCAAACAAACGAAGCGCGCTTAAGGCACAGCCCGGAGCCGACACCATGATTACCCCGCAAGAAGCGCTGCAACGCACGATCGAGCACCGCGAGATCTTTCACGACGAGATGCTGCACCTGATGCGCATGATCATGCGCGGCGAGCTGTCGCCGGTGCTCTCGGCGGCGATCATCACGGGCTTGCGCGTGAAGAAGGAAACCATCGGCGAGATCACGGCGGCGGCCACCGTGATGCGCGAGTTCGCCAATCACGTCGGAGTCGCCGACAACACCAATTTCATCGACATCGTCGGCACCGGCGGCGACGGTACGCATACATTCAACATCTCGACGGCCTCGATGTTCGTCGTCGCGGCGGCGGGCGGCAAGGTCGCCAAGCACGGCAACCGCGGCGTGTCGAGCAAGTCGGGCAGCGCCGATGTGCTCGAAGCGCTCGGCGTGAACATCGACCTGCAGTCCGACCAGGTGGCCGCGTCGATCGCCGAGACCGGCATGGGCTTCATGTTCGCGCCCAACCATCATCCGGCGATGAAGAACATCGCGGCCGTGCGGCGCGAACTCGGCGTGCGCACGATCTTCAACATCCTCGGGCCGCTCACCAATCCGGCCGGCGCGCCCAACCAGTTGATGGGCGTGTTCCACCCCGACCTCGTCGGCATCCAGGTGCGCGTGATGCAGCGCCTCGGCGCGAAGCACGTGCTGGTCGTGTACGGCAAGGACGGCATGGATGAGGTGTCGCTCGGCGCGGCGACGCAGGTCGGCGAGCTGAAGGATGGCGAGATCCGCGAGTACGAAATCCATCCCGAAGACTTCGGCATGCAGATGGTGTCGAACCGCTCACTCAAGGTCGCCGACGCCGACGAATCGAAGACGATGCTGCTCGGCGCCATCGCCAACGAGCCGGGCGTCGCCCGCGAGATCGTCGTGCTCAATGCAGGCACGGCGCTTTATTCGGCGAACGTCGCCGCCTCGATCGCCGACGGCATCGCGCTCGCGCGCGAGACCGTTGCGAGCGGCCGCGCGCGCGCCAAGGTCGATGAACTGGTACGCTTCACCCAACAGTTCAAGCGTTGATCGAACACCGTTTTTTTGCAGACCATCATGAGCGACATCCTCGAAAAAATCATTGCCGTGAAGCGCGAAGAAGTACGCGCCGCGGAACAAAGCGCGCCGCTTGAAGCGCTGCGCCTCGAAGCCTCCGCGCGCGATCTGCGCGATTTCGTCGGCGCGTTGCGCGCGAAACACGCGAACGGCGAAGCGGCCGTGATCGCCGAAGTGAAAAAGGCGAGCCCGTCCAAGGGCGTGCTGCGCGAGCACTTCGAGCCCGCCGCGATCGCGCGTTCGTACGCGACGCATGGCGCCGCGTGCCTGTCCGTGCTCACCGACGTGCAGTTCTTCCAGGGCAGCGTCGCCTATCTCGAAGCGGCCCGCGCCGCGTGTTCGCTGCCCGTGCTGCGCAAGGACTTCATCGTCGACGCGTACCAGATCGTCGAAGCGCGCGCGATGGGTGCCGACGCGATCCTGCTGATCGCCGCCGCGCTCGAAACGGCGCAGATGCAGGACCTCGAAGCGCTTGCGCATTCGCTCGGCCTCGCGGTGCTCGTCGAAGTACATGACCGCGCCGAACTCATGGAAGCGCTCACGCTCAAGACGCCGCTCATCGGCATCAACAACCGCAATCTGCGCACGTTCGAAACCTCGCTGCAAACGACGATCGGCATGCTCGACGATGTACCGGACGATCGCATCGTCGTCACGGAGTCCGGCATCCTCACGCGCGCCGACGTCGAGCAGATGCGCGCGCTCAACGTGCATTCGTTCCTGGTCGGCGAGGCGTTCATGCGCGCCGACGAGCCAGGCGTCGAACTCGCGCGCATGTTCTTCTGAGCGCAACGAAGCAACGAAGCAACGGAGAGCGAGCGTGGCAATCGAAAAGGAAATCAAGCTGGCCCTGCCGGCGACCCAGGTCGACGCGGCCAAGCGCCTGCTCGCGCAGCGCGCAGGCAACCCGGGCCGCGCGATCCGGCTCGAGAACATCTACTTCGACACGCGCGAGCTCGTGCTCGCACGCGCGAAGAGCGCGCTGCGCCTGCGCCGCGCGCCCGAGGGCTGGCTGCAGACGTTCAAGACCGCAGGCGTCGCGCAAAATGGCTTGCACGCTCGCCACGAATGGGAGATGCCGGTTGCGGGCGAGGCACTGGAGGCCAGGCGTCTCGTCGCCGCCTGCGAAGAAGCCGGTGAGAACGGTGTCGCCGAAGCGCTGCGTGCCGCAACGCCCACGCTGATCGCGCTGTTTCGTACCGATTTCACGCGCACGCTGTGGCAACTGGAGCACGACGGCGCGCAGATCGAGGCAGCGATCGACGAGGGCGAGGTCGTCGCCGACGTCGAGGGCGACCTGCGCCGCGCGCCGATCTGCGAAATCGAGCTGGAACTCAAGCACGGCGACGAAGCGGCGCTCGGCACGCTGGCCCGCGAGCTTGCGGCGCAGCTGCCGGGTCTCGCCCCCGACGACATCAGCAAGGCGCAGCGCGGCTACCGGCTGCGCGAAGCAGGCTGAACGCAGCCGCTGCGCGCAGCCGGGCAGCCATTGAAGCGCGGCCCGTTTGCTGCGACACTTGCGGCCCATGACTTCCGCCAAACACCCCCGCCCTCAGGCATCGCAGACTTCGCTGTTCGGCGATGACGCCGCGTCGCCGGCAACTGCCGTCGCCCGCCTCGAAGATCAATTCGAGGCCCTGCCGAACGCCTGGCGCGATCTGCTCAAGCCGTTCATCGACAGCAGCACGTACGCCGCGCTGTGCCAGTTCGTCGACAGCGAGCGCGCCGCCGGCAAGACCGTCTATCCCGCCGACGTCTTTCGTGCGCTGCGTCTCACCTCGCCCGACGAGGTCAAGGTCGTGATCCTCGGCCAGGATCCGTATCACGGCGAAGATCGCGGCACGCCGCAGGCGCATGGCCTCGCGTTCTCGGTGCCGCCGGCCGTGCGTCCGCCGCCTTCGCTGCGCAACATCTTCAAGGAAATCGCCGCGAGCCTCGGGCTCGAAGCGCCGCCGCACGGCTGTCTCGACGCGTGGGCGCGCCAGGGCGTGCTGCTGCTCAACACGGTGCTCACCGTCGAGCGCGACCAGGCCGCGAGCCACGCCAAGCGCGGCTGGGAAAAATGCACCGACACGCTGATCCACGAACTCGCCACGCGCCATGAGCATCTCGTGTTCATGCTGTGGGGCGCGCACGCGCAGGCCAAGCGCGGGCTACTCGGTGAACGCACGCATTGCGTGCTCGAGGCGCCGCATCCGTCGCCGCTTTCAGCGCATCGCGGTTTTCTCGGCTGCGGACATTTCGTGCAGGCTAACGCATACCTCGATGCACACGGTCGCACGCCGATCGACTGGCGGCTGCCCGCCGAGGCACAAGTCCTCGCCTGAGGCTCGACGCTCGACGCACAAAAAAACCCCACGCAAGCCGAAGCCTGCGTGGGGTTATAGCTTGCCAGCCTGATCGGCGATGGCAACAGCGCTTACGCGGCGGCGATTGCCTCGCGTGCGCTCGCGAGCGCGGCGCTCGCGGCTTCCGGCCCCATGTTCAGGCCTTCGGCATAGATGAAGCTCACGTCGGTCATGCCGAGGAAGCCGAGGAACGAGCGCAGGAACGGCGTCTGGCTGTCATGCGGCGTGCCGATGTACTTGCCGCCGCGCGCCGAAACGATGTAGACCTTCTTGCCCTTCACGAGACCTTCCGGGCCGTTCGCGGTGTAGCTGAACGTGATGCCGGCGCGCGCGATCCAGTCGAAGTACGTCTTCAGTTGCGACGACACACCGAAGTTGTACAGCGGAGCGCCGATCACGATGACGTCGGCGGCTTGCAGTTCGGCGATCAGCGCTTCGCTGCGCGCATTGATGGCCTGCTGCTCCGGCGTGCGCTGGTCGGCGGGCGTGAAGAAGGCGCCGAGCGTGGCGTCGTCGAGGTGCGGCAGCGGATCGCCCTGCAGGTCGCGCGAGACGAGCTTCGCGCCCGGATTCGATTGTTGCAGACGGGTCGTCAATTCGTTGACGAGCAGCGTCGACTGGGCACCTTGCGAGCGGGCGGCGGAATTGATTTGCAGAATCGTGGTCATGGATGGCTCCATCGGGTTTGGGTGGCGCGAATGTCGCGCGAGTGGAGCCATTGTGTGGATTGACGACCAAGCGAAAAAGTACCCCCGCAGTGACGGATTGTTGCATCAGTAGAACAATCTCTGGCACGCGGGGTTGCGCGCGGCGCGCTCAGTTGCCGAGCCAGCGCTCGCGCAGGCCGCGCGGCCCGGGGCGCTTGTCCGCCGCCGCGAGTTTGTAGCGCGCGACATCGGGCGCATCGAGCGACACGCGCGCGACGCGCAACTCGTCGCGCCGGAACGCGTGCACATCGAGCTTCGCTCCCGGCTGGTAGCGCGCGAGCACGGTATCGAGGTTCGCGCCGGTCACGCGCAACCCGTCGATCGCGATCAGCACATCGCCCGCCGACAAGCCCGCCTTCTGCGCCGCCCCGCCTTCGTAGACGACGGCGAGCGCGCACTCGGCGCCGCCGCGCATGCGCGCGCCGAGCGAGGGGCGCGCCGCGCGGTCCGGCTCGGCGTCGAGTGTGATGCCGAACGGTTCGAGCAGTGCCGCGAGCGGCAGGTCGCGCGTGCCCCGCACGGCGTCCTGGAACAGCGCGCCGAGTTCGACGCCGGTTGCCTCGGCGATCAGCGCCTCGACGTCGTCCTCGCCGACACCGACCGGCTTGCCGCGATAGAAATCGCGCCCGTAGCGGGTCCACAGCAGGCGCATCACGTCATCGAGCGACCGGCGTCCATTGGTCTGCGCGCGGATCGACAGGTCGAACGCGAGCGCGACGAGCGAGCCCTTCGTGTAATAGCTGACGATCGCGTTCGGCGCGTTCTCGTCTTGGCGGTAGTACTTGACCCACGCATCGAACGAGCTTTCGGCGACGCTCTGCTTCAGGCGCCCCGCTCCGCGCAGCACGCCGGCCACGGTCTTGCCGACGAGGCCAAAATAATCGTCCTGCGAAATGAGGCCGCTGCGCACGAGCATCAGATCGTCGTAATACGACGTGAAGCCCTCGAAGAGCCACAGTAGTGACGTGTAATCCTCGGAGGAAAGGTCATACGGCGCGAACGCCGCGGGCTTGATGCGCTTCACGTTCCACGTGTGGAAGTACTCGTGGCTGCACAGGCCGAGATAGGTCCGGTAGCCCTCGCTCATCTCGCTGCGGCCCTTCACGGGCAGGTCCGTGCGGTTGCAGATCAGCGCCGTCGAGGCGCGATGCTCGAGACCGCCGTAGCCGTCCGACACCGCCTGGGTCATGAAAACGTAGCGCTCGACCGGCGCGCGCTTCGTGCGCGGTTCGAACAGCGCGATCTGCGCCTCGCAGATGCGCTTCAAGTCCGCCGCGAGCCGCTCCGCGTCGAGGTTGACCACGCGGCCCGAGATCACGATGTCGTGGGGCACGCCATGCGCCTTGAAGGTCGCGAGCGTGAATTCGCCGAGCGTCACCGGATGGTCGATCAGTTCGTCGTAGTTCGATGCGGTGTATTCGCCAAAGCCGTAGCGCTTGGTGCCGCGCGCCTCGGCGAGCGCGGTCGCGACGCGCCAGTGGCGGTACGCGTGACCGTCGGGCCGCTGGATCTCGACGACGCACTGCGCCGCTTCGTGTCCGAGCGGCGCGAGAAACACGCTGGTGCCGTTGAAGAAGCCGACGGTGTCGTCGAGATGCGCGGCGCGCACCGACAGGTCCCACGCATACACCTCGTAGCGCAGCGTGAGCGCGCCCTTGACCGGCGCGGCCTGCCACGTGTGCTTGTCGGTCTTCTCGATGCGCACCTTGCGGCCCGCTTCGTTGAGCGCGCGCAGCGTGACGATATTGCGCGCGAACTCGCGCACCATGTAGCTGCCCGGAATCCACACCGGCAGCATGAAACGCTGGCCTTCGGGCGCCGGATCGTCGACGGTGACGCTCACTTCGAACAAGTGCGCGGCGGGATTTTTCGGGACGATGGTGTATCGGATCGGCTTCATCGATGAGGCTGGCTGAGAAGGAGTCGGTCGGACCGCTGGCACGGCAAGGCGGCGCTCACAGCGGGTGCGGAACGGCGGAAATCACGGGGAAGCGGCGTGTCCGCGCACGACTCGGCGCGCGCACAGCACAGCGGGGACAGCATCGGTACGGAGCCCGGCCAGGAAAACGGCGGGCGACCCTGCAGCCGCCCGCCGCCTCGCAGCGCTCAATGCACGGCGGACAGTTCCTTGTCGAGCCGGTCGGCCGGCACGGCGCCCGGCAGGCGGCGGCCATCGGCGAGGAACACCGTCGGCGTGCCGGTCACGTTCATGCTCTGGCCGAGCGACAAATTGCTGTCGAGCGCGGCCGTGTTGCAGGTGCCGGCCGCCGTCGGCGCCTGATGCTGGAGCATCCAGGCTTCCCACGCCTTCGCGCGGTCCGTCGAGCACCAGATCGACTTGGCCTTGGCCGCCGAATCGGGCGAGAGCACCGGATACAGGAAGGTGTAGACCGTCACGTTGTCGATCGACTTCAGCGTGGTCTCGAGCTGCTTGCAGTACGGGCAGTTCGGATCGGAGAACACTGCGATCTTGCGGCTGCCGTTGCCCTTCACGACCTTCACCGCGTTCTGCAGCGGCAGGCTCGCGAAGTCGATCCGGTTGAGTTCGGCGAGACGCGCGTCGGTCAGGTTGCGGCGCGTCTTCGCATCGACCAGATCGCCGAGCATCAGGTAATCGCCGTTGGCATCGCTGTAGATGATCTGCGTGCCGAGGTTCACTTCATAGAGTCCGGCGATCGGCGACTTGGTGATGCCCTTGATCTGGGCGTCGGAGCCGAGCCGCGACTGCAGCGTTTCCTTCAGATGATCGGTGGTCTGGTCGGCTTGCGCGGAGCAGCCGAGCACGGCCGTCGCCACGGCGAGGACGAGCGCCGCGATGCGGATTCGCTTTTGCATGATTTGCTTCCTGATTCGGTTGCGCGCAACGTGCGCGCAGTGGGTTCCCGCAACGGGCACGCGAGCGTCGGGGGCAGAGCGCGGCGTGCGCTGCCGGGTTCGTCGCGTGTCACTCGCGGACCAAAACGTCCATTCTGACGCCGCAGCGGGTCTCCAGCAACCGTTCCCGCATGACAGACCGGGCTGCGCAAGCCACGGACCCGTGGGGCGCGTCCTAGCCGAGGGCCGAAGCGACCAGCCAGCGCTTGACGAACGGCTGCGCGCCGACCAGCGACATGCCGGTATTGCGCAACGCCTTGGCGAGCGCGCCGGGCAGCGAGAAGAGCCGCTGCAGGCCGTCGGTCGCGATGACGAGCTTCTGGATGTCCTCGCGGCGCGAGCGCTCGTAGCGGCGCAGCAGCACCGTGTCGCCGAGGTCCCGGAACGCCTCTTTGCCCGCGATCGCGTCGACCAGTGACGCGACATCGCGCAGTCCCAGATTGACGCCCTGCCCGCACAGCGGATGGATCAAATGAGCCGCGTCGCCAACCAGCGCGACGCGCGGCGCCACCAGCCGGTCGACCCGCTGCAGCGCGAGCGGAAAGCCGCGCGCGGGCGTTACGCATTCGAGCGCGCCCGGGTGTCCGAGCGTCACGCGCTCGACCTCGGCCGCGAGCTGCTCCGGTTCGAGTTGCAACAGGGCGTCGGCGTGCTCGGTCTGCGCCGACCAGACGAGCGACACGTGGTTGCCCGGCAGCGGCAGCAGCGCAATGATCTCGCCGTCGCGGAACCATTGCCACGCGGTCTCGCCGTGCGGCCGTTGCGCGCGGAAATTCGCGACGACGCCGGTCTGCCGGTAGTCGCGCCGCTCGACCGTCGAGCCGATCTGCGCGCGCACCCACGAGTGCGCCCCATCTGCGCCGACGACCAAATCCGCTTCGATCACCTTGCCGTTGGCCAGACCCACCGAGGCGCCGCCCGTGGCGACATCGAGCGTCTGAGCGCGCGTGTCGAGCCAGGTCAGATGGGGCTGGAACTGCAGCGCGGCATCGAGCGCGCGCTCGACCACTGAAGATTCGGCGATCCACGCGAGCTGCGGCACCGACGCCTGATAAGCGGAGAAATGCAGCTCGGCGGCCGCGTCGCCATAAACGCGCATGTCGTAGACCGGACACAAGCGCGCCGCGTCGATGGCCTGCCAGACCCGCAGCCGTTCGAAGAGCGCCTGCGAACTCGACGACAGCGCGTAGACCCGCGCATCGAACACCGCGCCAGGCGGCAGCGGCGCACAGGGCGGCGCGAGCAGCGCCACGCGCAGGCCGCCTTGCGTAAGCGCGAGCGCCGCAGTCTTGCCGACGAGCCCGCCGCCGATCACGGCGACATCAAAGGTCTGGTTGGATGCAGTCATGCGGGCATTATAGCCAGGGGCAGGATCGCCCAAGGCCCGCCCGGGCAGGCGCTTGCGCGCAGGCAAGCGGGACTGGGACAAGCCGTCGCGGGACCGCTCGCCGCGTTCCTGCCGGCCGGCGTCGCGGCTGGCGCGAAGCGGACCCCGGAGAAGGTTACAATTACGGTTTCTGGTGACCTGCGTCACCCCTCCCGACGTGCCGCCCGCGCCGTCCGTACCGCTGCCCTCGCGCGGAACCGGATCGACCGCGCCCGGTGAGCCGCACGTCACCACCTGACATGCAGAGAATTTCATGAGCCTCCAATGCGGCATCGTCGGCTTGCCTAACGTCGGCAAGTCCACCCTGTTCAACGCCCTGACCAAGGCAGGCATCGCCGCCGAAAACTACCCGTTCTGCACGATCGAGCCGAACGTCGGCATCGTCGAAGTGCCGGATCCGCGTCTGAAGGCGCTCGCCGACATCGTCAAGCCGGAGCGCGTGCTGCCGGCCGTCGTCGAGTTCGTCGATATCGCGGGTCTGGTCGCGGGCGCGAGCAAGGGTGAGGGTCTCGGCAACCAGTTCCTCGCCAACATCCGCGAAACCGATGCGATCACGCACGTCGTGCGCTGCTTCGAGGACGACAACGTGATCCACGTCGCCGGCAAGGTCGATCCGCTCTCCGACATCGAGGTGATCAACACCGAACTGGCGCTCGCCGACCTCGGCACCGTCGAGAAGTCGCTCACGCGTTACTCGAAGGCAGCCAAGTCGGGCAACGACAAGGAAGCGGGGAAACTCGTCGCGGTGCTGGAGAAAGTGCGCGCGCAGCTCGACCAGGCCAAGCCCGTGCGCGGACTCGATCTGAGCGACGACGAGCAGGCGCTCCTCAAGCCCTTCTGCCTGATCACGGCCAAGCCGACGATGTACGTCGCGAACGTGAAGGAAGACGGTTTCGAGAACAATCCTCACCTCGACGCGATCCGCAAGTACGCCGAAGCCGAGAAGGCCCCGGTGGTCGCCGTGTGCGCGGCCATCGAAGCCGAAATCGCCGATCTCGAAGACGAGGACAAGATCGCGTTCCTCGCCGACATGGGCATGGAAGAGCCGGGGCTCGACCGCGTGATCCGCGCGGCGTTCAAGCTGCTCGGCCTGCAGACGTACTTCACGGCCGGCGTGAAGGAAGTGCGTGCGTGGACGATCCATATCGGCGACACGGCCCCGCAGGCCGCCGGCGTGATCCACACGGACTTCGAGCGCGGCTTCATCCGCGCGCAGACGATCGCCTATGACGACTACGTCGCGTACAAGGGCGAGCAAGGCGCGAAGGAAGCCGGCAAGATGCGCGCGGAAGGCAAGGAATACGTCGTCCACGATGGCGACGTGATGAACTTCCTGTTCAACGTTTAAGGTTTAACGCTCAAGGTTCAAGCGCAGCGCACGACACGAGCTGCCGCCGTATTGCGCCCCAAGCCCGCTTTCGAGCGGGCTTTTTTGCGCGCTGTATGAGCGGAGCCATCATCGGGGAAACAATAAAAATGAGCATGAGACTGCAGAACAGCGCGCGCATCGCGCTGAGCGCTGCGCTTTTGACGTTCTGCGTGGCAGCCGCGCCCGCCTTCGCATATCAGCCGGCGCCCGCCGCGACGCCCGACGAAAGCCAGCTCGACAACCATCACCACTACCGCAACCGCGACGGCGCCACAGTGCACTCACCTGCGCACTCGCTGTCGGGCGGCGCGCCCCAGGGTGCGAGCGCGCAGTGCCGCGACGGCACGTACAGCTTCAGCCGCCACCACAGCGGCACGTGCTCGCGTCACGGCGGCGTCGCGCAGTGGCTATGAGAAAACGAGCGCGCTCGGTCGCGCCGGCCGAACTGAAAACGGCCGCGCGATACACGTGCGCTCGCCCGCGCCCCGTACAATAGCGGCTTGCTGGCGAACCCCATGCGCGGTTCAGACGCGGCGCCTCGCGGGTTCACCGCGCAGGCCGCTCCGCGTCCCGCCCCCATTTCCTTTCCGTTTTCGAAGAAATTCACATGGCCCAATACGTCTTCACCATGAACCGGGTCGGCAAGATCGTGCCGCCCAAGCGCCAGATCCTGAAAGACATTTCGCTGTCGTTCTTTCCCGGCGCGAAGATCGGTCTGCTCGGCCTGAACGGCTCGGGCAAGTCCACGCTCATCAAGATCATGGCCGGCGTCGACAAGGACATCGAAGGCGAAGCCACGCCGATGCCCAACCTCAACATCGGCTATCTGCCGCAGGAGCCGCAGCTCGATCCGGAAAAGACCGTGCGCGAAGCGGTTGAAGAGGGTCTGGGCGACGTATTCGGCGCGCAGAAAAAGCTCGACGAGATCTACGCCGCCTACGCCGAACCCGACGCCGATTTCGACGCGCTCGCGGCCGAGCAGGCGAAGTACGAAGCCATCCTCGCGACCACCGACGGCAGCGCCGAACAGCAGATCGAAATCGCCGCCGACGCATTGCGCCTGCCGGCGTGGGACGCGAAGATCGGCAACCTGTCGGGCGGTGAAAAGCGCCGCGTCGCGCTGTGCAAGCTGCTGCTCGAAAAGCCCGACATGCTGCTGCTCGACGAACCGACCAACCACCTGGACGCCGAATCGGTCGAGTGGCTGGAACAATTCCTCACGCGCTTCCCGGGCACCGTGGTCGCCGTGACCCACGATCGCTACTTCCTCGACAACGCCGCCGAGTGGATTCTCGAACTCGACCGCGGCCACGGCATTCCGTGGAAGGGCAACTACTCGAGCTGGCTCGACCAGAAGGAAGAGCGCCTGAAGCAGGAAGAAGCGACGGAATCGGCACGCCAGAAGGCGATCAAGAAGGAACTGGAGTGGGTGCGCCAGAACCCGAAGGGCCGCCAGGCGAAGTCGAAGGCGCGTATCGCGCGCTTCGAGGAACTGTCGAGCCAGGAATACCAGAAGCGCAACGAAACGCAGGAAATCTTCATTCCGGCGGGCGAGCGTCTCGGCAACGAAGTCATCGAGTTCAAGAACGTCAGCAAGTCGTACGGCGATCGTCTGCTGATCGACGACCTGAGCTTCAAGATTCCGGCCGGCGCGATCGTCGGCATCATCGGGCCGAACGGCGCCGGCAAATCGACGCTGTTCCGCATGATCACGGGCAAGGAGCAGCCGGACTCGGGCGAAATCGTGCATCGGCCCGACCGTCAAGCTCGCCTACGTCGACCAGAGCCGCGATGCCCTGGCGGCGAACAAGACCGTGTTCGAGGAGATTTCCGGCGGCGCCGACATGCTGACGGTCGGCAAGTTCGAAACGCCGTCGCGCGCGTACATCGGCCGCTTCAACTTCAAGGGCGGCGATCAGCAGAAGGTCGTGGGCAACCTGTCGGGCGGTGAGCGTGGCCGTCTGCATCTGGCCAAGACGCTGATTTCGGGCGGCAACGTGCTGCTGCTCGACGAACCGTCGAACGACCTCGACGTCGAAACGCTGCGCGCGCTCGAAGACGCACTGCTCGAATTCGCGGGCTCGGTGATGGTGATCTCCCACGATCGCTGGTTCCTCGACCGGATCGCGACGCACATCCTCGCGTTCGAGGGCGATTCGCAAGTCGACGTTCTTCGATGGCAACTATCAGGAGTACGAGGCCGACAAGATCAAGCGTCTGGGTGAAGAAGCCGCGCGTCCGAAGCGTCTGCGCTACAAGCCGATCAGCCGCTAAAGGCTTGCACCGTCATGCCGCCGCGCCGCGGGCGGCATGAAGCTTGCTCGATTTGCTCGACAAGCGAACGTGCGGCTCCACATCCACCGCCGCGCCGCCGCTCGCGCGCGAAGGAGGGCCGCATGACGATGTCGATCCGCAAACGCGTGGCACTGGTCGCGGCGATCAGCGTCGCCGTACTGGTGCTCGCGGTGCTCGGCGGCATCGTCGCCATTCAGCACGAAGTGAAGAGCCGCATCGTCGCGGCGCTCGGGCCGCTCGGCAGCGCCGAGCGCATCGACGTCGGCCTCACCACCATCGAACTCACCGGCGTGCGTCTGCGCGCACCGCCCGGCTGGCCCGCACCCGACACGCTGCGCGCCGATCACATCTCGCTCACGCCCGATCGCCAGGATCTGCTCGCGCGCCGCGTCCATCTGCGCGACGTCACCGTCAGCGGCTTCGAGATCTCGCTCGTGCGCAGCGCGAGCGGCACGTTGCAGCTGCTGCCGAACCTGCGCGATTCGCTCGCGAGTTCCGCCAACGCAGCCAGTGGTGCCAGCGCTGCAAGCGCTACCGGCTCCGCGCCCGCGCCGCTGCCGCCCGACAAACTGGTCGATCACATCTCGCTCGAAAACGGCACGTTCGATTTCTACGACCGCACCGTGAGCAATCCGCCGTACCACGTGGCCGTCACCGATGCGAACGCAACGGTCGATCACGTCCATCTGCCCGCGCTGACCGAGCCGACCCGCGTGTCCGTCACGGGCGCGCTCAAGGGGCGTTCGCAGACTGGTCAAGTGGCGTTCGGCGGCTGGATCATCGTCGCGACGAAGGACTCCGAGACGCACACGACGCTCCACGGCGTCGATATCACCACACTCGATCCCTACCTGCTCAAGAAAGCGGGTGCAAAAGCGCAGGTCACGGGCGGCACGCTCGATCTCGACATGACCTCGACCGTGCGCAACAACCACCTGCATGCGCCGGGCACCGTGACGCTGCATCACCTGCAGCTCGCCGCGAGCAACGATCCCCTCGACACCTTCCTGTCGATACCGACACGCGCGGCCGTCGCCGCGCTCAAGACGCATCGCGGCGACATCACGCTGCATTTCGTGCTCGAAGGCAATCTGCGCGATCCGAAATTCGTGCTCAACGACAGCCTCACGACGCAGTTGCGCGCAGGCTTCGCGCAGGCGCTCGGGGTGAGCGCCCAAGGCGTGGTCGAGGGGGCGGGACAGACGGCGAAGGGGCTCGCCGACGCGCTGAAGAACCTGCTCAGCAAGTAGTCGCGAACGCGATGCGGCTCACACGGGCAAGCCGAGCGCGCGCAGCCGCGCCTCGGTCGCGCCGTTGCCGACGTGATGGATGCCGTTCCAGCCGAGCGCACTCGCTGCTTGCGCGTTCTTCGCGTTGTCGTCGATGAAGACGAGTTCTTCGGGGCGCACGCCGGGCAGCTGGGCGTCGATGCGCCGGAACATCTCGTGGTAGATCGCCGCATCGGGCTTCACGAGCTTCACGCGCCCCGACACGACGATGTCGCGGCAGCGCTGCAACAGCGGAAAGTGCTGCTCGGCATACGGGAAAGTCTCGGCCGACCAGTTGGTGAGGCCAAAGAGCGGCACGCCCGCGGCATCGAGCTTCTCGAAGGTCGCGACGCCGCCTTCGAGCAGGCCGCCGATCATCTCGTGCCAGCGCTCGTAGAACGCGCGGATCAGCGCCTCGTGGGCGGGAAAGCGCGCGATGCGCTCCGCGACGCCGACGGCGATCGGCTCACCGCCGTCCTGGCGGATCACCCAGTCGAGCCCGCACACTTCGGTGAGAAAGCGGCGCCGCTCGGCCTCGTCGGCAATCAGCTGACGATAGAGATACTCGGGACTCCAGTCCACGAGCACCCCGCCGAAGTCGAACACGACTGCCTTGATGCCCATGGACGCCCCTCAGGTTCAGACCGGCTCAGATCGGCTCGGTGCGCGCTTCGAGCCACGCCTTCGCTTCGCCCGATACGTGCGGCGAAACGCGCAGACGCACGGTCTGGTGGTACGCGTTCAACCACTCGCGCTCGTCGTCGCGCAACAGCGAACGGTCGATGCAGCGCGTATCGATCGGGCACAGCGTGAGCGTCTCGAACTTCAGGAACTCGCCGAACTCGCCCTGCTGCGCCGGCTGGTTCATCACGAGGTTCTCGATGCGCACGCCCCACTTGCCCGGCCGGTAGATGCCCGGCTCGATCGAGGTGATCATGCCCTGCTCCATCGCCGTCCACGGCTCGGCCGGTGCGTAGTGCGAGATCACCTGCGGACCTTCGTGCACGTTGAGGAAGTAGCCCACCCCGTGGCCCGTGCCGTGGCCGTAGTCGACACCGGCCTCCCAGATCGGCGCGCGCGCGATGGCATCGAGCATCGGCGAGCGCACACCGCGCGGAAACTGGGCACGCGAGAGCGCCATCATGCCCTTCAGGACCAGCGTGAAATCGCGACGCTGCTCGGCGCTCGGCGTGCCGATGGGCACGACGCGCGTGATGTCGGTGGTGCCGTCCAGATACTGGCCGCCCGAATCGATGAGCAGCAAACCATCGCCTTCGATCACGCTGTGCGATTCAGGCGTCGCGCGGTAGTGCGGCATCGCGCCGTTCGCGTTGAAGCCCGCGATGGTCGCAAAGCTGAGCGACACGAAACCGGGCCGGCGCGCGCGCGCAGCGCTGAGCTTTTCGTCGATGGTCAGCTCGGTGATCGTTTCGCGGCCGAGCGCGCCTTCGAACCACGCAAAGAATTCGGCGAGCGCCGCGCCGTCCTGCTCCATCGTCGCGCGCACGTGCTCGGCTTCGACGGCGGTCTTGCGCGACTTGAAGAAGGTGGTCGGGTTGATCGACTCGATCAGCTTGACGGCGGCGGGCACCGCCTTGAGCAGGCCGTACGTCACGCGGCGCGGATCGACCAGCAGGCTTGCGCCGCCCGGCAGCGCGCCCAGCGCCGCGCTCGCCTGCGCATAGGGCGCGACGCGCACGCCGTCCTGCGAGAGCGCGCTCGCGAGCGGCGCGGGCACCTTGCCGTCGGCGACGAAGACCGTCGCCTCGGCCGGGCCGATCAGCGCGTGCGCGACGAACACCGGGTTGTAGTTGACGTCGGCGCCGCGCAGGTTGAAGAGCCACGCGAGGTCGTCGAGCGTCGAGATGAAATGCCACTGCGCGCCCTTTTCCTGCATCACGCGACGCAGCTCGGCGAGCTTGCCCGCGCGGTGCGCGTCGGCGTGCGGCGCGACGTGTTCGTAGACCGGTTCGAGCGGCAGATCCGGGCGCTGCGGCCAGATCTCGTCGAGCAGATCGAGATCGGTGCGCAGCGTGACGCCGCGCGCGTCGAGCGCATCGGCCAGCGCGCGCGCCGAGGCCACACCGAGCACGGCGCCATCGACGGCGACCGTGCCGCCTGCGGGCACCGTCTGCGCAAGCCACTCGATATGCGGCTGGGTCTGCTGGCCGCCCATCATCTTCATGAGCTGCACGCCGGTCCCGGCGAGCTGGTTCTCGGCCTGCACCCAGTAGCGGCTGTCGACCCAGACGCCCGCGAAATCTTTCGTGACGACCAACGTGCCGACCGAGCCGGTGAAGCCGGAAAGCCACTCGCGCCCCTGCCAGCGCGGCGGCAGGTATTCGGACAGATGGGGATCGGCGGACGGCACGAGGGCCGCATCGACGCCGCAACGCGCCATCGCGTCACGCAGCGAGGCGATGCGCTCGGGCACCGGGGAAGTTTGGGGGATTCGGGCGTTCATGTTTTCACCTGCAAGAATTCGGGCAATCAGTGAGTCGGGAGTGGCGTGGGGCTAGTTTGCACGCCTTGTGGCACGACGGGTGCGCAGGCCGACAGCGACCGTCACGGCGACGAGCGCCGCGGCTGTGCAAACCGGCCACTGCAACGTCTCGCCGTCGAAAAACGCGCCGCTCACGCGACCGGCGGCGTTGGCGAGCAGCGCACCCGCCAGCGCGGCGAGCAGCGCGACCGCGAGTCCGCCCGGCCCGCGAACACGGCGCGGATGCAGCCACCAGCCCGCGAAGCCGACGATCAAGCCGAGCACGGCAATGCCAGCCCAGCCCATCAGCGAGTCGACCCCGTGATTTTCGGATCTATCCGATAGGCCGGCCGACGACAGAAAGCTAGCATTTTTGACTCATCAACAGACATAGAAAGATACGGTCAGCTTGGCGCCTCCCGCGTAGCGGTTGAGTGTAGGGGGCACGATGTGGCAAGGCAAGCGCCTGACCCGTCCCCGGCTGGCGTGTTGCCATGCGAATTGCACTAGTCGAACCGGACGGATCCCAAGCCGAGCGCATTGTTCGCCTGCTGATTGCAGGCACGCATGCCTGCCAGCACTTCCCTGCCGGTCAACCTTTTCTCGATTGCTGCGCCGACGACTCGTTCGATCTGCTCCTCATCGCCTATTGGTGCGGCGACATGGGCGGCGACGAGCTGATTCCGCGCGCGCGCCGCCTCACGCCCGGCTTGCCCGCAATCGCACTGATGGCCTCGCCGCACGAAAGCGAAATCGTCGCGTGCCTGCAGGCCGGCGCCGACGACTGCATCGTCAAGCCGGTACGCGGCCCCGAGATGCTCGCCCGCATCGACGCCGTGAGCCGGCGCGCCGGCCTGCGGCGTCCGCGCAACCGCACGCACCATAGTTTCGGCGATTACCGGTTCGATTCAGCCACCTACAGCGTCGGCTTTCGGGGTCAGACCGTCACGTTGACGCCGAAGGAATTCCGCTTCGCGCTCCTGATGTTCACCAACGCGTCGCGCCCGGTTTCACGCTCGCGCATTCTCGAAACGGTGTGGAATCACAACCGCGACGTAAGGTCGCGCACGCTCGACACGCACGCCTCGCGGCTGCGCAGCAAACTCCAGCTGGGGCCCGAACACGGCTGGCGTCTTGCGACGTTGTACGGCTTTGGCTACCAGCTCGACAGACTCAACAGATCGGATCCGGAAACTTCATCTTCAGTGGACGCCAATGTCAGAAACGCGGAAAAGTTATAATATCCCGCAAAATCCTGGCCCCACGTATGCAGCTTCTAACGATCGGAATCAATCATCACACCGCGCCCGTCGCCTTGCGCGAACGCGTGGCGTTTCCGCTCGAACAGATCAAGCCTGCCCTCGCGCTGCTCAAGGAGACCTGGTCGGGCCGGCGCTCGCTGAACGCGCCCGAAGCCGCGATCCTGTCCACCTGCAACCGCACCGAGCTGTACTGCGCCACCGACGACCACGCATCGCGCGACGCCGCGCTCACGTGGCTTGCGCAGTACCATCGCCTGCCCGAAGAAGAACTCGCGCCCCACGTCTACGCGCTGCCGCAATCCGAGGCAGTGCGCCACGCGTTTCGCGTGGCCTCGGGGCTCGATTCGATGGTGCTCGGCGAGACGCAAATCCTCGGCCAGATGAAAACGGCGGTGCGCACCGCCACCGAAGCGGGTGCCCTCGGCACCTATCTGAACCAGCTGTTCCAGCGCACCTTTGCGGTCGCCAAGGAAGTGCGCGGCACGACTGAAATCGGGGCGCAATCGGTCTCGATGGCTGCGGCGGCGGTCCGGCTCGCGCAACGAATTTTCGAAGATATTTCCAGCCAGCGCGTGCTCTTTATCGGCGCGGGCGAAATGATCGAGCTGTGCGCCGCGCACTTCGGCGCGCAGCGGCCGCGCGAGCTCGTTGTCGCGAACCGCACGGCCGAGCGCGGCCGCGCTGTCGCCGAACGTTTCGGCGGCCACGCGATTCCGCTTTCCGAGCTGCCCGCGCGCATGCACGAGTTCGACATCATCGTGTCGTGTACCGCATCGACGCTGCCGATCATCGGCCTCGGCGCGGTGGAACGCGCGGTCAAGGCGCGCCGCCATCGGCCGATCTTCATGGTCGACCTGGCCGTGCCGCGCGACATCGAACCCGAAGTCGGCCAGCTCGAAGACGTGTTCCTCTACACCGTCGACGACCTCGGCATGATCGTGCGCGAAGGCAATGCGTCGCGCCAGGCAGCGGTGGCGCAGGCCGAGACGATCATCGAAACGCGCGTCGCCAACTTCATGCAGTGGCTCGACACGCGCAGCATCGTGCCGGTGATCCGCCACATGCACACCCAGGCCGACGCCATGCGCCGCGCCGAACTCGATCGCGCGCGCAAGATGCTCGCGCGCGGCGACGATCCCGGGGCGGTGCTCGAAGCGCTGTCGCAGGCGCTCACCAACAAGCTGATCCACGGCCCGACCCACGCGCTCAACAACGCCAACGGCGAAGACCGCGATTCGCTCATCGAACTGATGAGCGGCTTTTACCGGCACGGCACCTCCTCCGGCCCGTCCGAGCGTTAGCGGTTTTTCGCCTTCCTCGCGAGCGTCTCGCCGCGTACCATCCTGTCCTGGGTGAAAAGCCCGCAGCCCATCCTCAAAGCAGTCCCATCCGGAGCCCGCTCCGAAATCGCCCGATGAAAACGAGCATGCAATCCAAGCTCGACCAGTTGACTACCCGACTGGCCGAACTGAACGATCTTCTGAGTCGCCCGGACGTGACCTCCAACCGCGACCAGTACCGCAAGCTCACGCGCGAGCACGCGGAGCTGGAGCCGGTCGTGCAGCACTACGCACAGTGGCGTCAGGCCAAGGAAGACGAAGCGGCGGCCAAGGATCTGCTCGCCGACGCTTCGATGCGCGAGTTCGCCGAAGAAGAGGTGAAAAGCGCGCGCGATCGCATGCTGCAGCTGCAGACCGAGCTGCAAAAGATGCTGCTGCCGAAGGATCCGAACGACGAACGCAACGTCTTCCTCGAAATCCGCGCCGGCACGGGCGGCGACGAGTCGGCGCTGTTCGCGGGCGACCTGCTGCGCATGTACCTGCGCTACGCGGAGCGCAATCGCTGGCAGATCGAGATGATGTCGGCGAGCGAATCGGATCTGGGCGGCTACAAGGAAGTGATCGTACGCATCGCCGGCGAGGCGGCGTATTCGAAGCTCAAGTTCGAATCGGGCGGCCACCGCGTACAGCGCGTGCCGGCCACCGAAACCCAGGGCCGCATCCACACGTCAGCCTGCACGGTCGCCGTGATGCCGGAAGCCGACGAGATCGGCGAGGTCGAGATCAATCCCGCCGACCTGCGCATCGACACGTTCCGTGCCTCGGGCGCGGGCGGCCAGCACATCAACAAGACCGATTCGGCCGTGCGCGTCACGCACTTGCCGACCGGCATCGTCGTCGAGTGCCAGGACGACCGCTCGCAGCACAAGAACAAGGACCGCGCGCTCAAGGTGCTCGCCGCGCGCATCAAGGACAAGCAATACCAGGAGCAGCACGCGAAGGAAGCGGCGACGCGCAAGAGCCTCGTCGGCTCGGGCGACCGCTCCGAGCGCATCCGCACCTATAACTTCCCGCAAGGGCGGCTCACCGATCACCGCATCAACCTCACGCTCTATCGGCTCGAATCGATCATGGACGGCGAAATCGACGAACTGATCGGCACGCTCGTGTCCGAGCATCAGGCCGAGCAGCTCGCCTCGCTCGGCGACGCCGACTGAGCACGCCCACGTGAACGACACCGCCGACGCCCTGCTGCGCGCCTCGCCGCTGCCCCTGCTCGAGGCGCGCGTGCTGCTCACGCACGTGCTGGGCTGGCGGCGCACCGAACTGATCACGCGCGGCGACCAGCCGCTCGACGCAGACCGTGTCGCGCGCTATCGCGCACTGGAAGCGCGGCGTGTGCACGGCGAGCCGATCGCGCAGCTCACCGGCGCGCGCGAGTTCTACGGGCTCGAATTCGAAGTGACGCCCGACGTGCTGATTCCGCGGCCCGACACCGAACTGCTGGTCGAGACCGCGCTCGACGCGATCGCGAATATCGGCCACGCACGCGTGCTCGATCTCGGCACCGGCAGCGGCGCGATCGCGGTCGCGATTGCATCGGTGCGGCCCGACGCACGCGTATGGGCGGTCGACCAGTCGGCCGCCGCGCTCGCCGTCGCCGCGCGCAACGCCGCGCGCCTGCTCGATCCGGCCCGGCCCGGCGGCGCGCTCACCTTCGTGCAAGGCAGCTGGTTCGACGCGCTCGATCCGGCCCTGCGCTTCGACGCAATCGTGAGCAATCCGCCCTACATCGCGAGCGGCGATCCGCACCTGTCGAGCGGCGACCTGCGCTTCGAGCCACGCGGCGCACTCACCGACGAAGCCGACGGCCTCAGCGCGCTGCGCGCCATCACGGCCGATGCGGCAGGCTGGCTCGCGCCCGGTGGTGCGCTGTGGATGGAGCACGGCTACGACCAGGCGGCGGCCGTGCGCGCGCTCATCGACGGACATGGCTTCGCGAACGCACGCTCGGCGCGCGATCTGGCCGGCATCGAACGGATCAGCGGCGGCTTCCGAGCGAACTAACGCTGCCTGAGCCGCGCCCCGGCAGCGCCCGGCCGGCCCACACGAAATCCGCTATCATTTCATCCTGTTTCGCAATAACACCGCTCACGCAAGGTCAGTCATGGACACCCAACAACGTATCAAGCAAATCGTCGACGACAACGCCGTCGTCCTCTTCATGAAAGGCAATGCGCAATTCCCGATGTGCGGTTTTTCGGGCCGCGCGGTGCAGATCCTCAAGGCCTGCGGCGTCGACCAGTTCAAGACCGTGAACGTGCTCGAAGACGAAGAAGTCCGCCAGGGCATCAAGGAATTCTCGAACTGGCCGACCATTCCGCAGCTGTACGTGAAGGGTGAGTTCGTCGGCGGCTCGGACATCATGATGGAGATGTACCAGAACGGCGAACTGCAGCAGCTGTTCGCCGCAGCCTGAGGCACGGGCTTTCCGTGCTGCCCTGTAGCGCTGCCCGTGGCCGCACCGCCCGTGAATAACGACAGCCTCGCTTCCCGGCCGCCGCGCCGCCTGATCGTCGCGATCACCGGCGCGACCGGTGCGCTCTACGGCGTGCGCACGCTCGACATGCTGCGCCGTATCGGCGGCGTCGAGACCCATCTGCTGATCTCGCCCGCCGGCTGGCTCAACATCCAGCACGAGCTGCAGCTCACCAAGGAAGCGCTCCATCCGCGCGCCGATGTCGTCCATTCGGTGCGCGATGTCGGCGCGAGCATCGCGTCGGGTTCGTTCGCGACCGACGGCATGATCATCGCGCCCTGCTCGATGCGCACGCTCGCAAGCGTCGCCCACGGCCTGTCCGACAATCTGATCGCGCGCGCCGCCGATGTCACGCTCAAGGAGCGCCGCCGGCTCGTGATGCTCGTGCGCGAAACCCCGCTCAATCTCGCGCATCTGCGCAACATGACCGCCGTCACCGAGATGGGCGGCGTGATCTTTCCGCCTCTGCCGGCATTCTACAACCAGCCCCAGTCGATCGACGAAATGGTCGATCACACCGTCACGCGCGTACTCGACCTGTTCGCGCTCGGACCGGCGCTCTCGCCGGCCTGGAACGGACTGCGCGACACTGCCCCCTGAATCGCCCCGGTTTCTTCCGGCCTCGATGGCTGTCGCCTCGATTATCAACAACGGCGACGCAATCAAATCCGCTTCAGCCGATTTAATTCCTGCCGGTTCGCCTCTATATTCGGAGCAACGACACTTCGCCGGCTGCGCCGGCTGGAAACCATCATGCCCCGCCTTCCGACACTCTTTCTCTCGCACGGCGCGCCCACGCTGCCGATCGATCCCGCGCTGCCGTCC
Source organism: uncultured beta proteobacterium (assembly GCA_963803225.1). GTDB lineage: Bacteria > Pseudomonadota > Gammaproteobacteria > Burkholderiales > Burkholderiaceae > Paraburkholderia. The sequence goes on from CAWDLJ010000005.1 coordinate 2,349,892, forward strand.
GGCGCATTCGCCGACCTGTCCGCGCAGTTGCCCCGGCCCGAGTCCGTGCTGATGCTGTCGGCCCATTGGGGCACGCAGCGTCCGGTCGTAAGCGTGGCGACGCAGCCGGAGACGATCCACGACTTCTACGGCTTTCCGCGCGCGCTCTACGAGATCCAGTACCCGGCGCCGGGCGCGCCTGACACGGCGCGCCGCGCCGCCGCGCTGATCGACGAGCATGGCGTGGCGGTCGGCGAGGAAGCGCATGGCCTCGATCACGGCGCGTGGGTGCCGATGCTGCTGATGTTCCCGCAAGCCGACGTGCCGGTCGCCCAGTTGTCGATCCAGCCGCGCGCCGACGCCGCCCACCACTTCGCGCTCGGCCGTGCGCTGCGCGCGCTCGCCGACGAAGGCGTGATGGTGATCGGCTCGGGCCAGATCACCCACAACCTGCGGGCGGCCGACTTTTCGGCGCGGCGCGAGGATGCCGATCCACGCGTCGCCGAGTTCACCGACTGGTTCGAAGCGCGGCTGCACGCACGCGACATCGACGCGCTGCTCGACTATCGCCGCCGTGCACCGCACGCCGAGCTGATGCATCCCACCGACGAGCATCTGCTGCCGGTCTTCGCCGCCCTCGGCGCCGCCGACGATGATTACACGCTCGACATCCAGTCACTCGGCACCTATCAGCGCTCGCTCGCGATGACGAACTACGTGTTCCGCCCGGCAGCCTGAATGCGCTGATGGCGTTGATGGCGCTGAAAAAACAAAACCCGCCTGAATCGCTTCAGGCGGGTTTTTTTGCTTCGGCGAAGAAAACTCAGTGAGCGCCGATGCCTTCGAGCACTTCATCGTGCTCGTCGCGCTCGTTGAGGTACTCGGTGCGATAGCCCGAATGGACGCCCCAGTAATAAAACACCAGCGCGAACAGCGCGACGACGAGCATGTCCCAGCCGTAGGGGATCACGTTGCTGCCGCCGAACTGCTTGCTGCCGATCAGCGAGAGGACCGCCATCGTCGGCAGATACGCGCACAGCCACCATGCGGCCTTCAGGTCGCGGCCCCAGCCGCCCCACCCTTGCTTGGCCTGGAAGTAGAAGTACACCGGGAGCGCGACGACCATCAGCAGGATGATTTCGCCGGTCAGCGGCCATTTCGCCCAGTAAAGGATCAACGACGCGCAGACGAATGCGAATGGCGCGATCGCGCCCATCAGCGGCACCGTAAGCGGACGCTCGAGGTCGGCGGCGGCGCGCTTGAGCGCCATCAGGCTGACCGGACCGGTGAGGTACGAGATGACGGTCGCGACCGAGATCACCGCCGCGAGCGAGCTCCAGCCGCGGAAGAAGAACATGAAGATGAACGACACGAGCAGGTTGAACCACATCGCCTGGCGCGGCACACCGTAGAACGGGTGCACGTTACCGAACATCTTCGGCATCGTGTTGTTGCGCTCCATCGCGTAGATCATGCGCGAGGTGGTCGCCATGTAGGTCGTGCCGGTGCCGCTCGGGCTCACGAATGCGTCGACGTAGAGCAGGATGGCGAGCCAGTTCAGGTTCAGCGCGATCGCGAGCTCGGCGAACGGCGACTTGAAGTTGAACGTGTTCCAGCCCTTCATGACGTCTTGCGGGTTGACCGCGCCAATGTAGGCGATCTGCAGCAGCACGTAGATCACGAGCGCGCACAGGATCGAGCCGATCACCGCGAACGGCACGCTCTTCGCCGGATTGCGTGCTTCGCCGGCGAGATTGATCGGGCTCTGGAAACCGTTGAACGCGAACACGATGCCGCTCGTCGCGACCGCCGTGAACACCGCCGACCAGCCATAGGGCGCGAAGGTGCTCGCCTCGCCGAAGTTCTCGTGGTGAAAGCCCGCCATCATGAGGCCGACGATCGTCAGGCCCGGAATGATGAACTTGAAGATCGTGATCGCGCTGTTGGCGCGCGCGAACAGCGTCACGCCCCAGTAATTGAGCATGAAGTACACGATCACGAGCAGCGCCGAGAGCCCTAGCCCGGAGTGTGTCAATGACCCGTCGACGAAGAGCGCGTGCGCCCAGTCATACGGCCAGGTGCTCATGTACTGGATCGAGGCTTCGGCTTCGATCGGAATCACCGACACGATGGCGATCCAGTTCGCCCACGCGCTGATGAAGCCGACAAGCGCCCCGTGCGAGTAGCGCGCATAGCGCACCATGCCGCCCGACTCGGGGAACATGGCGCCCAGTTCGGCGTACGTGAGGGCGATGGCCAGAATGACGACTGCACCGATCACCCACGCGCAGATCGCGGCAGGGCCGGCGATCTTGGCGGCTTTCCACGCGCCGAACAGCCAGCCGGAGCCAATGATCGAGCCGAGGCCGGTGAACATCAGCGCAAAGGGGCCGATGTTCCGTTGAATTGAACTTTTCACGTCTTCTCCTGTTTCAAGAGCAGCCCGAAGCCGCGGGGTCCTGTCTGTTGTGCTGGCAGGACTTGCGCGGCGCTCGCGCCTGCGTGCGAACGTGGCTGCCCCAGTGGGTGCAACCCGAACGCGGCGCGTAGTTTAACGGTTGCACCGATCTTCTGGAGCCAAAATGGCGACCTGCCTACAAAAAAATCATGAACTTAGCAAGCTTTGTAAGGCTGACAACGACCCCAATCATAAAAAATATTCAAGAATTTTGGCGCCTGGTTGACCTCCGGGCCGATTAGCCGTATAAAGGGCGGGCAGGATTTCAAGTGGCGAGTGTGCAGTGGTCTTTCGCGGTTCGCCCATCAACGGTACTCCGGTTGGTCCCATACCCCTTCCTTGATTTTCGTGCACGCTTCTGGCTTCGGCCATCAATTTATTTTTAGGAAAGTAATATGGAAACCGGTACCGTCAAGTGGTTCAATGACGCAAAGGGCTTTGGCTTCATCACCCCCGACGGCGGCGGCGAAGACCTGTTCGCGCATTTCTCCGAAATCAAGGTCGACGGCTTCAAGACGCTGCAAGAGAACCAAAAGGTTCAGTTCGAAGTGAAGACTGGCCCGAAGGGCAAGCAAGCTGCGAACATCAAGCCGCTGTAAGTGATGTCGCGAAGGCCCACTGAGGCCTTCCCGCCACTTGGCTGAAAAAAACCCCACGCTTCCTTCGGAAGGTGGGGTTTTTCTTTGCCCGTCGCCGGCGTCGTCCTCTTCGCGCGTGGCTCAGGACGCGCCGAACACGCGCTGTGCGTGAATTCCCAAACCCGTCGCCACACTGGCGAGGCGATCGCCGAACACGGCGCGCGCCTGCGGAAACGCGCCCGCGAGCGCCTCGGTGAGAAACGACAGACCCGTCGAGCCGCCCGTGAAATAGAGCGCGCTCACGTCCTTGTCGGTCACGCCAGCCGCCTGCACCGTCTCGCGCGCGGCCGTCACGATGCGGCGCGTTTCCTCCAGCCCTGCCTCGACCAGTTCCGTGTGCGCAAACGCCAGACGCAGATCGGCTTCGAGCAGTTCCAGATCGATCATCGTCTCGCCTCCAGCAGCCACGCCGATCTTCGCCTCTTCCGCGCGCGCCGCGAGCGCATGCCCGAGCCGCAGTTCGACGGCGCGCAGCAGCCGGTCGTGCTGGCGCGTGTCGACGTATAGATGGCGCATCAAACGCAGCTCGGCCGCGCGCTTGGGCGTGTAGATCGTGTTGATCAAGTGCCAGGTCGCGAAATCGAAGTAGATGCGGTTGGGCAACTCGCGGCCTTCAGGGTCGAGTGCCTGATAGCCGAGTTCGCGCAGGATCGTCGTCAGCTCGACGCGGCGATCGAAATCGGTGCCGGCGACGTGCACACCGTGGTGCGCGAGCACATCGTCCTTGCGTTCGAGCCGCTGCATCCGCTGCGGCCCCACGCGCACGAGCGAAAAGTCCGACGTACCGCCGCCGATGTCGGCCACCAGCACGAGGCCTTCTTCGCTGAGCCGCGACTCGTAATCGAACGCGGCGGCGATCGGCTCGTACTGGAACTGCACTTCCTTGAAGCCGACCGAGCGGGCGGCGGCTTCGAGCTGGTTCTGCGCCAGCCGGTCGGCAGCCGGATCGTCGTCGACGAAGAATACCGGGCGGCCCAGCACGGCGCGCGTGAGCGGGCCGCCCGCGCACGCTTCGGCGCGCCGCTTCAGATGGTCGAGGAACACCGCGATGATGTCGGTGTAGCGCATTGCGCTGCCGTCGCCGAGATCCGTCGTCGTTTCGGCGAGTGCCGAGCCGAGAATGCTTTTCATCGAGCGCATCAGGCGCCCGTCGAAACCGTCGATATAGGCCTCGAGCGCCGTGCGGCCGAACTCGCGCGTGTGCTCGTCGGTATTGAAGAAGACAGCGGTCGGCAACGTCGTGTGGTCGCCCTCGACGGGAGCGAGGCGCAACGAGCCGCCGGCAGGCAAAGCTACCGCCGAATTGGAGGTTCCGAAGTCAATCGCGCAACAGGTGGTCATGATTGGGACGCGCCGCACCAATGCGCGCACGGACGCTGAGGATGACAAAGGAGGACGGGCTTTGTATCACGAAAGCGCTGCGCGCAGCAACCGCGCTCAGGGGTTGCGTCCCCATGCAAAAAACGCGCGGCGAAGGCCGCGCGCTCCACCGAGCGTCGAAGCGGCGGCTTAGCCGTGGAACGGCGTCTTCCAGGCGCCTTCGAACGCGATGTCCGCCACGGCCGAGCGCGTGCGCTCCGCCTTTTCGCGATCGCGCAGGACCGGCTCCAGCTTGTCCGCGTCGCCATAGTGGCCGACCGAGATGATCGCGAGGATATCCACGTCGTTCGGGATAGCGAATTCGGTCCGGAACGCCTTCACGTCGACGCCGCTCATCTGGTGCGCAGCGAGACCGAGCGCATGGGCCTGCAGCACGAGGGCCATCGCTGCGGCGCCCGTGTCGTACTGCGCCGTGCGGTTCACCTCACCCTTGGCGTTGAGCGTCTGGGCGGTCACCGCGACCAGCACCGGCGCCGGCGCATTCCATTGCTGGTTGAACGGCACGAGCGTCGCGAAGGCGCGCTTGAACGCGACTTCGTCGGTCGTGCGATCGAACACGATGAAACGCCACGGCTGCATGTTGTACGCCGACGGCGCCCAGCGCGCGGCCTCGACGATGGTGCGCAGCGCGTCGCGGCTCACCGGCTCGGCCGAATAGGCGCGCGGGCTCCAGCGGCCGGCGATCAGTTCGTGAATGGGGACGGCAGAGGGTGCGGGTTTGTGGTGCGTCATGCGCTGATCTCTATCCTGGTGATGAGGGCAATGCTCGCCCGGGGGACATAGCATAACCGCCCAGCATGAAATGCGCTCGGGACCGCCCGGATGCGGGTTGTGGCCTCACGCCGCCTGTGCGGTCACCGCACGTCCGCCCGAAATAATGCCCAACAGACCTGCGCCGGCCTCGGTTTGCCGCGACGCCTCATCGAAAAAACAGGGGTCCCTTAAGAGGTTTCCTGTTTTCGATGCAAACCACATAGCCTGCCCGTCTCGCGCTTGCTACGCCGAGCTACGCGTAACACCGAGTGGTAGGCCATCAGCCAAGTCCCGAACGTCTGTAAGAAAGTCCACATGCGTCGTCGGACACAACACGATTCGTTCATAAGCCCATTGACTTACCGCAAGCCCCTTTCTATCGCCGCAGCACGCAGTCTCCCGTCGTACTACATTTCGATTCGAAATCAAATCGTAATATACGTGCAACCTTCAGTATTCCTATGTACAAATACACTTGCCAACCAAAGAGGCGTACGGAGGCTGGGCGCGTCCTGCGGCGTCTCGCATTCTCGACATTGACGGTACTGAGTGGCGCAATCCGGGCCGAAAGCCTTGGCCAATGTGCGCTAGACGCTTTATCAGCAGATTCCCGATTTCTGGCCGCCTTGGCTTCCCAACGCGCAGGCATCGAGCGTGAAGCGCAGGGACGCGCCGGATTACTTCCACAAATCGGCATTCAGCAATTGATCAACCGAAATGGCGTTCGCATCCCCGGCCAAACTGTCCCCGGGTACTCCACAGTGGGCCTCACGATCAGGCTGAATCAGCCGCTTTTCGACTTGCAAGCTTGGGAGAACTGGCAGGAAGGCAAGCTCCTCGCGGCCGACGCGGATCTGGAGACGGCAAAGGCACGCCAAGATTTGTTGTTGCGACTGGCCCAAGCCTACTTTGACGCGCTGACGACAAAAATCGATGTGGCACTTTCTATCGGCCATCGCGAATCGATCGCGGAGCAACTGGCCCTTGCGAAACGTCGTTTCGCGCTTGGGGAAGCTACGGTTGTCGACGAAAACGAGGCAAGAGCGAGTTTCGACAAAGCACTGTCCGACGAAATTGCCGCCCAGACACGCCTCGCGGCGAAATACGCGGCATTGTCGAAAATCGTCGGCCACCCGGTCACCCTGATACACGACTTTCCGGACAGCATGCCAGTGCCGCGACTCGAGCCCGTCGCGCTGGACAACTGGCTCGACGCATCTTCCGGCAACTACGACGTCAGCAGAAAGCGCATCGCCGTGCAATTGGCCGAGAGGGAACGCACCAAGGCCCGGACAGGAGACTACCCCACCGTGTCGCTGGTGGGCACGCTGAACAATGGGAACGCTGCGTTCATCAACGGCCAGGCCAACTTCTACACAGGCGGCAATCGCGGCACAGCAGGCTATGTCGGCGTACAGGTCAGCCTTCCACTTACCGATGGTCTGAAGACCCGCAGCCTCGTACGGGAGACGCTTGCGTTGCGGGACAAAGCAAACCACGAACTCGACGAAGCCTTGGCCAACGCCGAACTCGCTACCCGCGATGCCTGGTCGGGGGTCACGCAAGGGGCAGCGCAAATCAGCGCACTGGCAACTGCAGTCCGGTCGGCCTGCGTTTCACTACGCTCCAACAATGCGGGCTACCGAGTGGGCGTTCGTGTCAATGCAGACGTTCTCGATGCGCAGGACAAGCTGATTCGCGCGAAAAACGACCTCGCCCGCGCACGGGCCGATGTGCTGATCCAGAGCCTCAAACTGAAGGCCAGCACCGGTACGCTCGACTATGTCGACCTTTCGAATCTCGACAGACTGCTGCTTCCGACTCAGACGCGACACGGCGTGAACGGAGACGCGTCATGTACCGCCTGATGCGCGCCCACTTGTTGATCGCCGGTGCGTTCAGCATCTTGTCCAACCTGTTGCTTCTGGCACCGACGATCTATCTGCTCCAGGTCTACGATCGCGTGTTGCCAAGCCGCAGCGTTGAAACGCTGCTCATGCTAATGGCGTTCGTCGGCATCGCCGTTGCCATGCAACTCGTCATCGATGTCGCGCGAAGCAGAGTCCTCTCCGATCTGACAAGGCAAATCGGCGATCAGCTCGACCGGATGATCCTGAAGGAACAGATCGTCGCCAACGCCGGCCACTCATCGATACCGCCAGTTGCCAGTCCCGGCGATGCGGGCACGTTGCGCGCATTCCTGGCCGGTTCCGGCGTGCTCGCGGTCTTCGACAGTCCGTGGCTGATCGTCTATCTGTTCGTCATTGGACTGTTCCACTGGCTGCTCGCGCTGATCGCAACATTGAGCGCGATGGTACTGGTCGGTATTGCGGTGCTCGGCGACCGGAGGACGAGAAGCGCGATCGAGTCCTACGTGCGCCAACAGCGTACTGAAGATCTACGTCTGCACGGGTACCTACGCAATGCCGAAGTGATCGTGGCAATGGGCATGACCGACAACGTTACGAACGCATGGGACGCCCGCAAGCGGGAACACGTTCTGGCCCAGCAACGCGTCGTGGACAGCAACGCGCTGTATCGCGATGTGACAAAAGGGCTGCGGCAAGGCGTCCAGGTAATCATGATGGCCACAGGGGCGTGGCTCGTGATTTCCGATCACGCGACGGCCGGCGCGATGATCGCGACAACCATTCTGCTCGGCAAGGCCCTCGCCCCAATCGAGCAGTTGATCGGCAGTTGGAAGCAACTGGGCGAGTTGCGTGAAGCCTGGCGCCGTCTCGACTCGCTCCTCTGCCTGCCGCAGGATGAAAACAAGGTCGAACTACCGCGTCCCACTGGCAAGCTCGAAGTCGAACATATGAGCTACGCCGTGCCGCTGCGCGAGCCCACCGTCCGGGGAGTGGGCCGCGTACTGCTACGCGGAATTCACTTCTCGATCGAAGCCGGACAGACGCTCATCGTCACCGGGCCAAGCGCATCCGGCAAGTCCACGCTCTTGCGCATCATCGCCGGACTGTTGCGACCGCAAGCGGGTGCAGCACGGCTGGATGGAGCAGACGTCAGCCAATGGCCGAGAAGCGCTCTCGGCCGGCATATGGGATACGTCCCACAGGATGTCGAGCTGATGAGCGGCACAATCGCCGAAAATATTGCGCGCTGCGAGCAGCCATTGCCGGCCGACTCCATCGCCATCGTGGATGCAGCGAAGCGCGCGGGCGTTCACGACATGATCCTGGACCAGCCACAAGGCTACGAAACCGAAGTCGGCGAAGGTGGACAATTCCTGTCCGGAGGACAACGCCAACGCATAGCTTTGGCGCGAGCCCTCTTCGGCAATCCGGCGCTGCTACTGCTGGACGAACCCAATGCCAGCCTCGACGGACACGGCGAAACCGTATTGATCCGTGCCTTGCAGCAAATAAAGTCGACGGGCGTTACGGTAATCGCCATCACTCACCGCCCTTCTTTACTGGCCCTCGCCGATCAGGTGCTCGCATTGCGTGACGGCCAGATCGAGTACTTTGGCCCCGCGCCCGCGGCCACACCAGAACCCGACACACCGCTTGGCGATAGTCAACCTCCAGCGAGGATGTTGCATCGCGGCCTGCTTCCTGTTCAACCGCCCACCGTCGAGCAGGTAATCGGGAGCGGCTCATGAAGTCAATCGGCAAGATCATCCGAGCGGATGCTGCGCGACCAGCTGTATCGGCGAACAGCACAGCCAGTGTGTTGCAGTTGCCACGTCGCATGATCGTGACAACGTGCATTGGCGTCGCGACCGGAGCGTTGTTCCTGTTCGCATGGGGGGCACTGGCACCGTTGTCTGGAGCCGTAGTCGCGGAAGGCGTCGTGCGCGTCGAAGGCGAACGGAAGATCGTTCAGCACCAGGAAGGGGGCATCGTGAAAGCGGTCCTGGTTCGAGACGGCGACCGCGTCAAGATTGGCCAGCCGCTCGTCGAATTCGACAATATCGCACCCGCAGCCGAACTGTCTGCGCTGGAAGCCCAATTCGACGCGGAGCAGGCAAAGATTGCGCGCCTGGGCGCAGAACGGAACCTCGCTGAAACCGTGACATTCCCGGCCTCGCTGACCGAACGACTCAGCAACGTACGGATCGCGGAACTGCTGCGACGCGAAACGACGCTATTTGCCACACGCAGACGCAGCATGACCGATCAGACCGCGACACTGCGTAAAGAACTTTCCCACGTCCGTCGCGAGCTTACGGTCAGCGCGCAGATCGGTCAGAGCATGAGGCAAAGCCTCCAGATCGCGACCCGACAACGACAGACCAATGAGGCTTTGCAGCAAGAAGGTTTCGTATCGACCGCGAGAGTTCTCGATCTTCAAAAGTCGGAGACAGACGCACTATCTCGCGTTCAATCCAGCGAAGCCGAATTCGATCGAGCGCGGCAACGCGAGGCGGATCTCGAACGGCGAATCGCCGCCGCGCGTAACGACTACGTCAAAACCGCCGACGACGAACTGAAGGAAGCCAACAACCGGGTGGTCCAACTGGACGAACGTCTGCGTCCGGCGCGTGATCTCGCAATCCGCACGATGGTGAGTGCACCTGTGGAAGGCACTGTTGTCGGCCTCCGCGTCCACACGTCCGGTGCAGTGCTCGGTCCGCGCGAAGCGTTGATGGATATCGTGCCTGCCGATGCTGCACTCATTGTGGAAGCGAATGTCCGCCCCGACGACGTGCGGGAGATCAAGCCCGGTTCACATGCAGATGTGCGACTGACCGCATACAACCCGCGAACGACACCCGTGCTGGAAGGCACGGTGACCTATCTGTCTGCCGATGCCTTGTCGGACAACCAGACTCGCGCCCGTTTCTACGTCGTGCGAGTCGAGGTACCGACGCGGGAAGTGGAGAGGGTCAATCGCGTCGCCCGCGAGCCAGTCGAGCTCGGACCTGGCATGCGCGCCGAGTTGTATATCCGCAAGCGTGCACGGTCTGCTTTTGATTATCTGCTTGAACCGGTTTTGGATGGAGTTCGCAGGTCAATGCGGGATTGAGGAGGGGCTGCATTCATTGAGAGTGCGATCGGTTCCCAGTATTAATTCACCGTGAAAGGAGAGAAATATATCGAAAAAATTGGACTTTATTTATTTTAACATTTTTCAAGGAATCTTCTTTTCGGTACGAGTGACAGCCATCATAAATAACCTGTCTCGCATACTTTCCATACTAAGGATATTTTCATGAACCCAGCAACGCCCATCGTAATAACGGCCAGCGCATTAACAAGCAGCCTCACCTTCGCCCAATTACCGACGCCAGGCATAGCTCAAAGCACAAAAGATGAACACGGAGTAACTGAAACTAAAAATCTTATCTCGATGCCCAAGCACGCCGACGACTTCATCAGAAACATCAAATATTCATTTGACAGAAATCTTTTTCTCAATGAAGAATTTTTTGAAAAAAATAGTGTTTGCAAAATATTCAGCATAGACGAACGATCATGCAATCCAAGAAAAACAAATAAACCTGACGGCACACACGAAATATCACTATATGCAGGTGAATTTGCAGGAGTCTTCGACGAACAAGACATCAAGCAGATAGATTCGTTTCAAGACGGCCACTCTACGCACAGCAGCTCGATCGCAAACGCTCAAATTTCGATCTATCAAGAAGTAAATTCACTGGGAACGGTTAGCGGTGGCATTGCTTTTTTTTTACGCGAAGGCGGGCCAGACTTCAACGAGATAGTCCAGTTGTTAAACACCAATTTATCTCAGATTATTGAAATGCCGCCACACGGCAAGATACCTATTCCAATTACCGGCGCACATGGAGATGAAACGTGGGGTTATAAGACTTCAGACGAAAAATTCAAGAAGAAGCTTATCGTTAGCTTTCACGAAGATGGCAGCTTACGAGCGCTACGTGTCGAGGTCGAAGAAGTTGGGGGGCATCAATAATGCCCATCGCTCTCAACACTAACGCTCTCGACAAGCTGGCGCGAGCATTCGGAAAAGGCACGACACAATACAACGGTATCGTCACCGCTGCAGAGAAATCATTGTACTTGGCTGGGGAGCTAAATGCGTTTGGGGATAGTCCCTGGAAGATGTCAATTGGCGCTGCGCGAAAGGGCGTCTATACCGACCCCAGCGATGGCGTCATCGTCATTGCCAGTGACTGGAAAGAACCCGCCGAGAAATTCGCAACCACTCTCGCGCACGAGCTCGGCCACGCTCTGCTACAAAACGGTGTCGGTGGCCCGGCCGCAATCTCCCCTGACGATGCAAGTGCTAAAGGACGTGTAGTCGAAGGTGTTGCACTCGCCTCTGAATATATCGTTGCCATCCAGCTCGGGCTAACCGGCGGATCGGCTGGTAACACACACTCCGACGACAAGAATCTAGTCACGCCACAACTGACCGACATCGCAAAGTCGATGGGTATAAACGTAGGTGCATTGACGTATGGCTCACCGGACTCGCTTAAACTGACAACTCCGACTTCAAAGATCGTCGAAGTTGGTGGGAAATTCTATGGGTCGTTGAATCCGTCCACCTCTCCGTGGCTCACCTACGATCAAAGCTGGGCCGATTGGTGGATTATCGAACACTGCGGCATCAACCCTCGAACCGTCGACTGGACCATAATCAAGGGACCGACGATCACCTACTCCGACACGACCTTCAACGGAAAAGCCGCCTGCCTCATCAATACCGAAAAAATACCCTTCCTGTCCGGAACGGGCGGTGCCGCCGCTACAGTCGGAATTTCCGGGCTGATCGTCCCGGACGGCTATCTGACTGCCAGCCTGTTCGGCACGAACGGCCAAATGATCGAGCAATTGAAATACGACTATTCCGGATTCAAGACCCAAGACATCTACTTCGGTTCGAACGGCAAGGCGGTACAACAGTTCGATTTCAAACTCGATAAAAGCTATACACGATATGACTTCGCGGCAGACGGCTCGCAAACCGCTACCTTCTACGGCACAGCGGGGCAAATGGTCGAAATGGCGAAGTTCAACGCCGCCGGCTTCAAGTTGGTCGACACGTTCTTCGGCTCGAACGGCAAAGCCACACAGCAATTCGAGTACAAGACCGACAAGAGCTACACGAAGTACGAGTTCAGCGCCGACGGCTCCCAGACTGCCACCCTCTATGGCACGACCGGTCAAATGGTCGAAATGGCGAAATTCAACGCCTTGGGCTTCAAGTTGGTGAATACGTTCTTCGGCTCGAACGGCAAACCCACCCAGCAATTCGAATACAAGACCGACAAGAGTTACACGAAATACGACTTCGCCGCCGACGGCTCCGTGTCCGCCACGCTTTATGGCACGAGCGGACAAATGGTCGAAATGGCGAAATTTAATGCTTCAGGCTTCAAGACCGTGAACACGATCTTCGGCCCAAACGGCAAGCCCACTCAGCAGTTCGAGTTCAGCACCGATAAGACCTACACGAAGTATGACTTCGCCGCCGACGGCTCCCAAATCGCCACCCTCTATGGTACGACCGGGCAAATGGTCGAAATGGCGAAATTCAACGCCTCAGGCTTCAAGTTTGTGGACACGCTCTTTGGCTCGAACGGCAAAGCGACCCAGCAATTCGAGTACAAGACCGACAAGAGTTACACGAAGTACGACTTCGCCGCCGACGGCGCCCAGACTGCCACGCTCTATGGCACAACCGGACAAATGGTCGAAATGGCCAAGTTCACCCCCTCCGGCTTCAAGACGGTGGACACGTTCTTCGGCTCAGACGGAAAAATCACCCAGCAATTCGAATATAAGATCGACAAGAGCTATACGAAGTATAACTTCTCCGTTGATGGCTCCCAAACCGCCACAGTCTATGGAACGACCGGAGCCATCGTCGAATACGCAAAGTTCAACGCTTCAGGATACAAAACTCAGGACATTTTCTATGGCGCCAATGGGAAAGCCACCAAGCATTACGAATTCAATCTCGATAAAAGTTACACCCTGTACAACTACTTCCAGGACGAATCGCAAACCGCCACGTTGTTTGGAGTCAATGGGCAAGTTACCGAATATATGAAATTCAACTCAAGCGGCATGAAGACACAAGACATTTATTTTGGCGCGAACGGAAAATCCACGCAGATATTTGGTTTTAATCCGGATAATAGTTATACATGGTACGGATTCAATGCCGATGGATCGCAGCGCGGAGTATATTTCAATTCGAACGGAAAAGCCGTCAAATCCGCACAGTTCAATGCGGACAAAGTCAAAACCCAGGATATCTTCTACAACCCAAACGGCACAAAGAGCCTGCAATTCGATTTTTCTCTCGACAAAAGCTATACCTCACACAAATTCGAAGGCTCGATGGAATATGTCGCGATGTTCGGCGTGAACAATATAATCTTTGACTATTACCAGTTCTCATCGGGCAAGCTGGCATTGCGCGACTTCTTCGACAACACTGGCCGTGTTATCGAGGCGGACCGCTTTGGATCGGACGGAAAGCTGAGTAGCTTTTCCAAGTATTTGTATAACGGCGACGGTTCGTACTGGGCCAGCGACTACAACGCAAGCGGAAATCTCATCGCCAAGTCAATGTACGGAAGTGGCGGACAGGTTATAACCAACGCTTCGATATACAGCAATAAACTGGGCGGCATTGGCTTCGGAAACCTGGTCGCGTTCGGACAGATCTGAGAGACGAATTGATCGGGTGTTTTTTCGCCGGGTGCAATCGGCTTGATAAGCATTCCTGCTGATTGCACCAACCTCCCCTTCCCTCACGCCGCCTGCGCGGTCACCGCCCTTCCACCGCGATTGATCCGCAACACGAGGAACGAAGCGATAAGGCACAACCCACCCGAAATCATCGACGCGACCGTATACGTCCCAAGACTCGTACGCAGCAGCCCCGCGCCGAACGCCGCGAACGCGGCACCAAGCTGATGCCCGGCGACCACCCAGCCGAACACCACCGGCGCACTCTCCTTGCCGTAGACATCGGTCGCGAGACGCACGGTCGGCGGCACGGTGGCGATCCAGTCGAGCCCGTAAAACACGGCGAATATCGGCAACCCGAAGAAATCGATCCCGAATGCGTGCGGCAAATAAATCAGCGAAAGTCCACGCAGCCCGTAATACCAGAACAGCAGCACGCGGCTATTGAAGCGGTCGGACAGCCAGCCCGAGAGCGTCGTGCCGAAGAGATCGAAGATGCCCATGGCCGCGAGCAGCGAAGCACCCTGCACTTCGGTCATGCCGTAGTCGCCGCACATCGCGATCAAATGCGTGCCGACGTAGCCATTGGTACTCGCGCCGCAGATGAAAAAGCTGAAGAAGAGCAGCCAGAAGTCGCGCGTGCGGCTCGCGCTGAAGAGCGCGTTGAAGGCGATTTTCAACGGGTTTTGCTGCGCGACGGGCGGTGCCGGCGGTGCATCGGGGGCTTCGCCGAATGGCCGATGCGCGACATCGGCGGGACGCTCGGGCAGCAGGAAGGCGACGAGCGGCAGCATGATGGCAGCGGCCGCGGCGACCACGAGCACGACCGGCTGCCAGCCGTACTTCTGCGCGATCGCGGCGAGAAACGGCAGGAACACGAGCTGGCCCGTCGCCGAGCTGGCGGTGAGGATGCCCATCGCAAGCCCGCGATGCGTCGTGAACCAGCGATTCACCACCGTCGCCGACAGCGTGAGCGCGGCCACGCCCGTCGCGCCGCCCACCATCACGCCCCAGATCAGGATCATCTGCCACGGATGCGTCATCAGCGACGACAGGGCCACGCCCGTCGCCATCGAGCCGAGCGCGACCAGCACGGTCGGGCGCACGCCGAAACGCTGCATCGCGGCAGCCGCGAACGGCCCCATCAGGCCATAGAGCGCGATATTGACGGAGATCGCGAGCGAGATGGTCGCGCGGCTCCAGCCGAACTGATGCTCGAGCGGCACCATCATCACGCTCGGCGTCGCGCGCGTACCGGCCGCGGCGAGCAGCACGAGGAACACCACGGCCACGGCGAGCCAGCTGTAGTGAAAACGCCCGCCGATAAGTCTCGTTGCCCAGTTCATCTGTGCTCCTGTCGTTGCTTTGCTTTTGCGCGCGAGTTTCGCTGTGTTATTCGGGGATGCGGCAACCGGCGGTTGAATCGATTGTTACCGATCGGTCACAAGTGTGTTGCGATACTAGTGACCGCTCGGTAACATGTCAAGTAATCCCCTCTCGGCGAGACGCCCATGTCGCAACACGAACCTTCTGCGTGCGCCCCCGCGCGCCGGCCGCGCACGCAGACTGCGGGCGCGCATGCGCACGAGCATCTGCTGCGCGCCGCCGCCGAGCTGTTCTATCGCGAGGGCGTGCGTGCCGTCGGCGTGGACGCGGTCGTGGAGCGCGCGGGCGTGAACAAGATGAGTTTGTACCGGCAGTTTTCGTCGAAGGACGATCTCGTGCTCGCTTATCTGAAGGGCGCCGACGAGCGCTTCTTCGAACGCTTCGAGACCAGCATCGCGAAGCATCCGGGCTCACCGGTGCGGCAGCTCAACCAGTATTTCACCGATCTCGCCGCGCGTGCGTCGGCCGAGGACTATCGCGGCTGTCCGTTCGTCAACGTCGCCGCCGAGTTTCCCGACGCCGCGCATCCGGCACGCCGCCTCGTCGCGGACAACAAGGCGCGCCTCGTCGAGCGGCTCACGTCGCTCGCCAGCGAGGGCGGCGCGGCAGAGCCGCTCGCCCTGGCCCATGCGCTGGCGTTGTTGATCGAAGGGGTATATGCGTCGAGCCAGACGTTCGGGCCCGGTTGCGGGCCGATTCAGGCGGCGCCGCTCGTCGCATCGCAATTGATTGCGGCGGCTTGTCCCGCTGCAAGCGCGTGAGCGGGAGCGCCGGGCGCCGCTAAAATAGCCGGATGAGCTCATCCCCCGCCGTCCCCCCGCGCGAAGAGATTTTGCGCACCACCCGTCACTGGCTCACGCGCGCCGTGATTGGGCTGAATCTGTGCCCGTTCGCGAAGAGCGTGCACGTCAAGAACCAGATCGCCTATGCGATCAGCGACGCTACGGATCTCACCGGCGTGCTGGCCGATCTCGAAACGCAGTTGCAAACCCTCGCCGCCGCCGACCCCGCCGAGATCGACACGACGCTTCTGATCGTGCCCTACGCGCTCGCCGACTTCATCGATTTCAATGACTGTCTGCATTTCGCCGATCAGTTACTGCGCCAGCTGAAACTCGAAGGCGAGCTACAGATCGCGAGCTTCCATCCGCATTATCAGTTCGAGGGCAACGAGCCCGACGACATCGAGAACTACACGAACCGCGCGCCATGGCCGATCCTGCATCTGCTGCGCGAGGCGAGCATCGAGCGCGCCGTCGAGGCTTTCCCCGACGCCGCGCAGATCTTCGAGCGCAACGAGGCGACGATGCGCCGCCTCGGGCCCGACGGGCTGCGCGACTGGATGAGCCGGCCCGACGACGAGGCTTGAGCCGCGCCTACGCCTCGACGAAGAAGCGCTCGTTCAGCTCAGTAATGCCGATCGTCTCGAGGATCTCGTTGAGCCGCTCGGCGGGCCGGCGGCGCGGCAGATCCTTGTATTGCGCGATGATGAGTTCGTTCTTCATCGAGTGTTCCCAGCCGACCAGTTCCGTCACGCTCACCTGGTAGCCGTGCGCCTCCAGTTGCAGGCAGCGCAGCACGTTGGTGATCTGGCTGCCGAATTCGCGCGTGTGGAGCGGATGGCGCCACATCTCGGTAAGCGCCATGCCGAGCGACTTGCCTTTGTTGCGGCGCAGGACGCCGGCCACCTCGGCCTGGCAGCACGGCACGACCACGATATAGCGCGCGTGCTTTTTGAGCGCGAAGCGGATCGCGTCGTCGGTCGCCGTATCGCATGCGTGCAACGCCGTGACGACATCGACGGTGGGCGGCAGCGCATCGGAGGTGATCGAGTCGGCCACCGACAGGTTCAGGAACGACATCCCCTCGAAGCCGAGTCGCGTCGCCAGTTCGCGCGAACGCGTGACCAGTTCGTCGCGCGTCTCGATGCCGAAAATGTGCGAGCGGTCACGTTGCTCCTTGAAAAACAGGTCATACAGGATAAAACCTAGATATGACTTGCCCGCGCCGTGATCGACGAGCGTCACATCGCGGCCCTCGGCCTTCACGTCCTTCAACAGCGGCTCGATGAACTGAAACAAGTGGTAGACCTGCTTGAGCTTGCGGCGGCTATCCTGGTTCATCTTGCCGTCGCGCGTCAGGATATGGAGCTCCTTGAGGAGTTCGATCGACTGGTTCGGACGGATTTCGTAAGTCTTGCTGGACATCTTGAGCGGCACAGTGAAATCGCCGAATCCACACGAAACGTGCGACAGGCGACGGAAGGAAGGGAAACTTCCTGACATTTTACGGAAAAAGGAGCGAGACACTGGTCAAGGTTGCGTTCCCGCGCGAGCGGGCGCCGCCGACCCGCTCGCGATGCGATTGCAGGCGCGCTGATTGCTCCAGCGCCAGCGAGACGCGCCAGGGGTTTGACTAGCCAGCGCGACGGGCAAAAAACCCCCGCGACGCCGGCGGACCGACAGGAGCGCGGCTGCACGGCGGATCAATGCCGGCAGTTCGTGAGTGGGAGGTCGCGCCGCAAACCGGGGCGCGCAAGTCAAACAGTCTGCAACCAGCAATGCGCGAAGTGTCCCGGGACCGGTACGCTTCGCTCGCGCGGCTGCGAATGGGGCGGCGATGAACGCGATACCGAACGGCAACGAAGAGCAGAAATTCCAGGAACTGCTCGCCAAGCTGCTGGACACCCCCGGGTGGACCGAGAAGCAGCAACTGGAACTGGAGATGGCACGCGATATCTCGCTCGAGATGCTGCGGCTCGCCGAGCTCATGCGCGACAACAGCGCCGATCTCGAAGCCTGCCTGATCCTGCTCAAATACGCGAAGGTGCTCGACTTCGTGATGTCGTCGCTCGCGGCGCGGCGCGACATCAAACCCCAGACCTTGCGCGTGATCTTCAAGCTCGCCGGGCTGAAAGTCGACGAAGCGTACCCGGGCTGACATACGTCGCCCGGACGGCTCGCTCAGACCGTCTTGTGCTTCAGGCGCCAGAGCGAGGTGATCTCGGCCGAACGCGCCTGGTGGAGCGGATCGGTCGGATCGGCGGCCTTCGGATGGCGCGGGCGAATGTCTTCGCGGGCGAGCACGTCGAGCCCGGCCGCCTCGATTTCGGCCAGCAGCCACTCGCGCGTGCGCAAGCCCAGATGCTCGGCGAAGTCGGACAGGATCAGCCAGCCCTCGCCGCCGGGCTCCAGATGCGCGCCGAGCCCCGCGAGAAAGCCGCGCAGCATGCGGCTGTCCGGATCGAACACGGCATGCTCGATCGGCGCTCCGGTACGCGCCGGCACCCACGGCGGATTACAGACGATGAGCGGCGCGCGGCCAGGCGGGAACAGATCGGCGTCGACCACCTCGACACGATCCGCGTAACCGAGGCGCGTGAGGTTTTCGCGCGCGCAGGCGAGCGCACGGGCATCCTGATCGGTGCCGATCACCTTGCGCACCCCGCGTTGCGCGAGCACGGCGGCCAGCACACCCGTGCCGGTACCGATGTCGAAAGCGCGCTCGAGCGACGGCAACGGCACACGCGCGACCAGATCGATGTACTCGCCACGCACCGGCGAGAACACGCCGTAGTACGGGTGAATGCGCTCGTTCAACGCCGCGATCTCGACACCCTTCTTGCGCCATTCGTGCGCGCCGATCAAACCAAGCAGTTCACGCAGCGACGCCGCGGACGCTTCGCCCGTCGATGGCCCGTAGGCTTCCTCGCAGGCCTCGCGGACCTCGGGCGCGCGGCGCAGCGGGATCGCGTAGGCGCCGTCGAGCGGGATCAACAGCATGCCGAGCGTGCGTGCGCGCTGCGACTGCGCCTGACGATGCAAGTTGAACGCATCGAGCAACGAGGCGGGCTCTTTGCGCGGCTTGCGCTCGGCGCGACGCGACATCGCCTGAAGCAACTGGCGAGCGTTCTGGAAGTCGCCGCGCCACAGCAGCGCCGTGCCTTCGCAGGCGAGCCGGTAGGCGGCGTCGGCCGTGGTGCGATCGTCGGCGGGGACGACACGCTTCGGCGGCGGCGCGCCGCCCTCGGAGCGCCAGTGCACGGATTGCGACTGGGCGTCGTCGTCGAGCCAGGTCAGGGTCGGGAAATCAGTCATGGGTACGGCCTATACAAAAGAGCCCGGGCAGCTTGGGCGCAATCCCGTCGCGGGAGTCGCGCTTGAGCGCGATGCCGGGGCGCATCGATTATCCGCTATCTGAAGCGCGACGCCGGCGATCAGACCAAAGCGGCTTCACCGGGCGCCATTTTTCATATTGTGCAACGTGCGTTCGAGCCTCGAAAAAAGCTGCCGCGTTGCAACATGCGATCGATTGCACGATGAAGGAACCGCTTTTTCATCGCGAAATTGCGGTCTCAAGCGATTGATTTATAAAGGTTATTTTTAAATCATGCGGCAAGGGGTTCGGCCGTGCCGGCTCCTGCACCCGAAGGTAGACTGGTCAATAACTGTCTACTACTGCGAAAAGGAGCTGAAAATGCCCAATGTCTATCTCGAACCGCTGCCGAAGGGCCAATGGGGCCCCATCGAGGGTTACTCGCTCGAATTTCTTGACGGCAGCAAGGTCACGCAGGAAGTCTTCCGCTCGGAGCGGCTCGCGGTCAACGAGATCAAGCTGCGCGGTTATGTTCCGTTGCTCGCCAAGGTGCGTGTGACCGACAAGCGCACCGAGGCTCACTGGCAAGCACCGCTGGCTTGACCGACGGCGCAGCGGATCGTCCGGGTGCCGTCGCAGATAGCAATCGCGGCACAGGACGATCCGTCGACCACGCGTGCGCCGGTTGACTCGCTCACGTTCTGACGGGTGCGCTGCCTGACTGCCATTTCCACCAGTTCCAGTTCGCGTCCGGACTGCCGTCTGCGTAGTCAGGCCACAGGGTCGCATCGTTTTGCTTTGACAACTTGCCGACACGGCTCCAATCACTGTCCCACGCGTACATGTAGCCTGTGTAGGCTGGCTTGATAGCGCCCTTGTCGTAGTAATCGAGCGAGTATCCCTCCCAGATGCGATCATAGGGATACGTGCTCGCGATGCCAGCTCCCACCGCCGTGCCCCCGATTGCCCCGCCCACCAGCCCGACCGGGCCGGCGATTGCCGTGCCAATTGTGGCGCCCCCTGCCGCCCCACCCACCACCGTCGCGCCCTGCTCGAGTTTGCTGAGGTCGCTGGACGCCAATTGCGGCTCATGGGCGGAAATGACGACTTTGCTCCCGTCCGGAAATCCGAACGCACGCACGTGCGGGTTGCCGCCAACCGGCGTGCCATTCTGGAAGAACCTGCCCTGGGTTTCCCAACCCGCCCCCATCGCTGCCCGCGCGCTCTGAAATCCGGTGGGCGCGCCACTCGGCGCGCTGTGAGCGAAGGAGAAAAGCGACGGCTCACCGAGGCGAAATTGCACCTGGTCCAGATCAACTTGCGGCTGCTGGGCGGGCAAGGTGTACGTGTGGTTGTGGGCGGTGCCGTTCGCTGGAGCATCCTCGAGTTCGTAAAAGTCCGGACTGGCGTGATCGTCGCCGCTGATCGTGCCGAGGCGCTCGAAAAACTGTTGCTCATGGTTGGCATTGCGCCGCGCGCCGTCGAGGAGCGCGTCCCGGTCGCCCTGTTCGAGGTAGTGATTGCGTTCGGGTGAGCCATAGGAGTTGAATACGGGCGCAGCCCAACCCGCCTCCTGTGCCACCCGGTTCGCGAGCAACTCCGTCGGTCCTGCACGCCCATACGCCTGTTCTTCGGGCGGATCGCCGGAATCGGTCAATTGATGAACGATCTCGTGTATCAGTTCCCGCCGCCATCCGGCCAGCTGCGGCGAATCTTGTCCAGGCGGCATGCCGATGTTGACCTGGGGCGAGTGATCGGGATTTCTCATCCCGGCAAAGGAATCTGCCTCAATCGGCATGTGCTGGGCGTCGAAGCGCTGCAGGTAGTCCAGCGACATCTCGCTAATGTTCCTCTCTTCGCTCTGCGGGTGGTCGGTATGTTCGTAGACATTCGTGTACGACAGATTCTCCAGACGCTCCCCGCCATGGTTCACGCCGTAACTGACTGCTGCCCGGAAGGCCGGCGACCGGTTGAGCGCTTCGAGTATGGTGTTGCCAATCGTGTCGGCCGTGTAGGGGTCGGCCAGCATGCTGTGACTGTTTTGCACCGAGCGGACCACGCCCCAGCGCGCCTGGTTCAACTGCTCAGCTGTGAGCGGCACTTGCTCGCCAAGTCGCAACGCATAGTTGGCAAACTCGTCGGAGGACTTGTCGGGAGTGTCGCCATTGTCGCGCTTCTGGCGCGTTTCTATCGTTGATGGCGGTTGCCCGTCGCTTGCACGTTCGCGCCCGCCGATGCCGCCGAGCATGGACGCGCGATGATTCGGCGAATTTTGCATTGCAGCATCCACCGGAATGAATTTCTGGTTCCTTCGCTGCAGGGCAGGCTGCTCGCGAGGCAGACCGTCAGTCGAACGAGGCAACGCGGGAATTGCCTCTCGGGTACCAGTGCTTGCGGGGAGATTGTCTTGTTGGTCGAGGTAACTCGGAAATGAAGGCGCATTAGCCAATGCGCGAGCGTGCAGAGACATGACAGTTCCCGGAAACGTTGATCGGTGGCCCCGCCTGCGCAATGCGGCGGCGTTGACCAGTTTCCCCTGAGTTCCGGACTTCTTGCGATACGGCGCTATGGCGCAGGGAAGCCTTGACGTCCAGCGAGCAAAAAGACGAAGGGGTTACAACGTGACCGTTGTAACCCCTCGTTTGTTTGGTGCCGGCTGCAGGACTCGAACCCGCCACCTGATGATTACAAATCAACTGCTCTACCAGATGAGCTAAGCCGGCGCGGGACGGATTCTACTTCATTTCACGATCTTGAGGTGACTCTTGCCGCCCTTTGCACCTTCGTCGCCCGTGGGCGGCGTTTGGTCGGCGGGTTCGGGCGCCTCGGCAGCGGCCTCGTCGAGCACTTCTTCCGCATCCTGCTCCGAGGGCAGCACGTCGCCCTCGCTGCCCGCCGCGGCTTCGACCGGGAACGCCATGCCCTGGCCATTCTCGCGCGCATAGATCGCGAGCACGTTGGTGATCGGCACTTCGATCTTGTGCGACTTGCCCGAGAAACGCGCGTGGAACTCGATCAGCTCATTGCCCATCTGCAACTGGCTCGTCGCGTCGAAGCTGATGTTGAGCACGATCTCGCCGTCGCGCACGAACTGGCGCGGCACGCGCGTCCGGTTGTCGACCCGCACCGCGATGTGCGGCGTGTAGCCGTTATCCGTGCACCATTCGTAGAGCGCGCGCAGCAAATACGGCTTGGTGGAAGTCTCTTGCATCAAAAATCCTTTATTGGAACGGCGCGCGCGCTCACCGCCGCGCGCCGCCCGTGCCTGCGTCCGCCTTAGCGGCGCATCACCTTTTCCGACGGCGTCAGCGCTTCGATATAGGCCGGACGGCTGAAGATGCGTTCAGCGTACTTCATCAGCGGTGCAGCGTTCTTCGACAGTTCGATGCCGTAGTGGTCGAGGCGCCACAGCAGCGGCGCGATCGCGACGTCGAGCATCGAGAACTCTTCGCCCAGCATGTACTTGTTCTTCAGGAAGATCGGTGCGAGCTGCGTGAGGCGGTCGCGGATCGCGAGGCGTGCCTTCTCGTGATTCTTCTCGGCGGCCTTGCCCTTCTCGTTTTCGAGCGTGCCGACGTGCACGAACAGTTCCTTCTCGAAATTGAGCAGGAACAGGCGCGCGCGGGCGCGCTGGACCGGATCGGCCGGCATCAGTTGCGGATGCGGGAAGCGCTCGTCGATGTACTCGTTGATGATGTTCGATTCGTACAGAATCAGGTCGCGTTCGACCAGAATCGGCACCTGACCGTACGGATTCATCACGGCGATGTCTTCCGGCTTGTTGAACAGGTCGACGTCGCGGATTTCGAAGTCCATGCCCTTTTCGAACAACACCAGCCGGCAACGCTGGGAGAACGGGCAGGTAGTGCCGGAGTACAGAACCATCATGATTTACATTTCCTCAATAAACCCAAAAGGCCGGCGCGACAGAGAACCGCCAGGCGATCCCTCGTCGCGTCAGCCCCACGTCGGTCAGGACGTGCTTATTTGATATCTTTCCAGTACGCAGCGTTCAGTCGCCACGCGAAAAAGCTCAGGATGCCGAGGAACAGCAACACCCACACGCCCAGTTGCTTGCGGGTCTTCTGCTCCGGTTCGGACATCCAGCCAAGGTACGCCACCAGGTCGGCCACGGCAGCATCATAATCCACCGCGGAAAGTGTCCCGGGCGTGACCTGCTGAAAGCCTGCGAAATGGTGAACCTTTTCCCCGGTTTCTTCATCCACTACCTCGTCGAACTTCGCCGTGCGCACGCCCTGCAACTGCCACAGGACGTGAGGCATGCTCACGTTTTCGAAGACGAGGTTGTTCCAGCCGGTCGGGCGCGTGTCGTCCCGGTAAAAACTGCGCAAATACGTGTACAGCCAATCGCGGCCCTTTGCCCGCGCCTCCACGGAGAGGTCCGGCGGCGCCACGCCGAACCACGCTTTCGCGTCGTCCGGGCGCATCGCGATGGACATCGTGTTGCCGACCTTGTCGGTCGAAAACAGGAGATTTTCCTCGATTTGCTTCTGGGGAATGCCGAGATCCTGCAACCGGCTGTAGCGCATCAAATTCGCACTGTGGCAGTTCAGGCAATAGTTTACAAACAATTGCGCGCCATGTTGCAGTGAAGCAAGATTTTCGCCGTTATCGGGCGCGCGGTCGAGCGGAATGTTTTCCTGGGCCGCCGCAGGCGCCGCGGCCAATGCGCACGCGAGCGCCAGCGGGAGCAGCGCCGCACGGGCCAGCATCGAAAGCAGGTTCTTCGTCATGTTTTCCTCGCTCACGATTAATGGGGCTTGAAACGCACGCGCTCGGGAGGCTGCTTGAACTTGCCAAGCCGGGTCCAGAACGGCATGCCGAGGAAGAACGCGAAGTAGACCAGCGCGCAGCCCTGCGCGATCAGCGTCGAGGCAGGCGATGGCGGTCGTGTACCGAGGAATCCGAGGGTCAGGAACGCAACCACGAAGATCCCGTAGAACACCTTATGGAAGAACGGCCGGTAGCGGATCGACTTGACGGGCGACTGGTCGAGCCACGGCAGGAAGAACAGCGAGACGACGGCGGTGCCCATCACCACGACGCCCCAGAACTTCGATTCGGTGAAGTACATCGCGATCACGACCAGCACCGCAAGCACCGGCAACCCGACGCGCCACTTGCCGCGCGCCCGCACGAGCGCGAGCAGGCCGAGCAACGCGATCACGATCATCAGGACGATCTTGAACGGGTCGGTCGTCGCGCGCAGCATCGCGTAGAACGCGGTGAAGTACCAGACCGGAGCGATTTCAGGCGGCGTCTGCAGCGAGTTGGCGGGCACGAAGTTGTTCGCTTCGAGGAAATAACCGCCCATTTCCGGCGCGAAGAAAATAATCGCCGCGAAAATCATCAAGAAGATGCAGACCCCAAACAGATCGTGCACCGAGTAGTACGGGTGGAACGGGATGCCGTCGAGCGGGATGCCGTTCGCGTCCTTTTTCTCCTTGATCTCGATGCCGTCCGGGTTGTTCGAACCAACTTCATGGAGCGCGACGACGTGCGCCACCACGAGGCCGATCAGCACGAGCGGGATGGCGATCACGTGGAACGCGAAGAAGCGGTTGAGCGTCACGTCGGAGACGACGTAGTCGCCGCGAATCCACAGCGACAGGTCCGGCCCGATGAACGGAATCGCCGAGAACAGGTTCACGATCACCTGCGCGCCCCAGTACGACATCTGGCCCCACGGCAACAGGTAGCCGAAGAACGCTTCGGCCATCAGGCACAGGAAGATCGCGCAGCCAAAGATCCAGACGAGTTCGCGCGGCTTGCGATACGACCCGTACAAGAGGCCACGGAACATGTGCAGATAGACGACCACGAAGAACATCGACGCGCCCGTCGAGTGCATGTAGCGGATCAGCCAGCCCCACGGCACCTCGCGCATGATGTACTCGACCGATGCGAACGCCAGCAGCGCATCGGGCTTGTAGTTCATCGTGAGGAAAATGCCGGTGACGATCTGGTTCACCAGCACGAGCAGCGCGAGCGAACCGAAGAAGTACCAGAAATTGAAATTTTTCGGCGCGTAGTACTCGGAAACGTGCGCGCGCCACACGGAAGTGAACGGGAAGCGGCGATCGATCCAGCCGACGAGCCCCGTCGTCTGCAGCTCTTTATCGTGTCCCGTCGCCATCAAGCCTCTCCTTTTTCGTCCTCGCCGATCACGATCTGCGTCGGCGACGTGAACATGTAGCGGGGAATGTCGAGGTTCTGCGGTGCGGGCTTGTTCTTGAACACGCGCCCGGCGAGGTCATAGGTCGAGCCGTGGCACGGACACAGGAAGCCGCCCGGCCAGTCGTCGGGCAGGTTCGGCTGCGGGCCTTCCTGGAAGCGCGGCGTCGGC
This sequence comes from uncultured beta proteobacterium, assembly GCA_963803225.1. Taxonomy (GTDB): domain Bacteria; phylum Pseudomonadota; class Gammaproteobacteria; order Burkholderiales; family Burkholderiaceae; genus Paraburkholderia. Next base: position 2,375,599 of record CAWDLJ010000005.1, read on the forward strand.
GTGCAGCCAAGGTGCGTGCAGACCGCGACGGCGACAAAGATGTTCTTGTGCTCGGGACGCGAGCGGTATTCGTTCTTGCAGTAATCCGGCATCGGGATCGAAAACGGATGCTCGGAATTGGGATCGGCCAGCTCGGGGTCCGCCTTGGCGACGTCCGCGAGCATGCGGTCGGTGCGATTGAGGATCCAGACGGGCTTGCCGCGCCACGCGACGGTCATCAGATTGCCAGGCGCGAGATTGGTGATGTCGACTGCAACGGGCGCGCCAGCGGCCCGGGCTTTTTCTGATGGTGCAAACGATCCTACGAAGGGTACGACAGTGGCAACGCCTCCTATGCCACCTGCTACGGACGTCGCAATCAGCCAGGTACGGCGGCTATTGTCGACGCGGTCTTTATCATTGTCTCGCATCACATCGCCCCACTTCTGAGTTGGATTTTCCCGTCACGCCGTTCTACCGCCGCTAGTTTGCTCGAATGGAGTTGGCATTTACAAGGGGCGATTCAGAAAAAGCTCAGGAAGTCCTTGATATCTCGGGGTTTTCCCGCACGAAATAGTGCAAATTTCGCGTCACGTTGTAAGCAATCACTTCAATCCAGGCGCGCTCCGAAACCTGGACGGAGCGCGGCGGCCAACGCGAATTCAAACCGGATTGTGGATATCGATGAACAGGTGTTCGATGTCGAACGCCTCCGACAGGTGCGCGCCGAGCGCCTGCACGCCGAAGCGCTCGGTGGCGTGATGACCGGCGGCGAGAAACGCGACACCGCTTTCGGCCGATGTATGCAGGGTCGGTTCGGACACCTCGCCGGTGAGGAACACGTCGGCGCCCGCGTCGATCGCGGCATCGAAATAGCCTTGCGCCGCGCCGGTGCACCACGCGACGCGGCGCAGTTGCCAGTCCGTGTCGCCAAGCACGAGCGGCGCGCGGCCGAGCGTTTGCTCGACCTGCGCCGCGAAATGCGCGAGCGTGATCGGCATCGGCAGCGTGGCGATCCAGCCGAGATCCTGCTCGCCGAAGCGCTGCTCACCCATCAGACCCATGCGCGCGCCGAGTTGCGCATTGTTGCCGAACTCCGGATGGGCATCGAGCGGCAGATGGTAGGCGAACAGGTTCAGGTCGTGCGCGAGCAGGGTCTTCAGGCGCCGGTATTTCCGGCCGGTGATCTGCGGCGCTTCGTTGCGCCAGAAGTAGCCGTGATGGACCAGCACCGCATCCGCGCCCCATTCGAGCGCCGCCTCCAGAAAGGCCAGCGATGCCGTCACGCCGGTCGCGATTTTCTCGACGCGGCGGCGCCCTTCGACCTGCAAACCGTTGGGGCAATAGTCCTTGAAGCGCGCGGATTCCAGAAGATTGTTCAGATACAATTCCAGTTCGATACGATCCATATAATCCTCTAGTCTTCAGATGCTTAGACGCTTTTGGCTGTTCTTCGCCCAGGCGGTGACGGTCCTGCTCGCGCTGATGTTCATCATCACGACGCTCAAGCCGCAATGGCTCCAGCGTCAGGGGCAGTTCGGCAAGCAGCTTGCAGAGCCGATCGTCGCGTTGCGGCAGGTGGCGCCTGGCATCGGCAGCGGTCCGGCGCAGGGCAGCTATGCCGACGCGGCGCAAAAGGCGATGCCCGCGGTCGTCAACGTCTTCTCCAGCAAAGACGGCTCGCTGCCGCCCGACCCGCGCCAGAACGACCCGCTCTTTCGCTACTTCTTCGGCGATCGTAACGGCAACAACGGCAATAACAGCAACAACGGCCGCAAGCAGGAACAGCCGGCGGCCAATCTCGGCTCGGGCGTCATCGTGAGCCCGGAAGGTTACATTCTAACGAACCAGCATGTCGTGGATGGCGCCGACCAGATCGAAATCGCACTCTCGGACGGCCGCACGACCAACGCGAAGGTGATCGGCATCGATCCCGAAACCGACCTCGCGGTGCTCAAGATCAACTTGCCGAACCTGCCCGCCATCACGCTCGGCCGCATGGACCAGGCGCGCATCGGCGACGTCGTGCTCGCCATCGGCAACCCGTTCGGCGTCGGCCAGACCGTGACGATGGGCATCATCAGCGCGCTCGGGCGCAATCACCTCGGCATCAACACGTTCGAAAACTTCATCCAGACCGACGCGCCGATCAACCCGGGCAACTCGGGCGGCGCGCTCGTCGACGTGAACGGCAACCTGCTCGGCATCAATACCGCGATCTACTCGCGCTCGGGCGGCTCGCTCGGCATCGGCTTCGCGATTCCGGTTTCGACGGCGCGCAGCGTGCTCGAGAGCATCATCACGACCGGCTCGGTCACGCGCGGCTGGATCGGCGTCGAGCCGCAAGACCTCACGCCCGAGATCGCCGAGTCGTTCGGTTTGAACCAGAAATCGGGCGCGATCGTGGCGGGCGTGCTGCAGGGCGGCCCGGCCGACAAGGCCGGCATCAAGCCCGGCGACATCCTGCTCACCGTGAACGGCGAGGAGATCACCGACACCACGCGCCTCCTGAACGTGATCGCGCAGATCAAGCCGGGCACCGACGCGAAAGTGCACCTCGTACGCAAGAACAAGGACATCGACGTCGATGTGATGATCGGCAGGCGCCCGCCACCGCCCAAGCAATCGACCGACGACGACGAAGACGACGGCGGCTGATCCCTGCCCCAATGCGCATCACAGGCGAAAAAAATGGCCGCGAAATTCGCGGCCATTTTGCATCTGGACGGGCATTTGAAGCTCAGCTCGTCGCCTGCCCTTCGTCCACCGGCTTTTTCTCGCCGGTGCCGATGAAAATCCGCGCCGCGATGATGCCCGCCTCGTAGAGCACGATCAGCGGCACCGCGAGAATCAACTGCGAGAACACGTCAGGCGGCGTGACGACGGCCGCGACGACGAACGCGCCGACGATCACATACGGACGGATTTCCTTGAGCTTCTTGATGGTGAGCACGTTCATGCGCACGAGCAACACGACGATGATCGGCACCTCGAAGGTCACACCGAACGCGAGGAACATCGTCAGCACGAAGCTCAGGTAGTTGTCGATGTCGGTCGTCATTTCCGCGCCGAGCGGCGCGTTGTAGTGCGCCATCACGCGGAAGATGGTCGGAAACACGACGAAGTACGCGAACGCCATGCCACACAGGAACAGCGTATAGCTGCTGCCGACGAGCGGCCCGACAAGACGCTTTTCATGCTGATAGAGCCCGGGCGCCACGAACGCCCAGATCTGATAGAGCACGACCGGCAGCGCGATCACGAACGCGACGAGCATCGTGACCTTCATCGGTACGAAGAACGAGCCGGTGACGTCGGTGACGATCATCTTGCCGTCGCGCGGCAGGTTCTGCATCAGCGGCCGCGCGAGCAGCCGGAAGATGTCGGGCGCCCAGTAGACGAGCCCGATGAACACGACGACGACCGCGATGCCGGCACGGATAATCCGGTCACGCAGTTCGACGAGATGGGAGATGAAGGTCTCTTCAGTGCCTTCGCCCTGGGTTTGCTGGGGGTCGCTCACACCGGCCCTCGGTTGGAGATGATCGTGCGGGACATCAGAAGAAACGCGTCGGCCGGCGCAGGCTCTGCGGCGTGTGTCGCGCGACGCGCGCGGCGCCCGACTGCACGCTGGTGCGTCGCAGCGTGGCGCGTTTGTACCAGAGCGGCGCGGCGCTTTGCCGGACTCGCCAGTTGCGGCGTTTGGCCGGCGCACCGCTGCTGCCGCTGCGCCACGACGAACCGCTGCCCGTGACGGAACCCGCCTCGCCGGCGAGCGTCTGCGCGCCGCCCGCGATGCTCTGCTCGATCGACGTGCCCGCGCCCCACGCTTCGTTCAGCTCGGTTTCCTGCTTGCGCAGCGCGTCCTGAACGGTGGTCTCGACACTGCGCGCCGAAGTCTCGAATTCGGTCTTCATGCGGCGCAGCTCGTCCATCTCGATCTCGCGCGTGACCTCCGACTTGACATCGTTGATGTAGCGCTGCGCGCGGCCGAACAACGCCCCGGCCGTGCGCGCGACACGTGGCAAGCGCTCCGGCCCGAGGACGACCAGCGCGACGACGCCGATCAGCGCCATCTTGGTAAGACCGAGATCCAGCATGAATGGAGATTTCCGTCAGCCGAGGCAGAAGAAAAACGGCTTGCGCGTATCAGCGGAAGTCGTTCGTGCGCGTGGTTTTTTCCTTGGCGTCGACGTCGACCGTGCCGGAGGCGCCCGGCAGCTCGCGCTGTTGCGCATCGGCCGGCGCTTCGCCTTCGCGCATGCCTTCCTTGAATCCCTTCACCGCACCGCCGAGATCGCTACCGATGTTGCGCAGCTTCTTCGTGCCGAATACGAGTGCCACGATCAGCAAAACAATCAGCCAATGCCAGATGCTCAACGAACCCATGATCGAAACTCTCCTTAACCCCGCCACTGCGCGCCGCGCAGTCCATTATTGGCCTTGCGGCCATGTCCGGCGCGCGTTGCGCGCCAGTTTCGCGTCATGCCGCCAGCGCGTGCCGCAGCATGCCTCGTTTTATTCATGCGGTCAGTCCCGCATCACCCCATCCGGTGCCACGGACGCGGCCCGGCGAGCAGGTGCGCGTGCAGGTGGTAGACCTCCTGCCCGCCGCCCGGCCCGGTGTTCACGACGGTGCGAAAACCGGTTTCACCGCCCGTGTACGACACACCCAGTTCCTTCGCGATGCGCGCGACCAGCACAAACATTCTACCAAGCAGCGGCGCGTCATTTTCAGTGCAATCGGCGAGCGTCGAAATGTGCGTGCGCGGAATGACGAGCACGTGGGTTTCGGCGGCCGGCCGGATGTCGCGGAACGCGACGAATTCGTCGTCCTCGTAGACGCGGGTGCTCGGAATCGAGCCGTCTGCAATCTTGCAAAAGAGGCAGGTGCTGCGGTCGTGACTCATGTCGCTCGTCGTGCTCCACATACGCTCGCTGCCGATCCCGCCGCGTCGTCAGACCCACCCGCGCGGATTCACCAGCGGCTTGTTATCGTACAAATACAGCCAGCCTTTGATGATACGGTACAACGTCCAGATCGCAACAGCCCACAAGATCGGAATGCCGATGAGCAGGAGAAAAAGCGCGATGCCGATGAGGTGCCCGGCGAGACCGAGCCAGAACGTACGGATCTGCCACGTGAAATGGATCTCGTACGGGGTGCCCGCGACGTCGTCGCGCTTGATGTAATTGATGATGATCGCCACCAGCACCGAGACGCCGCCCGTGAGCCAGTACACGGCGTAGAGCGCGTACAGCACGTGGGTGAGCGTGCGCAGACCGCGTTGGCGGTCCATTTCTGCGTTGGTCTGCCAGGAAGGGGGCGGATAGCCGCCGGGCATCGACATGCGGGCCTCTCCTCGTGCAAGGTGGCGCACCGCGACGCGCGCTCAGGCGCGGCACCGTGGCGCCGGTGCGGAAATCAGTCGCCGTTCTGCTCGCGCTCGCGGCTCTTGCGCAGCGCCTTTTCCTCGAGGCCCGACAGGCCCTCGCGGCGTTCGAGCTCGGCGAGCACGTCGGCCGGGCTCAGATCGAAATGCGAGAGCGCGACGAGGCAGTGGAACCACAGGTCCGCGATCTCGCCGACGAGCGCCTTGGGCGCGCCGCCCTGGCGCACGTCCTTGGCGGCCAGCACGACTTCGGTTGCTTCCTCGCCGATCTTCTTGAGCACGGCGTCATCGCCCTTGTGGAACAGGCGCGCGACGTACGAACCGTCGGGATCGCCGCCCTTGCGGCTGTCGATCACCGCTGCGAGGCGCAGCAGCGTGTCATTGGTCGATTGCGTCATTTGTAGATGTGTTCGGGATCTTTCAGCACGGGATCGACCGCGAGCCATTCGCCGTCGTCGACCGAGCCTTCGAATTTCTGGAAAAAGCACGAGTGACGGCCGGTGTGGCACGCGATGCCCGAGACCTGCTCGATCTTGAGCAGCACGACGTCCTCGTCGCAGTCGAGGCGGATTTCCCGCACGTGCTGCACGTGGCCCGATTCCTCGCCCTTGAACCACAGCCGCTGGCGCGAGCGCGAGAAGTACACGGCGCGGCCCGTCTCCACGGTCTTGGCGAGCGCCTCGCGGTTCATCCACGCGAACATCAGCACGTCGCCGCTCGCGGCTTCCTGTGCGATCACGGGCACGAGGCCGTTCGCGTCCCAGTTGACCTTGTCGAGCCAGGTCGTCTGCGTGGAAGTATTCGTCACGATCACAACCTCACCGAAATGCCCTGCCCGGCCATGAAGCGCTTGGCCTCGCCGACCGTGTGCTCGCCATAGTGGAAGATGCTCGCGGCCAGCACGGCGTCCGCGTGACCCTGCACGATGCCGTCGGCCAGATGCTGGAGCGAGCCGACGCCGCCCGAGGCGATCACGGGCACCGACACCGCGTCCGACACCGAGCGCGTGAGCGCGATGTCGAAGCCGCTCTTGGTGCCGTCGCGATCCATGCTGGTGAGCAGGATCTCGCCCGCGCCGAGTTCGGCCATCTTGCGCGCCCATTCGACCGCTTCGATGCCGGTCGCCTTGCGCCCGCCGTGCGTGAACACTTCCCAGCGCGCCTCCTCGCCCTCGCCCGACACGCGCTTCGCGTCGATCGCGACGACGATGCACTGCGAGCCGTACTTGTCGGCCGCATCGCGCACGAGCTGCGGATTGGCGACCGCCGACGAGTTCATGCTGATCTTGTCCGCGCCCGCGTTCAGGAGCCGCCGCACGTCTTCGACGGCACGCACGCCGCCACCGACGGTGAGCGGAATGAAGACTTGCGAGGCCACGGCCTCGATGATCGGCAGGATCAGATCGCGCTGGTCGGAGGTCGCGGTGATGTCGAGGAAGGTGAGTTCGTCGGCGCCTTGTTCGTCGTAACGGCGCGCGATTTCGACCGGATCGCCGGCGTCGCGCAGCTCGACGAAGTTGACGCCCTTGACGACCCGTCCCGCGGTCACGTCGAGACAGGGGATGATGCGTTTAGCTAAAGCCATGATCTTGCCAGTAGTAACCGGTAACTGCGGGGGCCGTCATGGCCCCGGGCGCGGGCACGCGCGAGTGCCGCGTTACGCGTCGTCGGACTCGCGCAGGCTGTCCGCGCGGGTTTGCGCCGCGGCGAAATCGAGGTCGCCCGAATAGATCGCACGGCCGCAGATCACGCCTTCGACGCCTTCGTCCTCGACTTCGCACAGCGCGTCGATATCGGCGAGATTCGACAGGCCGCCGCTCGCGATGATCGGAATCCTCACCGCCCGCGCGAGACGCACCGTCGCGTCGATGTTGATGCCCTGCAGCATGCCGTCGCGGCCGATGTCGGTATAGATGATCGACTCGACGCCATAGTCCTCGAACTTGCGCGCGAGGTCGACGACTTCGTGACCGGTCAGCTTGCTCCAGCCGTCGGTCGCCACTTTGCCGTCCTTCGCATCGAGTCCGACGATGACATGGCCGCCGAACGCCGTGCACGCTTCCTGGAGGAAGCCCGGGTTCTTCACCGCGGCCGTGCCGATGATGACGTACGAGAGCCCGTCGTTCAGATAGCGCTCGATCGTGTCGAGGTCGCGAATCCCGCCGCCCAACTGCACCGGGATTTCATCGCCGACTTCCGCGATGATCTCGCGGATCGCATCTTCGTTCTTCGGCTTGCCGGCGAACGCGCCGTTCAGGTCGACCAGATGCAGGCGCCGCGCGCCGCGCTCGACCCAATGTCGGGCCATCGCCGCTGGTTCCTCTGAGAAAATCGTCGCCTGGTCCATGTCGCCTTGCTTGAGGCGCACGCAGTGACCGTCTTTGAGATCGATGGCCGGAATCAGCAGCATAGCAATCGGGTTTATCTGGGAAGTGGGTGGAATTCAGCGGCGCCGACGGGAAAAAAAGACCCGATCCGGCGCCGTTTGGCTAGTTTAGTACAACTCTTTCGGCCGTCTTGCTGACGTAAATCGGGTTCGCATCGTTCCCTCACGCCCTTTCGGCGGCCGTTTTGGCGCGTGCTTCACGCGCTCACGGATTCCAGTGCACGAAGTTGCGATACAGACGCAGGCCCGTGGCGGCACTCTTTTCCGGATGGAATTGGGTGGCGAAGATGTTATCCCGCGCTACCGCCGAGGTAAAGGCGGCTCCGTACGGTGTCTCACCAACTGTGTGCGCCGCGTCGTCCGGCACCACGTAGTAGCTGTGCACGAAATAGAAGTAGCTGTCGTCGGGTACGCCGTCCCAGAGCGCATGCGCGCGCACCTGGCGCACGGCGTTCCAGCCCATCTGCGGCACCTTGAAGCGCGAGCCGTCGTCCTGCAGCTGGCCTGCCAGATCGAAGCGCACGACCTTGCCGGGCAATAGCCCCAGACCGCGCGTGTCGCCCTCGGCGCTCCAGTCGAACAACATCTGCTCGCCGACGCACACACCCATCAGCGGCTTGCTGCGCGCAGCTTCGAGCACGGCGTCCTGCAGTCCCGACTCCGCCAGCGAGCGCATGCAGTCGGGCATCGCGCCCTGACCGGGCAGCACCACGCGGTCAGCCGCGCGAATCGCCTCGGGCTGCTCGACGATGGCGACGTCCGCCTCCGGTGCCGCCTGCTTCAGCGCCTGGGCCACCGAACGCAGGTTGCCCATTCCATAATCGACAATCGCAATTGAAGTTTTCATCTCGAATCGGGCCGCGAGGCCCTGCTCTCGCTGGCCCACGGGCCGCCGCAAGCGGTGTGTCCGTGAGCCGTCAAACCGTGTCCGGGTGTCCATGACGCGCTCCACGCGCGGCACGGACGAAGCCCGGCGCGTTACAGACTGCCCTTGGTCGACGGGATTTGCCCGGCTGCGCGCTCGTCGAGCTCGACGGCCATGCGCAGCGCGCGCCCGAACGCCTTGAACACCGTTTCCATCTGGTGATGCGCGTTCAGCCCGCGCAGGTTGTCGATATGGAGCGTGACGCCCGCATGATTGACGAAGCCGCGGAAAAATTCGATCGACAGGTCGACGTCGAACGTGCCGATGCGCGCACGCGTGAACGGCACATGGAATTCGAGGCCCGGACGGCCCGAGAAATCGATCACGACGCGCGACAGCGCCTCGTCGAGCGGCACGTAGGCGTGGCCGTAGCGGCGAATGCCCTTCTTGTCGCCGACCGCTTGCGCGACGGCCTGGCCGAGCGTGATGCCGACGTCTTCGACCGTATGGTGGTCGTCGATATGCAGATCGCCATGCGCTTCGATGTCCAGATCGATCAGGCCATGACGCGCGATCTGGTCGAGCATATGGTCGAGGAACGGCACGCCGGTCGCGAGCTTCTGCTCGCCCTTGCCGTCGAGATTGATCTTCACCCGGATTTGCGTTTCGCTGGTGTTGCGAACGACTTGCGCGACGCGCATGGTAATTCCTTCAGTCGGTCCAGTAAGGGGGTTGGGAGTCGCGCCGCCAGGCGGCGCGCGGCCCGTTGCTAGTTCAGCACGAGCTTCAGTGCGGCGACCAGTTGTGCATTCTCGTCGGGCGAACCGACCGTCAAACGCACGCAATTGGCCAGCAATGGGTGCATTTTACTCACGTTTTTGATCAAGACCCGCGCCGACAGTAGCGTATCGAACACGGCGATCGCATCCGGCACCCGCACGAGCAGGAAATTTCCCGCGCTGTCGAACACCTGCGTGCCCGGCAACGCGGCCACGGCGGTGGCGAGTTTCGCGCGTTCGGCGCGCAGCTGCGCGGCCTGGGCGTCGAGCACGTCGAGGTGGTCGAGCATGAAATCGGCGGCGGCCTGGGTGAGCACGTTGATGTTGTACGGCGGGCGCACCTTGTCGAACTCGTTGAGCCACGCCGGCAAGCCGGCGAGATAGCCGAGCCGGATGCCGGCCAGACCCAGCTTCGACACCGTGCGCATCACGACGACATTGTCGAACTCGCCCGCGCGCGCCATCCAGCTGCGCTCGGCGAACGGCTGGTAGGCCTCGTCGATGACGACGAGGCTTTGAGAGGCCGCCGCGATGATCGCCTCGATCGCGGCTTCGTCGAACAGACTGCCGGTCGGGTTGTTCGGGTACGCGAGCCAGACCACGGCCGGCCGATGTTCGGCGATGGCCGCGAGCATCGCATCGGTATCGAGTGCGAAGTCGGCGGTGAGCGGCACGCCGACGAACTCCACGTGCGCGAACTTCGCCGCCATCTGGTACATGACGAATCCCGGCACCGGCGCGAGCACTTTCGCGCCCGGCTTCGCACAGGCCATCGTGATCATGCTGATGATTTCATCGGAGCCGTTGCCGAGCAGCAGCTCGCAGGCAGGCGGCACGTCCATCGCGTGCTTCAGGCGCGCGATCAGCGCCTCGGGACGCGGCGCCGGATAGCGGTTGAGCGCGACCCCGGCGAGCCGCTCGCCGAGCTGCTGCGCGAGCGGCGCGGGCAGCGTGAACGGATTTTCCATCGCGTCGAGCTTCACGAAGCCCGCGGCGTCCGGCACCGGATAGCTCGTCATGGCGAGCACGTCGCGGCGGATGATGTCTGTTGGCGTTGTCATGATGAGGCTTTCGCCGTCTGTCGCGGCTCGCTGATCGGGTGGCCTGGCGCCCCCTGGGTTCTGGTCTGCCCGGCGTTATGTCGTGGCGTCGTGCGTGCGGTACTGTTTTGCTGCTGGCACCCGCGCGCCGTGCGCGCGGGTGCCCGTCAAAGCTGCTTCATGCGGTATTCGGCGCTGCGCGCGTGCGCCTGCAGGCCCTCGCCATAGGCGAGTTCCGCGGCGATCTCGCCGAGCGTCTGCGCGCCTTCCGCGCTGACCTCGATCACGCTCGAGCGCTTGATGAAATCATAGACACCGAGCGGCGATGAGAAACGTGCGGTACGGGACGTAGGCAGCACATGATTCGGCCCCGCGCAGTAGTCGCCGAGGCTCTCGCTCGTATAGCGGCCGAGGAAGATCGCGCCCGCGTGGCGAATTTCGTTGCCCCACTTCTGCGCGTCGAGCGCCGAGATTTCGAGGTGCTCGGGGGCGATGTCATTGGCGATCGCGCACGCTTCAGCCATATCGCGCACCTTCACGAGCGCGCCGCGATTCGTGAGCGACGTGCGGATCACGTCGGCGCGCGGCATCGTCGGCAGCAGTTCGTTGATCGCGTCCTCGACGCGTTCGATGAAGTCGGCGTCCGGGCACAGCAGAATGGACTGGGCCAGCTCATCGTGCTCGGCCTGCGAGAACAGGTCCATCGCCACCCAGCGCGGATCGGTCGTGCCGTCGCACAGCACGAGGATTTCCGAGGGGCCCGCGATCATGTCGATGCCGACCGTGCCGAACACGCGGCGCTTGGCCGACGCGACATAGGCATTGCCCGGGCCGCAGATCTTGTCGACCTGGGGCACGCTCGCCGTACCGTAGGCGAGCGCGGCCACGGCCTGCGCGCCGCCGATCGTCAGCACGCGATCCACGCCGCCCAGCAGCGCGGCGGCCAGCACCAGCGGATTCTTCACGCCATCGGGCGTCGGCACGACCATGATGATCTCGCGCACGCCGGCGACACGCGCCGGAATCGCGTTCATCAGCACCGACGACGGATACGCGGCCTTGCCGCCCGGCACGTAGAGACCAACGCGATCGAGCGGCGTCACCTTCTGGCCGAGCACCGTGCCGTCGGCCTCGGTGTAGTGCCAGCTATGGCTGCCGCACTCGATGCGCTGCTTCTCGTGATAGCCGCGCACGCGCGCCGCGGCCGCTTCGAGCGCGGCGCGCTGCTTGGGCTGCAGGCTTTCGAGCGCGGCCTCGAGCTCCACCTGGGGCAGTTCGAGCGCAGCGACGCTCGCTGCCGGCAGGCGGTCGAAGCGGCTCGTGTACTCGAGCACGGCGGCGTCGCCGCGGGCCTTCACGTCGGCCAGAATCTGCGCGACCGAGCGCTCGATCGCCTCGTCTTCGCTCGCCTCGAATGCGAGCACTGCGTGCAGCGCAGCCCGGAAGTCGGCTGCCCTGGAATCGAGTTTGCGCATCGTGATAGCCATGATCAGAAATCCATCCGTTTCGGTAAGGCGCGCGGCGCCGGTAAGAGCGCCGGGGACTCGCGCGTCAGCCGCCTTGCGACGCGCGTTCGAACGCGTCGATGAACGGCCGCAGCAGCGCGCGCTTCAACTTGAGCGCCGCCTGGTTCACGACGAGGCGCGACGAGATCTGCATGATCTCCTCGACCTCGACCAGATTGTTGGCACGCAGCGTGCCGCCCGAGCTCACGAGGTCGACGATCGCATCGGCGAGGCCCACCAGCGGCGCGAGCTCCATCGAGCCATACAGCTTGATCAGGTCGACGTGCACGCCCTTGGCGGCAAAGTGCTCGCGCGCGGTTTCCACATACTTGGTCGCGACGCGCAGACGCGCGCCCTGGCGCACCGCGTTCGCGTAGTCGAAGCCGGCCTTCACCGCGACCGACATGCGGCAACGCGCGATGTCGAGGTCGATCGGCTGATAGAGGCCGCCGCCGCCGTGTTCGAGCAGCACGTCCTTGCCCGCCACGCCGAAGTCGGCCGCGCCGTATTCGACGTAGGTCGGCACATCGGTCGCGCGCACGATGATCACGCGCAGGTTCGCATCGGTGGTCGGCAGGATCAGCTTGCGCGAGGTCTCCGGGTCTTCAGCGACCTGCACGCCTGCCGCTGCGAGCAGCGGCAGCGTCTCCTCGAAGATGCGGCCCTTCGAGAGCGCGAGCGTGAGCGGCGCGTTCGCGGCGGCACTCATGCTGCGTTCCCCTTGATGCGGCGCGCGTTCGCGCCGATCGCCGTGAGCTTCGCTTCCATGCGGTCGTAGCCACGGTCGAGGTGATAGATGCGGTCGATCAGCGTCTCGCCATCCGCGCACAGGCCCGCGATCACGAGGCTCGCCGAGGCGCGCAGATCGGTCGCCATCACCTTCGCGCCCGAGAGCTTCTCGACGCCGGCGATGAGCGCCGTCTTGCCGTCGATCGTGATGTGCGCGCCGAGGCGGTTCAGTTCCTGCACGTGCATGAAGCGGTTCTCGAAGATCGTCTCGACGACCTGCGAGGTGCCGTCCGCGAGCGTGTTGAGCGCCATGAACTGCGCCTGCATGTCGGTCGGGAACGCCGGGTATTCCGAGGTGCGCACATTCACCGCGCGCGGACGCTGGCTCATGCTCACACGCATCCAGTCATCGCCTTCCTCGATCGTGACGCCCGCTTCGCGCAGCTTGTCGGTGACCGCATCGAGGATGTGCGGGCGCACGTTGCGCAGCACGACATCGCCGCCCGCCGCCGCGACCGCGCACAGGAACGTGCCGGCTTCGATACGGTCGGGAATCACGCGGTGATGCGCGCCATGCAGCTTGTCGACGCCCTGGATCACCAGGCGGTCGGTGCCGATGCCGTCGATCTTCGCGCCCATCGCGACGAGCAGATGCGCGAGGTCGCCCACTTCGGGCTCGCGCGCGGCGTTCTCGATCACCGTTTCGCCATCGGCGAGCACGGCCGCCATCAGCAGGTTCTCGGTGCCGGTCACCGTGATCATGTCGGTCACGATGCGCGCGCCCTTCAGGCGCTTCGCGCGTGCTTCGATGAAGCCGTGCTCGATGTTGATCTCGGCGCCCATCGCCTGCAGGCCCTTGATGTGCTGGTCGACCGGACGCGCGCCGATCGCGCAGCCGCCCGGCAGCGACACCTTCGCCTCGCCAAAGCGCGCGACGAGCGGGCCGAGCACGAGGATCGACGCGCGCATCGTCTTCACGAGCTCATACGGCGCGACGAGGTTGTTCACCTGCGATGCGTCGAGCTGCACGCGGTCGCCCGCCTGCTCGGTGCGCACGCCCATCTGGCCCAGCAGCTTGAGCGTGGTGCGCACGTCCTGCAGGTCGGGGACGTTCTCGAGATGCACGGGCTCGGCCGACAGCAGACCCGCACAGAGAATCGGCAGCGCGGCGTTCTTCGCGCCCGAGACGACCACTTCCCCCGCGAGCTTCTGCCCGCCGACGATGACGAGTTTGTCCATGCCTGAGCTTTCCTGATCGGTGCGGCCGGCTGGCGGCGTCGCATTCGTTGTCGAGGCGGCGCCACTTGCGGCGCTGCCGTTATCCTGGGTAATTCGCACTGACTTAGATTCCAGATTAGGCGTTTTGCCATTCGGCGGGCGTGAGCGTCTTCATGCTGAGCGCGTGGATTTCCTCGCGCATGCGCTCGCCGAGCGCCGCGTAGACGAGTTGATGGCGCTGGATCAGCCGCTTGCCGTCGAAGCTCGACGACACGATGGTCGCGAAGAAATGCTGACCATCGCCTTCGACTTCGAGATGCTCGCAGGCGAGTCCCGCCGCGATGTATTGCTTGACCTGTTCCGGTGTCGGCAACATGGTGAATGACTCCTGATGACGCTAGTGCCGCAGCTTGTAGCCCGATGCGAGCAGACGCATGGCGAGCACGGCGAGCACCACGAAAAAACCAAAGACGATCGACAGGCTCACGAGCGGATCGATATCCGAGAGCCCGAAAAAGCCAAAGCGAAAGCCGTCGATCATGTAGAAAAACGGATTGAGCCGCGAGACCTCGCGCCACACCGGCGGCAGCGTATGGGTCGAATAGAACACGCCCGAAAGGAACGTGAGCGGCATGATGAGGAAGTTCTGGAACGCCGCGAGCTGGTCGAACTTCTCGGCCCAGATGCCGGCGATCAGGCCGAGCGTGCCGAGAATGGCCGAGCCCAGCACCGCGAACGCGATGATGAACAGCGGCGCCGTGAAGCTCATCGGAATGAACCACACGGTCACGATGAACACGCCCGCGCCGACGGCGAGACCGCGCACGATCGAGGCGAGCACGTAGGCGCCGAACATCTCCCACGCGGAGAGCGGCGGCAGCAGCACGAACACGAGATTGCCGGTGATCTTCGACTGGATCAGCGATGACGAGCTGTTGGCGAAGGCGTTCTGCAACACGCTCATCATCACGAGGCCGGGCACGAGGAAGCTCGTGTACTCGACGCCGGGATAGACCTGCACATGGTCGCGCAGCGCGTGGCCGAAGATCGTCAGATACAGCAGCGCCGTGATGACCGGCGCGAGCACGGTCTGAAACGCCACCTTCCAGAAACGCAATACTTCCTTGTAGAACAGCGTCCGAAATCCGCTCATGCCAACCCCTCGACCACTTCCGGGCCGCTCATCACCTGCACGAAAACATCCTCCAGATCCGCCTTGCGAACCTCGATTTCCTCGAACGTGCAGCCGTTGGCGCGGCACTGCGCGAGGATCGGCTCGACGTCGTCATAGCTCGCGAGACGCAACAGATGCTGCGTGCCGCCCGCGTTGGACGGATCGACCTCGAGCGCGCGCAGCTCGGCCGGCAGCACGCCCTGCGCGAAGCGCACGAACAGCTGCATGCCCGCGAAGCGCTGCAGCAGCGTGCTGGTGCGCTCGAGCGCGACCACTTCGCCCCGCCGCAGCATCGCGATGCGGTCGCACAGCGCCTCCGCTTCTTCGAGGTAGTGCGTCGTGAGGACGATCGTGTGGCCTTCGCGATTCAGGCGCGAAATGAATTTCCACAGTGTTTGACGCAACTCGACATCGACGCCAGCGGTCGGCTCGTCGAGCACGATCACGGGCGGCCGGTGCACGAGCGCCTGGGCGACGAGCACGCGCCGCTTCATGCCACCCGACAGGGCGCGCATGTTGGCGTCGGCTTTCTCGGTGAGGTCGAGATTGGCCATGACCTCGTCGATCCACGCGTCGTTGTTGCGCAGCCCGTAATAGCCGGACTGGATGCGCAAGGTCTCGCGGACGGTGAAAAACGGGTCGAAAACGAGTTCCTGCGGCACGACGCCGAGCGAGCGGCGCGCGTCGCGAAAATCGTCGACGACGTCGTGACCGCGCACGGCGATCTTGCCTTCGTCGGCGCGCGCGAGGCCCGCGAGGATGCTGATCAGCGTCGTCTTGCCCGCCCCGTTCGGGCCGAGCAGCCCGAAGAACTCACCTTCTTCGACGGTAAAGCTGACGCCTTTGAGCGCCTGCAAATCCTTGTAGCGCTTCTTGACGTTGCGGATTTCTATGGCTGGCATGACTGTGCGCCCCCCGTTTTTGAACGGCGGCGCCGGATAGGTGCGCAAATGCTGCGGGGAATAACCGGATTTGGGGGCCAGCTTGCGCCGTCTCGAAGCCGCGAGGCTGAGCCCAAAAAACGGTTGATTATAGGGCAAAGTCGAAAGCTTCGACCTGGCCCGATCTGGAGAAGGCGAAGGACGGCAATCGTGCCGGCCTTCGCGCGTCAATGTCGCTCGTGCAACAGCGGATCGACGCCGTAAGCGTGCGCGAGGGATGCGAGCTTGGCGGGAAGATTGAGGACTTCGAGGGCGGCGCCGCGTGCTTGCGCGGCGCGCTGCCACGCGATCAGCACCGCGAGCGCCGACGAATCGAACTGCGCGAGCGGCGCGCAGTCGACCCGCGTGTCACCGGCGGCGATGCGCGCGAGCCCGGCGGCGAGCGCGGCTTTCGCGCTCTCGTGAGTGAGCGTGGCGCCGGTGTCGAACTGGCCGCCGGCTTGCACGTTCGTGGCCTGCGTGCTCACGACGCCTTGCCCGCTGCGAGCTGCTGGTTGCGCTGGGTCAGGAACTGGATCAGGCCGTCGATGCCGCCTTGCTGGATCTTTTCCTGGAACTGCTGCTGGTACGCCTGGATCAGCCATGCGCCGAGCACGTTGATGTCATACACGCGCCAGCCCTGCTCCGTCTTGTAGAGACGGTAGTCCAGCTCGATCGGCTGACCGTTGTTCATGACGATCGAACGGACCACGACGTCGGTGTCGTCCGGGTTCGCGTGGAACGGCTTGTACTGGATCTGCTGGTCGCGCACCTGGGCGAGCGCGCCCGAGTACGTGCGGATCAGCAGCATCTTGAACTGGTCGATCACCTGGGCTTGCTGTTCAGGGGTCGCGCTGCGCCAGTTGCGGCCCATCGCGAGTTGCGTCGTGCGGCGGAAATCCGTGTACGGCAGGATCTTCTCGTTGACGAGTTCCGTGATCTTGGTGATGTTGCCCGTCTGGATCGTCTTGTCGCCGCGAATCTGGTCCATGACCTGCTGCGTCACCGTCTTGACCAGCACGTCGGGGTTGCTCGTGTCGACCGTTTGCGCGGACGCAGCGCCGGCAAACGAAAAAAGCATGGCAAAAAACGGAATCAGGAAGAATTTTTTCATATCAAAATCCGGCAGCGGAGAGAAAGCATTTTGAGCGAACATTACCACGCGAGTTCAACAGCGTCCCATTCCGCCACGATTGTGAGTTGAGACAAGCGTTTCTGGGTGTTACGACGCTTGCCAATCAGCGCAAGCGCATCACCGGGTAGCCGAAACGGGCCGGCGGCACGAACTGGTCGGCCGGCACGGTCGTCGAACCGGGCTGCGACGCGCCCTGCGGCGCTGCCGCCGGTGCGGTGCCGGTCGGGCCGCCGAGTGCGGCCGGTGCGGCCGGCGGCACGGTTGACGGCACGGTTGACGGCACAGCGGGCGCCATCGCGGCGGCGCCCGACGCCGCTGCAGGCGCGCCATTGAGCGCTGGCGCAGCCGCCGTGCCCGCGCCGGACAGCGCCGGTTGGGCCGGCGCCAGCGCCGCCGCGCCCGAGGCCGGTGCTGCTGCGGCGGGTGCGCTGCCCTGCTCGACGTCCTCGTACTTCGGCGGCGGCGCGCCGTCACCATAGTCGGGCAGACCCGACGAAGACGACGACGAACCATCCGACAGCAGATAACGGCGGCGCTGCAGATACGTGTTGCGGATGAACGAGTAGCGGTCGATCGCGGCGCTCTCGAGCAAGTCGGTCGCGCCGAGCAGGTTCGCGCGCGTGCTGACGACGTTCAGCCCGTAGAGGCCCCAGCTGAGCGCGGGCGGATCGACATAGGTGAGCGGGTTCACGAAGTAGTTGCCCGCCGTGCCCACGGCGTCGCGCACGGTGCTCGGGCCGAGCAGCGGCAGCACGAGATACGGGCCCGCCGGCACGCCATAGTGACCGAGCGTCAGACCGAAATCCTGGTTGTGCTTGGGCAGCTTCGCGAGCGTCGCGACGTCGAACAGGCCGCCGACGCCGAATACGGTGTTGATCACCATGCGCATCAAATCCTCGACGCCGTCGGTGATCTTCAACTGCAGCAGGTTATTGACGACGTTGTACGCGTCGCCGATGTTCGAGAAGAAGTTCGTCACGCTGTCGCGCACCGGCTGCGGCGTGATCTTCACGTAGCCCTGGGCGACCGGCTTCAGCGCGTACTGGTCAACCTTGTCGTTGAACGTGTACATCGTCCGGTTGAAGCCTTCCCACGGATCGTCCTTCGACGGGTTCTGCACGCTCGCGCATCCCGAGAGCGCAAGCGCTGCGGCCGCCAGCGCTATCTTGCGCATCCGCCTGGTCTTCATTTTATGGTTCTCCTTAGTGCTGCGCGGCGCCCGATGCTGGCGCAGCCGGCGCGGCATCGCCGCCGGCCGGTTTGGCCGCGCCCGAATCCGCGGCCTTGCTGTACAGGAACTGGCCAATCAGGTTCTCGAGCACGATGGCCGATTGCGTCATCGTGATCGTGTCGCCAGCCTTGAGCATCTCGGTGTCGCCGCCGGGCTCGAGCCCGATGTACTGCTCGCCAAGCAGACCTGAAGTGAGAATCTTCGCGGACGTGTCCTTCGGGAACGGGTACTGCGAGTCGAGGTTCACCGTGACGAGCGCCTGATAGCTGTTGGTGTCGAAGCCGATCGACGCCACCCGGCCGACCGTCACGCCCGCGCTCTTGACCGGCGCGCGCGGCTTGAGTCCGCCGATATTGTCGAACTTCATCTTCACCGCATAGGTGGGCTGGAACGACAGCGAGCTCATGTTGCCGGCCTTGAGCGCAAGAAACAGCAGCGCCACGAAGCCGAGCACCACGAACAGGCCGACCCAGAAGTCGAGAGCAGTCTTTTTCATCGTCATCCCAATCAGAATCCGTTGCGAGGGCCGCGCCTGCGCGCGAACCGTCTTGCTGCGGCTTTAGCTGAACATCAGCGCCGTCAGCAGGAAATCGAGGCCGAGCACCGCGAGCGATGCATACACGACCGTCTTCGTCGTTGCGCGCGACACGCCTTCGGGCGTGGGCTTGGCCTCATAGCCCTGGTAGAGCGCGGTGAAGGTCACCGCGAAGCCGAACACGATGCTCTTGATCACACCGTTGCCGACGTCGGCCCACACATCGACGCCGCCTTGCATCTGCGACCAGAACGCGCCGGCATCGACGCCGATCAGCAGCACGCCGACCACATAGCCGCCGAAAATGCCGACCGCGCTGAAGATGGCCGCGAGCACCGGCATCGCGATCACACCGGCCCACATGCGCGGCGCGATCACCACGCGCACGGGATCGACCGCCATCATTTCCATCGCGGTCAGCTGCTCGCCGGCCTTCATGAGGCCGATCTCGGCGGTGAGCGAGGTGCCCGCGCGGCCCGCGAACAGCAGCGCGGTCACGACCGGCCCGAGCTCGCGCACGAGCGACAGCGCGACGAGCAGACCAAGCGCCTGCTCGGAGCCGTAACGATTGAGCGTGTAATAGCCCTGCAGGCCGAGCACGAAACCGACGAACAGCCCCGACACCGCGATGATCAGCAGCGAATAGTTGCCGACGAAGTGAATCTGCTTCGTAACGAGGCGCGGTCGCCGCAGCAGCGGGAAGAATTCGAGGACGAGACGCACGAAGAAGCGCGTCGCGTGTCCGGCGCGCGTGATCGAGTCGATCACGCCGCGTCCGATCAGACTGATCATGGGCGCCCTCCGCCGATGCCGAAGTCCGCATCGAGCGAACTCGTGGCGGGATAGTGGAAGCGGAACGGACCGTCGGGCGCGCCGTCGATGAACTGGCGCACGGTCGGGTCGGTCGAGGCGCGCAGCTCGGCCGGCGTGCCTTGCGCGTGCACGCCGCCGTTGGCGAGAAAGTAGACGTAGTCGGCGATCGCGAACGACTCGGGCACGTCGTGCGTGACGAGGATCGAGGTCGCGCCGAGCGCGTCGTTGAGCGTGCGGATCAGGTTCGCGGTGATGCCGAGCGAGATCGGATCGAGGCCGGCGAACGGTTCGTCGTACATCATCAGCTCGGGGTCGAGCGCGATCGCACGCGCGAGTGCCACGCGACGCGCCATGCCGCCCGAGATCTCCGAAGGTGCCAGGTCGCGCGCGCCGCGCAGGCCGACCGCGTTGAGCTTCATCAAGACGAGATCGCGGATCAGTTCTTCGGGCAGATCGGTGTGCTCGCGCAGCGCGAAGGCGACGTTTTCGAACACCGACATATCGGTGAACAGCGCGCCGAACTGGAACAGCATGCCCATCTTGCGACGCAGCGCGTAAAGCCCGTCGCGCGTCTGCTCGCCGACGTTCTGGCCGCCGAACAGCACCTGGCCGCGCCGCGCGTGTTCGAGCCCGCCGATCAGGCGCAGGGTCGTGGTCTTGCCGCAACCCGAGCCGCCCATGACCGCCACCACCTGCCCACGCGCAAAGCGCATGTTCAGGCCGGAGAGGATGAGCCGGTCGCCGTAGCCGAAATCGACGTCGCGAAGCTCGAGAAGGGTCTCAGAGGAGGAAGGCACGTAAGCTGACAGTCCTTTTACACGAAGGCGGAATTATAGGGCCATCGTGGAAAAGCTGCCGTGACGCGCCCTGTCCCGTTATTGCGCTCGATTATGCGAGGCAAGCATGCCCGATTCGTGTGTCAAATCAGACAGACGGCGCGACCATTATTGCAGAAACGCTCGCTGCAACGCAGCAACGGCCGAGGCGGGATCCGCGGCCTCGGTGACCGCACGTACGACGGCCGCGCAGCCGACGCCCGTCGCGAGCACGGTCGGCAGTACGGCGCCGTCGATCCCGCCAATCGCGACCAGCGGCACGACGCCCTCGAGCAGCTTCACATAGCGTGCAAGCCGGGCGAGCCCTTGCGGCTCGGTGGGCATCACCTTGGTCGTGGTCGGGAACACCGCGCCGAGCGCGATGTAGCTCGGGCGGAAATGCAGCGCGGTCAGCATCTCGTAGTAGCCGTGCGTGGACAGGCCGAGTCGCACGCCTGCCGCCGCGAGCGCGGACAGATCGGCCTCGCGCAGATCTTCCTGGCCCAGGTGCACACCGTACGCGCCGGCCGCCAGCGCTTCGCGCCAGTGATCGTTGATGAACACGCGGGCGTCCGGATGGCGGCGGCCTGCCGCGACACAGCGCTCGATCTCGTGCACGAGTTCGGGCGATTTCGGCTGCTTGCTGCGCAACTGCACGGTCTCGACACCGTAGTCGAGCACCCGCTCGACCCAGTCGGCGGTGGGCAGCACGGGATAGAGACCGAGCTTCGGCGGGCACGCCGCGAACGGCTGTGCGGGCGCAGCCGGCAGACCCGGTACACGCGGGAAGCGCGCGAGATCGACGGGCCAGGCGTCGGCGCCGCTCTGTTCGTCGCCATCGCGCCAGGCGAGCGCGAGCACGAGTGCATCGTGGGGCGCGAAACCGCAGTCGAGGAACGCCGCGAGCGCCGCGATCCAGTCTTCCGCCAGCACGCCTTCGAGCGCATAGCGCTCGCCGCCCAGATGCAGCGTCGCGCGGCCATCGGCGGCTTCGATTACGCCCGCGCCCTCGGTCATCCAGCGCGCGATGTGGGCGACATGCTCGCCCGCGTCGGTCACGATGATGAGGTCGCCGCCATTGGGCGTCTCGGGCGGCGTCAGGCACAGGCGCCACGGCGCGTGCGTCGGCGGCCAGTCGCCGAGGCTCGCGCGGATGCGCTCGGCGGCTTCGGTCAGTTCGTCGGCGGGCGGCCAGAAGAGTTCGCGGCCCGCGAATCGCAGCGTGTCAGTCATTACTTGCCTCCATCCTGATGCCAGAACGGCATGCCGATCACCGGCGTGCTCGCCACCGCTGCCTCGCGCTCGGCCATCGGGCCCGCGCGCCATGCCGCGCGGCCCGCCTCGACGCCGAGCGCAAACGCGCGCGCCATCGCGTCGGGCTGGGTCGCCTGCGATACCGCCGTGTTGAGCAGTACGCCGTCGAAGCCCCACTCCATCACCTGGCACGCGTGCGACGGCACGCCGAGCCCCGCGTCGACGATCAGCGGTACATCGGGCAGCCGTTCGCGCAGCACGCGCAGGCCGTACGGGTTGATCACGCCCTTGCCGGTGCCGATCGGCGCGCCCCACGGCATCAGCGCCTCGCAGCCCGCGTCGAGCAGACGGCGGCCGATCACGAGGTCCTCGGTGCAATACGGCAGCACCTTGAAGCCGTCCTTGACGAGCCGCGCAGCGGCCTCGATCAGGCCGACCGGGTCGGGCTGCAGCGTGTAGTCATCGCCGATCAGTTCGAGTTTGATCCAGTCGGTATCGAACACCTCGCGCGCCATGTGCGCCGTCGTCACCGCCTCGTTGACGGTGAGACAGCCCGCCGTATTCGGCAGCAGCGGCACGCCGTGGCGCTTGAGCAGATCGAAGAAGCCGGCCTCGGCATGCCCGTCGTTCATCTGGCGGCGCAGCGCGACGGTGATCATGCCGGGGCGCGCGGCGTCGATCGAATCGGACAGCGACTGCAGCGACGGATAGCGTGACGTGCCAAGCAGCACGCGGCTCGCGAAAGTTTGGCCGTAGAGCGTGAACGCGTCGGCGGAAGAAAGTGTGGTCATGGCAGCAATATCCTTGCGACTGACTGGTAACGGCGAGGCGCTCAGCCGCCGGCGACCGGGCTCACGACGTCGAGCCGGTCGCCCGTTTGCAGGGTGCGCGCCGCATGCAGCGCGCGCGCGACGAAGTCGCCGTTGACCGCGACCGCATAGGGCGGACGCGCGCCGAACGCGGCGAGCGCATCGGCGAGCGTGGCGCCTTCGGGCAGCGTCAGCGGGTTCTGGTTGATCTGGATGTCCATGATGAATCGGTCGATACGTTGTCTGTGTTGCGGCGGCGCGCTGCTTTCTGCCTGCGCTTCCTGCGCTTCGAGCGTTGTGCGCCGCCGTCGTGTGCTGTCCTGTCTTGCTGGTGAGTGCCCGCGCGCCTTCACGTCATGCAGTTGCCTGCGCGTTCTCCTGATGCAGCATCTCGCTCCAGCGTTCGTCGCGGCGGAAAGCGTCGAACGAATCGGTATCGGCGACGCGCCCGGCAAGTAGCGCCTCGGCGAAGCGCACCGCCGCGTCGGCGACCTGCGGCGCGATCATGTAGCCGTGCCGGTACAGGCCGTTCACGCGCAGCGTGCGGGCGCCGTCCCAGCGCAGCGCGGGACGATGATCGGGCAGCGTCGGCCGACATTGCGAGTTGAGCTCGAGGATGCGCGCCTCGCCGAACGCCGGATGCACCGCGAACGCGGCGCTCAGCAGTTCGAGCGCCGAGCGCACACTGACCGGCGACATGTCCTCGCCTTCGATCTCGGTCGCGCCGATCACATAGACGTCGTGCTGTTTCGGCGCGATATAGAGCGGATAGCGCGGATGCAAAAGGCGCACCGGGCGCGTCAAGCCGATGCCGGGCGCGTGCACGCGCGCGACTTCGCCACGGATACCGCGCAACCCGGGCCACGCCGGTTTCGCGCCGAGCCCGCGGCAATCGATCGTCACGCGCGCGCGGGGCAGATCGCGATCGTCGACCGTCGTGTTCCAGTGCGTGGCGACGCCGCGCTCGGCGAGACCTGCGGCAAGCGCGGCCAGCACCTGGCGATTGTCGAGCTGCCCTTCGCCCGCGAGCAGCAGCCCACGCGTGAAGCGCCCGGCGAGCGCCGGCTCGGCGGCGTCGATTTCGGCGCCGGTGAGCGTCGCGAAGCCACGCTCCACGAGCGCGCGCGGCGCGTTCGCGCGCACGCGACGCTCGAACAGCGGCGCTTCGGTGCGATCGGCGTGATGCCACACGACGAGCGTGCCGTTACGCTGGAAGAACACCGGTTCGGGGAGTTCGGCCAGGATGTTCGGCCAGCTCTCGAGCGACGCCACGCCCAGCTCGGTGATGAGCAGTTCGGCGACGGCCGCCTCGGCGAGCGGGGCCAGCATCGCCGCGGCGATCCACGCAGCGGCCTGCGAACCGGCGGCGTCGCCGCGTTCGTAGAGCGCGACGCGATGGCCCGCGCCCGCGAGCCGCCACGCCACGAGACGGCCGCACAGGCCGCCGCCGAGCACGGCGAAATCGGGTGCATCCGCAGCGCGCGACGATGCGGAAAACGGGGAATGAACTGAAGAATAAGCGGTCATCGGATCCTTTCCGTACGGCAACTACACTCGTACCCAAGGACGAAACCGGCTGGCAAGGCCGGCCGCGCAAGCGTGCGGACGTGAAGAGTGCCCAGGCACGCTGCCCGGCGGGATGACTGGCTTCTCGCAAAGCAAGCCAGCAAGACTTTCCTGAAACTTCCCGCGCCGGTATTACCCGGATCGGGTGCGAAGGGTCTCTCTCAGCCACGCCGCGCTGATCTGCGCGTAGCACCCCTGTTTCGTCGAGCTTAATTAGACCACAGAAAGCGCACGGCCCGCAAACCGCGCCCGCCGCGCGAGAGCGGGCCTTGCGCCCCCGAAACAATATGGCGCGGCTGCGGCGCTCTGGCACAATGCCCAGACGAGACGCCCGGCCGGGCGCCTCCCGCGCGAGCCCCGCCGTTAAGCCTCGCGCCGTTAAGCCCCGTTTAAGCGGCCAGCGCCAGAATCGGGCGCTCGCGGCATCGCCCGGCGTGAAGCGGTGCGCTGCGCACTGCCCGCGG
Source organism: uncultured beta proteobacterium (assembly GCA_963803225.1). Classification (GTDB taxonomy): domain Bacteria; phylum Pseudomonadota; class Gammaproteobacteria; order Burkholderiales; family Burkholderiaceae; genus Paraburkholderia. The sequence continues at coordinate 2,400,208 of CAWDLJ010000005.1, forward strand.
CCTTCGGCCTCAAGCCCATCATCAGGACGCTCATGACCAACCTTTCTTCCCGCGCCACGCCCGATCCGGATGAACGCATCTCGGCGTGGAGCCTGATCAAGCCCTACTGGGTCTCCGAGGAGCGCGGCATCGCGTGGGGACTGCTCGTTGCGATCATCGTGATGAACCTGCTGGTCGTCTGGATCAACGTGCGGCTCAATTCGTGGAGCGCGGACTTCTACAACGCGCTGCAGACCAAGAACGTGAAGGAGTTTCCTCACCTCTTGATGGTGTTCACCGCGCTCGCGTTCGGCTTCATCATCCTCGCGGTGTACGGGCGCTATCTGCGCCAGATGCTCGGCTTTCGCTGGCGCCAGTGGCTCACCACGCGTTTTCTGAGCGACTGGCTCGGCCAGGGCGCGTTCTACCGCATCGAGCGCGACCGCCTCGCCGACAACCCCGACCAGCGGATCAGCGACGACCTCCAGTCGTTCGCCACGACGACGCTCTCGCTCACGCTCGACCTGCTCTCGACCGTCGTCACGCTCATCTCGTTCATCACGATCCTGTGGACGCTCGCCGGCGCGCTCACGGTTTCGCTCGGCGGTCATCCGCTCGTGATTCCAGGCTACATGGTGTGGGCCGCCGCGCTCTACGCCGTGCTCGGCTCGCTCGTGATCCAGAAGGTCGGCCATCCGCTCGTATCGATCAACTATCAGCAACAGAAGGTCGAGGCGGACTTCCGTTTCGGCCTCATCCGCCTGCGCGAGAACGCCGAGCAGATCGCGTTCTACGACGGCATGGACACCGAGCGCGGCAATACCCAGGGCCTGTTCCAGCACATCCGCGACAACTGGTGGCGCGTGATGAAGTACACGAAGCGCCTCACCTTCGTGCTGAGTTTCTATGGGCAGATCGCGATCATCTTCCCGCTCGTCGTCGCCGCGCCGCGCTACTTCGCGGGCGCGTTCACGTTCGGCGTGCTGATGCAGATCTCGCAGGCGTTCGGCACGGTGAGCGATTCGTTCTCGTGGTTCATCAACAGTTACTCGACCCTCGTCGAGTGGCGTGCCACCGTCAACCGTCTGCGCGAATTCGTGCGCGTCGTGCATTCGCCGCATCTGAAGGAAACGGTCTCGCCCGCCACCGAGCACGGCGGCATCAACCTGCACTATGTCGACGAAGACCGTCTGAGCACCGACCGTCTGCTGCTTTCGCTGCCCAACGGCACGCCGCTCTCCGAAGTGCGCGACATCGCCATCAAGCCGGGCTCGCGCTGGCTCGTGCGCGGCGCGTCGGGCTCGGGCAAGAGCACGCTGATGCGCGCGCTCGCGGGCCTCTGGCCGTTCGGCGAAGGCTCGATCGATGCGCCCGTCGATGCGCGCATGATGTTCATCCCGCAGCAAAGCTATCTGCCGATCGGCACGCTCAAGGCGGCGCTCACCTATCCGTCCGCGTCCGACGCGTACAGCGACGCCGAGTGCGCCGACGCCCTGCGCGCATGCCGCCTCGAAGGCTATGCGGAGCGGCTCGGCGAGTCCGCGCACTGGCAGCGCGTACTGTCGCCGGGCGAGCAACAACGACTCGCGGGCGCCCGCGTGCTGCTGCACAAGCCCGACTATCTGTTCCTCGACGAAGCCACGAGCGCGCTCGATGCCGACAACGAAGCGCGTCTCTATCACCTGTTCAACGAGCGCCTGCCGAAGGCGGCGATCGTGAGCGTCGCGCATCGCGAGTCGCTCGCGGTGTTCCATCACGACACGCTCGAAATCGAGCGCAAGCCCGAAGAGCGCGTGGCCGCCTGAGTGCGTGCAAGGCCGCGATCGCCTGACGCGCGCGCGGCGTTTTAACGGCTCAAGTGAGCGCCACGCTCGCCAGCGCGTCGTAGCGCGAGCCCTGGCGTGCGAGCGTGCTCGAATACAGCACGAGCGAGGTGAAGCGCAGCTCGGGCAGCCCCGACACATCGGTGGCGATTTGCACCGCCGAGGCCTCGCGCGCGAACCGCGCGAGCGTGACGTGCGGACGAAACGCGCGCGCGTCGAGCGGCAAGCCGAGCGCCGCCATCGACGAACGCACGCGCCAGTCGAGCGCGACGAACTGCCCGGACATCGCGAGCGTCGCCACCATCAGGCGGGGACGCGCGCGTCCAGGCCAGCACTCGATGCCGTCGACGCGCACCGCATCGAGCGGCGCCGCGTGGGTATGCAACTGGCCCGCGAGCGCCTCGCCCTGGGCGGCGGACAACGCTCCGATGAACACCACGGTCATGTGAAGCTGCCCGATCGGCACCCGGCGTGCGGACGGCGGCAGCGGCAGCGCGGCGAGCGCCGCGCGCGAGGCGTCGTCGGGTGCGAGCGCGATGAAACAACGCCGCCACGCAGCGGCGGCTTCAGGGCTTGATGAAACTGGCGCACCGGACATGATCCGCACCGGTTGGCTCGCGCGGCGCGTGACCGAAGCAAGCCCACAATGAAAGTGGCCGGGTCGCCCTTGCGGGCGCCCGGCCTGGCGGTACTACGTTGTGGTCTCCTGCCATATCCCCGCTCTAAACGGGGTTGACGCTTCGTCGTTCATACCGTGCCGGGGCAACGGTGCGCGAAGCCTGTCAGCAATTTGCGTGTCGACCGGAGTTGGCGCTTTAGCGCCTACTCCGGTCCCACTAAGGTTTACCGCGGCAACTCCGAGCTACCCATCAAATACGCATCGACCGAGCGCGCGCACTGACGACCTTCCCGGATCGCCCACACCACCAGCGACTGGCCGCGGCGCATGTCGCCCGCAGTGAACACCTTGTCGACCGACGTATAGTACGCCTTCTCGCCTTCGGTGGCGGCGCGGACATTGCCACGCGCGTCCTTCTCGACACCGAACGCTTCGAGCACGGGCGAAACCGGCTGCGTGAAGCCCATCGCGAGCAGCACGAGATCGGCCTTCATTTCGAACTCCGAGCCCGGCACTTCGACCATCTTGCCGTCCTTCCACTCGACGCGCGCGGCGATCAGCTTCTCGACCTTGCCGTTCTTGCCTTCGAGGCGCTTGGTCGCGACCGCCCAGTCGCGCGAGCAGCCTTCCTCGTGCGACGACGACGTGCGCAGCTTGATCGGCCAGTACGGCCACACGAGCGCCTTGTTTTCCTCTTCCGGCGGTTGCGGCAGCAGTTCGAACTGCGTGACGCTCTTCGCGCCGTGACGGTTCGAGGTACCCACGCAGTCCGAGCCCGTATCGCCGCCGCCGATCACGACGACATGCTTGCCCTTCGCGACGAGCTGGTCCGCGAGCTTGTCGCCGGCGTTGACCTTGTTCTGCTGCGGCAGGAATTCCATCGCGTAGTAGATGCCTTGCAGCTCGCGGCCCGGCACCGGCAGATCGCGCGGCGTTTCCGAGCCGCCCGCGATCACGACCGCGTCGAACTGCTCCTTGAGCTCGTCCGGCGAAACGACTTCCTTCGCCGTGTTGCCGATGTACGCGGGCAGCTCGCCCTTGCCGACGAACACGTTCGCGCGGAACGTCACGCCTTCGGCTTCCATCTGGCGCATGCGGCGGTCGATCAGCCACTTCTCCAGCTTGAAATCGGGGATACCGTAACGCAGCAGCCCGCCCACGCGGTCGTTCTTCTCGAACACCGTTACGTCATGACCGGCGCGCGCGAGTTGCTGCGCGGCGGCGAGGCCCGCAGGACCCGAGCCGACCACGGCGACCTTCTTGCCCGTCTTGTGCTTCGGCGGCTGCGGCGCGACCCAGCCTTCTGACCAGGCCTTGTCGATGATCGCGTGTTCGATCGACTTGATGCCGACCGGATCGTCGTTGATGCCGAGCGTGCACGCCGACTCGCACGGCGCCGGGCAAATGCGGCCCGTGAACTCCGGGAAGTTGTTGGTCGAGTGCAGCACGTCGATCGCCGACTTCCAGTCCTGGCGAAACACCAGGTCGTTGAAGTCGGGAATCACGTTGTTGACCGGGCAGCCGTTGTTGCAAAACGGAATGCCGCAGTCCATGCAGCGCGCGCCCTGGACCTTCGCGTCCGCGTCCGACAATGCCGACACGAACTCCTTGTAATGCTTCACCCGCGTGAGCGGTGCTTCGTACGCCTCATGCTGGCGCTCGAACTCGAGAAAACCGGTTGCCTTACCCATTTGGCTCTCGTCTATCCATGTATTCGGTGAGGGGACTGCACCCGCCGCCGCTTCATCGAGCGCGGCGGGTGCTTCTTCGTCTGTGAGTCGTCGCGACGCGATCTCAGGCGGCCAGCACTTCCTGGCTTGCCTTCTTCGCGCCGATCTCGGCCAGCGCGCGCTTGTATTCCGTCGGGAACACCTTCACGAACTGGCGGCGCGCCGCGTCCCAGTTTTCGAGCAGCGCCTTTGCACGCGGCGAGCCCGTGAACTGGAAGTGACGCTCGACGAGTCCCTTGAGCAGCGCTTCGTCGGTCTGGCCCGTGTGCCACAGCGCGCGATCGACCGTGCGTTCCTGCTCGGCTTGCTGCAGCACCGGATCGAGCGCGACCATCGAGCGGTTGCACTTGCCGGCGAACGTGCCGTCCGGGTCGTAGATGAACGCGACACCGCCCGACATGCCGGCCGCGAAGTTGCGACCCGTCTCGCCCAGCACGACCACCGTGCCGCCCGTCATGTATTCGCAGCCGTGATCGCCCGTGCCCTCGACCACCGCCGTGGCGCCCGAGTTGCGCACGCAGAAGCGCTCGCCCGCGACGCCGCGGAAGAACGATTCGCCTTCGATCGCGCCGTACATCACCGTGTTGCCGCAGATGATGTTTTCTTCGGACTTGCCGCGGAAGTCGTTGGTCGGACGGATGATGATGCGCCCGCCCGAAAGGCCCTTGCCCACGTAGTCATTGCCGTCGCCGACGAGATCGAGCGTGATGCCCTTCGCGAGGAATGCACCGAAGCTCTGACCGGCCGTGCCCTTCAACTGGATGTGGATCGCGTCGTCGGCCAGACCTTCGTGGCCGTACTTCTTCGCGACCACGCCCGAAAGCATCGCGCCGACCGTGCGGTTCACGTTGCGCACCGGCTGGATGAACGACACGTGCTCGCCGTTCTCGATCGCGGCCTTCGCCTTCTCGATCAGCGTGTGATCGAGTGCGCGCTCGAGGCCGTGGTCTTGCGTATCGACGTGCTTGCGTGCGACTTCCGCGCCCACTTGCGGCTGGTAGAACACACGCGCGAAATCGAGACCCTTCGCCTTCCAGTGTTCGACGCCCTTGCGGGTGTCGAGCAGATCCGCGCGGCCGACGAGGTCGTCGAACTTGCGGATGCCGAGCTGCGCCATGATTTCGCGCACTTCTTCAGCGATGAAGAAGAAGAAGTTGACGACGTGCTCGGGCTGGCCCGAGAACTTCGCGCGCAGCACCGGATCTTGCGTCGCGACGCCGACCGGGCAGGTGTTCAGATGGCACTTGCGCATCATGATGCAGCCTTCGACGACGAGCGGTGCCGTCGCGAAGCCGAATTCATCGGCGCCGAGCAGCGCGCCGATCACGACGTCGCGGCCGGTCTTCATCTGGCCATCGGCCTGCACGCGGATACGGCCGCGCAACTGGTTGAGCACGAGCGTCTGCTGGGTTTCGGCGAGGCCGAGTTCCCACGGCGTGCCGGCGTGCTTGAGCGACGACAGCGGCGAAGCGCCCGTGCCGCCGTCGTGGCCCGCGATCACGACGTGATCGGCCTTCGCCTTGGCGACACCCGCGGCGACCGTGCCCACGCCCACTTCGGACACGAGCTTCACCGAGATCGACGACACCGGGTTCACGTTCTTCAGATCGTGAATCAGCTGCGCGAGATCTTCGATCGAGTAGATGTCGTGGTGCGGCGGCGGCGAGATGAGACCCACGCCCGGCACCGAGTAACGCAGCTTGCCGATGTACTCGGACACCTTGTGGCCCGGCAGCTGACCGCCTTCGCCCGGCTTCGCGCCCTGCGCCATCTTGATCTGGATCTGGTCGGCCGACGACAGGTAGTCCGCCGTCACGCCAAAGCGTCCCGACGCGACCTGCTTGATCTTCGAGCGCAGCGAATCGCCATCCTTGAGCGGGATGTCCTTCACGACTTCCTTGCCGATCACCGACTGCAGCGTGTCGCCATTCTTGATCGGAATGCCGCGCAGCTCGTTGCGGTAGCGGTTCGCATCTTCGCCGCCCTCACCCGTGTTCGACTTGCCGCCGATGCGGTTCATCGCGATCGCGAGCGTGGCGTGCGCTTCGGTGCTGATCGAGCCGAGCGACATCGCGCCCGTGGCGAAGCGCTTGACGATGTCCTTGGCCGGCTCGACGTCGTCGATCGAGATCGCGCGCGTCGGGTCGAAGCGGAACTCGAAGAGACCGCGGAACGTCATGTGGCGCCTGGTCTGATCGTTGATCAGATGCGCGTATTCCTTGTACGTCTGATACGAGTTGCTGCGCGCCGAGTGCTGGAGCTTGGCGATCGCATCCGGCGTCCACATGTGGTCTTCGCCGCGCACGCGATACGCGTACTCGCCGCCCGCGTCGAGCATGTTCGCGAGGACCGGGTTGTCGCCGAACGCGTCGTGATGCAGACGGATCGCTTCCTCGGCGACTTCGAAGAGGCCGATGCCGCCGACCTTCGAAGCCGTGCCCTTGAAATACTTCTGCACGAGGTCGTCCGCGAGGCCGACCGCTTCGAAAATCTGCGCGCCCGTGTACGACATGTACGTCGAAATGCCCATCTTCGACATGACCTTCAGGAGGCCCTTGCCGACAGCCTTCGTGAAGTTGTAGATCGCCTTGTCGGCCGACAGGTCGCCCTTCAGGCCGCCCGCCATCTGCGAGAGCGTTTCCATCGCGAGATACGGGTGCACGGCTTCCGCGCCGTAGCCCGCGAGCAGCGCGAAGTGATGCGTCTCGCGCGCCGAGCCCGTTTCGACGACGAGACCCGTCGACGTGCGCAAGCCTTGCGACACGAGGTGCGTGTGGATCGCCGAAGTGGCGAGCAGCGCCGGCAGCGCGACGTTGTCACGGTCCGCGCGGCGGTCCGAGACGATCAGGATGTTGTAGCCGGACTTGACCGCATCGACGGCTTCCGCGCACAGCGAGGCGAGACGCGCTTCGATGCCTTCCTTGCCCCAGGCCGCCGGATAGCAGATGTTCAGCTCATAGCTGCTGAACTTGCCGCCCGTGTACTGCTCGATCGCGCGGATCTTCGCGATGTCCTTGAAGTCGAGCACCGGCTGCGACACTTCGAGGCGCATCGGCGGGTTGATGTTGTTGGTGTCGAGCAGGTTCGGCTTCGGGCCGATGAACGACACGAGCGACATCACCATGTTCTCGCGGATCGGGTCGATCGGCGGGTTGGTGACCTGCGCGAACAGCTGCTTGAAGTAGTGATAGAGCGTCTTGTTCTTGTTGGACATGACCGCGAGCGGCGAGTCGTTGCCCATCGAACCGACGGCCTCTTCACCCGAGCTCGCCATCGGCGCCATCAGGAACTTGAGGTCTTCCTGCGTATAGCCGAACGCCTGCTGGCGATCGAGCAACGCGGCGGCTTCGGTGCGGGCCGTCGCCACGTCTTCGGCCTTCGGCTCGATCTCGTCGAGCTTGATGCGCACGGCGTCGATCCAGCTCTTGTACGGCTTCGCGTTGGCGAGGTTGTCCTTGAGTTCCTTGTCGTCGATGATGCGGCCGTGTTCCATGTCGATCAGGAACATCTTGCCCGGCTGCAGACGCCACTTCTTGACGATCTTCGACTCGGGGATCGGCAGCGTGCCCGCTTCCGACGCCATGATCACGAGATCGTCGTCGGTGACGATGTAGCGCGCCGGACGCAGACCGTTACGGTCGAGCGTAGCGCCAATCTGGCGGCCATCGGTGAAAGCGATCGCAGCGGGACCATCCCACGGCTCCATCATCGCAGCGTGGTATTCGTAGAACGCCTTGCGGTTCTCGTCCATCAGCGTGTGCTGTTCCCAGGCTTCCGGGATCATCATCATCATCGCGTGGACGAGCGGGTAGCCTGCCATCACCAGCAGTTCGAGACAGTTGTCGAACGAGGCGGTATCCGACTGGCCCGGATAGATCAGCGGCCAGAGCTTGGGCAGGTCGTCGCCGAGCACGTGCGAGGCGATCGCGCCGGTACGGGCGTTCAGCCAGTTCACGTTGCCCTTCACGGTGTTGATTTCACCGTTGTGGGCAATCATGCGGTACGGGTGAGCCAGTTCCCACGCCGGGAACGTGTTGGTCGAGAAGCGCTGGTGCACGAGCGCCAGTGCCGACACGACGCGCTCGTCCTGCAGGTCGCGGTAGTACACGCCGACCTGGCCTGCCAGCAACAGACCCTTGTAGACGACCGTGCGCGCCGACATCGACGGCACGAAGTATTCCTTGCCGTGCTTGAGCTTGAGCGCCTGGATGCGGTGGCTCGCGGTCTTCCGGATCACATACAGCTTGCGCTCCAGCGCGTCCGTGACCATCACGTCCTTGCCGCGGCCGATGAATATCTGGCGGATCAGCGGCTCGCTCGCCTTGACGGTGGGCGAGATCGGCATGGCGTGGTCGACCGGCACGTCGCGCCAGCCGAGCACGACCTGGCCCTCGGCGCGCACCGTGCGCTCGAGTTCCTGTTCACAGGCGAGACGCGAGGCGTGTTCCTTCGGCAGGAAAATCATGCCGACGCCGTATTCGCCAGCGGGCGGCAGCGTCACGCCCTGCTTGGCCATTTCCTCGCGGTAGAAAGCGTCCGGGATCTGGATCAGGATGCCCGCACCATCGCCCATCAACGGATCGGCGCCGACGGCGCCCCGGTGGTCGAGGTTCTCCAGAATCTTCAGACCTTGCTGAACGATTTCATGGCTCTTCTTGCCCTTGATGTGGGCGACGAAGCCGACGCCGCAGGCGTCGTGTTCGTTTTGCGGGTCATACAGACCTTGCGCGGCGGGAACCGCGGCGCGCGGGTGCTGGTGATCATTCATGGGGACACCGTTATGAAGGGCCGTGAGCGGCCGTTGAAACATGTTCTTTGTTGCCGCCGCTCGCGAAACCGGTGTACGGCGTTGCGCTGGCGATGGTGGCTGGCGTCCCCGCGTCGTGCGCCGGGTCAGGCCGAAAGGCGAATATACGCGACGAATCAACAGCATGGCAAATAAAAACGTGTGATCGAACCCCAATTATCAGAATGGTGCAAAGCCGCACTTTTTTATTGGTTCCATATCATTAGCGCACCAAAAAAACGGCACCCGCAGGTGCCGCTTATGTATGTAACCCTTTGAATCATAAAAGGTTCAGGAAGTGCCGGTCTCCGGCTTCGGATGCTCGTGTGACGGCTCGGCGCCCCCTTCTGGCGACCCGCCAGAAGCCCCGGAAGAGGCCGAAGACGACGTCGAAGTACCGCTTGCCGGTGTCGCGGGAACACCACTCGCGTTCGATACGGGCGTCGTCGTGGAACTCACCGCAGAGGCGCCGGCGGTATCGGGCGAGGCGAGCGGTGTAGCGCCCGCAGCCGCCCCAGAATTGGGGGCCGATGGCGCTTCACGCACCTTGCGCGGCCGCCCACGCGGCAGCGGCGAGACGCGCCGGTTCGCGCTGCGCCCCGCCCAGTCGCGATAGGTATCGCTGCCGAGCACCCAGCCCTTGAGCGTCGCCTGCATCAGCTGATTGGTCTCGCGTTCGTCGAGCGACTGCTCGCAGAGCTCGCGATAGGCGCGCTGGCGCTCGAACGGCGTGTTGCCGAGCGCCCAGAACAGCGGGTGGTCGGTAATCAGGCTGTCGACGGTGAGGCCGATGTGATGCCGATAGCTCGACCAGCGGTAATCCTCCGGCGCGCCCACTAGATGGTGGCGCACCGGCGCGAGCTCGACGACGCGGGTCGCCAGCAGGAAGTAGCGCTCGCCTTCGATCACTGTTGCACGATAGCGGCCCTCCCATAGCGTGCCGCGCCGCGAGTAGCGGCGGTTGAAGTGCGCCACGTAGCGCCGCCCGACCGCCTGCATGGCCTTCGGCAGGCTCGCTTCGTCGGAGGGAGTGACGAGCAGTTGCACCGCACCGGGCATGAGAACCCAGGCATGAACCGCCAGATGATGATCGCGCGCCGCTGCTTTCAGACAATCGATGAAGAGCTCGTAGTCCTGGTCATCGACGAAAGCGGGCTGCTGGTCGAGCCCGCGCAGGATCACATGCTGCGGCTGATCGGGGACATAAAGACGTGCAAGCCGTGCCATGCTCGTTATTCCATTAGTCCGTTAGTGAATACCCGCAGACCCGCCAGGCCGCATGGGCGCTGCTTCCCGCTGGAAGCGGCTTTGGCGGAAACCTCGCGGCGCTTAGGGAGAATGCTCTAACGTCTGCATATGTTCTGAAGGAAATGATGTGTTCATAATGGGCGGCCTTTATTGGAGGAGCACATATATATGAACAAACTAAAACAGGCTCTGGCGGGGATCGCCGCACTGTCCTGCTTCACCGCTGCTCACGCACAAACTGCGAATACTGTTTACCTGACGACCGGCTGGTTCCGTTTCATGCCCCAGGACAGCAGCGATCCGCTCAAGATCGACAGCGTCGGCGGCAACCCGATCAACACGCCGATCCCGGGTACCGGCGCCGGCGCCAGCTCGTCGGACACGATCGGCCTGTCCATCGGTTACTTCATCACTGACCACTTTGCGACGGAAGCCGAACTCGGCATTCCGCCGAAGTTCGACCTGAACGGCGAAGGACTGCTTTCGCCGTACGGCAAGCTCGGCCAGGCCAAACTGTGGAGCCCGGCGCTGCTGTTCAAGTACTACTTCAACAAGCCTGATGCGAAGTTCCGCCCGTACCTTGGCATGGGTGTGACGTATGCCTGGTTCACGGACGCCAAGATCACCAACGGCGCATTCGTGAGCAATCCGGCGCTTGGGGGTCCGACCAGCGTTTCCACGGATCGTTCCTGGGCGCCTGTATTTAACCTGGGCTTCAACTACAACTTCACGAAGCACTGGTTCGCCGGCTTCTCGCTCTCGTACATCCCGATGAGCGTGATCGCGACCCTCGACACCCAAAAGCAGACGCCGATCGGCACGATCCCCGAACGCTCCGAAGCCAAGATTCACCTGAATCCGCTCGTGACGTACGTGAAGGTCGGCTACGCGTTCTGACGCTTCACGCCGTATCGCTTCATTCTGCTTCACCGCTCCCGCCGCCTGCCGCAAGAAGCCGTCCCGATATAAACGGGATCGTTCGTGCGCCGGCGGCGGCGCCGCTTTTACCGCTACGCTCCGGTGCCCGGAAACCTGCGCGGACCACGCCGATGGCGAGCGCGATTCGTCGCCGATTCCGCGTCCGTGTGCGGTCTTATCTGATTCTATGCTTCCGCGAGAAACTGTGCTGTCCCCGTAATCATTCATTGCGCGGACGAGTCTCGACATGGGTCGCCACGCCTTGCCGGGCGGGCCTTTGCGGCGATTTTCCCTGAACACCTGCGCGGCCCGGGTATCGAATTTGCGCCATACTCGTCTCGAACGCGCGCCCCATCTCGCAGGGCGTGCGACTTCATCCCTCTACTTCAACGACGGAGCGATCATGAGCGCATTTCCAAATACACGAGACGCCATTGGGGAATCCTGGGACAAGACTGGCCGGCACGCCAAACGCATCGCACGCCGTAGCCGCCATGCCGCGAAGGACATCGCGGGCGAGCTGCGTTCGCTACTCACCGAACTCGAAGCCACTTTGGGTGACGGCACCCAGGCCGATGCCGCCGATCTGCGCGTCGAACTGCGCAAGCGCCTCGATGCGGCGCGTGAACGACTCGACGAAACACGCGTCAGCGCACGGCAACAGGCGAGCGAAGCCATGTCGCAGGCTGATGATTTCGTGCGTGCAAATCCGTGGCAGGCGCTCGCCGTCGTCGGCGGTGTGGCGTTGATTGCGGGTGCGCTGCTGTCGCGTCGTTAAGACGGCGCGTCGAGCGCGTGAGGACCGATGACGTCGATGCGATCGGTGCAGATCGTATCGACGCCCCATCGAAACAGTTCGCGCGCTCGTTCCTGACCGTTGACCGCGCGGGCGCGCAGTCTCGGCTCCCGATGCCGGTGCGGCAGGATGCGACGAATCAGCTATCGTCGGCGACGGCGAACAATCGCTGATATTCCTTCAACGCGTAGCGATCGGTCATGCCCGCGATGTAGTGCGCGATCAGTCGCGGCTGTGTGGCCGCGTCGGCGGCCTGATAGTCGGGCGGCAACAGGCGCGGATCGTCGCTGAACGCATCGAAGAGACCCTTCACCACACGTCGCGCCTTGTTCGCCATGCGCATCACGCGGTAGTGCCGATACAGGTTCTTGAAGAGAAACCGCTTGAGCGCGGCCGCCTGGCCGGCGACGCGCTCGCTGTGTGCGACGAGTGGCGGCGCAAGGCGCACGTCGTCGAGCGAAGCAGGCGCATGAACGGCGAGATTGCGCGTCGTCGTCTCGATCAAATCGACGATCAACGTGTTGATGACCCGCCGCACGGTCTCATGGATCAGCCTGCGCCCTTCGATGTGCGGATAGTCGCGACGCGCGGCCTCGTAGTGGTCGTGCCACAGCTCGACATCGGCCAGCTGGTCGATCGTCAGCAGCCCGGAGCGCAGCCCGTCATCGACGTCGTGATTGTTGTACGCGATCTCGTCGGCGATATTGGCGATCTGCGCTTCGAGCGACGGCTGCCGACCGAGCAGGAACCGCTCGCCGAGATCGCCCAGGCGCCGCGCGTTTTCCCGCGAGCAGTGCTTGAGAATGCCTTCGCGCGTCTCGAAGCACAGATTCAGGCCGTCGAACGCACCGTAGTGCTCCTCGAGTTCATCGACCACCGCGAGACTCTGCAGGTTGTGCTCGAAGCCGCCGTGTTCGCGCATGCACTCGTTGAGCGCGTCCTGGCCGGCATGGCCGAACGGCGTATGACCCAGATCGTGCGCGAGCGAAATGGCCTCGACGAGATCTTCGTTCACGCGCAGGTTGCGCGCGACCGAGCGCGCAATCTGCGCGACTTCGAGACTGTGCGTGAGCCGTGTGCGGAACAGATCGCCTTCGTGATTCACGAAGACCTGGGTCTTGTATTCGAGGCGGCGAAAGGCCGTCGAGTGAACGATGCGGTCGCGGTCGCGCTGGAATTCGGTGCGCGCGGCGGGCGCCGGCTCGGCATGCCGCCGGCCGCGCGAGCGCGCCGAGTGGGCCGCGTAGGGAGCCAACATGGCCTCGAGTGGCGGCACTGCTGGCGAAGTATCCAGCACTTCCCCGTCGTCCATGTTGGGTCGAACTTCACTGCGCATCCGCTCACTCCTGCTGCGTGGTTGGGCCGCCGCGCCGGACCTGCCGGCTCAGTCCGAGGTCGCTGCGAGCGTGGCCGCGACCGCGTCGTCGGGGGCGCGCGTGATGAGTGTGTCGCCGAAACGTTTAAGCAAGATAAACTTGATCGCGCCGCCCTCGGCCTTCTTGTCGACCTGCATCAGCTCGACATAGCGGTCCGTGCCAAGCGCCGGCCCCTTGACCGGCAGCTTCGCCTGCGCCACGAGCTTGACGATGCGCGCGCGCGAAGCCTCGTCCAGATAGCCGAGGCGCACCGACAGGTCCGCCGCCATCACCATGCCACAGCCGACGGCCTCGCCGTGCAGCCACTCGCCATAGCCGAGTCCGGCTTCGATGGCATGGCCGAACGTGTGGCCGAAGTTCAGGATCGCGCGCAGTCCGCCTTCGCGCTCGTCGCGCGCGACCACCGACGCCTTGATCTCGCACGAACGCTTGACGGCATGCGTGAGCGCCTCTGTTTCGCAACGATTCAGCGCTTCGACGTTCGCTTCGATCCACTCGAAGAATTCGGCATCGGCGATGGCGCCCGTCTTGATCACCTCGGCGATGCCCGCCGCGAGTTCCGGCGCGGGCAGCGTGCTCAGCGCGCCGATGTCGGCGATGACGGCCTGCGGCTGATAAAACGCCCCGATCATGTTCTTGCCGAGCGGATGATTGATACCCGTCTTCCCGCCGACCGACGAATCGACCTGCGCGAGCAGCGTGGTGGGCACCTGGATGAACGGCACGCCGCGCATGTAGCAGGCGGCGGCAAATCCGGTCATGTCGCCCGTCACGCCGCCGCCGAGTGCGATCAGCGTGGTCTTGCGGTCCGCGTGCGCGCCGAGCAGCGCGTCGAAGATCAGATTGAGCGTCTCCCAGTTCTTGTGGGCTTCGCCATCGGGCAGCACAACCGTCGAGACCTCCTTGCCGAGCGGCGCGAGCGCGGCGCGCAGCTTCTCGCCATAAAGCGGCTCGACCACCGTGTTGGTGACGATCGTCACCGATTTCCCGGCGATATGCGGCGCGAACAGCGCGCTCTGGCCGATCAGGTCGGTGCCGATATGTATGGGGTAGGCGCGGTCGCCCAGTTCGACGTTGACGGTAATCATGTTCGGCATTATGACTGACGCGCCGCTAGGGCGCCGGGGTTCGGACGACGCCGGCCATGTCGAGCTGCATCAGCACCATGTTGACGAGCCCGTTGACGGAGGGGCGCCCCGTTTCGATGATGAAATCGGCGATTTCGCGGTAAAGCGGATCGCGCACCTCGTAGAGCGCTTCGAGACGCGCCTTCGGATCGTCGGTCTGCAGGAGCGGGCGGTTCTTGTCGCGGCGGGTGCGCAGCCACAAGTCGTGCGGATTGGCGCGCAGATACACCACGATGCCACGGCCCCTGAGCGCCGCGCGATTTTCGGGTCGCAACACCGCGCCGCCGCCGGTGGCGAGGACAATGCCTTCGCGGGCGGTCAGCTCTTCGATCGCCTGGGCTTCGCGGTCGCGAAAGCCCGCTTCGCCTTCGAGTTCGAAGATGACGGGGATACGCGCGCCGGTGCGCGCCTCGATCTCGTGATCGGAATCGAAGAAGTCACGTTCCAGCCGGCGCGCAACCGCCCGGCCCACGGTGGTCTTTCCCGCCCCCATGAGCCCGACAAAAAAAATATTCGCGTTTGCGTCCCGCACTTGCAACGATTCCTCTGATCAATCCGGTAAAAGGTGGTGCCGCAGCTTACTGGCAAAGCGGCCACCTTGTCGAGCGCGGAGCCCCCGGCCGCACGGGCTGCGACGCCGCGCGGCCTATCGGGGTCAGTTTGCCGGCACGACGCGCGGCGTGATGAACACGACCAGCTCGCTGCGTTGCCCGCGATGCGCCCGATGGGAGAAAAAAGCGCCCAAAAGCGGTATTTTGCCCAGGAGCGGGACGCGCGTCACATCCTCGCGGTCATCGGTCGCGTCAATGCCGCCTATCGACACCGTCCCGCCGTCCTCGATTTCGACGCGCGTCTGCACATGCTTGGTGTTGATCGCGGGTCCCGAGGCAGTCTGCTCGCCGACGCTGTCCTTCGCCACGTCGAGGTCGAGAATCACGCGGCCAGCGGGCGTGATCTGCGGCTCGACTTCGAGCTTGAGACTCGCGCGACGGAATTGCACGCCCGATACACCCTGGCCCACTTTCGCCTGATAGGGCAACTCAGTCCCCTGCTCCACGACTGCACGCGTTCGATCGGCCGTGACGATGCGTGGGCTCGACACGACACGCCCGCGCCCCTCGGCTTCGAGCGCGCTCAATTCGACATCGAGCAAGCGCGTGGCATGCGCAGCCAGCAGCGTCAATCCGACCTGGGCCGCGCCGAACCCGCTGAGCGGGCCGGCTGCCAGATCGTACACGGCGCCGTCCTTGCCTGCATGGACGCCGCGCTGGGCCGCCGGGTCGCCGCTGCCGTTCATCGTCAAGCCGAGCCGCACGCCGAGATTGCGCGCAAGCCCCTGATCGCCCTCGACGATACGGGCCTCGATCAGCACCTGGCGCGCGGGTTGATCGAGCTGTTCGATCAAGCCGGCGATCTGGTCGAGCCGCTCGGCGAGATCGGTGGCGAACACGAGGTTCGTGCGCACGTCCGCCACCGCCGAGCCGCGCTTCGAGAGCGCCCGCTGGGCACCCGAGCCGACGAGCAGGCGCCGCACGTCCTCGGCGCGCGCGTAGTGCAGCTGGAATGCGCGGCTCGCGAGCGGTGCTAGTTCGGCGGCCCGTGCATGCGCTTCGAAACGCTGGCGTTCGCGCATGGCGAGATCCGCGGCCGGGGTCACCCAGATCACCTTGCCAAGTCGCTCCATCGCGAGACCATTGGTCTCGAGCAGCAAATCGAAGGCGGTGCGCCACGGCACGTGCTCGAGACGCAGTGTGACTTCGCCTCGCACCCGATCGCTCGCGACGATGTTGAGCTGCGTGAACTGCGCGAACGTGTGCAGGACCGCGGCCAGTGTGGCGCGCTGAACGTTGAGCGAGATCGGCCGGTCGGGCGGCAGGCCGTCGTCGGGCGTGGACGGATTGCCGAGGCGCGGTGCAGCGGGCAGCGGAACGGGCGGGCCCTCCAGCGGTTCGGCCAGTGGTTGGGGCGCGTTTGCGCTCGGGGTCGCAGCAGGCGCGGGCGACGGGTCAGCGATGTCTTGCGTCTCCGCATCCCGACCGTCGTGGGTTGCGTCGGTCCTATCCTCGCGATGCTCCATGAACGGGTTGCGCACCCAGCTCGCCGGCAAGGGCGGCACATCATGGCGCGTTGTGTCCGTGGTCGGCTCGAACGCGATCGGCAACGGTGGCGGCACCGCCGCACTGGCGAGCAGGCACCACGCCCAAGCCAGCGCGGCGCATATCGAACGGCATGGCTGCGTCATGGCGATTCGCGCTCCCACGTCAGCTTGCGCATGCGCGGTGGCCGCGACAGGGCGACCGCCGCCAGATCGATATGCCCCACGTGCTCTGGACCTAGCTGTTGCCCCTGCCCGACGGCGGTAATGCCGTCCGGTGTTTCGATCATCGCGACGGCGTGCGACCGGTCGACGATCACACCGGCAAGACGCAAGCCGCCTCCATCCACGTCGTCCGGCAAGCCAAAGGGATCCGTCTGCGGCGTGTCGGCGAGCGTGCTTTCAGCGCGATACAGCCGCAAAGGCGGGCGAAGCCGGTCGAACACGAGCAGCGTCGCAGTCAACGACAAACTCGCGCCGCCGCGCGAAATCGCGACATCCGATGGAACGACGAGGATGGGCAAGCCACGCAGCGACGCGAACAGCCGGCGCACGGCGGCAAAGTCGGCTTGCCCCACGAGTTTCAAGGAGCGCGCGGCCTCGATGCCGCTCCCTGCCGTGCCGGTCGGCTCGAGCGAGATGAGCGTGATGCCCGCTCTCACCGCCAGCTCCGAGAGGTCGCGAATGTCGTCCGCCGAACTGCGTGGCACGCTGGGCCGTTCGGATGCCTCAGCAGCGGCCTCGCGCCGTAGTTGCGGCAATTGCTCGATCAGCCGTCTCGCGTCGTTGAGTTCGCGCCGCCGCGCGGCGAGCGCCGCTTCGCTCGCACCCAGCCCCGAGAAGTCGGTGCGAATGACGGCGCCGAGTGCGATCACGCACGCCACCGCCGCGATCAGCGCCGTCACGCCCGCGCGCCTCCTCCGGCTCCATGCGTGAAGCGGCGGCCATGCCTGCATGCCCCCGCCTTTTGCTGTAGCAAGCGATACCGTGCTCATGGTCGCGCCCCTCGACGAGACTGTGAAGCCGAAGCAGCGTCCCCCTCCCACACGAGACGCGCCGACATCTGTAACGGCGCGGACGCGCCGCTGTCGTGAGTCACCTTCGAGCGGCGCAGTTCGACGACATTGATCGTCTGCACGCCGCGAATGCCCCGCAGCTGCGCCAGCCACCGCGCCACATCCGGATCGCTGGCAAGCTGCGCCTGCAGTCCGGTTTCCCCGGCGTGCAGCGTCAATTGCTGGAGCATGACGCCGGGCCCCGGGTCAGGCATGTCGAGCACGCCGAGCAACCGGTCGAGCGGCACAGCCCGGCGCAGCGATGCCTCGTCACGTGCATGGCGCATTTTCAGCGCAGCGGCAAGGCGACGATGCTCGGCAAGCGGCGCCCCCAACGCGCTCAGCGGGCGCACCAGCGCCTGCGCCGCCGCATCGAGACGCGAGCGCTCCCAGCTCTGCCAGCCGATGAAGAACGCCGCGCACACGCCGCCGGCGAGCACCGCAGCGAAGCACTCGATCGCGCATCGCCGCCTCGCATATCGAATCGCGCGACGGCGCCACGGCAGCAAATTGAAACCGCAGAGCGGCGCTACCCGTGCATTGCGGTCATAACGCAGCACCGCCGCGCCCACGTTCACCTTCTTCATTCGGAGACCCCACGCAACGCGAGTCCAAATGCAACGGCGCACGCCGGCTCGTGTAGAAGTGTCGTCGTGAGCGCCCCGGTGCCGTCGGCGAGCGTCGCGCATTCGAACGGCAAGACTGCACAGCCGAGCGCGTCGCCGATATCGGCCAGCGAGAGGCTCGTTTCGCGCAAGATCCGCAACTCGCCCGACACCAGCGCGCAGCCGCTCTGCTCACCGCGCGTCAGATCGTGCAGCGCTTCGACGAGATCCCCGTATTCGAGCGACGGATAACGCATCTCGCGCACGATACGATCGTCGACGACGTACCAGCCATGCAGGCCGTCCGGCCCGACCCACAGCGCGCTCCACGGCTCGCCCGGCTGTAGTTCGAGCGCGGCCGCGTGCTGCATGGCCCGCAGCGCGGCATGCGCCTCTCCATCGATTGTTCGCAGTGTGATGCCCGCTGCGGCTGCGCATTCTATGCGCGCCTCGATATGCTGGCGCGCGCTGGCCGCGAGGCGAACATACCGCTCGCGCGCGAACGTCTCGTCCAGTGACCAGTCGACCGCCAGCTCGTTGCGCTCGATGCCCGCCACGCGCTCCGCCTCGGCGAGCACCAGCGGCTCGAGAGCCGCATCGAGCCCGCGTGGATCGGCGGCGAGATGCGCGGCGCCGAGGCTCGCGAGCGGCACGCGCGCCTCGAGTGTGACCGAGGCAGGCAGCGCCATCGCACAGTGCAGCGAGGACTTGGTGCACGAGTCCGGCAAGGTGCCGATGACATCGGCCAGTGCTCGTGCCACGGCGGTCCGGTCGAGGATTTCCACTCCTGCCACTGCGCCCGGCGCCAGCGACGCGCGCGCGAGCCATTCGATCCGCACCGGCCTTGCCGCCTGCAGCCGGCGACTCAGCACGACCAGCGTCACGCCGCGCGCCGTGACATCGAAGCCAGCGGAGAAGCGGCGCAGTTTCATCAGCATCGAGTTCCCGAGATCCATTGGACTTCTCCCTTTCGCCACGCACGCCGACCCATTCGGCGTGCATTTCTCAAGGGTGAATTGTGCGAAGTCGGCGCGGCGCCGAACACTCGGCCGAACGGCCAGTGACGTGGGTGAGTGCTACCCAGCGGACAACGCGGCGTCTACAGTGCGAATATGGATCCGCGCCCCAAGGCGCCCGTCAGTAAGCGAGTCGAAAGCTTGAAACGCTGGCGGCTATAATCGCGGAACTGTTTTTCTGGTGTTCGTATGCAAGAGCCATCGTCTTCGCCCGTACCGCCCACGACTCCCCCGCCCCCGCCAAAGCGCAAGCGCTCATGGTGGTCGACCCTGCTCATCGGCTTTTTCGGGCTGATCGTGGCCGGCATCGTCAGCGTGGCGCTCGTGGTCGGCTACGCGTTGATCGTGGCCACGCCGAACTTGCCGTCGCTCGACGCGCTCACCGACTACCGGCCCAAGGTGCCGCTGCGCATCTACACGCGCGATCACGTGCTGATCGGCGAATTCGGCGAGGAGCGGCGCGACATCGTGCACTTCCAGGACGTGCCCAACAATCTCAAGAACGCGATCCTCGCGATCGAGGACGCGCGCTTCTATGACCACGGCGGCGTCGACCTCGCGGGCATTGCGCGCGCGGGCATCGTCGCGCTCACGAACGGCCACGCCACCCAGGGCGCGAGCACGATCACGATGCAGGTGGCGCGCAACTTCTTCCTGTCGAGCGAGAAGACCTACACGCGCAAGATCTACGAGATGTTGCTCGCCTACAAGATCGAGTCGAAGCTCACCAAGGACCAGATCCTCGAGGTGTACATGAACCAGATCTACCTCGGGCAGCGCGCGTATGGTTTCGCGAGCGCGGCGCGGGTGTACTTCGGCAAGGACCTCAAGGACCTGTCGCTCGCCGAGTGCGCGATGCTCGCGGGCCTGCCCAAGGCGCCGTCCGCGTATAACCCGGTCGTCAATCCGAAGCGCGCGAAGGTGCGTCAGGAGTACATCCTGCAACGCATGCTCGAACTGCACTACATCACGCAGCAGCAGTACGACGACGCAGCGAAGCAGCCGCTCATCGTCAAGGGCGAAAGCAAGGAGTACAGCGTGCACGCCGAGTACGTCGCTGAAATGGTGCGGCAGATGATGTACGCGCAGTATCGCGAAGACGCTTATACGCTCGGCCTGAACGTCATCACGACAATCGATTCCGCCGACCAGGACACGGCCTACCGCGCGCTGCGCCGAGGCCTGCTCGACTACGAGCGGCGGCACGGCTATCGCGGACCGGAGGCCTTCATCGACCTGCCCGCCGACACCGATGACCGCGAACAGGCCATCGACGACGCCCTGCTCGAGCACCCGGACAACGGCGACATCGTCGCGGCGGTCGTGACGTCGGCGAGTCCTAAACAGGTGCAGGCCGTCTTCATCGACGGCAACGTGGCCACCGTGCAGGGCGACGGTCTGCGCTTCGCGCAGTTCGCGCTCGGACCGCGCGCGCAGCCCAACCAGCGTATCCGGCCGGGCGCGATCATCCGGCTCACACGCGACGACTCCGGCACGTGGTCCATCACCCAGTTGCCGCAGATCGAAGGCGCGTTTATCTCCGTGGTGCCGCAAGACGGCGCGATCCGCGCGCTGGTCGGCGGCTTCGACTTCAACAAGAACAAGTTCAATCACGTCACCCAGGCCTGGCGCCAACCGGGCTCGAGCTTCAAGCCGTTCATCTATTCGGCTTCGCTCGACAAGGGCCTCGGGCCCGCCACCATCATCAACGACGCACCGCTCTTCTTCAGTGCCGCTGAAACCGGCGGCCAGGCATGGGAGCCGAAGAACTACGGCGGCGGCTTCGACGGCCCGATGACGATGCGCACCGCGTTGCAGAAGTCAAAGAATCTGGTATCGATCCGCATCCTCAACCACATCGGCACGAAGTACGCGCAGCAGTACATCACGCACTTCGGCTTCGACGCGGATCGCCACCCGGCTTACCTGCCGATGGCACTCGGCGCCGGACTCGTGACGCCGCTGCAGATGGCGGCCGGCTATGCCGTGTTCGCCAATGGCGGTTACCGGATCAATCCGTATCTGATCGCGGAAGTCACCGATCAGCGCGGCGTGGCGGTCACCATGGCGCATCCGCTGGTCGCCGGTGAGAACGCGCCGCGCGCCATCGATCCGCGCAACGCCTACATCATGAACAGCCTGTTGCAGAGCGTCGCGCAGCACGGCACGGGCGCGAAGTCGAACGTGCTCAAGCGCACCGATCTGGGCGGCAAGACCGGCACGACCAACGACTCGCGCGACGCATGGTTCGCGGGCTACCAGCACACCCTTGCCGCCATCGCGTGGATCGGTTACGACAACCCGCGCAGTCTCGGCGACAAGGAAACCGGCGGCGGTCTCGCGTTGCCGGTATGGATCGAATACATGGGCCGGGCCATCAAGGGCGTGCCCGAATACAAGATGCCGATGCCCGACGGTGTGGTCACGCTCGGCGACGAGCTGTATTACGAGGAATACACGCCGGGTCGCGGATTCGTCTCGACGGTCGGCATCAGCCAGGCGGCACTCGACGCGGCCGCGAGCGGCGCATCGGGCGCGGATACCGATGCGCCCCCGCAGGAAGTCAACGCGCAGGAGAAGCAGGACATCATGAACCTGTTCCGCGGACATTGAGCGCGGCGCAGGCGTCGAAGGCGGCGCGGGCACGGGCCGCGCCGACCAAAGCCCGCGCACCGCAACGCGCCAAAAGGCAACGCCGCCTTACGGCGCGAAGTGCACCGGCTCTCCGGCCTGCTCGCTCGCGTACTGCGAAAGCGCCGCGTAAAACTCCGTGCCGCCGCGCGTGTCGCGCCATTCGCCGTCCACGTAGCGGTAATGGAATCCGCCCGCTTTGGCCGCGATCCAGATCTCCTTCATCGGGGGCTGCAGGTTCACGATGATCTTCGATCGGTTCTCGAATTCGAGCGTGAGAACGTTGCCGCTGCGCTCGAGTTCGATGTCGGCTTCGATACCGTCGATTGCTCGCTCCACCGCTGCCAGCACGGCTTCCGCGCGGCCCAGGTAGTCACTGTCGGTCATGCTAAACTCCACCGGTTAATCATTCAGGGACAATCATGCGTGTCATTTTCAGGCAGGGCGCGATTGTAGCGGCTTTGGCGATTCTCGCCGGCGGCTCGCTCGCGGGTTGTGGCCAACGCGGCCCACTCTACATGCCTGTTGTGCCACCGTTGCCCGCCAAACCCAATTTCGAAACCGGGCCGGCCAGTGTGACGCCGGACGCCGCATCGTCGGCATCGGCCGCGTCGGCTGTCGTGCCCGCCTCCGCGCCAGCCGGCGAATTGCCCGACACGACCGGCGCGCCGCTGTCGCTCACACCGGATAGCCAGCTCGGCACGACACCGTCCGCACCCGCCGTGCCGCAGCCGGCCTCGGGCGCCACGCAACCCCAATAAGACGTTCGCATCGCATGACCCAACCCGCATTTCACCGTGTCGACGGCGTACTCTACGCCGAAGGTGTCTCCACCGTCGATCTCGCCGCGCAGTTCGGCACGCCGCTCTATGTCTACTCGCGCGCCGCACTCACCGCGCAATGGCACGCGTACGCCGACGCCTGCGCCGGCCGTCGCGCGGCGGTGCACGTCGCCGTCAAGGCCAACAGCAACCTCGCCGTGCTCAACGTGTTCGCGCGACTCGGCGCGGGCTTCGACATCGTGTCGGGCGGCGAACTCGCACGGGTACTGGCCGCGGGCGGCGAGGCGAAGAACGTGGTCTTCTCGGGCGTGGGCAAGAGCGCGCAGGAAATGCGCGTCGCGCTAGACGCGGGCGTGAAGTGCTTCAACGTCGAATCGATTCCTGAACTCGACCGGCTCAACGCGGTCGCGGGCGAGGCCGGCAAGAAGGCGCCGGTCTCGTTGCGCGTGAACCCCGATGTCGACGCGAAGACGCATCCGTACATCTCCACGGGCCTGAAGGCGAACAAGTTCGGCGTCGCGTTCGACGAGGCACGCGCCGCGTATCGCGCGGCAGCCGCCATGCCGAACCTGTCGGTGGTCGGCATCGATTGCCACATCGGCTCGCAGATCACAGAGATCGCCCCCTACCTCGATGCCGTGGACAAGGTGCTCGACCTCGTCGCGCAAATCGAGGCGGACGGCGTGAAGATCCATCATATCGACGTCGGCGGCGGCCTCGGCATCCGTTACGACGACGAGACCCCGCCCGACATCGGCGAGTTCGTGCGCACGGTGCTCGATCGCATCGAGTCGCGCGGCGGCAATCGCGAGGTGTACTTCGAGCCGGGCCGTTCGCTGGTCGGCAACGCGGGCATCCTGCTCACGCGCGTCGAGTTCCTCAAGCCCGGCGCGGAGAAGAACTTCGCGATCGTCGATGCCGCCATGAACGACCTCGCGCGTCCGGCCATGTACGACGCGTACCACGCCATCGAACCGGCTGCCGCGCGCACCACGCAACCCGAGGTGTACGACATCGTCGGCCCGGTGTGCGAAAGCGGCGACTGGCTCGGCCGCGCCCGCTCGCTCGCGATCGAACCGGGCGACGTGCTGGCGATCCGTTCGGCGGGGGCCTATGGCTTCACGATGAGCTCGAACTACAACACGCGTGGACGTGCGGCCGAAGTACTGGTCGACGGCTCGCACGTGCATCTTGCGCGCGAGCGCGAGACGGTCGAGCAGCTGTTCGCCGGCGAGCACGTACTGCCCGATTGAGCGGCCACCGCGCGCAACTGGCGCGGCACACCTCGAGCAACGAAACGAATCACGAAGGCGACGCCCCCGCACGGGCGCCGCCTTTTTCTTTGGCGCGCCGCTCACGCAAGCCGAGCAGCCACACCGCGACGCGCCAGCCGAGCAGCGCGAGCATGATCGCGCCGTAGAGCTTGGGCAGCGCGAGATCGTGCTTGCCCGACTTCATCCACCAGAAATGCAGGATCGCGAGCGCGCCGATCAGATAGATCGTGCGATGCAGCGTCTGCCAGTGACGCCCGAGCCGTCGCGCCATCGCACGCGGCGAAGTCGCCGCGAGCGGGATGAGCAGTACGAAGGCCGCAAAGCCGACAGTGATGAAGGGCCGCTTGCCGACATCCTTGAGCATCGCGACGACATCGAACCACTTGTCGAACCAGACATAGGTGGTGAAATGCAGCGTCGCGTAAAAGAACGCGTAGAGGCCGAGCATGCGCCGAAAGCGGATCAGCACGTTCCAGCCCGTCAGCTTGCGCAGCGGCGTCACCGCGAGCGTGATGCACAGGAACACCAGCGTCCAGAGCCCGGTCGAGCGCGTAATGAACTCGATCGGATTCGCGCCGAGTCGGCCGGTGAAGCCGAACAGCACGATGCGCGCGAGCGGATACAGCGCCGCGACGAACACCGCGACCTTCGCCCACGGCAGCCAGCGCCCGCCCAGCGCGGCCGGGCTCGCGCGACGCGTGGCGGCGCGCTGAGGCGCACTGCCCGCCGCCGCGCCGGAAGAGGTCTCACGTTGCATGCTTGGCTCCATGACGCTCGTGCGCCTAGAAAAACTTGCGCAGGTCCATGCCCTGATACATCGACGCGACCAGATCGCCGTAGCCGTTGAACATCAGGGTCTTGCGCTTGGGCTGAAAGAAGCCGTCCTCGCCGATACGCCGCTCGCTCGCCTGGCTCCAGCGCGGGTGATCGACGGCGGGATTCACGTTCGAATAGAAGCCGTATTCGTTCGGTGCATAGGTGTTCCAGCTGGTCGGCGGTTGCTGGTCGACGAAGCGGATCTTCACGATCGACTTCGCGCTCTTGAAGCCGTACTTCCAGGGCAGCACGATGCGCACCGGCGCGCCGTTCTGATTGGGCAACACCTGCCCGTAGACGCCGACGGTGAGCAACGTGAGCGGATTCATCGCCTCGTCCATGCGCAGGCCTTCGGAATACGGCCAGTCGAGCACCTGCTGGGAAAGCCCCGGCATCTGCGATGGATCGGCGAGCGTGATGAACTGCACATAGCGCGCATTGCCGGTCGGCTGCGCGCGCCGGATCAATTCGGCGAGCGGAATACCGATCCACGGAATCACCATCGACCAGCCCTCGACACACCGATGCCGATAAACGCGCTCCTCGAGCGGCGCGAGCTTGAGGATCTCGTCGATGTCGTACACCTTCGGATTCTTGATCTCGCCCTCGACACTCACGCGCCACGGCCGCGCCCGCAGCGTATGCGCGTTCTCGGCCGGATCGCCCTTGTCGGTACCGAACTCGTAGTAGTTGTTGTAGGTCGTGACGTCCTTGAACGGCGTCACCTTGTCGACGACGACGAACTTCGGATCCGTCTTCGCGGCGAGCTTCTGCGCTTTCGCATCGGGCGACGCATACATCGCGAATGCGTTGCTGGCCGCAAACGGCCCGGCGATGCCGCCGAGCGCCGCTGCGCCCGCCGCGCGCAGAATCCGTCGACGCTGCTCGAATACCCGTTGCGGCGTGATTTCGCTCGCGGCAATATCGTCGCCGCTGAGCAGGATCCGACCGCTTCGCTTGATCCACATAGTGCTGCTCCTGACTGCCTCGTTGCGCTGCCCGGGGCGCGCCTCCGGGCCATGGTTGCAACGGGGGTTGCAAACGGTTGATGAACGTTGCGCCGCGCCCGCTCCCGCGCCGGTCGGCACGCGGCCACGCTTCATGGCTAACGCGCCCGGCGCCGGAATCATCCCGCCCGGCGAAAAAAAACCGTCGGAGCGAGAGCTTCCGACGGTTAGTTCGTTGGGTACGCGGCGGCGGTTACAGCTTGCCGTAACTATGCAATCCGGACAGGAACATGTTGACGCCGAGGAAAGCGAAAGTCGTCACGATCAGGCCCGTGAGCGCCCACCAGGCGGCCACCCCGCCGCGCAAGCCCTTCATCAGACGCATGTGCAGCCAGGCGGCGTAGTTGAGCCAGACGATCAGCGCCCACGTTTCCTTCGGGTCCCAGCTCCAGTAGCCGCCCCAGGCCTGCGCTGCCCACAGCGCGCCGAGGATCGTCGCGATCGTGAAGAACGCGAAGCCGACGGCGATCGACTTGTACATCACGTCGTCGAGCACGTCGAGTTCGGGCAGCCGGTCGGCCAGAACACCGCGCTCCTTCATCAGGTACGCGACGCTCACCATGGCCGAGAGCGCGAAGCTGCCATAGCCGATGAAGTTCGCGGGCACGTGGATCTTCATCCACCAGCTTTGCAGCGCGGGCACGAGCGGCTGGATCTGCTGCGCATCGCGCGAAATCGAGTACCACATCAGGAAGCCGACTGCCGCGCTGATCACGAGCAACACGAACGCGCCGAGCGCACGCGTGGCGTAATGCTTTTCGTAATACAAATAGAAGAGCGCGGTGATCAGGCTGAACAACACGAACACTTCGTAGAGGTTCGAGATCGGAATGTGGCCGACGTCGGCGCCGATCAGATACGACTCGTACCAGCGCACCATCAGCCCGACGAAGCCCATCAGCACCGCCGCCCACGTGAGCGTCGAGCCGATCGCGCCGCCCGATGGCGAGCGCGACAAGAGCCCAATCCAGTAGAACAGCGTCGCGAGCACGAACAGCGCGCTCATCCACAGGATGGCGGACTGGCTCGACAGCAGGTACTTGAGGAAGAACGCGTTATCGGCGCGGGCGAGGTCGCCCTGGTAGATCTGGATCGCAAGGAGCGACAGCACGGCGATGCCCGCCATCAGGAGCCGCGCGGGCTTCCAGCGCCAGCCGAGCACGACAAGCGCCGGCGTCACGCCGGCGAGCACGAGCTTGTCGTAGTAGTTCATGTACGCGTGATAGCGCGACAGCGCGAAGCCGGCGCCCGCGACGAGCACGAGCGCGAACAGCCAGTCGACGAGGCCAAGGCGACGCAGGAACGGCCGCTCATCGGGCAGCACGCCGCCGATCGCGCTCAATGCCGCAGCGCCCGACGCAACGGCGCCCGACGCAACGGCGCCCGACGCATCGGCGCCCGATGCCGCGCGTTGTGCCCGCCGGGCTTCGGCGGAGGAGGAAACCTGAGTCAAGTCCATGTTCTTACCGGTTTGAATCGTCAGAGTCAGTCGGTCGCGATGCATGGTTGCTCTGTGCGCTGTCCGTCCCGACGGGCGCGGCGCCAAGCGCGCGGCCGACTGCATCGCGGGTGCGGGCGAACTCTTTTTCGAAATCGAGGGTCCGGCGCGCGGTCGACATCGCCATGAGCACATTCGCACCGCCACCGTTTTCACCTCCGGCGTCCTTCACCCAGAACCAGAGGCGCCGCTCGCGCACGTAGAACATCGAAAAGATGCCGAGCACGAGGAGCAGGCTGCCAAGATACACGACTTTCTTGCCCGGCGCGCGCGTCAACTGAAATACCGAAGCTTGCACCTGCTTGAAGGAGTCGAGCTGCAAATAGACCGGCGATCCATACAGAAAGCTGTCGGAAACCGCGTTGATCGAGTCCTGGACGAAGCGCGCCGACTGGCCGTCGGGCTTGAGATCGGGCTCGCCGGCCTGCTCGCGGGCCAACTGCCAAAGGTCCCACGTCGCGCCTTCGAGCATGCGCAGCAAGAGGCTCGCGGCCTTTTCCTGCTCGCCCTTCGGGACCGACTTGTCGATGAACGTGGCGACGGCCTGGAAGCCGCCCACGCTCTGCGCGCCGGCTGCGCCCGCGTCGTCAGCGCCCGCGAAAAGCGTCAGCACGCGCGTCGCGCTTTCCTGCAGATGCTGCTGCAACTCGCGATTCGAATCGGGGACCGACCGCGCCGCGAAGCGCTCGGCCGCTTGCGCACGCAGCTTCGGGTCGGCGAACGCCGCGCGCAGCAGCATCCACTCGTTGAGCGTGCCGCCCGCGTCGGCGGGCATGCGCAGATAGCGGAACGGATCGTCGGGATTCACGCGCATGCCGGCGAGGAACATGCGCGCGCCATCGACATCGACCGGCAGCATGTAGTTGTTGTACTCGCGCGCCTGGCCGTCCTTGTCGCGCACCTTGTACTGGATCGACGGGCCGACGTTGTGCAGGTCGAGCGGCCGCGCGCTCTTCGCGCCGGAGCCGAGGCGCTCGTCGAGCGCCTCCTTGAGCGACGATTGATGAGCGACGCCGCGCGCATCGGTGGCGCCACGGCCGTTCGAGATGTTCTCGACGTTGATCGCGCGGAAGTCGGCGAACTCGATGGTCTGGCCATCGACACCCGGCGACGCCGCCTTGAGCGGCACCGCATTGCCGATCGTGCCGCCGAACGGGAAGCTCTTCGCGCTCGCCCCCGTCATCGGCCAGCCGGTCATCTGCATCTGCGAGCCGCCGTCCTGGAAGCTCGACTGATAGATCGAGACGCCGTCGTATTCGAACGGCTCGTTGACCTCGACGCGCGCCGGCACGCGCGCGCCGGTCTTGTGATCGATCACGACGATATCGCTCGCGAACAGCTTGGGCATGCCGGTCGAGTAGTAATCGACGATGAACTTGTTGAGCTGGATCGAGAACGGCAGATCCTGGATCAGCGAGCCGTTCGGCTGGTTCAGGATGGCCGTGGAGACGTACTGCCCCTCGGGCACCCATGCATAGCCGCGAAAGGTCGGATTCGACGTCGACAGCCGATGCTCGGGCGCGATTTCGCTGATGACCGCGTTGCTGCGAATCGGCGTCTTGTCGAACAGCCACATCTGCAGCTTGATCGGCAGATTGCTGTCGAGCAGGCCGCCGATGCAGATCACCACGATCGCAAGGTGCGCGAAGATGTAGCCGAGCCGGGTCATCGCGCCGCGCTTGGCCGAGATCAGCGTGGCGCCGTCGGTCTCGCGCGTGACGAAGCGGTAGCCGAGGCGGCGCGCGAGCTGGCCCAGCACCTCGGCGCTCTGCGCACGCGTGCCCGCCACGACGAACTCACCCTTGTGATGGAACGCGCGCAGGCTGCCTTCGCGGACCCGGTCCTTCCAGCTCTTCATGTCGGCGATCATCTTCGGGCCGTTGCGCAGCACGCACAGCGAGATCGACAAGACGAGGAAGCCGAGGATCAGCATGAACCACCACGCGCTGTAGACGGTATAGAGGCTCAGCGCGCGGAAGATATCGGCCCAGAACGGGCCGAACTGGTTCACGTAGTTCGGATAGGGGTCGTCCTGGGTGAGCACGGTGCCGATCACGCTCGCGATTGCGAGGACCACGAGCAACGCGATGGCAAAGCGCATCGAACTGATCAGTTCGACGGCGCTTTTCACGGCCCGCTGGCGAATGTTCAACTGCAAACCCGACGTGGTGACGCTCATGCACTCTCCAACTCAACAGCAAAAAAGGGTGTAGGCCGCCGCGACGGCCTCACCCTTTTATTGTTTTTCCATCGGCCGGCGCGCCGCGCGCGCCTCGAGCCGTCAAATCAATGCAGCCCCGCGACGTAGTCGGCCACCGCCTTGACCTCGTCGTCGGACAAGCGGTGCGCGATCTGGTGCATCGGGTCGTTGTTGTTGCGCGTGCCGTTCTGGAACGCGATGAGCTGCGCGACCACATAGTCCGACCACTGCCCCGACAAGCGCGGATACTGGATCGGAATGCCCTGCCCGGTCGGCCCGTGACAGGCCGCGCAGGCCGGCACGCCGCGATCCGCGAGGCCCGCGCGCCAGATGGTCTGGCCGAGCGGCACCGTTTTCGCATCGTGCGCGAAGCCGGGCTTCGGCGCCTGCGACGCGAAGTACGCAGCCACATTGATCATATCCTGATCGGACAGCGCGCTGGCGAAGCCGGCCATAATCGCGTTATTACGCGCTGGGGGCTTGCCACCGGGCTGCGGCTTGAAATCCTTGAGCTGTTTGACGAGATACTCGGCATGCTGGCCGGCGAGCTTCGGATACGCGCCGCCTGCGCTGTTGCCGTCCGCCGCGTGGCACGCGGCGCAAACCTGAGTGGCAATCGCCTGTCCCCGGGCGATATCGGGCTTCGTCGCCGGTTGGGCCGAATCCGCCGCTGTTGCCTGTGCTGCCACTATCGAAAGACTTGCTGCTACTGCGATCTCGAGTACCTTCAAGGACTTGCACAGTCGATTCATTCGCACACCCTGTTTCGTCTTGTGGGAATAAGGTTCTGCAAAAAACGACGGCGACCGCTCTTTACGTCGTACCGCGATGGCCCGCGCGCCGGCGCCGGCGGTATTCAGTAAACGCCCGCATTGTACAATATCGTGATATACGCAACCGCGCCAGTCGGGCCCCTCCCGATAGCGCCGGCGCCCGCGCGCTGCGCCGGCCCCCTCACAGCGCTTTGGCGCCTCACCTCCTGGTTCTCACATGGCCTTCCTGCTGCATCAAGCCCGTTTCTTCACGACGGTCAACCACTTGCGCGATCTGCCCGCCACGGCGCGGCCCGAGGTGGCCTTCGCCGGGCGCTCGAACGCGGGCAAGTCCACCGCCATCAACATCCTGTGCAACCAGAAGCGCCTCGCCTTCGCCTCGAAGACGCCGGGCCGCACCCAGCACATCAACTACTTCGCGGTCGGCCCCGCTGACGAACCCGCCGGCTACGTCGTCGACCTGCCCGGCTACGGCTACGCCGAAGTGCCGGGCGCGGCCAAGGCGCACTGGGAAGCCCTGCTGTCGAGCTACCTGCAATCGCGCGCCCAGCTGACCGGGCTGATCCTGATGATGGACGCGCGCCGCCCGCTGACCGAACTCGACCGCCGCATGATCGAGTGGTTCGCGCCGACCGGCAAGCCGATCCACGCACTGCTCACGAAATGCGACAAATTGACGCGTCAAGAGTCCGTGCTCGCGCTGCGCAACACGCAGAAGGCGTTCGAGGAATACCGCAAGGAAGGGATCGAAGGCAAGCTGAGCGCGCAGCTCTTTTCGGCGCTCAAACGCATTGGCCTCGACGAAGGGCATGAAGTCGTCGAAAGCTGGATCAAGCCCGCCGACGCTGGCATAGCCGCCGAATAAAGCGTCTGAGAGTCAAACTGGCGCCGCGCTTGAATCGCCCATAAAAAAACCCGCCGAAACATCGGCGGGTTGAACAGCCTTATCGAATAACGACAGGCACCCGCTCAGGGAGGAGAAGCGGGGAGCGCGGCGCTGGGCGCCTTGCTCGAACGGTATGATATACCATTGTCCCGAAAAGTATTTCCGGCACACTTAAGACCGCTTCTGCCCCTCTCCTCGATAGTCGCTGACATGAGCTTTTATCCGCATCACCGCCCGCGCCGCATGCGCCGCGATGACTTCTCGCGCCGCCTGATGCGCGAAAACCTCCTCACCACCAATGACCTGATCTACCCGGTGTTCGTCGTCGCCGGCAACAACGTGCGCGAAGCCGTGCCGTCGATGCCGGGCGTCGAGCGCGTGTCGGTCGACCTGCTCATGGGCGTGGCCGAGCAGTGCGTCGAACTCGGCATTCCGGTGCTGTCGCTGTTCCCCGCCGTCGACCCGTCGCTCAAGACGTCCGACGGCATCGAAGCGGCCAATCCCGACGGCGTGATTCCGCGCGCGGTGCGTGAGCTCAAGCAGCGTTTCCCCGAACTCGGTGTGCTCACCGATGTCGCACTGGATCCGTACACGAGCCACGGCCAGGACGGCGTGCTCGACGAGAACGGCTACGTGATCAACGACGAGACCATCGAGATCCTCGTCGCGCAGGCCCGCACGCAGGCCGAGGCCGGTGTCGACATCGTCGCGCCGTCCGACATGATGGACGGGCGCATCGGCGCGATCCGCGAGATGCTCGAAAGCGATGGCCACATTCATACGCGCATCATGGCGTACTCGGCGAAGTACGCGTCGGCGTTCTACGGCCCGTTCCGCGATGCCGTCGGCTCGGCGTCGAATCTGGGCAAGAGCAACAAGATGACTTACCAGATGGACCCGGCCAACAGCGACGAGGCGCTGCGCGAAGTGCGCCTCGATATCGAGGAAGGTGCCGACATGGTGATGGTCAAGCCCGGCATGCCGTACCTCGACATCGTGCGGCGCGTGAAGGACGAGTTCCGCTTCCCGACCTACGTCTACCAGGTGAGCGGCGAATACGCGATGCTCAAGGCCGCCGCGCAGAACGGCTGGCTCGATCACGACAAGGTGATGATGGAATCGCTGCTCGCGTTCAAGCGCGCGGGCGCCGACGGCATTCTCACCTATTTCGCACTCGACGCAGCACGCCTCATCCGCACCCAGAAGTAAGCGCGCGACACGGCATTGAAAACGACAAGGGGCGCGTCGAATGACGCGCCCCTTGTCGTTGGTGCCTTCGCGTAAAAACCTCGATCAGGACTGCGGCGTCAGGCCTCCGGCCGAAAGCCGATCGAGCCGGCCGAGAAACCGGTCCGCCGACTCATAGCCGACGACGCGCAGCACTTCGCGCCCATTGCCATCGAAGAAGATGATGCCAGGCGGCCCGAACAGGCCAAAGCGCTTGAGCAGCGCCTGATCGCCGGCGTTGTTGGCGCTCACGTCGGCGCGCAGCAGATCGAGTTGCTGCAGGCGTGCGTGCACGCGCGGATCGCTGAACGTGAGCTTCTCCATCTCCTTGCAGCTCACGCACCAGTCCGCGTAGAAGTCGAGCATGGCCGGCTTGTTGCCCGCGCCGAGCGCCGCATCGAGCTGAGCCGGCGAGCCCACCGGCGCGAACGTCAACTGCCCCGCGCCGGACGCGACGCCCGCTGCGTCGGCGCCGCCGTTGCCGCCCGTGCGCGCAGCGAGCACGGCGAGCGGACGCAACGGATCGGTCGAGCCCGCAGCGAGGCCCACGATCAGCGTCGCGGCCCAGATCGCGAGCGCAGCGCCGACGCCCCGAGCGAGCCGACGCCAGATCAGCGTCGATCCTGCCGCCGGCGTGAAGAGCCCAAGCGCGGCCGCCGCGATCAGCAACCACAGCGCGGCGAGCAGCATCTGCAGCACGGCGCCGAGCACCGGCCAGACGATCCAGAGCGCAGCAGCGAGCAGCACCACGCCGAAGAACACCTTCACGCCGTCCATCCACGTCCCGGCGCGCGGCAGCAGCGTCCCGGCGCCCAAGCCGATGATCATGAGCGGCACACCGAGACCAAGGCCCATCGCGAAGAGTGCCGCGCCGCCGAGCACCGCGTTGCCGGTATGCGCGACGAACGCCAGCACGGCGAACAGCGGCGCGGTCATGCAGGCCCCGACCACGAGCGCCGACAACGCACCCATCAACGCGACGGCCGCGAACTTGCCGCCCGAGCGGCCCTGCGACGCGCGCGACGCCCCGTCCTGCCAGCGCTGCGGCAGCGCGATGTCATAGCCCGCGATCAGCATCAGCGCGAATGCCGTGAGCAGGACCGCGAACACGCCGAGCACCCAGGGATTCTGAAGCCACGCGCCGAGGCTCTGCCCGACGAGCGCCGCGGCGATGCCGAGGACCGTGTAGACGAGCGCCATGCCGAGCACATAGACAAACGACAATGCGAACCCGCGCGAGCGCGTGACGCGCGCGCCTTCGCCGATGATGATCGCCGACAGGATCGGGATCATCGGATACGAACAGGGCAGCAGGCTCAGCACGATACCCGCGACGAAGTACAGTCCGATCACCGCGAAGAAACCGCCGCCTTGCAGCAGCGATTGCGCGTAGTCGGCGCTGGTTGCGCGCTCGTACCAGGGGGTGGATTGTTCGGTGGCGCTGTTCGCCTGCGCCGCGCCGGTAGCCGGGCCAGCGGCCTGCAATGCCGCACCGCTCACGTGGTACACGCGCTCCATCGGCGGATAGCAGATCCCCGCATCGGCGCAACCTTGCGACGTCACCGCGAGATCGAATGGCCCGCTCGCCTTGGTGACCGGAATGTGCAAGGTCAGATCGCCGCGGTAGGTCTCGACGTTCTTCTGGAAGGTCTGATCGAACTTGACGTGCCCGGCCGGGAACTGCGGCGCACCGAGCGTCGCGCTACCGTTGCGCACCGCGAAGGCGAACCGCTCGCGATACATGTAGTAGCCATCGGCGATGCGGTAATGCACGACCACTTCGCCCCGCGCCTCGTTCGCACTGAACTGGAACGCCTGCTCGGGTGGCAGGAAATCGTCGTCGGCACGGGCGCTGCCGATGCCCGCGAACAGCGCGAGCATCCAGCAGGAAATGAGAACGAACGCTTGCAACGCGGCGTAGCGACGCCGCTTGCCGGGAAGACCGTTAAACATGAACTGGACGTTGAGTTTCGGCGTTGACCCACTGCCCGTACCGGTCGGATGCCGTGACCTGCCACGAAAGGATTTCGGGCGTGTCATAGGGGTGATGGGTTTCGATGAATCGTTCGAGTTCGGCCGCGCGGGCCACGCTCGTCTTGAACAGCAACTGGATCTCGTCGCCCGACTCGACGACGCCTTGCCAGTGGTACTGCGAATGGACCTGCCCCAGCCGCGTCACACAGGCCGCGACCCGCGCAGCGAGCGCCGCCGATGCCAGCGTGTCAGCCGTCCCGGCATCGGGCACGGTGGTCAGCATCAAGGTCACATTGAGAGGCACAACAGACTCCGCGACGGGCAAACGTAGAACGCCATCGTACCATTCGCGCGCGCCGCGTTCAGGCGGCCCCTCGCCCGGCCCAGGAGCGCTATCGCGGGCGCAAAAAACAAAAAAGCCAGGCAAATTGCCTGGCTTCTTCTGACGCCGCGAAGCTTATTCCGCTTCTTGCACGTTCTCTTCCGCGACTTCCGGACGGTCGAGCAGTTCGACCAGTGCCATCGGTGCATTGTCGCCAACGCGGAAGCCGAACTTCAGGATGCGCAGATAGCCACCCGGACGGTTCGCGAAACGCGGGCCAAGCACGTCGAACAGCTTCGTGACCGAGTCACGATCGCGCAGGCGGTTGAACGCCAGACGACGGTTTGCGAGCGACGGCTTCTTGCCGAGCGTGATGAGGGGCTCGACAACCTTGCGAAGTTCCTTCGCCTTCGGCAGCGTCGTCTTGATGACTTCGTGCTCGATCAGCGAGTTGGACATGTTACGGAGCATTGCCAGACGGTGGCTGCTCGTGCGGTTCAGTTTCCGCAGACCATGACGGTGACGCATTTCAATTTCCTTGAAACAGAGTTTTGGTCCAGCTCTTCTATCGCTTCATCACTACTGAAGCACGGGCCGGTATAGAAAAAGGCAAGACGCGGATTTTAAAGGAAAATCCGCGTCCGTGCCACAGACTTACTTGTCGAGACCAGCCGGCGGCCAGTTTTCGAGCTTCATGCCGAGCGTGAGACCGCGCGAAGCGAGCACTTCCTTGATCTCATTGAGCGACTTGCGACCCAGATTCGGGGTCTTGAGCAGCTCGTTCTCGGTGCGCTGGATCAGATCGCCGATGTAGTAGATGTTCTCGGCCTTCAGGCAGTTCGCCGAGCGAACCGTGAGTTCGAGATCATCGACCGGACGCAGCAGGATCGGATCGATCTGCGGCGCGCGCGACGGTGCTTCCGCAGCCGCTTCCGTGCCTTCCAGAGCCGCGAACACCGACAGCTGATCAACCAGAATGCGCGCCGATTGACGGATCGCTTCTTCCGGCGTGATCACGCCATTGGTTTCGATGTTCATCACGAGCTTGTCGAGGTCGGTACGCTGTTCGACACGCGCGCTTTCGACGGCATAGCTCACGCGGCGAACCGGCGAGAACGACGCGTCGAGCACGATACGGCCAATGATCTTGGCCGACTCGTCGCCGTAGCGACGCACGTTGCCCGGCACATAGCCACGGCCCTTCTCGATCTTGATCTGCACGTCGAGCTTGCCGCCCTTCGACAGATACGCAACCACGTGATCCGGGTTGATCACTTCGCAGTCGTGCGACAACTCGATGTCGCCGGCCGTAACCACACCTTCGCCTTCCTTGCGCAGCGTCACCGTGACTTCGTCACGATTGTGCAGCTTGAACACCACGCCCTTCAGGTTCAACAGCAGGTTGACCACATCCTCTTGCACACCGTCGAGCGTCGAGTACTCGTGCACGACGCCTGCGATCGTCACTTCGGTCGGCGCGTAGCCCACCATCGACGACAGCAGCACGCGCCGGAGCGCGTTACCCAAGGTATGGCCATAACCGCGTTCGAACGGCTCCATGACCACTTTCGCGTGGTTGTCGCCGAGCGATTCCACAGCGATGATCTTGGGTTTCAACAAACTGGTTTGCATAGGTTTTCCTTTTCAATACCCTCGGCTCGTTACACCGATAAGGCTGAGAATGGCAACAACCTGAAAAAAACAGCCGAGGTCGCCTCCTGCGCAAAGCACAGAGGTTACCCCGGCCGTCAATCCGATTAACGCGAATACAATTCGACGATCAGGCTTTCGTTGATGTCGCCAGCGATGTCGCTGCGCTCCGGCACGCTCTTGAACGTACCTTCGTGCTTCTTCGCATCGACAGCGACCCAGCTCGCCATACCGCCTTGCTCGGCGAGCGACAGCGCCTCGAGGATACGAGCCTGCTTCTTCGCCTTTTCGCGCACGGCGACGACGTCGCCCGACTTCACTTGCATCGACGGGATGTTCGCGACGACGCCATTCAGCGTGAGAGCCTTGTGGCTCACGAGCTGACGCGCTTCAGCGCGGGTCGAAGCAAAGCCCATGCGGTACACGACGTTGTCGAGACGCGATTCGAGCAGTTGCAGCAGGTTTTCGCCGGTGTTGCCCTTGCGACGGTCCGCTTCCGCGAAGTAGCGGCGGAACTGACGCTCGAGCACGCCGTAGATGCGCTTCACTTTTTGCTTTTCGCGCAGCTGCGTGCCGTAGTCGGACGTACGAGCGCCCGAAGTGCGACCATGCTGGCCCGGCTTGCTGTCGAGCTTGCACTTGTCGGCGAGCGAGCGGCGTGCGCTCTTCAGGAAGAGGTCGGTGCCTTCACGGCGGGACAGCTTGGCCTTCGGGCCGATATAACGTGCCACGTTGCTTTCCTTCGATAATTGATCACGCAAAACCTCGAGGGTTTCGCGCTAGTCCGGTTCTTTGAACCGAACGGTGGGCTTAGTCAATTCAATAACGCCGAGAGCCTGCGGCAGCCGGTTTGACCCGACTGCAACAGGCACCAGGCAAAAGCGGCGTCTTAGATACGACGACGCTTCGGCGGACGGCAGCCGTTGTGCGGGACCGGCGTCACGTCGGAGATCGCGGTGATCTTGATGCCAAGACCATGCAGCGCGCGCACCGCCGATTCGCGGCCAGGACCGGGGCCCTTGATCCGCACTTCGAGGTTCTTCACGCCGTATTCCATCGCCACACGGCCAGCCGATTCAGCTGCGACCTGAGCTGCAAACGGGGTCGATTTACGCGAACCCTTGAAGCCCTGACCACCCGAGGTTGCCCAGGCAAGCGCGTTGCCTTGACGATCGGTGATCGTGATGATGGTGTTGTTGAACGACGCGTGAACGTGAACCACGCCCTCGGCGACGTTCTTCTTAACCTTCTTGCGAACGCGTTGCGCCGCGGAGTTGTTCGAAGCCTTAGCCATTACGTTTTCCTGTAACTTTCAGTTCCGCTTACTTCTTCAGCGATTGCGCTGCGCGACGCGGACCCTTGCGAGTACGTGCGTTGGTACGCGTACGTTGGCCGCGCAGGGGCAGGCCCTTGCGATGGCGCACGCCGCGATAGCAGCCGAGGTCCATCAGGCGCTTGATGTTCATCGTCACTTCACGGCGCAGATCGCCTTCGACGACAAACTTGCCCACTTCATCACGCAGCTTTTCGAGATCCGCGTCGTTCAGGTCCTTGACCTTCTTGTCAAACGGGACACCAGCGGCAACACAGATGTTGCGCGAACGCGTGCGGCCGACACCGAAAATAGCGGTCAGACCGATTTCAGTGTGCTGGTGGTTCGGGATGTTAACCCCTGCGATACGAGCCATTGTTTTTCCTCAAACAAAAAGCGCAGCCAAAAGCGCGCTGATCAGCCTTGACGTTGCTTGTGGCGCGGGTCCGTGCTGCAGATCACGCGAACGACGCCGTTGCGCTTGATGATTTTGCAGTTACGGCACATGCGCTTTACCGATGCCATCACTTTCATGATATTACCCTTTTTTCAAATCACTTCGCCCGGAACACGATCCGCGCACGCGACAGATCGTAAGGCGTCAACTCAACCGTCACCTTGTCGCCCGGGAGAATGCGGATGTAGTGCATCCGCATTTTTCCGGAAATATGTCCCAGAACGACATGGCCGTTTTCCAGCTTCACCCGGAAGGTCGCGTTGGGGAGGTTTTCGATCACCTCACCCTGCATCTGGATTACATCGTCTTTGGCCATAAGTCCTTTCAACGCATCGGGACGCCGCCGCCCTTGAAGTTGGCCTTCTTGAGCAGAGATTCATATTGCTGCGACATGACGTACGATTGCACCTGCGCCATGAAGTCCATTGTGACGACGACAATGATCAGCAGCGACGTTCCACCAAAATAAAACGGCACATTCCAACGCAGCACCAGGAATTCCGGCAGCAAGCAAACAAACACGATATAGATCGCACCGGCCAGCGTCAGACGCGTGAGGATGCGGTCGATATAGCGAGCCGTTTGATCGCCAGGGCGGATGCCCGGCACGAACGCGCCACTCTTCTTCAGGTTGTCGGCCGTCTCCCTGCTGTTGAACACCAGTGCGGTGTAGAAGAAGCAGAAGAATACGATCGCCAACGCGTACAGCAACACGTACACGGGTTGGCCGGGCTTGAGTGCTTCAGCCACGTTGTGCAACGTGTCCGCGAACCAGTTGGACCGCGACCCCGAACTGAACCAGTTCAGGATGGTTGCCGGGAACAAGATGATCGACGATGCAAAAATCGGCGGAATCACACCCGACATGTTCAACTTCAGCGGCAGGTGGGACGACTGCCCGCCGTAAATCTTGTTGCCGACCTGACGCTTCGCATAGTTCACGAGGATCTTGCGCTGGCCGCGTTCGATGAACACCACCAGATACGTCACAGCCGCGATCAACGCCACGATGATGATCGCCGAGACGGGACCCATCGAGCCGGTTTGCACCAGCGAGAAGAGACCGCCAATCGCGTTCGGGAAACCCGCCGCGATCCCGCCGAAGATGATGATCGAGATCCCGTTGCCAAGCCCGCGTTCCGTGATCTGCTCACCGAGCCACATCAGGAACATCGTGCCCGTCACGAGCGTCACCACCGTCGTCAGGCGAAACACCATGCCCGGATCGATCACCAGCGCCGGCTGGTTTTCCAGCGCGACCGCGATGCCGAAAGCCTGGAACGTCGCCAGCACCACCGTGAAGATCCGCGTGTACTGCGTGATCTTGCGTTGGCCGGCCTGCCCTTCCTTCTTCAGCGCCTCGAGCTGCGGCGAGACGATCGCCATCAGCTGCAAGATGATCGATGCCGAAATATACGGCATCACTCCCAGTGCGAAAATCGTGAACCGCGACAGTGCGCCACCCGAGAACATGTTGAACATGCCAAGGATGCCGCCCGACTGGCTCTGAAAGAGTTTCGCGAGCTGGTCCGGGTCAATGCCCGGCACCGGAATATGCGCACCAATGCGGTAGACAACCAGCGCCAGCAGCAGGAACACTGCACGCCGACGCAGATCGCCAAACTTCGGTGCGTTCCGACCGTTTTTTGCGAGACTCGGGCTGTTAGCCAAGTAACTTCTCCGATGAAGATGTTAGGGACGGCGGGCGAACCCGCACGCACCGCTCACAATCACTCGGCGAAAGAACCGCCCGCTGCTTCGATCGCAGCGCGCGCATTCTTCGTTGCACCCAGACCCTTCACGACGATCTTGCGCTTGAGCTCGCCCGTCGCGATGATCTTGGCGCTCTTCGTCAGTTCGCCGACGAGGCCAGCCTGCTTCAGAGCCAGCAAATCGACTTCGTCGACCGGCAGCTTTTCGAGGTCCGCGAGGCGCACTTCACCGACGAATTCCTTCGTCAGCGACGTGAAGCCGCGCTTGGGCAGGCGACGTTGCAGCGGCATTTGACCGCCTTCGAAGCCAACCTTGTGAAAGCCGCCCGAACGCGACTTCTGACCCTTGTGACCACGGCCAGCGGTCTTGCCGAGGCCGGAGCCGATGCCGCGGCCGACGCGACGCTTAGCGTGCTTCGAGCCTTCTGCCGGCTTCAGGTTATTCAATTCCATTTTCAACTCCTGGAGTCCTGGTCGAGCGCTTAGCCGATGACCTTGACGAGGTACGAGACCTTGTTGATCATGCCGCGCACAGCCGGCGTGTCCTGCAGCTCGGAGACCGAGTTCAGGCGACGCAGACCGAGACCGCGCACGGTAGCGCGGTGCGTTTCGCGGGTCCCAATCAGGCTCTTGACGAGCTGAACCTTGACAGTTTTTTCAGACATGGTGCCCACCTTAGCCCAGAATTTCTTCGACGGACTTGCCGCGCTTCGCAGCGATGTCTGCCGGGGTCGACTGCTTGCGCAGGCCGTCCAGCGTCGCACGAACGAGGTTGTACGGGTTCGTCGAACCGTGGCTCTTCGCCACGACGTTCTGCACACCCATCACGTCGAACACAGCACGCATCGGGCCGCCAGCGATCACGCCGGTACCGTCCTTCGCCGGAGCGAGGAGGACCTTCGATGCGCCGTGCTGGCCGTGCACTTCATGTTGCAACGTACCGTTCTTGAGCGGCACCTTGAACATGTTGCGGCGAGCCTGTTCCATCGCCTTCTGAACAGCGACCGGCACTTCCTTCGCCTTGCCCTTGCCCATGCCGACGCGGCCATCGCCATCGCCAACCACGGTCAGTGCGGCGAAGCCGAGAATCCGGCCACCCTTCACGACCTTGGTCACGCGATTGACCGAGATCATTTTTTCACGAAGGCCGTCGTCGCGTTCGTCAGCCTGAACTTTCGCTTGCATCTTTGCCATGACGAATTCCTTCCTTAGAACTTGAGCCCGGCTTCACGCGCAGCCTCAGCCAGCGCCTTGACGCGGCCGTGGTAGCGGAAACCCGAGCGGTCAAAGGCGACGGATTCGATGCCGGCAGCCTTGGCCTTTTCTGCGATACGCTTGCCGATCAGCGTGGCAGCGGCGACGTTGCCACCCTTGCCCGACTGGTCTGCGAGTTGCGCACGCACTTCGGCTTCGAGCGTCGACGCGCTGGCGAGCACCTTGGTGCCGCAGGGCGAGAACACTTGCGCATAGATGTGCGTGTTCGTGCGATGCACGGCCAGACGCGCGACCTGCAGCTCAGCGATCTTGAGACGCGTCTGACGAGCGCGGCGCAGGCGAGATTGAGTCTTATCCATGATTGCGCACCCTTACTTCTTCTTCGTTTCTTTGAGGATCACGACCTCGTCGGCGTAGCGCACACCCTTGCCCTTATAGGGCTCAGGCGGGCGATAACCGCGGACTTCGGCAGCGGTCTGACCGACCTTCTGCTTGTCGATCCCCTTGATCACGATTTCCGTTTGCGACGGGGTTTCGGCCTTCACGCCTTCCGGCATCTGGTGCACCACCGGATGCGAGAAACCAAGCGACAGGTTCAGCTTGTCGCCTTGCGCTGCGGCGCGGTAACCAACGCCAACCAGCGTCAGCTTGCGCTCGAAACCCTTCGTAACGCCGTGCACCATGTTCGCGACAATCGCGCGCATCGTACCCGACATAGCATTTGCTTCGCGGCTGTCGTCAGCGGCTTCGAACTTCAGCGTGCCGTTGTCGTTGACCACCTTCACCAGGCGGTTTGCAGCTTGCGAAATCGTACCCAGCGGGCCCTTGACGGTAATCTTCTCGTCGCTGAGCGTCGCTTCTGCGCCTTGCAGCGCGATCGGGCTCTTACCTACTCGAGACATGTTTCTTCTCCTTAGGCCTTAAGCGACGTAGCAGATGACTTCGCCGCCGACGCCGGTAGCGCGCGCCTTGCGGTCCGTCATCACGCCCTTCGGCGTCGAAACGATCGCCACACCAAGGCCGTTCATGACCTGGGGGATGTCGTTGCGGCCGCGGTACACACGCAGACCAGGCTTCGAGACGCGTTCGAGGCGCTCGATGACCGGACGGCCGGCGTAGTACTTCAACGCAATGTTCAATTCCGACTTCGCACCTTCGGCTTTCACCGCGAAGTCATCGATATAACCTTCGTCCTTCAGGACCTGCGCAATCGCAATCTTGACTTTCGACGAGGGCATTTGCACCGAAACCTTCTCAACCATCTGCGCATTGCGGATGCGAGTCAGCATATCGGCGATAGGATCACTCATGCTCATTTATGTTTCTCCTATTACCAGCTCGCCTTGGTGACGCCAGGGATCTCACCACGGAACGCGATCTCACGGATCTTGTTACGTGCGAGACCGAACTTGCGGAACGTGCCGCGCGGACGACCCGTGATCGCGCAGCGGTTACGCTTGCGAGTCGGATTCGAGTTGCGGGGCAGTTGTTGCAGTTCGAGGCGAGCTTCGTAGCGCTCTTCTTCCGACTTGCTTTGGTCGTCGATGACCGCCTTCAGCGCTGCGCGCTTGGGCGCAAATTTCGCTGCCAGACGAGCGCGCTTCTTTTCACGTTCGATCAGTGCCAGTTTAGCCACGGTAACCTCAGTTTCTGAACGGGAACTTGAAGCCGGCGAGCAGTGCCTTTGCTTCTTCGTCGGTCTTCGCAGTCGTCGTGATGCTGATGTTCAGCCCACGCAGCGCGTCGATCTTGTCGTAGTCGATTTCGGGGAAAATGATCTGCTCTTTCACACCGATGTTGTAGTTGCCACGGCCGTCGAACGCCTTACCCGACACACCACGGAAGTCGCGCACGCGGGGGAGCGCAACCGTCACGAAACGGTCGAGGAATTCGTACATAGCCTGGCCACGCAACGTGACCATCGTGCCGATCGGGTAACCTTCGCGGATCTTGAAACCGGCAATTGCCTTACGCGACTTCGTCACGACAGGCTTCTGGCCGGCGATCTTCGTGAGGTCGCCAATGGCGTGCTCGAGGACCTTCTTGTCAGCGACGGCTTCACCGACACCCATGTTCAGGGTGATCTTCGTGAGGCGCGGCACTTCCATAACCGACTTGTAACCGAACTTCTCGATCAGGCCAGGAACGACCTTCTCTTTATAAAATTCTTGCAAACGTGCCATTTTTTACTCCGCAGCGTCAGGCGCTCAGGACAGCACCGGTCGTCTTCAGGAAACGGACCTTCTTGTCTCCTTCGACCTTGATGCCTACGCGCGACGGCTT
The DNA here is from genome assembly GCA_963803225.1 of uncultured beta proteobacterium. GTDB lineage: Bacteria > Pseudomonadota > Gammaproteobacteria > Burkholderiales > Burkholderiaceae > Paraburkholderia. The sequence goes on from CAWDLJ010000005.1 coordinate 2,443,400, forward strand.
GCCGTTCGCGTCGACCAGTGCGACGTTCGAGATAGCCAGCGGCATTGCCTTGGCTTCCACGCCGCCCGTCGTGCCCTTCATGGGGTTCGGCTTCACATGCTTTTTGGCAATGTTGATGCCTTCGACAGTGACGCGCTCTTCGCCGATGCCAACCACGACACCGCGCTTGCCCTTGTCCTTGCCGGTAATGACGATGACTTCGTCACCCTTGCGAATCTTGTTCATCGCGACTCCTTACAGCACTTCCGGCGCGAGCGAAACGATCTTCATGAATCGTTCGCTACGCAGCTCACGCGTAACCGGCCCGAAGATGCGGGTGCCGATCGGCTCAAGCTTGGTATTCAAAAGCACGGCGGCGTTGCCATCGAACTTGATCAGCGAGCCGTCTTGACGGCGCACGCCCTTGGCGGTGCGAACCACCACGGCGTTATAGATTTCGCCTTTCTTCACGCGCCCACGCGGCGTTGCTTCCTTGACGCTCACCTTGATGATGTCGCCAATGCTGGCATAACGACGCTTCGAGCCGCCGAGCACCTTGATGCACATGACTTCACGTGCACCCGTGTTGTCGGCCACTTCAAGCCGAGTTTCGGTCTGGATCATGGTTTATCTTTCCCAACTTAATCCGGTTGTACCACCATGGCACATCCGGTCAGTCTTGGTCCCGTCAGCCGCGCCGCCACTAGAACGACCGCTCAGCTGCTTGGGTTGAGAACAGCAGCGACGGCAAACGAAACCGGCCATCGCATTCCGGTAAATCTTGCAGACCCGGGCTGGCGCCCGAATCACTCCCCTCACTGCCTGATTCGCTGCTTTGCCAACAGCGAACCCACAAAGAGGGAAGACCAAGATTGTAGCTTGACAATCTTGGTCTTGCAAGCGAAATCTTCAGCGATTTCAACTACTTCAACGCCCCGGGTTTCCCCGGGGCTGCACGTCATGTTTTAGATGACGCGTGCTGCTTCGATCAGCTTCGACACGGTCCAGGCCTTCGTCTTCGAAACGGGACGAGTTTCCTGGATTTCAACGAGGTCACCCTCGTTGTACGTGTTCGACTCGTCGTGCGCGTGGTACTTCTTCGACTGCACGACGTACTTGCCGTAGATCGGGTGCTTGACGCGGCGCTCGACCAGGACGGTGACCGTCTTGTCCATCTTGTTGCTGACGACCTTGCCGACCAGCGTCCGCTTAAGCGAGGTTTTCACGCTCTCGTTCATTTCTGGTTCGCCTTTTCAGTCAGGACGGTCCGCACACGTGCGATGTCGCGACGAACCTTCTTCAGCTGGCTCGTGTTCGTGAGCTGCTGGGTCGCGAGTTGCATGCGCAGGCCGAATTGCGCCTTCAGAAGGTCCGACAGCTCCTTGTTGAGCGCGGCCTTGTCTTTCTGGTGAAGTTCGGATGCCTTCATCATTAACTCCTTAGGCGCCGAGCTGGCGAACCATGAAGACCGTCTTCAGCGGCAGCTTGGCTGCAGCCAGACGGAAGGCTTCACGGGCCAGTTCTTCGGACACACCGTCCATTTCGTACAGCATCTTGCCCGGTTGAATCTCGGCGACGTAGTACTCCGGGTTACCCTTACCGTTACCCATACGTACTTCCGCCGGCTTTTGCGAGATCGGCTTGTCCGGGAAGATGCGGATCCAGATGCGGCCGCCGCGCTTGATGTGACGCGTCATTGCACGACGCGCCGCTTCAATTTGACGCGCGGTCAGGCGACCACGACCGACAGCCTTCAGACCGAAATCACCGAACGAAACTGCGTTGCCGCGCGTTGCGACGCCGGTGTTACGACCCTTCTGCTCTTTGCGATACTTCCTGCGTTTCGGTTGCAGCATCGTTATTCTCCACTCTTGCCGTCACCGCCGGCCGCGCCACGGCGCGGTGCGCCACGACGGGCACCCGGCGCGCCTTCACGGCCGCGACGATCGCCCGGGCGCGCGTTGCGGCGCGGACGCTTTTCTTCGGCGACTTCTTCCACCACCGGTGCGTCGTTGCGGCCGAGCGTGTCGCCCTTGTAGACCCACACCTTGACGCCGATGATGCCGTACGTCGTCTTCGCTTCCGAGGTTGCGTAGTCGATGTCCGCACGCAGCGTATGAAGCGGTACTCGACCTTCGCGGTACCACTCGGTACGCGCGATTTCGATACCGTTCAGACGGCCAGCGCTCATGATCTTGATGCCTTGGGCACCCAGACGCATCGCGTTCTGCATCGCGCGCTTCATTGCGCGACGGAACATGATGCGGCGCTCGAGCTGTTGCGTGATCGAGTCGGCGATCAGTTGAGCATCGGTTTCCGGCTTGCGGATTTCCTCGATGTTCACGTGAACCGGAACGCCCATGCGCTTTTGCAGTTCGGCCTTGAGGAGTTCGATGTCCTCACCCTTCTTGCCGATCACCACACCCGGGCGCGAGCTGTAAATCGTGATGCGAGCGTTCTTTGCCGGACGCTCGATCACAACACGGCCCACCGAAGCGTTCTTCAGCTTCTTCTTCAGGTATTCACGAACACCGATGTCTTCCTTCAACATCGCCGCGAAATTGTTGTTGTTCGCGTACCAACGCGAAGCCCAATTGCGGCTGACGGCCAAACGGAAGCCAGTCGGATGAATTTTTTGTCCCATCGTATGGCTCCTTAATTCCCGACCGTCACAGTGATGTGACAGGATTGCTTCTCGATGCGGTTGCCGCGGCCCTTGGCGCGCGCGGTGAAACGCTTCAGCGAAGCTGCCTTGTCGACGTAGATGCTCTTGATCTTGAGCTCGTCGATATCAGCACCTTCGTTGTGTTCCGCGTTTGCGATCGCCGAGAGCACAACCTTTTTCACGATGCCAGCCGCTTTCTTCGGCGAGAACGTCAGAACGTTCAGTGCCTTGTCGACCGGCAGACCGCGGATCTGGTCAGCCACAAGGCGCGTCTTTTGCGCCGAGATGCGGGCACCGCGATGAATTGCCTTCACTTCCATCTTGATAGCCCCTTATTTCTTGGCCTTCTTGTCGGCTGCGTGACCCTTGAACGTACGGGTCAATGCGAACTCGCCAAGCTTGTGGCCGACCATGTTTTCCGTGACATACACGGGAACGTGTTGACGGCCGTTATGAACGGCGATCGTCAGGCCGATGAAATCCGGCAGGATCGTCGAACGACGCGACCAGGTCTTGATCGGTTTTTTGTCGCGCGTAGCTGCAGCCGCCTCAACCTTCTTCAGCAAATGGGCGTCGCAGAACGGACCTTTCTTAATAGAACGTGCCATTGCCTACTCCTTAACGCTTGTGACGGCGCTGGACGATCATGCTCGTCGTGCGCTTGTTGCTGCGGGTGCGATAGCCCTTCGTCGGCGTGCCCCACGGGCTCACCGGGTCGCGACCAGCCGCAGTCTTGCCTTCGCCACCACCGTGCGGGTGGTCGACCGGGTTCATTGCAACGCCACGGACCGTCGGGCGGATACCGCGCCAGCGGTTCGCGCCAGCCTTACCGATTTGACGGAGGCTGTGCTCTTCGTTGCCAACTTCACCGATCGTCGCGCGGCACTCGACGTGCACACGGCGGATTTCGCCCGAACGCAGACGAACCTGCGCGTAGACGCCTTCACGGGCCAGCAGCATCGCCGACGTACCAGCCGAACGCGCCATTTGCGCGCCCTTGCCCGGCAGCATTTCGATGCAGTGGATCGTCGTACCGACCGGGATGTTGCGGATCGGCAGGGCGTTGCCCGAGCGGATCGGCGCTTCCGAGCCCGACATCAGTTGTTGACCCACCGTCGCGCCCTTCGGAGCGATGATGTAGCGGCGTTCGCCGTCTGCGTACAGAACCAGCGCGATGTTCGCGCTACGGTTCGGGTCGTACTCGAGACGTTCGATCTTCGCGGGGATGCCGTCCTTGGTGCGACGGAAATCGATCACGCGATAGTGCTGCTTGTGACCACCACCCTTGTGACGGGTCGTGATGCGGCCGTTGTTGTTCCGGCCAGCCGTCTTGGATTGCGAATCGAGCAGGGCCGCGAACGGCTTGCCGGTGTGCAGATCCTTGTTGACGATCTTGACCATCGCGCGGCGACCCGGCGAAGTCGGCTTAACTTTAACGATTGCCATGATTACTTGGCCTCCGCTTCAAAGTTGATTTCCTGGCCAGGCTTCAAGCAGACGTACGCCTTCTTCACGTCCTTGCGCTTGCCCACGAAACGGCCAAAACGCTTGTTTTTGCCTTTCTGGACCAGCATGTTGACGGATTTGACTTCCACCTTGAACAGCAGCTCGACAGCAGCCTTCACTTCTTGCTTGTTGGCGTCGGGTGCGACTTCGAACACCACTTGCTCGTTCTTGTCCGCCACCAGCGTCGCCTTTTCGGAGATCACCGGCGCGAGCAGGACCTGCATCAAACGATGATCGTTCTTGCGAATCTCGCTCATGACAGCAACTCCTCGATCTGGGCGACCGCTGCCTTCGTGATCAGAATCTTCTTGAAGTAGATCAGCGAGAGCGGGTCGGCGAAACGCGGCTCAACGACTGCCACGTGGGGCAGGTTGCGCGACGCGAGATACAGGTTCTCGTCGACCGTGTCGGTGATGACCAGCACGGATTCGAGACCCATGGCCTTGAACTTTTCGGCGAGCAGCTTGGTCTTCGGCGCTTCGAGCGAGAGCTCTTCGACGACGGAGATGCGGCCTTCGCGAGCCAGCTGCGAATAGATCGAGCAGAGGCCTGCGCGATGCATCTTCTTGTTGACCTTGTGCGCGAAGTTTTCTTCCGGCGAGTTCGGGAAAATGCGACCACCGCCACGCCACAACGGGCTCGACGACATACCGGCACGAGCACGGCCCGTACCCTTCTGGCGCCACGGCTTCTTGGTGGTGTGCTTGACCTGCTCGCGGTCCTTCTGAGCGCGGTCGCCGCTACGTGCGTTCGCCTGATAGGCGACGACGATCTGGTGAATCAGGGCTTCGTTGTAGTCACGGCCGAACACGACGTCCGACGCGTTAACACCAGCGCCTTCCTGACCATTGGCATTCAGGAGCTTAAGTTCCATTATTGCGCTCCTTTCTTGGCGCGCGCCTTGACGGCCGGCGTCACGAAAACCTTGCCGCCCTTCGCACCCGGCACGGCACCCTTGACCAGCAGCAGCTTGCGCTCTGCGTCGATACGTGCGATTTCGAGGTTTTGCACCGTCACGGTCTCGTCACCCATGTGACCGGTCATGCGCTTACCCGGGAAAACACGACCCGGATCCTGCGCCATACCGATCGAGCCCGGCACATTGTGCGAGCGCGAGTTACCGTGCGAAGCACGGCCCGAGGCGAAGTTGTAACGCTTGATGGTACCGGCGTAGCCCTTACCGATCGAGGTGCCTTGCACGTCGATCTTCTGGCCTTCTTCGAAGAGTTCAACACCGATCACAGCGCCAGCGGACAGCTCGGCAGCCTTGGCGGCGTCGATCTGGAATTCCTTGAGGATTTCACCGGCTTGAACGCCAGCTTTGGCGAGATGACCAGCGATCGGCTTCGTCACGCGCGAAGCGCGGCGGGTACCGAAAGCAACCTGCACGGCCGTGTAGCCGTCGGTTTCAACAGTCTTGATCTGCGTCACGCGGTTGTCGGACACGTCCAGCACGGTCACGGGAATCGAATCCCCGTCAGCCGTGAAGATACGCGTCATGCCAACCTTGCGACCTACGAGTCCAAGGCTCATCGTTTTCTCCATTCCCGACTGCGATTGGTCGGGGCTAATTTACAAAGTACCGGGTGTTTTCCAGGGTAAAGGCCCGAAAGGGACACACCGATTTTTTGCGCGAATGCGCGAAAAGACGTCAAGTATAACGCCCTTCCACGTTTTCCGCAAGCAATCAAAGACTTAGCGCTGTCAGGCAATCCGGACAGCGCTGGAGACTCTTACTGCAGCTTGATTTCGACGTCCACACCAGCCGGCAGGTCCAGCTTCATCAGTGCGTCCACGGTCTTGTCCGTCGGGTCGACGATGTCCATCAGGCGCAGGTGGGTACGGATTTCGAGCTGATCGCGCGACGTCTTGTTGACGTGCGGCGAGCGCAGGATGTCGAAGCGCTGGATGCGCGTCGGCAGCGGCACCGGACCGCGGACGATTGCGCCCGTGCGCTTCGCCGTATCGACGATTTCAGCAGCCGACTGGTCGATCAGACGGTAGTCGAAAGCCTTCAGACGGATACGGATCTTTTGGTTCTGCATGACAATTCCTTGAAAAGAGCGAGGCGGACTTGCGCCGCCAGACTAGATAAAGAGCATAGGTTCGGCCTGCGGCGGAGGGCCGCAGGCCGAACCCGGATACATCAACTTCTACTGCGTACTGCTACAGCCGGACAGCGATTTTACTCGATGACCTTGGCAACGACACCGGCGCCGACGGTACGGCCGCCTTCGCGGATTGCGAAGCGCAGACCTTCTTCCATCGCGATCGGAGCAATCAGCTTCACCGTGATCGACACGTTGTCGCCCGGCATGACCATTTCCTTGTCCTTCGGCAGCTCGATCGAGCCCGTCACGTCCGTCGTACGGAAGTAGAACTGCGGACGGTAGTTGTTGAAGAACGGCGTGTGGCGGCCGCCTTCGTCCTTGCTCAGCACGTACACTTCAGCCGTGAAGTGCGTGTGCGGCGTGATCGAACCCGGCTTGGCCAGAACCTGGCCGCGCTCCACGTCTTCACGCTTCGTGCCGCGCAGCAGGATACCGACGTTGTCGCCCGCCTGACCCTGGTCGAGCAGCTTGCGGAACATTTCCACGCCCGTGCAGGTCGTCTTCACCGTCGGCTTGATACCGACGATTTCGATTTCTTCGCCGACCTTCACAATGCCGCGCTCGATACGGCCCGTCACCACCGTGCCGCGACCCGAGATCGAGAACACGTCTTCCACCGGCATCAGGAACGCGCCGTCAACTGCACGCTCCGGCGTCGGGATGTACGTGTCGAGTGCGTCGGCCAGATTCATGATCGCCACTTCGCCCAGCTCGCCCGTGTCGCCTTCCAGCGCCAGCTTTGCCGAACCCTTGACGATCGGCGTGTCGTCGCCCGGGAAGTCGTACTTCGACAGAAGCTCGCGCACTTCCATTTCGACCAGCTCGAGCAGCTCGGCGTCGTCGACCATGTCGCACTTGTTCAGGAACACGATGATGTACGGAACGCCAACCTGACGCGCCAGCAGGATGTGCTCACGCGTTTGCGGCATCGGGCCGTCAGCGGCCGAGCACACCAGGATCGCGCCGTCCATCTGTGCCGCGCCCGTGATCATGTTCTTCACATAGTCAGCGTGGCCCGGGCAGTCGACGTGTGCGTAGTGGCGGTTAGCCGTTTCGTACTCGACGTGTGCCGTGTTGATCGTGATACCACGCGCCTTTTCTTCCGGCGCCGCGTCGATCTGGTCGTAAGCCTTCGCTTCGCCGCCGAACTTCTTGGTCAGAACCGTCGTGATCGCTGCCGTCAGCGTGGTCTTGCCGTGGTCAACGTGACCGATCGTGCCCACGTTCACGTGCGGCTTGGTCCGTTCGAATTTACCTTTAGCCATGTTTCTCTTCTTTCAAAAAAGTTGTATCGGTGAACTAGCGCCGACTGATTACTTCGACTTTGCGCTGACGATGGCGTCAGCCACGTTACGCGGTGCTTCTGCGTAGTGCTTGAACTCCATCGTGTACGTAGCGCGGCCTTGCGACAGCGAACGCAGCGACGTCGAGTAGCCGAACATTTCCGACAGCGGCACTTCTGCGCGGACGATCTTGCCGCCGCCAACCATGTCTTCCATGCCCTGGACGATACCGCGACGGCCCGACAGGTCGCCCATCACGTTGCCCATGTAGTCTTCCGGCGTTTCGACTTCGACTGCCATCATGGGTTCCAGGATGACCGGCTGCGCCTTGCGCATCGCTTCCTTGAACGCCATCGAACCAGCCATGCGGAACGCGTTTTCGTTCGAGTCGACGTCGTGGTACGAACCGAACGTCAGGTGAACCTTCACGTCGACGACCGGGAAGCCAGCGAGCACGCCCGACTTCAGCGTTTCCTGGATACCCTTGTCCACCGCCGGGATGTATTCACGCGGGATCACGCCGCCCTTGATCTCGTCGAGGAACTCGTAACCCTTGCCTTGTTCGTTCGGCTCGAGCGTGATGACCGCGTGACCGTACTGGCCGCGACCACCCGACTGCTTGACGAACTTGCCGTCGACGTCCTTCGCCGTGGCGCGGATCGTTTCCCGGTACGCAACCTGCGGCTTGCCGACGGTCGCTTCCACGCCGAATTCGCGCTTCATGCGGTCGACCAGAATTTCGAGGTGGAGCTCGCCCATGCCCGAAATGATGGTCTGGCCCGATTCCTCGTCCGTCTGGACGCGGAACGACGGATCTTCCTGCGCCAGGCGGTTCAGGGCGATGCCCATCTTTTCCTGGTCAGGCTTGGTCTTCGGCTCGACGGCCTGCGAAATCACCGGCTCCGGGAACACCATGCGTTCCAGGATGATCGGGTTCTGCGGGTCGCACAGCGTGTCACCCGTGGTCGCTTCCTTCAGGCCCACTGCCGCAGCGATGTCGCCTGCACGAACTTCCTTGATTTCTTCGCGGTTGTTCGCGTGCATCTGCAGAATACGGCCGAGGCGTTCCTTCTTGCCCTTGGTCGAGTTCAGCACGGTGTCGCCCGAGTTGACGATGCCCGAGTACGCGCGGAAGAAGATCAGCTGGCCGACGAACGGGTCGGTCATGATCTTGAACGCGAGTGCCGCGAACTTTTCGTCGTCGGCTGCGCGGCGCTCTGCCTTGTCACCGTTTTCGAGTTCGCCCGTGACCGGGGGAATATCCACCGGCGACGGCAGGAAGTCGATCACGGCGTCGAGCATGCGCTGCACGCCCTTGTTCTTGAACGCGGTGCCGCACAGCATCGGCTGGATTTCGCACGCGATCGTACGGTCGCGCAGTGCCTTGACGACTTCCTCTTCCGAGAGTTCTTCGCCGCCGAGGTACTTTTCCATCAGCTCTTCGCTGGCTTCAGCAGCCGACTCGATCATCTTCTCGCGCCACTCGTTGCACGTGTCAACGAGTTCAGCCGGGATGTCGACGTAGTCGAACTTCGTGCCTTGCGACGCTTCGTCCCAAATGATCGCCTTCATCTTGATCAGGTCGACCACGCCCGTGAACGTGTCTTCTGCGCCGATCGGCACCACGACCGGAACCGGGTTCGCCTTCAGACGCGTCTTCAGCTGGTCGTAGACCTTGAAGAAGTTCGCGCCGGTACGGTCCATCTTGTTGACGAACGCGAGACGGGGAACCTTGTACTTGTTCGCCTGACGCCACACCGTTTCCGACTGCGGCTGCACGCCACCCACAGCGCAGTAGACCATGCACGCACCGTCGAGCACGCGCATCGAGCGCTCGACTTCAATCGTGAAGTCGACGTGGCCCGGGGTGTCGATGATGTTGATGCGGTGCTCGGGATAGTTGCCGCCCATGCCCTTCCAGAAGGCGGTGGTAGCAGCCGAGGTAATCGTGATGCCACGCTCCTGCTCTTGCTCCATCCAGTCCATGGTGGCAGCGCCGTCGTGAACTTCACCAATCTTATGGTTCACGCCGGTGTAGAACAGAATGCGCTCGGTCGTCGTCGTCTTGCCGGCGTCGATGTGAGCGCTAATACCGATATTACGGTAGCGCTCGATAGGAGTCTTGCGAGCCACTTTGATCCTCTATCTGAGGTGGCGCGACGGGACGAAACCCGGCGCGCCTGAACACAAACGGGCGAGGCGCCTGAACAGCGCACCCGCCCGGAATATCTTTTCCGTTCGATCCAGTCGGGGACGCTTAGAAACGGAAATGCGAGAACGCCTTGTTGGCTTCTGCCATCCGGTGAACTTCGTCGCGCTTCTTCATCGCGCCGCCACGGCCTTCGGCCGCTTCGGAGAGCTCACCTGCCAGGCGCAGGGCCATCGACTTCTCGCTGCGCTTCTTCGCGGCTTCACGCAGCCAACGCATCGCCAATGCCATACGACGCGACGGACGCACTTCGACCGGAACCTGATAGTTCGCACCACCAACGCGACGGCTCTTCACTTCGACCACCGGCTTCACGTTGTTGAGCGCGACAGTGAACACTTCCAGCGGGTCCTTGCCACCCTTGGTCTGGATCTGTTCGAAAGCGCCGTACACGATACGCTCGGCAACCGACTTCTTGCCGGAGAGCATCAGCACGTTCATGAACTTGGCTACATCAACGTTGCCGAACTTCGGATCCGGCAACACTTCCCGCTTGGGGACTTCGCGACGACGCGGCATGTTTCTTCCTTTAACTTTTCAGTTGGAGCGAATTTCGCGCTCCGCGGCCACCAACTAACCCGATTCATCCATTACGACTTACCAGCCCGGTCGGGTGACCACTTACTCGACAGCACCGGCCAATCCGGCACCTGTCGCTTGTGTGTCGCCTGCTGACAGACGACGCCCGGCTGCTTACTTCGCAGCCTTGGCGCGCTTCGCGCCGTACTTCGAACGAGCTTGCTTACGATCCTTGACGCCCTGGGTATCCAGCGAGCCGCGAACCATGTGGTAACGCACACCCGGCAAGTCCTTCACACGGCCGCCGCGGATCAGCACAACCGAGTGTTCCTGCAGGTTGTGGCCTTCACCACCGATGTACGAAATCACTTCGAAACCGTTCGTGAGGCGCACCTTGGCGACCTTACGAAGTGCCGAGTTCGGCTTCTTCGGCGTCGTCGTGTACACGCGAGTGCACACGCCGCGACGCTGCGGGCAGTCCTGCAGGGCCGGCGACTTGCTCTTCGTCACTTCCGAAGTGCGGCCTTTGCGAACCAGTTGATTGATGGTTGGCATTGTTTATTCCTGAAATTGAACAAAATCGACGCATTTATTTCCGGGCAAAGCGGAAATTCGCGCGTGTCGAACTCCGATTCTCGACAAAAACGATGCTTTGCTTCCCGCGGCGCAGCCTGAATTAGTCAAACTGACCGACGAGCGCGGACATCCCAAGAACCGGAACCTAGCATCATATTCCGAAAATACCAACGAAGTCAACGGCTTGCGGCATTTCGGAGCGCGTACGGGCGCAAGGTGCGCAGTCTTGCGCGTGGGTTCTTCACCTTAATCGGCGCCGACGACCTCGACGAGTTCCTCACCGAAGCGTTCGAGCTTGCGTGCGCCGATACCCGGAATGTCGCGCAGTTCGTCGACCGATTCGGGGCCGCTGCGCGCAATTTCGGCGAGCGTGGCGTCGTGGAAGATGACATAGGCGGGCACGCCTTCGCTTTTGGCCGTTTCCGTGCGCCATAGGCGCAGGCGCTCCCAGCGTCCACGCTGACGCGGGCTCATGCCGAGGGTCGGATCGGCGCGCTCGCTCGTGCGGCTCGACGATTGGCGCGTGCGCGTGGGCTTCACGTAACGGCGCATCGTGACGTTCTGCTCGTTCTTGAGCACGGCCTTGCTGGCTTCGGTGAGCACGAGTGCGCCGTAACCGTCATGGTCGACGGTGAGATAGCCGAACGCCACGAGCTGCCGGAAGATCGCGCGCCATTCGGGCTCCGACAACGCGGCGCCGATCTCGAAGGTCGACAGGTTCTCGTGACCGCGCTGGAGGATTTTCTCGCTGCGGTTACCGCGCAAGATGTCGATCAGATGGCCCGCACCGAAATTGAAGCCGCTCGCGCGCTGTGCGCGGAACACGCACGACAGCGCCATTTGCGCCTCGCGCGTGGCGTCCCACGTGGCCGGCGGCTCGAGACAGTTGTCGCAGTTGCCGCACGGCTTGCTTTGCTCGCCGAAATACGCGAGCAGGCGCACGCGCCGGCACGTCGCCGTCTCGCACAGGCCGAGCAGCGCATCGAGCTTGCCGGTCTGCACGCGCTTGTGCTGCTCGTCCGCGTCGGATTCGTCGATCATCTTGCGCTGCTGAACGACATCACCGAGGCCGTACGCCATCCATGCACTGGCCGCGAGCCCGTCGCGGCCGGCGCGGCCGGTTTCCTGGTAGTAGCCTTCCACGCTCTTGGGCAAATCCAGATGCGCGACGAAGCGCACGTCGGGTTTATCGATGCCCATGCCGAACGCGATGGTCGCGCACATCACCACGCCTTCCTCACGCTGGAACATCTCCTGGTGCTTCTGGCGCACCTCGAATTCCATGCCCGCGTGGTAGGGCAGCGCCCGCACGCCCTGGCCCTTCAGCCACTCGGCCGTTTCCTCGACCTTGCGGCGTGACAGACAGTAGATGACGCCGGCATCGGTCGTGCCGTCCGCGCGCGAGTGTTCGGCACGGATGAAATCGAGCAGCTGCGTGCGCGCGTTGTCCTTCTCGACGATCCGGTAGCGGATGTTCGGCCGGTCGAAGCTCGACACGAAAATGCGCGCGTCGTCGAGCGCGAGCCGATGCACGATTTCGTCGCGCGTAATCGCATCGGCCGTGGCCGTGAGCGCGATGCGCGGAACGCTCGGAAAGCGCTCGTGCAGCACCGAGAGCTGGATGTAATCGGGCCGGAAATCGTGCCCCCATTGCGACACGCAATGCGCCTCATCGATCGCGAACAGACCGATGCGCGTGCGCTCGAGCAGATCGAGAAAACGCGGCGTCATCAGCCGTTCTGGCGCGACATACAGCAGGTCGAGATCGCCGTCGCGCAGCGCGCGCTCGGTGGCGGCCGCCTCGGCGCCCGTGAGCGTGGAGTTCAGATAGGCGGCACGCACGCCGACTTCGGTGAGCGCCGCCACTTGGTCCTGCATCAGCGCGATGAGCGGCGACACGACGATGCCCGCGCCCTGCCCGGCTTCATGCCGCACGAGCGCGGGGATCTGGTAGCACAGCGATTTGCCGCCGCCCGTGGGCATGAGCACCAGCGAATCACCACCGCCCGCGACATGCTCGACGATCTCGGCTTGCTGCCCTCTGAACGCGGGATAACCGAAGACTTCGTTGAGAATTTCCAGGGAGCGGGACATGTAGGCGGCGTGCGAGGGCAGAGAGAGGCGGTGGACCGGATTTTACCAACCCGGGCGCGCCTTGACCGTCGTATCCACGAAAGTTGGCCGACAGGCCAGGAGAAAGGAGGAAATACGGAGAAGCTGCGTGCGCACAGCGCGCACGCAGTGAAACGATGGACGTGACGCGCGCTTACGGTGCGCCGCGGCGCACACGCATCCAGGCACCGGCAATCGTCACGACGCCGGCGACCACCGCCAGCGCGACGAGCAGCCCGGGCGGCAGCAGCACGAAGCTGCCGGCCACGAGCATGAGCGAGCCGATCGCGAGCAGCGCGGCGCCGATCTTCACGCGGCGCGCAAGCTGCGCGATGAAGCCGATGAGCAGAAACGCCCACAGGAAGAGGAACGTTGCGAAGAACGTCGCGGCCTGCTCATTGCCGACATGGTGCAGCAGATGCGAAAAGATGGCGACGCACGCCAACAGATCCAGGATCAGACCGGTCCCGACCAACCACATGATTACCGCCTCCCGATTCAGAAAAATTGCCGCACGGCGCATGATGCACGCGCAGGCGGACTTGGCGCGCTACGTTAGCACGCAGCGTCACAGCGCGCATCTGCCGCGCCCAATCTGCGGCGCGAGGTCGCACGCGTGAATCGTGTGCATGCACGCCCGCGATGCCAGGCACTGCAAAGCGCTCATTGCGCGACGCGTGCGTCCGCGACATCGCCCGCACATAAAAAAAGCCGTCTGGCGTGAACCAGACGGCTTGCTGACGACATGTCGGCGAGAAGCAGCCCGTTACCGGGCTGCCCAGGCTTATTCGTCCGTCGTGTGCGGCAGTTGCGGCAATTCGGCGGCCGGGGTTTCCGGCGTACCGAAGTCGAACGCTTCTTCCGCTGCGATCTGGTCGAAACGCTCGCGATCCGACGATTCCTTCGCACGGCGCGCCTTGTGGAACGCGAGACCCGTACCGGCCGGAATCAGACGGCCGACGATCACGTTTTCCTTCAGGCCACGCAGATCGTCGCGCTTGCCCATGATCGCCGCTTCGGTCAGCACGCGGGTCGTTTCCTGGAACGATGCCGCCGAGATGAACGAGTCGGTCGAGAGCGACGCCTTCGTGATACCGAGCAGGACGTTCTCGTACGTTGCCGGACGCTTGTCTTCCGCGTTCATGCGGTCGTTTTCGTCCAGCATGTCCGAACGCTCGACCTGCTCACCCGGGATGAAGCGCGTATCGCCGTTGTCGGTGATCTGCACGCGGCGCAGCATCTGACGCACGATCACTTCGATGTGCTTGTCGTTGATCTTCACGCCCTGCAGACGGTACACGTCCTGCACTTCGTCGACGATGTAGCGCGACAGCGCCTCGATACCCTGCAGACGCAGGATGTCGTGCGGATCGGCCGGACCGTCCACGATCATTTCGCCCTTGTTGACGACCTGACCATCGTGGACCAGAACCTGCTTTTCCTTCGCGATCAGGAACTCGTGCTGATTGCCCTCGAGGTCCGTGATGACGAGACGCTGCTTGCCCTTCGTGTCCTTGCCGAACGAGACCGTACCCGTGACTTCCGCGAGAATGCCGGCGTCCTTCGGCGAACGTGCTTCGAACAGCTCGGCCACACGCGGCAGACCACCGGTAATGTCACGCGTCTTCTGCGATTCGGTCGGGATACGTGCGAGCACTTCACCCACCTGAACCTGCTGACCGTCCTTCACGGTAATCAGAGCGCCGACCTGGAAGCCGATCTGCACCGAGTGCTCGGTGTTCGGGATCTTCACTTCCTCGCCGCTCGCGTCGAGCAGTTTGACCTGCGGACGCACGCTCTTCGAGGCTTGCGAGCCACGGCGCTTCACGTCGATCACGACGAGGGTCGACAGACCCGTCACGTCATCGATCTGTTTGGCGACCGTCACGCCTTCCTCGACGTTCTCGAACTTCACCGTACCGCCCCACTCGGTGATGATCGGACGCGTGAGCGGATCCCACGTGGCCAGTTGCGTGCCCGCCTTGATCTGCGCACCGTCGAGCTGCAGCAGCGTCGCGCCGTACGGCACTTTGTGACGCTCGCGCTCGCGGCCGTGATCGTCGGCAATGATGGCTTCGCCCGAACGCGAGATGACGATCTGCTCGCCCTTCGCATTCGTGACGTAACGCATCGTCACCGTGAAGCGGACCGTACCGTTCGACTTGGCTTCCACCGACGAGGCCACTGCCGCACGCGATGCCGCGCCACCGATGTGGAACGTACGCATCGTAAGCTGCGTGCCCGGCTCACCGATCGACTGTGCCGCGATCACGCCGACTGCTTCGCCGACGTTCACACGCGAGCCACGACCCAGGTCGCGGCCGTAGCACGATGCGCACAGGCCGTAACGCGTTTCGCAGGTAAGCGGCGTACGCACGCGCACTTCGTCGATACCCAGACGTTCGATTTCTTCGACCGCGTCTTCGTCGAGCAGCGAGCCCGACTCGTACAGCGTTTCCTGCGTTTCCGGATTGACGACGTCCGCCACCGCCACGCGACCGAGAATACGATCGCGCAGTGCTTCGACGACTTCACCGCCTTCCACCAACGCCTTCATGGCCACGCCGTTCGACGTGCCGCAATCTTCCTCGACGACCACGAGATCCTGCGTGACGTCGACCAGACGACGCGTCAGGTAACCCGAGTTCGCGGTCTTCAGTGCCGTATCAGCCAGACCCTTACGTGCACCGTGGGTCGAGATGAAGTACTGCAACACGTTCAGGCCTTCGCGGAAGTTCGCGGTAATCGGCGTTTCGATAATCGAGCCGTCCGGCTTCGCCATCAGGCCGCGCATACCCGCCAGCTGACGGATCTGGACTGCGGAACCCCGCGCGCCCGAGTCGGCCATCATGTAGATCGAGTTGAACGATTCCTGACGCGTTTCGTTGCCGTCGCGGTCCACCACCGGTTCCGTCGCGAGCTGCTCCATCATCGCCTTGCCGACCGCTTCCGACGTTGCCGACCAGATGTCGACCACGTTGTTGTAGCGCTCTTGAGCGGTGACGAGACCCGACATGTACTGGCGGTCGTACTCCTTCACCTTCTTCGCGGCGTCACCGACGATGGTTTCCTTCTGCGGCGGCACGAGCATGTCGTCCACGCAGATCGAAATACCGGCGCGCGTCGCGAGGCGGAAGCCCGACTGCATCAGTTGGTCGGCGAAAATCACGGTCTCGCGCAGACCGCACTTGCGGAATGCGGTGTTGATGAGACGCGAAATTTCCTTCTTCTTCAGCGGCTTGTTCAGCACCGAGAACGGCAGGCCCGGCGGCAGGATTTCCGACAGGATCGCACGGCCGACGGTCGTCGCGTACAGCGAGATCTTCGGCACGAATGCCGGTGCGCCTTCCGAGGTGTCCTCGTTGTGGACCATCTCGGTGATACGCACGTTCACGCGCGAAGCCAGTTCGACTTCCTTGTTCTCGTACGCACGCAGCGCTTCCGACACGCCCGTGAACGTCATGCCCTCGCCGCGCGCGTTGACTGCTTCACGCGTCGCGTAGTAGAGGCCGAGCACGATATCCTGCGACGGCACGATCGACGGATCGCCGTTGGCCGGGAACAGGACGTTGTTCGACGCGAGCATGAGCGTGCGCGCTTCCATCTGCGCTTCAAGCGACAGCGGAACGTGGACAGCCATCTGGTCACCGTCGAAGTCGGCGTTGAACGCCGCGCAAACGAGCGGATGCAGCTGGATAGCCTTGCCTTCGATCAGCACCGGCTCGAACGCCTGGATGCCAAGACGGTGGAGCGTCGGCGCACGGTTCAGCATGACCGGATGCTCGCGGATCACCTCTTCGAGGATGTCCCACACCACCGCCGTCTGGTTCTCGACTTCCTTCTTCGCAGCCTTGATGGTGGTAGCGACACCCATCACTTCGAGCTTGTTGAAGATGAACGGCTTGAACAGTTCGAGCGCCATCAGCTTGGGCAGACCGCACTGATGCAGCTTGAGCGTCGGACCGACCACGATCACCGAACGGCCCGAGTAGTCGACGCGCTTGCCCAGCAGGTTCTGACGGAAACGACCGCCCTTACCCTTGATCATGTCGGCGAGCGACTTGAGCGGACGCTTGTTCGCGCCCGTCATGGCCTTGCCGCGACGACCGTTGTCGAGCAGTGAATCGACGGCTTCCTGCAGCATCCGCTTTTCGTTGCGGACGATGATTTCAGGCGCCTTCAGTTCGAGCAGACGCTTCAACCGGTTGTTACGGTTGATCACGCGGCGGTACAGGTCGTTCAGGTCCGACGTCGCGAAGCGGCCGCCATCGAGCGGCACCAGCGGACGCAGTTCCGGCGGCAGCACCGGCAGCACTTCGAGGATCATCCACTCGGGCTTGATGCCCGAACGCTGGAAGGCCTCGAGCACCTTCAGGCGCTTCGCGTACTTCTTGATCTTCGCTTCCGAACCGGTGTTCTTGAGCTCGGTGCGCAGCGTCTCGACTTGCTCGTCGATGTTGATCGCACGCAGCAGCTCGCGCACGCCTTCCGCGCCCATCTCGGCGCGGAATTCGTCACCGTATTCCTCGACCTTGTTGTAGTAATCCTCTTCGGTCATGATCTGACGCGCCTTCAGCGGCGTCATGCCCGGATCGATCACTACGTATGCTTCGAAGTACAGCACGCGCTCGATGTCGCGCAGCGTCATGTCGAGCACCATGCCCAGACGCGACGGCAGCGACTTCAGGAACCAGATGTGCGCGACCGGCGAGGCCAGTTCGATGTGGCCCATGCGTTCGCGACGCACCTTGGCGAGCGTCACTTCGACGCCGCACTTTTCGCAGATCACGCCACGATGCTTCAGGCGCTTGTACTTGCCGCACAGGCACTCGTAGTCCTTGATCGGCCCGAAGATCTTCGCGCAGAACAGACCATCGCGTTCCGGCTTGAAGGTCCGGTAGTTGATGGTTTCCGGCTTCTTCACTTCGCCGAACGACCACGAACGGATCTTGTCCGGCGAGGCCAGACCGATCTTGATCGCGTCGAAGACTTCTTCTTGTTGGACTTGCTTGAATAGATCGAGCAGAGCTTTCATTGCTTTCTCTCCGTAGTCCGATTAGTTGCGGTCGAGGTCGATGTCGATGCCGAGCGAGCGGATTTCCTTCACCAGCACGTTGAAGGATTCCGGCATGCCCGCGTCGATTACG
>CAWDLJ010000006.1:0-1078971 GCA_963803225.1 uncultured beta proteobacterium
TCCTCTTTGCTCTTCTTGCTCTTTCGCAGGCTCTGCATCCTCCTCCTCCAGCTCCACGTCCATTTTCTCCAGCTCTTTTCTCCGTTTCTCCAGCATCCGCTTCTCTTTCTGTTCTTGCTGTTGCGGCTGAGGAAGAGGGGGTTTGCGCCTCATTGTTCCTGGACGTAAGCGGCTCCCGCCCTCTTGCTCGCTGGGAGTGAAGGTCCGAAAGAGACGATTCCTTCTCATCATGGGATACGAGGGACGCGCAAAACCGCTGAATACAGGCATTTTTCTTCTCTTTAATCTTATAATTCGCTTTTGCTCATTTTCCCCTGGTCTGACTCTGCTCTTAAAACGAGCTTCCTTTTTTTTCTTCCTCCTCCTCAGAGTAGAATACTGCTTATTCTTTCCACATACTGCTTTTCCATCTTGCGAATAGCCCTGAAGATGCTGGTGGCGGAGATGTCGCCGCATGTCGCTCGAATGTCATCTAGGGACTTTGTTGGTGCGAATCCGGATGCGCGGGTAGCGGGAGTATTCGCACCGTCTACCGACAGCCGTCGCGTCGAGGGTGGTCTGGTTGTATCGGGCAAGTGGTATTGGTCGTCGGGCAGCCTGCACGCCGACTGGGTAATGGTTGGGGTGATCGAGCGTGACAGCGACGGCGGTTTCGTTGGCCAATATCTGGCGCTGGTGCCGAAGCCGGACGTGACGATTGAGGACACCTGGTACACAGTGGGCATGCGGGCGTCGGGCAGCAACTGCGTTGTCGCTAACGACGTGTTCGTGCCGAATCATCGCCTGCTGGACATTCGGGCGGCCATCAACACAACTATGCGACCGATTCACCGACGAGGCGAATATCGTGCCGCGGGTTTACAAGTCGTGCACACACTACGTGCTCGTCGGACCACGATTTCGGGCATTCGTCGCGCGGCACTCTGATGTCTGATGGGAAAGGCACCGCTGCGCGGCATGGCCTGCGCCACGTTCGAGAGACAGAACGTGTGGGTTCATGTTACAGGCGCAGATCTACGAAGCCGCGCTGAAAAATGATGGCGCGGCCTCCGCGCGTATCGCACCGCGGCAGATATCGACGACGCCGCGCGGAGCAGAGACGAAATGGACTACGTCGACGCTGGCGCCGGTGCGCGCGGATTCCCGGTTGGTCGGAGATCCAATGCGACGCTGAAGACGCTGGATGCTGTCCTGATCTCCGCGCACAGAGCCGGCGCGTTTGCGGAAAGCAGTACCCATCCCGACGCCGTGTCGGCACCGAGTCGAACACGGCGGCGCGTCATGTCATGCGTCTTGCCCGCCGTCGACGATCTCGAAGTCTACGGGCAAAGGCATTGCTGAGCGTCGACGATACCGTCGCGCCGCTGGTTTGATCAATTGCGCACCGCGCCCGCTATCGCGGCCTGTGCCAACAATCTACAGGAAGCAAGGGCATGAACAATTTTGGACGCAACAGTTGCGCCTGCACGCCCCATCAAGCAGCCGGAAGAAATTTCTCGGCAGTTTCATGCAGCCGGCAAGCTGCAGCGAGGTCCCGAAGAGTGGTCGAGGCGGCGCCGGCCGCGCGGCATGTCATCGATGGAGATCAGCACTTCGAGCCCTCCGGCAAGAGTACAACGGCGCACCGTCGACGATAGGGACGCGGTGGAGCAACTGGACAGCAACAACGTCGCTACGGCGATCGCGTTCGCTGGGGCCGTCTTCGCCCCTGATGTCCGAACAGAGCGTGCCGAAGCCAGACAGATCAACGAGTCGAGCACAACTCTGTTTCAACCACCCCGAGCGCTTGCGCCTGTTCGCTTCGATTCCGATGATGACGTTGACGGCGCGCTGCCCGAAATAGCTACGCCTCGACGTACTCAAGGCGGACGGCGTTGGCATCGTCACGAACTATCAAGTGCCTGGCTTGGCGATCCGAAATTCGAGCCGATCTTTGCGGGACTGGTTCGCCGCAAAGCAGTGGTCTTCGTGCATGCCGTCGAAGCGCCGTGCTGTACGCCCGCCACGCTGAGCTATGAGAAGCCGCCGGTATCGGTCCCATCGATCGAGTTCCCGACCAACGCCGCGCGCACAATTCTCAGCCTTTGGGCGTCAGGCACAATCCAGCGCGATCCAGACGTCGAGTTCACTTCTGCCACGACGGAGACGTGATGCCGTTGCTGCTCCGGCGGATCGCCGGGTTCTCGGACTGGGAATCGGTCGGTCAGGCTCGCCTCGATGCACTGTTTCCGGAGGACATCTACACGGAATTCGCGAAGCTCTACTTCGATTCCGCTCAGGCCTATGCACCGGAAGCGTTCGATTTGCTTGGCAAAGTCGTGCCACGGTCGCATCTGTTGTTCGGCAGCGACTACAGCTACTTTCCGATCAGGCATGGCGTCGAGCAATTCGGCAAGCTGGACTTGCCCGCCAGCCCGAGAAAGATGAGTCAGGGTGACAACGCGGCCACGCTGCTGCCGCGCTGGAGCGCGTGAGCGTGGCGTCAGATGGCCCACGAGTCGTGGGTTGCTGCTGACAACGCAGGTCGGCTCGTCGGCGAGCCGCCGCATAAATGAGGGCTTGTGTCGGTATCGTCGCGATCGCCCTCGGGCTAGCAGCGCCCGACCTACGTTCGTGTTCGACGTCTGCGCGAACCGCACGAGCATCCCGACGCGGGCCGCCAGACTGAGAAAAATTCCCCATGAAAACCCATTGCACTAAGCGACATTCAATTCCTGATAAGGAAGATTCATGACACACACCGTTGATCTACCTCCCTCAACCGCCATCCGTGAGCTCATCGAACACTGGGCACTGGATCGGGATGAAGAGCGGTGGGAAGCGCTGCTGATGCATTCAGTGAGGACGGTCAAATGGTGACATCCTGGTCGGCACGACCAGCACGCGAGTTCGTCAAGGCCTGCAAAAAAGGCATGCATCAACGTCACTACCAGGTACTGCACGATTTCGGCGCGAGCCGCGTTGAGGTGGTCTCAGAGCGTGCGCTCCGCGACTACCATGCGGATCATCCTGCGTGGCGAATTGCACGGCGTCGAGGTCGATGTGACCGCGCATGGGGTTCACGTGACCGTTTCGTTCTGACCTCGCGTGGCTGGAAAATCGCTCTGCGAAGGACTGTCTACCAGAAAAGCCGGATTGATCCGGTGTTGCCCGATGTCCGCCTCACGCTCGACACCGAATTGCTGGATCGCTATCCCGCTGGTTGCGGCATCTTGCCTATTTTCAGACCGCTCACGGTGCCAACGTTCCGGTCGATTTGCTAACGCTTGAATCCGCGCGCCTGCCGACGCTGATCGAAGAGGACCGTGTTTGGCTTGGCCAAGGGGATAGCGGTAGCAGCAGTCATTGAAAGGCCGGCCGAGTACCCGGAGGGATTGGGAGTTTGGGCGGCGGCTCGTGCCCGGCCGAGGTACTGTTGGGCAACGGAACGGTTGGGCTGCGCTTGAAAAATTACCGATTGTCGCCGTGCGCATTTTATGTCGCGATATGAGGCGCTCTCCGGCGAGGTCGCTGGTTCAATCGGCGAGACGACTGGATCGGCGATAGTCATATCATTGTGCGACATCAGACATTGAATATCTCTTCATTCTGATGGAACGAAAACCCTAATATCAATGTGCAAAACCGAGAGAAGACAACAACACATTGAATGTGACAAGAAAATAGCTTCAAGCACGGCACGTAATGAAAAGTCATGTTGTTTCCAATGTGATACCGTATGACTAATGAAATAAGGTATCGAAATGAATGCTTGCTGTTAATCAGGCTATGATTGGAGACACAGAAATGAAAGTCGAAAGCCACGCCAACCTGGACCACGCTGAAGTCCTCGAGCAAGAACTGGTCGCGCGGGCCCGGCGACTCGTTCCGTTGCTTGCAAAAAACGCGTCTAAGTCGGAACAGGATCGTCGCGCGCACGAAGAGAACATCGACGCGATAAGCGAAGCCGGCCGGTTCCGGCGCATGGTGCCGAAACGGTTCGGCGGCCATCAAGGGTCGATCGGTCGCATCTCGAAGTCACCGCGGCGTTAGCGGAAGGGTGTGCAGGACGGCGTGGGTCACCGCGCTGACCAACGTATGCGCGTGGTTCGTCGGTGTTTACCCGCGCAAGGCACAGGAGGAAGTGTTTGGCACGAATCCCGATGCGCGCGTCGCCGGTGTTTTCACGCCTTCAAAAGACGCCGGCGCGCCGAGGGCGGCCTGATCGTGTCCGGGAAGTGGTACTGGTCCTCGGGCAGTCTGCATGCGGACTGGGTGACGGTCGGCGTGATGGAGCACGATGCGAATGGCGCATTCGTCGGTCATATCTCGCGCTCATTCCCAGGTCCGAAGTGACGATTGAAGACACGTGGTACACGGTCGGCATGCGCGCGTCCGGCAGCAACTGCGTCGTGGCAAAAGAGGTGTTCGTTCCGGACCATCGACTGCTGAACGTAGGTGACGCCGTGAACAGCGATTATCCGACCGAGTTCACGGATGAAGCGGAATATCGTGGAGCCTTCGTGCCGGTCGCCGCGATTGTTCTGGTCGGCGCGCAATTGGGGTTGGGGCGCGCTGCCTTGAAATACGTGATCGAAAAGGCACCGCAACGCAGCATCGCGTATACCAGCTTCGAGAAGCAGACGTCGTCCGTGATGTTCCAGGCTCAGATTGCGCAGGCGGCTACCAAGATCGACACCGCTCATCTACATGCCTTCCGCGCGGCTGCCGACATCGATGACGCCGCACGCCGCGGAGTTAAGATGGATTACACGACCCGTGCCCGCGTGCGCGCGGATGCAGGCGTCGTCGTGACAGCGATGACGGACGCGCTGAACATTCTCGTCTCGGCGCATGGCGCGGGGACCTTCGCTGAAGCGAGCCCGCTGCAGCGCATCTGGCGCGATTCCAACACAGCGGCACGGCACGCGGTCGTTCTGCCGGAGGTCGGCATCGAGGTTACGGGAAGGCTTTGCTAGGCGTTGAAAACACGGTGACTCCGCTGGTTTGAATTGCGTATCTGCGGAGTACGGCATGGAAATCGATGCAAGGCTGTTCCGATCTGTGATGGGACTGTTCGCGACAGGTGTCACCGTCATCAGCTATACCGTCGATGGACGATCCGAAGGCATGACGGCGAACGCTTTCATGTCCGTCTCGATGACCCCTCCACTCATCGTCATATCGGTGCGAAAGCAATCGCGTTTCAATGACGCTGTCAAAGCGGGCGTCCTTTATGGGGTGAATTTTTTGTCTGAAAACCAGCAGCCATTCAGTTCGCATTTTGGCGGCAGACGGGACGAGGCGTTGAATGTGTCGTATGTCGAAAGGAACGGGATTGCGCTGCTCGAAGGCAGCCTCGCTCATATCGTCGCGCGAACGACCGCTGTGCATGAAGCTGGCGATCACTTGCTGTACGTCGGCGAGATCGAGTATCTGCAACTCGGCGAGCAGCGTAAGCCGTTGGTCTTTTTCGGCGGGAAGTACAAGCAGGTGGAAGCCCACGCGCCAGCCATCGGTTGGGCCGTAAATGATGACTGCTGGTAATTCGCGCTGTCAATCATGGAGCAGACAATGAAGCAGAATCACGATGAGACGAGCCGAAGTGGCGATGGAGCGCGCGCTCATGCGGCTCGGATGGCCGCGGGCTCGCGTGGTTTTTCCGACGATATGTGGCCTCGGCAGCGAGGAGCCGTAAGCGCGACGTCTGCTACGGCAAGTTGGGCGGCCGGCGCCGCTAATGAGGCGGGGGCAACGCGATCGTCTTCGTCGGCGGCCGATGCGGGCCAGAACGCGCAAGCCACGGAAGGAACAGGCGTGGGTCGCATCGATGTGCATGCCCATTTCTTGCCGGAGCAATATCGGTCGGCGCTGATGGCCGCGGGACACGCGAAGCCGTCGGGCATGCCGGGCATCCCCGCCTGGAGCGTCGAAGCAGCGGTTGCGATGATGGACCGGTTGAACATCGACACTTCGTTGCTATCGATTTCGGCACCGGGTCTTCATTTTGGCGATGACGCAGCGGCGCGCAAGCTGGCCCGCTATACGAACGAAGAGGGCGCCAATGCGATGGCGATGCATCCGCGTCGCTTCGGCCTGTTCGCGGCATTACCGCTGCCCGACATCGACGGCTCGCTGGCCGAAGCGGAATACGCCTTCGACACGTTGGGTTGCGACGGTGTCGTGGTGGAAAGCAATCACAACGGCGTCTACCTGGGCGATCGGAAACTGGACCCGGTGTTCGACGAATTGAACCGGCGTCGCGCCAAAGTCTTCATTCATCCAACCAACCCGTATTGCCCATGTTGTCAGGATCCGGCCGCGCTGCCGCCGATCGGTTATCCGTTTCCGATGCTCGAATTCATGTTCGAGACAACTCGTGCAGTGTTCAACCTGATCCTGTCCGGCACCTTGGAAAGGTTTCCAAATCTCGAGATTATCGTTCCGCATGCAGGGGCGGCGATCCCTGTTCTTGCCGACAGGGTTGCGGGCTTGTCGCCAGCGCTCGGTTTGCCAAAACCGCTCGACGTCGCCCGCTTTTATGATGCATTGCGAGGTCTGCATTATGACCTCGCCGGATTTCCGCTGCCACGGCAGATCCTCCCGCTGTTGGAGATTGCCGACCCGAAGCGAATCCTCTACGGCAGCGACTGGCCGTACACACCGGAGCCATTTGTCGCGGATCTCGCGGCGAAGCTCGACCACACTGCCTTGCTCGCACCAGCGATGCGGCAGGATTTCATGCGGAACAATGCCCTCAGGCTCTTTCCGCGATTCGCATAGAGCACGTGTCGATCGAACGACACACAATCGACTCAGAAGGAATGCAGGATGAAAATTCTTCGCTATGGACCTTGCGGCAAGGAGAAACCCGGTTTGCTGGACGACAGCGGCACGGTTCGCGACCTGTCCGACGTCATCGCTGACTGGACGCCGGACAATCTATCACCTGAACGCCTGCGCGAGATCGCCAGCATCGACGCCGCTACGTTGCCGCGCGTGGACGGCGAACAGCGCATGGGTGTGCCCGTCGCGGGCCCGCGGCAGTTCATCGCAATCGGCTTGAACTACAGAAAGCATGCGGAAGAAGCCGGGCTGGAAATACCCAAGGAACCCGTCGTTTTTCTGAAGGCGATCACATCGCTATGCGGTCCTGACGATGACACGGTGCTTCCCGAGGGCGCACTCGAAGGCGACTGGGAAGTCGAGTTGGGATTCGTCATTGGTACGGCCGCTCGACGTGTGCCTGTATCCACGGCACTCGATTACGTGGCCGGCTATTGTCTTGCAAACGATGTTTCCGAGCGCCATTGGCAAATAAAGCGCAATGGTCAGTGGGGCAAAGGAAAAAGCTTCGATACTTTCGGACCCGTTGGCCCCTGGCTCGTAACAAAGGACGAAATTCGCGATCCGCAGGATCTGGAGCTGGAACTACGCGTCAATGGCGAAATCAGACAGCACAGTCACACCGCGGACATGATTTTCCCCGTGGCGGAGATCGTGTCGTATTTGAGCGAGTTCATGACACTGTTGCCCGGCGATATCGTCATCACGGGTACACCTGCGGGCGTGGGTCTGGGGATGAAGCCGCCGCAGTTTCTCAAGCGAGGTGACGTGGTCACGCTGACGATAGATGGGCTGGGCACACAACGTCAACGCATCGTTTGAAGGCCGTCGCACCGGATATCAAATCACGATGCCCGGGCGACTGACCGGGTATGACTTAAAGGAGGCTGCGGTGTCGGATTCAGACAGGCTGTGCAGCGTGAGCGATGGACCCGCGATTCATTCGGTAAATGAGTTCGTATTCAGCGTGCCCGATCTGTGCGACGCGGAGCGCTTTTATGAGGCCTTCGGCCTCGACGTGCGCAAGGAACGCTTTGGCCTCGGGTTGTACACCTTCGGTAACGCACACCGATGGGGACGTGTGATAGCCGGCGGACGAAAACGACTCAAATGGTTATCGCTTGGTATTTTCGAGGCGGACTATGTGGCGTTCCAGGACAAGCTGAGCACGAGTGATGTAAAGCGCATCTGCGCTCCAGACGGTGCAGAGCCCGGTGGCCTCTGGATCGAAGGACCGGACGGCCTCGCCCTGCAACTTGTCGTGGCGGAAAAGTGCTCGCCCAGCCGCAAATCGATGCGTGAGTACCCGCCCGAAGTGTCGTCGTGCGGAAGAGCGCCGAGCCGCGCACAAGTCCAGGCCGTCCGCCCGACGCATCTTTCGCATGTCCTCCTGTTTACCGCGGATGTCGATGCGACACGACAGTTTTACGCGGACATTCTGGGTCTGCGGGTGTCGGACTATTCGGGTTCGATTATCGCTTTCATGCACAGTCCACACGGCAGCGATCACCATTTGCTCGCCTTCGCCAAATCGGAGGGAGTCGGCCTGCATCATACGAGTTGGGATGTCCCGTCTTTGGATGCGGTCGCGCTGGGCAGCGACCAGATGGCTCGCGCCGGTTTCGCGGACGGCTGGGGACTGGGGCGCCATGTTCTCGGCTCGAACTATTTCCGCTACGTACGCGACCCGTGGGGCAGCTATGCGGAATATTCATTCGATATCGACTTCATCGCTGCAGGCACGTGCTGGCCAGCGGCCGATCATCCGCCTGAAGACTCACTTTATGTATGGGGGCCTGAGGTTCCGGTGGACTTTGTCCGCAACCATGAAATGGCCGGGTGACGCGCGGCCCGATCACATCGCGACGCCGCGCGTTTTGTACCTTGAGCGTATCTTCCCCTTGCAGTCAAAACAATCCCGATGTGGGCGAATCCACACTGCGCTCTCTGTGTGTGAATGCGTTCACGCGCCGGGATCGTGGGATTAACTAGAACGGAGACACAATGTCCATCCAGTCGAGTGTTGTACAGAACGAAGGAGCCGCCATTGCTTACGATATCGAAGGCGACGGCCCACTGTTGTTGCTGGTCGCGGGGGGCAATGGTGATAGCCGCCGATTCGCCAGGCTATCGGCGCATCTCGCCGACCGCTACACCGTAGTCAAGTATGATCGCCGCGCCAACGCGCGCAGCACGGGTGATACGAAAGGCGAACTGGACATGGCGCAGGCGGCACGCGACGCAGCGGCCGTTCTCCATGCGGTGGACAGAGGGCCTGCATATGTGTTCGGCAATAGCGCAGGCGCCAATATCGCGCTGAAGCTGACCGAGGATCATTCGTCACTGGTGCGCGGGCTGATCGACCACGAGCCGCCGATCACTGACTTTCTTCCGCAGCCGGAGGCCGGAAAATGGCGCGCGTTCTTCGACGAAGTCTTTAACGTATTCACCACCGAAGGCGCAGCTCCGGCGATGAAACTGTTCGCGACGTCGTTTGTCGGTTTCGACACGAGCGGCCCGGCGCCTGGGGATCAGGCGGGCGGCGATCACGATCGGTTCCTTGCGCATGAATTTCAGCATATCAACAGCTATGTGCCCGATCTGGCGGCGCTTAGGCGCGGCGATACGCCCATCGTGACAGTGGTCGGCCGGGACAGCGGAACGGCCTTCTATGCGGAAACAGCACGTGAGCTCGCGCGTCGACTTCCTTGCCCTTGCGTGGACATCGTGGGGAGCCATCTCGGCTACGCATTTCAGGCTCAAGCGTTCGCCGACGAGCTGCACGAGATCATCGGGAGGCTACCTGCGCGCGGACTGTAGGATCTGTGTGAACCACTGCTGAGGATGGGGACGCCAGGCCATCCGGGTCTACCCGCCGAACCTGTCCGTATTTTTGTGTGTGAGGCGGTTAGCGGAATTAACCGCGTGCCTGAGTAAAGCGCTCACCAAACAGAATAGCGAACTGGTTCATGGCGGACGACCAGTCAAATGCCGTTCGCACAGATTTGGCAAGCACGTTACGCAGCGCCAGCCAGAGCAGCTTGATGGCGGCCTCGTCGTTGGGGAAGTGGCCGCGCGTCTTGATGTGTGTGATTCACAGACATCGTTTCAACTAGAATGGGGCGATGGACCGCGAAATTGCCACGCGATTGCATTGGGTGCGCCTGTATCAGGAGACCGGCAACGCCGGCCTCGTTTGCGCGCGATGTGGCATCTCGCGACCGACACTGCGCAAGTGGCTGCGCCGCTACCAGGAGGCGGGAGAAGAAGGTCTTCGCTCTCAAAGCCGCCGCCCTCTGAACAGCCCGAATCGAAAGGTCTCCGACGCAGATCGAGCAACGATTCTCCGCCTGCGGGCTGAGCGCAAGGGGGCGCGGCGGATCCAGAACGATTTGCGTCTGCACCAGCAAAGAGAACTGTCCCTTGCGACGATTCACAAGGTTCTGTGCGATGCGTCCGTGAAGCCGTTGGTTCGCCACAGGAGGCCAGCACAGCCGAGGCGCTACAGCCGTCCGGTTCCCGGAGACCGCGTCCAGATGGACACGATGAAGATTGCGCGAGGCGTCTATCAATACACGGCCATCGACGATTGTTCACGCTTTCGTGTACTGGCCGTCTATCCGCGTAGAAATGCCCGAAATACGCTGCTTTTCCTTGATCGAGTCATCGAGGAGATGCCATTTCCGATTCAACGCATCCAGACCGACCGCGGCGGCGAGTTCTTCGCTGAATCTGTGCAGCGGCGCCTGATGAACGAGTGCATCAAGTTCCGGCCGATTCCACCACGCTCGCCGCACCTCAATGGCAAGGTTGAACGTTCTCAGCTTACTGACCTGAGCGAATTCTGGTTCCACCATGCGCGGACAGAGCGGGCAATTGGCCTGCGAATCGAAGAGTGGCAGTTCGACTACAACTGGCGTCGACCACACGGCTCACTCGGTGGCAAGACCCCTGTTGACCGCATTGCAGAGCTGGGCGAAATCACACCTCTCGCGGAGGAGGTGCAAAGTGCGTACGACGAGCGGAAAGAGCGAATTCGGCACCGTGAATGGCGGGTCGACAAGATTCTCGGCGAACATCATCGACGCTCCTCGGAAGTCGTGGCCCCAACCGGCGCCACGACTTCCGAGGAGCCAAAGAAACGGGCTCACAAAAAGTGAAACGATGTCTGTGAATCGCACAGTTTATTCATGGCAGACCACGGACGTACACGATGAGTGCCATACCGAGACCGGAGTAGCACATGAGGGCAAAGGCGACGTTCTGACTCCGCGTGCGCAAAGTACAATCGCCCAGTGGCTGCGGGTACATTTGGCCGCCGCCAAAACCGTCGGCGTCACGTCCTTCCAACACAACGAAAAACGGAACACACGAGTCGAGACATCGGCGCGTGCAAGTATTCTGGATGCAGGTTCATAGCATATGCCAGTCGCCATTCATGGCGGTCTGACTGTCCGTCTCCCTCAGCGGTACCTGCATGTTGTCGTGAATTTCGTGAAAGATACGCCGAATCAACTGATGCGAAGTGGTCTGATGCCGTTCTTTACGCCACACGAGCCCCACACGCATCTTCAAGTTAGGCAACTCCAGTGGCATTTCAGCCAGCAGTCCCAATGCCTCGAAATGCTGGGCAACGCTGCGCGCAAGGAAACCGATTGAATCGGTTAGTTGTAACACCCCGACATTCGTGAGCGTCGATATCGATTCGACGTGGCGACGCGGAACCGAGACTTCATTGCGAATCAGCAAGTCGTCGATGGGGCCGCGCGTCAAAGCCCATGCAGGCGGCAGCACCATCGGATAGCCGTTGAGCATGTCCCATCTGAGATCTTTCACGAAATTCACGACAACATGCAGGTACCGCTGAGGGAGACGGACAGTCAGACCGCCATGAATGGCGACTGGCATATGCTATGAACCTGCATCCAGAATACTTGCACGCGCCGATGTCTCGACTCGTGTGTTCCGTTTTCGTGTATTGTTGGAAGGACGTGACGCCGACGGTTTTGGCGGCGGCCAAATGTACCCGCAGCCACTGGGCGATTGTACTTTGCGCACGCGGAGTCAGAACGTCGCCTTTGCCCTCATGTGCTACTCCGGTCTCGGTATGGCACTCATCGTGTACGTCCGTGGTCTGCCATGAATAAACTGTGCGATTCACAGACATCGTTTCACTTTTTGTGAGCCCGTTTCTTTTGCTCCTCGGAAGTCGTGGCGCCGGTTGGGGCCACGACTTCCAGGAGCGTCGAGGTTCGCCGAGAATCTTGTCGACCCGCCATTCACGGTGCCGAATTCGCTCTTTCCGCTCGTCGTACGCACTTTGCACCTCCTCCGCGAGAGGTGTGATTTCGCCCAGCTCTGCAATGCGGTCAACAGGGGTCTTGCCACCGAGTGAGCCGTGTGGTCGACACCAGTTGTAGTCGAACTGCCACTCTTCGATTCGCAGGCCAATTGCCCGCTCTGTCCGCGCATGGTGGAACCAGAATTCGCTCAGGTCAGTAGGCTGAGAACATTGAACCTTGCCATTGAGGTGCGGCGAGCGTGGTGGAATCGGCCGGAACTGATGCACTCGTTCATCAGGCGCCGCTGCACAGATTCAGCGAAGAACTCGCCGCCGCGGTCGGTCTGGATACGTTCAATCGGAAATGGCATCTCCTCGATGACTCGATCAAGGAAAAGCAGCGTATTTCGGGCGTTTCTACGCGGATAGACGGCCAGTACCGAAAGCGTGAACAATCGTCGATGGCCGTGTATTGATAGACGCCTCGCGCAATCTTCATCGTGTCCATCTGGACGCGGTCTCTGGGAATCGGAAGGCTGTAGCGCCTGGGCTGTGCTGGCCTCCTGTGGCGAACCAACGGCTTCACGGACGCATCGCACAGAACCTTGTGAATCGTCGAAGGGACAGTTCTCTTTGCTGGTGCAGACGCAAATCGTTCTGGATCCGCCGCGCCCCCTTGCGCTCAGCCCGCAGGCGGAGAATCGTTGCTCGATCTGCGTCGGAGACCTTTCGATTCGGGCTGTTCAGAGGGCGGCGGCTTTCAGAGCGAAGACCTTCTTCTCCCGCCTCCTGGTAGCGGCGCGCCACTTGCGCAGTGTCGGTCGCGAGATGCCACATCGCGCGCAAACGAGGCCGGCGTTGCCGGTCTCCTGATACAGGCGCACCCAATGCAATCGCGTGGCAATTTCGCGGTCCATCGCCCCATTCTAGTTGAAACGATGGCTGTGAATCGCACCACATCAAGACGCGCGGCCACTTCCCCAACGACGAGGCCGCCATCAAGCTGCTCTGGCTGGCGCTGCGTAACGTGCTTGCCAAATCTGTGCGAACGGCATTTGACTGGTCGTCCGCCATGAACCAGTTCGCTTTCTGTTTGGTGAGCGCTTTACTCAGGCACGCGGTTAATTCCGCTAACCGCCTCCACACAAAATACGGACAGGTTCGGCGGGTAGACCCGGATAGGCTAGCGTCCCCATCCTCAGCAGTGGTTCGCACAGATCCTACAGTCCGCGCCAGGTAGCCTCCCGATGATCTCGTGCAGCTCGTCGGCGAACGCTTGAGCCTGAAATGCGTAGCCGAGATGGCTCCCCACGATGTCCACGCAAGGGCAAGGAAGTCGACGCGCGAGCTCACGTGCTGTTTCCGCATAGAAGGCCGTGCCGCTGTCCCGGCCGACCACTGTCACGATGGGCGTATCGCCGCGCCTAAGCGCCGCCAGATCGGGCACATAGCTGTTGATATGTTGAAATTCGTCCGCAGGAACCGATCGTGATCGCCGCCCGCCTCATCCCCAGGCGCCGGGCCGCTCGTGTCGAAACCGACAAACGACGTCGCGAACAGTTTCATCGCCGGAGCTGCGCCTTCGGTGGTGAATACGTTAAAGACTTCGTCGAAGAACGCGCGCCATTTTCCGGCCTCCGGCTGCGGAAGAAAGTCAGTGATCGGCGGCTCGTGGTCGATCAGCCCGCGCACCAGTGACGAATGATCCTCGGTCAGCTTCAGCGCGATATTGGCGCCTGCGCTATTGCCGAACACATATGCAGGCCCTCTGTCCACCGCATGGAGAACGGCCGCTGCGTCGCGTGCCGCCTGCGCCATGTCCAGTTCGCCTTTCGTATCACCCGTGCTGCGCGCGTTGGCGCGGCGATCATACTTGACTACGGTGTAGCGGTCGGCGAGATGCGCCATAGCCTGGCGAATCGGCGGCTATCACCAGTGGCCCGCGACCAGCAACAACAGTGGGCCGTCGCCTTCGATATCGTAAGCAATGGCGGCTCCTTCGTTCTGTACAACACTCGACTGGATGGACATTGTGTCTCCGTTCTAGTTAATCCCACGATCCCGGCGCGTGAACGCATTCACACACAGAGAGCGCAGTGTGGATTCGCCCACATCAGGGACAAATATTTTGACTGCAAGGGGAAGATACGCTCAAGGTACAAAACGCGCGGCGTCGCGATGTGATCGGGCCGCGCGTCGCCCGGCCATTTCATGGTTGCGGACAAAGTCCACCGGAACCTCAGGCCCCCATACATAAAGTGAGTCTTCAGGCGGATGATCGGCCGCTGGCCAGCACGTGCCTGCAGCGATGAAGTCGATATCGAATGAATATTCCGCATAGCTGCCCCACGGGTCGCGTACGTAGCGGAAATAGTTCGAGCCGAGAACATGGCGCCCCAGTCCCCAGCCGTCCGCGAAACCGGCGCGAGCCATCTGGTCGCTGCCCAGCGCAACCGATCCAAAGACGGGACATCCCAACTCGTATGATGCAGGCCGACTCCCTCCGATTTGGCGAAGGCGAGCAAATGGTGATCGCTGCCGTGTGGACTGTGCATGAAAGCGATAATCGAACCCGAATAGTCCGACACCCGCAGACCCAGAATGTCCGCGTAAAACTGCGTGTCGCATCGACATCCGCGGTAAACAGGAGGACATGCGAAAGATGCGTCGGGCGGACGGCCTGGACTTGTGCGCGGCTCGGCGCTCTTCCGCACGACGACACTTCGGGCGGGTACTCACGCATCGATTTGCGGCTGGGCGAGCACTTTTCCGCCACGACAAGTTGCAGGGCGAGGCCGTCCGGTCCTTCGATCCAGAGGCCACCGGGCTCTGCACCGTCTGGAGCGCAGATGCGCTTTACATCACTCGTGCTCAGCTTGTCCTGGAACGCCACATAGTCCGCCTCGAAAATACCAAGCGATAACCATTTGAGTCGTTTCGTCCGCCGGCTATCACACGTCCCCATCGGTGTGCGTTACCGAAGGTGTACAACCCGAGGCCAAAGCGTTCCTTGCGCACGTCGAGGCCGAAGGCCTCATAAAAGCGCTCCGCGTCGCACAGATCGGGCACGCTGAATACGAACTCATTTACCGAATGAATCGCGGGTCCATCGCTCACGCTGCACAGCCTGTCTGAATCCGACACCGCAGCCTCCTTTAAGTCATACCCGGTCAGTCGCCCGGGCATCGTGATTTGATATCCGGTGCGACGGCCTTCAAACGATGCGTTGACGTTGTGTGCCCAGCCCATCTATCGTCAGCGTGACCACGTCACCTCGCTTGAGAAACTGCGGCGGCTTCATCCCCAGACCCACGCCCGCAGGTGTACCCGTGATGACGATATCGCCGGGCAACAGTGTCATGAACTCGCTCAAATACGACACGATCTCCGCCACGGGGAAAATCATGTCCGCGGTGTGACTGTGCTGTCTGATTTCGCCATTGACGCGTAGTTCCAGCTCCAGATCCTGCGGATCGCGAATTTCGTCCTTTGTTACGAGCCAGGGGCCAACGGGTCCGAAAGTATCGAAGCTTTTTCCTTTGCCCCACTGACCATTGCGCTTTATTTGCCAATGGCGCTCGGAAACATCGTTTGCAAGACAATAGCCGGCCACGTAATCGAGTGCCGTGGATACAGGCACACGTCGAGCGGCCGTACCAATGACGAATCCCAACTCGACTTCCCAGTCGCCTTCGAGTGCGCCCTCGGGAAGCACCGTGTCATCGTCAGGACCGCATAGCGATGTGATCGCCTTCAGAAAAACGACGGGTTCCTTGGGTATTTCCAGCCCGGCTTCTTCCGCATGCTTTCTGTAGTTCAAGCCGATTGCGATGAACTGCCGCGGGCCCGCGACGGGCACACCCATGCGCTGTTCGCCGTCCACGCGCGGCAACGTAGCGGCGTCGATGCTGGCGATCTCGCGCAGGCGTTCAGGTGATAGATTGTCCGGCGTCCAGTCAGCGATGACGTCGGACAGGTCGCGAACCGTGCCGCTGTCGTCCAGCAAACCGGGTTTCTCCTTGCCGCAAGGTCCATAGCGAAGAATTTTCATCCTGCATTCCTTCTGAGTCGATTGTGTGTCGTTCGATCGACACGTGCTCTATGCGAATCGCGGAAAGAGCCTGAGGGCATTGTTCCGCATGAAATCCTGCCGCATCGCTGGTGCGAGCAAGGCAGTGTGGTCGAGCTTCGCCGCGAGATCCGCGACAAATGGCTCCGGTGTGTACGGCCAGTCGCTGCCGTAGAGGATTCGCTTCGGGTCGGCAATCTCCAACAGCGGGAGGATCTGCCGTGGCAGCGGAAATCCGGCGAGGTCATAATGCAGACCTCGCAATGCATCATAAAAGCGGGCGACGTCGAGCGGTTTTGGCAAACCGAGCGCTGGCGACAAGCCCGCAACCCTGTCGGCAAGAACAGGGATCGCCGCCCCTGCATGCGGAACGATAATCTCGAGATTTGGAAACCTTTCCAAGGTGCCGGACAGGATCAGGTTGAACACTGCACGAGTTGTCTCGAACATGAATTCGAGCATCGGAAACGGATAACCGATCGGCGGCAGCGCGGCCGGATCCTGACAACATGGGCAATACGGGTTGGTTGGATGAATGAAGACTTTGGCGCGACGCCGGTTCAATTCGTCGAACACCGGGTCCAGTTTCCGATCGCCCAGGTAGACGCCGTTGTGATTGCTTTCCACCACGACACCGTCGCAACCCAACGTGTCGAAGGCGTATTCCGCTTCGGCCAGCGAGCCGTCGATGTCGGGCAGCGGTAATGCCGCGAACAGGCCGAAGCGACGCGGATGCATCGCCATCGCATTGGCGCCCTCTTCGTTCGTATAGCGGGCCAGCTTGCGCGCCGCTGCGTCATCGCCAAAATGAAGACCCGGTGCCGAAATCGATAGCAACGAAGTGTCGATGTTCAACCGGTCCATCATCGCAACCGCTGCTTCGACGCTCCAGGCGGGGATGCCCGGCATGCCCGACGGCTTCGCGTGTCCCGCGGCCATCAGCGCCGACCGATATTGCTCCGGCAAGAAATGGGCATGCACATCGATGCGACCCACGCCTGTTCCTTCCGTGGCTTGCGCGTTCTGGCCCGCATCGGCCGCCGACGAAGACGATCGCGTTGCCCCCGCCTCATTAGCGGCGCCGGCCGCCCAACTTGCCGTAGCAGACGTCGCGCTTACGGCTCCTCGCTGCCGAGGCCACATATCGTCGGAAAAACCACGCGAGCCCGCGGCCATCCGAGCCGCATGAGCGCGCGCTCCATCGCCACTTCGGCTCGTCTCATCGTGATTCTGCTTCATTGTCTGCTCCATGATTGACAGCGCGAATTACCAGCAGTCATCATTTACGGCCCAACCGATGGCTGGCGCGTGGGCTTCCACCTGCTTGTACTTCCCGCCGAAAAAGACCAACGGCTTACGCTGCTCGCCGAGTTGCAGATACTCGATCTCGCCGACGTACAGCAAGTGATCGCCAGCTTCATGCACAGCGGTCGTTCGCGCGACGATATGAGCGAGGCTGCCTTCGAGCAGCGCAATCCCGTTCCTTTCGACATACGACACATTCAACGCCTCGTCCCGTCTGCCGCCAAAATGCGAACTGAATGGCTGCTGGTTTTCAGACAAAAAATTCACCCCATAAAGGACGCCCACTTTGACAGCGTCATTGAAACGCGATTGCTTTCGCACCGATATGACGATGAGTGGAGGGGTCATCGAGACGGACATGAAAGCGTTCGCCGTCATGCCTGCGGATCGTCCATCGACGGTGTAGCTAATGACGGTGACACCTGTCGCGA
This sequence comes from uncultured beta proteobacterium, assembly GCA_963803225.1. Lineage (GTDB taxonomy): Bacteria > Pseudomonadota > Gammaproteobacteria > Burkholderiales > Burkholderiaceae > Paraburkholderia. The sequence goes on from CAWDLJ010000006.1 coordinate 17,912, forward strand.
ACAGTCCCATCACAGATCGGAACAGCCTTGCATCGATTTCCATGCCGTACTCCGCAGATACGCAATTCAAACCAGCGGAGTAACCGTGTTTTCAACGCCTAGCAAAGCCTTGCCGTATACCTCGATGCCGACCTCCGGCAGAACGACAGCGTGCCGTGCCGCTGTGTTGGAATCGCGCCAGATGCGCTGCAGCGGGCTCGCTTCAGCGAAGGTCCCCGCGCCATGCGCCGAGACGAGAATGTTCAGCGCGTCCGTAATCGCTGTCACGACGACACCTGCATCCGCGCGCACGCGGGCACGGGTCGTGTAATCCATCTTAACTCCGCGGCGTGCGGCGTCATCGATGTCGGCAGCCGCGCGGAAGGCATGTCGATGAGCGGTGTCGATCTTGGTAGCCGCCTGCGCAATCTGAGCCTGGAACATCACGGACGACGTCTGCTTCTCGAAGCTGGTATACGCGATGCTGCGTTGCGGTGCCTTTTCGATCACGTATTTCAAGGCAGCGCGCCCCAACCCCAATTGCGCGCCGACCAGAACAATGGCGGCGACCGGCACGAAGGCTCCACGATATTCCGCTTCATCCGTGAACTCGGTCGGATAATCGCTGTTCACGGCATCACCTACGTTCAGCAGTCGATGGTCCGGAACGAACACCTCTTTTGCCACGACGCAGTTGCTGCCGGACGCGCGCATGCCGACCGTGTACCACGTGTCTTCAATCGTCACTTCGGACCTGGGAATGAGCGCGAGATAGTGACCGACGAATGCGCCATTCGCATCGTGCTCCATCACGCCGACCGTCACCCAGTCAGCATGCAGACTGCCGGAGGACCAATACCACTTGCCGGAAACGATCAGGCCGCCCTCGGCGCGCCGGCAATCTTTTGAAGGCGTGAAGACGCCCGCGACGCGCGCATCGGGATTCGTGCCAAACACGTCCTCCTGTGCCTTGCGCGGGTATAGGCCAACGAACCATGCGCATACGTTCGTCAACGCAGTCACCCACGCCGTACCTGCACACGATTCCGCCAGCGCTGCGGTCACTTCCAGATGGGCCTTGATCGAGCCTTGATGGCCTCCGAAACGTTTCGGCACCATCAGACGGAACAAGCCGGCTTTGCTTATCGCGTCGATGTTCTCTTCGTGCGCGCGACGGTCCTGCTCCGATTTCAGCGCATTTTTTGCGAGCAACGGGCCGAGTGCCCGAGCGCGCGCAACCAGTTCTTGCTCGAGGACTTCAGCGTGCTCCAGGTTGGCGTGGCTTTCGACTTTCATATCTGTCTCTCCGATCATTGCCTGATTAACGGCAAGCATTCATTTGGATACCTTATTACATTAGTCATACGGTATCGCATTGGGAACAACATGACTTTGCATTACGTGCGTTGCTTGAAGCTATTTTCTTGTCGCAGTAGTCAATGTGTTCATTGTATGTTCTGCGGTTTGCACGTCAATCTAGGGTTTTCGTTCCCATCAGAATGAACAGATATTCAATGTCTGATGTCGCGCGATGAATTGCAGCTCTCGCCGATCCAGTCGTATCGCCGATTGAACCAGCAACCTGCGCCGGAGAGCGCCTCATATCGCGACGTAAAATACGCACGGCGACAATGGGTGATTTTTCAAGCGCGGCCCAACCATTCCATTGCCGAACAGTACCTCGGCCGGGCACGAGCCGCCGCCCAAACTCCCAATCCCTCCGGGTACTCGGCCGGCCTTTCAATGACTGCTGCTACCGCTATCCCCTTGGCCAAGCCAAACACGGTCCTCTTCGATCAGCGTCGGCAGGCGCGCGGATTCAAGCGTTAGCAAATCGACCGGAACGTTGGCACCGTGAGCGGTCTGAAAATAGGCAAGATGCCGGCAACCAGCGGGATAGCGATCCAGCAATTCGGTGTCGAGCGTGAGGCGGACATCGGGCAACACCGGATCAATCCGGCTTTTCTGGTAGACAGTCCTTCGCAGAGCGATTTTCCAGCCACGCGAGGTCAGAACGAAACGGTCACGTGAAACCCCATGCGCGGTCACATCGACCTCGACGCCGTGCAATTCGCCACGCAGGATGATCCGCATGGTAGTCGCGGCAAGCGCACGCTCTGAGACCACCTCAACGCGGCTCGCGCCGAAATCGTGCAGTACCTGGTAGTGACGTTGATGCATGCCTTTTTTGCAGGCCTCGACGAACTCGCGTGCTGGTAGTGCCGACCAGGATGTCACCATTTGACCGTCCTCACTGAATGCATCAAGCAGCGCTTCCCACCGCTCTTCATCCCGATCCAGTGCCCAGTGTTCGATGAGCTCACGGATGGCGGTTGAGGGAGGTAGATCAACGGTGTGTGTCATGAATCTTCCTTATCAGGAATTGAATGTCGCTTAGTGCAATGGGTTTTCATGGGGAATTTTTCTCAGTCTGGCGGCCCGCGTCGGGATGCTCGTGCGGTTCGCGCAGAACGTCGAACACGAACGTAGGTCGGGCGCTGCTTAGCCCGAGGGCGATCGCGACCATACCGACACAAGCCCTCATTTATGCGCGGCTGGCCCAAATGAGCCGACCTGCGTTGTCAGCAGCAACCCACGACTCGTGGGCGATCTGACGCCACGCTCACGCGCTCCAGCGCGGCAGCAGCGCGGCCGCGTTGTCACCCTGAATCATCTTTCTCGTGCTGGCGGGCAAGTCCAGCTTGCCGAATTGCTCGACGCTATGCCTGATCGGAAAGTAGCTGTAGTCGCTGCCGAACAACAGATGCGACTGTGGCACGACTTTGCGAAGCAGATCGAACGCTTCTGGTGCATAGGCCTGAGCGCAATCGAAATAGAGCTTCGCGAATTCCGCGTAGATGCCCTCCGGAAACAGTGCATCGAGGCGAGCCTGACCGACCGATTCCCAGTCCGAGAACCCGGCGATCCGGCCGAGCAGCAACGGCATCACGCCTCCGCCGTGGCAGAAGATGAACTTGACGTCTGGATTGCGCCGGGTTGTGCCTGACGCCCAAAGGCTGAGAATCGTGCGCGCGGTGTTGGTCGGGAACTCGATCCACGGGACCGATACCGGCGGCTTCTCATAGCTCAGCGTGGCGGGCGTACAGCACGGCGCTTCGACGGGATGCACGAATACCACTGCTTTGCGGCGATTCAGTTCCGCAAAGATCGGCTCGAATTTTGGATCGCCAAGCCAGGCACCTTGATAGTTCGTGACGATGCCAACGCCGTCCGCCTTGAGAACGTCGAAGGCGTAAGCGATTTCGGCCAGCGCGCCGTCAACGTCATTCATCGGAATCGAAGCGAACAGGCCAAAGCGCCCGGGGTGGTCCAAACAGAGTTTGGTGCTCCACTCGTTGATCTGTCTGGCTTTGGCACGCCCTGCTTGCACATCAGGGGTGAAGATCGCCCCAGCGAACGCGATCGCCGTAGTGACGTTGTTGCTGTCCAGTTGCTCCACCGCGTTCTCTATCGTCCACGGTGCGCCGTCGTAATTCTTGCCGGAGGGCTCGAAGTGGTGATGTACATCGATGACACGCCGCGCGGCCGGCGCCGCCTCGACCAACTTCGGGACCGCGCTGGCAGCCGCGGCTGCAATGGCACCGGCGAGAAATTTCCGCCGGCCGCTTGATGGGGGCGTGCAGCAACTGCAGGTTGAAAACAGGTTCATGCCCTTGCTTCCCGTAAGATTGTTGTTGACAGGCCGCGATAGCGGCGCGGTGCGCAATTCATCAAACCAGCGGCGTGACGGTATTGTCGACGCCGAGCAATGCCTTGCCGTACACCTCGACGCCGACTGCGGGCAAGACCACGGCATGACGCGCCGCCGTGTTCGAATCGCGCCACATGCGTTGCAATGGACTGCTTTCCGCAAACGTGCCCGCTCCGTGCGCGGAGATCAGGATATTTAGCGCTTCAGTGATTGCATCTACGACCACACCGGAATCCGCGCGCACCCGCGCCCGCGTCACGTAGTCCATTTTTTTGCCGCTCCGCGCGGCGTTGTCGATATCTGCCGCGGCGCGATACGCGTGCAGGTGCGCGCTATCGATTTTCAGCGCGGCTTCGGCGATCTGCGCCTGAAACATGACTGAGGACGTCTGTTTCTCGAACGTGGTGTAGGCGATGCTGCGTAGCGGTGCCTTTTCCATTACATATTTGAGCGCCGCGCGACCAATGCCGAGTTGTGGTCCGACCAGCACGAGCGCGGCGACCGGTATGAACGCGGCACGATATTCCGCCTCGTCGGTGAATTCGGTCGCATAGTCGCCGTTGATGGCCGCCCGAATGTCCAGCAGGCGATGATTCGGCACGAACACGTCGTTAGCGACAACGCAGTTGCTGCCCGACGCCCGCATGCCCACTGTGTACCAGGTGTCCTCAATCGTCACGTCCGGCTTCGGCACCAGCGCCAGATATTGGCCAACGAAACCGCCGTCGCTGTCACGCTCGATCACCCCAACCATTACCCAGTCGGCGTGCAGGCTGCCCGACGACCAATACCACTTGCCCGATACAACCAGACCACCCTCGACGCGACGGCTGTCGGTAGACGGTGCGAATACTCCCGCTACCCGCGCATCCGGATTCGCACCAAAGACTTCCTGCTGTGCGCGGTCGGAATATAGCCCGGTGAACCACGCGCAGACGTTGGTCAACGCCGCGACCCACGCAGTGCCCGCGCAGGACTCCGCCAGCGCCGCAGAAACCTCGAGATGATCCCGGACCGAGCCCTGGTGGCCGCCGAAACGCTTCGGAACCATCAACCTAAACAGGCCCGCGTCGCGTATTGCGTCGATGTTCTCCTGATGCGCCCGACGATCCAGTTCCGATTGCATCGCGTTTTTGGCGAGTGTTGGTCCGAGTTCGTGTGCGAGTTCGATCAATCTTTCTCGCGGCGTATTTTCAGGCTCGACTTTCATACGTGTCTCTATGGTTATCGGCGCGATCAAATGAATTTCGATTGCCTCTGCAACGTCACTAAGCGCGCTCAATTAGGGTTCCGAAGCAAATGAACGATTGCTCAATCGTGTTGTGCCGTCGTCAGGCTTGTGGCACCGATCAACGTGAATCCATAGACGGGCGTTCCCACAATGAGTGTGTGCATTGTAGATTTTCGACTCAACGCGTCAATCTAGGGTTTTCGTGCCCGTCAGAGTGCATGTTTCGTCACTCCGGGGGCGTGCCGCGCGTCAGGACGCTCGCTCGTAAGCACCGTTGGATACGGCATGCTGCAACGGCCCTGCTGTTTTGCCGGGGGCAAAAAATATATACTATGCGCGACTATCCCTGTCCCAATGCCGTGCCCATGTTCGGGCTGCAAGCCGGCTTTCCGCAGGGAAGCAAAACGTCTACGCGTTCACGACTGTTTCTGGAGACATCCATGCAACACTTCGCCCGCGAGCGCGGCGCTGCGGCCCCTGCACCCGCCGTCGAAGATCACCGGACCATTGCCGCCCGAAAAAAGCGCGACGCCATGCACGTGCGCATTCTGCACGCCACCATGAAGGTCTTCGCTGAACGCAAGCACCTCTCGACCTCAATCGAAGACGTCGTCAAGGCGGCGGACATTTCCCGCGGTACTTTCTATAAGCACTTTGGCTCACTCGAAGAGGCGCTCGTGGCAGTGGGAAAGGAAGCGACCGACCGCATGACGCTCGATATCCTGCCCGTCTACGATGTGCTCATCGATCCGCTGCAACGCATCAGCACGGGAATGCGCCTGTTTCTCACCCGCGCCCTCACCGACCGTCGGTGGGCTGCCTTCGTCGTCCGGGCAGAGTTGATTCCGCATGAGTCGATTCTGCTCGACTATATCTATCGCGATCTACGTTCGGGTCTCGCGGAGGCGAAGCTCCACTTCGACGACGTGACCGCTGCAGCTGACTCCGTAATGGGAGCGACTGTGGAAGGCATGCGCACGATCATGTTGGGTCGCTCAAAGGATCCCCAGGCCTATATCAGCAGCGCTATCCGCATCACGCTTCGTGGTCTTGGCGTGCCAAACGCGCAAGCCGACGTGGCCACCGCGTTCTCACACTCCTACCTGACTGCTCAAGCCAAAGGCGGCGCCGTCGACTAGCGGCTCGCACGGTCATCCGCCGCATTGCGCCCCTCGCGCGGGCGTGCCCTGGACTCCGCGCGGGCTCAACAGCATCGTGGTGTGCCATCGGGGCCGGACCGGCCATTTGCGAATCGAGATTGACCGCTAGCGCGTCTTTCCCGTTTGTCTATGCTCACGCGCCCGCGACGCCTTCGAGATCGCTTTTCCGATGCTGGATCACTGCGTATGGTCGCGCCGATCGCGCCACGCGAGCTTCGTCATGCCGATGCGTTTCTGCTTGAACGCGGACACTCGGGTTTACGGAATCACCACCCGATAAGGTTTTTTCCGTCCGACGCTTACGGACCGCACTGTGGTCAGGATGACAGTTCGTGCACTGTTATGGTCGCAAAAACCCCAAATTGACGCGCCGCCACCGATACATAGAATGTGCACAAACGTCACCGATCGATTTCCACCTCTACCGATCACGGCGCCCCCAACAGCGGTTGGGCTGCACCGGAGACCGACGCCGACAACGTCCTGTTGCATACAGGGCCTGCTGAAGATCGAACATGATGGGCGACGGACCGTCGCCTGATTTTGTGTCCCGGGCGTAGCGCCAGCTCGTCAACAACGAAGCGCTTGCGGAAAAATTCTGTCGCGTGATGACCTCAGTCGCAGCAGACCCGAAATGGAAATTTCATTAAGTATAACTATATATATTTTGGAGATGAAATGATCGTTCGTTCTGGTTCCACAAAGCGCTGGACAGCCAGTGGCATCCTGTTGGCATCGGTCGGTCTGGCACACGCACAAAGCAGCGTCACGCTCTATGGCATCGTGGACGCCGGTCTGCAATATGCCAGCCAGACACCCAATACCAAAGATAAAAACGCCGGGGCGACCTACGCGTTCACCACAAGCGGAAATGGACCTTCGCTCTTTGGCATGCAGGGGAAGGAGGATTTGGGTGGCGGATATAGCGCGACGTTCCAGCTCGAGAGCGGTATCAGTCTCGCTAACGGCGGCTTCGCCAGTTCCAATGGCAATCTCTGGGGTCGTCAGGCGTGGGTGGGAATCGAAGGAAATTTCGGCAAATTCAGGCTTGGCGTGCAGAACTCGCCCTTCTATCTCGCCCTGTTCGACTCCGATCCGCGGCACTTTTCGACCTTCGGCAGCGGCAATGTGATTTACGGAGACAATCCGGGCTTTACGGGTTCCGTCAACTCAAACGCCATCATTTACAGAAGCCCGAATATCCGCGGATTTGAGGGCAGCGCCATGTTCGCACCCGGTGGGATCGCAGGCGACTTTCAGGCCGGCAAGCAGTGGTCGGGCAGCGTCAAATACGACAACGGCACACTCCTTCTCAATGCAGCCATTTACGACGGCAACGCTGGCGGTGCATCGACTCCTGTGCCGACGAATACTGCGTTTCTCGGGCGTACGCTCGGTTTGGCTTACCGGCTTGGCACTGTGACGGCGAGGCTGTCGTTCGTCAACTACAAGGTAGCTGGCGGTTTCAACAATAATGTTTATGGTGGCGGTCTGGATTGGTATGCCTTGCCCACCGTCGATATCAATGGCGGGGTATGGGTGACGAGCGACCGCAACGACACCGCTAATCACTCGGTGCTGGGTGCCGTAGGGGTGAACTATTTTGTCTCCAAGCGTACATCGCTGTATGCGCAGTTCGGGGTGGTCGACAATCACGGGGCGATGAATACCGGCCTCTCACTGGCCACACACAGCATTCTGAATGAGGTGCCCGGTACGACTTATGGCGCAAACATCGGCATCCGGCAATTGTTCTGATTTAAAGATTTTCGAAGTCCGCCATGTTCGAGTGAAGGAGAGCGGGGTGTCCCGTCGATCCTTCGCCGAGCTCCCTCCAGGGAGGTCCTCCGACCTCTCCCGTTTGACCGACATCCCACATCACCATGACGAACAGGTTGATCCGCGCGGACTCCCTCCAACGCACCATCGAACAGCCTGCTGACTTGTCTGGAAGCTTCCTTTCGTCCGCGCGGGTGTCGTCGCTGCAGATTGTCACGTTGCTGCTCTGCTTTTTTGTTGTCGCAGCGGATGGCTTCGACGTCGCCTCTGTGGCTTTCGTCGGCCCCTTGCTCCGGCGCGCGTGGGGGTTGAGCGACGCTCAACTCGGTCCGGTGTTTGGCGCCGCGCTTGTTGGCCTCACGGCGGGCAGTTTTCTGTTTGGTCCGCTCGCGGATCGTATCGGGCGCAAGCGTGTTATTACAATTTCGCTTGTCCTGTTCGGCATTGGCAGTCTCGCCTGTGGATACGCGCCCTCTCCCCGCGGGTTGATCTATTTGCGCTTGGCCACCGGGCTGGGCCTGGGCGGCGCCATGCCGAATGCCATCACGTTGTCGTCAGAATTCTGTCCTTCACGCGGTCGTGCGATGATGGTGACCATGATGTTTTGTGGCTTTACCGTAGGTGTAGCCGCCGGCGGCGTTATTGCATCCATGCTCATACCAGACTTCGGGTGGCGTGGCGTATTCGTGTTCGGCGGTCTCTTCCCGCTGTGTCTCGTGCCACTAGTATGGATCTGGCTACCCGAATCGCTGCGCTTCATGGCCGGTAAATCCCGTTACGAGCGTGAATCGAGTCGCACGCTGGAACGCTTGACCGGTGAGCCCGCCACGCCATTGAAACATGCCCTGCCCGAGGACTCGACATCGCCTGCTGCGTCCCGCTCTCCTGCTACAACTTTATTCAGTCGGCACTATCGTGCAGGAACCCTGCTGCTCTGGCTCGCTTTCTTTTGCACGCTGTGGGTCTATTACCAGTTGGCAAGCTGGCTGCCCACCGTCATTGCGGACAGCGGGTCCGGAGCCGTCCGCGCCGCACGCGTCGGAGCTATGCTGCCATTGGGTGGAATCATCGGCGCGCTGATCAATGCCCTGTTGATGGAAAAAATTAATCCGTTTGCCGTGCTGGCCGGCTCCTATGCAATCGCCGCGGTGTCGATCGCACTGGTCGGCTTTTCGCTCGACGCGCCGGTGCTGCCTTACCTTACCGTGTTCATGGCGGGCCTTGGATTGTCGGGGGCACAAACTGGCGCGAACGTCGTCGTCGCGGGTTTTTACACGACCGCTGCTCGCGCGACCGGAGTGAGTTGGGCGCTGGGGATGGGACGGCTGGGATCGATTGTCGGCGCACTGACTGGCGGCAAACTGCTGATGACGATTCACTCCGCGCAATCGGCGTTCGTCATCTTCGCGATTCCGGCCGTGCTCGCCGGAATCGCCATGCTGGCGAATGCGTATTTATATCGAGAACGGCAGTAGACACACGCAGTTGCTCTCAGCGGTGACATCGCGCATTTTGTTTCCGGTGGAAAGTGAGAGCCGGTCCGAAAGACACGTGGCCTTTCGACTCCGCAACGTTGCCCGCCAGACGCAGAATCTCGCAGTCCGGACGGGACGCTGCCCCGCCTGATTGGCAACCCGAACATCACGGCGAGCGGCTCCCGAGATTTCACGGCCGAAAAAACCGTGCAGGTCATCCCGCACGGCAATACACTTTCGATCATGGTGACGTGCCCGGGACTTGGCCAGACTGATACCCTCGCCCCGACGGGGCGATCGCGCTCTTTGCCGGTAAGGCTGCGCCGGTCCTGCACGTCACCGCGCGCGGACACGGCGTGAAGGCGCGACCCTGTGCTTACCTGCACTACAACGAATGGTTGGTCGCCGCACCACCGTGGTACAGCCGCCACGCCTTTGCGTTGACCGCGGCCGCCGATGCATTCTTCGCGTTCTGGGCGATCATCGGCATCCCGCTAGCCGCGCGCGCGCCAGCGGCGCGTTATTCGCGCCTCACCGGTGGCCGAGTTCGCGATCTACTTCTACAAACTGAAGTGTCGCTTGCTCGAGTGGGAGCTGAAGAACAGGGACGCGCGGAACCGGCCACCGTCCCAGTGGGAAAAGAAGGGGTCCGCCTTGTACACCGTTGCCAAACGTTCAGGAATACAACGAGTTACGCCAGGCAACGAACTGGCTTCTCAACCAAATCGAAAAGACTGGCGGATACGTCTTCTATACCGGTGAACACAAAACGGTACTGCCGAAGCGCACAATTCTGCTAACACTCTTCACTCGTCGAATCAGAAGTGCTCGCATATTTTTCTGTCTTTCAGTAGTGGTAGCGGCACGAAACGATATTGATTTGCGTACTCGCGACTTCGTAGACCAAGCGATTCGTTTCATCAATGCGGCGCGACCAAAAACCCGTCAGGTTTTCCTTCAACGGCTCGGGTTTGCCAATGCCTTCGAATGGGGAGCGCTGCATGTCCTTGATGAGTTGATTGATGCGCTTCAACGTCTTTTTGTCCTGCCCTTGCCAGTAGACGTAATCGTCCCATGCCTCGGCAGTCCACATGATGTTCAAAGCGACGCTCATTCGCCGTCGTCAACTAACTTGCGGGGCTTTACCTTGCCCGCGCGTGCCTGCGTGATAGAGCGCTCCAGATGGGCTACGTTTGCCGGGGAGCGCAACAGATGGACCGTTTCCATCAAGCTGTCGTAATGATCCTGGGACATGACAACCGCATTGGGTGCGTCGCGTCGGGTAATGAGCGTTACGTCCACGTCATCAACAACCTGGTCGATGACGCGCTTCAAATTGGCGCGAGCGTCGGTGAATGGGATGGTACGCATATGTCCTCCTTCATGGCTAACCTGTACCGATACAGGTACAACTCTACCACACCCGGATAAACATGTACAAATAACTGTACATGTTAGCCGTCAATCGTTTCCCGTTCGGCCTCATAGCACGTCGCAGAACATCTGCGTGCGCTTTTTATCGGCAGCGCCCGCCATCGCCCGCCCAATCGAGATACGGCACAATACTGTACATATATACAGAATTCAGAGAATTCATGACGCCGGTCCCGCGACCGACATCCATGCGCAGCAGCCCGGCTTCGGCGGGCCGTCGGCGTCGCTTTTGCGCGAACGGGTGATTCGTGGGGGCGCCGACCCTCGGCGCACTGCCCGACTATGCGGAACTGCAGTGCGCCTCCAACTTCTCGTTCCTGCGCGGCGCGTCGAACGCCGAGCAACTCGCCGAACGCGCCGCGCAGCTGGGATATTCCGCGTTCGCGGTCACTGACGAATGCTCGATCGCCGGCGTCGTGCGCGCGCACGTCGAGGCGAAAATGGCCGGCATGGGCTACACGCACTTCCTGACTCGCCGGTTTGCCAATGTGAGTACCGAAATGAGCCTGCATGTGCCGGCATACAACCTCAAGCGCGTAATGGCGATACTAGGGTTCTCGAAAACCATGAAGGCCATGAGACTGGTGGGTGCGTGAAGCGCCCAAGGTTCCCCGCATAAGCTGGACGCGGTCCGCAACGAAGCATCAAAATTACGCCAGCATTCCAGGTCTACCGATGGGCTGCGAGCATGCAGCACGGAATCTGCGCCCCCGACTTCGCGTTTCGTGTTTTCACACAGCCTTATATGGACACCGCCCGGTTTGCCAAGTCGATCTTGATGTGATGTCGTAACGAGGTATCGGCTGCGGTCTTATATCCGGCTTTACGCAGGCCGAAGCCGCGAGCCCTGATGGAATGCGCCAGGAATGTCCTCATCTCGGCCGCGTGCTTCAGGCACAAGGCTGTGTTCAGGTTTGCACTCCTGCGGTCCGACCTGTTTTGCCATCACGAAGAATCAACCATAGCAACCTACCGGTTCAAGGTCTTGGAGTCTCTTAAAGTTAAGCTGGTCTTACGCTGACGTGGTGCGCTTCGTAACTGCTGTCATGGGCTAGTATCGCCCAGGCTGTTCGAGCGATCTTGTTCGCCAGAGCGACGGCTGCCACATTGGCGGGGCGCCGCTCCTGAATTCCTTTCTGCCATGCTGTTGGTACCTTCGTATGACACAGGACCGAGCGGGCTCCATGAATCAGCAGTGTGCGCAGGTACGGGTCACCTCGCTTCGAGATGGAGTCCAATCGAACCTTGCCGCCCGTACCGCTTTGTCTCGGGACAAGACCGAGGAACGCAGCGAATTCACGTCCTGACCTGAAGGTCCTCGCGTCTCCGATGGTTGCGACCAGGGCCGTTGCGGTTAGCCTGCCGATGCCGGGCACGTCGGAAATCGCGCGACACGCCACCTCCTGTTTCTGCCACGCACCAATGCGCTTCTCGAGTTGATCGATATCGTCCTCGAACGCGTCGATGCGACGTAACTGGTCTTGCAGATTAAGCATGATCGATGCTGGAAGTGCATCCTCCAATTCCGCCATGCGTTGCCTTACCTCGGCAAGTCCTGCCGCACGTCCTGTCCGAAACGTCACGCCAAACTCGTAGAGAAACCCACGGAGCTGGTTCACCTGCATTGTTCGAAATTTGATGAGTTGCGAGCGCATTCGGTGCAGGCTCAGCATCGCTTGCTGGTCTTCCGTCTTCGCTGCGACGGTGCGCATTCCAGGTTGCTGAACCGCAGTCCATATCGCCTTCGCATCCGCCGCGTCGGTCTTGTTCGTTTGCACAAAGGGCCGGATAAACTGCGCATGCAACAACACGACCTCGTGTCCCAATGCCTGAATCTTACGTGCCCACCAATGAGCGCTCCCGCATACTTCAAGAGCGACACGCCCGGCCGGACGCTGGGCAAGAAACGCGATCAGATCATCGCGCCCAAACCGCCGATTCGCAATCTCGCCGGTTTGGGCGTCGACCCAATATAACTGGAACACCCGTTTTGCAACATCCAGTCCGTATGTCGTAGCATTCATTTGGGGCCTCCGTTCCTTAAGTGGTTGTGTCGCAACTCCACTTTGGCACATTGATGCCGTTCGGTTCTGGAGGCCCTCAATCATGTCCGCCTCCCCGAAGGGAGGGCGGTGTCCATTCCATCTCGGCCACAAGCGGGCATTCGACATCGGCGCATGGATCGTCGGCAATCCATACCACTAAGGCACACGTTTTCAGCCTGCGTAACCGCCGCGTCCCGCTTTTATGTCCTCGCAAATCACATCCAAAAGCTCGTCGTAAAACATGCATCGGTAGTGACTACAGTTCCCAAGATGACGCGCGATGAATCGCTGAAACCAAGATGACTTACCTAGGTCCACCGCTGCAAACCGTGCGCTCCCATTCCAAGGGTTAAATTCCGACGTGTACGACTCGACTTCCTCGGGTGTGAACATGAACACCTGTGGCTTCACGAACAAAGCTGGAGAGCACGGTTCGATACCTCGGTATTGAGGTCGACGATGCGCTCGAGATGGCTGCGCAAACCGACGTGTGACGGGGCGCGGGCCGGACAGTATCGGGTCGCTGTCCGGCCGGGAGAGACCGTTCGACATGGCCGCCTAAACCGTCGAAAATCAATCGCCGAAACTTTCATCGCGAACGATTTAGACGGCTGTGCGCGTCGATGTATGGCCGAGAGCGTCCTCACTTTCACACATTTTCGACGTCGATCCCGCTCAACGTCGTTAATCTGCTATACCAGATACCGACTGCGGTTCTGGAGTCGCGAGCCAGACGCTCCCGTCATCTTCACGACGAGCGACGCGGTTCGGCCGTGGGAGGACCTACTTCCCGCTTACCAGGTCCTTTGTCCGCAGGGTAATCGCCGACAGACCTTTTTCCACTATCTCCTGCCAGTCGCTGGAAACCACGACCTGCTTGGATTCGCTAACGCGAGTCTTGACGGTCTGAGCACCATGGAGAGCGCCGACATCACCTGACAAATGCAGTTCTGATTTCTGGTTGGTTGTAATGGACCAGAAGCCGGGCTGGAACCATGCCCAGAAGTCGATTACTTCTGCAGTCACCGGAGCGGCAGCGGCAAAGTTGGGGTCACCTTGCTTCACGACAATGTAACCCGCCTCCTGAAAGCCTGTAGCCAATGCACTTTCAACGAGGCCTGAGACCGTCTTGCCTGCAGGGAGCACCACATCGCCAAGTGCCTTGCCATAGCCGTTTCTCTTCCGACCGATTGCGCGAGCTTTCGATGCATCGCTAGAATCTTCATCAGGATCCAGCGACGCCATGTCAGCGCTGGGGGGCTTGACCACAAAAGTGCGTTTGTCCCCGACGGACTCGATGCGCACATACTTCCCCGTCGCAGGGTTTGTGCCTTGAGGCGCGGCGACGTCGACAGTTGTCCGGCCTACCGCGCATCCGGCAAGGATGGACGCGGCGAGGCTATAGATGGCGATTCGATCCACCAGCATGATTGATTTCCCCTAGTTGATTATTCTGTTCACCAAGCCGAAGGCTTAACGATGCCCGCGACAAAGCGGCATTTGAACGCTTTATCGGCAAAATTCCGAAAATCTAAATACCGAGAGAGTCGACGTTTAGAATGACCGCTTTCCGGTAATTCGACAGTCCGCTTCGGGTCGACTACGGCCTGTCGCATTGGACCGTGTGCGGCCATGAAAAGACAGTCGACGTCGCCGCTTCGAAGGCCGGGTTCGTGCCCAAAAGCTGACCTTCACTCTCGTTGCCGGCTCTCTCGGTTCGCGCGCTCGTAGTTCAGCGCGGCGATGGACTGCATCCCGAACCTGAAGCCTTGTTGGAACGCCACGTGCGGCTAGCGACCGGTCTCGCCGTTACCAATGGGCCTGACGAAACAGCGTCGCGTTCCCGCGTGACAGACACGGGCGGCGACGTTCCTGTGGACCAGCGCGGGGCGGGTGGGTCGGCGGCGACTGTCTCGCACTGCCGCGTCGACCCCGAATATCCGACCGCACCCGCGAGAACCATTAAAACAAGTGCTTGATGCCCACACGCGAGAGGAATTGTTTGTCCGTCGACGAGGTGCCAGCCAGAGCGATCGATGCTTTCGTGCCGTCGCCGTATGCGTGTTGCGCATGCACGTCGAGGTAAACATCGGTCCGCTTCGAGAGCAGATAGTCCACGCCGCATGACAGTGTTAGCCAGTGCGACGCATCGAGCTTGTCGTATGAGACCTTGGTCGCGAGCACGAGATCGGCCCGAGGCCGATAATCTGCGCCAACGTGCATCACCTGATCCTGCGCGCTGGCGCTTCCCAGTTCGAGATGGGTATTGGTATAGAGCACTGACACCCGCCACGCACCTGGTGCATAGCTTGCGCCAAGCCCGAAGATGCGCTGCTTGTCGACGAGCAGGGCCGTAGCGGGCGTGATCGGGCGACCGAAGATTTCCGATGCGCCGGTCATGCCCGCGTAGACGGGTGCGCCATTGATGTCGGTGTAGTAGGCGCCTGCCGCAAGCGCGCTGCCGATGTATTGCACCGTCGCGCTCACCGCGCGCCCGGCGTTGGTCGTCGTGCTACCGGAGCTTGCGCCGAAGCTGTACTGTGCACCGGCGGAAAAGCCCCCAAAACTGCGCGACATGAATTGCACCGTGTTGTTCAACCGCTCACCGGAGACCCGATCCAGGTCGCCGTTCTCGACACTGTAGATGCCACAGGACAGGCAGGGAAGATAGCGAAGCATGGAGTACGCGAAGTCGTATTGACGGCCGAGCGTCAAATCTCCAGTCGACGCATCGCCCAAGCCGACATAGGCCTGCTTGCCGAACAGCAACCCGCCCTGCCCCAGCGCACCTGTATTCACCGAATAGCCGTTTTCCAGCTTGAAAAGTGCATGTTTGCCGCCGCCCAGGTCTTCGACACCGCTGAAACCCAGCGAGTTGTTCTTGTTGATGCCGTCTGCCATTGCGAAAGACGAACTGCCGTGAACGTTGCTCACGTACGTCAGACCGGAATCAAGGCTGCCGAAGATCATCACGCTCGACTGCGCGTTCGCAGCAACGTTCATACTGGCCAGCACGAGGCCGGCAATCATGGTCTTTTTCATGTCTCGCTCGTTTGTCTTTATGGTGAAAATGCAGGCGCGCGAGCGCCCCTGCCAGGCTCACGCCAGGCATGATGGAAAGGTGCAGCGTGTAGGCGGCCCGGCACAGGCGCTGCCGCGCCGGGCCAGATGGGCTATCGGGACACGTCCACGTTGCGTGTTTCGGGAAGCATCGCCATGGCGGCGAGGCTCAGCACGCTGGTCGCCACCATGTACCAGGCGGGCGCCATCGGGCTTCCGGTCCAGGCGATCAAGGCCGTGACGGCGAATTGCGTGGTGCCGCCGAACAGCGTGGTGCCGATTGCGTAGACGAGCGACACACCCGTGCTACGGAAACTCGCGGGCAGCAACTCGGGCATGACCACCATCGCCGCCGTTGCGCTCATGGCCGTCAGCAAGGCGAGAATCACCGTCACCAGCAGGAAGCTCGTGGCGCCTGGCACGGCCTGCAGCCACAGGAACATGGGCACGCTCAACAGCATCAGGAGCACACGCGGTGCAATCAGCACGATCTTGCGGCCGCGCATGTCGCACAGCCATCCGCCGAGCAGCCCGCCCGCAAACGTCAACAGGCCGCCGACCAGTGCGCTCGCCTGCGCGATCGTCGGCGGCAGCTTCAGCGTCTGGATCGCGTAGGTCGTCATGTAGTTGCCGATCTGCGAGGAGACCGCGCCCGACAACGTCATCAACACGCCCAGCACCAGGTAGCGGCGATGCGTGCGAACGACGCCGCCCAATACTTCGGATGCCGTACGGCCATTGTTGTCCGCGAGCGTTTCGGGCAGACTCCGGCGAATATAAACGGCCACGGGAACGAGCAGCAGGCTGACGATGAACGGAATACGCCAGCCCCATGCCGCCAGCTGGTCCGCGCGCAACGTGATCGATACCAGCACGCCGAACATGCCCCCCACGGCAACCGCGATGCCCTGGCTTGCGAGCTGCCAGCTCGCGTAGAGCGCACGCCGCCCGGGCGGTGCGGCTTCGATGAGAAGCGCCGTCGCCGGACCGACCTCGCCGCCAAGCGCGAAGCCTTGCACAAGCCGGCACAGGACCACGATGAGCGGCGCCGCCATGCCGATGCTGGCGTACGACGGCGTAGCGGCCATGCCCAGCGTGCCGACCGTGATCAGCGCGACCGTGAGAATGAGTGCGGGCTTGCGGCCCGCGCGATCGGCAAAAGCGCCGATCAACACTGCACCTAGCGGGCGCGTGAAGAAACCCACGCCGAACGTTGCCGCTGCAAGCAGCAGGCTCCCGTACTGGCCGCCGACCGGAAAGAAAGCGCGCCCGATATAGACGGCAAAGTATGCGTAAATCACGAAATCGTAGAATTCGAGCGCATTGCCGGTAACTGCCGCCGCAACGGCCTTGCGGCTGATGACCGGTCGCACGCCGCTCACGGCTGCGGCCGCCTCGGGGGGTGGAGCGCCGGGGCAGTTGCCGGGCGCGTCGACAAGGGTAGAACGCATGATGTCTCCGTTATCTGGTGCTGTTCGTTCGTGTGCGCTTCAACCGGCCTCGGTCGTGTTCTCCGCCTCCTGCAAACCGCGCACGGTCTGCAGAAATACATCGCGTCCTTGTTGCCAAATCGCGGCTTGCCAGTCGTCCGCCTGCGGGTAGAACGCGTCCTTGAGCGCCTGGCGAATCGACGCGGCCTGCGCCGCGTCGGCGCTGCCGCATCGGTGCAGCCAGTGCTCCGCGCGCAAGGCGGGCAGCACAAGCGACGGCGCATGGGTACCGAACTCCAGGCAGATATTGGTGTGTTCGGCCTGCGGGCATTCTTCGAACTGTCCGTACTGAATCGGGCCGGTCATCGGAATGCTGGTCGATGTGCCCTGATTCACCGAGGTCACATGCTCGCCCCACCAGCGACGCGCGCGCACCAAAGCGCCGCCTTCATCGAGACAGGCGAAAATCCGCTCGCCATGGCCGTAGGGACCGAGGCCCGTATGAATGTCGATCGAGCCGATGCGACGACAACGCTGGGCGTACTCGCGAAGAATCCGGCGGAACGTGCGATTGCTCCATGCCGGTTCGGCGCCTCCGTAGTGAAGCCCGTCCGCAAAGACGTACTGACCCAGTCCGACCGCGCGCTGAAAGCCGCGCGCGCCCCATTGCCTGCGCAACAGGTCGAGTGTCGATTCGTTGTCGTCCGCAGGCGGCCACGTGGCCGGCAACAGCAGGTCGTGGATCTGCGCGTAGCGCTCGTTCACTGGCTGCGAGACGTTGAAATCGACGAAGTTGCGGTTTAGGTCGACGTTTTCCTGGGTCGCGCGACGCGAATGCGAAAAGCCGTAAGGGTTGACGGCATGGATATGCAGCACGGCAGTATCGGCGCCGGCGACCGGCCCGAGATCCAGCACACCGGCCTGGATCGCCGAGCCGCAATAGCCTTCCACGCCGTGCACGCCGCTGATGAGAATCACGAGATTCGCCGCATCGCGCGGCCCGTCCAGCACGACATCGGTCGCGAGCACTTCTCCATCCTTGCCTTCGAGCGGCAGGACATGCGAGTCGACGGCGAGGCCGCGCGCGGTGGCGGCATTGAGGAATTTGTCGCGCGCTTCAGCGTAGTTGCGACTGAACAGTGCGCGCAATTGAGTATTCGACATGATTCGATGAGTTGTTTGGTGTATCTCGCTGGAGCACGTCAATCGAGCGCGATTTGTGAAACACGCTGGTCCCGGCGCGAACGGCAAGCGGAGCCGAAAGCTTCAAAAATGGCGAGAGACAGTGAGCTGTCGTCGATGCGCATTTCGGGGTGCCACTGAACAGCCAGCGTGAATTGCGGCGCGCAACGAATCGAGAACGCCTCGACAAGTCCGTCAGTCGCGACGGCCTCCGCGCGCAAGCCATCGCCGAGGCGCTCGATTCCCTGGTGATGCAGCGAATTCACCTGCTGGACAGGGTTCGTCGTGAGCTTGTCGAGCACACCGCCAGGGATGATCTGCACGGCGTGGCTGTCGTCGTACCAGCGCTGGATGGGCCGGTCGTGATCGCCTTCGCGATGATCGAGCCGGCCAAGCTGTGCGTGAACCGAGGCTTCGAGCGTGCCGCCATACATCACATTGAGTTCCTGCAAGCCACGGCAAATGCCGAGCGTCGGGATGCCGGCTGCGATCAGGCCCGGCAACACGTCGAAAACGGCCGAATCGCGCCAATGGTCCTGTCTTGTCGTCGCTGGCAGCGGCGAAGCACCATAGCGCTCGGCGGCGACGTTGGAAGGGCTGCCGGTCAGCACGATGCCGTCGAGGGTCGCGGCCAACGTCTCGCCGTCCAGTGCCTCGGCGCACGCCGGCAATAGCACGGGCAACGCTCGCGCGATGGTGGCAACCGCCCGCACGTAGCCGTGCAGGACGGAATGCCCGCGATGCCCGTAGTGCTCGATGCTGTCGGCGATGATGCCGACAACCGGGCGGCGCTGGAGTGGGGACGGATCGAGAGGCATAGGCGTGAAGAGTGAGTCAATGCCAGCGCAGTCTAAGCAGCCATTCGACTTGTGTACATTGCGTATTTCTGGGGGATACAATGCAGTTTCTGCAAGTGAGTTCCCTCAATGAATACCCGTCAGATCCGGCACTTTCTCGCATTGCTCGATCACGGCTCGCTTGCGGCCGCGGCCGAAGCCGTTCATTTGAGCCAGCCCGCCCTTTCCCGCAGCATCCGCTCGATGGAAGAACTGTTGGGCGTGCCGCTCTTTGACCGGACCGAGCGCCGGCTGCGGCCGACGCCTTACGCACAGGCCTACGAGCCTCGCGCGCGGCGGATGATTCTCGACGAAAAGGAAGGCGCCCGGCTGCTGGCGCTGATGCAGTCGGGCGAATCGGGATCGTTGGCGTTCGGCATGGGTTCGTCGCTCGCGCCTATCCTCCTCGAGCCCATCATGCTCGGTTTGATGAGCAAATCGCCCGGGGTGAGACTGCATAGCGTGATCGAGACATCCGAACGGCTAGTGGCTGCGTTGCTGGCCGAGCGCCTCGATTTTTTTGTCGGCGATATTCGCGTCGCGCGCGAGCATGCCGATTTGCGCGTCACTGCGTTGTACCCCTGCACCTTCGGCTGGTTTGTCCGGCGTGGGCATCCGCTCGCGGACAAGCGGAAAGTGACTTTTGATGATATGCGCGCGTATCCGCTCATTGCCGCCGGTTACGTCGAACCCTCGCTGGCCCGGCGCTTGGGCGACCTTTATGGCCTGAGTGCGCCCGTCATCGATTATTTCTCCATTACGACCGACGACGTCGGCACGGTTCATAGCGTTCTGCAAAAGAGCGACGCGATCGTCGCCCTGACCGAACTCGCGATCGTCTCGAAACTGGAATCTGGCGATGCGGCGGCGCTCGCCGTCGATCCGCCACTCGTCATGGACCTGACACTGGGCATCGTGCACCACGCCGAGCGCACGCTCGTGCCCGCTGCGCAGCAGGCATTCGAGATTGTTGCCGACTGCTTTTCCAGGGTCGGCGCGCGGATTGCCGCTGGTCAGGCCACCAGGCCGTGAGCCGATCGTTTTGAAAATATCGCCGGATTTGCGGTGCTTGTTTCGAATCACGCCGTTGACCGTTACGCGCCCGGCAGCAGCCATTCGGTTCCACCTCGCGAGCGTCTTTAACGAGTCGACATCTGCCGGTCGCAAAACGACGCCTCCGCATTCTTCGATACTGAACGCACAAGCCAAACTGCGGCCAGCGCCATCATTTAGCCATCCAATCCAGACAGCGGCCCTGCCGCTTCACCGCCCCGAACCCGGCGCCACCAACCCACGACGCGGTATCGGCGTGGAAAACACAATCGAGGTCCGCGTCTCGCCATACCCGTTGATCGAGGTGAGAAACCGCTCCAGGTGTTCGAGGCTGCGCGACACCACGGTCACGATATAAGAGTCGGCGCCGGCCACATGATGGCATTCCAGTACCTCGGGCGCGCGGCGCAGTTTGTCGAGAAAGGCCTTTTTCCCGGGCTGCTGCACGGTGATGCCGATGATGGCACGCACCGGGTATCCGGCCTTCGCCGGGTCCAGTTCCGCGCCCACCGAACGGATGACGCCAGCGTCCTTCAAGCGCTTGAGCCGTTCGACCGTGGCGGGCACCGAGAGTCCGGCGGCCAGCGCCAGTGTTTTCAGCGGCGCGCGGCCATCCTCCTGCAGCGCCAAAAGCAGCGCCCAGGCTTTGGTGTCGAGTTGCAGTGTTTCGGTCATGACGGCCTTCAGCCTGAAAAATCGAACGCGAAATCCATTTTCGCTTTGCGTTTTATTCTGTGCAAGTTCGCCGTCCAGCTTGAAAATGCTCGCCATGGATACCCTGGCATCATCTGCTGCACCCGTTCTATTCGGCCAGTCGCTACTGATCGGGCTGTCGATTGCCGCGCCTGTCGGGCAGATCGGCTTGCTGGCCATCCAGCGCACGCTGGACCACGGCCGCCTTGCGGGCCTCGCCACCGGGCTCGGCGCAGCATTCGCCGATGCCGTCTACGGCGCGATCGGCGCCTATAGCGTCACCGGTCTGATTGCCGTGCTGCTGCGCCTGAAGCTCTGGCTGGGCCTGTTCGGCGGCGGCTTCCTTCTGTGGCTGGCGTGGCGTATCGCGATGAGGCCAACGGTGCGCAGCACCGGCGCCCCTCCGCCCGCCGGTACGCTGCTGCGCTACGTGGCCGGCACCTTCATGCTGACGCTCTCGAATCCGACGACCATCTTTTCGTTCATGGCGGTGTTCGGCGCACTGGCAGGCCGCGCGCCTTCGTCGTCGCCATGGGTCATGGTGGTTGGCGTGCTGTTGGGTTCGGCGTTCTGGTGGCTGATCCTGTCCATCGTCGTGGGCCGGCTGCGGGACTGCTTCGACGATGCCTGGCAACGCGCCGTCAACCTCTGCTCGGCCGCGCTGCTGGGCGGGCTGGGGTTATGGCAACTTGCTCGACTCGTCATTTGATCAACGGAGGATGCACCCATGCCGCAACGACTGCACGTCGCTCACCGGATCGTCGTCGATGCCCCGCTCGACCAGGCCTTCATGTTCTTCACGCCAGCCGGCGAGGAACTATGGGTCGATGGCTGGAAGCCGACTTACGTCTACCCGAGCGATGGCTCGACCGAACCCGGGATGGTGTTCCTCACCGGTCACGATGATGAGTTGACCATCTGGACCCTGGTCGACTTCGACCGCGAGGCGCACCGCTCGCGCTATGCGCGCACCACGCCGGCCTCGCGCACGAGCGTCGTCGAAGTGCGTTGCGCCGCACTCGACGGAACGCGCACCGAGGTGTGCGTGAACTACACGCTCACGGCGCTGAACGCTGCGGGCGAACGGGCGCTCGAGGATTTCGAGGGCGAGCGCTTCAAGGCCATGATCGACGACTGGGCGCACCAGATCGCGGAGCGTCGCGAGTTGCTGCTCGCGGCGTCGATTCGCTGAATCCGGTCGCAGTATAGAAAAGCGAATCGGCGAGCCTCCACGGTAGCGTTTGACGCCTTGCGGGTAGTAACGTACCATTTTGATACGTTACTCATACCCGGAACCGGCCCATGCATTCCCGCTTCGATCGCTTCAGATCGTCGCCGCTGGGACAACAGCTCGAAGCCCTGATTGTCCACTCCGATCGCTACATCGAATTCGCTGCGCTTTCGCGCGTCGGCGTTGCCGCCATCGCGGCCGTCACGGACGAGATCGCGTACAAGTTCCCTGAAGTCGAGCAAGACACCACCGCGCGACAGTTCTGTGGCGCGATGATCGCCGAAGTCATGCGACTGCATGGCCACGAGGTCGTCCAGCCCCGGGGGCGCGTGAGCGGTACGTGGTTCAGCTACGGAGCCGTGTTTAGCCCGCAACCTGTCAAGCTGGCGTGGGGCGACGTCATCGATGAACTCGCGCTGATGCCGGGCCGGGTTTCGTCGTTCGTGGCGCGGATGCCCGAGGCCCTGTGGCGCCAGCGACCATCGGGGACGGGCTTCGCACTCGTCGAACACGCGTGCCATCTTCGCGATCTGGATGCGATCTTCGTCGCTCGCATCGACGCAATCCTTTCGACTGCGCTACCCCGCGTCGATTCCGTGGACGGAACGGTTCTGGCCGATCAACGCAATTACGCGAAGCAAGATTTGCATACCGCGATTCGTGCCTTCAAAGCGGGGCGACGGCGCCTGTGTTCATCGCTCGGAAAACTGCAGCCGCAACAGTTGGCGCGTTGCTGCCTGCGCGATGGCGCTCGCCGAATGACGCTTGAAGAAGTGGTCCGCGAGCTTCTCGATCATGACAGAACCCATTGCCTCGAACTCGATGAGCTGGGTGCAGAGTTGCAGCTGCTTCCAGAGAACCGCAAAACCCACCACTCACCATGAGTCACAAGCCCATGCGAAGCAAAGTTATCGTTGGACTGGTCGGAGACCACGACCATTCGGTGCCGGCTCATCAAGCCATTCCTCTTGCCTTGAACCGTGTCGCGGAAACGGATCACATCGCGATCGAATACGAATGGATTCCCACCGTGGAAATCACGTCCGCTTCGCGCATCGCTTCGTTCGACGCAATCTGGTGCGTGCCCGCCAGCCCCTACCAGAACACGGAAGGTGCATTGCTCGCGATTCGTCATGCTCGCGAAAATGCGACGCCGTTTCTCGGCACCTGCGGTGGCTTCCAGCACGCGATCATCGAATACGCGAGAAACGTGCTTGGCTGGGCGGATGCCGAGCACGCGGAAACCGCACCAGGCGCCGCGCGTGCGGTCATCTCGCCGCTTGAATGCGCTCTGGTGGAAACGGTCGATCGAGTCCGCCTGTTCCCCGGGACCCGTATCGCTGCGGCTTACGGGGTCGCCGAGACCACGGAAGGCTACCGTTGTCGATATGGACTCAACCCTCAGTTCAGGGAATCGCTCGATTCAGGCCCGCTGCGCGTGGCCGGGGATGACGCGAGAGGCGACGCACGGGTCGTCGAACTGGATGATCACCCGTTTTTCGTTGCGACCCTCTTCCAACCCGAGCGAGCGGCGCTTAGAGGGGAATCCGCGCCGCTTGTCAACGCCTTTGTCAAGGCATGCGCGGCATAACGTTCGGATGCCGCTTGGTCGGGCTACCGCTCAGGCGCACATTTTCAGCTTGACGTACGTCCGGTTTCGGGCGGCTCTTCTGTTGCGAGCGCAACGACCGAGGCTTGTGCACAGTGACGGCACAAGCCCGCTGCCGAACCGCTCGACAGCAGGAATGCAGGACGACGCAACCTTCTCAGCCGTGCCGCGGTCGCCGACCATTTGACCTCTATCAAGTTCCCCAATCCTGCAAAGAGACAATTGGGCGTTGCGAATAAGCAATAGTCCATCGATCCCCCGCTGCACAAGAGATAACGCCTTCTGTTACGTTTTAGAGACAGTCGTTTTTTTTTGCTTCTTGAAGTTGCAAGAGGTGTTTTATCCTGCGGCGCGCAGCAACACATAAACGAATCCAAAAGCAACTCTTGGTCACTACTGAATACAGATGAAAAACAGCAAAATCAAGGCAAGCGTTATCGCTGTGGCCGCTTTCGCAGCATCCTCGGCAGCAATGGCACAATCGTCGGTCACCCTGTACGGCATGATCGACGCCGGTATCGGCTACACGTCGAACGTCGGCGGCCATGACAAGTTCAGCCTCGACGGCGGCGCTTCGGGCTCGAACAAGTGGGGCATGAAGGGTCAGGAAGACCTCGGCGGCGGCCTGAAGGCAGTCTTCAAGCTCGAAAACGGTTTCAACGTTGCAACCGGCGGTATCGGCGGCCAAGGCCCGATCGGCACGTCGCGTTCGCTGTTCAACCGTCAAGCCTACGTCGGCCTCGATTCGAACCAGTACGGTACCGTGCGCCTCGGTCGCCAGATCGACGCTGTGACGGAAATGGTTCAAGGCCTGACCGGTGACGCGATTTCGGCGTCGGCATTCTCGACCCCGGGCGACGTCGACAACAACGACAACACGACCAACCAGAACAGCGCCGTCAAGTACATCTCGCCGCTCATCAGCGGCTTCCAGGCTGAAGGCGCGTACTCGTTCGGCGGCGTGGCCGGTTCGATGGCTTCGGGTCAATCGTGGTCGGCGGCTGCTGATTACGCTCAAGGTGGCCTGACGGTCGCTGGCGGCTACTTCCATGCGCAAAACCAGGGTGCGGCTGGCTGGACGAACGCCACGGCGCAACCGTCGTTCGGCGGCGCGCTCGGCTACCCGAGCTCGGGCTACAACGGTGGCAACGCGTTCAAGAGCGCAGGCATTGCTCAAATCGCTGGCCAATACCAGATCGGTCAGTACACGGCTGGTCTGCGTTACTCGAACGCTCAGTACGCTGGCAACGATGGCCAGGCATCGATCCACTTCAACGTGATCGGCGCCCTGCTGCAATACCAGGCAACCCCGGCTCTGTCGCTCGCGACGGGCTACACGTATGTCTACGGTTCAGCAGCTGCACCGGCGCAAGCCGCTGAAGGCCGCACGATGGCTTCGATCAACCAGGTTTCGCTGGGTGCTTCGTACGCGCTGTCGAAGGCCACGTCGATCTACACGATGGGTGCCTACGTCCACGCTCAAGGCGCTTTCGCGTCGGCTGCTGACTTCGGCAACACCGCATCGGGTGGTAACCAGGTTCAAGTCAACGTGGGCATGTTCCACAGCTTCTAATCGCAGGTTTCGAAAGCCCGGGGTAGTGGACGCATTACCCGGGCAGCGAAAAACCTCGTTGGACATTGCACCCCAAACGCTGGACTTCGGTCCGGCCTTTGGGGTGTTTTTCATTGAGGCGCCCCGGTTTGCTGGTCATCGGGCCAGTCAGGGGCAACAGCGAACGGTTCAGCCAGCAACCACGCGCTTATTCTGTTTCGCGCCCATCGGCGTCGTTTGCATCAGCCTCATGCGCCATCGCGGCAGCAGCGAGTTGTTCGGCGAGTTCGGCATGGGCTTCTTTGCGCTCGCTGTAGCGGTCGGTCAGATAGGCCGAGCGGTCCCGCACCATCAACGTGAACTTGTACAGTTCCTCCATGACGTCGACCACTCGGTCATAGTACGAAGACGGCTTCATCCGTCCTTCGTCATCGAACTCTTGCCATGCCTTGGCCACCGACGACTGATTCGGGATGGTCACCATCCGCATCCATCGACCCAGCACGCGCAGGGCATTCACCGCGTTGAACGACTGCGAGCCCCCACACACCTGCATGACGGCCAGCGTGCGTCCCTGGGTAGGGCGGACACCGCCGCTTTCCAGCGGCAACCAATCGATCTGGTTCTTGAAGACGGCAGTGAGCGTGCCGTGACGTTCAGGGCTGCACCAGACCTGGCCCTCCGACCATTGCGAGAGCTCACGCAATTCCACCACTTTCGGATGATCGGGGGAAACGCTGTCCACAATCGGCAGGCCATGCGGATCGAACACTCGCGTTTCAGCGCCGAAGTGGCGCAGGATGCGTTCGGCTTCCAGTGTTAGCTGGCGGCTGAAAGACGTAGTACGCAATGATCCGTACAGCAAAAGAATTCGCGGCGCATGCTGCAACCCGGCGCGAGGCGAGAGCTTGTGCAGGTCGGGCGTATCGAGGTGCGAGGCGCTGATGTTGGGCAGATTCTCAATCACTTGCCCATTCTCCGGCCCGCGCTGTCGATCACTACTTCACCGTCCTCCTTGGTGAACGGCCGGTTCAGTGCTTCGGGCAGGATGTCCAGAACGAGCTCCGAGGGACGGCATAGACGCACACCATGCGGCGTGACGACGAACGGGCGATTCATCAAAATCGGTTGTGCTTGCATCGCGTCCAGCAATGCCTCGTCGCTCAATGAAGCATCGCCCAGCCCGAGTTCTGCGTACGGTGTACCTTTCTCGCGCATGGCCGCGCGTACAGTGAGACCCGCCTGAACGATCAATGCTTTCAGTGTTTCGCGGTCCGGCGGCGTTTTCAGATACTCGATGATCCGCGGCTCGATGCCCGCGTTGCGAATCATTGCGAGCGTATTGCGGGAGGTGCCGCAATCGGGGTTGTGATAAATCGTGACGCTCATCGCTTGTATCCTGTGATGCGGTTACCTGCTTCATACCAATGCTGTGATCGATTCACTACGCCGACGACCAGCAACATGACCGGCACTTCAATCAGCACGCCCACCACCGTCGCGAGCGCTGCGCCCGACTGGAAGCCGAACAGACTGATGGCGGTGGCCACGGCGAGTTCAAAGAAGTTGCTTGCCCCGATGAGACTCGATCGGCCGGCGACACAATGCGCGACGCCCAAACGACGATTGAGCACATAAGCGAGGCCCGCGTTGAACAACACCTGAATCAGAATCGGCACGGCCAGCAACGCGATAACAAGGGGTTCCCTGATGATGGCCTCGCCCTGAAACGCAAAGAGCAGAATCAAGGTTGCCAGAAGCGCACCGATGGAATACGGTCCCAGGCGCGCGACAGTCCGCTGGAAATAGCGCTCACCTCTGGCAAGCAGTCGCTTGCGCAGCACCTGTGCGAGAACGACTGGAATGACGATGTACAACACGACAGAGATGATCAGCGTGTCCCACGGGACCGTGATAGCAGAAAGGCCGAGCAGCAGCGCGACCAGCGGCGCGAACGCCACGATCATGATCGAATCGTTGAGCGCGACTTGCGACAGCGTGAAGTACGGATCGCCCTTGCACAGTTGCGACCAGACAAACACCATCGCCGTGCACGGCGCGGCGGCAAGCAGGATCAAACCCGCAATGTAGCTGTCCAGCTGATCGACAGGCAGCCATGCCGCGAACACATGGCGAACGAAGATCCAGCCAAGCAGAGCCATCGAGAATGGTTTGACCAGCCAGTTCACGAACAACGTAACGCCAATACCTCGCCAGTGGCTCTTGACCTGAGCCATCGCGGCAAAGTCGATCTTGATCAGCATCGGGACGATCATCACCCAGATCAGCACGCCGACTGGGAGATTGACCTGCGCCACTTCGAGGCGCGCGATCGAGTGAAAGAAACCGGGAAGCGCCTGGCCCACGAGGATGCCGCCGACGATGCAAAGGGCGACCCAAACCGTCAGGTAACGCTCGAACGAACCGATCGCGGGACGTGTATCGTCGCTGACCTTGTCAATGCTGCTCATTGATTTCCTTTGCTGCACTTAAGCCCATGCGGGCGGGGCGAAAATGATGCGCTTCACCGCTTCTTCGCGCAGCCGTTGGCGAGTTCGCTCGCTTCGCACGCTGCGCCGGCGCAGCAGTTTTCCGTGAGAAAGCCAATCAGGCCCGTCATCGCGTCGAAATTGGCGGCGTAGAAGACGAACCGGCCGTCCTGTCTCGGCTTGACCAGATCGGCGTGGGTCAGATCCTTCAGGTGGAACGACAGGCTCGAGGGGGAAAGTCCAATCTGTTGCGCAATCTCGCCGGCAGCCATGCCGTCCGGACCGGCCACAACCAGCAGTCGAAACACGGCGAGACGGGATTCGTGAGCGAGCGCGCCCAAGGCGCGTACTGCGAGATTGGCTTCCATGAAGCGAACGATAGACCAATCGCTTCTATATTTCAAGTAATATTGAAATGATACTGACTTGCTCTGGCAGCACCCCCACTTTGGATGAGGCACCGCGCAACCTTCAATCAAAAGCGAGGCCGATACGATCGGCCCCGTCCGCCCGCTTACGTGGCGGCGCGCTGCATGGCGGTCACGAACGCGTGGACTTGCGCGTTGGCATCGTCGCGATACGTAGACGTGCTCCAGTCGGCGATCTGCGCGAAGTGTGCTTCGAGCGCGTCCGCGCTCAGCGTGCCGGCGGGAATCACCACCGGCGCCGTCTCCACGACCCGCATTGCTGAGAACACCCCGCCGCTCGCACCCAGCACCATCTTGTTGGGCGCATTCTCGCTCACGAGGAAGAGGGCGCCGGGGGTCACCTGCTCCGGTCCCGTCGCCTTGAGAATGGCTTCCGGAAGCACGTCTTCGGTCATGCGTGTCGCCGCCATCGGCGCGAGCGTGTTGACGCGAATGTCGTTCTTCTTGCCTTCGATGGCGAGCATGTTCATGAGGCCGACGACGGCCATTTTGGCCGCGCCGTAGTTGGCCTGACCGAAGTTTCCGAACAGCCCCGCAGCCGAAGTCGTCATCAGCACACGGCCATAGTTCTGCTCGCGCATGATCTCCCATACGGCCTTGGTGCAGTACGCCGAGCCCATCAGATGGACGTCGACGACCGCACGGAAGTCGGCCATCTCCATCTTGCTGAAGCTCTTGTCGCGCAGAATGCCCGCGTTGTTGATCAGAATATCGATGCGGCCGAACTTGGCCCGGGCTTCCTCGACCATGGCCGTGACCTGCTCGTAGTCGGCCACGTTGGCGCCGTTGGCAATGGCCTCGCCGCCGGTCTCGCGGATTTCCTCGACCACGACCAGCGCCGCGTCGGACGAACCGCCCTTGCCGTCGCGGCTGCCGCCGAAGTCGTTGATCACGACTTTGGCGCCGAGCTTCGCCAGCTCCAGCGCATGCACGCGGCCAAGTCCGTTGCCTGCACCGGTCACAATGGCCACGCGGCCGTCAAATCGAATCGTCATGATATTGCCTCGAAGTCCTGATGAATTAAATACGATGTGTAGACAGTGACGACACGTTACGTCGTGTCTCGCCGGCTCGCCTCTGCAGGTGGACGGCAGATGTGCCGCCCAGCCTTAAAGCTGAAACAGCAGCTTCGCGATGATGCCTCGCTGCACTTCGCTCGTCCCACCGTAGATGGTGGACGCGCGGCGCAGGAACATGTCGTTGGCGATGCCGCGCGCCATCTCCTGCTGCGGATACGGCGTTTGCGGCGCCACCTCGTGCGGGTGCGCGTAGGCCACCGCGCCGTAGTCGCCCAACGCTTCGATTTGCGCCTCCGTGATGCGTTGCTGCAACTCCGTCGCGCGGACCTTGAGCATCGAACCAAGCACATGCGAGGCGGGATCGTGCCGCATCTCGAGCTTCGCCACGCGCTGCACCAGCATGCCAATCGCTTCGACTTCGGCTTCGAGGCGCGCGAGCTTCAAGGCGAATTCGGGGCGATCGATCAAACGTGCGTCACCGACACGCAGCCCAACTGCGAAACGGTGCAGTTCGCGCAAATAGCGCTTGATTTCAGGGAGATCCGCCGTCGTCGCATGCTCGTTGTTGAGCAGGAACTTGGTAATGCCCCAGCCGGCTCCCTCCTCGCCGATCAGATTCTCGACAGGCACGCGCACGTTGTCGAAAAACGTCTCGTTCAGGTGGTGGGCATCGTCGATACTGCGAATTGGCCGCACCGTGATGCCCGGCGTCTTCATGTCGACGAGCAGGAAACTGATGCCCGCCTGCTTTTTCACGGTCGAATCGGTGCGCACGAGCATGAAGATCCAGTCCGCATGATGTGCGTAGCTCGTCCAGATCTTCTGGCCGTTGACGACGTAGTGGTCGCCATCGCGCACCGCCCGCGTGCGCAGCGACGCGAGATCCGAACCCGAGCCCGGCTCCGAGAAGCCCTGACACCAGAGCCGCTCACCGCCGAGCGCGGCGCCCAGATGCTCGGCCTTTTGCGCGGGCGTGGCAAACGCGTTCAGCACGGGCCCCAGCATCTTCTGCACGAAGCCGTCCTGGGTCGGCGTACCGGCCGCGGCGCATTCGTCGTCGAACACGAGCATCTGGTCGACCGACCAGCCCGTGCCGCCGTGCTCCTTCGGCCAGTACGGCGCGCCCCAGCCATACGCATTGAGCAGCTTTTGCCAGCGCAGGATCTGCTCGCGCGGCGACCGCGTGCAACGCTGCAGTCCCTTGAGCTCCGCCGGCACGTGGTCGCGCAGGAAGAGGCGAACCGTTGCGCGGAACGCCTCCAGTCCCGGGTCAGCGTGAAAGTCCATACGTGCTCCCGTCAGTCCTTGCGATACATCGTGACTACGGCGGCACCGCCAATGCCCACGTTGTGCTGCAGCGCCACGCGCGCGCCTTCCACCTGGCGCTGCTCGGAGCGTCCGCGCAGTTGCTGGACCAGTTCCGTGCATTGCGCAAGCCCGGTCGCGCCAATCGGATGCCCCTTCGAAAGCAGACCGCCGGACGGATTGACCACATACTTGCCGCCGTAGGTGTTGTCGCCGTCGTCGACGAATTTCTCCGCCCCACCTTCCGGACAGAGTCCGAGCGACTCATACGTCAGCAGTTCGTTTTGCGCGAAGCAGTCGTGCAGTTCGACCACATCGACCTGATCCGCGCCGATGCCCGCCATTTCGTACACCTTGCTGGCTGCCGCGCGCGACATGCCATAACCCGCGAGATGACGCATATCGCCTGAATTGAAGGTTTCAGGGCCGTCGGTGGCCAGCGCCTGACCGGCGATCCAGACACGCGAATCGAGCCCATGCTTCTTTGCGTACGCTTCGCTGCACAGCACTGCGGCCGCCGCACCGCAGGTCGGCGGGCAAGCCATCAGGCGCGTCATGACGCCCGGCCACATGACCAGGTCGGCCATGACCTCTTCGGCCGTCACGACCTTGCGAAACACAGCCATCGGATTGTTCACAGCATGGCGGCTCGCTTTCGCGCGAATCTTCGCGAAGGTCTCGAGCGGCGTGCCGAAACGTTTCATGTGCTCCTGGCCCGCCGCCCCGAAGAGGCGCAGCGCGGGCGGCACCTCGTCCGGAACGATATCGGCGCACTGCTGCTGAAAGAGATCGAGCGGCGCCGGGCGATCGTTCCAGGGCGAGGTGATCGCGCCCGGGTTCATCTGCTCGAAGCCGACTGCCAGCACGATCTCGGCCATGCCGCTCGCAATCGCCTGGTTCGCGAGGTAGAGCGCCGTCGAGCCGCTCGCGCAGTTGTTGTTGACGTTGATGACGGGAATCCCCGTCATGCCGACGTCGTACAGTACGCGCTGGCCGCCGGTCGAATCGCCGAACACGTAGCTCGCGTAAGCCTGCTGGATCGACTCATAGCCGACACCCGCGTCAGCGAGCGCGAGACGCACGGCTTGTGCGCCCATGACGGTGTACGGATCGCTTTGACCCGGCTTCTTGAACGGGATCATGCCCACGCCCGCGACGACAACTTTCTGCGTCATGTTTTATCTCCTTGAATGATGGAATTCGATAGACCGTTCTGGAATGGACTGGCGCGCGCAACGCTCAGAACAGCCGTTGCGTTCCCGCATAAAGCGGTGCTTCCTTCGCAAAGAAGCGCCGCAATGCCTCCGTGTGATACGGACTCGCTGCGCACAGGCCCTGCATCGTCGCTTCGAGTTGCGCGAGCGTCTGCCGATCCGTTTCGAGGCTGCGATTGAGCATGCGTTTCGCGATGCCGAGCGCGTGGGTCGGCGCGTTCTCGAAGCGTTGTGCATATTCGATGGCCGTCTCGCGCAGGCGCTCAGCGGGCACCACTGCGTCGGCGAGCCCGATCTTCACGGCCTCTT
The DNA here is from genome assembly GCA_963803225.1 of uncultured beta proteobacterium. GTDB lineage: Bacteria > Pseudomonadota > Gammaproteobacteria > Burkholderiales > Burkholderiaceae > Paraburkholderia. The sequence goes on from CAWDLJ010000006.1 coordinate 50,137, forward strand.
CCGGCCCGATCTCGCGCGCCGAAAACACGATTTCCTTCGCACGTACGAGGCCAACCCGGCGCGGCAGCGTGTGCAGCAGCGAAAGATCGGGAATCAGGCCCACGCGCGCGAAACTCGACACGAAGCGCGCCCGGTCGCTCGCGAGGACGAAATCCGCCACCAGCGCGACAGACAGACCTGCGCCGGTTGCGAAACCATCGACGGCGGCAATGACCGGTTTCTCCAGATCGCTCAGTTCCGTGAACCAGCGGCCGTGGCCGACCAGCAGATCGCGCACGTAGAAGCCGCGATCGCGCTCGGTGCCGCCATCGCCCAGATCCGCGCCTGCGCAAAAATGACCACCGGCGCCGGTGAGTACCACCGCACTCACCGCATTGTCGCGCCGGATGGCGTCGATCGCGGCCATCATTCCCGTCATGATGGAAGGGTCGAGCGCGTTGCGCCGGTGTGGCCGGTTCAGCGTGATGATGGCTGTCCCGCCCACGTTCTCAAGTACCACGGTGTCTTCGGACATCGGCAATTTCTCCCACGGCTAAACGCGCAGCGTTGCGCTTCCAGAACATGTTAGAAAAAGGAGCGCTCGCTTCGCCCCTCCCTTTTTTGCCGTCCGGGAGCGTCCGTCGCGCGAGGGTGCATGCCAACGCACGAATGGCGTGGAACGCCGAGACCCAACAAAAAAGGGGCCTCACGGCCCCTCAAGATTCGCATTGCAGATCAGGTTATTTCACGCCGTCACGAGACCCGGCGCGCCTCGTCCTTCCAGTACTTTTCGCGCACCTCGCGCCGCAACACCTTGCCGATCACGCTGACCGGCAGCGTCTCGACGAACACGAGCGACTTGGGCACCTTGAAACGGCCGAGCCTGCTCCTGACGTGCTCGATGAGCACCTCCGCCGTGATGCTTTCGCCTGCCTTGAGCACTACCTCCGCGTGCAGCGCCTCGCCCCAATCGGCATGCGGCACACCGACCACCGCGGAATTCGACACCGCCGGATGCGAGTTCAGCGCGGCCTCCACCTCCACGGCATAGACATTGAAGCCGCCGGTGATGACCATATCCTTTTTGCGGTCGACAATGAACAGGAAGCCCTCGTCGTCGATATAGCCCAGATCGCCCGACTTCCAGAATCCGTTGCTGAATTCCGCCTCAGTGCCCTCTGGGTTTTTGTAGTACTTCGAAATTGTGCCTCGGCAGCGCAGCCAGATCTCGCCCGTTTCGCCCAGCGCCACTTCGCCGCCCGCTTCGTCGACCACCATGATCTCGACGCCGGGCACGATGCGCCCTGCCGAGCCGAGCTGGTGCTCGGTCGCGGACAAGTGATCCGCCTTGCTGAGCACGCCGACGGCATGCAGGATCTCCGTCGCGCCGTAGATCTGCATGAAGATGTTGCCGAAGCGCGCCTGCGCCTCACGCAGCTTCGTGGGACTCATGGGCGCCGCACCATACGCAAGCGTGCGCAGCGACGAGAGATCGTACTGCGTCGCCTCCGGCATTTCGAGCAGGCGATAGATCATCGTGGGCACGAGCAGCGTGTTCGTGATCTTCTCTGCGGCAATGTTGCGGCACAGCTGCGCGAGATTGGGCACGTTCTGGGTAACGGTGCAGCCACCCCGGAACAGTGTGGGTAGCAGACCGAGGCCCGAGCCATGGCTGATCGGCGCCATATGCAGAAAGCGCGTGTCGGCGTCATAGACCTGTTCGCTTTCCATGTACATCGAATCGCGCATCGCGAGCCAGTTGTCCATCGTGTAGGAGGCACACTTGCCCTTGCCCGTGGTGCCGCCGGTAAAGCGGTACACGAGCGGGTCATTACACGTGTCGCTTTCGACGCCGGGGTTCTGGTCCGACACGCCCTCCAGCAGGTCCCAGAAGTACAGCAGCCCTTCGCGCCCGGCAGGCGGCGCATCCATGCAGACCACCGTGATGTCCAGCGCGCGCAGCATGTCGAAGTGGCTGTCCAGCAGCGCGTTTTCGATGAAAGCGACTTTTGGCTGGATGAATTCGACCTGCCAGCGGTGCTCTTCCAGGGCATCGCGATAGTTCGCATAGGCGAGCGCCGCCTCGCCCTTGAGCGCGGTCCAGCCATGCAGCAGCGCGATGTTGTCGTTTTCGAGAATGCACAGGGCGATGTCGCCGCGATGCAGCGCCAAACGCCCCATCATCATGTTGACGATGCGGTTGGTCAGCGCGTGCAACTCGCGAAACGTATAGCGACGCTGGCGTTCGATATTGACCAGCGCCTCGCGTTCGCCGAAACGCACGGCGAGATTGCCCATCGTGCGCGCGAAATTCATCTTCATCCGTTGTCCCCTTCCTTCTTACTCGTCGATCTTACGCTTCGCAGGCAAGACGGGTGGCGCACAAGTTCGCTGCGCCATGCGCCGCCTCGCACAAACTCACGCCAGTCCGAAAATGCCGATATGCTCGGTCGATTCCTCGACACGCCAGAGCCCGCCGCCGTTACCCTGGAGCGCGATGCGCGCGCCTTGCACTTGACGCTGGCCGCAATTGCCGCGCAGTTGCTCCACCAGTTCGAAAATCTGGCCGATGCCGGTCGCACCGATCGGATGCCCCTTCGACTCGAGGCCGCCCGACGGATTGATCGGCAGCTTGCCGCCTAGCGTGGTTTCGCCGCGCTCAGCCATCTCTCCGCTCGCGCCGGCTTCACAAAGGCCCAGCGCTTCCATCGACAGCAGTTCGCCGATGGCGGTTGCATCGTGGATCTCGGCCACATCCACGTCTTCGGGCGCGATGCCTGCCTGCTCGAACGCCGCCTGGCCGGCCAGATGCGTGCAGCTCTCGTCGAAGGCGTCGGCCGCGCGCGCGGAGGCCGAACGCACCACGCTCGCCAGCACCCGCACCGCGCGTTTGCGCTCGAAGCCATACTTCTTGAGCGCCGAGCCGGTGCAAAGAATCGCGGCCGCCGCGCCATCGGAAATCGGCGAGCACATCGGCACCGTGATCGGATACGTGATGGGCGGTGCCGCAAGCACCTCCTCGATGCTGATCGCATTGCGATACTGCGAGCGTTCGTTGTGCACGGAATGTCCGTGATTCTTCGACGACACCGCCGCGAGCTGACGTTGCGTGATGCCATAGCGTTCCATCAGTCCGCCACGGCCAAGCGCCGCGTATACGTCCATGAACGGGCTATAAGGCTTCTCCGATTGCGAGCCCGCGGGCGGCACCACGTTCTTGCCCATCTGCGCGAGGTACTGCTTGTTTTCCTCGAACGTTTCGATATCCCATGCCGATTCGAAGGCCGAGAACATCTTGGCCTTGTCGCTGTAGAACATCTTCTCGGCGCCCACTGCGAGAACGACATCGGCTGCACCGGCGCGCAATTGCGTGACCGCCAGATTGAATGCGTGGCTCGACGAAGCGCAGGCGCCTTCGAGATTGAAAATCGGAATGCCGTCGAAGCCGAGCGGCAGCAGCGCGACCTGGCCGCGAATCATGTGCTGGCCGTCGAAATGGCCTTGCGTGCAGTTGCCGAAGAACGCGGCCTCGACCCACTTGCGCTCGCAGTCGGCGTCCTTCAATGCGTCTTCCACCGCCCACGCGGTGAGCTGCTTGACCGACTTGTCGGCATGGCGGCCAAACGGCGTCATACCGACACCGACGATATAAATGTCTTCCATGTTGTCTTCCTGTTGCCGCGCAGAGCCGAAGGGATCAGTAACCCTTGAATTGCGGCGCGCGCTTTTCCGCAAAGGCGCGCAGGCCCTCGGCGATGTCGTACGAGCGCTGGTGGTTGCGCAGTTCCAGCAGTTCGTGACGCAGCGCGTCCGCTACCGGCTTGTCGGCGGCTTCGTCGGCGACCTGCTTCATGCGGCGCAGCACGAGTGGGCTTTTATTTGGTTCATCGACGATTACCGGGGAACGCGGCGCGGATCTTCAGGAAGAAGTACTCCTCGTCGCGGTAGCCGTAAGCTCGCCGCTTGATGACCTTGATGGTGTTGTTGATCCCTTCGACGATGCTGGTGTTCAGCGCATGGCGGCAGCGCGCCACAATCCCGTGCCAGTAGCCTTGCAGGCGCCGGGCGAACAGTTGCAGAGCGTCAATTCCGCTTTGCCGGGCTTGCTCGAGCCATTGCTCCCAGGCCTCTTGTGCCTGGGTGGGGTTACGCTGGAACCACAGACGCTTGAGCTCGTCACGCAGCACGTAGACACACATCAACGGCTCATTGGCCGCCAGTAATTCCTTCAGGTGCACCGACTGGTCGGGCTTCAGATTGCGGTGGTTGCGCAGCAGCAGCCAGCGGCTGGACTTCAGGATCTTGCGCGCGGGCCGGTCATGGCGAAGCTGGTTGGCCTGATCGACCCGTACCCGGTCGATCACTTCGCGTCCGTATTTGGCCACCACATGAAACAGGTCGTAGACGATTTCAGCCTGCGGGCAATGTGCGTTGATCTCCAGCTCGTAGGCCGTTGTCATGTCGATTGCAACCGCCTCGATGCGCTCAGCAACGCCCGCCGGCAACTGTTCGAAGAAGGCCCGGGCCGTCTCGCGTGAGCGTCCCTGTCCGATCCAGAGCACCTGCCGGCCCACAGGATCGACCACCACCGTGGCGTAACGATGGCCTTTATGGAGCGCAAACTCGTCCATCGCCAGGTAGCGGATGGTCGACCAGTCTGGCTCGACCACACGCGCACGCAAGCGCATCTTGTCGATCGATTTGACCGTGTGCCAGCCCAGACCGTAGAAAGCCGCCACCGCCTGTACGCTGGCCGCCTGCAGCAGCTTCTCGCACGCCTTCGCAAAACGCTCGGTCACCCGCTGATAACGGCCCAGCCAGTCCAGCTTCTCCAGCCGTGGGCCACCGCAGTGCTCACACCAGACCCGCCGGCGCGGGACATGCAGCACGACCCGGTACTCAAACAGGGGTAGATCGCGCACTCGCCGCACGGTGGTCTCGTGGATCTGCTGGCAACGCGCGCCGCACTGCTCGCAGTACATGACCTTGCCGGCCGGCTTCAGATACAGCGACAGCGTATGACCTTCACCTTGCGGCCATTCCACGCGCTCAAGCCGGTAACCCGTCCAGCAACCCAATGCCTGAAGTGCCTTGCGATCGAGCAACTCTGCCTCCTGAGCTTCATCAAGTCAGGCCTCAGGGTACTCAACTACTCCTTCATGCTCCACGGTTTCCTGCGATGAACCTTTTATTTGCGAGCTTGTCGCCGATGGCCTGCACGCGCTCGACCAGTTCGGCGTCGGCCACGACTTCGCTCACGAGACCCCAGGTCTTCATGTCGGCGGCGGGCAACGAATCGCCGGTGAAGAGCAGGTATTTCGCCACGTTGTGCGGGACCTTGCGCGGCAGCACCGCCGCGCCACCACCGCCCGGGAACACGCCGAAGTTCGCGTGCGCGTCGCCAAAGCGCGCGCTCTGCGCCGCGATGACGAAGTCACAGGCCAGCACGGTTTCAAGACCACCCGCCACCGCGAGACCGTTGACGGCGGCGATCACCGGCTTCGGAAACGCGCGCAGCAGGTCGAAGAACACGACCAGCGTGTCGAGAAAATCCATTTCGCCGGGCTGCGCCGGGCCGCCCGCCGTCTTCAGGTCCGCACCCGCGCAAAAGGCCGGCCCGGTGCCCGTCAGCGCCACCACGCGCACCGCTGCGTCTTCACGCCACGTACGCAGTTGCGCGGTCATGGCGAGCACCATATCGCGGCTCAGTGCGTTGCGCGCTTCGGGGCGCGCAAGCGTGATCCAGCCGACCTGGCCCTTCACAGCGAAAGCCACGGATTCGTTCATTTTGTCTCCTTGTTCCGGTATTCGATTGCAGACAGCATTTCTGGCTGGACGCCAAGGTACGCGAAAGAGGTCCGTCCGTTCCCCTCCCCTTGCGGACGTGGGCGGCTTTCCCGCCACAGGAGCGGGTGGTTCCTTCGCGGTCCCTTTCCAAAGCGGCAAGCGCACCGCCATAATGGGCCGTCGGTGTCCGGGCAGCAGTGCCTGCCCCCGGCGTGCAACAACCGATCCAAAGACCCGAGCCATGATTTCCGACACTCTCCTCGTGGCAACGAAGTTCTCGCCACCTCGCATCGGCCCGCGCCATATCACGCGCCAGCATTTGCTCGACCGGCTCGCCCAGACCAAAGACTGCTGCGCGACCTTGATCACGGGCGGCGCCGGCTTTGGCAAGACGATCCTGCTCGCGCAGTGGCGCCAGTTCCTGCTCAAGACCGGCACCGATGTCGGCTGGCTCTCGCTTAGCCACAGCAACCGCGAGTTTTCGCAGTACTGCACCTACCTGCTGGCCGCACTACAGCGCATGGGGATGCCCGGCGACAGCGCCGTACCGCACGCCACGGGTAGCGAGCAGTCCATTGACGCGCTCGCCGCCATCATCACGAGCGCCATGGAGGAAATCGACCGCGAGCTCTACCTCATCGTCGACGACTATCACTACGTGGAAAGCCCGGCCGCGCACCGGCTGACGCAAAAGCTGCTCGACGACTGCCCGGCCAACCTGCACATCGTCATCGCCTCGCGCACCATGCCGCCGCTGAGCCTCGGCCGCCTGCGCATGCAGGGCCGGGTCGCGGAAATCGACTTCGTGGAGTTGCCGTTCGATCTCGAGGAAACGCGTGCCTTTTTCGATCAGAACCTGAGCACGCTAAAGCTCAGTGCCGACGAAGTGCGGCTGATTCACGACTTGACGAACGGTTGGCCCGCGAGCCTGCAGCCCATCGCGACGATGCTGCGCATGCGCCCGGCCAAACGCGCCAATCTGCGCGCGCTGCTGTGGAAATCGACGGACCTCCAGTCGTACCTGGCCGAAGATGTCGTGGCCTGGTTGCCGCCGGCGCTCATATCGTTGATGGAAAAGATGTCGATTTTCCGGCGCTTCAATGCGGAGCTGGCCGCAGCGGTTACTGAAGACGCTGGCGCCGCTGAGCAGATCAAGCGCGCCGAAGACGAAAATCTGCTGATCTATCGCGTCGACTCGGACGAGGCGTCACCCTGGTATCGCTTTCATCCGCTGTTCGGCGAATTCCTCGCGCAGCGACTCGCCCGCCAAGGGGAGGCCCAGGTCGAGACGCTGCACCGGCGCGCGAGCCGCTGGTTCGCCGGGCACGGCCTCGTCGTCGAGTCGGTGCGGCATGCGAGTCTCGGCGGCGACCTCGACTTCGCCGCCGACACCATGGAAGAAGCCGCCGCGCGCTCGACCTGGAGCATGGCGTACATCGGCCCCATGCTGCACCTGCTCGACCGTCTGCCGCAGGACACCCTGTTCTCTCATCCGCGCCTGTTCTTTCTCGGCTGCCTGACTTATGCGTTCACCGGCCGGCCCGACAAGGCCGAACGCTGGCTCGAACAGATTCGCCGCAGCGAAGCAGCAAAGATTCCGGCGATCTCGTCGAAGTTCGTCGTCACGGATTCGGCCATCGCCGTACAGCGCGACGACATGCGCCGCGTCCTGGAACTGCTCGTACCCACGCTCGACGTGCCGATGGAAAACCCGTCGCTGCGCTATATCTGCCTCTCCGGGCTCGCTGCCGCCTACCTCGCGCTTGGCCGCATCGCCGACGTGCATCGACTGCTCGACAGCAGGCCCATTGCGCCCGAAGACCGCAACAACGATATGGCGATGGTGTACGAGAGCTTTCGCGCACTGACCTGTCTCGTCACGGGCGACATCCGGGAAGCGGCGCGCCTTGGCGGCGACGCGCTGGAGCGGGCCGAAGCCGCGTTTGGACGCGGCTCGGTGGCGGCGAACCTGTGCGCGGCGACGCTCGCGGACGCGTGGTATGAACTCGATCGCGTCGACGACGCACGCGAGGTGCTTGCCAACCGCTCGGGCGTCGTGCAGACCTCATGGCCCGATGTGATGACGCGCGCCTCGCTGTGCCGCGCACGCCTGGACTTCCTGCTGGACACGCCCGAAACGGCGCTCGCCTTCCTCGAAGCACAGGCGACGCACTTCCATCTGCTCGGACTCGACCGCGCGCTCGCGCACATGCTTGCCGAGCAGGTCGAGGTGCTGCTCGCGATGGGTGAGCAGCGGCGCGCGACGGAGCTGGTTACACGACTCGAAGGGCTCAGCGCGCGCTATGCGGGCGCGACCGATGCGTTCGCGCAGATTCCGGCCATTGCGGCAGCAGCGCGTGCGCGCATCGCCATGGCGGAGCACGACCCTGCCACTGCGCTCGAGGCGCTCGGCGAAATGTTCCGCTTCGGCGAAGCGTTCGGCCGTGGGCGTGTTCTGGTGCTCGCGAACCTGCTGGCCGCCGCCGCGAACGATAGTTTGCAGCGCAACGAAGAAGCGCGCCGCTGTCTCGTCGAGGCGCTGACGCTCGGTGCAAAGCTCGGGCTGATCCGTACGCTTATCGACGTGAAGGAGCAAGTCGGCCCGCTTCTCGTGCGCCTGCACGACGATGCAAGCCTGCCGCCGCCTGTCGCCGGATATCTCGGCGACCTGGTGACCAGAATGACGCCCGGCGCGACGCATGCCGGCATATCGCGAACGCCGCAAGCGGGCGGCGGCACGCAACCGCCGGTGGCAGCAGGGCGGGGCCAGATAGAACTGTCTCGCGGCAACCTCACGCCGCGCGAAGTGGAAATCCTGACGCTGATCGCCGAGGCGATGTCGAACAAGCGCATCGCGCTCACGCTCAACATCACGTTCGGCACGGTGAAATGGAACGTGAAGAACATTCTCGCCAAATTCGGCGTATCGAGCCGCTATGACGCCATCTCGCTTGCGCGCCAGCGCGGGATACTGAAGTAGACGCACAGAAAGAAAGGGGCTGCCTCGCCAGCAGCCCCTCGACCGTCAAGCCGTTCTACATACCCCTCAGCGCCCCGCGAGACTGCGCGAGATGATGACCTTCTGGATGTGGCTCGTGCCTTCGTAGATCTTGGTCACACGCGCATCGCGGTAGTAGCGTTCGACCGGGAAATCGCTCAGATAGCCGTAACCGCCGTGGATCTGGATGGCATCCGAACACACTTTCTCCGCGATTTCACTCGCGAAGAGTTTCGCGATCGACGCTTCCTTCGCGCAATGCACGCCCGCTGCCTGCAGACGCGCCGCGTGCATCATGTACTGGAAAGCCACGTCGACCTGCATCGCCATATCGGCGAGATCGAACGCCACGCCCTGCAGTTTCATGATCGGCGCGCCATAGGCTTCGCGCTCGTTCGCATACTGCACGGCCGCCTCCAGGGCGGCACGCGCGACACCGCACGCGACGGCGGCAATGCCGATCCGGCCTTCCGACAGCATGCCCATCACGCGCTTGTAGCCCGAGCCTTCGTCGCCGATGAGGTTCGCGAGCGGCACGCGGTGCTCGTCGAGCTGGATCGCGGCGACTTGCGCCGAGCGTTGCCCCAGCTTTTCCTCGATGCGCGTGACGTTGTAGCCCGGTGCATGCGGGTCGACGATGAACAGACTCGGCCCTTTCTTGCCTTCGGGCGTTTCGGTGACGGCTGCAATGGCGAGCGCTACGCCCGCCTCGTTACCGTTCGAAATGAACTGCTTGCTGCCGTTGAGCACGTAGTGCCCGTCCTCGCGGCGTGCCGTGGTGCGAAACGCGGCGGTGTCGGAGCCCGCTTGCGGCTCGGTCAGCAACCCGGCCACGATAGTCTTGCCCGACGCCATATCGGGCAGGTATTTGCGCTTTTGCGCCTCGGTCCCCGCTTGAGCCACACAACCGGCCAGGCCGTTGTGAACGTGCAAGATCGTCGCGAAGCCTGCGTCGGCGGCGGCGAACGCCTCGATGGCGAGGCAATACTCGGGAAAGGTCGCGCCCGAGCCACCATATTCTTCGGGAACATGCATGCCGAGAAAGCCCAGCTCGCCCACAGTCTGCAATTCACTGCGCGGCCACGCGCCGCTGCGATCGCGTTCCGCTGCGCTCGCGGCAACGACCTCGCACGCCACCTTGCGGGCCGTCTCGCGGATCATGATTTCCTGATCGCTCAGGAGTACGTTGGATGTTTCACTCATTGTCTTCCTCGCTTTAATTTGTTGGATCGCCTGTCTCAACTGAACATGCGCGCATTCGACTCGGCCTGCAGCGCTGCCGCACAGACGGCTTCGCAGCGGTCCGCGCTGCCGAGTTGCAGGTCCGCCACCACGGCGCGCTTGTAGTAATGGCCGATCGCATACTCCTCCGTCATGCCGATGCCGCCATGCAACTGGATACCCTGGCCGCAAACGAATCGGGCCGCCCGCACGATCAGCATCTTCGCGGCCGCGAGGCGATGCAATTGGGTCGGCACATCGTCGTTGGCGAGCGATGCGAGCGCCACGTGCAGCATCGAGCGCGCGACCTCCAGTTCGGCAGCCATGTCGGCCATGCGATGCTGCAACGCCTGAAACGAGCCGATCGGCACGCCAAACTGCTGGCGAGTTTTCAGGTACGCAGCGGTCATTTCGATGACTTTCTCCATCGCGCCGATCAGCTCCGCGCACAATGCCACGGTGCCGGCCGCGAGACCCGCACGCAGCGCCGGCAGACCCTGCTCCGGCTCGCCGAGCACCGCGTCTTCTGCCACCTCCACACCGTGGAAGCTCAGTTCCTCGACCCACGTGCCATCGTGCAGCGGCAGGGCTTGGCGCACGAGTCCGCGCGCATCGCCGTCGACCAGCAGCAAGGTGATGCCCTGCGTTCCGGCGACCTGTGTAGAGACAACGAACGCATGAGCGTTGGGAGCGCCCAGCACGAGCGACTTGCGGCCATCGATGACGTAGCCGTCGCGAGTACGATTCGCACGCACGCTCACCGGTTCGGGCAGACCCCGCGACGCCGGTTCGCTATAGGCCAGCGCGACGCGCAACGAGCCATCTGCGATCTGCGGCAGCAGACGTTGGCGTTGCTCGCCCGTGCCGGTTGCGACGATCGTTTGCGCCGCGAGCACAGCACAGCCGAGGTAGGGTTCCAGAACGAGGCCGCGCCCGAACTCCTGCGCGATGATGGCGGTTTCGAGGACCGTACCGCCAAGGCCGCCGTCTTCCTCGGGAATGGCCGCCGTCAGCCAGCCGTTTTGCGCAAACGTGCGCCAGTTCGCGTCGCTGCCGTTCATGCCCGCCTTCAGCGACGCGGCGCGTGCTTCGAATGTGCAGGCCTTCTCGACGAAGCGGCGCACGCTGTCCTGCAACATCTGTTGTTCCGAATTCAGCTCGAAATCCATGCCTGTTTCTGCTCTCTGGGGTTGAGACAGCGCCTTGGCGACGATCACGCGCTGTTCATGCCGGCGTTCCCGGTTCCTTCACACGCCGCTATCTTAGGGAGATCACGATGCTGTCCTCCCCTCCCTTTCTTCCAGGGGCGATGCGTCCGGTGCGGCCGCACGTGCCGGAAGTTTTCAAACTTGCAGCGCGGCTTGCGGGAGGTTTGGGCGGGAGAAAAGGCGGAGGCGGGGAGCGGTCCGCGGCCATCAAAGTGGACAACTCAATCGATATGGTTGACGGCCGTCGGGGACCGGCGATTCGAGGGGCTCAGTGGCTTGTGGGAAATGGGCATTGCCCGGATGCGCGACCAATCCGTCAAGGTCGATCGTTCCGATCCCAGGGCGGCACGCCACCGAACGCATCGACAAGGTAATCGATCATGACGCGCACGCTGGCACTCAGGTGCCGACGGCTCGGATACAGCGCGAGTATGTCGATATCCGGCAAGCGATACTCAGGCAGCACACGAACGAGCCGCCCCTCGCGCAGATCGCCGCCGATCAGGAAAGTGGGCTGCCAGATGATGCCTTGCGCGGCGAGCGCAGCTGCGCGTGCCGTATCGCCGTTGTTGGTATGCATGTGACAGTCGACCTTCACCGCGTGCAGCTTGCCGCGCGCGTCGATCAGTTGCCAGTCGTCGCCGGTGGCCGCATACGTGTAGCCGATGCAGCGATGCGCGGCCAGCTCAGTTGGCGTTGCCGGAGCGCCGCAACGCGCCAGATAGGCCGGCGCCGCACACAGGATGTTTTGCGAGGTCGCCAGCTTGCGGGCCGCATGACTGGTCGAACCGGCGCGCGAGATGCGAATGGCGAGATCGTAGCCTTCATCCACGATATCGACGACGCGGTCGATCAGCCCGACATCGAGTTCGATGCCCGGATATTTCTGCATGAACCCGGGCCACAACGGCGCCAGATGCAAAATGCCGAAGCTCACAGGCGCATTGATGCGCAGCCGTCCGCGCGGTTCGACGGACGCCGACGACACCAGACCCTCGGTCTCGGCGACGTCCTCGAGGATCGCCTTGCAGCGCGCGTAAAGCGTCTCGCCGCCCTCGGTAAGAGAGAGCGTGCGCGACGAGCGATTGAGCAAGCGCGTACCCAGGTGCGTCTCCAGCTCATTCACATAGCGGGTGACGTTGGCGGGCGACGTGCCGAGCGCCTCCGCCGCTCGCGCAAACCCGCCCCGGTTCACCACCGTCACGAAAACCTCGAAGGCGCGCAGGCGATCCATCAATCCCCCGATTCATTCACAAAAGCTGAATGATAGAACCATCCTTTAGATCTTTCGGCAATCGGAACTGAAGCCTATATTGCTTTCAACGAGCCGACGCACAGGGCGCTGGCCGAGCAGGTTCATCAGGAGATTGAAAATGCAACGATTGACAGGAAAAGTCGCCATCGTCACGGGCGCCAGCGCAGGCATTGGCCGGGCGACGGCAAAGCTGTTCGCGAAGGAAGGCGCCAAGGTGGTCATCGCGGCCCGGCGTGCGGCGGAACTTGAAACGCTCGCGGCGGAGATCGCCAGCGAAGGCGGCGAAGCGGCCTGGCTGGCGGGCGACGTGCAGTCCGAAGACTTCGCGAAGGCACTGGTCGCGCTCGCGGTGAGCCGCTTCGGCCGTCTGGACATTGCCTACAACAACGCGGGCACGCTCGGCGAGATGGGGCCGAGCACCGGCATTTCCGAAGCCGGCTGGAATGCCGCGCTGTCGACCAATCTGACGAGCGCTTTCCTCGGCGCGAAACACCAGATTCCGGAAATGGTGAAGCAAGGTGGTGGATCGATCATCTTTACGTCGACGTTCGTCGGTTACTCGTTCGCGTTTCCCGGCACTGCGGCCTATGCGGCGAGCAAGTCAGGCCTGATCGGCTTGGCCCAGGCCCTGGCTGCCGAGTACGGCCCGCAAGGCGTGCGCGTGAACGCGGTGTTGCCGGGCGCCGTCGACACGGACATGTATCGCGGCATGAACGACACCCACGAATCGCAGGCGTTCGTCACGGGTCTGCATGCGCTCAAGCGCGTTGCCAAGCCGGAAGAACTGGCTCGCTCGGTGCTGTATCTCGCCTCCGACGATTCGTCGTTCGTGACCGGTACGGCATCGCTGGTCGACGGTGGCGCGTCGATTACCCGGACGTGATCGCTCACCGGCGGCATCGAACGTACACGTGTCGATGCCGCCGGATTTTCCCCTCATGCAAAGGAACTGACTCATGAACTTGAATCTGCAAGGCAAGCTCGCATTGGTGAGCGGCAGCACGGCTGGCATTGGCCACGCCATCGCCCGTACGTTGGCCCAGGAAGGTGCGCGCGTGATCGTGAACGGCCGCTCGCAAGCATCGGTGGATGACGTGGTCGCGCAACTGAAAGCCGAGACGGGCAGCGATGTATTGGGTTTTGCAGGCGATCTCGGCTCAGCCGCAGCCGCCGATGAACTCGCGACGCGTTATCCGGACGTCGAAATTCTCGTCAACAACCTGGGGATCTTCGAGCCCAAGCCGTTCGAGGAGATCCCCGATGCCGACTGGTCGCGCTTCTTCGATGTCAACGTGTTGAGCGGTGTGCGCCTCGCTCGCCTGTTTCTGCCTGCGATGAAGCGTGCCAACTGGGGGCGCATTATTTTCATTTCGAGCGAAAGCGGCGTGCAGATTCCCGCCGAAATGATCCACTACGGGATGACGAAAGCCGCGCAGATCGCCGTGTCGCGCGGGCTCGCCGAAGCTGTCGCCGGCACCGGCATTACCGTCAACAGCGTGCTGCCGGGGCCGACCAAATCGCGTGGCGTGGGCGAGTTCGTCGAGGCGCTTGCTAGCGCCGACGGCAAATCGTTTGAAGCGTTCGAACAGGAGTTCTTCGAGAAGGTCCGCCCCACTTCGCTCATCAAGCGATTCGGTTCGCCGCAGGAGGTGGCATCGCTCGTGGCGTATATCGCGAGTCCGCTTGCGTCGGCCACGACGGGAGCCGCGTTGCGTGCCGATGGAGGGGTGATAAAAAGCGCGTTTTAAAACCTCGACCGACGTGAACCGCACCCCAAAAACTGGCTACCGATCCAACCTTTGGGGTGTTTTTCATGCCGAAGTACGATGAGCGATTCGCGCTGCGCATTGGCATTGCATCCGGCTGTACCCGGCCAGCACGCGTGACCCCGTGGAAGAAACGACCCGCCGTCCGAACGGCGTTGGCTCATCCAAAAGCCTCGCTCTTATCCGTGCCATCGCAGCGATTCATGACCGTGCGTTTTCGCACAGTACGAATCTTTCACCAAACCGACAATCGGTTTGCATTTCAACGGCCATTCACTCAACCGGTTGGAAACATCTGCGTCGGCACACCCATAACTCATGAAAAGACTCCTGTGCACCTTTGCGCGTGCCCTGTCCTTCGGGGCCACGACCGCGATCGCGTTGCTTGCTGCGACTGCTTCGCAGCAAGCCTTGGCCAGCGGGAATTCGTGCGGCTATCAATTGACCGAGAATCTGGGCGAGCCGTTTGGCGTGGACACGTACACGCTCACGTTCGAAGGTCTGCAACGGAAAATGTATACGCGTGCGCAGCTCGAGGAGGCTTACGCGCAGGTGCAGCACATTCTCGACGCAGCCAAAGATGAAGTTGCGCGAGGCGCCCCGGTTTTCCACACCATGATGCCGCGCGGAGACGAAGACGGCCTTTATGGCGTGACCGAGAACCGGCGCGCCGGCTGGGAGTTCGCCTACGAGCCCAACGCGGTCAGAGGCGATAAAGACACGATTACACCGGTGCTGCGTCTTTATGAATGCCACAAGGCGGCCGGCTGGCCCACCGCGACCGATTCCGTCCCGCAGACCAGCCAACCCTCTTCGGTCGGAGCAGCGCCGGTTACGCGCGGGAGCGCCGATGGCAAAGGGACCCCCATCACCATCCCGGCACACAAGGCCGACGGTGTGTACAAAATCAGCGACGACGAAGCGCACGGCCTATGGCGAACGCAGCGCAACGCCTATCTCGCGAACTCGAACACGATACTTCCTCGTCCTGGCGCGGACCCCAGTGAAATTCGCAAGAGACTCGTTCTTCCCACGTTGAAGAGTTGCCTGGAGGTCGTGAACGTCAAACAGGATCGCGACGTGAAAACGATCTACTGGTTCGCGATTCGCAATCGATGTTCGCAACAAGTTCAGGCGTACTGGAGCAGCGACCCGAAAGTCGACACTCCGAACATGGCGGCCGAAATCGGTGTCGAGGGCCTGTCCGACATGACCTGGATCGACATGCGCGGTTTGCCGTTCAAGGTGAAAGGTACGGCCTGTCCGGTCAAATATGCGGGTGAGACCGTGTATTGGGACGTGAGCCACATGCAGTGCTGGACATGGGATTGACGAGCGCCGATCGCCACTTGAACGGCACTTCGTTGCGTGCACAAGCGTCGAGGACGGAGCACCGGCAATACCGTTGAAACCGTCCTCATCGACTCATTCGATATGCTGGGCGAAGGCGAGATAGCGCTCCTGCAATTCGTCTTCTTCACTCTGGCTGAGATCGCGCGGTGCAAGCTTGATGTCGACTCGCTCGATGCGAGCGCCCTTGAGTGCGAACGGCGGCTTGTAGGCATCCGATACGGGCGAACCGCTGTCCGAGCCGACTCCGAACGTATCGATGCCGAAGCGGCCAGCCACCGTCTGCCCGATTCTTCCCCGGCCGACCTCCTCGCCATCGAGCAGCAAGATCGCCTCGCCGCCCTTGCCTAATCCGCCACCGTCATAGGCAAACGCCATTTCGATGGTGGACTTGCCTTTGGGTAACGGCTTGCTCGATTCCACATTGAGCCGGACGCGCTCGAAGAAATTGTAGTGATAGACGGGTTTGCCGCCGAGAATATAGATCGCATAGCCAGCCGAGCTGCCACCGGCTGCGAGCAGAACACCTTCGGCGTTGCCGGAGTAGTTATCCACCTGGATCTTGATGGAGTGCGAGCGGTTCTTCGTATTCGGAGAGGCCGTCTCGGGCAGACGCGATGCGCCTTCATAGTAGGTAAAATCCGTTCTGTCCGGATCGGCGCCCCCCGGCGAAGGCTTCGGTTCAGCGAGCCGGCCCGCACCGCGATCGTCCAGAGGATAGACGTTGTTTTTCAGCGCCTCTTCGTCGAAGATTTGCTTCAGCTCCTCGAGCTTCTCGGGAAACTGGGCAGCAAGATTCTTCGCCTCGCTGAAGTCCTCGTCGATGTTGTAAAGCTCCCATTGGTCCGCATCCCAGTTGCCGGGCGCAAAGTCCTGGCGCCAGGGGAATGTGTGCTGGGCGCACGCGATCCAGCCTTTGTCGTAGATCGCCCGGTTCGAGAAGATCTCGAAGTATTGACGCTCGCGTACCGCATGGGCTTTGGCATCGGCAAAGGTCGACGTGATGGAGACACCATCCATCGGTTTCTGCTCCACGCCGTTCACGTGCGTAGGCTCAGGTATGCCGGCCGCGTCCAGCAGTGTCGGCACGACGTCGATCAGATGGCAGAACTGCTGACGGATAGCGCCGTTATCCTTGATCTTGTCCGGCCACGAAATGACCATCGGGTTACGCGAGCCGCCGAAGTGCGAAGCGACCTGCTTGACCCACTGAAACGGCGCGTTGCCGCACCATGCCCAGCCGAGCGGGTAGTGCGGCTCCGTATCGGGGCCGCCGATCTTGTCGTAAGCGGCGAGGTTATCCTCGATCGACGATGGGATGCCGTTGAGATTCATGACCTCGTTGACGGTACCGGTCATGCCGCCTTCGGAACTCGCGCCGTTGTCGCCGACGATATAGATGATGATCGTGTTGTCGCTGTCCGGCATCGCGCGGACCGCGTCGATCACGCGTCCACATTCGTGGTCGGCGAACGCAAGATAGCCCGCGTAGTTCTCCATGAAGCGCGCGAAGAGCTTCTTTTCGTCATCCGAAAGACTATCCCAGTCCTGCACCCAATCCGGCTTGGCGGTCAGTTCGGTATCGGGCGGAATGATGCCGCCGTCGAGTTGCCGCTGAAACGTTTCCTCGCGGACCTTTTCCCATCCTTTATCGAACTGCCCCTTGAAGCGGTCGCGCCACTCAGCGGGAGCATGATGCGGCGCGTGGGCCGCCCCCGGCGCGAAGTAACAGAAGAAGGGCTTGTCCGGCGAAACCGACTTCGAATAGCGAATCCAGTTGATCGCGCGTTCGGTCATGTCGGTCTGGAAGTGATAGCCCTCCTCCGGAGAGCGATCCGGTTCGACCGCTACGGTGTTCTCGAACAGCACCGGATAGTACTGGTGCGTTTCTCCCGCGATAAAGCCATAAAAGTAATCGAAGCCCATTCCGGTCGGCCAGCGATCGAAAGGACCCGCCACGCTGCTTTCCCAGTCGGGCGTGTTGTGGTTCTTGCCGAACCAGCTGGTCGCGTAGCCGTTTTCCTTGAGGATCCGTCCGACTGTCGCCGTCGATTGCGAAATCATGTTGTTGTAGCTGGGGAAGCCGGTCGCCCATTCGGACAGGAAGCCGGTCGCGCAATTGTGATGATTGCGTCCCGTGATGAGGGCGGCCCGCGAAGGCCCGCAGATAGCGGTGGTATGGAAACGCGTATAGCGCAGCCCCTCCTGCGCCAGTTTGTCCAGCGCAGCCGTCGGCACGGGACCGCCAAAGGTGCTGGCCTGCCCGAATCCAACGTCGTCGAGCAGGATGAGCAGTACATTGGGAGCGCCCTCTGGAGGCGTGGGCAACTCCGGCCACGCACTCGTCGATTCCTTGTAGGTCTTGCCAATCTTGCCCTTGAATTCGGGCTCGGGAAGCGGAAGTCTGCGACGGTCGATGCCGGACATGGATGCACCTCTGATCGTTCGAAGGGCCGCTCAGACTCTCAACTGAGGAACCCATACGGTATTGGAGTTGACCAACGACGCTGCCCGCCGCAGCAATTTGCGCTCCCAGCGTCGTGATCTAGCCATCCTGCCCGGACAGCCGCCGCAAACGCGCATGACGGCGTGCCGAACGACGACATCTCGCAAGCTGCCGAACCTATTGGCGCGCCATCGCCATCTTCAGGTACGCCTCGATCGCCTCTTCCTTGTCCTCCAGAGGCTCCCCCGTGACGTCCACGAGTGCCTTGTGGAACGTGCCGGAAAACGCAAAGGGCGGCCGGTATTCGTCGTCCAGCATCACCGGCGAGCCGTTGTCGCTGCCGATCGCGACGCCTGCCGCCAACCCGAACTGGATGGGGACGGTGACCGGTAAATCGCCCTGTCCCACGATCGCGCCATCGACCAGCAGCTTCACCGTCGCCGGCGTGCCCTTGCCGTTGGCGAGATCGGCCGGGCCGGTTGGCGTGAAGTCGATGCTCAGAACGTGGTCGCCCGCCGGCACCGCTGCACTCGATTCGATCTTGAAGCGCTGATCCGCCACGTAGTTGTGCCGTAAAGCAGTTTGCCGTTCTTCATGTAGATCACGAACCCGCCGTCGTTGCCGCCGATCGTGAAGAGCGCACCCTGGGCGTTGTCCGGCACCGTGGCGTGCACCGAGATCGTGTGCACTGCCTCAACATATACCAAATCAACGAAGACACGCCGCGAGCGTGAGCCCCCTCACGCCATCTTGATGAAGTCGATGAACGCACGCAGCGCCGCAGGCACCAGCCGCCGCCCCGGATAGTAAAGAAACGGCCCGGAAAACCCACGCCACCACGGTTCGAGAATCGGTTCGAGCGCCCCACGCTCGAACAACGGCCGCAGCCAGTCCTCGAACAAATGCACGACGCCGGTCCCCGCGACCGCGGCATCGACCATCAGGTCCGTCGCCCCGCCGATCTGCACGAGCAGCGGCCCATTGGGCTCGATGCGCACCACTTCGCCCGCGTGTTCGTACTCCCACGGCAACATGACGCCACTCGCGAAACGCCCGCGCAAACAAGCATGGCTCAACAGCTCGCGCGGATGGGAAGGCCGGCCATGCTGGTCGAGATACGCGGGCGACGCAGCGGTCGCGAAGCGCTGCACGCGCGGACCGATCGGCACGGCGATCATGTCCTGTTCGAGGCGATCGTCGTAGCGAATGCCCGCATCGCAGCCGGCCGCGAGCAGGTCGACGAAACTCTCCTCCGCAATCACTTCGACGCGAATGTCCGGGTACGCCGCGAGAAAGCGCGGCACGATGGATGCGAGCACGAGCCGCGCGGCGCTCACGGGCACGTTCAGGCGCAGCGTGCCCGCAGGCCGGTCGCGAAAGCCGTTGACCACGTCGAGCGCGGCCTCGACTTCGCTCAAGGCGGGCGTGAGCCTTGCGAGCAGGCGCTCGCCCGCTTCGGTCGGGGCGACGCTGCGGGTCGTGCGATGCAACAGCCGTACGCCGAGCCGCGTTTCGAGGCGGCGCACGGCTTCGCTCAGGCCCGAGGCACTGGCGTTGCTCGCCCGCGCGGCTTCGCGAAAGCCGCGTGCGCGTGCAACGATCATGAATGCATTGAGATCTGCGAGATCGACTTCCATTGTTCGCCATTCCGTACAGACCGTACGAATTATGGCCCGTTATCGCGCGACGCTGCAACGCGTAAGCTGGGACCTTCTTTCGATGTTTCCGACAAGCGAGGCAATCACCATGACCCCGATTCAATCGTCAGGCACTTATCGACTCGGCAACCACACGGTCAACCGCCTCGGCTATGGCGCGATGCAGCTCGCGGGCCCCGGCGTGTTCGGGCCGCCGCGCGATCGCGATGCGGCCCTCGCCGTGCTGCGCGAGGCGCGCGAGCGCGGCGTCAATCACATCGACACTAGCGACTTCTACGGCCCGCACGTGACGAACCAGTTGATCCGTGAAGCGTTGCATCCGTATCGCGACGATCTCGTCATCGTCACCAAGGTCGGCGCGCGACGCGACGACAAAGGCGCGTGGCTGCCCGCGTTCAAGCCGCAAGAGCTGGTCGCCGCCGTGCACGACAATCTGCGCAATCTGGGCCTCGACGTGATCGACGTGGTCAACCTGCGCGTCATGTTCGACGCCCACGCGACGGTCGAAGGCCCGATCGAGGCGGAACTCACGGCCCTCGCCGAACTGCAGCACCAAGGCCTCGTGCGCCATATCGGCCTGAGCAATGTCACGCCGACGCAGATCGCCGAAGGACGCCGCCTGTGCGAGATCGTGTGCGTGCAGAACCAGTACAACCTCGCTCATCGCGAAGATGACGCGCTGGTCGATGCGCTCGCTCATGACGGCATCGCGTATGTGCCGTATTTCCCGCTGGGCGGCTTTACGCCCTTGCAGTCGTCGACGCTGTCGACGGTCGCCGAGCGCCTCGGCGCCACGCCGATGCAGGTCGCGCTCGCGTGGCTGTTGCAGCGCTCGCCCAATATCCTGCTGATCCCCGGCACGTCCTCGGTTGGCCATCTGCGCGAGAATCTGGCGGCGGCCGACATCGAGCTGTCCGCTGAAGTCGTGCGTGAGCTGGACCAGGTGGGCGGCAAGGCTTGAGCCACCGGTCGGCACGCCATTTGCGCGTCGATGCCGCGAGCGTGGCACCCCAGCCGGCTCGCGCACGCACGCGCAAAGGACCTATGGCCGACCCGACAAAAAACGCAACCCACGCCCCCCGCCTGCCGAAACCCCAAGAGCGCGAAGCGCTGCTGACCGAGCAGCGCCGCCTGAAAATGGCGCGCTCGCCGCATGCCTACGTGCGCGGCAACACGCAACGGTTTTACGAGTGGATCATCGAGACGAGCGGCGACTCGCTGCCCATGGGTCCGGCGATCTGGATCTGCGGCGACTGCCATACCGGCAACCTCGGGCCCATCGCGAACCGCAAGGGCAAGGTCGAAGTGCATATCCGCGATCTCGACCAGACCGTGATCGGCAATCCGGTCCACGACCTGGTCCGGCTCGGTCTCTCGCTCGCTACAGCGGCGCGCGGCTCGTCGCTCTCCGGCCTCACGATCGTCAACATGATGGAGGCGCTCGCGGCCGGCTATGAAGCGGCCTTCGCGAGTCCGAAGAAGAAGCCGAAGCTGCCCGCGCGCCCGGAGCCCGTGCATCTCGTGATGAAAGAGGCCGTGCGCCGCTCATGGCAACAGCTTGCGGTCGAGCGCATTCGCGACCTCAAGCCGACCATTCCGCTCGGCAAGCGCTTCTGGCCGCTCACGCGCGCGGAGGACAAGGCCATCGAGACGCTCTTTCGCGACGACGACATCGCCCATCTCGCCACCTGTCTGCGAGGCCGCGACGATTCGGGCCGCGTGGTCGTGCTCGACGCGGCCTATTGGGTCAAGGGCTGCAGCTCGCTCGGGCGGCTGCGTTACGCGGTGCTGCTCGATGTCGACGGCGGCGTGATCGAGGGCGACGATCTGTGTCTCATGGACATCAAGGAAGGCGTCAAGGCGGCCGCGCCGCGCTACGACGGCGTGGCGATGCCGCGCGACAACGCCGCGCGCGTGGTGGAAGGCGCGCGCCATCTGTCGCCGTTCCTCGGCGAGCGCATGCGCGCGGCGCGTCTGCTCGAACGTCCGGTCGTGATCCGCGAGTTGCTGCCGCAGGATCTCAAGCTCGACGTCGATCAACTCGACGAGGACGATGCGCGCAAGGTCGCGCACTATCTGGGCGCGGTGGTCGGCCGTGCGCATGCGCGGCAGATGGATCAGGTCACGCGCAATGGCTGGCTCGCGGAACTGCAACGCAATCGCTCGAAGACCATCGACGCGCCGCTCTGGCTATGGACCAGCATCGTGCAACTCGTGAGCAATCACGAGGCCGGCTATCTGGAGCATTGCCGCCGCTACGCCACCGGCGCCTGACGCTTCACGCGCGCTCCAGCGCCGCCATTTCGCGCACGATGACGAGCAAGACGGCCAGGCTCGCGCCGCCCGTCGCACGCAGATCGGCGAGCAGACGCCCATAGCGTTCGAGTGCGCTCGCGCGGCGCTCGCACCAGGCCTCGACGATCGCCTGCGGTTCGGCCGTTTCGTCCGCGTTCGCCAGTGCGCTCGTCGTGAGCGCGCGCTTGAGGCGCGCGAGTTCCGCGAGCGCCGCCGCGCGTGCGAGCAGGTCCCAATGCGTGGGCGTCGGCAGCGACCGGGCGCGCTCGCTGATCCACGCATAGTTGAGCTGCGTGCCGAGCGCGAAGTACACGCTCGCGACGAATTCGAGGTTGCGTGCGCACGCGGCGGCCACTTCCGCGATGTCGAGCAGCGCCGCCGATACATCGCCACTGGCGACGCGCTGCGCCAGCTCGCTGTCCACGCCCGCTTCCTCCAGTTCGCGTCGATGCGCCGAGAGCGCTTCAAGATCGGCACTCGGCATCAGTGCCGGCAATTGCGGCGTGAGGCGTTGCGCAGCATCGCGGCAGCGCGCGATCAACGCGCCCACACCGCCGTTGCCCACGTCGCCCGTCTGCAGATGACGCAAGAACCACAGTGCCGCGCGTTCGACGAGCCGCGCGACATCGAGGAACATGCGCGCCTGCACGTCATCGGCGACGCGGTTATCGAGCGCATCGATGGCGCGCCACGTGTCGTCGAGATCGAACACGTCGCGCACCATGATCGAGGTGCGCACAATGTCCGCGGCCTTCGCATCGGTCTCTTCCATCAGCCGGTGCACGAACGCGCAGCCCACGCGGTTGACGAGCGCATTGGTCAGATGCGTCGCGAGAATCTCGCGGCGTAGCGGATGACGGCGCATCGGTTCGATGAAGCGGTGCTGCAGGGGCTTCGGGAAGTAGTCGATCAGCATCGACGCGACGAGCGGATCTTCGGGCACGTCCGAATCGAGCAGCGCATCGTAGAGCCACATCTTGCTGTAGGCGAACAGCACCGCGCGTTCAGGCGAGGCGAGACCCTGCTTCGCGGCGGCGCGCTCGGCGATTTCGTCGTCGGTCGGCAGGAACTCGATCACACGGTTCAGGCGGCCCAGTCGTTCGAGATAGCGCATGAGCCGCGCTTCGGCATCGAGCAGCTCGACGCCGTAGTGGCCCGCAATCGAGAGCGCCTGGGTCTGGTAGTAGTTGTCGCGCAGCACGAGCAGTCCGACTTCGTCGGTCATCTCGGCGAGCAAGGCGTTGCGCTGCTTCTGGGTCATCTCGCCATCGGCGACGACGAGCCCGAGCAGGATCTTGATGTTGACCTCGTGGTCCGAGCAATCGACGCCGGCGGAATTGTCGATGGCATCGGTATTGATGCGTCCGCCGCGCTGCGCGAACTCGATGCGCCCGAACTGCGTGAAGCCGAGGTTGCCGCCTTCGGCGACCACCTTGCAGCGCAGGTCGGCGCCGTTCACGCGCACGGCATCGTTGGCGCGATCGCCCACTTGGGCATTGGTTTCGCGCGCCGCCTTCACATAAGTGCCGACGCCGCCGTTGTAAAGCAGATCGACGCTCGCCTGCAGGATCGCGCGGATCAGTTCGGTCGGCGTGAGCGCGGGGGCCTCGATGCCGAGCGCGGCCTGCACCGCTGGCGTGAGCACCACCGTCTTCGCCGTGCGCGGGAACACGCCGCCGCCCGCCGAGATCAGCGCTGCGTCATAGTCGGCCCAGCTCGAACGTTCAAGGTTGAAGAGGCGGCGCCGCTCGGCGAAGCTCGTGGCGGGGTCCGGGTCCGGGTCGAGAAAGATGTGGCGATGGTCGAACGCGGCCACGAGGCGGATATGCGGCGAGAGCAGCATGCCATTGCCGAACACGTCGCCCGACATGTCGCCGATGCCGGCCACGGTGAACGACGTCGATTGCGTATCGACGCCCAGTTCGCGGAAGTGGCGCTTGACCGATTCCCATGCGCCGCGCGCCGTGATGGCCATTTTCTTGTGGTCGTAGCCGACCGAGCCGCCCGAGGCAAAAGCATCGTCGAGCCAGAAGCCGTATTCCTGCGAGATCGCGTTCGCGTAGTCGGAGAAGGTCGCGGTGCCCTTGTCGGCGGCCACCACGAGATAGGGGTCGTCGGGGTCGTGGCGCACGACGTCGGCCGGCGGCACGAGTGTCGTGCCCACGCGGTTGTCGGTGAGATCGAGCAGGCCGCGCAGGAAGGTCTGATAGCACGCGATGCCCTCGCGCATCCACGCATCGCGATCGGTCGGCGGCGGCGGGTTCTTCACGACGAAGCCGCCCTTCGAACCGACCGGCACGATCACGACGTTCTTCACCATCTGCGCCTTCATGAGGCCGAGCACTTCGGTGCGGAAATCCTCGCGCCGATCGGACCATCGCAAGCCGCCACGCGCGACGCGCCCGCCGCGCAGATGCACGCCCTCGACGCGCGGCGAGTACACCCAGATCTCGAACATCGGTTTCGGTTCGGGGAGGCCCGGCACCTGGGCGGGATCGAACTTGAAGGACAGATAGGGCTTGGGCTCGACGACGCTGTCGCGCGTCTCGTGACAGTAGTAGTTGGTCCGCCAGGTCGCGTTGATGACGCCGAGAAACTGGCGCAGGATACGGTCCTCGTCGAGATTGGGCACCTGGTCGAGCGCGCTCTCGATGGCGCTCAACAGACGCGCCGTCTGCGCTTCGCGCGCCTCGCCCACGCGCGGATCGAAACGCGCGATGAAGAGTTCGACCAGTTGCCGCGCGATCGCCGGATTGCCGGTCAGCGCGCGCTCGATATAGGCATCGCTGAAGGTCGAGCCCACCTGGCGCAGATACTTCGCATAGGCACGCAGAATCGTGACCTCGCGAGCCGAGAGCGACGCGCGCAGCACGAGCCGGTTGAAATTGTCGTTCTCGATGCGCGCATGCCAGACCCGTTCGAAAGCGTCCTCGAAGAGGTCCTTCACACGCTCGATGTCGAATTCCGTATCGTCGGTGAGTTCGAGACCGAAATCGTGGATCCACGCTGGCGTCGCGCCTGCGGTCTGGATGCGGTAAGGGCGCTCTTCGTCGACACTCACGCCGAGATGTTCGAGCATCGGCAGGCTGCGCGAGAGCGCGATGGGCTCGCCCACCCGATACACCTTGAAGCGAAACGCGCGCGGGCCGGCCTCGATCGGCCGGTACAGATTCATCGCGAGTTGCGCGCCATCGCCCTGCACGCGCTCGATCAGTTCGATGTCGCGCACCGCCGTGCGGGCCGGATAGTCGTCGCGATAGCCGGCCGGAAACGAATCGCCGTAGCGTTGCAGCAGACGGTTGCCCTGCTCTTCGCCGAACGCCTCGACGAGCGCATCGGCCAGATCGTCCTGCCAGCGGCGCGTCACCTGCACGAGGCGCGCTTCGAGTTCGCGCGTGTCCACCTCGGGCATCGTGCCCGGCACCGCGTGCACGACGAAGTAGATGCGCGCGAGCGTCGATTCGGACAGCTGCGGCGTGAACTCGACCGACACGCCGTTGAACACTTCGACCAGCAGCCGCGCGATGCGTCGCCGCAGATCGGTGTTGTACTTCTCGCGCGGCACGAACACGAGACACGAGACGAAGCGCTCGAAGCGATCGCGCCGCACGAACAGCCGCGTGCGCTGATGTTCCTGCAGACGCAGCACGCCGAGCGCCATGTCGTACAGATCGTCCTCGCTGGTCTCGAACAGCTCGTCGCGCGGCCAGGTTTCGAGCACGGTCACGAGCGACTTGCCGAGATGCCCCTTGGGCAGAAAGCCCGCGCGCCGCACGATGTTCGCGCACTTGCGGCGCACGATCGGAATCTCGGCGCTCGACACCATGTAGGCCGTCGAGGTATAGAGGCCGATGAAGCGGCGCT
Source organism: uncultured beta proteobacterium (assembly GCA_963803225.1). Classification (GTDB taxonomy): domain Bacteria; phylum Pseudomonadota; class Gammaproteobacteria; order Burkholderiales; family Burkholderiaceae; genus Paraburkholderia. Next base: position 75,964 of record CAWDLJ010000006.1, read on the forward strand.
CGCCGATCACCTTGCCATCGGGTCCGACGCGCTTGACGCCCACATAGTCGAGATAGCCTGGCCGGTGCACGGTCGCTCGTGAGTTCGCCTTGGTCAGGAAGATCGGCGACGTGCCGGTGAGCACGTCGGCCACCGCAGGCGGCAACGGCGTCACGTCGGACGCGCCTGGCGCGCGCAGCGCCTCGCGCAGGATGCCGAGCCCCGAGCCCTCGACGCCGCGCAGCGCATAACCGCCGTCATGCTCGATGAGCGCATAGTCGCGCTGGCCGAGGAAGGTGAAGTGATCGGCCACCATCCAGTCGATGAACGCGCGCGCCTCGACCTCGTCCGCGCCGGTTTCGCGCGCCTTCAGATCCTTGCTCGTGGCCTTCGCGATCTCGACGATCTTCGGCCAGTCCTCCACCGAGGCACGCACGTCGCCGAGCACGCGCACGATGTCGCCGCGCAGCGCGTCGAGCTTTGCTGCGTCGCCACATCGATCGACCTCGAAGTGGATGAACGAGGCGAGCTGCGAGGCGCCGTCGCCGGGCGTGGCGCCGGCCACGTCCACGCGCGCGATGCCGCCGTCGCGGCCACGCCAGATGCGAAATACTGGATGAATCACCGAATGCAGCGCGAGGCCGAGCCGGTTCACGGCCATCGATACCGAATCGACGAGGAACGGCATGTCGTCGTTGACGATCTCGATGACGGTGTGATCGGAGTGCCAGCCGTGCTGCTCGATGATCGGGTTGTAGACGCGCAGCCGCTCGCTGCCCGGCACGAAGCGCTGCGCGGTCTGCCAGTGCGCCATCGCGGCGCCATACAGATCGGCGACACTGCGGCTTTGCAGATCGTCGGCATCGACGAAGTCGTAGTAGTGACTGAGGAACGGCTCGATGACGAGGAACGCGGGCTCGGGTAGCCGGGTTCGGGCGAACTCGACCAGATCGGAGAGCAGGTGCGCGACGACTTCTTCGTTCTTCGCTCGCATGGTGTCCTCCACGAGGGATGGCCATCGATCCACAGCGGCCCATTATGCACGCTTGCCCCGGCGGGCGATCTGCGCGTGCACAGCAGCGTGCGCGCAACATTACGGCGGGGCGCGCGTGACCGGATCGGGGCCGTCACGGTAGACTTACGCGCCCGCCGAGGGACCAGCCGACCAAGAAGAACAGCAAGACCGAACCACCGTGACGACCACACTGATCGAACCGCCGAGTACCGGCACGGGTAAGCGCCGCGACGCCGTGGCGAGCGCCGCCGCCCCTGCCGACGCGGCCCTGCACGCGAGCGCCGCCGCGTCCGTTGCTGCGTCCATCGCCGCCGCCATGGCCGCGCCCGTCGAAGGCATGCAGGCGGCGCCCGCCGCGTTTTCTCCACCCGCACCCGTTGCCTTGCCGCCGCTCGCGCGGCTGCGCGCGCGCAAGCGCGAGCTGGTACTGCTCGCGCTCGCGGCAAGCTGCGTGCTCGCGTTCGCGTCGTGGCTGGGCGAGCAGCTGCGGCCCGCGCTCACGGTGCGCGAGAGCAACGAACGGCGCACCGAGGAACGCGAACTCGATGCATGGCGCTTGTTCGTCGAGCCCTGCGTGCCCGGCACCGGACGCGAGTCCGGACGCGCCAGCACGAGCTGGTGCGGCACCGTGTTCGTGCCGCCGCCTCCCCCGCCCCCGCCCGAGCCCGCGCGGACCGGCTCCGGCGCGCCACTCGCGTTTTGCGTCGCGGGCAAAGCGCCCTCGTGCTGAGACGCGCAACGCTCGCGTTGAAAACTCTGCAACGCAGCCAGTAGATATTGCAACGCACTGCCCACTCGCCGGATGCCCGTTCGGCGAGTGCATGTCAGCCATGCTGCAGCGCGCTGGAACAGCCGTTGCTCGATTCAGGGTGCAGGACACAGGAAACGCGGCGCCAGCAGCGCCAGCGCGACCATTTACCCGTGTCATTGAATCGAGGAGCACACCATGGAACGCGTTACCCCAACCGGCGCAACCAGCGCCACGGCAGGCGGCGCCGACATCGTCGGCAAGGGCCCGGAGACCGCCGACGGGCCTGGTCCCTATGTCATGGCCGCGAGTTCGCTCGATAGCGACCGCGTCATCAGCTCCGATGGCAACGAAGTCGGCAAGGTCAAGGAAATCATGCTCGACGTGCGCGGCGGGCGCATTGCGTATGTGGTGATGTCGAGCGGCGGCTTTCTCGGCATCGGCGACAAGCTGATGGCCATCCCGTGGGGCGCGCTCACGCTCGATACCGACCGCAAGTGCTTCTTGCTCGACGTGTCGTCGGAGCGCGTGAAAACCGCCCCGGGCTTCGACAAGAACCAGTGGCCCGCGATGGCCGATCTGTCGTGGGCACGCACCGTCCACGAGTACTACGGTCGCGAGCCGTACTGGCAAGACCAGGACCCCGATCGTTACGCCCGTGAGGACGAGATCGGCCGCGAGCCGCCCACTGGCGGCAGCACGCTGCTCTGATCCGCACCGCAAGGCGATGACGGCGGGGCGCCGCCGCATCGCCCTTTCATCGCCGCTCGCAGGCATCCCTTCATTCACGCCAGGAGGTTTCTCATGGCAGCAGGCAAAACCCTCTCCCACTGCAAGATCGCGATTCTCGCCACCGATGGCTTCGAAGAAGCCGAACTCATCGAACCGAGGCGCGCGCTGACCGAGGCCGGCGCCACCGTCGAGGTGCTCGCGCCGAAGGCCGGCGAAATCCAGGGCTTCAAACACGTCGACAAAGCGAGCCGCGTGAAGGTCGATCGCACACTCGGCGAAAGCCATCCCGACGACTACGACGCCGTCGTGCTGCCAGGCGGCGTGGTCAACAGCGATGCGATCCGGCTCGTCGAAGCGGCGCGCGACTTCGTGAAAGCGGCCGACGCGGCGCACAAGCCGGTGGCGATCATCTGCCATGGCGGCTGGCTGCCGATCTCGGCCGGCATCGTGCGTGGCCACACGATGACGAGCTGGCCGAGCCTGCTGGACGACATTCGCAACGCGGGCGGCACGTGGGTCGACGAAGAGGTCGTGCACGACGGCAATTTCATCACGAGCCGCAAGCCCGCCGATCTGCCCGCGTTCAACGCGACCTTGATCGAGGCGCTCACGGCCACCGCAGCCGCCAGCCAGGCGGGACGATCATGAGTACGCCCGGCCCCGTCATGTTCCCCGATGAGCCACCCGTGTTCGACGGCGCGGACCTCGAAATGCGCTTTATCGCCGAGTTCAATGGTGCACGGCTCGAATGCGCGATCACCGCCGAGGCGCTCGAAGATCACTTCGGCGCAGCCTCGGCGCTCGAGGACGATTTGCGCCAGGCCTTCGAGCGCGGACGCGAGCGCATCCACGCCGTATGTGCCGACTTGCTCGCGACGACGGGTGAAGCAGTCGTGCTCCATAGCGGCCAGTTGCGCGCCGCGCAGCTCGCGGCGGGCATCGTCCGCCCATGAAGATGAAGACGACCCCGAACGCAAGCACAACAAGGAGGACATCATGTCATTGATCGTTGCTGCCCGTTTTACAACCTTCACTGCAGCCGATACGGCCATCGATCGGCTGCTCGCCAGCGGTGTCGTCGAAGAGGACGTGACCGAGTTCTACGTGAATCCAGGCGGCCAGCATGCGCGCTATCCGATCGGCGGCGATGTCTACGCGGACCCGGGCGCCAAGCCCGCTTCGCGCAGCGCGACCGTGGGGGGCGCCATGGGCGCGGTGGTCGGTGTGGTCGTCGCGAGCGCGTTGTCGATCGTGGTCTTTCACTCGGCGATCGTGCTCGCGGTCGCGGCCGCCGTCGGCGCCTATGTCGGCTCGCTCGGCGGCGCGATGCTGTACATGCGCGGCGGCAAGCGCGACGCCGTCGAGCCCGAGCAGGCCCGCTTCAGGGAACTCAGCTCAGGCGTGCTGGTCGCGGCCCACGTGAACAGCGACACGCAGCAGCAGATCGCCGCGATCCTGCGCGAGAGCGGCGGCATGGAGGTCGAACGGGCCACCGGCCGCTGGCAACAAGGCCATTGGACCGACTTCGATCCGACCCGTGCCGAGGAACCGTTGCGCGCATGAAGCGAATCGCCCGCGCTGCATCGAGTCATCGAAGCGCGGGCGATCCGTACAACGCCAGCCTCACGGCTAGTGCCAAAACAGCGCGATCAGAATGATGATCGGAATCGGCACACCAAGCATGTAAAGCAGTATCGAACGCATGATCGTCTCCTTGCCGGTTGGGTCAATCGGAATTCAAAGCGGGCTTCCCAGCTCACGTGCGCGACCGCCCACGGTCGCCAGCAAGCTCGCGGAAAACGCCCCCATCAGCAGCGCCACGAACAGCCACAGCGATGCGTAGACGCTCGCCTTGCGCGCCGCTTCGGCTTGCGAGCGCTCGGCCATGTCGAGCGCCGAGAGTTTTTCCAGCAGCCCGCCATAGTTCGAGCGCACACGAGTGACGGCTTGCGCTTGCGGGAGGCCCGTGTAGCGCGAGACGAGACCGGCGACATAGGCGGCGTCCTCATCGGCGAGCGGCGCGCGGGTAGCCGCCGCGTTCATGAAGATTCGTGTGATCTCCATACGCGTGCCGGCCATCGGCGGCGGCGGCGCATTGGTGGCGTCGGCGGGCACGCGCAACACGGCATCGACGTAATAGCCGAGCGGCCAGACGTTGCCCGCTGCATCGGCATCGCCGCGCAAGTGCGACGTGCCCGGGCCGGTGCCGGTCATGGCGAGCGTCGCGACGGCCGTTTGCGGCGCGGCCGCCGAAATCGCTTCCACGCCGGCGCGCCCGATGCCCGACAACACCGAGGTCGTCACCGCCGCGCCGAGCAAGGTCGCGAGCGCCCACGCGAGAAAGCCGTGCGCCGTGTCGCGAAAGTGGATCTCGTCGATGTGCACGGCGCCCCAGCGCGCGCGCAGCCGGCCCGCCAGATAGCCGCCGAGACCGGACGTCAAGATCTGCGTCACGCAGACCCAGATGACGGCGGCCGCGCCGAACGCTTTGGCGCTATTGGCGTGAGGTGGCCAGAACGACAGCGCGCTCAGACCGAGACCCGCACCCAGCGCGAGCAGGATCAGCGAAAAGGCCGCCGCGCCGACGCCGCCCGCGACGATCGCCCCCCACGACACGGCACTGCGATCGCTGCGCAACGTTGCGGGCGCGACGAGCGAACGCTCGACCGCGAGAGAGGAATGCTGCACTTCGTCCATGGCTCTGTCTCCTTGGGACGTACTTGGTACCCGAACGGTTAGAGCATTTGGCGTGCCGCCCGCCTGCGGGCCCGCGACGCACTAGAATCGCGGGAACGCATAGCCGGGATTGCCGGGATCAGGAGACAACGATGAACGAAGACGAACGCGCGATTCGCGCCCTGGTGGACCAGTGGATGGCAGCATCGAAAGCCGGCGACACCGCAACCGTCCTCGACCTGATGACCGACGACGTCGTCTTCATGGTGCCGGGGCAGGAACCGTTCGGCAAAGCGGCGTTCGCGGCTGCGTCGGCGGCCGGGCAGCGTGTGCGCATCGACGGCACGGCCGAGATCGTCGAGCTGCAGGTACTCGGCGAATGGGCCTGGCTGCGCAATTACATCGATATCGCCGTGATGCCGCCAGGCGCCACGCAAGCGAGCCGTCGCGCGGGCTACACGCTCACGTTGCTGCGCCGGCAAAACGGCCGCTGGCTGCTCGCGCGCGATGCCAACCTGGTGATGGAAACCACGCCGCGCTAACGTGCCTCGCTGGCAGCGCGATCCCACTGGTCGATCAACGCGGGCAGCGCGTCGACATCCACCACGGGATGCGGCGCGTTGCGGCCCATGAAGGCACCCTCGTCGACGAGCAACAGCGGCTGCACGACGACGTCCTTGAACGCCGGTATCGCGCGCAGCCACGCGGCCTTGCGTTCGAGCTTGCCGTGAAAGCCCTCGCTGTCCGCCGGGCCGAGCTTGCGCGCCACGTTGAGCGCCTTGCCCGGCGTGAACGGCAGCGACAGGATCTTGCACTCCACGAGCACCGCGAGGCGTCCCGAAGGATGCATCGCGAGCACATCGACCTCGCCCGGATTCGCGATGCCGTCTGGATGAACCAGCGCCGTGCCGGCCCACGCACCGCCCTCGGACACGTGATCGGCGCGCCAGCCGCGCTCCGTGAAGCAGGCGGCGGCGCGCTCCTCGAACGGCTGTGACACGTGCTGGCGAAAGGCCTCCGGCGCAATCGGCACGCCGCCATAGCCATGAAAACGGAACACCGAGTATTCGACGAAACAGTTGATCGAGTCCGCGATGTTCGCGATGCCGGTCACGAAGGTGCGTTCGTCGATGCGGATCGCGGGCCGCTCGACGAGCATGTTGGCGAGATTGTCGCGCTGCGCGAGACGTGGCGCATGCCACTCGCGCTGCCAGAACGCGGCCTGTGACGCGGCGGCACCGCGCGCCTTGTCGTCGCCCAGGTAGTGCGACCAGAAGCCGAAGCTCTCGAAGATCGCGATGCCGCTCGCGTAGCCATCGCGTCCGAGCTTGCGAAAGCGCGCGGCATAGCCCATCAGTTGCAGGCGCACCGAAAGGCCCAGCCAGAAGTCGGGCACGTGATGCGCGGATTCGAATACGGTGCCCTGGAACAACGCGATGCGTGCCGGCTCGACACCATCCAGCACCTGCGCAACACCGTCGAGAAACGCACCCGGGTCCTGCCAGATCACGTTGATCGAATCGTTGAGCGTGCGGTGTGCGAGGCCGCGCTTCGACGCCGAGGCGTTCCACGCGAGGCGCACCAGTGCATCGTCGCGCGAGACGGACTCCACGCCGTCGGGCATGAACTCGCCCACGCCGAGTTCGAGCGCGCGGGCCTTGTCGTCGTACAGCTTCAACTGTTCCCACGCACCCGCCGCGGCCACGAGCCGGCGCACCTGCGCATGGGCCTTGACGCCTGCCGTCACCACGCGGCGATTGGCCCAGATGAGCGCGATGGCCAGCTTCATCGCCGTGCCGAGCCAGGGCGCTTCGTTGATGATCGCGTTGTCGTCGGCGTAGTAGAAACGCTCGACCGCTTCGAGCAACGCGGGAATCGCCGAGCGCGCATCGAGTGCGCCGCCCACGGCGACGAGATGCTGCCACGCGAGTTGCGCCGCGTGCCTGCGCGCGGCTTCGTCTTCGAGCCGCGCGGCACCGGCCTTCGCGAGCAGCGCATGGGTCTCGGCGAACGGTGCCGCATCGTGCTGAAACGTCGCGAGCAGAAAATCGGCGAGGCTTTCCGATTGTTGATAAAGACGCGCGGACTGCGCGAACAAGAACTTGTTTCGACTCATCGTGCGATGAACAGGAAGGCGCAGATCGACGCCGGGCTTCGAGTATATCGATCCATCGAGCGTCATGAATTTGTAAAGTTACCCGCGCCGCTGCCGTAAACCGATATGCGCCGTCGCGACCCGACTGGCCGCTCACCCCTTGATCCGTTGTCATCCACCGATGCTTGCACGCACAACCAACTCGAACGGCATGACCGTCCTCGGGCGGCACCGTTCGGCCGTCACCGACCACGCACTCGTCGCCGTGGCACGGCAAGCCGACCTCGTCATGTATGTCACGCTCGTATGCGCCGCGCTCGCCGCGCTCGTGATCGGCCAGCACTACATCGAGACCCGCCTCGCGCTCGCGGGCAGCGCCGTGCTGCTGCTCGCGGGCACCGCCGCGTTCGCGCTCGCGCGCGGCACGGCCCTCTCGTGTGCCGTGCTGAGCGTGTGCAACACCGCGATCGTCGCGCTCCATATCCAGATCTCGCACGGCGTCACCGAATTCCACTTCGGTGTGTTCGTGCTGCTTGGCCTCTTGCTCGTGTATCGCGACTGGCGGCCGATCGTGTTGTCGGCCGCGCTCTTTGCCGTGCATCACGTCGCGTTCGACCGTTTGCAGGCGCTCAATTTCGCCGTCTACTGCACGCAAACGCCCAATTTCCCGCTGATGCTGCTGCATGCCGCCTACGTCGTCATGCAGACCGCGATCGAAATCGTGCTCGCGCACCGGCTCCATCTCGCCGCCATCGAGGCCGCCGAGTTGTCGGTGCTCGTCGAGCACATTCATCGCAACGGACGCGTCTGCCTCGCGCTCACCGATATCATCACTACGTCCGCCACGGCGGCAGGACTCAAACGCGCGCTGGGCAAAATGGACGGGGCGATGCGCGAAGTCAGCGCGAACGCATCGCACGTCGAGCGCGCCGCGACCGACATCGCCACCGGTAACGCCGATTTGAGCCGGCGCACCGAGACCCAGGCGAGCAGCCTCCAGGAAACGGCTGCATCGATGGAAGAATTCACGAGCGCCGTGCGCCAGAACGCCAGCAACGCGCAGCAGGCGAGCCGGCTTGCGAACACCGCCTCGAGCGTCGCGCACGAAGGCGGCGCGGCGGTCTCCGATGTGGTTGAAACCATGTCGTCGATCGAGGCATCGGCGCGCAAGATCGCCGACATCACGGGCATCATCGACGGCATTGCGTTCCAGACCAACATCCTCGCGCTCAATGCGGCGGTGGAGGCCGCGCGCTCGGGCGAGCATGGGCGCGGCTTCGCGGTGGTCGCCGCCGAAGTGCGCAGCCTCGCGCAGCGCTCGTCCACAGCGGCACGCGACATCAAGCAGCTGATCGACGAATCGGTCGGCCATGTCGATGCCGGCACACGACGCGTCGATCAGGCTGGCACGACGATGCGCAATGTCGTCGAGAGCGTACGGCGCGTCGCCGACATCATGGGCGAGATCACGGCCGCGAGCGACGAACAGGCCAAGGGCATCGAGCAGGTCAACCACGTGATCACGCAGATGGACGAAGCGACCCAGCGCAATGCGATGCTGCTCGGCGAGGCTGCGGCCGCGGCCGCCTCGCTCCACGCGACGACGGGCGCGTTGCGTGAAGTGGTGAGCGTGTTCGATCTGGCGCCCGATTAAACTGAAAACGTTCTCTATCGTCTCTGCATGACGCACAGCGGCACGGAAATTTTAGACGTGAACGCCTGGGCCCGATCCAGCAAACCGCGGCGCAGCATGGCATTGTCCATGCGTGAGCAAAAGCCACCGGCTCGCGCTAGCATAGGCCATGAATCAGGACGCTCAAGAGCAAGGAAATCCCGTGACCGACAGATCGATACGCCCGGCGGTTACTGACGACATGCCCGCCCTCAAGCAAATACTGAACGACGGCGTGGCCTGCAAGCTGCGCCACGGCGACTCCGCGTGGGGCAAGGGCGGCTGGTCCGAAGCCGGCGTCCAGCACGCGCTGGAGCGCAACGACATCTACATCGTCGAGCAGGCGAGCGAGCCGGTCGCGACGCTCACGCTCACGTGGCAAGACAAGGCTTATTGGGGCGATCAAGACCCGATTGCGGGCTACGTGCACCGGATTGCCGTGCGCGACGGCTTTCATGGTCTCGGCTTGGGCGCCTATGCAATCGACTGGTGCATCGATCGCGTGCGCGATGAAAACCGGCACTATTTACGGCTCGATTGTGACGAACGCAATGCGAAACTGTGCGCCTATTACGAGGCGCTTGGTTTCGCACGCGTTGCCATCAAGCCGATGCCGCAGCTCGGCGATTACGCGGCGTCGCTCTATCAGCGGCCGGCCGCATTGTCTTCGGCGCCTGGGCCCTGATTGTCGTCCTAATTGTCGTCGGAACGCGGCGGCAGATGTTCGTGGGCGACGGGCTCGGCGGCATCGGCGTCGATGCCGGGATCGGGATGGGGCGCGGCACGCGGCGGCTTCTTCTGATCATCGGAGCGTTGGGCAGGCTCGGGCTTCGGCGACGGCGTCATGGCTGGACCAGGGTTCATGGCTCACTCCTTCTTCGCGAACGAATGCTCCCTTGATGATACGCCGCCGCGCCACCCTGAGCCGAGTGTGATTCACGCCGCGCGGCGCGCCGCGATCATCGTCTTCAGTGACTCGCGCTGATTGCCTTCGGCGTCGAAATTCGTATCGTCGAGCCACGCGCGATAAGCGTCCTTGAGCGCCGGCCATTCGCTGTCGATGATCGAGAACCATGCGGTATCGCGCGAACGTCCCTTGTAGACGATGGCCTGGCGAAAGATGCCTTCGAACTGGAAGCCGTAGCGCGCCGCCGCCGTGCGCGAAGGCGCGTTCAGATCGTCGCATTTCCACTCAAAGCGGCGATAGCCCAGCTCGTCGAACACGCGCGACATCAGCAGAAACATCGCCTCGGTGGCGAGACGCGTGCGCTTGAGCTTGCGCGAATAAGTGATATGGCCGACCTCGATCACGCCATTGGCCGGATCGATGCGCATCAGCGCGAAGGTGCCGAGCGCGAGCCCGGTGGCCTGGTCGACGATCGCGTAGTGCAGCGGATCGTTGCTGGCCGCCATCTGCGCGAGATAGCCGAGGTAAGCCGTTGCATCGGCGAACGGACCGACCGACAGATAGGTCCAGTCGCTACCGTCGGCTGCCGCCGCGTAGGCGTCGTACAGCGCACTGCCATGGCGCTCGACATCGACCGGTTCGATACGGCAGTGCCGCCCTTCGATGGCGCTGCGCTGCGGCCGCGCGCGCGCCGTCCAGCCCGGCACGTCGCGCCCCACCGCCTGCCCGTATTCGTTGATGCCGTGGTTCATTGCTCAGGTCCTCGTAAAAGCCGATCCGGTCCGCGTCCGCGCGGGACATACGAAAGAGATCGTCCACGATAGGCGATTCGTGGCGCCATGCATAGACCCATCAGCGTGCGGGAACGTGGGGCCACGGTGCGATGCGTGCGAGCGGCGAAGCGCAGCAATATTCCCCAGGTCAACCTTGCGGCGCCGTTGTATCGTCGGTAACAGGACACCATCGAGGGAGCCACACATGGCCTCGCTATACCGTGAAATTACGCTCGATGTCGATGCCGATCGCGCGTGGTCGCAGTTGCGCGACCAGCGCCAGCTCGGCCGGCTGTTTGCAGGGGTACTCACCGACGTGCAACTCGATGGCGACGTTCGCACCGTCACGTTTGCAAACGGATATGTGGTGAGCGAGCGCATCGTCGCGCTCGACGACGAGCACCGGCGCATCGCCTACGCGAGTCAGGGCGGCCGCTTCGATCACTATCACGCATCGATGCAGGTCGTGCCGCTCGCGGCCGGGCAATGCCGCGTGGTGTGGATCTGCGATTTTCTGCCGGACGAGTTACGCACGGCCGTGGAGCCGCTAGTCGAAGCGGGCAGCGCCGCGCTCGCGCGACATATCGAGCCCTGAACGGCGGCGCGGCGCGGACGTGCCAATGCCTCGCGCCAGCCCGTTGCGCGGGCGCGCGAAGACCTTCCCGCAAGCGGGACATGCATCTTACCAGGCGTGCGTGGCGTGCGCCGACGCGTTGCCCGCGCCGAAGATCGGCATGGCCTCGCCGGCCGGCACATCGAACAGATCGCGCGTGAATCCGCGCGTGCGCTCCTCGGGCGGACGGCTGCGCAGACGCACCACCAGTTGCGCGTAAGCATCGAAGTCGCCTTCGCGCGCGGCCCGGCGCACCTGGGCCAGATCGGCCGCCTTCACCACGCTCGGCTGCGTGAGCCGCACCACATACGGCGCTTCGAGTTCGACCGCCAACGCCACCGGATAGCTCTTGCCGTGCGCATCGCGCTCTTCGCTGCGCCCGGTGCAATCCACCACGGCCGTGCCCTGCGCCGCGCCCAGCGTCTTGCCCGTGCTCACGCTGCGCAGGCGCTCCGGATGCACGCGCAACGCGCAACCAATGCTCAACTCCGCCGGCGACGAACACACCAGCGCGTAGTAGCGCTCGCGCGTCTCACCCGACGGCATCACCGCACTGCTGATCACGAACGCGTGCGGCGGCAACTGGCGCACCTGGCCTGCCGCATCGATCCACGCATTCCAGAGCAACGCGTCCTCGCAGCGCTTGCTGGCGGCGCGCGGCTTGCCCGACATCGGCGAGAAGAGCGCGAGCAACGAACCCGTGCGCAGCGCCGCGACCTGCGCGCTGCTGCCGAGCGGCTGACTGATGCCCCACAAGAAGCGGCCGCCACCCATGCGGCGTTCCCACTCCTTGCGCAACACGATGGTCGCCAGGTCCTCGCCCGATTCGGTGGCGATACGCGACCAGCAAAACGTAGGCGGTAGGTGTTTGAGTGCCATCAACTTCCTCGATGCTGCTGTCCGTACAACCGGACAAATTATTCAATAACCGTTACTGTATAGATATAATGCATCGCATGGAAGCCCTCAACACTCATTTACCCGTGCAAAATCTGCTCACGCGATTACTGGACGACCCGCGTTCTTCCAGCGAAATTGCGCGACTTTCCGGCGTGAGCCAGCCGACGGTGTCCCGTCTGCGGCTCTCCAACGGGCGCCGTCTGCGCAAGAGCGCGTCATTCAATAAGCTATGCAGTTTCTATGGCGTCGGCGCCTCGCCGCGAACTCCGCGCGCGGCCGGCTACAACGAAATGCTGCGCAACGCGATCGTCGAAGCGTGGGACGGTTCGGAGGAGCACGGACGCGCGTTGCTTGCCGTGATCCAGGGGCTCAAGGAGTTGCGGGCACGGCCTGGTTGAGGCGGCCGCCTCGCCGCCGGCAAACACCTGCCACGCTCTTTACGGGCCGCCCTCGCCCCGTCCACGCCACGAGGGCCGCCCGCGCTCGCGGGTCACTCGCGCACCTGGCGAAAACCCGGATATGAGCTAGCCTCGCAACCCGCCGAGAAATCATCGATTCATGCGTGCTCCGACCTGATCGCACAATCCGTGCACCGTTTCATACCGGATCAGACAGGAGCAGATCGATGGACAAGCAGCTTTATATCGGCGAAGGGTTCGAAGGCCCCGGCGTCAATCTCGCGCATATCAACGTGCTGGTCGGCCCGCGCAACGGCCCCGCCGGTCAGGCATTCGCCACCGCGCTCGCAACCCCGTCGGCCGGTCACGCACCGTTCGTCGTGATCGCGCAACCCGGCATTCCCACCAAGCCGCTCACGCTCTATGTGAACAAGGCGCAGATCGAAGGCGACTTCCACGGCAACGCGACGTGGGGCGCATCGCAGGCCGGCATCGCACGCGCGGTCGCCGAGTCGCTCGAAAACGGCACGCTGCCGCCCGAAGCCGAGAACGACTGGGTCGTGGTGTCGGCGAACTGGGTCAATCCGAAAACCGACGATCTCGACGCCGTCTTCGAGAACAACTATCGCGCCTGCAAGAACGCGATCCTCGCCGCGATGGAAGGTCTGCCGCGCAAGCAAGACGTGTTCGCGGCCGCCCGCGACGTCTCCAATCCGTTCTACACGCCGAAGCAGGCCTGAAGCTCTCGCGACGAGGAAATACATCATGGAATACGTGCGTCTTGGCCAGTCCGGCCTGAAGGTTTCGCGTCTGTGCCTCGGCACGATGAACATGGGCACGCCGCAATGGAAGCCCTGGATCTTCGACGAAGCGCAAAGCGAACCCATCGTGCGCCACGCGCTCGAAGCGGGGGTCAACTTCATCGATCTCGCCGATTTCTATTCGAGCGGCGTCGGCGAAGAAGTCGTCGGGCGCATTCTCACGCGTCTTGCGCGTCGTGAGGAAATCGTCGTCGCGACCAAGGTCGGCTATGACATGGGCACGTACCAGAACGCAGGCGGTCATTCGCGCAAGCACGTGATGGACGGCATCGACGGTTCGCTCAAGCGTCTCGGCATGGACTATGTCGACATCTACATGCTGCACTTCTTCGACGTGAACACCCCGGTCGAGGAAACCATGGGCGCGCTCAACGACATCGTGCGCGCAGGCAAGGCACGCTATATCGGTGTCTCGACGATGTACACGTGGCAATTCGCAAAGATCATGCAGGTCTGCGAGCGCAACGGCTGGCACAAGCCGATTAACATGCAGCTCCAGCTCAATGCCGCCTATCGCGAAGAAGAACGCGAGATGATTCCGTACTGTATCGATCAAGGCGTCGGCGTCTCCGTGTTCAGCCCGCTCGCACGCGGCCTGCTGTCGAGCGACCCGGACTCGACGCGCAACCAGACCGACTTCTTCACGGCGCAGATGTATGGCGACGTCGCGTCGCGCGAGATCGCGGCATCGGTCGCGCGGGTGGCAAGAGCACGCGGCGTGAGCCCGGCGCAGATTGCCCAGGCGTGGGTGCTATCGCGCACTGGCGTGTCGAGCATGCTGGTCGGTGCCGACTCGCCGGCGCAGTTCGACAGCGCGCTCGCGGCGCTCGATACCCAGCTGAGCGCCGACGAGCTGTACGAGATCGAGCGCAACTACACGCCCTGCGATCTCATCAACGACTACACGGCCGGCAAGCGCGTGCCGCGCGAAGCACGCGCCGCGCGTGCGCTCGACGACGAGAGGCAAGTAGCATGAGCGAGCTTCTGCGTACTGGCCACTATATCGACGGCACCTGGCGCACGAGCGCCGCGACCTATGCGGTCCGCAATCCGGCCTCCGGTGAAATCATCGCCGAGGTCGCGAGAGGCGCCGGCGCCGAAACCAACGAAGCGATCGCAGCGGCGCAACGCGCATTTGCCGGCTGGCGCGCGCTGAGCGCGAAAGAGCGCGGCGCCCGCGTGAAGCGCTGGGGCGAGCTGATGCTCGAACAGCGCGACGCGCTCGCCGAACTGCTGTCGCGCGAGCAAGGCAAGCCGCTTGCCGAGGCACGAGGCGAGGTCGCTTATGCAGCGAGCTTCTTCGAATGGTTCGCGGAAGAAGCCAAGCGTTGCTACGGCGACGTGATTCCGAGCCCGAAGCCCAACTCGCGCATCATCGTCACGCGGGAACCCGTGGGCGTGGTCGCGGCCATCACGCCATGGAATTTCCCGCTCGCGATGATCACACGCAAGGCGGGCCCGGCGCTGGCCGCGGGCTGCACGATGGTGCTCAAGCCCTCCGAAGAGACGCCGCTCAGCGCCCTCGCGCTCGCCGTGCTCGCCGAACAGGCGGGCGTGCCCTCGGGCGTTTTCAACGTCGTGTCGGGTGACGCGGTTGCGATCGGCAATGCGCTCACGGACTCGCCGGTCGTGCGCAAGCTCTCGTTCACGGGCTCGACACGCGTGGGCAAGCTGCTCGCGCGCCAATCGGCGGATACGCTCAAGAAGCTCTCGCTCGAACTGGGCGGCAACGCCCCGTTCATCGTGTTCGACGATGCCGATCTCGACGCCGCCGTCGAAGGCGCCATTGCCTCGAAGTTCCGCAACACGGGGCAGACCTGCGTGTGCGTGAACCGCTTCTATGTGCAGGACGGCATCTACGATGCGTTCACCCAGGCACTCGCGCGAGCGGTCGCGAAGATGCGGGTCGGCCCGGCGCTCGGCGGTGCGTTCGATCAGGGTCCGCTCATCAACGACGCGGCGCTGACCAAGGTCGAAGCCCACGTCGCCGATGCGCAACGCCACGGCGCGCGCGTGCTGACGGGCGGCAAGCGGCATGCACTGGGCGGCACGTTCTACGAGCCCACCGTGCTCGCCGACGCGACGCCCGCCATGCTCATCGCCGCCGAGGAAACCTTCGGCCCCGTCGCAGCGTGCTTTCGTTTCGGCACTGAAAGCGAAGTCGTCGAGCAGGCCAACAACACGCCCTATGGCCTCTCCGCGTACTGCTACACGCGCGACCTCGGGCGCGCGTGGCGCGTGGCCGAGGCGCTGGAGTCGGGCATGGTCGGCATCAACGACGGCATCATTTCGACCGAAGTGGCGCCATTTGGCGGCGTGAAGCAATCGGGCCTCGGCCGCGAAGGCTCGAAATACGGGCTCGACGAGTACGTCGAACTCAAGTACGTCCTGATGGCCGGCCTCGGTCAGTGAGCCTCGCGCGTGCATGCGTCCGGCGCGGCCCGGCGCGTGCAACGCGTGACGCTGCATGAGGCCGCGGTAGAACCCATGCGCGACGCCCTCGACGGCGCGCCGCGCATGCCTCACCATCTAAAAGAAACAGGGAGACAGCATGGCCCATTCTTCGTCCCTCACCGCCGCGCTCGACGACACCGAAGCCGCAGCGCACACGAGCGCGCATCCCGCCAAGGCGCGCGTCTCGCTCGACGACATTCCCGTCAACGCGTTCCACATCAAGATCGCCGGACTGACGTTCGGTGCGCACTTCACTGAAGGCTATGCGCTCGGCACCATCGGTTACGCGCTGGCATCGCTGAACAAGCAGATGCCGCTCGACACGTTCTGGACCGGCATGGTGGGCAGCGCCGCGTTGATGGGCATCTTCCTCGGCAGTCTCATCTTCGGCAGGCTCTCCGACCGGATGGGACGCCAGCGCATTTTCCTGCTGAGCTTTCTCATCATCTCGATCGCGGCCTTCGCGCAGTTCTTCATCACTTCGCCGCTGATGCTGTGCGCGCTGCGCGTGCTGATCGGCATCGGCATGGGCGGCGACTTCGCCGTCGGCCACACGTTCCTCGCCGAATTCTCGCCGCGCAAGCATCGCGGCACGCTGCTCGGCTCGTTCAGCGTGATCTGGACCATCGGCTATGTCGTGGCGAGCGTGCTCGGCATCTATTACGCCGATGCCTCGCCCGACGCGTGGCGCTGGCTCCTCGCGTCCGCTGGCGTCCCCGCGCTGGCCGTGCTGGTCGCGCGCCTCGGCACGCCCGAATCGCCGCGCTGGCTGCAAAGCAAGGGACGTATCGACGAAGCCAACGCGATCGTGCACAAGTACTTCGGCCCCGACGTCGTGCTCGATACGCCCGCCGATCTGCCCAAACACGCCAACGATGGCTTCGGCCGCCTGTTCAAGCCCGACATGATCCGCCGCACGTTCTTCAACTGCGCGTTCTTCGTGTGCCTCGTGATTCCCTACTTCGCGATCTACACATTCCTGCCGGCCGTGCTGAAGGCCGTGCATCTCAACGAAGGCACGGGCGCCGATTTCCTGCTCAACGGCTTCCTGATCTTTGGCGCGCTGCTGGGCATCTGGTTGATGATCCGCCTGCCGCGACGCACGTTCCTGATCGGCTCGTTCGCGGTGTGTTGCGCATCGCTCGCGATGCTGAGCTGGCTGCCCGACTCGTCGCGCACGGCCATGATCGTCGCGTTCGCGATCTTCACGGTGACGATGTCGGCGTTCTCGAATCTGGTCGGCGTCTACCCGCCCGAGTGCTTCCCGACCTCGGTGCGCGCCTGTGGCGTCGGACTCGCGATCGCGTGCAGCCGGCTCGGTTCGGCGATCGGCACGTTCTTGCTGCCGCTCGGCATCGCGAGCCTCGGCTTTCATCCGACGATGATGGCGCTCGCCGCCGTGCTGCTGGTCGGCACACTCGTGTCGATCGCCTGGGCGCCGGAGACCAAGCATCTCACGCTCAACCAGGCAAGCCACGGCTGACGTCTCGCGCGACGCGTGAGCCGGGCTGGAGAAGGCGCGCGCGGCGCGCCTTTTTTCATGCGACGAATGAAACGAATGAAACGAACGGCCTACTCGGCGACCATGATCTGCTGACGCATCCAGTCCGCGAATGCCTGCACGTGAGGAAGCTGCACATGCTCGCGCGCGATGTCGAGCCAATAACCGTATGGCCCCGTCACCTGGACATCGGAGAACTGCACGAGACTGCCGTTCGCGAGTTCCTCTGTGATCATGTTGCGATCGACGATCGCGAGTCCCGCGCCCTTGCGGGCTGCATGAATGGCCTGTTCGAGCGTCGAGAACTCGATGCCGTCGTGTTCGTCGCCGCCCGGCAACCCGGCGCTCGCGAGCCAGTCGGGCCACAGATTGAGCCGCTCGCCTTCGTGCAGCACGTGCAGATGCGGCCACTTGCGCACGAGCGCCGCGAGCGGCTCGCCGCCGAGCCACGGTGCGCCGACGAGCGAGTGACGCTCGATCGCCATCAGCTCCGACGAGGCGCCCGGCAGCGCGCTGCGCCCGAAGCGGATCACGCAATTGCAATCGGCCATCGGGCCCGTGCGTACCGACAGGTCGACATCGGGCAGCGCCGCCGCGAGCAGCGGCAGACGCGGCGAAAACCATTGTGTGGCGAAGGTCGGCGGCAATGCGAGCACGAGCCGCCGACGCGTTTTCTCCGATGCGAACGAGCGCGTGCCGCGTTCGAGGATGTCGAACGCCTCCGTGACGCACGGCAGGAGGCGCGCGCCGGCGGCGGTGAGCTGGATGCCTCGATGGTCGCGTTCGAACAGCTTTTCGCCGAGCGATTCTTCGAGAATACGGATCTGCCGGCTCACGGCGCCTTGCGTCACGCACAGCGAAGTGGCGGCCCGATTGAAACTGAGGTGTTGCGCTGTTTCTTCGAAGAAACGCAGCGCGATCAGGGAAGGAAGACGTCGCATAGGGTTCACGCTAAGGGCCGGTGTCCGCTGGCGCCGTTCGAGCCACGCGGAACATGGGTGCGCCAGCGGCGCAACGTACCCCGCGGCGTTGCATGCGTCAAGTAGGGTGGACGCCGACTTGGCCCGCAATATCAACATTTCCACGATGAATCTGCGAAGCAGCGATTTTGGTATCCTCGGACATCGCCATCGATGCGCCGTGTCGCTGCCGGATCGGCGGGCCTCGATAAACGAAATGGATGCTGTTGAAGCCCACCCGCAGCGCGCGTGACCTCTCGCGGTGCGTACCGTGACCTGTGCATGCCCGTTCCGTGACCTCTCCCGAACTCCTGAACCTGGCCCACCTGCGAGCCTTCCGGCTCGTCGCCGAAACCGGCAGCGCGACCCGTGCCGCGACGGCGCTCTTTCGTGCGCAATCCGCCGTCACGCGCTCGATCCTCGAACTCGAAACGACCCTTGGCGAAGGGCTCTTCGAGCGCAAGCCATCGGGCATGCTGCCCACCGCCGTCGGCCGCGTGGTGCTCGAACGCAGTACGCGCGTCTTCGCCGAACTCGACACGCTCGCGCAGTGGTCCGCCGCGCGCCAGACGCGCCGGCGCGCGCCCGCACAAGGCACGCTGCCCGCCTATCTGCTCAACACGCGGCGCCTGCAGTTGTTCGTCGCGCTCGCGCGCCATCGCCATATGCCAAGCACGGCCAGCGCGTTCGGCATCAGCCAGCCGGCCGTGAGCAGCGCCATGCGCGTGATCGAAAGCGGCTCGGGCATGACGCTCTTTCACCGCAGCCCGCGCGGCGTGCTGCTCACGAACGAAGGCGAAACCTTCCTGCTGCACGTGCGCCGCGCGCTCAACGAACTGCGCCACGTGCCCGACGATATCGCCGCGCTGCATGGCAACGTGCAGGGCGCCGTCACCGTCGGCGCGCTGCCGCTCGGACGCACGCTGATCCTGCCGGCCGCGATCGCGCGACTCGGCACTCGGCATCCGGGCGTGCGCGTGGTCACCGATGAAAGTGCGTGGGAGGCGCTGGTCGCGAGCTTGCGCGCTGGCGACATCGACTTCATTCTGGGCGCGCTGCGCGAGAACGACGCCGCCAGCGGTCTCGTCAACGAGCGCTTGATGTCCGAGGACATGGTGGTGCTGGCGCGGCGCGATCATCCGCTTGCGCACGAAAAGGGCTTGTCGATAGGCGATTTGCGCTACGCTCGCTGGATTCTTTCTCGCAGTCATTCGCCCGCGCGCAATCTGTTCGAATCGCAGTTCAAGCGACTCAAGCTCAAGCCGCCGATGCCGGCCGTCGAAACCGCCGATCTCGCCATCATCCGCGGTCTGCTGCTCGGCACCGACATGCTCGCGGCACTCTCGGCCCATCAGTTGCACTACGAGTGCGAGTCGGGACAACTGGTGCCGCTCGACGTGCCGCTGTTCGCCAACACGCGCCGCGAGATCGGTCTCACGCTGCGCGCGGACAGCACGCCGTCGCCTGCAGCGCGTGCGTTGATCGACGCAATCCGGCTCTCGATGACCGATGTCGCGCGCACACCGCGCGTCGTGGAAGCGGGCTAGCAGGCTAGCGACCGAGCCGCTCGAAAAAGGCCAGCCAGTCGAACGGTGTGGGCAGATCCGCGTAGTCGATGCGCCGCGCCTCCATGCGCTCGACCACATCGTCCTGCAGCCGCGCGCATGCCTCGCTCATGAACGGCTCGAACCCGGCCTCGCGCAGCGTCTGCGCGACTTCGCGCATTTCTCCCGCGCGCCGCCGCCCGTGCTCCGCCACGCGGCTCACGAGGTAGCCCGGCACATCGGCATCGTCGCGCAGCTTCGCGAACGTCGCGGCCAGCGAGGCCAGCACGATCGACTCGGCGCCGTAGCGGCGCGCGGCGTCGAGGCATTCGACGCTCAATGCCTCGATGCCCTTGATCATCACGCTGCGGCACATCTTGGCCGCCGATGCGACGCCGATCTGCGCGGACACCGTCTGCGTGCTGAAGCCCAGCGCGTTCAATTGCTCGCCCACGATCCCGGCGCAGCTACCGCCGAGCAGCATCGGCACCGCGAGTCCATACGCCGGCACCGGCGCCATCACGGCGGCTTCGACGTAGTGCGCCCCGGCGCCTTCGATCAACGCTTGCGCGTGCTGCTTCGTGCGCGGCGAAACCGAGTTGATGTCGAGATAGACCTGAGCGCCTGCGATGTGGCGCGCAACCGCCCCGGCCACATCGAGATCCGCCGCGGCCGTGACTGCGGACACGACGATATCGGCACCTTCAAGCGCAGCCGCGAGGGTCGGCTGCGCATTCACGCCCGCTTTGCGGGCCTTCTCGCGCAGCGCTTCGACGCGCACGTCATACATCGCGACACGCACGCCCTGCGCGACGAGCGCGGCGCCCAGGATGCCGCCGGCCTCGCCGAAGCCGACGAAGGCAAAACGCGGTGATTGACCACTCATCGCAGCCCTCCTTTATGAAGACCCGCCTGCTCTGCCGGAGCTAATACACCCCGCTATCCAGATTGCTTGTTTTGCCATGCGAATTGCTTATCGGCTTCCGCGCTCCGGCCCCGGCTTGCACGCCATGTCGTTGCGCTCTCAACGATTGGCGCACTGTCAAGACGATGTTGTGTTCATGCCGAATAGATCAGATTTAAGCGCCGACGATGAATGCGAATACTTCTCATTTGCTATACAATCCGCATCGTTTTGGCCGCCGTCACCGCGCGGAATCGGGGTCACTACACAGCACCATGCAACCCGCCCGGGTCCAGTCGAATCAAGGGGCGGCAGTATCACCCACAACACAAAACCAAGAATGTCCGCTTCCTGCTTCAAGGCGCGCCGCACTTCGATTGTTGCCGCCATCGCCGTCGTTTTCAGCGTGCCGACTCTGGCACTCGCCCAAACCTCCCCAAGTGCCGGCGACAACACCGCCGCCAGCACGCTGCCCACCGTCAAGGTCCAGGGCGCGAAGGATGTCCTGCCGGGCGACCTGCAACCGACCTTCGGCGGCGGTCAGGTGGCGCGCGGCGGCGACTTCGGCGTGCTCGGCTCGCAGAAGAACATCGACGTGCCGTTCTCGATGGCGACGTACACGTCGAAACTGATCGAACAGCAGCAGGCGCGCACCATCGGCGACGTGCTCTCGAACGATCCCGCCGTGCGCACCGCCTATGGATTCGGCAACTTTCAGGAAACCTACGTTATTCGCGGCTTCACGCTCGACAGCGACGACATCTCGCTGAACGGTCTGTATGGCATCACGCCGCGCCAGCTCGTCGAAACGGCGGCGCTCGAACGTGTCGATATCTTCAAGGGCGCCAGTGCGTTCCTGAATGGCGCGTCGCCCAACGGCAGTTCGATTGGCGGCAGCGTCAACCTGCAACTGAAGCGCGCCGACGACAAGCCGCTCACGCGCGTGACGCTCGATGGCAGCGCCTCGGGCGAGTTCGGCGAGCATATCGACGTGGGCCGCCGCTTCGGCGACAACGACCAGCTCGGTATCCGCGTGAACCAGTCGAACAGCGATGGCGAAACGAGCATCGATGGCGAACACCGCCGCAACAACCAGACGGCCGTGGCGCTCGACTGGCGCGGCGACAAGCTGCGTCTCGAAGGCGATTTCCTGTATCAGCGCCAGCGCATCACGGACGGTCGTGGCGTCGTCTTCGTGTCGGGCGACGAGATCCCGGCCGTGCCCTCGCCGACCCACAACTACGGACAGACCTGGTCGTACAGCGATGCCGAGGACACGGTCGGCATCCTGCGCGCCGAATACGACTTCCTGCCGCGCTGGACGGCGTACATCACGGGCGGCGTGCGGCACACGAGCGAGCACGGCGAATACTTCTCGCCCTACTACACCGATCCCGCCGACACCATCGGCACGCGCCTCGGCGTGGTGCGCAAGGAAGACGGCGCGTCGGCGGAAACCGGCGTGCGCGGCCGCTTCGACACGGGTCCGGTGAGCCACTTCGTGACCGCGAGCGCCTCGATCGTGCGCGTGCTCACGCAATCGGGCTGGACCTATGGCGGCCCGTTCGCGACCGACCTGTACAACACGCAGCAGGTGCCCTCGCCGGCCACCACGATGCAGGCCGGCATGGACGGCAATCCGCCGATCACCGCGCTCAACCTGATGCGCAGCGTCGCCGTGTCGGACACGCTCGGCTTCCTCAACGACCGCGTGCTGTTCACGATCGGTCTGCGTCATCAAGAGATCCTCTCGAACGGCTATAGCTCGTCGACGCTGCAGCAGACCTCGAACTACAACGACTCGATCACGACGCCGCTGTTCGGCCTCGTCGTCAAGCCGTGGCAGGACGTGTCGATCTATGCGAACCGCAGCGAATCGCTCTCGGCAGGCGGCATCGCGCCGTCGGGCTCGGTGAACTTCGGCGACCAGCTCGCGCCCGAACGTACGAAGCAGTACGAACTCGGCACGAAGTACGACAACGGCCAGTACGGCGCGCAGCTCGCGCTGTTCCAGCTCGAGAAGCCGCAGGATTACATCAACAGCGCGGGCGTCTACGGGTCGAACGGCAACGAGCGCCATCGCGGTGTGGAAACGTCGATCTTCGGCGAGGTCTACAAGGGCGTGCGCGTGATCGCAGGCGCGACCTACATCAATGCCGAGCAACTCGACACGCTCAATGGCGCCACCAACGGCAAGCAGCCGGTGGGCGTGCCGAGCTTCCTGCTCAACCTCGGCGGCGAATACGACCTGCCGTGGGTGCCGGGCCTCACGTTCACGGCGCGCTGGACGCACACGGGACCCCAGTACTTCGACGCGGCCAATACCATGTCGATCAAGGCATGGGACACGGTCGATCTCGGTGCGCGCTACACGACGAGCGTATTCGGCCGTCCGACGACGTTGCGCGCCAACGTGTACAACGTCGCGAACAAGGGCTACTGGTCCTCGACCAACGGCGGCTACCTGACGATGGGCGCGCCGCGCACGGTGCTGTTCTCGATGTCGACCGACTTTTGATCGCGGTCCTCGCGGGATTGAAATGACAAAGCGCCAGGTTCAGTTCGAACCCGGCGCTTTGCCTTTGAGCCAATGATTCAACGGTACCGCTCAGGGCGTCTGCTTCGACACCACCGTAATCGAAAAGCCATCCCAGCCCTTGCTGCCGACGGTCTGCACCGCCGTGCTGTCGAGCGCATCGTCGCTCGCGAGCCGCGTGAAGAAATCGCGGATACCGGTGACGTCGTCTTCCTGATCGCGCGCATCGGCCACGCGGCCCTCGCGCACGACGTTGTCGGCGACGATCACCGTGCCCTCGCGGGCGAGCTTGAGCACCCGCTCGAGATAGTGCGCGTTGTTGCTCTTGTCCGCATCGATGAAAACGAAATCGAACGGCGCGGTGCCGTCGCGCACCATCGCGTCGAGACTGTCGAGCGCGAGTCCGGCGACCACCGTGACCCGATCCGCGAGTCCAGCCGCCGTGAGGTTCGCGCGCGCGACACCGGCGTTGCCCGCATCCGCCTCCAGCGACACCAGCACGCCGTCCGGCGGCAGCGCGCGCGCCATCCAGATCGCGCTATAGCCGCCGAGCGTGCCGATTTCCAGCACGCGGCGCGCGCCCTGGATGCGCACGAGCAACTGCAGCAGCTTGCCCTGGTTCGGCGCTACGTTGATCGCCCGCAGTCCCGCCGTCGCGCTCGTGGCGAGCGCGTGGTCGAGCACGGCATCGCGCTTGATCAGTTCACGCACGAGCCACGCATCCACCTTGTCCCAGTTGTCCTGATTCATCGATGCCCCGTTGCGCCTGAGCGCGTTACTCGACGACCACCTCGGTATGCGTGACGACGGGCGGCTTCACGAAAAACGGACCGACGATGCGGCGCCATTCCTGAAAGTCGTCCGACTCGCGGAAATGCACCATGTGGTCTTCGATCGTGTCCCATTGAACGACCAGCACGTAATGCTCGGGATGCTCGACCGTGCGTTGCAGTTCGACATGACGGCAGCCGCGCGCGCGGTTGAACAACGGAATTGCTTGCGCGACACCCGCCTCGAATTCCGATTCCTTGCCTGCGATCACTTCGATGTGAGCCATTTCATAAACCACGACTTTCTCCTTTGCTGTCTGTGTTGCGAATCCGGGTTGGCTTGCGGCCAGACACAACGCTAGCATGGAAGCATGAAAGGCCGCTGCGGACCTCGCACGCGCTTCACCGCGCCGCCGGCACTAGTCGTCCTCGCCGGTGCCTTCGCCATTCGCGGGGGGCGCCTCGGCCTGCGGGGCGTTTGCCGGCGGTGCAATGGGATCCTCGAATTCCTTCAAGTCGCGGCGCAATTCGTTGCCCCGGCGCGCGCGCAGGCGCTGGCGCGAGAGCGCGGCGATGACCTCGCTCGGGCTCGCGCCAGCCGGAACCTCGTTGCGTATCACGTTGGCGATCATCGGCAGGCCCGAGCGGCGCCGCCGCAACGCCTTGGCTATGGCGGCACGGCATTCCTGTCCATGACAATCCCATTCGTCACGAATTTTGTTGCAGTAGCGGCACTTTTCCATCAGTACAGTCTAACTGCAAACGCTTTTCGCCTCAGAGGCCACCTGGGTCAGGCTTTTTTCACATAGGCGCTGCACCAGCCCTTGGCATTGACGATCTTGCCGCCGAAGATCTGGCACGGCCCGCTGGCATCGCCCGCCTTGCCCTGAAAAAGCTGGCAACTGGCGCACATCTGTCCGCTTTGATACTTCGGAAACTTCGCCTTGTCGGCTTTGCTCGCGTCGGGCGTATAGCCGAGCGCCTGGGCAGTCGGATCGGTGGCCGTGACGGGCTGGGCGTCGGCGTGCGCGGTGTCGACGGCGAACGATGTCGAGGCGAGCGAAGCGGCGACGAGCATGAAGCGGCGACGTGAGCAGGGCATGACAGAACTCCCGTGGACAAACGTGTCCAGCCGCGCATGGCCGGCGCGGATCACGCT
Organism: uncultured beta proteobacterium; assembly: GCA_963803225.1. Lineage (GTDB taxonomy): Bacteria > Pseudomonadota > Gammaproteobacteria > Burkholderiales > Burkholderiaceae > Paraburkholderia. The sequence continues at coordinate 101,120 of CAWDLJ010000006.1, forward strand.
CGTCGTTGTATGTGGGGACACGAGTTCAGTCTAGGCGGATCGGCGCGCGTTTTACAAGGCCGCGCACGTCAGCGGTGAGCCTCTACGGGAGCCGATCGCATGACCTGCGCACGGGCCTTCGCCATGCTTCGCGCGCCTGCTATTTTAGAAAGGTCACGCGTGCATTGCGCGCGGGCGCCCTGGAGCGAAGACGAAGCGAAGCCTGTCAATCCCATGACCCGAAACAGTGCACCGCCGACACGCGAGCGCGCCAGCGCCGAGCCCGACCCCGCTGCGGGGCGCCCGCACACTTTTGCGTTCAGCCGCGACGGCGAACACTTTCTGCTCGACGGCGCGCCGCTCCAGATCCGCAGTGGCGAACTGCATCCTGCACGCATCCCGCATGCTTATTGGCGCCATCGCATCCAGATGGCGAAGGCGATGGGCCTGAACACCGTCGCGCTCTACGTGATGTGGAACTACCATGAGATGGGCACGGGCCCGACGCAAGCCCAGCATTTCGATTTCAGCTCGGACGACCGCGCGATCGGGACCTTCATCGACATCTGCCAGCAAGAAGGCCTGTGGGTGTTGCTGCGCCCAGGGCCCTACGTCTGCGCCGAATGGGACCTCGGCGGCCTGAGCGCGTCGTTGCTGAGTCTGCCGGACATCCGCTTGCGCACCGACTCCGCCACCGACCCGCGCTACATGGCAGCCGTGCGCCGCTACATCGACGCGCTGGTTCCGCTCGTCAAGCCACGGCTCGCCAGCCACGGCGGCCCGATCCTGATGATCCAGATCGAAAACGAATTCGGCTCGTACGCAAGCAATCCGGCCTACCTCGAAGAGATCCGTTCGCTGTGGCTGCGCGGCGGTGTGATGGGGCCGTTCTACACGGAAGACGGCCTCGCCCAGTTGCAGCGCAACCACAGCAACGTGAGCGGCGGCGCAATCGCGCTCAGCAACGGCGACGCCGCGCAGATCGCCGCGGCCCGGCGCGCGTTTCCCGACGTGCCAGTCATGGCGGGCGAAGTCTATCCGGGCTGGCTCACCCATTGGGGCGACGCGGCCATGCAGGGCACCTCGGTCGATATCTCGACGACACTCGACGAATTCATGCGCCTTCGCTTGTCGTTCAATCTCTACGTCTTGCATGGCGGCACGAGCTTCGGCTTTTTCGCGGGCGCGAACATCGACGAGAACACGCTCGCGTGGCAACCCGACATCACGAGCTACGACTACGCGGCGCCGGTCGACGAACAAGGCGCGGCGACGCCGAAGTATCACGCGTACCGCGACATCATCGCGCGTCGTCTCGCGGCGCCCTTGCCCGCCGTGCCCGCGCCGCCGCCCTTGCTCGATCACGCCGACGAGGCCTGGCCCGCGCCTTTCGCCTCGCTGTGGGACAACCTGCCGAGCACCCTCGTGCGCACGCTCGATCCGCTGCCGTTCGAGATGTTCGGTCAGGGCTACGGCCTCGTGCTCTATCGCACGACGCTGCACGACTATCGGGGCGGGACGCTGCGCATCACCGACGTGCACGACTATGCGACCGTGTTCATCGACGGCCGCTATATTGGCGCTCTGTCGCGCGCAGCAGTGGCGCCGCACTACGCGCAGCCGTTGAAGGTCTCGCTCGACGCGACCCTCGCGTTGCCGATCGACCCGTCACAACGCGGCGCGGATGTCGTGCTGGAAATCCTCGTCGAAGGGATGGGGCGCGTGAACTATGGCCACGCGATGATCGACCGCAAGGGCATCACCGAATCGGTTGCGCTCGACGCTCGCGTGCTCACACGCTGGGAAACCGTGCCGCTGCCGATGGACGCCGCATCGCTCGACGCAGTGCGCCCCGTCTGCACGCAAGCGCAGCGCCCGGGGCTGTTCTTTCGTTCGACCGTGCGGCTCGACGTCACCGGCGACACGTGGCTCGACATGAGCGCGTGGACCAAGGGGCTCGTCTGGATGAACGGGCGGCATCTGGGCCGCTATTGGCAGATCGGCCCGCAACAGCGGCTCTTTTGTCCCGGCGTGTGGCTCGTGTCAGGCGAGAACGTGCTGACGATCTTCGATCTGCACGCGACCGACGCGCGTCCGGTCGCGTTCGCCCGCTCGGCACGCTAAGCCACGGGCTGCAATTCGAGCGTCAACACTTCGAACGGCGCGAGGCGCAATTTGCACGGACGATCCGCATCGAGCGTCGCCGGTGCGCGCCGCGTGCCCGCTGGCCACGGCACGCTCACGGCGAACCGGGACCCATGAGAGGCAGACAGCTCAAGTTGTGCGCGCAACGATAGCGTGAAGTCCTGAGCGGTGCCCGCCGGATTGCGCAATGTGACGATCGAGCGCGCCGCCGACCGCGCGGCCCAGCCATAGACATCGAGCCGCTCTGGCGCGCCGCCGATCCAGTGACTGTCGCGCAACACGCTTGCGCGCTCACGCGCCCAGCGCGCCGCGCTCGCCAGCACATCCCACTGCGCCTCGCCGAGCAGCGCCGGCGTGAGGTACAACTCCTGCAACTGCGTGCCGCTGGCGAAATACGAACGCACTTCGTGGGCGAAGGCCTCGCCCGTGTCGCCATTCAGGCGCGGATTCATCTGCGCGCAGATGACGCCGTGAAGCATCAGCGAATTGAGCGGAAAAAGCGGGCTCTTCTGCACGACGTTGTGCCAGGTCGCGCTATCGCGATACGTGATCCAGCGCTCGCGCGCGTTGCCCTCACCGGCGGCGCCGTCGTCGGTGCCGCCGCGCCAGATCGAATCGGCGTGCAACAGCCAGAACGGCGAAGGCAAGGTGCCCGTCGAGAGATTCACGAACGCGGCGGGTTGCGCAGCGCGCACGTCGCCGATCAGCGCGATCGCGGCGTCCCAGTCGCTGTCGAAGCGGCTGCCATTCACGACACGATCCGCGTTGCCCGTGCCGTCGAACTTGAAATGCGTGACGCCGTCCACCGCAAGCAAGGCCATGACGGCTTCGTGGAAGCGTCGATAGTAGTTCGGCCCGGACAGCGCGAAGCCACCCTCGACGACCTCGTAGCCGTGCGCCGCGCCCCGTCGCACACGTTCGTCGCGTGGCGGCCCGTAGCCGCCCCACGGCGAGAGCCACACGCCGGGCGCCGCGCCATGACGCGCGGCCGCTGTGCGCAGCGGCACGAAACCATCGGGAAATCGCTCGCTGAATCGCCAGCTGCCGCTCAGGTCGTCCCAGCCGTCGTCGAACAGAAAACCATCGAGCTGCACGCCGCGCCGCGCATGCAGCGCGGTGCCCACAGCGTCGATACGATCGAGCGCGTCAGCCTGGGTATAGGGCGTGAGAAAACCGATGTCGTACCACGAGTTGTAATGCAGAAAAGGCCGGTACGGACGCGGCCGTTCGCACTCGAGATACGCCGCGAAATCGCGCCGCAACTGGCCCTCGCGCGCGACGCCCGCCACCGCCGCGAGCGCAAGGGTGTGAGCCGCGCGCAACGGTAGCGCACGCCGCAACACGAAACACAGGCGCTCGCCCTCCACGGTGGCCCGCGCGAGCGGATGCTCGATGCCGAGATACCAGTTGCCGCAACGCGCGGGAGTTCCGTCGTGGTCGCCGCAGACGGCGGCGTGTGGCGCGTCTACGGTCATGAGCGCAATCGACACGATCGTTTCGTCGCGCACGAGCGCCGTCACCGCGAGCCGCTGACGCAGCCACGACGTTGCGTCGCGCTGCTCGACGCTCCAGTCGATGCGCAGTCGGCCCGCCGCGTCGCCGAGCGTCGCGCGAACGCGTCGGCCCGGGCGGCGCAGGGCCATCGAAGTGGCACGGGGATCGGCGGCGAGCGTGTCTTCGTGCAGCGGTTCGAGCAGAGCGAAGTCAGTGCAGCGCCAAGTGTGTCCATCGGTGGCCATCAACACGAAGGGCTCGGCGATACGCAACGCGTGATCGTGTGCATGATCGATCAGCACGAAGTCCGCTAGCGTTCGATCCGCGATCGACCAGCGCAGTGAAAGCGCGGCGTTGCCGAACGTATGACGCTCACCTGCTTCGCGCTTTAGCGTGGCGGCGCCGGGGGCGTCGAGGCGTGTTTCGTCGGCGGTCATGACGCGCTACACGTCAAGGCTTCACGCTATTGAAAAAATCCACCGCATGCTGGCGCGTCATCATCGGCGCAAGCGTCGCCACAGGATCGAGCCCCGTGCGTCGCGCAGTGCCGCTCACGAGACTGCGTTGCAGATCGTTGAGCGGACGCGAGAGCGGCGTCGCCGCGACGCTCGCAGCGGGCGCGGCGATCTGCGGCAGTTGCGTGCGCGGCGTGTCGAGCGTGCAGACCTGCCCGAGCGTGGGCGCCGCCGCGATACGCGCGCTCGACAGCATCTGCGCGGGTGCGATCGCGAGCCAGTCGCGCAAGGTCGCGAGCAGCGACGTGTGATCGTAAGGCGTCGAGCCTGGCGAGCGAAACACAGTGCCCTCCGCGATCCACGGCGATACCGCGACGAACGGCACGCGCACGCCGAGTCGATCGAAGCCGAAGTTCTCGTCGCCGGGATTGCTGCGCGCATCGGGCGCCTTCTGTCCCGAGGGCGGCAGCACATGATCGAAGCAGCCGCCGTGTTCGTCGTAAGTGATCAGCAGCAGCGTGCTGTTCCAGCCGGGCGACGTGCTCACCGCCGTCCAGATGTCGTAGAGAAACTGTTCGCCCGCGTTGATGTCGTGGGGCGGATGCTGATCGTTGGGATTGACCAGAAAACGCGGTTCGATAAACGTATATTGCGGCAGCGTATCGCCCTTGCAGGCAGCGACGAAATCGTCGAAGCGCTGAAAGTTCGCGTCAAAACGCGCGTCCCACAGCGACGGAAAAATCGTGCGCGTGAGCGACGGCGCCACGATTGCGTCGCTATAGACGGACCAGCTTGCGCCGACCGCATCGAGCACGTTGAAGATCGTCGGCACGTCCCATTGCAGCGGATCGGCCACGAGCCCGTTGTCGACATGACCGTTCGAGGTGCCCGCATGCGCGAACGCGCGGTTGGGCCAGGTCTGGCTCGGCACCGACGCGAACCACGCATCCGAGACAGCATACGAGCGCGCGAGCGTCGACAGTACGTTCAACTGCTCCGGGCTGTGGCATTGCATGACCTGGCTTGCGTCGGCAGTCGTGGTCGTCTGATAGTTGACGACGAAGCCCTGCATCGGCTCCCAGCCGTCCGCCGGTCCGAGCAGTTGCTTCGTGACGTTGGCGAACGTTTCCTGCGGATCGGGATCAGGCAGCGTCGTGGTCGTGGCCGGAGAGCTGGCCGCGAACGGCGGCCCCGCGTTTGCCGGGTTGGACATGCCTTCGAGCACGCCATCGAGCACGGCCGGACTGCCCGCTGGCAGCACGACCTTCGGCTGGCTTCCGTCGGCATGGAGAAAGCCGAGCATCGTATCGAACGAACGGTTCTCGAACATCACGACGACGATGTGCTCGATGTTCGGCAAGATCCTGGTCATGAAGCGTCTCCCGGCGTTGGCGTGAGCGTGAGCGTGGCCGCTTCATTATCGGACTTTGCGTAAAACAGAGCCCGTTGTCAGCCGCCCACCGGCGTACGCGTACGGAAAAAGCGCAAGGCGAAGTCGATGGTCTGCGCGTGGACGGCCTCGCGATCGACGCCAGGATTGTCCTCGCAGATGCGCGCGAGCTTCGCCGTCACGGCCGGCAGACATGCGTCGAGAAACGTGTAGTGCGAGGCGCCCGGCAACAACGTGACACTCGCGTTGGGCAGAAAGCTCGCGATGCGGCGAATGTTCGTATCGACGGGCGCGGTCGTATCGGCCTCGCCTGCGAGCAGCGCCACGGGCACGCTCACGTCCGCGAACGATGACGAATCGAACGCTTCGCCGAGTGCCGGAGCGATCGCCAGCACAGCAAGGATGCGGCGATCGCGATAGTCGTCGCCGGAGTGCTCGCGTGAAGCGGCACGCGCGGCGTCGGCGGCCGCATCGCTCGCGTTGGCGGGGCCGGACTGCATGCGCCCGATTTCAGGCGGATGGCAAATCGCATCGGCTTGCGGCGACGCGCAAAACGCCTCGAATTGCGCGAGCTGCGTGCGCGCGCCCGCCAGCAACAGCACCGTGTAGCCGCCCAGCGAAAAACCCACCGCGCCGATATGGGCGGCGTCGATATGCTCGCCGAGCCGCGGATCGGCGAGCACCGCGTCGAGCACGTCGCTCACATCGGCCGCGCGCTCCCACCAGAGCGTGAAGCCATCGGGCGTGAGCGGCCCGAGCGCCGTATTGCCCGGATGATTGACGCCGACCACCACATAGCCATGCGCCGCCAGCGCCGCGCCGAGCCAGTCGAGATCGGCTGCCGTGCCGCCCGTACCATGCGAAAGCATCAGCAGCGGATAGCGCGAGCGGGCCGTCGAGAACGGTGCATCGACAGCATGCAGATGGCCCTTGAAAATCGGATCGCCGGGCGCGCCGATTTCATACGCGGACTCGCTCACGTTGGCATCGACGGGATACCAGATCATGCTGACGATGGCGTGCCTCGTCGCACCGCGCCAATTACGCTCGCGCGCCGGATGGACGACGCGTTGTGTCGCGCCGACGTGGTACATCACGTCTTGCGCATACGCGCCGCCACCCATCAGCAAGCCTGCACACCACAGCATCGAGGTTAGCCATCGGCGCAACATGGGCCGTTGTCTCCCGGGGTTGTGTCAAGGGGTCGGCTTCTGCGCCGCGTCACGCAACTGCCGCACCTGTTCCTCCAGTTCCGCGATCCGCCGGTCGCGTTCATCGAGCGCCGCCGCCACGTCTTTTGCGTCGAAGCGCTGCGGGATGTGTTGCGGGCAGTTCATGTCCCACGCCTTCACCGTGAACAGCAACACCCGCAGCCCGCGCGCCTTGTAGCCCTTCGGCATGAGCCGCGCCATCAGGGCAGGATCGTCCTCGACGACACGCGCCTCGCCCCAGATCTTGACGCGCCGCCGACGCGCATAGTCGATCAGGAACAGATGCGCCTGCGCGTTCTCGGCGAGGTTGCCGACCGTGATGTATTGCTGGTTGCCCATGTAGTCGGCGAACGCGATGGTGTGCTCGTCGAGCACCTGCAAAAAGCCCGCCGGGCCGCCGCGATGCTGGATGTACGGCTGACCCGACGCGCTCGCCGTGCCGAGAAACACACTGTTCTGCGCCTCGATGAAGGCCGCGAGGTCCGGCTTGATGCGCGTCTCCCAGCCGTGCTCCTGCTCGACACGCGCATACATGTCGCGCGAGCCCATGCGCTCCTGCACGGCTTTGACGCTCGGCGAAAACGCGACGTCACTGGCCCAGGTTGGGGTGGCATGCATGGCGGATTCTCCTCGGGGATTAAAACCACGCCATTAAATTAGTGCTTTCCATCCGCAAAGAGAATCCCGCATTATCGGGAATCATCCTCCCGATTTGTGGAAACAGCATGGACCGTCTCGAATCGATGTCCCTTCTCGTCGCCGTCGTCGAAGCGGGCAGCTTTTCAGGGGCGTCGCGGCGCCTCGGCATCCCGCTCGCGACGGTGAGCCGGCGCATCGGCGAGTTGGAGACACATCTGGGCACGCGCTTGTTGCGGCGCTCGACCAGGCAACTCTCGCTCACGGACGCGGGCGCGACTTATGTCGAGTCGTGCCGCCGCATTCTCGATGACGTGCGCGACGCCGAGCGCACCGCAGCCGGCGAATACAGCACACCCAAGGGCGATCTCGTGCTGACGGCGCCGATTGTGTTCGGCCGGGTCCACGTGCTGCCGGTCGTCGTCGAATTCCTCGCACTGTACCCGGAAATCGACATCCGTCTCGTGCTGGCCGACCGCCTCACGCACCTGCTCGAAGAGCATATCGATCTTGCCGTGCGCATCGGCGCGCTGCCCGATAGCACGATGATCGCGACTAACCTCGGCGAGCTGCGGCGCGTGCTGTGCGCGAGTCCCGCGTATCTGCAGCGCCATGGCACGCCCGCGCATCCCGGCGATCTCGACAAGCACCAGTGCATCGTTTCCGAAGGACTGAGCGCGGCATCGGGAGCGTCGGCGTGGCGCTTCATGGCGGGCAAGAAGGAGATCGCCGTGCCGGTCCACGCGCGGCTCGCGGTGAACACCGCCGAGGCGGCCATCGATGCGGCGCTCGCAGGCAGCGGCCTCACGCGCGCGTTGTCGTATCAGGTGGTCGATGCAGTTCGAACGGGCGCGTTGCAGGTGGTGCTCGAGGCGTTCGAATTGCCACCGTGGCCCGTGAGCCTCGTGCGAGCCGGGCAAGGTCTGTTGCCGCTCAAGCTGCGTACCTTCATCGACTTCGCGGCGCTGCGCCTGCGCGAGCGCGTGGCGCAGGCGACGTGGTGAAGCGCCCGGGGCTCTGGCGTTAAGACCCCCGCGCCTGCGTAGCCCAGAAAAGGCGCTGCCGAACCAAATCATCACGGCGCGCGCCCTGCTTGCGGGTGTCGCGCGGACTCGACCGTTAGTTGCGATTGATAGCGCTCGGCCAACGGAATATTCGAACCCTCGCATCCGTTTAGGCTCCATGCGCGACAGTCGATGAACGCGCGGGAGTGCGATCATGAAGCGGATACCTACGGTGCTGCAGATCACGTTGGCGGGCATCGCGCTCGCAGCGGCCGCGGCGATCGTGTCGTGCGGTGGCAGCAGTGGTGGCGGCGGCAGCAACGGCGCCATGATGATCCCCGCCCCGTATCACGCGACCCCGCTCGTCTCCGATGGCGCGCTCACCGCCGCGCATGTCGATGCGAACCTGAAGAATCCGTGGGGCGTCGCGTTCAACCCGAATGGCTTCGTGTGGGTGGCCGACAACGGCTCGCAACTCGCGACGCTCTACGACGGCAACGGCGTGCCGCAATCGCTCGTGGTGACGATTCCCGCAGGCTCGCAAGGCGACGCCGATCCGACCGGCATCGTCTTCAACGGCTCGCAGGATTTCATGGTGAGCGCGAACGGCAAGTCGGGCGCGGCGGCCTTTATCTTCGCGGGCGAAGGCGGCACGATCACCGCGTGGGCGCCGGCCGTCAATCCGACCGTTGCGCTCACCGTATTCGACAGCGGCGCGAACGGCGGCACGGCGGCGGTGTACAAGGGACTCGCGCTCGCCAGTTCGAACGGCGCGAACTTCCTCTATGCCACGGACTTCCACAACAACCGCATCGACGTGTTCGACAAGAACTTCCAGCGCATGAACACCGCAGGCAGCTTCGTCGATCCCGTCATGCCGGCGGGCTTCGCGCCATTCGGCATCGCGGCCGTCAACGGGCAGTTGTTCGTTTCGTTCGCGCAGCAAGATACCGCCAAGCATGACGATGTCGCCGGTGCGGGCCTCGGCTTCGTCGATGTGTTCACGACAGCGGGAGCGTTCGTGCAGCGCCTCGTTTCCAATGGCCAGCTCAACGCGCCGTGGGGCATGGCGCTCGCGCCCGCGACCTTCGGTGCGTTCAGCAACGACCTGTTGATCGGCAACTTCGGTGACGGCACGCTCAACGCCTTCGACATGTCGACGGGCACGTTCGCCGGCACGCTCACTCGCAGCGACGGCACCGCGATCACCGAGCCCGGACTATGGGGCATCGCCTTTGGCAACGGACTCAACAACCAGCCGGCCAACACGCTGTTCTTCGCGGCAGGGATCAATCACGAAGCGGATGGTCTGTATGGCCGTATCGATGTGGGGCCGTGACGCGATCGGGGACGTTGGGCATCGAGAATCGACGTGCGTGAACGACGCTGCTGGTTGCGCCAACCCTGGCTGTTGAATTTTTCAACGATTTTTTCCATCGGCGCAATGCGCTGGCCACCGAACTGCGTTGCCTCGGCGGCCAGCGCTCCTCGACCACGATAGCGTCCCTGCGCCAAAAAATGCACTATGCTTTCGCGATGACCGACTCGCGCCGCAAGCACGATGCAAGCTGCCGCCAACCCACACGTCCGTCTGCGCGAAATCCGGGATCTGCCGTGTCCACGCGGACTGCCGTGGCTCGGCAACGTGCATCAGCTCACGCCGTCGAAACTCCATCTCGTGCTCGAAGCCTGGGCGCGCGAATTGGGTACGCCGTATCGCTTCCAGATCTGCCGCATGCCGGTGACGGTGTGGAGCGATGCCGAGCTGTGCCAGGCCGTGATGCGCGAGCGTCCGCATCGCTATCGCCGTTATGGGTCGCTCGAACCGGTGCTCGCGGATATCGGCTGCAACGGTGTGTTTTCTGCCGAAGGCGCGCAGTGGGAACCGCAACGCAGGCTCGTCATGCAGGCGTTGTCGGTGCCGCATATCAAGGCGTTCTACCCGACACTGCGGTCCATCACGGCACGGCTTCATGCGCGCTGGCAACGCGCCGCCGCACAGGGCTGCAATTCGGCGCGGGGCCGCGCGTATGCCCAGGGCGACATCTTGCCGGTGTGGAGATGCGTCTCGTGTTGTCGATGCTGATGAAGGATTTCTCGGTGCGCCTCGCGGTCGATGCCACCGCCATCGAGGAGGTCACGGCCTTTGCGATGGTGCCCAACACGGTGCCCGTGCGGCTTGCGATGCGCGAGCGGATGCGCCGTCCCTGCTTCGATGGAGAATCGTCACGACTCCGCCGTTTCCTGATCTCGAAGGGCGCGTCGCGCTCGTCACCGGTGGCTCGCGCGGTATCGGCCGTGCGGTGGCGCAAGTGCTCGCGTCAGCGGGGGCCGCGCTCGCCGTCAACTATCGCGAGCGTGAGCTCGATGCGGCCAGCGTCGTCGAGGCCATCGAGCACGGCGGTGGTCGCGCGGTCGCGGTGCGTGCGGACGTATCGTCGAGCGCCGATGTCGCGGCGATGATGGGACAGGTGAAACGGCAACTCGGCGACGTGGACATCCTCGTGAACAACGCGGGCATCGCCACGCTGATCGATTTCGCCGATCTCGACGAGCACGAATTCGACCGTACGCTCGCGGTCAACCTCAAGTCGGCGTTCTTGTGTACCCAGGCCGTGCTGCCAGCGATGCGGGCACAACGCTGGGGCCGAATCATCAACATCTCGTCGGCGGCGGCGCGCGGGCCTGGCATCATCGGTGTCCACTACAACGCGTCGAAAGCCGGGCTGGAAGGGTTGACGCGCGGCTACGCGGCGCGGGTCGCGAGCGAAGGCGTGACGGTCAACGCCGTAGCGCCCGGTCCCGTCGATACCGAAATGGCCGCGCCGCTCAAGGCCTCGAACGTCGCCGCGCGCTTGCCGGTGGGGCGCCTCGGCACCGCCGACGAAATCGCGCTCGCCGTGCTCATGCTCGCGACCAACGGCTTCGTCACCGGGCAAACCGTTGCGGTCAACGGCGGCGTGTCGTTCATCTAGCGCGGTGGTTTCAGCCCGGCAATGCCAGCGCGCCGCGCTGGGTGCTTTGCGCGGCCTGCGTCACGAGAGCGTCGAGCGGCACCGGCCGCGCCACGCCATAGCCCTGCGCGTAATCGACGCCCATGCCGCGCAGCGCCTCGATGATCGCATCGTCTTCGGCAAACTCGGCGATGGTCTCGATGCCCATCAGGTGGCCAATGTGGTTGATCGACTCGACCATCGCGAAGTCGATCCGGTTGCTCATCATGTCCTTGACGAATCCACCATCGATCTTCAGATAATCGACCGGCAAGTGCTTCAGATAGGCGAACGACGACATCCCCGTGCCGAAGTCGTCGAGTGAGAACTTGCAACCGGTGGCGCGCAGCGTCTCGATCAACGTGGCCGCGCGCCCGAGGTTGGCGATCGCCGAGGTCTCGGTGATCTCGAAGCAGATCTTGTGCGGTGGCACCTCGTAGCGTTCGAACTGTTCGAGCATGAAGCGCACGAAGTGCTCGTCGCCGACCGTGGCGCCGGACAGGTTGATCGCAAACGTCCCCGGCGTGCGACCGAGCGCGGCGAGCTGCTCGTAGCGCGCGAAGGCGGCCTGGATCACCCAGCGGTCGAGCCTCGGCATCAAACCATAGCGCTCGGCCACGGGCAGGAAGGCCATCGGCGCGATCATGCCGTTGCCGTCGATCATGCGGATCAGCAGCTCGAAATGCTCGCCGGGCTGGGCCGCATCGAGCGGCATGATTTTTTGCGCGTAGAGCACGAACGCGTTCTCGTCGAGCGAGCGGCGGATGCGATCGAGCCAGTCGACCTCGCCGACGCGCTCGGCCAGCACGGTCTCGGTTGGAACGTGCACCTGGATGCGGCCACGCCCCTTGTCCTTCGCGAGGTAGCACGCGGCGTCGCCCATGCGCAGCACTTCCTGCGGGGTCGAGCCGCCGTCGAGGAAGCTCACGAGGCCGATGCTCGCGCCGAGCGTGAACGTCTTGCCATGCCAGACGAAGCGGAATTCATCGACGGCCGCGAGCACGTCTTCGGCGATGCGTTGCGCGGCTCCTTGCGTGGCGTTATCGATCAGGATGCCGAATTCATCGCCGCCGAGGCGTGCGAGCAGTCCTCGGTCCGCGAGCCGCGTCTGCAGCACGGCCGCCAGTTGCCGCAGCAACTGGTCGCCGGCCTCGTGGCCGCAGCTGTCGTTGACGATCTTGAAGCGGTCGAGATCGACGTACAGAAGACTGTGCGCGCTCAGCACGCCGGGTCGGTGTTGCAGACGCTGATGCAGATGCCGTTCGAATTCGCGGCGGTTGATGAGGTCGGTCAGATAGTCGTGCGTGGCGTGATAGCTCATCAGCGAGGCCATTTCGCGCGCCTTGCCGTCGTCATGGAACACGAGCACGACACCGACGACATGACCCGCCCGGTCGCGGATGGGCGCAGCAGACTCCTTGATCGCGTAGCGCTCGCCGCTGCGGCTCACCAGCACGGTGTTGTCCGCCGATCCCGCCGGCTGCTGGTGCGCGATGACTCGCTGCGCCGGGCTCGGCGCGCGGTCGCCGCTCGCACCGTTGATGATGTGGAACACCTCGCTCAGCGGCCGGCCCGATGCCTGGCTGTCGCTCCAGCCGGTCATGCGCTGCGCGACGGGGTTCATGTAGGTCACGCGCGCTTGTGTGTCGGTGGCGATCACCGCGTCGCCGATCGAGCCGAGCGTGACATGCAGGCGTTCCTTCTCGGCGAACAGAGCGGCTTCGGTCTGCTTGCGGCTCGTGATGTCGCGCACGATCAGCGTGACCGCACGCCGGCCGTCGAGTTGCAGGACGCTGGTCGAGAACTCGATCTGCAGCGCGCTGCCATCGCGGCGGCGTGCGTCGTACTCGGTCGTCGTCGCGCGCGTGGCCGCGAGCGAGTACGGATAGATGCCGGCATCTGCGGGCATCAGCACATGAATCGAGTGGCCGATCACTTCGTCGGGCGCATAACCGAAGATCTCGGCCGCCGCCGAATTGAACGACTCGATGACGCCGTACGCATCGAGCGTCACGATGCCTTCGGCGACGTTGGCGATCAGTGCACGCAGACGATGTTCCTTTTCGATCGCCTCGCGCTCCGAACGCAGCATGCGGCTCGCGATGGGTTTGACCAGCGAGCGCAGCAGGAACGCACCCGCCGCGACCACAGCGAGCAGGATCGGCAGGGCCCACTGGATCTGCTGCCGCACCGGCGCCAGCAGTTCCGCCGTGTCCTGCTTGACGACGATGCCGAGCCCGGGCGCGAGCGGACCATAGGCGGCGATCACACTGTTGCCCTTGTAGTCGTTGCCGACACGCAGCCCATGCTGACCCGCGACGGCGAGACTCATCGCTGTCGTATTGCCTTGTGCGGAGAGCACGACGGCGTGCCGGATGGCGTGCTCGGCCACCGTCTCGGGAAAGCACGCGAGCGCTGCCTGCCCGCGCCCGAGACAGATGCCGACTTCGCCGGTGTTACCGAGGTGCCTCACATCGAAGAGCCGTTCTTCGAAACCGGACAGACGTTGTTCGGACACGAGCGTACCGAACCACTTGCCGCGATACATGATGCGCACACGGCTATTCAGGAAGTAGCCGTCCTGCCAGAGCAGCGCGGCGGGCGACTTCAGATTCAGCGCCACTTCGAGCGGCGGATTTTCGGCCAGCATGCCTTCGCGCAGGACTTCGCGCTCGTGCGTGTCGAGAATCGCGATGCCGCTGAAACCCGCGCCGAGCAGATTCTGGGCGCGCTCGCGCAAGCCCTTGAGCGACTCGGCGTCGATCTGGGCTGCATCGATCGCACCCGCATAGCGACTCGCACCGAGACGCTGGGCCCCGAGGTCAGCCCGATCGAGGGCATGTTCGATCGTTGCTTCGAAGAGCGCGCTGCGGTCGTCGAGGATCGGCGTGAGCTTGTCGCCGAGCGAAAGCTCGATGGCCGCCATCTGGGCAGTCAGCGTGCCGATGCCGACGGTGAGGCCAATGACGATCAAAATCGTCGCGCCGATGTAGCTGACTTTGTCGTCTTCGCGAAGACGAAAGCGTGCCACGTGGCGCGACGTCCGATACCAGATTGCCCAGAGTCCCGCCGACGTGACGACCATCATCACTGCGGACAGGTTGGCGATGTGAGGCAACTGCAGCGACGGATAGATCAGATAGAGATGCAGCGACTTGTTGAGCAACGCGAGCAGTCCGGTTGCGAACACGGCGAGAATGGCGACGTGGACGAAGATGGCCTTGCGACGGCCAGGCGTGCCCGCCAGCACGACGAGCACGGCGCCCGCGAGCGCGAGTCCGAGCCCGGTGCTGGGCGCAATGCGGCCCGGCTGCGCGGTGTCGAGCCACAAGTGCATCTTCCACCAGTCGATGGGCAGGTCGAGCGGCAACACGAACTGCGACATGACGAGCGCGACAAGCGCGATGATCGCCCAGCCAATCGCGATGCAAACGCGCCTGAAGGCTTCACGATGGAACGCCTGCAGCACGAACGCAAATCCGATGGCGGCAAAGCACAGCGCGGTGTTGAACACCATCACACCGCTGTGCTCGTTGCCGAAGCGCACGAGGACGGCGCTGCGCGCAAGCCACCCGGTCATCACCGTGATGCCGACTATCAATAACGAGAGGCCCGCCCCGAACAAAGGGAGGAACGGTCTTCTCCTGGAAATCCTATGCGCGCTGGCCGCTTTCAAGCGTGCCCCCCGTATCGGCTAGGTTTCGTGCGTACATCGCGCACGTTTTGTCTTTTCTCAGGCTACTGGCGAGGCGACCGGTCAAACCGGAACCGCACTGCGATCCGCGTCGCCAGCGCGGCGAAGGACTCAAACAGTCGCTTCGCCTTGATCGGTTTTACGGCGCGCAGGTATCAAACTTTAGGGCTTGAATATTTCTCGTTGTGACAAGCGGGCATTTGCGACGGCTTGCGCGGTATCAAGTGAATCGGCGCTGCGCTCTTGTCGTGCCATGATGTAATTTATATTGTCATTTACGTATTGAATATTACATGTGGAATGACAAACACCGGGAATACATAGCGATGGGCTTTTCGGCCTGCTTTTCCGCATTTTTTCACGCTGTTTGCTGTGACTATCCGTGAAACAAAATGCAGTGTCTTTGCTAACCTATTGATTGTATTGCCCTTATTCGGACGCGCGGATCTTCCGGCACTGTTTCACGCGTGGCATTTAGCGGCCCGTGAACGCCACCGTACAGGACCTGGATTGTGCGTTCAATGAGGAATTCTGCTCCCACCCGCCATCGATTCGCGATACGCAAAAAGAAACGGCACGGTTCGGGATGACCGAATTACGTGCCGCCGGATGGCGCCCAATGGAGGGCTTCGTCGTTTGTTATTCGCGTTTATTCGACAGCCGTGGCATCGCTTTCGGACAACCAGGCTTCGACGGCGGATTTCACACGTTCAGCGAGGCGCTGCTGCTCGGCGGCAGGAATGCCCTTGAGGTTCAATTCAGCCCGGCCGTCGCCAAAGAGTTTCAGCTCGCCGAGCGCGACACCATCGCGACGCTTGAACTGGACGCGCGACTGATAGTGCGTGCGGCTCGGCCCGGCGCGGCGTGCCCCGCCCTCTGCCGAAGCTGCGGCCTCGAGCTTGCGCACGCTGGCCTTGCCATCGAGTGCTTGCTGGAGCCAGTGTTCGGCCACGCCCGGCCCTGCGCGATCGAAAATCAGCTTGATGTTGTAGGCGTGCCCGAGGCCGACATCCTTGCTGAACTGCGCCATGCGCTGCAAGAGGTAAGGCGGCAACGAGGTCAGTGAAATGACCTTGCTGATATGCCGGGGATCTTCACCGACAGCGACGCCCAACTCCGCTTGATCGACGTAGACACGATCGTCGAGCAGCTTCTTCCACGCGAGTGCGTCGTCGAACACCGTCTGCTCTTCGCGCTCCTTGTTCGCGTGATAGGCGCGCAGATACAGCGTCTGGTTGTCGAGCGCATCGCGAATATCGGCGTCGATGAACTGATCGCCGCGCGACTTGGCCGCGCGAATGCGGCGCTCGCCATCGACGATCACGTATTTGTCCGGAAACTGCGGCAAGCGCGTCACCAGGATGGGCGCGATCTGACCTTGCTGCGCGAAGCTGGCCGCCAGATCGTCAATTGCCTCAGCGCTGTAGAACGTGCGCGGGTTGTACGGATTGGACACCGTGTCGGCAACCGGGATCTTCGTCACCGTCGAGCCGGTCACCGGCGCGGATTCCGGCACGCTGATCTCGGCCATGCGACCGATCACGGACGCAGCCTCCCGCTGTGCCGTAGCGACGACGTCTTTCTCGTCGAGGCGTGCTTCCGCCGAAGTACGCTCCGCCGCCATGCCCGCGCGAACCTTGCTGGTGAAGTTAAGCTTCGTGGCCATCGACCGTCTCCTCTTCCTGTACGAGCGCGAGAATTTCGTTGTAGACACCGCTGATTTCATCGCGGGCGACCTTGGTACCGCGGACACCGCGAACATCGAATACCGTGCGCCCGAGCGCCGCTGTCTGGCGGTAGAGCTCGCGTTGCTTGACGGTCGACTGCAGCACGCGAACGTTGCTCTCGGCGAGAATCGCGCTCATCTGCGTGTGCAGAAGCGTCTTCGAATTAGATTTGTTCAGCAAAATCGCGAATTTTCCGGCAGGATTCGCGACTCGCGTGCGCTCGACCAGTTCGATCATCCCTTCGCTGCTCCAGATGTCGATCGGCGACGCATCGGTCGGGATGATCGTGACGTCAGCGACCGCTAGCACCCGGGCCGTCGTCAAGTCGTTGATGTTGGGCGGGCAATCGACGATCACGACGTCGTAATCGTCAGCGAGTGCGGCCACTTCGGGGCCGATCATCTTCTCGAGCCGATTAATACTGCCGACCCGGAATGGCAACGGGGCTTCGGGACCCGCCGCAGCGCACCAGCTCATGCACGATTGCTGGCCGTCGGCGTCGGCCACATACACCTTGTAGCCCTCGGACTGAAATGCTCCGGCCAGATTCATGGAAGTCGTGGTCTTGCCCACCCCACCCTTCTGATTTGCCACCGCTATGACCAGTCCCATCCGCTTCCCCCTAACGAAATTCCAAAATACATCGCCGATGCACGCCGAACACCATAAAGCGACAGATCTCCACGTGGAGATTCCGAAGTGTAACCACAACTTAAAGTAATTTCTAGCTTTTGCTGAAATTCGTTGTCCGAAGGCAACCGATTCAGGCCCTTTGGATAGATATGGCCGATCAACCGCGAGTAATCGATTGATTTAAACGGAATGGACAGATTGATTCAACCTGGTCGATCGGCCAATCACAGCCGGCGGATACGGCGCGACTCTCCACGTGGAGAGTCGCCGTTCGTATCATGGGTGATCCAACCAACACTGTGACGCTGGCAGACGGGGCGCTGATGACGCATATGGGATTGCTGTTGAATCATCACGGCCTAACGGTATTTGTGGTGTCGCGGCGGTTGCTTCGCTGCGGACAGCCGCCTGACTGGAGTGATGGATCAGAGTCAGCGGTTTATGCCCGCTTCGATGCCTTACGCTCGATTCGATGACGTATGCGCAACTCGGTAGCGGCTATGACATTGTGGTGCAGCGTAACGTGGAACCATTCCCCGAGACACCGCGCAGATGTTTATTACCTTTATATTGCCGTGTGCACGGCGTTGCTGGCCGTGGACAACCCCGCCGCCTGTTTCGACGTGCCCATACAGAAATGTGGGCTAAGTCACCGACGTTGGGTCACTCTCCACGTGGAGAGTCGCAATGCTCAACCGTACACGAGCCGCTCAGACCGCAGACCGCAGACCGCAGACCGCAGACCGTCGAATTCTCTGCCACATCTACTCCCTCTGCAAACGGATAGAACGACTTGGTATCGGCACCCTGGATCAAAAAACCGAGTTATCGCGGCGCGGGTTGCGCAGACGAACTCTCCACGTGGAGAGTCACAGCCAAAAATCCCGCGCACAGGTTCGTCAATTCGGAGTTGAGGGGCATCCGTGCCCCCAAGGGAAACTCAAAACCAGCCACTCAAAAACTCTTTCATTCCACATCGCATCGCAATCACACAGCCAGCATATTGCGCCGAAATGCGAGCCGTCCGAAACTGTCGCCCGCGATGTCTGCAATCCCGACCCAGCGCCACTCGTGGCAAAATATCTCGTCTAATTAAAAATTTAAAATATTTAAATCGAATTTTCTGTCGAACCCGCCAACGCCCAAAATGGCAGCGTGGGTTTCCCGGCCGAACAAACGCGCATCGGAACCAGGCAATCTCGTCATGGCCACCGCTCCTTGAAAAAACGAGTCGACTCGACCAACAGGAAGGAACGCCAAGAAACGTAAGAGGGCGCAGACGAGAACGAGGCAGCACATCACGACCTGCGAGCCAACAGGTCACGCTTTATGGGATTTTTCAGAAATCCAGCTATTCCCCGACCACACGACAAAAAAAGAGCCGCCCATACTCCGATGGACGGCTCTCCGCGTCTGCAACAGCAATCAGAGAAATCAGCTAGTGCGTGTACGCAGCGACAAATCCAGTTCGTCCGCGGCCTGGGCTGCGTCCGTCCCCGTCGCGGCCTGCTGGCCATTGAGGAGGAATTCGAGCAAATCCCCCGCAGTCGGCTGGCCCCAAGTATCGAGCACCACCCAACGGAAGAAATTGGTCGACGCGATCTTGGTCGGGACCTTGGATGTCGAGACTTTCAGCTTGTCGAGGCCGACCGACTCGTTATAGCGCTTGATGAGCGCAGTCTGGTCGTCGTATTCGAGTTCGTTGAAGTAGCCGTTCGCTTCGGCGATACGCGCGGCGATATACCGATCCTTCACTTCGTCCTGCGTTTCGCGCGGACGCGCGGCGCCGGCGCCCGCACCGGCGGCGGCCTCAGCGGCGCCAGGCAACTCATAGCCCTGGGCGACTGCCTTGCGGAAGTAGGCCGCCACGTTCGCGAGCGGCGTCGTGTTCTTCTGGGCAACACGCGCTGCCGTATAGGCAATCGCCGCGCGAATCCTCGACTCGCCATATTGCTTGAGCAGCCGTTTCGCTTCGGAAAGCGGCACGTTCAGCTTCGACATTTCCGCAATCAGCAAACTCTCGTTACCGCGCAGATCCTGCGACGCATCGGTCTCCGGCTTGCGCGTAACGCGGAACTGGATCGCCACAACTGAACGGCCCACCTTGTGCTCGATCAACTCGAAGGTGTGGTCTGAAATGTCGTTGACTTCCTTGATGCACGGTACGAGCACCCGGCTCTTGAACTGCTTGTAGAGCTTGTACGATTGCGCCGCCGTATCCTGACCGAGAATGAGATCGCGCAGCGTGGCCAACGGAAACCGCGCGCTCAGCCCCACGGCCTCGTAGCGCACGACGTTTTCCCACAAGGCCAGCGAATGGGCTTTGCGGAATTGCCGCGTGATCCGCATGTCGATCATCGCGTAGATTTCGGGGTTGAGCAGTTCCCCGCGAATCTGCTCGGAGAACGTGTAGCGCAAGACCGAGCGTTCGAGTTCGGCACCAGCCAGCAGACCGGACGCCTTCCAGATGCTGCGTTTGTCCTGGGTCAGGTAGTCCCAGTTGACGACCGTGCTGATCAACGAGTTGATCGTCTCTTTCACATACTCGGTGTTGTTGCTGTTCAGATCGACGTCCTGCGACAAGGCCGAAATGGTGATCTCGAACGAAGACCGGCCGGTCTCGAGCGAATCTTGCCGGATCGCATTCTTGATCAACGAGCTGAACATCTTGCGCTGCTGCAGGCTGATCGAGCCTGACTTGGGCGCAATGTGAATCGCGGGAACCGCCTTGCGGAAGAGATCAGGAGGCTGGCCTTGCTGAAATATGAGGGCGCCTTGTTTATCTGCGTCGCCGGCATCCGCCTTTTTTCTAGCCATGTGATCCACGTTCGAAGGGAACCTAATCGGTTGGTAACTGTATACCAAGCGCCCCGGTGACTCAACCTCGGCGCGAGGGTTGTCGCCTGTTCGGCACAACCGATGGGTCACTCACTTCGAGCCCATTGGGCACAGCGCAATCGAACAGAACCCTGCCGCTTAAAGCCGGCGGGCAGCGCCGCCATCGGCCGTTCAGCAATCCCATAACTGTGCACTTATCGAGTGTCATGCCCCGGAAAACTCCCCATAGGCGGTGACCTTTTCACGAAAAGTAAGTACTCACACTCGTAAAAACGGCCCTAAGGTATCCATTTATGGGACCTGTGGACAAGATTTTGCGCGTCCGGGCTCAGACGCGTCCGACACGCTGCACGAACCCATAACCGGATACCTTGAGCTCTCCCCATAAACCGTTACCTGACTCTGCGCGAATACTCAGACGAAAACACGTCCGGTTACGGCGGAGTCTCCCATAACCGGTAACCCCAACTAGCTCCCATAAACGGGAACCCCAGAACACACGATTTCTCCGGAAACCGCGCAAAGGCGTCGTCCCCCAAGGAAACCGGCTACCTTCACGCCATATCGGCGACGTCACGGGCCCCCATATGCCGTTACCTTTGTCTGATCCCATAACTGGATACCTCAAACGGCCGGAACCTGGCCTTCCAAGGCCCCCGAATCGGCTACCCATGCCGCTCGATTCCCCATTCCCGGTTACCCAATCCATCTCCCATAAGGCGATACCTTTGGGTTCTAACGCTCTCGCTCCCATAGAACGCGACCTCTTTCCCATATCCACATCCGCTCCGGACCATAGCCGGCTACCGAAATCCCATATCCACAACCCGCAGCTCCCATAGACGGTGACCGGGGCCCCAATTCCGTGCACCAAATCGCCCGCAAAGCCTTGCCACACAAGGGTTTGAGCCGGCTAAAGGTTTACTAAAGTTGTTAAAGAGTTCTCGTAAACACTGAAACCTGTGTCGATTGAAAAAGATGTCTCCCAAAACCGGTGCCCTTAAGAAACCTCACCGCACCGTTGCCGCCAGCTGAAAGCCCCATCTACGGTTACCTTTGCCGGGCTCAAACGCCTGGAATACGGGCCAATCAGCGGCTTCAGGTGGGCGGTCGCTCACTTCTGCCGCCGTCGTTAGCTGCAAAGCAGCATGAAGTTCCGACGCTAACTCACTGATTTGTTGGCAATGTTGTCGTTGAGGTTTCCACCTATGGGAAACTTCCCGGGCAAAAGGTACCCGGCTATGGGACCCGTGAACCGTTCGCCGCTCTTTTTCCGCGGCTGCAGGCGCCCTCGCCAAAGCCAAAGCCACAAAACATCACCCAGCGGTCGAAATCCGCATCGACTCAACCCAGCGTCCGATACCCGTGGCGAAAACGCCCGTTGGGTAACCGGCATCTACCCGCCTTGGTGCCCTTGCGAGCCGCGGCAGTCCCTGGGGCCGGGGAAGACGTTTCCAGGCCGCCCAGCGGGCGCATAGGTACCTTTGGAGACCGGAACAGGCCTGAACCCGTCTGGCTGTCGTGGTCCCAGGCTATTCCGAAGGCATCAAACCGGCTGTCTTGACGCAAACTGACGCCTCGCAGGGGCCCGGAGAAGGACCGCGCGCGACGCAAACACAAGTCGCAGACGCAAAGCGCAATCACGCGACCGCCGAACGCGCCGGGGCGCCAAACGAAGAGAAGTGGAAAAAAAGCTGCAGAAGACAATCCCATCCGACGTAACCCTACGCCGGATGGGTCATCGAGACGTCAACCGGCGGCTACCTGGCCGGCTGCCGCGGGCACCGTGGCCAGCAGATGCGCTGCAAGCGCGTGCGCGCGGGCCTGTTCGTCGGGCGACAGCGTCGCCGCGACCCGCTGTTCGATCGACCGGACCGCGTCCGCATAGCCTTGCAGCCCCGGCGTCGCCTCGAAGCTGGCCTGCGCGCGCAGCAGCCACGCATCGCCGAGCGCCCGATCGCGGGTCAGTCCATCGCCGCACAGGTAGCGCAGACCGGTGGCGTATTGGTGAAGCGGTTTGCCCATCAGCGCCTCACTCAACGACGTCAACGCATCCCATGAAGCGTTACCGTTGCCGGACACGAGGGCTACCGGCGCATCGCCCGTCGTCGGTTGCGTGCTGGCGAGCGCAAGCCAGTGGCGCACGCTTTCGCCTGACGCACCGGCCTCGTCGTGGGTTGCCAGCGCGCGCAGTGAAAGCGCGACGCTCGCCTCGCTGGAGCCCAACGCGGCGGCCTTGCGGTACCACGTCAAGGCAAGCGCGTCGTCGCGCTTGCCGTCGATACCGGTTTCGTAGAGGCCCGCCAGGTCGCTCGCGGCACTCGAGGACCCCGCCGCCGCCGCCTTTTCGAGCCACTGCCGTGCCGTCGCGACATTGCGCGTCACGCCGCGTCCCGTCAGGTATGCCTCGCCGACCATCGCCATCGCGTCCGGATTGCCGGTTGCCGCGCGATTGGCCCACGCGAACGCCTCGCGATCGTCGCGCGCGAGCCCGAGTCCCGCAGACAGATGCCACGCGAGCGCGCCCTGCGCCAACGCGTTACCCTTTTCCGCCGAGCGCCGCAGCCAGTAAGCCGCGGCATTGAAGTCAGCGCTCACGCCGCGCCCGTAGTCGTACGACTCGCCGAGCATCGCCGCGAAAACGGGATCGCCGTCTTGCGCCAGACGCCACTGCCAGTAGGCGCGCTCGCGCTGGGTATCGACGTCGGGTGTTCCGGTGAGCGGTGTCGCGGCGCCGATTGCCAGTTGCTGCATCGCGATTGTGTCGCCCGCGTGCGCGGCGGCCGAGCACCATTGCAGGGCCTTCGCGGGATCGCGCGTGACGCCCGAGCCGTTCGCGTAGGCGAGACACAACACGCGTTGCGAGACGAGATCCTTCGCGATCGCGCCGCGCGTGAACCAGTCGAGCGCGGTGGGTTGATCGGGCAGGGTGCCGTCGCCTTTTGCGTAGACGCTGCCCATCGCGGCGTACGCCGGTCCATATTGCTGCGCGACGGCCTTGACGAACCAGTCGCGCGCGGCTTCCTTGTCGGCGCGCGCGGGACGCTTGAGCAGCCACAGCCCGAGCGAGGTCTGCGCGCGCGCATCGCCCGAGCCGGCGGCCAGTTTCAGGTAATGCTCGCCGAGCGCCTCGTCGCGCGCAACGCCATTGCCCTCGAGATAGTGCAGTCCGACGACGCGTTGTCCGTCGACATCGCCGGCATCGGCGGCCTTGCGCATCAGGGCGACGGCTTGCGGTTTGTCGGCAGCGACGCCGTCCCCGGCGAACAGCATCGCCGCGACCATCAACTGGGCCTGCGTGTTGCCCGCCTCGGCACCCTTGCGCGCGAGCTGCCAGGCGAGTGCGTGGTCCTTGTCCATGCCGAGCCCGTTATAGGCCAGCGACGCCAGATTGAACGATGCAACGCCGAGCCCCTGGGCCGCGGCGCGCTCGTACCATTGCTTCGCCTCGACGAAATTATGCGTGACGCCTTCGCCCCGCTGCAGCATCGTGCCGAGATCGTTCTGCGCGGACGCGAGGCCACCTGTCGCCGCGCCGCGCATCCAGCCCGCTGCGGCATCGGCATCGACCGCGCCGCCGATACCCCGCCGATATTCGTTGGCGAGCTCGAACTGCGCGGTGACGTCGCCTTCGAGCGCGGCCTTCCTGTGCCACGCGCGGGCAAGGCCATCGTTGCGCGCAACGCCGATGCCGGCCGCGTAGAGTTCGCCGAGCCGGCGCGCCGCGTAGTTCGATCCATGTCGCGCGGCGTCCGACATCAACGCGAAACCGCGCGTCGTATCGCGCTCGACGCCCGAGCCCGTGAGATACAGGTCGGCGCGCACGGCGCGCGCGTCGAGATGTCCTTGCGCGGCGGCGGCATTGATCCAGCCCGCCGCCAATTGGGTGTCGGCCGCGACGCCGGTGCCGCGCAACAGCGCGAAGCCGAGCAGGAATTGCGCATCGGCATCGCCGTGCGTGGCACCCTCGATGAACCATGCAACCGCAGCGCTGAGATCGCGCGGGACGCCGGGATGACCGGCGACGAGCAGGCGCCCCGCGTTGGCCGCGCCGTGCGGATCGCCATTGGCTGCGGCCTGGGCGAACGATGCATAGGCAGCGGCAAAGTCGACGGGTCCGCCTTCGCCGTTGAACTGCATGAGACCGAGCGTATCGGCGGCGGGGCCGTCGCCGTTGCGCACGGCGAGTGCGAGCCAGCGTCGCGCGGCAGCATAGTCGCGCGGCACACGGGTGCCGTCTCGATACAGCGAACCCACGATACGTTGCGCGTAGGCCGAGCCATCGAGTGCCGCTTCAGTCAGCGTGACGAAGCCGGCGTCGTCGGGCGCGGCGGCGTAGCCGAACAACTGCATCTGGCCGTAGACCACGCGTGCATCCAGATTGCCTGCTGCCGCTTGCGCGCGGCACGTGTAGCGCAGCTGCGCGGGCGTCACCAACGGCGAGACGAATCCCGACGCGCCGCCGCCGAACTGCAGCACGCAAGGCGTGGTTGTGTCGCTGAACGGCGCGCTGGCCGCCCGGTACACTGATGGCAGCGGCGTTGGGGAACCCGCTGGCAGCGCGCCCGCAGGCGTGACGAGCGCCGTCGCGAACGCGAGCGCGGCGGCCGCGCGCATCGGTTTGCCAATACGTGCTGTGCTCACATGAGGCCCCGTTCGACGGCGGTCCACTCGTTGGTCCCGTATCCCTTTAGGTCGGTCACGCGACGCGCATAGTCCTGTGCCGAGGCGTCATCGTGCTTGACGAAGCGCTGCCAGGCGGCGGCCATGAACCAGATTTCGCCGAGCGCGTTCTGCAGCGTTGCCCGGTCGGGAATGACGGCGGCCTGCATATAGGCCTGCTCGATCGTCACACCACGACCCTGGACGTACATGAGCAGCGTGCGCCGGTAATTGAGGCCGGTTAGCGCGAAGGGCGCGGCGTCGGCCCGGCGGATATAGCTGTCGAACCATTCGCTTTGCGGCGCCGCGCCGCCGCTCTTCGCGCGCACCAGCACATAGAGCGAAGCCAGATAGTCCTGGTCGAAAACGTCGGAGGCGCGCGCCTCGTCTTCGAGCGCCGGCACGGCGCTCGTCCAGTCGCCACGCTGCAGCGAGGTCCAGATCGACGCGTCGAGCACTTCGCGGTACTTGCGATAGACCGCCGGGGCGTCGGTCGAGGATGCCGCTTCGGTACGCGCCTGCGCGAGGATCGGCGTGGCGAGCGAGTTCGCCTGATCGATACGGTTGAGCGCCACCAGCGTGACGACCTTCGACTGTCGATACGCGAGGTCCTGGGGCGCGAGCGCGATGGCTTCGTCGATGGCCTTGAGCGCTTCGACGTGGCGGCCCGCTGAGTCCGAGGACGTGGAGATGTCGTGCAACGCCGCCGCCCGGGCGGCTGGCGTCGTCGCGGTCTTCAGGGCCTGGCGCGCGTCGTCGAGATCTTTGCCGGCCGATTCGACAAGCGGATTGCGCTCGCCGAACGGATGGCGTCGTTCGACGGCGGGATCGATGCCGAGGCTGGTCAGCTTTGCGCGCGTGGCCGGATCGATGGCCCGGTCGAGCGACCAGCGCGCGAACTCCACATAGTCCGCGCGTGCGCCTTGCGTGTCGCCGGTCTTCTCGCGCTCTTGCGCACGCAGCTGGTACGCGATCGCGAAACCTGGCGCGAACCCGATTGCCTTCGTCAACTCGATGATGGCTTCATCGTGCCGACCCATGGCCGCGAGCGTGGCGCCCATTTGCTCGTGCCAGGGCATGCCGAGCTGGCTGTCGAGATCGTGGCGAGCCTCGTGCGCGGCGCGGATGCGCTGGAGTGTCGCGAGGCTGTCATCGTATTTGGCTGTCTTCTGATAAAGGCTGGCGAGCAGCAAGAGCTGCAAGTCATTGGGCGTCGTGCTCAAGTCGAGCGCGCTCAGCTGTGCGTCGAGCGCGGCCTCGTTGTGCTGCTGAGCCATTTCGAGCAGCACGAGTCCCTCGAGCACCGCGAGCCGCAGATTGACAGGCAGCTCGCGGCTCGCGAGACACGCGTGGGCTTCTGTGACGGCCTGCGCAAGGTGGCCGGCTCGCGATTCCGCATCGATGCGCATGCAAGTGGCGAGCACGTCGGGCGGCAGTGCGGCGACCGGTGCCGCATGCGCACTCGCGGCGGCATCTTTGGCAGGCGCTGTGGCCAGGTTGTGCGCACACGCGCTCAGGCAAAGCGTCGCGAATACTGCCGCGGCGCGCTTGCTCATCAAGTTCTTCATCTCGTTTCCGAATGGGTTGGATATCAGCGTCGCGCATTGTCGATGGCAATACGCCTCGACCAACCTATCGGCTTCGCAATAAAGAACTTGATAGCGCGCGGAGTCAAAATCTTGTCGATTGTGGAGAAAAGACGCGATAGCGAATTGCTGTTTCACTGCGTTGAGCAAGGGGCGGCCGAGCCCGTTCGCGTCTGGCGCCCACAGATCAAGACAACTATGCATCGCGAATAGACGCGGGGCATTTTTAATCGAATTGTCGATGGACTTTTATCAACGCTTTAGCGTGGAGATCGTTTTGTTTGTGTCGAAGGGGCAGGTTGTCATCGACGCGCGTACGAAGCGGGTGCGCGAGGCGCCGCCGGCCTCGGCGCACATTACGGCGTTCCTCACCGAAGCCCTGCAATGCCCCCCCTGCGAGCCGTGCCCCGGGCTTACAAAGTGTTACGACATCGCGCGAGGCGGCCGGACTGGCAGTGCTTATACTTCGCGCCTCGCTGATCCGGTCGACACCGCGATGGTGTGTATATGCACGCCTTGCCGCGCGCCGCCGTGTTCCGTTGTCCGCGCAACCATCGCGAGATGTGCAACGAGATGTTTCTTCGCCGCGCGCTTGGCAGCCCGCCGGCACCTGTAACGTCCGATACGGATGGATACACACGATCACATTCGTAATGTGCCGCGTTGGATAGAGTGCCCTCATCCCGTGTAGACAAGCGAGTTGTGAGGTTCCCATGAAGAAGATGCTGATATTGCTGGTGATGGCCGTGTGTGTGGGCAGTGCGTTGAGCGGCTGCATTGTCGTGCCGCCGGGCGGCGGCTACCACGGCGGCTATTACCGTTACTGATTCAGACCCAGGCGTCGCGCACCCTGTATGCGCGAAATTGACCATCAAAGACCCCGACCTATGAAAACAATACTTGGCCGCGCAATCGCGGTGACACTCGTGGCTGGCGCTGGCGCCGTCGCATCGACGGCAGCACTCGCGCACGTCGATATCGGCGTGAATATCGGTGTGCCTTTGGCCGTCGCGCCGGCCGTCGTGATGGCGCCGCCGCCTGTTTATGTCGCGCCGCCGCCGCCCCCGCCGCCGCCCGTGTATGTCGCGGCGGGACCCGCTGTGGCAGTTGTTGCACCGGGCTGGTATGGCGAACGCTATTACGATGGTCACCGTTATTGGGAGCGGCGCGAGTGGGACGAGCGTCATCGCGGGCACGATTGGCATGACGGCCATGATGGACACGGCGGCCCCGACTGGCATCGTCCGTATTGAATACGTTGATGCGCGCTCAGCTCGATACACCGTCGAGCGAGCGCGCGAACGTAGCGAAGCCTTCGCGATAGCGTGCAACGAGATCGCCAGCAGTCTGCTGCAACACGGTCTGGTCGACGGCCAGCGCGCACTCGATCGCGGCGGCCATGCCGCCGACCAACGTCGATGCCGGCAGGCACGATCGGTCCCATGTCGCCGCAAACGCGCTCGGCTTGTCCTCCGTCCCCTCATCGCCGTCCCACGCGAGATTGACGCGCGCCAGCGCGAACGCCATCGCAACGATGCGCCCATGAAGGCTGCTGCCGCAGTACACGCGGCCATGCGCAATCAGCGCGCAAATATCCCATACCTGTAGCGAGCCGAAGATCCGCAGCGACGCCACGCGCAGGCGTTGTGCGAGCCGTCGATACACGTCGATATCGTCGTGCCATGGCGCGGCGCCCGCGCGAAACAACACGATGCCGAGGCCTTGTTCGGCGGCTACTTGATCGAGCTGGCCTGCGATGATGTCGAGCGTCGCGTCGTCGCTGAAGCGCGCATCGAATTGAACGGCGGCATAGCCTTGCGCAAACGCAGTCAGCACGTCGGCCATCGCGGGAAGCGAGGCGCGGGCCCGAATGCGCGCGCCGAACAATGCGTTGACCATGACGGCTGGATCGGGGATCAGCCGCGTGGCGATGCCCATGGCCTGCAAATGCGCTCGCGTGCACTCGTCGCGCACGCTGACCGCAGTCGCCGCTGCGAGTGCGGCCGCGATTTCGCTGCGAAATGCCGGATCGCGCTTATGCAGATGGACCCCGCCCACTGCGTTGAAATACACTCGGCCTCCTTGCAGGTCAGGCCATGCCGCTTTCGCAACGACATACGGCGCGAGCGAACGCGTGCCGAACGTGGCGTGCGCCCAGGCCGCCGGGTCGCGGCGCCACGCGGCTTGCTGGGCAATCGCTGTCTGCACGCTGCCGCGCGCCGACACCATGACGGCGGCCTCCCATGCATCGCAGGTCAGCAGCTCGCCGCCGACATGAATGAGATCGAGCCGTTCGCCACGATGCGACGCGATGAGTTCCGCGATCGCGCGAACCCGATGACCGCCGAAGCGGCGTAAATCGCGCGCGACGAGACCGGCGAACTGCAGCTCGCGCGTAGGCAGCAGTTGGGCCGCGACATGCGCGAGCAGCAGGTCGCCGAAGTTGTGGCGGTCGAAGGCGCCGAACAGGATCGTCGGTGGGGTGGCGTTTGCCTGGCGAGGCATGGCGGCGAGGCTTCAGCTAGTGGGGCCGTGGGCAGTCCCTCGATGCCGATACTAGCTGGGGCGCGGGCCGGCGGCAATCATCAGGCGAATGACCCGCCAGGGTATTCCCCGCACCGCGCCCCCGCCACGGCAGGCACCATGCAAACGCCCCGCGAACGTGTCTACAATGCGAATCTGAACGGCCGCCGCTCGAGCGAGCGAAGGCGGCACCGTCTCGTACTGACCCACTCACCTGGAGATAGAGATGACGATTCGTTTGGGAGAAGACGCCCCCGATTTCACCGCTGAAACCACTGAAGGCACGATCCGCTTTCACGAATGGATCGGCGACCACTGGGCCATCCTGTTTTCGCATCCGAAAGACTTCACGCCCGTGTGCACCACGGAGCTGGGCTACCTCGCCGGCCTCAAGCCGGAATTCGACAAGCGCCACACGAAGATCGTCGGCCTGAGCATCGATCCGGTCAGCGATCACAATACGTGGGTCAAGGATATCGAAGAGACCCAGGGCCACGCGGTCAACTATCCGATGATCGGCGACCCGGATCTCACGGTCGCCAAGCTCTACGACATGATTCACCCGAACGCGGGCGGCGGTCCGCGCACGGCCGTGGACAATGCAACGATCCGTTCGGTCTTCATCATCGGCCCGGACAAGAAGGTCAAGGCGATGCTCGTCTATCCGATGAGCGCGGGCCGCAATTTCGACGAAGTGCTGCGCCTGCTCGACGCGCTGCAACTGAACGCGAAGCACACGGTCGCCACGCCGGTCAACTGGAAGCCGGGTGATGACGTGATCATCCCGACCTCGGTGTCCGACGATGCCGCCAAGCAGAAGTACCCCGACGGCTTCAAGACGCTCAAGCCTTATTTGCGTTACGTCGCCCAGCCGAAATAACGCAGCGTTGCGGCGCGGGTGCAACGCCCGCGCCGGGTCTGGCATGCCAATGCACGCGACGCACTTTATGCACACGCGCCGAGGGGCACGATCGTGATGATCTTTCGTCAATTGTTCGATCAGCAGTCGTCGACCTATACGTATTTGCTCGCCGATCCGGCGACGAAGGACGCCGTATTGATCGACCCGGTGTTCGAGCAGGCGAGGCGCGACACGGCGCTGATCGAAGAGCTGGGCCTCACGTTGCGCTACACCATCGATACGCACGTGCACGCCGATCACGTTACCGGCGCGTGGCTGCTCAAGCAGCGCTTCGACAACCAGATCGCGATCTCGGCGGCGAGCGGGGCTGAAGGCGCCGATTGCTACGTCGTCGATGGCGAGCGCCTTGCGTTCGGCAAGCGCCACCTCGAAGTGCGCGCAACGCCGGGCCACACGAATGGCTGCGTGAGCCTCGTGCTCGACGATGAATCGATGGCCTTCACGGGCGACTGTCTCCTGATACGCGGGACCGGGCGCACCGACTTTCAGCAGGGCGATGCGCGCTCGCTCTTTCGCGCGGTGCACAGCCGGCTCTTCACTTTGCCCGCTTCATGCCTGCTTTATCCGGCGCACGACTATCGCGGCCTGACGGTCACGAGCGTGGGCGAAGAACGGCGTTTCAATCCTCGTCTCGGCGGCGAATTGAGCGAAGACGATTTCACCGGCTACATGACGAATCTGGGTCTGCCGCATCCGCGCCAGATCGATATTGCCGTGCCCGCCAACCTCAAATGCGGCGCGGCAGCCAGCGAGGGGGCGCCAGCCACGGATCCGGGCTGGGCGCCGCTCACCTATACCTTTGCGGGCATCTGGGAAATCCATCCGCAGTGGCTCGAAGAGCATCTCGCGGCCGTGCAGATCGTCGATGTGCGCGAGCCTTCGGAGTTCGAGGGACCGCTTGGGCGGATTCCGGCCGCGCGACTGATTCCGCTCGGCCAGCTCGCGCAGCGCACGGGCGAGCTGGCGCAGGATCAGCCGATCGTGACGGTGTGCCGCGCAGGCGGCCGCTCGGCGCAAGCGACTGCGATTCTCCGGAAAGCCGGTTTCGAGTCGGTCGCCAATCTGGGCGGCGGCATGCTGCGCTGGCGCGCCGAAGGGCGCGTCGTGGAGAACGCGCGGACTTGAGCACAGGCGAGGCGCGCCACCCATCCCTTCTTCTCTGCCGTTCAATGCGCGACCAAGCTCGTCTGCGCATGATTGCGCACGCCGCCTCAAGTCCCACCGCGCCACGCCGTTAAACGTTATGCCTTTATGTCCTTAGAGCAGTCCGATGCCTGAACTCAATCGCGCCATCCTGCGCCTTCTGCCCGAACCGGGCACCGCCGTCGACGCCGTCACGACGCCGGCCCTGCACAAGCGCCTCGCCGATGCGTATCCCGACGAAATCGTCGTCAAGACCGTGCAGCGGCGCCTGGAAAAGCTCGAAGCGCAGGGCCGCGCGCCCGGCTGGCGTAACGGCGAGGCGAACTAGGCGATGGCACGCATCTATCCGACGGGCTGGAACAGTCCGGTCCTCACAGGCGCCGCCGCGCGCGAAGTGGCCACGCTCGAAGTGCTGCAGGCCGGCTTGCCCGACACTTACGCGGTCTATCACGGCGTGCACTGGACGCGTGTGTCGCACGGCTTCGCCGCGTTTGGCGAAGCGGATTTCATCGTCGTGAGTCCGGCGGGGCGCGTGCTCGTGATCGAGCAGAAGTCGGGCAGTCTGGAGGAAACCGCCGACGGGCTCGTGAAGGTCTACGTGAGCGGTCGCAAGAGCGTCGCCTCGCAGATCGCCCGCACCATGCACGGTTTGCACGGCCGCTTCACCCAGGCATTCGGCGGTGGCAACTATCGTATCGAGCCGCTGCTTTACTGCCCCGACCATCGCGTGCAACGCCCGGCGATCGCCGGCATGGATCCGGCGCGCATCGTCGATGCCACGCGCGCGGCCGAACTGTGCACGATCATCGCGTCGATCCTGCCGCCCGGCGATGCCGCGCTGCCATGCGCGCCGGGCCTTCATGCGTTCCTGTCCGACGAGTTGTCGCTCACACCCGATGCGGGCGCAACGATCGGCGAAGTCACGCGCCGCGTGACGCGCGTCTCGGGCGGACTCGCGGCCTGGGCGCGCACGCTCGACTTCGCGCCGTTCCGCTTGCGTGTGATCGGCACGGCGGGTTCGGGCAAGACACAATTGGCGATTCGCGTGCTCGAAGACGCAGCGCACGCGAAGCAGCGCGCGCTGTATCTTTGCTTCAATCGCCCACTCGCCGATCACGTGAAGCGCATCGTGCCGTCCTCGGTCGATGTGATGACGTATCACCAGTTGTGCCAGCTGGCGGCATCGGCGCAAGGCGAGACGGTGACGTTCGGCACGCGCGACACTTTCGCCGCGCTCGAGCGTGCGCTCGAAGCGTGGCAGCCCGACGCTGCACGCCGCTACGACACGGTCATCGTCGACGAAGGGCAGGACTTCCGCGAGGCGTGGGTCGAACCCATCGGCCGTCTGCTCGCGCCGCAAGGCCGCTGGTGGTGGCTCGAAGACCCGATGCAGAACCTCTACCTGCGGCCCGGCGTGGCGCTGCCGGGCTGGGTCGAAATGCGGGCGATGACCAACTACCGCACGCCGCGCGACCTCGTGAGTTTCATCAGCCAACTGGGCAATGCGCCGCTGCAGATCGAGGCCGCGAGTCCGTTCGATCAGTCCGACGTCGGCCTGCTGTCTTATGCGGGTACGAGTGCGCTTGCGACCACGAAGGAAGCACTCGGCATGGCGTTCGCTGCGGGCTATCGCGCGCAAGATATCGCCGTGCTCAGCTTCCAGGGCCGCGAGCGCTCGGCGCTCGCGCAGCTCGATCAACTGGGCTCATACCGTCTGCGCAGCTTCACCGGCGACTACGACGCGCACGGCGATCCGGTCTGGCGCGAGGGCAATGTGCTGTTCGAGTCGGTGTACCGCTTCAAAGGGCAGTGCGCGCCTTGCGTGATCTTGACCGAAGTGGACTTCGAAGCGTTCGACGAACTCGTGGCGCGGCGCCTCTTCGTGGGCGCCACGCGCGCGACGCTCAAGCTGATACTCGTGATGTCCGATCGCGCTGCGCAGCAGTTGATCGAGCGGGTTGGGGCAATCTGAGTGCGAGACCAAGGCAAGCCGGTTAATTCGGATGGCGAATGAAATGAAACGTCGCACGCTCGCACAAAAGGTTTGCATATATCGGCGAGCGTGGATTTGAGCCGGCTTTTATCCTAATCTTATACGCAGCTTGGTCGACGCTTCGAATCAATTCAACAAGCGTTGATAAAGCCGGAGACAAAAGCACGATATCAAACTCTCACGGGAGGACGGTCATGGCGAAGAACGTGATCTTTTGTGCCGATGGCACCTGGAACGGACCGGGCGGTGACGCCGACGACCAGTCCCCGCCGAGCAATGTCTGGAAACTCTTCCTGCAGCTCGATGGCCAGCTCGATCCTGATACGTTGCTGCTCGACTCGGAGCAGGAGAAGACATACATCGGCCCCAATGGTCACATCGCCAAATACCTGCATGGCGTGGGCAGTTCGTCGGAGATTCTCGACAAGATCTTTGGCGGCGTATTCGGCACCGGCACCATCGAGCGCATCGTGCGCGGTTATACGTTCGTGTCGCGCAATTACCAGAGCGGCGATCACATCTATCTGCTCGGCTTTAGCCGCGGCGCTTATACCGCGCGGGCATTGGGCGGCTTGATCGTCGACATGGGCCTCTTGAACAGCAGCAAATACGACCTCACCGACAAGGCGCTCGCATATCGGCTCGGCGCCATGGCGTGGCGCGCGCATCGCGAGAAACGCGTCGCGCTTCGCGCGAGCACGTCGGGCGACACGAGCCTGCTGCAGAAATTCGTCGATGTCGTCGACGGGCTGCCGCATTTCATGTCTGGCACGCTGTCCCCGGACGACCTCGTGCCGGTGCCCAACGGCATCAAGGCCGTCGCGGTATGGGATACCGTCGGCTCGCTCGGCATTCCCGCCTACGTCGGCGACAGCGACGATCGTGTCGATGTGTTCCGCTTCGCCGATACGGCGCTCAGTTCGTCAGTCTAGCGCGGGATTCACGCGATCAGTCTCGACGAACAACGCGCGGACTTCGTGCCGACACTCTGGGACGCGCGTGACGGCGTGCGCCAGGTGGTGTTCCCGGGCGCGCATTCGGATGTGGGAGGCGGCTACCCGTCGCCGGAGTGCGGTCTGAGCAACGGCGCGCTGCGCTGGATGGCGAGCGAACTCGAGGAGTTGGGAGTGTCGCTGTGCAACACGCCGCCGCTCGTGAACGGCGACGCGTCCGGGATAGGTCACCGGCCATGGGCGAGCGGGGTCTTCGCGTTGCGCCCGCACAGCCCGCGCAGTGTGCTCGACACGTTCCACGGCACGGGCCAACTGCTCTTTCACTCGTCCGTGCAGGCAAGATTGGCGGCCGCGCGTTCGGTGTGGGCGCCGGACGACGGCACGACGGCTTACACGCCCACCGTGCTTGGAACCGTCATCAAGAGCAATACGAGCTGGGTTTCGCCGTGAGCTGACGCATCGGCGAATGCGGCTACTTTGGGCGGATCACAAGTTCGGCGAAGCCGGTGGCCTCGTCGTGCTCGCGCGCAAAGCGATACTCGGGCAGCAGTGCGAGCAGCAGTTCCACCGTGGTACGCACGATCGAACCGTGCGCGACATGACCGCCATAGACCCGGCCATGGGCATCGGCGACGCTCATGTGCAGATGCGCGCCATCGGGCGACACCGAGCCCGCGAGCGTCAGGATTTCGAGGTCACCGCTCAGCGTGGCCGGTTCATCGATGCCCGCGAAACGCAACTGCGCCACGCTCAGGCTGCCGATGCCCTGCACGACGAACGCGGCGGCGAGGCCTTGCTCGCGCGCGATGGCTTCGATGCGCCCGCGCAGATCGTCGCCGGGCGCGAGGCGCACAGGTTGGAAAGACATGGCTCGATGCCCTCGCAGTGCGATGAAGATCGAGCCTCAGGTTAAGCGCGTTCAGCGAGGGCCGCAACCACGTTCAGAAGTTTGCAAAGAACAGGCGCGCCGACAGCAGGCAGAACGGCGCGACGAGTCCGGCGTGGTAATCCTCGATGACGGCCGTGGCCCCGCCATCCTTGGCGCCGGCGGCCACTGCCTGCGAAGCGACCTGGGCCTTGGCGAGCGCGAACGCGCTCTTCACCGCGGCATAGGGATCCTGCGCACCGGTGGGCGCCGAATCCACATCGAGCACGCTCGTGAGACCGTTGCGCACGCCGGCGTTCTGCCACCACGCCTGTTCGATGCGGGCGTTGAAGAAGAACACGGTCGGATCCGAATTGCCGCCGCACAGCTGGACTGGCGCACGCGGCAGCCAGTTACGCAGGTCGTTGCGCTTGAACGCCTGGCGCATCGGATTGGCGGGACGCGCAGCGGGCGCCATCGCCACGCTCGGGTTCGGGAACGCGCCATCGGGATTCGCGAACGCGTCCTGGAGCACGGCGAGTCGATACGAATTGAGCACGAGGTTGGCAGGGCCGAATCCCGACGCGAACAGCGGCAGCAGTTGTGGCGGGACCTGGATCGGCGCGGCCGGCGGCGTGAGCGACTGGAACTGCAGCGCGGGCGCTGTCGTGCTGAACAGTTGCGTGGGCGGCAGCTTGCCTTGCGCGAATAGCGTATCGAGCGGCGTCGTGCTCGGCAGCAGCGTGGCGGCGCCGTCGGCGGCATAAGGCGCCGCGTAGACGTCGGCGGCCTTGGCGTACAGGTTGCCGTAGGCGTGCTGGTAGCTGTTGAGGACGAGCGTCGTGAACACGGTCGAGCCGAGATCGACTTCGCCCTGGATCAGCGCATCGGCCATGGCGGCCATAGCGTAGGGACCGGAGCCGGGCGCCGACGCGGTGACGTTGAAGCCCGCCGCCTGCAGCGCGCGATGCGTGGCGAGCGCGACGAAGCCGCCTTGCGAATAGCCGGTGACGAAGAGCTTGCCGTTGTCGCGCACCGAACCGGCTGCGCCCGTGTAGAGCAGCAGGCGCGCCGCGAGCATCGAGTCGATCACGTCGCCCGATTGCTGCGCTGCGTTCAGGTACGGGTGATACGACAGCGTGGAGCCCGCATAGCCCGCGTAATTGCTGGCCACGACGATATAACCCTGGGCCGCGTACATCGCTGCCACCATCACGCCTTCCGACGCGCCATCGCCGTTGGCGGGGTCGCTCTGGGTCAGGTCCGCGATGTTGTAGTTGCGATAGGCCGTCGTGCCGTGTGCATAAAGCAGCAGCGGGCGCGGACTGGTGCAGGCCTTGTTGCTGCCGCCCGGCACCATCAGCGCGGCGCTGGCCGTGGTCAGCTCACCCGCGCCGCCCAACGTCAGATAACGGTAGTAGTAGACGTTGATGTCGCATACGGGCGTGCCCGCGAGCTGCAGGAGCTGCTGACCGCTGCTGCTCGACTTGAGCAGCGCCGTGAACGCCGCCGAGCCCAGATGCAGCGGTGCCTGGCGATCGAGCATCTGACCATGCGTCGAGGCGAGGGTCTGCGCAGGTAGGTGCGCGCTCAACAGACAACCACTCAGTACTGCCAGGACTGCGAATTGTTTCGTCTTGGGCATGGCGCGCTCCGAATTCTTGCTGTTGGAATGGCGAGCTTCCTGTGCGGGCCAGTGGAGTATAGGTCACTGCCTGCGCGAATCGCCAGCGGCGCGCGGAGGTTTTTTTGGCGCTTATTGGTCAGCCGAATGGGTGCGAAAGAAGAGCGACATGCATGCTTGTTTCGCGCTGCGTTTCAACGACGATCAAGGTGAAAGTCAGGCATCTGGCATTTGAGGTGACGCATTTATCCCCATGTATGCACGGGCGTCGCCGACGAGGGCAGATTTGTGCAGCGCTCGGTCGTGCCTGAACGTTATCAAACGATATTCAGACGATGTATCGCGCGCCGCTCATTTCCCCATCGCACACCTTCGCCGCATCGCGATTCCGTGCTGACTATACTGGCCCGGTGCCTGCCTTCTGCAGCAATGCTCAGAGGGCGGTGCATGCCGGTATCGAATGACCTCCCTCCGGGATGCTGCCATCGTCGGGCTTCACGCTCCTGACACGATCGGCCGTGGCTGCACGGCGATGCAATCCCCGCAGCGTCTCTCTCTATCGCGGATTCCCTTTTTCAGCAAAGGAGAGTGTCTGATGAGTACGTTCAACACCCAGGACGGCACGGCGATCTATTACAAGGACTGGGGCAGCGGCCGTCCGGTCGTGTTCAGTCACGGCTGGCCACTCAGCGCGGATGCGTGGGACGCGCAGATGCTCTTTCTCGTGCAGCACGGTTTTCGTGTGATTGCGCACGACCGGCGCGGGCACGGCCGCTCGGATCAGCCGGCCAAAGGCAACGACATGGACACGTGGGCCGACGATCTCGCCGGGCTGCTCGACAAACTCGACGTGCAGGGCGCCACGCTCGTGGGCCATTCGACGGGCGGGGGCGAGGTCGCGCGTTATATCGGCCGTCATGGGACGAAGCGCCTCGCGGGCGCTGTGTTGATCGGCGCCGTGCCGCCGATCATGATCAAGAGCGACAAGAATCCCGGTGGCCTGCCCAAGGAGGTTTTCGACGGCATCCGCAAGGGCGTGGTCGACGATCGTTCGCAGTTCTTCAAGGATCTCGCGATGCCGTTCTACGGCTTCAATCGTGCGGGCGCGAAAGTATCGCAAGGAACGATCGATTCGTTCTGGTTGCAGGGGATGCTGGGTGGCATGCTCGCACTGTACGAGTGTGTGCACGAATTCTCGGAGGTCGATTACACCGAAGACCTGCGCAAGATCGATGTGCCGACCCTGATCCTGCATGGCGACGATGACCAGATCGTGCCGATCGACGACGCCGGCCGCCTGTCCGCCAAGATCGTCAAGGACGCCACGCTGAAGGTCTATCCGGGTGGCGCGCACGGCATGTGCACGGTCGAGGCCGACAAGGTCAACGCCGATCTGCTGGAATTCCTGAACCGCAAGTAGCCGTATCGCGGCGCGACCCATTGCGTGGCGCGCCGCTTCGTCACGACAGATTCAGTTTGAAGCCCCACAGCAGGAGGTTTGCATGAGCGACGGTAACAAGAAGCCGGAAACCGGTTCAACGATGGGTTCGGGCGCGCCGGCGGCGAGCGATCGCAACTCGCTGACGATCGGTCCGAACGGGCCGATCCTGCTTCACGACGTGCACTTTCTCGAGCAGATGGCACACTTCAACCGCGAGAAAGTACCGGAGCGTCAGCCGCATGCCAAGGGCGCGGGTGCGTTCGGCGAATTTCACACGACCGCCGACGTCAGCGCGTGGACCAAGGCCGCGCTGTTCCAGAAGGGCAGCAAGACGGAAATGCTGGCGCGCTTCTCGACCGTGGCCGGCGAGTCCGGCAGCCCCGATACGTGGCGCGACGTGCGCGGCTTCTCGCTCAAGTTCTACACGGACGAGGGCAACTACGACCTCGTCGGCAACAATACGCCGATCTTCTTCGTGCGCGACCCGATGAAGTTTCCGCATTTCATCCGCAGCCAGAAGCGTCTGGCGGACTCGGGCCTGCGCGATAACCACATGCAGTGGGACTTCTGGACCAACAATCCCGAGTCGGCGCATCAGGTCACCTATCTGATGGGCGATCGCGGCTTGCCGCGCACGTGGCGCCACATGAACGGCTACGGTTCGCACACGTACATGTGGGTGAACGCGAACGGCGAGAAGTTCTGGGTCAAGTACCACTTCCACACGAAGCAGGGCATGCAGTTCTTCACCAACGCCGAAGCGGCGAAGATGGCCGGCGACGATGCCGACTTCCATCGACGCGATCTGTTCGATGCGATCACGCGCGGCGATTTCCCGGTGTGGACGCTGTTCGTGCAGGTCATGCCGTACGCGGACGCGAAGCAGTACCGCTTCAATCCATTCGATCTCACGAAGACCTGGTCGCACAAGGACTATCCGCTGATCGAAGTCGGCACGATGACGCTCAACCGCAATCCCGAGAACTTCTTTGCGCAGATCGAGCAGGCCGCGTTCTCGCCCGGCAATACGGTGCCGGGCATCGGACTGTCGCCGGACAAGATGCTGCTCGGCCGCGCGTTCGCCTACAACGACGCGCAGCGCAACCGGATCGGCACGAACTTCCATCAGCTGCCGGTGAACCAGCCGAAAGTGCCCGTGCAGACCTATATGTTCGACGGTCACATGGCTTACGAGCACAGCGGCAACGCGCCGACTTATGTGCCGAACTCGGGCGGCCGTTCGTGGGCCGATACGACCGGCCCGGCGGTGGACGGTTGGGAGGCGGACGGCGAGATGGTGCGCGACGCCTATACGCTGCATGCCGAGGACGACGACTTCGGCCAGCCCGGCCATCTCGTGCGCCATGTGTTCGACGATGCGGCGCGTGCACGGCTCGTCGAGACCGTGTCGGGCGCGTTGCTCGCGGGCGTGCGAAGTCCCGTGCTCGAACATGCCGACTACTGGAAGCGCATCGACGCCGATGTCGGCAGGCGCATCGAGGAAGCCGTGCGTGCGGGCGCCGACCAGCGCAAGTAAGCGGCGAGCCGCCCGAGGTCTGGGCGGCCGCAGCCTCAAAGCACGCCGTCGAGCCAGTCCAGCACGCGGTTGTTCAACAGCGAACGGTTGCCCATTTCGCAGTGCGCGCCGGCCCCTTCGCGGGCCGTAAAACGCAACAAGGTCTTCGGACACCTCAACGCATCGAAGAACACGGGCGCGCCGGCCGCGAGATGATCGTTCTCGGCCACCGTGACCAGGGTCGGGCACTGGATCAGTTCGAAGCGGCCCGCCATCGTGAACGGCTCCACGCTCGCGAGATACGCGCGCAGCGTAGGCGCACCGTTCACCCAGAAGCCTCGTTGCACGACGGACCAGCGAAGCTTGCGGTCCGCCGTGACCACCTGCTCCAGTTGATCGACCACGCGATTCGGCAGCGCGCCAAGATCGGCTGCTTCCTCGGGCGTCGCTCCCAGCTTGATCACATAGTCGCGAAAGCCCTCGGCCACGGACGGCAGCCCCGGATCGGCGATGCACGCGGCCAGCCGCGGCTCGCCCGATGCCGCACGCGGCGCGAGATAGCCGCCCAGGCTCCAGCCGGCGAGCGCGATGCGATCCGCGTCCACTTGCGGCAGCGTCAGCGCAAAATCGACGACCGCCGCGACGACGGTTTCCCAATCGGGGCGCAGTGTCATGCCGTGCTCGATGAGCGTCGTACCCTGGCCCGGGCCGTCGAAGAT
Organism: uncultured beta proteobacterium; assembly: GCA_963803225.1. Classification (GTDB taxonomy): domain Bacteria; phylum Pseudomonadota; class Gammaproteobacteria; order Burkholderiales; family Burkholderiaceae; genus Paraburkholderia. The sequence goes on from CAWDLJ010000006.1 coordinate 141,266, forward strand.
CAGGCAGTGATAACCGCGCCGCGACGCTGCAACGGCGGAGGCGAAATAGGCGTCGGTGATCGTGGCGTCGTAGCCGTTCGTGAGGATCAAGAGCGGCCGGCGCTCGTTCGCGCGTCCGTGGGCGGGAATCACGTACGCGAGCATCGAGGCTTGCTCGAAGGGGATGCGATGAGGCGTCGAGGGTTCGGGGCCGAGCGCGAGCGCATGGTTGAACGCTGCGATCTGGCGCCGCGATCCTTCGACGACGCGCGCATCGACCGGCCATCCGAAATGAACGTGCCAGGACTTGCCGAAGAAACAGGCCGCCTTCAGATAGAGCGCCCGCGCCGTCGCTTCGTGGCCGCTCGCGCGCGCCGCGCTCGCTTCGGCATGCAGCCGCTCGGCTGCGTCAGTCCACGCGAGATGAAATGCGTCGTCATCGCCGTCGCCCACGGCTGCGGCGATGCTCTCGATCTCGCCGAAGTCCGCGCCACCGTACGGGATATACGCGAGCGGCCAGCTACCGAGCTGGTCGTGCAGCGCGTTCCTGAAGATCGTCATGAGCGAGTTCCCTCATCGAGTTGCCACGAGCCGCGTGAACATCATACTTGCGTCGGCGTGCACGGTTATGTGCACAAGGCAACAGTCTTTTCGGCGATATTCAGGCAGGTCGGCCGAAGCGGGTAATGCGCATACCAGCATGATCAGTGAACTGGTTGAGCCGCCTCGCGCTGTCTATGATGGGCTGCACTTCACCCATGAACAACGGACGACCCTCATGAAGCGTTTCCATATCGCATTGGCCGTGGCGGACCTCGAAGCCTCGATCGAGGACTATAGTCGCCGGCTGGGGCAGCCGCCGTCCGTGGTCGTGCCTCGCCAGTACGCGATGTGGCGCACGGGTCTGCTGAATTTTTCGATCAACGAACAGCCCGCACGGGCGGGACAACTGCGCCACGTCGGCTTTGAAGACGATACGGTGCAGGGCTATTCGAGCAGCGTCGATGTGAACGGTCTCGAATGGGAGTTGTTTTCGGCGGCAGAGCAGGATCGGCGCATCGTCAGCGCGTACGGCGTGCCGACGGCCGGTGACGCCCGGTGACGGTGCGCGCCAGGCAGCGCTTGCCGGCACGGGTGTGGTCGTGGCGACTGACTGGCTCGTGGCTCGCGAACTCGCTGATGGCCGACTGGCCAGTGCTGACGGACTGGACCGTGGGCGGTGAGGCCGGTCCCACGTATCACATCATTCAACAAACGCGTCTTCCGCATTTTTTCCGATAACGATTCTGCCGTCCTCCGCAAGCGTTCGGACCAACTGCAGAATTCCTCGCTGCTGTTCTTCGACCTCGGAGACGCGGACTGGACCGCGAGCGGCAAGATCCTCCGCGAACAATTCGGCGGCACGCTTGGACATGTTGCTGATGAACTTCTGCCGTACCGGTGCTTGCGCGCCTTTCAATGCCATGATGAGAGGTTCGCTTGCGGTCTCTTTGATCAAAATCTGGATCGCGGCATTGTCCAGGTCGACCAGGTTGTCGAACGTGAACATTTCGTCGATGATCGCCTGCGCGAGCTCGGCGTCGTATTCTCTTACGTTGTCGAGCGCGCTTTGTTCGTGGCCGCCGGACAGATAATTCAATATCTCTGCCGCCGCACGCACTCCCCCCATCGCGCTCCGCTTCAGGTTGCCGCCCCCGGCAAGCAAGTCCCTCAACACGCTATCAAGTTCACGCAGAGCGAATGGCTGAATACCCTCGAGCGTGGCGATGCGCAACAATACGTCGTTACGCAGACGCTCAGGGAATGCGGCTACGATTTCGGCAGACTGGTCGTGATCCAGATGAACAAGGATCGTTGCGATAATCTGCGGATGTTCTCCCTTGACAAGCTCGGCAATCGCCGACGAATCCAGCCACTTCAGCCCCTCGATACCACTCGTATCGCTACCCTGCAGAATTCGACCGATAAGCTGGTTTCCCTTCTCGTCGCCGAGTGCGCGTACGAGCACCGAGCGAAGGTACTCGTCAGTATTCACCGAGATACCCGCGTGTTCTTCGACATCGAGCTTGAACTGCTCAAGTACCGCGCTAATTTCCTCGCGGGACGCGCTAGTCACTTTCGCCATCGCGGCGCCGATCTTCTGGGCTTCGCGCGGACCGAGAGTCTTGAAAACGGCTGCCGCGTCCTCTTCGCCCAGCACCATCAGCAACAGCGCAGCGCGTTCAATACCGTTACTCGCCATCACTCATCCACTTCATTAAGACGGCTGCCGATCGTGCAGGATCGCTGCGCGCGATTTGGTCCGCGCGCTGACGTGCGTCGATGCTTCCAGCTGATTCCGCATGGCTGACTTCGAGTCGTTTGAAATCTCGATTGGGTTCGCAGATCAGCAACTCAGCGACGAATTTTCTGGCTTGCCGGCACTCCACAGCGGAGTCCAGAAGCAAACGCACAATCTGCTTTTCCAACGCGATTTCGCCTATCGATGTTAACAAGACGCACAGTGTTATTTATGTCGGCATGCAGAGAAAAGTTTCCGGGAACGTTCAAGCGGACGTCGCCAGAAACCAATGAATTCATCGGATCATTACAGCATGTTGCGCTCTTTAGAAAAATGATAACTGTCAAACTCTTAAACAACACAACAGTCCTGTCGATGCATGCCTGGGCGGATGATGAAATGACGATTCAAGTTTGATAGATGCTAATTTTGAGTCGGTATTGGCGTTCGTTTGCCAAAGGTGCCGATCTAAGGTGCCGATATCAGGTTATGCATCCACCAATCGAAACCCAAGACCCCGTGAACAAACGAGCCTCAGACAGCGAAATCGAAAAGCGCGCGAATCTGACCAGCAACAACCAGTTCGAACTGTTGCTGTTCAAACTTAGTGGATCTGGCGAAACCCCGGCTGGGGAGTTGTATGGGATCAACGTGTTCAAAGTCCGGGAAATCACGATGATGCCACCGATCACTCCGGTCTCCAGCGGGCATCCCTTCCTGCTTGGAATGGCGGATATCCGGGGGCAGGTGATCCCGATCATCGATCTCTCCGCGGCGGCCGGTCGCCCTCAACCAACGGGTTCTGCACGCACATTGATCATTACCGAGTTCTCGCGCTCGACGCAGGGGTTCGCAGTCGAGGAAGTGGATGAGATCGTCCGGCTTGACTGGCGATATGTGCTACCAGCGGAGACCTATGTGGGAGGGAAGACGATTACGAGCATTGCGCGGCTCGATGGCGATCAAGAGAACTCCAGACTCGCTCAGGTGCTGGATGTCGAGCAGATCCTCCGCGATGTACTCCCGTCTACTGCAGAAGACGTGGTTGACTCCAAGGTGGGTGAGCGGATCGCCATGCCTCCCGGTGCGAAGATCCTGGCCGCTGATGATTCTGCTCTTGCGCGCACGCTGCTCGCGCAAATCTTCGACGCACTCGAGGTTCCCCACGAAATTGTGAAGAGCGGCCAGGAGGCGTGGGACTGGCTCGGGACAATCGCCGCTCGCTCGAAGGCGGAAGGCAAACGCTGCCACGAACTTGTTCCGCTTGTCATCACAGACCTCGAAATGCCCGAAATGGATGGATTTACACTGACTAGACTGATCAAATCGGATCCGTCTCTGTCCTCGATCCCCGTTGTTATCCATTCGTCGCTGACGGGAGAAGCTAACGAGCAGCACGCTCACAAGGCAGGCGCTGACGCCTATGTGGCAAAGTTTGTAGCTGACGAACTCGCCGGTGTAATCCGCGCGGCACTGGCAAAAGCACTTGCTCGCTAATCGCCTGCACGCGCAGTGCTATGGTTGAACTCGACGTGGAGTATCGGTAGCGTCCGTCCGGCAGGCTGGATCAGAGGTAGAAGTTCAGCAAAGGAAGGTCCACGTACTGAAGAAGTCGACGCTCACTGACGCCTGCGAATAGTTTTCAGTTTGTCCGTAAGCGAGTGCCCCGCCTGCGTTTGTGGCCGTCATGGCCCGCGCGTGGACCGCTCTCATGGGGCCATCCAGAATGACCGCACTGGGCTGGCCTTGCCGTTCCTGCGCCACGCCGCAGTCCCGAGCGCGAATCGTTGACCATCGCCCACGGCAGGAAGTTAGTCGGCAACATGCGCCACGACGCGCCGGCGCGCGCCGTTCGGCGCAACGCGTTGAACCTTTCACGCAGTTCGTATCGGCGCCGCGGTGCGTCTTCGCTCATCAAGACCAGATAGGGAGCGGCGAAGCCCCATTCCTCGTCCGATACGTCCATGGGGTAGGGCTTGCGTTCTGGCATCGCGCCAGGTTACCAGGTTTGGCCGAAGGTGCCTGACACCCGCTAGAATCGGAGCACTCACCGACTCGAATCGCCTGGAGCTGTCGACATGCAAGATTACGCCGCTGGTCTGCGTCCATTTGCGTTCGTGCTGGCCGTACCGGATCTCGCGCGCAGCGCGGCCTACTTTCGCGACGCACTCGGCTTTCGCTTCAACTGGCCCGAAGGGCCCGACTGGCAACTCGTGTCGCGCGGGGACGTGTCGATCATGATCGGTCATTGCCCCGACGCGATGGCGCCATCGGCGACCGGCGATCACAGCTATTTTGGCTATCTTCATGTCGACGACGTCGAGGCGCTGCACGACGAATTCGTCAGACGTGGCGCCATCGTTCTCTCGCCTCCCACCGACCGGCCGTATGGCATGCGGGAGTTTCTGGTCGGCACGCCGGATGGGCATCGGCTGATGATCGGACAGGAGCTGGCAACGCCGCTCACGTAAGCTGCGCCTGAACCGCAACGCGGGAGAATCGCTCATGTCGATCGACTGGAAACGCCGCTTGAGACTTTTCGTCCAGCGTTTCTGGCAGCCCGTGAGCGCCTGCATGACCTGCATGCCGGGGAGCTGGAGCAACATTCTGAGCGTCATTCACTGGTCCATCGCCGTGCGCACGGGATTGGTCACGGGACTGCTCGCGGTCCTGCTGACATTCACGCCAGCGGCGAAGCTCTATGCGAACCGCTATGGCAACGCGCTGGTGGTCGGCTGCCTGACCACCCTCGGCGATGCGTACTCGCACCCGAGCCATTACCGCATCCCCGTCCTCGAACACATCGCAACGGGCGTCGTTTCGGGCCTGCTCGCGCTGACGGCGTCGTATCTGCTCGAAGACCGCGCGCGACGTATTCGGGCCATATGGGCCCGCATTTTTTCACCTTGACGCCGCAATACGCACGTCTATATTGAAGTCAATACGCACGAGTGTATTGACGCCATGAGCAAACCCTCATTCCGGGAAGACATTCTCGACGCCGGCCTCAAAGTCATGCTTCGCGCAGGCTACGAGGGCGCGAGTGTGCGCGACATCTGCGCGGTGGCGGGCGCGCCGAACGGTTCGTTCACGAATCACTTCAGGTCGAAAGAGGCGTTCGCCGGCGAAGTGCTCGATCGCTACTTCGCGCACACCCAGGCGATGGTCAACGAAGCATTGAGCGATCGCACGCTGAGCGCACGAGCGCGACTGCTGCGGTATCTGGACATCATCAGCGCCGTGCTGGCGGATGACGGGTGGCAGCGCGGATGCCTGATCGGCGACTTCAGCCTCGAAACCACTTCGCATAGCGAATTATTGCGAGCGCGGCTCGAGGCAATCTTCCAGGAATGGCGGGACCCGTTTGCCTCGTGCATGGCCGAGGCCCAGGCCAACGGTGAAATCGATTCAACGTTCGATGCGCTTGATCTTGCCGAGTTTCTCCTCGCTTCATGGGAAGGTGCGATTTTGCGCATGAAAGTCGAACGCGGGCCCGCCGCGCTCGAACGCTTCAAGCGCATCGCGTTCCGGACCATCTTCAAGGAGCAGACATGAGCCCGCATTTCGATGTCGAATTACCATGCGTGGAGGTGCTCGATTCCACCATGGCCTGGCGCGAGGCCGGTGACGCCGAGGCGCCGGTCGCGCTGTTTTTGCACGGCAACCCGACCTCGTCGTATATATGGCGCAACATCATCCCGCTGGTCGCGCCGGTCGCGCGTTGCATCGCGCCGGACCTCATCGGCTTCGGCCAGTCCGGAAAGCCCGCCATCGAGTATCGCTTCGTCGACCATGTCCGCTATCTGGATGCGTTTCTTGCCGCTACCGGCATCGCGTCGGCGTTCGTCATCGCACAGGACTGGGGGACGGCGCTGGCGTTTCATCTGGCCGCGCGCCGGCCGGCATTCATGCGCGGGCTCGCCTTCATGGAGTTCACCTGGCCGATGCCCAGTTGGGACGATTTTCACGCTGACGCGCGCGAACTTTTCCAGAAGTTCAGGACACCCGGCGTGGGCGAGGAACTGATTCTGCAAGGCAATGTTTTCGTCGAGCAGGTTCTGCCGGGCGCCACCATACGCAAGCTCACGGATGAAGAGATGGCGGTCTATCGAGCGCCGTTTCCCGACGCCGCATCGCGCCTGCCTGCATGGCGCTTTCCGAACGAGCTGCCCATCGAGGGAAAGCCGGCCGATGTTTACTCGCTGCTCGAAGAGGCTCATCGTGCGCTTGCGCTCGCGTCGTATCCGAAGCTGATGTTCACCGCGACGCCCGGCGCGCTCGTGCCACCTGCCGTCGCTCGTCGTTTTGTGAATACTGTTCAGGATTGCAAAGTGGTGGATCTGGGTGCGGGGATCCACTACCTGCAGGAGGATCATCCCGAGTTGATCGGCACGACACTCGCGGCCTGGATAAGCGAACTGGACGCACAGGCGTAGCTCACTTGCGTCCCACCAGATACTGAACGCCCTGCGGACCATAGCGCTCCGCATGCAACTCGTTCGCGCCGAGATGAAACACGTCGCCCGCGCGATACAGGCGCTCCTCGCCGGCGACGCGGATATGAACTTCGCCCGCGAGGATCAGCGCCTTCGCCTCGAACGGGTGGGCATGCTCCTCCATCGCGCCGGCCTCGCGCGTGACCACGACCGGTTCGGGAAAGCCTTCTTCGGCCAGCGATCGTTCAAAGGTTTCGCGGTGCACGATGCAGTCTCCTCGTCGCGCGGCGCAGTGCCGGTTGCGCCAGTGTGGCACGGCCCCAGACCGGCCGCTGAAGGGCGGCCAGCGGCCCGACACCTGACAAACCCTAACAAATACCAAAGTTGTTTGACAACAATGGGGGTGGCTGCTACTGTGCATCCTATCGAACACCCTTGCCGACCCACCCTTTTCCCAGCACGAGGCCTCATGAACGTGTCCCCGATTGTCGAGAGCGAATTTGCCTCGACCGTGATGGCGGTGCCGCCGCTTGCCCGCCGCCCCGACCTGACGCTCGACGTCGAAGCCAACCGCAGCCTGATCCGTCACATGGAGGCAGGCGGCATCCGCACGCTGCTCTATGGCGGCAATGCGAACCTCTATCACGTCGCCACGAGCGAATATCGCGAGTTGCTTGACATGCTCGCCGAGCTGAGCGGACCGGGCACGCGCGTGATTCCCGCCATCGGACCGGACTTCGGCAAGATGCTCGATCAGGCGCGCATCCTCGCGCAGACCGACTACCGCACCGCGATGGTCCTGCCGCTCGGCGGTTTCACGACGCCCGAGGGTGTCGAGGCGGGCCTCACGCGCATCGCCGATGCCGCCGGCATGCCGCTCACGCTCTATGTGAAGAGCGAAGACTACGTCGATGTCGATACGCTCGCGCGCCTCGTCGAACGCGGCACGCTGTGCGCGGTCAAGTACGCGATCGTGCGTGAGGATCCGGCCAACGATCCGTATCTGCGCCGCCTGCTGCAGAGCGTGCGCGCCTCGCAGGTCATCTCGGGCATGGGCGAGCGCCCGGCGCTCGTGCATGTGCGCGACTTCGGTCTCGCGGCCTGGACGACCGGCTCGGGCTGTATCGCGCCGCACGCGGTGATGAGCCTGCTGCGCGCCGCGAAGGAAGGCCGCGCCGACGAAGCGCAGCGTCTTTACGATGCGTTCATGCCGCTCGAAACGCTGCGCGACGACATCTCGCTGATTCGCGTGCTGCACGATGCTGTCACGCTGAGCGGTCTCGCCGACATGGGCACGATCCTGCCGCTGTTGAGCGCGTCGCCGGCCGAAGCGTTTCCGGCCATCGAAAGCGCCGCGAAGACGCTGCTCGCGCTCGAGCGCGCCCTCGCGCAGACCGTGAACGCCTGAGCGGCCGCACGTCACGTCACGGAGTCAGACATGCAGATTCGCGGAGAAATGTTGTTGGGCGCGGCGTCGGTGCGCGGCGAGGCGGGCACGATGCGCGCCTTCGCGCCTGCGTCCGGTGCAGAGATCGAGCCGGCCTTCGGGCTCGGTGGCGAGGCCGAGGTGGCGCGTGCGGGTGAACTCGCCCGCGCGGCCTTCGATCCGTTTCGCAACGCGCCGCTCGAAACGCGGGCGCGTCTGCTCGAGGCGATTGCGGAGCGCATCGTCGCGCTCGGCGATGCGCTGATCGAGCGCGCGCATCTGGAGTCGGCGCTGCCGAAGGCGCGTCTCGAAGGCGAGCGCGGCCGCACGGTCGGCCAGTTGCGCCTGTTTGCATCGCTCGTGCGCGATGGCCGCTGGTGTGGCGCGGTGCTCGATTCGGCGCAGCCTGAACGCAAGCCGCTCGCGCGCGCCGATTTGCGCGCGCAGCGCATCGGCGTCGGCCCGGTCGCCGTGTTCGGCGCGAGCAATTTTCCGCTGGCGTTCTCGGTGGCGGGCGGCGATACGGCGTCCGCGCTGGCGGCCGGTTGTCCCGTCATCGTCAAGGCGCATCCGGCCCATCCGGGCACCTCGGAACTCGTCGGTCGCGCGATCCAGCTGGCCGTCGCCGATACCGGCTTGCCCGAAGGCGTGTTTTCGCTGCTGTTCGGCGCGGGCAACGAGATGGGCGCGGCACTCGTCGCCCATCCCGCGATCCAGGCGGTCGGCTTCACCGGCTCGCGCCGCGGTGGTCTCGCGCTCGTGCAGATCGCCGCGCAACGGCGCGAGCCGATTCCCGTCTATGCTGAGATGAGCAGCATCAATCCGATGTTCGCGTTGCCGGGCGCGCTCGCGACGCGCGGCTCGGCGCTCGCGCAGGGCTTCGTCGATTCGCTGACGCTCGGAGTCGGCCAGTTCTGCACGAACCCGGGACTGGTGCTCGCGATCGACAGTCCCGAGCTGGAGCGCTTCGTGGCGGACGCCGCCACGGCGCTCGGCGCCAAGCCCGCGCAGACGATGCTCACGGCGGGCATCGCCGCGAGCTATCGCGAGGCGGTGGCCGTGCGCGGCGCCGCGAACGGCGTGAGTGAAGTGGCGAGCGGCACGCGGAACGAGGCGCACTGCGCCGCGCTGCCGATGCTGTATCGAACGAGCGCGGCGGATTTTCTCGCGACACCGGCGCTATCGGACGAGATCTTCGGCCCGGCCTCTCTGATCGTGACCTGCCGCGACGAAGACGAACTCGTGCGCGTGGCCGAGCATCTCGAAGGCCAGCTCACGGCGACGCTGCAACTCGAGCGCGAGGACTATGCACTCGCGCGGCGCCTGTTGCCCGTGTTGGAACGCAAGGCGGGACGCATTCTCGCCAACGGCTTTCCGACCGGCGTCGAGGTGTCGTATGCGATGGTCCACGGCGGCCCGTTCCCGGCCACCTCGGATGCGCGCACGACCTCGGTCGGCGCGATGGCGATCGAACGCTTCCTGCGTCCGGTCTGCTATCAGGATCTGCCCGCGGAACTCCTGCCGGCGGCCGTGCAGGACGACAACCCGCTGGCATTGTGGCGGCTGCGCGACGGCGAGCTGGTGCGCGCCTGAGTTCAGGCGGGTGGCCCTGTCGCGCCGATTACAGGATGCCGACAGAAATGCATCACGTTGCTTGACAACTTGAGTCGTGGTTCGGCATCCTGTGCTCGCAAAGCCCGAGCACAGGAGAACAACTGGCAGCACCGAATAAATTTCATAAACAGAGACTGAGGAGATGCGATGCTGGATGGACGCTTGTCGGCCAAATTGCTGGCCCTGTGTGTGGCGGTCGGTGCAGCGCTCGGTGCGAGCGCGGCGCGGGCCGAACCCGTTTCGTTGAACATTGTCGACGTCGCCGGCAATCTGCAGCTCACGCAGAAGGCATTCGAGGCCTTCAAGGCCAAGTATCCCGACCTCGTCTCCAACATCACCTATACCAACGCGCCGGCCCCCCAACTGCCCGGCAAGATCAAGGCGATGCAGGCCGCCGGGCGCGCCGACATCGACCTCGTGCTGACCGGCACCGATGCGCTCGCCGCCGGCATCGAACAGAATCTGTGGGTCAAGCTGCTGCCTGACAACAACGCGGCGCTGCCCGGCGTGCTCGATCACTACGCACCCGGTCCGCGCAAGATGCAGGATCTCGCGCAAGGCTACGGGCTCGAAGTGGCCTACATGCCGGCCGGCCCGCTGCTCGAATACAACCCCGCCAAGGTACCCAATCCGCCGCACACGCCGCAGGAACTGCTGGCGTGGTGCAAGGCCAATCCCGGCAAGCTGATCTATGCGCGTCCCGCGAACTCGGGACCGGGCCGCACGTTCCTGATGGGCCTGCCTTACCTGCTCGGCGACAAGAACCCGCAGGACCCGGTCAATGGCTGGGACAAGACCTGGGCGTTCCTCAAGGAGCTGAACGCGTGCGTGCCTTACTACCCGGGCGGCACCTCGGCGGTGATGAAGGAACTCGGCGAAGGCACGCGTGACATGACCGTGACCGTGACGGGCTGGGACATCAACCCGCGCGCGCTGGGCATCGTGCCCGCCGAATTCCGCGTGCAGGCCTTCGACGGCATGACCTGGGTGAACGACGCGCAATTCATGGTCGTGCCCAAGGGCGTGTCGAAAGAGAAGCTCGCAGTGCTGCTCAAGCTGATGAACTTCATGCTCGAACCCGCGCAGCAGGCGATGACCTATGACGACGGCTACTTCTATCCGGGACCGGCCATCGCGGGTGTCACGCTCGCCATGGCACCGAAGCAAAGCCAGGACGTGATCGCGAAGTTCGGCCGCCCTGACTATGCGAAGTGGCTCGCGGCGTACCCGCACGTCGTGCCGCTGTCCGCGCAGGCGATGGTCGCGGCCTTCCAGAAGTGGGACCGCGAAGTCGGCGCGGCCAAGTCCCAGTAACGCGCAGTCGAGGCGGGCGGCAGCCGCCGTGCGCCTCGTTCTCGCTCACGCAGTCAGGAACGTGTCATGAAGCATTCTTTCGATCGTCTGCGACTGGACTCGGTGTGCCGCACTTTCACGAGCGCGGAGGGTGCCCAGTTGCCCGCCTTGCGTGGCCTCGATCTCGACATCCAGCGCGGCGAATTCATTGCGCTGCTCGGCCCGTCGGGATGCGGCAAGTCCACGGCACTCAATTGCATCGCCGGTTTGCAGCCGCTGTCGAGCGGCAGCATCTGGCTCGACGACAAGCGCATCGACGTGCTGCCGCCCGAGAAGCGCGGCTTCGGCATGGTGTTCCAGAACTATGCGCTGTTCCCGCACATGACGGTGCTCGAGAACGTCGGCTTCGGCTTGAAGATGCGCGGCGTGTCGCGCGACGAGGCGAAGCGCCGGGCGCGCGAGGCACTGCAACTCGTGCAGCTGGTCGGCCACGAAAACAAGTTGCCCGGACAACTGTCGGGCGGCCAGCAGCAGCGCGTCGCGATTGCGCGTGCGATCGTGATCGAGCCGCCGCTCGTGTTGATGGACGAGCCGCTGTCCAACCTCGATACGAAGCTGCGCATCGAGATGCGCGCCGAAATCCGCCGCATTCACACCCAACTCGAACGCGCGACCATCTACGTGACGCACGACCAGGACGAAGCGCTGTCGATGGCCGACCGCATCGTCGTGATGAAGGAGGGCGTCGTGCAGCAGGTCGCGACGCCGCGCGAAATCTACGGACGTCCCGCGAATCTGCATGTGGCGCGCTTCATGGGCTATCGCAACGTGCTGTCGTTTGCGCTCGCGGGCGAGCACGGCGAACACGTCGCGCTGTCGGCAGGTGGCGTCACGATCGCGGGCGTGCCGATGGGCCAGCCCGGCGAGGCGGGCGCGCGCGATGTGTCCGTGGCGATGCGCCCCGAGGACTTCGAGCGCGCGAGCCCCGGCGAAGCCAATGCATTCGATGTCGAAGTCGAGATGGTCGAGTACGGCGGGCGCGACTCGTTGCTGCTCGCGAACGCGCCGTTCGGCAAGCTGTGGGCCCGCGTGGCCGGCGATTTCGCGGCGGGCGAGCGGGCCACGCTGCGTGTCGCGCCCTCACGCGTGCTGGCCTACGCGGAGCGTGCGTCATGAGCGCGCTCGCGGCCTCGCTCACGAAGGCGCCGCGCGATGCGCGCGGCTGGCTCGTCACGCCGGCGCTCGGCTTCATCGTCGCGCTGTTCGTCTATCCGTTCGCCTACGGTCTCATGCTGTCGTTCAAGCCGATGAACGGTGGCGGCGTGCTGGCCAACTACGTGCAGTTCTTTACGGACCTGTCGCTGTGGCCGACGGTCCTCGTGACACTCAAGCTCGCAGTGCCCGCGACGATCATCAATGTGGGGCTGTCGCTGCCCGTCGCGTTCGCGCTGCGCCGCAATTCGCCGTATCAGAAGCTCGTCACGACACTGCTGGTGATTCCGGTCACGCTCGGCACGGTGCTGATCGCCGACGGCATGCTCAGCTACTTCGGCCCGAACGGCTGGTTCCCGCAGGCACTGCACGCGGTGCATCTGTACACCAGCGAGGAAATTCGTCTCACGCACAACTATTGGGGCGTGCTGATCTCGCTGATCGTCTCGGGCTTTCCGTTCGCCTTCTTGCTCACGCTCTCGTATGTGACCGGCATCGACCCGACGCTCGCACGCGCCGCCGCGACGCTCGGTGCAGGACCGTGGCAGCAGTTCCGGCAGATCTATCTGCCGCTGCTCGTGCCGGGTCTCACGATGGCCGCGTGCCTGTCGTTCGTGCAGGCCTACTCGGTGTTTCCGTCGGCCGTGCTGCTCGGCGCGCCCGCCGGTCCGACGCGGGTGATCTCGATCGCCGCCGCCGAAGCCGCCTTCGAAAGCTACGACTATTCGCTCGCCTCGACCATCGCGATCGTGATGGGCTTCGTCCAGCTCGTCGTCGTGGCGGCCATGCTCGGCGCGCGGCGTTACTTCTATACGGGCCCGGTGAGCGGAGGGAAAGGCTGATGAGCACCAATCACCACGACGCCACCGGCCTGCATACCACCGCCGGCGCGGCCCAGACGAACGGTGCGCGCACCAGCGAGGCGAAGCCGCGCGCGAGCCTCGCGCAGATCGTCTGGAAGGCGCTCGTCTGGGGCGGCATGGCGTTCTTCCTCGTCAACGTGCTGCTGCTCATCGCGACCGTCGGCGTGAACTCGATTGCGACGCGCTGGTTCGGCACGCCGCTGCCCCAGGGCTTCACGCTGCACTGGTATGCGCAAGCGTGGCAGGACTTCCAGCTCGCGAGCGTGCTGTGGGTTACGTTCGAAGTGGTCGGCTCGGTTGTATTGCTGTCGATCGTGCTCGGCGTGCCTGCCGCGTATGCGCTGGCCCGCGCGCAGTTTCCGGGCAAGCGCTTCGCCATGCTTATCTTCCTGCTGCCGCTGATGGTGCCGCCCGTGACCTACGGCATTCCGATGGCGACGGTGATGTACCGCGTCGGACTCGCGGGCACGCTGCCCGGCGTGATCCTCGCGAACCTCGTCCCCGCGCTGCCGTTCGTGATTCTCGTGATGACGCCGTTCATCGAGCAGATCGATCCGAATCTCGAATCCGCCGCGCGCATTTTCGGCGCCAACACGCTGCGCTATTTCCGCTACGTGCTGCTGCCGCTGCTCGTGCCCGGCATGCTCGCAGCGGGGCTGCTCGTGCTCGTGCGCACGATCGGCATGTTCGAACTCACTTTCTTCACCGCCGGGCCCAGCACGCAGACGCTCGTCGTCGCGCTCTATTACGCGGTCTTCTCGACCGGCGTGCGCGCGCCGCAGTCGATCGACGCGATGGCCATGATCTACATGGCGATCACACTCGCGTGGGTGCTCGTCGCGCTGCAGTTCGTGAGCCCGACGCAACTCGTGTCGCGCGTGAAGGAACAGCGCTGAAAGCGCGCCGGCACTACCTGGAACATCTGGAATATCTGGAGCAACGCAAGATGAGCAACAAGCGAAAGACGCCCGAAGAACTGCGCAGCCACCGCTGGTACGGCGTGAACGACCTGCGCTCGTTCGGCCACCGCTCGCGCACGGCGCAAATGGGCTACAGCCGCGAAGAGTATGCGGGCAAGCCCGTGATCGCGATCCTCAACACGTGGAGCGAGATCAATCCGTGCCACACGCACTTCAAGCAGCGCGTCGAGGAAGTCAAGCGCGGCATCTGGCAAGCGGGCGGCTTTCCGGTCGAGTTGCCGGTGCAGACGCTCTCCGAGCCGTTCCAGAAGCCGACCACGATGCTGTACCGCAACTTCCTCGCGATGGAAGTGGAAGAGACGCTGCGCTCGTATCCGGCCGATGGGGTCGTGCTGATGGGCGGTTGCGACAAGACCACCCCGGCGCTGCTGATGGGCGCGATCTCGATGGACCTGCCCGCGATCTTTCTGCCCGCCGGTCCGATGCTCAACGGCAACTGGAACGGCGTGACGCTCGGCTCGGGCTCCGATACCTGGAAATACTGGGCCGACCTGCGCGCGGGCAAGATCACTGAGCAGGACTGGCAGGGTGTCGAAGGCGGCATCGCGCGCTCGCCAGGCCACTGCATGACGATGGGCACGGCCTCGACGATGACGAGCGCGGCCGAGGCGCTCGGCTTCACGCTGCCGGGCTTCGCGTCGATCCCGGCCGCCGATTCGCGCCACGCGCAGTACGCGGCGATGACGGGCATGCGCATCGTCGACATGGTGTGGGAGGACCTCAAGCCCTCGGACATCATCACGCGCAAATCGGTCGATAACGCGGTCACGACCTGCCTCGCGCTGTCGGGCTCGACCAATGCGATCGTCCACATGATCGCGCTTGCGCGCCGCGCCGGTGTCGATCTCACGCTCGCCCAGTACGACGAGATCGCGCGTCAGACGCCCGTGCTCGCGAACGTGCGGCCGACCGGCAAATACCTGATGGAGGACTTCTACTACGCGGGCGGCCTGGTCGCGATGCTCAAGGAGCTGGGCGAACTGATCGACGGCACGCAGAAGACCGTCAACGGCAAGACGCTCGGCGAAAACATCGCCGAGGCGCAGATCTTCAACGACGAAGTGATCCGCCGCCGCAGCGCGCCGGTGATGCCGGACACGGGGCTCGCCGTGCTGCGCGGCAACCTCGCGCCCGATGGCGCGGTCATCAAGCCGGGCGCCGCCGAGCCGCATCTGCACGTGCATACGGGCCGCGCCGTCGTGTTCAAGGACTACAACGACATGGCCGCGCGCATCGACAGTGAAGCGCTCGACATCGACGAGCACTGCGTGATCGTGCTGCAGCACGCGGGTCCGATCGGCGCGCCGGGCATGCCCGAGTGGGGCCAGCTGCCGATTCCGCAAAAGATCCTGAAGAAGGGCGTGCGCGACATGCTGCGCATCTCGGACGCCCGCATGAGCGGCACGAGCTACGGCGCATGCGTGCTGCACGTGGCACCCGAGTCGTTCATCGGCGGCCCGCTCGCGCTCGTCCAGGACGGGGACATGATCGAGCTGAACGTGCCCGAGCGGCGCCTGAACGTGCTGATTTCCGACGACGAACTCGCGCGCCGCAAGGCCGCGTGGGTCGCGCCCGAGCCGCGCTTCGCGCGCGGCTACGGCGCGATGCACCAGGTGCACGTGATGCAGGCCGACAAGGGCTGCGACTTCGATTTCCTGCAGCGCGAAGGCGCGGGAACGAATGCGAAGACGGGCGGCGAGCCCGAGATTCACTAGCCGTCGATGTATCCGGGCGTGAGGTGCTGCAGGGGCGCCTCACGCCGACCGAGGAGGAGCCGGTTTCACTAGCAGTACAAACCCGCATGGCCAAACACAACGATTAAATATAGGAGTCCAGATGAAAAGAGCACTCATCGCATCCGCGCTCGGTCTCGCCGCCATGGGCGCGCAGGCCCAGAGCAGCGTTACGTTGTACGGTGTCGTCGACACAGGTATCGGCTATCAGAGCAGCTCCACGGGACTCGGCAAGACCTACGGTGGCGCGTCGCTCGTGAAGATGGTGCAGGGCGTCTGGGCCGGCACGCGCTTCGGCTTCAAGGGCAGCGAGGATCTCGGCGGCGGCAATCGCGCAATCTTCCAGTTGGAAGAAGGCTTTAACTCGGCGAACGGCGCGGAATCGACGACCGGCCTCATGTTCAGCCGCGCCGCCTGGGTGGGTCTGGCCAACCAGAACTTCGGCACCTTGACGGCCGGCCGCCAGTACGCGCCGTATTACACGCTGCTCTCGCCGTACAGCCCGACGACCTGGCTCACCGGCGCCTACGGCGCCCACCCGGGCGACCTCGATTCGATGGACACGATCTATCGCATCAACAACGCGCTCGTCTACACGTCGCCGAACCTTGCGGGCTTTACCGTGAGCGGCATGTATGCGCTGGGCGGCGTGGCGGGCAGCACCGGTGCCGGCCAGTCGTGGAGCGTTGCGGCCAACTATCTGCATGGGCCGGTCGGGATCGCCGTCGGCTTCGAGCGCCTGAACAACTCGACGAGCGCTGGCGGCGCGTGGGGCGCGAACTCGACGGCGTCGAGCAACGGCGAGCCGGGCATTTCCGGCATCACGAACGGCTACCAGACGACGGCGGCGCAACAGCGCTTCGCGGTGACCGGCGGCTACGCGTTCAACTCGGCGTGGGACATCTCCGCGTCTTACTCGAACGTGCAATACGTGGCGGGCTCGGGTTCGTCGTTCTTCGACACGGCGATCTGGAACACGGGCGGCCTCGTGCTCCACTACAAGCCCATGGTCCAGCTCGATCTCGCCGCAGGCTACAGCTACACGCGTGCGACGAAGGCGAACGGCATCACCAGCGCGGCCAGCTACCAGCAATACAACCTGTCGCAATACGTGACGCTCTCGAAACGCACCGGCTTCTATTTCGTCGAGGCGTACCAGCGCGCAGGCGGCCAGACGCTCGGCACCGGCGGCGCGGGCAACATCATCAACGCGACCGCTGACATCGGCGACGGGCAGAACAGCGCGCCGTCGTCGTCGCGCAGCCAGGTGGCGGTCGGTATCGGCATCATCCAGCGCTTCTGAAGCGTAATAGCTGTTTCTCCGTTCAACGGCGGCGCGCGCAAGCGGCCGCCGCTTTTTTTGCTGGTTCAGGCAGAGCGCGCGAGCGTCACGATGATCGCGATGATGGTCAGGGCGAAAATCGGCGTGCCGAGCAGGCCGTAGAGGACGAGGTAGCCTTCGTAGCCGGCGAGACCTTGAGGGCGAAGCGTGTCCGCGCACGAGGGGTAGCTGTTGCAGCCGAGAATCAGGGCCGCTGCCACGCTTCGCGTGGACTCGTAGATAAAAAAAGGAATGCTGAAAAAAATCGCCAAACGCTTGTAGAAAGCGTTCTTGCCGATCGCGAGTCGAAGCGGGCCGCCGCGCCTGAAGTCGGGCAGGGTGCCGCTCGCGATGGCGTTGAACTTGCGGATCGTGCGCGTCACGTGCATGGACCAAAGGCAGAGCAGGATAGTCAACACGCCATAGGAGCCGCCGAAGACGGCGGTCGTAACCACCGCGTTCCAGTGCTCGAACGCTTGCAGGCCAACGAGCACGCCAGCGAGCGCCACGGCCCACAAAAAACCGCCTGTGGCCGTCACGACAGCGATCCACGACTTTGCTTTCATGTCTACCCCCGCTTGTTCGATTCGTATGCCTGAGCCGAAGACTGACAGGTCTCGAACCAGTGCATCGGACTACTTATGTCGACGATGTCGGCACGCGGGTGGGGAACTGAAGCGACGCTTTCGCCTGGCTTGATTCAGGTCGCACGAAGCGCACTCTTACCCCTCGAAATCGTATTTCAGTCGCTTGTTCGGCTTCTTCGACCGTCCGAGGTACGCACACAGCGGGCACCAGCTACCGTCGAGCACCGAGGATGGTCTCGTCGACCAGACATGACCTCGCGAGCACATCCACTCCAGCTTGTGATCGGTCGACACGTAGGCAGCCGACAGGCATTGGCCGCCGCGCGTCGCCGCGAACTCCCGCAGACGCTCGAGCGCGGCGGCGCGGCGGCGTTCTTCCCGACACCGGGGGCACCAGCGATCGTGACTCACGTCAGTGAAGGTCGCCTCCCACTCGTGACCGCTCGCACAGCGCCAGCGCAAGCGCTCGCCCTTGCCAGTGTAGGTTTCGGACACGCACTGCCCACCCCGCTGAGTCGCCAGTGCGCGGATGTCCTCCATCGACTTGCGTCGCATCGCAAACTGACACCGCTGGCACCAGTGACCCTTCGTCACGTTCAGCGGGAGTGTCCACCAACGGTGCCCGGCAGCACATTCGAACTCCAGCGGCGTTTCGGCATTCACATGGTGCGGCGACAGACAACGTCCTCCTTTCGCCTCTGCGGCCGCCTGGATGTGCGCCAGCGGGACGCGCTTGCGATCGTTCGCGCAGGCTCTGCACCACTGCCCGCGCTTGACGTTGGCCGGCGGAGCCAGCCAGCGGTGTCCCCGCGCACATTCCCATTCCATGGCCGTGCGATTGCTGGTCCAGGTTTCGGACAGGCAACGACCGCCCCGCTCTTGCGCGAGCCGCTGCATGTCTGCCACGGTCGCGCGCTGATTCCTCACGCAGATCCCGCACCATTTGCCGAACTTCACGTTGGCGGCTTTTGCCCACCAGCGATGCCCCTTCGCGCATTCCCACTCCAACGGCATGTGGTTGTTGACGTACTCGGTCGACAGACACCGGCCACCCCGTGCGGCTGCAATTGCGCACATTTCCTCGATCGTCAGCCGCTTCAGGCCACCGCGTTGTTTTCGCTGCATGATGGATCTCGCTTTCTTCGGACCTGGTCAGTGCGCGCCTGTCCGCGATGCGACCAGGTTTGGCGCAGTCATGGTTGAAGCTCGGCTGGCAGCGGCGCCAGGGCGGATAGCGTGCCGGCGCGACCCGTCACGAAGATGCGCTCGGGCATACGGAAGCCGCGTAGTTTCAGCAGTTCCAGCGGACCCGCGCCGGCCTGTACGCGCAGCAGGTAGTGCAGCGGTGACGATGTGTCGGCAGTCGAATCGGACGCTGCGCTTGTCGGCTCGCCGTTCTCTGCGCCGTGCCAGACGAGTTCATAGCGCGTGTCGTCGAGCGATTTTATTTGGGCTTTTTCCAGCAGTCGAAGGAATGCCCAGTCGCCGGTGACGTCGAACGCGATACGCAGCCCGCCGCCAGTCGTCTGCCAGGTCAGCAGCGCGCGGCCGTTGAGCCCGTTGCCGGGCCATGCGAACGCGCTCCACGATTCACGCTGGTTGAAGTAGGCGAGCTGTTGGCCGTCCACCATCAGTTCCGTGCGGGGCACATCGGGCGTCGGTTGCGCCATGAGCGCGAAGTGGTAGGCCGCTTCGCCTCGCGCGTAGAGCCGCGCGCCCAGCGGGCCGATCAGGCGCAGCATGGCGAGGAATGCCGGGTCGAACTGCAGCGACTGCGGCGCGAGTTCGTTTGGCACCCACTGCTCGCCTTGACGCTTGAGCACGCCGGAGAGTTCGCTTTCGATAAAGCGGTTCATCAGCCCCGTGTCGGGCCGCACATAGCGGCCTAAATCGGCGAACGAGGCGTCCGCCGTCGTCGCCGAGAACGGATAGCGCGAGGCGAACATCGACGCGAAGGGCGCCGCCACGGCAACCCGCCACGCTTCGTTCAGGCTTGCGGCGGCGGGTTGCAGGACGGCCTGCCACGCTGAGTCGAGTGGCTGCACGAACATCGCCTGGCCGAAACCGGCCCACTGTGCGCCCAGACTTGCTGCGGTCAACGACGCGTCGTCGCGTGCCTGGGTGAGGTCCGAGAGCTTGCCCTGGAACACCGCTTGGGCGAGGGCACGCGCCATCGACTGGGCGTCCGGACTCGACTGGATCTGCTGCAGTTTCAGACGTACGGTTGTTGCGGCGGTCAGCGTCCGCGAGAGACTTACGCCATTGAACGCAGCGCTGTTCGCAGCGTTCACGTTGCTGCTTGCCCTGCCATTGACGGATGCCGGAGTCGCCTCGCCGAGCAGCGCGAGCAGCGGACCGAACGAACGATCCAGCGGATTGGCCATCGTGGCCATCGTCGCATCAGTGTCGCCACCGCCGAGCAGTCCCTGGGCCTTGCGCACGAGCGTATCGGCAAGCGCCTGCGAGGGACGGCCCGCCTGACCCTGGTACTGCACCGACCTCATGAGCGCGAGCAGCGGCGAGGTCTGTGCATCGGTCAGACGTGTGAGCTGGTCGATCACGCCGGAGAAGCTCGTCGCCGGGATCCACTGGAGGCTGTTGAGCATGCCCGCCCACGCCGAGGTGTAGTCCGTGAAGTAGCGATTGCGCAACCGCGTGCGCAGATCGTCGATCTCGTGCGGCCCCGCTGTTGATGTCGCGCGCGGCGCACCAACCGCGCCTTCAAGGGCAGTCGCGCTCATTTGCACCGCGGGTTGCTCGCCGCTCAGCACCCAGTCGCCTTCGACGTGTTGCTGCTTCGCGGCTTCATCAATAGCCTTGCCGATCGCACCGTCCCAGGCCGCCCGCGTGAAGATGCCGGGCACGGTCTGCGTGGTCGCGAAGAGGCCATGCGCATCGGCACCCGCGAGCAGGGTAGCCAGCGAGACGTCCGCGTATTTGCCGCGCGCATCGTCGAGTACACGCTGATAGAGCACCTCGTCGCTGGCGGCCAGGCCGATCTGGTTGACGAGCGTCGAGCGCATCTGCGTGACGAGCGGCAGCGATGCGTTGCTGCGCAAACCGGGATGCGTCTTCAAGTGGCTGGCCCAGAAACCCGCCAGCTGCTGCGAAGTGTCGAGCCATTCCCCTGTGCGCATAGCGGCAGGTGCGGGCCACGTGTCGAGCAGTTGCGCTTTCAGGAACGAGGCGTCGGTGCGTGCCGGCGTGGCGAGCATCAGGTACGCCTTGAGACGGTTATAGGCGAGTTGCTGCGCGTCGTGGCCCTGCTGTTCGTCGGCGCGGATCTGCGAGAGTTGGGCGAGTTGAGTTTCCAGAGCCTGCACCACGGGCTGCCGCAAATTGCGTGCTGCCACGATGCCATAGGGCTGCCACAACGCGCTGAGGAGTTCATCGTTGCGCGACAGGCCTGCTCGCAAGTACCACGGCACACCATGCTGCTGTCGATATTCGAGCATGTCGATCTGCTTCTGCAGGGCGAGTTGCGCGCGCAACGCTGGCGGCGTTCCAGGCGTGGCTGCCAATGCCGTTGCAGCGATTGATTCGATATCCGTAACAAGTTCCAGGTTGCAGAAGCCTGAAATCATCAGCATCGCGGTCCACGAGATAGCCGCGACCGTTACTCCGACCGCGAGTGCGTGGGACCAGTAGAGACGTGTTCGGCGACTGCGGTAATGGGACGAGCTTGCTGCGATTTTGCGCCACACCGGGAGCAGGGCTGCGGGCTGTTCGCGGCTTATCGTCGGCACCGGCGGCGCTTCGTCTGGCTGGCCGGGCATTTCGTTGCCATTTGCGACGGGTACCGGCACGACGACGGCAGCCGGAAAGACAGGCGCGAACATGACGCCGGCTAGTGGCGCGCGCAACCAGTTCGACGCGGCCAGTTCCTGCAGGCACTCGACCATGCGTTTGCGATGATCGGCCACATACTTCGAGATATGCAACAGCCAGGTGACCGGATCGCTTCGAAGGTACACGCGCACACCGGCGTGCGCCGTGCGATGCTCGATCTCGCTGAGCAGTTCCGGCAGGCTCGCTGCAGCCGCCTGCGCCTGCCGGCGCGGGTCGTTTGTCATGAAGGCGCCGACTGCGTCGAATTGCTGTGGCTGGCGGCCGTCCGACGTCACTGGATGCAGGAACGTAACGGGCGCTGCCCAGCCGAGCGCGGTGGCGAGCAGCGAGAGCTTGCGCGCCAGGCCCGTATCGGTCTCGCTGGCGTGGGCAACGTGCACGAGGCCGTCGACCGGGCGGCGGCGACGTAACCGCCGGATCTGGCCGAGCCACTTCTGTGCGTCGATGCCCTCGGGCGCCGCGTGTACGAGCACCGTCTCGCCGACGTGCATGACGGCGGCCTGCTTGAGGCCGGGGGCGACCTGATCGATGCGCTCGTCGGTGCCGCTGACCAGCAGCCAGCGCTGGCGGTTGCGCCAGAACCAGCCGTGGGAGATGCGGAGTTCTTCGTAGAGGTGGTGGAGGCGGGGGTCGCGGTTGGGGGGCTTGGGTGCCGCGACGCGATCGCCGGTTTCCTTTCTGAAAATCTGCGCGGCCAAGGCGTATACGCCGATAAAAAGCAGGCTCAGATGTAGAACGACGGCGACAATCAGGATGATGAGGACGTCAATCACGACCCGCAGGCGCGGCTCGCCGGGCGGCAGATTGGCGAGGTCGCCCCGCAACCATACCAGGCCGATGATGAACGCGGCAATGATCGCGGCTGCCACCGGCGGTCCCCAAAGCAAGAGACGGCCCGCTGGGGCAGACTCCGCAACGGACACCGATTCAAGCGGTCGCAAGTTTAGTTTCGGATCGGTCATGAGCGAAATGTTCCGGTGACGGTCGATCTCCCGTGGGCGTGCCGGGAAGGACATGAACAATGGCGGACTGCGCGCCATCGATGATCAATTGGGGGCCATCGATAGCACCGCATTCGATGGCAGCCGCCACGGACAGCCAGCCGTCGGCGTTGCCCAAATCGCCGACGATGCAGGCAGGCTCGCATTGCGCCTCGCTCTTCGCGATGGCATCCAGATTCGCAATGCCCAGCCCCCGGTTGCAGCGCTCGACGGCACGCGTGATCCACGCGCGCGTGACGGCTCCTGGTTCAGCGCAACCCCACAGCACGGCAGTGGCGAGGCAGTACTCGATCTCGTCGGCGTTGCCTTCGACGGGCCGGTGCAGCGTGGCCACGACGGCAACGCCATCGGGCAAGTGGTAGAAGCCCGCATCGAGCAACAGGGCAAGACAACCCTCCGTGCTGCCGGCGACAGGCTGCCCGTCGTGCCAGGCGGCCGAGACCACGAGCAAGGGCCGCGCGTCACGGGCGTCGAGCCAGGCGTCGGCTAGCAGCAGCCCCTGCGACGCAGGCGCAGCCTGCACGGCAAGCGGCGGCAGATCGGCGAGTGTCAGGGCAGCGCGCATTTGCTGTTCGCGCAAGGCTTCCTCGCCGGGTTCGGCGAGCACCCGAACCTGTGGCCAGTGGGCTGGTTCGTAGCGCGTGAGTGCATACAAGGTTGTGGAAAGCGGTACGAGCGCGTCAGCCAACTTGCGTACAAGTTGAGCGATGGGTTGCTGCGGAGGCGGTTCCACTGTGGCGTCGGCTTCGTCGCTAATTTGCGGCGGGTCTACGAAGCGGCAGTGATCGACGAAAGTCGAGCCTGAGCGTGGCTGCTGAAAACGCGGCAGAGGCGCGCCAGCATGAACAGCCCGCGCGAGGTCTTGACCGTCCAGGGGCAAACAGTACCCGACGCCCAGCACCCGCAGCGGCTTCTGCGCAATACGGATGCGCCGCGCAAGCCATCGGTCGCGATGGCGGTTGCGGTTATATGCCCGATACCACATGGCCTCGTAGCCGACGCGTTCGATCAGGAAGAGCAACGCGAACGCGCCGTTGGGGATACCGGCAACGCAGAACCAGAACCATGCGCTGCCAGCAGGCTCGCCCTTCGGCCACATCAATAGCGCAATGGCCGCCCCGCACGCGGCACACGTGATCCACAGGCAAAACCACCACGGCCAGAAGCGCGGGCGACGCGGATAGGCGCCAGGGCGGCCCGCCTTGGAGAGATCGACGGGCATTACTCGAAGTTGACGTTCTTGAGTGAAGAGACCAAGCGGCAACCGCATGCGCAGCGATGGCCGTGCAGCGCGAAGAGCTTGTGGTCGCGATCGGGAAACTTGGGGGCGCCTTCGTCGATGAAGGTCGGGCCGTGCCGGTGGCAGACGGCCTCATCACCTTTGCGGGCCAGTGGCCTGCCCATGAACAGGGTCCACGGCGAGCACGTTCCGGTGACTTCACCGCCGTGTTCGAGTTTGTCGCCTTTGCGGATGGGGGAACGCATTTTGACTTTCCTTGATTCAAGTTCAACAGCAGCTTTTCTTTTCTTCAATGCGAATTAAAAAAGAAACGCATCCTGGATATAGCTGGTCAGCGTTAGCGCAAGAAAGAGCGATGCCATAAAATAGCGGGCAGGAGAAATTATTCGATTTTCCATTGCGAATCTATTTAAAAAGTGCCGCGCATACGTCATCCGTTGCCACTACTCGTTGATTTTTTTGAATATCCCATACGCCGGGATAAGCACTTTCCCCGCAGTCCATTTGGCCATTGGGCGCCACATAGCGTCCGCTTGGCGCGATGATCGAGGTTCCTGCATCTCCGCTACCACCAAAAGCGAATTTTTTTAACTCACTTAATTTCTTGCCTGCAACGTAGGCACCGTTCACCGTTACAAGGTTTCGTGACGATCCGATGCGGGCGACTGTAGCCAGATACGAAAATGGTTGCGTCGTCACGAAGTCGAGTGCGACATAAATATTTTTCGAGAGATTTATATCGGATAGAAAGCCTACGTTCGACGGAATCGAAAGGACGTGCACTGCGCGTCCGACCTCGCAATTATCCAGTTCTTCTTTGACCACGTACCCGGTCTCGGACAACATAACTGCAGACTTATCGTGGCTTTCGACTGCGTAGAGCGGAACCTTGTCAAGCAAACAGGTTTTCGAGCTGCTAATTTTTAATGAGAACCCACGTGCCTCGTATGTATTGTCGGCAAACGTTAAGCTAGAGATAAAAAACGACATAAAAAGGATTAATTCACATCCGTATCGGGGTGTGATGGATTTTCGTTTCTCTATTAGGTGCATCGGGAAAATTTTATTTATTTGTCGCTGTGAAAAAGGAAGTGTTAAAAAATCAATCCAAAAAAATAAACGATGAGAATAAATCTTTAATAATTTTTTCTTCCTTTGAATTTTTGATGGTCGGCCTGCCACCAGAATACAGGGCGAAGGCGACCGAGCGAGTCTCGTTACCAGCGACAAAAACTATCTCTCTCGATTCGTTTAACTTGATCATGTTCGTCGATGGTTTCTTTGCTGAATATTGTAAAATGTAAAGATCTCCACGAGACAATTGAATGTGCTCTTTCGATGCCAATTCAAATAAGCCATGTTGTTGTGCACCAGCGTCAGAGTTGACTTCAGCCAATTTTTTCGGCAGTGGAATACTTGTGACAGTAAGGGAGAAATCGGTCATTGCGCGCCAGTCCTCAGGCATCGCCGGTCTGCGCCCGCTTCGTTTAACCCGCATGTCGCCGGTGTATTTGAACGCTATATGGCATTCGTCGTTTCCAGTTGTTACGGTGTCCTCTACCTCAATATATTGAAGATTATCTGAAGGCACGAAGGACAAGTGGCAGTCGTTCCTCGATACTCTGCCGGGCTCCCTGCCAACTGCCTGGCTGGTGCACGCTACAAAGCTCAAAGCGCTGAAAACATATAAAAAGATCAATTTCATAAATTCTCACACTACGGGTTTGTGTTCGGGGTTCGGCGTTGTGTCGTCATTCAATTCGTATAGTGCGTTTTGAAATCCTTGCCATCTCCAATCCGCCGCCAGACCTGCGGGGTTAATGCTTTTTGTGACCTGAAGAACCGCATCTTCGCTCGCTCCTTGATCGGCCCAAAAGTTGATGCTTAGCTTGCCCAGTGAAATCAATTTAGTTTTTTTTGTTACAGGATCTTGAATTTTTCTGAATCGTTGTTTCGATACCCAATACCAACCCGAGGCGTCGCAAGTATTGTAAGAATCGGTTAATAGAAGACCACTTGTTGTATCGGTGTTAAATACTTTTCCCCGATAGCGTCCGTAGGTCTCGTAGTTGGCCCGGCCGGTAACTTGAATTAATCCTCGGCCTTTGAACCGGCTGCCGTCGCCAAACGCCGTGTTGCCGAGATTTTTTCCTTCTGGCTGCGCTGGTTCGTATTTGTCAAAATCAGACAGCTTGCCGGCCTCAAGCATGGACGCCAAACGGCCAGTTTCCACCGTTAATTGACCGAACAAATGTGCCAGGCGCAAGCAACTTGACGAAATTCCGTACTTCCTCGCAATGAAGGAAAAATTTGGATATATATTCGCCGGGCGCCGATCCGTTGCACTGGTAAGGCGTTCAAGCACCTCGGATGTTGAGAGGGGAACGACCTCTCGCCCTCTGTCTCTGATCGTCTTGCGGATGCAGTGAACAGTTTCATCTTTACTCAGCCATCCACACTTCCTAAAATGCCGAATGAATTCCAGCGGATGAAAAAACCATAACTTCTGCCCCGCAGGCAAGCCAGTCTGGTCCCAGAACTGAACTTCCTTCAGATATTTGAGGAAGTCGTTATAGCCGTGCATGTTTTGATGGTAGAACTCGCCCTCATCGAGCAGCTTTACGTAGCGCCGCTCGTTATGCGTGTTGTCCCATTCGCTGGGCGCCTGACAAACAAAGCCGCGCAATTGTCGGCGCAACAGTTCGTTGTTCTTCAAGCTGAAAATCGGATCCGCCTTCTCGGATTCCGCGGTCATCGATTGCTGGATTGCGGTTTCATGATTGTTCCAGGCGTCCTTCATCAACTTCTTCAACGCATCGACATCGCACAGCCCGTCGCTATCGAATGGAGTGTTGCCGTCGCTGACCTTCTGCCAGCCCATGAGTGACAGGAAGTCCGCATCGGAGAACTTTTGGATGTACGCGTCGTTGATATCGATATACCCGAACTTGCCCGCAGCCCAGGTGACCTTCATCCACGTCGTTCGCGCGTCGGCCGCCAGCGTCTGGGGCGCGGACAGGATGCGGCCAAAGCGCAGCAGTTCGTAGCCGTCGCTCGGGCAGGTCGGGTAAAGCGCGGTGGCGCGCTTGTAGAGATCGTATTCGTAGTCTTGTTCGGGCACCGGCTGCGGTGTGAGCAGCGTCCGGGCGCCGTCCGGCGCGACGCTCCAGACTTTGGTGTATTTCGTGCCGTGGCTGAACCAGGTTTCGACCAGCAGCGGCAAGGCGTTCGAGCCGATCTGACCGGGCGTGAATTCAATCCCTTGCAATTTGTTGTCGTCGTCGACTTCCCGTGGCAACCGGCGAAAGTGGCTGCGGGCAGGAATGACGAAGTAGGCGTGTCCCCACCAGTCGGAACCAGCAGACGGAGCGGGCGCCGTGTTGCCCAGCTGGGTATGCCCGAAATAGGCATCGAAATCGGTCTGCGTCATGAAGATCTCGAAGTGCAGGTGTGGCATCCCCCCATAGCGCCCAAGCCAGCCCAATACGTCCTTGCGCCGCACCTTCTTGCCACCTCCTGAAACGGCGGGAGGCACCTGTGTGTCGGGATCGCCCGTAGGCATGCGCAGGAACTCCGGCATCTCCTTCGCGTTCGCGCTGTGCTGCTGATATTCGGACAACGGCAGCAAGTGCATGTAGAGCGAATGGAACGTCAGCGTCCGACCATCGCCAGTTTCTGTCGTGTGCCTGAGCAGCACGAAGCCGGTATGGCTCTCGCCATCGTCGATGGCGTTCTGGCAGACGCGGTAGGCGACGACCTCGCCATCGGCGATCGCGAATATCCTGTCCTTTCTATCCGGCTGCAGATGCACGCCGCAGTGCCAGCGCCGGTCGAAGGCGATCGGGAAGATGCCGTGAACACATTCGAACTTGTCGACCGCATCCATCATCGGATCGGGATTGGTCCCGGTCGGGATCGCAAGACCGGCTTCGGGTAAAAACGGTGGGCTGATGATCATGATCGTTAGTGCGTATGGCTATATCTGGAGTCGGGCTGGTAGTCGCTCAGGGGCAACTGCGGGAGGGCGACAGACGTATCGGCCGGTCCTTCGAAGACAAATGAAGCCGCCTTGATGCGGAACTCACCCGGGCAGTTGAATACGACACTGCCGTTTTCGATGGTCATGGACGCACCGCTGCTGGCTACCATCGCCCTGGTTTTGGCGTTCACAAGCACATCTGCGTTGACGCTCGAGACGTGCACTCGCCGGTCGGCGAAGAGATCCATGGGGGCGCTCTGCGCCTGCAGTTCAATCTTTCCCTTCGAGAAAATCTTGACCCCCAACCTGTGCGCACACAACGAGATCAACTCCCCCGCCACCATGCGCAGCCGCCTGACAACGCTCACATCCGCGTCCTTGCCCGCAGTAACAATCAAGTTCTCGCCCGCCGACTGCTGCACCGATTTCGGTGTCACGAGCGCGATGCCGCCCGGCGCACTGGCAAGCAGCCCCGCATCGCGAAGCTGGTTCAACCCGTCGAGAAGCGCGGCCTGCGTGGCCCGATCAGCGGGATCGGCGTTGGCCTGCCCGGTTGCCGCCGCAAGTTCGGTCACGCGCTGCAGCGCCGCCTTGAGCAACTGAACTGCAGCCGGCATCTCCAGATGCGGCGTGTCGGGGCCCGCAGCCGCATCGGCGGACAAGAACAGTCCCTTTGATGCGTGCATCGTCGCCCACGCCTGGGACGTCAACTCGATGCCGTCCCCTCTGGGGAGCTTTTTACTGTTCAACAGGCGCCCGAGATTGAGCGCCGACTGGCTGTGCACCGTCGCGATCCGCGCGCTTTCGTTGCCCCGCAGGTCGTTGAACACGACTTCGGCGCCACGTAACGGCGAGCGCCAGATCGCATAACTGTAGAGTCCCTGCAAGCCATGCACGAGGTCCGGATGCGAGTAGTCGTGCAACGCGCCCGATATGTGCAGGCGATCGACGTCGCCGTGAGCGGCTTCTAGCAACACTTCCGTGCCCGGCAGCAGAGGCGAATGAAAGCCGCCCTGATACGATGACGATGGGCGCAGCAGGCGCAGGTTCAACAACTGCTTGTCGGCGTTGTCCGTTCCCTGCAGGAACTTGGGGAGGACGTCATAGCGCCCGTACTCGTCCATGCTGGCGTAGGGCGAGCTGTCGAACGTCGTCGCCACCAAGCCGACCACGGGTCCGCCGATAAAGCGCCAGTCCTTCTCGTAGTCGAACCGGGGCCGATACGCGAGATGCGCGGGCATCGCCTTGAAGCGGTTGTGCGCGGGGGTTGTCCGGCTGCCTTTCATCGTCATCGACGTGACCACGAAGCCGTACTCGGTGCCCGGCAGTTTCGCGTTGGTCAGTCTCACGACCAGACCCGGCATGAGACCCTTCAAGTTGCTCGTGCCGGACAGCGTCGCTTGACGGGCGATCTGTTCGTCGCGGCGTGTCTGCACGAGCGCCGCGCCGCCCTCTGGCGTGAGATGGAATTCCGCGCTGCGGTTGATGCGCCCATACACCGAGCGATCGCCGTCCTCGCGGGAAACGCTGGCCGTGGCCCGCAACGTATCCTCCGGCGTGCGATAGTTGCGCTCCCACACTTCGATGGTCGCGGGCACGAGCACACGTTGATCGTTCAACGAAAGGGTCGCTTCGTGCCAGTTGCCCGTGAGTCCCGAGTCGGGCATCAGCGGCACCTCGGCAGCGCGAACATAGGCGCGCGCATGGTTCGCGAACACGATGGTATCGAGTTGTGCCCGCTCGCCGCGCCCTTGCTTGTAGAACCAGAAAATACCGTTACGGCGGCAATGACGAGCGATGAAGTTCCACACCGACTCTTCGTACATCACGACCTGTTCCAGCGGCTCCTGCAAGCCTTCGAAATCGAACTCGACATCGAACCAGTCGAAGTTCTTGCAATCGACGATCAGCGACTTGAAGATCTCCTGAAGCGTCTTGTGCCTGAAGGTCCTGGATCCATGCACGCGCTTGAGCAGCGCCGCGTAACGCGGTTCGATGCGCAGTTGGTAGGCCGCTTCATCGCGGCTCGTGCGCAGGCGTTTCCAGCGCGTAACGACGCCGTTGAAGGTGGCGGCTGCGTGATCGACGGGATCGATGTACCTCGCCGACGGAACCGCCACATGCTCGTCGATCTGCAAGCCCGCGCGCCAGCCGACGCACTCCTTGCCGTCGATGTCGAGGCGCGGCGAGGTGACGGTGACATCGACCGTATAGTCTTTGCAGAAGCCCGCCCTGACCTTGAATTCGAGCACGTCGAGCTCGAGATCGAGTCTGCCGATCCAGATTCTCAAACGCTGGGTGAGGCGGGCGCCCGGGTGGCTCAGCGCACTGGTGAAGGTCTTTGTCACAGCATTCATACGCATCCCTGACGTTCCGCTTGCGAATTGGCAAACGGGAATCTAGGGGGCGCAAGGCGACCACGTCAATCAGGCTTGCTCGACCTAATTGGAAAATGCTGTGTAATCCTGTTCAACAGCAAAAATCTAAGGAGATCCATTTTTTCGGGACGAAATTGCGTGATAAGCGGCGATTACCCGATCCGGCCCGCAGGATCGGGAGGAAGCTCGTCATCCCGCCGCCCGACTAAAACTGGTCGACATCCACGACAGCCTGGGCAAACGCCTGGGGCGCTTCCTGCGGCAAGTCATGACCGATACCGCCCGCGATGTTGCGGTGCTCGTACTTGCCGGTGAACTTGCTCGCGTACGCAGCCGGCGGCAGATGCGGCGCGCCGTTCGCGTCGCCTTCGAGGGTGATGGTGGGCACCGTGACCGGCGGTGCGGAGGCGAGGCGCTGTTCGTCTTGGTCGTACTTCGGGTCGCCTTCGACGAGCCCCTGGCGCCAGCGATAGTTGTGGATCGTGATCGCCACGTGGTCGGGATTGTCGAAGGCGCTCGCGCTGCGCGCGAAGGTGGCGTCGTCGAAATTCCATTGCGGCGATGCCTGCTTCCAGATCAAGCGCGCGAACTCGTGCGTGTACTTCTGGTAGCCCGCCTGGCCGCGCTCGGTGGCGAAATAGAACTGGTACCACCACTGATGCTCGGCCTCGGGCGGCAAGGGCATCTTGCCCGCCTGCTGGCTGCCGATCAGATAGCCGCTCACCGATACGAGCGCCTTCACGCGTTCCGGGTGCAGCACGGCGATGATGTCGGCGGTGCGCGCGCCCCAGTCGAAGCCGGCGAGGATCGCGCGCTTGATGTGCAGGGCATCCATCAACGCGACGATGTCGGCGGCCACGGCGGTGGGCTGGCCGTTGCGCATCGTATCGGCGGAGACGAAGCGCGTCGTGCCGTAGCCGCGCAAGTAAGGGACGATCACGCGATAGCCGCGCGCGGCCAGCAGCGGTGCGACATCGACGAAGCTGTAGATATCGTACGGCCAGCCGTGCAGCAAGATGACGACCGGTCCGCTCGCCGGTCCCGCCTCTGCGTAGCCGACGTCCAGTTCTCCGGCGCGAATCTGCTTGAGCGGCGCAAACGAGGTGTGAGCGCCGGGCTGAACGGCGGGCAGCGGCGTCGATGAGCGCGTCTGGCCGATGGCCTGGTCGAGCAGGCCGAACTGCGCGACAGCGAACGTGAAGGCCGTGGCGCCGATCAGGCGACGTCGAAGCGAATCCACATCTTCCCGCATGTCTTCTCTCCTTGGGTGGGCGATCAGTCAGAGGTGCCATTCGTAGTAGAGCTTCACATCGAGTGCATCGTCGTCGTCGCCACGCTACACGAAAGTCATGACGGAGCCTTCGTCAGATGCACGCCCCCGTACCGACGAGGCGCGCGCATGCGGCGACGACGCAGGCATCACGGATGGGCGTAGATCGGGCCGAGGCCGACGACATCCGAGCCATCGAAACGTGTAGCCGCGAGCGGTGCCCCGGCTGCCGATGAACCCGCAGCCGAGCCGCCCACCGACGTCGCGGCCGCGGCCTTCCCGGCACTGATACGCGCTTCGGCAGCTTGAATGTTTTGCGGGTATTGGGTCGTATCGGCGGCCGGGTTGTAGCCGGCCTTTTGCAGATCGATCAGTTGCTGGCGCACTTCGGCGCGCGTGACGGGCGCGTTCGATTGGGCGAACGAAAGGACGGGGAGGGCGACCACAGCGGCGACGGCGAGCGACTTGAGCAGTTTCATGATGTTCTCCAGCAAGAAATTGAGGGTGGGGACATTCAGTCGGACTGCGCTTTGGGTGGCTGTCCGGCATGGGTGTATTTGATGCCCCGGACGTATCTCGCTTGTGTCGGCTTTGGCGGGGTTATGCAATGTTTCGTGTCTCGCCACGATCTGGATACATGGCGATACAAACGGGCGGCGTCGCGCGTGCGCGAGTAGTCGGAGGATTCAGCGGAGGAAGGAGAAAGAAGCAGCGCTCGAGGCGTAGCGCCGCGTGACGAGGCGCAGAGGATCTGCGTCCGAGCGGGGAAATACCGGATCGAGATCTGGACCCGGTTCAGACACAAATCAGCGGGCGGGCGCCGCGATCCGCCCCGCATAAACGCGCCCGCCCGCGCAACCTGCTGTCAATCGCGCACCGGGCGCTCGCTCGGCGGCGTGAAATCGAAGCTCGCAAAGCTGCCGCCTTGATGGCGCTGCGCGATGGCATCGAGCGGATTCGTCTGCGCGAGAATCCCGGCGGCGTAATCCTCGGCGTTCTGCTGCGGGCGATAGCCGAGCTTGTCCGCGCCCGTGTTGTCCCAGTAGCTGCGCGTGTTGTTCGACACGCCCCACACCACGACGAAGCCCAGTTCCGGCACGTTGATCGCCTGATCGATCAGGCGCATCAGATCTTCGTGACCGAGCCAGGTGCTCAGATGACGAAACTCGGTCGGCCGCTCGACGCAGCTGCCGATACGCACACACACGCTCTCGATGCCATGCTTGTCCCAGTAGAGCCGCGCGAGCGATTCACCCCAGGCCTTGCTGAGTCCATAAAAGCCGTCGGGACGAAATGCGCAATCGAGCGTGAGCTTTTCGTCGATCGGATACATGCCGATGGCATGGTTCGAACTCGCGAAGATGATGCGCTTGACGCCATGACGGCGCGCGCCTTCGTAGACCTCGACGAGTCCGCGCAGGTTGTTCTCGATGATCTCGGGCAACGGTCGTTCGACGCTCGTGCCGGCCATGTGGATCAGCACATCGACGCCGTCGAGCAACTGGTCCACCACCGCGCGCTCGCGCAGGTCGCCATGCATCACGTCCTCGCCTTGGAAGAGCGGTTCGAGTGGCGCGCTGCCCGCTGCGCTGCGCAGGTTCACGCCGCGTCCGAGGAGGGCCTGGCGCAAGACCCGGCCGAGCTGGCCGGCCGCGCCGGTCAATGCAACTTTCTTCACAGTGGATTTACCTCACAAAAACGCCAGCACCGGCGAGCGTGCATGGAATCAGGCCTCGGCGCCGCGCGCGGGATGCAGGGCGGCGGGGGTGGTCTCGTCGTTGCGCTGCGCGCTCACGAGTCGCCACGCGACGCAGGCGCCGATCATGTCGAACAGCATGAGGCACACGAACAAGGGGTTATAGCCGATACGGGTCGCGAGCACACCGACGATCAGCGAGAAGATGGTCGCGCCGAGGTAGCCGAACATGCCCGAGAGACCGGTTGCGGTGCCTACTTCGTGCTGGCCGAACACGTCCGAGGCGAGCGTGAAGAGCGCGCCCGAGATGGTCTGGTGCGCGAAGGTGCCGACGCAGAACAGGGCGATCGCGACATACGGGCTCGCGGCGAGGCCGACGCAGGCCGGTCCGATCATCAGCACCGCGCCGGTCGTGATGACGAGCTTGCGCGAGGTGATGAGCGAGACGTTGAACCAGCGCATGAAGAGCGGGGCGAGGTAGCCGCCGACGAGGCAGCCGAGGTCGGCGGCGAGGAACGGCATCCACGCGAACAGTGCGATCTCCTTCAGGTTCATGTGACGCACGGTGAACATGTAGAGCGGAATCCACGCGCCGAAGGTCTGCCAGGCGGGTTCGGCGAGCATGCGCGGGATGCCGATGCCCCAGAAGCGGCGCGTCTTGAGCACTTCTTTCCACGACGGACGCTGAGCGCGCGGCACGGCATGGGCGCGGTCCTGGCCGGCGCGGATATAGTCGAGTTCGCTGGTCGAGAGCTTCGGGTGCTCGTCGGGCGAGCGGAAGAACATCAGCCACAGCGCGACCCAGACGAGCGCGCTGCCGCCCGTGACGACGAACGCCATTTGCCAGTCGTACTTGAGAATGCACCAGACCACGAGCGGCGGCGCCAGCATCGCGCCGATCGAGGTGCCCGTGTTGAGCCAGCCGGTCGCGACCGAGCGTTCCTTGGCGGGGAACCATTGGCTGATCGCTTTCATGCCGGCGGGGAAGATGGCCGCTTCGCTCATGCCGAGCAGGCCGCGGAAGAACGCGAGCGACGGCCAACTGGTGGCGAGGCCGTGCAGCATGTTGGCGATGGCCCAGGCAAACGCGAAGATGGCGAAGCCGATCTTGACGCCGACATAGTCGAGGATCAGGCCCGCGACCGGTTGCGAGAGCGCGTAGGCGGCCTGGAAGGCGGTAACGACATACGAATACTGCTGCGTGCTCATGTGCAGCGTCTGGGTCAGCGTGGGCGCTGCGACCGAGAGCGAGCTGCGCGCGAGATAGTTGAAGATGGTGCCCACCATGATGAGGCTGATGATCCACCAACGAAGCCCTTTGATCGTCTTGCGTTGCACTGCCTGTCTCCTGCGAATTCGGGCCGGGGCATGCGTGGCTGCCATGCCGACCAGGCACCGGGTGTTGTGCGAGGCGTCGAACATCAGGACGAGTCTGGGATGGCCGGTCGGGCTCGTCATGTAAGACATCATTGTATTTGCGTGAAAGTTGTAAAGCAAATATCGAAAGCGCCAGGACATACCCTGATGCGGATGACCCTGACGACGGTCAAAACGGGGGCCGATTCGCGTTGCGCAGCGCTGCCGAAGAGGCCCGGAGCCTTGCTGCAGCGGGCACGCGTGTGACGGGCCCTATCGGCACGCGCCGCGTGGCGGCCCGTCGTGAAGTTCGCTGGTTGACAATCGAACGGTTGTATTACAACAATGCGGACATGCCGTCCCCCGCACGGGCGGCGCCGCCCTTTGTCCCGAACGACGACCTGGAGACACGATGACTTCCCCCGACTTGCCCGTCAGCGACGAAACGCTCGAACAACTTCGCCACGTCTCCAACGCGACGCTGACCACCCAGCTCTTCAAGCGCGGTCTGCGCAACGTGTTCATTCAGGGCGTGCAGCCGCTCGTCACGCCGGCGCCGGGCGCTCCCAATCTGGTCGGCCCGGCTTTCACGATGCGCAACATTCCGGCGCGCGAGGATCTCGACCAGTTGAGCGCCTTCCAGAACCCCGATCATCCGCAGCGCAAGGGCATCGAGACGGTGCCGCCAGGTGCGGTGCTCGTGCAGGACTGTCGCGGCGAGCGCACGGCGGCCTCCGTCGGCTCGATCCTCGCGACGCGCCTGAAGGTGCGCGGCGTCGCCGGCATGGTCTCGGACGGTCCGGTGCGCGACAGCGCGACGATCGCCGCGCTCGGGCTGCCGATCTGGTGCGCGGGCGCCTCCGCGCCGCTGAATCTCGCCAAGCACCATACGATCGATTTGAACGTGCCGATCGGCTGTGGTGGGGTGGCGGTCTATCCGGGCGACATCATCGTGGGCGACGCCGATGGCGTGGTCGTGGTGCCGCGCCATCTCGCCGAGGAAGTCGCGCGCGATGCTACGGAGCAGGAGGAACTCGAACGGTTCCTGACCTCGCGTATCGAGGCGGGCGCGGCGCTGCGCGGTGTCTATCCGCCCAACGAGGAAACGCTGGCGGCCTTCGCGCAATGGAAAGACGCACAGCGCTGAACGCGCGAGGCCCAATTCGCCAAGGGAAAAGCGAACCATGACGATCGACGTGACACCGGTGCCCGTGCGGCGCCTCGAAGCCGCTGACGCACGCCGCTCGGCGGTCGGCGAAAGCCCCGTATGGCGCGCGGCCGAAGCGGCGCTCTACTGGGTTGATATCACGGCGCAGACGCTCGTGCGCTACGTGCCCGGCACGGCGAAGCGCACCGAATGGACGCTGCCCGAGCGGATCGGCTGCTTTGCCTTCGACGCGCGAGGCACGGTGCTCGCCGCGCTCGAAAGCGGGCTCTTCGCGGTGACGCTGCACGAGCCGCCCATGCACGCGCGCGAAGGCACGGCCACCGTGCGGCCGCTTGCCGGCGTGACGCACGACGCTGCCCGCATGCGCTTCAACGACGGCCGCTGCGATCGGCAAGGCCGTTTCTGGGCCGGCACGATGGTGCAGGATGCAACGACACCGCAGCCCGTGGGCAAGCTCTATCGCTATATGGGGGGCACCGTGCTAGGCGCGCCGGTAATCGACGGGTTGTGCACGCAGAACGGTCTCGCGTGGTCGCCCGATGGCCGCACGATGTATCTGTCCGATTCGTTCCCGACGCGACGGCTCATCTGGGCGTTCGACTACGACATCGACGACGGCGTGCCGACCAACCGCCGCGTGTTCGCGGACCTGCACGACTACGCGGGCCGTCCGGACGGCGCGGCGGTGGACGCCGAGGGCTGCTACTGGATCTGCGCGAACGACGCGGGCCTGCTGCTGCGCTTCACGCCCGCCGGGCGTCTCGATCGCGCGCTCGCGGTGCCGGCCTCGAAGCCCGCGATGTGCGCGTTCGGCGGCGCGGACTTCAAGACGCTTTACGTGAGCACGATTTGCCCGCCCGCGATCGGCGAGCACGATGGTTTCGTGTTCGCGCTCGATGCGGGGATCGCGGGACTGCCCGAGCCGACCTTCGCGGGCGTGCTGTGAGTTTCATCGCTGGGCGGGCCTGCCCGCCGAGAAGCCTGTGTGGACGCCATATGACTTACAATTGAGCACACCCCTGACAACTCACAGCGTAGCGTCTGAACATGGCTGAGCAGAAGGCGCCGAACATGCCGGCGCGCATTTACAGCGACATACTGAACCGCATCATCGAAGGCGAATACAAGGAAGGGGACCGGCTGCCGACCGAGCACGCGCTGGCCGAACGCTTCTCGACGTCGCGCCCGACGGTGCGCGAGGCGCTGGCCCAGTTGCGCGCGGACGGCATCATCGCGACGCGTCATGGCTCGGGCACCACGGTGATGCGCCGGCCCGATCCGGACGTGCGCCGCTTCGCGCCGCTCGAAACGTTGTCGGACATCCGCCGCTGCTACGAATACCGCATCGCGGTCGAAGCGGGCGCGGCATCGCTCGCCGCCCAGCAAGCCGACGACGCGGACATCGCCGCGATCCGCCGCGAATGGGACAATCTGCAGACCATCGTCGAGACCTCGGGCATCGGTGCGAAGGACGACTTCGCGTTCCATCTGGCCGTGACGCGCGCGTCGAAGAACCAGTTCTTCATCGGCGCGTTGTCGTCGATCCAGGAACAGATGGTGTTCAGCATGAACCTGTCGCGCAACCTGTCGCTCGTGAAGTCGATCGAGCGTCAGCGCCTCGTGCAGCAGGAGCATCTCGAAGTGCTCGAAGCGATCCAGCAGCGCAATCCCGAGCGCGCCTCGCTCGCGATGCGCGAGCATCTGGAGCACGCGCTCAACCGCATGTTCGGTTCGTAACGACGACGCGGCGGCGCCTCTCGCCCGCCTCGCCGCTTTCCCGTTTCTCCCGCCTGCCGCCGCGCGGCATCCTCGCCTTGGCGCCACGCCATCGCGAGTAATATTCTCGATGAGCCGTCCACACGCGGGACGCGCCGAGCGCCTCGTTGCCGTCCCGCCATGCCTGGAGAGACCTCATCTTGACCGAGCGCCGACCGCCACGCCTGTCCCGGCACGTTTCCGCCCTGATCATGCGGCGGCCGGCCCGGGTCGTCAGCGTGTGCTTCATCGCCGCGATGCTGCTGTTCGCCGTTGTCGGCGTGCGGCAGCTGTATGCCGTGCGCGAACAGCAACTGCGTGTGCGCCAACACGACCTGCAGTTGCGCGCGCTCGGTATCGACGGTCTCGTCGTGTCGGAGCAGCGCCGCCTGCGCTTCTTGCGCGATTACGCCGAGCAGCTCTACACGAATGCCGACGCGCGCCCCGCGTTGCTCGACGCTCTAGATCTCGACGATACCTTCGCCGCGCGCGACAACCCGGCTTGGCAGATGCCATCCATTCATGACGACGCCGCGCCGCTCGGGGTGGGCGCGGCGCAAGTGGCCGCGATCCGCGGTTTCGAGCGCGCCGACACGATGCTCAAGAGCGACCTGTACGTCGCCCGCGAGATGGCGCCGCTGTTGCGCCTGAGCCAGCAGGGCGACCGGATGCAGGGGACCGCTGTCTTCATCGCCCACACTGGTCTCTTTGTCGCCTATCCGCCGCGCCCGCTCGCCGAGGCGCAGCAGATGCTGCAGCGTTTCAGCACGATGCCCTATTACCGCGATCTGCTGCCCGATCGCGACCCGGACCACGACGCCATCTGGACGCCCGGTTACACCGCGTACAAGGGCGACGAGCAATTGACGACGCTGAGCGTGCCCGTGTATTTCAAGGGCGCGTTTCGCGGCGTGGTCGCGCTCGACGTCGTGCAGACCCATCTGCTCGCGCTGCTGCGCGAGACCGTGCCGCCCGACGACAGTGCGAGCCGCGACCCGAACGGCAGTGACTACATGCTGCTCCATCGCAACGGCGACCTCATGCGCTTTCGCGACGGCCGGCTGACGAGCGCGCCGCTGATCCACACGAACCTGCGCGCGGACTTCGGCCCGATCACCGCGGCCCAACTGTTCGCGGCGCACGCGGGCCTGCTTCATGGCAAGCGGCAATACCTGCTGTTCCAGCGCATCGACGATGGCGACAACTGGATGCTGCTGTTGCCCGTGAGCCGCGAGGAACTGACGCTGGAGGCGGCGCGCCGGGTCGTGAGCAGTCCGCTGATCGCGGCGTGGCTGGCGTTGCCGGTGCTGCTGCTGATCACGCTCCTGATCGTCATGCACATCTTCGATCACTACGTGCGCGCGAGCGAGCGGCTCGCAGACCTGGCGCGCCTCGATCCGTTGACGGGGCTCGCCAACCGCCGCGAGCTGCGCGCCGT
This sequence comes from uncultured beta proteobacterium, assembly GCA_963803225.1. GTDB lineage: Bacteria > Pseudomonadota > Gammaproteobacteria > Burkholderiales > Burkholderiaceae > Paraburkholderia. The sequence goes on from CAWDLJ010000006.1 coordinate 180,121, forward strand.
GTTCGATCACGAGATCACGCGGCGTGCGCGCGAGGCGCCCGACGCGCCGCTCGCGCTGGTCTCGCTCGACATCGACTTCTTCAAGCGCGTGAACGACACATGGGGGCATGCCGCGGGTGATCGCGTGCTCGAAGCGCTGGCGGGTGTGCTGCGCGCGAACGTGCGCGCCATCGATACGGCGGCGCGGCTGGGCGGCGAGGAATTCGCCGTGCTGATGCCGCACACCACGCGCGCCGAAGCCGCCGAGGCCGGCGAGCGGCTGCGCCAGGCGGTTGCTGCAATGCCGGTCGAGGTCGCGGCGCCCGACGGTGCCTCCAGCGGCGCGACCCGCGTACTCCAGGTGAGCGTGTCGATCGGCGTGGCGGCGGCACCGCTCGACTGCGTGGCGGAGCTCGACCGGCTGGGCGAGGTCGCGGATCGCCGCTTGTATCGCGCGAAGGAGTCGGGCCGCAACCGTGTCGTGAGCGACGACGGGCCGTCGCTTGCCCGCAATACCGCCGACGCGCGTTGAGGCGCGGTACGCGTTTATAAACCCAGTTCGCTCAACCCCGGATGATCGTCGGGCCGGCGGCCGGCCGGCCAGTGATAGAGCCGCTCGCTCGCCTTGATCGGCAGGTCGTTGATCGAGGCATGGCGCTCGGCCATCAGGCCTTGCTCGTCGAACGCCCAGTTCTCGTTGCCATACGAGCGATACCAGTTGCCCGAATCGTCGCGCCATTCATAGGCGAAGCGCACCGCGATGCGATTTTCGGTGAACGCCCACAGTTCCTTGATCAGCCGGTAGTCGAGTTCGCGCTGCCATTTGCGCGTGAGAAACTGGACGATCTGCTCGCGGCCGCGTGGAAACTCCGCGCGATTGCGCCAGCGGCTGTCGAGCGTATAGGCGAGCGAGACGCGCTCGGGGTCGCGCGAGTTCCAGGCGTCTTCGGCGAGCCGCACTTTCTGGATGGCGGTGTCGCGCGTGAAGGGCGGCAACGGGGGCCGTGCTGCGTCGTTGCTCATGGTCGTGCTCCTCGATCGGGGTTGTCGGTGGGATGTGCTTCCTGCGGTGTGCTTTCCTCTTCGTCCCACGCGAACGCGTGGCGGCGGCGTCTCAGTTCGCGCTCCTCGGCCATCTGTTCGCCGAACTGGCGACGCCCTTCCTTCGAGGCGGCGATCACGCGCGAGCGGTCCTTGTGATACGGATAGGCGTCCTCGACGATGCGCTGGTTCACGCGCCGAAACGCCATCGCGGCCTCGCGCGCTTCGTGCGGCGGCCAGCCGAGCGCTTCGAGCGCCGAGCGCGCGCTCCTGAGCGAGGAGTCGAACACCTCGCGCTCGATGTGCTCGACGCGGCGATCGAGCAGCTTGTAGTAGTGGGTGACGTTGCGCGCCCGCGCGATGATCGTGACGTTGGGGAAGTGCTGGCGCGCGAGATCGACGATGCTGAGCGACTGGTCGATATCGTCGACGGCGACGACGAGCGCCTTCGCCTGCGCGACGCCGGCGATGCGCAGCAAATCGAGCCGCGTCGCGTCGCCGTAGAACACACGAAAGCCGAACTGGCGCAGATCCTCGATCGTATCGGGATCGTGGTCGAGCACGGTGATGCCCACGCCCTGCGAGAGCAGCATGCGTCCGACGATCTGCCCATAGCGGCCGAAGCCGCAGACCACGACCTGCGCCTCCTGCGGCTCGGCGATCTCGTCGAGCTTCGGCTCCTTTTTCACGCGATAGCGCGGCAGCACGCAGCGATCGATCGCGACCAGCAAGAGCGGCGAGAGCAGCATCGACAGCGCGACGGTGGCGATCAGAAACGAGGCGATCTGCGGGGGCAGCACATCCGGTCCCGCCGACTGGAACACGACGAACGCGAACTCGCCGCCCTCGGCGAGCAGCAACGTGAACACGGGCCGCTGCTGGAACGGCAAGCCCATGAGTTGCGCGAGCCCGTAGATCGCGACCGCCTTGACGAGCATGAAGCCCGCGACGGCGGCGAGGATCAAGAGCGGCTGCGCGAGCACCACGCCGAAGTCGATGCTCATGCCCACGGCGATGAAGAAGAGTCCGAGCAGCAGGCCCTTGAACGGCTCGATATCGGTTTCGAGTTCGCGCCGGTATTCGCTTTCGGCGAGCAGCACGCCGGCGAGGAACGCGCCGAGCGCCATCGACAGGCCGATCACCTGCATGAGCGCGGCGATCGCCACGACGAGCAGGAGCGAGGTCGCCGTGAAGATCTCCGGCGTGCGGCTGCCTGCGATCCAGCGCAGCAGGGGACGCAGCGCGAGCCGTCCGCCGAAGATCACGGCGGCCACCACGGCGAGGCTCTTGAGCGCGACGAACAGGCGATCGGGCGAGCCGATGCCGTGCGGGCTCGCGCCACTCGTCGCGAGCAGTGGCAACAGCGCGAGGATCGGGATGGCCGCGACGTCCTGGAACAGCAGGATCGAGAAGCCGGCCTGGCCGGCGTCGGAGCGCAACTGATTGCGCTCGCCCATGACCTGCAGCGCGATGGCCGTCGACGAGAGCGCGAGCCCGAGTGCGGCGACCAGCGCGACACGCCAGTCGATGCCGATGACGAGCGCGCCGCCCCACAGCAGCAGCGTGCAGCCGAGCACTTGCGCCGAGCCCCAGCCGAAGATCGGCCGGCGCAGACTCCAGAGCCGCTTCGGCTCCAGTTCGAGGCCGACCAGAAACAGCATCAGCACCACGCCGAATTCCGCGAAGTGCAGCACGTCGGTCACGCTCGACACGAGCCGCAGACCCCAGGGGCCGATCGCGATACCGGCCGCGAGATAGCCGATGATCGAGCCGAGTCCGAGCGCACGCGCGAGCGGCACGACGAGCACGGCCGCGCTCAGGTAAATGAGCGTACTGAGCAACCAGGCAGGGACGTGTTCCATTACGCGCTTTCCGTGGGGCGGTCGGTGGCCGGGATCGGGCCGCACACCGGCGCGGGCAGCGTCGCCAGTTCGGGCCACTGCGGATAGCTTGCGAGCCGCGCGCCGAAGTCGGCGACGTGGGCGTCGACTTGCTCGCGGCGCGCGCTGCGCGCGCCATGGAACACGAGCGGCGGCAAAAAGCGCATGCCGCACAGCGTGGCGGTCTGCGCGTAGGGCGGCAGGAACGCCTCGAACGTGTGCTGGTTGTAGCCGCTCTCGCGGTAGCTCGCTTCGCCGCCACCGGTGCTCGCGACCAGCCACAGATCCTTGCCGAGCAGCGCCGTGCCCTCCCTGCCGTAGGCCCAGCCCCAGGTGAGCACGTCATCGAGCCACAGCTTGAGCAGCGCGGGCATCGAGTACCACTGCACCGGATGCATGAGCACGATGAGGTCCGCACGCTCGACGCGCTGCTGCTCGGCGGCGACATCGATTGCGTAGTCGGGATAGGTCGAATAGAGATCGTTGAGGTCGACGCCGGGCGTCGCGCGCGCTACCTCGAGCAGACGCCGGTTGACGCGCGAGTCGCGCCAGCGCGGATGCGCCGCGAGCACATAGATGGCGTGCCCGGCACGCGGGACGGGGGCATTGCGGTCGACGGGCATGGCGGGCCGTGGCTCCTCGGTGGCGTGGGCGGCACCCGCCGCCCGACGGTGCTGCATCAGGAAACTGAATTCAAGCACAACGGGCGGATGCGCGTGCGGCTCCTGAGCGACGCGGGTGGCGAGACCATCGGGCTCGCGTGAGTTGCGCGCCTTGCCTCGGCGGCGCACTGGGCGCGACGTCGTCTTGGTGTGTGGTGGGGCGGGACAGCGCGGGAGCGCGTGAGTCAGGTACGGCGGGCGGGCGCCGCGCCGGCTGGCGCGCCGCCCGCCGTGGGGTGTCACGTGCGCGGATGCTCGCGACGATAGTTGGCGTCGGCATCGGCGCGCGCGGTGCCGTTCGCGCCCGGCTGGGCGGCCTGATGCACGCCGCCGTGCGGCGGCTGGGCCGGATGGGGCTGGCCTTGGGCCTGAAGGCGAGGTGCCGGCGCCTGATTGGGCCGCTGATGCGAGGGTGCCTGTGCGTGCGACGGCGGCTGGCCACGGCTCGCTTCGTGCCACTGCTGCGGATGTTGCGGGCCGTGTGCCGGGCCGCCTTGCGGCGGGCGCATCGGCCGCGCCGGCATGCCATGCGCGCCGGGCTGTCCCGCGCGCACCTGCTGCATCGGGAGATGGCCGTCGTGGTGGGCCATCACCGCGTGCAGCGTGGCGCGCCGGTGCAGCACCTCGCCGCGCAGGTCGCCGTGCCCATAGAGGCGCCGATGGCGATGCCCGTCGGGGCCCACGAACCAGATATAGGTGTTGCCGCTTGCGAACACCACGTCGCTGTCGAGCGCCACCGAGATATAGGCGTCCTGCGGCTCCGGTACATAGACCGGCTCGGCCACGACGACCGGCGGCGGGGCGGGTGCCGCGACCACCGCGTTGGCCCGCACGGGGCCGGAGGAAACCCGGGCACTCTCGATACAACCGCTCAGCAGCAGGGATCCCGCCGCGGCGGCGAGAACGAGTGACTTCGTCTTCAAACAGGGCTCCGTCGATCAAGAGGGTTGAGTCGTTCAGCCAGTTAACGACATCTTCGGACCTATCTTGAGCGAGTCCCGGTTGGGCGAGCGGCGTGGCGAGCCGTGTCGGCGTGCTGTCGTGGCGCAATGTTTGGCAATCCGGACTAATTAGCACGCGTGCCGTACTGCACGCCGCGTCGTGGCTAACGATGCGAGACCGTCAAGCTAAGACGCGAGCCTCCCGCGCTCGCTGCGCTGATCTCCGTGCGATCGGAGCGCTCGCCGAGGTAGAAGTGCTGGCGGCCCGGCGAGTTCTCGTCGTGGGTCGCATCGGGCAGGCACGACGCGATGTCGGCGCCGACGCCCTCCAGCGCCGTCGTGGCCGCTCCGGCATCGCGCGGCGTCCAGCTGCACTGATACTTGCCGGGCGAGCGCGCGCATTGCGCATCGTCGCCATAGGGTTGGGCGATGGCGCGGCCATCGTCGGGGCCGAGCGAGGCGAAGCCCTGCGGCGCGGCCGCGACGATGCGCTTGAGTGCGGCGCACGGGCTTTTGGCATCGTCGGCTCGGGCGGCACAGATACAGCACATCAGCACGCCGGCGAGGGCGACGGCCGTGAACGGGCGATGCGGCTTCATGATGCGGTCTCCGGTTGCGCGAGCCGTGTCGGTGCAGCAAGGCGCGTGCCGCCTCGTCTCTCGCGCAGCGCCAGGCAGTCGCGTGGCAAGGCGGCGCGCCGAGGCGCACAATCTCTCGTTCGTGTAGCTCGTGCCCTATCCATTGCCGTTCCACGCTCAGGAGATCTGTCATGCCCCGTACCGTCGCCGAGAAACGGGCCGCGTTTCGTGCGTTGCACGAATCCGGCTGCTTCGTTTTGCCCAACCCTTGGGATATCGGCAGCGCCCGCTATCTGGCGAGCCTCGGTTTTTCCGCCATCGCGACGACGAGTTCGGGCTTCGCCTGGTCGATTGGCCGCGAGGACAATCATGTGCAGCTCGACGACGTGCTCGCGCATCTGCGTGCATTGGTCGAGGCGACCGATCTGCCCGTCAACGCCGACTTCGAGAACGGCTTCGGCGACGACCCCGACACCGTCGCCTACAACGTCAATCACGCGCTGGAAACCGGCATCGCGGGCCTGTCGATCGAAGACTCGACGCGCGACCCCGCGGCTCCGCTGCTCGACATCGACACGGCGGCGGAGCACATCGCCGCCGCGCGCCGCGCGATCGATGCGAATGGCGGCGATGCGCTGCTCGTCGGCCGCGCCGAGAATTTTGTCGCGGGCAAGCCCGATATCGACGATGCGATTGCGCGGCTGAAGGCCTATTCGGCAGCCGGCGCGGACTGTCTGTATGCGCCCGGCATCCAGACGCGCGAGCAGATCGTCGCCGTCGTCGAGGCGGTGGCGCCCAAGCCCGTGAACGTGCTGATCGGTTCGACCTCGGCGTTCACGCTCGACGAGCTGGCCGCGCTCGGCGTGCGGCGCGTGAGTGTCGGTGGTGGGCTCGCGCGCGCGGCGTGGGGAGGTTTCATGCGCGCGGCGCAGGGGCTCGCGCAAGGGCGCTTCGATGGCTTCGAAGGCGCGGCGAGCGGCAAAGAGCTCAACGACTGCTTCAGCGCGCGCGAGTCAGACGACGCCGCACGCTGAAACACACGCACCTGTCGCGCGCCGCGTTCAGCGCGCGGCGCGCGTGCGTTGCATGCGTTCGAACGCGGCGACGATGCACTCGATGGCCGGATTCTTGTGCGCAAGCGGACCGTTGCGGGCCTCGCGATGCACGAGCATGGTCGCATTGGCCTCGAAAACGAGTACCTCGCCGCTCGCCGTGAGCGTGAAATCGATGCCGCCGTAGTCGAGGTCGAGGCGCTGCCCGATATCGACGATGGCCTGCATTGCGCGCTCGCCGAGCACGCGTTGCGGATCGGCGAGAAAACGCCGCTCCTCGTCGAGCTTCCACGGCTCGATCGTCATGTCGGCCGAGAAGTAGTGGACCATCCAGTGGCGCGAGATCGCGAGATGGTACGGATAGGGCTCGCGGTCCACATAGATGATGCGGTACTTGCGATAGTGGCCGTCGGCGTTGCGAGTGTCGCGATACGCGCTCAGGTAGCACGGTGCGTCGAGCTTGACGAGCGCGCTCCACAGCGTCGCGAGCGACGCGTGCAGTTCGAGCCCCGCGCCGCCGTGGGTGGCGAGCGGGCGCATCAGCATCGGGAACGTGATGCCCGCGCGCGCGAGGCGACGCGCGAGCAGATCGGCGCTCGCGGGCCTGGCGTCGAGCCGCAGGCAGGCGGGCACGATCACGGCGTCGAGACCGGCGAGCCGCGCGGCGGTCTGCTGGCGGCCGGTGCGCGCGATCGCAGCGGGCGCATTGAGCAAGGGCCGCTCGCACTGCTGCGCGAACTGGTCGAGGCGCTCGGCGAGCGGCGCGGCGATATCCGGGTCGCCGATCGCGTTGAAGACCAGATCGTGGGGCGGCAACTGCGCGTCTTCGGCCACGTCGGCGTAATCGAGCGCGTAGTTGATGCGGCAGGTCGTGGTGGCCTGCACGAGTGCATCGAGCGGTGTGTTGCCGGTGCCCTTGCCGACGCCGAGCACCAGCAGCCGGCGCTCGGCGCTCGCGTGCGCGGGCTCGACGAACACGCGCTGCAAGCGGTACGCGCGATCGCGATGCGCGAGCGCCTCTTGCTGCTGGCCTTCTTCTTCGAGCGCGACGGCCAGGTTCTGATGCGCGATCGCCAGATCGGGCGCCACGCCGAGCGCGTGGCGATACCAGCGGATCGCCGCGCTACGTCGGCCCTTGATCGCATACACGGTCGCGATGTTGTAGAGCACGAGCGCGGCTTGTTCACCGGGCGCGTCGCCGAGCACGGCGAACGCGGCGAGCGCGAGCTGGTGCGCGGCGAAACCCGAGGTGTCGCCGGCGGCGCGCAGCGCGTCGAGCATCTGCTGATGCAGTGCGATGTCGAGCGGGGCCGCGTCGAGCGCGACGTCGAGACGGGCGATGCGGTCTTCTGGATCGACGACTTGGGTTTCAGGCATGTTGCATCGCGAATTCGGTCAGCGCTGCGCACAGCGTATCGACTGCCTCTAGCGAGACGGCGTTGTAGAGCGAGGCGCGCAGTCCGCCGAGCGAGCGATGCCCTTCGAGTCCGCTGATGCCGCGCTCGGCGGCCTCGGCGATGAATGCGTCGTCGAGCCGGGCGTCGCCGAACGTGAACGCAGCGTTCATGTGCGAGCGCCACGGCGTGTGCGCGTGCAGCTTGACGGCGTTGCCGAGCGCATCGAGCGTGCCGTACAGGCGCGCGGCCTTCGCGGCGTTGATGCGTTCCATGGCCGCGAGTCCGCCGATGTCGTCGCGCAGCCAGCGCGTCACGAGCGTGAGCACGTAGATCGCAAAGACAGGCGGCGTGTTGTAGTTCGAGCGATGGGCGATCTGCGTGCGCAGGTCGAGCATGCTCGGCAGGTTGCCCGGAATGCGCGCGAGCAGTTCGCGCTCGATCAGCGCGACCGTGACGCCGGCCGGCCCGAGGTTCTTCTGCGCGTGGGCGTAGATCATCGCGTAGCGTCCGGCCTCGAGCGGCTTCGACAGGAAGTCCGATGACATGTCCGCGATCAGCGGCACCGCGAGATCGCGGGTCGGCGCGGCGAACTGCAGTCCTTCGACTGTCTCGTTCGACACGTAATGCAGATAGGCGGCATCGTCGGCGAGCGCGAGCGCATCGAGCGCGGGCAGCTCGCGAAAGCCGTTGGCGCGCCCGTCCCATGCGATCTCGCAGCGACTCGCACGTTGCGCCTCGGCGCTCGCGCGGCTGCTCCAGTAGCCCGAGTTCACATAGGCGGGCGGCGCGCCGCTGCCCGCGGCGAAGTTCATCGGAATCGTCGCGAACAGCAGGCTGCTGCCGCCTTGCAGGAAGCTGAGCGCGTGCCGGTCCGTGAGACCGAGCAGATCGCGGATGTTCTGTTCCGCCTCGTCGAGGATCGCGCGAAACCAGTCCGAACGATGGCTCATGCCGAGCACGGAGAGGCCGGTTTCGGGCAGCGCGATGATGGCGTCGCGCGTCTGGGTCAGCACGGCGGGCGGCAGCGCGCCGGGACCGCCGGAGAAATTGAGGGCGTTGGGCGTCATGTACGTCAGTTGAAAGCCTCCCGGCGACCGGGCGGCAACGGACGACAGCTTATCAACAGCACGCGGGCGGCAACGCGTCGAGTTGAGGGGGGAACGCGCGTCAATTCGGTCCGGGGCGGCGGCGAGCACGTCCCGAGGATAAGAACGGTTCGCGTCTATAACCTTTCTGTATGCCAGCTGCAAGCGGGCGCTGACGAATGGTGTATCGTGTGCGCCTCTTTCCCGAGGACGCGAGTCATGTTCATCCAGATCCCCGACCTGCTGAGCGCCGATGAAGTGCGCCATTGCCGGCGCGTGCTCGAAGCCTCGCAATGGGTGGACGGACGCCAGACGGCGGGCGATGTCGCCGCGCGCACGAAGAGCAATCTGCAGATTCCGCTCGACAGCGCCGAAGGGCGCGAACTGGGCCAGCTGATCCTCGCCGCGCTCGGGCGCAGCGCCGTCTATCACGCGGCGGCGCTGCCGCTGCGGGTGTTGCCGCCGCGCTTCAATCGCTACGACGTCGGCATGACCTACGGCACCCATGTCGACAACGCGATCCAGACGATCCCCGGCACGGCGGGCCTGCGCTTGCGCGCGGACGTCTCCAGCACGCTGTTTCTTTCGTCACCGGACGAATACGACGGCGGCGAACTCGTCATCGAGGACAGCCATGGCCGTCACGCGGTCAAACTGCCGGCGGGCCATCTGATCGTCTACCACGCGTCGAGCCTGCACCGGGTCATGCCGGTCACGCGCGGCAGCCGCTGGGCGTCGTTCTTCTGGGCCCAGTCGATGGTCAAGGACGATGGCTGCCGCACCCAGCTCTACGAACTCGACCGCTCGATCGTGGCGATCCGCCGCGAACTCGGCGACGATCACGCGGCCGTGCCGGGCCTCGTCAACCACTATCACAACCTGCTGCGCCGCTGGTCGGAGCTGTGACGCTTCAATGCGCGTCGGCTGAAGTCGTGCGGGTGCCGGCGTCCGGCGGCGCATCGGTCGCCGGGGACGGTGCCGGCAGCGCTGCGCTCGCGCGCGCGGCCCCGCTGCATTCGTCGATGAGATCGCGCAGCGTCGCCGCGCGCCGCGCCTGCAGATCGTCGGCGGCGCCCGGCGTGTCGTCGTGTCGTGCTGCGCCGATGCCGACCACGAGCGGCGCGTCGCCCGCGCGCTCGCGCAGCCGGCGTACCAGATTGCGCAGATACGGCGGCGACTCGGCCGCATCGAGTGACGCGACGCAGACCACCGGCGCCGTATTTGCGCCGATGATGCCGCCGCGCGAACTGCGCACGTCCTCGTAGCTCGTCGCGATGCAGGCAATGCCACGGCGGCCGAGCAACTGGCCGACGATGGCGACCACCACTTCGTCGAACGGACCGCGCCCCGACACGCACAGCACCGATGCGGGCGCGGCGCCCTCGTCGGGGGTGGCTGTCTCGTCGGTGTGCGAGTCGTCGGGCGCGCCCGACGACGATTCGAGATCCTCGATGATGTCGAGCAGCGCCTGATTGATGCGCGCGAGCTGCTCGGGCGGCACCACGCCGCGCAGCGCGTCGTTGCGTGCATAGCGCAGCCCTTCGAACACCACTTGCTCGTAGTAGTCGATCAGCGTCATGTCGCCGAGCAGCCGGTCGGCCTGCACGATGGCCTCGTGGGGATCGTCGGCGACCAGCCGCTGGTAGAAGGTCTGCGCGGGCGTGAGCGCGGGCTGGTCGCCGAGCAGGATGGTGAGGAAGTTCAGCCGGTCCACATAGCGGCCGAGCGTGACGATGCACAGCGTGAGCGGCGTCGAGAGCACGAGTCCGATCGGCCCCCACAGCCAGCTCCAGAAAATCGCCGCGACCACGACCGCGAGCGGCGAGAGCCCCGAGCGCTTGCCATAGACGAGCGGCTCGGCGAACTGGCCGGCCACCACATCGACGACGATGAACAGGATCAGCGTCCAGACCGCCATGGTCCATTGGGGCTGGATGGCCGCCGCGAACACGACGGCGAACAGCGCCGCGATCCAGATGCCGATATAGGGCACGAAACGCAGCAGTGCCGCGAACGCGCCGAACAGCAGCGCGCCGGGCACGCCGATGCCGGCGAGACCGATCGCGATGACCGCGCCCACCGACGCATTCACGGCCAGTTGCGCCACGAAATAGCGCGACAGGCGCTCGGCGGCGTCGTTGATGGCGGTGGTGGTGCGATGCAGATCGTCGGAGCCGAACACGCTGATGAGCCGGTCGCGCAGGTCCTCGCGCTGCAGCAGGATGAAGATCGTCACCACCAGCACGATGAAGCCTGTCTCGATCGGCTCGATGATGGGCGAGATCGCGCGTTGCGCGAGCTGCATCGGCGTGGGCGCCGGATTATGCACCTCGACGGGCGTCGGCTGCTGCGGCGCGTTGCGCGCCGCGCGGCCGCGCGGCTGCGGGGGCGGTGGCGGAGTCGTGGGCGTCACGCGCTGCAGCGCGGTGGCGGCGCGGCTCATGAGCCCGTCGGCGCGGCGCACGGTCTTTTCCTGCACCGTCTCGACTTTTTCCTCGATCGCTTCCTGGTATTGCGGCAAGTCTGCCGCGAGCTGGACGATCTGCGCGCCGATCAGCCCGCCGATGCCGAGCAGCGCGAGCAGGGTGGCCAGCACGGCGACGAAGATCGAGAACAGCTGGCCGAGGTGCAGACGCCGCAAGGTCGTCACGAGCGGCGCCAGCAGGAAGCTCAGCAGCACGGACAGCGTGATCGGGATCAGCACGGCGCGGCCGAAGTACAGGCCGCACACGACCACCACCACCGTGATGATCGACGCGAGGCCGTGCATCGTGGGCTGGGCGGGCGGGAAGACCCGGTTGCGGCGGCCGTGCGGCGGCAGCTGAAAATTCATGGGGGTACCGGCTCGAAACGATAGGGACCGCAATGGTAGCGCGTGCGCGATTCGCAAGGCGCGTGCCACCATCGGGCCGTGGGGCAGTCGCAATCACGACGGACGTCCCGGCCCGGGTTGCGGCAAGGCGCTTACTGGCTGCCCGAGGTCAACTGCGCGTTGCGCTCCGCCAGAAACTTGATCAGACCATCCACGCCGCCTTCCTGGATTTTCTCGTTGAACTGCTGCCGATAGGTCTGGATCAGCCACGCGCCGAGCACGTTGAGGTCATAGAGACGCCAACCTTCGGGTGTCTTGTACAGACGATAGTCGATTTCCGCCGGTTTGCTGTTGGTCTGCGCGAGCGTGCGCACGACGACGTCAGTATCGGCCGGCGTGCTGCGCATCGGCAAATATTCGATCTGCTGGTCGGGCCTGAGCTGCGCGAGCGCACCCGAATAGAGGTGGATCAGCAGCAACTGGAATTGCTCGGCGACCTGCTTTTGCTGATCGGGCGTCGCGCTGCGCCAATGGCGGCCCATCGAGAGCTGGGTCGTGCGGTTGAAATCGACGTACGGCAAGATGTCGCGGTCCACGATCGAGCGGATGCGCGCGATGTCATCGGGCGCGATCGACTGGGTGCGGACTTCGTCCAGCACTTGCTGGGTCGCCGACTTGATGAGCGCCTGCGGATCGGTCTGGTCGATCGCGGCGGCGGCCAAAGCGGCGGGGGCGAAGCTGGCCAGCACGAGGGCCAGCGTGAGGGCAATGAGCTTGTTCATCGACGGATCTCGCTGCGGCTTGGGGTCAGTGCATACGCCAGTTTATCGGCTTGTGCCCGCGCGGGTCGGCGCGACGCGCAGCGCAATGGTCTGAACTATGCGCGCTCCCCTGCGACGAGACGCCACTTGAAGTAGATCAAGTGAAAACTAGAATAGAGGGCGTTGAAAGAGCAGCGAAAGCAATCCGCGTGTCTGGCTCTTTCGGTTGCATGGCAACGAACTGAGGAGAGCATCATGAAGCGCCTGTTTCGCGAGTTCATCGTTTATTTCGCCATCCTGAGCGTGGTGGCTATCGGCGTGGCATTCACACGCCAGCCCGTGCCGGCGGATCTCATCGACACGACCACGCATAGCCGCACGGTCGAGCAACAGTTGGGCGCGACGACCCAATCGGGCTGGAGCATGCTCGGCGTTCACGCCGTGCGCTCGACGAGCTGAGCCAGGCTCATCGATAGAAAGGCGACACGGACGACGGTCCGTGTCGCTTTTTTTTATGCGCTCGTCGCGAGGGTGAACCCTTCGTCGAGCCAACCCGTCACGCCGCCGATCATCACCTTGACCGGCCGCCCCAGTTGCGCAAGCCGCAGCGCGCCGCGCGTCGCGCCATTGCAATGAGGGCCCGCGCAATACGTGACGAACAGGGTGTCGGCGGGCCAGGCCGCGAGCTTCGACGCCACGATCTTGCCATGCGGCAGATTCACCGCTCCCGGTACGTGACCTTGTGCGAACAAGGCGGGGCCGCGTACGTCGAGCAGCACGAAATCCGCGGCTGACGCTTCGTCGGCGGCGAGCGCGGCGTGGACGTCGGCGCAGTCCGTTTCGAAGGCGAGCGACGCGGCGAAATGCGCGAGGGCGAGGGTGCTGTCGGCTGCGGGCGTGGCGGATACGGGGGACATCGAAGACTCCTTGCTGGTGTGTCGAAGGCCTTCATTGTGCGGCCGGACCAGCGTGCCATGACAGTGGCGCAATGGCCATCATGCGGTAACATCGCGCCATGGCCAACCATCCATCTCATCTTGTCGTCGCGCTGGCCTACGACCAGCTCTGCACGTTCGAATTCGGCTGCGTGACGGAGTTCTTCGCGCTACCGAGACCGGAACTCGACGTGCCGTGGTATCGCTTCGCCGTGTGCTCGGGGGAGCGCTCGCCGCTGCGCGCGGCCGGCGGCATCACCGTGTCGGCGCCCTATACGCTCGCGATGCTGGACCGTGCGCAAACCATCGTGATTCCCGGCTGGCGCGATCCGGAAGAATTGCCATCTGCGCCGCTCATCAACAAGCTGCGCGCCGCCCACGCGCGCGGTGTGCGACTCTGTTCGATCTGCTCGGGCGTTTTCGTGCTGGCGGCGGCGGGCGTGCTCGACGGCAAACGCGTGACGACGCACTGGCGCTATGCGGAGCGCCTGCAGCAGCGCTATCCGCAATTGCACGTGGAGGCCGACGCGCTCTATGTCGATGAAGGACAGGTCTTGACCTCGGCCGGTTCGGCGGCGGGCATCGACATGCTGCTGCATCTGGTTCGCCGCGACTACGGCGGCGAGCTTGCCAATCGCGTCGCGCAGCGGCTCGTCGTGCCGCCGCATCGCGAGGGCGGTCAGGCGCAGTTCGTGCCGCGTCCGATGCCGCCCGACGAGTCGAGTCGTTTGGCGAAGCTGATGGACTGGGTGCGTGCGCATCCGCGCCTCGGCCACGATCTCGCGTCACTGGCGGCGCGCGCGGCGATGAGCCCGCGCACGCTGCAGCGCCAGTTTCAGGAAGCGACCGGAATGGGACCGTATGAGTGGGTCGTGCGCGAGCGCGTGGCGATCGCGCGCGACCTGCTCGAATCGCGGCCGAAGCTCGCCTTGGCGCGCGTCGCGGAACTGGCGGGGTTTGGGTCGGAAGAGTCGATGCGCCGGCACTTCCGGCGCATCGCGCTCACGAGTCCGGCGGCGTATCGTGCCCGCTTCGCAGCGGGTCCGCACGATACGTGCGAGCCGGTGCGCCGCCGGTGATAGCAGGACGCTCAGGCCGCAGCAATCACCTCGATGCGCAGCGGTTCGCCGCCCGCCACGATGGCGAGCAGGTGGTCGACATTCGGATGTGCGCCGGGACGGTTGCGCGCATCGGCCGTGTGCTCGGCGAACACCGCGAGACCCTGCTCGGCGGCACGCGCATCGAGCGTGCCGAATGCTTCGTGCAGATAGTGATAGACCGCGAGCGAGCCTTGTTTGCCCGGCTTGTTCTCGATACTGGCGACGACGGCGCCCTGTGCGTCGCGCAGATCGATGCGCTCGATGCCGTCGATCGCCGGCAGTTGCGCGAGATTGTCCTTGAATACGTTGCCCGGTTGAATCACTGAAACGACTCCGTTTATTCGGTAAATGGCTGAGTGGAGCCGTATCTTAAACGATCGCGCGGCGTGGCCTAATGCAGCAGCCCGAACACCGCGACGCCGTTGGTCGCGCCCACGTAGACCTTGCCGAGCGCGATCATCGGCGTGATGAACTTGTTGCCGGCGCCCCACTGGTCGCGCGTGCCCGCCTGACTGCTGTTGTACAGCTCGCGCGCGAGATTGGTCGCGTCGTACGCGTGCAGCACGCCGGTCGTGCCGTTCTCGGCGACCCACACGATGCCGTTGCTGCTGCCGTTCGCCGAGATGGCGGGCGTGCCGCCCGGGTAGGGGAAGGTGGTCGGACTCTTCGATGAAGCCGTCGTCGCGAGGTACGCATTGGTGATCGGCAGGGCCTTCACGTTGTCGTTCCAGCCGCCGTAGTAGACGACGCCGTTGAAGTACGCGGGCGAACCCCAGATGCCGCCCGCGAGCGTGCCTTGCAACTCCTGCCAGATGTTGTCCGTGCTCGGGTTGAACTTGCCGAGCGAGTCGCGATCGACCACGTAGATGTTGTTGTTCTTGCCCGCCGCGACCGCGAGATGCTTGACGACGCCGCCCGCGGTCGTCTGGTCGGGCAGCAGCATGACGCCGCCGGAGCCGAAGTCATTGTCGGCGGCCGATTCCGCCACCGTGTCGAAGATCGCGAAGTAGTCAGTCACGGCGAGCGGCGAGAGCGACAGCTTCATGAGCGTGTTGCCATAGTCGCCGCCGACCGGAAAGCCCTGCGCGTTGAGCGTCGGATCGAAGCTGCCGTTGCCGTCGACCACGTAAATCGAGGTGCCATCCGAGGACATCCCCGAACCCGCCATCCAGACCGAGCCCTGGCTGCCGTTCGGCGCGACGTTGAAGATGCTGGTCTGCTGCAGCGTGGCCGCGCTGTACGACATGATCCAGCCGGTGTAGGGACCGGACATGCAGTGGGCGGTCCAGCCCATGTAGATGTTGCCGTTCACGAGCGTGAGGGCCGTGCGTTCGGTGTGCATCGCCGGGACGAACGGAATCACGCCGTTGCTGCTGTTCGCGCCGTTGCCGGGGAACGAGCCGGCGATTTCGGTCGGGCCGCCCAGCACGTCCGCACCGCTCGACAGATCGAGCGCATGCAGACGGTGATGGTAGCCGCCGTTCGCGTCCTTGGTCATCGCCACGGCATAGAGCACGCCGTTCGCGCCGCGCGAGCGGTCGATCACCGGCGTCGAGGTGATGCCGATCTGCGGGGTGAAGTCCTGGCAGCCGAAGTTGTCGCTGGCCGTCTCGCCGCTGGGTGCGAGCGAGACCTTCCAGAGTTGCGTGAAGGTGTTGGCATCGTAGGCGTAGACGCTGTCGTTTTCGGTCACGACGTAGACGACGTTGTGCGCTACACCGCCGATACTTTGGCCGGTCACGAACAGCGGCTCGCCATCGACTTTGCCGTCGGCGGGCAGGAAGCCAACCAGACCGAAGCTGGTGGACGCGACGTTCGCGGGCGTCAGGGTCGTCTCGGCCAGCATCTGACCGGTGCGGGCGAGATCGTTCTTGTGCATCAGCACATCGGTGGCAATCGACGTGCCCGATCCTGATCCCGATGCCGAAGTCGAGCCGCTGCCCGTGGTCGAACCGCTGCCGGTGGTGGAACCGCTGCCGGAGCTGCCGCCGCTTCCCATCGTCGAACCGCTGCCCGAGCCCGATCCGCTAGTGCTGCCACTCCCGCTGCTGGTACCGCTGCCGCTATTGCTGCCGCTGCCCGAACCCCCTGTGCTGACCGTCGGCCCGCTATTGGACGATCCACTGCCGCCGCTGCACGCACACGCGATGATCACCGCGAGCGCCGTGAAGGCGCGAAGTCCGCTGCGGCAGGCGTGTTTCCACCCGTCGCCGGAGAAGTGCCGAAATCCGTGCATGGCTGCCTCCGTCCCTCTCGCGGGTGCCCGCAAAGCGGGTACGCCGGCCTTCGCCTCATCTTACGGAATCCACACGGTGTGCTATCGCCATTGGCCCGCGTTTTTACGCCACGATTGAGGCGATGGGGCTTTCCTCATCTCGTACGACGATTGCGTGCGCATCTAATCCAGCGATGCCCGCTCAATCGGCAGCCGCTTCGTCGGCCGCGTGTTTCTCGATCCATTGACGAAAGGCGCGCATCGCCGGCGTCTCGGGCTTCGCCTTTTGCGCCACGAGCCAGTAGCTGCCCGCCTGCACGTCGATGTCGAAGGGGCGCGCGAGGCGCCCGGTCGCCAGATCGCGTTCGAACATGGCGCTGGGCGCAAGCGCCATGCCGGCACCCTGCATCGCGGCTTCGACCATCAGGCGCGATGAATCGAACACGGGGCCGCGCACGGGACGTGGCGCGAGTCCCGCCGCCGCGAACCAGCTCGCCCAGTCGTCGGCGCGATAGGAGCGCAGCAGCGTTTCACCGGCGAGATCGACGGGCTCGCGCAGACGTTGCGCGATCTCGGGCGCGCAGAGCACCGAGAGCGGTGCATCGAAGAGCTTGCGCGAGCGCGAACCGGGCCACGTGCCATCGCCGAAACGGATCGCGAAATCGAGGCCTTCGCCGACCAGATCGACGACGTTGTTGTGGGTCGTGAGACGCAGTTCGATGAACGGATGCGCGTCATGAAACGACTTCAGGCGCGGCATCAGCCAGCCCACGGCGAAGGTGCCGACCGCGCCGACGGTCAGCACCTCGTTATAGTGCCCGCCCTCGAACTGGCGCAGCACGGCTTCGATGCGATCGAACGCGTCGCTCAGCACCGGGCGCAACGCGAGTCCCTCGTCGGTCATCGCGAGACCGCGCGGCAGGCGCTTGAAGAGCGTCGCTCCCAGCCGCTCTTCGAGCGTGCGGACTTGCTGGCTCACGGCGGCCTGGGTGACGTTCAGTTCGAGTGCCGCGCGCGTGAAGCTCAAGTGCCGGGCCGCCGATTCGAAGGCACGCAGCGCGTTCAGCGGGAGATACGGTCGCATGATGGAGCTATAAGATTTTCTGGGGCAGCGGCCAATTTATCATCGTTTGTCGGTGGGGCGTAGACACGCGATAGTGGCGGCTCTTCAAGGAGGAGCAATGACGGTTCGAAGGAATATGCCCGTGGCGGCGTCGCGCGACGGGTTAGCCCAGATTGCGGCTCGGGTCGGGCGGCGCATGGCCGGCCTGGTGGTGCTGGGGGCATTGTCGATCGTGCCCGCTGCGAGCCGCGCGGACACCGCGCCGGACGCGCGCATCGAACAGGCGGTGGACGCCGCCATTCGCCCGATGATGGCCAGGAACCAGATTCCCGGCGTGGCGGTGGGCATCGTGATCGATGGCAAGGCGGCCGTACTCAACTACGGCGTCGCGTCGCTCGACACGCGCCAGCCCGTGACCGGCGACACGCTGTTCGAACTTGGCTCCGTGACCAAGACCTTCACGGCCACGCTGAGCGCGTGGGCCCAGGAAAACGGCCAACTGCAGCTCGCGGACCCGGTCGGCAAGTATTTGCCGGAACTGCGCGGCACGCCGTTCGGCAGCGTGAGCCTGCTCAATCTCGGCACGCATACCCCCGGCGGTTTGCCGCTGCAGGTACCCGACGCGATCCACGACGACGACCAGTTGATGCAGTACTTCAAGGCATGGCGACCGGCGCACGAGCCGGGCACCTGGCGTACCTACGCGAATCCCGGCATCGGCACGCTCGGGCTGATCACGGCAAAGAGCATGGGACAGGATTTCAACACGCTGATCGAGCAACGCCTGTTTCCCGCACTGGGCCTGAAAAACAGTTTCATCGACGTTCCCGCCGCGCGCGTGGCCGACTACGCGCAAGGCTATACGAAGGACGGCCGGCCGATCCGCATGGCGGGTGGCGTGCTGGCCTCGGAGGCATACGGCGTGAAGTCGACCGCCGCCGACATGCTGCGTTTCGTCGAGGCCAACATGAACATGATCGCGCTCGATGCGCAGGTGCAGCGCGCGATCACGGCGACGCACACGGGTTACTTCAAGGCGGGCCCGATGACCCAGGATCTGATCTGGGAGCAGTATCCGTATCCCGTGTCGTTGCAGACGGTGCTGCAGGGCAATGCGCCCGCGATGGCGCTTCAGGGCATGCGGGTGAACGCGATCGAGCCGCCGCTCGCGCCGATGAACGCGGTGTGGATCAACAAGACAGGCGGGACCAATGGCTTCGGCGCCTATGTGGCGTTCGTGCCGGCGAAGCACATGGGCATCGTGATTCTCGCCAATCGCAGCTTCGCCAACGACGACCGGGTGGCGGCGGCGTGGAAGATTTTTGCTTCGCTTGAGGGCGGGGGGGAGTGAGGGGAGGATTGTTGCGTTCGACGGCGCGTTGCGCCAGGACATTGCCGTATGTCCTGGCTCAGCGTTCGTGTTGGCTTACTCGATGATCGTCTGAAGCCGGGCCAGCGCGTCCTCGACTACCTCGAGCGGCGCGCGTTCGACCTTGCGTGCTCCGCGTGCGTCGAGATCGAGCGTGCGCACCATGTTCACGAGGGTGACGCCCTGCGTCGCGGTTCCCGAACCCGAAAGCGGCACGGCGAAGCCGGCGAAGCGGGCAAAGTCGCCGCCTTGCGTGATCGGGGCAACCAGCGCCACACCCAAGGCGTTGAACGCGGCTGGCGAGAGCACGAGCGCCGGGCGAAAATCGCCTTGCTGCTCCCGCATCGCGGTCGGATTCAGACTCACACGCACGATGTCGCCACGCTCGAACCGGGTTCGCCTTACCATGCCTCACGCCCCACCGGCTTGACCTCGCCCCATGCCGCCATGTCGGCCGGGAGCGCGGCTTTCGGGTCGCACTGAGCGACGAGGGCGTCCAACGAATATTTGCGGCGAGCCGGCGTCAGCAAAACGCCGTCTGGACGCACATCCGCGTTGAGCGAATCACCGACCGATGCGTTGATCTGTTCGAGCAGCACGCTCGGAAGCCGGACTGCCGCGCTGTTGCCCCACTTCTGAATCTTCAATTCCATCGCAGCCTCCTTATGTATCTTCATTGTAGAAACATTTCCGGCGAGCGGAATACGTCGTGTATCTACAATGGATCTACTTGGCGCCGCCCCTCGAACGATGGACTGGCGCCGCAGTTGATCGCCCGCAACCGGATGGATCAGCCGATGACCCATCCAGAAGCGTTGATAGGCTACAGCAGTTTGAATACGCTCTAGAACAACACCGCAATCCCCGCCATGCCGACGAACTGCGAGCGCGTCGACGACGGCGTCGCGTTCTGCGAGTCGCCCACGGCCGGGTTGGCATCGACGATACCGCCGTTCGCGCCGAGCGTCTGTCCGCCCGCATGCTGGTAGCCCTGCAGCGCATAGAGCGTCGTGCGCCTCGACAGGTGGTACGCCTCCTTGAGCGAGTACTGCTCGTAGCGCGCCGCGCTCGTGATGCCATTGGCCTTCGATGCGGCCGTATACGCGATGCCACCCGCCACGTCGAATGCGGGCGTGAAGCGCCAGAACGCCAGCGCCGCATATGTATTGAAGACCGCCGTGCTGTTGAAGATCGACTTGCCGCCGGCGAGATACTCGACGTTCGAATACGACAAACCGAGCGTGAGGCTGCCGATGGTGTAGTTGCCGGCCGCCGCGACGTGCTGGACCGCGCGCGCGGACACATACCCCGTGTTCAGCGCCGATTTGCCGAAGCTCGCGGTCGAGGCCGGATCGAACCCGCTGGTCTGCTGGGCGTTGTCCATGCGCAGATAGCCGAGCGCGAGCGTGGCGGGGCCCGCCACGTAGCGCACCGCCGTGCTCCACGTCTGCCCCTTCCCCGTGCTGCCCGCAATGCCGCCGAACGCATACATGCCGCTCGCCTGCAGCCCGTACCACGTCGGCGAGGTATAGGTCGCCGAGCTGTTGATGCGCACGGTGGTGTCGAGCCCGTCGATATCGCCCGGATGCGCGCCCGTTGCCCCGGTGAGCCAGCTGCTGCCCGTGAGCGGCCCGACGAACAGGTAGTAGGGCGTGTACTGGCGCCCGAGCGTGAAGGTGCCCGCGCTCTGGTTTTGCAGGCCGACATACGCCTCGCGATTGAAGATCAGCCCGCTCGACGAGAGCGCTCCCGAGTTCGGATCGAAGCCGTTTTGCAGATCGAAGATCGCTGCCGTGCCGCCGCCCAGATCTTCGTGGCCGAGCAGGCCGAACTTCGAGGCATAGACGTTGCCTTGCCGCAGATAGAAATTCGAGTGACCGTTCTGGTTGCTCGCGTAAGTGAATGCATCGTCGATGGCGCCGTACAGCGTCACGCTGCTTTGCGCGAACGCCGAATGCGCGACGAGCGCCGCTGCGCTTGCCACAACCGCCCGAAGGCGCGTAGAGGTTCTTTTCATCTGTCTCTCCAACCCTTTGTCATGTAAAGGAATGCTGATAGTTGGCGTGTCATCGGCACGCCTTTTTTATTGGAAGCCGAGGCCCCGTTCGTTCAATCTGCGCGGGCAGCGCGCTGTTGCGCCTGGGCGGCAAGGCGCACGGCGGCGTTCGCGGCGCCATAGCCGTCGTAGCCACCGCGCCGCTCGACGATTTCGAGGAAAAAGCGCTTGTCGAGCGTCTCGGTGTACGCGTGCAGGAATTCGCCGCCGGTTTCGTCGCGGTCGTAGAGCAGGTTGTGCTGCTGCAGCGCGTCGAGCAACGCCGGTTCGAGCGCATGGCGCGCGGCGAGGTCGTCGTAGTAGTTGGCCGGGATGTGCAACAGCGGCAAGCCCTCGGCTTCGAACGCGATCACGGCGCGAAAGATGTCGTCGGTGCCGAACGCGACGTGGTTGAGTCCCGAGCCGTGATAGGTGTCGACGATCTCGGCGACGGCCGTGTGCTGATCGACCGACGCATTGAGCACGATGCGCAGCGTGCGCGCGTCGTTGTGCAGCGCGCGACTGCGCACTAGCCCGTACGGATCGGGCACCAGCACGGCGGGCGCTGCGTCGAGTCCGAACGCTGTCTTCAGGAACAGCACCCACGTGTCGAGCGCGCCGGCCGGCAGCGAGAGACACACATGGTCGATGCCGGTGATCGGCCCGACTTCGGCGGGACCGTTGACGTCGGTGAGCACGAAATCGGCTTCGAACAGCGTCGGCTGATCGGGCTGTTCGTTCACGAAATAGTTAAGACTGCCGTCCGGTGCCTGGACGGCGGGCACGATGCGCTCGTTCGGGCCGATGCGGCCCGAGAACGGCGCATAGCCGAAGCCCGCGGCGCGCTGCAGCGCGAGCCGGGCGTCATCGACGCGAAACGCCGATGCGCACAGCGAGAGTCCGTGGCGCTGGAAAAAGGCATCGGCGAACGAGTCGGGCTCGGCGTTGAGCACGATCGAGGCGGAGCCATGCTGATAGAGCGTCACGTCCTTCGAGCGATGCTGCCCGGCGCGGCGAAAACGCAGCTTGCCGAGCCAGTCGGCCACGCGCTCGCGCGAGGCGTTGTCCACCGCGAATTCGAGGAACTGCCATTGCGCCTCGGCCGGCGCGGGAGGTGGCGCGTAGAGCGCGGGCGGCGCGCTGGTTTGCGTGCTGGCAAGTGTCGCGCGCGTCGTCTCTTCGAGCAGGAGCAGTGAGCGGTATCCGTCGGCGGCGGTGGCGGCGGGCGGCGCACCACGAAAGCCGTCGTTGAAGATCTCGAGCGAGAGCGGGCCGCGATAGCCGCTCTCGATTACCCGCGCCGTGAACCCAGCGAGCGCGAAGTCCCCCTGGCCCGGAAAGCAGCGATAGTGGCGGCTCCATTCGAGCACGTCCATGTTCATCGTGGGCGCGTCGGCGATCTGCACGAAGCCGATGCGCTCGCCTGGGATCGTCGCGATCGCATCGGGCGCGTCGCGCAGCGACAGCGTGTGGAAGCTGTCGAGCGCGAGCGTCAGATGCGCGTTGTCGACCGCATCGACGAGCTGCCACGCGTGCCCGAACGTGCGCACGTGCCGGCCCCATGCGAGCGCTTCGTAGCAGGCCGTGACGCCGGCGGCCTCGGCGGCCTGCGCCAATTGTCCCAACTGGTCCACCGCCACGCTGTCGTCGCACAGCGTATCGGGTGACACGTTGCTGCAGACCAGCAACCGGTCCGTGCCGAGTTCATGCATGACGTCGAACTTGCGTTTGACGCGTTCCAGATTGCGCGCGAGACGCTCCGCGCTCACGCATTCGAAGTCGCGAAACGGCTGATAGAGCACGATTTCGAGGCCCAGATCGGCGGCCATGCGGCGCACGTCGGCGGGCGAGCCCTCGAAATAGAGCAGGTCGTTCTCGAAGATCTCGACGCATTCGAAGCCCGCCGCGCGGATCGCGGCCAGCTTCTCGGCCAGCGTGCCGCTGATCGAGACGGTGGCGATGGAGCGGCGCAGGCTCGCGCTGGCGGGGGCTGTTAGAGGCATGGACGTCTCGATGGGCGGCAATACATGAAAGGGCCGGGGTGCTGTGCTCGATGCTACGCCGCCTGGCATGGACGAGTGCGCCCCCGGATGGTCTTGATAGTATTAAAACTAACCAGTTAGTACAAATACTCGCAAACCCCAGGGTGACCGTGGGGGCGTGCAAGAGCACACTGGCGTCCATCCGGAAGGTGTTTTGGCAGGCAAGCGGGCACGGGTCCGGTTGTGCAAGTTGTAACGAACCAGGTAGGTGAAGCGGATGAAGATGCCGTCGGTGCTGGTCCTGAACGGACCGAACCTGAATTTGCTGGGCACGCGCGAGCCGGCCATTTATGGCGCGGAAACCCTCGACGACGTGGCGAACCAATGTGAGGCCGCCGCCGCGCGGCTCGGTCTGGAAGTCGAGTTCCGCCAGTCGAACGCGGAACATCAGTTGATCGACTGGCTGCACGAAGCGCGTGCGCGCATCGACGGCATCGTCATCAATCCGGCGGCGTTCACGCACACCTCGGTCGCACTCGCCGATGCGCTGGCGGCCATCGCGAAGCCGGTGATCGAGGTTCATATCTCCAATGTGCATCGACGCGAGGCGTTCCGGCACCATTCGTATGTGTCGGCGCTCGCCGAGGGCATCATCGTCGGCTGCGGGGTGCAGGGCTACACGCTCGCGCTCGAACGCATGGCCGTACTGCTTGAAAAGAAGGTGACGCAATGAACGCGCAACAATCGGTTCTCGCCGGCTTGATTGGCTCCGGTATCGGCGGATCGCTGAGTCCCGCGATGCATGAAGAGGAAGGGCGCCAGCTCGGCCTGAACTCGGTGTATCGGCGCATCGATCTGGAAGCGCTCAAGCTCACGCCTGGCGCGTTGCCGGATCTGCTGCTGGCCGCCGAGCGCATGGGCTTCGATGGTCTGAACATTACCTATCCGTGCAAGCAGGCCGTGATCCCCTTGCTCGATGAACTGTCCGACGACGCACGCGCGCTCGGCGCTGTGAATACGGTGCTGTTTCGCGGCGGCAAGCGCATTGGCCACAACACGGACTGGTCAGGATTCGCGCGCGCGTTCCGGCGCGGGTTGCCCGATGTCTCGCTCGAATCGGTGGTGCAGCTCGGCGCGGGCGGCGCAGGCGCGGCCGTTGCACATGCAGCGCTGACGATGGGCGCGCAGGCCATGACGCTGTTCGATGTCGATGCCACGCGCGCCACCGCGCTTGCCCACGAATTGCAGCAGCGCTTTCCGGCGGCGCGCGTGAGTTCGGGCGGCGAGCTGTCCGACGTGCTTGCGCGCGCTAGCGGCCTCATCCACGCGACGCCGACCGGCATGGCGAAGTTGCCCGGCATGCCGTTACCGGCCGCTTGCTTACATGCGCGGCTCTGGGTGGCGGACGTCGTGTATTTTCCGATCCGCACTGAACTGCTGGCCGCCGCCGAGGCACTGGGCTGCCGCACGCTCACGGGCGGGGGCATGGCGGTCTATCAGGCTGCGGAGGCGTTGCGGCTCTTCACGGGCATCGAACCCGATGCCGAACGCATGTACCGTCATCTGCATTCGCTGCTCGAGCGTAACGCCGGGCTCTGAAGGTTTGCTTGCACGCTGATTAGAGAAGACAGCACCCATCTCGCATGGGACAGGAGACAGACATGGCACGGCCCATTTCCGCGCATCACGCACAGGCTTCGGCGCTTCCTGAGGCGACCGGCGAGGGCGCGATGCGCCGCTCGCGCGCACGCTACAAGATTCTCGGCCTGCTCGCGGTCGGCACGATGATCAACTATCTGGATCGCACCGTGCTCGGTATCGCGGCGCCGCAGTTGACGAAGGAACTGGGCATCAACGCGGCACTGATGGGCCTCGTGTTCTCGGCGTTTTCGTGGAGCTATGTGGTCGCGCAGATTCCGGGCGGCCTCTTTCTCGACCGCTTCGGCAGCAAGTTCACCTACTACCTGTCGATGACCCTGTGGTCGCTGTGCACGCTCGCTCAAGGTTTCATCCACGGCGTGGGCGCGCTGTTCGCGTGCCGGCTCGGCCTCGGTGCGGCTGAGTCGCCTTGCTTTCCGACCAATAGCCGTGTGGTGGCCACGTGGTTCCCGCAGAACGAGCGCGCGTTCGCGACCGGCACTTATACCGTGGGCGAATACATCGGCCTCGCGTTCTTCAGTCCGTTCCTGTTCGCGCTGATGGGCGCGTTCGGTTGGCGCTCGCTGTTCTATGTCGTGGGGGCTGCGGGCATCGTGTTCGGCCTCGTATGGTGGCTCTTCTATCGCGAGCCGCACGATCATCCGGCTGCCAACCGCGCGGAACTCGACTATATCGAGGCCGGCGGCGGGCTCGCGCAGCCCGCGCGTGCCGATGGCGCGAAGAGCGGCTTCGACTGGCGCATGGCGGGCAAGCTGCTGCGTCAGCGCCAGCTTGCCGGCATCTGTCTCGGCCAGTTCGCGGGCAATTCGACGCTCGTGTTCTTCCTCACGTGGTTTCCGACTTACCTCGCCACCGAGCGCCACATGGGCTGGCTCAAGATCGGCTTCTTCGCGATCATGCCGTTCATCGCGGCGTCGATCGGCGTGCTCTCGGGCGGCGCGGTCTCCGACTGGCTGCTGCGGCGCGGCAAGTCGCCCAACGTCGCGCGCAAGCTGCCGATCATCGCGGGCCTGCTGCTCGCCTCGACGATCGTGCTTGCCAACTTCGTCGAGAGCAATGTGGTCGTGATCGTGATCCTGTCGATCGCGTTCTTCGCGCAGGGCATGGCCGCGCTCGGCTGGACACTCGTGTCCGATATTGCGCCGGCCGGCATGCTCGGCCTCACGGGCGGCATCTTCAACCTCGCGGCCAACCTCGCGGGCATCGTGACGCCGCTCGTGGTCGGCTTGATCGTAGCGATGACCGGTTCGTTCGTGTGGGCGCTCGTCTTTATCGGCACGATTGCGCTGATCGGCGCGGCGTCGTACATCTTTATCGTCGGCGATATCCGGCGCATCGAGCTGTGAGTTCACGCGACGCGCCCGCCCCCCGGGCGCGTCGCGACTCGCATGCTAGAATCGCCCGCATCCTTTCTTCCACGCATGCGACTGAAGACATGGCAAGACCGGCGGCCTCGTCCGAAAGCAAAGACGCTCAATCCGAAAGCCGTCGCAAGTACGACCCGGAGCAGACCAAACGCAACATCCTCGATGTCGCGACCGCCGAATTCTCGGCGATGGGTCTGGCCGGTGCGCGCGTCGACGCGATCGCCGAGCGCACCCACACCACCAAGCGCATGCTGTACTACTACTTCGGCAGCAAGGAAGGGTTGTACGAAGCGGTGCTCGACAAGGTGTACGGCGACATTCGCGCGCTCGAACAGGATCTGCATATCGACGAGCTGGACCCGGAAGCGGGACTCAAGCGCCTCGTCGAATTCACCTTCGACTACCACGACCGCCATCGCGACTTCGTGCGTCTCGTCACCATCGAAAACATTCACGGCGCGAAATACATCGAGCGCCTGAAATCGTTTCGTAACCGTAATGCGAGCGTGATCGTCACGATCGAAGACCTGCTCAAACGCGGCGTGGCGTCAGGCGCGTTTCGCGACGACATCGATCCGATCGATCTTCATCTCCTGATCAGCTCGATGTGCTTTCATCGCGTCAGCAATCGTCATACGTTCGGCGCGGCGTTCGGGCGCGACCCGTCCGCGCCGCGACTGCGCGCGCGCCATCGCGAGATGATCGTCGATGCCGTGGCGCGCTTCGCGCGCAAGACGGGCTAGCCTACTGCGCGTCGCGGTCCTGCGAGCGCACCGGGCGCTTGCCGTGAAACACCGGCAGGCGCCAGCCGAAATACAACGAAGACAAGCGCAGCGCGACGCAGGTGAGGGTCGCGCAGGTGGCCGACCACGCGCTCGGCCAGCCGGCCTTAGTCAAGCCCACTTCCATCGCCGCGCCGAGCAGCGCGGCCGATGCATAGATCTCGCGCTCCAGAATGGCAGGCACGCGCGAGAGCACCATATCGCGCATCACGCCGCCGCCGACGGCACTTACCACGCCGAGCAGGATCGCGAGTTCCGCGCTGCCCGAATACGCGAACGACTTCTGCGCGCCGGAGGCGGCGAAGAGACCGAGGCCGATCGCATCGAAGAACAGCACCGGATAGCGCAGCCGCCGCACCTTCGTATAGGCGACGAGCGCGAGCGTCGAGGCGAGCAGCGAGGCCGCGAGATAACGCCAGTTCGACAGGCCCGCTGGCGGAATGGCGCCGATGCAGACATCGCGCACGATGCCGCCGCCGCACGCGACCATGAACGCCACGGCGCCGATGCCGAACAGGTCGAGCCGCCGCTGGCGCGCGGCGACGGCGCCGCTGATGGCGAATGCAAATGTGCCGATCAGATCGAGCACGGTATAGACGAGGTGGGTGTTCATCATGCGGCGGCCTTCATGGCGACGTGCAGCAGTGCGGGCGTAAGCGGTTCGGACATGACGAGGCGATATCAGTCGGCACGGCGATCGTGCGGGTCGACGAGCGCGTTGCTCAGTCGCGCGAGCAGGCGCTCGAGTGTCGCGCGTTCGCTCGGCGCAAGCGACGCGCATAGTTCGGCCTCGAGTTTGAGCCCCGCCTTGTGCGATGCCCGTGCGATGCGCGGCCTTCCGGCGTTGCATGAAGCGCGAATTGACGGCCATCGCACGCATGCGCGCGCCGCTCGATCAGGCCGCGCGATGCGAGCGCGGCGAGCGTCTTGGAGAGCAGGGTCTTCTCGATCAGCGTGCGTTGCGAAATCGCTTTCGGCGTGACGCCGGGTTCGCTGCAAACGAGCCGCAGCACACGCAGCGAGCGCACATCGAGACCCCAGCGTTCGCGATAGAGCGCATTGGCCCGTTCGACGAGCAGCGCGCTCGTCTGGTCGAGGCGAAAGGTGAGGAAGTCGGCGTACAAGAGGACGGCTCCGGAGGTTTGCAAAGCTTGGCGCGCAGCGCAGTATAGCCGACTAGTTGAAAAATCCAACGACCGGGCGAGTGCACCGCGCGGTGTTCTCCATCAAATGATCGATGCCGCGTGCGATGGCGCCACCTAAGATTCTCGCCACGTTCCGCACGCATGATGGGCGGACCGACGACTGCTAACCTCCACGGAGCCGGCATCATGTTGAACATCACGCTGAAGTCGGGCGATCTGCAGGGACCGCTCGATGTCTATTTCCTGTCCTCGCCGCAGTCGCAATCGAGCCCGGAGATCCGCGCCTCGACGGGTCGCAGCGCCGGGCCCGGCGGTCCGTTTGCCGCGCTGCTGCATCCGGGCAACAGCTGGTATTCACCGGCCAATTCGTATCGGCTCACGCTGCAGCAAAGCGACGGCAACCTGATTCTCGAAGTCGTCGACGATCAATCGATCGGCATCCTGCCGCTGATCGGCGGCGCGGGCCCTGCGCTCGATCCGAATGCGCCCAATGGAGCGGCCTGGCGCGCGGTGTGGAGCGCGAAGACGAACGGCAAGGGCGTCGATCAGGTGGCCTTCCAGATCGACGGCAATCTGGTTGCGTACGCGGGCGCCAAGGCGGTCTTCGCGAGCGGAACGAGCGGGCACAGTGGCACCGATCATCCCACGCTCGCCGTGCAGGACGACGGCAACCTCGTGATCTACACGGAGGGGCCGCGTGCGATCTGGGCGACCAACACGAGTTCCATGGAGTCGCGAGGGTTCAACGCGTGAGGGTGGCGTTCTCCATCGGATGATGGACGCGCGACGCTGGCCGCACGCCTATAGTCACGCCAGTGCGGAACAACCCGCTGTATGAAGCGCCGTTGAGCGGTTACAACGGAGTGCTCAGCACATTCGCAAACATGCTCGAGGAGAACCGCCATGCCTTCCGTCACCGCGGGTGACCTGCGCAAACAGGCTGCCGCTGTCCAGGCGAAATGGACCATCGACAGTCGGCTTGCCGATAACGACCCGGTCCCGCAACACGGACTTGGCGCCGATCTCACGAAAGCGGTCAAGGCGAGTTCGGTGCCGCGCGTCGATATCACGCCGGTGCTCAAGACGGCGAGTTCGAATCCGTTCCTGTTGAGCCTGCGTGTGAATCGCGGGTTTCTCGCGCTGCAGAGCTTGCCGCTGCCGTTACATCCAGTCGTCGCCGCGACGCCGGGGGCGCCGGCCGCTGCACCGGCCGCGCCTGCGCCGTCCGGCGCGCCTGCGCCGGCTGGTGCGCCTGCGCCGTCCGGCGCGCCTTCATCCACGCGCAGCGTCTCAGTGGATTGGCGCAACCGTTTCGGCTGGCCGTGGCTGACGACTATCAAGGATCAGGCGCAGTCGGAGAATTGCTGGTGCTTTGGTGCGACGGGAGTCGTGGAAGCGGCGGCGCGCATCGAACATGCGGTATGGAGTCTGCGCTCGGAGGGCGATGTGCGCGACGGCATGGGCTACAAGTGCTCCGATGGGGGCTGGCCGAACGACGCGCTCAACTGGATCGAGACGCATGGCGTGGCCGATCCCGGCTGCTGGCCGACCGAGACCAACCTCACGTGGAACTACTGGAACCTGCAGAAGATCAACGCCGGTGGCATGACGAGCGGGGCGGCTGCAGTCGGCGATCTGTTCGCCTGCGTGTACAACGGTCAGCAACATTTCGTCTGGCGCGACGGTGCCGGCGATATTCAGGACGCCTGGTTTGGCGGCAACCAATGGCATCTGCAGAAGATCAACAACGGTGGCGTGACATCCGGTCCGCCCGCCGTGGGTGATCTGTTCGTTTGCGATTACGGTAATCAGCAACATTTCGCGTATCGCGACGCGGCCGGCAATATTCAGGATGCCTGGTACAACGGCAGCGCCTGGAGCGTGCAGCGGATCAACGCGGATGGCAAGACGCCGGGGCCGGCCGCCGTGGGCGACCTGTTCGTGTGCGTGTACGGCAACCAGCAGCATTTCGCCTGGCGCGACGCGGCCGGCAATATCCAGGACGCGTGGTACGACGGCAGCCAGTGGCGCCTGCAGAAGATCAACAACGGCGGCGTGACGTCGGGACCGCCGGCGGTGGGCGATCTGTTCGGGTGCGACTACGGCAATCAGCAACATTTTGCGTATCGCGACGCGGCCGGCAATATCCAGGACGCCTGGTACAACGGCAGCAAATGGAACCTGCAGCGGATCAACAACGGCGGCGTGACGTCGGGGCCGCCCGCCGTGGGCGATCTGTTCGTGTGCGTGTACGGCAACCAGCAACACTTCGCGTATCGCGACGCCGCCGGCGATATCCAGGACGCCTGGTATGACGGCAGCCAGTGGCGCCTGCAGAAGATCAACAACGGTGGCCTGACCTCAGGACCGGCGGCGGCCGGCGACCTGTTCGTGTGCGACTACACCAACCAGCAGCATTTTGTGTATCGCGACGGTGCCGGTCATATCCAGGACGCCTGGTATGACGGCAGCAAATGGAATCTGCAAACCATCAACGGCGCCGGCGCGGTCGGCGCGCTGCAGCCGCCTCCCGCACCGGCCGTCTGGGGCGGCGTGCTTTACGGTCCGCCCGCGACGGGCGGACTCGCGGTGTCGGTCTACACGAATCAGCAGCACTTTGCGTGGCTCGACGCGGCCGGCAACGTCTGGGATGCGTTTTACAACGCGGGCGGCGACATACCGTATAGCCCGACGGCGGATCGCACGGGACGCACCGTGAAACTGGATGGCTACGTGACGCTCGGCAACGTCGATGACCAGAAGTCCTGGCTCGATCTGGTCGGGCCGCTGTGTGCGTGCTTCACCGTCTATGACGATTTCGATGCGTACGGTCCGGCCAGCGGGGTCTATACGCAAACGAGCAACACCGTACGCGGCGGACATTGCGTCGATATCGTCGGCTACGACGATACGAAGGGCGCCTGGCTCATGCGCAATTCCTGGGGCGCATACTGGGGCATGGGCGGCTACTGCTGGTTCGGCTACGGGCAGTGTGGCATCGACGACAACGTCAAATACGGCGTCGCGTCCGACAAGACCAATGTCGACCCGTGGTCGCGGCGGCGCCTGCATGGCGGCAACCTGATCGAAAGCGGCGACGGTGCCATGCATCGCAACTTCGAGGTCTGGTCGGTCGCGCCGGGCGGCGCGATACGTCATTACTGGCGCGATGGCTCCACGCTTGCGTGGGCGCTCGCCGAAACCGCCGCGAATGACTGTCACGCGTCGCCAGCGGTCACATCGACGACGTTCAACCGCAACTTCGAGTACGTCTACTGGACCACGGCAAACCGGCTCCATCATCGATTCTTCGACCAGGCCAGCGGGCAATGGACCGACGGCGGCGTGTTGGGTCCGACCAACGTGGCAGGCGTGCCGGGGTTCATCCAGAGTGACTATGGCGTGCCCGGCAACTTCGAGCTGGTCGTGCGGCTCGCCGACGGCACCTTGCAGCACTGGTGGCGCGAGGGCGTCGCGCCGTTCACGTGGGCCGCATCGGTGACGTTCGCGTCCAATGTCGCGTTGAGCGCGCCCACGCTCGTGCAGCGACGCGATCGCGGTCTGGACCTCGTGTGCGTGAATACCGATGGCACGATGCAGCGCTACTGGCGCGACGATTCGAATGGCATGATCTGGAAAGCGGCCGAGAAATTCGGCGCGGGCGTACAGTCGCCCCCCGTGATGATCGAAGGCCAGTACGGGGCATCCGACGAGACCCGCCAGGGCAACTATGAACTGTGCGTGGCGCTCGGCGGGGTGATCCAGCACTGGTGGCGCGACAACGAAGGCACGGGCAACTGGGCGATGAGCACGACGTTCGGATCGAATGTGACCCAGGTGGTGGGCATGATCGAATCGAGTTTCGGCTTCAACCTCGAACTGGTCGCGCTGCTGGGCGACGGCTCCCTGCAGCACTACTGGCGCGCGAGCGACGGCTGGCACCCAGGGCCGGTGTTCGGTTCGACCTTGAAATAGCGATGCGATCGATCGAGTTGCAGTCAGGCGAAGAATACGTCGTGACACTGGCCGGACGCGGCACGGCGGGATATCGTTGGCACGCGCACAACGGCAATCCTGCCGTGGTTGCCGTGCGCAGCATGGCGGACTCGACGCCGTTGGACGCGCCGCCGGGCGTGAGTCGCGACGAACGGTTCGCGATCGTCGCCGTTGCGCCTGGCCGCGCAGCGGTTCACTTCGAGCAGCGCCGCCCGTTCGGCCCCGCTGCACCGCCGCTTGCCACCGAGGACATCGACGTGCACGTCAGGGCCTGAGAGGCCGTGCGCTTGACTACGCGGCCCGTCCGCCGGTCGTGAAAACGACGCGCGCCTGGCGGCCGTCGTCGTGCCAGTGCTGCTCGATTTCCGAGAGCGGGACGGGCTTGGTCGCGATCTTGAAGCCGCCCGGCACGGCGGCCTCGAGCACTTGCTCGACCGCGTGCTGCAGACGCTTGAACGGCACGCTGCCGATGCCGCTGCCCATCAGTTCGATCGGCGACGAGCGCAAGACGGCGCCCGGCAGCGTGATGTCGTGACCGCTGAGCGAGCCGATCTGCACGAAGCGCACCGGCTCGGCTTCGCGCGAGGCTTTCGCACCCGCGATCAGCAAGGCCTGGGCGCTCGGCCCCCACAGATAATCGAGCACCACGCCGACGCCGAGCTTGAATTGCTGCTGGAACGCCTCGTCGAGCGTATCGGCGTCCTGGTCGAGCGCGATGGTGAGCTCGGCGCCGAGCGCTTTGAGCGCTTGCAGCGCCTCGGCGTTGCGCCCCGTCGCGATGACTTTGCCCGCGCCCAGATGGCGGGCAATCTGCACGGCGAGGCGTCCCGACACGCCGGTCGCGCCGTTGATCAACACAGTTTCGCCTTTCGCGAGGCGCGCGCGCTCGACGAGCGCGGCCCACGACGACATGCCCGGAATCGCGATCGCCGCCGCCGTCACGTCGTCGAGCGCGGTGGGCAGGCGGATGCAGCGCTCGCTCGGTACGAGGCAGTGTTGCGCCATGCCGCCGAACGGCGGCTCCGGCAACAGGAAGTAGACGCGCGTGCCGTCTTCGCGCACACCCGTGCCGTCGATGCCGGGAACGAACGGAAAGCCGCCCGACGAACTGTAGTGCTTGCCCGACGCGCGGCTCTTCGTGATGTGACTGAGGGCGCTCGCGCTGACCGCGATGCGCTCAGCCCCGGCGGCCGCATCCGGCTCCCGGAAGTCGGCGTACACCGGCGTGGCGCCGGCCTGGGTGACGAGTGCTGCTTTCATGTCGGCTCTCTCCTGTGCGAGGCATGCGCGTATTAAACACCCATCTCGCGAATGCGGCGTTTGAAGCGAGCGAACCGGCGCTCTAATCGACGATGAACAGTTTCGCGCCCACGCGCGTGGACGATTGATGCGCCTCGGCCTCGTCGCCCACTTGATAGCTCATGCCGGGCTTGAGCGTGAACGTGCGGCCGTCTTCGAGAGTCGTGTCGAGTTCGCCTTCGAGGCACAACAGCACGTGGCCCTTCTTGCACCAATGGTCGGCGAGATAACCGGGCGTGTATTCGACCATGCGCACGCGGATGCGATTGTCGACATCGCCGAAGTATTGCGTGCGCCACCAGGCGACACCCGTTTCACCCTTGTGCTCCGTGCGTTCGACCTGGTTCCAGTCGGTCGTCGCGAACGCAAACGCATTCATTTTCATGGCGTGCCAGTCCCTGCAAGGTAGTTGACTTGTCTCGCACGAGTCTAGCACTGCGGGGGGCTGTGCCCGGAACGGCGACGGCGGCATTCGACACTACCGAGCCTCAAAACAGCTTCAAAAAATTCAAATAGAAGCGCGGCGACTTCCCGCTATGCCCGTTCACGACCTCCGCCGCGACCGGGCGCGTGAGCGGAATCGCGATTTCAGGCGACACGTACGTGCGCTTCGCAACGTTGAGCCGCACGCCGGCCCCGGCGGAAGCGAGGCTTTGCGAGCGCACATAGTACGGCTGGCTGTTCCAGACCTTGCCGATGTCCCAGTACGCGTAATACTGCCCCGGCACCGCGTAATCGCCGAATTTGTGCACGCGGTTGTACTGGAGTTCGACCTTGCCGGCCAGCCCGCTGTCGCCGGCGATTTCGGAGGGATCGTAGCCGCGCCCGAAGAAGTTGCCGCCCACGCCGAACTGTTCGGGCGCCAGCAGCGGCTGGCCGAACGAGGTCTGGCCGGTGGCCGCCAGATAAAGGCTCAGGCCGGGCGTAATCCAGCTCAGGTCCTGCATCCGCTGGGCGTCCAGTTGAAGCTTCGTGAAATCGGTGCGGCCACCCTGGCGCGACGGGTTGACGGTGTTGGCCGTGCTCGCGCCGAGCCCGTCCAGCCCCTGGCTCAATTCGCCCTTGAGCAGGTTGCGCCCGCCTTGCGAATCGCTGAAATCGTAGCTCGCGCCAAAGCGCAGGGCGCGGATGCGATCGTTGGACGAGGGCGGCAGCGAAGGATCGTCGAGATAGACCGAGCGACCGTTGAATGCCGTGAGTGCGCCCGTGAGCTTGAAGGTCTGCTCGCGCGAGCGTATCGGTGCCCATGTGAGACGAGCCGCGAGGTTGTCGCCCTGGCTGTTCGCGTTCAGATACGAGGGCAGGTCCGCGTGTCCATCGCTGTGCTGCGCGAGCAGGCTGAGCGCGACGCCGTCACTGCCGAGCGGCACTTCGTACTGGCCTTCGTAAAAGCTCATGGTGCGGCCATCGAGCGACATGCCGCCGCGCACGGAGAGCCGGTCGCCGAGACCGGTCGGGTCGTTCAGACCCACGCCCGCATACCATTGCCAGGGGCCGTAATAGCGGCTCGAACGATTGTCGAGGCCGAAGAAGCCTTCCCAGCGGCGGAACTCGTTGTTGAGCACCACGTCCGTGCCGGTTTCGTCGGTGGACGGGACGAGCACGGCACGCACCTGGTTGCCCGGCAGGTCGTTCATGAGCATCAGGTTGCGTTCCAGCGTTTCGGCGCTCAGCGGTTGCTCTTTCATGAGCTGGTCGGCGTAGCGCTGCATCGCGCGGCTTTCGTGGCCTTGCACCTGCACATGATTGAGCTTGCCTTCGACGACCTCGATCACGAGTTCGCCGTTTTCGAGCGACTGCGCGGGCACGATGGTGCGCACGAGCAGGTAACCATCGGCGCGATAGTGCGACGTGATCTGCTGGGCGACCGCGTTGACGTCGGCGAGCGTGACGGGGCGATTCTCGATGCTTTCGAGCAGCGTGCGGAATGTCTCGGGCGTATAGCGCGTCATGCCTTTGACGATGACGTGCGGGACAGTGAACGCGATCGCGTGGTCCGGTGATTCGGCGCCGGGCTGGTCGATCAGGGGTTCGGCCGACGGTTGGACCGCCTCGCGTTGCAGCGTGTCCGGCAGCGCGTTTTGCGGCTCGCGCAGGCCGTCCGCGCCGGGCAACTGTGCGCGGCCGGGGGCGAGCGTCGCGGGCACCGGAGGCGGTGTGTGCTGGGCCAGTTCGATGAGCGGCACCGATGGGGCCATCGTTTGTGCCGAGCTGGCGGCGGGCGTGAAAGAAGCGAGCGCAGCGGCGCAGATGAGCGTCATCGCAAGCGCCGGCACGCGTGCAGTCGGTTGCGCGGTCATCATTGTTCTCCTGGTTGCACGGTGTCTTGTCCTGCTTGCGGCTCGCGCTCGCGCGGGATCACCGTGCGGTCCCAGTCGCCGATCAGATACTGGCCGCCGCGCACGAGCTGATTGCTCCATGCTTCGGGGCTGCCTGCACCCGTGGGCGCCACGGGGCGCTTCGGATACGCGCGTGGCTTGCAGACGAGTTGAACGTAGTAAGTCCGCGCGATGGCCGGGCTCGCCGTGTAGTTCGTCACGACCGATGACGGCGACTCGAACGCGTTGCAGATCCATGTATCGGGTCGCGCTTGTTGCAGCGGTTGCTGGGCGTGCGGCTGCTCGTCGAAGGTGACGGGCGTGGGCGGCGTCGGTTGCGGGGCATCGGCCGGTTGAGCGGGAGGCTCGACGGGCGGTGGTTCTACGGGCGGTGTGACGGGCGGTAAGACGGGCTCGGCGGGCGGTGTGACCGGCGGCGGTTCCACCGGAGGAGGCGGATCGACCGGCACGGCCGTCACCGTCAACACGCCCGGTGTGAGCGTGTTGCGATAGCGGGCCGCCTGGAAGTCGCCCGTGTGCAGCGTGCCGTCGATCGCATACTGGCCCGGCTGCGCCGGCGCTCCCGGCGCCGGTTGATAGTCGACGCTCGTGTCGAAGCGGCTCTGGTTCAGCAGGCTGTCGACGAAGAGATCGACGGCATGGACATCTGCGCTTGCCTCGGCGGCGCTTTGTTGCCGATACGAGAAGTCCGGGTTCGGCGTGCCTTCCAGGCGGGTGACGTCGTCGATCTGGTAGCCGAGCGTCGCCGTCCGGCCGTTGAGCGTGACGTTGCCCGCCTTCGAGTCGAACAGATACGCATTGCCCGATTCGCGCTGACCCGTGGCGCCGCTCCACGCGGCATCGTCGAACAGGTAGCCGATCTCGGCATCGACGCTGCCGGTCTTCGCGCCGAGCGACACGAGCAATTGCTGCGATGCGCCCGTGTTCTTGTCGAACTGCAATTCGTCGGCGTTGTGCGCGCCGCCGATGCCGAACGAATCGACTCCCCAGCCCGCATCGACGTTATTGAGGATCGGCCTGCCCGCGCCATCGACGCCGGTAATTTCCTTCGCAACGACCGCGTTGCCGTTGTACGCATCGATGCCGAAGCCCGCAGGCGTGTTCGACACCGCGCCGTTTTCGGTTGCGCGCGCAAGCGTCGGCGAATTCGAGTCAGCGATCAGTTTCCACGTGCTGCCGTTGTCGCTCGACTGGAACGTGAGGCTGCGCACGACGTAGTCGGAACTGTCGTCCTCGCCATAGACTCCGAGCGGCCTGCCCTGGTTGTCGACATACGGCCCCGCTTCGAACAGGATGACGTCGAAGACCTCGCCGCCGCTCGACAAGGTCACTTTCGAGTACGGGTTGAGCGAGCCAGGTGTGGCGGCGAATTGCGAGGTCCCGACATAGTCGAGATTGCGCGCGCTCACGCCGCTCAGTGTGTCGGTGGCGGACATCGGCGAGCGTACGGTGCCGACATTGACGTCGCCGCTCGCCGCGCTTTGCGCATAGCTGAAGTCGCCGTTGCTGGCGTACCCGGCAAGCGTGCCGGCGTAATTCAAGGGGCTATCCATGCGCACGCTGCCGCCGCTCAACGCGACCTGGTCGGCGATCACGGCGGTGTTCGCGTCCTGCCAGAGCGTCGCGCTGAGCGAAGCGTCGAGCCAGACCGTGCCGCTGCCGACGTCGATGATCGCGCGGTTGAGCAGCGCGTCGTTGCTACTCTGACCGGGCTGCGCGTTGTCGATCAGATGGATGTCGCCGGTGGACTGCACATACAGGTTGCCGTCCTTCAACACGATGGGCGCGCGGATATAGACAGCGCCGCTCGTGTTGTGATGCTCGCCGCTGCTGCCGAGCGCACCGGGATCCGAGCCGGCCGGGAACACCTGGCCCATCGACAGCAGCGCGAGCGTGTTCTTGTTGCCGTTGGCGTCGGTGCCGACCTGTCCGGCGACGATCGCGCTGTTCACGTTGATGGCCTGGGTCGCGACGATGATCACGTCGCCGGTCTTCAGTGCATTGGCGATGGTGCTCGCGTCGATGTTCAGGACTCCGGCGATTTGCGCGAGCGCGTCCGGATCGTTGAGGATCGCGTCGACGCCCGGGTCGCCGCCCGTGCCGACGATGTTGACCGTTTCCGGATCCAGCAGCCAGGTGCCGGCACGGCTGCGGCCCTGCGTATTCACGCTGGCGCTGCCGGTCACGGCGAGCTGCTTGCCCGACGTTTCGACGATGCCGCCGCGCTCGAGGCCGATTGCCGTGGCCTTGCCCGCGAAGATCGTGTGCCCGTCCGACCAGACGACGATCACGCCGCCGTCGCGTGCGCCGTTGGCGGCGAGTTGTGCCCCGGCCGCGACGCTCGTCGCGTGCGCGGCGGGTTCGGGGCCGCGGCCCTGAAAACTGCCGCCCACGAGGATCTGGCCGCCGCTGCCGTGCGTGCCGCTTGCGTCGAGCTTCGCGCTATCGGCGAGCTTCACGTGCTCGCCGAGCACCTTGATCGTGCCGCCTTCGACGCCTCGCGCGGACAACTCGCCGCTCACATGCGTCGTTTGCGCGTTGCCGAGCACGATCACGCCACCCTTCGAGCTCACCGAATCGGCCGCGACCTTGCCGCCGAGATTGATGACGGAGTCCAGATGGTCGGCCGCGCGCGTCGCGCTCATCGCGACCACACCGCCGCCGACGTCGATCTGTCCGGTATGCGTGACGCCGCCCTTCACGGCTGGATCGAATGCGCCGTCTGCCGACTGGCGCGCTCCGATGGCGATGTTGACGAGGCCGTCGCCGGTGAAATCGAGGGTGGCCTGCGGGCCGGTTGCGAGCAGCACGCTGCCCTCGCGGGCGCGCACGACGCCGTGATTCTCCACTTGCGCACCGAGCAGCGCGACGCTGCCGCGTTCGGCGGTCACGATCGTGCCGTCGTTGCGCACGATGCCGTACTGACGCGCGTTGAGCGTGCCGGAGGCCGCGAACTGGCGCGCTTCCTCGTCGCTGATCTGACCGGCCGAGGCGATGAGCGCGTTGGTGCTCACGTGCGCGCCGGGCGCGAACCAGATGCCGTTCGGATTGAGCAGGACCACCTGACCATTCGAGTTGAGCGCGCCGAAGATCTGCGAGGCGTCCGGGCCGGTGACGCGATTGAGCGTGACCGACTTGCCGTTGGGCTGGTTGATCGTGACGCTGTGGTCAGGGCCGATGCCAAAGCGCTGCCAGTCGATTGCAGTGCGCGCGCCGCCCGTGTCGATCTGCATGGCGTTGCCGGACTCGCGAATCGCAGCGTCGCCGGAGACGACGCTGGCGCCCGACGGTAGCTGCGCGAACGCGCCGCCTTGCGGCGCGCACAACGATGCGAGCGCAACGGCAATCGCCGCCGCGAGCAGACGCACGCGCGGGTGTTGCGTTGCGGCGTGCGGTTGGGGGAAAGGGGTCCTCATGATTCGTCTCCGGTATCAAGGCCTTGCAGATCGCGCTTTGCGGCGATGCAACCAGTATCGAAGCGGGCTCCCGCGCCGGAAATCAGTGGACCATTAAGCTGGTGTCAGTCAAAACTGACGCGAACGGCGAATGCGGTAGGATGCAGTGGCGGACCACGGAGGGCTCTCCATGCACCGAGTCGTGATTGCGGAGGATCAGGCCATCGCCCGCGAGGCGCTGCGCCTCGTGCTCGAACGCGAAGGCTACGATGTGGTGGGCGAGGCGGCGGACGGCCTCGAAGCCACGCGTTTGCTGCGCGCGCAACGTCCCGACCTGCTGGTGCTGGGACTGCGCCTGCGGCGGCTGAACGGCATCGAGGTGATGCGCCGCGCGCGCCGCGCGTTGCCGTCGATGAAGATGCTGGTGCTCAGCGAGATCGACAACGCGCTGACCATCTCCCAGTGCGAGGAGGCCGGTGCGTCGGGCTTCGTGAGCAAGACGGACGATTTCGCCGAAGTCTTTCTCGCCCTGCGCGCGATCGAGCACGGCAGCAGCTGGTTTCCCGTACAAGACAGGCGCGGCGGCGCGAACGATGCCGCCACGCAGGATGCGAGCCTGCTCGACACGCTGTCGCAGCGCGAGCAAAGCGTGCTCGGCTATCTTGCGCAAGGCGTTCGCATTCGCGACATCGCCGCCGACATGGCGCTCGACGAGCGCACCATCAGCACCTACAAGGCCCGCTTGCTGCGCAAGCTGAACGCGCATTCCGTCGTCGAACTGGTGGATATCGCGCGGCGTTTGCGACTCGCCCCGCAGGTCGAGCCTCCCACTGAAGCGGGCAGCGAGGACGCTGCGGCCGCCGGCCCGTACCCCGACTTTCATGCGTTGATCGATACGTTTCCGTTCAGTGTGTCGGTGCGCGCGCTCGATGGGCGCACCGTGTTTGCGAACCGTTATCTGCGCACGCGTCTGGGCCCCGAGCGGTTCGAGGC
Organism: uncultured beta proteobacterium; assembly: GCA_963803225.1. Lineage (GTDB taxonomy): Bacteria > Pseudomonadota > Gammaproteobacteria > Burkholderiales > Burkholderiaceae > Paraburkholderia. The sequence continues at coordinate 219,983 of CAWDLJ010000006.1, forward strand.
GTTTCGCAGCGTCGGTCTGCGCGAGCAGGTCCAGCTGTTCGGCGCCGACGATGCTACGGCGCAACGCATCGAATCGGCCTTCGCGGATGCCGTTGCGCGCGGAGCGGACTATCGTCTCGATGCGGTCGCGGACTCGGGCGGCGAGCCGTCGATCGGTGTTCACTGGGGCGCGCCGCTCACCGATGCACATGGCGCGATCAGCCTGATGATCTGCGGTTCCTTCAACGTGAATGGCGCCGAGCGGATCATGGTGGGGCTGCACGAAGCGATGGCCACGGCACTCGCGTCGAGCGAGGCACGCGCCGCGCTGCTCGATACGCTGGGTGACGACGTGAGTCTGCCGCTGGCCGAAGCAATCGCATTGCTCGAGTCGGTCACGCAGCGACGCGATGCCACCACGGCCGCGCGTCTTGCCGAGGCGCGCTCGCGCTTGCAGCTGGCCGAGATGCGTTTCGATCATCTGCGCCTCTTGGGCGCGACGAGCAAGACGCTCTCGGGCTCGAGCGCCACGCGTTGCGATCTGCGCGAGGCCACGCGTCGCGTCGTGCAGACCGTCGAGGACGACATGGCGGCGCTCGACGCGCGCTTTTCGACCCGCTTTTCGGGGCGCGGCAGCGCTTCCGTCTGGCTCGACGAGACGCGTTATGCGCGGTTGCTCGGGGCGCTGCTGCATCTCGCCGCGCGCGCGGACAGCACGGGAGAAATTCCGGTCGCGGTTCACGCGCTGCTGCGCGGCGGGGGCATCGTCGAAGTCGAATTGCGAATCGGGGCGCACGGCGCGGCCGCGAAAGCGCGCAAGCATCGGGCCGCCACAGCGGATACGCAGGCCGCGCAGCTCGAACTGACGCTGTGCCGCCAGATGGCTCAGGCGCTGCGCGCGGAGCTCAGCGGGGATTCGACCAGCGGCCTCGTCCTGAAGCTGGCGCTGCCGCGTGGCAGCGAGACGGCTTGAACCTCGTGTAGTGACTTCCGTACAGCGGTTTCAGGGACTACTGATAGCGCCCTGAGCTTGCCCGCGTCAACATCCCTTCATCGTCTCGTCACGTTTTGTCACGTCGGATGCGCGCCGCGCGCTTCGCCAGCGTGACGAGGCAATCCAGCGCGCAAGCGCCTTTACGATTTCTCAGGAGAACCATCTTGAAGCTCAAGCATATCGCCGTCGCGATCGCACTGGCGGTTTTGGCCGTCGTACCGGCATTCGCCGACCCGACGCTGTCCGGTGCAGCGCAAAGCATCGTCGCGAACACGGAGCCGATTCGCGTGACCGGTGTCGTCACCGGCGTGGACTATGCGCAAAACCGCATGGCGGTCGTCGGTCCCGAAGGCAACGAACTGGTCGCGCCGATCGCGGTGGCGGGCCGTCCCGGGCGTCTGCCGATCGTCGGCGATGAAGTGCTGGTCGAATTCAGGGACGTGATGCTCGCCACCGCCGACGACCCTCAATCGAGCGGTAACGGCATCCGGACGCGCGTCGATACGCAGATCGCGGTGCCGACCGCCGACGGATATCGCACGGCCTCCCAGGTGGAACTGGTCGCGACGGTTCAGCACATCGACCGTGCCACGCGTGCGGTGACGCTGCGAGGCCCGCGCGAGACCGTCACGATCAAGGCGGACCCCGCGATCGACCTCGCGCAGTTCAAGGCGGGCGACGAGATTCATGCGGTGCTGGTCGATTCGTTCGCATTGAGCCTCGCCTCCGAGTAGTGCTCGATACGGCGGGCATCAACCCGGCACCGGCACCGGCGCGCCCCGTTCAGGCAGCACCGCGAACGTGGCGCTGGCCTTCATGAGGCAAACGTCGCCGGCCATCACGCGGCATCCGCCCACGCGCAAACGGCTGCCCAGCTTGTCGAGTTCGACGTGCGCTTCGATCCAGTCTCCGACCCGCGCAGGGTTCATATAGTCGAGGCTGAGATGTGCCGTCACACCGGGCTGGCGTCGGCCGACGCGCTGGATCATCACGATGCCGATGGCCGAATCGACCAGCGTCGCGAGCATGCCGCCGTGCGCGATGCCGAGATTGTTGAGGTGACGCGCGTCGACGCGAACACCGATCGCGTGCGTCGTCTCGTGCTGGTACAGCCTGCCGAAGTCCGCCATGAAGCCCCCCAACGGGGCGAGCGGGCGGAAGCCGGGCGGCACGTCCGGCGAGGTTGTGTCGGCGTTGTGTTGCGCAGTGCTTGTCATCGGGATCTCCCTGAATGGCGCCGGGCACAGCGCCCGTTACGCCGTGGCGGGCGTCGTGACAGTCGGCGCGCGAGTGCCGGACACGACGCCAGCGGCGATCAGCGCGGCGATTTCCCCTGCCGTGTAGCCGCTTTGCGCGAGTACCGCTGCGCTGTCATTGCCCAATGGAACGCCTGCGTGCCGATACGAGGGGCTCGTGACCGAGAACTTCACCGGATGCGCGGCCTGCCGGTGCGCAGCACCGTGTTCCGAGGGAACGTTCACCAGCACGGCGCGAGCCGCCATCTGCGGATGGCGCGCGGCTTCGTCGAGGGTGAGCACGGGTTCGACGCAGCAATCGAGCGTCGAGAAGACGGCGCACCAGTCATCGAAGGTCTTGCCGGCGAACGCGGCGGTGATGCTGGCCTTGAGTTGCTGCGCGGCCTGCACGGTGCCCTGATTCACGAGGTCGAGCCATTCCGGATGCTCCATGGCCGCGCTGAAAGCGGCGAAGAACTGCGGTTCGAGGCTGCCGACCGAAAAGAAGCGGCCATCGGCCGTGCGGTAGTAGCCGTAGAACGATCCGCCGTTGAGCTTGCCCGTGCCGCATGACGGCGGCTCCGAACCCGAGAGAAATGCCGCGCCGGCCATGGCGTTCAGGCTGAACGCCGCGTCGGTCATGCTCACGTCGAGATACTGGCCCTCGCCGGTACGGCTGCGATGAGCGAGCGCGGCGAGAATGGCCACGACGCCGTGCAGGCTGCCGCCACCGATGTCGGCCACCTGCACGCCTAGCGGCGTGGGTTGTTGCTCGCTCACATAACTCGCCACGCCCGATAGCGCCATGTAGTTGATGTCATGACCCGCACGATCGCGCCACGGGCCGGTCTGTCCAAAGCCCGTGATCGAGCAGTAGATGAGCGCCGGGTTGATTGCGCGAAGCTGTTCGTAGCCGAGGCCGAGGCGCGCCATCACGCCGGGCCGGAACTGCTCGACCACGATGTCGTATTCGCCGACGAGGCGGCGCACGACCTCCACGCCGTCCGGATGCTTGAGATCCAGCGTCAGCGAACGCTTGTTGCGATTGAGCCAGCGATGAACGCCGGATTGCCCGTTCACGACCGGCGGCATGCGCCGGATCGGATCAGGGCGGGTCGGCGACTCGATGCGGATCACGTCGGCGCCGAGATCGGCGAGCATCTGCGTGGCAAACGGGCCGGGCAGCAACGTCGAAAAGTCCAGCACCTTGAGCCCGGCAAGCGGTCCAGTCGTTGCGTGATGGTCGGTGGTCGTCATGGCGTCTATGTAATTGGCAATCCGAACAAATAAAGCGTGTGGTTGGGCCACGCGCATGGCGGCGTTCTGTTAAGGGATCAGGCCTTTGTCGCGACCGATGGCGACGGCCTGGGTGCGGTTGTGCGCGCCCAGCTTGGCGTTGATCTTGCGCAGGTGGGACTTGATCGTCAGCTCGGAGACGAACAGCTTTTCGGCGATGGCCTTGTTACGATGCCCGGCCGACAGCATGCGCAACACGTCCAGCTCGCGCGACGTCAGCGCTTCGTGCGGTGTGCCGCTCTTGCGCTGCGCGCTGTCGTCGGTGAGGCCGGGGTCGCCGCGCGTGGCATCGGTATAAGCGAGCAGCCGGTCGACGAAAGCCGCCACGACACCGAGCGACGACATGTCCTGCCGATGCAGTTTGGCCCACTCGCGAACGAGCGCCATCAAAGGCTGCCCTTCGTCGATGAAGGTGCGCACGAAGCCTTCATGACTGCCCACGCGCAGCGCTTCGGTGATCTCGGCGAACGCGGCGTCGCGTTGGCCCAGACCGTCGAGCGCCAGCGAGCGCAACAGACGGATCTTGAGCGCGCGCCAGTAACGCTGCGTCGCGTTGGCATGGGCGAGCGCTTCGGCGAGGCCCGCTTGCGCCGTGCTGAAGCGGCCCGCGGCGATATCGAGCCGCAGACGTGTGAGCGAGGGCAAGTCGATGTCGTTGGCATGGAACGCGACCGCTGGTGTCTCCCAACCGGCGTGCAGATACGCAGCGCGCAGTGCCTGTTCGGCGGCGTCGAGCCGACCGTCGAGCGTCGCCACGCGCGCACGCTCCATCCACGCGGAGCAGACGGCCCGGTCGGATTTGATCAAACGGCCGAGCTGCTCGAGTTCGGCGAGCAGGCGCAGCCACTGCTCCTTGTCGCCGCGAATGAGCGCGACACGCGCAAGCAGGACATGCGAAGTAATCAACGAGTCGGGTGGGCTGACGCTCTTGGCGAGCGGCAGCGCATCCCCGAGCAGGCGCGAGATCTCGTCGAGATCGTCGGCCTCGTAGAGCGCGAGCGAACGCGAGATATCGATGCTGGTGCGACTGCCGGTGGCCTCATCGTGATGAGCGCGCCAATCGTGAGCCGAGACGGCCGCCATGCGGGCGAGCGCCGTGCCGAGACGCCCCTGCACGAGATCGATGATGCCCTCGATGGCTTCGGCAATCGCGCGCAGCACGACGAACGGATGATCCTGGCGGCGCTGCAGCGCGCGCGACAGCACGCTGCGCGCTTCGTCGTATCGATAGGTCGCCACGAGCGCGAAGGCGAGCGAAACGGTAAGGCTGTGGTACGGGAAATTGGTGTTGTCGGGCAGCCGTTCGAGCATCACAAGACCGGTCTCGCGGCACGCCTCGATCTGGTCGGTCAGTGCGAACAGCACGCCGCGCAGCGCCTCGGCTTCGAGTGCGAGTTGATCGGTGGCGTCGTCGCGGGCGAGCTCGGAGACGATTTGCTGCGCGGTCTGCATCGCGTCGGCGTAGCGTCGATTGAGCAGGAGGACCCACGCATAGGTGAGCCGCACGCGCGGCGTCGAAGCGAGCAGCTCGGGCCGGATGCGATCGAGCCAGCGCATCAGGAGACGGATGCGCCCGTTGCCGAGCAGGCGCTTCGAATGCCGCGCAATGTGCAGGAGCGCCACCTCGTGTTCGCCCGCGTCGAGCAGGTGCTCGATGGCCGGCACGGGCCGCTCGGCGCCGATGAACCAGCGGGCCGCCGCAACGTGGATCTGGGCTTCGCGCTGCGGTTGCCCGGTGTGCAGACGATGGCGCAAAAAACTCGCGAAAAGCCGGTGATATCGATACCAGTTGCGTTCGCTGTCGAGTGGAACGATGAACAGGTTCGAGCGTTCGAGATAGTCGAGCATCTCGCGGCTATCGGTACGCCCAATGATGTTGTCGCACAGTTCGGCGGAGAACTGCGAGAGCACGCTCGTTTCCAGCAGGAACGTGCGACACGCCTCGCTTTGCCGCGCGAGGATGTCCTCGGCGAGAAACTCGGCCAGTTCGATATTGGTGCCCGAGAACGAGGCGACGAAGGCCACGTGATCGGTGCGCGTGCGCAGCGACAGCGTCGCGAGATAGATGGCCGTGACCCAGCCTTCCGTGCAGCGATGCAGCGTGGCGATCTCCTGATCGCGCAACGCGATGCCGCAGCGATCGCGTATGAAGCGGGTCGTTTCCGCGAGCGAAAAACGCAGCGCGCCAGGCGTGATGTCGAGCAGCTCGCCACGCGCGCGGATGCGCCCGAGGCCCAGTTCCGGCGTCACGCGCGAGGCCACGACAAGGAGGCTGCCGGGCGCGAGCGCATCGATCAGCCGTTGCGTGAACGCGAGCACGGGCGGACTCTGGATCGTCTCGAAGTCGTCGAGCAAGAGCGAGAGCGGGCGGCCGTGCGCCGCGACGCGCTCGATGAGCGCGGCGCTGAAGCGCTCATCGCTGCCGATCTGCGCCGCGACGAGGCCGTCGAGCCGCGCGCCGGGCAGCGTCTGCAGGCCTGCATCGAGATGCAGCAGGAAGCGGCGCAGATCGTTGTCCGTGCTGTCGAGGCGCAGCCACACCGCATCGCGTCGCTGCGTGCGGCAGTGTGCAGCGTATTGCGCCATGAGGGTGGTCTTGCCGAAGCCCGCGGCCGCCCGGATCAGGACGAGCCGCGCCGTGTGCGCCTGGGCGATCGAGTCGACGAGCTGCGCGCGCGCCAGTTGCGTCGGGTTGTCTGCCGGGGGCAGAAGCTTCGACGCAATGATGCCTGGCGTAACGTTGTCCTTGCCGCGCGCTCCGACGGCGCCCACTGTGTTCACGAACGAGTCTCCTCCTTGTTTGGCAAGCCTTGTCCCGCGCTTTTGGCCGGGGCGCAGATCTTACTGCAATTCTTTCACATCGACCGGTGTGTCGTCGTAGTTCCTTCGAACCATTCCCCGCCTTGCTCGAATTCCTCCTTTCGATACAGGACAGTGCGCGCGTACTTGCCTAAAGTAGCGTTCAAACGACAGCCCGCTGTCCGTCCCGCAAGGGGCAGGGCAAGCATACGGAGACATCATGTACCTGACCCAAGGCTTGCACCGAAGTGTGCAGCAGTCGCCCGAGCAGATTGCGACCCGCTACGCAGAACGTTCGCAAACGTACAGGCAACTGCACGATCGTGTTGCCCGGCTCGCCGGCGCGTTGCAGACGCTCGGCATGAAGACCGATGCGCGTGTGAGCATGCTGTCCCTCAATTCCGACCGCTACCTCGAATATTTTCTCGGCGTGTGGTGGGGCGGCGGCGTCGTCAATCCCGTCAACATCCGCTGGAGCGTGCCGGAGATTGTCTACTCGCTCGACGATTGCGAGTCCGGCATTTTGATCGTCGACGATCAGTTCCTGTCGATGGCCCCGGCGATCGCCGCAACGGCGCAGCGTCGTCCGGTCCTCATCTATGCCGGCGAGCGTGATACGCCAGCAGGAATGCACTCGTACGAGCAACTGATCACCGACGCGACACCGGTGCCCGACGCGTTTCGCGGCGGCAACGATCTCGCCGCGATCATGTACACGGGCGGCACGACCGGCAAGCCCAAGGGCGTGATGCAATCGCATCTGAACCTGTGGTCGTCGGCCGTGATGCGCATGGCCGAATTCCGCGACTACGGCAAGACCGTCTCGCTGCATGCGGCGCCGCTCTTTCACACGGCGGCGATGGCGCGCGCCGTGGGCCACTTCATTGCGGGCGACACGCATGTCGTGCTGCCCACTTTCGATGCGGGCGCCGCGCTGGCGGTCATCGAGCGCCATCAGGTCGAAGAAGTGCTGCTCGTGCCGACGATGCTGCAGGCCGTGCTGGAGCATCCGGATTTCGCGCGGCGCTCGCTGGGCAGTCTCAAACGCATCTATTACGGCGCGTCGCCCATCAGCGCGACCGTGCTCGACCGCGCCCTCGAGGCGCTCCCCGGCATCGAGTTCTTTCACGCGTATGGCCTCACGGAAGCCTCGCCGCTGGTGTCGGTGAACCCGCCGGTCAATCACAGTACGGCGAACCGCGCGAGCGGACTGTACCGTTCGGTGGGGCGGCCCTCGCTCGGCGTGACGGTGCGTGTGGTCGGACCGGACGGTGCCGAACTGCCGCGCAATTGCGTGGGCGAGATCGTCGTGCTCGGGCCGAACGTGATGCACGGCTACTGGAACAAGCCTGCCGAAACGGCCGAAGCGCTGCGCGACGGCTGGTTGTACACGGGCGACGGCGCCTATATGGACGACAACGGCTACCTCTTCATCGTCGACCGTCTCAAGGACATGATCGTGAGCGGTGGCGAGAACGTGTATTCGGCCGAAGTCGAGAACGTGCTCGCGCGCCATCCGGACGTCGCGCACTGCGCGGTGATCGGCATACCCGATACGCGCTGGGGCGAAGCCGTGCATGCCGTGGTGGTCGCGCGTCCGGGCACGAGTCCCAGCGAGAGCGCATTGCGCGAGCACTGCAAGCGGTTCATCGCGGGCTACAAGTGCCCCAAATCGATTGAATTCCGCGAGGCCATGCCACTCTCGGCCGCCGGGAAGATCCTCAAACGCGACCTGCGTACACCGTACTGGCAGGCCCAGGGCCGTCAGGTGAGCTGAGCCCAACCTTCATCCCTTCAACTCTTCAGGATCGACATATGAGCAACAAGGTAGTGGTAGCGGGCGTGGGCATGATCCCGTTCACGAAGCCCGGTCAAAGCGACGACTACGCAACGATGGGCGCGAATGCCGCGAAGGCAGCGCTCGCCGATGCACGCATCGATTACGCGCTCGTCGAGCAAGCGTACGTCGGCTATGTATTCGGCGATTCGACCTCGGGCCAGGCGGCGATCTACGGCGTCGGCCTCACGGGCATTCCGGTCATCAATGTGAACAACAACTGCTCGACCGGTTCGACGGCGCTCTTCCTCGCGCGCCAGGCCGTCGAGAGCGGCGCGGTCGAATGCGCGATCGCCGTCGGCTTCGAGCAGATGGTGCCCGGCGCGCTCAAGGGCGCGTACACCGACCGTCCGGGCCCGATGGAGCGCTTCGTGCGGACCATGGACGCGGTGCAGGGCTACGAAGAAGGCACGCCGCGCGCCGCGCAGTTCTTCGGCGGAGCGGGCCGTGACTACATGAAGGAATACGACATCAAGCCGGAGACCTTCGGCCGTATTTCGGTGAAGGCGCGCCAGCACGCTGCGCGCAATCCGTTCGCCGTGTTCCGCAACACCGTCACGCTGGAAGAAGTGATGGCCTCGCCCGCCGTGTTCGATCCGCTCACGCGTCTGCAATGCTGCCCGCCGACGTGCGGCGCGGCCGCAGCGATCGTCTGCTCGGAAGCGTTCGCGAAGAAGCACGGCCTCGACAAGCGCGTGATCATCAAGGCGCAGTCGATGACGACCGATCGCAACAGCACGTTCGACGAAGGCGACATGCGCAAGGTCGTGGGCTTCGACATGACGCGTGCCGCCGCGCAACAGGTCTACGAAGCGGCCGGCGTCGGTCCCGAGGACATCCAGGTCGTCGAGCTGCACGACTGCTTCACGGCGAACGAACTGATCACCTACGAAGGCCTCGGTCTCACGCCGCTCGGCACGGCGGAGAAGTTCATTCTCGACGGCGACAACACCTACGGCGGACGTGTCGTCACCAACCCGTCGGGCGGTCTGCTCTCGAAGGGCCATCCACTCGGCGCGACCGGTCTCGCGCAGTGCACGGAGCTGGTCTGGCAACTGCGCGGCGAAGCGCAGGAGCGTCAGGTCGAAGGCGCGCGCCATGCTTTGCAACACAACCTCGGGCTCGGCGGCGCTTGCGTGGTCACGCTCTACGAGCGCCAGTGAGCATAGCCACAAAAGGAACCATAGTCATGATCGACAGGAGCCATATCGGCGCTTTGATTTCGCGGCATCAGGCCGTGGCCGAACCGGGCCGGCTGCGCTTGTTCGCGAAAGCGACCGGCCAGACCGACAGCCGCTACCTCGACGAGTCCGCCGCGCGCGACGCCGGTTATCCGGCGCTGCCGGTGCCGCCGACGTTCTTCTTCTGCCTCGAGATGGAGTCGCCTAATCCGCGCGCCACGGTGGAGCGCTTGAACATCGACATCGGCCGGGTGCTGCACGGCGAACAATCGTTTCGCTATCACCGCATGGCCTTTGCCGGCGAGAAGCTGACGTTCGAGACGCGCATCGCCGATATCTACGACAAGAAGGGCGGCGCGCTCGAATTCGTAGTGCGTGAGACGAGCGTGACGGATGAGGCGGGGCAACCCGTCGCGGATCTGCGCGGCGTCATCGTGGTGAGAAACGGCTAACGACAGTGCGTCAAGTCTGGGAGTAGTCATGCAATCTATTCAGTTCGAACAACTAACGGTGGGGAGCCAGCTTCCGTCGTTCGTCACCGCCCCTTTGAACCGCCTCACGCTCGCGCTTTACGCGGGTGCGTCGGGAGACCACAACCCGATTCACGTCGACCTCGACTTCGCGCGCGCGGCCGGCATGCCCGATGTGTTCGCGCACGGCATGTTGTCGATGGCGTATCTGGGGCGCCTGCTCACCAACTGGGTGCCGCAGCAGGCCATCGCGGAATTTTCGGTGCGCTTCGCGGCCATCACCCATGTGGGCGACGCGATCCGCTGCGAAGGGGTCGTGAAGGAGAAGGACGAAGTAGCGCGCACGCTGCGCGTGGTCCTGACGACGCGCGACGAGAACGGCGAAATCAAACTGTCCGGCGATGCAGTCATCGCGCTGGACGCCTGAATCTAGAGAACAGAGGAGCAACAGAACATGAGCAAACTGGTAGGCAAGGTCGCAATCGTTTCGGGTTCGGGCCGTGGCATCGGCCGTGAAATCGCGTTGAAGCTGGCCGGCGATGGCGCCGCCATCGTCGTCAACGATCTGGATGCAGAACCGGCCGAGGCCGTGGTCGGCGAGATCGTCGCGGCCGGTGGCCGTGCGGTGGCCTGCGTGGGCAGCGTGACCGACGCGGATTTCGGCACGCGCTTCGTGGGCACGGCGCTCAAGGAGTTCGGCCGTCTCGACATCATCGTCAACAACGCGGGCTACACCTGGGACAACGTGATCCAGAAGATGTCCGATGAGCAGTGGGACGCGATTCTCAACGTGCACGTGAGCGCGCCGTTCCGCATCCTGCGTGCGGCCGCCGATTACTTCCGCGAAGCCGCCAAGCAAGAAGCCGAGGCGGGCCAGGAAGTGTTCCGCAAGGTCGTGAACATCTCGTCGGTGTCGGGTGTGATGGGCAATCCGGGCCAGGCGAACTACTCGGCCGCGAAGGCCGCGATCAACGGTCTCACCAAGGCGCTCGCGAAGGAATGGGGCCGCTACAAGGTGAACGTCAACAGCGTCGCGTTCGGCCTCATCAAGACGCGCCTGACCGAAGCCACGGCAGGCGAAGGCAACTCGGCGACGATCGACATCGGCGGCAACGAGATCAAGGTCGGCGTGAATCCGCAACTGATGAAGAACATCGAAGCGATGATCCCGGTCGGTCGCGCCGGTACGCCGGTCGAAGCCGCGGGCGCGGTCTACATGATGTGCATTCCGGAGTCGAACTACGTGTCCGGCCAGGTGCTCGTGGTGGGCGGCGGCCGTCCCTGATCGTTGTGCGCCGCACGCGCCGTATTGAAGGAGAAACACACTATGACCGGGCAAAGCAGTCCCTGGATCACCGATGACCTGGTGCTGTTCCAGGATTCGATCCGCAAGTTCATCGATCGCGAGCTGGTGCCGCACGAGGAGCGTTGGTGCAAACAGCAGCAAGTCGACCGCGAGGTGTGGCGCAAGGCGGGTGAAATGGGCATGCTGTGCGCGAGCATACCGGAGGAGTACGGCGGCGGGGGCGGCACCTTCGCGCACGAGGCGATCATCGCGCTCGAACAGTCGCGTGCCATGGCGGCGAGCCTCGGTACGAACGTGCATAGCGGCATCGTCGCGCATTACCTGCTGCGCTACGGTTCCGAAGAGCAGAAGCACCGGTGGCTGCCGAAGATGGCGAGCGGCGAGCTGGTCGCCGCGATCGCCATGTCGGAGCCCGGTGCGGGCTCGGACCTCAAGAGCATCAAGACGCGGGCCGTGCGCGTTGGCGACCACTACGTCATCAACGGCTCGAAGACCTTCATCTCGAACGGCGTGCACGCGGACCTCGTCTGCGTGGTCGTGAAGACCGACCCCGAGAAGGGTGCCAAGGGTGTCTCCATCGTGGTCGTCGAGACGAAGGATCTTGCCGGCTTTCGGCGTGGCCGCGTGCTGGAGAAGATCGGTCAGAAAGGCCAGGACACGGCGGAACTCTTCTTCGACGATGTGCGCGTGCCGTGCGCCAACTTGCTCGGGCCTGAGGAGGGCAACGGTTTCTATCAGCTGATGCAGCAGCTGCCGCAGGAGCGCATGATCATCGCGCTCGGCGCACTGGGCGCGATGGAACGGGCGATCGAAGAGACGACGCAGTACGTGCGCTCACGCAAGGTGTTCGGTGCGACGCTGCTGGATCTGCAGAACACGCGCTTCAAGCTCGCGGAGTGCAAGACCAACGCGACGGTTGCGCGCGCATTCATCGACAACTGCATGGAGAAGGTGCTGCGCGACGAACTCGATCCCGAAACGGCAGCGATGGCGAAGTGGTGGAGCACGCAGCGCAACTGCGAAATCATCGACGAGTGCCTGCAGTTGCACGGCGGCTACGGCTACATGGTCGAGTATCCGATCGCGCGGCTCTACATGAACTCGCGCGCGGGCAAGATCTACGGCGGCTCCAACGAAATCATGAAGGAACTGGTCGCGCGCACGCTGTAGTCGCGCGCCGGGACCGTCAGAGAGGGATAGACAGATGGATTTGCGCTTTACCGCAGAGGAACAGGCGTTTCGCGACGAAGTGCGGGCATTCCTGCGCGAGCACTTGCCCGAAGACATCCGCGCGAAGGTGCTCGCACATCAGCGCGTGGAGAAGGACGACTATGTTCGCTGGCATCGCATCCTGAACGCGAAGGGCTGGGGCGCGCCCAAGTGGCCGAAGGAATACGGCGGCACGGGCTGGTCCACGCTGCAGCAACTGATTTTCGACATCGAGACAGGACTAGCGGGCGCGCCGCGCATGTTGCCGTTCGGCCTCACGATGATCGGCCCGGTGCTGATGAAGTACGCGAGCCCGGAAATGAAGGCGCGTTTCCTGCCGGGTATCCCGAATGTCGATGAATTCTGGTGTCAAGGCTATTCCGAGCCGGGTTCGGGTTCCGACCTCGCTTCGCTCAAGACGCGCGCCGTGAAGCAGGGCGACAAATACATCGTCAACGGGCAGAAGACCTGGACCACGATGGCGCATTTCGCCGACTGGATCTTCTGCCTCGTGCGCACCGATGCGGATGCGAAGCCGCAGCAAGGCATTTCGATGCTGCTGATCGACATGACGTCGCCCGGCGTCACGGTTCGGCCGATCGTCACGCTCGACGGCGGACATGATGTCAACGAGACCTGGTTCGAGAACGTCGAGGTGCCGGTCGAGAATCTGGTCGGCGAGGAGAATCGCGGCTGGACTTACGCGAAGTATCTGCTTGGGCATGAACGCACCGGCATCGCCGGCATCGGCCACTGCTATCGCGAGCTGGGCCAGCTCAAGCACTATGCGCAGAGCGCCGACGACGGCCGCGGCGGCAAGATGATCGACGATGTGCGCATGCGCGACAAGATCGCTCGCCTGGAGATGGACCTGATGGCGCTCGAGATGCTGCTGCTGCGCGTCGCGTCCGGCGATGGCGGCAAGGGGCCGGGCCCCGAGGCGTCGATCGTCAAGATTCGCGGCTCGGAGTTGCAGCAGGACATCGCGATGCTGCAGCACGAAGTGGCGGGCCCGCACGGCTGGCCTTACTCACCTGAGTGGCTCGAATCGGCTGCCGAACTGAACGTCGATGGCCCCGCGTGGGCATCGGCCGCTTCGTCGACCTACTTCGACATGCGCAAGACGTCGATCTACGGCGGCGCGACTGAAGTGCAGAAGAACATCATCGCGAAGATGATCATTGGCTTGCAGGGGTAGAACATGGACTTCACCTATAGCGAAGAGCAGCGCATGCTCGCCGACAGCCTGCGCCGCTTCGTCGACAGCGAATACACGTTTGCGCAACGGCGCACGCGTTCGCGCACGCAAGGGGCATTCGATCGCGGCATCTGGAACGCGCTCGCTGAATTGGGCGTGTTCGGACTCACGGTGCCGAGCGGGTACGGCGGCTTTGGCGAGGGCGCGACGAGCCGCCTCGTCGTGCAACTCGAACTCGGTCGGGCACTGGTGCTCGAACCGGTGATTCCGAGTGCGGTCTGCGCAAGCGCCGCCTTGGCGAAGTACGGCTCGCCCGCGCAGCAGGACAGCTGGCTTGCGGCGCTGGCGAGCGGCAGCAAGATCGCGACGCTTGCCTGGCAGGAACGCAACGGGCGTCATCGGCCGGAAGCGGTGCAGACCGTGGCGAAGCGGGTGGACGGCGACTATGTGCTCGATGGCAGCAAGTCGCTCGTGTGGCACGGCGAAGTGGCCGATGCGTTCCTCGTGAGCGCGCGCCTCGAAGCATCGGATGAGATCGCGGTCTTTATCGTCGAGCGCGCGGCGGCGGGTCTGGAAGTCACGGGCTATCCGACCATCGACGGTCTGCGTGGCGCGGACCTCAAGCTCAAGGACGTTCGCGTCGCTGCTCAAGCACGCCTTGGCAACGACAACGACGGCCTCGCGGTGCTCGCTCACGCATTCGATCATGGGGTCGCGGCGCTCTGCGCGGAGGCAGCGGGCGCGATGGAGCGGCTGATCGAAATAACCAGCGAATACCTGCGCACGCGCCAGCAATTCGGCGTCGCGCTCGCGTCGTTCCAGGCGCTGCAGCATCGCGTGGCCGACATGCTCGTGCAGAAGGAGCTGGCGCTCTCGATGGCCTATGTGGCAGCCCAGGCGCTCGACGAGCCCGATGCGGCGCAGCGCACGCGCATGCTGTGCGCGGCGAAGATCGTGGTCGCGAAAGCGGGGCGTTTCATCGGTCAGCAGGCGGTGCAGTTGCACGGGGGGATGGGCATGACCGACGAGCTGGAAGTGGGCGACTACTTCAAGCGTCTCGCGACGCTCGATACGCTGTTCGGCGATAGCGACTACCAGATGGAGCGTTACTGCGCCGCGATGCAGGACGTGGCCGCGTAAGCATCGCCGCAAGCCGTTCGCCGACGATGCAGCCGCCCATCGACTTCCTTGTGTGCGGCTTGCCGGACCGCTCCGCGTGGCGCGATCGGGTGCGCGCGCAACCGTGGCGCGCGCCGTATGCTGGCGCTCCCGTCGCCAATCTGCGGCTGCCGTACGCCGTGCGCCTGCGGGCAGTGAGCGGTGCTCATGCAATGCGCAGCCAGCGTCGCGCCGGGGTGTTGTATGAGGGCGAGAGCCTGCGGGTCGAGCCGTGGTTGCGGTTTCATCATGACGGCGTGGTAGCTTGTACGGCGAACGCGGGAGCGCGCCCCGAGCTGTGCATCGAACTTGAAGGGCCGCCGGTTCTCGGGCCCGACGCGGCGCTCACGCTGCAGCTCGCGCATACGGTGTTCGCCGAGCCGTGGGCCGAGTGGTCGCTCGCGGCGGCGGCAGAGCGCCTCGCGATGCCCGTGACGCGGCTGCGCGCGTGGCTGTTTCGTGAAGGCAGTGCGTTCACGGCGATCGTGCGCGAGCAGCGACTCATGCGCGCGCTGCTGTCGTCGTGCGCTCACGGGGAGATTCATGCTGATCTCGCCCAGTTGGCGAGTTGGACCGGCTTCGGAGCGCTTGCGCGTTTCGAAGCCGTTTTTTTCCAGCACTTCGCCTGCCGGCCAGCGGACGCGGGCGTACTGTTGCCTGGCGCCACGCTCGCGGCGAAAGCCGCGCGCCCCACTGCGCGCGTATGGATGCCGCAAGACGCGGCCTGATTGAGGAACCCATCGACACCATGATCAAGACCACCATCGAAGACGGCATTGCCACCGTCACGTTCGCGCGCCCCGAGCGCAAGAACGCGTTCAATGCAACGATGTTCGCCGAACTCAGCGAAACCGTCGAGGCGTTGAAGCGCGACGCCGGCGTGAGGGCGCTTTTGCTGACGGGCGAAGGCGGCAATTTCTGCGCTGGCGGCGACGTCTCGTCGATGCAGTCCGACGTTGATGCGGCCAGCGCGCACGCGCGCATGCTCGAATGCCAGCGGCCGTGTCACGCACTCGCGAGTTTCGAGCGGCCGGTGATCGCGGCCGTGGACGGTGTCGCTTATGGCGCGGGCTTCAGTCTCGCGCTGATGGCGGACTTCGCGATCGCCTCCGAACGCGCGCGCTTTTGCCTTGCGTTCGCCAAGATCGGCCTCGTCCCCGATCTCGGCATGCTGCACATGCTGCCGCGCATGATCGGCGTGCAACGCGCGCGCGAACTCATCTATTCGGCGCGCGAACTGCCCGCCGCCGAGGCGCATGCGCTCGGTCTCGTGCTCGACGTGTGTCCCGCCGACGAACTCGATGCGCGCGCACTCGAACTGGCGCGCTCGCTCGCCCTGCAATCGCCGGAAGGCTTTGCGCAGACCAAGCGCTTGCTCGCGCAGACCTTCGAGCACAGCTTCGCTTCGCTGCTCGATGCGGAGGCGCAAGCCCAGGCGATCGCGCTCGCCTCGCCGTACGTGAAGGAATCGGCGGAGCGCTTCGTGCGCAAGGAGCCGCCGCGTTTCAGCTGGCCCTTCCGCCCGAAAAAATGAACCCGGCGGCGGCCCGCCGCGCGGGGGAAAACCCCTGGTTCATACGAAGCACGGCGCAACTTCCTGCGTTCGAACCACGACGCGCGTCGCGCGTTTGCGTAACTTGACTGCACGCTTCATCGCGACATCGACCGCTCGCGCGCCCTCACTTGCGCGAACAGATTGAAAGAAACGCATCCGGTACGCCCAACGAGGCCGCCGGGCCCAGGAGACAAATCATGACGCAAGCCCCGGAAGGCCGGACCCCGGCCATGGAGCGCGTGGCATCGCCCGCGTCCTTTTCGCTTACGAGCTCGACGCCAGTCATTGGCGCCGAGGTGGATGGCCTCGACCTGCGCGAGCCGCTCGACGATGCCACGTACGTCGCGCTGCGCGCGGCGCTCGTGAAGCACAAAGTCCTGTTCTTCCGCGATCAGGACATCACGCCAGCACAGCACGTTGCGCTCGCCCGCCGCTTTGGCGAGCTCGAAGTGCATCCGGTGTTTGCGCATCACGCCGATCATCCTGAACTGGTGCTGCTCGGCGGCACGGGCAAGGAAAAGGCCCGCGAGAACATCTTCCATACCGACGTGTCGTGGCGCGAGATTCCGTCGATGGCCTCGATGCTGCGCTGCGTGGTCTGTCCGCCGAGCGGCGGCGACACGATCTGGGTGAACATGGCGCAAGCTTGGGAAAATCTGCCCGAAGACGTGAAGCAGAGCATCGCGGGCCTCTATGCCGTGCACGACTTCATGCCGTCGTTCGGTCCGCGCTTGACGCAGGCCGAGCGCGATGCCAATCGCGCGAGATTTCCGGCCGTGACGCATCCGGTCGTGCGCACGCATCCGGAGAGTGGCGAGAAAATTCTCTACGTGAACGAAGGCTTCACGACCCATCTGGCGAACTACATGCAATCGCGCACGTTCCGGGTGGGCTTCGATTTCCGCTACGGCGAACTCGATCTGCTGCAGTACCTGTATCGCCAGGCGGCGGTGCCCGAATATCAGGTGCGCCTGAAGTGGGCTCCGAACACCATCGCGTTCTGGGACAACCGCGCCACGCAGCACTACGCGGTGCAGGACTACTTCCCGGCCGAGCGTCGCATGATGCGCGCCACGATCATCGGCGACAAGCCATTCTAAGGAGCAGGCAACATGCATCAGATCGACCGCTTCTTTATCGATGGCGAATGGGGCGCGCCCGCGCAGCCGGGACCGACGTTCACGATGATCGATCCGGTCACCGAGCAGGTGGCTGGCTCGGTGGCGATGGGCTCGGTGGCCGACGTCGAGCGGGCAGTCGTTGCCGCAGGCGCCGCGCTGCCTGCGTGGGCAGCGACGAGCGTCGCTGAGCGAGCCGCCGTACTCGAACGGATCGCGGCTCGCTACGCTGCGCGCATCGACGAGATGGCGGCCGCGATCGGCGAGGAGATCGGCGCGCCTCGTTGGCTCTGCAACGAGTACCAGGCGCGCATCGGTCTCGCGCAACTGCGCTCGGTACTCGACGCGCTGCCGTCGTTTGCTTTCTCGGAGCGGCACGGCACGACCGAGATCGTGCGCGAACCGGTCGGCGTGGTCGCGTTGATCACGCCCTGGAACTGGCCGATCAACCAGATCGTCGCGAAGGTCGCGCCGGCGCTCGCGGCCGGTTGCACGATCGTGCTCAAGCCGTCGGAGATCGCGCCGCTCGATGCGCGATTGTTCGCCGAGATCGTGCGGGAAGCAGGCGTGCCGCCCGGCGTGTTCAACATGTTGTACGGCGAAGGCGCGAGTGTCGGCGCGGCACTCGCCTCGCATCGCGACGTGGCGATGGTGTCGATCACCGGCTCGACGCGCGCGGGTGTCGATGTCGCTGTCAATGCGGCGGCGACGGTCAAGCGCGTGGCGCAGGAGCTCGGCGGCAAGTCGGCCAACGTCATTCTCGACGACGCCGATCTGAAGGCAGCGGTATCGGCAGGCGTCGTGAGCTGCATGCTGAACTCGGGTCAAACCTGCATCGCGCCGACGCGCATGCTCGTGCCGCGCAGCGTCTATGCGCAGGCGGTGGAGATCGCGCGGGCGACGGCCAATGCGCTCACCGTGGGCGACCCCGCCGCGCCCGATACGCGGCTCGGGCCGATCTCGAACCGTGGGCAGTACGAGAAGGTGCAGCGCATGATCGCGCGCGGCGTCGAAGAGGGCGCGCGTCTCGTGGCGGGCGGACCGGGGCGGCCTGCGCATCTGTCGCGAGGCTTCTTTGCGCAGCCGACGGTGTTTGCCGACGTGCGCAACGACATGGACATCGCCCAGGAAGAGATCTTCGGCCCGGTGCTCTGCATGATCGCCTACGACTCCGAAGACGAAGCGATCGAGATCGCCAACGACACGCCCTATGGGCTCGCGGCGTATGTGTGGTCGGCGAGTCCGGCACGCGCGAGGCGCGTTGCCGCGCGGCTCGAAGCGGGCTGTGTGCAGATCAATGGCGCGCGCATGGACTTCAGCGCGCCGTTCGGCGGCGTCAAGACCTCGGGCAACGGCCGCGAGCACGGTGTATGGGGCCTCGCCGAATTCCTCGAATGCAAGTCGGTGATGGGTTGTCTCGACTAAGCGTATCCAGCATCAAGCGAGAACGGCGTCGCGCCTCGCTGAGCACGGCGATGCGTCGATCATGCCGACGCTCGTCGCGGCCAATACCGATGCGCCGACGATCACGATCGCCGAAAAGGCTGCGGAATTGATGCGCGTGCGCCCGGCGTGATTAAGGCGTGAGTCGTTGGCGAAGATTCTGAAACGATGGATGTCAAGCTTAAGAATAGGCATCCTGATCAATAATGAGGGGACGTAGACAATGTTTCAGATCGGACAAGCAACGACGGCCGTGCGCGCGAACCCGGCGCGCACCGGTTGGGCGACAGTGGTTGCGCTCTTCCTCTTCATGGCCATCAATTTCGCGGACAAAGCGGTGGTCGGCCTGCTCGCGGTGCCGATCATGCGCGACATGCATCTGGGCACGGCGCAGTTCGGCCTCGTCGGTAGCGCATTTTTTCTGCTGTTCGCCGTGTCGGCGCTCGGCTTCGGACTGGTCGCGAATCGCCTGAATACCACGTGGCTGATCGCGGGCCTCGCGCTCGTGTGGGTACTCGCGCAAGTGCCGATGATCTGGTCGACGAGCCTCGCGACGCTGCTGATTTGCCGCATCGTGCTCGGCGCGGGCGAAGGGCCTGCGCTGCCGCTCGCGATGCACGCCACCTATGAATGCTTCGACGACCGGCACCGCAGTCTGCCGACGGTGATCGTCCAGCTCGGCGCGACGGCGGGTCTGATGCTCGCGGGACCGGGGCTCACGTGGATCTCGGAGCGCTGGCACTGGCGCGCGGTGTTCCTCGCGCTTGCGCTGTGCGGGCTCGCGTGGATTGCACTGTGGCTGCTGATCCGCACGATGCCGGACAGCGGCGCCGAGGCGACGCGCAACGAACGCCACGAGCGCGCCGAGGCAGTGCGCTGGTCCGATTGCGTGCGACTCATGCGCAACCGCACCGTGCTTTGCGTACTGCTTCAGTCGTTCATCAGCTACGGCGTGGTCGCGTTCGGCATCACGTGGATGCCCGCGTATTTCCGCCTCGGGCTCGGCTATCCGGCGAAAACGGCCGGCTGGTTGTTCGCCATGCAGGTCGCGTGTCAGGTGCCCGTGGGCCTCGCACTCTCGACGCTCTCGCATGCGCTCATGAAGCGCGGCGTCTCGACGCGTCTTGCGCGCGGCATGCTGGTGAGCAGTTGCTGCGTGGCCGGCGGCCTGCTGCTGCTCGCCGTGATCGCGCCGCTCGAACCGTTCGCCAAGGTGCTGTTGACCGGGTTCGCCTGCACGCTCGCGATCCAGGTCTTCGCGTTCGGTCCGCAACTGGTCGCCGAGGTCGTCCCCGGCACGCACCGCGCGGCGATGCTCTCGTGGGTGCACGCGCTCGCCACGCTCGCAGGCATCGTCTCGCCGCTCGTGCTCGGGCACTTCGTCGGCGCAAGCGCCGGTGCGAGCGGCTTCGAGACCGGCTTCAGCGCGACCGGCGCGCTGCTCGTCGCGGCGGGCGTCGCGGGCTTCGTGTGGCTGCGCCCCGCGCGCATCGGTCAGATCTGAAGTGCTTCAACCGCAGTACCCGTAGTACCACCAGATCCGCCATCGAGCGGACATCCAAAAAGAAAGGAGACGTGCATGCGTTTGAGCCCGATCAGCCGTGCAATGGCCGCAGTGGCAATGGCATTCGCAGCAGGAACGGCGATGGCCGACTCGTCGAGCGTGACACTCTACGGAGTGGCGGATACGTTCATCCAGTACCTGAACAACGGCGGCACCAGCTCGGTTTCCGAGCGTAGCGGGGGCAATAGCGGGTCGATGTTCGGCCTGCGCGGCACCGAGGATCTTGGAGGAGGACTCAAGGCCCAGTTCGATCTCGAGAACGGCTTCAACATCAACAACGGGACCGGCTTCGTCGATCCGGGCGCGATGTTCTACCGCCAGGCGTGGGTCGGATTCAGCCATGCCGACTACGGCTCGCTCACGTTCGGCCGCCAGTACGAGCCGAGCTTCCGCGTGGTCTATCCCACCGATCCGTTCCGTGCGAACGAGATCATGTCGCCGCTCGCGGCCGGCGCGCTCGCGGTCGATCGCAACACGCTGTCGACGCAATACGTTGCCGGCCGGGCCAGCAATTCGATCCTCTATCAGTCGCCGGTGCTGGCGGGCTTCCAGGTGGACGCGATGTACGCGTTCGCCGCGAGCGCCACGGCGCCTGCCGTGGCTACGACCGGCAACATCCTCGATCTGTCCGCGTCGTATAGCGGCTATGGGCTCTATGCGGGCGTGGCCTACGAGTACCAGCACTCGGGCGTCGAAACGGTACCGAGCCTGCCCGCGCCGCTGACGCTCGCCAACACGGAGCACTTCACGGCGGCACTCGGCTATCACATCGGCATCGTCAATCTGCAAGCCAACTACTCGTACAACCGCGCGAAGGAAGTGCCGGCGCATTCGCTCGCCGCGTTGCTCGATTCGTGGAAGCCGTACAGCATCGTCGAGGCGGGCGCGACGATTCAGGCGAGTTCGGCGGACGTGTTCGAGATCGCGGGCATCGAGCGCGACGTGCGCGGCGCCGACGACCATACGCTGGGCATCCAGGCGGGCTATGACCACTCGCTGTCCAAGCGCACGAGTCTCTATGCGCGCCTCGGCTACATGAAGAACCATGGTGCAGCGATGATGAGCTGGCCGGGCGTCACCGTGACATCGCCGGGCTCGTCGCAGACGCTCGCGGTAGTCGGCATGACGCATCGCTTCTGACCGACGCGGATGCACTAGCACGGCAACACGGACAACGCGGCGCACGAGCTGACCCCTCGTGCGCCGCGTTGTCGTTGGAGCGCGCCGCCAATGCTCCAAAAGAACGACGACAAGGCATGTCGCCCGGGGCACATTATTGGTTTGTCTCCACCCCGATCGACGAGGAGCCTCACCATGCCACGCTCACCCAAGCCCCTTATCCGCTCCGATATCGCGTACAGCACGCCCGATCGCATCGTCGTGCGCGGCAAGGACCTGCCCAGCGAGGTGCTGGGCCACATGAACCTCGGCGACTTCGCCTTTCTGCAACTGACCGGCAAGCCGGCCACGCGCGAGCAATCGACGATGTTCAACGCCATGTTGATCACCCTCGTCGAGCACGGCATGACGCCGAGCGCGATCGCCGCGCGCATGACCTACGCGGGCGCGCCGGAATCGCTGCAGGCCGCCGTGGCGGCGGGCCTGTGCGGGCTCGGCTCGGTGTTCGTCGGCAGCATGGAGGGCGCCGCGCGCATGCTGAGCGAAGCCTTGCCGACGCCAGGCGCCGTGGCCGATCTCGAAGCGCTCGCGCGCGCGACGGTCGCCGCGTATCGTGCACGTGGCCAGATCCTGCCGGGCCTCGGTCATCCGCTGCACAAGCCGATCGATCCGCGTACGCCGCGCCTGTTCGAACTCGCGCGCGAGAACGGCGTCTCGGGCGACTACGTGAAGCTCATGCAGCTGATCGGCGCCGAAGCGGAGCGCGTGTCGGGCAAAGCGCTGCCGATCAATGCGACCGGGGCGCTCGGCGCGATCTGCTGCGAGTTCGGTTTTCCGGTCACGATCGTGCGAGGCTTCGGCGTGATGGCGCGCGCGGTCGGACTGGTCGGCCATCTGATGGAAGAGGCGCAGCGGCCGATGTCGTTCGAGATCTGGCAGCGCGTCGAGGACGAGGCGTCGGCCCATCTGCGCGGCGAAGCTTCCGAAGAGGCTTGAGGCTGATCACACCATGAACATGAATTCAGAACCGGGCCGCGCACTGGCCGCCTTCGCCGCTGATCTGCGCTTCGAGGCAATTCCTTCGGCGGTCGTCGAGCGCACCGTCAATCTGTACGTCGACTGGCTCGGCTCGGCGCTCGCGGGCAAGGGTGCACGGCCGGTCGAAACGATCGCCGCGTTCGCGCGCCGCGCGGGCCGGGGCGCGGGCGACGAGGCGGGCAGCGCCGAGATCCTGATCGACCGCACGCGCGCCACGCCGTATTTCGCCGCGATGGTGAACGGCGCGGCTTCGCACTTCGCCGAGCAGGACGACGTGCACAACGGCTCGGTGTTTCATCCGGCGACCGTGGTGTTCCCCGTGGCGCTCGCGCTGGCCCAGGCACGGCGCGCGTCGGGCCGCGAGTTCATCGCGGCCGCCGTGGCGGGCTATGAAGTGGGCATCCGTATCGGCGAGTTCCTGGGCCGTTCGCACTACAAGATCTTTCATACGACGGGCACCGCCGGTACGCTGGCGGCCGCGGCGACGGCGGGCAGCCTGATGGGTCTGAACGCGCAGCAGATGCTCGATGCGTTCGGCTCGGCGGGCACCCAGGCGAGCGGCCTGTGGGAGTTCCTGCGCGACGCCGCGGACTCCAAGCAACTGCATACGGCGATGGCGGCCGCCAACGGCCTCATGGCCGCCGAACTCGCGGCCGAGGGCTTCAAGGGCGCGACGCGCATTCTCGAAGGCGCGCAGGGGATGGCCGCGGGCATGTCGAGCGATGCAGACCCGGCGCGGCTCGTCGATCGTCTGGGCGAGCGCTGGGCGACCGCCGAGACTTCGTTCAAGTACCACGCGTCGTGCCGCCATACGCATCCGGCCGCCGACGCGCTGCTCGCCGTGATGCAGCGCGAACGCCTCGCCCCCGCCGATATCGCGCGTGTTGTCGCCCACGTGCATCAGGGCGCCATCGATGTGCTCGGCCCGGTGGTCGCGCCGCGCACGGTGCATCAGGCGAAGTTCAGCATGGGCACGGTGCTCGGTCTCGTCGCGCAGCATGGCTACGCGGGGGTCGACGAGTTCGAGCGCGGCTTCGATCACGCGGACGTGGTGGCGTTTCGCGAGCGCGTCGAGATGGCCTGGGACGAGGAAGTCGACGGGGCCTATCCGGGCCGCTGGATCGGCAAGGTGACGGTGACGACCGTGGACGGTGCGGTGCATACGGGGCGTGTCGACGAGCCCAAGGGCGATCCGGGCAATACCTTGTCGCGCGATGAACTGGCCACCAAGGTGCGGCGCCTCGCGGCGTTTTCGGGCGCGGCAACCGGCGAAGAGGTCGCGGGGCTGCTCGACGCGGCTTGGCGCGTCGCCGGATGCGAGACACTGGGCAGCGTTTTCACGC
This sequence comes from uncultured beta proteobacterium, assembly GCA_963803225.1. Classification (GTDB taxonomy): domain Bacteria; phylum Pseudomonadota; class Gammaproteobacteria; order Burkholderiales; family Burkholderiaceae; genus Paraburkholderia. The sequence continues at coordinate 243,825 of CAWDLJ010000006.1, forward strand.
GTGGGGCAAACCCGTAGACGCGCTGATTTGATGCCGTTCGCAGGCGTGCGAACGGCCTGTCACGACGCCCCACCCCCCCAAAAAGTGGAGGGATGGGGCGATCTGCCCACCCCTAGAATCGTCACCACGAAAGAACTATGGGGTGGAGACATGAAGTCGAAGATTCGCTTGCTGCGCCATGTCGGGTTGTCGTTCGTCGCGGCCTTCGCAACGACCGCGCTGCCGGCAACGGCCCAGACCACGGCAACGGCCATACCCGTCACCGTCGACAACTTCGTGCGCGCCGAAACCGACATGTACTTCTCGAGGCTCGCGAATCACGGCGGCTTCGGCACGCTCCATCACACGCGCGACTTGATGCCCATCGAGCATCAGGCCGTTATCCGGGCGAACCGGGACACGCTGTATTCCGCCGGCGTGTTCGATCTCGACGCCGGTCCGGTCACCGTCAGGTTGCCGGACGCGGGCAAGCGTCTTCGCTCGATCGTCGCCATCAACGAGGATGAGAACGTGCCGCTGGTGGCGTACGGGAACGGGCCTTACACGTTCACGCGCAAGACGGTCGGCACGCGCTATGTGCTGATCGGCGTGCGCACGATGGCCGACGTTCGCGATCCCGCCGACATGGCTACGGCCCACGCGTTGCAGGACGGCATCACGACGCAACAAGCGGCGAAGGGCAGCTTCGACGTGCCGGATTGGGACCACGCCTCGCAACAGGCCGTGCATGACTCGCTGCTCAAGCTGGGCGCCTCGCTCGGCGACTTGCATGGCGCGTTCGGCATGCCGGACAAGGTGTCGCCCGTGCGCCACCTGATTGGCGCGGCCATGGCCTGGGGCGGCAACCCGGAAAAGGACGCGGTCTACCTCAATGTCGTGCCGCCGCACAACGACGGTAACGCGGTGTATCGCCTGAAAGTCGCGAACGTTCCGGTGAAGGGCTTCTGGTCGATCAGCGTCTACAATGACAAGGGCTATTTCGAGCCGAACGCGCAGAATTCGTACACGGTCAACAACCTGCTCGCGAAACACGATGCCGATGGCTCCGTGACGGTTCAATTCGGCGGTTGCGATGGCAACGTGCCCAACTGCCTGGTCACGCCGCCGAACTGGAACTACATGGTTCGCCTGTACCGGCCGGACGCCGAGGTATTGAGCGGCCAGTGGAAGTTTCCCGAAGCGCAGATGGTGACGCAAACGGCGCAGTAATCGTTGTCCGGTGACAGGGTGGCCGGCAAGGTGCGGCCGGCGAGGTGCGGCCGGCAAGGTGCCGCCGTCAAGATCCGGGTGTAGTCGACTATTCAATCAACCGCCAACACCCGCGATCTGTACCAGCAGGACCACGTTCAAACACAGCACCGCGACGGTCCCCCCAGCCGCCGCCAGGTTCGTCAGGCGGCGGTTGCGATAGCGTCCCATCAGCGCGCCGCGCGACGTGAACCATACCAGCGCGATCATGGGCACCGGCAAGGCGATGCTCAATACGACCTGGCTCAGCACGAGCGCATCGGTGGCATCGACGCCCCACGCCACCACGGCGAACGCCGGTACCATGGTGACGAGCCGGCGCAGCCAGACCGGCATGCGAAAGCCGATGAAGCCCTGCATGATCATCTGCCCGGCCATCGTGCCGACCACCGAACTCGACACGCCGGACGCGATCAGCGCGGCGAGGAACAGCCCTGCCGCCGCGCTGCCGAGCAGCGGCGTCAGCGTGTGCCACGCGGTCTCGATGCTGGCGATCTCGGGGTGAGTCGCGTGGAACGCCCCGCAAGCCATGATGACCATGGCCATATTGATCAGACCCGCCACGCCCAGCGCGACGACCACTTCGATATTGGAAAAGGCGAGCAGCTTCGAGCATTCGCGCTCGTTGCGCGGGGCCACACGGTTCTGCATCAAACCCGAGTGCAGGAAGAGCACATGCGGCATCACAGTCGCGCCGATGATGCCCACGGACAGGGTCAATGCATGGCGGTCCGGCATGCGGGGCGTCACGGTATGCAGCAACACGGCGTGCCACTGAACCGGTGCGATCCACAGTTCCGCCATATACGAAAGTCCGATCACACCGACCAGCCCGGCGATGCACAGCTCGAGCGGCCGGAAGCCTTTGCGCTCGAACTGCAGCAGCGCGTAGGTGAGCGCGCCGGTGACGAGCATGCTGGTCATCATCGGCAGGTGCAGCAGCAGCGACAAACCGATCGCCCCGCCCACGAACTCCGCGAGATCCGTCGCCATCGCGGCGATTTCGCTGGTGAGCCACATCGCGATGACCCAGCGGGTGGGCAACGACTCGCGGCACAGTTCGGCGAGATTGCGTCCGGTCACGAGCCCGAGCTTGGCCGACAGCGACTGGAACAGCATCGCCACGATGTTGGCGAGCGCCACCACCCACAGCAGCGCATAGCCGTAACCCGCGCCCGCCTGGATGTTGGTGGCGAAGTTGCCGGGGTCCATGTACGCGATCGACGCAACCACCGCTGGCCCGGCAAACGATCCCATGACACGCAGCCCACGGCGTCGTCCGGCAAGGGCTTCGCGGATATCGAAGCAGGTTCGTTCGGTCAGCGAGCGCGCTGCAATGGCCTGGTTCACTGCTTCGTTCATGACTTCCCCAGCGTGTGGTCTTGTTGTCCCGACCACCGACGAGACGCTCGTCGGTGGTGCGCCACGGCGCTCACGCGCTCATGTTGAGCGTGCCGTTCACGCCGTTGGGGAAGAAGCCGCCCTTGACCGCGGCAGTGCTGGTCAGATAAACGATGTTGAGCACATCGTTATAGGTGCGGCTGAAGGCCAGGCCGTTGCTGTCGAGCGGGACGATATTGGAGGTGCCCGGCGTGCTGCCGCTGATGCCCTGATCGTCGTTGCCGACCTGGTCGAGACTGTCGCGTGCGGCGGAAATGGCGTTGGCCGCCGTGATCAGACTCGACATGTCGAGCCCTTTCGCGTACAGCGTCGTGCGCACGAGACCCGCGTGATAGGCCTCGGCCGCGAGAATGCCGGCGGCGGCCGACAAGAACGTCTTGCTCGCGAGCAGCGGCGCGGCGCCCTTGTAGGCCGTCACGCCGACATCCTCGAAGATGAAGGCGCCGAGCAGGAAGTTGTTGTCGCTGGCATACGGACTGAATGCGGCGCCCGCACCGACCAGACCGGCCGCCCGCGCGGCCACGGAAAACGCGCCATTCGGATTGGTGCCGCTGATATCGATGGCGGGTTGCGCGACGGCGGCCGAACCGAGCGCGCTGCGCAGAAAAGCGACGTGCTCGCGCTCGTCGTTGGCGATCTCGTTGGCGTACGCTTTGACGAGCGGATCCTGGAACGGCACCTGCGCGCCGGCGATCACGGCCCCTTGCGTGCCGACACCGCCGAGCATGCCGGCCGGCAGACCGGCGCCGGTAGTCGCATACGTGTAGAACTGGGCTTCGAGGTATTCGAGGTTGAGCGCGAAGTTCAGGATCTCGGCATCGGTCGGCGCGCTGGGGCTCGCGGCGGCGGGGCTGCCGGAGCCGCCGCCACAGGCGCTGATGAGCGTGCCGCCGACCAGACCGAGACCCAGGCCGCCTGCGTTTCTGAAGAAATGCCTGCGCTGAAGGCGGCGCTCGGCGCGCCGGTCGAACACATCGATGAGCGCCGCTGAATTGTCTTTCGTATCGGACATGGCCATGCTCCTCATAAAGTTCGCAGGAAATGCCGCAAACTGCGCGATGCGAGACATGCATGGCGCGGATCGCAGGCACGAAGACAGGCCGTCCTTCCAGCGAAGAACAATCGATCAAAGAGAAGAGGCAAGTCCTCACAGAGCCTTACGGCCAGCGCGGATCGGCGGATGCAGATTGCACGCGAAATTCTCCCGGCGGCCAGGCACAACTTTGGCTCCCGTAACCGGTAGCCGCACTCGACGCACGCAAGATTTTTTGCAGCGAGTGCATCCAGGCACAGGCCAGCGCCGTACCTGCTGGATAGTCCGACCGAGGCAGAGGGTGACGTACATGAGAGGCAAACCGGCATTCGATGGCGACGGTCCCCCGGCGGCCAGTTCCGACACGCGTCGCCGCGAGGAACTGAACCAGCTTCTGCTCGACGTCGGCACAGGGGATCAGGGCGCGTTCGCGACCCTCTACCGGCGCACGTCGGCCAAGCTCTTTGGTGTGTGCATGAAGATGCTGCGCGATCGCAGCGAAGCCGAAGAGGTGCTGCAAGACGTCTATGTCACCGTCTGGCGCCGTGCCGTGACCTTCGACCCCACGCTCGCCAGCGCCATCACGTGGCTCATGGCCATCGCGCGCAACCGGACCATCGATCGATTGCGGCTGCATCGCGAAGAGCCGCTCGACGAATCGACTGAGGAATCGGTCGCCGATGAGCGGCCGTCACCCGCTGCGATTGCGGAACGCAGCGAAGAGCGGCGCCGTCTGGATGAATGCCTCGACGTGCTGCCGACCAGGCAGGGCAGCGTCGTGCGCGAGGCCTTCTTCTCGGGGGCGACGTATGCGGAACTGGCGGAGCGCTTGTGCGTGCCGCTCGGTACCATGAAAAGCTGGATCCGGCGCAGCCTGCTTCAGCTCAAAGCGTGCCTCGATCAATGAACACTCCACGCTCCAATCCTGACGATCTGCGTTGCGGCGAATACGTGCTGGGCGTACTCGATGCGGCCGGGCGCAAGCAATTCGAACAGGCGCTGCAACGCGACCCGCAACTGGCCGCCAACGCCGCGCGCTGGCAGAGCCGCTTGATGCCGCTGAACGAGGACATCGGCGAGATCGAGCCCGCATCCTACGTCTGGGCGCGCATCGAGTCCGAACTCGGCTTCGCGCCGGCCGGGACATCACGACCCCGGCCGACGTCTCGCCTCGGACGCAGGCTATGGGACGACATTCGGGTATGGCGCTGGATCGGCATCGGTTCGAGCGTTGCCGCCCTGGCACTCGTCGTCTATTCGATCTTCCCCGTGCGCGACGAGTCCGTCGTGCTGCCCGGCCGCGATACGTATCAGGTGGCGAGTATCGTGCGCGACGGCGGCGCGCCTGGATGGTCGGCGATCATCGACGCGGGACATGAGCGCATGGTAATCGTGCCGGCCGGCAGCACGTCGATCGCAGCGGACCACGCGAGCGAGCTGTGGGTGATCGCGCCCGGCGCGCGGCCGGTCTCGCTCGGCCTCATTGCCACGGATCGGCCGACCATTGTGTCGCTGCCGCCCACGCGACTCGCGCTCCTGAACGCGCGCTCGATCCTCGCCGTATCGCTGGAACCGCGCGGCGGCTCGCCGACCGGACAACCGACCGGGCCGGTGCTGGCGAAAGGCGTCGTCGGCGGCACTTGAGCATTCGCACTGTCGCGTGCATCCATCGTGCCGTTTGCCCCGTAAGTTCGATGGCTTCCAGTCCGGAAGCCGCGATCTTTCGGGAGAACCACGATGAAATCCATCAACCACACGAAGTCGGCCGGCGCGATGCTCGTGCTCGCGCTGGCACTGGGAGCATCGACGCTGGCGGCGACGGCGGCGTCGATGTCCACGGACAACACCGTGGACGTCGGCGGCGCGGCCATGTATCCGTCGAAAAACATCATCGAGAACGCCGTGAACTCGAACGACCACACGACACTCGTGGCCGCCGTGAAGGCGGGTGGCCTGGTCGATACGTTATCGGGCAAGGGACCGTTCACCGTGTTCGCGCCGACCAACGAGGCATTCGCCGCTCTACCGGCGGGCACGGTCCAGATGCTGCTCAAGCCCGAGAACAAGGCGATGCTCGTCAAGGTGCTCACGTATCACGTGGTGCCCGGTCGTCTCACCGCCCACGATCTCGCGATGGCCGTCGACCAGGGCGGCGGCAAGGCGACGCTCAAGACGGTCGAAGGCGATTCGCTCGTCGTCAGCAAGGACGCGAAGGGGTGGGCCATCACCGACGACAAGGGCGACGTCGCGCACGTGACGATCGGCGATGTGATGCAGTCCAACGGCGTGATTCATGTCGTCGATACCGTGCTCATGCCGTGAGGTCGTGTCCGTGACACGTGCGCTTCAGCTGAGCTTCACCTGAGCGAGCAGATGATCGACATCCTCGATCGTGGTCGCGAACGAGGTCACGAACCGCACGACGTTGGGCGCCCAACGGTCGTGATAAAACTTGAAGCCCGCTTGCAGCAGCGCTTCGATGGTCGGCGCGGGCAAGCGGCAGAAGACGATGTTGGCCTCGCTCGCGCCGAGCACCTCGACGCCGTTCAAACCGCTCAGTCCGCGCGTCAGGTGCTGCGCCGCGCCGTTGGCCTGGCGTGCGTTGCGCAGCCACCGATCGTTGCTCAAGTACGCATCGATCTGCGCCGAAAGAAAGCGCATCTTCGAGAACAGATGACCGGCGCGTTTGCGTCGGTAGCCCATTTCGGGCGCGAGCGAGGTATCGAAGAGCACGATCGCTTCGGCGGCGAACACGCCGTTCTTGGTGGCGCCGAACGACAGCGCATCGACGCCGGCCTTCCAGGTCATTTCGGCCGGCGAGCAGCCAAGCGATACGAGCGCGTTGGCGAAGCGCGATCCGTCCATATGCAGCTTGATCGAGGACGCCTGGCAGACCGCGCCCAGTGCGCCGATCTCGTCGAGCGTGTACACACTGCCTTCTTCGGTGGCCTGCGTGATGCTCGCACACGACGGTTGCGTCGAATGGACGTCGCCGACCTTCGAGCGAGCCGCGTTGCCAAGGTTCGCGGGGTCCATCTTCGCAGCCGGACCGTCCACCGTGACCAGCTTCGCGCCATTCGCGAAGAAAACAGGGGCGCCGCATTCGTCGTTGTTGATATGGCTCGCCGGGTGGCAGTAGATATTGCCCCAGGGCGGCGTCATGGCGGCGAGACACAGGGCGTTCGCAGCGGTGCCGGTCGGCACGAGGAACACGCTGACCTCACGCTCGAAGATGTCGGCCAGCTTGCGCTCGACGCGCTCCGTGAGGTCGTCTGCGCCATAGGGGCTCGCTTGCCCGGTGCTGCTCGCCACGATGGCTTCGACGACCTCAGGCGACGCGCCCGCGATGTTGTCGCTCGTGAATCCCAGAGACGGTGTCCTTCCACTGCTGTGCATTGTCCTGTCCTCGACTCGATGGGGGCGAGATACCCCCGGATTCACGCATCGTAGGACGAGTGAGGGCGCGGGACTTGTAAAAAATTGATCGGTCGGCGCTTGCCGCGTCAGCTCGCGGATCAGGCGCGGTAGCTCGAGGGCGCCACGCCGTACGCGTGACGGAAAGCGCGATTGAAGTGGCTTTGATCGTAGAAGCCGACGTCCTGGGCGATGGACGCGATGGCGAGCGAACTTTGCGACAGCAGTGCACAAGCCCGTTCGAGTCGAAGACGGAGCAACCAGGCGTACGGTGTCATGCCGACGGTCTGCTTGAATTGCTTGAGGAACTGGAACCGGCCGAGTGCGCACAAGCCGGCCAGTTCGTCGAGCGTGATCTTCTCGCTGAGATGACTGAAGCAGTAGTCCCGCACGCGTTGCCATTGAAGCGCTGAAAGCGCGCCCGCGACGGTCTCGGGCACGACCAAGTGCGCCCGGCTCAACAGGCGTTCGAGCAACGTGAGCCATTGCGTCTGCAGCGCGAGGCTGCCCGACGCGTCGCGGTGGCGCATCGCGTCGTGCAGGTGCAGAAGCTGGCCGGCGAGCGGCGCATCGTCGAGCAGCGCACCCGCGAACTCCACTTCGCGGGCATGACCGCTGATGTCCTGCGCCACGCTCGCGAGCAGTGTCTGCGAAAGGCGGAACGTCCGGAGTGTGGATTGGCTGCCATTCGCCGTGGCGCCATCGTGAATCTCGCCGGGCGGCATCAACACGATGGAGCCGGCGCCGTGCACGACGGTCTTGCCATTCACGCGCTGGCGCTGGACCCCGTCCGTCACCAGGCCGACGTGCAAATCAAGGTGGAAATGGCGCTCGAAACTGAAATCCGCGAAGTGTGCGGTACTCAGCACGAGGCCCGGTATTCCGGACACTTGCTGAAACTGGGCGTATTCAGTCATGTAACAAGAGCAGCGATGCGTGGTGGCGAATGTCGGGCGAAGTATAGCGCTGCGGGCTTGCGAACCGGGCGGGGGCGGTCGATTCGTCGTATCAATGCGCCTGTTTCTCCCAGCCGCGAACTCGATGGGCTAGCGCATCGCTCGGGTTTCACGACACGGGCGGTGATATCCACGTGTTCGTTGCGGCCCGGCGTTCGCCACCGGGCCATTGGCGGTCTACTTCCCGCACAGCAACAGCAGGCGTTCCTGATCCGAGCACGGCCGGTCGGGTGCCTTGTGGGCGGCAGCGGCGCCTTGCGGCCCAGCGGTTCCAGTAGCAGTCTGCATCGCGGCATGATGGGCGAAACAGGCCTTCAGGTGCCGCTCGACGGGCCCGTAGTATTGCCACCCCTTGCCGAGAGCAGGCAACTCGAGCTTGACCTGTTTCCACTTGGGATGGCCATGCTCCTGCAGATTGTCGAAGTTCTCGCAGAGCGAATCGGCAAAGCGCTGGAGACTGCCGACCGTATCGCGCAGGTTGTAGTCATAGGTGACCAGGAAGGCCTTGACGGTCCAGGTCGGCACGTCTTCCTTGAGCCAGTTCGGGTAGCTCGAAACGTGGATCGTCGCGGGAAAATACGTCTGCTTCGCGCGCGCCGTTTCGGGGGCCGCCGGGTCCACGTGCAGGAAGCGGATCTGCTGCAGCAGTTCGGGATTCATGTCGGTGAAGAGCTTCGCGGGCTGCCCGGCGACGATGATCGCGACATCGATCTTCTTGACGATCAGCGCGGCGAGCGCGTCCTCGTTGCTCAGGTGCTGGGCGTTCTGTTCGGGAATCGGCTGGCCGAACATCAGGCGGTACAGCGTCGTGGCCGATTGCGCGGTGCCGCTGCCGATCAGGCCGACACTGATCACCTTGTCCTTGATCTCGTTGATCGACTTCATCGGGGAGTCGTTGCGAACGACGAAGTAAATTTCCTCGTCGTAGAGCGGCATGATGAGCCGCAGCGGACGAATCGTCGTGCCGGCGTCGGCGTTGCCGGAATTGGCCATGTCGACGTACGCCTGATACACGTCGGACTGGACCAGCGCGAGCTTCACGCCAGGCTCGAAACGCATGCGTTGCACGTTTTCCGCCGAGCCTTTCGACGGAATCACTTCGAGGTCGATCCCCGCCGGCGGCGCGACCCATTTCGCGAGGTCCTGGCCGATCTGGATGTACGTGCCGCGCTCCGGCCCGGTCACGATCTTGTATTGCACCTCTGGCGCGGCGGCGAGCGCGAGCGTCGCGACGACCAGCGCAATCAGTCCTGCCAGTCCCGCCAGAATTGTTTTCAGCATGATGGCTCTCCCGCTTCGGATGTGAGGTACGGCAGACTGCGATGAACCAGGGAATCCTGCTCAATGTGAGGCATCGGCTGGAGCCGCGTGTTTCCATCCGAATTGCACAATCGCGCGCTCCTGGGCTTCGGGGTCGCTGCTCGGGCTGGCGGCGGTGGCCGTGGCGCTGCTCGCGACGCCCGCAGTGTCGTCGGCATTCGCGCTGTTGGGGTTGGCAGGAGCCGTGTTCGCCGCACTCGCCGATGCAGCCGGTGGGGCTGCACTCGTGTCTTTCGATGCCGCAGCGGCTCCGGCGTCCCGGTTCTGCGATGTATAGAGCTTTGCAGTGCCAGGGCCCGGGCCGGCGCCGCGCTTCAACGGCACGGGCGGCGCGTTGCCCTGCGCGACGCTATTGGGCGCATGCGCGCCGGGCGCTGTCCAGGCCGTCGCCAGAATGGCGCGCTCCATGAGTGCCTGGGCGCTCTGGCTGCTCGAATCGATCGCAAGCGCTTCCGACGCGTGTTGCTGCACGCAAGCCCATATCCGCAGGCTCGCGCATTCGTCGGCGCTGTGCAACGCGGCGTCGCGGTGTTGCTCGCGCGTGGCGATATCGCGCTGTATCGCGAGCGCGTCCTGGTTGTCCGAGTCGTGGGCGAGCGCGATGCTCACTTCAGCCTTCGCATCCGACAAATTGTTCCCGGCGAGACTCTCACGCGCCGCGCGCAACATGTCAGGCACGTCCTTGAACGGCGGCACCACGCGCACTTTCGGCGAGGTGTAGGGCGGCGCGGTCTCGGCCGTCGGGGACTTCATGGGGGCTTGTTGCTCGGGCGCGTATTGCGCCACCGAACCGACTGATGAATGCATGTTCTGATCGTCGCCCGGGCCTTCCTGCTTGCGGCTTTCGCCGAACAGCAGATACGCGATACAGGCGATCGCGAGAACGAACCAGACCAGCAACGCACCCTTCGAGAAGATCGATCGCCCCATCTGCCAGGCCGTGGATTCCTGTTCGAACGGCGAGGGCGGCACGTCGCCGGGCAGTGCCGAGGGCAGCTCGGAGGCGGGCATGCCGGCCGGTGACAACTCGGCGGCGCTGGGCACGGGCGGGGCGGACGCAGGCGGGCCGAATGCGCTGACCGTCGCTTTCGGACGCGTGCTCAGCGCGACCGCGTCGAGCGGACGATCGGTGCCGCAGTAAGGGCAGAAATCGACGTACTGATAGAGAAGTCCACCACAGTGCTTGCACGCTGCGGGGAAACTCTGGTCAGGAGTAGTCTGAGCGGACATGCTGTTGACCCACCGTTATGGCGATGCCAATTCGGCATGCTCAGGATCGTCGTTGAAGCGCTCGGCGAGACGGCGCGGAACTCACGATCTACATGCGCTAGAAAGCGGCTGGAAACGAAGCGCGGCCGCTTGAAGAAAATATGGGGGCTTTCCAACAGCGCGTCAATGGCCTTTGATACCTATGGCCTCGATGCATGGTATGCATCATGCGCCACTACGACTGAATAGCGGGGATTTTTCAGTGCATTGGCGGTTCTCGCGCGAATGTTTTTATTCATATCAACAGCTCAATCAGCGGACATGAACCGGTGAACTGACCCCACGTCTTCACCGGAGTCGCCGCGAGTTACTTCGCGAGGCCACCCAGCAGCGTGTCGACGATCTGCTCGACGAAGCCGTCGTCGATGGGTTGCCGCGTGAGCTTGCGCAGGTGCAACGGCGCGATGAGCAAATCGAGGACGAGGTGCGCGTCGGTGCCCGCACGCAGCTCGCCACGCCCGATGGCCCGCTCCACCATCGCACTGGTGGCGACGTAACGGGCCCGCACGATCTGCGCACGGTTGGCCGCCAGGGCGTCATCGTCCGCGGCCGAAATCAGCGCCCTCAAGAGCGTCTCACCCAACGGTGTCGCGAGATAGCGAACCATCGACGCCCCGAACGCGAGCAGGTCGCCGCGCAGCGAACCGGTGTCCGGGATTGGCAGCGCCTCCTCGCTGTTGTCGATCACGACCTCGAACAGCACGTTTTCGAGCGACCCCCAGCGCCGCTGGATCGACGTCGCGTGGACGCCCGAGCGGCGCGCGATCTCGCTGATCGTCAGGCCGTCGAAGCCTTGCTGGGCCAGCGCTTCGCGGGTCGCGTGCAGGACCGCGTCGCGGACCCGGGCGGAGCGCCCGCCCGTGCGGCGCTGGACGCCCTTGTCGGTATCGGTTGAGTTCATGGTGCGATGTTAACGCAGGTTACTTGCATTAATCAACCGGCACGCGTATTCTCCGCTAACGCAGATAACCTGCGTTAAGCTCAGATTTGAGGAGAAATGCGATGTCTTATCAATGGCCTGTCGATGTGCCGGCGCTGTTCGAGGAACGATTCGATCAATTCGTCAACTGGGGTTGTCTGCCGCCGGAGGACGTCGAAGGCGTGCGTGCCGCCATCACGCAGATGTGGGCGAACGCGCCGGGTGGCTGGGTCTACGAGTGGTCGAGGCTGGCGCAAGCGTATGCCGGCAGCGGCAACCACTTGCGCGCGGCGGCCGCCTACGGATGGGCGAAGTTCCCCACGCTGGCCGACGAGCACAAGCGCGCCGCCCAGGACCATCAACTCAGGGAATATCTGCTCGCCGCGCCCGGTTTCGGGATCGGCTTCGAGCGCCGCGTGCTGGAGTTGCCGTATCAGGGCGGCACGACGCCGGTGCCCGTGCATCTGTTCACCCCCATCGATGCTGCCGCCGATGGCCCTGTCCTCATGATCACGGGCGGGGTGGACGGCTGGAAGATGGACGTGCACAACGCCATCGTGACCTTCGCCACGAAGTTGCGCGTGAAGGCGCTCGCCTTCGACATCGCGGGCACCGGCGAGTCAGCCGTGCCGATGACCGGCGCCGGCGGCGGCGAAATCGTGCGCGGGCTGGCCGCGCATGCACGCACGCTCGGCAACGGCGTGGTTGCGCACCTGGGCATCTCGATGGGCGGGTACTACGCCGCGCGCTCGGGTTTGGCCGGTGACGTCGATGCGGCGGTCGATTGGGGTGGGCCGGTCGAGGCCGCCTTTATCGCGCCTCCGGAGCATTTCGGCATGGATGGCATCATCGGCAACGCCATGAAGTTCGACACGCAGCCGACGCCCGCGCAAATCGCCGCGCGCATGCCTGAATTCTCGTTGCGGCCGCTGCTCGATCAGGACATCAACGCGCCCATGCTGATCATCAACGGCGCCGACGACGTGCACGTTCCGCAGCACGACACGCTGGTGTTCGAAGGTCGTCGCGAGACCGTCGTCAAACTGCTCTCCGACACGGGCCACTGCGCAATCAGCAAGATGCCCGAGGTGATGGCGACGGTGCTCGACTGGCTGACCCATACCCTCGCGAACGCGCGGCCGCGGCAACGTAGCGCCTGATGAGATTCACGCCGATGACCAAGCCTGGGTGGTCATCGGATGCGCACAACTTCGATTCAACCCTGGGCGAGTTTCAAGTTGCGTTCACAACCAGGTTGGGTGAACGCCTTTGCCAGGGTAGAAGTCATGCGGTTGCTATTGATCGAGAGCGACGTCCCGTTCGGGACGGCGCTGTTTTCTGTGTTGAAGAACGCTCGCTACAGCGTCGACTGGGTTCGTGACGGCGAAGCCGGACGCATCGCCATCGAGTCGGGCCACTATACCGTCGTATTGCTCAATCACGCGCTGGCGCCCGTGAGTGGCTTCGAGGTGTTGCGGGCGTTGCGCGCAGCCGGCAACGAAGTTCCCGTGATATTGCTCAGCGCCGCTGACGATCCGCCCACGCGCGCACTCGGCCTCGACCTTGGCGCCGATGCTTGCCTGAGCGCGCCGGTCGATAGCGGGGAAATGCTGGCGCGCATCCGCAGTCTGTTGCGCCGTGCTGCGGGCTACGCGACCTCGCGCGTCGGCGATGAGTCGCTCGGTATCGATCTCGACAGACGCACGCTGCTTTGCAACGGGGTCGAGTCGGCGCTCTCGGCGCGGGAATTCGCGCTCATGCATGCGTTCATGGCGCGGCCTGGTATCGTGCTTTCGCGCGCACAGCTGGAAGAAAGAATCTACGGCTGGGGCAAAGAAGTGGAGAGCAATGCGGTGGACGTCCTGATTCACGCGATGCGAAAGAAATACGGACGCGCGTTGATCAGGAATGTGCGCGGGATGGGCTGGATGATTGGAAGCCACGCGCCGGCAAATATGTCCCGTTAGTCCGGTTCATCCCGAAGTATGGGATTTCTTTATTTGATTGCTTCGCCGTGCGCGGCATTGCATCATCGAGCGGGCTTTCAGCGGTCTGACAATTGCCCGCGCTCTTGCGCAATGCACCATTTTTAATGCGCTGGGCGTTGCAATCATGACGCTCGATCACGGCAATGCATTAATGAAAGCCGTCTGCCGGCGCAATGTACGCTGCTCGACATTAAGGAATCCCTTAGCTTGAGCCGCCTTGCACGGGCGTCGTAGAATCGACTTACTTCGGCTTGGGAGTCCAGTCATGCGTCTGGCTTCTCGTTGCGACTTTCGCTTCGGCAAGAGGCAATGCCCGTTGCATGTTCGACCCGTGTTTCGCGATCCGCCGCGCGCCGGCGCAGCCGCGCCATGACGCCCCTCGTTTGCGTCAACAAGCTCTGCAAGAGCTTCCCCGGCGTGCGCGCGCTCCACAACATCCAGTTCGACCTGATGCCGGGCGAAGTCCACGCGCTGATGGGCGAGAATGGCGCCGGCAAGTCGACGCTGATGAAAATCCTCGCCGGCGTCTACAAGCGCGATAGCGGCGACATCCTGTGCGACGGCCAGCCGGTCGATTTCCACAATCCTCGCGAGGCACAGGCGGCGGGCATCGGCATCATTCATCAGGAACTGCAACTGATGAATCATCTGAGCGTCGCGCAGAACATCTTCATCGGCCGCGAGCCGCGCGGCAGGCTCGGCGTGTTTCTCGACGAGGACAAGCTCAACGCCCAGGCGCGCGAGATCCTGGCTCGCATGCATGTGAAGATCGATCCGCGCGCGATCGTCGGCTCGCTCACGGTCGCGCGCCAGCAGATGGTCGAGATCGCGAAGGCGCTCTCGTATGAATCGCGCGTGCTCATCATGGACGAACCGACCTCGGCGCTCAACGACGCCGAGATCGCCGAGCTGTTTCGCATCATCCGCGAGTTGAAGAATCGCGGCGTCGGCGTGGTCTACATCTCGCACAAGATGGATGAACTCAAGCAGATCGCCGATCGCGTGACCGTGATGCGCGATGGTGAATACGTCGCGACGGTCACGGCGAAGGACACCACGGTCGAAGCCGTAATCGGCATGATGGTCGGGCGCACGCTGAGCGAGGCGGCGCCGCTCAAGCCGCGTGCCGACGACGGCGAAGTCGCGCTCGAAGTGAAGCATCTGAATGCGGGGCCGCTCGTGCGCGACGTGAGCTTCGTGCTGCGCCGTGGCGAGATTCTCGGCTTCGCGGGTTTGATGGGCGCGGGCCGCACGGAGGTGGCGCGTGCGGTGTTCGGCGCCGATCCGGTCGAGTCGGGCGAGACGATCGTCAAGGGCAAGCCGGTATCGATCCGCACGCCGAGCGACGCCGTCGCGCACGGCATCGGCTATCTCTCGGAGGACCGCAAGCGCTACGGGCTCGCGACCGGCATGGATGTCGAGTCGAATATCGTCATGTCGAGCCTGCGCGAGTTCCTGTCACTGCACTTCTTCCTGCGCCGCGCGCAGATCCGCAAGACGGCCACGCGTTTCATCGGTCTGCTCGCGATCCGCACGCCCTCGCCGACGCAGCCCGTGGCGCTGCTCTCTGGCGGCAACCAGCAGAAAGTCGTCATCGCGAAGTGGCTCGAACGCGATTGCGATGTGCTGTTCTTCGATGAGCCGACGCGTGGCATCGACGTCGGTGCGAAAAGCGAAATCTACAAACTCCTGCGCTCGCTGGCCGATCAGGGCAAGGCGATCGTGATGATCTCGTCGGAGCTGCCCGAAATCCTGCGCATGAGCGACCGCGTCGTCGTGATGTGCGAGGGGCGCATCACCGGCGAGCTGACGGCGGCGCAAGCCACGCAGGAGCGCATCATGCAACTGGCGACACAGCGCGAATCCCTGAAAGCGGCGTGAGCCGCACGAGGTCCATGAGATGACATTGCCAACGGATAGCCCGGCGCTGGCCAACGAAGGCCGGGCGTCGAGTTTGCGCGCACGGATCTTTGCGCCCGCCGCGCTGCAGAAGATGCTCGCGTTCGCGAGCCTGATCCTGCTGCTGATCTTCTTCAGCTTCGCGTCGCCTGCGTTCATGCAGATCGACAACATGCTCGGCATCCTGCAGGCGACGGCGGTCAACGGTGTGCTCGCGATCGCGTGCACGTTCGTCATCATCACGGGCGGCATCGACTTGTCGGTGGGCACGCTGATGACGTTTACCGCGGTGATCTGCGGCGTCTTCCTCACCAACTGGCATCTGCCGATGTGGACCGGCGTGCTGGCCGCGATCGGCACAGGCGCGCTGTGCGGCACCATCTCGGGCACGTTGACGGCGAAGATGAAAATCCCGCCCTTCATCGCCACGCTCGGCATGATGATGCTGTTAAAAGGGCTTTCGCTCGTCGTATCGGCCGACAAGCCGATCTATTTCACCGACACCGAAAACTTCTACATGATTTCGCAGGACTCGCTGATCGGTTATTTCCTGCCGAGCCTGCCGGTGCCCAATGCGGTATTGATCCTGTTCTTTCTCGCCGTCGCCAGTTCGATCACGCTTAATCGCACTGCGCTCGGGCGCTATACCTTCGCGCTCGGCAGCAATGAAGAGGCCGTGCGGCTTTCCGGCGTCAACGTCGATCGCTGGAAGATCGGCATTTACGGACTCGGCGGCGCGATCTGCGGCGTCGCGGGCCTGCTGATCGCGTCGCGTCTGAATTCGGCCCAGCCCGCGCTCGGCCAGGGCTACGAGCTGGAGGCGATCGCCGCCGTCGTGATCGGCGGCACGTCGCTCTCGGGTGGATCGGGGACGATACTCGGCACGATCATCGGCGCGTTCATCATGAGCGTGCTGACCAATGGATTGCGCATCATGTCCGTCGCCCAGGAATGGCAGATCGTGGTGACGGGCCTCATCATCATTCTCGCGGTCTATGCGGACATCTTGCGACGCAGAAAGCGCTGACCCCGATAAAGAGACTTGAAGAAAGGGAGCGCAAAAAGAAAGGCTCCCCAAGTGGCTGTTGATGACCCACCTAAGGAGGAGATACCCATGTTGAACAGAAGACTGATCAGTGTCGTGGTCGGCGCAGGTGCTCTCATTGGCTCGTCGATGCTCGCCTATGCGGACGAGCCGTATATTCCGCTTATTTCCAAGGGCTTCCAGCATCAGTTCTGGCAGGCGGTGAAGCTGGGCGCCGAGCAAGCGGCGAAAGAGCAGAACGTGCGCATCACGTTCGAGGGGCCGGAAACCGAGGCGATGGTCGACAAGCAGATCGACATGTTGTCGGCCGCGCTCGCGAAGAAACCGCAGGCGATCGGCATCGCCGCGCTCGACAGCAAGGCCGCGGTGCCGCTGCTCAAGCGCGCGCAATCGTCGAAGATTCCGGTGATCGCGTTCGACTCGGGGGTGGACAGCGACATTCCGCTCACGACCTGCACCACCGACAACCTGGCCGCCGCCGCGCTCGCCGCCGGCAAGATGGCCGAGGCGATCGGCAATGCGGGCGAGGTCGGCGTGATCGTGCACGACCAGACGAGCCGCACGGGCGTCGGCCGGCGTGATGGCTTCCTCAACGAGATGAAGGCCAAGCATCCGAACGTCAAGGTCGTGTCCGTCCAGTACGGTTCAGGCGACCACCTGAAATCGGCCGAGATCGCGAAGACCATAATTCAGGCGTATCCGAATCTCAAGGGCATCTTCGGCACCAATGAGGGCTCGGCGGATGGCGCTGCGATCGGCGTGAAGGAGTCGGGCAAGAAGCTCGCGCTGATCGGCTTCGACTCGGGCAAGGAGCAAAAGGACGACATCAGCTCGGGTCTGATGCTGGGCGCGATTACGCAGAATCCGGTCGGCATCGGCAAGTGCGTGGTCGATTCGGCGGTGAAGGCGCTCAAGGGCGAGAAGCTGCCCAAGAAGATCGACACGGGCTTCTACTGGTACGACAAGAGCAACATGACCGACCCGAAGATCGCGGCCGTGCTCTACGACTGAACGTTGTCACCTGAGCCTGAGGCGAAAGAGGAGCATTGCTTCTCTTTCGCTTCTTTTCATTGAGCGTGGCGGGAGGTAGTTGCGATGACCACCATCACCAGTCTGTCCGTGCGGGACATCCGCTTTCCGACCTCGCGCTCGCTCGACGGGTCCGATGCGATGAACGCGGCGCCCGACTACTCGGCGACTTACGTGACGCTCGAAACGGATGCGCCCGGTGCGTTGATGGGCCACGGCCTCACGTTCACGATCGGACGCGGCAACGAGATCTGCGTGACGGCGGCGAGAGCCTTGGCGCCGCTCGTGGTCGGCAAGACGCTCGAGGACATCACCGCGAACATGGGCGCGTTCTGGCGCGCCATGACTTCCGATAGCCAACTGCGCTGGATCGGTCCGGACAAGGGCGCGATCCATCTGGCCACGGCGGCGCTCGTCAACGCCGTCTGGGATCTGTGGGCGCGTGCCGAGGGCAAGCCAGTCTGGAAGCTGCTCGTCGATATGAGCCCCGAGGAACTGGTACGCTGCCTCGACTTTCGCTACGTGAGCGACGCGATCACACCGGCCGAGGCGATCGCGTTGCTGCATCGTCATGTAGAGACCAAGGGCGAGCGCGAAGCGCAAATGCTCGCGCACGGCTACCCGGCGTACACGACATCGGCGGGCTGGCTAGGCTATGACGACGACAAGATTCGCCGGCTCGCGCGCGAGGGCGTGGCGCAAGGCTGGACGCATTTCAAGCAGAAAGTCGGCGGCAATCTCGACGAGGATATGCGGCGCGCGCGCATCTTGCGCGAGGAGATCGGCGCCGGGCGCAAGCTGATGATGGACGCCAACCAGGTGTGGGACGTCGACGAGGCGATCGCGAACATGCGCCGCCTCGCGCAATTCGATCCTTGGTGGATCGAGGAGCCGACGAGTCCCGACGATGTGCTCGGCCACGCGGCGATCCGCCAGCGAATAAAGCCGATCGGCGTCGCGACCGGCGAGCACTGCCAGAACCGCGTGATGTTCAAGCAATTGCTGCAGGCGCAGGCGATCGATTTTTGCCAGGTGGACAGCTGCCGCCTGGGCGGCCTGAACGAAGTGATCGTCGTGCTGCTGATGGCCGCGAAGTTCGGCGTGCCCGTGTGTCCGCATGCGGGCGGCGTCGGTCTGTGCGAATACGTGCAGCACATTTCGCTATTCGACTATATCTGCGTGTCCGCCTCGCTCGAAAACCGCGTGCTCGAATACGTGGACCATCTGCACGAACATTTCGTCGATCCGGTCGTGATCCGCAACGGCCACTATATGCCGCCGCAACGGCCCGGCTACAGCATCGAAATGCTGGCGGATTCACTCGACGAATACCGCTTTCCCGATGGGCCGGCCTGGCGCGGGCCCTGAAATCTCAACGCGCGCCCGCAGGCGGCAGTGCGAAGACGCGAATGGCGCTCTTGGCGCCGCTCGACGCCTTCGCGCGATCGACGACAAAGAGCACGCTTCGCGCGTCATCGACGGCGACGCCGCGCGCGTCCTGGAAGTCATCGGCGAGCGCGGTGACCGTACCGTCCGAGGCGATCCGGCACAAGCCGTGTGCGTGGCACTTGGTGTAGAGCGTGCCGCTGCGGTCGATCGCGAGCAGATCCGGGCTTTCGATCTGCGCGAACGCGTTGCCGCCTTGCGCGGGCTGCGCCGAGGACAGCAACGCGCCGAGGTCATATCGAAAGATCGCGCCTTTGCCCTGATCCGAGACGAATAACGTATCGCCGCGCGTCGCCACGCCGACCGGCTTCGCGAGACCCACGACCAGATCGCGCTCGGTGGCGGCGTAGGTGAGCGGATCGTAGGTCACGAGGCTCACGCCGCCCGTGGGCGGCTGACTGCCTTGCTTGATGAACCAGCTCGACAGCACGCGGCCCGGACCGAGCGTCGCGAGTCCGAGGCGGCGCCGCTCGCCGGCGGGGCCCGTCAGCGTGTGCACCTCGCCGGTTGTGGAGACAACCAGTACGGCGCCGCTCGCACCGAAACCAAAACGCTCGACGAGCAGCGCGCCGCGCGCATCGAACGCGAGCTGGCTCAAGCTGTTGGCTTCGCCCGCGACGACGGGCAGGACCGCATAAGAGGCGTAGTGCGCGCGATCGGCTGACCACAGCACGGCATTGCTGCGGTCGTCGGTGACGAAGAGCGCGCCATCGTCGGGGCGAATCGCGATGCCGTTGGGCTGCGCGTCGAGGTCGAGGCGCGCCGGGGCGGTCATGGGCGCAACGCTGCAAGCCGACAGCAGTGCAACCGACGATACCAACGCAGCGACGACCCAACGGCTCGGAAACGGCGACATGAGCGCTCCTCGTGGCGAATGAACGGATTCTACGTCGAGCGCGTCGCTCACGAGAAACGGATCGACAGCGCTATAGACAGCATAAAGGCGCGCACGGCGTTATATACACGGTAATATCACGGCATTCGCCGATTACATTGCTTTCAACCAAAAGGAACCCGAGACCATGCGCCGTCCCCTGAAACAAGCATTGTTCGCCGTGGGCGCCGCGCTGCTCGCCGCCTGTGCGAGTGCGCGAGCCGACGAACTCGTCGTCTCGGCCGCTGCGAGTCTGACCAATGCGTTCAAGGCGATCGGCGAAGCGTACGAACAGCAGCATCCGGGCACCAAGGTCCTGTTGAACTTCGGCGCGTCCGACGTGCTGATGCAGCAGATCGTGAAGGGCGCGCCCGCCGACGTGTTCGCCTCGGCGGACCAGAAGGCGATGGACAAGGCCGTCGCCGAAAAGGTCGTCGATCCGGCCACGCGCCAGGACTTCGCCGCCAACGCGCTCGTGCTGATCGTGCCCGCCGACAGCCACTTCGCGCCCGCCTCGCTCAACGACCTGACGGCGGCGAGCGTGAAGCGCATCGCCTATGGCGATCCGGCGTCGGTGCCGGTGGGCCGCTACACGCAGGGCGCATTCCAGGCAGCGGGCGTATGGGACGCGGTGAGCGCGAAGGGCGTGCTCGCGTCGAACGTGCGGCAAAGCCTCGATTACGTGTCGCGCGGCGAAGTCGACGCGGGCTTCGTCTTCGCGACCGACGCGGCCATCATGCCCGAGCGCGTGAAAGTCGCGCTCACGGTGCCGACGCAGACGCCGGTCACCTATCCGATCGCGCTCGTTCAAGGCAGCCGTCAAGCCGCCGATGCGAAGGCGTTCATCGCCTACGTGCTGTCGCCAGCGGGCCAGGCGCTGCTCGCGAAGTACGGCTTCAAGCCGGCCGGCGCGGCGCACTGAGACACAAGGGCCGCGTCATGAGTCAGGTCTGGATTCCGCTCTGGCTGTCGCTGAAGGTCGCCGGCTGGGCGACCGCGTTGAACGTCGTGTTCGGTGTCGCGGCCGGCTACGGCCTGTCACGCTGGCGCTCGGGCGCACGCGACGTCATCGATTCGCTGCTCACGCTGCCGCTCGTCATGCCGCCGACCGTGCTCGGCTACTACCTGCTGGTGCTGCTCGGCCGGCGCGGCTGGCTCGGCCACTGGCTCGACAGCATCGGCATCCAGCTCGTGTTCACGTGGCAGGGTGCGGTCATCGCGTCGATGATCGTCGCGTTTCCGCTCGTGCTGAAATCGGCGCGCGCCGCGTTCGAATCGGTCGATCCGCAACTGGAGCGCGCCGCGCGCACGCTCGGCGTGAGCGAGATGGCAATCTTCTTTCGCGTGACGCTGCCGCTCGCCACGCGCGGGCTGCTCGCGGGCACCTTGCTCGCGTTTGCACGCGCGCTGGGCGAATTCGGCGCGACGTTGATGATTGCGGGCAACCTGCCGGGCCGCACGCAAACCCTCTCGGTCGCGATCTACGCGGCCGTGCAAGCGGGCGACGACAACACGGCGAATCTGCTCGTGCTCGTCACGTCGGTCACCTGCGTGGTGATTCTCGTGCTCGCTGGACGGCTCGTCCCGCAGCATACGTTGATGACTTCGCGCTGATTCGCCATGTCGCTGACCGTTGCCATTCGCAAGACGCTCGCCACGGCCGGACGCCGTTTCGAACTCGACGTCGCGTTCGAGACGCACGCGCAGCGCGTCGTCTTGTTCGGCCCGTCGGGTTCGGGCAAGACGCTGACCCTGCAGGCCATCGCCGGGCTGCTGCGTCCCGATGCGGGCTCGATCCGGCTAGGCGGCGAGACGCTGTTCGACAGCGCGGGCGGCGTCGATCTCAAACCGCAAGCGCGCCACATCGCCTATCTGTTTCAGGACTATGCGCTGTTTCCGCATCTGAACGTGCGCCAGAACATCGCGTTCGGCCTGCACAAAGGATGGCGCAATCCCGCACGGCGCGATGCCCATGCCGACGTCGAATACTGGCTCGACGCGCTGGACCTGCACGCGGTGGCGGGCAATCATCCGGTGCATTTGTCGGGCGGCCAGAAGCAGCGTGTGGCGCTGGCCCGCGCGCTCGTGTCGAAGCCGCAATTGCTGTTGCTCGACGAACCGTTTTCCGCGCTCGATCATGCGCTGCGCGAACGCATGCGCAGCGAACTGCTCGCATTGCAGACGCGCCTCGACATTCCGATGCTGCTGATCACGCACGATCCCGAGGACGTCGCCGCGTTCGGCGACGAGGTCGTGCGCTTCGTCGATGGAAGAATCGACGCCGATGCGCCGGCGTATCAGTTCAGGCACGGCGCGCGCATTGCGCCCTAGCTCTGCGCGTGCTCGACGGGATGTTGTTCGAGCCACGCATTTTCTTCGTCGCTATAGAGCCGCGAGCGCGTCAGAAAGCGCAGTCCCGTGGGACGTTCGAGTGAAAACATGCCGCCATTGCCGGGCACGGCGTCGATGATGAGTTGCGTGTGCTGCCAGTACTCGAATTGCGATTCGCTCATGTAGAACGGCACGCCGCCGATCGCACCAAGCTTCACGTCGACACTGCCGACCATGAACTCGTTGACGGGAAAGCACATCGGCGCGCTGCCGTCGCAGCAGCCGCCCGATTGATGGAACAGCACCTCGCCGTGCTCGGCCTTGAGCTTGCCGATCAGTTCGAGGGCGGCGGGCGTGGCTCTCACGCGTGGCACTTCGTGTTCGCTCATGAGTGATGCCCTCGCAGAATGAAAGGCAAACGGGCCGCAGCGCCCCGGGAAGCCGGACGGGGCGCAGGCCACAAACGGTCAGAAGAACCCGAGCGGCTTGTCGCTATAGCTTACCAGCAGGTTCTTGGTCTGCTGATAGTGGTCGAGCATCATGCGGTGATTCTCCCGCCCGATCCCCGATTGCTTGTAGCCGCCGAACGCCGCATGCGCCGGATACGCGTGATAGCAGTTGGTCCACACACGGCCCGCCTGGATGGCGCGGCCAAAGCGGTAGGCCCGTGTGCCTTCGCGCGTCCAGATGCCCGCGCCGAGACCGTAGAGCGTATCGTTGGCGATCTGCAGCGCTTCTTCCTCGTGCTTGAACGTCGTGACCGATACGACCGGCCCGAAGATCTCTTCCTGGAAGATGCGCATCTTGTTGTTGCCGCGGAACACGGTCGGCTTCACGTAATAGCCGTTCTTGAGTTCGCCATCGAGCGGGTTGCGCTCGCCGCCGCTCAGGCATTGCGCGCCCTCCTGCTTGCCGAGATCGAGGTACGAGAGAATCTTTTCGAGCTGCTCCTGTGAGGCTTGCGCCCCGATCATCGTTTTCGGATCGAGCGGATGGCCCTGCGTGATTGCGGCCACGCGCTTGAGCGCGCGCTCCATGAAACGGTCGTAGATCTTCTCGTCGACGAGCGCGCGCGACGGGCAGGTGCACACCTCGCCCTGATTCAGCGCGAACATCGTGAAGCCTTCGAGCGCCTTGTCGAGGAAGCTGTCGTCATGATCCATGACATCGGCGAAGAAGATGTTCGGACTCTTGCCGCCGAGTTCGAGCGTGACCGGAATGAGATTCTGGCTCGCGTACTGCATGATGAGCCGGCCCGTGGTCGTCTCGCCCGTGAACGCGACCTTGGCGATGCGCTTGTTCGAGGCGAGCGGCTTGCCCGCTTCGAGACCGAAACCGTTCACCACGTTCACGACGCCAGGCGGCAGCAGATCCTGGATCAGCTCCATCAACACGAGGATCGACGCGGGCGTTTGTTCGGCGGGCTTGAGCACGACGCAATTGCCGGCCGCGAGTGCGGGCGCGAGCTTCCACGTGGCCATCAGGATCGGGAAATTCCACGGGATGATCTGGCCCACCACGCCAAGCGGCTCGTGGAAGTGATAGGCGACGGTGTCGTCGTCGATCTGCGAGATGGTGCCTTCCTGCGCACGCACCGCGCTTGCGAAGTAGCGGAAGTGATCGATCGCGAGCGGAATGTCGGCCGCCATGCTTTCGCGCAGCGGCTTGCCGTTGTCGATCGTCTCGGCGACGGCAAGGCGCATCAAGTTGGTTTCGATGCGCTCGGCGATCTTGTAGAGCAGGTTCGCGCGCTCGGTGGTCGAGGTGCGTCCCCATGCATCCTTCGCCTTGTGCGCCGCGTCGAGGGCCAGCTCGATGTCGGCTTCGCGCGAGCGCGGAATCGAAGTGAACGGCTCGCCTGTGATGGGCGAGATGTTGTCGAAGTACTCGTTGCCGACCGGCTTGACCCACTGCCCGCCGATGAAGTTGTCGTACTGCTTGCGATACGGGAATTCGGTGGTGAGATATTGCAGTTCTGCGTGGTTCATACGTGCGCTCCTCGCATGTCGACGGGACGGGTTTGACCGCTGCGTTATATCTCGCGAAATATTACGCTCGTCGTGCCGGGTTTTGCGAAGTTTTGATTTTGCGTCGCACAAGGGGAAAAAAGAACAGGGCCGATCCCCATCCGGGGATCGGCCCTGCATCAGTCCGCGAGGCGCGAAGTGTTACGCCTTGTCGTCCTTCAGTTGCGGCAGCGCCGACGATTCGCCCGGCGTGAGCAGACCGACTTGCGCGTAGACACGCAGCTTGTCGCGCGTGTCGGTGATGTCGAGATTGCGCATTGTCAGCTGGCCGATGCGGTCGCGCGGCGAGAACGTCGAGGCCACCTTCTCCATCGACAGACGCTCCGGCGCGTACGTGAGGTTCGGCGACTTCGTGGAGAGGATCGAGTAGTCGTTGCCGCGGCGCAGCTCGACCGTCACTTCGCCCGTGATCGCGCGCGCCACCCAGCGTTGCGCGGTTTCGCGCAGCATGATGGCCTGCGGATCGAACCAGCGGCCTTGATACAGCAGGCGGCCCAGACGGCGGCCATTCTCGCGATACTGCTCGATCGTGTCTTCGTTGTGAATGCCGGTGACGAGACGCTCATAGGCGATATAGAGCAGCGCGAGGCCCGGGGCTTCGTAGATGCCGCGGCTCTTCGCCTCGATGATGCGGTTCTCGATCTGGTCGCTCATGCCCAGACCATGACGCCCGCCGATACGGTTCGCTTCGAGCACCAGCTCGACCGCATTCGCGAAGGTCTTGCCATTGAGCGCGACCGGTTGGCCTTCCTCGAAGCGGATCGTGACTTCTTCGCGCTCGACCTTCACGTCGTCGCGCCAGAACGCCACGCCCATGATCGGGTTGACGATCTTGATGCCCGATTCGAGGCTTTCGAGATCCTTGGCTTCATGCGTCGCGCCGAGCAGGTTCGAGTCGGTCGAGTAAGCCTTTTCCGCCGACATCTTGTACTCGAAGCCCGACTGGCGCATGAACTCCGACATTTCCGCGCGGCCGCCCAGCTCGTCGATGAACTGCTGGTCGAGCCACGGCTTGTAGATCTTCAGGTCCGGATTGACGAGCAGGCCATAGCGGTAGAAGCGCTCGATGTCGTTGCCCTTGTACGTGCTGCCGTCGCCCCAGATGTTGACGCCGTCCGCCTTCATCGCGGAGACGAGCATCGTGCCCGTCACGGCGCGGCCGATCGGCGTCGTGTTGAAGTACGTGACGCCCGCCGTCGAGACGTGGAACGCGCCGCTTTGCAGCGCCGCGATGCCTTCCGCCACGAGCTGCGCGCGGCAGTCGATCAGGCGCGCGCCTTCGGCGCCGTATTCCGTCGCGCGGCGCGGGATCGAATCGTAGTCGTCTTCGTCAGGCTGGCCGAGATTGGCCGTGTAGGCGTACGGCACGGCGCCCTTCAGGCGCATCCAGTGCAGCGCGGCGCTGGTGTCGAGGCCGCCCGAGAAGGCGATACCGACCTTCTGGCCGGTCGGAAGATTTTCAAGAATTGTGCTCATGAGCGGAACCGTCGGATCGAGATACGGGAGAAGTCGGTCGAATTTTACAGCATCGGCGGCCCGAGGCCATTCGGCGGGGCTCGCCAAAGCGGGCCGGGCAGGCCAGTCGGGGCCGCGCCGGGGTGCCCTGCGAGGGAAAGCACGCCCGCTGGACCCTGCGGCGCTTACCGGCGCTGCCAGCAGCGCAAGCCGAAGAGCGGTATGACCCCATAGGCGTGGTCGAGCAGGTTCGACTGCAGCTCTTCGTACGCCTCCCAGCGCGTTTCGGCGAGGTAGAGCCAGATTTCGAGCGCGACGACCGGATCGCTCGACTGGACCTGGCGGATGAGGAGCGGCAGGTCCTGGCGCACGGCCGGATGATCGCGATAGTACGCGCCGAGATAGCGGCGATAGAGGCCGAGGTTGGTACGCGGCGGCGTATCGCCGGGCGCGCTCGCCGCGCCGAGGCCGCCCTGCAGCCGCGCGAGCAGGGCGGCGTCGGGAAAGCACACGCTGGTGGCATCGAAATGAATCGCGTGCCGCACGCGCCGGGCGCCCGATTCGGTCATGCCGCGCCAGTTCTTCATGCTGTTGGTGAGCAGCACGTAGCTCGGCAGCATCACGATCGAGTTGTCGAAGTTGCGCACCTTGATCGTATTGAGCGCGATGTCGATCACGGTGCCGTCCGCGACGAAGCCGGGCACCTCGATCCAGTCGCCCACCCGCAGCATGTCGTAGGCGGCGAGCTGGATGCTCGCGACGAAGCCGAGCAGCGAGTCGCGAAAGATGATGATGAAGAGCGCCGTCATCGCGCTCAAGCCGGTGAGGAAGTAGGCCGGCGAGCGCTCCAGCAGCACCGAGATCACGGCGATCAGCGCGACCACGTAGAGCACGATGGTCGCGATTTGCAGGAAGCTCTTGATGGGCCGTTCGGCGGCGGAGGGGAAATGGCTGTAGCGCTCGCCGATGCTGTTGAGCAGCGCGAGCGCGGCGCGCAGCAGCGTATAGACCATGAAGCACGCCGCGATGAGCGCGAGCGGATGGCCGAGCACCGAGATGAACGGGAACGTGACACCGGTCAGCAGCGGCGCGGCCGCATAGACGATAGCGGCGGGCACGAGCGGCGCGAGACGATGGAACACCTTGTGGCGCTCGGCGGCGCGCAGCCACTTGTAGTGCTCGCGCCGTGCGAGTCGCTCGACGATCAGCAGCATCAGCGCGCGCGTCACGTAATAACAGATCGTGCTCGCGAGCAGGATGGCGAGCAGCAGCGCGGCGACGAGCAGGATCGCTACGCCGGTGCTGTCGGTGTAGATCTGGAAGTGATGCCAGTCCGGACCGCCCTTGATTTGCAACGTCTTGTCGAGCATCGCCCCTCCCGGTGCCGGCGAGATCCTTGTTGCGCGAGGGTTATTGTAGTGGTGTCGTGGGGGTTGGGGGGGGGTGAATGATTGGTGGTGGGGCGGCTGGCGGGGGCATGCGTCGGTCGTGTCGAGGTCGACGACGCGCGCGCAACTGCGTCGAAGAACGTGTGCGGTCGGTCATGACGGCGGCGGGAAGCTCTCTTTGACGGTGGCCTTGTGAGGGGGCCGCATGCGTGAGCGCGACACGCTCCAGGTTCTCCCTGGACATTCGCGCCTGGATCATGGCGCCGTACCGGGATGCGGCCCATCTGGTAGCCTGAAAAAGCGTCGTGGCGATCGAAATTCGCGACTGCCCGGACGACGTCTCGCGTGCTTGACCAAACTCCCCGTTGGGGATATACAGTCACGCACATATCACGCCGATATGGAAGGGTTAGATAGCAACAACGCGACAGTATTCCGGCGTGCCGCAGCAAGAGTTTTTGCGCGACGCGATGGAGCAACCAGGGATGACGCGCGATGAGTTCGCCGCGCGTGTGAGCGTAGCGCGACGCACGCTGGACAAATGGCTTCTGCCTGTGGACTCACCGGACTTTCGGAGCATGCCCGACATGGGGCGGTCCTGCGTACGAGAAATTCTGGACTGGCAGAAGAAAAAGATTTGACTGTATCCTCAATGGGGATATGCCGTCAGTGATGCATCGGTGCTTCTGTTGACCACGCGAAGGAAAGGGAATGTCGAACCAAACTGCAGCGCTGCTGACGACGATCGATGCCAACAAGGCGTTGATCGACGCTGCCCGACCGTTGCCCACGCACACAGTTGCGTCGCTGCGTGAAAAGCTGATGCTGGAGTGGACGTATCACTCGAACGCGATTGAAGGCAATACGCTGACGCTGCGGGAGACCAAGGTGGTCTTGGAGGGAATTACTGTCGGCGGAAAGTCCCTCCGTGAACACTTCGAAGCGACGAACCATCGCGATGCGATCCTTTACGTCGAGGACATCGTATCGAAAGCGGAGGCGTTGTCGGAATGGCAGATCCGCAACATCCATCGTCTCGTGCTGAAGGGAATTGATGGCGACGAGGCGGGGCAGTATCGCCGCGAGAATGTCGTGATCGCGGGCGCAAGTACGACACCGCCGGACTTTCTGCATTTGCCTGCCGAGATGGCCGCGCTGATGGGCTGGTATGAGACAGCAGAGACCCTGCATCCGGTCGAGCGTGCGGCTGAACTGCACACGCGGTTCGTAAAAATACACCCATTTGTCGATGGCAACGGACGGACCGGACGATTGCTGCTGAACTTTGAATTGATGAAGACGGGCTACCCGCCCGCGATCATCCGCAAGGAAGATCGGCTCGCCTACTACGACGCACTGGATATCGCGTGTGCAAGCGGCGACTACAGCGATATCACGGCTTTGGTCGCGGCATCAGTGCAGCGATCGCTTGACGTGTATCTCGACGTACTGGCGTTACGTCAGACGCATCAGGCAAACGATGCCTCGCCGACGCCAGGATTTCGGGTGTAACGGAGGAACCGAGGTCGTGTGTCCCGCACTCGAGCGCGTTGCAATCGGGTAAATGCAGCCGCGTGTAGACGCCCAGATCACTGTTTTCATTGCTGCGTCTTCAGTTGGCGTCGAACGAAGGTAGAAACGCGCGCATGTCGAAACGCATCGTCTGAACGAACGATGGACGCGCACGGCTGCATCGTTACCGTGGTCAAGCATCCACAACCCGGAGACGAAATGGCCCATCCAGAAACGCTCGAGACGCGCGTGCGCCGACTCGAAGACGCTGAAGCAATCCGCTGCCTCAAGGCGCGCTACTTCACTTGTTGCGACCACAAGGATCCGCAAGGCATGCGCGCATGCTTCGCGCCCGGGCCGGTGCGGATCGACTATGGGCGCATCGGCGTGTTCGACGATCGCGAGCAACTCGTCGAAGTGTTCACGCGGCTCGGCTGCCACGCGCATATCGTCGAGATGCATCACGGCGTGAATCCCGATATCGACGTGCTCGACGAAACGCACGCACGCGCCACGTGGGGCCTGCACTATCAAATGATCAACACGGTCGAGCGCACATTGACGCAACTCGGTGCCTGCTACGAGGACGAATATCGCAAGGTCGACGGCGTGTGGACGATCTCCGCGACGCGATGCGTGGTGACGTCGACGCTCGTGGCGAGTTATGTCGACGGTGAGGCCGGCGTGTTGTTTGCCGGTGCACCCGATGGGGCGGCGCAAGGCTGAGCGCACGCCCGCGCACCCATCAAAGGCAACACGAACGAACCTCAACGGCTCGCCGTAATGACCAGATAGCTGACATACGCAGCGCCATTAAACAGCAGCGCCCAGATCGCGAGTCCCCGGCTGCGCGCGTTGATGCGCAGCCAGGCCGCCGCGATCAATGTGATGATCACGCCGCTGAGCACTTCGGGACGCGGCTCCCACGGCGTGAGCAGGATGCCGATGGCGGGCAGCAGCGTGCCCTGGAACACCATCGCCCCGGTGATGTTGCCGAACGCGAGCGTGTCCTTGTTGCGGCGGATCCAGAGGACACTGTTGACCTTCTCGGGCAGCTCGGTGGCGATCGGGATGATGATGAGCGAAAGCAGCAGCGCCGAAATCCCGAGCACTTGCGATACCCCTTCGACGCCATGAATGAAGCCCTTGGTGCCGCCGACCAGCAACGCGAGCCCGATGCCGAGGTGGGCCACGATCGTGAGCAGGTTGGTCGGCAGGCCGAGGCGCGAGAGCAGCATGGGGCTCGGCGCCTCGGTGCCGTGGCCTTCGTTCACGAGCCCTTTCGAGGCCCGGAACGTCATCACGACATAGACGACGTACAGCCCGACGAGCAACGCACTGAGCCCGGCGCGTGCATACCACTCGCGATGCGGCACGAACATCGCGAGCGCGGCGATCGCGAACGCGACGAGGAAGTAGTTGAGATCGCGCACGAAGCCCGAGCGCTCCGGCATGATGGCCCCGCGCAAGCCACGCGAGCGCAGCACCGCGACGGTCATCAGGAACGTCGTCAGCGTGGCGAGCATCAGCGGCGCGCCGAGAATCGCACCGACGCCGATTTCCTCGTTGACGGACTGGTTCGCCGTGCCGCCCGCGAGCGCGAGCAACGGCACCATCGTTTCAGGCAAGGCGGTGCCGACGGCGGCAAAGAGCGACCCAGTCACGCCTTCCGAAATCTTGAGACGCTCGCCGAGATGTTCGAGTGCATTGGTGAAGATCTCCGCCGCGACGAGAATGATGGCAAGCATGAACAGCAGTTCGATGAACATCATCGTCATGCGGCACCCCCGCACGAAGACACACGGCGACTAAAACCGGAGGGGAGCGCGTTGCGCGAGAAGAAGACCAGCAGGGACATGGGGCACTCCGAGGTCGGACGCTGACGAACCATGGTGCACGCCCCTCGTCCGACCAAAGACGAAGCAATGCACCAATGGTCTCGCCAAACCCAAACCGCGTGGGCCGAACGCGCCATGGCCGCGAAGCCAAGTATGTTGACGCGCTCTCCTCCGGGTGGAGGAAGGCTACTCCCCAATGACCGTCGCATTTTAACGGCGCACGATCATTTCGTAAAGCGTTCGTAAGAATGCGTTCAGATCTCGGACCACTCGCGCAGCAGGTTGTGATAGTGGCTCGTGAGCGCGACGATCTCGTCGCTTTCGCCGTGCCGTGCGCGCAACGTCTGTACGGCGCGGTCGAGTTCGAACAGCATCGTGCGTCGCGTGTCGCTGCGGATCATGCTTTGCAGCCACAGGAACGAGCACACACGCGCGCCACGCGTGACCGGTGTTACGCAATGCACGCTCGACGACGGATAGAGCACGAGGTCGCCCGCCGGCAGCTTCACCATGTGCTCGCCGTAGGTGTCGCGCACGGTCAGTTCGCCGCCGTCGTATTCGTCGGGCTCGCAGAGAAACAGCGTCGCCGAGAGATCGGTGCGCAGCCACCCGGGACTTTGCGGCGAGGCACGCACGGCGCCATCGACGTGAAAGCCGTAATGCTCCGCGTTGGCCGCTTCGTAGCGGTTGAAGAGCGGTTGCGACACGCGCAGCGGCAGCGCTGCCGGGAAGAACAACGGGTGACGATTGAGCGCCTGCTGGACGAACTGGCCGAGTTCTTGCGCGAGCGGCGTGTGCTCGGCGAGCTGCTGGTTGCGCTTGACCTGGGCGCCCGCGGCGCCGACCGTCGCGCGGCCGTCGGTCCATGGCGCGGCGTCGAGCTTCGCGCGCAGTTCGCGGACTTCAGCGGCGCTCAGCACGCCGGGAATGTGCAGCATCATGATGGAACGTCGAAGGTAGTGCGGCTCGGCGGCCTGCCTGAGGGCAGGGCCGCCGTCGCGTCATGAAACGCCGCGAAGCGCTGCCCCGGAATCGGAAGATCAGAAGGACAGGTTCGCGGTCACGACGGCCGTGCGCGGCGCGCCCGGGAAGTAGCGATAGCCGCTCTTGTTGATGGACATGACATAGCTCTTGTTGAACAGATTGTAGACGTTCAACTGCAGGCTCAGATTGCGCGAGACCTTGTAGCTCGCCATGGCGTCGACGACCCAGTACGGATCGGTGGAGTCCGGCGTGCCCACGGCGGGATCGGTGCCCTTTTGCAGACCGCTCACATAACGCGCGCCGCCGCCGACCGTGAAGCCATACGGCAGTTGATACGTCGTCCACAACGAGAACGCATTGCGCGGCGTATAGGTGAGCAGCGCCGAGCCGTCCTGCGCGACTGCCGTGCCGGTATCGACGCGCGCATCCTGCAGCGTGTAGCCCGCCATCACCGACCAGTTCGGCGTGATCTGGCCAGCCGCGCTCAACTCGATACCCTGTACGCGCTTCTTGCCGATCTGGCCATAGGTGCCGTCGTCGAGCAACTGCACTTCGTTGGTGATGTCGGTGCGAAAGACCGCCGCCGTGGCGACGAGGCGCTGGCCGAACAACTCCCACTTGGTGCCGAGTTCGGCGGTCTTCGCGCGCTCCGGCGCGAAGTCGATGCGGTTCGCGCTGTTGCCGCTGCCGCCGGCGGCGAGCGCGAAGTTCGAGCCGCCCGGCGGCTGCTGCGAGATCGCGTAGTTGAAGTAGACGTTGCCGTTGCCCGTGATGCGGTACAGCGCGCCGACCTTCCAGTCGATCAGGTTGCCCGACGTCGTCGCGTTGATGGTCTGCACAGGCGAGCCGCTCGGCAAGCCGGCCGGGCAGGTCACGACGGTTTTTCCGGTGCCCCCGCACGCGGTCGAGCTGGTGTAGCTCGTGTGATAGTAGTCCCAGCGCAGGCCGCCGTTGAACTGCCAGCGGTCGCCGACGTCGATGGTATCGAACGCATAGGCCGCGACCGTATCCGTGGCGCCGGTTGCATCGGCGCCGTTGCGGCCGTAGTTGCTCAGGAACACCTGACTGTTCGGCGCGTAGATGTTGACCGCGGGCGACGTCGGCGTGGCGTGGCCGTAAATCGTCTGCTCTTCGCGCGTCAACTCGAAGCCCGTGCTCACGTCATGCTTCACCGGACCCGTCGAGAACGTGGTCGACACGTTGGTCTGGTTCGTGATGATGCGGTTGTTGGTGTCGCGCAGATTCGGCGAGCGCGTCATGGTCCACGTGTAGATGTCCGCCGGATTGGGCGCCACGAGATTCGTCGCGCCGGCCATGAACGAGGACACCATGTAGTTCTGTTTCGTTTGCTCCCAGCGCGAGATGTTGCGGATCGTCGTGTGATCGTTGAGCTTGTGCTCGATGCGCACCGTGGCCATGTCGGTCGTCGAGTCGTCATGGTCCGACGCGGTGCCGTAGAAGTTGTGCGTATCGACCTTGGGCGCCGTGTTCAGCGCCGCGAACGCGCTGCCCGGCGCGCGGTAGCCGGGCAAACCGATCGTGGGCAGGCCGCCGTCCGGCGTGTTGTCCTGCTTCACGTGCATATAGTCGATATAGACCTTGGTCGGTGTGCCGAGACCGAACGCGAGCGAGGGTGCGATGCCCCAGCGCTGATAGTCGGCCTCATCGCGTCCGGCGACGTCGTTCTTGTGGCCCATCATGTTCAGGCGGAACGCGGAGGTATCGTTGAGCGCGTGGTTCCAGTCGATCGTCGAGCGCGCGTAGTTGTCGGTGCCGCCGCTCAGGCTCGCATCGAAGGTGTTCTTGAGCGTCGGCTGCTTGCTCACGAGGTTGATCGAGCCGCTCGGCGCGCTGCGGCCGAAATCCGAGCCCGACGGTCCCTTGATCACTTCGACCGCTTCCGTATTGAACATGTCGCGATACGTGGTGTTGACATCGCGAATGCCATCGACGTAGATGCTGTTCGACGTATCGATGCCGCGCATGTAGATCGCGTCACCCATGCTCGTGCTGCCGTTTTCGCCGGCGAAGAACGTGCCGGCTCCCGGCACGTTGCGCAGCGCCTCGGTGAGCGTGGTCGCCTGCTGGTCCTTCATGACCTGCTGCGGGATGATGGTGATCGTCTGCGTGGTATCCATGACCGACTGCGTGAATTTCGGCGAGTCGAGCATCTCCGGCTTGTACGGATCGGACTTCGCGCTCGCGCCGACCTGGATCGCGGGCAGCGTGGCTTCGGCGCCGGCGTTGCTCTGGGCCAGCGCCTGCAGCGGGCAGCCGAGCGTGATACCGGCGATCAGCGTGGCGGTCGCGGTGGCAGTGCCGGTGAAGGTGGTCGAGGCGGGGGTGAACAACGGTGCTGACTTGCGGCTTCGAATATGGGCCAT
This sequence comes from uncultured beta proteobacterium, assembly GCA_963803225.1. GTDB lineage: Bacteria > Pseudomonadota > Gammaproteobacteria > Burkholderiales > Burkholderiaceae > Paraburkholderia. The sequence continues at coordinate 277,585 of CAWDLJ010000006.1, forward strand.
CGTGAAACGCTAAAAATAGGAATCCTGCCGATTAAAAACCGGTGGGAGTTGTCAAGGCGGAAAGGCAAGGGCGGATGCACTTCCGGGCGAGCGAGTCGGGGCGGTCCGCGCTCTGGCCGGTGCGCCGGATGCGGCGCGGTGGCAGGACAACGGACCGCGTGGGCTGGCTGGGCTCGGGAGGCGAGGCGTGGCTGGCGAAGAGGGCGCGAGGCGCCGGTACTGCATTGGTCGCCGGAACGGATTGCGTCCGGCGGATCTGTCATGGTGGGCGGCGCGGCGAGTTAGCCTTGCGTTACACGGTTGACAGAAAGGTAACTGTCAGTAATATTTGAGAATGTAAACAATTCTCATTTGGGTGTCAAACGGATTTGGTGCGAATGTTTACAACGTTCGGCGCTCCGGTGAGCGCCGTGAAACGGTAGAGCGCCCATCTAAAAAGGGAATCGGGCGTGATCACCGGCAACGAAATGCGCCGTAATTTGCGCCGCTAAACCTTTCAAATGAAAACGAGTATCATTCACGTTCGTAAGAAAAACACCGCAGCACATGACACCAACAGCAGGACAAACAGGGGCACTCGATGCCGGCCGCCAGACGCGCGCGTTCTGGCTGCGCCATCTGCATCGCTGGCACTGGATCAGCTCGGCGCTATGCCTGATCGGCATGCTGCTGTTCGCGCTCACGGGCTTCACGCTCAACCACGCGGCGCAGATCGAGGCGCATCCGCACGTCGAGCGGCGCAGCGCCAACGCGCCCCCGGCGCTGCTCGATACGCTTGCCCACACGCCGCATCGCGACAAGGGTCCGGTGCCCGCCGCGTTATCGGCGTGGCTCGCTGCGACGCTTCATGTCGATACAGCCGGCCACATCGCCGAATGGTCGCGTGACGACATCTATATCGCGCTGCCGCGCCCTGGCGGCGACGCGTGGGTGAGCGTCGATCTCGGCAGCGGCGAGACCCAGTACGAGCTGACGACGCGCGGCTGGATCGCCTACCTCAACGATCTGCACAAGGGCCGCAATGCGGGCGCGGCGTGGAGCGTGTTCCTCGACATCTTCGCCGCCGCGTGCGTGATCTTCAGCGTGACCGGACTCTTCCTGCTCAAGCTGCATGCGCGCGCTCGCGTGGCGACCTGGCCGCTCGTCGGCCTCGGGCTGGTTGCGCCGCTCGTGCTCGCCATCTTGTTCATTCACTGATCATCCTTTTCATTTACCTCAGGAATCGTTTGCCATGCGCCGACTGATCGCCGTCACGCTGACCGGGATGGCCGCTGGCCCGCTCGCGGGCCACGCTGTTGCAGCAGAGATGACCGTCAACGTCGATATTCCGCGTCTCGATGTCGCCGAATATCACCGCCCCTATCTGTCGATCTGGATCGAACGCGCCGACCAGACGCCGGTGACGACGCTCGCGCTCTGGTACGACCAGAACAAGAAGAACGATGAAGGCGCCAAGTGGCTCAAGGACCTGCGCCAGTGGTGGCGCAAGGCGGGCCGCGACCTGCAGCTTCCCGCCGATGGTGTGTCGGGCGCGACGCGCGCGCCGGGCCAGCAAAGCGTGTCGTTCGTCGATGGCAAAGCGCCGCTCGGCAAGCTGCCGGCCGGCGAATACCAGCTGGTGGTCGAGTCGGCGCGCGAAGTCGGCGGCCGCGAACTGGTGCGCGTGCCGTTCGTGTGGCCGCCCGCCGCCGCGAAGACTTCGCAGGCCAAGGGCGAGCACGAACTCGGCGACGTGACGCTCAGCGTCAAGCCCTGAAGTCCTGCCCGTTGCTTTCCAGACCACACCTAACCCGCCCAGGATCCGATCATGAAACTCTCCGCTGCCAGGTTGTCCCTCAAGGCCTCCGCGCTCGTGCTCGCCGCGTTGCTGCCGCTCGCGGCACACGCGCATCGTCAATGGCTGCTGCCGTCATCGACTGTGTTCTCGGGCAATGACCCCTGGGTCACCGTCGATGCTGCCGTATCCAACGACCTGTTCTACTTCGATCACTTTCCGTTGCGTCTGGATGGCCTCACGGTGACGGCACCCGACGGCACCGCCGCGAAGGTCGAGAACGCCAGCACGCTGCGCTACCGCAGCGTGTTCGACGTGCATCTGACGCAAGACGGCACGTATCGCATCGCGGTCGATAGCACCGGGGTGTTCGCCTCGTACAAGCTCAACGGCGAAACGAAGCGCTGGCGCGGCAACGTCGATGCGCTCGCGAAGGAAGTGCCGGCCAACGCGCAGGACCTCGAGGTCACGCAGAGCGAGACGCGGGTCGAATCGTTCGTCACGCGCGGCAAGCCAAGTACGGGCGCGCTCAAGCCGACCGGCCGCGGGCTCGAACTCGTGCCGCTCGCGCATCCGAACGATATCGTTGCGGGCACAACCAGCGGCTTTCAGCTGCTGATCGACGGCAAGCCGGCGCAGAACGTGAAGGTGTCGGTGGTGCCGGGCGGCAACCGCTATCGCGACCAGCTCGGCGACATGACGCTCACGAGCGACGCCGACGGCAAGTTCAACGTCAAGTGGGCGAACCCGGGCATGTACTGGATGGACGCGGAAGTGCGCGACGACCACCCGTCGATCAAGGAGGCCAAAAGCCGCCGCGCTTCGTATGCGGTGACGCTCGAAGTGCTGCCGCAATGATTCGCCCGGCATGATGTCCTTCGGTCCTGAAGTCGAGCGTGCGGCGCACGCTGCGCGCGTGCTGGTGCCCGGCCAGATCGACGCCAGTGCGCTCGCGCCGCTGCGCGACGCTCGCATCGCGTCGTTCAGCGGCGAGACGATGGGTACGACGTGGTCGGTGTCGTGCGTGCGGCCCGAAGCTGCGAACGATGAGGCCGCGCTCGACGCGTGCATACGCACCGTGCTCGACGAAGTGATCGCGCAGATGAGCAACTGGCGCGACGACTCGGACGTGAGCCGCTTCAACCAGGCCGCCGCGAATACATGGGTGAGCGTGCCGCCCGCGTGCTTCGAGGTCGTCGACGCGGCGCTGGCCGTCGCACGCGAGAGCGGCGGCGCCTACGATCCGAGCGCCGGCCCGCTCGTCGATCTGTGGGGTTTTGGACCGGCGCCGCGCCGCGAAGGCTCGCCATCGGTCGCGGCGGTCGAAGCGACGCGCAAGCGCTGCGGCTGGCAGCGCATCGAGGCGCAACGCGACACCCTGCGTCTATTTCAGCCCGGCGCGAGTGCGCTCGATCTGTGCGCAATCGCGAAGGGCTACGCGGTCGATGCCGTTAGCGAGGCACTCGCCGCCCGGGGCGTCGTGCACCGGCTCGTCGAAATCGGCGGCGAGTTGCGCGGCGATGGTGTGAAGCCCGACGGCATGCCGTGGTGGGTCGAACTCGAAACACCGCTGCTCGACAGCGCTGCGCTGCTTCCGGCGACCGATCTGGTCGCGTTGCATGGCCTCGCCGTCGCAACCTCGGGCGACTATCGGCGCTACTACATCGACCCGCTCGAAGGGCGGCGCTCGCATACCATCGATCCGCGCACGGGCTATCCGGCGACCCATGCGCTCGCGAGCGTCACGGTGCTGCATCCGCGCTGCATGCTCGCCGATGCATGGTCGACCGCATTGACCGTGCTCGGCCCCGACGCGGGGCTCGCGCTCGCGCAGCGCAAGCGGCTTGCCGCGCGTTTCATCGTGCGCACGCCAGGCGGCTTTCGCGAGATCGTGAGTCCCGCGTACGCGGCGATGCTCGCATGAGCCTCGCGCGTGTGCTGCGTCCCGCGTCGCTCATGGGGACGCTTGCGTTCGCAGCGGCCGCTGCTGCCTGGTACAGCCCCTCGCGCGCCATCGGCGCGACGCTCGTGCTGTGCGCGTATCTGTGCGCCTGTGCGGGCATCGTCGCCGCGCATCGCGCGCGCACGGACTCGCAGCGGCGTTTGCCGTCACACGATGTGCCATCCCGTGACGTCATCCTGGTGGCCTTCGCGAGTCAGACCGGCAGCGCGGAGCAACTCGCCACGCAGACCCGGCGCGCGCTCGAAGCGGCCGGCGCGCGGGTGCGTTTCGCAGCGCTCGGCACGCTCGGCATCGACGATCTGGCCGCCCATAGCCGCGCGCTGTTCGTCGTCAGCACGACCGGCGAGGGCGATGCGCCCGATCACGCCGAACCGTTCGTGCGCCGCGTGATGGGTGGCGACACGAGCGCGCGGCTCGCGTCCTTGCGCTTTGGCGTGCTCGCACTCGGCGACCGGCACTACGAGAACTATTGCGCGTTCGGACACAGACTGGCCGCGTGGCTTGCCGAGCGCGAGGCGCAAGCGTCGTTCGACACCATCGAGGCGAACAACGGCGAAGCGGCCGCGCTCGACTGTTGGCAGGCGCAACTGGCGGCGCTGTGCAATGGCGCCGCATTCGCGCCGTCGGCCACACCGCGTGACAGCATCTGGACGCTCGAGACGCGCGCGCTGCTCAATCCGGGCAGCGCGGGTGCACCGGCGTTTCACCTGGGCCTCGCGCCCCGCGATGCCGGCGCGCTCGCATGGCACGCGGGCGACATCGCCGAAATCGCGCCGCGCCATGCGCGGGCCACGGTGCAGCAATGGCTCGACGCGCGCGGACTCGACGGCAACGCACCGGTGTGCAGCGACGGCGTATCGATGACGTTGGCCGACGCGCTCGCGACCCGCCAACTGCCGTTCGCCGATACCGATGCCGTGCCACGCGAGCCGCAAGCCTGGGCCGAAACGCTTGCAGCGCTCCCGCGCCGCAGCTATTCGATCGCCTCGCTGCCGGGCGAAGGCCGCATCGAACTGCTCGTGCGCCAGATGCGGGAAGCGGACGCGCTGGCACATGGCGGTTTTCGTCTCGGGCTCGCTTCGGGCTGGCTCACGGAGCATGCGGCACACGGCGGCGAAATCACACTGCGAGTGCGCACGAACCGCGCATTCCACGCGCCCGCCGACGACCGCCCCATGATCCTGATCGGCAACGGTACCGGACTCGCGGGGCTGCGCGCGCATCTGAAGGCGCGCGCGCACGCGGGGCACGCGCGCAACTGGCTGATTTTCGGCGAACGCAGCGCGCAACGCGATGCGTTCTATCGCGACGAACTCGAACGTTGGCTCGCCGAGGGGCTGATCGAGCGACTCGATTGCGCATGGTCGCGCGACGCAGGCGCCACGCGCTACGTCCAGGACGTGCTGGACGCGTCGGCGCAACGACTCGTCGCGTGGATCGATGACGGCGCATCGATCTATGTGTGCGGCAGTCTCAACAGTATGGCGCCCGCCGTGCATCAGGCGCTGCTCGCCGTGCTCGGCGCGGCACGCATGGACGCGCTGGTGCTCGCGGGGCGCTATCGGCGCGACGTCTATTGAACGCTTGAGCGCCTGAATTCAGGCAGCTGGCGTCTCATTTCTGTTTCGCTGCTGGAACGACACTCGGTAGCCTTGCGTCGCTCGCGACGCACAACCAACTGATCCGACACGGAAAAAATAACAAGCCCAGGCTGCAGGGAAAACGCGAGGTTTGCGCGTTTGCCGGTCCTTTTGCGTCATTGCGAGACGATCGGCAACTGAATCGGGCGGCCCTGTCATTGCCGCGCATTTTATTCACCCCAAGAATCTGGTCCATCGTGCAGGACGATTTTTCGGGGGACATCATGCAATTCACGCTGAACGGTCAGCCATTCGAGTTCGACGGCGATCCGCAGACACCACTGTTGTGGGTGATCCGCGATGCGGCGAAGCTCACGGGCACCAAATACGGTTGCGGTATCGGCGCCTGTGGCGCGTGCACCGTGCACCTCGAAGGCGAGGCGACGCGCTCATGCGTGCTGCCGGTCAGCGCAGTCGAGGGCCGCCGGATGACGACGATCGAAGGGCTGTCGCCCGATGGCACGCATCCTGTGCAACTCGCGTGGATCAAGCGCGATGTGCCGCAATGCGGCTACTGCCAGTCCGGCATGGTGATGGCGTGTGCCGCGCTGCTCGCGACGCATCCGCATCCGACCAACGAACAGATCGACCAGGGCGTGACGAACCTGTGCCGCTGCGCGACCTATCACCGTATTCGCGAGGCGATCCATGACGCAGCGAATGCTTGAGCGAGCCAGCGCTCCCACACCCGCGCGCGCGAGCCGGCGCGACTTCCTCAAGACGGGATTCGCGATCGCGGGCAGTCTCGTGTTGCCGCTCGCGTGGACCACGCCCGCGCCGGGTGCCGAAGCCGGCACCGAAGCCACGCGCTTTCACGAGATCAACGACTGGGTTCGCATCGATCCCGATGGCCGCACGATCATCGGTCTCTCGCAGGCCGAAGTGGGGCAGGGCGTCTACACGGGCCTGCCGCAAGTGCTCGCCGACGAGATGGACGCCGACTGGCGCGCGGTGAGCGTCGAGTTCGTCACGGGCCGCGACGCGTACCGGATTGCCGCGGCCAATGAAATGCCCCAGCAGTTCGTCGGCGCGTCGATGTCGGTGACGATGTTCTATGCGCGCTTGCGCACGGCGGGCGCGCAGGTGCGCGAGGCGTTTCTCAAAGCCGGCGCGCGACGACTCGACGTACGGCCCACGCAGTGCGAGACGCGCGCGGGCCGCGTGATCCATCGGCAGACGGGGCGCGCCCTAGCCTACGGCGAACTGCTCGCCGAGGTGGCGAAAGAGCCGCTCAATCCACAGCCGCGTCTGAAGCCCGAATCGGCGCATGCGCTGATCGGCCAGCCGCTGCACAAGCTCGATGTGCCCGCGAAGGTGAGCGGACGCGCGCAGTTCGGCGTCGACGTGAATGTGCCCGGCATGCTGTGCGGCGCCGTGAAAATGGCGCCGACGCTCAACGGCAAACCGCTCGCCGTGCACAACCGCGACGCCGTGCGCGCGATGCCGGGCGTGGTCGAAGTCGTGCTCGCGAAGGACGCGATCATCGTTGTGGCCGCAACGTACTGGCAGGCGAAGACGGCGAGCGACGCACTCGACGTGCAATGGGACGCGGGCAATACGGCGTTCGACAGCACGACGATCCTCGCGCAGCGCAAGGCCGCACTGATGGCCGACGATGCCGTCGTGGCGACGCGCATCGGCACCGTGCCCGTGCATTTCGACGGCGCGCACAAGAGCGTGGAGGCGGACTATCACACGCCCTACATCGTTCACGCGACGATGGAACCGGTCAACGCGACCGTGCACGTGCGCGAGCACGACATCGAAGTGTGGGGGCCGATCCAGGGGCAGGACAAGGTGCGGTGGACGCTCGCGGCCATCTTCAAGGTGCCGTCCGACAAGGTGATCGTCAACACGACCTTCCTTGGCGGCAGCTTCGGGCGCAAATATGTTCCCGACTTCGTGATTCACGCGGCCGTGGCCTCGAAGGCGGTGGGGCGTCCGGTCAAGGTGATCCGCTCGCGCGAAGACGACATTCGACACGGCTTTTACCGGCCCGGCGTATCGGCGCGTCTGCGCGCGGTACTTGGCCCCGATGGCTACCCGAGCGCGATGCATGTGCGCGTGGTGGGCCAGTCGCTCTACTGGTCGATCAAACGCGACTACTTCGAGAAGGCCGGCGGCTGGGACGAGACGATGCTCGATGGTCTCTACGACCTCGGCTACGCCGTGCCGAACCTGCTCGTCGATTCGGTCAACGTGAATCAGCCGATTCCCGTGAGTTTCATGCGCAGCGTCGGCAGCACGTCCAGCGTGTTCTTTCTCGAGAGCTTCGTGAACGAGTGCGCACGAGCCGCGGGCATCGATGCGCTCGTGTATCGACGCACGATGCTGCGCGCCGACCCGCTCGCCGTGCGCGTGCTCGACGAGACCGCCGCGCGCGCGGGGTGGTCGCGCAAGAGCGCGCCGGGCGTGCATCGCGGACTCGCGTATTGCCTCTATACCGGGCGCGGCGGCGCATTCCTCACCTACGTCGCGACGATCGTTGAACTGCGCATGATCGACGGCAAGGCCAAGCTCGAGCGCGTGGTCTGCGGCGTCGATTGTGGCCGCGCGATCAATCCGATGCTGATCGAAGAGATGATCGAAGGCGGCATCGGCTTCGCACTCACCAATACGTTCAAGAGCGAGATCACGTTCGCGGACGGCGGCGTCACGCAGCAAAATTTCGCCGATTACCCGCTGCTGTATCTGTCGCAGATGCCGCAGATGGAAGTGGTCATCGTGGCGAGCGGTCGTGCGCCGCAAGGCTGCGGCGAGGTCTCGCTGCCGCCGGTGGCGCCCGCCGTCGCCGAGGCGCTGTTCCAGGCCACCGGCACGCGGCTGCGCACGATGCCGCTCGAACAGCCGCTCGCGTGAGCGGCCCGTTGTTTCATCTCACCCACAATCAGAAGAGTTTCATGATCCGAGCCTACACCCTGATCGCCCCGCTCGCCGTTGCGCTGGTCGCCGCCACGGCGGCGACCGACGCGCTGGCCGAGCCCGCCGTCGACCTCGCCCGCGCGCAGCAGATCGCTACGCAGCACGCGTGTTTCGGCTGCCATGCCGTCGACAAGAAGCTCGTCGGCCCCGCTTATCGCGATGTCGCCGGCCGCTACGCGGGCAAGCCGGGTGCCGCTGCCGCGCTGGTCGCGCATGTGCAGAACGGCAGCTCGGGTGCGTGGGGCGCGATTCCGATGCCCCCGAACAACATCAGTTCGAGCGATGCGATGACGGTCGTCCAGTGGATTCTCGCCGGTAGCAAGACGAATTGACGGCAACGGCGGGCGGCCTGCAATGCGCCGCCTGCTTCGAGTAGCGGCAGCGCGCGCAGAAAATCTGATTCCGTCGACAGACGGGCAGACATCATATTAATAAGCAATCCTTTTCATGGGTGTCGGAGATGGCAATGAAGAAAATCTGCGCGGCGGCTTTGCTCGCCGGCTCGGCTGGCGTGGCGTGGGGGCAGAGCAATGTGACGCTGTATGGAATCGTCGATACGGGCATCGAGTACTACAACAACGCAGCCAAAGGCGGCTCGTTCGTCGGTATGCCTTCGCTCACGGGTGAGGTGCCCTCGCGGTTCGGCCTGCGCGGCGTCGAAGATCTCGGTAGCGGCTACAAGGCGTTCTTCGTGCTCGAGAACGGCTTTGCACCCAACAGCGGCGCGCTCAATTACGGCGGCCGTCTGTTCGGGCGCCAGGCGAACGTGGGCATCAGCAGCGACTACGGCACCGTGACGCTCGGCCGGCAGATGAACATGTCGATGTACGTGCTGCTCAACGCGGACGTAATTGGCCCGTCGATCCATTCGATGGCGAGCTTCGACAGCTATCTGCCCAATGCGCGCAGCGACAATGCGGTGGGTTATCTCGGCAAGTTCCACGGTTTCACGATCGGCGGCACCTACAGTTTCGGCCGCGACGCGGCGGGACCGGCCGGTCCTTCGGCGACCAACTGCGCGGGTCAGTTGCCCGGCGACGCCGTCGCCTGCCGCCAGTACACCGCGATGGTGGCCTACGACAACGCGTGGGGCGGCGCGGCGGCCTCGTATGACGTGATGTACGGCGGCCCGGGCGCGAGCGCGCCGCTCGTGAGCAGTGCGGACACCGACAAGCGCGTGATCGTCGATGCCTATGTGAAGTACGGTGCGGGCAAGATTGGCGGCGGCTGGGAGCGGCGCAACACCTCGGCGGCCACGCACGCGCAGTCGGACATGTTCTTTTTTGGCGCGAACTACTATCTGAGCCCGGCCCTCTCGTTCGATGCCCAGGCGCTGCGCTACATCCTGCGTACCCAGTCGAGTTCGACGTTGCTGGTCGCGCGTGCGAACTACGCGTTGTCGAAGCGGACCACGGTATATTCGTCGCTGGGCTATATGTTCAACAGCGCGCTGGCGGCGAACGCGGTGGCCGCCGCGGGCACGGTGCCTGCGGGTGCGAACCAGCTCGGCGCGATGGTGGGCATCCAGCAGCGCTTCTAGTATCGAACCGGAGAGCAAAATGGCGACGGACCTGTTGAGCGACATCCTCACGGATCTGCGCGCCGACGCCGTGGTGACCGGCCACTTCTCGCTCTCGGCGCCGTGGGGCCTGCGCAAGCCGGCCGTCGACGGCGCGGTGTTCCGAACGGGCTTTGGCAGCTCGTTCTACATCATGGTCGAGGGCATGGCGCCGGTGTGCGTCGAGGAGGGCGACTTCGTGCTGATGCCGCACGGTCATGAACACGTGATGGCATCGTCGCCCGAGGTCACGCCCGTGCTGTTCGACGAAATCGTCGAAGGTCAGGGCATCCGTCCGAGCTTCGACACGCCGCTGCAGTTCACTGCGGGCGGCGGCGGGGCGAAGAGCGATCTGTACACGGGCATCGTCGTGTATCGCGATGCGTTCCGCAATCCGCTCTTCTCCGTGCTGCCGCCGCTCATCCATGTGCGTGCCAACGATCCCGCCGTGGGGCCGTGGCTCGCCACCACGCTGATGGCGTTCATCCGCGAGTCGATGGCGTGCCAGCCGGGTTGGGCCGTGGCGGCGGCGCGGCTCGCCGACGTGCTGTTCGTGCAGTTGTTGCGCGCGCATCTGGCGTCGGCGGGCAATCACACGGGCTGGCTGCGCGGCCTCATGGATCCGCAGGTCGGCCGGGCCATCGCGCTCTTGCATCGCCATCCCGAGCGCGACTGGACCGTCGAGCTGCTGGCGACGCAAGCGGGCATGTCGCGCTCGCGATTCAGTGCGCGCTTTGTCGAGCTGGTGGGCGAAACGCCAATCGGTCATCTCACCTCGTACCGCATGTATCTCGCGAGCGGTGCGTTGCGCGACAGCCGGCGCCGCTTGATCGAGATCGCAACGAGCGTGGGCTACGCCTCTGAGAAAGCGTTCATTCGCGCGTTCCGGCGCTGGTCCGGGATGGCGCCCAAGCAATACGCGCGCAATCTGCGCGATCCGTACGACATGGCGAGAAGCGACGCCCATGCACGGACATGACGTTCAGGACAATCGAAGCGGTATGGACAGTGTAGATGCACAAGTGCTGCGCGCCTGCGCGCGCTGGCTTGCCGACGCGCGTCGCGTGTTGCTGGTCACGGTGATCAAGACGTGGGGCTCGTCGCCGCGTCCCGAGGGCGCGATGCTCGCGATCCGCGACGACGGCGTGGCGGTGGGCTCGGTCTCGGGCGGCTGCATCGAAGACGATCTGATCGACAGCGTGCGCGCGCAGGGCATCGTGCTGGACGCGCCGGCCGTGCGCGAGTACGGCATCGGCGCCGAGGAGGCGCATCGCTTCGGCCTGCCTTGCGGCGGGACGATCCGGCTCGTGCTCGAACCGCTCGGCATGCACAGCCGCATCGGCGCTTTGCTGGCGGCGGTGACACGCGGCGAACTCGTGCGGCGCACGCTCGATATGCATACCGGCGAGGTCGCACTCGCGAGTGCGCATGACACCGGGGGCCTCGCGTTCGACGGCGCGACGCTCGCCACACTCCATGGCCCGCGTTACCGCATGCTCGTGATCGGCGCCGGACAGCTTTCGCGTTACCTGTGCTCGATCGCACTCGGGCTCGACTATCAGGTGACGGTCTGCGATCCGCGCGAGGAGTATGTCGAGGCGTGGGACGTCGCCGGCGTCACGCACGTGCGCACGATGCCCGACGACACGGTCGAGGCGATGCGGCTCGACGCGCGCTGTGCCGTGGTGGCGCTCACGCACGACCCCAAGCTCGACGATCTCGCGTTGATGGAGGCGTTGAAGACACCGGCGTTCTATGTCGGCGCGCTGGGCTCGCGGCGCAACAACGCGACACGGCGCGAGCGGCTGCGCCTGTTCGATCTGGACGACACGCAGATCGCGCGGCTGCGTGGCCCGGCGGGCATCTACATCGGCAGCCGTACACCACCCGAGATCGCGATCTCGATTCTGGCCGAGATCACGGCGGCCAGAAATGGCGTGGCGCTGCCCGAGCGCTTCGGCATCGCGGCGGCGAAGTCGCGTTGTGGCGTGCAAGAGGAGCAGGCCGTCTGCGCGGCCTAGCGACATGTGTGTTTTGCACGGCTGGGCGCGGGGTCGGAAGCGCAAACCCACGGTTCGCTACCGACACGCTGCGATCGGGCACGTCGCGCTACTGTCGACCGGATTCGACGACCAGGGTTTTCGCCAGGATACGCGATTTTAAATTCTTTTCTGCTGGATCGCTTCGTATAATGAACCACAGAGAGATCAACGTTTCATTAGTGGAACAAATGGCGGGTTTCTTTCAGCATGCAGCGACAGCCGTATTTTTGCGTCGACTGGAACAATCCACTAAGGAATCCGCAATAAACCCCGGCCAGCCCGGCAGCAATCGATCTTCAAGTCCCGACCGATACAGGAAGTGGGCTGGAGCAGGACACATTCATATGGGAAAGGGACTAGTCGGATGAAAACCATCGACAGCATCTTCGAACCTCAAGGCGGTGCAGCGAGCGGCGTGCGCACGACGCGCGGCGAGATCATCGCGCGTCTCGAGCGTCTGCCCGGCAATGCGATGCAGGTGCGCGCGCGTATCCTCGTCGGGCTCGCCACGTTCTTCGATGGTTTCGACGTCATCGCCATCGCGACGACCTTGCCGCTGCTCATCCAGAAGTGGCACCTCACACCGTGGGAGATCGGCTTCCTGATTGCTTCGGGCTCGGTGGGCCAGTTGTTCGGCGCGTTTCTGTTTCCGTGGTTCGCCGAGCGTCACGGACGTGTGCGCGCGATCGCGTGGAGTTCGGGCCTCATCGGCGTGACCAGCATTGCCTGCGGCTTCGCGCCGAGCTTCGCGATCTTCGCGGGGCTGCGCGTGCTGCAGGGTTTCGGGCTGGGCGGCGAACTGCCGGTGGCGGCGGCCTATATCAACGAAATCAGCCGCGCGCACGGTCGTGGCCGCTTCGTGCTGCTCTACGAGATCGTGTTCCCGGTCGGGTTGTTCGCATCGAATGCGCTGGGCGCATTGCTCGTGCCGCGCCTCGGCTGGCAGGTGATGTATTTCATCGGCGGCATGCCGCTGCTGTTGTTCTTCGCGCTGCGCCGGCTCGTGCCCGAGTCGCCGCGCTGGCTCGCGCAACGCGGCCTGCTCGATGAAGCCGACAAGGCCGTGCTCGCGTTCGAGCGCACCGCCCGCGGACCGCTCGCGCCGCCCGAGGGCGCAGCCGAATTCGAACTGCTTGCCGAGCGTCATCCGAAACGCAGCATGAAGGACCTGTTTGGCCCCGCCTATCTGAAGCGCACGATCGCCGTGGCGATGCTGTGGATGACCTGCGGCTTCATTCAATACGGCTTGTCGACGTGGCTGCCGACGATCTACCGCGCTGTCTATCACGCGCCGCTGCAACTCGCGCTGGAACTCGCGGTGGCCGGCTCCGTGTTGAGCGTCCTCGGTTCGCTGGTGTGCGCGATGCTGGTCGACAAGGTGGGGCGCAAGCCGATCATCAACATCTCGTTCGTGCTGTGCGCGGTTTCACTGGGACTCGCGGGTCTTTGTTACTCGATGTCGGTCTATGTCGTTGCAGCGCTGTGCGCGATCGCGCTCGGTTTCCTCGCGAGCGGCTTCATCACCGCCTACGTGTACACGCCGGAACTGTATCCGACCAGCATCCGCGCCATGGGCTGCGGATTGGGCGGCGCGTGGCTCAAGGTTGCGGCGATCTTCGCACCCGCCATCATCTCGAAGACGATGATCGGTGGTCATCTCGACATCGCGTTCTACATCCTCGGCGTCGTACCGCTGCTCGCGGCCGTCGTCGTGCATCTGCTCGGCATCGAGACCAAGGGCAAGGTGCTCGAACAGCTCGAAGCCTGAGCAACGCTCCAGGCAGCGCGTGGCTCATCGATCGAGTGCCGTGACAAGCGGCACTCGATCGACGTTCAATCGATCAGGATGAGTTTTGCGTCGGGCGGCAGGCGTCGTCTTTCTTCGTCGCTCATCTCGCTGAAGATTCTGTTGGCGCGTTCCAACTCTTCGGCCAGCTTCTTTTCCATCCAGTCCGTTGCCTCTGGTTCGCCGGGGCGAGCCTGCTTGACCTTGTGGATGCGCTCCTTGATGTCGAAGATCTTCGCCATGTGTTTTCTCACGATGAGGTTATGGAAGCGTTGTCGGCCACGGCAACGCTGGCTTCGTTGACCGCGCGCTGGATCATCCCCATCGCCACTGAAGGAAGCACGCAGCTCACCAACGCAACCCGAGCCGCGCCGAGGCGCCGCACGCTCGTTGCCCGCGCGGCACGCTCATTGAGTACGTCGACGAGTGTCATCAGAACGATCGAAAAGCCGAAGGGAACGAACAGCGCAACGCACACCGCTGCGCGTGCGTTGAACAGCCTGCGTGACGGCTCGATCGATGCGACTTCGCCGTGGATCCGGTAACACCAGTAGATCGCGTAGATCACGCCGCCCAGTACGGCCAGCGCGACGACGCAAAGGATCCCCGTCTGCAGCGCGCGGTCGTCGTCCCACGGTGAGGTTGCGTGGTGATACAGCACGAGCGCCGCGGCGGCCACCGAGACGAACTGAATGAGAAGACCCGTGGCTGCGAGCGCCACCGGCGAGCGATGACGGACCGGCAGTGTCCGCTGGCGACGAGGACGCGCTGCGCATCCGAACAGCGATCGCCCGACGGTCCACGCGCTGATCGCCGCGCACGCGAGAAGCACGATGCAGCCGGTCACGGCGATCGACAGCGACCATCGTCCGGCGGCATAGCCGGCCGGCAATCCAGCCAGCGAGCCAGGCGCATGGGACAACACCACCATCAAGCCGAACGCCACGGCGAAGTCGCCGCGCTCGCTGCGTGCGCCCGCAAGAATCGAAGCGGCAAGAATCACGGCGGCGGTGCGGGCCATGCCCTGAGTCAGTCCACACAGGCGGAATATCATGCTCGTGCTCGCCCCGTCGTCGACGATCAGCAATGTCAGTGCAGCGCCGCACAGCAGCGCCAGCGTGACAAGCAGTGCGCGTGGAAAGCGCCGGGCTGCGATCATCGCGAGAAACGCGCCAAGCCACGCGCCATCCATCGACGGATAGTAGTAGTGGGACAGATTTCTCAGCGACAGATCGTGCTCGGCGGCGAGCGAGGACGCGATTGACCCGAAGCCGACATTGCCCATGTTCAGCAGCACGACGGCGAGGCACACCCCCCAGAAGCGCCATGTGCTTAATAGCTCGGCGAGCGTCCAGCCTGGGGCGAGTGGCGCCTCGCTGCGCGAATCAGTATGCATTTGCAGGAACAGTAAGAGTGAAGGTGCGTGTGTAACGCCGGTCCAATGCGCGGGAAAGTGGCCATCGACTGAGGCCACAACGACGCTGTCCGCACTGGATATCGTCGCGTCGCGAAGAGGAAAGTATTTCAATCCGTAGGGCACGCGCCTATCAGACTGTGACGAATTTCGTCCCGAGCAAGCTTCTCTCGATCCCCGTCACTTCCGAACTTGTACGATTGCTGCCCGCTGGATCGCATGTTGATATTCGCCAGGTATATCGCATGCATCAGGGGGAATCGTGGCAACACGAATATTGATCGATCTGGCTGAACGACAAGTCAGGGAACTGGCCACCATTGCCGAATGGGAACGGCGTTCTCGTGCAGCCATTATTCGCGATGCCGTGCAGGCCTATATCGGCCGGCATGAGCAGCGTTTCGCCACCGACGTATTCGGCATCTGGAAAAACACGGTGGTCGACACGCTCGCGTATCAGCGTGAATTGCGACGCGAATGGTGAACGCACTCTTCGACACCAACGTGCTGATCGACTATCTCGCCGGCGTGCCGCAGGCGAGGGACGAACTGGCGCGCTACGAGCAGCGTTCGATCAGCACGATCACGCGCGCGGAAATCCTGATTCGCGCCGCCGACGATACCCATACCGCCATCCGCGCCTGGCTCGAATCGTTCGAGCTGATCGTGCCGGACCGTGCCGTCGTCGATCGTGCCGTCGACCTGCGCAGGAAATGGGGAATACGACTGCCGGACGCGATTATCTGGGCGTCTGCACAGATCCATTCGCTCTTGCTGGTGTCGCGCAATGCCACCGCGTTCCCGGACAGGGATCCCGGCGTGCGCATTCCCTACGAACTATGACGAGCCGAAACCCTTCCACTACATCACAGGGAATACCGACAATGAGCTTGCTCGGAAAACTCAAGGATCTCGTCATCGTCGACGAGTCCGCCGACCAGCGCGCAGCCGCAGACGCTTCCACGGATCGTGCAGCACCAGCGATCCCCGACCCTGTGCCATCGAACGTGTCGCCGGCTACGCAGCCGGGTGCCGCCGCGTGCGCCGGCCAGCCCGGCAGCCCGGACCTCGAAAAGCAGATCGACGGCGTGATTCAGGGTGCGCCGGCCTTCGCGCCGTTCAAGGCCTTCATCCGCATGGCGGACAACATGAAGGGCAAGGTGCCGGACGAAGCCCAACGCTATCAGGCCGTGCAGGCGGCGACGGAGACGTCGCTCGACACGCTGCTGGCGGCGCTCGATTCGCACGCGAAAGTGCTCGACAGCGAGGCCGCGAACTTCAAGTCATCGGTGGTCGTGAAGACCGAAGCGGACATTGCGTCGCTGGCCGCGCAGGAAAAGAAACTCACGCAGCAGATTGCCACGCTGTCCGCGCAGCTCTCGACGTTGAGCGCCCAGAAAGACGATCTTTCACGCCAGGTCATCGCGCGCAAGTCCGGCCTCGACAAACTGAAAATCGACTTCGACGCGGCGCGCGCGACATTGGGTCAGCGCTATGGCGACTACGCCGCGAAGCTCAACAACTATCTGGGGGCGAGCGGCAATGGCCAATGAACTCGTGCGCGGCGCGATCAAGCAGCGGCTGCGTTCGTTCTGGGACACCAAGGAAGGCACGACGGGCATGGTCGTCGGCGCGGGTATCTTTGGCCTGATCGGCTGGGGGGCTTACCGAGTCATGCCTTATACCGAGTCATGCCTTATATCGCGAGCCTGCTCGAAAATACCGTCTATGCGCTGCTTTTCGGCGCGCTCGCGGTGGGGCTTTTCTACGTGCTCGTCATCGACGGCCGGCTGCGCAATCGTCTCTGGTTGATGTATCAACTGCTCATGCGGGCGTTGACCTATTCGATCATCCGTTACGACCCGGTCGGCGTGTTGCGCGAAACGCAGAGGATGGCGAAGGCGCGCATTCAGCGCGTGTCGGACGCGATCGACAAGGTCAAGGGCAAGATGCGCATCTTGCGCGAGACGACCGAAGGTTTTCGTCGCGATCAGAAAAAGCTCAAGGACGAGGCGCTGTGGATGCAGCAGCACGGCAAGTCGCAACTGGAAATCAACAGCCACGCGATGAAGATCGGCCGGCTCGAGGAATCGATTGGCCGGCTCGCGGCGGCCTGGCAGCAAATCAAGGGCGTCGCCGACAAGCTCGACCACGCGTACGAAACGCTGAGCGTCATGGACAGCAATATCGATTTCGAAATCGATATCCAGGAGAAGGAATACGCGGCAGCGAACGCGGCGCATGAAGCATGGAGCGCGCTGCGTTCCGCGTTCGCGGGCAATACGGAAATGGATCAGATGCGCACGGCGACGCTTGCCTGGATGGCGGACGACTACAACAACAAGATGGGCCTCATCGACTCGTTCGTGAACGACAGCGAGAAATACATCGCCACGGCCGACATGCAAAACGACATCTACGCGGAAAAGGGCCTGAAGCTGCTCGAAAAACTCAACAGCCAGACCTTCGATCTCGATGTTGCGCCGAAGCTGCCGATGCCCGATGCGTCCGCCAGCGGCGTCGACTATTCACATTAAAAAACCAGGAAGTTTCAAATGGCTTTTACTGCAGGGTTCAAGAAATTCATGGGGCTTGTCTGCACGGTCGCCGTGGTGGGCGGCGGTCTATATGCGTATCGCCAAGGGTATTTCGGCGCGCACGACAACACGCCGTACGCCGCTGCTGCGATAACCCCGGCGCCAGCCGGTTCGACTCCGCGCGCGCCGGCCGCGACGGAGTCCGCCGCGAACGCGGGCAACTATTCTCCCGATACGAACACGCTCCAGGCCATCCGCAAAAACGGCGTCGTGCGCATTTCGGTGCAGAACCCGAGCGAGCCGTTCTTCGGCGAAGCGGGCGGCAATGCGCATGGGTTCAACGTGGAATTCGCGCGGCTTCTGTTCTCCGATGCGTCGTTTGCGTCGCGAACCGGCGCGCCGATCGTCGTCGATACCAGCCGCGAAGTGGCGACGTACGCCGATGTGCCGCGTCAACTGGGGGTGGTCGATGCGGGGCGCAACCACACGGTCGATATCGCCATGGACGGCTTGACGTTCCCCGACAACACGCCGGCCGGCGTCGTCTACTCGCTGCCGTATGTCGATGATTTCGGCTATGCGCTGATCGTCGCCCAGGGCTCGCCGATCCACTCGGCGAACGATCTCGCCGGCAAGACCGTCGGCATTCTCGCGGGGGATCCCGACGTCAAGGCCTTCGTGACGCGCCAGTTTCCCGATACGCGTTTCGTCGAAGTCAATGACGCGGACGCGAACTTCATCGCGAACAGCGTGGATGGAAGGCGCGTCGATGCATTCATCTACGACTATCCGTTCGCAGTGAGCAGCATCAAGGGCACGGATCTGCACTTCGCCGTGACGAAGCTCGAAGGATCCGATCTCGCCTACAAGATCGGCGTGCGTGCCGAGGATCAGGATCTGCTCGTCTACCTGAACGCGGCGATCGCCAAGACGAAGAATTCGCCGGCGTATCTCGCGTTGCTGCGCAAGTACTTCGCCTCGACTCAGGTGGAAACGGTGGCGGCGCGCACGGGCGAGCGCTCGTACACGGTACGCCCGGGCGATACGCTCAATCTCGTCGCGTCGTCGCAACTTGGCAGCGGTGCGCGGTATCGCGAGATCCAGCGGCGCAACAATCTCGCGAACCCGAATCTGATTCTCGTCGGTCAGGTGCTCGTGATTCCTGGTCGCTGAATCCGGGCCGCACGCGCAACGGCGTTCAAACCACGCTGGCAGACAGTTCGTCGGCGGCACGCTTCACGCGTGCCGCGATGTCTTCGCGCGCATCGGCGCGATCGAGCAGCAGATGGGACGGGCCCGCGACGCTCAGTGCCGCGAGCGGCTCGCCGTTGCCATCGAGGATGGTGGCCGCGCACGAGTCGATGCCGGGTTCGAGCCCGGACTGGCTCCACGCGCAACCGTCGCGCCGAACCGGTTCGAGCAGTTGCGTGAGCGCGTCGAAGTCCGGGCCGCCGTCCTCGCGCCAGGCATCGCTGCACAGCGCCTGCAACTGCGCGCTCCGGAGCCGCGCGAGCATCGCGAGTCCCGGCGTCGCGCGCCATGCAGGCAGTCGGCTGCCCACGCGAATGCGGCTGATGAGCGGCGTGTCGGGCGTTTGCGCGAGCACGTAGACGATGTCGGCGCCTTCGGGCACGACGAGGTAGGCCGACATGCGGGTCGCCTCGACGAGGCCCGGCAACACCAGCCGGGCGCGCGTCGTGAGGTCGAACGCGCCGAGCGCGCTGGCCGCGAGTGTGAGGAACGGCATGCCGAGCCGATGTCCGCGCGGCCCCTCGACGATCATGCCCGCGGCTTCGAGCGACCCGATCAGGCGCATCAGCGTCACGCGATTGACGCCGATCTTGCGGGCCGCATCGCTGATGTTGCCGGTCGAACCGCCCTCGGCGATGAAACGAAGAAGACGCAACGAACGCTCGACGGGCGAAGGCGCGTTATCGCGGTTCTCGGTGGGCTCGTTCATGGGCTTCGCGTTCATTTCCGTTCAGGCGATGGGCTCGGGTATCACGCGAGATCGACGGTCCATGCATCGTAGCCGTAGACCCAGTCGGCATTGCCGCCTTCCTTGAGCCAGTTGTTGCCGCGCGAGCCGATCTGGATGCGGGCCGTGCGTTCGCGGCGTGCATTTTCGTAGCGCTGCAGGGCGCCGTCAAGTTCGCCGGCGCCCACATCGGCGAGCGTGCGGGCGAGCACGACCGCGTCCTCGATGGCCATGCCCGCGCCTTGTGCCATGAACGGCATCATCGGGTGGCACGCGTCGCCGAGCAACGTGAACGCTCGCTGGCTCCATTGCGGCAGCGGATCGCGCACGTAGAGCGCCGAGGCCAGCACGGTATCGCACGCGGCGAGCAGCGCGCGGGCTTCGGGATGGAAATCCTTGTACGCCGCGCGCAAGGCATCGGGGTCGCCCGGCGTGGTCCACGACTCGTGGGTCCAGTCCGTCTGGCCGGTGGTCGCGAAGATGAACACGTCCTTGCCGCGATTGAGCGGGAACGTCACGATCTGCGACTCGGGCGTCGGGCCCCACCACTTCACGAAGGCGCCCAGTTCGAGATCGGCGAGCTTCGCGGCGGGCACGACCGCGCGATACGAAACGACCCCGGTAAACGTGGGCTTTTCTTCGCCGAACAGGAATTTGCGCACGCCCGAATGAATGCCGTCGGCGCCGACGATGAGGTCGAACGTGTGCTCGCTGCCGTCGGCGAGTTCGAGCGCGGCGCCGCCATCGCGATGCGCGAAGCCGATCGTGCGGCTGTTCAGGCGCAGCGTGTCGGCGGGCATGACGCATTCGAGCGCGCTCATCACGTCGGCGCGGTGCATCGTCAGTTGCGGCGCGCCGTACTGCTTCTCGGCTTCGTCCGACATCGGCAGGCGCGAGGTCTCGGCGCCGCTGTCCCACATCCGGCTGATGCGTGCGCTCGGCCGCGCCGCCGTTTCGCGCAAATGGTCGCCGACGCCGAGGCCATCGAGTGCGCGCACCGCATTGGGCGTCAGATTGATATCCGCGCCCACGCGGCCGAAACGCTCCGCCTGCTCGAACACGGTGATGTCATGTCCCGCCTTGCTCAGGGCGATCGCGGCGGCCAATCCGCCAATGCCGCCGCCGTTGATGCCGATCTTCATGCGAATCTTCCGGTGGACGTTCATAAATGAACATAGTGAACAAAAAAGAACGATTCGATTGTCACCGGAAAATTTCCTCGACGCAACGGTTTTTGCGCGACGGCTCGCGAGCGATGTCACGTTGCGAGCGGGCAGGCCGCGGATCGCCGACACTCTCAGGCAGACGAAGGAGGTGTCGAACATGAAACTGATTTTCTGGTGTGAAGACGGTCTGGCTCGCGGGGCTCGTCAGGGAGCACGGCCATGAAGGCGGCCGTGGTGCGCAGCCCGGGCGGTCTCGACAAGATCGAGATCCGCGACATCGCCGATCCTGGCGCGCCCGGCGCCGGCGAGATCCGCGTCGCCTTGCACGCGACCTCGCTGAACTTCCATGACCTGCTGGTCGCCAACGGCGCCATCCCGACGGCCGACGGGCGCGTGCTCATGGCCGACGGTGCGGGCGTGGTCGAAGCGCTCGGCGAGGGCGTGAGCGGCTTTAGCGTGGGCGATCACGTGGTGTCGTGCTTCTTTCCGCAGTGGCCCGATGGCCTGCCTTGGCCGGCCGTGGGCAGCTTCGCGCAGACGCCGGGCGATGGCGTCGACGGTTACGCGTGTCTCCATGCGGTGCGGCCCGCGACGGCCTTCACGCGTGCGCCGCGTGGCTGGAGCCATGCCGAGGCCGCGACCATCACGACGGCCGGCCTGACCGCATGGCGCGCGCTCGTCGCCGATGGTGGATTGAAGGCCGGCGACACCGTGCTCGTGCTCGGCACCGGCGGCGTCTCGATCGCCGCGCTGCAGATCGCACGGATGATGGGCGCGACGGTCATCGTCACGTCGTCATCGGACGAGAAGCTCGCGCGCGCCCGCACGCTCGGCGCCGACCACGTGATCAACTACCGGCAGCACGAGAAATGGGGCAAGCCCGTGAGGGACATCACGGGCGGGCGCGGTGCCGATCACGTGATCGAGGTCGGCGGCCCGGGGACGCTCGCGCAATCGATCGAGGCCGTGTGCGTCGGTGGGCACATCGCGTTGATTGGCGTGCTGACCGGGCGCGAAGGCGTCGTGCCGACCTCGCTGCTGATGGCGAAGCAGGCGCGTGTGCAGGGCTTGATCGTCGGTAGCCGGCGCCAACAGGAAGCGTACGTGGCCGCGCTCGAACGCGCCGATATCCGCCCGGTGCTCGATCGCACGTTCGACCTCGACACGCTCGCCGATGCGTTTCGGCATCAGGCCTCGGGCGCGCATTTCGGCAAGATCTGCGCTGCGTGGTGATGCACGACGCACACGCTAGGCGGCGTCGGTGTCGAACGGCAACTCGCCCTGCACGCCGCCGCGCGACGGCGGCTGCGCGCTCGCGAGCGAGAGCGCGCTGACGCGCACGCCGATCAGCCGGATGCGCTTGTCGAGCGCGACGCGCTTCAGGCACTCGCCGACCGCGCGCCGGATCGAGGCCGTATCGGCGACCGGCTCGGGCAGCGAGAGATCGCGCGTCACCGTCTGAAAGTCGGCGAACTTGAGCTTGAGGCCGACCGTGCGGCCGACGTAACCCTTGCGGCTCAGATCGTCGGCCACGCGCTCGCACAGCGCGGTGAGCGCCGGCGTGAGGAACGCGCGGTCGCGCTTTGCGTGCATGTCGCGCTCGAAGGTCGTCTCGCGGCTCATCGATTTCGGTTCCGACGACACGACCACCTCGCGCTCGTCGTGGCCCTGCGCGATGCGCGCAAGCCACGCCGCGTAGGTCGGACCGAAATGCTCCTGCAACAGACCGAGGTCCGCACGCGCGAGTTCGCCGATGGTCGTGATGCCGAGGCTCGCGAGCCGCTCGTCGGCACGCGGCCCGATGCCGTTCACCTTCTTGGCGGCGAGCGGCCAGATGCGCCTCGGCACATCGTCCATGGTGAGGATCGTGAGACCGTCGGGCTTGTCGAGTTCGGAGCCGATCTTCGCGAGCAGCTTGTTCGGCGCGATCGCGATCGAGCACGTGAGGCCGGTGGCTTCGCGCACGGCGTCCTTGATCTGGCGGCCCACGTCGCTTGCATCGCCCGGCAGCGAAGTGAGATCGATATAGATCTCGTCGATGCCGCGATCCTCGACTTGCTCGGTGAACGTGCGCACCGCGCTCTTGAAGAGGCGCGAGTAGCGCCGGTACGACTCGAAGTCGGTCGGCAGCAGGATCGCGTCGGGGGCGAGCTGCGCGGCCTTCATCATGCCCATGGCGGAAAACACGCCGAGCGCGCGCGCCTCGTACGTGGAGGTCGTGACGACGCCGCGCCCGACATAGTCGCGCAGCCGCGCGTAGCGGCGCGTGCCGTCGTCGAGCACTTCGGGCGTGGCCTTGCTGCCGCCGCCGATGACGACCGGCTGGCCGCGCAGCTCCGGGTAGCGAAGCAACTCGACGGACGCGTAGAACGCGTCCATGTCGAGGTGGGCGATGCGTCGTTGCGGGGTAGGGCCGTCGTGATGGATTTCCATACGACAGATGTTACTGCACCGCCGCCGCGAAGCTTTAGCGGTGCGTGGCGCTCAATGCCCCAAACCGCTCTGCGCGATCTGCTGCTCGACGTACTGCGCGAACAGCGTGTGCATGCGCGTGGTCGGATGCAGATCGTCGGCGAACATGTAGGTCTGGTCCGCGTTCGACGACACATACGTGGCGGGCGAGCACAACAGGGACGTGTCATCGGGCGTCTTCGACGGATCGCAGGCTTGCGCGTTGTTCGACGCGACGAAGCCGTTCGCCTTGTAGTTCGCGATCAGGTTCGTGGTCCACGTGTACGAATCGACCCAGATGACCTTGTTCTGCACGCCGTTGGCCTGCAACGAAGAGAGCAGGGTGTTGTTGAAGCTTTGCGACAGCAGGGTCAGGTTCGCGCCGCCATCGGCGGCTGCCAGTCCCTTCGGCGAGAGTCCCACGTTCGGCACGTTGACCACGACGACGTGCGTCGCGCCGGCCTGGACGATCTGCGTGACGAGTTGCCCGAGTGCGCTGGCGGCAGTCTGCACCGTGGTTGTTCCGGTGGGCGGCGAGCCCGCACGCAGCACGTCGTTCGCGCCAGCCCATACCAGCACCAGCTGGTTGCTGTTGAAGCTGCCGTGCGCGGACAGATAGCTTTGCAACTGTTGATTGACCGGCATTTCGATGTTGCCGATCACGTCGGTGAGGAAGTCGTATTGGTTGGCCGGCGTCTCGACGGTCGAGCCGCCTTCCGCGTAACCGTAGCCGCCCTGGGCGCTCAGCTTGTGCGTGATGTCGATCGTGTACGCGGCCGTGAGCGTGTTGCCATAGTATTGCGCGACGTCCTGGCTCCATACCTGGCCGGGATTGGTCGTGAAGCGCCCGCCGCCCACGGCGCTCGCGAGCGGCGCATAGGTGCCGACGTCGGAGAGGCTGTCGCCAAACGATACGACCTGCAGATTCACGCCGCCGGGCGGAGTGGAGGTGCTGCTGCCACTGTTGCTGCCAGAATTGTTGCTGCCGCCGCCCCCGCCGCCGCATGCGGCAAGCAGTGTAACGACGAGCGAAAAAATTGCCGCCCGGACCTTGTCGTGTGTTCGTCGCATGATGCGCCTCCGCTGGTGGACGGACGCGTGACGGTGCTCACGCGCCCTCGCGCTCGACCAGTCCGCGGATCGTTCTGGCCAAGGGCATTAGCACAGAGCAAAAAGGATGCGCGAGGGTCGAAGTAGAGCGAGGGCGGGGCCGGGAACGAGACTGGCTCGCGCGCGAGGCTTGCGCCGCGCTTTCAATCACGCGAGGTGCCGGGAGACAGTGGCGGCCCCGCCAGCACGACGTCGCTGGCGGGGCGCGAGGGGACTTACTTGAGATCGAAACGATCGAGGTTCATCACCTTGACCCACGCGGCGACGAAGTCGTGCAGGAACTTCGCTTCGCCGTCGCTGCTCGCATAGACTTCGGCGAGCGCGCGCAGCACCGAGTGCGAGCCGAACACGAGATCGACGCGCGTACCGGTCCACTTCACCGCACCGGTCTTGGCGTCGCGTCCCTCGAACAGTTGCGCCGCTTCCGAAACGGCCTTCCATTCGGTGCCCATGTCGAGCAGGTTGCGGAAGAAGTCGTTGCTCAGCGTCTGCGGGCGATCGGTGAGCGCGCCGTGCTTGTCCGCGCCGGCATTCGCACCGAGCACGCGCAAGCCGCCGACCAGTGCCGTCATTTCAGGGGCGGTCAGTGTGAGCAGTTGCGCCTTGTCGATCAGCAGCGCCTCGGCTGGCACGCCGAGCTCGCCCTTCACGAAGTTGCGGAAGCCGTCTGCGAGCGGCTCCAGCTTCGCCACCGACTCCACCTCGGTCTGCTCCTGCGACGCATCCGTGCGGCCCGGTGTGAACGGCACCTTGAGGTCGTGGCCGGCCTTCTTCGCGGCCTGATCGATACCGGCGCCACCCGCCAGCACGATCAGGTCGGCGAGCGAGATTTTCTTGCCGCCCGACTGCGCGCTGTTGAAGTCGGCCTGAATGCCTTCGAGCGCCTTGAGCACCTTCGCGAGTTGTTCGGGCTGATTGGCTTGCCAGCTCTTCTGCGGTTCGAGCCGGATGCGCGCGCCGTTCGCTCCGCCGCGCTTGTCCGAGCCACGGAACGTCGAAGCCGAGGCCCACGCGGTCGAGACCAGTTCGGCCACCGACAACCCCGCTGCCGCGATCTTGTCCTTGAGCGCGGCGACGTCCTTGTCGTCGACGAGCGCATGATCGACCTTCGGCACCGGGTCTTGCCAGATCAGTTCTTCGGCCGGTACTTCGGGGCCGAGATAGCGTGCGCGCGGACCCATGTCGCGATGCGTGAGCTTGAACCACGCACGCGCGAAGGCATCGGCGAACGCGTCGGGGTTCGCCATGAAGTGGCGCGAGATCTTTTCGTAGGCGGGGTCCAGACGCAGCGAGAGGTCCGTCGTCAGCATCGTCGGGCGCAGCTTCTTCGATGCATCGTGGGCGTGCGGCACCGTTTCGCCGCCGTCCTTCGCGACCCACTGGTTCGCACCGGCCGGGCTCTTCGTCAGTTCCCATTCGTGATTGAACAGGCTGTCGAAGAAACCCATGCCCCATTGCGTCGGAGTGGTGGTCCACGTGACTTCGAGGCCGCTCGTGATGGTGTCGCCCGCGCGGCCCGTGCCGAAGCTGCTCTTCCAGCCGAGACCCATGTGTTCGAGGTCCGCTGCCTCGGGTTCGGGACCGACGTTGTCGGCGGGACCCGCGCCGTGGGTCTTGCCGAACGTATGGCCGCCCGCGATCAGCGCGACCGTTTCTTCGTCGTTCATCGCCATGCGGCCGAACGTGTCGCGGATATCGTGCGCCGCAGCAAGCGGATCGGGATTGCCATCCGGGCCTTCGGGGTTCACATAGATGAGCCCCATCTGCACGGCGCCCAGCGGGTTCTCGAGATTGCGGCCCGCGTCGGTGCGGCTGTGCTCGGTGCCATGCAGCTCTTCATCCGCGACGATCACGCCTTCATCGTCCGGTTTGCCAGCCGCGCCCTTGCCATAGCGCAGATCGCCGCCGAGCCACGTCTTTTCGGTACCCCAATAGACGTCCTGATCCGGTTCCCAGGTGTCCTCGCGCCCGCCGCCGAAGCCGAAGGTCTTGAAGCCCATGGTTTCCAGCGCGACGTTGCCGGTCAGGATCAGCAGGTCGGCCCACGAGATCTTCTGGCCATATTTCTGTTTGATCGGCCAGAGCAGGCGCCGGGCCTTGTCGAGGCTCACGTTGTCGGGCCAGCTGTTGAGCGGCGCGAAGCGTTGCTGGCCGCGTCCCGCACCACCGCGGCCGTCACCGATCCGGTAGGTGCCCGCGCTGTGCCATGCCATGCGGATGAACAACGGACCATAGTGGCCGAAATCGGCCGGCCACCACGGCTGCGAATCGGTCATCAGCGTGGCGAGATCTTTCTTCAGCGCGGCGAAGTCGAGGCTCTTGAACGCCTCGGCGTAATTGAAAGTTTCATCGAGCGGATTGGAGCGGCTCGAATGCTGGTTGAGCAGGTCGACACGCAATTGCTTCGGCCACCAGTCACGGTTCGTCGTACCGCTGCCCGCAGTGTGTTTGAACGGGCACTTTGCTTCGTCTGACATGCGCTCTCTCCTTGAAGGGATCGACCCACGATGGATTCCCATATGGTGTCACGCTTCGAGGGAATGGCGCTGCAAGCGTGCCGTCCGGGAAGGTGGATCGTTATGTCGCCGTCTCATGCACTGCAGCAAAAAGCGTGTAGCGGCGACTTCGAATGCTTGTCCAATATACGTGAGAGCGTCTGGCACTTGAATGCGATTCTCGCAATGCCGTCGATAGCGCGGGCCTATGCTGCGAAAGCAAATTGAATTGGCCGCGCGAGTGTGCGTGACAAGCGCGTGAACACGCGCGGCGTTCACGCGGAAGTCATGCCGATGCGTGCATGGTGCGAGGCGTGAGGAGCGCGCTCGTTACCATGTTATACGACACACTGAGCGTGTCGAGCGCAGCGAGAAATTCGCGCGCATCGAACAGCGCGCCGAGACTGGTGACGCCGCCGCGCACCGCCCCCTCGCCGCGCAGCAAACGCACGACGGCCTCCACGATGATCGGCGCGGTGATCGCATAGATATCGCGACCCGTCGCGCTCGCGCGGTGAGTCGCGCCGTGCTGCGCGACCACGACGTCGAGGACGAACCGCTGCACCGAGCGCCCGTGCTCATCGTTGGCGCGCGGCGGCGGCGTGTCGGGGTTGCGGATGTCGCGCAGCGCAAGCTCGGCGAGCCATGATTCGATCGACTCGACCTGCAGATGCCGTGCCATTGCAATCACCTCGGTGAACGGCAGCATCACGACGTCGAGCCTGCCGAGCGGCGCGGGGAACGCCCACACGCCCGCGGGCACCGGCTGCGGGACCGGCGCGAGCGTACCGCTGGTCTGGATCAGGCGCTGCGCGTGATTGCGTGCGCCGGTCAGGCGCGTGCCGCGCGTCGGATGCCAACTGTCGAGACCCACGGCGACGTCGACGCGCTCGATCGGCGCATGCGGGTCCGCCACGGCGCTTGCGAGCAGATCCGCGAGACCGCCGTAAAACGCCGCCGCCGGAACGAGCGCGACGTTCGCGTCGCGTGCCGCTCGATCGCGTTGTTCGACCAGCATTTGCAGCGCGGGCTGTTCCGCCGTCACGTCGAGATAGGGAATGCGGGCGCGTAGCGCCGCGTCGACGATCGGCAGCGCCGTGTCGAGAAACGGGCCGGCGCAGTTGATCACCGCCTGCGTGCCGCGCAGCGCGGCGTCGAGTTGCGCGGCATCGTCGAGCTGCGCCACGCGCCACACGCCGCCATCGCTCGCGCCGGTTTGTGCGAGACGTGCCGCGTCGCGGCCGATGCGCACGACTTCGACGCCGCGTCTTTCCAGCTCCGCCGTGACGAAACGGCCGGTGTGTCCTGCGGCGCCATACACGGCAACAGTGAAGCGATCGTTCATGGTTGTCTCCGCGATGCTCGATTCGATTGAGGGATTCGATGAAAACGATACAGACCGGTATGTTTTATAGTACAGATCGGTAGCGTGGTCAATGTCCGGGTGCTATCATCGATGCAACCCTCGCGACACGAGGAACCCTTGAGGTCGAGCCTGAATGAAGAAGAACCAGCCAACGGAGCAGCCCGCACTCGACACGCGGGAGCGCATTCTGCGGACCGCCAGCGCGCTTTTTTATCGGGAGGGCACGCGCGCGGTCGGGGTCGATCTGATCGTGGCGCAGGCGGGTGTCGCGAAGACGAGCCTCTATCGACACTTCGCTACGAAGGATGATTTGATCGAGGCGTTCTTGCTGCTCGAAGACGAAGACTTCTGGCGCAACTGGGACAGCGTGGCGGCGCAGCACAAGGGCGCGCCGCGCGAGGAACTCGATGCGCAATTGCAATGGATCGGCGAGCGCATCGCACGCCCGGCGTATCGCGGTTGCCCGCAGATCAACATCGCCGCCGAGTACGCGGACGACAGTCATCCGGCGCGCAAGGTGGCGCTCGCGCACAAGCGCGAGATGCGGCGGCGGCTCGCGGAGTTGGCGCGCGCGATGCGTATCGACGATGCCGATACGTTTGCCTTGCGGCTCGGCACGGTGATCGACGGCGCGTTGAGCAGCGGGCGGGCGCTTCATGCACATGGCCCGGTGCGGTTTCTGCAGGAATTCGCGCAACTGTTGCTGCCGAAGAAGGGCAGGAAGTAAGCGCAGACGCGCAGTGTTCGACGCTGGCGGGCGTGATGCTCCTCAGGCGTCGGCCTGCGCGCGTGCGTGGCGGCCCTGGCGGCGCCCCTCGCACAAGCCGAGCGTGTACGCGGCGAGTGCGCCGCTCGCGATCGCGAGTT
Organism: uncultured beta proteobacterium; assembly: GCA_963803225.1. Taxonomy (GTDB): domain Bacteria; phylum Pseudomonadota; class Gammaproteobacteria; order Burkholderiales; family Burkholderiaceae; genus Paraburkholderia. The sequence continues at coordinate 306,654 of CAWDLJ010000006.1, forward strand.
GCGCGATCAGCATGTCGTTGCCGAGCGCCTTCATCGCCGCGCCCGCGACGAGCGGGCCCGCGATCGAACTCGCGGTGAACGCAAGCGACACGAGCCGCATGTTCCTGACGATGGAAAGTTTGTCGCTGCGCGCGGCCGCATACATGCCGAGCGTGATGAACGCGCTGTTCATGCCGCCGATCACGAACGCGCTCGCGGGAAACCACCACGATGCCGTCGCGGCGAACGCGAATGCGAGCAGCGCGAGCGTGCTCGCAGCGGCGCACAGGACGACCGTAACGGCGAGGCCTGCGCGATCGGCCAGCCAGCCGACCGGAAACTGCAGCGCCATGCCGCCGAGGCCGAGACACGACAGCAGCAGCGTGGTCCCGGCAAGGCCCACACCGCGCGCGTCGGCATAGAGCGGGAAGAGTCCGTACAACGCGCCGTCGCCGACGCCGCCGGCCGCGACGACGACCATACCGAGGCACACCAGCGTGCCGAGCGGCGCGGCTCGCGCGGGTTCGCGCTCGACGCCTGCGCAGACCGGCAGCGGCGCGGACGCGGTCAACCAGAGCGGAAAGGCCGCGGCGACGCAGAGCGCGATGCCGACGATGAGGGTCGCGGGGCTTTCGACGCCGCAGCCGGTGGCCAGCACCGGCGCGATGACCCCGGCGCTCGCGATCAGCGTCTCGTGCACGCCGACGACGCGTCCGCTCAGCGCATCGGGCACGAGACTGTAGAGCCACGACTCGTTGGCGATCCAGCGCAGGCCGATGCCGAAGCCGGTCAACACGCCCGGCGCCAGCCACAGTGGCCAGCACAACGAGCGCAGCGTCGCCAGCGCGACGATGGTCGCCGCGAGGCCAAGCGATACCACGAGTTTCGGACCGATTCGCGCGACGAGCGCGGGCGCCACGATCAGCCCCGCGAGCATGCCGCTCCATTGCGACGCGGCGAACAGGCCGGCACGCGGCGCGTCGAGCCCCTGATGGGCGAGCCACACGGGCAGCACCATGAAGCCGATGCCGAACTGGCCGATCTGTGCGAGCGCCGACACACCCGTCAACGCGGCGATCGCGGGCCAGCGCACCGACGCGGCCGTGTTCATGCCGTGCTCCGCGCCGGCATGGGCAGACCCTCTTCGCGGCACTCGACCGGACAACCGGCCTTCAGGCACGGCTTGTCGTCGCAGAAGCGGCACAGCTGCATGGCGTGCGCGCCATCGCGTGTCTCGTTCCATAGCAGCTTGATCAGCAGGTCTTCGAGCGTGCGCTGTTCGCGACGGTCGAGATGGCCGACGATGCGTGTGAGCATGGCCTCGCGAGCGTTGCGCAGACGCTTGATCGTCTTGCGGCCCTCGGCGCTGAGGGCGAGCGACACGGAGCGCTTGTCCGCGCCGGGACCTTTATCGACGAGTCCCGCATCGACGAGGCCGGCCACCGCGCGCACGGCGGCCGGATGGGACAGGTCGACCGCGTCGCGCAGCAACTCGATCGAGGCGCCCGGATACTGGCCGATCGCGTTGAGCATGGCCCGTGCCGTAGGGCCGGCGAGTGCGGCGGGCGCGTCGAGCGCATTCATCTCGTCGGTGACCAGCACGGCGAGCGCGCCGAGCAGATTTTCCGTTCGCTGTGTCATGGCGGACCCTGATATATGCGGTGTGCACATATGCAGTGTGCACATGTTTGCATGGAAAATCAAGGTCGCCTGCACTCACAGTGCGAGCGCGAAAAAGCGTGTGCCCTCAAGCGGATTATCGTAGTACGGCGCCGTTTCCACGAAACCGAGTCGCACGTAGAGACGCTGCGCGAACCACGTCTGCGGCACGGAGTCGAGAATCAGCTGTGCATAGCCCGAAGCGCGCGCCGTGTCGATCACCGAGCGCACCAGCTTCTCGCCGAGCGCCAGGCCGCGCCACGGCTCGCGCACGAACACGCGCTTGAGTTCGGCGGTCTCGTCCGTATGACGCAGCAGGCCCGCGCGACCGGCGATCTCGCCGCCGTTCATCGCAACGTAGAACAGCCCGGACGGCGGTGTATAGGTGGTCTCGAAGCTCGCCATTTCGTCTTCGAAGCCGCGATACGACAAGTCGATGCCGAGCCAGTCGACGTACTCGCGGATCACGGCCACGAGCGCCGCCGTGTCGGCGGGAAACTGCGCGTGGCGGATGAGCAGCGCAGCCCGCGTGGCCTCAGATCCAGACGTCATTGGCGACCGTCCGCTCGTTGTGCGCCTCGCCCGTATTGACGACGCCGCGTGGTTCGATCAGCAGCAGCTTGACCTCGGAGGCGGCGTACGGCTTGTGCTCGACGCCCTTCGGCACGACCGCCATTTCTCCCGCGCGCAGTTCGATGAAACCGTCGCGCAGATCGATGCGCAGTGTGCCGTCGAGCACGACGAAGGTCTCGTCGGTATCGGCGTGCGTGTGCCAGATGAAGTCGCCTTCGATTTTCACGACCTTGAACTGATAGTCGTTCATTTCGGCGACGACGCGCGGCTGCCAATGGCCGTCGATCAGACCGATCTTGCCGGCGAGGTTGATGGTCTGAAGTTGTCCGCGTTGCGCGTGCATGATGGGCTCCCGTTCATGTTGCATGACGAGAAGCGTAGACCAGCCGGGGGCGCTGCGTCTTGAACGTTTGTGCGAGAACGGCGCGGCTGCCTTAGACGCGCGCACCGCCCATCATCGCGAGCCAGCGCGACGGCGCCATGCCGTATGCCTTGCGGAAGTGCCGCGTCATGTGGCTCTGGTCGGCGAACCCGACGGCCGCCGCGACCTGCGCGAGCGGCACGCCGCGCAGCATCAGCGCGCGCGCCGCCTCGAGCCGGCGCATGGTTAGATAGTGATACGGACTGGTGCCGTAGAACGTGCGGAAATCGCGCGACAGGCTCCAGCGGTCGCGGCCGCTGATCGCGGCCAGCTCGTCGAGCGTGACCGGTCCTGTGCAGGCGGCCTGCAGATAGTCGCGTGCCCGCTGCGCGGCGGCAAAATCGGCCGATTTGCGCAGCGCCCGCGCACCCGAGGCCGCGTCGAGTGCGAGCGCGAGACCGACGATCGCGTCGTCGCGTTCGAGCGGCTCGGCATAGTCATGCAGCTGGTTCAGCGCGGCGCTGGTTGCCTCGAACAGCCGTGTGTCGGTGGTGACCCCGCCCTCGATGAACGGCAGTGGCTTGCCGCCGAGCACCGCCTGGATCGCGGCGGGCTCGACGTAGAGCATCTGGTAGCGAAAGCCGTCCTCGGTGCCCGCCTGACCGTCGTGGGCCTCGTCGGGATGCAGCACCATGGTCTGACCCGGCAGGCTGCTGCGCAAGCTGCGCCGATAGTGAAAGCACTGCACGCCCGCGAGCGTCACGCCGATCGCGTAGGTATCGTGCCGATGCATCGAATACGCATTGCCGTGAAAAAAGGCTTCAATCCGTTCGATGCCGTGCGTGGGCGCCGTGTGGGCGATCCAGTCTGCCTGAACTTTGGGGGAGTGCGTGCTCATTGCGCTTGCCGTCTTCGCTGTGATGCGACTGGCAGCCATTATGCGCCATCGATGCGAGCGCGGCCGACCCGGCACGTTCCCTGCGTGGCTACGGGTACGCCGTCCTGAAGCTGAAGCGCTTTCGTTTCAGGGGACAGACAGGCTCGATACCGGAGACTCTCGCGATGAACGACCCAACCAGTGAGCAGCAACCTTGCGCGGCGCGCCCCGACGATATGCCCAAGCCGGTCGGCGACGCGGTGCCTGCGCCGGTCGAGCCGGGCCTCGATCAGCCGCTGCCGCCCAAGCATCACGAGCGGCCCGCGCAAGACGACGATGGCTCGACGCCCGCGCCCCCGATCGATCCGTCCAAACCGATCGGCGACGCCATTCCCACGCCGGTCGAACCGGGCCTCGATCAGCCGCTGCCGCCAAAGGACCCCGACGCGGACTAGCGCGCCGGCATCGCTCACAGCAGGCTTTTGAGCTTGACGAGCGGATCGGCGAGCACAGCCGGTGCGGCGCGTGCGTTGCCATCGACCAGCATGCGCGCGAGCTTCATGTCCTTCGCGAAGCCGCTGGCGAGGCCGAAGCCGCTGGCGCCTACGAGGTCGCCGTGCGCGTCCAGATGGAAGTGGATCTGCGCATCGGCGGCGAGTGCTCGCGTCACGGTCTGTGCGCCGAGCGCGGGCTCGCCGGCCACCTGAATCTGGTGATCGTATTGATCGGACCAGAACCACGGCAGCTCGCGATACGGCTCGCGGGCGCCGAGCATGTTGTGCGCGGCCACGCGCGCCTGCGATTCCGCGTTGTGCCACGTTTCCTGGCGGATCGGCTGCCCCGTGAAGCGGCTCGGAAACAGCGCAACGTCGCCCGCCGCGTAGACGCCGTGCGCCGAGGACTTGAGCGTCGCGTCCACCTTCACGCCGCGCGCGACGTCGAGACCGGCGGCGCGCGCGAGTTCATCGGCGGGATCGATGCCGATGCCGACGATCACGGTGTCGGCGAGCCATACACGTTCGTCGGCGAGCGTCACCGCCAGCTCGCCACGCGCTCTGCGCCCGATCGATACCGGCGACACGTTCAAATGGACTTGCACGCCCTGACGCTCGTGCAGCACCTGCACACGCAACGCGATGGCTTGCGGCACACAGCGGCCGAGCAGTCGAGGCGCGCTTTCGAGCACGTTGACTTCGCAACCACACAGGCGTGCCGACGCCGCCGCTTCGAGGCCGATGAAGCCGCCGCCGATCAACACGACGCGCGCGCCAGCCACGAAGCGCGGCGCGATGGCTGCGGCGTCGTCGAGCGTGCGCGGCGCGAAGACGCCGTCGAGGTCCGCTCCGGGGATCGACAGGCGGCGTGCGTGGCCGCCGGTCGCGAGCAACAGCGCTTCGTAGGCGTACTGCGTGCCGTCGGCGAGGCGCACGGTGCGCTCGCGAGGGTCGAACGACTGCACGGTGCCGATCACGCGCTCGATCGCGTCGTCGCGCCACGCCTCGGGGGTTCGCAACTGGCACTGCCCGGCGTCGCGCTCGCCGGTGAGCAGGCCCTTCGAGAGCGGTGGCCGCTCATAGGGAGGATGCCGCTCGGCACCAATCAGCGCGATGGCGCCGCGCTAACCCGCTTCGCGCAGCGTCTGCGCCGCGCGTCCGCCGACGTGGCCCGCACCGGCGATCACCATGACGTGTGCGCCCGTCATCGCGTCAAAGCTCGATCAGGATGCGCCCGGCGGCGACTTTCGCCGGGTAGGTCGCGAGCTTTTCGCAGACGGGGGCGCACAGCGGTCGCCCATCGCGCACATCGAAGCGGCCGTTGTGCTTCGGGCATTCGATCACGTGACCCATCACGAGGCCATCCGCGAGATGGACCTGCTCGTGCGTGCAGAGCCCGTCGCTTGCGAAGACCTCGTCGTCGATGCGGTACAGCGCGTACGTGCGTCCGCCGTGGTCGAAGCGCATGACGTCTTCGTCTTCGATGTCGTCGAGCGCTGCCGCGTCGATCCATTCGGCCATGATCCGTCTCCTCGTGTTGTGGTTCAAGCGTCAAGCATCGGCGGCGCGCGGCACGGGCCGCACCACGTGCCACGCGGGATCGCGGGTCTGCCGCACGAGCGCGGGAATGATCTCGGCGTACGCGGCGAGCGTGCTGCGATACGGCGGCGGCATATCGGCCTTCACCTGTTCGTGCAGCCTTGGCAGCGCATGGAACGGCACCATGGGGAACATGTGATGCTCGACGTGATAGTTCATGTTCCAGTACAGAAAACGGAACACGGGATTCATCATGATCGTGCGGCAGTTCAGGCGATGATCGAGCACGTTCTCGGGCAGGCCCGCATGCTGCGTGAGGCCGAAATAGACGTAGAGCCATGCGCCATAGAGGCTCGGCAAGCCGATATAAAGCAGCGGCAAGATCGACTGAAAGGCGAGGCAGGCGCCGATCGCCAGCACGTAGATGGCGAGGCTCACGCGGGCTTCGCGGATGACTTTCGGCCACTCGGAGGCGGGCACGAAGGTCTCCTCCTCGGCGCCCACGCGGCCACACGCAGCGGCGATCATCTTCGGCAGTTCGTGCGAGACGTGCTTGATCGCGAAGAAGTTGAGCAGCACCGCGACCCAGTCGGTGGGGCGTGGTACGGCGATCTCGGGATCGCGCCCGACGACCAGCGTATCGGAATGGTGGCGCGCGTGGCTCCAGCGCCAGACCGTCGCGCGGCGGAAGATCTGGAACGAGGCGACCTGATACAGCACGTCGTTCATCCAGCGCGTCTTGAATGCCGTGCCGTGACCGGCTTCATGCCAGCGCGAGTCCGCCGGGCTGCAATAGAGCGTGCCGTAGAGCAGGAACGCGGGCAGCGCCCACCACGAATGCACATGCCAGGCCCAACCGGCGAGGGCGCCGCTCACGATGATCGCCGCGTACCAGATGCAGGTATCGCGGATCGCGCGGCCGTCGCTGCGTTGCATCAACTGCTTCATGACCGGCCGTGGCACCGGGCTCTGATACCACTGGGCATTGGCGAGGCCGGCCGCTTTCGCGGCGTCGCCCGCGCCGCCGATCAAGCGGTATTCGTCGTGCCGGGCCGCGCGCGCGGCCTTTCCGATCGTGGACACGTGCTCTCCTGAGTCTCGATGCGCACTGCGGCGCGTACGATCAAAAATAGGTGAGCGGCGCGCCGCGCTCAACGGGAACGTTGACGAAATTTCGTCAATCGCCTAGTTTGAATAAGCGAGGCCTTTGCCCCTTGCGAGGAGACTGCCGTGACCGAGCCCGCCGCGCCGCGCTGGCGCAAACGGACCGCGCGCTTCGTCGAGATCGCCGAGTTGGCGGGTGTGAGCACGGCGACGGTCGATCGCGTGCTCAACGAGCGCGGCAGCGTCGCGGCGCGTACCCGCGAGCGCGTGGTGGCGGCCGCGCGGCAACTGGCGCTGCCACGGCAACTGCCGCAGACGCAGCATGGCCTCATTCATATCGACGTGCTGTTGCCGCAAAGCGAGTTGCCGTTTTTCAGCCGGCTGCGCGAGGCGCTGCACCGCGCGACGCAGATGCTCGACAAGCGCATCGTCGTGCATCGACTGCCGATCGCGGGTGCCGACGAAGCGCGTCTGCCCCAGACCATCGATGCCCCGCGCTACCGGCGCGCCGCATTGATCGTGACGGCCAACGACACCCCCGCGATGCGCGCGGCGCTCGCCGCTGCGATCGCGCGCGGCGAAACGGTCGTGACGATGGTCACCGATATCGGCGGCATCGAAAGGCATCATTACGCGGGCATCGACAACCTGCGCTCGGGACGCACGGCGGCTTACTTCATCGCGCGACTCGCGCGACGGCCGGGGCGCGTGCTGCTGTTGCCCGCGCGGCTCGACTATCGGGCTCATGTCGAGCGCATCGAGGGATGCCGGCTCGAACTCGCGGCGCACGCGCCGCAGCTGTCCTGCGAGACCGAAATGACCGAGACACGCGACGACGACGACCGCTGCTATCGGGCCGTGACGGCCGCGCTCAGGCGCGGCGGCCTCGCGGGCATCTACAACACGGGGTACGGCGCGAAGGGGATCGAAGCGGCGTTGCGCAACGCCGGCTGCGCCGGTGAAGTGGTATGGGTGGGGCACGAGATGCTCGACGAGCATCGGCAGTGCATCGAGCGCGGCATCATGGACCTCGCGATCGACCAGGACCCCGATGGCCAGGTGCTGTCGGCGTTGCAGCACGTGCTCCATGCGTGCGGGGTCATCGATGAGATACCGCAAGGCGAGCCGGTCGAGTTCCGGCTCTTTTGCTCAGCCAATGTGCGGCAGGCGCCCTATCTGCGGTCGTGAATGGGCGGCGCTCACTGCAGCCACTTGCGTGCGTCCTGTTCCCACGCGGGTTGTCCGCAGTTCGGCGGATTTTCGGGGCCGAGGACGGTGAGGTAGCCGTGCGTCTTCATGCATGCCTCGTAGGCCCGGATCTGCACACATTTGCCGTGGCCCGCGCTGGCCGCGGCCGCCTTGCACTGCGCGACCGATTTGTCCATCGAGCTGAAATCGGCGTCGTCGGCGTGCGTGAGATTGCCCGCGTCCGCGCCGGTCAGCGAAAACTCGACGGGCGTGCTGCACCCCGCCATCAGCACGGTTGCCAACAGTCCCGCATAGGCCCAGCCCTTGCCCCGCTTCATGGTTTTTCCTCACCTGGTTTGAGTACGGCGACGACGTGCCCTCGACTTCGACGACACCGATTGCGCAGTTCATGGCCGTCGGCGACCGCGTGTCAAAGGCAGACGCCTGTGCGAGCAGTGTGCACGCGAAAAATTAGGTGAAGATTAGCGAAGGTTAGCAACGCGCGGCGGGCGTAGAATGTCGGCTCTGGAGCGCGTCACGCGGCACTGGCGATATTTAGTACACTCGTCAACTAACGGAACAGATTCGGGGTAGGTAATGGAACTTTTGCAAAGCGCTGGGGCGGCCAATCTGCGGGAACAGGTGGTCGAACGTGTCCGGTCCGAAATCGTCTCGGGGCGCACGCCGCCGGGGACCGTGTATTCGGTGCCGGGGCTGGCAACGGAACTCGGCGTATCGACGACGCCGGTGCGCGAGGCCCTGCTCGAACTGAGCCGCAGCGGTCTGCTGATGCCGATGCGCAACCGCGGCTTTCGCGTGGAGCCGCTGTCGGCCGAAGCGCTCGATCATCTGTTCACGCTGCGCGAGTTGCTTGAACGCTTCGCGCTGGAGACACTCGCGGCCAACGGCCTGACCGATCGCGCGTCGCTCGTGACGCTCGCCGATGCGGTAGCGCAAAGCGTCGCGGCCGGCGACGTGCCGGGCTACATCGCATCAGACCGCGCGTTTCACGAGGCGCTGGTGGGGCAGGTGGGCAACCCGCTGCTCACGAAGATGGTGATGCAGTTGCGCGACGACATGCGCCTGTACGGCATCGATTCGACGGAAGGCCTCAAGCGCCAGAAAGCGTCGGTCAAGGAGCACTATCAGATGATCGAATTCGCGGCGAAGGGCGACGTGAAGAAAATCGGTCCGCTCATCAGCCAGCATATTCTTTCGTGGAAACCGCTGTTTCGCGAGGCGCTCGAGAAAGTCGCCTGAGCGGGTCTCACGCGCTCTTGTAGAGGCTCGACTGCTGGCCGGTCCTGGCGCGCTTCCAGATAACGTCATCGGACAGCGTGGTCTGGATGAACTCGACCGGCGCGCCATGGTTGTCGATGACCGCCACGCGAAAATCGTCGATCGGCTCATACGGGCCGAGTATCACCACATGGCCTGCGATGGCCGCCTCCAGATCGCTCACCTTGTAGGCCAGATGCGGCACGGTCCGCAACAGCGGATGCAACGGCGAATCGTCCGCGAAGCGATGCCACTGGATCGGCACCGGACCGCTCAGGTCGTCGGTCGTATACATCCCCACCGAGGCGGCCCAACGCCCGCCGCGCAATTCCTCATTCGTCGGAATGCCGATGTGATGGAGCGTGTAGGTCACGCCTTCCCGTTGCATGTTCATGCCCTTTCTGTTCGCTTTCTCTTCTGATGGTTGAAATCACAAAGACTCGCTACAAGAGCGTAAGCGGCAATTATTAGCGCTGAATTAGCCTCGATCGTCGGTCAACACAATACAACAAAGCCCTTGAGTAACGCGTTACACGTGCTATAAATGTGTGACGCGTTACATGCGAGACAAAGGAGAAGTGGTGATGGACGAAGCGATTAAAGTCGATGTGCGATTCAAACGTCTGATCTGTCTGGGCTGCGGATTTCTCTACGACGAGGAAGCCGGCTTGCCCGAACACGGATTGCCTGCGGGCACGCGCTGGGAAGACATACCGGAGGACTGGTCATGTCCCGACTGCGGCACGCCCAAGCATCTGTTCGAAATGGTCGAGCTGCCGTACGCCGACGAGGCGCCTGCGGCGCAAGCGGACAAGCCGCTGCCCGAGCCGTCCCAGTTCGTGCTGCGCGACAGCGACCGCGCGTTCCATCAATACCTCTCGACGGGCGCGGAGTCGTCGTATATCTCCGGTCATCCGCAGGCCATTCTGAGCCGCCATTCGAGTTTCAACTTTCACGAATTCCAGACGGGCCGCGCCGGCTTCGGCGCGATTCGTGTGTTTGGCGAGGAAGTATTCAGCGGAACTGGTTGCGGATACAACATGCACCCTCATCACGATTTCGTGATCTGCGCCTTCGTGCTCGAGGGAGAGCTCACGCACATCAACACGGTGGGTAACATCGACCAGTTGCACGAGGACGATTACTACGTGTTTTCAGCAGGCTCCGGTGGCAAACATAGCGAGGTCAACCTCAAGAGCCGGGACATGCGCGCGATCTACGTATGGTTCCTGCCTGATGCGCTACTGGCGCCGCCGTCCTATCATCGCAGCCGCTTCAATCGCGATACGTCGCGCAACCAGATCGTCACGCTCGTGGGCAATGCGCGAGGCGCACTGCCGATTGCGCAGGACGCGCGCATCTCGCGTCTCGTGAGCGACAAGTCAGCGCTCTTTCAGTACGAGCCGAGTTCGCCGCGCCACGGCGTCTATATGTTCGTGCTCAAGGGCGCAGCCGAGTGTGCGAACACCATGCTGCGGCCGCGCGACAGCATGGGCTTCGTCGGCGGAAAGCCGATCTCTTTGCAAACCGATTCCGAAGAGACGGACATTCTCTTCGTCGAAACGATTCTGTGAGGACTGGGTCATGCCGATCATGCAGGTTCATTACGTCGAAGACACGTTGGGTCCCGAACAGAAACGCTCGCTGGCTGCAAGCCTGACTGAAGTGCTGCTCGACATGGAAGGCGGGGCGCGCACCCACGGCGGCCGTGCGTTCGCGTCGGTGATGTTTCATCCATTGCGCGCGGACGACTGGTATGTCGGCGGTTTCACCGACGACACGTTAGTCGTGCGGCCAGGCCGCTTTCTCGTGCACGTGACGATTCCCGAGGGCTACATGAACGCGGTCCACAAATCGCAGGTGCATGCGGACGTGACCGCAGCCATCCTCGCGGCGACAGGGACGAGCGGCGACGAGAACGCGGGTGCCAATATCCAGGTCGTCATCGACGAGGTGCCGGAAGGCAACTGGGGCGCACAGGGCCGCACGATCAGCCTCGCGTCGATCGCGGACTCGGTGGGTTTGCCCAAAGGCGGCGAGCGCTATCGTTGGGTCGAGGCGTATTTCGCGGCGAAGGCGCGGCTTCGCGCGTCGGCGGGATTTCCGGCCGATACGGGCGGACTGCTCGACACGCAGTGAAACGCTTCGGTCCGCTGACGAGGAATTCGCATGACGTCTGTTGAAGTGGCGGGGAGGAGCCGGGTCGTCGCCGTCCTTTTGACACTGTCTGGCGGATTTCTGGATGCGTTCACCTATGTCGGTCACGGTGGAGTATTCGCCAATGCGATGTCCGGAAATATTGCACTCCTCGGCATACACCTCGCAAGTGGACAATGGACCCAGGCGGCTCGGCACGTACCGCCGCTTATTGCATTCGCGTGCTCGGTTTGCGTCGTTCACGTGTTGGGTTTGCCAAACGTTTCCCGATTCGTGAAACGCCCCGCGCTCGCGTGTCTCGTGCTCGAGATCGGCTTTTTGGCATTGGCAGCCAGCGATGTGATGGGTCATGCGGGTTTCTGGCTGATCCCCGGGATAACGTTCGTTGCGACGTTGCAAACGCTATCGTTCACGCACGTGGAGAACGTGCCGTATACCTCGGTGATGACGACAGGAAATCTGCGGCGCGCCACCAAGAGGCTGCTCGAAGGGCTGATTCCGCGATTTGACAAGACAGCGCTTCATGAAGCCTTGCTGCTTGGAATTGCAGGCCTGTGTTTTCTGGCGGGAGCGGTGCTGGGTGGGTACGCGACGGCTGAGCTGGGAAACAAGGCACTCTGGATTTCGGTGTTCCTGCTTGTTGGAGCACTGGCGCGGATGTGGCAGTTAGCGCGCAGGAATAGTTTCGGGACCTGTGAGGAATACGGTGGCTCGAATCCCACGTAATCCGTGGTTGAACGATAACGGATCTTTCAGCGTGTTCGTGTGCTTCGTCCCCGGAATGGTCGATTGGTCCAACCCATTTTCTCCAGTAAGTGTGAGCTAACTTTCACCGGCCATCATCAAGAGCGTTCATCGCGCATTGCCACGGACTCAGTCGCGATACATCGGCTGAACGACTCCGGTTCAAAGGTTCTCGGCGAATGGAACTTGAGCCGTTTCTGAAAAACTCGTTGGAATTTACGGAGCTTGCAATATGAACTCTCTCAAGGCATTGATCTTCGACGTACAAGGCAGCACTACTGATTTCCGCACGACGGTGTCCGAGGCGGCCCGCACGGTTGTTGGCGATCGCGCTCCCAATGTCGACTGGGGAGGTTTCGTCGATGAATGGCGGCGCGGTTATCGTCCAGCGCTCGATGCGGTTCTCCATGGTTCCCAACCGTGGCGGCCAGTCGATCGAATCTACCGGTCGGTACTCGACGACGTGATCGCGGCCCATGACGTGGAGTTTCTGACGCTCGACGAGCGTGAACGCATCAACTTCGCGTGGCAGACAATCGCGCCCTGGCCCGATTCGGTCGAAGGGCTGCTGCGACTGAAGCAGCGGTTCAAAATCGTGACGTTGTCGAATGCAGACGTCGGCGCGGTGATCAATATTTCAAAGCATGGATCGTTGCCGTGGGACGCGATCTTTGCTGCGGAAATGGTCGAGACGTTCAAACCGGATCCGCGAGCCTACAAGCTGGCTCTGCGCTATCTCGGCATAGCAGCCGATGAAGCGATGATGGTCGCCTGTCACAAATACGATCTGTATGGTGCGAATGCGCTCGGAATGAAAACGGCATTCGTTGCGCGGCCGCTTGAATTCGGACCGGGCGGCGACGTCGATACCACGTTCGAAGACCTGTTCGACATCAACGCGCACGATTTCCTCGACCTCGCGACCCAACTAGGCTGTTAGAGCAGGGCAGTCGAAGTGCTTGCACGCCGTGCGCGAGCCACCAATCGGAGGTCCGCACGGATACCATCGACTACTCGACACTCGGTAAAATGACGTCGAAGGTTTTGATCTTCGGGCGGCCAGCGTGCCGCCCTGTTGGCTTTGCATCGCAAGGGGAGAGTGTGGCGTGCGTGATGTGATCGGCTTGATGTCAGCGTGGCTGGAACGAATCGATCCCGGCGCGCACCGGCGTGTAAAAGGGCTGCGGATCGTCACGGCGTATGGCGGCGGCCTCGCGCTGGGCACGGTTCACGACGTCACGGCGCTCGCGCCGGGTCATGCGTCGCTCGCGACGCTCGCCGGCGGCTTTGCGCTGTGGGCGAGCGTGTCCGAAGCACGCAGCGTGCGCTATGAATCGGCCCGCGACCTCGTCCTGTTGTGCACCGCTGCGGCAGTAGGTGCGTTGTTCTTCGCCTTGCTCGCGCCGCTGTTGAATCTGCCGCTTCTGCGCCAATACGGCCTCGCGGGCGGCGAGTGGATTCTCTTGCCGGGCGCCTTTCTCGCGGGCTTTCTTCGTCGATATGGCGTGCTTGGAACGGGCGTCGGCTCGCAGCTTTATATCGGCGGACTGCTCGCCTATGGTGCCGGCCTCACGCCTGTGGACACGTCCGAGATCGGTGTGGCGCTGGCGATCGCCATCGTCGCGGCGGTCGTGCCGCGTCTTCTGAGCGGCCCTGGTGAACAACCCATCGCGTCCCCGCCGCCGGTGCGCTCCGCGTGGCGCACGACGCGCTTCTCGGCCGAATGCGTGATGGGGCTGCAGACGAGTGCTGCCGCAGCGATCATCGTCGTGTTGAACAGCGTGTTCGGACTGGTCGAACCGGTCTGGGCGATCACGGCCTGCGTGTATGGACTGACCGTCACGGTGGCGGGCACTGTCGAGCGCATGAAGCGAAGGATCGTCGGCACGCTCATCGGCGTGCCGCTCGGGCTTGCCTGTCTGCCGGTGGCGGACCATGCGCCGCTCGTCGTGTGTGCCGCCGTCGCGTTGGCACTCATCGTGTACTCGATGGCATTGCCCGAACGCTATGACATCGCGTGCGGCGCATTTTCATTCACGTTGATGATCACGCTGGCCGCCACGGGCGAGCAGTCGATTGCGGTGCTCGTCGCGCGTGCGTGGGAGACGCTGCTGGGCGGTGCGCTCGCCATGCTGATGGCGGTGTATGTGATTCCGCTGCGTCCCGTGCAGGATCCCGCCGATGACGTGACTAAATCCGCCAGGCGATGATCGTGGCGAGCGAGCGAATGGTGGGGGGGCACGACTGATGATCAGGACTGTTCGCGATACTTCACGAACGAGAGTCGCCGAGGGTGATCCGCGCATCGATTGCGGAACACCAACGGCGGTAGAGGGACGGTAAGTGGCGCGGCGCTTTAGAGAGGCAGGTCACGCGATTTGTCTGAGTAGCTGAATGCGAAGGGGTTGTGGCTGGCTTCGAGGTAGCGGCTGCGGCGCTCGAGTTCGGCGAGATCCGATGACGAGGCGAGATAAGCTTCGTAGCGACGCGTTTCCGATTGGACGAACAGCGCTCCGATTTTGCTGGCGAACTTGGCGAACATGATGCTCTCCTGAATAGGGACGGTGGGGTCCCGGGCCCGGGGCGAAGGCACTGTCCTCCGTCCATGAAGACCATCTTAATGACGGGGAGTTAGCGTCACGTTAGGGTCGAAGAGAGACTGCGCGCCGTTGCGAAATGGCCAGTACGATGTGGCAAGCGGAAAAAAAAGAAGCCGGCCGCGGGGGGCGGACCGGCTTTGAAAATCTCTGGCCGGACGGACCGGTGAGCCAGAGTCGGGGAACGGCGGGTTCGAGACCCGGAGTCGGTTTTGCCCTTGCTACAGTCAAGGGCGGGCAATCATGTTCGTCAGCGCCAGGCCTCGCGCAACAGGCGCACGAAGCGCGCATCGCGATCGCAGGCCAGCGGGTTCGTCGTCACGATCTCATCGCACAGTTCGATGATGTCGTGGCGCAGCCTCGGGTCCTGGATATCGGCAGCGAGCCACGCGAGGGTTTCGGGGTCGACCTCGCACACATCGCTCCAGCTCAGATAGCCGCAGCGCGTGAGATCTTCATACAGCGTCTGCACGATCGAAAGCAGGCGGCTGCGATCGAGCATCAAGCGGCTTTCCATGCCGGAACGCTCCAGTGCCACGAGTTCCGTATTGCACAGATGGCCATCCGCGATCAGGCACGCAGCGATGATGCGGCCAGCGGCTTCGGGGCTGTTGCGTTGGTAGTGTCGCATCGTGTACTCCATTCTGTTGCCGTCGAGGCGCCCTGAAAGACGCCCTCGCCGGTGGCGGCCTGCCTTTTCGCATGCCGCTTCGTGGGTGCAGGAAGGTGAAACTGCCAATGCCTGGCCTGTCGAGCGTTCGTGTGCATCAGCGAGACCATCGTAGATGCAGTGAAGTTAGCCCGAGATTAGCTGCTGACTTGAGCGATCGTGTCGATTCAGCTCCGCATCGAAGAGGCGAGTTTCGCGCCGGCCAGCGGCGTGCGCGGCAGCGAGGCGGGTTCACCGTCGGTGGGCGAGACGACATCGACGGTCCAGCCGAAGCCGCGCACATTGCGAATGACCTCGTGGCCGAATTTGCGCCTTACCGCGTGAATGAGCACGGCGACCGCATTGCTCTGGACCTCTTCGCCCCAACCATACAGGCGGTCTTCGAGCTGGGCGCGCGAGAGAATCGCGCCTGGTTGTTCGAGCAGCGCGGCCATCAACGCGAATTCGCGCGGCGGCAGCACTTCGCGGCGGCCGCCGAACGTGAGTTCGCGCCGATCCAGATGCAGGCTCAGACTCTCGTCGCCGAGCACGGGGATGGCCGCACCCGCATGGCGGCGCACGACGGCGCGGATGCGGGCGAGCAGCTCGGAGGTGTTGAACGGCTTGAGCAGATAATCGTCGGCGCCCGTATCGAGTCCGCGCACGCAGATATCGACCTCGTCGCGCGCCGTGATGATGAGCGTCGGCGTCGTGCATCCGAGCGCGCGAATCGCGCACAGCAAATCGAGGCCGTCCACGCCGGGCAGGCCGAGGTCGAGCAGGATCACGGAATAGGTATTGGCGACAACGGCCTGCTTCATGCCGTTGCCGTCGCGGATCCAGTCGACGCTGTAGCCCGCGTCCTTGAGGGCGCGCAGCAGGCTGTGACCGATATGGACATCGTCTTCGACTATGAGGATTCTCATGACACTGTGTTCACTTGAAATGGGGGGGCTGCGCCGACCAGGTCGTGCACAGTGATCCCAGCATAGCCCCCTGAAATTAGCGTCGAGTGAGACACACGCTAACTCTGCGCTCATTGCCATGGTCGACAATAGCCCTCAATCGCAGCACGGTTTGCGTGGGAGCTGGAAATCATGAAGACAAGTATGAAGTGGATTCGTTTCGCGGCAGCAGGTGCCCTCCTGAGTCTCGGTCTCGTCGGGCAGGCCGATGCGCGGGTGTTCGTCAACGTTGGCATCGGCCTGGCGGCTCCGGTTGTTGGCTATGCGCCGGTTCCCGTCTATGCGCCACCGCCGCCGCCGGTGTACTACGCCCCGCCGCCGGTCTATGTGGCGCCGCCGGTCTATGCGCCCCGACCCGTGTATGTCGCGCCGCCCCCGGTTGTCTACGGTCCGCCGCGCGGCTGGTATCGCTACTAACCAGGCCGTTGCAATACAACTCGCCGATGCGCGTGCTCTGAGAACGAGCCGCTGCATCGGCGCAGTTCGTGTCGATCCGATACCGACTGCTCCTGATCCAGGCGTGTCTCGCACTGTTCGAGGCCGGGCGCCACAGCGTCTTTGCTGAAGGTGCATCGTTGCTGCCGGCAACGCCTGCGAAGTTCCTTGCCGCTTACTGCCCAACGAGCGCAGCAGGCGCGTTCGCCAATTACCGAATGAACAAGAATCGCAATATCACCTTCTACATCGTCATCGCGATGGTGCTCGGGGTCGTCACGGGCTATGGCTGCCACAGCGCGCTTCCCGATCCGCAAATGACGCAGGAAGTCGCGGGTTATTTCTCGCTGCTGTCCGATATCTTCCTGCGGCTGATCAAGATGATCATGGCGCCGCTCGTGTTCGCCACGCTCACCGTCGGCATCGCGAACATGGGCGATACGAAGACGATCGGCCGCGTCGGCATCAAGGCACTGGGCTGGTTCTTCGTCGCTTCATTCGTGTCGCTGCTGTTCGGCCTGCTGATGGCGACACTGACCCAACCCGGCAGTCACTTGAGCCTGCCGATCCCGCCGGCCAACGCCGCGGTCGACCTCAAAACGGGCACCTTCACGCTCAAGCACTTCGTCGCGCATCTGGTGCCCAAGTCGATCGCCGAAGCGATGTCCCACAACGAAATCCTGCAGATCGTCGTGTTCTCGATCTTCTTCGGCACGGCCTTGTCGTCGCTGGGTAGCGGCGGCAAGCGCTTGACGGCTGTCATCGATGAACTCGCGCACGTGATGCTCAAGGTCACGGGCGCCGTGATGTGGTTTGCGCCCGTCGCCGTGTTCGCGGCACTGGCATCGACGATCACGACCGAAGGACTCGGCGTTCTGCTGACGTTCGCCAAGTTCATGGGCTCGTTCTACCTCGCGCTCATCCTGCTATGGGGCTTGCTGTTGATCGCCGGTCTCACGTTCCTCGGCAAACGCACCTTCTCGCTGATCCGCTTGATCCGCGAGCCGTTCCTGTTGTCGTTTGCCACGGCCAGTTCGGAGGCCGCCTATCCGAAGCTGCTCGACGCGCTCGACCGCTTCGGCGTGAACCGCAAGATCTCCAGTTTCGTGCTGCCGATGGGGTACTCGTTCAATCTCGACGGCTCGATGATGTACTGCACGTTTGCGGTGCTGTTCGTCGCGCAGGTATACGGGATTCATCTGCCTCTCGGCACCCAGATCACGATGCTGTTGCTGCTGATGCTGACCTCGAAGGGAATGGCCGGCGTGCCGCGTGCATCGCTGGTGGTCATTGCAGCGACGCTCAATCAGTTCAACTTGCCCGAGGCCGGTCTGCTGTTGATCATGGGCGTCGATATGTTTCTGGATATGGGCCGCTCGGCGACCAATGCGGTCGGCAACTCGATTGCCGCCGCCGTGGTGGCGAAATGGGAAGGGCAGTTGGGCGCTCCCGGCTCAGCCGTTGAAGACGATGATGCGCTCGCTTCGACGCAGACCGTGCAGGTGAAGGATCGCGCGTAAGCCGCATCTGGCGCGGGTTGCGAGCATGGCCGCAGGACGCTGACTGTCCTGCGGCCATTTTTTCGTGCCGCTACACGGCGTGCAATGCAAAAACGGGCACGGTCGTTGGACCGTGCCCGTCATGAACAGCGCGTGCTTAGCGCAATCAGTGCGTGCTCGCAGTGGCTGCGCTGCTCCAGCGCGTGCCGCTGTGACTGGCGGGACGCTTCGTCGGCTGGCTGGAAATCAGATGCATCGGCGTGGCGGTATGGCGTCGAACCTCGGTCGCCACGTTTTCGCTGAGGCAGCGCCACCAGCCGGGACTGCGCTCGCCGAGCACGATCATGTCGGCGGCCGACTCCTGCGCGAGCGAGGCAATCACGGCACCCACCGTCATGCCCACGAGCGGCAACGTCACGAGACGCGTCTCGGCCTCGCAATGGCTGTCGGCCAGCGCTTCCTTGATGCGCGCGACGGTATCCTGGCCATGTTGCTCCAGTGCATCCACGACCGGCCCGTAGCAGTAGTCGCATGCGCCGAGATAGACCGGGCGCGTATCGACGACATGCAGCGCGACGATACTTGCGTCGTAACGCCGGGCGAGTTCGATTGCCGAGGCCAGCACGGTATCGGCGGAATTGGCGCTGACTGCTACGAGAATCTTCGTGGACATTCGGGGTGCCTCCGTGTGATTGAGGGGAGCGCAAGGCAGTCGTTTCGTGCTGTTTGCGTTTGCTCCATGTGGCTATTGTCACGAGGCGTGATTAGCGAAAGATTAGGACCGTCGGGAATAATCTGCGCACGCTCGTTCGCATATTGGGCAGATGTTTAAAACCTGAGGGTCGGGCGCAGCAAAAGCTGAATATGATCTGCGGCTTGGTTTTATAAGTTATTGATTTTGCGTGAGTATTGATTATCTCGAGGGGGGCTTGGAAACGCGAGTCGCCCAATCCGAATAAAGCTCATATTATGACGACCGTTGCTACAGCGCCAGGTCGCCGCAATGGACATCAGAGAGGACAACGCAGGTTGTCAAACATTTAGCGCTTGCTCACTCTCTTTTTCGCGTTTGCTAATTCTCTCCTAACCAACAAAGCGCCGCAGACGGTTAATCTTGCGGGGCTTCGACGCCAGGCACGCGCCTGCTCGCCGCAGCCTGGCGGCCTTTCCGGCGAAAAACAGAACGACAGAGAACAATTGACTCCTGGTTATAAAATGAAATCGACATTGATTAGCTATGCAAAGCAAGTGAGAGGCGCAGCCGCTGTGGTGGGTGCTGCCGTCGTGCTGACGGCGTGCGGAGGCGGGGGCGGTTCGTCGGGAGGCTCCACGCCGCCGCCGCCGCCGCCGCCGGTGAACCAGTCGCAGATCGGCCTCTACGCGGGCATGATCGACTATACGGGCGATGTCGACAATCCTGCTTTGCAAGCGCAGTTCAATTTCGGCAACACCCCGGGCATGGTCGCCGATCAGTCCGGCAACCTGTACGTCGCCGACAACCAGAATTACACCATTCGCATGGTCGCTTCCACCGCGAATCCCGTCGTTGCAGGCAATGTGGTCACGATCGCTGGCGGCTCGGGCATTCCGGGATCCATCGACGGACTGGGTACGAACGCGCGCTTCGCCGGACCGCAGATGATCGCCATGGACGCAGCGGGCAACCTTTACGTGACCGACCAGGGTGCCCAGTCGTCCTCGGCGGTCGTGCGCAAGATCACGCCGGGGAATATGGTCACCACGCTCACGAACAATGCCACTGGTGTGGCGATTCAAACGAGCGGTGCTGATGCGATCGCCGTCGATTCATCGTCCAACCTGTACATCTTCACGGCGCAGCCGACCGATCCGAGCGCGCTCACGCAGGTCACGCCGGCGGGCGTGGTGATTCCGCTTACGTTGAAGCTGTCGAACGGCACGCCGGTCGAACTGGTCAATCCGCAGGGTCTCGCCGTCGATGCCGCGAACAACATCTACATCACCGACGACGATGTGCAAGGCAACGCCGGCATCCTCTACAAGGTCACGCTGAGCGGCTCGACAGGGATCGTGACGCCGCTCGCAGGCACGTTGGCGACTTCGGGCTCCTCAGACGGCGTCGGTGCAGCCGCTACGTTCGACGGCCTCGGGGCCATCGCGCTCGACCCGGTCGGCAACATCTACGTGAACGACTTCTGGAACGACACGATTCGCGAAGTATCGTCGAGCGGCACGGTGACGACCCTGGCCGGGGTAGCCGGGCAGTGGGGGCTCAACGTCGGCGCCACGTTGCCGGGAACGCTGCCCGATACGGGTTCGCTGGTCTGGTTCGGCAACACGCTGTACGGCGGCGATATCGACGACAACGTGATCTACACCATCAGTCAGGTCGGCAGTTGAGGTAGCACAAGCGGCACATCGCGCGGACCTCGCTGAATCCGCGCGATGTCGCCGCGTGCGTAGTGGCTGGCGTTCGCCTTGCGAATGGAACGGGAGTACATCATGAGCATCAAGTCCCAATCGCTGGGTACGCAGTTGATTGTTTCACTCGGTGTCCTGTTGTCGATCTTCGCGATCGTCCAGGCCATCACCTCGTATGACCTGGCCCGGGTGGGTGTCAACGCCGTGCTGGACAGCCGGCTGTCGAACGTCGCCGAGCGAGTGCGGGACGTCTTCGAAGAGGCCATTCCGCATCGCTCGCAAAGCTCGCAGAACGCCGACGATATCGTCGTGCTGGTGTGGGAGCCTGGCCACCGTGCGCCGGTGCGCACGACCGACAGCGCCGTCGTGTTCGATCGCAGCGCGGAGCCGGGTTTCTCGGACCAGAAGGTCAATCGCGAGTCATGGCGTGTCTATACGCTGATCGCGCCCGACAACGACGTCATTCAGGTCGCGCAGCGCAACTCCGTGCGCAAGCGCATGGCGGAGGCGAGCGCGGTCAAGGGGCTGCTGCCGATCCTCGTGCTGATCCCCGCCGTATGGATCGCTGTTTATGTCTGTGTACGGCGGGCATTCGGCGTACTCAACCGGCTCGGCAAGCGCGTGCAGGAGATCGATTCCGCGAGCCTCGTGCCGCTGCCGGCCAGCGGCTTGCCCGTCGAGCTGTTGCCGTTCGTGAATTCGATCAACCGCATGATCGAGCGCCTTGGCGAGTCGATGCAGCTCGAGCGCGAATTCATTTCCGATGCCGCGCACGAATTACGCACGCCGCTCACGGCGCTCAGACTGCAGGCCGACAATTTGCAGGGCGACATCGCGCCGTGCAATCAGGAACGCTTCCAGGTGCTGCGACAGATCATCGATCGCACCAGCGTGCTCGTTTCACAGTTGTTGCAGCTCGCGCGTGCCGATTCGCAACTCGTCGAGCGCGCGGTCGGCGACATCGAAGTAACGGGCGTCGTGACCGCGATCGTGGCCGATCTGCTACCGATCGCACGCGCGAAGCGCATCGACATCGGTGCCGACGAACTCTCCGAGGCATACACGCGGATGAGGGAGCCGGACCTGCGTGTGATCGTGAAGAATCTCGTCGACAACGCATTGCGCTACACGCCCGAAGGGGGCTCGGTCGATTTGCGCGTTCACGCGGGCGATGGCCAGGTCAGCATCGAGGTCCGCGATACGGGGCCGGGCATTCCCGAGGCGCTATTGCCGCGCGTGTTCGATCGTTTCTTCCGCGTGAGCCAGAGTATCGAGGGCAGCGGACTCGGTCTGGCCATCGTGCAGGCGATCGTGTTGCGCCACGACGGCGAGATTGTGCTGCGTAACCGGAGCGATGGCTGCAGCGGCTTGCAGGCCGTGGTGACGTTTCCGTTGTCGCGCGCTATATCGTGCGAGTCCCATCCGAGACGGCATGGGCCGCCGGTGGAGGAGCCAATGGAGGTTGCGTGAAGCGGCGTTCGGGCATTGCCGACCCGGCGTCATGACAGCGACTGGAAGCGCGTAATCGCCACCATCAACACTCGCTGGCCAGCTGGCGCACCGCCTCGCGCGCAAGTTCGACGAACTGCGTGACGCGCGCATTCGCGTCGCCGTAGCGATGCGCGATGTACAACACGGTGGTCGTATCACGATCGTCGAGTTCGCGGAACGTGACGCCGGGTATCGCAATGGCGCGCAGCGGCGCGGGCACGAGCGCAACGCCGAGCCCGGTGGCGGTGAGCCCGATCAGCGTCGACGCCTGCTGGGCCTCCTGCACGACGCGCGGCTCGAAGCCGCGCTTCGCGCACAGCGCGATGATCTGCTCGTAGATCGCCACGCCCGCCGACTTCGGATACGCGATGAAGGGCTCGTCGCGCAGGTCGGCGATGCGCAGCGAGCGGCGCTTCGCGAGGCGATGGCCCGAATGCATCGCAAGCAAGAGCGGCTCGGTCGACAGCGGTTCGAGCACGAGGCTCGACGGCACGCTGGTCTGCGGCAGCCGCAGCAATCCCACGTCGATATCGCGTTGTTCGAGCGCGGCAAGCTGGCGATGCGAGGACATCTCAACCAGTTCGATATTGACCTTCGGGCGCTGCGTCCGGTACGCATGAATCAGCCGTGGAAACACCGGCGACAGCGACGACGCATTGGTAAAGCCGACCCGCAATCGCCCCACGTCGCCACTGATCGTCTCCCACACGTTTTCTTTCGCATGCTCGATGCGCGCGAGAATCGCACGCGCGTCCTCGAGGAGCGCGAGTCCGGCCTCCGTGAGCGAGACGCTGCGCTGTGTGCGGTGAAAGAGCCGGCCGCCCAGTTCCTCTTCCAGTGCCTGAATCGCGAGGCTCAGCGGCGCCTGCGTGATGCCAAGGCGCTCGGCGCTGCGGCGAAAGTGCAGTTCTTCGGCAAGCACGACGAAATACTCGAGATGGCGCAGATTCATTGATTTGATTTGTGAATCAATAACGTTGAATTGGAGAATAGATCAAAACGCCGAGTCTCGCCATACTGTGCTCACACCACCGAACCACGGAGACACAGACGAGATGAACGGGGATGAGATCCTCACGCGCCTGAAGCGCGGCGAAGAAATACTGGCGCTCGGCATCCGCGCCTCGCGCACGACCGATGTCGTGCGTTGGGCGAAGGCGGCGGGCTATCACACGGTCTGGATCGACATGGAGCACAGCACGCTCCCCGTCGATGCCGTGTCGCAAATGTGCCTGTGTGCCCGCGATATCGGGCTGATGCCGTGGGTGCGGGTGCCCGAACACGACTATGGCGTGATCAATCGCGTGCTCGATGGCGGCGCGCTCGGCATCGTGATCGCGCGGGTCGAAAGCGCGCAGCAGGCGCGGCTCGCGGTGAGCGCGACGCGCTTTGCGCCGCTAGGCCAGCGCTCGCAGATCGCGACGCTGCCGAGCGTCGATTTCGTCCAGCTTCCCGCACGGGAATTCAACGAGCGCGTCGATCGTGCGACCGCGCTCAAGGTCTTGATCGAAAGCCGGGCAGGCGTGCAGGCCGCCGACGAGATCGCGGCCGTCGAGGGCGTCGATATCGTCGCGCTCGGTTGCAATGACCTGTCCGCCGATCTCGGCTATCCGGGCGAGGCCTCGCACCCCGAGGTGGTGGCTGCTTGCCGTCGCGTGATCGAGGCAGCCGCGCGCCACGGCAAGGTCGTCATCGTGGGCGGCATGCCCGCGTGCGCCGCGCTCGACGAGTTGCGCGCGAGCGGCGCGGCGCGCTTCGTGTTCGCCGGCATCGACTCCGATCTGTTTCTTGCAGCATTGCGCCAGCGCGTCGCTCAAACGCGCGAGACTCACTGAATTCCAGGGCACTTTTATCATGGCTGAAACTCCGCTGATTTCCACTCCGATGCGAGATCTCGCGACGCTGTCGCGTCCCGCGTTCGGCATGCCCGCAGGCGCGTGCGATGCGCACATGCACGTGTTCGGACCCGCCGACAAATATCCGCGCGTCGAGCACCCGCATTACACGCTGCCCGACGGCAAACTCTCGCACTATCTGAAGTTGATGGGCATGCTCGGTCTGCAGCGCTTCGTGATCGTGCAGCCGAGTTTTTACGGCACCGACAACCGTTGTCTGATCGACGCGCTCAATGTGGCCGGTTCGATTGCGCGCGGCGTGGTGATGATGGACGAAGACACTGACGCGAAGACGCTCGACGCCTGGCACGGCGCAGGCGTGCGCGCCGTGCGGCTCGACCTGTTCGCGCGCTCGGGTTGGGCGACGCGCGAAATCGAGGCCTATATCACGCGCATGGCGGCGCTTGCCGCGACCCTCGGCTGGCATTTGCAGTTCTACGCGCCGGGCTGGGTCGTGCGCGATCTGATTCCGTTCCTCGCCGACGTGCGTGCGCCGTTCGTGATCGATCACATGGGCTACATGCTCGAAGAGGACGGCCTGACCCAGGCCGACTTCGATCGCCTGCTCGCGCTGCTGACCGACGGTCAATGCTGGCTCAAGCTGAGCGCGCCGTATCGCATCGCCAAACAGCGCGGTTACGACGCCGTCGCGCCGATGGCGCGCGCCATCATCGCCGCTGCGCCCCAGCGCGTGATCTGGGGCAGCGACTGGCCGCACATTCCGGACTCGACGCGCGATACCGGCGAGTTGCTGAACCTGCTCGGCGAATGGACTCAGGACGCGGCCGTGCGCAAGATGATTCTCGCCGATAATCCGGCGCGTCTGTTCGACTTCTGAGCGCCCGGGGAGGGGCAATCATGAACTACCAACCCGACGCATCGTTTGCCGGCCTGTTTCGCGCGTTCACGTCGGACCCGCGCAGCATCGGTGCGCAACTCACGGCGCAGATGGACGCGCTCAGCGCGAGCGATCCGCTGCTGGTTTCCACGGGCAGCGACATCGCGCTCTTTCCGGGCGTCGGTGGCACGCCGTCGTTCGAGAGCTTTCGCAAGTCCACGCGCGGCTTCATCGAATTGACGGCGGTTTCGCATTTGCCGCTCGCGCTCGCGTACCTCGCGCGGATGCGCGAACTCGCACCGCACGATGAGACATGGCGTGCCGCCGCGACGAACCTGAGCGCTCACGTCGAGGCCACGCGCACGGCGAACTCGCTGGCGCTGTGGCGTGACAAAGTGGCCGTGGCCTGTTTCGCGGGGCACGAGGAAAAGATCGTGCGGCTCGTCGACTACACCTGTGCGACCTCGCTCGACTGGCTCGCACGCGCGCAGGCCAATCCTGAACTGCTCACGTTCGATGCGCTCAACGAGGGCTATTTCGCGGCCGGCTCCGGCAACCGCTTGGCCGTGCCGATGAACGATGTGATGTTCGCGACCTTCGGCCTCGCGTTTCTCGACATCGTGTATCGCATCGGCAACTGGTTGCGCGCGCAAGAGATCGACTGGCGCCGCGCGATGGTGCTCGTGAGCGGGCAAGCGGGGCGCCCCACGGCGGGCACGAGCTGGTCGTCGAACAACATGTGCTACCTCGTGTGGCGCGCGTCGCAACGCGTGCTCGCGCCCGAGCGCGTACTCGTCGCGCCGCATGCGCCGTCGTTCGCGCTCGATGCATTGCCCGACGCAGCGAGTCTTGCTGAACTCGAACGCACGTATCGCCGGCTGTGGCTCAATACGCGTGCGAGCATCGAGGTTGCACGCGCGCTGTTCCCCGACCAGCCGCCGTACCGGTTCGATCCGACGCCCGTCGATGCGATGCCGCCCGTCACACACGTCGGCGACCGGGCCGCGACCGCCTCGCGTCTGCGCCGCATCATGGAGGACCCGCAACAGTTGCTGTCGAACTGCGTCGCCGATTACATCGTCGACCAGTTGCATGCCAACGGCAACCGTCCTGCCGACGTCGAGATTCCAGGCTTCACCAACGTCGAGTATCCCTGAGCCTGAACTCGACCGTTGGGCGGCATGCCAAACCAATAAAACGCCTGCATAACCGGAGACAACATGAACCGCAACAACGAGGACGATGGCGCCCGCCTAACGGGCGCAGTCCTGCGCGTCACGCTGGTGTGTTTTGCCGTGTCGATGATCGATGGCTTCGACACGCTGATGCTGTCGTTCGTCGCGCCGCTGCTCGCCAAGTCGCTGCAGATCGATCACGCTGCACTGGGGCGCGTGTTCGGCGCGGGCTTTCTCGGCACGGTGCTCGGCTCGATCGTGGCGGGGCCAGCGGCGGACCGCTTCGGCCGCCGGCCCATGCTCGTCCTCGCGCTCGTCATCACGGGGCTGTTCACGCTGGCCTGTGCGTTCGCTACCTCGGCGTCGATGCTGGGCACGCTGCGTTTTCTCGGCGGCCTCGGCATGGGCGGCGCGATTCCCGCAGTCGCCGCGATCGTCGCGGAGCACAGCACGGCGCGCAGCCGCGCCTCGCTCGTCATCGTGATGTTCGTCGGCTTTCCGCTCGGCGCCGTGGTGGGCGGCGCGATCACGGCGGCCTTGATGATGAAGGTCGGCTGGCCGCTCGTGTTCGTGATGGGGGGCGCAAGCGCGCTCGCCGTCGTGCTGCCGGTGCTGTGGATCGTGCCTGCGAGCCGCGGTAAGCCTTCGCTCGCGAGGCGCGAGCGTTCGCTCAATCCACTCGGGCGCGTGCTCGCCGAGGGCCGGATGGCAGCGGCACTCGCGCTGTGGACGGGCGTGCTCACGAGCATGATCCTCTCGGGCTTTCTCGTGAACTTCATGCCGACGATCCTCAACCTGAATGGCGTGCCGCCCGAACGCGCTGCCATGGGCGCCGTGCTCATCAACGTCGGCGCGATCATCGGTGCGCTGGTGCTGTCCGTGGTGGTGCGGCGCACGGGACCGTTTTTGCCGGTGGCGCTCGTGTTCGCGGCGGGCGCGGCGCTGACCTTCGTGCTCGGGCAGTTGATCGACGCGGGCACCGTCGTGTTTACGATGCTGTTCGGCATCGGCATGTTTCTGGTGGGCGGACAACTGACGTTCCCCGCCATCGCAAGCCGCCTGTTTCCCGATGCCGTGCGCGGCAGCGGTGTGGGCTGGACGATGGCGATCGGGCGCGCGGGATCGATCCTCGGGCCGGTGATCGGCGGCGCGCTGCTCGCGGCGCACCTGCCGCTGTCACGGCTTTTCACGCTCGCCTCGGTGCTCGCGGTGTGCAGTGCGGTGGGCGTCGTGTGCGCGAGCTGCTGGCAGCCGGGCCGCACGAAATCCGGGGCCGGCCCGAATGCGGCGGGCGATTGGTGCAATGAACTGGGCAAAGGCCCGCAATGAACGGAGCAGTCAACATGGGCCTCGACATCCTCACACCAGTGCAGTCGCTGCCGACTCACGGCGCGCGAGCGGCCTGCACGTTTTCGCTCGATGGCGAGCACTATCTAGGCGTGCCGCAACTCGCGATCGATATCGCGGGCGAATCGCCGTACATGAATGGCGGCGACAGCGATATCGACGCGCCGATCTTCCGCTGGGACGGCAACGCATTCCAGTTGCACGAGCAACTACCGCTGCCGGGCGGCGAAGACATGGAGCCGTTCGCGATAGACGGGCGCCAGTTTCTCGCCACGGCTGGCGTGCGCACCGGCCACGGACCCTACGACAGCGACTGCGAAGCTGTCATCTACGAGCGCAAGGCAGGCAGCTGGACCGCGTTTCAGCGTCTGCCGGTGTTCGCAGCCAAGCAATGGCGCGCGTTCACGATCGGCTCGCGGCATTTCCTCGCGCTCGCGCAGGGCGTGGATCTTCCGGGACTCGTGCCCAAACATCCGCGCACCTCTTGCCTCTACGAGTGGGACGGCGAACGCTTCGCGTTGTTTCAGACCACGGAAGGCCTGTGGGGTTACGACTGGATCGCCACGACGTTCGCGGGCCAGCACTTGCTGGCGTACGCGGATCATCTGGGCGGGGCGACGGTTTATCGCTGGGATGGCGAGCGCTTTGCGCCGCTTCAGGTCATCGAGGGTCAAGGCGCACGCACGTTCCGGTTCTTCGA
Organism: uncultured beta proteobacterium; assembly: GCA_963803225.1. Classification (GTDB taxonomy): domain Bacteria; phylum Pseudomonadota; class Gammaproteobacteria; order Burkholderiales; family Burkholderiaceae; genus Paraburkholderia. Next base: position 334,598 of record CAWDLJ010000006.1, read on the forward strand.
AGAGGGCGGCGTGTTGTGGATGGTCTGCGCCAATCTGTTGCGCGACGCGACGCTCTATCGTTTCGATGCTGGCCGCTTCGTGGCCGTGCAGACCTTCAGCGGTGCCGGCGTGCGTGAATTCTGCCTCGTCGAGGCTCACGCAGGCCGCTACCTCGTGTGCGTGAGATTCATCACGGGCACGCCGAAGGCACCGGTCGTCGCGCAGGCCTCGCAGGTCTTCGCGTGGCGCGGCAACGCATTCGAACTGCTCGGCTCGTTCGAGACGTCGGGCGCGACCTCGGCGAGCAGCTTCGTCGCCGATGGCGTGCGCTATCTCGTCGTCAGTAACGGCCTCAGCGAAGGCGTGCGGTTTCGTATCGATTCGACTGTTTATCGCTTCGATGTCTAGCCCGCGAGCGACCTGCCTGCCGGCCTGATCGCCGGCGACTTTCCCGCAGTCTGTTCGAATCCCCCGTTTCCCTGGGGGAGGGACCCGTTTTGCCCATAAAAATGATGAAGGAGACAGCAGATGAAAAAATCGGCCCTGTGCGCAGCCTTGTTTGCCACGCTTTGCCCCGTCGCGCATGCGCAGAGCAGTGTCACGCTCTACGGCATCATCGACGCGGGAATCACGTATTTCAGCAACGTCGGCGGTCATAGCGAGTTCACTGCCAACGATGGCTCGATCCAGGCGAACCGCTGGGGCTTGCTCGGCAAGGAGGACCTCGGCGGCGGTGTGAAAGCGATCTTCGATCTGGAAAACGGCTTCAACCTCAATTCCGGCACGATGGTCCAGTCCGGTGTGCTCTTCAGTCGCCAGTCGTGGGTCGGCCTCACTGCGCCGCAGTACGGCACGATGACGCTCGGCAAGCAATACGACTTCTTCTGGGACAACCTCACGCAGTTCGCCATGGGGCAGTACGCGGGCCAGTATTCATGGCATCCCGGCGACTTCGATCACCTCGCGGGCACGCTCCATATCAACAACGCAATGAAGTACGTATCGCCGACGTTTGCCGGGATATCGTTCGGCGGTTTGTATGCGTTTCCGTCGCAGTCGGTATCGGCCGGAACGGGGCGCGTGATCGCGTTCGGACTGCGTTACGACAACGGCCCGCTCAAGCTCGGCGCGGCGTATACGGACATCCACGATCTCGGTCTCAATGCGCCGACCCAGGCGGGTACGACGCTCTTTCCCGACTTGCCTCCGGGCCCTGTGCTCGCGTCCAGCGTGAGCAGTTTCGGCCTCGGCGCGAGCTATCAGATCGGGCGCAGCCTCACGCGTCTGCTGTTCACCGATGTCCATTTCCGCGTGCGCGACGACAACGGATCACTCGTGACGTATGAAGCAAACGAAGTGTTCTACCTCACGCCGGCCGTGACGATGATGGGCGGCTACTGGTACAGCACGCTCGAAGGCCAGCATTGGCAAAACGTCACCGCGCTGCTCGACTATGCGTTGTCCAAGCGCACGGATGTCTATCTGAACGCCACGTATCTGCGGGCCTCGGGAGGCGCTGCACCGGTGTTCCTCGGCGGCGGCGCTGCGCCGGTCTTCGTGAACGGCAATTACGTCGGGGCAGGTTCGTCTTCGACGGCCGTGCGGATCGGTATGCGCACGAAGTTCTGACGCGCTCGTTCAAGCCGCGAAGGACCAGGGCGGCCCGTCGAGATCCGCGAGCAAGCCGGGCCGCCCTGGTGTCCAGTTCAAACGCGCGCGCGGCCGATCAGATGCGGGATGAACGCACGGTCTCCCGCGCCATGCACGGCCGGCGGCAGGCGCTCGACACGGGCACCGCGTTGTCGTCCTCAGTGGCGACGCGTCCTTGCGCCTGCAACGCGAGCCCCGATGTCACGATCAGCGGCCTCGTCGAACCCTTGAGCGCGGCGCCGATCGTTTCGATGGCGCGCCGGTCCATCTCGCAGCTTTGCGCGAAGCGCGAGAAGTCGTGATTGAAGCCGGTATGGATGACACCGTCCACCGACGCGCTCGCGTTCGTCAGGCTGGCGAGATCGTCGAGCGCGCCGCGCTGAACCTGGGCACCCGCCCGCCGCAGCGATTCAGCGGCCTCGTCCGAGCGGGCCAGCCCGAGCACCGTATGGCCGCCGGCGATCAGTTCGGCGACGCCCCCGGAGCCCACGAAGCCGGTCGCGCCAGTCACGAAGACATGCATGTCATGCTCCCGTATCTGAAGGGGATCGAGACGTTCTATCGTTGCCAATACAGCATAAGACAGCTATCGCCAAGCGGGCGTCGTGGTACTCGAGGCGTGGCGTCTGCGCGACCAACCAGCGACTCGCCGAACGCGCATGGACTATGATCGAGCCGCGCGGGATCTGCGTGGCATCCACCGGCCCGCAGCGCAACGGAGAATAAAGTACATGGAAATCGTCGGCGTCGTCTGGAAGAACTGCCGTGCCGCGTTCGGCGCGCTCGGCCGGGAACTGGTCGCCTGGAAGGGCTCGCGCGAGCGGGCGTTGTTCGGCTTGCAGGCTGTGCTGTCGGTGGGGCTCGCGGTGCTGCTCTCGCATGCGCTCGGGCTTTCGCACACGTGGTGGGCCGCAATTACCGGCTTTGTCGTCATGCGCGACAGTTTCGGCGGATGTATCGAACGCGGCTTCCATCGTGTCCTCGGCTCCGTCGTGGGCGCGGCGATCGGCTCGCTGATCGGGCCATGGATCGGCGATCGGGGCTGGCTCTTCGTCCCCTTGCTCGCACTCGTCGGCGGCTACACGGTGGTTCGCGCCAACGATTCCAAAGCTTCGTACGCGTGGGTGCTGGGCGGGGTCACGGCGATGATGGTGCTCTACGAAGCGCCTCGGCTCGGTTCGACGCAGTCGATCTTTCAGTTCGCGGTGGCGCGCGTGGTCGAGGTGGTGGTGGGTACGCTCGCCTGTGTGCTGGTGTCGGGGGCGGTGCAGTCCGCCGTCAAGCGCGTGCGCTTGCGCCGTGCCGTGCCGAGCGCTGCAAGGGCATCAGACAACGCGGGTGCGCCAGCCGAAGCCGAAGCCGATGTCGAGCAGCCCTTCGCATCGCCGGTCGTGTCCAACACGCGCGCGATCCGTCTGCGGCTCGCGATCATGACGGGCATCGCCGTGGCGATCATCGCGCCGTTCACCTGGGTGTTCAACCTCGCGGGCTTCGCGCAGGCCATGGTGACCGTGATCGCGCTGGTGATCCTGCCCGCCGATGCGCTCGCCCAGCGCAGCACGCCGGCCGTCATCGAGCGCATGGTGCAGCGCGTGCTCGGTTGTCTGCTCGCGGGGGTGCTCGGGGTAGGCTTGCTGCCGCTCACGCACGCAGCGGCGCTGCCGTGCATGATCGCACTGTCGCTAGGGATCTGGGTGGGGTGCCACGTGCAGACCGGCGTCGAGGGTGCGAGCTACGTGGGCCGGCAATTCACCGTGGCCTTCATCATGGTGTTCGTGCAGGACCATCAATGGTCCGCCGATCCCGCGCCGGCCCTGATGCGGCTGTCCGGCATTTTCATGGGCGTCGTCGTCCTGTCCGCGGTCATGCTGGCCGTGCGCGCGCTGCCGTTTCGCGACGATGCACGCACGGGAGCGGGCGGCTGGCCTCAAGCCTGAACGATTCAGGCGCTTGCCGTCTCGTCTTCGGTCAGAAACTGGTCGACGTGGCGGACGAAGCGTTGCGGGTACTGATACAGCGAGCCGTGATTGGCGTCCGGGTAAATGATCAGCTGCGCGTTCGGGATGTGTTGTTGCAAGATCCACGAATTGATCGAGTAGATGATCACATCGTTGTCGCCGTTGATCACGAGCGTCGGTTGCTTGAGTGCGCCGAGATAGTCATACGGGTTCTCGCGCGCGGCGCCCCATTTTGCGAGCGCCGCGAGCTGGGCGGGCGCGACCGTATCGTTGGCCTCGGGGTCGCGGTTTTCGCGGCGCAGCCGGAAGCGCTCGACGAACGCGCGGCCCGCCGCCTGACTCGCGGCCGAAGGCGAGAAATGCACGCGCAGCCACAGGTCATCCGGTTGCGCGTAGCTTGCGCCAAAGATCTCCTGCGCTTCGGGCGTGAGCGAGGCCATCGCTTCGCCGCTGCGCGGGCCGGTGCCGACGAGAATCAGCCGGCGCACGAGCGCGGGTTTCGAAATCGCAAGTTCCTGCGCGATCAGCCCGCCCATCGAAAAACCGAGGACGTCCACCTGACGCAGCCCGAGCGCTTCGATGAACGCGGCGGCATTGGCTGCCATCTGTTCGATCGAGTCGGGCACGCTGCCCGACGTACTGGCAATGCCGGCGTTGTTGAACAGGATGACCTCGCGACCTTGCGCGAGCCCGTCGGTGACGGCCGGGTCCCAATGGTCCATGGTGCCCGTGAAGTGGATGTTCATGACGAGCGGCACGCCCTCGGGATTGCCGAAGCGGCGATATGCAAACCGAATGCCGTTCGCTTCCACATATTGGGTCGGGGCGCTCTGGTGGGTCGTGCGGGCCATGGCAGTTGTCCTTTCGATGAATGCGCGGGAGAAGTGGCTTCGAATCGGGCGGGGCATGCGCGGCGCCCTGTGGTCTTAATGTAGGCGCAGGCGAAGGTCGTGGGGAAAGACTTTGGAGGCTGGCGGGCATGCGTCGAAAGCATGGGGCGTGGGCGCTTTTGTCTGCGTAATGCCGGGTACATGGAGCCTGGTAGGGCACTGCGGAGGCGATCAATATCGTTTCGATATCGATCATGCGGTATGGATCGCCACCGCCGTATGGCGACGGGCCTGAGTGGCCGCGGCGACGCGTCACTGGCCGCCACCGTCAGGCGCACTATAGTTCAGAGCGCATCGACCTCTCGTCCCGGCACGCCCTCATGGCCAAGAAAATTCCGCTCTATCCGAAGCATCCTGAACGCGTTTGCTGGGGCTGCGATCGTTATTGCCCGGCCGGCTCGCTCAGTTGCGGCAACGGCTCGGACCGCACACCCCATCCGATCGAAATGCTCGGCGAAGACTGGCTCGAATATGGCGACTGGGGTTTCGATACGGAAGGCGCGCAACCGAAGCAGGACAGCGCATCGATTGCGTGATCCTGGGTGTCGCGATGCGCGACGGCGCGCAATGCAAATGCCTGGTCAGCGTGTGAACGAGGGGTATATCGCGCACGCTTCGGCTCGTGTCAGCATGGGGGATCGACACGTTCTCGAAAGCCCCATGCTGAATATCGTGTTTCAGGCCGTAGCGTAACCGCTGTGCGTTACGTCGGCAGTCGCGAGCGGCGCGACCTCGACAGGCACACGCGGTGCCAGCGCACACATCAGTTCATAACCGATGGTCCCCGAGGCCTCGGCGACTTCATCGACCTTGATCCGCTGACCCCACAGCTCGACCTGCGAGCCGATTCCGGCGCCCGGGCACGGCGTGAGATCGACGGTGAGCATGTCCATCGACACGCGTCCGACGATGCGCGTGCGCACGCCATCGACGGCGACTGGCGTGCCGCTCGGCGCGTGACGCGGATAGCCATCCGCATAGCCGCACGCCACGACACCGATGCGCATTTCGCGCTCGACCGAAAACGTGCGTCCATAGCCGATCGTCTCTTGCGGACGCAACGTCTGCACGCCGATGATGCGGCTCGAGAGCGTCATCGCCGCGCGCAGCGCAAAGCCGGTGACGTGGCGCGGCGAGCCGGTCGGCGATGCGCCATACAGGATCGTGCCGGGCCGCACCCAGTCGCGATGCGCGCCCGGATGCCAGAGCACGCCCGCCGAATTCGCCACGCTGCGCTCGCCGGGGATACCCGCGGTGGCTGCATCGAACTGATCGAGTTGCCAGTCGATGGCACCGTCGTCGGCGTTCGCGAAGTGCGTCATGAGCGTGATCGAGCCGATCGACGGCGCTGCCTTCGCACGCTCCCATGCTCGCCGATACGCATCCGGACGAAAGCCGAGGCGGTTCATGCCGGAGTTCATCTTCAACTGGATATCGAGCGGCTCGCGCAATTTCGCCGATACGAGCAGATCGAGTTGCTCTTCGCAATGCACGGCGAGCGTGAGGCGATAGCGGTCGGCGATTTCGACATCCGCGGGCTCGAAGAGACCTTCGAGCAGCAGCAGCGGTTTTTTCCAGCCGAGTTCACGCACCCGCACGGCCTCGTCGAGATCGAGCAGCGCGATGCCGTCCGCAGCCGCGAGCGCGGGGTAGATGCGCTCGATGCCGTGACCGTAAGCGTTGGCCTTGATCACCGCCCACACGCGCGATGTGGGCGCGATCTCGCGCACGAGCTGGAGATTGTGGCGGACGGCTTCGGGCTGAATGCGGGCAAGGATGGGACGCGGCATAGGAAACGTGATCCGTTGAGAGCGCTCGGCGCGGGGTAGTGGATTGCGCAATCTTATTGTTGTTTAGCCAGTTATTTATAATGTATTTGACGTAATTTTTGGTTGATAAGACTGGATTGCGGTCATCAAGCGTGTTGGCAAGGAACTGGACAAATCACCTTGTTCACCGGCATGCTGGCGGGCCACCCACGCTCACGGAGAGCCGCGATGTTTTCGCATGTGTTTATCGGTGTGAATGACTTTGAGCGCGCGCTGGACTTCTATGCGCCATTGATGGAGGCGCTCGATTTGCAGCTCAAGTTCTGTGAGCGCGAGAGGCCGTGGGCGGGCTGGATGGAGAAGGGCGTGGCGCGTCCGCTGTTGCTGGTTGGGCGCCCGTATGACGCTCAGGCGGCGGCGCCTGGCAATGGCCAGATGGTCGCGTTACTGGCCGCGGATCGCGAGCGTGTCGAGCGCGCATGGCGCGTCGCGCTCGCGCACGGCGGGGCGGACGAAGGGCCGCCGGGGCTGCGGCCCGAATATCACCCGCATTATTACGGCGCGTATTTCCGCGATCCGGATGGCAACAAGCTATGCGTGTGTTGCCACGAGCCGGCGTGAAGCGCCGCGCGTCAGCCCGCGAAAATCGTTTCCGGCAATCCGCGCACGTGGGGAATGTGAACGGCGAACAGTGAACCGGACAGCGGTGCGCTCTTGAGCACATCCTGGCCGAGCCGCACGCGCGCGCTCGTTACGTACAGCACGTCGAGGTTGGGGCCGCCGAAGCAGCAACTGGTCGGACGCGGCACCGGCATGCGGATGCGCGTCATCTCGCGGCCGTCGGGATCGAAACGCGCGACACACCATTCGTCCCACAAGGCGACCCACAGGCAGCCGTCGGCATCGACGGTCAGCCCGTCGGGCGAGCCCGCCGAGGCATCGAGCGAAATGAGCGGGCGGCGATTGCCAATCGTGCCTTCGATGAAATCGAAATCGTATTGGTAGATCAGCTTGCGATGCGAGTCGGTGAAGTACATGCGCGTGTTGTCGGGACTCCAGCCCAGCCCGTTGGCCACCGTGAAGCCCGTATCCATCTTCTTCCACGAGCCATCGGCGTCGACGCGAAACAGATTGCCGCGATTGGGCGCGACGCCCATGTCCATGGTGCCGACCCACAGTCGCCCCATGCGGTCGCACTTGCCGTCGTTGTAGCGATTGCCCGGGCGGTCGGCTTCCGGATGGGACAAGCGTGTCAGCGTACCGTTGTCGCCGACGGTCATGAGACCGTTCGGCGTGGCGATCAGCAGGCCGCCGGTCGCCTTCGGAATCACGAGACTCAGCATCGAGCCGAGTTTTGTTTCGGTATCCTTGCCAGTGGCGACGTCGAAGCGATGGATCGAAGGCGTGAGGATGTCGACCCAGTAGAGCGCATCGTCGCGCGGCGACCACACGGGGCCTTCGCCGAGCAGCGACGGCACCTGGCTGATACAGCGCACTTCGGCATGGGGATGCTCGGGTGGCTGGTCCTTCGCCGTGATCGACATCGAGCGGCCGCCGGTGTCGTGCGAAATCCGGCGGGCCGCGCCGATCACGGCGGCGGACAGGCCGTGCGCACGCGCTTCGTCGAGTTCGGCGATGTTGCCCGAGATCGCGATGGCGCCCACGGGACGGCCTTCGATATCGAACACGGGCGCCGCGAGCGACACGGTATCGGCCGAACGCTCGCAGACGGCCAGCGCGTAACCGCGTGCACGCGTGATGTCGAGATCGCTCTTGAGCGCGGCGACCGACGTGATGGTGCGCGGCCCGAGCGGTTGCAGCGTGATCGATTCGAGCAGTCGCTGCTGCTCGCCCGGGTCGAGCCAGGCCATGATGGCCTTGCCCGTCGCGCTGGCGTGCAAGGGCAGACGTCCGCCCACGCTCGGCGCGGACTGCAGCGACTGGCGCGGCTGCTCGCTCGCAATGACGACGGCGCTGATGCCTTCGAGCACGACGACATGGACGGCGAGTCTGACTTCGTCGCGCAACAGCAGCAGTTCATCTTGCGCGGCGACCCGCAGGTCGAAGTCGCTCCACACCTCGTGAGCGAGTTCCAGAAAACGCAGGCCGAGACGAAAGGTCTTGGTGCTCAGGTCGTGGCGCAGCAGCCCTTCGCGCTGCAAGGTGGCGAGAATGCGATGCAGCGTGGCACGCGGAAACCCGCACTCGCGCAACAGCTCGGTGAACGTCATGGGCGCAGGCGCTTTCGACACGATGTTCAACAGCGCCATGGCCTTTTCGAGCACACCGATGCCGCTCGTGCTTTTATCGGCGACCACGATGGCCGTCCCCGTGTCCGTATCCGGTGTTGCCGTGCGTCCGTTGGTGGGACGCGTCCCTGAATTTTGTCTCACAGTGTCCAATTCGCCGCATCAGCCTGTTTTGGAATTTAGTACGATTGTACGCGTAAAATTCGGGGTTGTGGATCAGGTTGTTCTAATCAATGGAACTTTCTGTGCCGGCGCCAACGTGTCTGGTTTCGGCCGATGCTGCGACGGCTCGGCCTTGGCGCTGTCTGAAAGCCCAGTTTCATTTAATGGAAGCCAGCTTTCCGGCTAGTTTCGGTGTTTTCAGTGGCTTGCTAATATTGGGGTTTACCGTTGTGGCGTGACCGCAGCTTCAAATTCACTGTCCGCTCGCCGACTCCTTAGTTCATCACTCAACCACCCCATGCCTAACGATCAGCTCGCAACGAACGGCGCCGCAACATCGGGTCCCGGTGTGCTCGACAAGGCGCTTTCATTGTTGGGCATCATTTCGGCGAAGCGCTCGCCGATGACCTTCACCGAGTTGCAGCGCGCGTCGTCGCTGCCCAAGGCCACACTGCATCGCATTTCGCAGACGCTCGTTCGCGAGGGGCTGTTGCGCTTCGACGCGCCGACCAAGAAATTCCAGCTGGGCCTGCGCCTGCTCGAAATGGCGCACAAGGTCTGGAGCGAGTTCGATCTGCGGGTGGCGGCGCAGGACGCGCTCGCGAATCTGCGCGATGCGCTCGACGAAACCGTCCAGCTCGCGGTGCTCAATGGCGACGAGGTGATGATCGTGGCCAGCGCCGATGCGGCCCACGAGAGCGCGCGCGTGTCGAGCGTGGGCACGTCGCTGCCGATCCATGCGAGCGCGCTCGGCAAGGCGATCGCCGCCAACCTCGACGCCGTGCAGCGGGCCCGGCTGATCGAAGGCGCGCACAAGCAACCCTTCACCGAGCGCACGCTCGTGGCGCTCGATGCGTTGCGCGACGAACTCGATCTGGTGCGCGCTCGCGGTTACGCGATCGAAGATCGCGAGCATCTGCCCGACACGCTGTCGATGGCGGTGCCGATATTCGACTTCGAGGGCCGGCCGGTCGGTGCCATTGCGGTGACGGGCGAGGCCGAGCGCCTCGATATCCGTCGTCTGCACGGCATGAGCACGGAGTTGATTCGCACGGCGCGCGAGATTTCGCACACGGCCGGCGGCGCAGGGATGTCGATTGCGCCGCGCGAGGCGCCCACGGTGGCGCCGACGGTGGACGTGCGTTGTGTGAGCGAGGCACGCGCGCTGCTCGGCGAAGGGCCGGTATGGTCGCCGCGCGACAACGCGCTGTATTGGGTCGATATCCTGATGCCTTCGGTTCACGCGTTTCGCGAGAACACCGGCGCGGATCCGGCGATCCGTCTCGGCTCGATGACGAGCATCGCCATTCCGAAGTCATCGGGCGGTCTGGTGATCGCGACGCCAGCAGGGCTGATGACGCTCGATCCGCACGCGCGGCGCATGACGCCGCTGTGCCATCCCGAGGCGGAACGGCCGGAGAACCGCTACAACGACGGCAAGTGCGACCGGCGCGGCCGCCTGTGGGTCGCCTCGATGGACATGGCGACCGCGTTGAACCGGGGCAGCCTCTTCCGGGTCGATCCGGACGGCACATCGCACAAGATGGACACGGGCTTCACGGTCCCCAACGGCCTCGGCTGGAGCCCGGACGACACCAAGATGTATTTCATCGACACGTTCCGCGAAGCGCTCTACGAGTACGACTTCGATCTCATGTCGGGTTCCATTTCCGGGCGGCGCACGCTGATCGACTTCGCCCAGGCGGACGGACGCGCGGACGGCCTCACCGTCGATGACGAAGGCTGTATCTGGGTCGCCATGTGGGACGGCTGGCACGTCGTGCGCTACGCGCCCGATGGCCGCGAGATCCAGCGCATCCGCATGCCGGTGCCGCGCCCGACGAGTTGCTGCTTCGGGGGCCTGAACCTCGACACGCTCTATGTGACGAGTGCCTCCGTGCGTCTGAGCGAGCAGGCGCTGGCCGAGGCGCCGCTGTCCGGCTCGTTGTTCGCGATGGAGATTCCCGGTGTCCGGGGCCTGCCGGAACCGATGTTCGCCGGCTGACGTCGCCCCGAAGTTCTGATCCTCCTCTTGCTGGCGCCGCCCGACGGGCGGTGCTTCCTGCCTGCATTTCCCTATCTGCGGCCCTGCTGCGCGCCATAGCATCCCGTTTGTTCCGTTAGCCGGAATTACTCTTCAGCCCTCGTCGCGCCATTACAACGCGTTACGAGCGCTTCTGCTGCCCGCCAGATCCCGTTAGACGCCCTGTCTGGCACCGATCGCCTAATTCTCCCCTAACTTTTGTGTCAGTACCATGTCCTTATCCGGGTCATCCCTGGCTATTTTGCACTTTCATTAGTTTCATTGAGTGGTTAAACTTCGCTCCAATGTGTTCCGGTGATTGGAACTTATAACGAGGAGACCACCCAGCATGAAGGCAAAAAAGCAGTTGCTAGTGATGACCGCCGCCGCATTAGGCGCTTCGGCGGCCATGGCGCAGTCCAGCGTGACGATGTATGGGGTAGTAGATCTGGAAGTGGGGAAGTACGACGGCAGCACCGCGATTCGTGAGAACACCGGAGCGACCAGCCGTTGGGGCTTGAAGGGTTCGGAAGATCTCGGCGGCGGTTACCGCGCAGTCTTCTGGCTCGAGCAACAGTTCAATCCGAACAACGGGACGTTCTACAACTCCAGTTCGTTCTTCAGCGGCCGCTCGACGGTTGGCCTCGAAGGCTGGTTCGGCCACCTCGTCATGGGTCGCGACGTCAATGCGAGCCATTACGTCGAAGTGAGCGCCGATCCGTTCGGGCAAGACGGCCTTGTTGCCGGTTACGGCGCACGCGGTGGCATCTCGCAAGCCAACGGTGGTCCCGGCCAGATCGATACGGTGCGGACCAACAATTCGGGCGACTATGCCTACACGTGGAAGAACCTGACGTTCCGCGCGATGATCGCCGCGAAGGACTCCGGCATTCAGGGCGGCGAGGGCAACATTCCGTACGCCACTTCGCTGGTCTATGAAGATCCGAAGGCGAAGCTGGGCATCTCGTTCATCCGCCCGCAGAACTACAACGCACGCTGGGCCTATACGGCGGGTCAGTACGACTTCGGCTTCGTGCGGCTCTATGCCGGTTACGGTTTCGGCCAGAATACGTATCAGCAGGAAATGCACAACCAGATGGCCGGCTTCTCGATCCCGACGGGCGTGTTCGGCGTGGTACGTGGCACGTTCTCGCATACGACCGCTTATGGCCACACCATTCAGAGCCGCAGCGTGCTGGGCTACGCGTATTTCCTGTCGAAGCGCACGTCGGTCTACGTCGATGCGGTCTACGACGCGAACGCGGGCACCTATACGTACCAGACCGCGAGCACCACGGGTGCGAACGGTTGGCAGCCGACCGGCGGTTCGTCGAGCGGCACTGGCTTCACCGTGGGTTTGAAAACGTCGTTCTGACGCGCGTGGCCACCAGACGGGCTGCGTCTTGCACGCAGCCCGGACCATGCCGAAACTTTACGAACGATTAGTCAGGAGGCAAGTTTGATTACACGCAGAAAATTTATCGGCGCAGTGGCCGTCGCATCGGGATTCAGCGCGGTCGGCGTCAAGGCACAGACGCGCGGCCTGACCTACGTCGGCTGGTCGCAGGACGAGGCGGCCAGCAAGGTCACGCTGGCGGCGCTCTTCAACGGCTATCGCCAGAGCACGGGCACGCCGCTCACCACCATCGGCTATCCGTGGGCACAGATGCAGCAGAGCTTGTTGCTGCGCCTGCGCTCGGGCCAACCGATGGACGTCGCGCAAATGGAAGAGCGCTGGGTGCCGCAATTCGCGGCCACCAACCGGCTCGTCGATCTGAACGCGGTGTTCGGTGCAGCGGAACTGCGCAAGCGTATCAATCCGGGCGTCCTCTCACTCGGCGAATACCGTGGCAAGCAACTCGGCCTGCCATGGTCGGCGGGATCGATCGGCATGGTGGCCAACGCGAAAGTGCTGCAAAGCGCGGGACTTTCCGCGCCGCCGAAGACGGTCGACGAATTCATGGCCGCCCTCGTCGCGATCAAGAAGGCGAACCCGGGCGTCGTGCCGTATGCGATGGCCAGCAAGAACAACAACGCACTGTGCCCGGATTTCCAGGTGTGGCTGTGGACCTTCGGCGGCCATCTGTTCGACAAGGACGGCAAGGTTGCGGTGAACAGCCCGGCCGGCCTGAAGGCGCTGACCTTCATGTCCGACCTGATCAAGCAAGGCCTCGCGCCCAAGGATGTCGAGCGTGGCGACGCACGGCGCATGTTCGCGCAGAATCAAACGGCCTTCTACAACGATGCGCCGCTTGCACGCGGTTTCGCGCGCAGCAATTCGGGCATCGGCGACAAGTTCGACGCGCAGGTCATCGCGATGCCCACGCCGGTCTTGCGTGCAGGCGATGTGCCCCGTTCGCTCTCGTGGGGCCATCTGCTGTCCGTGTTCAGCGACGGCAAAGACAAGGTCGATGGGAGTTCCGCGCAAGCGAAACTGCTCACCTACCTCGCGCTCGACGACGAATCGCAACTGCGCTCGTACAAGGACCTCGGACTCTTCCCGGTGACCAACAGCGCGCTGCAGAAACTCGCGTCCGACCCGTACGTGACGGTGTGGTCGAAGGCGGCCGCGACGGCGTCGCACGACGAGACCTCGTTCTGGCCGAATTCGGCTTCGCTCACGACGATAGTCGGTGAAGAGGTGCAGGCAGCGCTGCTCGCGCAGAAATCCCCGCAGGAGGCCATCGACAGCATGACCAAGCGGCTGCAGGACGAAACATCGGGCATTTCGAGGTTCTGAAGATGAATCAAAGTACGTTCGCGTCTGTCGATCCGCCACGTGAAGAAGCGCGGCGCTCGACACTGAAGCAAAGGGAAAACAGGGTGGGCGTCCTGCTGTTGTCGCCCGCATTGGTGGCCTTCGTCGTCGTCATCCTGATTCCCTTCTTCAAGTCGTTGTGGCTTGCGTTTTTCAAGTACACGGTCGATACACCCGAGCCGCAATTCATCGGGCTCGGCAACTTCGTGCGACTGCTTCACGATCCCACGATCGTGAAGGTGTGCCTGAATACGCTCGTGTTCGTCGTCAGCGCGACGTGCGTCACACTGGTAGTAGCGCTCGCGTGGGCGTTGATGATGAACGTCACGTTCCGCGGGCGAGCATTTCTGCGGGCAGCGTCCCTGCTGCCGTGGATCCTGCCCTCGACCGTGACAGCGTTTCTCGCTGCGTGGATCTTCAACGGCCAATACGGCGTGCTCAACGCGATCCTGCTCTCGACCGGCCTGATCTCCGAGCCGGTCACGTGGCTCGCCGACGCGCACGGCGCGATGGCGTGCGTGGTCATCACGCGGGTCTGGCTGTCCGTGCCGCTCTTCATGGCGTTCTTCCTCGCGGGTCTGCAGAGCGTTTCGCAAGACCAGGTCGATGCAGCGCGAGTGGACGGATGCGACAACGTGGGTGTGTTGTGGCATGTGGTGCTGCCTCATCTCGCACCGACCATCATCATCGTGATGATCCTCGGCATGATGGGCAACCTGCAGGCGTTCGACGTGATCTACGCGTTGACCCAGGGCGGCCCGGTCGGCTCGACCACGATGCTGTCGATCGAAGTCTACAAACAGGCCTTCGAGAACTGGGACATGGGCATGGCGTGCGCCGTGGGCGTGCTGTGGTTCGTGTTGATTGCGGTGCCGACGGTGTTCTATCTGCGTGCCCTCTTCAAGCGGGAGTCGTGATGTTGCTGAATCTTCGAAGCTGGCATGCCAAAGCGACCTTCGTCGCGATCTTCACGGCAGTTGCGGCGTTTCTGTTCCTGCCCATCGTCTGGATGGTGCTCACGTCGATCAAGCCGCAGGGCGAAGTCTTCGTGCAGTTTCCCTCGTTCCTGCCACATCACGGGACGCTGGAAAATTACCGCAATCTCTTTTCGCAGGGCGAGATGGCGGGCTATCTGCGCAACAGTCTGCTCACGGCCGGCGGCGGCGCGTTGCTGACCGTCACGCTCGCGACTTACGGCGCGTACAGCTTTGCCAAGTTCCGTTATCGGGGCCGTCGCGCGCTGATGGTGATGATGCTCTCGGCGCAGATGTTTCCGTTCGCGATGCTGCTGATCAGCCTCTATCCGATGCTCCAGTCGCTCAACCTGCTCAACACGCGCATCGGTCTCGTCATCGCGTACATCGTGCTGGCGCTGCCGAGCGGCACGTATATGTTGTACAGCTACTTCGTCAACATTCCGAGCGAGATCATCGAGGCCGCACGCACCGATGGCGCAAGCGAACTCTACATCCTGCATCGCATCGTGCTGCCGCTCGCGATGCCCGCGCTCGTGACGGTCGGACTCTATTCGTTCATGTGGGCATGGAACGATCTGCTGTTCTCCCTCACGCTGATTACGTCGCCCGAGTTGCGCACGGTGGGTCCGGGTCTGTTGCTCGGTTACATGGGCGAAGGGCGCAGCGACTGGGGTGGCGCGATGGCCGCGTCGATCGTGAGCGCGCTGCCCGTGGTGGTCGGCTTCGCGTTCCTGCAGCGCTTCTTTATTCAAGGCTTGACGGCTGGAGCGGTGAAATCATGAGACTCGCAGACAAGGTGGCCATCGTCACCGGCACAGGGCAGGGCATCGGCCGCGAGGTGATGCGCCGTTTCGTGCAGGAAGGCGCGCGGGTCGTCGCGATCGAGTGGTCGCGTGAAGCGGGCGAAGCGGCGCTCGCCGGCCTGCCCGCGGAGCGCGTGCATCTGCTGTGCGCCGACGCCCACAAGCGCGAGACGGCCGAGGCGGCCGTGCACGAAGCGCTGAATCGCTTTGGCGGCCTCCATGTGCTCGTCAACAACGCGGTGAAGTACGTGGAAGGCAGCGTCGTCGATAGCTCGGATGAGGACTGGGCTGCGACCATCGACTCGGCATTGGGTGCCACCTTCCGCTTCTGCCGCGCGGCGATCCCGGCGATGCTCGACAACGGCGGCGGCTCGATCGTGAACCTTGCCTCGATCAACCAGATCGTCGCCAACCCGGGGCTCGCCGCGTACACGGCTGCCAAGGGTGGCGTCAGTGCGCTCAGCAAGCAGATCGCGATCGAATACGCGCCGCAAGGCATTCGCTGCAACGCGGTGTCGCCGGCTTTCATCGCGACCGAGCGCACGATGCACGGCGTGAGCGACTACGACCTGCGCGTGAATCGCGAATGCTATCCGGTCGGCCGGATCGGCGCGCCCGAAGATATCGCCAACGCTGTGCTGTTTCTTGCATCGGACGAAGCGTCGTTCATCAACGGTGTCGACCTTCCCGTCGATGGTGGCCTCACGTCGCTCGCGGCGAGCGCGCTTCTTTCCACGCGCATCCGCGCGAAATGGGGCCGGCCGCCCGTCGTGCTGCCCAACCCGTGACTCGCAGGCGAGTCGAATTCCCAGGTTTGATCGAGGAGACGAACAATGGCTCAGCTTGAGCTGAAAGGTGTGCACAAGACCTTTGGTGCCGCCACAGTGATTCATGGTGTCGACCTGAAAGTCGACGATGGCGAATTTTGTGTATTCGTCGGGCCGTCCGGTTGCGGCAAGTCGACCCTGCTGCGACTGATCGCGGGCCTCGAAGAGTGCAGCGAAGGAACGATCTCGATCGGCGGTGTCGATGTCACCAATGCGCAGCCCGCTCGCCGTGGCATCGCGATGGTGTTCCAGTCGTATGCGCTGTATCCGCACATGAGCGTCGCGCAGAACATGGGCTTCGGCCTCAAGATGGCGAAGGTGCCGCCGGCCGAGATCGACGCCGCCGTTGCGCGTGCGGCGCAGGCGCTGCGCATCGAGCATCTGTTGACGCGTCGTCCCAAGGATCTGTCCGGCGGTCAACGTCAGCGCGTCGCGATCGGCCGCGCGATCGTGCGTGACCCGAAGCTGTTTCTGTTCGACGAGCCGCTGTCGAATCTCGATGCCGCGCTGCGCGTCGAAATGCGCGTCGAGCTCTCGAAGATCAAGAAGCAACTCGGGACGACGTTCGTCTACGTGACGCACGATCAGACCGAAGCGATGACGCTCGCCGACAAGATCGTCGTGTTGCGCGACGGCAAGATCGAACAGGTCGGCTCGCCGCTGGAACTCTATGCGCACCCGGCCAACAAGTTCGTGGCCGGTTTCATCGGTTCGCCGAAGATGAATTTCATCGATGTGAAAGCAGGCGGCGCGCATGCCGATGGCTTCGAGATCATCATGCCGGGCACGCGCAATCTGCCGTTCAACGGCGAAATCCGCTTGCCGGCCGATCCGCAGCTCACGCTGGGCGTGCGTCCGGAAGACATCCAGCTCGTCGATCTGCAGCAGGGGCACCTGAGCGGCCGGGTCAATCTGACCGAGCGTCTGGGCGGCGAAACCTATGTGCACGTCGGCGTCGATGCGGGCACGGTGCTCGTCAAGACGGCCGGCAATGCGCCGATCCAGGTCGGCGACAACATCGGCCTCGCGGTGCCGGCGGATCGCGCGCATTTGTTCAATTCTCAAGGACTGCGCATTCCGGTCGGGCAAGCGCGCGCTGTAACGGTTTGACTCGCGACGACCATCATTCGTCGCGAGCGTCATCAACGGGGTCGGCGGCCGTGCCGCCGCCGCGTAGCAAAAGGAGACCAAACATGAGCAACAACGACCACGGCGCTTCGATCGCCGGCGTCTTTCCCGTCCTGCCCACGCCGTTCGACGCGCACGGCAAGCCCGACACCGAAAGCCTGCGCAAGCTGGTGCGTTATCTGGTCGGCGTTGGCGTCGACGGCATGACCTATCCAGGCGTCGCCAGCGAATTCAATCAGCTGACGCCGGACGAACGGCGCGAGCTGACCAATGTAGTGCTCGACGAACTCGACGGCCGTTTGCCGCTCGTGGCCGGTGTGTCGGCGACCGATGTCGAGCTGACCGTGGCGCTGGCGAAAGCTGCGTCGGAGAACGGTGCGGCCGCCCTGATGATCGCAGTGCCGCCGGATCGCAAGACCGCTCAGGCGCAGATCGAATTCTTTTCGGCTGTCGCGCGCGCGGTTCCCGATACGCCGATCGTCTTGCAGAACGTTCCGGCGCCGGTGGGTGCGGGACTCGATCCGGAAGTGCTGGTCGAGATCCTTGCGGCCGTGCCGACCATTCGCTACGTGAAGGAAGAAACGCTGCCGAGTGGCCAGCGTCTCACCAAGGTTCGCCGTGCAGCGCCCGCGACGCTGATCGGCGTGCTCGGCGGTGCGGGCGGGCGCTACATCACCGATGAACTGCGCCGTGGCGCGTGCGGAACGATGCCTGCCATCGAACTCGCCGAAGTGCACGTCGCGCTGTTCGATGCGCATCGTGCGGGCGAGGCGGATCGCGTGCGACAGCTGTTCACGCGTATGCTGCCTATTCTGAACGTGCAGGCCGTTTTTCGTTGGTCGTTGACGAAGTATGTACTCCATCGGCGCGGCCTGATCGAGCACCGGACGCAACGCGCAACCGGGCCGCTGATCGACAGCGAGGACGCCGCGGACGTCGACGCGTTCCTGAGCGATATCGACGACCTGCTCGCGCCGTGCCTTTGAACTGACGACGGGGCGCGCAGCGCGCTCTGTCGAGCTTGATCCCAGCCACAAAACGGAATTCACATGTCTCAAGTGCCGAAAATCGCCGCCGTCGAATCGTTCATCATTTCCATTCCGCGCAACGAGCCCTATCTCGGCGGGCTCGGCAAGGATGAACAGGTCAATTCTCGCGGGTATCTGATTCGCAAGGGCAACCGTACGATCTATCCGACCACGGACATGTCGGTGCTGATCAAGGTGACCGCCGAGGATGGTACGGTCGGCTGGGGCGAGACCTACGGGATCGTCGCGCCCGAGGCCGTGATCGCGATCATCGACGACGTGCTCGGACCGGCGATCATCGGCCGTGACGCGCGCGATGCGGTGGTCATTCAGGAAGATCTGTACGACCTGATGCGCGTGCGTGGTTTCTTCGGCGGCTTCTATGTGGATGCGATTGCGGGTGTCGATATCGCGGTGTGGGATCTGTTCGGCAAGCTGGTGGGTCAGCCGGTCGTCAAGCTGATCGGCGGGCAGCGGCGCGAGGAAATTCCGGCGTACGTGTCGGGTCTGCCCGGCAGCACGCTCGACGAGCGCGTTGCACTCGCGCAGTCGTTCGCGAGGAAAGGCTTCAGCGCGTTCAAGTATCACGCGGCCGTGTCGTTCGACGGCATCGTCGAGGAAATGCGCGCGCTGCGCGAAGGCCTCGGCGATGCAGCGAAGATCATGGTGGATCTGCACTGGAAGTTCACGGCACAAGAGGCGGTACAGGTGGCCGACCGGCTTGCCGCGTGGAATCCGTATTTCATCGAGGCACCGTGCCAACCGGAGGACTGGGAAGGGCAGGTGCACGTGGGCCAGCATATTCGCGTCCCGCTTGCGCTCGGCGAAGAATGGCGCACGGTATTCGAGTATCGTCCGCGTTTCGAAAAGCGTGCGATGTCGATCGTGCAGCCCGAGATGGGCCACACCGGGATCAGCCAGTTCATGCAGATCGCCCGCATGGCCAACGCGTTTCATATGAAGGTGATTCCGCATGCCACCATCGGCATCGGCATCTTCCAGGCCGCCAGTTTGCATGCAGCCGCGGCATTGCCGAACCTGCCGATGCATGAGTATCAGCATTCCATCTTCGACCGCAATCTGCGCTACGTAAAAACGACGATGCGCTGCGAGAACGGCATGTTCCAGTTGCCCGAAGGACCGGGTCTCGGCATCGAGCCGAGCGACGAGGTCTGGCAATACGTGCGCAAAAAATCGTAACTCCGCTGTAGACGCTGAATTCACGTCTTGTTGAAAGTCTATTGGTTTTAAACTAAGGATTACTTATATCATGAAGCCTTCACTGATTAGCCTTGACTGGGGAACGTCGAGCCTGCGCGCGACGCTGGTTTCGTCGGAGGGTGAGATCGTGGAAAGTCGAAGCGTGGCCGGTGGCGTGATGACCGTGAAGGACCGCGCGTTCGAGTCATCGCTGAACGCCATCTGCGAGGACTGGATCGATTCGTACGGGTGCCCGATCGTGGCGAGCGGCATGATCGGCAGCCGCCAGGGCTGGGTGGAAGCCCCGTATATCGAGTGCCCGGCTACGCCGGCGGCAGCGGCCAGCGCATTCACGACGCTGTCGATCGGCAACAAGGTCGACATGCACATCATTCCGGGTGTGCGCTGCGGCGACGCCGCCACCATGCATGACGTCATGCGCGGAGAGGAGACGCAGATCTGGGGTGCGGATGTCCTTCCGGGCAGCGTCTGTGTCTTGCCGGGCACGCACAGCAAATGGGTCGCCGTCGGCGAGGATTCGACCATCACGCATTTCGCCACCTACATGACGGGCGAGTTGTACGGCCTGTTCACGAAGCACAGCATTCTCGGGCGCCTGATGGAGTTCGGGCGCGAGGACAAGGAAGCGTTCCGCACGGGCGTGACGCTCGGCCTCAAGCATCCGGAGCAGGCCTCGCATATCGTGTTCGCCGCACGCACCGCAGGTCTGATGTCGCTGCTCGGGCCGGACGGATTGCCGGACTATCTGTCGGGCATCCTGATCGGACTCGAAGTGGCCAGCGCCATGCTCACGCACGGCTCGGCGATTTCGCGCTCGGTGGTCCTGATCGGCGACGACGATCTGTGCAGCCGCTACGAACTGGCGCTGCGTGCGGCGGGCCTCGACGTCGTGCACGCCGGCGAAGGCGCCACGGTTCACGGCCACATCCGCATCGCGCGGGAGGCAGGGATCGTTGCGCGCAACTGACCCGCTACGGGTGTGCGCTGACTTCGAGGTGACCGCGTAGCCTGGGTGCCTGGGGCAATCGGGAGCACGGTCAAGTTCAGGCGGTTTTCAGGGGCACGCGCTGCGCCGCAAGGTGTAGCGCGACGACCGCTGAAACCGCCTTCTCCGATGTTTTTTGCCCTGGCACTCGATCTATGAATACGGACTCCACTCGCACCGACTACGCGCTCGGCGACGATGCGCGGTTCTGGACTCGCGTGCGCCGCTACGCGAAGCAACATGTCCGTTATGAAGTGATCGGGCTGATCTTCCTCGTGATGACGGTGAACCTCGCTGACCGCGCGGCGCTGTCGATTACGAGCACGCCGATGTCGGCCGAGCTTCACCTCAATCATCTTCAGCTCGGGTGGATATTTTCATCGTTTGCCTGGGCGTACGTGCTTTTCCAGGTGGCCGGCGGATGGGCGCTCGACCGCTTCGGCGCGAAGCGGACCTATCTCGTCGCGATTGTCGTCTGGTCGCTCAGCACGGCGGGCGTGGGGCTGGCACCTTATTTGGGCAGCCAGTTCGCGTATGCCGCGATTTTCGTGCTGATCTTCATGGTCGGCATGGCGGCGGCGCCGACTTACCCGGCCAACAGCAAGATCGTATCGGCGTGGTTTCCCACCACCGAACGCGGCACGGCGACGGCCATCTTCAACGCCACGCAGTATTTCGCCGCAGCCGTGTTCACGCCGTTGCTGGCAATTCTGGCGACTCATCTCGGCTGGCGATCCGTGTTCTTCGCGATGGGGGCCATCGGCATCGTCGCGGCCATACTATTTGCGTATCGATTGCATTCGCCACTGGACCATCCGCGTCTCACTGCCGACGAACGCGAGTTCCTCCGGCATAGCGGCGCGACGTTCGAGATGGACGGACGAAACGCGGACTCGGCTGTGCGGATTGCCGCCCTCGCGCAACGACGGCCGTGGACGATGCGCGCGCAAACGCTGCGCAAGCTGCTGTGCAACCGGCTGATGCTCGGCGTGTCCATTGCGCAGTATTGCATCGCCACGCTCAGCTTTTTCTTCCTGATGTGGTTTCCTGTCTATCTGGTCCAGCAGCGCCATTTGCCGTTGCTGCACGCCGGACTTCTCGCTTCGATTCCTGCTATCTGCGGATTCACCGGCGGGATTCTTGGTGGTCTGACGTCGGACATGCTGCTGCGGCGTGGCTACTCGCTGAGCTTCGCGCGCAAGCTGCCGATCTATATCGGCATGTCGATCACGACGCTGATCGTCGCCTGCAATTATGTTTCGCAAGACTGGATGATCGTGGTGCTGATGGCGCTGGCGTTCTTCGGCAAAGGCTATGGCGCGCTCGGCTGGACCGTGATTACCGATACCTCTCCCATCAACGCCGCCGGGTTGAACGCGTCCGTGTTCAATACGTTCAACAGTCTCGCCGGTATTACATCGCCGATCGCGATTGGCTATATCGTCCATACCACGCACTCATTCAACGGCGCGCTCGTGTTCGTGGCGGCGCACGCGGTGCTGGCCATCGTGTGTTATGCGCTGGTGGCGGGGACGATCAGACGGCTCGATCCGGTTTAGGAAAGGTCACGCTCTCACTAGAAACTAACTCGCCGGTACGAGAATGATTACACGGAAGAAATCATTCTCCGGTCAGTTTTCAAACGAGGCTCACCATGATCGGCACACTCGAACGCATTTTCGCCCTGCTTTTGGCCCCGGCGGCTAGCGGCAAGCCGCAGTACAACGATAGCTCCTCGGCGTACTACTTCGAATTGCCGCGACGCGACCGATGATTCTCGGCGTTTCGCGAGGCCCTCATTCGTTTTAATCGTCAGCAAGAGCGACTACGGGCGAATGCTGCAAGCGCCTTCGCCACCTGCTCGATCACGTCGCCCCACTCACCCGGCGCGGGTTGCCGGAACAGACGTGCCGTGGGGTACCACGGCGAGTCTTGCCGGTCACGCAACCATCGCCAGCACGCGTCGTAGCGCGAGAGAATCCAGACGGGCTTGTTCAGTGCGCCGGTGAGGTGGGCAATCGATGTGTCGACGGTGATCACCAGATCGAGACCGTCGATGATCGCGGCCGTATCGGCGAAGTCGCCGACTTCGTCCATCGGATCGAATGGGCGCAGGCCGGGCGGCAGGTCTTCGATTTGCGGGCGCGTCGTCGCGCCTTTTTGCAGGCTCACGAAACTGACGCTCTCTATATCGAGCAGCGGCAGCAGCAATTGCGCGGACATTGAACGGCGCTTGTCGATCGAATGCCACGCAGGCGTGTGCTCGCGGGCGTCGCCTGCCCACACGAGACCGACTCGTACACCGCCAGTCGGGAGTCGGTCTCGCCACGCCCGCACGAGTTCGACGGGCGCATGCAAATAAGGCATCGGCGCGGGAATCGTCGCGACCGTCGTGCCGAAGTGCAGCGGCAAACTCATCATGAAGCACCAGTAATCGTGCTCTGCCATGCGCAGGTCGTCGTCGAGCGGATAGACCGCATCGACGCCCTCGATGCCCGCGAAGAGCCGTTGCAACGCGCTCTGGCATGCAACGCTCAATCGCGCCACGCCGCGCGCTTTCAGCAGCGTCAGATAGCGGCAGAACTGCAGGGAATCGCCATAGCCCTGCTCGGGCCACACGAGCAGCGATTTTCCGGCGAGCGATTCGCCGTTCCATCTCGGCCATGCAACAGGGGGCGCGGCGATGCCATGTCGGCCGGGCGCCGTATCGAGGCGTGATTCGTAGAGTTTCCAGCCTTGTTCGTAAGCGCCGACGTGAAGCAGTTGCATCGCGAGATTGCTGATGGCGGCGGTGTAGTCGGGGCGCAGGGCGAGGGCCTGGCGATACGCGGCAATCGCTTCGTCGGTGCGGCCCTGTTGCTTCAATGCGTTGCCCAGATTGTTGTGCGCTTCGGGCAGACGATCGTCGGCGGCGAGGACTTGACGGAACGCCGCCTCGGCTTGAGCGAGCCTGCCCAGATCGAGTTGCAGCAAGCCGAGGTTGTTGTGAGCGGTGGCATAGCCCGGTCGAAGGCGTAACGCTTCACGATACTGCGCCGCTGCTTCCGGATGACGATTGAGCTTCCATAGCAGCACGCCGAGATTGTTGTGCGCGCCCGCATCGTGAGGCGCCAGCACCAGCGCGCGCCGCAGGAACGATTGTGCTTCGGCGTATCGATCGAGGTCGCGCAAGACGATTCCCATATTGCCGAGCGCTTCGGGCCAGTCGTGCCGGATCGACAGCGCGCGTCGGTACGCTTGCTCGGCCTGGGCGAGCCGCTTTCGGCCCTGGAACCAGCAGCCGAGGTTATAGAGCGCGTGGGCAATGTCGATCCGGTCGTGGTCCAGGTCATGCACGCAGCGCGTGCAGGCACACTGCCGCGAGAGCCAGCGCTGGCCGATGGGTCGGCTCACACTGGAGCAACTGATCGAGGCATTCGAGCGCCTGTTCGTGTTGTCCGGCGCCATACAGCGACCGGCAAGCGTGCCAGGATTCGGCGAGTGAGGACTGCGTGGAGGGTGTGGTCAAGGTTGAGCTCCGGGTATCGGCAGGGCTCATTCTGCGGATACTCGCGAGCGGTCGTCACGATGCCCGCGTCAGTTTCGAACTTGACGCGGGTGAGTTGGCGCTGGTTCTGTCGTCAATCGAGCGATGGCCCGACATTCCATCGCCGGATAGCGCGGCTTTCGCGGTCGTAGCCCAGGATGCTTATCGTCGCGGTGTCGAGGTAGAAGTGCGCGCCCAGTGCCGCGCGATCGTCGGCCCAGCAGCCCGCGAGCGCACGCAGGAAATGCGCATGCGAAAACACGGCGATGCGCCCTTGCAGCGCGACGAGCCGAGCGACGACCGCTTGCGCGCGCGTTTGCACATCGCCGAGACTTTCGCCTTCGGGCACCGGCGAATGCCAGACGCTCCAGTCGGGCACGCTCGCGCGGATTTCGGCGGTCGTGCGGCCTTCATAGATGCCGTAATCCCACTCGTGGAGGTCCGGCACGATTTCTGCTCGATCGCCGAGACCCGCGAGGCGGCAGGTTTCGAGCGCCCGCGAGAGCGGGCTCGACAGCACCGCATCGAAATGCTGGCGAGCGATGAGCGGAGCCAGGGCTTGTGCTTGTGCGCGGCCTTCGTCGGTGAGGGCGATATCGGTGCGGCCAGTGTGCTGGCCCGAGCGGCTCCACTCAGTTTCGCCGTGACGGATCAGCCATATTTCGTGTTGGATGGTACTCTGTGTGGCATTGGCGTTCATCGGAACTCTCCGTCGGTTGACTGGCGCGCTGGCTATTCTAGGGCAGCGAGGCCCACGATGCCGGCGACAAGCCGTTCCAGTGATATTGTCCAGACGAAAGCGGAGCGTTGAGCCGTGTTCATTTGCCAAGGGAGGAGTGGGCCGTGAGCGACAGGATGCTGGCGCAGATGCGCGAGAAACAAGGATTCATTGCCGCGCTCGATCAGAGCGGCGGTTCGACCCCGGGAGCCCTGCATCAATACGGCATTCCCGATGGCGCATGGAGTGACGACGCCGGGATGTTCCGGCTGATGCACGAGATGCGTGTGCGCATCATCACCGCGCCCGCGTTCACGGGCGAGAAGGTGATCGGCGCGATTCTCTTCGAAGCGACTATGGATGGCGAAGCGAACGGCAAGCCCGTACCGTCGTTCCTGTGGGAAGACCGTGGCGTCGTGCCGTTCCTCAAGGTCGACAAGGGGCTGGAGGCGCAGGCAGACGGCGTGCGTCTGATGAAGCCGATTGCGGGCCTCGATACGTTGCTCGCGCGCGCGGCGAAACTCGGCATCTTCGGCACCAAGATGCGTTCGGTGATCGCGGAGAATTCGCGCGACGGCATTGCTGCGATCGTCAAGCAGCAGTTCGAGTTGGCCGGGCAGATCGCGGCACACGGACTCGTGCCGATCATCGAGCCCGAAGTCTCGATCAACGCACCCGACAAGGTCGCTGCCGAGGCCACGCTGCGCGACGCGCTAACCGAAGCGCTCGATGCCTTGACCGCGGAGCGTCACGTGATGCTCAAGCTCACGATACCCAGCGAGGCCGATTTCTACTTGCCGCTGATGGAGCATGCACGCGTCGTGCGCGTGGTGGCGCTTTCGGGCGGCTATACGCGCAGCGATGCGTGCCAGCGTCTCGCGACCAATCACAAGATGATCGCGAGCTTCTCGCGTGCGTTGATCAACGACCTCAAGGTATCGATGAGCGATAGTGAGTTCGATGCCGAGCTCGCGAAATCGATCGACGAGATCTATCGCGCCTCGGTCGACAAGGTCTGAAGCGATATCGACGGGATGTCGCTACTGGTACGAGAATGTGATGGTTGCGAGCGCACCTACCGTACCCGGCACGATGGATGAAGCGGTCTGCACGTATTTCGCGGTGAAGGGCAACACGTAATTGGTCGCGGGTGCGCTCGAGCTGCCGCCCGCGAGGAACTGGTTCGTGTTGCCGGCCGCCGCCGAGTCCGGTCCAAACGACAGCGGCGTACCCGCCCCGTTGAAATAGACCTGAACGCCAACGCCCTTTGCCGTTGACCCCGTGGTGAGCGCTAGCGCATTCCCCGTGTTGGCCGGATTGTTCGCGTCCGTCATGGTGGCCTTCAGCGTGACTTTTGCCGGGCAGTTGACCGCGATATTGAACCCGGCGCTGGCTGAAGGTGCTGAACCGACACCCGTGAAATTCGATGTGGTGACCTTGGGCAAGGTGACGGTCTGAGCCACGCTGGCTGGCTGGATCGTACAGGACGCGTAGGTGCTGGTGATCGTGAATGCACTGATGCTCAGCCAGGCGCAGTTGTCCTGCGAGTTGGAAGTGTTACTGACTGACGCGCATATCTGCGCGACGTTTTGCGCCGGTACGGTATAGCTGCCGGCGTTGAGCGGCGCAGTCAGGACGACGTAGATGATCGTTTTGACGCCGATATAGTAGCTGCCGCTGCCCACGGTATAAGTCACACGGGGAATGGAACCAAAACTCCCGTTGTTGTCCGCCGCCACCATTGCGATGCCGATACCGGGCACGCCGGTGGAATAGACCGGCAATGCGCCGTACGGCGAGCTGAACGTCAGGCCGGCGACTTGCGTCCCGACAGGCGATACCCATTCATACGTCGTAGCGGGGCAACTGGTACCCGTTATGCTGCCGATGGTTTGCGGCGAGTTGTACGGGCTTCCCAACTCCGTGCCGTTTGCGGAACCGGCTGACGAACCGCTGCCGAAACTGAACGACGTAATGGCCATCGGCGTGCTTGCCATCTTGGTACAGGTCGTGAGCGTCCCCGCTTGTGCGGAAGTCGACAGGCAGATCAGAACGGCAAGGCCCATCATGAATTTAAGCAGTTTCATCAAATCATCCATTCTCGATTGCTCCTGTCTTGCCGGTTGCCACTGATCGCTCCCGTGCGCTTTCCCACACTTATCGATTGCCGGGCAGGCTGAAACAACCAAACGGGTACGAATAGACTGCTCTTCGGCACGTTCTGCCGGGCCGTTGCACGGGGCGATCCTCATTGCTGCACCTGCCCGCCCGGTTGCGTTGCCGTATCCGCATGCTTCGCGGCGCCTGCATCGCTAGTTGTGATGTCACCGGGTTGGCACACGGTGTCGAGCGTGGTCCAGTCCGTTGCCTTGGCATTGGCCGACTTCGGCATCGAGTACGTCACGTGGCACGCTTCGCGGCGCGTTCCGTCGGTCCATGCGAAGGTCAGGATGCCGGTCTGCGACTTCAGTCCGCGCACGATGGCCTGGCCGCCCTGTGCCACGGTACCCATGCTCACACCCTGAGCATCGCGGACTTCCGCGCCGAACGGCACGGGCCGTCCGTCGGTCATCCGTGCGCGCACGATGGCCGAGACGCCGGGGTTGTCGGTTTCGAACTTCGCACGCACGATGGCACCGGCCGTGGGCGCGACACGCTGCGAGGTCGACTTCAATTCCACGCTGATCGGCAGCCCCTTCGGGTCGATTTCGATTTCGTTGCTGGCGAACGGCGTGAGGCCTGGCACCAGCGCGTGTCCAAAGCGGTCGACATGCAAACCGGAACGGCTCGCAATCCATGCACCTTCGGCGTCCTTCGCTTCGACGATGGCCATGGTTTCGCCCGTCGCCGGCGAGGTGACCACGCCGCCGCCATACGCGACCACGCTGCCCGACATACCCGCACCGAACTGGTTGTACCCGCTGCCCACCGACGCGCTGCCGCTGAGCGTGGACATCGGCGTGGTCCAGGAGACGCTGCCGCCGCCGGTGGCGGAGCTGGCCGAGCCGCCGCCGCCGTTGTAGCCCGTGTTCAACGCGTAGTTGAGCGAGTTGTCCGCGAGCAGTGTGCCGGCCACGGTTTGCTGCACGTTGGTGGCGCCGTTCGTGTCGTGCTGGATATTCGTCGTCGACGTCGGTGCGTGCGCACCGAGGCCGAGCGGCACCGACATGGTGAGCATCACGCGGTTATCCCAGCGGTTATTGGTGATGTCGCGTTGCCGCGATACCGATACGCCGTAGCTCACTCGCTTGAAGACGTTGTTGTACCCCGCCTGGAACTGCGTATCGGTGCCGCCGCGATTCCAGTAATCTTGCGTCGTGCCGGTCAGGTAGAACGAGCCCCAGCCATCGGGCAGGCTCTGGTTAAGGGTGATTTGTCCACTATTGCGCGGTGTGCCGCCGTACGTGCTGGCGCTCGGGTTGCCCGTCGCGCGCATGGCCATGGCGTTTTCAAGGCTGAGGAAGCCGCCGCTCGAAAAGCGGTAGGCCGCCACGGCGATGTTGGTGTTGGTGGGCGCGATCAGCTTGCTGTAGCTCACACGCACGCTTTGCCCGCTGCGCGATGCCTCGTTCGACAGTTTGGTGTTGGCCTGGGTGATGTCCACGCCGAACGCGCCGAAATCGGTGTTGAGCGCGGTGCCGGCCACGGCCGCCATATAGCCGTCGGCGATGGTGATGCCGCCATAGCCGGTCAGCAGGTTGGTGAAGCCGTGTTGTACCGTGCCCTGGAACAACAGGGGCTTGGCGTTGATCTGCGCGCTGCGATATTCGCCGGCGGTCACGCTGTATCGCGTGACGCCAGGGCGCAGGGCGTTCGGTGCGGGCGCATACGGCACGACGGACGAGGTCCGCGTGCCGTCGGCTTCGATCACCACGATATCGAGGTTGCCGCCGTAGCCGGTCGCATAGAGATCGTCGATCTCGAACGGCCCGGGCGCCACGTTCGTTTCATACAGGACGTTGCCGTTCTGCAGAACCTGTACGTGCGCATTGGTGCGTGCCGTGCCATGGATGACGGGGGCGTAGCCGCGCTGCGACTCGGGATACATGCGGTCGTCGCTGGCGAGCTGCACGCCACGAAAACCGACACTGTCGAACATCGCGCCATCGGTGAACGCGTCGCCGATCACGAGCTGGCTTTTGAGCGGCGCGACCGAACGTTGCAGACTCGTCTGGATGTCCTGATAGTGAGTGCCGGTCTGCGAGCTGGTATTCACGTTGCCCTGATGGCGGAAGCGCCAGGGGCCCACGTTTACACCTGCAGTGATGCCCGCATAAGCCTGGGTCGAGGCGTTGCCGCCGCTCTGGCTGCGATACGCGCTCGCGTTGTATTGCAGCAGCGCGGCGGACACACCGTCGTCCCAGTATTTCGGATCGACGTAGCCACGCGCATGACGGCTCATCGCGGCCTGCGGAACGCTGATGTCGAGGCGCTGCTCGCCATTGTCGAAGACGGCAGTTGCATCGGGGATCAACTGCGAAATCGTCGTGCACGATGCCTGCGCGTGATCGAGCAGCGCGGCGGCTTGCGGCGCGAGCTTCGTGATGTCGACGCCGGCGCGTTCGAGCAGATCGCGATCGAAGCAAGGCTCCACGCCGCCTGAGTCCTGTTGCGCAAGGGTGATCTGGGCGCGGCCGCTCCACGTCAGATTCACATAAAGATCGGCGACGTACGTGCCCGGCGCGGCGAGATTGCCCTTGTCGAAGCGGCTCACATCGATGCGGCTGCCGCTCGACTGCTGCAGGAAGATGTCGTTGAATTCGACCTCGGCGACCTGCTGGCTGGCAAAGGCGGCCGATGCGAAGGTGAACAGCACGAGTGCATAGATGCAGTGCAGGCGGGGGCGTTCGAGGCCGGACAGGTCTTTGATCTTCATGGCAGTCTGCGGAAGTTCGGGCAAAGCCGGTCCTCCGCCGGACGAACCAGCGTGTCTTCAGTCGAAGAGAGGGGGCTTCAAGGTGCGCCGCGCGAGGGAGGTTCCCGACGGCGCTGTGTCGTGGAGCGGGGAGCTCGTGGAGTTATTGCAGCGGTGCTTCGCCGTCGACCGCGCCACCGTAATCGTTGATGGCGTGGTACTGCACCTTTGCGCCCGCGCTGCCGCGCACCGCGCCTTTGAGCGGGAAGGTCGCGCTTTCGCCGGGACGCACCATGCCGCCGTCGTCGAAGCTGGCCGTGCCGGCGTCGCTGGTGACGCTCACGCTCGCAAACGAGACGTCGTAGCCGCCAGGGTTGTGCGCTTGCAGGACCGTCTGTCCGTTGAGCGTCGTGAGATGCCAAGTGACTTGCGCGGCGGCTTCCTCGGGGCGACCGTTGAGTCCGGCCGGTCGGTAGAAGAGCTTGATGCGCGTGCGAAAGGCCAACTGAAGGGCGTTCTTGTCGGCGTCGGTGCCGGCATTTTTCGGCGGAATTTCCAGCACGTTGAGCCAATACACCGACTCGTGGTTTTGCGCCTCGGGGTTGCCGGTGCGGATGATACGCAGCGTCTGTCCCTTGCCCGGATCGATGCGCGAGACGGGCGGCGTGACGGTGAACGGAACATCGATGGTGGACGGCGCCGCTTTCGCGTCGCCCGTGTCAATCCACGCCTGCACCAGCGAAGGGGACGTTCCGTTATTGGAGAGTTTGAGCGTGACTTCCGAATCCTTCTGGTCATAGATCACGCGGGTTCCTGCGATGACGACCGAGGCCTGGGCAGGATGGACTGCGGAGAAGGCCAGCGCGATCAGACCGGCACGAAGAAGGTTACGGAAAATGGCACTGGCTTTCATGACGGTCGCTCGCGGAAAAAGGGGGTGAGGAAAAAGGCAGGCAGGGCAGGCGGTGCTCCGCCTGCCGCGCGTCGATTACTGGTACGACATCGTGTACATGACGCTCGAGTTCGCGGCGCCTGCGGTTGCCGCGCCGGTCGCGATGTATTGAACGTAGTAGTTCAGAGCGGCCGCACCCGTGCTGATGACGGCGGACTTGGAGTTCTGGCTGCCATCGGCCTTGTTCAGCGCGATCACCGAGAAGTCGGAGTTCTGCAGTTGCAGTTCGACGTTGGTGGCGCCGCCGGTAGCCACGATCAGGTTGCCGGTCGTGGTGTCGATGGTGGGACCCTGTTCGAAGAACGTATGAACGTTGCCGCTCGTCGGCGTGCAATTGGTCAGCGCTATGCTGAACGGCGTGCGGCCGGCGGTGGCGCCGCCGGCGCCCAGCGTCGAGGCGGAAACCGTCGGCAGCGTCACCGTGAAGTTGTTGCCGCCGCCGTTGCCGCTGATCGTGCAGGTCTGTGCCGTCACGTTGCCGTTGAAAGTGATCGTGCCGTCGGCCGCGTGGGCGCCGAGCGAGGCGATGCCGAGGATGCTGCCAATGGCGACTGCGCGAAGGATGTGTTTCATTTTCAATCTCAGTTAAGTATGGATCACTAAATAAATGGCGCTGTGCCGTAACCAGGCGGCCGCGATCGTGGCGGTTGTTTCGTTGGTTCAGTCAGCGCAGCGGGCGACGATTTCGAGTGCGTTGAAGTCTGCGTCTCGTCTCACAGCCAGACCGAAGAATAAGGAAAATTGGGACAGCGAGATAGCGTACTGGTACTAAAACGCATAGCTCGCACAGATATCGCCGTGGACGGTTGTGCTGCCGGGGCTACGAGCAGAACTGGCGTGGTATGCCATTTTGTAATGTCGATGTTGGTTTATAGAAAGGCGCTGGGCGCGTTAGCCGGTGCGCGAGGGCGTGCGCCGAAGCGCGCCGCTTGGGGAGCAAGCGCACCCACGCGTCTTGGCAGGCCCTGAAAAACAAAAACCCCACGCTCGCGAGAACGTGGGGTGCATCAGCGGTCCTGGGACCGGACAGTTTCAGCAGTTTTTACGGACGTCGTTGGCCGCTCAAAGCGACGGCAACGCGATGCTCAACGCCGCGATGATCGAGCCGATGAGCAGCACGGCGCCCACGGTCTTGCGCTTGTTCAACTCGGTCCACAGCAGCACGCCCGTGATCGACAGCAGAATCAGCGCGCCGGCGAGTGTGTCGACGAGCAGCACCCATGCGATGCCCATGCCGTTACCCTTGTGCAGGTTCGTGAGCAACGCGAGCAGCGAGTTGCTGTTGCGCTTGAGCGTCATGTGATCATTGCCGACCCAGTAGTCGACCGACACATTTTCCTTGGGCGAGGTGAAGTTCAATTGCCAGTGCTCGGGCTGGATCGTCCGGTGATCGCCCCACGCGACCGGATGCTCGGGTTCCTTCTGCACGCGTCCCATCTTGCCGGGCAGATGCAGTTCCGGTTGCGACAGCAGCCATTGCACGAGTTCGCGCGGTGAATCGGGTTCGGGATCGGGGACGGCGAGCTGGATCGTCGTGACTTGCGGCGCACCGGTCGAGACGCGCAGCGGTTCGCCACGATGATTGAGCACGAAGCCGGTGACACCGAACAGCAGGCCAAGCGCCGCGCCCCAGAGTCCGATCCAGCCATGCACGTTGCGCAGCCATTTGATAAAGGTGGCGCGGCGCGAGCGCTTCGCGCGCGCCTCGCGCTCGGGCACGTCGAGCAGGACGCGCGACGCCTCGGGAACATTCATGTTTCACTCCAGGTACGCAAAAGGTTGTGGTAGCAACCGACGAGGCTGCGGCGCGCGCTGGCGTCCGCGTCGGTGGCGTTCAGGCGCTGGATGGCCGTGTCCATGTCGAACAGCAGCGCGCGCTGCGTGTCGCTGCGCACGAGGCTCTGCACCCAGAAAAAGCTCGCCACGCGCACACCGCGCGTGACCGGCGTGACCTGATGCAGGCTCGTGGCCGGATAGACGATCATGTCGCCTGCAGGCAGCTTGACTTGCTGCACGCCGTAGGTGTCCTCGATCACGAGTTCACCGCCGTCGTACTCGGCGGGGTCGGAGAGGAACAGTGTCACGGAGACATCGGTGCGCAGCTTCACGCCGTTGGGCAGCACGCGCACGGCGCCATCGACGTGACTGCCGAACGTCATGCCGCCTTCATAGCGGTTGAAGAGCGGCGGATAAACCTGGTTGGGCAGCGCGGCACTGATGAAAAGCGGATTGCGCTCGATCGCCCCGACGATGACATCGCCAAGTTCGCGCGCAATCGGTGTGTGCTCCGCGATCTGCTGATTGCGTTTGACGGGCGCGCCCGAATAGCCGGCCGTCGCACGTCCGTCCACCCAGGCGTCGCCTGCGGTGTTCAGACGTGCGCGGATCGCGCGCACCTGTTCGGGTGTCAGTACGTTGGGGACCGAAACGATCATGATGGATTCCTCTCGCGCCGTGCGGCGCATCTTCAGCATTCACTCGTGAACGATGTATCCGCACGGGCACTCGTCACACTTAGAAGCGGTAATCGGCCGTCGCGAGGAACGTGCGTCCGATGCCGGGCACCGAACGTCCGCCGTCCGACTGGATCAGCGCGTCATAGTAGTACTTGTTGGTCAGGTTCAGCAGGTTCAGCGTGATATCCCACTTCTTCTGGTGATACGCGGCCATCGCATCCCAACGCGTGTAGCCACCCACTTGCACGTAGTTGTTGTTGGCCACGTAGCGCGAGGACATGTAGGTCGGACCGCCGCCCACATCCCAGTGCGGCGCGACGTCGTAGGTGGTCCACAGCGTGATGGTGTTGCGCGGCGTGTTGGCCGGCGTCTTGCCCTGGGTGCCGTCGAGTGCCTTGACGACCGTGCCGTCCATATACGTGTAGCCCGCGAACACCTGCAGCTTGTTCGTGACGTGGCCCGTTACGCCGGCCTGGTAACCGCGCACGCGAATGTCGCCTTCGAGCAGGTACTCACCGGTCGAGGTCTGCGTGCGCGCGTTGTCCATCTCCTGCTGGAACAGCGCCGAGGTCACCGACAGGTTGCCGCCGAGCAGATCCCATTTGCCGCCCACTTCGAACGACTTGGTGCTTTCGGGCGCGAGGCTTTGCGTGTTGTTGGTCACCGTGAGCGATTCGAGCGACGGATCGAACGACGTGCCATACGAGAAGTAGTACGACTGCCAGTCGGTCGGCTGGTAGATCACGCCCGCGCGCACGCTCGTGAAGTTATTCGTCTGCGATGCGTAGGACGGCAAGTTCACCGTGTTCGCGATGTGCGCCTGGAAGCGATCCCAGCGCACGCCGCCGATCACCTTCCAGTTCTCGCCGATCGACACCGTATCGTTGAGGTAACCCGCCAGCGACGTGGCACCCGATTCCGCATGATTGCCCGGCGTCTGCACGATGCCGGCCGGCGTCGGCATGTATGCCGGATCGAGCAGCGCGACGATCGGCAGGCCGCTGCGCGTGTACGACTGGTTCGTGTAGCTGTCGTGGCCGACTTCGACGCCGGCGATCACGTCCTGCTTGATGAAGCCCGTCGTGAACTTGTACTCGAGCATCGTATCGTTGTAGATCGCATGGTTCTCGATCACACGATCGTGGCTGCCGAGTTTGACGTACAGGTCCGAGAGCGGCAGCGTCGTGAAGTTGCCGTTCGTGAGCGCCGTGCTGGACGAGAGCGGGCCGGTCAACACCGAACTCGGACCGGTCTCGCGCGCGTCGGTCATCGAGTGCGAGAACTGCGTCTGGTTCGAGATCTTGAGCGCGTCGTTGATCTTGTGATCGATACGCGCCGTGAAGATCTGCACGTCCTGGACCGTCGCGTCGTCGGTCAGGCCGTAGTAGGTGTTCTTCGGCACCGGCGCCGGATGGCCGTTCACTGCAGGCACGCCGTAGTCGGGCATGTCGTTGTTGTGCTGGATCAGCGCGGACAGCGTGACCTCGGTCGGCGTGCCGATGCCAAAGCGCAGTTCGGGCGCAATGCCGTAGTCCTTGTTCTTCATCTCGTCGCGTGTCGAGCCGAGCGACTGGCCGAACGCGTTGATGCGGAATGCCGCGGTATCGCTGAGCGGCTTGTCGAGGTCGACGGTGGTGCGATAGCGATCGTCGGTGCCGATGGTCGTCGAGACTTCGGCGAGCGGCGTGAGCGTGGCTTTCTTCGTCACCTGATTGATGACGCCGCCCGTCGAGCCGCGCCCGAACAGCATCGACGACGGACCGTACAACACTTCGATCGATTCGAGATCGAAGGTGTCGCGGTAATACTGGTTGCGGTCGCGGAAGCCGTCGAGATAGATGTCGTTTTGCGCCGTGAAGCCGCGCAGATTGATGTTGTTGCCGATCTGGCCGCCTTCCGCGCCGCCGATCGTGACGCCCGGTGCATTGCGCAGCGCGTCCTGGAACGAGGTCACGCCTTGGGACTGCATGAGGGACTTGTTGATGACGGTGACCGTCTGCGGAATGTCACGCAGTGCCGTCGGCGTTTTTGCACCGACCGTCGAGGTATCGGCCTGAAAGTCGCGCGGCGCGTTTTGCGCGGAGACGGAGACGGCGGGCAGCGTCGCGTCGGTGGCGCTGGTTTGCGAGGCGGCGGCCGGTGCAACGGCGGGGGTGCTCTGGGCGAGCGCGGGGCACGCAAACGGTACGGCAAAAACGAGCGCGAGCGCGCTTGCGAGCGGGGTCCTGTTCAACATGGGGTTCCAGTCCGGCGTGTGTTTCCCGGCCGCTCGCGCTCGTGACTGGCGCGCTGATCGACGCGGGATCTGGCTGGCTGGTCACATCCCCTTGCAGGCAGGTGACATCAGGCTGGCTAGCGTTGAAGAAATACGTCTGAACAAATGACGTTAATGAGAATCGATATCATTCCATATGTTTCAGTGTGTTTCAACGTAACGTGGATAATGCGCAACGCTTAAAAATGTGTCGGCAAATTACGTGGAAATTACACATACGTAATTTAAAGAAGAATTAACGTAGTGAAAATGTAATTTAAATGAAGGATTTAAATCATCTGATAAAAGCGGATCAAAATGCCGATAGCTGCTTGGCCGCCGGTGTCGCGCGGCCAATCGTTCGGCATCCGTATCAACAGGAGGGAATGATCTGAACTATCGTCCGAACGGCTCGAGTTCGATACGGCGTCCGAGCAGAAACGCATCGGCCACCAGTTGCAGCGGGCGCACGTCCACGTCGTCGGTGCCGTGGGTGATGAGCCAGTGGAAGTGTTCATACAGCGCGGCGTATTCGCGCTCGGCATCGAGCGCGACGGGATTGCCGTCGATCGACAGGCGCTTGCCGCCTTCGCTGATCGCGAGCAGGCCATCAGTCGTTTCGACATCGATTTCCCATTGCTCGACGGGGCCATGCCGCCAGTCGAATTCCGCATAGACGGGCACGCCGGTTTCGTCGACGCAATCGAGCGTGCTGGCGATCGGCGTTTGCGCATCGGCGGGAATCGAGAGTGTCGCGGCGCGCAGCGCGATTTCGCGCGGCAGGATGCGCGTGACGATCGACAGCGCGTTGATGCCGGGATCGAACACGCCCAGGCCGCCCGGCTCCCAGATCCATTGCTGGCCCGGATGCCAGCGGCGCACATCCTCTTTCCAGCGCACATGGACCGAGCGCAGCGTGCGCTTCGCCAGCCATTCGCGTGCGGGTTCCACGGCGCTCGCATGGCGCGAGTGCCACGTCGCGAAGAGCGTGCAACGCTGGGCCCGCGCGAGCGCGATCAGCGAGGCGACTTCGCTCACGCTCGCCGCCGGCGGCTTTTCGAGCATCACGTGCTTGCGGGCGGCGAGCGCCGCGCACGCTTGCTGATAGCGCACCTGAGGTGTCGCGCACAGCGATATCGCGTCGAGCTGCGTTTCGCCCGCCAGCATCGCTTCGAGCGTCGGATAGTTGGGCACGCCGTCCACACTAGCATTGCGGCTCGCGCAGGC
This sequence comes from uncultured beta proteobacterium, assembly GCA_963803225.1. GTDB lineage: Bacteria > Pseudomonadota > Gammaproteobacteria > Burkholderiales > Burkholderiaceae > Paraburkholderia. The sequence continues at coordinate 370,994 of CAWDLJ010000006.1, forward strand.
GCCCAGCGTGAAACCGGGAAATTGCGCGATCGCGGGCAGATGCTGGTCACGTGCGATCTTGCCGATGCCGACCAGGCCAATCGAGTAAGTTGTCGTCGTCATAGAAAGAGAAAGGGTGAATGCGCAGCTTACGTCTGCGGCGGCGCGGACGCGAGTTTGACCTGGTCGGCGGCGGGCGGATCGGCGGGGCGCGCCCGGGTGTGGCCCGTGGCACCCATGCCCGTGCCGGTCGATTTGCGGCGCACGGCGTGGCGCTCGGTGGCACGCTGCAGCAGGCAAAACGCGCACAGCAACGCGCCGATCACGATGCGTGTCCACCACGAACTGAGCGTGCCGTCGAAGGTGATGAGCGTCTGGATCGTGCCCAGAATGCCGACGCCGAACACCGAGCCGATCACATAGCCGACGCCGCCCGTGAGCAGCGTGCCGCCGATCACGGTGGCCGCGATGGCGTCGAGTTCCATGCCTTGCGCCTGCAGGCCATAGCCCGAGAGCACATACAGCGTGAAGACGACACCGCCGAGCGCCGAGCAAAAGCCGCTCAGCGCATAGACACCGATCTTGGTGCACGCGACCGGCAAGCCCATCAGCAACGCCGAGCGCTCGTTGCCGCCAATCGCATAGACGTTGCGGCCGAAACGCGTGAAATGCGCGACGACGATGCCGAGTGCCAGCATCGCGAGCGCGATCAGTGCGCCCGTGTTGAGCGAGCCGCTGCCGAGCGCGACATTGAATTCGGAGAGCGCGTGAAAGCCGGGGTCGTTGATCTGGATGGACTGTGTCGTGATGAGAAAACACGTGCCGCGCGCGAGGAACATGCCCGCGAGCGTCACGATGAAGGGCTGCAGGCGAAAATAATGAATGAGCGCGCCCATGCCCGCGCCATAGAGTGCGCCGCAAGCGAGCACGACGGGCACGACCAAAGCAACGGGCCAGTGCCAGCGCTCGGCCAGCACGGCGCACAGGATGGTTGTGAGTGCAACGACGGCGCCCACCGATAGATCGATGCCGCCCGACACGATCACGAAGGTCATGCCGATCGCGACGATCAGCAAGAACGCGTTATCGACGAGCAAGCCGAACAGCACCTGCAGCGAGAAAAATCCGGTGTACATCACCGAGCCGAAGCTGAACAAGGCGATGAACAGCAGCACGGTGACGACGATGGGCAGCACGCGCGGATCGACGAAGCGCACGGCGCCGCGCCGGCACGAGGCGAGTGCCGATTGGGCGGAGGGCAGGGCGTGGCGGTTCATGACGAAGGAGTTCCTCAGGCGCGCGCGCGCGGGCTGTGCGCCGCGCGTCGCAGTTGCTGCGCGGCGAACGCGCGCGCGGTCGGTGACTGGATCACGCTGACCACGAGCACGACGATGGCCTTGACGACGAGATTGGCCTCGGGCGGCACACCGATCGAATAGGTCGTGTAGGTCAGCGTCTGGATGATGAGCGCGCCGAGCACGGTGCCCGCGAGACTGAAGCGCCCGCCCGCGAGCGAGGTGCCGCCGAGCGTGACGGCGAGGATCGCATCGAGTTCGAGCAGCAGCCCCGCATTGTTGCCGTCCGCGCTGCGCACGTTCGAGCTGATCAGAATGCCCGCAATCGCCGCGGCGAGTCCGCAGAACGTATAGACGCAGAAGACCATGGCTTGCGAGGAAAGACCCGCGAGCCGCGTCGCAACCGGATTCACGCCGATCGAGCGGATGAAGAGTCCGAGTGCCGTCTGGTTCACGATCAGCGCAGTGAGCACGGTCACCGCGAGCGCGATCCACACGGCGCATGGCATGTAGGCGTAATAGCCGCCGCCCGCGAACAGATAGCCCGGTGCGCCGATCGGAATGATCTGGCCGCCGGTGAGCAGTTGCGCGACGCCGCGTCCGGCCACCATCAGGATCAGTGTCGCGATGATCGGCTGCATGCCGACGAAGGCGACCAGCAGGCCGTTCCACATGCCCGCGAGCAGGCCGACCGCGAGCGCCGCGCTGAACGCGGTGCCGATGCGCGTCGGATCGTCGGCGAGCACGGTTGCGGCTGCCGCGCCTGCGATCGCGACCACCGCGCCCACGGAGATGTCGATGCCGCGCGTCGCGATTACGAGCGTCATGCCGAGCGAGACCGTCACGAGCGGCGCCGCGCGCGTGAGGATGTCGATCGGCGCGCCGAACAGATGGCCGCTCAGCATCGTGATCGACAGGAAGTTCGAGCGGTGCGCGACATCGACCGCGAACAGGCACAGCAGCGTCGCGACTGGCCATACGAGCGGATGACGCAGCATCCAGACGAGGCGTTTCATCGCCGGCCCCCTGCGATCAGGTTGTAGACCTCGTTTTCGGAGCGGCCATGACCGTCCAGTTCGGCGACCTTGTGACGATCGCGCAGCACCGCGATGCGATCGCTGATGCGCACCACCTCGCTGATCTCCGATGAAATGAACAGGATGCCCAGCCCTTTCGCGCACAGCGCGAGCACGCGGTCCATGATCTCGAACTTCGCGGCGACGTCGATGCCACGCGTCGGTTCATCGAGGATCAGCAGCTTCGGTTCGGTCGCGAGCCAGCGGGCGAGCAGTACCTTCTGCTGATTGCCGCCCGAAAGCAGGCCGATGGGCTGCTCGATATCGTGCGCCTTGATGCCGAGCCGCGCGATGTAATCGTTGGCGAGTTCGCGCTGGCGCGCGCGGCTGAGCATGCGCCACCAGCCGCGCCGCGCCTGCAGCGCGAGCACAATGTTCTCGCGGATCGACAGCTCCGCGATGATGCCTTCCTTCTTGCGGTCCTCGGGACAATAGGCCATGCCGTGCCGCACGGCATCACGCGGCGAGCTGAGCCGTACCGCTTTGCCATCGATCATGATCGAGCCGGCATCGGCGCGCTCGACGCCGAACAAGAGCCGGGCCGTTTCCGTGCGGCCCGAGCCGAGCAGTCCCGCGAGCCCGAGAATCTGGCCGGGGCGCACGTCGAGATCGAGCGGATTGAGCACACCGCGCCGCGCGACACCGTGGGTCGCGAGCCACGGCGTGCCGGAGAGGCCAGGCTCGCTGCGCGCGTGTTCGTGCGCGGCCTGGGCGAGCCGCTCGCCGACCTCGGTCTGGCCGACCATCTTCGCGACGAGCTTTTGTACCGGCAGATCGGCGGGCAGATATTCGCCGACGCATTCGCCGTTGCGCATCACCGTGATGCGATCCGAGATCGCATAGGTCTGTTCGAGAAAGTGCGTGACGAACAGGATCGCGATGCCCGACGCCTTCAGATCGCGCAGCACGTTGAAGAGACGCGTGACTTCGCTGTCGTCGAGGCTCGAGGTCGGCTCGTCGAGGATCAGGATGCGTGCATCGACCGACACGGCGCGCGCGATCGCGACCATCTGCTGCATCGCGATCGGATAGGTGTCGAGCGACTGCGTGACGTCGAGCGAGAGGTTCAGTTCGGCGAGCGCAACGGCTGCGCGCCGATGAATGGTTTTCCAGTCGATCAGGCCATGCCGTTTCGGCTGGCGGCCTGCGAATATGTTCTCGGCCACCGAGAGATTCGGGCAGAGATTGATTTCCTGGTAGAGCGTCTGGATGCCGGCGGCTTCGGCGTCCTGCGGGGTCGAGAAACGCACGGGCTCGCCGCCCAGCAGGATCTCGCCGGCATCGGGCGCGTGCACGCCCGTGAGCACATTGATGAGCGTGGACTTGCCCGCGCCGTTCTGGCCCATCAGCGTGTGGATCTCGCCGGGGTAGAGGCGGAAATCGACCCGGTCGAGCGCGTGCACCCCGGGGAAGGTTTTCGACAAGCCGCGTGTTTCGAGTACGGGAACAGGAACAGCGCTCATAGGCAGACACCCAAAACATGAACACGGCCCGGCGCGCGGGAAGTCCGCGCGCGCCGGGCCGTGTCGGCACGAATCAGTACTTGCGTGACGGCAGCACCTGAGCCGCGACGCTCATCGGGAACACGGTCTCGTCGGTGACGATGCGCTTGGGCAACTGCTTGCCCGCCACCACCTCCTTCACCGCGGTCATCAACTGCGGGCCGAGCAACGGGCTGCACTCGACGTCGACGTTCATCTTGCCCGCGATCATCGCTTCGAAGCCACCCTTGGTCGCATCGAACGACACCACGCTGATGTCCTTGCCGGGCTTCATGCCCGCTTCCTCCATCGCCTGGATCGCGCCGAGCGCCATGTCGTCGTTGTGGGCGTAGACGACGTTGATCTTGTTGCCGTAGGTCTTGGCGAAGGCCTCCATCACCTGCTTGCCGCCGGCGAGCGTGAAGTCGCCGCTTTGCGACGCGATGATCTTGAACTTCGGATCGTTCTTGATCACTTCCATGAGACCCGCGTGACGGTCATTGGCCGGCGCGGAACCGACGGTGCCCTGCAGCTCGACGATGTTGATCGGGCCCGCTTCGTTCTTGTAGTGATCCTCAAGCCACTTGCCCGCGCGCCGTCCTTCCTCCAGGAAGTCCGAGCCGATCATCGTCACGTAGAGCGAGGTGTCCTTCACATCGATGTTGCGGTCGGTGAGGATCACGGGAATCTTCGCGCGCTTGGCTTCCTGCAGCACCGGTTCCCAACCCGATTCGACGACCGGCGAGAACGCGATCACATCGACCTTCTGCGCGATGTATGAACGGATCGCCTTGATCTGGTTCTCCTGCTTTTGCTGCGCATCGGAGAACTTGAGATTGATCCCTGCATCCTTGGCCGCCGCCTTGATGGACACCGTATTGGCCGTGCGCCATGCGCTCTCCGCGCCGACCTGGGCGAAGCCGAGGGTGATCTGCTTGTCCTGGGCGTGGCCGATGCCCGCCGTCACCGCGAGCGCGGCGGCGAGCAGGCCGCCCGCCAGCGCGCGAGTTGCAAATTTCATGTCGTGCCTCCGATGTAGCTTCTGTTGTCGTTGTTCCATTCATGGCGCTACACCCGTCGTTCACAACGACAAACAGCGTGACGACAAGGGTTCGCGCCCTCCTCGGCCTCCGGGTTAGCTCGGGCCATCCGCCTGCTGGATACTGAATAGACAAACTATATGCAACGGTCAATCCAATCTCGATTAGCGTTTTCCCGGTATACCCCCGGCAAATAGTCATGCTATTTATAGGTCTTCGTCCCTCACATCGGCGGCGCCCATCATGACAACCCGCAGACCCAAGCTGCGTTCGTCCGCCTGGTTCGGAAGCGCAGACAAGAACGGCTTCATGTACCGAAGCTGGATGAAGAACCAGGGCATCCCGGAGCACGAGTTCGACGGGCGGCCGATCATCGGCATCTGCAACACGTGGTCGGAGCTGACGCCTTGCAACGCGCACTTTCGCAAGCTCGCCGAGCACGTGAAGCGCGGCGTGTCGGAGGCGGGCGGCTTTCCGGTCGAGTTCCCTGTGTTCTCGAACGGCGAGTCGAATCTGCGGCCGACCGCGATGTTCACGCGCAATCTGGCGAGCATGGACGTCGAGGAATCGATACGCGGCAATCCGATCGATGCCGTCGTGCTGCTGGCCGGCTGCGACAAGACCACGCCCGCGCTGCTGATGGGCGCGGCGAGCTGCGATGTGCCCGCCATCGTCGTGAGCGGCGGCCCGATGCTCAACGGCAAGCACGAAGGTCGCGACATCGGCTCGGGCACCGTGGTCTGGCAATTGAGCGAAGCGGTGAAAGCGGGGCGCATCACGATCCACGAATTCATGGGCGCGGAGGCGGGCATGTCGCGCTCGGCGGGCACCTGCAACACCATGGGGACTGCCTCGACGATGGCCTGCATGGCCGAAGCGCTCGGCGTGACGCTGCCGCACAATGCGGCGATTCCGGCCGTCGATTCGCGCCGCTACGTGCTCGCGCATCTGTCCGGCATGCGCATCGTCGAGATGGCGCTCGACGGGCTCACGCTCTCGACGATCCTCACGCGCGCCGCGTTCGAGAACGCCATTCGCGCCAACGCGGCGATCGGCGGCTCGACGAATGCGGCGATCCATTTGAAGGCGATCGCGGGGCGCATCGGCGTCGATCTTTCACTCGACGACTGGACACGCATCGGGCGCGATACGCCGACCATCGTCGATCTGCAACCGTCGGGGCGCTACCTGATGGAGGAGTTCTATTACGCGGGCGGCCTGCCGGCCGTGCTGCGCCGGCTCGGCGAAGCGGGGCGGCTGCCGCATCCCGATGCGTTGACCGTCAACGGCCACACGCTGTGGGACAACGTGAAGGAAGCGCCGCTCTACAACGAGGAAGTGATTCGTCCGCTCGACAACCCGCTCGTGAAGGACGGCGGCCTGTGCGTGCTGCGCGGCAATCTCGCGCCGAACGGCGCCGTGCTCAAGCCTTCGGCGGCGACCCCGGCGCTCTTGCGCCATCGCGGACGCGCGGTCGTGTTCGAGGACTTCGACGACTACAAGGCGCGGATCAACGATCCTGATCTGGACGTGGACGCGACGTGCGTGCTCGTGATGAAGAACTGCGGGCCGAAGGGCTACCCGGGCATGGCCGAAGTCGGCAACATGGGCTTGCCGCCGAAGCTGCTCGCGCAGGGCGTGACCGACATGGTGCGGGTGTCCGACGCGCGCATGAGCGGCACCGCGTATGGCACCGTGGTGCTGCACGTGGCGCCCGAAGCGCGCGCGGGCGGACCGCTTGCGGTCGTGCAGAACGGCGACTGGATCGAACTCGATTGCGAGGCGGGACTGCTGCGCGTCGACATCGAAGACGACGAACTGGCCGCGCGCCTCGCGCGCTGGCACGATGCGCAGCGCGCGAGGCCGCCCGTGCGGGGCGGCTACGCGGAGCTCTACGTCGAGCACGTGCTGCAAGCCGATGAAGGCTGCGACTTCGATTTTCTCGTGGGTTGCCGTGGCGCGTCGGTGCCGCGCCACTCGCATTGACACGCAGCGGCGCCCGATGCGCAGCGCGCGTTCAGGGCTTCACGCGGCTGCCGACTTCGAGGATGGTGTCGGCGTCGGCGCGCGCGTTCTCGAGCTGAACGAGACTCGCCTGACGCGCGCCGAGCGGGTCGCGGCTAGCGATGGCAGTGAGGATCGCCTTGTGGCGCGGCAGCGAAAGCGCGTGCGTGTCGGGATGGCGGCTCGTGAGCTTGATCGATTCGGACAGCGCGAGCGACAGCATGTTGCCGATGAACGCGAGCAAATCATTGTGCGTTGCAGCCATGATCGCGCGATGGAACTCGAGATCCGGTTCGAGCAGGTCGGGCGCCGTGCGGGCGTGCTCCATACGGTCATAGGCGCGGCCGATGCGCGCAAGGTCGGCCTCGGTTGCCTCGCTCGCGGCGAGCGCGGCGGCGGCCGGTTCGATGATGCGGCGCACCGTGAGCAGCGAATGAAAGAATTCGCCTTCGGGAATGCTGTTGATGGTCCAGAACAGCACGTCGGGATCGAGCATGTGCCACTCTTCACGCGAGCGCACAATACTGCCGACACGCGGCTTCGACACGACCAGACCCTTCGCCACGAGCACGCGCGTCGCCTCGCGCAGCACGGGGCGGCTTACACCATACGATTCGCACAGCGTGGGTTCGGGCGGCAGACGTTCACCGGGCTGCAGACGACCGCTTACGATCTGTATGCCCAGTTCCTGCACGATGCGCCCGTGCATGCTTTTGCGATTCTGAAGATGCCGATAGTCCATGGTGTCCGGATGAGTGCCAAGCGTCGCGGCTGCACGAGCGGGAGCATAGCATGCCGAATTGCCCGGCAGTCATGCCGCGCCTTCTCGCAGGCAGTCGCCGTTCAGTTACGACTCGACTGCGCTTTAACTGTGCTTCAACTGCGCTTCAACTGTGTTTCTCCGATCCTGATGGAAGCCTTGCCATGAACAGCTCAATTGCACCGCGCTATCGCGGCATTTTTCCCGTTGTGCCCACCACGTTCGACGAACACGGCGCACTCGATCTCGAAAGCCAGAAGCGCGCCGTCGACTTCATGATCGACGCGGGCTCCGACGGGCTCTGCGTGCTCGCCAACTTTTCGGAGCAATTCGCACTCGCCGACGACGAGCGCGCGCTCATCGCGCGCACGGTGCTCGAACACGTCGCCGGACGCGTGCCGGTGATCGTGACCACCACGCATTACAGCTCGGCGGTGTGCGCCGAGCGCAGCCGCGAAGCGCAAGCGATGGGCGCGGCGATGGTCATGGTGATGCCGCCGTATCACGGCGCCACGTTCCGTGTGCCCGAGACGCAGATCTACGAGTTCTATGCGCGCGTGTCCGATGCAATCGGCATTCCGTTGATGGTGCAGGACGCGCCGGCGAGCGGCACGCTGCTCACGGCCGCGTTTCTCGCCCGCATGGCGCGCGAGATCGAACAGGTGTCGTACTTCAAGATCGAGACACCGGGCGCGGCGGCGAAACTGCGCGAACTGATCCGGCTTGGCGGCGAAGCGGTCGAAGGACCTTGGGATGGCGAAGAGGCGATCACGCTGCTCGCGGACCTGCATGCGGGCGCAACGGGTTCGATGACAGGGGGTGGCTATCCTGATGGCATTCGCCCCGTGCTCGAGGCGTGGCGCAACGGCGACGAAGAGGCCGCGTTCGCGCAGTATCAGCGCTGGCTGCCGCTCATCAATCATGAGAACCGGCAGACCGGCTTGCTGGCCGCGAAGGCCTTGATGAAGGCGGGCGGCGTGATCGCGTGCGATGCGCCGCGCCATCCATTACCCGCGATGCATCCCGAGACGCGTGCGGAGCTGATCGCGCTCGCGAAGCGGCTCGATGCGATGGTATTGCGCTGGGGGCACTAGTTTACTGCGCGGCTTCCGTCTGCCGTTGTTCGAGTTCGGCGTGCGCCTCGTCGACCTTGCGCTGACGATCGGCGATCTTCTTCGCGCTCTTGCCGTTGGCCTTCGCTTCTTGCAAGTCCTTCTGGCGCTCGGCGAGTTTCTCCTGCGCATCGGCGACCTTGCGTTGCGCGTCGCTGCGCAAGGTTTCATCGGTGCAATTGGCGTTCATCTTCGACAGCGCGGTTTGCAGGCCGTCGAGCCGGTTCCTGTTGCCATGCGCCTTGGCATAAGCGATTTCCTGCTCGATCGACGCGCGTTTCGCATCGCAGCCGCTGGCTTGCGCGAAGCACGGCGCCGGGCAAATCGCGATGCCGATCAGGAGTGTCTTGAGTGCTGTTTTCAAGCGTTGCCTCGCTGAGGTGGGTGGGTATAGGTTGGCGTTGGGGAAGTATATGAGTGGAATATGAGCGATGCCGGTAGTATCGTGGCCATGCCCGTTAGTCCAGGAGGATGCGCATGAATTCCGCTCAATCGATGATCGACGAATACGAATCGGCGCTTCGCAACGCCATGCTTGCGAACGATGTCAAGGCGCTCGACGCGCTGCTCGACGACGACCTGGTGTTCACCGCGCCCAACGGGCAGGTGCTGTCCAAAGAGGACGATCTGGCCGCCCATCGGTCGAAGGTGTTGCGCATCGCCAAACTCGATCTGCATGACACGCAGGCTTATACGATCGACGCGATGATCCTCGTGACGACCAAGGCGGCGCTTGCCGGGAGCTATGGCGAGGTGGCGTTCGAGGGCGTCTATGCGTACACGCGGTTGTGGCGGCGCCACGGTGAGGTCTGGCGTGTGGTGGCGGGGCATGCGGGGGTGGTCGCTTAGGCGTTGCCGGCGAGCGTCATCTCGGGTGTCGAATTGCTGGGTTGGGCGCGACGGCGATCGATGCAATCCGGTTGAGTCAAGCGACCGCGCTTTCTACCCGACGCGAAATTCCTTCGAGTCGTTGCCCTTCGGTACCCGATTCATCGGGTTCCCACTTTCTCCTGCCTGCCTCGCTCGCCGATCAGACGACGAGCGAGACTCTGGCTCGTCTGGACCGCATCAACTGACAGAGCCAGGAGGGCTAGCCTCAAACTGACGATCGCGCAAGCGTTTGCCTTTGTTATACGACAAGCCGGCACACTGCATATCGGAATAGTACGGTACCGTCCCGTCCGCCCGCACTCTATTCTGGCGCCTGTCTCAAAACAGTCAGCGCTTGAGGAAGGGCGAACTCGTCCGGCAAGGAGAGGTGGGCATTCGTCACGCACCGAGCAGTCTGATCGAAGGTAAGCGGGTCGGGGAGAGCCACAAACCAGATTCGTTTTGAGCATCGACGACACGAAGTCCAATTGGCTGTTCTATATGGCGCGAGCAACGAATGTCCACAGATTTCTCGATTAAGCGACTGATACCGGGTTTCCTTTTTTACCTGATCTGTGCGGGCCATAGTGCATTTGCCTTCACGTGCACCTATAGCCCGGCCGGACCCTCCAATGTCACGATCACACTGCCTTCCTCCCTCACGATTCCAGCAAGCAGCACAGTTGGTACCACGCTATGGTCGACGACGACAGCCAATACGCAAAGTCTGGGGACTAACTGCAGCAGTAACTGGTATCCCGACATTGGCTACGCGCCGGGCGTGAGTCTGGGAGCAACGAGTCAAGCCAACGTTTTTGCAACCAATGTCCAGGGTATCGGCATACAGGTTCAAGGATACGGTCAAGCCATGCCGGCTCCCGGCAGTGCAGTCAACTCGCTCGGAGGCAGTAATAGCTATAGCCCCACTGGCGTGGGCAGCTATCTGTCATTCAGATTGTCGATCATCGTCACCGGACAGGCGGGTGTCGGCACATTGAGCCTTCCATCGCTTTTGGCCGGTGGCTACGCAAGCGCAAGTCCAACTAACCTCGCTCAAGCCTACCCGTACGGCCAATTGATGATTGCGGGGACTACCCGTATCACGCTGTCTGCCTGCACGACGTCAAATGTGACCGTGCCTATGGGTTCCTATACACGCACAGCATTTTCCGGCGGGGTAGGTGGAACGACTCCACCGGTCTCGTTCAGCATTTCGCTGACTTGCCCGGCGGGATGGAACGGAGTCAAATACGAAATCGATACCGTTACATCAGTCGTTTCGGGAACCCAGGCAGTCGTTGCCTTGAATGCAAGTTCAACGGCGACCGGCGTCGGTGTACAGGTGCTCGACAACAACGGCAGTCCGCTGACGGCCGCGGAAGGGTTCCGGAATGCGGTTGCGCTTGGCAGTACCCCAGGCAGTGCAGCCTACAACAAGTCGGCTGGCGGCAGTTATACGATTCCGCTGAAGGCGCGATACTATCAAACCAGTGCAGCCATCGGTCCGGGCTCGGCCAATAGCTCGCTGACGTTCACCATGACGTACAACTGAACGGCGGGCACTGATCTGCAGGGCTGGACTGAGCGGTCTGTCGTTGCGCGCGGCCATTGCAATCGGCCTGCATCATCGCGATGCGTTTGCGCGGCCGTTCGGGCCACGCACTTTCATACCGCTTGAACGCACGAGTCACAAAGTTTCACTGGGTTTGGTCGGCCGTTTCTGGCGGCCGGATATGGGCGTCATCCGCATTGCCGACGCCGAGGCCTTCGCCCACTGCGCGCAACGCGGCGTCGCGAAGCTCGCGCTTCGCTCCAGCGTGATCGAACGTCCGGATGGCCTGGTCATGCTGCGCACGAAAACCTTCGTTCATTGCCCGGACCGGCGGATACGGCTGATGCTCGTGCCGTAGTGGCTCGTGATTCGCGCGGTCAGTGGGTGGATCAGGCTGCGAACGCTGAAGGCTGTGCGGCGGGCGGCGGGGGCCGCTGGCGTGGCGCGTTAGGTGGTCGCGCGTGTGCGCAGCATGACTTCGCGTTGCACGACACCGGCAGATACGCGAAAAGCCGGTATTGGCGGTGTATTCGCCGGTTGAATCCGTTGCCGCTTTTAAAACGGCGCGTTCCATTGCAACGTCAACGGGCCCTCCGCTTCCCGTTGGGATAATTCACAGGCAAGAATCAGCTTCACCGAAAGCTCGACCACGTCAAGCCGACAAAGCCGGTGGAGCGACTCTCAAATTGGCGGCCGCGCAAGCATCCTCTCGGTTGTGCGGCAGCCTGCCGCATTGCATCTCGGACTAGTACGGTACCGTTCCGTTCGACCGCACTCTATTCTGGCGCCTGTCTCAAAACACTCAGCGCTTGATAAAGGGTGAACTCGTCCGGCGAGGAAAGATGGGCATTCGCCGCGCATTGAATGGTCTGATCGCGGGTGGTCGGGTCGCGCATGAGCCAGAAATCAGGCTCGTTTTGAGCATTGACGACGCGAAGTCTAATTGGCTCTTCTCTACGGTGCGAGCAACGAATGTCCAAAGATCTTTTGATGATTAAGCGGCTGCTGCGGGGTCTCCTGGTTTACCTGATCTTTGCCAGCCCCGGCGCATTTGCGTTGACATGCAGCTATAGCCCCGCCGGACCGTCCAACGTCACGATCACACTGCCATCCACGCTCACGATTACACCGGGCATTGCCGTTGGCACAACGCTGTGGTCGACAACGACAGGCAATACGCAAGGTCTGGCGACTACCTGCAGCGGCAACTGGTATCCCGACATCGGCTACGCGCCGGGCGTGAGTTTGGGAACTACAGGCCAGGCCAATGTTTTCGCCACCAATGTCCCAGGCATCGGCATACAGGTTCAAGGGTACGGTCAGGCCATGCCGGCTCCCGGTAGTGCACTCAATGCGCTCGGAGGCAGTACTAGCTACAGCCCCACTGGCGTGGTCAGCTATCTGTCATTCAAACTGTCGATCATCGTTACCGGGCCGGTAGGTGTCGGCACATTGAGCCTTCCGTCGATTTTGGCTGGTGGTTACGCAAGCGCAAGTCCGACTAACCTCGCTCAAGCCTACCCGTATGGCCAATTGATGATTTCGGGGACTACCAATATCACGCTGTCGGGTTGCGCAACGTCGAACGTGACTGTGCCTATGGGTTCCTATACACGCACAGCGTTTTCTGGAGGGGTGGGTGGCACGACGCCCCCGGTCTCGTTCAGTATTTCGCTGACCTGCCCGGCGGGATGGAACGGAGTCAAGTACGAAATCGATACTGTTACGTCAGTCGTTTCGGGAACCCAGGCAGTCGTTGCCTTGAATGGAGGCTCAACGGCGACCGGCGTCGGCGTACAGGTGCTCGACAACAACGGCAGTCCGCTGACGGCCGCGGAAGGGTTCGGGAATGCGGTTGCGCTTGGCAGTACCCCAGGCAGCGCGCCTTACAACAAGTCGGCTGGCGGCAGTTATACGATTCCGCTGAAGGCGCGGTACTACCAAACCAGTGCAGCCATCGGTCCGGGCTCGGCCAATAGCTCGCTGACGTTCACCATGACGTACAACTGAAGGGCAGGCACTGATCTGCAGGGGGGACGGAGCGTTTGTGTCGTTGTGCGGCGTGTCTTGTCTGCTGCTCCAGCGGCGCCTTGCTCACCGATCGGCGTCAGGCACGCTAACCCCCAACACCCCCGCCAAAACCGGCCACCGCTTCGCCGCCGCCGCGCGCGCTTCCTGCTCCTGATAATCGAAATACCGCGTGCTGTCGACGCCTTCGACAAAGCGCGCCAGCGCATCGATATCATTCGGTTCCAGCGGGCCGCGCCGTTGCGGCTGCGGCTTTCTCCACAGTGCCAAGGCCATCGCTATTTGCCTTATTGCGGAGCAGGGCAGTCATCAGCTCACCTCATTTGCGTAGCAAGTGTAATGAGATGCCCGGCGCGGAATAAGACGCTTCTGATTCTGCGGACTCGATGCCGTCTTATTGAGCTGACTAAACAAATTCCGATATAGCTTCCTGGTCTCTCGTCAATCGGGAATAGGCTAGCGAGCTCGCCGTCGTGTGCATGACGGGCACCTATTCGCGCGTCGATGCGAAGGTAAGCCTTCTATTTTTCAGTGAGTCGATTCGAACGACCGTCCAGTGACGACGACATATCGAGCGCCTGCGTGGTGCTCAATTGCCTTGGGCCGTTCCGCATCAAGGCGGCTTCATTCGTTCTCGAAGGATTGGGCGATACGTCGATCGCCCTCCCACAATTGCCCGCGAGCGACTACCAGCCCGACTCCAGATATAGCCATACGCACTAACGATCATGATCATCAGCCCACCGTTTTTACCCGAAGCCGGTCTTGCGATCCCGACCGGGACCAATCCCGATCCGATGATGGATGCGGTCGACAAGTTCGAATGTGTTCACGGCATCTTCCCGATCGCCTTCGACCGGCGCTGGCACTGCGGCGTGCATCTGCAGCCGGATAGAAAGGACAGGATATTCGCGATCGCCGATGGCGAGGTCGTCGCCTACCGCGTCTGCCAGAACGCCATCGACGATGGCGAGAGCCATACCGGCTTCGTGCTGCTCAGGCACACGACAGAAACTGGCGATGGTCGGACGCTGACGTTCCATTCGCTCTACATGCACTTGCTGCCGTTGTCCGAATATCAGCAGCACAGCGCGAACGCGAAGGAGATGCCGGAGTTCCTGCGCATGCCTACGGGCGATCCCGACACACAGGTGCCTCCCGCCGTTTCAGGAGGTGGCAAGAAGGTGCGGCGCAAGGACGTATTGGGCTGGCTTGGGCGCTATGGGGGGATGCCACACCTGCACTTCGAGATCTTCATGACGCAGACCGATTTCGATGCCTATTTCGGGCATACCCAGCTGGGCAACACGGCGCCCGCTCCGTCTGCTGGTTCCGACTGGTGGGGACACGCCTACTTCGTCATTCCTGCCCGCAGCCACTTTCGCCGGTTGCCACGGGAAGTCGACGACGACAACAAATTGCAAGGGATTGAATTCACGCCCGGTCAGATCGGCTCGAACGCCTTGCCGCTGCTGGTCGAAACCTGGTTCAGCCACGGCACGAAATACACCAAAGTCTGGAGTGTCGCGCCGGACGGCGCCCGGACGCTGCTCACACCGCAGCCGGTGCCGGAACAAGACTACGAATACGATCTCTACAAGCGCGCCACCGCGCTTTACCCGACCTGCCCGAGCGACGGCTACGAACTGCTGCGCTTTGGCCGCATCCTGTCCGCGCCCCAGACGCTGGCGGCCGACGCGCGAACGACGTGGATGAAGGTCACCTGGGCTGCGGGCCAGTTCGGGTATATCGATATCAACGACGCGTACATCCAAAAGTTCTCCGATGCGGACTTCCTGTCACTCATGGGCTGGCAGAAGGTCAGCGACGGCAACACTCCATTCGATAGCGACGGGCTCTGCGATGTCGATGCGTTGAAGAAGTTGATGAAGGACGCCTGGAACAATCATGAAACCGCAATCCAGCAATCGATGACCGCGGAATCCGAGAAGGCGGATCCGATTTTCAGCTTGAAGAACAACGAACTGTTGCGCCGACAATTGCGCGGCTTTGTTTGTCAGGCGCCCAACGAATGGGACAGCACGCATAACGAGCGGCGCTACGTAAAGCTGCTCGATGAGGGCGAGTTCTACCATCAAAACATGCACGGCTATAACGACTTCCTCAAATATCTGAAGGAAGTTCAGTTCTGGGACAAGACTGGCTTGCCTGCGGGGCAGAAGCTCTGGTTTTTTCATCCATTGGAATTCATTCGGCATTTCAGGAAGTGTGGATGGCTGACAGTGAAAGAGCTCGCATCTACGTTTCCGAAATATCTTGCCTACACTGCATCGAATGGAACGTATCGAGCCGAAAAAACATCAAAATCGAATATTATGACCGGCGATATTGCCAGGAGACGGATATCCGATTACTCGATCGCAATCAATGGTTCGATGCGAAAATACGGAATTTCGAATTCTCGGGATAGACAGGCGCAATTTCTCGCGCAAATATTATTTGAAACCGATAAATGGCGCACTATCAAAGAATACGGTGTTGGGGAATTTAATAAAAAACAACCTGCTACGGAATACTATTCTGCATTTTATGGGCGGGGGTGCCTTCAACTTACCTGGGCCGAATCATACGCTGCCTACGGGGAATTCAAGAATTTCCCCGATAACAATTCCGGCGATTATGCCGATCGCAGGATTACACGCACATCGACTCACTGGTTCTCCGACCCCAGAAAAAAAGACAAGAAAACCGGAGAAATTTCTACTCTGGGGAATAAAAAGCCGTGGTACCCACGTTTTGATCCAGATAACGTTGGCACTTCACGTGAGCTAGCGTGCGACAGTGCTGGATTCTTCTGGATCTACAAACATCACGCCGGGTCACGCGATATCAATCGAATAGCGGATACCGGCGTTGGTCCGGCCACAATAGGACGTATTTCCGTACTAGTAAATGGTGGAGCAAACGGATTCTATGAGCGCCAAGCATATACGCTAGTGGTGGATACTTACTTAGGGGATCTGGTTAGTGGCATCAAAGAAAAAAACTTTACTCCATCCATCAAACATGTGGGAATCGTGGCCAACCTGGAAAACGTGGAGGCGTGAATGATAGAGAAAATTAAGCTTATATTATTTCACATATTAATTACGATGTGTTCTTCCCTGTACGTTTCCGCTCAGGAGACGACGCCGAAATTGTATTTCGTTGGGAACGTCCCACCGACCGTTGTCAGTCGGCTGGCAGACGACGGATACAAACTGACTGCTCAACATCGATTCATCTCGTGGAACAACGGGGACACGCATTATTTCGTCGTCGTTTTTGATAGATTCAGAAATTGTGCATTGGCGGATTTTAATGAAGAAAAAAATAACTATAAAATCGTGGATTCATATGATCGATGCAAATACGTATCCACACCGAAAATTAGGGATCTTTTCGGCGACGGAAGTCAAGCTGTAGTATTAAAATTTCGCGTGCATTCGAACAGTGCAGTTGATGTGGATGTGAATCAGACAAGCGCGTATTTATACGTGCGAGCTTCGAATGAGTTTTGCAAAAATGATGACGCGGGCACTTTCGCGGCTGGGTTTCGTGTATCAAACTCCGTTATCAAATTTGGGCCATCAACTTGCTATTGAATGGCAGTCTCGAGAGTCAAGTGCAACGTTTAGCTAATTTCGCGGCTTCGAGTTCTTTGGCCACAGCCTCTTCGGGAGTATCCCAACTGAGTGTTTGACGGGGCCGCCCGTTGGGCAATTTGGCGACGTCTGCGAAAGATCCATGCCCTTGGGCAGAAACTGGCGCAGCAAGCCATTGGTGTTCTCGTTGCTGCCGCGTTGCCAAGGCGCATGCGGGTCCGCAAACCAGATATCGAGATTCAAGCGTTTCGAGAGTTCGACATGGCACGTCATTTCCGTTCCGCGATCATAGGTCAGGCTTTCTCTCAGGAAGGCCGGCAGCTTTTTCATCTGCCGCGTGAAGCCTTCGAGCGCATTCTGAGCCGTACAGCCGTCCATGCGGCACAGCACGACGAAGCGTGTCTTGCGTTCGACCAGCGTACCGACACAAGAACGGTTGAATGCGCCTTTGATGAGGTCTCCCTCCCAATGCCCAGGCCATTGCCGCAGCGCAATCTGCTCGGGGCGGTGAACGACGCGCAGAGCCTCCGGAACGAAGCCGCCGCCCGACAGGCTTGTGCGTCTGCGGCCACGAACCGGCTTCTCGTGGCGCAAAGCGTCGATCATCGCTTGCTTGAGTCCACCGCGCGGGTGCGTGTAAATCGCCGCGTAAATCGTTTCGTGGCTGACGTGCTGTTCAGGATCATCGGGGTGCATACGGGGAAGTCTCGCAGCAATCTGCTGCGGCGACGAGCGCCAGTAGACCAACTGGTTATGCACGCGCTCGTACAGGGCACTGCCGAGCGCCAGTTTGCGCTGGCGCACGCTGTGCCGCCGGCGGGCCCGATAGCTCAATGCCGCTTGCGTCGCGTCGTAGCGCGGCGAATCATCTTTGCGATTGCGCGCCAATTCACGCGACACCGTCGAACCGCTGCGTCCCAACACGCCTGCTATCGCCCTGATGCTGCTGCCTCTGCCATGCTCGATCATGATCACCGCTCGTTCTTCCGAGCTCAAATGGCTGTACTTCTTCATCCCAACACCCCTACCTCATCACGGGTGTTGCGCTTGAAACTAGAGTCTAAGAGGGATGCCAGAAGGATGTATTTAAAACATGCTTATTCGTATCTATCCGACATAAAAAATTTTTCCTCGCGAATTTAAATTGCTGGGAGATTAACGTGTGTTTATCGAAAATTGCAATTGTGGCTTGCGGAATTCTGGCGCTACATGTTTCGCACGTGAGCGCAAAATGTGGAGTCGGCTTCCCGATCGAGGCTGAAGAATTTTTTCGTATAAATGAAGCTTGCGAAATATTGTTCAATCAGCATGTTAACTACGCAAATATGAATTATGTGACTTTTATGGGTGACGCTGGGGTCAGTGAAATTTTGAGTGACGAGACATTTTTTGCGAAATTCGGCGACAAAAAATATTTTGTCAACAAAGAGGTTGATGAGCCGCGGGTGGTCGTCAAGATCGTGAGTTTGAAGCAAGCGAGGCCGATAAAAACTACAGCGGGACATGGATATCAAGGTAACTCTACGCTTTTTATTCAGATTTTACCGGCAAACGATCAAAAAAATGATAGTTCGTTTTCAGGGCGGCTTTCTTGTCTGACTGTGGCCGAAGGGGATAATAGAAGGTCATTTAAAGCGCGCTTCTGTGCGCCGGAAAGCAATGCAGGGCGAGGGCAGATGAAACGCTTTAATAGCATCATTAAAAATGTCCAGTTTGAATAGTTCTTAAAATCGGCAACGTGACCGAGAAAACGACGCCGCAGTTTTGTTGGCGTGCATACTTATGGCGAACAGCGGCCATAAGGCTTTCTGTACCGTCGAGCGTGAGGAGTCTGGCGGCAGACACGGTCGGCACGGGCGGGTCCGTGAGGGTGTTGCGATTGTCGCGCGAACCATTCGATCATCCCGCTTTATTTCCCCCAGTTGCCTGTTCCCCCAGTCACCGCAACAACCCCCAACACCCCCGCCAAAACCGGCCACCGCTTCGCCGCCGCCGCGCGCGCTTCCTGCTCCTGATAATCGAAATACCGCGTGCTATCGACGCCTTCGACAAACCGCGCCAGCGCATCGATATCATTCGGTTCCAGCGGACCGCGCCGTTGCGGCTGCGGCTTTCTCCACAGTGCCAAGGCCATCGCTATTTGCCCTCCACCCACACGCCATCGGGCGTATGGATCACGTAACCGTCAGCCGTCTTGAGCGTGACGGTCGCTTCGTTCTCGCCGACCATGCGCGTCTGCGGCAGGTTCGCCGAGTACTCCGACAAAGCCGGCGCGCCTGCGCGGAACGGGCTGTTCGCGACGAGGTTCGCAAGCAGTTGCGACAGCGCGAGGAAACTCGTCGGCGTATCGATCGACACCACGCCGCCCGGATTCGTGCTGCCTGCCGGCAGGCCGATCAGCTTCACACCGACGGGTACGTGGATGATGTTCGGCGTCGGGATCTCGCGCATGCCCGCGATCTGGTTCGCTTCGCCGCGCAGCGCGGCGCCGTGCTCGGGCACGAACACGAGCACGGCCTTGCGGCCCGATTGCGCGACGAGGTCGATCAGCTTGTCGACGTCGGAGAGCAGGCGCGTGAGACGGAGCGGGTACGACTGCAGGCTCGTGAGCTTGCTGTCGGGCAGCCGGTTGCCGTCGTGCATCGATACGGTGTTGTAGTAGAGCGCAACCGGTCCGCCGCCGGCCGCGACGCGGCCCTTGTACCAGCGCGCGAGCACATCGTAATCGTCGACGAGCGGCGAGCCGTCGAACTCTTTCATCGCTTCGGGCAAGCCCTCGTTCGACGCAATCGTGACGCCGGGCACGCCGATTTCACGCAATACAGTCGAGCGGAAATCGTCGAAGCGGCCATTGTGATTGAGCAGCGCCTGGGGCGTGAAGCCGGCCTGCGCGAGTTGCGCGAACAAGTGGCATTCGGGCGGCGCGGGGTCGTACAGCGTCTTGTGCGCTTCCTGTCCGCAGGTCGCGCGCAGCACGCGGATCGCCGCGGGTCCGCTGTAGCTCGCCGCCGAGCTGAAGTTCTGGAACACGTAGTCGAAGCGTGAAAGCAGCGGGTTGTTGCGCGCGTTCGCGACATCCATGTCGTCCCACGACAGCGAGCAGATGTGAATCACGATGATGTCGAATTGCGCACTCGCGTCGGTTGTGATCGGGGTGAGCGTGACGTGGCGTCCTTCTTCGTTGCTGCGAAATGCGGCGAGTTGCTGGTCGTAGCTGCCGCTCGTGCCAGCGTTGGTCTGGGCGGCGGTCTCGCCGCTGCCGTTGTCGTTCGCTTCGAGTGTGGCGTTGGCGCTGCCCGCGTGCGCGATGAGTGTGCCCGCGCCTTGCCATAGCGGCACCGCGACGAGCGCGATCAGCACGAACGTGGTGACACGCACCCAGCGGTTGACGATCACGTAGAGCAGTACGACGGCGACGGTCGCATACAGCATCGATGGCCGGACGGCGCGGGTGATCAGCTCCATCATGTAGTCGGGGGTGAACGCGGCAAGTGCTGGCAGTTGCGAGAGCGCCCGGCCGAGTGTGGGCAGTCCCGCTTCGTGGGCGAGCAGCGCGATGCCCGCGAGCACGGCCGCGATATTGCGTGCGATGCGCAACCACTTGTTGTGCAGCGGCACGAGCAGTGCGAGCGCGAACACGATGTTGAGCCACCACACTGGCTTGATCGTGCCGAGCGAGAACAGATAGAGCTTGGCGGCGAAGTACAGGTTCCAGAATCCCATGGTCAGTTCATCTTTCTCGCTTGGCGCTCACGCGCGTGAAGATATGGTCGAACGCGTCGAGCAGGGCATCGATGAGGCGCAGATAGCCTTGATAGCCGAGTTCGATCATCTGTCTGAGACCGGCGAGCGGCTTGTCGGGTGCGGGGTCGTCTTCCCATTCGAGCCATGCATCGGCGCGTCCGAAGGTGCACTGGACGAGCTGTTTTTCCATCGCTTCGTTCATGCCTTCGAAGCGCACGCCGAGCTGCCGGTTGGCGCAGCGCGCGACGACGGCCGGGAAATCGAATTCGGCGACGCCGCGCGAGAGGCACACGTTCACGCGTTCGCCGGACTTGAGCACGGTGTCTTTCGGCAGCCGCAGGCCGAGTCCGCCCATCGAGTAGTTCTCGGTCTTGCACGCGAGCGTGCGGCCATCGGGCAGCGTCAGCATGGCGGGTACGCGCAGTGGAATGCGGTGCGCGACGCGCACCTGGCGCGCTTCCTTCGCGACGCCGACCGCGACGCCGAGCACGGTGAGATTCGCGAATGCCCAGAAGAGATTCATGAGCACGGTGGCGGGCTCTTCGGCGGGCCACACGAGCAGTCGGCCGATGCCCGCGAGGATCGCGACCACGTTGATGCCGAGCAGCACGAGGTAGGGCTTCGAGATGGTCCAGTCGAGGTAATCCTGGTCGATGTGGCCGCCCTTCGACGTCACGTTGAACTTGCCGAGCTTCGGGTTCACGAATGCGATGGTGGTAGGCAGCACGATGTACCACGCGAGCACCGACTCATACGCTTCGGCCCAGAACGAATGTCGATAGCGGCCCTGGATGCGCGAGTTGGCCATCGCCGCGATCAGCAGGTAAGGCACGACGTAGGCGAGGATCACGAGCGCGGCCGTGTTGATCACGTGCAGGCCGAAGTACAGGTACGCGCACGGCATCATCAGGAAGATGAGGCGCGGAAAGCCGTAGAAGAAGTGCAGCATGGCGTTGCTGTAGCACATGCGCTGAAAGAACGTGAGGCCGCGTCCGAGCCACGGATTGTCGATGCGGAAAATCTGCGCCATGCCGCGCGCCCAGCGGATTCGCTGGCCGATGTGGCTCGCGAGGCTTTCGGTGGCGAGTCCGGCGGCCTGCACGGTGCGCAGATACGCGGAGGTGTAGCCGTGCCGGTGCAGTCGCAATGACGTATGCGCATCTTCGGTGACGGTCTCGACCGCGAGGCCGCCGATCTCCTCGAGCGGCGCGCGCTTGATGATGGCGCACGAGCCGCAGAAGAACGTGGCGTTCCAGAAGTCGTTGCCATCCTGGATCAGGCCATAGAACAGGCTGCCTTCGTTGGGCACGCGATGGAAGGTGTCGAAGTTGCGCTCGAATGGATCGGGCGAAAAGAAGTGATGGGGCGTCTGCACGAGCGAGCACTGGAGATCGGCGAGGAAGGTGCCCATCGTCGTCTGCAGGAACGAGCGGGTCGGCACGTGGTCGCAGTCGAATACCGCGATGTACTCGCCGCTCGTGAGCGGCAGCGCATGGTTGATATTGCCGGCCTTCGCGTGCTGATGTTCCTCGCGTGTCAGGTAGCCGACGCCCGCCTCTTCGGCGAAGCGGCGGAATTCCTCGCGGCTGCCATCGTCGAGCACGTAGACGCGCAGCTTGTCGCGCGGCCAGTCCATGGTCGTGGCGGCGAACACCGTCGGGCGCACCACCGAGAGCGGCTCGTTATAGGTCGGGATATAGACGTCGACGGTGGGCCACTCGGCGGGATCGGCGGGCAGCGGTGTCGATTTGCGGTTGAGCGGCCACGCGGTCTGCACATAGCCGAAGATCAGCACGATCCACGTGTACAGTTCGGCGGCGTAGAGGATGTAGCCGATCACGGTTTCGGTGGCGCTGCCGAGTGCGAGCGTCTGGGTGCTGCGCCACCAGACATAGCGGCCCGTCATCAGCATCGAGAGCAGCACCATCAGCATGGTCGCGGCCCGTCCCGGCACACGTCGCGCGATCACGACCACGAGCCACACGAAGCCGAACAGCAGAAACTGGTCGCCGAGCGGCAACGGCGTCGTGCATACGGCCAGGGCCGCGAGGAACGCGAGCCATAGCAGCACCTGGCGCAGATAGGGCACATGATCGGGCGCGGCGGACAACCATTCGAGCCGCCCGCGCACGCCATCCCAATCCACCGAGGGCAGACGCGCGGCGGCCGCTTCGCGCGCGAGCGCCACGCGGCGATAGACCGGTTCCAGCCAGCGATCGAGCCAGCGCAGCACGACGGAGCGGCGCGAGCGCGGGCGCTGTTTGTGCAGCATGCGCAGATCGGCGGCGAGCCGGCGGCGCCGTTGCGGCGGGCGCAGGAACAGGCGCCGCAGCCACATGCGCGAGCTGCGGTCGCGGCCCATGTCGAGCTTGGCGGCGAGTTCGCGGCCGAGCTTGTCGAACGCAATGAGCGGCCAGTCGCGCGCACCGGGTCGCGGTGCGCGAAAGAACAGGCGCAGCAGCCACATGCCCTGCGATGCCTCGGCGCCCACGCCGAGGCGCGGCGCGATGAGGCTGGCGCACCAGGCCCATGCGTGGCGCAGCAGCGTGCGTGGGCTGGCGACGTTCATCGCGTGGCTCCGGCTGGGCCCGTTTGCGCGTCGCGCAGCGTGCCTTCGGCCCAGTGAGCGAGCCACGCGGCGAGGCCGTTGAGGTCGTGCGAGGTCTGCGAGCCGGGTTCGCTCAGACAGAAATTCTCGCCGCGCGCGAGCGCTTCGGGCACGCCCGCATCGGCGTGGATCACGTAGGGCAGCATCGCGGCGCCGAGGCGCGCGCGCAGCAACGCGACGGTGTCGATATGCAACTGGCGCGCGGGCACCACGCCGTGCGCCACGTAGACGGCGCGTCGGCCGCTGCGCGCGAGCGCGTCGGCGAAGCGCGGCAGCGTCGCGCACGCGCCTGGCGTCGGCGGCAGGAGCGCAAGCACGAGATCGGCGGCGGCGATGGCCTGCTGCGCGTGGAGCGAGGGCCAAGTGGGGGTGTCGATCAGCGCGAGCGTGTCGTCGCCGAGGTCGATGCGCTCGAGCACGTCGCGCAGCCAGTGCGGCTGCGTATGCAGGCGTGCATCGAGTGAGGCGGTGTCGTCGCTGCCCCACGGCAGCACCAGCACGCCGTCGTCGCTGCGCAGCGCGGCCTCGGCCCAGCTGTCGTCCGCGGCTCGCCCCTGCGAGACCAGCCCTTCGCGCGCCGGTTCGCGCAGGCCGAAGTGGAACCCGAGCACGTTGCACGGATCGCATTCGATGGCGAGCGCGCGCTGCGTGCGCTGGGCGATGAGGCTCGCAAGCGCGGTAACGACGCTGGTGCGGCCCGCGCCGCCGACGGCGGAGACGATGGCAACGGTCTTCATCGGCGCGGCTCCGGCTGGCCATAGTTGCGGCGTCCACGAATCACGAGGCCGTCGAGCTGCGGCGGCAACTCGACGCGCCGCAGGCGCGCGCCGAAACGCAGCGGCGGCAGCCACTTGAGCAATTGCAGGCGCCATACGAGCCACGAGATCGGGGCGGCGAGGATCAGCCCCCACACGAAGTAACCGAGAAAGATATTCATGGCGACAGGTCCTCGGCGCGGGGCACGGGTTTGAGCGGCAATGAGGCGCGTTGTGGCTCGGCGCGCGCGATGGGCGCGGCGCCAACCGAACGAGAGGCGGCGGCATCGAGCGCGGGCAGCAGGCTGGGGGGCGGGGTGTCGGCTTGCGTGGACGTGGGCGTGTCCATGTCCGCGTCCGCGACAACGGCATCCGGCACCGCGCGCGGCGGACGCTTCGCGAGCCAGCCGCTGTAATCGGGCGGCGTGGTCGCTTCGATCTCGTCGGTCAGGGTATCGAGTGTTTCGGTGATCGACTGCTGGTCGCCGCTGCGCAGCTCACCGTTGAACAGATCCGCGAGCGGCGTCGTGAACACGCGCTGGCAGATCGCGTCGGCATCGCCGAGGCGGCACGCGAACAGGAACACATAGACGCTGTCGCCCACCGCCGTCACGAGGTCGCCTTCGCGGCGCAGTTCGCACGCCTTCAACGCATCGACGTGGGCGACTTCGGGCAGCAGTGCGAAGCGCAGCAGCACGCTCGGCAACTGGATCACGCGGCTGCGCGAGACGGCCGCGCGCACGAGTTCGACGAAGCGCGCGCCGGGCACATAGCCTGTCTCGGTGCTGTGCGAGACCGCTGCGAGCGCGGCGCGGTAGTCGGCGGGAACCGGGCGCGAGAACACCTGGCCCTGCAAGCGTTCGACGATGGCCTCGACTTGCGCGATCGGCGTGTTGCGATGGATCACCTGGTTCGCGCCGAGGTTGAGCATCAGCGATTCGTAGCGCATCGCGACGCGGTCTTCGCGCACGATGATCTTGAGCGCCGGGCCGCAACCGAGGCGCAGCGCGTGGACCTGCGCGGCGAGCAGTTCGAGTTGCTGGCTCGCGCCGAAGTCGAGGATCACGGTGGCGGCGACGGCCGTGCGCGCGGCGTCGACGACGGCATCGTTGCTGTCGAGCACCTGCCAGCGCTCGGGCAGCACGCGCTCGCGCAACACGGCCTCGCGCGCGACCAGCACACGGTCTTCATCGGGCGCGAGCAGGCCGCCCGTGTCGCTCGCTGCGTCGAACGTGCTCGTGTCCGAGACGGTCAGCCGGAAATCGGGCGCGGTGAAGCGCAGCGGCAGCGACTGGCTCGCGAGCATCGCATCGCGATCGCGCCAGAAGGCCACTTCCCAGCGGTATTGGCCGCTCACCTGCAGCAGTTGCGCGACGCCGGCAAAGCGCGCCTGGAAGGCGTTCAACTCGGGGTGCGCGGTATCGTCGGCGAGATCGGGCGGCGCGAGTACGAGCAGCACGCCATAGCGGCGCTGCGCGCACCACGTCGCGAGCCGTGCGCCTTCGAGCGCGAGGGCATTGGCGTCGTGCCAGCTGAAGAAAGCTTCCGCGCCCTCGACGAGGAACTGGCTCGCAGGTTCGGCGCACTGGTCCGCGAGCGCCTGCAGCGCTTCCATCAGCACGTCGGCGCCCGGACGGCCGGGCAGCGTGCGCAGCGTGCAGACGTTGGCGTGCGCGTGGAGCGCACCCGCCTGGTCGATATCGATGCCGTGCTCGCGCAGCATCACGGCGACGCCGTGCGCGTCGCGTGTCGAGAGCACCGTCGCCGGGCCGGCGAGCGCATCGGCGGCGGTTTGCCAGAACAGCGCGTCGCGCGCGGGCGAGCCCTGCGCGTAGACGACATGCACCTGGCCCGCGCCGAGCGCCGCGAGCGCGCCGGGCAGCGCGTCGATCGCGAGCGGCTGGTGCGGCTGCAGGCGCGCGAGCAGCGAGCGATGCGGCGCGTGCGCGTTGGCCGGAGCGGAGGCGGGTGAGTTCATCGTGGCGCCGGGTTCATGGGATGCGGTCAATAGTCGGAATAGGGCCTCACCGGCGTGGGCGGGTAAGGCACCTTGCCGTGCTGGGGCGTGAAGAAATAGCGCAGGTACGCCATCGCGACATTCGGCGCGTAATCATGCGATCGATCGATCTGCAGGCGCCCGCCGACGGTCCAGTGCGGTGTCATGCGGTATTCGAGCGCCGCGATCAGCGTGTAGCTGAAACCGCCGCCCGAGCCGCCGCCGAAGTATGGCGAGCCGAGCTCGCCCGCGGCCATGCGCGCGATCGCCTGCTGCTGCAGGTCGGGACGCGTCGGGAAATACGGCGAGGTGTCCTCGTTGGTGAACGACATGCCGACCGAGCCCTCCAGTTCCCATGAAAGCTTCTTGTAGCGGCCCATCCAGTCGATCGGAATGCCGACCGACACATAGCTCTGCGGGCTGTAATAGCCGCCGTTGCCGAACGTGTAGAAGTGTTCGTTCTTCGAGTATTGCCAGTAATTGCCGATCAGTCCACTCGTGACGATCTGGTCCGGTCGCGTGAAGACGGGCCAGGTCACGCCGGTGCGGACCTTGAATTCCTGGTTGGTCTCGACGTTCTGGCCCGTGAGCACGCCAAAGCCGACGCTCGCGAACACCGAACCCGGGCCGATGTCCTGGGCGCCGCGCACGGTGAAGCCGTTGCGCACGACGCCGCCCCACGCTTCGCCGGTGACCGGATCGCGGCTGCCCGCATACGACACGAGGCTGCTCGTGACGGGACGGCGCGACACGTCCACGGCGACCGACGCGTGCTGGAATTCATGGCGAAACAGAAAGCCGCCGAGCACGCTCGTGACCGGAAAGCCAAGCGGCGTGCTGCCGAGATCGGCACGCCAGCTATTGCGCGCGCCGCTGTATTCGTAGCCGGCCGCGAGCGAAACGCCGGTCTGCGTTTCGTTGATCGGGCCGAGCCCCGCGTTGCCGAGCGCCGCGATCTTGCCGTACTCGATGGCGTTGCGCAGATCGTCGCCGGGAAACGTGCCGGCGTTCAGGTAGACCGTGTCGGCGTGGAAGAAATAGTGGCCGGTGTAGCCGTCGGGGATGCGCACGTAGAGCGGGATCGTGGTCGCGTGAAGTTCGGAGACGCCGGGGTCGCCCGAGAGGTTCGACTGGATCAGCTCGGTCGCGACCTGGCCCTGACGACGGTCCTGCAGCGCCTGGAACGCACGCTGCGCCGAAGTGAGTCCGTCGGTGCCGGGCGAGGCGCCCTCGGCGCGTTGCTGGTCGATCGAGCTCTGGTACAGCGACGCCGCCTCGTTGTAGTCGCCGCGCGACTGGGCGTTGCGGCCGGCCTGCACCGTGACGTCGGAGCGCTCGGGATAGCGCTCGCGCAGCGGCGCGACCACTTCGGCCGCTTCGTTGTCGAGACCGAGCGCCGTGAAGCGGCGCGCGACGGAAAGACGGGTGTCGACATCGTCGTCGGGTGTATCGGCGAGCACTTCGCGCACGAGTTCGGCGGCCTCGCGATCGTGCCCGCGATGCGCGAGCATGCGTGCCACCGCGAGGCGCGCGTCGGCATCGTCGGGATGGGTCTTGAGCACTTCGCGCGCCGCTGCCTCCGCGCCGCGATAGTCGCCGCTCGCTTCGCGCAGGTCCGCCAGTTCGAGCAGCCAGCGTCGGTCGCTTTGCTGCGCAGCGGGCACGGCGGCGAGCGTGCGTTCGGCGCCCTTGAAATCACCCTCGTCGATCTGCCGGTCGGTCTCGCGGATCGCGAGGCGCAGCAACTGGTCATCGAAGTCGGCTTGTTGCGCGGGCGTGACGCCTTCGCGCGCGCGCGCATCGGCGATCCATGCGGGCAACTGGTCGTCGCGGCCCGCCGCCGCGAGCAACTCGCCATAACGCAGACGCACGCCGATGGCGGGATCGTCGGGATGGGCGTCGAGCCAGTCTTTCACGAGCTTCAGGCCGCGGTCCGGCTCGCCGAGCGTGATCCACTCGCGGCAGATGCTCGCCAGCATCTGCGGATCGTCGCCGGCCTTCGCGGCGGCCTCATCGAGCAGATCGCGCGCGCCTCGTTCGTTGCCCTGCGCAATCTGCCGGCGCGCGTCGCCCAGCAGACGTTGCGCAGCGAGATTGCCCGCCAGTTCCTGCATGCCCGGCGAGCGCCCGGCGGCGGGGATAGCGTCGAGCTGCTCGATGGCCGCATCGATATCGTCGAGCGAGTTCAGGTAGAGCGCACTCGCGTAGTGCATGTCCGCCGAGGGCGCGATTTTCAGGCCGTCCTCCATCACCGTGCGGCCGAGCGCGGGCAGCCCGAGATCGCGATACTGGCGCGCGAGCGTGTAGCGGGTCCACGCGTCGTCGGGAATCAGCTTGATGGCTTCTTCGAGCTGGCGGATGGCGGGGCTCTTGCGGTTCTCGGCGATCGACTGGTCCGCCTGGATCGTGAGCAGTTCGGCGTGCAGCTTGCGCAACTCTGCGCTCGAACCCTGCACGCGCGGCACCGTGCTCGTGATGAGCGGGCCGATCTCGTTCTCGCGATGCGTCTCGCGCAACACGGTGACGAGGCTGCGCAGCGCGTCGATGTCCGGTGTCGGCTGATTCACGAGCGGGCGCAGCACGGCTTCGGCTTCGGGCCACTTCTGCTGGGCGATCAGCGCATCGGCGAGGATGCGTTTCGCGTCGGCGTTATCGGGCTGTTGGCGCAGTGCCTCGCGCGCGAGCGCTTCGGCTTGCGCGGGCTTGCCTTGCGCGTTCGCGTCGCGGGCTTGTTTCAGGGTGCCCCAGAACGACGCCGTGTCCATCAGGCTGCGCCACTTGCCCGCGTTGTCGGGGTCGAGCTTGAGCGCGCGCGCGAACAGATCGCGCGCTTCGTCATTGCGGCCTTCGCGCAGACGCACGAGGCCAAGCGCGCCGATCGTCTCGCCATCACTCGCACGCTTGCGCGCGGCGCGCGAGAGCGTCGCGTCGGCGTCACTGACGCTGCCGCGCGAAAGCTGTTTCAGGCCGCGTGATCGTTCGTTGGCTGCGGTCGTGGTCGGTGCGTTGTTTGCGTTGTTGCCTGCTGCGAGTGACGGCGGCGCGCCGCCTCGCTTCGTGAACGCGGCCACGACTTCCTGCGCGTCGGTGTCGTCGGGTACTTCCTGCAGATAGCGTTGATACCAGACGAGGTAGGCCGGATCGTCGCGGCCCGCGCTGTTGAGCGCGCGGCGCCACAGTTCGAGCGCGAGACGCCGGTTGCTGTCCTGGCGCTGGTACGCGCGATAGATCAGGTCGAGCCCTTCGAGCCGGGTCGGCGCGCGGTCGGTCAGCAGATCGCCGAGGATCAGCGTGAGGTTGCTGTCGTTGGGTGTCGCCTTCAGGCGCGCGCGCAACTCGTTGATGACGCGCGTGCGGCCATCGGGCGTCCCCGCGAGGATGCGGTAGTAGTCGCGTGCGAGTGCGCCGCGCGGCGCGCCGCGTGGAAAGAGCGCCTGCAGCCGCTGCGCCGCTTCCTCCGATTTGCCCGCGCTCGACAGCAGGCGGATGTTGGCCATCTCGACCTTGTCGGTGGTCGCGATGCGGTAGGCGTCGGCGAGTTCGAGCGTCGCGTTCGCGTTCGGGGCGCGCTGGCGCAGCTTCTGCAGGATCTTCGCGGCCTCGGCGGGACGGTTCGAGCGCAGCTCGATCAAGCCGAGCATCGCGAGCGCGTCGGGCTGTTGCGGATCGATCAGGAGTGCCTTCTGGACGATGCCACGCGCGACATCGGGCCGGTCTTTCGCATCCCACATGCGCGCTGCCGATAGCAACTGCGCGACTTGCGGACTCGGAGCGGCGGGCGTCGTGTTCGCACCAGCGCTGGCGCTGGCTTGTGCGTGGGCGAGCGTGGGCAGCGCGGCGATCAGCAACGCGGCGAGCGGCGCGAGGCCGCGCGTGCGCCGTGCCGGACGTGCCGGACGTGCTAGACGTGCCACTAGCACGAGGCCGCCGGGCCATGCCGGCGAGCGGACCTTCAGCGTGCGGCCGGGCATGTGGACGTCCATGCGGGCACGACGCGCCCGTCCGCCGCGAAGCGATAGAGACCGTCGAGATAGCCGAGGCCGAACAGCATCAACACCTGGCTGTAGTAACCGGGCGCACTGTCGCGCGCAAGCGAGCGGCTGCGCTCGACCTGCGCATTGGCGAGCGCGGTTTGGCCGAGCGCGGCCAGATACGGGGCGACCGCCGCCGAGAAGCCACCGTTGCCCGCATTCGGGCCGGGCGTCGCGGTGCGCGTGTCGATGCGCTCGGGCGCGAAGCCATGCGCGGCGACGAAGGCCGCGAGCGGGCGGAAGGTGTCGAGCGTGCGTGCGCGCAGCGGCTCGTCGGGGGCGAGCATGCCGGCCCACAGATAGACGCGGATCGCGTTGTACGCGCTCTCGGCCGTGGTCTGCTGATCGGGCTCGAAGCCCTTGTTGCTGCGCCAGACGACCCAGTCGGGCGAGAAGCCCTTGGGCGCCGTGTCGTCGACGAGTCGTGCGGAGGTGTCGATCATCGCCTTCCACTCGCCCTGCTCCGGCAAGGCGAGCGCGAGCCGGCGCATCACCTGGAGCGGCACGTAGCTCGGGTTCAGGCGCCATGTGTCCTTCGCGGTCTGGAAGCCGACGGGGCCAGGCAGCAGCGTGCGGCCGAGGCCCGGCAGCGCGGCGCTCTCGCGGCGCACGATGTTGCGTGCCATCACCGTGCCGAGCGCGGTGAAACGGCGCTCGTTCCACAGGCGTCCCGCTTCGAGCAGCGTGTAGGCCATCCAGACATCGGCGTCCGAAGCCGAGTTGCTGTCGAGCACGCCCCACGGCTGGCCGTCGGTGGAAGGCGCGCTCGCCGCGTTCGCTTCGCGCTTGCCCCAGATCCACGCGGGAAGATGGGTCGCGAGGTCGCCCTGGGCGAGATTGTTTTCGGTCCACGTGAGCACCTTGTCGAAGCTCTCGCGGTCGTTGGCGACGAGCGCGAAAAACAGTGCATACGCCTGGCCTTCGGACACGCTCACTTGTTGCGGCGTGCTCGCGTCGATCACGCGGCCATCGGTGCTGAGCGTACTGCGCCTGAACGCGGCCCAGTCGGGCCACGCGCAGGCGCTCGCCGCGAATGCGCCGAGCGGCGCGAGCACGAGCGCCCCCGCGGCGAGCCACCGGAGCAGCGACTGCACGGCCGGCCGCATGTCAGTTCCCCGCGCGACGGGCCGCGAGGCGGCTGAGCGCCCAGAACACGGTCAGCGCGACGATGAGGCCCGCGAGGATCCCCGCCAGCGCCATCAACGCGGGATGGTTCGAGACGTGCACCCAGATGCGCGCGTACCACGGCAGATCGCCGACGAAGTAGTGCTCGCCCACGCGCAGCCCTTCGACCTGCTTGAGGCGCACGACTGTGAGGTCGCCGCGCATGCGCGAGACGGCATTGCTGTCGTCGAGCGCGTCGAGCACGTCGCCGAGTTGCGCCGACGAAGTGCTGGCGAGCGCCACCACGCTCTTGCCCGACTCGTACGGCGACTCGAAGCCGATCAACGCGGCCATCGGGCCGCCGAGCGAGAGGATCGCGCGGCCAGCGGGCGCGTTGTCGTCGCCGGGGTCGCCGCCGAGCCAGCCCGGCCAGTTGCTGCGCTGGTCGCGCAGCGTGAGCGCGCTCTTGCCGCGCTCGATGACGAGCGGCAGCGACTTGTCCCATTTCGCCAGCAACGCGGACGCCGAGCCCGAGCCGATTACGAGCAGGTCGCGCTCGCGCACGCTGTCGATCTGGCTGGCCGGCGTGAGCGTCACGCGCAACGAGGGCAGGCCGGTCCACTGGCCCATGTGGCCGAGCATCGTGAGGATCGCTTCCTCGTCCTGGGCGTTGGGCGCGTCGGGAATCACGATCGCCGTATCGGCGAGGTCGGCCATGCGTGTGAACGGGAAGCCGCTGTTGGCGAAGAACGCGAGATTCGGCAGGGCCGTGTAGTGCGCGAATTCGCTGAAGTCGACGGTCGAGTCGGGGTCGATGGCAGCACGCGCAATGTCGGCGGCCGTCGAGGTGCACAAGCCCGTCTTCTGCGAATCGATATGGAACTGGAACTGAAACTGGTTGTTGCTGCCGACCCGGAACGCCGGGATGCCGATCTCGCTCGACGAGCGCGCATCGGAGCCGGACAGGAGCGGCACGTTGATGCGCGTTTCGTCGGTCGGACGCGTGACCGGACGAAGTCGTTGCGAGCGCACCAACTGGTCGTTGATGTTCACGTTGAGCACCGAGTCGTTGTAGGTGGACGGCGCGGTGTAGCGATAGCGGATGTCGAGCGGCACGTTGCGCTGCGCCCACGCGTAGAGGTCGGCGGGCACGCGCAGGTTCACGCGGATCGCGGGCGGGTTGTAGCCCGAGACCTGCAGGTCCTGCGGATTGTCGACGAGTTCCTTGAACATCACCGGGCGATCGGTCGGCACCCAGGTCGGCGCGTCATACGGGCGGCGTGCGGGGCCGAGATCGACGTTCTGGACCACGACGCTCGCGCCCGCCATGCCGGCCTGGCCCAGTGCGAGCGCGTTGGCGGCGGCCTGCAGTTCGTCGGGCGTGCGGCCCGCGAGCACGAGCAGCTTGCGACCGGATTCGGGCGGGCTGGCGGGGTTCGCCATCACCGTGATCGTCGGCCCCTTGATCTCGGGCAGCGTGATACCGGCGGGCGACGCGCCCGGCAGCGCGAGGGCGATCGCGTTGGCATCGGCGGGCGGCGTACGCACGACCGGAAAGCGCGCGTTGCGCCAGCTCGCGAGCGCACCGAGCCACGATGCCACGACGCCGGCGGCACGCAGCGTCGGCGTGCCCGCGTTGTCGGCGAGCACGAACGGCACGGTGAGGCGGCGGTTGTCGTGGGTATCGAAGAACGGTACCGGCAAGAGCGCGAGGCTGTCGGGCAGCACGACGGGCGCCGTCGTCAGCGTGAGCGTGGTGGCGGGGCTCACATCGGTCCACAGCGTCGAATGGTAAGGGTCTTCGCAGTGATCGAGCGTGTAGTGCGCGATCATCTGCACGCTGACGCGATTGAAGTCCGTGAACAGACGCGGATCGAGGTCGATGTCCTTCGTGACCAGTTGTCCGGCGCTGTCCTTGTCGAGTGGAATCGTCGCCACGACTTCGCCGTTCACGAACACCTTCAGATGCGAGAGCGGATAGATCAGCGACGGCGAGTACGTGTAGACGAAATGGAGCCTGGCCGCCGTGACGACTTCGTCGGTGCGCACATCGGCGCTCATGTAGCCGGTCGGATCGAGGCCGCGCAATTGCAGCGGCCCGTAGACCCCCAACTGGCGCAGCGTGAAGACATGGGTGCGGGGCGGCCCGGCCGGTGCGTTGTCGGCTTGTGCCGCCGAGGCGGGCAGCGCTGTGGAAGCCGGGGCCGGCAGCGCGGCGCCCTGGGATGACGCGACGGCGCCGGAGGCGGTACGGGCCGGTGCATCGGCCGCCACGAGATTCGACGCCATCACGAGGCCGGCGAAAAACGCGCCGAGCCGAACGAATACGGGTACACGCATCGATGCACACCCTTCAAGGATTCAGCAGACTGCCTTGCACGTGCTGAGCAACGACAGTCGACGGTCCAGAAACGGCGAGCCGTGCCGCCGCGATTTTCTCTCTCGGTACCTCGTAATCCAGCTTTAACTGCGTATTCGTCCGAGTGTATAGGAAGCTTTGCAAACACTGTTTTATAGGTGCGCATCGGTATGGAGAAGCGGACATAGCGACGCAGATCGAATATGCATTCCTCATAGGATTCGCACTCACACGACCAGCCCATATTCAAGTTCCAGCGCGCGGGCCTTGTTGTTTTTCGTCATCCCCAATTTGGAGGATTGACTTGATGAAGGCTGTATGAAAGGATCGGCCCGCCAAGAATGACGCATAAAAACTGGACCAACTGCGGGGAAGGCGGGTCAGCCCGCCGCACTTCAAACACCCATCCACGTTGCACGCATGCCGCGCCGACCCGCCGACGAAGATCGACGGCGTGCGCTCCTGCGTGACGACCGCGCACCGCGCGCTCAGTGCGCGTGTGAGCGGCTCCAGGCCTTTTCCGGCCATTCGATGCAGACACAACTATTGCCGCAGGCACATCGGGCAGGGGGCGCCGCGCGTTCATCTGTCCGCTCAAGAAAATCGACCGGAAATCGGGGCGGGGGCTGTCAATGAATCACGTATATCGCGTTGTGTGGAGTGCCGCGCTGGGCACGTTCCAGGTCGTGTCGGAGTTGACTCGCGGCCATGGCGGCAGGTCAGGTGGAACGGGGCGCAAGCGCGCGCGGCCTCGCGCGGCGACCGGTGCGAAGGCGCTGGCGGCTGCGGCTGCACTGGTGGCGAGCGGGCAGGCGGCGTCGTTGACGGTGTATCTCAATGGCATCGCACTGGCCGTGCCCTACACCGATTCGAACCTCACCATCACCAGCACGTCATTGGACGTGGTCGGGCCGCTCTCGTACGGAACCAGTGGGGCGAACCTGATCGTCGAGGGTGCGCTCGGCACCCTGACCAACAACGGCACGATCGCCGGCAGGTTCGTCAGCGCCGGCCTCTTGAATGAAGGCACGATCTCCATGTTCTACAACTACGGCACCTTCACCGGCGCTGGAGGACGGGCAGGGATCGAAAATAGCGCCAACGCGAGGATCGGATTTCTTTGGAACGTGAACGGCACGATCAGTACGATCCAGAATGATGCGCAAGGCTTGATTGGTGGTTCCGGCATGGCGGGTGCCATGACCAACCTTAGTTCGATCGGCGTCGTCGCCAACTCCGGTTTGATCAGCGGGGCCACGGGCGGCATCAACAACTTCAATTTCATCGGCACCATCAGCAACGCTGGCACCATCACGGGCGGGGTCGGCATCAACAACAGCAACTCGATCACGTCGATCGACAACAGCGCGCTGAGCGCGAGGATCGAGGGCATCTCGGTTGGCATTTACAACCGCAGCGGATCGATCGGCACCATCACGAACAGTGGCACGATCACGGGCGTGAACGCGGCCATCGACAACAGGAGCGGTTCGATCGGCGTATTGAACAACAACACGCAGGGCGCCGTGATTGGCGGCGCGTTCGCCAATACGGGCGTGTACAACACGGGCACGATCGGAACGGTAACGAACTCCGGTTCGATCGTCGGGGCGATCTACGGCGTCTACAACGACGACACGGGCAAGATTGGCAGCATCGGCAATAGCGGCGATATTGTCGGCACCGGTGGGCTCGGAGCCGACTTCGGCATTTTCAACACGGGCAGCATCGGCGTCGTCAGCAACAGTGGCAGCATCACGGGCAGCATTGGCATCGTCAACTACAAATTGTCGGCATCGGGTGGGACGCTCGGCCAGTTGATCAATAGCCAGGGCGGCACGATCAACTCAGTTTTGAACGCTGGCTTGATCGGCGGGTCGCTCGCGACGGCGGCAATCGTCAATAGTGGCGGGATCGGCACGTTGAGCAGCAGCGGCACGATCAACGGCGATACCAATGGCGTGTCGGTCACCGGCACGGGGTCCATCACGCTGCTGAGCAATAGCGGCCTGATCGCGGGCGTCAATGTCGCCGGCATCGACAACAGCGGGTCAATCCGCTGGATCAGCAACGTCGGCAGCATCACCGGCGCCACCGCTGGCATCGTCAACGGTGCGAGCGGCGCCGCTACGATCGGACGGCTGACCAACCAGGGCAATGGCACGATCGATTCGATCAACAACGCGAGCGCTGGCGTGATCGGTGGTGTGAATACGGCCACCGGGCTGGCCAACCATGGCAGCATCGGCGCGATCGTCAACAGCGGTGTGATCAGTGGCACGGTGGCGGGGATCTCGAACGACGATACGCTCGTGTCTGCCACCATTGGTACATTCACCAACAATGCGGGCGCGTCGATCAGTGCCGTGTACAACGGCCAGAACGCCGTGATCGGTAGCGCAGTCGGTGCAGCCTTCACCAACAACGGCACGATCGACACCTTGACGAATCTCGGGTCGATGGGGCTGTTGACGATCGGCACCTCCGGCACACTCGGCACGTTGAGCAACAGCGGGGCCATGCATGCCATGACGACGGCCCTCGTCAACGACGGGACCATTGCTTCGCTCGGCAACAGCGGCCTTATTTCCAGCTCCAACAGCCACGCTATCGACAACAGCGGGTACATCGGCACGCTCACGAACACGGGAGCCATCGTATCGGGCGGCTCCGCAAACCATGACGGCATCCGCAACGGTGCAACGACGGCCGCGACGATCGGCCAGTTGATCAACGAGGCGAGCGGCTCGATCAGCTCCGTGAACAATGGCACTTATGGCGTGCTGGGCGCGGGCGCGCTTACCGGTCTCGAGAATGCCGGCACGCTGGGTACGCTGACCAACGGCGGCACGATTCTCGGTAGCGCCTTTGGCGTCTACAACAACGGCTCGTCTTCCGCTGGGCTCGCGCAGATCGGTGCCATCGACAACCATGGCTCGATCAGCTCCGTGAGCAACGGTGTGTATGGCGTCATCGGCGCAAGCGCCAGCACGGCGCTCGTCAACTACGGCACCATCGGCAAGCTGACCAACGACGGTCTCATCACCGGCACAGCGGGCGTGATGAACACGATCGGCGGCACGCTCCACTCGCTTGCCAATGGCGGAACCATCGCGGGGATGGCGCTCGGCGTCGCCAACGTCGGCACGCTCGATACGCTGACCAACACGGGCAACATCACTGGCGGCGCAATGGGCGTCGGCAATGGCGGCACGCTCGGTTCGCTGGTCAACGTCGGGACCATCAGCGGCGGCGCGGTCGCGCTCGGCACGTTCGCTGGCGCGATCGTCAATTTGCAGGGGGCGATCGGCACCATCACGAACTCGGGGGTGATCGAAGGCAACATCGTCAACGTGGCAACCAGTGCGCTCACCATCAACGGCGGCACGGGGACGATCTTCGGCACGTTGACGGGCCTCGGTAACACGATCGGCACGATTTTGAATGCGTCTTCCGCGCTCATGTTCGCGAGCGGCAATCTGCTGCTCAACGACAACATCGACATGGGTCCGATGTACGCCGTGCACAACAGCGCGGCCGTGCTCGAAGTGGACCAGCCGGTGACGATCTCGGGCAGCTACTACCAGGGCGCGGGCGCGACGCTGCAGATCGGCGTCGCCAGCGGCGCGACGGCGGCCGGGGCGATCAGCGATACGGGTTATGGCCGCCTCGTGGTGAGCGGGACTTCGACCATCGCATCGGGGTCGAACGTCACGCTGAAGTCGAACGGCTATGCGTTTGCAGCGGGGCAGCGCTATGTGGTCGTCGATACGGCTGGAGCGGCGAATTACAACGAGGGCGCGCTCCACTATTCGATCAGCGGCGGGTCGTCGAGTCTTGGAGTGACGGGGACGGTTGTCGCCAATGGCGCCAATCGCGATCTGGTGCTGCTCGTGGGCGATGGTTCGTCGGGGGCGGGGTCCGGCGGCTCGGGCGGCTCGGATCCGGGGGGCACGGGTGGCACGGGTGGCACGGGTTCAGGCTCGGGCGATTCAGGCACGGGCGGTTCGGGTTCGTCGGGCTCCGGTTCCGGCGACTCGGGCTCGGGTTCTTCAGGCTCCGGTTCGGGCAACAGTGGCTCCGGCGGCACGTCGCCAGGCAAGGTAACGCACGCGAGCGTGCCGAACGCCATCGCATCGCTTGGCGGTCTGTTTGCGTATTCGGGCATCGCCAATGCGCAACTGCTGAATCTGTACAACGCGTCGCTCGGCGCGGTAGCGAGCGGTTCCACGCCGGGCGCCAACCGCATCGGCCTGCAACTCGGGCCGGCGCAGATCGCGCGCGCCGCGATGGCGTCGACCTTCGACGCAATGAGCATCCTGAATGCGCACGTCAACGCATTGCGCGTGGCGCAGGCCGATGGCGCGACGGGTCTCGCCACCGGCGACAGCTTCTCGCAAGTCAACCTGTGGGGCCAGGCATTCGGCGGCCACGCGAGCCAGGACGCGCGTGATGATGTCGATGGCTACAGCGCGAACTACGGCGGCCTGCTGATCGGCGCGGACAAGGCGCTCAACGACAAGTGGCGCGTCGGCGGCGTGTTCCAGTACGCGCATACGGCGATCAACAACAGCGACAGCACCTCGGGCGACAGCACGGGTGTGAACGGCTATGGCTTGATCGGCTATGCGAGCTTCACGGGCAGCCCGTGGTACGTGAACATGTCGGGTGCAGCGGTGCTGCAGCGCTACGACACGGAACGTCGCGTGACGATGCCGGGCTTCGATGGCGTCGCCAACGGCTCGTTCAACGGTCAGCAGTATGTGGCAAGCGTCGAGGGCGGCTGGCCGCTCGCGGTGGGCAGCGCAACGCTCACGCCGCTGGCGAGCCTCACGTACAGCTACCTGAACCAGAACAGCTACACGGAAACGGGCGGCAACGGTGCGGCGCTGCACGTGGACAGCTCGAGCGCGAGTTCAGTGCGCAGCGCGCTTGGCGCGAAGATCGAGAAGGCCTACGACACGTCGTATGGTCAGATCGTGCCGGAACTGCGCGCGGCGTGGGTGCACGAGTACAACCGTACGCGTCAATCGACGGGCGCAAGCTTCGCAGGCGACCCGACTGGCGCAACGGGCTTCACGACGGTGGGCATGACGCCGGTGTCGAACCTCGCGGATATCTCGCTGGGGCTGACGCTGTTGCGTGCCAACAACTTGAGCGTGACGGCGCGCTACGAGCTGCAGGCGGGTTCGGGCTTCATCTCGAACACAGGCATTCTGCGTCTGGAGCAGCGCTTCTGATGTCGAGACGACAGGCCAGCGGTGCGTTACGCGTCGCCGGTCTGTTTCGTTGCGGGGGCAATCGACTGAACAGCATGCGCGAAGCGCAAACGTTTGCCCAGGGGGTTATTCGTAAGTGTCCCCAGATTCGTTGATTGACAGTGTCAACACTGCATGCCAGCATTTCGAAAGAATCAGAATGACCAAACAGATGCGCCAGAACTTGCTGGACCATCTGGATCGCAACCGGGGGTAGGCGGGTAAAACCCGTCGTCAATCGACTTTCCTTTTCTCCATGTGTCTTGCTGCCGGGCTGGCCGCTGCGGCCGCTTTGTCATGCCGTTCGCGCGCGTGACGAGGCGCGACTGCGTGCGGGCTGGAGACGATCACACCATTCTGCGGAACACGCGCGCGAGCAGTGCGGGGGCACCGCTCGCGCGTGAATAAAAAATTCAGAAGTCAAACAAGACCGGTCGGGAATCAAAACAATGAATCACGTTTATCGTGTTGTCTGGAGTTCGAGCCTGGGGATGTTCCAGGTGGTGTCGGAGCTGACGCGCTCGCACGGGGCCAAGTCGAGCCGCGCAGCCAAAAAGCGCGCGCGCCGCGCGTTCGCGCTGAAGGCGCTGGCGGCGACGGCTGCGCTCGCAGGGGCCGCGCCGGCTGCATTGGCCATCATGCCGAGCGTTTTGGTGAACGGGCAGATGCCCAGCGTCGGCACTTCGCCCAGCTATAGCTGGGATGGCACGAACCTGACCATCGGCGGCAGCATCGCGGGTGCTGTAGGGGTGTCGGTCACGGGAACCAATGTGGTGCTGGGCACGCTGCTCAACTCCGGCACGATCAACGCCACGTTGTATGGCATCCTCAATTTCGGTACGATCGCTGTGCTGTCGAACGGCGGCGGCATCAGCGCAGGCACGGTCGGCGTCGCCAATGGCGGAACGGTCAATGAAAGCACTCCGGGCCTGTCGTCCGCCCGCATCGGCACGTTGACGAACAGCGGCACGATCAGCGGCACGGAGTACGGTGTTGAGAACTTCGGGACGATCGGCGTGTTGAACAACGCCGGGAGCATCGGCGGGGGCGTCACGGGTGTCTTCAACTACGCCGGATCGATCGGTACGCTCACCAACGTCGGCACGATCACGGGTGGTACTGCGGATGGTGTCTATAACCAGAGCGGCACCATCGATGCGCTGGTCAATCACGGCACGATCAGCGGCGGGACCGGCGGGGTCTACAACGCTGGCGTCATCGGCGCGCTGTCGAACGACGGTCTGATCTCGGGTGGCTCCGCGGGCGGCGTCTACAACGGTGGCACCATCGGCACGCTGTCCAACAGCGGTTCGATCACGAGCAACTCGAACGGCATCAGCAACGACGGCACCATCGGCACGCTGTCGAACGTCGGGCTGATCACGGGCGGCTCCGAGGGCATCTATAACGATGGCACGATCGGCACATTGTCGAACAGCGGTACGATCTCGGGCGGCTCCAACGGCATCTACAACGATGGCGCCATCGGCACGCTGTCCAACAGCGGTTCGATCACGAGCAACTCCAACGGCATCAGCAACGATGGCACGATCGGCACGCTGTCGAACAGCGGTTCGATCTCGGGCGGCACCAACGGCATCAACAACGATGGCTCAATCGGCGCGTTGTCCAACAGCGGCGCGATCACGGGCCACACCAATGGCATCCAGAACTTCGGCTACATCGGCACGTTCTCCAACAGCGGTTCGATCACCCATGGCGAGCCGGGCGGCAGCAATTGGGGGGGCTCTACAACCGCGGCACGATTGGCCAGGCGTCGAACAGCGGTGTGATCGATTCGGTCTCCAACACCGGCCGAATCGGCATCGACGACGGTGGCACGCTCGCCGCTGTGGGCTTCGTCAACAGCGGCACCATCGGCGAGCTCGCAAACTCCGGCGACATCATGGGCTCGATCGCGGGTGTCAGCAACAGCGGTGTGATCGGTACGTTGTTCAACGCGAGCGGCTGGATCGACGAGGTGAGCAACGAAGCGGGCGTGATCGGTACGCTCGATAACGCTGCGCATATTGGCATCCTCAGCAACTTCGGCACGATCGGTGTGGTGTTCAATGTGGGGACCATCACGAACGCCTCGCAGGCGATCCTCAACAACGGCACCATCGGTCAGCTCGTCAACCAGGGCCGGATATGGGCCGGGACCTCGGCCATCAACATCGGCGCGAACGGCTCGATCGGAACCCTGACGAACGCGGGCCTCATCGGCGGCGATATCGTCAATGGCTCGAACCACGGTCTGGTCATCAACGGCGCCATGTTCAACTTTGGCACGCTGACGGGTTCAAACGGCGTTGGCGTGATCTCGAGCCCGAATGCGGACGTGACGTTCGCGAGCGGCAACCTGGTACTCGACGACAACGTCGAAGTCGGCAGCCACACGGTGAACAACACCGGCGCCACGCTGGCACCCATCGACCAGGTCGCGATCACCGGCAACTACAACCAGAGCGGCGGCAACGTCATCCTGAGCGACAACGGCGGTCTCACGTACAACCCGCTCAGCGTGTCGGGCAACACGACGCTCACGGGCGGCGAGTTCACGCTCTCCGCGGGCGAAGGGCTGCATCCGGGCGCGTCGTTCACGCTCGTGGATACGGCCGGCACGGCCAGCTACGGTCCGGGTGTCGCGTACTCGGCGGGCGTCTACTCGACGACCATCACGCACACGATCGTCAACGGCCACGACGACCTCGTGGTCACGCTCGGCGCACCGCTCAGCTTCAAGGTCGACAGCACCGTGAACGCGGATCTCACGCCCAACAGCGCGACGGGCTGGAACTGGAGCGGCGTGAACCTGAGCATTGCGAGCGGTGCACACGCACTCGACAACAGCACGGGCGCCGTCATTGGCTCGGTAACCAACCAGGGCACCCTCACGAGCCTCGTGAACGGCGTGTACAGCACGAGTTCGTCGGGCAGCATTATCGGCAGCAACACGATCGGCACGATTGGCTTCATCGGCAATGAAGCCGGCGCAGTGATCTCGTCGCTCACCAATGCCGGCCTGATCGGCAGCATTGCCGGGACGCTCACCGTGGCGCTCGGCAACGCGGGCACGATCGGCACGATCACCAACAGCGGCGCGATCATGGCCGCGAACATGGGCATCATCAACGGGGGCGCGGTCGGCACGATCGACAATTCGGGCACCATCTACGGCGCGGCCGTCGTCGGCGTTGCCAACGGCTTGAGCAACCAGTCGATCACCTCCCCAACGATCGGCGTACTGGCGAACAGCGGCTTTATCGGCGGGTTTGTCGCGGGCGTTTTCAATAGCGGCACGATCGGCACGATCGTCAACAGCGGCACGATCACCGGTTCGACCTATTTCAATGCGGTCGGTCCGACGCTCGCCGGCATTGTCAACGGCGGCACCATCGGCACGATCAGCAACTCCGGGACGATCGCCGGCGGCTTCGCCGGTGTGAACAACGGTGAGGTGATGGGCCTGGGCGCGGGCACGGTGTCGATTGGCGTGCTCAACAACGAGGGGGTCATCAGCGGCGGCTACGTGGGCGTCATGAATGGCGGGCAAATCGACACGCTGACCAACAGCGGCACGATCGCGGGCGGCTATGCCGGCCTCTTCAACGGGGGCACGATCGGCACGTTCGCCAACAGCGGCACGATTACAGGCGGCTCGCCGTTCGGTGCTGCCAGCACGTTCAATGCCGCTATCAGCAACGTCGCGGGCAGCTCGCTCGCGGCGATCAGCAACTCGGGCGTGATCGCGGGCAATATCGTGAACGCGAGCACCAACGATCTCGAGATCGACGGCGGCACGGGCTCGACGTTCGGCACGTTGACGGGTTTCGGCAACACGGTCGGCTCGATCGTGAACACCGGCTCGAACCTGAACTTCGGCAGCGGTAACCTGGTGCTCAACGACAACGTCTACGTCGGCGCGAACACGCTGACCAACGCGGGCGCCACGCTGCAGGTGAACCAGGCCGTGACGATCTCGGGCAACTACAGCCAGGGGGCGGCCGCGACGCTGCTCGTGGGTGTATCGAGCGGCGCCACTTCGAACGGTCTCGTTGCCGACACCGGCTATGGCCGTCTCGTCGTCACCGGCGACGCGAACATCGATGCCGGTTCGAACGTAAGCCTCAAGTCGAACGGTTATGGCTTCGCGGCGGGTCAACGCTATGTGGTTGTCGATACGGCGGGCACGGCGACGTACAACGCGGGCAGCCTCAAGTACTCGATTACCGGCGATGCGGCCGCTTCGGTCAGCGGTGCGGTCGTGGCGAATGGCGCGAAGAGCGATCTCGTGCTGACGGTCAACAGCGTCGGCTCGAATTCGGGCGGCGGCTCGGATGGCGGCGGCAACTCGGGCGGTGGCGGCTCGAACGGTGGTTCGGGTGGCTCGGGCGGTTCGCCCACGACCCAGGCAAACCTCGCGACGACGCCCAACGCGGTCTCGGCACTGCGTGGCCTGTTCGCCTACACCGGCATTGCCAACGCGCAATTGCTGAACCTCTACAACGCGGCGCTCTCGGGCGTCACCGGTTCGACGGCTAACGCGAACCGCATCGGCCAGCAGCTTGCACCGATCCAGGTCGCACGGGCAGTCGCGGCGCCGACCTTCGATGCCCTGAACGTCGTGAGCGCGCACGTCGACGCGTTGCGCGTGGCGCAAGCCGATGGCGCGACGGGTCTCGCCACCGGCGACAGCTTCTCGCAGGTCAACCTGTGGGGCCAGGCATTCGGCGGCCACGCGAGCCAGGACGCGCGCGATGATGTCGATGGTTACAGCGCGAACTACGGCGGCCTGCTGATCGGCGCGGACAAGGCGCTCAACGACAAGTGGCGCATCGGCGGCGTGTTCCAGTACGCGCACACGGCGATCAACAACAGCGACAACACCTCGGGCGACAGCACGGGTG
The DNA here is from genome assembly GCA_963803225.1 of uncultured beta proteobacterium. Lineage (GTDB taxonomy): Bacteria > Pseudomonadota > Gammaproteobacteria > Burkholderiales > Burkholderiaceae > Paraburkholderia. The sequence goes on from CAWDLJ010000006.1 coordinate 414,561, forward strand.
TGAACGGCTACGGCTTGATCGGCTATGCGAGCTTCACGGGCAGCCCGTGGTACGTGAACATGTCGGGTGCAGCGGTGCTGCAGCGCTACGACACGGAACGTCGCGTGACGATGCCGGGCTTCGAGGGCGTCGCCAACGGCGGGTTCAACGGTCAGCAGTATGTGGCCAGCGTCGAGGGCGGCTGGCCGCTCGCGGTGGGCAGCGCGACGCTCACGCCGCTGGCGAGCCTCACGTACAGCTACCTGAACCAGAACAGCTACACGGAAACGGGTGGCAACGGTGCAGCGCTGCATGTCGATAGCTCCAGCGCCAGTTCCGTGCGCAGCGCGCTCGGCGCGAAGATCGAGAAGGCCTACGACACGTCGTATGGTCAGATCGTGCCGGAACTGCGTGCGGCTTGGGTGCACGAGTACAACCGTACGCGTCAATCGACGGGCGCAAGCTTCGCAGGCGACCCGACGGGCGCAACGGGCTTCACGACGGTGGGCATGACGCCGGTGTCGAACCTCGCGGATATCTCGCTGGGGCTGACGCTGTTGCGTGCCAACAACCTGAGCGTGACGGCGCGCTACGAGTTGCAGGCGGGTTCGGGCTTCATCTCGAACACGGGTATTCTGCGTCTGCAGCAGCGCTTCTGATTCTGATACGCTACGTCTGAGAAGCCGGCCGGGCCGGCCGCGTGGTACTGCCCCAAAAGGGTGGTTCACGCGGCCGGCCCGGCTCTTTATTGTCCATCGTCGTTTTCGTCACGCCGCGTTTTCTGACGTTCCTCCGTTTCCGTCATGTCGACCCCTCCCAACTCGCAATCGATGAGCATCCCCGAGGCGCTTCAGCGGGCCCACGCCCACTGGAATGCCGGCCAGGCCGATCAGGCAGAACAGTATTGCCAGCGCGTGCTGGCAGCGTGGCCGGGTCAGACCGACGCGCTGCATCTGCTGGGCCTGATGGCGCATGCCTATGGCAACCTCGATCTCGCAATCGCGCATCTGCGCGAGGCCTGCAAGGCGCCGCGCGCGCCCGCGATCTATTCGAGCAATCTCGCCGAAATGCTCCGGCAAAAGGGCTTGCTCGCCGAAGCCGAAGAAGCAGGGCGGCGCGCGGTAGCGATGGATCCGGCGCTCGCCTCGGCCTGGAACAATCTCGGCATCGTGCTGCAGGAGGCCGGCAAGTTCGATGAAAGCCGCGTGTGCCTCGAGCGCGTGGTGGCGCTCAAGGCCGACTGGCCCGAGGCCTGGAATAACCTCGCCAACACCTGCCGCCGTCTTGGCCGTCTCGATCTCGCGCAGCAGCACTACGCGCGCGCGATCGAACTGAATCCCGAGTACGCCGAGGCGCACAGCAATCTCGCGTTCCTGCATTCGACTCAGGGCGACGCCGACACCGCCGCGCAATTCGCGCAACGCGCGATCGATCTGAATCCGCGTCTCGTCGATGCGTATCTGAATCTCGCCGAAGTCGAGATGTCGCGCCGCCGCTACGATGCGGCGCTGCGTGCGCTCGACATGCTGCGCACGTTCGCGCCGCAGCATCCGGCCGGCATCGTGGCCTATTCGAAGGCGCTCAGGCAACTCGAACGCGGCGAAGAGTCGTTGACGTTCGCGCGCCAGGCCGTGGCGCTGGTGCCGCACAACGCCGAGGCGCATCTCACGCTCGCAACGGTGCTGCAATCGCTCGGCCACACCGAAGAAGCGCTCGCCGCGTACGAACAAGCGGCCCAGTTGCCGGGTGCCGTGAGCGAGGAAGCGCTGATCGGCCGCGCGACGCTGCTGCTCGAAGCGGGCCGCAAGGATGAAGCGCGCGCGGCGTTCGATCGCGCGCTCGAAGCGTTTCCCGATTCGGCGCTCGCGCTCGCGGGCCGCTCGGACTCGCATACTTACCAGCCGGACGATCCCGCGTTCGCGGTGTTCGAGGCGTTTCTTGCCGAAGGCGAGAAGCGCGCGCTGCCCGATCGCATCTCCGTGCATTTTGCGCTGGGCAAGGCGTATCTCGACGTCAAGGACTCGGCGCGCGCCTTCCATCACCTGAGCGAAGGCAATCGCCACAAGCGCGCCACGTTCCACTACGATTCGGCGGCGACAGGGCAGTGGATGCAGCGCGTCGCCGACACGTTCACGCCGGACCTGTACGAACGCCTGAGGGGCCGAGGTGCGCCATCGGAGTTGCCGGTCTTCGTGATCGGCATGCCGCGCTCGGGCACGACGCTGATCGAGCAGATCATCTCGTCGCATCCGCAGGTGACGGGCGCGGGCGAGTTGTCCGCGCTGCGCTACGCCGTCGATGCGAGCCGCGTGCTGCCCGACGGTGTGAAGCAGTTGAGCGCGGAGCACGCCGCGCAGATCGGTCAGGACTATCTCGCGCGTGTGATGCCGCTTGCGCAGGGCCGTCCCCATCTCGTCGACAAGATGCCGGGCAACTTCCTCTATGCCGGCATGATTCCGCTCGTGCTGCCGGGCGCGCGCATCATCCACGCGCGCCGCGACGCCGTCGATACGTGTCTGTCGTGCTACACCAAGCTGTTCGGCGGCGATCAGTCGTTCGCCTACGATCAGACCGAGCTGGGTGAGTTCTACCGCTACTACGACCGCATGATGGCGCACTGGCGCGCCGTGCTGCCCGCCGATCGATTCATCGAGGTCGATTACGAAAACGTGGTCGAAGATCTCGAAGGCGAGGCGTGTCGCCTGATCGATTTCCTCGGGCTGCCGTGGGACGACGCCTGCTTGCGCTTTCATGACAATCAGCGCGTCGTGCGCACGGCGAGCGTGAACCAGGTGCGTCAGCCGATCTACAAGACGTCGCGCGGGCGCTGGCGCGCGCACGCCGGGCAACTGCGCCCGCTGCTCGCGGCATTGGGCATCGAAGCATGACGGGCGCCGCCAACGATCCCGTGCTCGCGCTCGAACAGCAAACGCGCGCGCTCGTGAACGCAGGGCGCTTCGAGGAAGCCGAGGCGCTCGTGCGGCCGTCGCTCGCCTCGGGCACGGGTCCGCTGGTGCTGTGGCGCGCGCTCGTGGCGGCGATTCGCCCGCAGGGCAAGATCGCCGAAGCGCGCGCGATCCAGGAGATGCTGGTCGCCAACGCGCCCGGCGAATTCTCGACGCGCTTCGATCTGGCCGAGACCCTGCTGCTGCTCGGCGAGTATGAGCGCGGCTGGCGCGAGTACCGCTATCGCTACAGCCTCAAGCACACGACATCGATTGAACGCAAAGTGCAGATGCCGCGCTGGAACGGTCAACCGATTCCGGGCAAGACACTGCTGATCCACGACGAACAGGGCTACGGCGACACGTTCCAGTTCATGCGCATGGTGTCGTGGGCGAAGGCGCGCAGCGGCGCGCGCGTGATCCTCGAGGTGAACGCCGAGACGCTGTCGCTCGCGCAGCGAAGCGATGGCTTCGACGACATCGTCGTGCGCGGCACGCTGCCGCCCGCGTTCGACGTGCATTGCGAAATGATGAGCCTGCCGATGGTCATGGGCCTCAAGCTCGCCGACCTGCCCGGCAAGATGCCTTACCTGAGCGCCGATCCGCAGCGCGTCGAGAAGTGGCGCCAACGTCTCGCCGATCTGCCGCGCCCGCTCGTGGCGCTCGTGTGGGCGGGGCGCCCGACCCATTTCAACGACGCAAACCGGTCGATGTCGCTCGCGCAACTCGCGCCGCTCGCGCAATCGGGCGCCACTTTCGTCGCGATCCAGAAGGGCCCGTCCGAGACGCAGGCCGCCGAGCCGCCCGAAGGCATGTCGCTCGTGTCGTTGTCGTCGGAAATCGCCGACTTCGAGGACACCGCCGCGATCCTGAGCGTCGCCGATCTGCTGATCTCGGTGGACTCGTCGCCGATTCACCTCGCGGGCGCCATGGGCCGCCCCGTGTGGGTGATGCTGCCGTTCGTGCCCGACTGGCGCTGGCTGATGGGGCGCAACGACACGCCGTGGTACCCGTCGATGCGGCTCTATCGACAGCCCGCGCGCGGCGACTGGGCGAGCGTGACGGCGGCGATGGCGCGCGATCTGCGCGAACTGGCGGCGGCGCCGCGCTGACCCAGCCGCGGCGCGTAACGGGCACCGGGCAAAGCGCGCTTTTATTGGCGTGCGGCGCTCGACGGGACATCGGACTAAACTGTCCGTAGCTCCCCCCTTCTGTCCAGGCACGACCATGCTCAGCGTTCGCAAGGCGGTGTTTCCGGTGGCAGGCTTCGACACGCGTTTCCTGCCGGCAACCAAAGCGAGCCCGAAGGAAATGCTCCCGGTCGTGGACAAGCCGCTGATTCAGTACGCGGTCGAGGAGGCGGTCGCGGCCGGCATCACCGAATTGATCTTCGTGACCGGGCGCGGCAAGCAGGTCATCGAGGACCACTTCGACGAGTCGTACGAGATCGAGCACGTGCTCAAAGAGCGCGGCGAGCATGCGCTGCTCGCGCTCATTCACGGGGTCAAGCCCGACCATGTTCATTGCGTCTACGTGCGCCAGTCCGAGCCGCTAGGGCTCGGCGACGCCGTGCTGTGCACGGAAAAGCTCATCGGCGACGAACCGTTCGCGGTGATCCTCGCCGACGACCTGATCGAATGCCAGACGCCCGTGCTCGCACAGATGATCCGCGTCTTCAGTTACTACACGTGTCCGGTGATCGCGGTCGAAGCGTTCGAGCCGGACCGCGCGGGCTCATACGGTGTGATCGACGGGACCTGGCAGGACGAGCGCGTGCTGAGCGTCTCGAACATCGACGAGAAGCCGAGCCCCGCTGCCGCGCGCACGGGACTCGGTGTCGTGGGCCGCTATATCCTGAGTCCCGCGATCTTCCGGCATTTGCGTGCGCTCGAATCCGGCGCGCCTTGCAAGATCGAACTGAGCGATGCCATTCGTTCGCTGCTCGCCGATGAGCAGGTGCTGGCCTGGCAATTCGAAGGCACGCGCTTCGATTGCGGCACGCGGCTCGGCTATCTGGCGGCCAACGTGCAATTCGCGCTCGGTCGTGCGGACTTGCAAGGCGACTTTTATCGCTGGTTGCGTCAGCGTATCGACGCCTTTCAACTTCCTTGAGCGCATTGAAATCGGCAATGCGGACCCCAGGGTCTTCCCGGACCGGCGTTGCTTGTCGTGCGCAATGGATCGATTTAACTCCGCTTTAAAACTCGATATCGATGTTCATTGTCGTGTCGGGCCGATGAAATGCGAGCCAATCCGGACGGAAATCCACCCAATAATCTATCGACCGGTTTAAAAACTCGCATTGCAATGGATCTATGCGAATTGAATGACATCATGCGCGCAATTCGCGCATTGGTTTGCATACTTTCGCTTGAATGACCGGCTATAGCGCTCATTGCGGGATTCCGTGACCCGGCAAGCGATGCATGGCCGAATGCCGCGCCAGTCAAAGCGCTCCGCCGATCATCGAGGCTTGCGCATCGCATCCGGAAAATCAGTTCTGCCATGAAAGGGACGCTGCAGTCCGGCACATGCCTGCTTTGAAGCGTTTTGCATAAAAAATACGGCCACGTTGCGGTCGTTCAATCGTCCAGAGCGTCACTGGACGTTATCGTCAATCAGGAATTTTTTTCCGCTTCAAGCCGGGCGGCCATTGCCCATCGATTGCCTCCCGCATTGCATGGCGCGGCCTATGTGCGTTTGCGCGCATTGCATTGCACGCCATGAGCCCCTTCTTTGAATATTTGTTCGCTTGCGCATTTCGACGCGCAATGGCTTTCGTGCGACTCTGCATCTGCCGTCTCCATGCCCGGGGGCTTCAGGGAGGCCGGCGGCAGTCCATCAACGATCAATCAAGGATTAAAAATGGAAATGCTCGATATGTCGCATGAAGTCGTTCGTGTTGCACGTGAAAGCGATGCCGCAATGTCGGATACCGTGCGCAAAGTTTCTTTGCCGGACCTTAAGGACCCGCAGCGTTTGCCGTTTACAGTGCGTATAGCGTCCGAGCGCGCCGATCTGGAAAAGGCGGTCTCGGTGAGAAGGCGAGCTTATGGGCGGCATCTGCCCGGATTCGCCGAAACCATGATGGTCGAAGACGTGGACAGCGCGCCCGGCACGACCGTGTTGCTGGCGGAATCTCGCCTCGATAACGCGGCGCTTGGTACGATGCGGATTCAGACCAACGAATTCGAGCCGCTGCCGCTCACGCATTCAGTCACGCTGCCCGACTGGTGCGCGTCGGGGCGTCTCGCGGAGGCAACGCGGCTGGCGGTGACCGGACCGTCGGCGTCGCGCATGGTGAAGATGATGTTGTTCAAGGCGCTGTTTCTGCTGTGCGAGCAGCGCGGTATCGATTGGTTGCTGCTCACGGCGCGCGCGCCGATCGATCGCGAGTATCAGGCCATGCTGTTTCGTGACATCTTCGACGACCAGCGCTATGTGCCGATGGAACACGTGGCCGGACTGCCGCACCGGGTCATGGCGGGCGAGGTGGGCGCGGCGCGGCATCGCTGGTCGCAGGCGCGGCATCCGCTGTACGGGTTCGTGTTCGAGACCAGCCATCCGGATCTCGACCTGCGCGGACCCGCAGGCGGTGGTGTGCCCTGGGCGGCCGGTGCCGGCAGTGCCGCCGAACGCGCCGCCGGGATCGTCTGGCAACAGTAGTGCTGGCGCTGCCGGCTGAAATGCAGTAACAGACAGAAAGAACCGGCGGCGGATGCGAAAAACGCGTTCGCCGCCGCCTCAAAGATGAATCGTGGCGAAGGGGGTGCCGCAGACATGACGCGGTCGCGCTGGTTGTCCGGGATAAAACTGCGCTGTGCTGGCCTGTCGATCGACTCGGCACTGTACGCATTCGCTATCTATCTGGTTCCGCTCGCCATCGCCATCGGAACGCTGGCGGTGCTCGTCTGCCAGCCGCATGCGTTCCAGTCGCATGCGAGCGGCGCATTGCACTTCACGGTCCTCGACGACAAGAGCGGCAAGCTCGGCCCGGCCGAGGCACTCGCCGCGCTCGAGGGCACGCACGAGGTTGCCCGCTACAGCACACGGCTCGCTGAAACGCCCGTGTGGATCGCATTCACCGTGCCGGCCGTCGCGCCCGGCACGCACCCGTTCGTCGAATTTCCTTCGCGCCACGCCACCTCGCTCGCGTGCTGGCTGACGCCGGGGCTCACGCCGCTCGGCGCCGGCGACCGCAGCACGGTGCGCGCGCCGATGCGCGCGGCCAAGGCGGGCTTCGCGCTGCCGCTCGGCGAGATGGCGCTGCCGGCCCGCATCCTTTGCCGGGGCACCTACTCGGGGCCGGCCCAGGTCAGCGTCGCGCAGTGGCAGGCGCAACAACTGCACCTGTCCGAAATCGACTTCGAAGAGAACTCGGCGCTGATCACCGGCGGGCTGCTCACGCTCGCGGTGTTCGTCTTCGTGACGGCCCTCATCAACCGCGAGTGGGCCTATGTGTTGTTCGCGGTGTGGCTCGTCGGCAATCTGCGCATGTGCGCGAACGCGATGGGCTGGGACATGGCGTGGGTCGATCGCGCGATCGCGCCCGACTGGATCGCGCCGGTGCGGCAATTGACCTTCGCCGCCTATTACATGACGACCGGGGCGCTGTTTGGCGAGCTGTTCCGGCGCGAGTTGCGCCGCAGCGGCTACATCTGGTTGTATCGCGCGGCGCAATGGGCTGGCGTCGCGCTGCTCGCGGGTGCACTCGTGCTCTCGTATCAGCGCTTCATTCCGGCGCTCTGGGGGATTGGTTGCTTCGGCATCTGCACGCTGATTTTCCTGCTCGTACAGTTCCTGCGCGCAGCGCGTTCGCGCACGGTGATGTGGTATGTCGCCTCGCTGGCGGTCGTGCTCGGCTCGACGCTGTCCGAAGTGTTCGGCGCCGTGCTCGGCATTCCGGTGCTCGCGGCCGGATTCAGCCCGGTGCTCGCGGCGCTCACGTCGAGCATGATGGCGGCGTTCGCGATTGCCGAGCAAATGCGCGCCGAGCGCGCGCATCGCCGCCAGGCCGAGATCGATCTGCGCAATACCTATGAGGTCGCGCCGGTCGGCCTCTTCACGCTCGATGCCACAGGTCGTTTCGTGCGCACCAATCCGGCGCTGCGGCACATGCTCGGTCTGCTCAAGTCGGAGTACCGCACGCGGCACTGGAACGACTTCTTCGAGCCGGGTGCATGGGCGAAGCTGGAGACGCATCTGCAGAGCGTGCAGAACGGCACGACGCCCGGCGACGGCACCACGCTGCGCAGCCGCACGGAACGCCGGCTGCTGCTGACGGCGATCCGCGCGGGCGATTTTGTCGAAGGGTCGCTGCAGGACATCACCGAGCGCACCAAGGCGGTCGAGCGGCTGCGCTTTCTGGCCGAGCACGACTCGCTGACCGGCACGCTCAATCGGCGCGGCGTCGAAAGCGCGATCTCCGCGCAGGCCGAGGGCACGGCGCCCTGGGTGCTCGCGTATATCGACCTCGACCGCTTCAAGCTCATCAACGACTTGTTCGGGCATCGCTCGGGCGACGAAGTGCTCAAGCTGGTCGCCAAGCGCACGATGCTCCTGCTCGACGAGCGTTGCGCATTCGGGCGCATCGGCGGCGACGAGTTCGTCTGCGTGATGAAGGACGTCTCCATCGACGACGCGATCGCGCACTGGAGCAAGGTGCTCGCCGCGCTCAACGATGTGCCGTACCAGGTCGGCAAGCGGGTGTTTCAGGTCAAGGCGTCGATCGGGCTGGTCGAGTGCGAGCACGGCATGCGCGTGCAGGATGCGCTCGCCCATACCGACAAGGCGTGCCGCGAAGCGAAGCGCAAGTCGAGCCACAGCATCATCGCGTACCGCAAGGGTGCGGAGGCGTTCGAGCATCGCGCGGCCGAACTGCGTCTGGTCGAATCGTTCCGCGGCACGAGCCTGCCGCCGGGACTGTTCCTCGTCATGCAGCCGATCATGTCGCTCTCGACGCCCCACGAGTCGCTCAACTTCGAAGTGCTGCTGCGCATGCGCGGACCGGAAGGCAACATCGTGACGCCCGACCGCATCCTCGGTGCGGCCGAGGAATCGGGCGCCGTTGCGGCCATCGACATGTGGGTGGTCAGCACCACGCTCGAATGGATCGCGCGGCACACGGCGCAACTCGCGAAGACGCAGTTCATCTGCGTGAACCTCAACGGTGCGTCGCTCAACGATGGACGCTTCATCGACGAGATTTTCGTGTTGCTGCTCAAGTACCAGCACCTGCTCAAGTACCTGTGCCTCGAAATCACCGAGAGCGTGGCGCTGCACGATCTCGAGAACACGCAACGTTTCATCGCCCGCGTGCACGATCTGGGCGCGAAGATCGCCCTCGACGACTTTGGCGCGGGCTATACGTCGTTCCGCTACCTGAAGCGCCTGTCGGCCGATGCCTTGAAGATCGACGGCGAATTCGTGCGCTCGATGCGCGAGCATCCCGCCGATGTCGCGATCGTCGAGGCGCTCATTTCGCTCGCGGGTGCGCTCGGCATGCGCAGCATCGCGGAATGGGTGGAGGACGCCGAGACGCTGGTCGCGCTGCGCGAAATGGGCGTCGACTACGTGCAGGGCTATGCCATCGCGCGTCCGCAGGAGCCTTCTGCGATCCTGCTGGCAGCGTCGTCGGCGAGCTTCATTACGGATCAGGCGGTCCTGCAGGCGCTCGCGGAAATGCCGCGCCCGAGCGACCTCTTCGAGCCCGACCTCGCCTGAGCGGCGGGGCCGGGCGTACGCGGCGGCGCGCGTCGATCAGAAGCGGTACGTCACGCCGATCTTGACGATCGGATAGAAGCGCAGCCGGTCCGCCTTGTTTTGCAGTTCCGCTTCTTCGGCCGCGACGTTCTGCGCGCCCGCGGCGTTCGCGATGTCGGCCGGCACATCGTAGTCGACGTGCGGCCGGCCGAAGGCCACGCCCGCGTCGAAGAACGCGGAGAGGCCGCGATGACTCGGGTTGTGGCCGAAGCCGATGCCGAGGTACGGACGCACCGTCGGAAACTTCGCGCGCGCATGGATCGTTTCGCCATTGGTCGGGACCGTGACGCCGTTGAGCGTGTAGGTGCCGGTCATGCTGTTGGCGGTCGCATCGATATTGTCGCCGCCGATCAAGAGGCCGGCGGTGAAGCGAAACGGCACGACCGAAGGTGCCGGGAACAGGTCGGCAAGCAGGCCGCCATGATAGAGATTCACGCGGCCGTCATAGCGCAGATCGCCCGAGTCGAATGAATGCGAGAACGCGATGCCGTCGAACTCCGCGCGCAGGTTCAGATACGACGTGACGTCATAGCCGTAGCCAAGACCGGCGCCTTCCGTTCCCACGCTGCCATAAATCTCGTGTGCGCTTGCGCCCGTCGCCATGAAGCCCACGAGTGCTGCCAATGCCAACTGCCTTTTCATCTGCCAGATTCCTGTCGATTGCGGATATTGCCGGGGGGCTTTCCTCAGGTGAATAGCCGTCGTCGAGGCGACGTCTACTCGCGGGATATCGGCAGCGGGTCGCGAACTTTAAGTGCTTTTTGAGGGGAAATTTTGAGGGCGCGATGGTGTTCGATCCGGTGAAACCACCGTGCGATTCTCCCCGATTTGATTGGCAATCCAAACGATATGGGTGCGCAGGCAAGCACATCTATCGCGCCTCGCGTAAGGGTTTTCACTATGTCAGCATGAGATGAAAGTTTTTTTGCAACGATTGTGTTGATGACAGAAATATCTTAATCTCCCCTTCCAGGAGATCACCATGAACCAGACCGTCAAGCAGCGCCTGCAGGAAAGCTTGTCGTCATCGACAGCTTCGTCGCGCACGATCGCGGCGTATATGCTCGGCAACTTGCAGAACCTGCCGTTCGAAACGTCGGCGATGATCGCGGAGAAGCTCGAACTGAGCGAATCGACGATCGGGCGGTTTTGCCGCTCGCTTGGCTATGCGCATTTCAAGGCGCTCAAGAACGACTTGCAGGACGACCTCGGCGATGGCCCCTGGCTGATGGGCGACCGCCTGAAGGACTTTCTCGGGCGTGTGCCGCAAGGCGGCGAGGGCCCGTCACGCGGTCTGCAAAAGGAGATCGCGGCGCTCGTGCAAGTCCACGAGCACGCGCTCAAGCCGACCTGGAAGCGGCTGTCCGAGCGTCTTGCGAAGGTGCCGCGCATCTATGTGGCGGGCTTTCAGACCGAGCGCGGCATCGCGATGACGTTCGTGCATCTGCTGCAATACCTGCGCGACGGTGTGCATCTGGTCGACGGCAGCAGCGGCAATTTCAGCGATGTGCTCCTCAGCCCGCCAAGGGACACCGCGCTCGTCGTCTTCGAGGCGCGCCGCTATTCGCGCCACGCGCTCATGCTGTGCGAGCGCGCGAAGGAGGCCGGCATGGCGGTGAGCCTCATCACGGACAACTTCTGCGACTGGGCCGACCAGCACGCCGACGAGGTGTTCCGCGTGCAGACCGAAGTCGATCTGTTCTGGGAATCGACGGCCTCGATGCTCTCGCTCGTCCACCTGCTGATCAACGACGTCTTCAAGCACCTCGGTGCCGATGTCGAGCGCCGGCTGCAAGCCATCGGCGCGATGCATAACGAATTTGTCGGCTATACGTCCTCGAACTTGCCGTCCAACTAACCACCCACGCAAGGAGCCACACCATGAAACGTCTGATTGGATCAACCTTTGCAGTCCTGATGTTATGCGGCGCTTATGGCGCTGCTCGCGCCGATACGGTGAAGATCGCGATCGAGGGGGCGTACCCTCCGTTCAACTACGTGGACTCGCATAACGAACTGCACGGCTTCGACGTCGATGTCGCGCACGCACTGTGCGCGAAGATGAAGACCGACTGCCAGCTCGTCGCCCAGGACTGGGACGGCATGATCCCCGGATTGATGGCGAAAAAGTACGACGCGATCGTCTCTTCGATGGTGGTGACGAAGGAGCGCGAACAGAAGGTGTCCTTCACCGATCGCTACTACCGCACGCGCCTCGCGATCAGTGTGGCGAAGAACTCGACGCTCAAGGACACGAAGCCGCAGACCTTCAAGGGGCTGGTGGTGGGCGCGCAGTCGTCGACGACCCAGGGCACCTATGCGCAAGACGTGCTCGGCAAGGCGGGCGCGACGGTCAAGCTGTATCCGTCGCAAGACGATGCGAACCTCGACCTCGCGGCAGGACGGCTCGACGCAGTCGTGAACGACAAGTTCCCGAATCTCGACTGGCTCGCGAAGGACGGCAAGGATTGCTGCAAGCTGCTCGGCGAAGTGCAGGGCAGCGACGACAACGTCGCGATCGCCGTGCGCAAGGACGACAAGGGCTTGCGCGAGCGCATGAACAAGGCGATCGCCGAGATCATCGCCGACGGCACGTATCAGCGCATCACGAGCCAGTACTTCAAGTCGAACATCTATTGACAGATGCCGCCTGGCGGCGCGCGCGGCGCAACACGCGCCGCGCGCGCAACGAAAAGGAATTGCAAACATGATTGAGCCACTGGCGCTACTCGGATTCGGGCAAGGCGGATGGGGGATGGCGCTGCTGCAGGGCGCGTTCGTCACCATTTCGCTGGCGCTGTGCTGTCTGCCCCTTGGCTTGTCGCTCGGCTTGCTGGTCGCGCTCGGCAGCCGGTCCCGCAGCACGCTTGCGCGCGGCTCGGCCTATGTGTTTTCGACGGTGTTTCGCGGGTTGCCCGAGCTGTTGACGCTGTTCATCGTCTACTACGGATTCGAGATCGCATTGGAGCGGCTCTTCGCGAGCGCCGGCATCGATACCGACGTGTCGATCAATCCTTTCTTCGCGGCGTTCGTCGCGCTCTCGGTGGTGCTGGCGGCGTTTTCGAGCGAAGTATGGCTCGTGCGTTCAAGTCGATCGGCAAGGGGCAGTACGAGGCCGCGCACGCGCTCGGCTTGTCGAAGGCGAAGACATTCTTCTCGATCGTGCTGCCGCAGTTGCTGCGCATCGCGTTGCCGGGTCTGTCGAACAACTGGCTCACGCTGCTCAAGGATACGGCGCTCGTCTCGACCATTTCGCTCGTCGACATCATGCGCCAGACCAATCTGGCCGTGAGTCAAACCAAGGCGCCGATCGTGTTCTATGCGGCCGCCTGTGCGCTTTATTTGTTCTTCTCCGCTCTGTCGGGCCGGCTGTTCGCGTTCGCCGAACAGCACTACGGCCGGGGCCATAACCGGGCACGCGTATGAGTCTGACTGCCTTGCTTCAGGATGTCGTCGATCCGGATCTGCTCGACCGTTACGGTGCGCAGATGCTCTCGGGCGTGTGGGTGACCGCCAAGCTGGTCGGCATTTCGTTCACGCTGGGCATGGCGCTCGGGTTGCTGCTGTCGTTTGCGCGTACCTCGCGGTTGGTCGTGCTGCGCCGCTCGAGCGCTGCGTTCATCTATGTGTTTCGCGGCTCGCCGTTGCTCGCGCAACTATTCCTGCTTTATTACGGGCTGGGATCGCTGCGCGCGGTGTGGGAAGGGCTGGGCCTGTGGTGGCTCTTTCGCGATTCGTGGTATTGCGCGTTGCTCGCGTTCACACTGAACACGGCCGCCTACCAGGCCGAGATTTTTCGCGGCAGCTTCGCGGCTGTGGCCACGGGTCAGCACGAGGCCGCGAGAGCGCTCGGGCTGTCGCCGCGCACGCGCTTTTTCAGGGTGATCTGGCCGCAGTCGCTGCTGATCGCGATCGGGCCGCTCGGCAATGAACTGATTCTGCTCGTGAAGGCGAGCGCGATCGCCTCGCTCGTGACGGTCTACGACCTGATGGCCGTGGCGAAGCTCGGCTTCTCGCGGACCTTCAATTTCCAGTTCTATCTGTGGGCTGCGGTGCTGTATCTGGTGGTCGTCGAAGTGCTGCGCCGGGTGCTGCAGCGTATCGATCGGCGCCTGGGCAGGCATCTGAATCCGCTGTAAATCTCGCATCACAGGCAGGAGGAACCGTTTCTTGGACTTCGACATTCTTGTGCTGGGCGCCGGTATCGTGGGCGTGTCGGCGGCGCTGCAACTGCAGGCGCGCGGACGTAGCGTCTGCATCGTCGAGCGCAATGAGCCGGGCAGTGGCACCAGCTTCGGCAACGCAGGGCTGATCGAGCGCTCCAGCGTCATTCCGTACGCGTTTCCGCGTCAGGTTGGCCGGCTCGTGCGCTATGCGCTCAATGGCGAGCCCGACGTGCGTTATGAGCCGGTGTTTTTGCCGCGCGTCGCGGGCTGGATGTATCGCTATTGGCGTCAGTCGAGCGCGAGCAACCTGCGCCGCGCGACAGCGGCCATGCTGCCGCTCGTCGAGCGCTGCGTCGACGAGCACGACGCGTTCGTGGAGCGCGCCGGTCTGCAGGCGCTCATCGCCTCGCGCGGCTGGATCGAGTTGTATCGCGATGGCGACGCGCTCGCCGCCGCGCAACGCGATGCGCGTGCGCTCGACCGCTATGGTCTCGACTATGACTTGCTCGATGCACACGCAATCCGCGCGCTCGAACCGGGAATGAAGAACACGGCCGTGGGCGGCATTCACTGGAACGACCCGAAGACCGTGCGCGATCCGGGTGCGCTCGTGAAAGGCTACGCGGCGCTCTTCGAGCGCGAGGGTGGCCGCGTCGTGCAGGGCGACGCCCGCACGCTGCGCCGCGACGGTGAGCGCTGGCTCATCGAGTCGGTGCACGGGCCGCTGCGCGCGAACGATGTCGTCGTCGCGCTCGGCGCCGACTCGGCCGAGGTGTACGCGCCGCTCGGGTATCGCGTGCCGCTGGCGGTGAAGCGTGGCTATCACCTTCACTACCGTGCACGCGAAGGCGCGGCCCCCGTGCATTCGCTTTGCGATGTTGCCGGCGGCTATGTGCTCGCGCCGATGAATGCAGGCATCCGGCTCACCACCGGCATCGAGTTCGCACGGCCGAATGCGCCGGTCAATCGCGTGCAGCTCGGGCGTGCCGAGAAGATCGCGCGCACGCTGTTCGATCTCGGCGAGCCGATCGAAGCCGAGCCGTGGCTCGGGCGCCGCCCGTGTCTGCCGGACATGTGCCCGGTCGTCGGTCCCGCTCCGCGTCACCGAGGGCTGTGGTTCGACTTCGGCCACGCGCATCACGGCTTGACCCTCGGCCCCGTGACGGGGCGCCTGATCGCCGATCTCGTGACCGGTGCGAAGCCTTTTACCGATCCCGCGCCGTACAGCATCGCGCGCTTTAACTGACGAACGCAGGGCGCGGCGAGACAGCCGCGCCGCGAATCGAGGAGGACTTTTCATGCTATCCACCGAAGCCGTACGCGAGAGTGTCAGCGGCGCCGCGCCGCGCGAGCTGGCCGTGAAGATCAGCAATCTGCAGAAGCATTACGGCAGCCACAAGGTGCTCGACGACATTCACCTCGATATTCCGGCAGGCCAGCGCGTCGTGATCTGCGGGCCGTCGGGCTCGGGCAAATCGACGTTGATCCGCTGCATCAACCAGCTGGAGCTCATGAGCGGCGGCACCATCGCGATTCGCGGCTGCGAGCTGCAGGCCGACGGCGCACGTACCCGCGAGGCACTGCGCGATGTCGGCATGGTATTCCAGCATTTCAATCTGTTTCCGCACATGACCGTGCTCGAAAACTGCGTGCTCGCGCCGATGTCGGTGCGCGGTCGTTCGCGTGCGCAGGCCACCGAGCGTGCTCATGCGCTGCTGCAGAAGGTCGGCATTTCGGCGCATGCGCACAAGTATCCGTCGCAGTTGTCGGGCGGCCAGCAGCAGCGCGTCGCGATCGCGCGCGCGTTGTGCATGGAGCCGAAGATCATGCTGTTCGACGAGCCGACCTCGGCGCTCGATCCGGAGATGGTCGGCGAAGTGCTCGACGCGATGGTGGAACTCGCCAAGACGGGCATGACGATGCTGTGCGTCACGCACGAAATGGGCTTCGCGCGCAAAGTCGCCGAACGTGTGCTGTTTCTCGAAGGCGGCCGCATCGTCGAGGACAGCCCATCGGCGGAGTTCTTCGAAGCGCCGAAGACCGCGCGTGCGAAGGCGTTTCTCTCGCAGATCCAGCATTGATTGTGCGCGCATCGAGCTTTCGGCGCATTGCGTAACGAGTGGATGCGTCGCGCGCCTCGACGCATCATCGAACCGGCACCGAAGCAGTATCATGGGGCAGTTCCGGCTCGTGCCAGTCATTCGCCCATGTCCATCACCATCCGTCTTGCCACGGCTGCCGATCGTGCTGCGTGGCTGTCCCTGTGGATGCAGTATTGCCACCACTACGAAGTCGAACTCGACGCGCGCATCACGGAGCGCACGTGGGAGCGTATCGTCGATGCCGATGCGCCGATCCACGCACTGCTCGCCTTCGATGAACACGGCACGGCGCTCGGCCTGTGCAACTACGTGTGCCATCCGCACACGTGGAGCGATCAAACCATCTGCTATCTCGAGGACCTGTTCGTTGCTCCGCAAGGGCGGCGCCAGGGGACTGCCACGGCGCTGATCGAGACGCTGCGCGAGCGCGGGATCGCCGCGCATTGGCGGCGTATCTACTGGATCACGAACGAAGCCAACGTGGACGCGCAGCGCGTCTATGACCGGCTCGCCACGCGCAGCGGTCATGTGCGCTACGAGATCGCGCTCGATTAGCACGCCCACACACCGTCAGAGTTACGTCGATATCGTGATGGTCAGCATTGTCGGTGCGCTGACGGCGCTCGCGGTCGTGATCGTGCCGGGCTTGCTGTTCGGCAATTTCTGAGCAAGTCGCTGCTGCGCATCGCGCGGCGCAGCACTATGATCCGGCGTTACTCACGATACCGCCAGCGACTTCGTCTTCGATCCAGCCAATGAACTCGTTCCCCGTGAGACGCCTGTTCATGACGCGCGCGCGCGCCGTGCGTTATCTGCTCGGCGAGCGGCGCGACATGCCCCACGCCATCGACGGTCTCACGGTCAGTGCCGCCGAAGGTCGTCTGCAGTGGCTCGATGCATTCGATCGTCTCGTGCTCGACGTGCGCGCGGGGCGAGTGCGCGAGTTCCGTGTCGAAGGCCTGCAACCCGTCGAAGTGAGCGTGATCGATTGACGGTTTTGGTGCCGGAACTCACGCGTTGATGTCGTGCATTTGAAAACAATCTGTTACCAGATTGTCTGCTGAAAACCCCTTGGCCCGATGCTATTCTTCGCCCGCAAGCTTGCTGAAAGAAACCCGCAGCAAGCAATGAATCCATTGCGAAAAGGAAGAAACCGGACATGTGGAAGAAAATTGTCCCGACGATGATGGTGGCGGCCGTTGCCGCCGCAACGGCACTGCCGGCAGCGGCCAGTGACTTGAACAACGCGCTGGGCGGCGCGCTCGGCGGCGTGGCCGGCGCAGCGGTCGGCGGTGCGATGGGCGGCAGCACGGGCTCGGTGATCGGTGGCGCGATCGGCGGCGGTGCGGGCGGCGCGATCTCGTCCAACCGGCGCGATCGCACCGGCGCGATCATCGGCGGCGCGCTCGGCGGCGGCGCAGGCACGGCGGCAGGCAATGCGATGGGCGGGCGCAGCGGCGGACTCGTCGGCGCAGCACTCGGCGGCGGCGCGGGCGCAGCACTCGGTGGCAATCTCTCGCGCAACTCGTCATCGGGTTACGACGACCACTCGCATCATCATCGCAAGGGCAAGCACCGTCACTATTGAGGACGGGGCACGCCTCTTCGCGGATGCGCTGTCATCATGCACAGCGCATTCGCGACACACGCTTCGCTGTCGCGCTTCACACTCTCCTCGTTATTTGTTTTGCCTGCTTCTGCAGATCGGCTCGCACTAGCTTAAAGTGGGGGTTCAACCGCGCGAATCGACCGCGTGGATAAACCGGAGAGCCACGATGATCAAGCATGCATTATTTGCCCGACTCGAAGCGAAACCCGGCAAGGAACAGGCCGTCGCCGATTTTCTCGCGGGCGGTCTCGACATGGCCAATCAGGAAGACACCACGCCCATCTGGTTCGCGCTGCGCCTGTCGCCGACGACCTTCGGCATCTTCGACGCATTCTCCAGCGATGAGGACCGCGAGGCCCATCTCGATGGCCCGATCGCGAAGGCGCTCATGGAGCGGGCAGGCGAGTTGCTCGCGCGGCCACCTGAAATTGCGCGCATCGAAGTGCTCGGCATGAAGAACCGCTTGCCGGTCGGTTGATGTCCTGCTCGACGGGTCATGCCTCGCTTGTGCGTTCCATGGCCCGCCGGCATTCACACGTACATGGCGAGCAACGCCGTGACGAGCGCCGCGATTCCCGCCAGAAGTACCGCAAGCCATAGCGACGCCATGCGCGGCGCGCGCATGGCGGCCGGCAGGCGCTTGCGACCGGTCACCATCGGGCGCACGAGGTTCTGCCCTTTCGCAAACGCATAGAGCGCGATAGCGAACAGATGCAACACGACGGTGGCGAACAGGATGTCCCAGCCGATTGCATGCAGCGCGGCGATGGCATTTGCGATCACGGCAGGGACGTGTTCGCTCAATGGGCCTTCGTCCTCGATATCGTTGTAGAGGTAAAGACCGCTCAGCGTTTCGACGGCGAGCAGCGCGAGGAGCAACATCACCATCCAGCCGCCCGCCGGGTTGTGGCCGGCTTCGCGATCGGGCTCGCGCCGCAGCACGTGACGCAGATGCCGCCAGGCGCTCGCGGGCGACGCGAGGAAGCGCCGAAAGCGCGCCGTGTCGCTACCGAGGCAGCCCCATAGCAGACGAAACAGCACGAGCGCGAGCAGCGTCTCGCCGACCCGCACATGCAGATCGATCCAGTTGAGCCGCTCGGTCATCCAGGCGAGCCCGACCAGCAGCACCGTCAACCAGTGAAAGCATCGCACGGGCAAGTCCCAGACCTGCACCGTGCGTTCGGCGGGGTCGCGGAGTTCGTCGAGATGGGAGCGGGGATCCATGGGCATCGCGCGGACGGTCTCCTGTGGCGGCATCAGCGCTATGATAATTCGCCCCGTGTTCGAGCGAACGGGATGCGCACGAAGAGGAGATACGTATGCCAACCGTGGTCCTGCATCAGTGGGAGCGATCGCCGTTTTGCAGCAAGGTGCGCAAGGTGCTGCGCCACAAGCGGATCGAGTTTTCGGTCGTCGACTATAACGGCCTGCTGGCGAGAAGTGCGGCGAAGCTTTCGGCGGCCGGACAGTTGCCGGTGCTCGACTTCGACGACGAGCGCGTGCAGGACAGCTCGGCCATCGTCACGTTCCTGGAGTCGCGTGTGCCCGAGGCGCCCGTCGTGCCCGTGGACCCGGGTGAGCGTGCACTCGCCGCGGTGATCGAGGATTGGGCCGACGAGGCGCTCTCGTGCTATGCGATGGCCGCGCTCAGCATGGGCGACCCGGGAGCGCTCAAGGCGCAGGTGAATGCGTTGTGCGAGGGGCGCCCGGCCTGGGAGCGCATTCCGGTGGGCATCGCCATCCGGCATCACTATCGCAGGAAGCTCGCGGTGCAAGGGCTTGGGCGGCGCGGGCTGCCCGACATCATGGTGACACTGCATGGGCACCTCGGCGCGCTCGATACGCTGCTTGCGCGGCGGGCGTGGCTGGTGGGCGAGGCGAAGTCGGTGGCGGACATCGCCGTATCGTGCCAGCTCGACCTCGCGATGAATGCGGCGCCGGTGGCGCGTCGCATGGTGGAGTATCCGCATTTGTCGGCGTGGCTCGCGCGTTGCGCTTGATCGTTTCGCGATCGGACGATGCTTATGTGAATCGATCAAACGATATATACTGTTTATACCGTTTTCGATAAACAAGGAACCACGCACATGAACGATCCGACGAACGAAACTTCACAGTTGACCACGACGCCGGAGACGGTAGAGGCGCCGACTGTGGTTGAGCCTGCTGCGCCTGTCGAGGCTGCCGTGACTGTTGAGGCGTCGCAGACGGCTGAGACGGCTGAGACGGCGAAGACTGCCGGGAAGGCGGCCAAGGCGCCGGCCAAGGCTGCGCGCAAGGCGTCAGCGAAGGCTCCGCAGGCCAAGGTAGCGAAGGCTCCGGCGAAGAAGGCTGGGGCGGTTAAGGCAGTAAAGGCGGCCAAGCAGGTTAAGGTGGCCAAGCCGGAAGTGAAGCCGCAAGCGAAGCGCGCCGTCGTTGCACCGGCGGAAACCGCCGTGAAAGCGAAGACCAAGCGTGCGAAGAAGGAAAAGGTCGTGCGCGACAGCTTCACGATGCCGAAGTCGGACTACGACAAGATCGCGGAGCTCAAGGCGAAGTGCCTCAAGGCCGGCATCGAAGTGAAGAAGAGCGAATTGCTGCGCGCTGGCCTGCAACTGCTCGAGGCTGCAACGGCAAAGCAACTGGCTGCGGCGGTTGCGGGGCTCGAGACGGTCAAGACGGGGCGTCCCGCGAAGGTTTGAGGTTGGAGGTTTTAGGGCGACGCGCGGGGCGCGTCGCTGTGGTGCCTCTCACAACACCTCAAACAGGCTGTACACCGGATTGACGGGGAAATGCATTGCAACGCATCGAGTCGATCCGGTCATCGCCGCGATAGTTACGGGTCACAAGAATCAGTGCGGTCTTTAGTCTTCGGTGAAACGTATGGTGTTGATCATTTCCCGGAATAAGTCATAGCTTAGTCCATTTTCCAGGCAGTACTCACGATTGCGCAAAAGACAAACGCCATTCAATTGAGCGGATAATTTCCCGTTGCCTATCAACATGTGAATGCACCGATATTTTTCTGTGTATTCTTTGCTCGGTTTACAATGTTCGCCTGCCTTGGAGGAAGTCTCCTCTGCTATCCAGCCATGCCAATTAATACCTTTGATTGGTGAAATTATTGTTTTGACGACGGTATCGCCGCAATCTGATTCTGTGTATGAAGCTCCGGGGTCCAAAATTGGAGAGCTTTTACCGGGATTTATTCTGAAGATAGTGTCACTTGCGGCTGAGAGTTTTTTATCGATTCCTGTTTCCTCAATTTCGAAACTGACGTTATCGCCGCCACGGGGATCGAAATTCGGATCATACTGAAAGTCCCTATCCATAATTGCTTTTTCGCCGTTCTTGTATGACCCTGTGCATGCGAAGCCGATAACCTGATCGGATGCGCTCTTTAGATTTGGAGCGTCAAGGGCTATTCCGCACTGCTCCACAACCTCTGGCGTGGTATGGTTGCGTTCAATGCTATAAATACGTCTGGAATCGGATGCAGATTGCCCGAAGGCCAATGTGCTAAAAAGGAGAAAAAGCAAGAGTGCGTGATTTTTCACAGCTCGCGTCTCAGTCCGCCCGCGCGAAACATCCTCAGAAACTCCTCTGTCCGCCTTTTTTTCAACAAAACGATAGGCGCAAAGAATCTGGCAGAAACAACGCGTGAGTAAACGTCGTTTCCTGGAATTTCTGGATTGAGCGATCACAAGGGTAAATGCAATGTTTGGCTAATTTTGTGGTTTCGAGTTTTTTCGACATAGCTTCTCCTGGAGTATTCCGGCGGAATGTTTCGGACGGGGCCCCTCGCTGAGCAATTTGGCGATGTCATTGAGCTGGGTCTGAGTCACTTGTGAAAGATCTATGCTCTTGGGCAGAAACCACCATGGCATGCCATTGCTATTCTCGTCGCTGCCGCATTGTTGTCAAGGTGAACGCGGCCTCTGTCATGCTCGATCATGGGCATCGCTTGTTCTTCTGAGATCGAATAGCTGTACTTCTTCGCTCCAACGCTTTACTTCATTAAGGGATTGCGCTTGAAAGTAGAGACTAAGGTTCACAGCGCTGTCTTGAAAATGGAGGTTCTGAGGCGGGGTCCAAATTTTTCACTTTCCTGGTTTTTATATTGATAATATCAAATCCGAATCGATCGGCGACAAATAGAAAATTACCATCTGTGTCGAACGAGATTTCATAAATCCCTCCGCCGTACGTTCTTTTTATGATTAACTGTGGTTTTGGTTTTATTGTGTAGATCGAAAGGTATTCTGTCTGGGCATTAACGACATCTATTTTATTCGGAATCCCATGCACAGCCAGTAATTTATTTTTTAGGTCGAATGAACCCCCAATAATATCGTGGTCGATATTTGTAATTCGTCGCTCTGCCCCTGTTCTTTTAATTGCCAAAGACCATCGATGCGGCATATCAATAAAAGCCGTATACCGCCTGTCACAAGACATCACAGTCTCGGCTCTGGAATTCGCTGTCAAAATTAATGCAACGAATATGCTAATAAAATATCTCATGGGAAATCTCCCAGAACGGCATATGCAGCTTGGGTTTCGTTCCAGCGTGCAGGCGGGCTGGAACGATCGTGGGGGTTTACGATTTTTGTAACTGCAGCAGAGGCAAGCCGAGTGACGCCCTTATCTGCCGCGGCGGACACGCGATAGTGTGCACAAAAGAATCCGGCCGTGTCGACGCATGAAAATGCATCATTGCCAATTACTTCCGGGTTGTCGATCGCGGGGCCTGGCACACGGTGACCATTTGTATTTTTTTTAAACCATGCATGATCGTATGATTTTGGATCAAGCCATGCCCTGTATATCCAGTATTCCGAATAATTATATCTTCCTGTGAGTTGCTTAAATCCTCGTCCTCTGAATTTAACGCCGTCGCCATGGTCCGTGTTGGCGAGGGAGGTTCGCCCTTCGTATAGTTTATTGAAATACGCGACATCAGCTTCGTCGGCTGGTGGGGATTGTAAATAACCATGCGATTCAGGAATTATCGAGACGTGATTTGTTCTGATTGCGTTGGCAATCGAGATCGAGGACTCCCTAACGATCATCATATAAAATGATTCAATGGCACATTGCCCAAAAAAATGTGATCCTCGTATTGAATTGTTAAGAATATATTTTCTTAGAACTTGATTGAGACTAATTCGGTAGCGATCCTTGTATGCGGCGCCTACTTTTCCAACGGCAGTGTATTTTGATTCAACATAAATCTGAGACAACTCATCCTTGCTCAACCACCCACACTTCCTGAAGTGCCGGATGAATTCCAGCGGATGAAAAAACCATAACTTCTGCCCCGCAGGCAAGCCAGTCTTGTCCCAGAACTGAACGTCCTTCAGATATTTGAGGAAGTCGTTATAGCCGTGCATGTTTTGATGGTAGAACTCGCCCTCATCGAGCAGCTTTACGTAGCGCCGCTCGTTATGCGTGCTGTCCCATTCGCTGGGCGCCTGACAAACAAAGCCGCGCAATTGTCGGCGCAACAGTTCGTTGTTCTTCAAGCTGAAAATCGGATCCGCCTTCTCGGATTCCGCGGTCATCGATTGCTGGATTGCGGTTTCATGATTGTTCCAGGCGTCCTTCATCAACTTCTTCAACGCATCGACATCGCAGAGCCCGTCGCTATCGAATGGAGTGTTGCCGTCGCTGACCTTCTGCCAGCCCATGAGTGACAGGAAGTCCGCATCGGAGAACTTTTGGATGTACGCGTCGTTGATATCGATATACCCGAACTGGCCCGCAGCCCAGGTGACCTTCATCCACGTCGTTCGCGCGTCGGCCGCCAGCGTCTGGGGCGCGGACAGGATGCGGCCAAAGCGCAGCAGTTCGTGGCCGTCGCTCGGGCAGGTCGGGTAAAGCGCGGTGGCGCGCTTGTAGAGATCGTATTCGTAGTCTTGTTCGGGCACCGGCTGCGGTGTGAGCAGCGTCCGGGCGCCGTCCGGCGCGACGCTCCAGACTTTGGTGTATTTCGTGCCGTGGCTGAACCAGGTTTCGACCAGCAGCGGCAAGGCGTTCGAGCCGATCTGACCGGGCGTGAATTCAATCCCTTGCAATTTGTTGTCGTCGTCGACTTCCCGTGGCAACCGGCGAAAGTGGCTGCGGGCAGGAATGACGAAGTAGGCGTGTCCCCACCAGTCGGAACCAGCAGACGGAGCGGGCGCCGTGTTGCCCAGCTGGGTATGCCCGAAATAGGCATCGAAATCGGTCTGCGTCATGAAGATCTCGAAGTGCAGGTGTGGCATCCCCCCATAGCGCCCAAGCCAGCCCAATACGTCCTTGCGCCGCACCTTCTTGCCACCTCCTGAAACGGCGGGAGGCACCTGTGTGTCGGGATCGCCCGTAGGCATGCGCAGGAACTCCGGCATCTCCTTCGCGTTCGCGCTGTGCTGCTGATATTCGGACAACGGCAGCAAGTGCATGTAGAGCGAATGGAACGTCAGCGTCCGACCATCGCCAGTTTCTGTCGTGTGCCTGAGCAGCACGAAGCCGGTATGGCTCTCGCCATCGTCGATGGCGTTCTGGCAGACGCGGTAGGCGACGACCTCGCCATCGGCGATCGCGAATATCCTGTCCTTTCTATCCGGCTGCAGATGCACGCCGCAGTGCCAGCGCCGGTCGAAGGCGATCGGGAAGATGCCGTGAACACATTCGAACTTGTCGACCGCATCCATCATCGGATCGGGATTGGTCCCGGTCGGGATCGCAAGACCGGCTTCGGGTAAAAACGGTGGGCTGATGATCATGATCGTTAGTGCGTGTGGCTATCTCGGGGCTTGGGCTGGTAGCTGCTTGCGAGCAGTTGAATACGACGCGGCCGTTTTCGATGGACGTGGGCGCGCCGCCGTCGAGTGGCGACCTCCTGCTCGACACGATCAAAGTAACTAACCCACGAGCCCGTCACACACCCGTCGATCCGCACACCCGCACGCCGGCAGGCGCACGGCTTACTGTCGATGTCGAACGTGCCGATCCAGATCCCAGGCCGCAGGGCGGGGCGAGCGCCTGAGTAACTCAGCGCATTGGAGAAGGAGACAGTCACAGCATTCATACGCATCCCTGACGTTCCGGTTGTCGCTTGGAAAACCGGAATCTAGGGTGCGCAACACGACAACGTCAATCAGGCGTGCTCGACCTAATTGGAAAATGCTGCATCATCCTGCTGAATCGCAAACGGAACCCGAAATCCGTTTTTTCGATACGAAGTGACGTGATAAAGGCGGCGACTCACATCAATATCGAGCACCGCCGAGGCACGCACTCACAACACCTCAAACACGCTATAAACCGGCCCATCGGGGAATCGATGCCCCACACCAATCGCAAGCACGCGATTGAGCCATTCGTATTTCCCCGTGGGCGCCTCGAATACCGGATTGGTGCGAAAGTAGTAGCTCGCCGGATCGACCGCTTCGCCCTTGTCGATACGCGCGAGCACATCGGGCGGTCCGTGGCGCACGCCGCGATACGACATCGGCACGAAGACGCCGTCGTCGGTTCGCAGCAAGAGGCGCACATCGAGGGTTGTGCTGCCGTCGCGCCGGATCGTCTGCCAGTCGCTGCTGCCGTCGAGGATCGTGCCCGACAGTCGCTCGCCCGTGAATTCTCCCGACGTCACGATGCCGATGCGGCGAAACGCTCCCGGCGTGTCGCCGACGATGACCATCGGCTTCACGTCGAGTCGAATGACGAAAAGCGGCCGCGTCTGCACGGTTTGCAGCACGGCCGGCAATTCATTGAAGTTCGGTGTTGCCATGACGAATGCCTCGTTCGCAGTGGTGTGGGGTCCGTCTCAGGCAGCGGTCCGGCCGCCGTTCACGCGCAGGATCTCGCCGGTCATGAAGCTCGCCTTCGGCGAGGCCACGAAGACGATGGCATCGGCGATCTCGTCGGGCTCGCCGGCACGCTTGAGCGGCACGGTGGCTAGCATTCCGGCCTTGCGCTCGGCGGAACCGGTGAGGCGGTCGAGCATCGCGGTCTGGATGGGTCCAGGCGCGACGGCGTTCACTCGCACGCCAAAGGGCGCGGCTTCGAGCGCGGCCGATTTCGTGAGGCCCTCGACGGCATGTTTCGAGGCGACGTACAGCCCCACGCCCGCGGCGCCGCGCACGCCCATCGTCGACGAGATATTGACGATGCTGCCGCTGCCTTGCTCAGTCATGGCGCGCAGTTCATGTTTCATCGCGAGCAGGGTGCCGAGCACGTTCGCATCGAAGACGGCGCTGTAGCGCTCGCGCGTCTGCTCGGTGAGCGGGCCGGATTCGCCTTCGGTGCCGGCGGCGTTCACGGCGATATCGAGCCGTCCGAAGCGTTCGAGCGTGGCCTTGACGAGCGCTTCGACGTCGCGTTCGTCGCGCACGTCGGCCTGGACGAATTCCGCTTGCGCGCCGAGTGTGCGCAGTTCGGCGGCGAGTGTTTCGCCGTCGCTCGCGCGGCGGCCCGAGACGATGAGGTTCGCGCGCTCGCGTGCATAGGCGAGCGCGGTGGCGCGGCCGATGCCGCTCAGCGCGCCGGTGATGAGTACAACGGGGGCGGTGTTCATGTTTTGTCCTTGTGCCAAGCTTCAGTGCGCTCAGTGCGCAGACGCGGCGAGCGGCTGCACGTCGATTGAATCGACGCGGTCGGGATAGAACGCGACATGCTCGCGGATCGGCGCGACTGCGTCGTAGGGGTTCTCATAGGTCCACACGGCATTGACCGAGCGCTCGCCGCCAGCGGGGAGCGAGTAATACGAGCACTCGCCTTTGTAGGGGCAATAGGTCGTGTGCGTCGAGCGCGCCAACGCATTCATGTCGACATCCTCGCGCGGGATGTAGAGCACGGCCGGGTACTGGGCTTCACGCAGTGTCAGCGCTGAACTGCTGTCGGCGATGACCTTGCCCGCCAGCGTGACGACTACGCGGGCGTTGGCGGGCTCGATGGTGATCGGATGATCGGGGCCCGGAATTTTCACGGTGCGGCTGGCTGAAGTGGTCTGGCTGGTCATGGCGTGACTCCTCGCAACGATGGGCGTTATGCGCACTCGGCGAGCGCTTGTGCGTTCGCTTCGGCGTGGGTGGGGAAATCGATGTAATGATGTTCGTCGCCGCCCCAGAACGCTTCGCGCTGGTAGGGCGCGAGCGGCAGGTTGTGGCGCAGCCGTTCGGGCAGGTCGGGGTTCGACGAGAACCAGCGTCCAAACGCGACGAGATCGGCATCGCCGCTTTGCAGGATCTGTTCGGCGCCTGCGCGATCGAAGCCGCCCGCGGCGATGATCGGGCCATCGAACACGGTGCGCAGGAACGATGCCGCAACCGGCGGCTGGCCTTCGGCGAGCGTTTCGGTGCCCATCACGCGTGGTTCGATCACGTGCAGATACGCCAGTCCATAGTCATTGAGGCGTTCGGCGAAATAACCGAACGTCGCTTGCGGATCGCTGTCCGAGATCGCGCCCCAGCGGCCGCTCGGCGAGACGCGCACGCCGACGCGCGCTGCGCCCCACACTGATGCGAACGCTTCGACGACTTCGAGCGAAAAGCGCGCGCGTTTCGCGATGCTGCCGCCGTAGGCATCGGTGCGCTGGTTGGTGCCGTCCTGCAGAAAGGTGTCGGCGAGATAGCCGTTGGCGTTGTGCAGTTCGACGCCATCGAAGCCCGCTTCTTTCGCGCGTTCGGCGGCGCGCCGGAACGACGCGACGATGGGCGCGATCTCGTGCAGTTCCAATGCGCGATGCGGGGAATTGGGCACCCAGCCGTTGTGCGTGAACACGGTTGTTTCGTACGGGACGACCGAGGGCGCCACCGGTGCATGCCCATGGCTCAGGTCGACATGCGACTGGCGGCCATCGTGGGCGATCTGCATGACGATGCGCGCGCCCCGCGCATGCACGGCGTCGGTGACCTTCTTCCACGCCTCGGTGTGCGCGTCGGTATAGATGCCGGGCGCGCCCAGGTAGCCGCGGCTATCGTAAGACGGATGGGCGCTTTCGGTGATCAGGAGGCCACCCGACGATGCGCGCTGGCGGTAGTACTCGACCATCATCGCGCTCGGGCTGTCGTCGGCGTCGGCGCGCAGGCGGGTCATCGGTGCGTGAACCACGCGATGGGACAGTGCCAATGCGCCCGCCTTCAGCGGTGTAAACAGTTTAAGTTCGTTAGATAACATTTTGGATCACTGATCAAAAGAGTTGCGTTGAAGGCCACGGCGATCAGAGCTTCGAGCCGCCGTCGACGCGCAGCGTGTCGCCGGTGATCCAGCGCGCGGCATCGGAGGCGAGGAAGGTGACGGCGCCGGCGATGTCGTCGGCTTGCGCGACGCGCTTGAGCGCCTGCATGCCGAGCGTGAAGTCGCGGCCTTCATCGGTCTTGGCGAAGTTTGACATGTCGGTGGCTACGACGCCCGGAGCGACGGCATTGACGCGGATGCCGCGTTCGCCGAGCACGAGGGCGAAATGCTTGACGAGCGTGTCGATGGCACCCTTGGTGGCCGCATAAGCGGAGAGCGTGCCGAGGGCGGCACGGGCCGCGAGCGACGACAGGAGAATCACGCTGCTGCCTTCATGCAGCACGGGCAGCAGTTGCTGCACGAGAAAGTAGGGCGCGCGCACGTTCACGGCGAACAGGTTGTCGAAATCCTCGACGGTCGTGGCCTCGATGCTCGCGGCTTTCGAAACGCCTGCATTTGCCACGACGATGTCGAGACGATCGCCGACGATCGCACGCACCTGGCGTGCGAGCAGGTGCGGGCCATCGGCGGCGCTGAGGTCGGCGGCGACCTTCTGCGCGTGAGCGCCGGCGGCGCGGATCTCGGCGACGACATCGTCGGCGGCGCCTTCGTTGCTGCTGTAATGGACGAGCACTTGTGCGCCAGCCTGGGCGAGGGCGAGCGCGCTGGCGCGGCCGATACCACGCGATGCGCCGGTGACGAGGGCGGTTTTTCCGGTCAGGTTGTTCATGATGCTTCTCCGTTGGGTCGGTTGGATGAAAGACGCGTTGCGCTGCCTTGGGTCCTAATCTAGTGACCGGCGGTCGAAAGGAAAAAGACTTTCGAGGCTGGCGGGCATGCTTCTCAGGCATGGGGTAAAACCGGTCAGCAAGCAGGGGTGCCTGGTCGGCATGGCGGTTTTGCCGCAAAATGGCGCGACATCCGGTGAACGCGGGGACGATGAAATGAACAAGGGCAGAGGGGCGGCGCGATGGATCGCGATGGCGGTATGGCTCGCGGGATGCGGCGGGGCAGCGGCGCAGACGCTGCCGGTTCCGCCCGGGCTCGTGAGTCTCGCCGACGAAGCGGGCGGGCGTCTGCTGGTCGAGAGCACCGCGCGCGAGGCGTATTGGCCGCTCAGTGTGCAGTTCGTCACACAGAAGAATCAGGCGTTTTGCGGGGTGGCGTCGATGGTGATGGTGCTCAATGCGCTCGCGATTCCCGCGCCCGATGCGCCGGGTCTCGAGCCGTACCGCACGTTCACGCAGGACAACGTGCTCGACGGCGCTACCGAGCAGATCGTGCCCGAGTCGGTGGTGTTGCAGCAGGGCATGACGCTCGACCAGTTCGGCGCGGTGATCCGCTCGCACGGCGTGAGTGCCGACGTGTTTCATGCCGATCAACTGAGCGTCGACGACTTCCGGCGCATGGCCGCTCACGCGCTCGGCACGCGGGGCCTCTATGTGGTCGTCAATTTTTTGCGCAAGCCGCTCGGGGAAGAAAGTGGTGGCCACTTCTCGCCGCTCGCGGCGTTCGATGCGAAGACGGACCGCTTTCTGGTGCTCGACGTCGCGCGCTACAAATATCCGCCGGTCTGGGTGAAGACGGCCGATCTCTACGCGGCGATGAATACCGTGGACAGCGTCAATGATGGGCGCGAGCGCGGTTTCGTGCTGATCCGCAAGACGCCGTAGCGCGCCATCTCGTGTGGTTTTTACGCAGGCAGGATCCCATGTCGACCGTATCGTACGCTCACAAACCGCTCAAGCCCTGGCGCCGCACGCTTGCGCGCTTCTCGCTCTCCGAGTCCGCGCAATACGTCAAGCTGACGATTGGCCTGTGGGTCGGTTTCGCGATTCCGTATTACTTCGGCTATCCCGACGCCGCCGTTGCGCTGGCGGGCTCGGCGATGCTCACGCTCGCGCTGGGCACGTCGATTTCGGCGGCGCGCGGCTATTTTTATCGGCGTGTGCTCTCGAACGTCGTGGCGATGCCGATCGGCACGCTCGTCATCTGGGTGACTGCGCCGCATCTGTGGGTCGGTGCGCTGCTGCTGCCGCTCGTGATCTTCACGATCGTGCGCATGAAGCCATCGTTGTTCCAGATGACGAGCATCACCGTGCCGATGACGCTCGTGCTCTACAGTGGCGAGCACATTCCGTTGCTCGAACAACGACTCATCGGCGTGGTGCTCGGCATGCTGCTTGGCTTCCTGATCCAGCAAATCGCTTTTCCGCCCGATCACGGTTTCTGGGCCAATACGCTGGTCAATGAAGGCAACGACGCGGCGCTCGACGTCCTGGAAAAGCTCACCGCCGACCAGCTCGAACCGGGCGAGATCAAGCCGCTCGCCGATCGCGTGCGCAAGGCGAGCACGAATCTGAAGCAGGCGCACGATCTGTTGAAGCTCGATTTGCAACAGGCGTGGGTGTCGGTGCATCTGCAACGCAATCGCGAACGGCTGCCGCTGTTCTGGTGCTATCACGAGCTGTTCGACACGCTCGTGAGCTTTCTCGAAACGCTCGACACCTTTCACACGCAGTTCGCGGCGCTCGATGCATCATGGAAGGCGGCCTGGCTCGCGGGGCTTTCCCAGCTCGTCGATGCTCATCGGCAGCTGGCGCTGGTTGCCGATCTGCGCGTCGAGCGCGAGCCGCTCGCCCACAAGCCGCTCGGCATGGCCGAATTGCAGCAGCTCGCCGTGACGCTGCCCGGTGCGAACGTGTTCACGAGCGTCTATCTCGGGCATCTGACCGGCTACGGCATTTTGTTGTGCCGCTTGAGCGACATGCACACTACACATCTATCGACGCCGGCATGAGGCGGCACGCTAGCGCTAGCCGCCCGCCAGTCTCGCGTTGAGTCGCCGCATGCCGGCGAACACGGCGTCGGCAACATCGGCGGGGAAGGCGCGCGGCAACTGGGCGGCGACTTCGTCGATTACCCGGTTGGTTGCGGCCGCAACGGTGGCCATCATCTGTTCGACTTCTGCGGCGGCGTAGCCGACGCGCTGCCCTTGTGCAATCCAGTGACGCGGATAGATCTGCTCGATGCGATAGTGCGCGTTGCGCCCACGCACGGCCATCGCGAGGCTCGCGCGCTGCGGCGCGAGCTGGTTGCGTCCGCGCCCGATGATCGGATGCGCCGAGAGCACGTCGTAGAGCGGCGTGGCGGCGTATCGGCTGCCGGGCAAATGGGCGACGCTGAAATTCTTCGCATGGCCGTCGGTCGCCGCGAGCAGCCAGAAGATCATCTGCGTGACAAAGAAGTTATGCCGGTCGCGCGCCGCTTGCGAACTGCCCTGGAGCACGGCCATGATCGTGTCGATTCCGGGGCCGCCATCGGTTTCGTACTTGATGAGACCCGACGTGCCGGTGGCCTGGCACAGATCCTCCTGGGGCAGTCGCACGATCCAGCGTCCGTCGCTCGAGAAGCGCCGGTCGAAGCGCTCGACCACGAGCGCCTTGGTTTCTTCGAACGTGGCGATTTCGCACGCGGCGATCGGCAGGCCATAGGCAGCGACGAGCTTCGAGCAGAGCCATTCGTTTTCGACCGAGGTGCGCATGTCGGCGCGCATGTTGCCGACCAGGCCGAGCGGCAGTTTGAGAATGTGCGTGGTGGGCGTGCTGCCTTCAGGCAGCAGCCACTCGCCGCGCGTGTGCAGCAACGCGGTCTTTTCCTGCGCGCCGGCGATCGAGAGACGCAGGTCGTCGATGGCCTCGCGTTCGCCGGGCTGGGGCGCGGCCGTGGTGTCGCGCAGCAGTTGCGCAATCTGCGCCTCGTTCAGCGGGCGTCCCTCGGTGCGTTGGAGTCGCGTCGGCGTTTCTCCGGCGGGCAGCATTTGCAATGCGCCGACGCAATCGCGTCCCACCGCGGCGAGCAACTCGAACGGCGTGGTGCCGCCGGTCCGATAGCGCGTGGCGAGCCGGCGGCGAATGCGCTCGCTGTCGGGTAGCAGGTTGTCGAAGTAGTCGTTGACGAGCGCGCCGCGATACGGCTGGTTGCCCGGCGTGAACGGAAGCGACAACGATAGCGGTCGCCCTTGTTCGTCTTCGATCCAGCTGTCGAGATAAACGAGCCGTTCGATGCCTCTCGTCTGCTCCCAGTAACCGACGGGCAAGCCGTTCATCCACAGATCGAGCCGGTTCGACTGGCGCGTGCGCGGCATTACCAGATCTCCCGCTTGCCGGCGGGTTTGGTTGCGGCGCGTTTCTTTGGCGTCGCGGCTGGCGTCCTGGTGGTTTTCTGCGTGGACGTGGATGTGGGCGTGGCCGCGCGCTTGCGTGCCGTTTGTTTGGGCGCGACCGTCGCCGTTTCGTTCGATCCATTCGCGCCGGAAGAGAGCGTCATCGCGACTCTGAATTGGCCGAGCACGCGGAATAGTCGCTCGACGCTGGCCGCCTCGGGATTGGCCTCGAACGCGGCATAGCTTTGCTGCGTGATGCCGAGACGCTCTGCGAGCGCGGCTTGCGTGAGTCCGGCTTGCTTGCGAAAACCGATGAGGATCGGCCGCAACTGGCTGGCGGTCTTGATCGGATAGTCCACGGTTCGCTCCGGCGATCGAAAGTGAAATACAGTTTATACGCTGTAAATGGGAATTACAAACTATAGGCTGTAAATGGTGAATACAGTCTATAGGCTGTCAAGGAGGTAGCCCGCCGACACCCCGTCCGCGCGGCGTTGCGCCACATATCGCAACTAACGGTCCAGCGTGCTGCGCCCCGGGATCACGCCCCAGCGCCATTCTCCGACGTTCGTGCTCCGCCGCGCGAGCAGGGCAACGCGCACCGATTTTGCCCCTGAGCCCGCTTCGCGATGTACCAGAATCGCGCGCCGCGCGGGTTTGAAGCAGCGCTCGAAAATCCGTCGCCGAGCCCGCCAGCCGGTGCGCTGGCCGGCATGCAGCGCTTTCGCGCTGCGCTCGACAAAAGTGCCAGTGAATGTGCGTTTTGTATAGGGACGCCACTTGCGCCGTCAAATATTCTTACTCCATCGCATCGATACATCTGGCGCCGGGCCCTCGATTGAGCCCGCCGCGCCGAGCAATCCAAAGGAGAGGATGTTGACCAGGAAAGTGCCGCTCAAGATCGCAATCGCTGAGCATCCGCATACGTCGGCCATTCGCAACGGCTCCATTCCCATCGAAGGCGTGGACGCCGAATTCGTCACGGTTCAGCCGCAGATCGGCGCGTTTCGCCGGATGGTGCGCGATGTCGAGTTCGATGTGTGCGAACTCGCGCCGACGACCTACATTATCGCTCGTGCCTATGGCGCGCCGTTCGTCGCATTGCCGATTTTCGTGGTGCGCCGCTTCCACCACGGCGGCCTGCTCGTGCGTCCGGACGCCGGCATCCGCACCCCGAAGGATCTTGAAGGCAAGCAGGTCGGTGTGCGTGCCTACTCGGTCACGACGGGCGTGTGGACGCGCCAGGTGCTGATCGATGAGTTCGGGCTCGATGCGTCAAAGGTGACGTGGGTCGTCGACGACGAAGAGCACGTCACCCAACTCAAGCTGCCGTCGAACGTGATTCACGCGCCGGAAGGCACGTCGCTTGCCGAGATGATGGCCAATGGTGAACTCGCCGCAGGCTTCGCCGCCGCTGCCGGTATCGGCCGCACCGGCGCACCGACGGGCGGCTGGAAGGAAGTCGAGGCCGACTACCCGGATCTGCTGCCCAACGCTGCGCAAATCGAAGCTGAATATTACGGCCGCACCTGCATCTATCCGATGCACGGCACGATCGTCGTCAAGGACTCGGTGCTCGCCGAGCATCCGTGGATCGCGAAGTCGATCTACGACGCCTTCGCCGAGGCCAAGAAGCAATGGCTCGCCCGGCTCGACGCAGGCGAAGCGACGAGCGCCGGCGACAAGAAGTATCTGGAGCTGCGCAAGATCGTCGGCCACGATCCGCTGCCGTACGGTCTGCAGGAAAACCTGAAGACGATCGAAGCGCTCGAACAGACCGCATTCAAGCAAGGCCTCACGCCGCGCCGTATGGCGATCGACGAGTTGTTCGTCGATCCGCTGGCCAGCTGACAAGAACGGAGACGTCATGATTATCGATTGCCACGGCCACTTTACGACCGTGCCCGCGTCGTTCCGCAACTGGCGTGCGAAACAGGTTGAATTTGCAAATGATCTGGCCAACGCGCCGTCGCGCGAAGGTGCGTATGTGAGCGACGACCAGATCCGCGAAGCGATCGGCAACGGCCAGCTCAAGCTGCAACAGGAGCGCGGCAGCGATCTCACGCTGTTCTCGCCGATCGCGGGCCTGATGAGTCATCACCTCGGCAACGAGCGCACGAGCCTCGAATGGGCCGAAGTGTCGAACGATCTCGTCTATCGTGTGACGGAGCTGTATCCCGACAACTTCGCGCCGGTCTGCCAACTGCCGCAGTCGCCGGGTGTCGCGCCGAAGAACAGCATCGCCGAGCTGCGCCGCTGCGTCGAGCAACTGGGCTTCATCGGTTGCAACCTGAATCCGGATCCGTCGGGCGGCTATTGGACCGGCACGCCGATGACCGATCGCGAGTGGTATCCGCTGTACGAAGCGCTCGTCGATCTCGATGTGCCCGCAATGATTCACGTGGCCGCTTCGTGCAATCCGTGCTTCCACGGCACGGGCGCGCACTATCTGAACGCCGACACGTCGGTGTTCATGCAGATTCTGCAATCGGACCTGTTCAAGGACTTCCCGACGCTGCGTCTCGTGATTCCGCACGGCGGCGGCGCGGTGCCTTATCACTGGGGCCGTTATCGCGGCATGTCGCTCGAAATGCGCGAGCGTCCGCTCGAAGGTCTGCTCGACAACATCTTCTTCGACTCGTGCGTCTACCACCAGCCGGGCGTCGAACTGCTCACGAAGGTGATTCCGGCCGACAACGTGCTGTTCGGTTCGGAAATGATCGGCGCCGTGCGCGGCAAGGATCCGGCGACGGGCCAGTATTTCGACGACACGAAGCGCTATATCGACGCGTGCCCGGCGCTCAGCGACGAAGACCGCTACAAGATCTTCGAAGGCAACGCACGACGCGTGTATCCGCGCCTCGATGCGCGCCTGAAGGCACGCGGCAAGTAAGCGCGGCGTGAGTCGCGAGCAAACAGACCAGGATTGAGGCAGGCATGGCTTCCCAAATCGTTGATATTCATCCTCACATCATCTCGGACGACGAGACGCGTTATCCGCCGGCGCCGTTGTTCGGCAAACGCTCGGAGTGGTCGAAGGAGCGGCCGACCACGGTCGAGACGCTGATCGCCGCGATGGACGAAGCGGGCGTCGCGAAGGCCGCGGTGGTCCACTCGTCGACCACGTATGGCTTCGATAACAGTTATGTGGTCGATGGCTGCGCGCAGTATGCGGACCGGCTCGTGGCCGTCGGTTCCGTGGATGTGCTGCAAGCGGATGCGCCGCAACGCATCCGCGAGTGGACCGAACGCGGTCTCGCGGGCTTGCGTCTTTTCACGGGCGGCAGCACGAAGGAGTTCGATCCGAGCGAGCTCGACGATCCGCGCTCGTTCCCCGCGTGGGAACTGTGCGCCGAACTGAACTTGCCGATGTGCATCCAGACCGGCCCGGTTGGCCTGCCGCAGATCACGACGCTCGCACGGCGCTTTCCGGGCGTGCGTATCATTCTGGATCACCTCGGACGTCCCGAGGTCGCGGACGGCGCGCCGTATGCGAACGCGCAGAGTCTGTTCGATCTGGCCGCGTTCGAGAACATCTACCTGAAGCTCACGCCGCGTATCTTCGGCGATGTGAAGAAGGAGAAGGCGAGCGCGGAAACGTTTTTCCCGCGTGTGGTCGAGGCGTTCGGTGCGCGGCGCATGGCATGGGGCTCGAACTTCCCGACCTCGCCGGGCAAACTCGAGGAAATTCTCGCGACAGCGCAGGAGGGGCTGCAAAGCCTGAGCGCGCAAGACCGTGAATGGATCTTCGGCAAGACCGCGCAGCAGCTGTATCCTGCGCTCGCCTGATTCGGTGCATCCGGGCAGTCGCCGCAGCGTGAAATGCGCCGCGGCGACTGGGTAATACAGATAGTTTGATCTACAAAGAAGAAGCAGATGGAGACAACCCAACCAGAACGTCGAGCGGCAACAGGCCGATGGAGCGTCCTCGCGCTTCTGGCATTCGGCGTGTTGATTTCGTTCGTCGATCGCACGAGCGTATCGAGTGCGTTGGCCGACGCTGGGTTCATTCACCAGTTCGATCTGACCAGTGTCGATCGAGGCTGGATCAACGCCGCCTTCTTCTGGTCCTATGGCATCTTCCAGGTGCCGATGGGCTGGGTTGCCGACCGCTATGGCGTGAAGTGGCCGTATGCGATCTGTTTCGCGCTGTGGTGTATCGCCACGACGCTGATGGGCGCGGTGACGGCGCTCGAAAGTCTGGTGCTGATGCGGCTCATCATCGGCGTCACGGAGGCGATCGTGATTCCGGCGAGCTATCGCTGGATCCGCAACAACTTCGACGAACACCAGAACGGTCTCGCCGTAGGCATCCTCGCGATGGGCAACAAGTTCGGCCCCGCGTTCGGTGCGCCGGTCGGTGCCTGGTTCATCGTCAACTATTCGTGGCAGGTCATGTTCGTGGTGACCGGCCTGGTCGGGCTGATCTGGCTTGCGCCGTGGTTGCTGCTGGTGCGCAACGACTTCCCGTCGAAGGACCAGCTCAAGCAGGCGAGCAAGAGCGCGCGCACCGTGTCGCTCGGCAGCATCCTGTCGAGCCCGGTGGTGTGGGGCGGCATGATCACGAATTTCTGCTACGGCTACTTCACGTTTTATTGCATGACCTGGATGCCGGCGTATCTGGTCGAGCAGCGCGGTTTGTCGCTGGAACGCTCGGGGCTCTACACGTTCTTCAGTTTCGCGGGCATCGCCATCGTCGCGGCGCTCGCGGGCTGGGCGGCCGACCGGATCATCGCAGCGGGCTACCACCCGATCCTCGTGCGCAAGTCGTTCACGATCGCGGGCTTTGTCGGCGGCTGTACGGTGCTGCTCGGTGCGTATGCACACTCGCTCGAAGGGGCGCTGTTCTGGAACGTGCTGTCGCTCTCGCTGCTCGGCATGACGACCGCCAACAACCTGGTGCTCTCGCGCCTCACGCTGATTCCGAAGCAGGCGATCGGGCTGGTCACCGGCGTGCAGCAAGTCGCGACGAGTCTGGCGGGCGGCGTGGCGGCGAGCCTGTCGGGCTGGCTGCTGCACGTCAGTCACAGCTATGACCTGCCGATGATGGTGATTCTCGTGTTTCTGCTGATCGGGGCCACGGCGACCGCGATCCTGTTCCGGCCGCAATGGGCGCCGAAGGTCACCGACCCGCAGCGTTCGTTGCAGGAGGCATAGGCAGAACGGCATGGCCGGCGAGCCCGGTCATGTCGATGCAAGGACGAGAGTCGGTTTGCAGGATCCATCCGGTTTGCTTTGCATTCCAAAGTATCGAGCAGAGGCGATGATCGGCCCCGGCGGCAGATCTTGACCGCGTAGAAAGCAGCATCAAGACGCACACAAAAATTTAAGGCAACCGGCGTGGCCGGTGGTCATCGACTGGAAAACACACATGGCGAAGATTGTATTCGGAATGGCCGTGCCGCACAGTGGCATGCTCGGGCAGGCGCCGGAGGACTGGTTGAAAAACGGTGAACGGGACCGGAACAATCCGGAGCTGTGGTTCCGCAATCGCACGTGGACCTATCCCGAACTCGAGGCGCACCGGGGCGCGGCCTTCGAGCCGTTCCTGACGCTCGAGGA
The DNA here is from genome assembly GCA_963803225.1 of uncultured beta proteobacterium. Taxonomy (GTDB): domain Bacteria; phylum Pseudomonadota; class Gammaproteobacteria; order Burkholderiales; family Burkholderiaceae; genus Paraburkholderia. The sequence continues at coordinate 452,054 of CAWDLJ010000006.1, forward strand.
GCGCACCCAGCGTGCCGCGCGCTGCCGTGTCGCGCTCGACAAGATGGCCGAGGCGTATCGCGAAGCCAATATCGACGTCGCGATCATCCTCGGCAAGGACCAGAAGGAGATCTTCACCGATTTCTCGCCGTCGATCGCCATCTATACCGGCGAGGAAGTGCACAACGGCCCGCCGCAACGCTCGGTCTACGCGCCCGACCATCACGTCACGCACAAGTGCCATCCGCAGCTTGCCAAGTATCTGGTCGATCGCTTCCAGAACGAAGGCTTCGATTTGACCGACTTGTTCGCGTGGCCGGACAACGTGTGGATGAAGCCGCTGCCCGACTATCCGGTCGCGCCGCTTGCGTATAGCTTCGTGTATCACCAGATCATGGGCGACAACCCGCCGCCGCACGTGCCCGTCATCATGAATTGCTTCTATCCGCCCACGCAGCCGTCGATGTCGCGGTGCATCGAGTTCGGTGAAGTGCTGCGCGATGCGCTCAACGCGTGGCCGGACGATGTGCGCGTCGGCATCTTCGCCTCGGGTGGGCTGTCCCATTTCGTCAACGACGAAGAATTCGACCACCGCATCATGAAGATGCTGGGCGAATACGATTACGACGGACTCGCTGCCGTGGACGACCGCTCGTATCAGTCGGGCACTTCGGAAATCAAGCTCTACGCGAGCGTGATGAAGGCGCTGCAGGAAACCGGCGCCGAAATGACGCTCGTGGACTACGTGCCCTGCTGGCGCACGCCGGCAGGAACCGGCGAGGGTATGGGCTTCATGTACTGGAAAGCCGACTGACGCGGATTCAACCCCATTCAACGAGAGATAACGATCATGAGCAACACCCGTCTGAACAGCATCATTCGCGCTTTCGAATCCGGCAAGCCGGCCTTCGCCGCATTCTCGAAACTCGACAAGCAAAACGCGATCGAGATGAGCGATGCCCCGTACGAGGGCCTCGTCTTCGAAATGGAACACAACCCGTATGACGTGGCGGCGCTCGGCGACGCCATGCAATACATGCTGAGCCGCAAGCAGATCGCGGAGTCGGGCACGGTCGCGCCGCGCGTGACGCCGATCGCGCGCATTCCCGCCAATGGCGTGGAAATGAACCAGTCGTTTGCGAAGCAGGTGCTCGATCGCGGCGCCTATGGGGTCGTGTGGCCGCACGTCGCGACGGTCGAGCAGGCGTACAACGCGGTGGCGTCGTGCCGCTATGCGCGTCCGAAGAACGCGCCGCTGTACGAGCCGAAGGGCGTGCGCGGCGACGGCCCGGCCACGGCTTCGCGCTACTGGGGCTTGAGCATGGCCGACTACTACAAGAAGGCCGATGTGTGGCCGCTCGTGCCTGAAGGCGAAATTCTCGTCGGCCTGATGTGCGAAAGCACCCAGGCGATCGAGAACCTCGACGACATCCTCGCCAACGTGCCCGGCATCGGCTTCATCCTGATCGGCGAAGGCGATTTGAGCCAGGAACTCGGCTGCCCGCGCGATTACGAAAACCCCATCGTCGTCGATGCGATGCGCCAGATCGTCGAGACCTGCAAGAAGCACAATGTGGTCGTCGGCCATCCGCACGTCACGGCGAAGAATCACAAGCGCCTCATCGAGGAAGGCTATCGCTTCCTGATGTCGGCGCCGACGCGCAGCTATGGCGTCGTCGGCCTCGCACGCGAGCTGGCAGGGTACTAAATGAACGGTGCAGAAAGCCTCGTTGCTACGCTGGTCGATCGAGGCGTCGACATTTGTTTCGCCAATCCGGGCACCTCGGAGATGCATTTTCTGGCGGCGCTCGAGAACCCGTTGATGCGCAGCGTGCTGTGCCTGTTCGAAGGCGTCGCGACCGGTGCGGCCGATGGCTGGTACCGCATGAAGGACACGCCGGCCTCCACGCTGCTGCATCTGGGGCCGGGCCTCGCCAACGGGCTCGCGAACATTCATAACGCCAAGCGTGCGTCGTCGGGGATGGTCAACATCATCGGCGAGCATTCGACTTCGCACCTCAAGTACGATCCGCCGCTCACCTCGGATATCGAGGGCCTCGCGCGGCCGTTGAGCCACTGGGTGCGCCGCGCCGATTCCGCGAGCGCGATTGCGTGGGATACGGCGAAAGCGGTCGACAAGGCCTCGGAACATCCGGGCCAGATCGCCACGCTGATCCTGCCAGGCGACACGTCTTGGCGCGAAACCGGCACGCCGATGGCGCCGCCGCGTGAAGTCGCGGCGCGCAGGACACCCGATCTCGCGCGCGTCGAGCACGTTGCCCGCGTGCTGCGCTCGGGCGAGCCGACGCTGATCATTCTCGGCAACAAGGCGACTCGCGGCGTCGCGCTCGAACGCGCGGGGAAGGTTGCGGCCGCAACCGGTGCGCGGCTCGGCTCGCAATTCTTCACGGCGCGCATCGAACGCGGCGCGGGCCGTGTACCGCTCGAACGCATTCCGTATGCCGTTGCCCCGGCACGCGCTTTCCTGCAGGACTTCAAGCACATCATCACTGTCGAAACCGGCGAGCCGGTGGCGTTCTTCAGCTACCCCGACAAGCCGAGTTTGCTCAAGCCCGAAGGCACGCTCGTGCATGAGCTGGTCGAAGCCGACGAGGACAGCGCGCTCGGCTTCGAGATGCTGCTCGAAGCGCTCGGTGCGAACGCTACGGCGCCGCGCCTGCAACAACGGGTGCAGACGCCCGTGCCGAGCGGCGCGCTCAATCCGGTCAGCATCGCGCATGCGCTCGCGGCGGCGTTGCCCGAGCACTGCATCGTCGTGGATGAATCGCTCACGACGGGGCGCGAGACGATGGGCTACACGATGGGCGCCGCGCCGCACGACCTCATCAACAACATGGGTGGCTCGATTGGCTATGCGACGCCCGTGGCGACCGGCGCGGCACTCGCGTGCCCCGATCGCCGCGTGTTCTGCATGGTCGGCGACGGCAGCGCGATGTACACGATCCAGTCGTTGTGGACGCAGGCGCGCGAAGGTTTGAACATCACCACGATCATCTTCGCGAACAACAGCTACGCGATTCTCAAGGCCGAGTACGCGAACATGGGTGCGGGCACGCCCGGCGAACGCGCGCTCGCGATGATCGACATCGATCGTCCGAGCATCGACTGGCAGGCGATGGCGAAGAGCATGGGCGTGCGCTCGGTCGCGGTCGATACGGCCGAAGCGTTCCACAAGGCGATGACCGATTCGGTGCGCGAAGACGGGCCGTGTCTGATCGTCGTTCGTCTGTGAACACCAGTAAATAATGCATAAGGAGTGGCATCAATGACTACGACGCTGCGCACCAATCTCGCCGAATATGCGGTGACGAAGGCGCTGAGGGACGGCCGGGTAAAATCGGATCTCGTCACGCTCGACTTTTGCGGACCGACCCCGGCGCACAACGGCTTCAAGGCGATGGTGCGCGACAACGCCTTCGATGCCGGCGAGCTGGCGATCGTGACCTTCCTGCAGGCCAAGGCCTACGGCAAGCCCTTTGTGCTGCTGCCGGCGCCGATCTCGGGCCGCTTTCAGCATCACTGCGCGGGGTTCAACGTCGACTTCGGGCATCTCGATCCCAAGGATATCGAGGGCAAGAAGGTCGGCGTGCGCACGTACAGCCAGACGACGGCGCTGTGGATTCGCGGCATCCTGCGCCACGAATACGGCGTGGATCTCGACAAGGTCACGTGGATGACGCTCGGCGACGGTCACCTCGCCGAGTACAGCGATCCCGTCAACTGCCAGCGCCTGCCTGCGGGTTCGTCGATTCCGCAGATGATGCTCGACGGCGAACTCGCCGCTGCGCTGCTCGGCGAAGACATGCCCAAGGACGAGCGCGTTCGCACGCTCGTGCCCGATGCGCAAGCCGCCGCGAAGAACTGGTTCGCGCGCGAAGGCGTCGTGCCGATCAACCACATGTTCGTTGTGCACGAGAACGTTTCGAAAGAGCGCCCGGACATCGTGCGCGAGCTGTATCGCATGATCGTCGAGAGCCGCGAGCAGACGGCGGGTGGCGTGCCCGCCGTGTTCCCGCCGATCGGACTCGAAGCGAACCGCAAGGGGATTCAGTTGGCGATCGACTGGGCACTCGACCAGAAGATCATTCCGCACCGTTTGTCGGTCGACGAGTTGTTCGATGAAGTGACCGGCAGCCTCGGCTGACCGGCGAGAGAAAAGCAGGGGAAGATGCGCCGGGCGCCGTTCACAGACCGCCCGGTGAAGCACAAACGATGGAGACAACGACTGTGTACCCAACTACATTCATAAAGAAAATTCTGCCGTGCCTCGTGCTGGCGAGCGCGCTCGCGCCCGTCGCGGCAGGCGCAGCCGCGACGGCCACGAAGGGCGATTTGCTGCTGAACCGCCTCGGCCCCGTGACCTCGGAGCTGTACATCGCCGACGCGGACGGTTCCAACGAACACAAGCTGATTCCGGGCCAGGGCTTCGACTATCACGCAGCGTTCTCGAAGGACGGTCAGTGGGTCGTGTTCACGTCCGAGCGCGACGGCCTCGGCGAATCGAATGTGTATCGCGTGAAGGTGGACGGCACGGGCCTGCAGCGACTCACCGATCACATCGCAGTCGATGACGCCGCCGTCTATTCGCCCAAGGATCCCAACCTCATTGCGTTCGTGTCCTCGCGACGCGGCAAGGCGGGCTTCGGCACCACCAACATCTGGACGCTCAACATCAAGACCGGCGCGCTGCATGACGTGACCGGTGCGCTCAAGTTCGAAGCGGACAAGCCGCATAGCTACTTCCGTCCGTCGTGGTCGCCCGATGGCAAGTGGATCGCGTTGTCGTCCGATCTCGGTACCGACTGGCGCGGCCACAACCTGCCGGTCGGCTGGGAGCGCACGCAGGAAAGCAGCATCTATGTGATCCATCCCGACGGCACGGGCTTCAAGAAGATCGCGAGCCGACCCGGTTTTGCAGAAGGCTCGCCGTCGTGGTCGCCGGACGGCAAAAACGTCGTGTTCTATGAAGCGCCCGTGGAGGCCACGTGGGGCGCGCATCGTCCGGAACTGATCAACAAGGTCAGCTCGCAAGTGGTCTCGGTCGATGTGGCGAGCGGCGCGCGCAAGGAATGGACGTCGAGCCCGGGCTTCAAGGTGTTCCCGCAATACGTGGACGCGACCAACATCGCGTATCACGTCAAGGGCGGCGATACCGAAGGCGTCTACACGACCGATGGCTCGTCGCGCCCGACGGCCAACTCGGGTATCCGCTCGCCGCGCTACACGGCGGACGGCACGAAGATGGTCTACGAGAAGGTGACGTTCCGCCCGGCGCGCAAGAACGGAACTGCGCTCTTCAGCTTCGATCCGGAGTGGAACTACAAGTACACGGACGTGTTCCCGCAGTTGTCGGCCGACCGCAAGGAACTGGTCTACACGGAGAAGGCGATCAATTCGTCGATTGCGATCATCAACCCGGACTTCAGCGGCTATCGTCGTATCTATGATCCGAGCAGTAGCGGTCTCGATCAGCAGATGGTCCAGAAGGGTCTCGCCGGCGCATTCCAGCCGACGTGGTCGCCCGATCGTCAGTGGGTGGCGTTCGGTGTCGGCGACTGGTTCTTCACGCGTGGCATGGGCCCGGGCCGGATCGTTCGCATCAAGGCCGATGGCAGCATGGACGGCAAGCCCGAGGTGCTGACCGATGGCTCGATGAACGCGGGCTTCCCGAGCTACTCGCCGGACGGCAAGAAGATCGTCTATCGCGTGTGGAGCCAGAAGGTGCAGGGGCTGCGCATTCTCGACCTCGATACCCGCACGACCACGACGTTGACCAGCGAAACGGACAACCTGCCGGGCTGGTCGCCGGACGGCACGAAGATCGTGTTCACGCGCAAGATCATCAACCCGACCGATCCGAACAAGTTCAATTACGACGTGTTCACGATCAAGCCGGACGGCACCGACCTCAAGCGTCTGACCACCGATGGCTCGAATCAGGGGCACGCGGTGTGGACGTGGGATGGGCGTATCGCTTACTGCTCGGGTGAATATGGCTTCCGCGACGAGCTTTCGCTATACGACAACAGCTTCCAGCCCGATGGTCAGAACTGGGTGATGAATGCGGATGGCAGCGACCAGCATGCGATCACCGATACGCTGTGGGAAGAGGCGATGCCGATGTATGTGCCGAATCCGTCGTGAGGTAGGGCGCAGCGGGGAGCGTCGACGATGTCTTCCCGCTCCGGTTGCCTCCGGACCTTGTCTGCCTCATAGATACTGAAAGTATTCCACCTGCGCGCGCCGGATCTCTTCCATGGACAACCGGTTGCGCGCGGTCCGCAGCGCTAGCGGGCCGGGATCCGCGCGGCGGGCCACGTGCGGGTTCTGCGTCGACGGGGTAATGGGCAGGCCTCCGTGCTGGGCGCAATGAACACACTATTGCGTTTAACATATAGACACGTGTTATGTTGGCGCGGTTACTGGATGGAGGATTCCCATCATGGCCGAAGCCGTCAATTTCACGGGCGCGGTTGATCGCAACCTGCTGAAGCGCGCCACGATCATCGCGGCTAAATTGAACACGTCCGTCAACGCCCTGTTCAATGCCGAACTCCGCTATCTGGTCGAAACCTTCGAAGCAGCGGAAGCCAGCGGCAACCAGAACTTCCGGACTCTCCTCGACTTCTCGCTTGGCCGCATCGATGACCGCCAGGCAATGCAGGCGCTCGGTCTCGACAGTGACGAGGACTTGTTCCGGCTAATGGCTCAAGCTCACCTGCCAACGCCGCGCTTGCCGCAGGCGAGTACGCTTCGCATGGTTGACGACCTCATCGCACTGCGTAGCTAACTCATGGCAGCCAACGCGAGCGTTACCCAGCCCGGACGCAGGTCCCCTGATTACACTCGCCCATGCGAACTCACTTGATTTGCTGTTGAAAGCGGGCTGGTCAGTGACACTGGTCGACATGGTGCTGCATGAAGTCACCCGCAACGAAACTCCGACCAGCGCGCGAATTGCAGCATGGATACGTGAGAACAGCATCCCGGTTCTGGAAACGAGCGTTTTTCGCCAATACCTGAATGCGAGCGCTGCCTCATCCGCTCGGAAAGCCAATCTCGGCGAATTCGCAATTCAGGAGGCAATGAGCGGGTTCGGCCTTGCCGCCGAACGTACCGGTATTTTTTTGTTCGAAGACCACAAGATCGCGCGCGCCAGTTTCCTGTTACCGGACAACTGTCGCAAGGTCTCGACCCGTGCGTTCCTGCTGTTTCTCGAGCAGCAAGGGTTGATCGAATCGGCTGCTAACGTCGAGCGTCGCGCGATACTCGCCGGAAGGCAGTTTTCGCAGATTCGTTTTCCGCCGGAATAGCCTGATCAAATCGCGCGCTTGCGTCGCGTCGATTGCCGTCGTGACGGAGCAGTGAGAAGGGCGCTGTGCGACAAGCACAGCGCCCTTTTTCATGGTGCGTGCTTAATTCGTAGCTAATTCAACCAGCGCATTGTTGCGCAAACTGTGATGATCGTTATCGAGCGGGCGCCACGGTAAATTACCTGCCGTTGAATCTGCAAGGAAATCTCATGAGCACAATCGCCAGCCCTACCGACTCCGCGCCGTTGAGCGTGCGCGACATCGGCAGCTTTCACATCGGTGGTCATATGGTCTCACTCGCCGGGATGGAACCACGCGTTCGCATCAGCACCGCGCACGGCGCCGCTCATCCCATCGATCCGAATGGCGAAGTGATCGTGGGGCAGATGTACGTGCAGTTCGTCGAACTCGCGCAGCCGCGCAGCGCGCATCCGCTGCTGCTGTGGCACGGCGGTGGAATGAGTGGTGTCAATTGGGAAACGACGCCCGATGGTCGCCCGGGCTGGCAGATGTTTTTCCTTCGCGCGGGCTTCGATGTGTTCGTGTCCGACGCGGTCGAACGAGGTCGCGCTTCGTGGGCGCCGTATCCCCACGTCTATGCCGAAGCACCGTATTTCCGCACGGCACACGAAGCCTGGGAGGAAACGTTCCGCTTCGGCCCGGCGAAGTCCTGGCATGCCGATCCGGCAAAGCGCCGGTCTCACGACGGGGTGCGTTTTCCCGTCGAGCGCATGGAAGCGTTCATGAACCAGTTCGTGCCACGTTGGGGCGGCAACGATGCGCTCACCCAGCACGCCTATGACGCGCTCATCGAGCGGCTCGACAGCAGTATCGTGCTGACCCATAGCCAGGGCGGCAACTTTGGTCTCAGAGCCGCGCTGCGTGCTCCCGATCGTGTCAAGGCCGTGATCTCGCTGGAGCCGTCGGGCGCCCCCGACCCGGACCAGTGCGATCCGGCCGCCTTGCGTGGCGTGCCGCATCTGTTCCTGTGGGGCGATTTCCTCGATCAACATCCGTTCTGGGTCAACTCGGTGCCCAACGTGCGGCGATGGTATGAGGCCCTGGTCAGCGCGGGCGTCGACGCAACGTGGATCGATCTGCCCGCCAGCGGAATCGCCGGGAACAGCCACGCGTTGATGGCCGACGACAACAGCGACGAGATCGCCGCCATCGTGCTCGACTGGATGCGGGAAAGGAAGCTCGTCAGCTGACGTCGTCGACTTTCGGCGCCCATTCGCGCCGGAACAATACGACGGTGCTGGTGGCCCCGATCAGTAGAAAGACGAAGATCGCGGTCATCGGCAGCACGTAGCTGCCGCCGGCATGAAGCAACCAGCCCGACAGGCTCGCCGACACGCCGCCCGCGAGACTCGTGGCGACCTGTTGCAGCCCGGTGTTCAAGCCGACTGCGGGATTCGGGATCAAGGTCAGCTTGCACAGCGCGAGGTTGTTGGCGGTGACGAGGCCGAGCAGCGAGAGCGAGACCACGTTCCAGAACAACGCCTCGCCGGGCGTTGGCGTGTAAGCGCCGAGCAGGACCGTCGTGCCGCCGATGAACCCGGCCACGATGAACGTCTTGCGCACGGCAACAGCGTCCTTGCCGCGTGCGATGATGCGATCGGCGGCCCATCCCGCGAATGCGGCGACGATCGCGATGCCGGCGAAACTGAAGAACGTGTAGAGCCCGGACTTTTCCAGCGAAAGGCCGCGCTGTTCCACCAGATAGGCGGGCATCCACGTCATGCAATAGAACGCGAAATAGCTGTAGCAGAAGTTGTTGATCAAGCCACCCCACACGACCGGACTCGCGAGCAGGTTGCGCAGCGGCACCGACGAAGCGCGCCTGATTGCGGCGGCCAGTTCGTCGTTCGACGGATAGTCGTTCTTGACCATCAGCAGCCACGGCACGAGCCACACCAGTCCGACGAGGCCGGTCACCACGAACATCGCCTTCCACGAATACGCGACGATCATCCACGCCGCGAGCGGCGCGCCGAGCGCGGGGCCCATCTTGCCGCCGATCGAGTAGATGCCGAGTGCGGTGCCTTTCCGGGTTTCCTCGAAATGGTTCGCGAGGTAGCGATACGTTGCGGGAACAACGATAGCTTCGGCCACGCCGATCAGGAGACGCATCACGATCAGCGCCGCGAGTGTCGTGACGAGTCCGGTCGCCGCCGCCGCGATGCACCACACCGCGAAGCAGATCGAGTAGGGGCGCTTCACGCCGTAGCGATCGACGAGCCAGCCCATCGGCATCTGGGCGAGGCCATAGGACCAGAAGACAGCAGAGTTGAGCCAGCCGCGCTGCACGTTCGTGAGCGAAAACTCGCCGATGAAATGCTTGTCCGCGAGCGCGGCGGAAAGGCTCGTGCGATCGACGAACGAAATCAGCAGACCCAGCGAGAGCAGCAAGAGAATGTTCCATGGATTCTCGCTGCGCGCCTGCTTCACATGACATGCGTCCACGACATGGCCTCCGGTCCGTTTCGATGGTGGCGTCTATCTATTAATCAGGCATCCCGATTAGTAACGAAAAATTCAGCAAGGCTGACCCGCGCGCGCTTGCAGCCACGACGGTGCGCTTTGCAGCGCGACCGGGCGCAGGAAGCGCTCCATCGCCTCGTAGCCGACGGAGGTCGTGAAGGGCTGCGTCGAGGCCGGCCACGGGCCGCCGTGCTGCTGCGCGCGTGTCACCGCGACGCCGGTCGGCACGCCACCGAACAGGACGCGACCCGCGATCTGCGTCGCGCGGCGCGTGATGCGGCGAACCTCGGGCGTGTCTTCTTCGGCGCCCCACAGCGTGACGGTCAGGCTACCGCCGACCGCGCCCAGTACATCGACGATTTCGTCGTGCGAGCTCACGCGCACGATCAGGCATGCCGGACCGAACACCTCTTCGTGCAGCGCAGGCTCGGCGATGAAATGCTTCGCGCTGGTGCGCGCCAGCACGGGGCGCGGCGGAGCCTGATCGTCGCTGTCGCCGCTGCCTGCGAGGATAGTCTGCACGCCAGGCGTACCGACAAGACGCGCCACGCCTGCATCGAAGTGGCGCTTCATGGCGGGCGTCAACATGCGATGCGTGTTCTTCTCGCGCAACGCGTCGCGCAGCGTGTCTTCGAAGCGTTGCGCATCGGCGCCTTCGAATACGACGACGATACCGGGACTCGTGCAGACCTGACCACAGCCGAACTCAATCGACGAGGCCAGGGTCTGCGCCAATGCTTCGGCCTGCGCGGCGAGCGCACCGGGCAGCGCGACGACCGGGTTGATGGAGCCCAGTTCTCCGTAGAACGGAATCGGCCGGGGACGGGTATTGGCCTGACGCCACAGCGCGGCGCCGCCGTTGAAGGAGCCGGTGAACGCGACCGCCGCGATGTCGGGATGGCGCACGAGTTCCACGCCGGTTTCGACGCCGGCACCTTCCACGAGGCCAAACAACCCTTGCGGCAGACCTTGCTCAGCGATCACCGCGCGTGCGAGTTCGAAGACCTTGCGCGACAGTTTCGGATGACCCGGGTGCGCCTTCACCACGACGGGGCAACCGGCCGCGAGCGCCGACGCGGTATCGCCGCCGAGCACCGAGAACGCAAACGGAAAGTTGCTCGCCGAAAACATCGCGACGGGGCCGAGCGGAATGCGCACGCGCGTCAGATGAGGTCGCCCGGCGGGCGGCGGATCGGCGATGGCGGGGTCGTCGATCAGCGCGAACGCGTGGCCCGCTTCGACATGGTCGGCGAAGCCGTTGAGCTGAAAGCGCGTGCGGTCCAGTTCGCCGTTCAGACGCGCGGCGCCTAGCGAGCTTTCTTCATCGGCGATGGGCACCAGGGTGTCGCGCTGCGCATCGAGCGCGGCGGCGAGGCCGCGCAGCAGTGTCGCGCGAGTCGGGGCTGACGACTGCGCCCAGGCGTCGGCGGCGTTCGCGGCGGTCGTGACGGTCGCGTGAATCTGCGCGACGCTGTGATCGTGAATCTGCATGACTACTCCAAAGAAAGGGGACGACAAGTGGGCGCATCGGGCGCGTGGTCAGTCACGAGGCGCTCAGTCGCTCGCGTCGGGCCAGCACAGGAAACAGCCGCATCCACAGTGCGACGATCAGCATGGTGGCCGCGCCGCCGATCAGCACCGACGGCACGGCGCCGAGCCAGCTCGCCGTGAGGCCGGATTCGAACTCGCCGAGTTGATTCGACGCGCCGATGAAAATCGAATTGACCGCGCTGACCCGCCCACGCATTTCGTCGGGCGTCTCGAGCTGGACGAGCGATTGGCGGACCACGACGCTCACCATGTCGAACGCGCCGGCGAAGCCGAGCGCGACGAGCGACAACAGGAACGAGTGGGACAGCGCGAACACGCGGGTGGCGAGGCCGTACAGCGCCACCGCGCCGAACATCGGCGAGTGCGGGCACGAATTGCACGAGGCCGACGAGGCCGACGAGGCCAAGATACAGAGCGCTATGCGTAATGTCGTACATCTGCCACGCGACGATCACCATGAGCATCTGGTTGGAGAGGGTGGTCGCGATGCGGCTCAAGAAGAAGAAATGGAACGACGAAGTCTTGAGAGCCGGGCTGTTCATGAAGCGTAGTGCGCAGGGTATTCAACAACGCATCAAGCGGCCATGGGCTATCCGCATGACGGATGGCCCATGGCCGCTTTCGCGATGCAAGCCGGTCAGAAGTGGATTTCAGCCATCAACATCGGCGCCGAGGTGATCGTTCCAACGGTTGCGTGAGTCGGCGTGCCGTACATGTGATACCAGTACTCGTAGCCCACACCGGCGTAGACCGTGCGCGGATGGCCGGCGAACGAACCGATATCGCCGAGCAGCGCAAGACGGGTCAGGAACTCGGTGGTGGTTTCGACGCCGAAGCCGTCCTTGCCCTTCGGTCCGGTCACGCTCGCGAAGCCGCGGAACACGAGCGGCACCGGACCCACGCGGAACGGATAGAGCCACGAGCTTTCGATGTGCCACGCCGTGTTGAAGTGCACATCGACACCCGTGATGCCGTTGTGATTGCTTTCCGTGCGCATCCCGGCCGTCAAGTTCCAGAAGCCGTGCGGGATGGCGAACTCGACCGTCGGGCCGAGCACGATCATGCGTGCGCGTTCGCCGTACGCATCGTTCTTCGTACCGAATTCGTAGCCCACTGTGAGGCCGTAGTCGCGGATGGGGCCGAAGCCAAGGTAGCGGCCCAGGATCTTGCCCGCGCTCATCTCGACGCGTCCCACGCTATAGACTTCCTGCGCGCCGCCGTTCTGCGGGCCACCGGCTTCGGGGTTGGCCGCGTTCGACACGAGGTAGTCGACATTGAACGCGTAGCTGCCGTACTTGAAGCCACCGGTCGTCGTGAGATAGCCGACGTTCTGCATCACCGAGGACGGCACGCCCGGATAGTGGAAGTCAGTACCCCAGCGATAGCCGACGAACGTGTCGTTCCAGACGGCGGGCGGTTCGTTGGGCTCGCCGATGGTCTGGGGCGGCGCGGCACCATTGGGGACTTCCTGTTTGAGAGGCGGCGTGGAAGAGTTCGGCGCAGTAACGACCTCTGCGTGAGCGAACTGTGTCAAGCAGAAAAACAGGGCCGCCCCAAGGGCCGGCGCACGCAAAGCTAGCGTTAGGCTTTTCATGTCTCCATCCGAACTGTATTTATGTTGATATGCGACGTGGTCGTGTTTCGACTCTCGATTCGGTCGTACCGCCCGCACTGGTTGAGCCAGTCAACGCAGGAAAACGCTGTCGCGGTGGTGAGGAATATTAAGTGACGCGTCGCCGCATGCCTTTACACAAAAATTAGATTCGCTGGCACTTTTTGAGCGCTTTTGCGCGTTCGATGAAGCGTGCCGCGAACGACCCCGCACGGAGCCTGCGCGCGTGCTCTTTCGTTCGGTCCCTTGGGGTCGAAAAAATGCCAGCGAAAGTCAGTTTTGTGTAGGGACTCGCGCTCGTGCATCCCCTACGCTGCAACCCTGCAAGACCTGTTTGCGGTGTCTGGCTGGACCCGCAATCAATCCGCCTCTCGCAGGCTCGCGCGCAAAGGCGAATCCTGAATGCGGTCATTGCAGATGGAATTCGCGTCGCTATCAGACATTAAAAAACGCGAATTCAGCAAATAAAAAACCCAATGGAGACGAAATGAAAAGGCTGTTGATTTCCTTGTCCGGCATTGCCTCGGCGTGCTTGATCAACGCGGCGTATGCGCAATCGTCCGTTACGCTGTATGGCGTCATCGACAACGGGATCGAATATCAGAACGCAGGCTCTGGTGCGGTCGAGCGCGCCGTGTCCGGCGGCCTGTTCGCAAGCCGCTATGGCTTCAAGGGCAGTGAAGACATTGGCGGCGGGATTCACGTCAATTTTCAACTGGAGCAAGGCTTCAATGGCGTGACGGGCGCGGCATCGAATGCGGCGGCAGCGTTTAATCGCCAGGCGTGGGTCGGATTTTCCGGCGCATTCGGTGAAACGCGCTTTGGCCTGCAAAACACGCCGCAATATATCTTCATGCAGCCCGAGCTCGACCCGCTCGCGGTCATGAGCATCGCGTCGCCGATGAACAACTTCAACAGCCTCACGGTCCGGGTCAACAATGCGATTTCATATTTCACACCGACGTTTTATGGCTTGACCGCGCAATTCATGGTCGCGATGCGCGATTCCACCACCAAGCCGACCAATGGATTGCAGTTCTACAACGCGGCCGTGCGCTATACGAACGGCACCTTCTGCGCGGCGGCGGCCTATGAGCAAGCGGCCAATGCAGCGGGCACCTCGACCTTGAAGGTGTTCAACGCTGGCTCGTCGCTGGGCGTGGGGGCAGCGCGCTTTTTCCTCGCTTATCACACGGAACGCCAGACCGACAACAGCGTGAAGCGCGATGTCTATGAAGCATCGACGTCGTATCTGATCAACCCCGCGAATCAGGTTGCACTGCTCTATGGCTATGCACACGACCGGACCGGGCACGGCAATAACGCCCAGCAAATCGGCTTGAACTACGAGTATTACTTCTCGAAGTCGACGACGTTCTACGCATCGGGCGGTTTCATCGACAACCGCAACAAGGCCGCGTTCACGCTCAACGGCACCGCGTATGGCGGCATCGCGGGTACGCCCGGCGCCAACACGCGCGGCGTGACGCTCGGCCTCGTCCATACGTTCTGACGACGGCGGCGCCGGCGGTGCGACGCCGGCGCCAGTGTCGTTCGGGTAAGTCGCAGGTCGCACCTTACGGAAATGTATGGAAAAATTCAGCCTCTTTTCCTCGGGTCACTGAGGGCGCTATCATGGCACCCGACTCGGGGACGGTTCTAGTGAGGCAACATGCTGAGAAAGGGGGCGGCTGACCCTGCCGATGCGGGCCACGAGGCGCTTCGCGGCAGGGTGACCAGCAGTCAATGCGCGCCGGGCCTGCGCCGGATGCAGCCCGAGGCGACGCGCGAGTCGGTGATGATTGCGTGCGCAGCGACTGCGCAGCCGACACAGCGAAATCGCCGCTCTCACGTTTCTTCTGCGCCTCTCGGCGGGCGCAATTTCAAGTGGTTGTGCCGGCAACGGTCAGGCAAGTGCATCCTCCATGAGCGAGCGCACCGGCACACCTTCACTCCTTGCGCTTATCTGTCCCCTTCGAACGCGCGAACCGGTTCGCGTATCATGCTTGCATCCCTGCCGGGGCTGGCTCGGGGTGCAATAAAAGTGCACGATGAACGCAGCGCGCGAGCCCGGAATTTCGATGGTGGCCAGACCGGGCCGGGCCGGCCACCAAGGAGACTCTATGACACACACTGCCATGGCAAATGATCAACGTAATCGCGATGGCAAAGCGCGGGTGAAACGCACCACGGTTCCCAAGGTCCGCTTATACGTCGAACGCCCGGGCAGGCAGAACTGGTTCGTGCACGTCGGACATGTCACCGACCGGGGCCGTTGGCGCACTGAGCCGCACGCGCATCCCGCCTACGGGCAAGTCATTTTCGTGCGCAGCGGGCGTGGCGTGATGAATCTCGAAGGTCATGCCGTTGCGTTCGAAGCGCCATGCGCGCTGCTGTTGCCAACCGAATGCGTTCACGGTCTCGACTACGAAATCGATGCGGACCGCTGGGTCGTGACGATCGAGGTCGCCTATCTGGCGCAGGTGAACGGCAAGCTGCAAGATCTCATTCAGCTGTGGACGCTGCCCCGCGTGATTCCGCTTGGCGACACCGCGGACTCCGGCGAAAACTTTTATAGCCTGGTCAGCGCACTGAAGCAGGAGTCGGAGTCCAATGCGATCGGCCATGTGATCGGCACGGAAGCGTTGTTGACGACACTGCAGCTCATGCTGCTGCGCGAAGCGCGTATCGATCAGTCCGGCAACGAAGGCGAGACGCGTAACAACGTGCGCCTCGTGGACCGTTACCGCAAGCTCATCGATCTGCACTATCGCGAGAACCTGCCGCTGCAGGACTATGCTTCGATGATGGCCGTCTCGCTCGTGCAGTTGCGCGCGGCATGCGCGTCCGCGGGCGAGCAGAGCCCCACGAAGATGATCCACGCGCGCATCATCACCGAGGCGAAACGCAATCTGATTTTCGGCGAGATGTCCGTCGAACAGATCGCTTTCGGGCTCGGTTTCGCGGATGCCGCTTATTTCATGGTTTTTCCGTCGCGAAGTCGGACAGACGCCGAGCCAGTTCCGCGTCACGGCGCGTCAGCAGACGCAGCAGCCGCAGCAACCCGCGCAGGCATAAGTCAAGACGCTTTTCGCATTGATCGGCGCGCACGCTGCATGTTTCGCAAGCGTGCGCGTGCACGCTCGCATCAAAAAAGTGCTGGCGAAGCCATTTTTTGTGCAGGGACGCGCACGCGCCAGTCGGCTACGCTAGGTTGGCGTTTCTTTCGCGCAGGCTGCCCGTCGTTGCGCGCAGCCGGCCCATCCCCCATCGCATCCGGCCTCGCCGATTAACCGACCCATTCATCGACCATGGTTCAGTGCGTTCCGAAGCGTCTTTTTCCGCGTTCCCGCGTCATGGCGGGATTGATTCCGCTGCTGTTGTCGACTGGCTTTTACAGTGTGCCCGGTTACACCGCGACCGATGCTCAGAACGAACTCGTCTACGTCGGCACGCAGGAGCGCGAGATGCGCGCACTGCGCTTCGATACGTCGAGCGGCAAGTTGACGGCGATCGGCCCGGTAGGTGCAGGCCCGCGTTCGACCTGGGTCACGACGAATCCCCGGCTGCCCGTGGTCTATGCCGTCGATGACGACAACTCGCGCGAAGGCAGTGTCACGGCATTCGCCGTCGATCGCGAGAGCGGTGCGCTCACCAAGGTGAGCGAAGTCGCGACCGGCGGCAGCGGCACCACGAACCTCTCGCTCGACCTGCCCTCGATGACGCTGCTCGCGGCCAATTACGGCGGCGGCTCGGTATCGAGCGTCGTGATCAATCACGACGGCAGCCTCGGTGCCCGCACCTCGACGGTCAAGGAGACCGGCTCCGGCCCCAACCGTCGCCAGGCGAGTGCCCATGCACACAACGCGGTGGTCGATCCATCGGGCCGCTACGCGCTCGTGCCGGACCTCGGTGCCGATCGCGTGTTCGTGTACGAGTTCGATCGCGCGACCCATGCGCTCACGCCCGCCGATGGCGCGAGCGCCCAGCAGTTCGTGCTGCCGCCGGGCAGTGGTCCGCGCCATATCGCGTTCGGTGCCAGCGGAAAGTACGCGTATTTGCTGACCGAACTGAGCGCGCAAGTGATGGTGCTGCGCTGGGATTCCGCCAAAGCGCAGTTGACGCTCGAACAAACAGTCGAGATCACCAGCCCCGATTTCCAGGGCGTGAAAAGCGGTGCCGAAATCGCGGTGAGTCGCGATGGACGCTTCGTCTATGTCGAGAATCGCGCGGAGAACACCATCGTCGTCTATCGCGTCGATGCGGACTCGGGCGAACTCACGCAGGTCCAGCGCACGTCGTCGGGCGGCGAGAAACCGTGGGGCTTTGCGATCGATGCATCGGGCAAGTGGCTGCTGGTCGCCAATCAGCGCAGCGGCAAGGTGAATGTCTTCAGCATCGACACGGCGTCGGGCATGGTCGCCGATACCGGACAATCGGCCGATGTGCCGACGCCGGTCGCGATTACGTTCGTGAAGTGATAACGCCGGGCAGGCGCCGAGGTTCCCCAAAGAAAGGCGCCTGCCCGGTTTTCACAGGCGGAACCGCGTCACTGAATCGACCAGCCAGGTCGCCTGTTGCTTGAGACTCTCGGCGGCCGCCGCGCTTTCCTCTACCAACGCAGCGTTCTGCTGCGTCGTCTGATCCATCTGGCCGACGGCCGCCACCACCTGCTCGACGCCGACGCTCTGCTCGGCACTCGCGCGGCTGATCTCGCCGACGATGATCGTCACGCGATGAATCGCCTCGACGATGCGCGTCATCGTCGCGCCCGCCTGGTCGGCGAGCGCACTGCCCGAGTCCACGCGACCGACGCTGTCCGAGATCAGTGCCTGAATTTCCTTCGCGGCCTGGGCGCTGCGCTGCGCGAGGCCGCGCACTTCGGCGGCGACCACGGCGAAGCCGCGGCCTTGTTCGCCTGCACGGGCCGCCTCGACGGCCGCATTGAGCGCGAGGATATTGGTTTGTGCCGCGATGCCGTCGATGATGCCGACGATATCGGCGATCTTGCGCGCGCTCTCGTTGATGCCCTTCATCGTCTCGACGACCTGGTTCACGACGCTGCCCCCCTGCACGGCAATCGACGATGCGCCACTCGCCAGTTCGCTTGCTTCGCGCGCGTTGTCGGCGGTTTGCCGGATGGTCGTGCTGAACTGTTCCATCGACGCCGCCGTCTCCTGCAACGCGCTGGCCTGCAATTCGGTGCGCTGACTGAGGTCGGCGTTGCCCGAGGCGATCTGCGATGAACCGGTCGCGATGGTCTCGCTGCTGCCGCGAACCTGCTCGACGATTTGCGCGAGCGATGCGGTCATCGTATGCATGGCCGCCATCAAGCTGTCTGTGTCGCCGGGGCGCACGTGCAGATCGATGCCGAGGTTGCCGGTCGCGATTTCGCGCGCTGCCGCACGTGCCGCATCGGGCTCGCCGCCGAGCTTGCGCGTGATGGTGCGTGAAAACAGGCTGCCCCCCGCGATACCGGCGAGCAGTGTGAGCGTCATGGCGGCGATGCTCGCGAGCATCGCATGCTCCTGCGTCTGCCTTGCACGCGCGGCGGCGGCGGTTGTTTGTTCAACGATCTTGCCGCCGGTCTCGCGCAACAGGATCGCGGGCTCGCGATCGAGCCCGTCCATCGCGAGATCGCCGACGGCCGTATCGAAGCCCGAAGCGCGGAACTGCTCGATGGCCCGGCGATAGGCGACGCCCATTTCCCTGTGGAGGACGTTGAACCGTTCGATCTTCGTGCGCGCCTCGCCCGGCGGCAAATCGCGCGCGAGCTTTTCCGTGCCGGCCTGGCACGCGTCTTCGAACTTCTGGAAAGCACCCCAGTACTTGTCGAACTGCTTCGGGTTCTTGCCGCGCAGAACGATGTCCTTGCCGTTCTGCACCTGGTTCTTGAACGCGACCATGGCGTCGGACACCTGACGCGCCTCGGCGCCGTCGACTTCGATGAGCCGCGCGTAAGTATCGGCTGCGCTGTTCATCTCGACGACGCCGAAGCCGCCCGCCGCCGACGCAGTCAGCAGCGCGGCACCCAACGCCAGTGGAAGTTGATGGACCAGTTTCATGTATGACCTTATCGAATGGTGCCGATACGCTCAGCGCCGGCAATAACGACACACCGTGGTGTCGCGTCTCCTGAAGTTTTTGTGGGTCACGGCGGCCACGCCGCCAATGAGCGTAGTCGATGACGGGTCCGATTCCTCTGCACAAAAGTGAGGTTCGCTGGCATTTTCCTGAGCGCCGCGAGGCCTCGACTAAGCTGTTGCTAATTCTCGAGCGGTAAACTGAGCGCAGAAACAGCTCGAGAGGACAGCGCGATGTCAAAAGAAAGGACGATCCACGCGAATGGCGTGGATCTTTTCGTCGAAGAATTCGGCCGCCCCGAGGACCCCGCCTTGTTGCTGGTGATGGGCAACAGCGCACCGGGCCTCGTGTGGCCGGATGCGTTTTGCGAGCGGCTCGCCGCAGCGCGACTGCGCGTGATCCGCTTCGATCAGCGCGATACGGGACTCTCGACCTATGTGGATTTCAAGCTCGCGCCGTACACGCTCGACGATCTCGTCGACGATACGTTCGCGCTGCTCGACGCCATGAAGATCGGCAAGGCGCACGTGGTCGGGCTCTCACAAGGCGGCGTGATCGCGTATCGCATGGCGCTCAAGGCACCGCAGCGGCTGGCGAGCCTCGTGATTCTGATGTCGTCGGCCGATCTGCGGCCGAAGAACGACGCGTTTGCGGGCGCACCGGTGCGCGAAGGCGAACTGCCGCGACCCTCGGACGATTACGTGGCGCAGGTCATCGCCCTCAACGCGACCGCGCCCGCGAACGAGGACGAGATTGCCACGCGTTTCATCGAGAATTTCCGGCTGGCCAAAGGGCCGCGCTCGCCGTTCGACGAGGCCACGTGGCAGGCTCTCGGCCGTGCCTTCGCCCAGCGGCCCGCGTTGCGCGCGGACGGCCTCACGGCGACGCTGGCCAACAACAGCAATCACGCGCTGGCCCAGAAGGCGACGCCCGCGATCACCGAAGCGCAACTCGCTTCGATCGCGTTGCCCGTGCTGATCATGCAGGGCAGCGACGACCCGATTTTTCCGCTAGAGCATGCGCAATGGGCGGCCGCCGCCATTCCCGGCGCGCACTTGTGCGTGATCGACCGCATGGGGCATGCGCTCGATCCGGCTTTCTTCGCACCGATGGTCGATGGGTTGAAGCACTTTTACGAGGTGCGGTGACGGCGGGGCGATTTAAGCAGGCGGCTATAGGTGTCTGTGCGCACAGCCCCTAACGTCGACTTCACTCTCACGCGATATTCTCGTCTTCACTCGTGGAGGTGACGACGGTAGTCGTCGGACTCCACGCTCCAAACGCGCCCCGGAACACCCCGCATAAGAACGTGCGTGAATTTCGCGTGCGTGGCTTTGTCACCATGGTTCCAGCGGGCCAGTTCCGTATGGTTCGTGGAGCGCAACGTGCGTTCATCGAGAGTCACCTTGCCAGGTTGGTCCTGACGCTGTCGTGCGTCCCGGATCGCAGACTATGGCTTCGAAGCGGCCTGCGTTCAATATGATTTACGTTCTGGCATCCCGCCAGGCGAGCAGGTCTGGCTGAACGTACCTAATGCGCTAACCCTTCGTACGGCGTCCAAAGACCATGCCACTATCAACCTGCCGTACTGCATCCATACTCCAATCAGTCTTGCACATCGCGGATCGCGCCGACCCCGATGGTGGTGATACCCATACCCGGCTAGAAGCACTCGCGCGGCACTTCCAAAATGAAGATGGGGGTTACCGGTCGTTCACGTTTTCCGAGTACGGGAGCACTCAAATTCACACGGTTGAATTTTCGGATTTGTCTGGTGACCCTGCCGCCGCAGGCCGGGCGATACAGACAAAAATCGCCGGTGCTCTGACGCCTGCGCTACTTGGAAGTGTGGGACTCGATCCGGCGATGGCGACGGATGCACAAATAGCGAACGCTAACCGCCAGGCAGAGAAAATCGCCTTGTTGATCGGCGACGGATCTCTGCAACAGGCGATTACGCAGCCCGTCAATGATCAACTTTATTTGGGAAAACCGGACAAAATGTCCGTGAATGTCACCGTCTCACGAGGCGATACAAGTCCGCTGCCATCGATATCGCTCTGCCATAGCGCGACATGGGAGGGAGCCGAGAAAAAGACGCACTTTCAAACCGACTTGATCACCAATCTCGCGCTTCATGAAAGCAGCGGACTAGCGGTACGGTACGAGGGGCGTGTCTATGCGGATTCATCGGTCAAACCAGGAGTCTTGCGCGGAATCATTGAGACGATTCGACACTACCTTACGAGTCTTGGTGAGCGTAACAAGTTGCAGGAGCAGCCGGGCAACGTCGAGATCGCTACCAGTTCCATGGAGCACGAAGCACGGATCGACTATCTACGTGGTGACAGGACAGACGAAACCACGCTTTCCGCGCTGCACGATCGAGCGCGCTTTTCTTCGCGCGCAATGACGAGCGCGAGGGTCATGACGGCCGCGTTGCACGACGAGCCAGGTGATGCGATAAGGCCAACGTCACCACCGCGGCCTCGGCGGTCGAGCCCCGAGGCACGTCATACTGAAGCGACGCAGACAACTACGTACCGTCCCGCTATGTCAGACGGGCGCGCGCGAAGCAAGACCAGGCCATATATCTCGGCCAAACATTCCGCTGTGACGAATCTGAACGGAAAGGCGAATTTCGCTGATGGTGGCAAGATCATGTGCCGGCATTTCGCAATTTGGTGGCTAAATGCCTTTCGCTCGAACAACGGCAAAATTCCGTACGAAAACATCTCAACCACGAAGGGAGTCGCTGAAAATATTACGCGTCGTATGGAGAAAAGCTTCGATAGCGAACTGGCCTTGTCTGACGCCGCGTTGGTAAGCCACGACTGCTGGGGCAGCCAGATTGAGTCGGAGTTCATGGACATGGAATCGAAAGAGGAAACGCTTCGGACCATTTCTATCGCGACGACGAATCACGCAATGGTGCTCGGTCTGAAGATCAAAAGCGATTCGTCGGGAAAGACGTACGTAGTCGAATTTTATGATCCTAACGATACGACGTCCCATCGTCGGGTGGCATACGACAGTAGCAACCGTGCACGCATTGGTGCCCTCACTGCGCGCGACTTACTTTCGCAACGCAAAATGAACCGGTACTTTCCGGACGCAGGGCAGACTTCTATTTTCTTCGCGAAGCACGACGCGGGATCGGGCAGCATAAGAAGAATGCAGCTGCCGGCCGGACCGCCAACCGCAGACGCAATCTACTATTTGCTCAAGTACAGTCGTACTGAAACGTTGGCAGAGCAAGGTGAACGACTAGCGAGATTGCCCCCCGCGCAACGATTTGCTTGCTTGGCGGCAGCAGACAGTGATCGTCGGTCGGGGCTTTTCTATGCCCTGTTATTCGGACATGGAAGCACCTGCGCCGCATACGGCCAGCTCATTGCCAATTCCGGTTTGTCGTCCGAGGAAAAAATGGGGCTACTTTCTGCAATGGGAAATCAGGAAGCGCCCGCTATTCATCTTGCGTTGGCGAGCCGTAAAGCCGATATCGTGACGAGATATGGCATTCTTCTCAGGGCGTCAGGGTTGTCGCGCGAACAGAAACTCCAGCTTCTTCAAGTGAAGAACGCAAAAGATGAGACAGCGCTGCTGATCGCAGAAAGACGGAGCGATCCTGCCGCTATTGCAATCCGGAATTTGCGGGCCTCGATCGCCTCGGGCACCTAGAGCGATTCGGATGGCGATAAGCTGGTGACCTTGAGGAATTGCGCTAATTCGTGGCGTTGGTCGGCTGATTGCGCGGGGGGTGTTGCGCCGCTGGTCCCCGGTGCCGCTCAATACCACGGCACGTCATTCTGCGGCGCGCCTGTGATCTTGACGATGAAGTCGAGAAACGCGCGCACCTTCGCCGAGGGATGACGTCGGGAAGGGTAGAACGCGAATAGCGGAAAGCGCTCGTCGGGCCAGTCGGGAAACAGATCGACGAGACGTCCGCTGTCGAACAGCGGCTGGGTGCCGAGCGCCATGAGTTGCGCGATGCCGTGCCCGGCGAGACACGCGCCGTGCATCGTCGAGACATCGTTGACCATCAGCCGGCCGCGCGCCGCGATGACGGTCTTCTTGCGAGCGCGATGGAATTCCCACACGAATGGCCGACCCGTCTGCGGGTCGCGATACTGGATGCACTGATGCGGCGCTTGCTCCAGATCGGCCGGTTTGAGCGGCCGGCCGTGCTTCTTCAGATAACTGGGCGAGGCTGCGGTGACGATGCGCGTTTCGAGTAGCTGACGCGCGATCAGCGACGAAGGTCGCGGCACGCCGAAGCGCACGGCGAGATCGAAGCCGTCCGCAACCATATCGCCGAGTTCGTCGCGTGTCATCAGATCGAGTTGCAGATCGGGATGGCGGTCGATGAATGCTCCGATGCGCGGACTCAGCACGATCTTCGAGAAGAACGGATCGACATTCACCCGCAGTCGGCCGCGCACGCGCGCCGCGCTGCCCGCCGCTGACGACGCGGCTTCTTCGAGCCCGTCGAGCAGTGGCGCGATCTGCTCATGAAAGCGCCGGCCTTCGTCGGTGAGCGTGACGCTGCGCGTCGTGCGCTCGAACAGACGGATGCCGAGCCGCGCCTCGAGTCGCGCCACCGAGCGGCTCACGCCCGATTGCGACATGTCGAGCCGCTCGGCCGCGTTCGCAAAGCTGCCGCCTTCGACGATGGCCGTCATCACGCCCATGCCGTTGAGAATGCGTTCGTCGAAGCTCATCGTGGGACTCCCGAGGCGATTGATTCATGCCACCGCGTCATGAGTGCATTGATATTCATGTCATGGTGTAACGGCCTTGCCGCGCCCACAATCGTACCCGTCGCAGGCAGTTTCGTCGCGACGATTCGAATGGGAGAAGCAGATGTTCGCTATTACGGGAATCACGGGCCAGGTCGGCGGCGCGCTGGCACAGCAATTGATCGATGCGGGACACGCGGTGCGCGCCGTCGTGCGCAACGCGCAAAAAGCGGCGCCCTGGGCGGCGCGCGGCTGTGAAGTCGCGCTCGCCGACATGCACGACAGTGTGGCCTTGCAACGAGCGTTCGAGGGCACGCAAGGTGTGTTCGTCTTGTTGCCGCCCGTGTTCGACCCCACGCCCGACTTCGCGCAGGCGCGCCGTGCCATCGAGGCGCTGCGCGAGGCGTTGTTGGCAACCAGGCCCGGACGGGTCGTCGTCTTGTCGACCATCGGCGCCCAGGCGGAGCCGATGAATTTGCTCAATCAACTCGGCCTGCTCGAAGCGGCGCTGCGCACGTTGCCCGTGCCGGTCGCGTTTCTGCGTGCCGCGTGGTTCATCGAGAACGCGGCATGGGATGTCGAAGCCGCGCGCACGGCGGGCGTGATCGAGAGCTATTTGCAGCCGCTCGACAAACTGGTGCCGATGGTCGCGACTGCAGACATCGGCCGGGTGGCCGCGCAACTGCTGCGCGAGACGTGGCAAGGCGTACGCGTGGTCGAACTGGAAGGGCCGTGCCGCGTGAGCCCCAATGAGGTGGCGGCTGCCTTCGCCTCCGTGCTCGGCAAGCCTGTGCGTATGCACAGCATGCCGCGCGATGAATGGGAAGCGGTGTTTCGCGCCCAGGGCATGCAACATCCGCTGCCGCGCATGCGCATGATCGACGGCTTCAACGAGGGCTGGATCGAGTTCGAAGCGCCTGCCGACACGCTCAAGGGCAGCGTGGCGCTGGAGACGGTGATCCGCGAACTGGTCGGGCGCGCCACGAGCGGCTGAGGCGCATGGCTGTCATCAAGCTTCCTTGCGAATGGCGTACGCTTGTCGCCCGGTGAAAGGGAAGAAAAAGGGAGCAGCCGATGAAGCCCGAGATGATCATTCAAACCTACGGCGCCGATACGTCCGGCATGGTGTGCGGATTTCGTTTCGCGCCCGACGCGCCGGGCACGGCCCTCGAAGCGGGGGATGCCGCGGTCGTCGTGGCGGGCGGCGAAGCGCAGCAGGGCGAGTTCGTGTGGCTCCATTTCAATCTGGCCCACGGTGCGAGCGAGCGCTGGATGCGCGCCCATCTCGACTTGCCGCCGTCGTTCTATGAGTTCCTGCGCGAAGGCTCGCACTCGACGCGCATCGAGCAGCAGGAGGGCACGCTGCGCGCGGTGGTCAACGATGTGATGTTCAGCATGGACCTTGCCAACCCGGAGATCGCGACGATGTGGGCGCACGTCGATCGCCGCTTGATGGTGACGGCACGCGCGAAGCCGTTGCGTTCGATCGACACGCTGCGCGAGAGCGTGCGCGAAGGCGAGTGCTTTCGCTCGCCTGCCGAACTGCTGGTCCATCTGCTGCGGGATCAGGCGGACCTGATGTTGCATATCGTGCGTCGGGCGCTCGCCGATGTCGACAGCATCGAAGACCGTTTTCTGTCCGAGCGCGCGGGCGCGAGCCGCAGCCAGTTGAGTGCGATGCGCCGCACGCTCACGCGTCTGCAGCGCATGTTGGCGCCGGAGCCCGGCTCGATTTTCCGCTTGCTCGCGAAGCCGCCCGCGTGGCTGCTGCCCGAGGACGTGCAGGCACTGCGCGAATCGACCGAGGAGTTTTCGGTCGTCATCGCGGATCTGGCCGGGCTCGTCGAGCGCATCAAGCTGCTGCAGGAGGAGATCACCTCGCGGCTCGACGAGCAGAACAATCGCACGCTGTTCACGCTGACGCTCGTTACCGTGATCGCGTTGCCGATCAATATCGTTGCCGGCTTCTTCGGGATGAATGTGGGCGGCATTCCGTTCGCGGAGAACCGTCACGGGTTCTGGCTCATGGTGCTGCTGGTCGCGGGGTTTACTGCGTTCGCGGCTTGGTGGGCGTTTCGGCGGCGCGGCGGGGCTTGAGTGGCCGGCCCTTTGATCAGGATTGCGATCGACATCAAGGTCGTGTTGTAGAATCGATGCGCGCGCATCGACTGGCTGGTCGACTACGGGAACCTCAGTGTTGTGCATCGTTGCTCGCGCGGACGTTGCCTGTCACGAGAACGAATGCGCGTTGCTGTTTTGCGATCAAAACGGGACGCTTGACGCCTGTCAAATCGCCGAAATGGTCGCCTCACTACTATCTGCGGACCCTGTCATGCGCCGCAGACCGATATCGATCCCGAGCGCGCCCACGAAAACCTCACGGACGAGAGCATGAAAGAACTGTTCGCACGTGCCATCGAATCGACAACATGAGCCCGCACACGCAGGGAACGGCCGCCGCGCGATGGCTGCCCCGCGCACAGTTTCGGGAGCGGCACGAGGCTTGGGTGGTGGGCGATCCTGGGCCGATTCTCGACGTGCTGTCGAGCCTCGACGATCGCGACGATGCCTTGGTGCGCGCAATGCTGACGCTGCGTGAATTACCGTCGCGACTATGGGGCGCACTCGGTGGACGCTCTGCGTTGCGGGGCAAGCCGCGTTTCGGTCTGCACAGCTTCACCGAGCTTGAGCGAGGCGACGAGGTGCTGGTGCTCGGGCTCGCCGGCCGCTTCTGGCGGCTCGACTTCGGTCTCGTGGACATTCCCGATGCGCAAGCCTTCCGCGATTTCAATGAAGCCGGCACAGCGCGCCTTGTGATGACGTTCGTGGTCGAGTCGCGCAACGAAGGCGCGGCGCGCTTGATCACCGAGACCCATGTGCATTGTCCGGACACCATGAGCTTTGTCATGTTCGCGCCGTATTGGGCAATTATCCGGCTGGGCAGCGGATTGATACGACGACGCATGCTGCGGCTGGTGCAGCAGAGGCTGGCTGATCGCACTTGCGGCCAGGGCTGAGTCTGATCGAGTGAAAGGTGCTTGCCGTAGCACCCTGACCTCATCTCGTTGTCTCGTTCGTCCGCCATGCAGCGTATCCGGCCTCTTCGCCTTGATACACGCGCCGCGCAATAATTGCCAGGCATGGCGTCTGCTGCGATTGAATCCAGAGGCGTTGCCGGAGGCTGTCCCCGTTTTCTGCGAAAAGCCGGTAACGCTGCCTGCAATCGCACTCCATCGCAAAGCATCGCGAACGGCGGACCTTCGACTATGGACGATTTTTTCAATCGCCTTTTACATTGGCAGCCCTCGCTGCTAGCCACCGTGACGCATGACGTTCTGCACCTGATCGTGGCGGTGCTCGTCATCGTGTTCGGTTGGTGGATCTCGAACCGTATTGCCCAATTCTTCGCGCGCTTATTGTTGCGCTCGCACGCGGATCCGACACTCGCCCCGATGCTCGCCGGCATCGCAGCGTGGGCGATTCGCGTGATTGCGCTCGTGGCCGCGTTGAGCGAGGTCGGCATCGCCACGGCCAGCGTGCTCGCGGCGCTGGGCGCGGCCGGGCTCGCGATCGGCCTCGCGTTGCAAGGCACGTTGCAAAACATCGCGGCTGGCATCATGCTGCTTCTGCTCAGGCCGTTTCGCGCGGGCGATGTGATCGAAGGCAGCGGGGCGGCTGCGGGCATCGTGCGCGAAGTGGGGCTCTTCACGACGCGGATCGAACGCGGCGACGGCAATGCGGTATTCGTGCCGAACAGCCAGATCTGGAGCAATCCCGTCATCAACTACAGCACGGGTGGCACGCAGCGCGTCGACGTAAAGGTCGATCTCGCGCGACGCGATCAAGTGGATGCCGCCATCGCCGAGGTCAAGAAGATGATCGACGCCGAGCCGCGCGTGCTCGCGGGTACGACGCTAGCACCGGTTGTCGCCGTCGACAGCTATTCCGCCAGCGGTGGCGCGCGGCTGCGCATGAGCGTGTGGGTGCGGGACCCGGACGCGCAGCACGCACTCGACGATTTGCGCGCGCATGCGCGCGACGCGCTCTCGAAGGCTGGGCTCGCGGCGGCGGGTAACAGTAACGGCGCGACAGGGCGTGTTGCCGCCCGCGATGTCGCGCTCACGCACTCCTAGTCGTGGCACGCGACGCCTTCGGGCCAGTGCTTTCTGATCAAGCGGCAGAACGCGCTGCGCTCCTTGCCCGCGAGCCGCGCGGCCGCGCTCACGTTGCCGCCCGCGCGCGTGAGGATTTCAAGCAGGTAAGCGCGTTCGAACTGCGTCACGGCGGCGGCCTTCGCGCTCTTGAAGTCCTGCGCGGCAGGCGTTGCGCTTGCGTTGACGCTCACGCACGTATGGCCCTGGGCGCGATGGCGGTCGGGCTGCGTGACATGAATCGCGAGCCCTTCGCCGAACAGGTACTCGCGATGGATCATGTTTTCGAGTTCGCGCACGTTGCCGGGCCACGCATAGGTTTCGAGGAACGCGATGGTCTCGGGATGCAGTTCCTTGAAGGGTTTGCCATAGCGCTCGCTTAGCCGATGACTGAACGCACGCGCGAGCAACACCGCGTCGCCGGCCCGCTCGCGCAGACTCGGCAGACGCACGGCGAGCACGTTGAGCCGAAAGTAGAGATCGCTGCGAAAGCGGCCGTCGTGCGTAAGCACTTCGAGGTCCGCGTTACTCGACGCGATCACGCGCACGTCGGCGCGCCGGCTCGTCTTGCCGCCGACCATGCGGTACTGGTGATCCTGCAGAAAGCGCAGCATGACGATCTGCGTGCGCGGTGTCATCGCTTCGATTTCGTCGAGCAGCAGGGTGCCGCCATCGGCCTGGCCGACGAGGCCGATCGATGCTTCGCGCGCATCCGTATAGGCGCCGCGCGCGTGACCGTACAGTTCGCTTTCGAGCAGGTTCTCGGGAATCGCGCCGCAGTTCACGGGAATGAAAGGCGCGTCGCGCCGTGCACTCAGATAGTGAATGGCCCGCGCCGCGAGTTCCTTGCCCGTGCCCGTTTCGCCTTCGATCAGGACGGTCGCGTTGCACTGCGCGGATTTGCGGATCAGCGCGAGCACTTCGACGAAGGCCGCAGAGGCGCCGATCAGACCATGATCGCGTGCGCCGCCTGGCCCGGCGCACGCGGGTGTGCCGCCATCGTCGCCTGTCGATTGCCTCATCACAAACCTCGCTTTTCCGAAGGCGGCTGAAGGCCTGCCGCCGGTGTCTGGCGCGCGGGATGGATCGGTGAAGCTGCAGCATCGAACTGGCTCGCAAGCCGCGTGAACGCTGGTTCTACGGGTCAGCGTTCACGCCTGCTGCTCAACGATTATGGATGGCGGAATTGTCAGTTTCAAGGAAAATGTATTACGAATGGAAAGCTAACGTCTGGCAACGTTTTTACAACTGATTAAGCGTCACCCACGGCGCGGCGAGTCCGATGCCGTTCAACATCATGCGCCCCGTGCACACGTTGCCGAGCACGGTGGCCGTTGCATTGGTCGCACGCAGCCCGATCACGGCGGAATACAGCAGCGTACTGATGATGCTGTTGTTGCCGAACACCGCCCAGGTCGCCATCACGGTCACTTCGCCGGCGGCCGTTTCGAACTGCTTGGTGTTGGGCTGGCGGGTCTTCGATGCGTTGTTGCTGTAGTGGCACGTCTCCACGCCGCCGATCATCGCGACGATCGAGCCGGCCTGCCCCTCGACGCGATTCGAATGCACATTGACCATGCCGGCGAACGAGGTCGTGCCGATCGCGCTCGAAGTCAGCGTCGCCGGAAGCAAGGCGGACGCGTCGATCATGATCACGCACCAGCCGTTGAGCGCAGCGCTGGTTTGCGTGGTCGTCCAGTTCGTCGCGCGTATCAGGTTGCTGTCGAGTTCGAGTGTGTCGAACGGTCCCGAGATGCCGATGGCCGAGACGCGCATCTTGGTGAGTTTGGTCGGCCCGACGTCGAGCATCTGGTTGCGCGAGATGCGCATCACCGGCGTTTGCTCGACGTAGACCGCGCTGATCGGGATCGTCGTGGCGGCCGGGTCTTGCGCGATGGTGTCGAGCCGGTTGTCGGCGAAACAAAACGACGCGAGCTGGCTCACCGATATGCAGCGTATTTCGCCGCCCACGGCCGCGAGCTGGCTGTCGCTGACCGGCGTGAGCGCGTTGCCGCTCGCCGTGATGGTGTTGTCATTCATCGCGAGATCGGCGTTGGGCCATGCGGCGGCCCATAGCGCCACGCCGCATTGCTCGAATGCGTTGCGCTCGATGCGGATGCTGGCCGCCGTCTTCGGGCTCGTCTGGCCGAGCGCGATGGCGCGCGTCGCGCAGCCGCTCATGAGGTTGTCGACGATCGTCAGGCTTGGGGCCGCGATGGCGCTGTCTTCGCTGGGGTCTTCGGGCTGTAGCATGAGCGCGAGCTGCGCACACATGAAGCGATTGCCGTCGATGGCGATCTCGCCGAACACGGCCGCGCCCGGCGTGGCCTGCAGGAACTGCGCGACGCCAGGCGACGCATTCGCGTTGGCGTTCGTCACCGCGCCATCGGCGGGGGCGGGCGCGGGGGCCGGGGTGGGCGCCGGAATGGTCGCGCTGAAGAGTCCGACCGGCGTCGTCACGTTGTTCGCCTCGACATGGATCGCATCGAACTGGTTCGAGCACGCAATGGCTGCAAACGTGTCGTTCGGCGCGACGGCCGCGCCGCCTGTGGGCTGCTCGCTGATCGCGAGGCCGCGCAGCGTGACCTGCTGGCTCGCATCGATGACGATGGCAGCCGTGCCGAACGCCGCGTTCGTCACGTAGTTGCCGTCGGCGTTGGGCGCGGGTGTCACGCCTTGCAAGGCGAAGTCGGCGAGCAGTACATCGGTGCTGCCGGTGACGATGAAGCCCATGCCTGCCGAGGCGATCAGCTGGGTCGCCGTATGTTGGCCATGCAGTGTCAACGAACGCGCGCCGCTGATCAGCACCGGTTGGGCGAGCGTGTACTCGCCCGCTTCGAGGCAGACGACGCCACCGCCCTGCTGGATCACCTGCTGCACGGCAGCGGCGATCGTCAGCGTGCCTTGGGCGTGCGCCTGCGGGCTCACGCAAACGGTGCACGCGCAACTATCGGCGGCGCCGCCTTGCGGCGGCCAGAACTGACGGCAATCGGTCGGCACGGTCGGCGGCTGGGTCACGAAACCGAGCCGCGCGTAGTGGTGATGGATGCCGCGTGGCGGCGCCTCGACGAGCGTTTCAATCGAGGCGTCGTTGGTGCGCGCGGCGAACACCCAGTAGTCGCCGGTATGAAAGAGGCCGCCGGCCGTGGCGATATCGAATAGCGCAACGACGCCGTTTTCGAGCGCGATCGCGACGGTGTTCGACGCGGGCACCGGAATGACGCCGCCGTTGGTATCGGCATCGACCCAGTTCGAGGGCGGCGATGTATCGGTGCGCAATACCTGGCCTTGCTGATCCCAGCAGCGCACGCGCGTGCAGAGCGTCGGGTCGGGGGTGCCGACCGGAAACTGCGTCGCGTCGATCGGCGAGCTGACCGTGATCGTGCGCGTCGCGCTGTCCACGCCGTTGGTGGCGATCTGCAACATGAGGCCGGGCAGACCGTTGAGTTCGTGGGCATTGTCGGACAGTTCGATCCAGTCGCCCGGCTGCAGGCCGAGCACGGCGTCGCGGCCCACGCTGTCCACCGTGAAGCTCGTGCTGCTCACGATGTTCATGACACGCGCCTCGATCGAGGCGTTGTTGCGCGACCACTTGAAGGTGGCCGTGCCCGGCGCGCCGGCGGTGTGGATCTCGATGCGATAGAGCTGGTTTTCGAGGCCCGTGTAGCCGCCCATCGGCGGGATGATGCAGGGGTCGGTGCTGCCGTAGGCGGCGGTCTGCGTGCTGAGCCGTCCCGCCGAGGGCGCGATCAGCGTGTCCCAGCCGGGAATGTCGCTATTGGCCGATGAACACGTGAGCGAGCCCGCGTTGTCGCCGAGCGCGAGCAGCTTCACTTGCCACACGAGTTGCACGCGCGTCGTCGTATCGACGCCGCCGAGCGCGGTTTCGAGAATCTGCGGCGCTTCGTATTGCGTGACCTCGCGCTTCCACACGTCGAGATAGGCGAGGCTCGTGCCGCTCGTGGGCAGCGGGCCCGGGTTGGGCAGATACGGTTGCTGCAGATACGGCGTGGGCAGCGTGCCGACGTTCTCGGCGAGCGTTGGATCCCACGCGAGCGGCGCCAGCCCATGATTCTGCGCGAGCAGACCATCGACATAGATGCGGCCCACGCCGATGGTCAATGCGTTGGTGGCATCCCAGCTGAGCTGGAACGCGTTCGGTGTGGACAGCGGCACGAGTGCCGCGCCGCCGAATGTGTCGAGCATGCTGGCCTGCGCGAGCCGGAAGCTCTGCGCGACGAGTTCGTTCCAGTCCGCATCGGTGAGCGGACGCCCTTGCTGCAGCAGCACGCCCTGAAAATCCGCGGACGGATCGAACTCGCAACGGCTGTAATCTCCACTCATGGTTCGCTCCTTGGTGGCGGCGGTGCGCGCGGTTCAGCTCGCATAGATGACGCCGGCTTCGAGGCCGACGCGCAGATACTCGGCGAGCCGCACGAGCAGATTGGTTTCGCGTTGGGCGCCGTAGACGGAATTGAACGCGCCCGGCTGGCATTCGTTGTCGGCGCCGGTGAGGAGCGCGGCGCCCGATGAGGTCGCGAGCTGCGCATAGGCGGGAAAGCCATAGCGCAGCGTGGTGAAGCTCGGTGTGCCCGCAGCGGGTGTGCTCGCCGATTCGGGCAGGCATTGATAGCGGCGCGGCACACGCACACTCGGCGGCAAATAGCTGAAGCGCACGCAGCCCTCCTGCAGGCGATCGGCGACGATCGCGGCCTGCCAGCTGTCGCCGCTCGCCAGATCGGCGAGCAGGATCGCGTTGCTCACGAGCGGCAGGGTCTGCGCATGGATCTTGCCAACCACGGTGCATTGTTGAAGTTGCAACGGCCCGCCGGGTCCCGTGCCGTCCTCGCCCGCATACGCGATGGCCGTGGTGGCAGTCGCGTCGATGATCGAATCGGTCGCGCTCAGCGTGCTGTTCACATCGATGCGCAGCGGCCCCACGATCGACGACGCGAGCGTGACGGCCACGCTCGCGATGCCGACCACGAGACTCGCGTCGCCTGGATGCTGCGGGGTGCAGTCGGGCGCGAGCGAGAGTCCGGGCACCAGCGTGCAATGCGCGATGTCGAGCTGCGCGAGCGCGTTGCCTGCGCTTGCATTCACGGCGAGCGTCGCGCCCGTGATCAGCAGACCGTGCAGGCCGATCTGCGCACCGGCCCCGCCGCCGAGCGACGAGGCGCCCGTGAGCACGAGGGTCGGGCGGCAGCCGTTGTCGGCGCGCAGCACGATGCTCTTGTCGGCGGGCGCGTTGATCGTCAAGGTCTCTTCGTAGCGGCCGCTGTTGGTGATCACGACCACGCCGCCGTTCGCGCCGAGATTGTCGATGGCGTCCTGCATGCTCGCGAAGTCGGCGGGCACGTTCAGCAGCGCGGGCGGCGGTTCGGCGTCGGTGACATCGGCGGTGCGGTCGTATTCGCCGCCGCCCAGCGGGGCCGAAAAGCCGTAGAGGAAGTCGACCAGCAACGTCGTGTTGGCGGGCAGATCGGGGCGCGCGGCGAGACGACCGAGCACGGGATCGACCGCATACATGCCGTTGGTCGTCGGCAGATGCGCCCAGTTGCCCGCATCGTCCTGCAGGTTGCATATGCACACGTTGGCGACGTTCACCGGGGTGACGACACCGGCATTCGACTCGTAGACACACAGGCTCAGCGGCACGCCCTCGGGTGCCGTGTAGTAGTCGGCGCGCGCGGCGTCGAGCACGCGGCGGCTGATCGGCTCGGGCACGTCGAGCGGGGTCGAGAGCCCCGCGAAATCGGCGCGCACGGCGGGCCGCGTATAGAGCGGCTGATCGATGCCGAGCGGGTGGAAGTAAAAGCGCCGTGCATCGACGGCCACGGCGGGCGATGCGCTCAGTGCATACGCATCGATGCTCCAGACGAACATGCCGATGTTGGGGATGTTGTAGCGTCCGCCACCGGTCTCGATACGGCGCATCTCGGGCGTGCGCATGATGGTGTCGAACGCGCCGCCGAGACGCTCGAGCGGTTGCCATTGTCGAAGGTCGGGCGTGGCGAGACACTGCGGGCGCAGATGGTTCATGTATTGCGTGACGATCAGGCGCTGGAAGTATTCGACGGCGGTCGCGTTCCAGCCGGTCACATCGCGTGCAATCTGTTCGAGCGCGACAGCGGTGCCCTTGCGGCGGCGGTAGGCGATGGTATGCGCGACCTCGGCAC
The DNA here is from genome assembly GCA_963803225.1 of uncultured beta proteobacterium. Lineage (GTDB taxonomy): Bacteria > Pseudomonadota > Gammaproteobacteria > Burkholderiales > Burkholderiaceae > Paraburkholderia. Next base: position 486,167 of record CAWDLJ010000006.1, read on the forward strand.
GCGGGCTCGCAATCGCGGGCGTGACGCCATGCAGCACCTGGTAGCCGATCAGGTCGCCGATGTATGGCACGACCCAGTCGGCGCAGGTCTCGATGAACTGGTCGTCGTACAGTTGCTCGACGTTCTCCTGCAGCGCTGCGATCTGCTCGGCGATCACGCCGACGAGACTCATGAGCGGCCCCGCCTGGGCGCGCTGCTGCAGTTGCGCGAGCGTGTTTTTCTGGGTCGGCGTGAGCAGGTCGCCGTTGGCGACGAGTGTTTGCAACTCGATGAGGCTCGCCTGGTCGTCGGCGCTCAGGATGCCGGGCGTGAGCTGCGCCTGCGCGAGATCGCGGCTGCGCAGGATGGCCGGCAGCAGCGTGAGCAGGTCCTGGATCGCGAGGCTCATGAGCGTGTCTCCGGGCTCAGGTCATCACGCCGACGTCGATCGCGGCGGGGTCGAGCGTGAGCAGTTCGGCGGGATTGACGCTGCCGTCGGGTTGCAGTGCCGGGACGGCCGCGATCAGTTGCGCCGAAGGCTGCGGCGCGAGCGGGCCGGTGTCGATGCGATAGAGCTGCTGGATATCGGCGGCGAGCACGCCGTTCACGCCCTGGATCACCGCATAGACTTCGTCGAGCGTGACGGGCTGGCCGAAATCGCGTGCATCGAACGCATAGGCCGCGCGCAAGGCCGCGATCACGTCGAGCGGCACCTGGGTCGGGTCCGCGTCGGCGGTGCATTTGATGGCCAGCTTGAGCGTGAAGGTGGCGGCGGCGTAGCTCATCACGCTAACCGGAATCAGCGGGTCGCCGTAGTTCCAGAGGCTCGCGGCGAGGTTGGCCTGGGTGTCGCTGCCCGAAGGAATGGCGCCGCCGTCCGCGCCCGCGACCGTGAGATAGATGCCGCGTGCACGGCCGGTTGCGATCCACAGCGCGCTTGCCTTGGCGATGCCCGCGAAGGCGCGTGCGTAGTTCGCGTAGTCATCGACGGAGACCACGCGATCGAGCGTGAGGATCGGCAGCGGGGCATTTAGACGCGCGCTGTCGAGCGATTCGGGGTCCTGGCCGCCCGTGGCGGCGTTCGCATTGTTCACGGCGCGCACGCCGAGCGGCCGGGTGATCAGCGAGGTCAGCTGGCCGCTGCGCAGATTGCCCGCTGTACCAAGGCCCTTGCGATACTGGAGCCGCACGTTGTTCTGGCCGCCCGGCACGCGCGCGCCCTCGTTGCCGTCACCGAACTGGATCGTCGTGACGGCGCTCGCATCCTGACTCAGCGAATAGACGTGGGCCTGCCCCGACTGCGCGTAGAGCGTCGGCACTTCTTGCCACAGCAGGCTGTTCACGCGCACCTGCAGTGTCGATTGCGCGCCCTGCGGTGCGCTTGCGCTCGACACATAGGTGAGTGGCGACTGGCGCAGTGTGAAGCTCTGGTTGGCGAGTGCCGCGTTGCCGCTGCCGGCGATCTCGGTGACGGTTTCGCCGTGCGTCGCGTTGGCGACGTTGGCGTTGATCGCGAAGCTCAAGCGGTCGTAGCAATTGGCTAGCGCGGACTGGAAGTTCAGGGTCGTCGTCGTGGCGGTGGCGGCGACGGCATCGGCGCCATCGTCGAGTAGCGCGACTTCGGTGAGCACGGGGTCGGCCGCGAGTGGCGCGACGAGACACAGCGCGCCGGCGGGTGCGATGAGCTGGATCGTCGAGCCGTCGTCGTCCTGCAGCGTCCAGCGCCACGTGGCGCTCACGCCGGTGCCTGGCAGGGCGTCCGGCGTGAGCGGCTGCCATTGGCCAGGCGCCGTTTGTTGCTCGGGGGGTGCGAGCACGGGGAAGCTTTCGCCGGCGACGAGCGTGCGCACGATGCCGCTCGCGAAGCTGATCGTGCTGACGTCGCGTGGCAGCGCCACACGCTGGCGCTGGCCCGAGATCGCAAGCGGGCGGCCCGGTGCGAGACCGGCCTCGCTTGTGCCGAGCGTGAGCGTGGTGCCATAGACGGGGTAGCGCAGCGGCCGCGCGGCCGGTGTCAACTCGTCGCTCTGCAGGTAGGCGACGGTCGTGTTGAGCGGGAAATTCTCGACGCCGGTGGCGTCTTCGGGTGCGAGGCGCGAGATCTTCGCGGACAGGCCGAAATCGGTGCGCGACACCTGGCTTGCCGAACTCACGCGATACAGCAGGTACTGCATCACATAGTAGAAGTTCGTCTTGATGCCTGTGATGCCCGAGGTTCCCGAGGTTCCCGAGACGCCCGAGGTTCCCGAGGTTCCCGAGATGCCCGAGATGCCCGAGATGCCCGAGATGCCCGAGATGCCCGAAACACCGGACAACGCAGGCAACATCTTCACCATCGGCTGCGCGACACCCGGAAACACCGTGGCGGCCGCATTGCTGATCGCAGCCGGCGGCGACAGGTTCAGCGCCTGCATCGACGCGGCGGACAGCGGTTGAGCAGTGTTCACGGTTTGCGAGAAGTTGGTCACCTTCAGCGCATTCGCGACAGTCGAGCCCAGCTCATCGAGCGTCGCCTCGGACAGCGCGCTCAGCACAGCGGGCGAGACACTGCTGTTCGCGAGCGTGTTGAACGTCGCCGCATCGCTGCCCGACGCGAACAGCGAGCCGAGCGTGTCGACCGCCTTGCCATACGAATAGAGCCGTGGATAAGCGAGCACGAACCAGCTCTGGTTGACCGCCTTGGCATAGAGCGCGTCGAGATCGACCGGACCGCCTGCGCTCACGGCATAGCCGGGCCATTGCGCGTTGGGTGGCGTGCCGCTGAAAAGTCCCTTGTTGTTGTCGTTGTAGATCAGGTTCGGATTGGGCGCGGCCTGGCCAAAGAGCGCCGCGCGCTGGCGGAACACGTACACATGCAACGCGAGCGCGGGCGCCGTGCTCCAGCCGCTGCCGAGTGCGCTGCTCCACACGAGCCGCGTGATGCCGCGTGTGCTGTCCTCTTCGACGCGGTCGAGCCAGCGCACATCGGTCAGGCCGGTGTTGGTGGTCGCGAGATAGCGGTCGCCGCCGACCAGCGCGATCACGTCGCCGGGCTGGATCTGCAAGCCCGTGCCCGCAACGTAGAGGTCGATCGCACCCGCCTGAACGGCGGGCCATTGCGCGATCTGCGCGGCGAGCGCGTTCCATTCGACGTACGCGGTGATGTCCTCGACGGTCTCGAAGTTCTGTGGCGTCTGATTCGGGTCGGGCACGCTCTGCACGCGCGTGCCGGTCGGGATGGTCACGGGCTGCGCGGCGAGCGCGGGCTGGCCCGGCGAGGTGTCGAGCGTGAACGCGAGCGCCGTGCTCGCGGCGACGCCCGGCGCGGGCCGATAGCCGATCAACTGCGCGAGCGCCGTCACCGAGTACAGCTCGGTTGCGGTGCGCAGGAACGACTCGTTGATGATGCGTTCCTGATAGAACGTGACGACATCGGCGGCGCAGGAGAAGGCATCGATGAGCGCGATGGTCCAGTCGTCGTCGGTGCGTGCGGTGAGCGGCGCGAGTGCCGGATAGTCGGTGCTGGAGAGGCGCGCGAGTAGACTCGCTTTGAAGGCCGGCTGCGTGCCGATGCGATAGACGACGGCGGGCAGGCCGGCATCGTTGGTCACGCCAGTCGGTGTCTCGGTGCCGATGCCCGCGCAGCAGCCGCAATTGCCGGCGTCCTCGCTCATCATTTGCCTCCGTGCAGGTCGAGGCGCAGCACGCCGTGCTCGGGAAAGTCAGGGTCGTTGTCGAGTCGCGCGATCTCGAAGGGGCCGATGGGCAATTCGCCTGTGATGAGGAAAGTGCCGTCGTCGGTGCCCTGGCGCTGGAATGTCGTCACCTGGACTGCCGCGACGCCGGGCACGGCGCGCGCGGCCTGATAGATCTGGCTCAGATAGACGCTCTGGCCGAACGTGTAGTTATCGGCGTAGAAGAGCCCCACGCCGCCGCCCGCGAGGCGCCGGTTGCCGAGACTCGCATAGAGCCGCTGGGCGACGTCGCTGCGGAAATAATCGTTTTGCATACACACGTGCAGCGCGATTTCGAGCGAGACGTAATGCGGCTCGCTCACGTCGAGATCGACGCCGGCCATGCGATACGGTTCGAGTTCGCCAGGCAGTGCCGCGTCGATCTGCGTGGCGTTGGCGCCCGCGACCGGATCGGCGGTGATGAACACCGTGTGCCAACTGCCGGTCCAGCGCACTTGCGCGACCGCTCGCTGGATCGATGGATCGCGCTCGGCGATGGCGGCGTAGTCGTCGGCGGTCACGGCGCGCTCTTGCGTGCGGAACGCTTGCGGCGCTTCGCGGCGCACCGTGGCCGCGTCCTCGGCATCGACGCCGCCCGTGGCCGCGAGCGGATTGCGCACGGTGCCGATCGCGCCGGAGGTGCCGACGATATGCCCGATCGCCTCGGCGCCCACGTTGCCCGCGCTGCCATTGCCGATCCGGTAGCGCGCATCGAACGCGGTCGTCGAAGCCGGGCGCAGGCCGTAAGTGCCATCGCCGAAGCGCAGCGTCGCGTCGCCGCGCTCGTCCACTTCGACGACGAAATTCGCCGCGAGCGCATCGCTGTCGAGCAACGTACGCTCGGACTGCCAGCGCGTTGCGCGGCCGTCGAACGTGCTGTCGAGCAGGATCTGCGGGACCACGTCGTTCATATCCGTATCGACGACATCGGCGGCGGGGCCGAGCGGGTCGTACGGCGTCGGCACCGTGCCGGTCGCGCCGCTCGCGACGACCATGAACTGGCCCGCGGCCTGGGTGAGCGGGGCGCGCGCGAGCACCGGCTGATAGCGCGGCGGCACCGGCACCGATGCGTTAGGCGAACAAGGATCGCCGCTGCATGCGGGCACGTCGTGCAGCGACACTTGCGGCACGCTGCCGAGATCCTCGGGGCCGATCGTCTGGCCGTGATCGACGAGCACGAGATTGCCGCGCGCGACGCTGATGTCGACGAGCGGCTGCGAGCCATGCGCCGCGTCGCTATAGCCGTTCACGCACAGCGGGAACGGCAGCGCATCCGTCACGCTCCAGCCGATGATCGTGACCGCTTGAGCGTTGAGCGGATCGGTGCCCGTGGCATCGACGCTCGTGAGGCGCACGAAGTGGCGATGGGTCGGATCGGCGTCGCCGGGTGCGCCGCTCAACGCTCCGATGCGCTCTTCGAAGATCAGCACGTCGCCCTTTTGCAGTTGCGCGAATGCGCCCGTGAGCGTCGCGCTGGTCGCGCCGATCGGCAAGCAGCATTGATCGTCGCTCCACGTATAGAACGAGAGCTGGTTGAGCGCCTGATAGAGCGTTTGCTGATAGTTGTTCGCGGCGAAGCGCGGTTCGAGCAACGCTTCGTAGACGAGCGGTGCAAGCAGCATCGCGTTGGCGAGTTGCGGGCCCGGCGCGATCTCGGGCGGGAAATTCGTGCATTGCGTGAGGAACTGCAGGCCGGGCAGCGTGAGCGTGATGGTGGGCGCCGAAAGTTGAAGTTGCACCCAGGTGCGCGCGTTGCAGCCGTCGTGCATCGGATAGTCGACGAGCACGGCATGGCGGCGCAGCGAGACACGGCGTCTGGCGGTGCCGATATAGGCCTCGGTCGCGATGGCGTCTTGTTGATAACTCAACTGGTCCAGCGCGCTGGCGAGCAGTTCGGCGATCGCGATGCCCGTATCGGCTTCGCTATTTTGCAGCCACTTCGGCACGAGTTGCGAGAGGCGATCGAGGATCAACTGCCGCAAGCCCGGATAGTCCTTCGCGAGATAGTTGATCTCGGGCACGGGCTCGTCGCTGGGCGAGCAGGTCGAGGGCGGGGCGCAGTCGAAGTCGGACGGGCATTGCACCTTGAAGCCGAAGTCGATCTGCGAGAGGCGCGGGTCGAAGTTCGGCGGCGGGTCGTCGTCGCTCGCGGAAGTGACGAGCTGCAGCGTGTAGGTCGAGAAGTCGCCCGCCACCGAGGTCCGCACGACGAGCGTGCGGGTGCCGTCGGCAAGCGCGCTGACGAGGGCGAGCGTGGCGGCTTCGGCGGCGGCGCTGTCGGGCGGCGCGGGCGCGCTGAGCCAGCCCGGCGCGGGCGATGCCGCCGAGGCCCACTGCACCGCGATATTGGTGACGCGCTCGCCGCCGAGTATCTGCACGTTGAGCGCTGCGAGCGCTGAGCCGCCGGACGGCAGCGGCTTGAAGCAATGAACGAGCAGCGTGCGCTGGCGCAACGGATCGGCGTCGGGCAAGTCGTGGTCGATGACTTCCAGATAATCGATGCCGTTCAAGGTCGGATGTGCGATCACGGCCTCGCGGCGTTTCTCGTCGCAGCAGCGCCACACGACATCGGCGACCGGGATCGTGCTCATGTCGAGCCTCCCGTGTTGTGCTGGAAGGTCTGCACTTGCCATTGACCGCTCTGCACCGGGCAGAACGTCACGGTGATCGACAGCGTCGAATCGGTCGCCTCGACGCTCACGTTCTGCACGAGGATCAGCGCCCCGAGCCAGCGTTGCAGCGCGCTCTGGATCAGCACCTGGGTCGCGCTAGCGAGTTCGAACGCGTTGGGCTCGAATACGAGCTGCGCCACGCCGCAGCCGAAGTCGGGCAACATCACGCGCTCGCCGGGCGCGGTGAACAGCACCTGCTCGATGAGGTCGCGCAAGTGCGTGTTGTCGTCGGTCTCGGCGGTGCGGCCGCGCGGATCGAACTGGTAGGGGTAGGCGAGATTCATGGCGTGGCTCAGCGTGGCTCAGGTCGCGATGGCGCGCGTCTGCACGACCACCGGCATGAGCGGCGTGCCGGTCGGCGCGCACAACGACACGCCCGTCTGGATCGCGAGCGGCTGGCCGAGTGCGGTGACGCGCGTGGCGCCCACCATCCATTGCCCGGTCGCGCACGGTCCCGGTGCGGGCGCAACGAACGGGCAGCCCGCCACGGCCCACGGTGCGGCGATGGTCGCCACCGGCTGGCCGCTCACCAGCACGCGCGGCACCGGCGAGGTCGGCATGGCGCTGCCGCCGTGCGAGCACAGCACGGTGGCGCCCAGATGGAGGATGGGGCCGGGCATGAGGGTCTCCTTCGCGTCAGGGCTCAGATGACGGTGAGCGCGCCAAGATTGATATCGACGATGTTCGCGGTCAGCGTGATCGATGCGCCCTGGCCGTTCTGGATGAAGATGCCCGCATCGTTGACGATCAGCGTCGCGCCGCTCAGGCTTTTCAACACGATGCCGCCGGTTGCAGGCGTGGGCGGTGCATCGCTCAACATGAGCATCTGCTGGCCGAGCGTTTGCAGGCAGATGTTGGGGGAGCCCGGCACGCCCACGAGCGCCAACGGCGGAATGTCCGAGGTCGCGCCCCAGCGGCAACCCACCCACACCGGTTTGGACGGGTCGCCCTGCTCGAATTCGACCCAGACGCCTGCGCCGATCGGCGGCACCATGTACACGCCCATCGGCAGACCGGTCGGCCCCGCGAGCGGCACGCACGGCTCGGCCCAGCTCGTCGGCGCGAGGTCGGTCACATCGGGCACCATGAGCAGCAGGCGGCCGCGCAGCATGGGGTCCAGATTGTCGAGCACGGTGCCACGAAACTTGCCGTAGAACGTGCGCGCCTGGGCTTGGGTGGTCGAGGCTGTCATGGCGTGACTCCTGAGACGTTGGCGACGAGCCCGTCGCGTGACAGGCTGAAGTTCTGCTTGTATTCGCCACGCTTGAGCGAGTGCGTGACGGTGTTCACGTAGTAGAGGCCGTCGTAGGCGATGCCCGCGCCGCGCACGCCGACCATCATTCGCGCACGCAGCACCTGGCCATAGCGCAGCACGTCGAGCGTGCCTTGTGCCGTGATCGAATCGTTGGACTTCCACAAGATGCCGAGCGCCTGGTTGGCCGCGTCCGCCAGCGAGAGGTTCGCGCCGCCCTCGACGAACTGGACCTTGGCGGGCGGCGTGATGCGCTGGCCCATGGGCGGGCGCAGCACGCTGATGTCGGGCACGGGAATGGGGATCGGAATCTTGTGCGTGAACGGATCGAGCACCGTGATGACGGTGATTTTCTTGAGCGTGCCATCGAGGCTGAAGCTGAGCGTCTCGACATTGGTGGCCGCATCGGAATTGATGGTGAGCGCGGGCTGCGGATCGGGAATGCGGATGTCCGGGCCGAAGTACGCGATATTGGCGCCCGCGATCGGCCCGGGCTCGATGTAGAACACATAGCCGCATTGCTCGGCGAGTTGCTTCAGATAGGCGAGATCGGTGCCGGTGTGGGTCGGCACGGACTCGATCGGGTTCGACACGTCGGGCAGGATGGGCGGCACGGCGATGGGCGCGATGCCGAGCACCGCGTACTTCGCGAGAATCAGATAGACGCGCGCGATGACCGGCATCGCCGGATAGCGCATGAACGGCATTTCGACGAGATCCATCATGCGGCTCAGGTCTTCGCCCGTGAGCGTGAGCGTCGACTTGCCGACGTCGTTGCTCGGCGTGAGTTCATGGCGCGTGACGACGCCATCGACGATCACGTTCGGCTGGCCGTTCACGGTCACGATCAGGATGATGCGCGTGACGATCGGATCGAACCCGCCCGAGGGCAGCATCGAGGTGAGCAGCGTCGAGTTCTTGCCGATCGTGAAGGCGAGCTGAAAACCGCTCAGTTGCGCCGCGGTCGTCACCTGCGCGGACTGCAGCGCATCGACGAGTTCCTGCGGCGCGGGCTGCGGGACGACCGGTCCGATCAGGATCGACAGGTGGATGCCGCCGTTGAGCATCACGTGCCTCCGTTGGTGCTGCCGGTGCTGCTGGTGCCGGACGGCACGTTATCGGGCAGGGTGATGCGCAGCACGCGGCCGAGCGTGTCGGTGAGTTCGGTCGGACGCAGCGCGCGATTCGCATCGCACAGGCGCCAGTACAGCAACGGGTCGTTGAAATACGTCCACGCGAGCGTGTCGAGCCGGTCGCCCTGCACGACGGTGTGCCGCTGCAACGGCACGAAGCGCTCGGGCGGCGGCGTCATGCGGCGCATCAGATAGCTCACGGTGCGGCCATCGGGCAGTGTCATCGTGCAGCTCGGCACGCCGTAGTAGCGGCTATTGGGCGCGAACGCCTGGCTCGCGGCGGCGGAGCCCTGCAGGATCGATTCGAGCGTGTTCAACGCGTTGCTGGCGGCGCTCATGGAATGCCTCCGATGCCGAGCGTCGAGAGCGCGGGCGAGGGCGCGAGGCCCGCCAGACGCTCCTTCGCCTGCAGATAGTTGAGGAAGATCGAGGTGCCGCGATGGGTGAACGGCAGATCGTCGACGGTCAATGTGCGCAGGCCGAGACTGAGCTTCGCGCGGATTGGGTTGAGCGAGGGGTCGAACGCGTCCTCGGTTACGCTGAACTCGGTCACACGCACCGGCACGACGCGTTGTGCGCTCCACACGAACAGCGTGAGCGGCGATTCGGCGGGCGCGATTTCGAGCGTGCCGGCCTGGGCCAGCGTGTTCTGGTTGATGAGTTCGCTCGAAGCCGGATTGAGCAGCGCTTCGAGCGCGGCGATCTGCGGTTGCAGGCCGTACTGCACGGTGTTCGGGTTCTGGTCCGGAAACTCGAGCTGGTCGGTGGCGTCGAGTTCGGCTTCGAGCTTGAACGTCTCGATCGCCGGGCCCTTCAAACGCAGTGCCTCGGAGCGGTCGCCGCCTTCGCTGATGCCCTGGATCTGCAGCGTGCGCGTGACGGAGTCGGGGTTGTACTGCAGGCTGATCACGCGCAGCACCTTGCCGGTGGACGGATCGAGCAGCACGATGCCCGCTTTGACGAGGCGTGGAAAGAGCTGGCTCATAGTTCTTTCTCGTCGGCGCTGGCCGAGCCGAAGACATTCTGGAGCAGCGTCGACGGATCGAGATCGGGCTTCGTCACTTCGATATCGGAGACGCTGGGCACGTCGAGCCCCTTGTCGGAGCTATAGGTCAACGGCTTCTTCACGGCGATGCCGAGTTTCATGCCCGTATCGAACGTGCGTTGCGCGAGGGTCCATTTCTTTTCGGTCTCGACCTTGAACGGACCGATACCCGCCGATGCCCGCACCGACGCTTCGAGCGCGAGCCGGATGGCGAGCGCGAGCGACGCGGCGAAATCGGCGCTCATCGTGTAGACCGATTTCTCGTAGGTGAGCGTGACGTTCGAGAGCACTTCGCCATTCAACTGCGCGGTCGCGCTGACCGTGAGATTGCCCGACACTTCGGCGACCAGCACGTCGAGCACGACCGATCCCGTGATCGATCCGGTGATGTGTGCAGATGCACCGATCCACAACTGACCGCCGATCTTGAACGAGAAATTGGTGTCGTCTTCGAGCGGATCGAAGTCGGCTTCGGCCGACGCGTTGCGAATTTCGCCGGGACCGATCTTGTAGCCGGCCGACAATTCGCCTTCGATGCGTGCTTTCAGGCCGATCGGCCCGATGCTCGCGCCCGGAATCGGAATGCTGATGCCGGCCTTGAGCAAGGTGGCCTCGCCGCCGAAGCCGTCGAACAGATGAATCGGCTTCACGAACGCCAGCTTGCCACCGACGTGCAGCTTCTCTTCCTTGTCGAGCGCGACGGTGCCGGTCGCCTCGACGCCTTCGCGCACGAGGATCGTGACCGAGCCATTGCCGGTGAATTTCTCGGTGGGCAGCAACTCGATTTCGAGCTTGCCGTGTGCGCGGCCCTTCGAAAATTCGAGCGAGCCCTTGCCCGAGAAGCGGCCATCGCGATAGCGCACGTTCAGCTTCGCGTCGAGCCCCTTGTATTTGAAGCCGACATTGTCGAGCGCGGCTTCGAGGTGATCGCCGTCGTATTCGATGTAGAGATCGACGGGGTTCATGCGCGGAATGTCGAAGGTGCCCTTGCCCTTGAACATCCAGCGGTTCTCGGCATTGCGCAGCGTGAGCGACGCGTTCGTCACGCGCGGCAGATCGAGCGTGACGGTGCCCTGCGCATCGATGGCGACACCCGCAGCGGCGCTCTTGAAGCCCACGCTCACATCGCCGCTCTTCACCCACTTGAACTTCTTTTGCAGGTCGGCGGCGTGCGCGGTGACGCCGCCTTTCCAGCCCTCGTCCTTCGAATACTCGACGGTGCCGGTCGCCTCGACGCCGGGCAGGTGCGCGTTGAGATCGCCCTTCAAACGCAGACCTTTTTCATCGGCGCTCGCGGTGAGCTTCGCATCGAGCAGCCGCTTGCCGCCCGGCACGTATTCGAACGCGAGCACGCCCTGGGCCGAGAGTGTCGGCGCGAGGCCGAGGGAGAGCGACGCCTCGGTGATCTTCGCATTCGGCAGCGGCGACTTGAGCGACTTCGGGTCGATCTGCTTGACGAGCGCGAAGCTGCCGTCCTGCGATTTGTAGGCGACGTCGAGACGTCCGAGCATCGGCACGCTCGGCTGGATATAGCCGCTGAAATCGATGCCGTTTTCCGTTTCGGTGAGCTTCGTGATCTCACCCGGCGACAGATAGTCGTAGTAGAACTTGATGCGCGCGTGGGTCGCGTCGGCGAGCTTGACGATGCCGGTCCGCGGCGCGACGTTGAGCGTGACTTGCGCGCCTTTGCGGCCCTTGCCGGTCTCGCCCGCGCCGAAGCCGATCGGCAAACGCGTCTTGCCGCGCGTGTCGATGCTCGCATCGATCACATCGCGCTTGCCCTCGCCGTGGCGCAGCGTCACGAACAGGAGGCCCGGAATCAGCGTGGCCGCCGCGTTGTTGCCGAGTTCGGTGAACGCGACGCTCTGGCCGGCCACGCGCTTGTCCACGAACTCTTTGGGCACGGTCATTTCGGTCTGGTGACCGGCGGCGGTCGCGAGCACGTAGGGCTTGGTCGCGGCGCCGCCCTTGGCTTTATCGACCTTCACGCTCGCGGCGCACTGATCGACGGCGATGCAGGTGGGCTGGGTGCCCTTGCATTTGGCGGCGGGCGCTTTCGCGGCGCCGTGAGGCAACGCCTTCTTGAAGACGAAGCGCACTTGTTCGAGGCCCTCGGTGTCGAACTCCTTGGACTCGCCAATGGCGCTGGCCAGTCCCGACAGTTCGGCCCAGATCGTGCCGCCCGAAGACTGGTTGGCGTCGGGGTCGAGTGCCTGGATATTTTCGTTGGTGTTGTTGCCGCCCAACTGCAACTCGACGACGTGATCCATCTGGCAGGTGATGGTGCCGACCTTCGGAAACGCATCGCCTCCGCCCGCTTTCTTCCAGTTTTCATCGGCGTTGTCGGTGTTCCAGTCGAAGCGGTCGAGCCAGCGGTTCTGCAACTGCGTGGTACCCGCGCGCTTTTGCCATAACGCGGCCTGCGGGTCGTCGGCGAGCTTGATCGTCGAGGTGAGCGCGCCGGAGTCGGCGAACGCGTTGTAGAGGTCCGCTGCTTTCGGACCCTTCGTCGAAGGCACGAGGAGCCGGTCGACGACGAACGTGCGCAAGCCCGTGATCGAGCCATCGGTCGGATCTTTGCGCTTCACCTTGAACGGAACTTTGCCCAGCTCGCCCGCGCTCGGCACTTCGATCTTCACCTCGGCGGGTGTGTTCGATTCGGGCTTCTTCGCGCGTGCGATCGAGGGAGCGCTGCGGGTGATGGGCGGTGCGTTCGTGTGCGAGGCGGACGGGCGAGCCACGCGTGCATTCGATACGGCCGGGCGGCGCGTGATTGATGCAGGGGCGCTTGTTTGCGCCATCGATTCGTCGCGGCTGCGTGCGGGCGTGTCACGCACGCCAGCGTGAGGCGGCGCCGCGCCTTGCTGCGCGACGTGCGCGAGTTCGTGCGCAAGCAGGCGCGCGCCCGATTCCGTGCCGGGCCGATACTCGCCGCTCGCGAACACGATGTGCTCGCCGTATGTGAATGCGCGCGCGTTGAGCGCATCGGCGGCACGCGCGCCACGCGGACCGACGTGGATGCGCACGGCCGAGAAGTCGCGGCCGAAGCGTTGCTCCATGAACGCACGGGCCGCTTGATCGAGCGCGGCACCGCGTTCGTCGAACACTTCGGCGAGCGTCGCTTGCGGGTCGCCACTCGCGGGGCCGCGCGCCTTGCGTTGCAGGGGCGGCGTGGTTTCGAGCTTGCGCGGCGGTGGGGGCGGCGGGGCGCTTGCGTGCACATCGGTGGCGCTGGGCGGTGCAGGCGCGCCGAGCGGGGGCGTGTCCGGTGCTTTGGTGGTGGCGGTGTCGGCGGCGGCCTTGGCGGGGCTTGGCGGGGCTCCTGCTGCCGTTGTTGGGGCGGGCGCAGGGGTGGTCTTCATCGAGCGCCTGAAGCGCTCCAGATCGGCTCGCATGCGGTCGGTGTCGGCGCGATATTTCGCGCGTTCGTCGGCCGCGTTCGGCTTTTTGGGCTCGGGCTCGCCGGGCAGCCTCCCGCTGAGCGTCGCGCCGACATAGCTGGGCCGGCGCAGCGGCCCCTCGTAACGCAGGCCCAGATCGAGGCCGCTATGGCCGAGTTTGACGGGCGGCGGCTGGAACGGCAGCGGCTTGTTGGCTGCTGCGAGCCCCGCGATCGCGCTGCCCGCCATCACGCCAGTCGCGGCCGCGCCCGCCGGGTCCTTGACGATGCGCTGGCCCGCGTCGCCCGCAGCATCGGTGACCTGCTTGCCGGCCGGCGTCTGGGCAAGCGCATCGGCGATCTTGCCTGGTGCGTCGCCCGGCGAGGTGATGGGTGGCGGCTCGTTCTTGTCTTGCGGATCGCGCTGGAAGGTCCCCGTCGTGGCGCTGAGCGTGGCGGGCGCGGCGTGGCGCATCACGGCATCGGCGGCATGGTCCGCTTCGTGTTCGAGTGCGTCGCCGGCCTGCGAGACGCGCGACTTCTGCTGGCAGTACGGGCAGCCGTCCTTGTGCGGGTCTTTCGCCTTGCGCGCGAGTTGCAGCGGCGCGCGGCGCAACGGGACGAAGCCGCGCGTGCTCATGTGACGCTCCGTACGAGCGCTTGTGCAAGCGCTCGCGCGATGCGGCGCGGATCGTCATCGCGCACACTGGCCCGCACGAGCGGCACGCTTGCCGTGTGCCATGACGCATCGACCGCGCACGCAGCGAGTTCGCTGCGCAGATACGCGAGCACGCGCCGCGCGGCGCGTTCGTCGAGGCCCGCGAGACGCAGTTGTGCGATGTCGATGCGCACGTTCATCGCGCGTCCTCGCGCAGCCAGCTTTCCTGCCACGGCTTGTCGAGCTTCGCGCATTCCGCGCGCGCCGCCGCGACGACGTGTTCGAGACCGATCGTGCCCGTTGTCTGCGCGGCCCGGCACGCGGCTGACCAGGCGATGGCCGCGATATGGCCGCCCGCGATCGGCAGGCGCGCGAGCCGCGCGAACGGCAGCGCGGCGCACGGTGCATCGGCGGGAAACGCGCGCGTCCAGATATCGTGCCGGGCCGCTTCGCCAGGGAACGGAAAACGCACGACGAAGGCGAGACGGCGCAGAAACGCGGCATCGAGTGCGCGGTCGAGATTGCTCGTGAGGATCGCGAGGCCGTTGAAGGTCTCGATACGCTGCAGCAGGTAAGCGATTTCGAGGTTCGCATAGCGGTCGTGGCTGTCCTTCACGTCCGAGCGCTTGCCGAACAGCGCATCGGCTTCGTCGAACAGCAGCACGGCGCCGCCCGCGTCGGCGGCGTCGAACACGCGCGCAAGGTTCTTCTCGGTCTCGCCGACATACTTGCTGACCACGCGCGAAAGATCGACGCGATAGAGATCGTGTCCGAGCGCGCGCGCGACGATGCGCGCAGCCAGCGTCTTGCCCGTGCCGGGCGGCCCGCTGAACAGCGCGGCAATGCCATGACTGCGTCCGCCGCGCCGCGCGAAGCCCCATGCATCGCCGACCACGGCGCGCGCCGCCGCGTGCTGCGCGAGGTCGCGCAATTGCCCGGCCTGCTCGGCGGGCAGCACGAGATCGTTCCAGCCGACGGGGGCATCGATGCGCTCGGCGAGTCCGCTCATGCCCGCCGCCGTGAGCGCGCGGCAGGCGCCTTGCGCGGCGCGTTCGGCGTGAGAGGCGGTGTCCGGGTCGTTGTTGGCGAGGGCCTCGATGGCGATCTGCTCGGGTGCATGACGGTACTCGGCGGCGAGCCGCAGCGCGCCGTCGCGGCTCAGTGCAGGATGGGCCGCGCGCCAGCGCGTCGCCTGCTCGACGAGGCCGCTCGCGCCGATGCGCAATTGCCGTTGCGTGCGCAAGCCGGCGAGCGCGGGCGGCGTATCGGCGGCGACCACGCAGGTCGTGAGCCGTTCGAGTGCATGGAGCCAGCGCGCGGGCCAGCCGCTCGCATCGACCACGAGCACGTTCGGCGCGAGTGCCGCTTCGCGCCGCCAACGGCGCACGAATTCGAGCGGATCGGGATCGGCTTGCTGGGCATCGGCGAGGGTGAGCAGCCAGGCGTCGGCATCGATGAGGCGCGCGGCATCGAGCACATGAGCACGACGCTCGGCCGCGCTGCCGCCGCACAACACGACGAGCGGATCGTCGTCATCGGCGAGCGCGCGCGCCAGCGCGTTCGCGAGCGCGGGGTCGCGCGGCGGCGACACCGCATGCCCCGGCAACGCACTGAGCCACGGCGCGAGCCACGCATCGAGCGTCGCGACTTCGCACAACGCGAACACCACGCGTTCGTCGGCATAGAGCGCGCGCGTGGCGAGCGGCCCTTCGCCGCCGAAGCGCACGAGATCGAATGCGCGCAAGGGGGCGTCGGGGGCGAGCGCGGCGGGATCGTTCGCGCCAAAGAGACGCCAGGCCAGTGCGAGCGTCGGCCACGGATGGCGCACGTCGCGCGCCGTCATCAACGCGAGCACTTCGCCATCGAGGTCGGGTGCCGCGGCGAACAGCAACAAGGCGCGTGCGAACGGCGAGAGCGCGAAGCGGTCCGCGAGTTGATCGAGCGCGGAGTCGGGCGCTGCGGGCCAAGGTCCGGCGTCGTCGCCGGACAGTTGCGTCTTCAACCAGTCGAACTGACGCGCGAGCGCGCTCACAGCGGGTTCGGTCGCCGGGCCGGTATCGACGATTTGCTCGAGCGTGCTCATCATGTCACCTCGATCGACGGTGCGGTGAAAGGGCCGCCCGGTGGTGTCAGCGCGGACGCCGCGCCGTCGACGCTCAGTTGCACGAGCGTCGGGCCGGGCGTGAGCGAGGCGGGCACAATCACGCTGATGGTGGTCGTGGTATAGGGCGGTGCAGCGGGCTCGGGACGCGGCGGCACCGCGACGGCGACTTCGCCGAACAGCACGCTCACATCCTGGTCGATGCCGACCGGCGGCGTGACCGTGAGCGTGAGCGTGTCGCCGCGCGCGATGTTGCCGGGCAGCGGATCGAAACGCGGAATCAACATGAACGCGATCGAATTCGATTCGACGCCCGGATGCAGGCCCCCGCCTTGCGCGCCGAAATCGACGGCCTGCACCACATAGACGGGCTGCACGCCGGCCGGCACGGTGTCGGGCACGATCACCTGCAATTGTGTGGCGCCCGCGCCCGCGAGCAGCGGGCTCGCCGCCGTGCCGACCTGCACCGTGGTCACGCCCGGCTGCCACAGTTGCGAGCCGCCCAGCGTGAGCGTGTCGCCCGCAGCGGCGAGCAACGGCGCGAGCGTGTCGAGCTGAGGATTGAGGAAGGTCTGCACCTGCAGATTGGCCTGCGCGACGCGCTTGGCCGCCGCGACCGGGGTGGTCTGCTGGATCAGCACGCAAGAGGCCACATAGGCGGCACTCGTGCGGTACTTCGCGCCGAACGCGGTCCACAGGCGCGAAATCTCCTCAGTCGAGAGCACTTCGGGCGTGAGCTTCACGAGTTCGAACTGGTCGGCGAGACCCGAACTCGCGATCGCGCGCAGCTGCGGCGGCAACGCGTTGGGGTCGGGTGGCGTGACGCCTGCGAGCGCCGCGCGCAGACCATCGCGCGACAGTTGCGGCGTGTCGTGGAGCACTTGCATGCCGTAGCCGAGCAGGATCTCCGAGTGCAGTTCCTGCGCACCATACGCCATCAGCAGATAGTGAAGATCGAGCGCAAGCGGCGGATTGGAAATGCGCGTGCCATCGCTGCCGAACGCGGGATAGCCCATGTTGCGCCACGCGGCGTTCTCGATCACCTGATAGAGAAAGAGGTTGAGCTGGCTGCGGGCATCGGCGCCATCGACGGGGACGCGATCGGGCGGCAGCGCCGTCACCGAGACATCGCCGACCTGGGCCGCGACTTCATCGTCGAGCACGCCGTCGGTGAGCAGGTTCTTGAGCGCCTGCGTGACCGCTGCCACTGCGAGTGCCGTGCTCATCGCTTGGCACTCCTTTGGGCGAGATAGTCGGCGAGCGTGAGGCGCGGGGGCTGCGCGACGTTGCGCGCGGCGGGGTTCGGCGCGCGTGTCGCGGGTGGCGGCACGACTTCGACACGACCGATGTGGATGTCGATTTGCAGCGGTGTTTCGTGTTGCGTGGACGCGTGCTTGTCTTCTGTATGTCGCGGCGTGACGCGCTGGTCGTGAGCGCGCGCTTGAACCGGCTCGCGAGACTCGGTGGCAAACAGGCGCGCGATGCTTTGTTCGAGCGTGGCCGGTCCGACTGCCGCGCGATGCTCTGCGATTTCAGAGGGCGATGCCGCGTTCGGCGATGCATCGCCTTTTGCGTCGCGCTGGTTCGTGGTGGGCGGTGCGGCTGATTTTTCTGCTGCTCGCCGAGGCGACAGGTGTTCGCCGCCGTTGTCGCCGGTGCCGAGGTGAGCCTGAACGGCACGCGGTCGATGCGGCATCGCAGGTGCGGCCTCTTCACGCGAATACGCATCGCGCTGAACGCGCGGCACTTCATCGTCGACGATGCCCGCACCATCCTCGTCGTCCACGCCGGCAAAGTCACGCCGTGGCCGGATACGCAGGGCCCCGCCACGCGCGCGCGCGAGGACGTCGCGAATGAAGCTCATGCGCCCTCCGCGCGTGCGAGATAGAAGCGCCGCCGCCATGCGCTCATCGCGAGCACGTCGGCCTCGCGCCAGCCATACGCGCGGCACAGCCGCGCGATGTCGTCGAGCTGATCCTCGACCCAGTGCCGCATGCGCTCGAACACGAAGGCCCCCGCGTCGAGCGGCACGGCATCGGCCGCGCCGCACGCGGGGCAGGTGAGATCGAGCGTGAGGTTGGCGAGCGGCGCGAGCGCGTCGAGCTGGGCTTCGCAACGAACCCGTAATGCAGCGGGCAGCTCACTCGCGGCGCGTGCTTCACCGTTGCAGCGCGCGTACGCGACGCAACGCTCGAACAGCGTGGCCTCGGCGGCTTCGTCGCTCGCGCAGTCGAGCGCGTCGAGCACGTCATGGGTATCGGGCACGCGCAAGCCGACCTGCCACGCATCGTCGTGCAGCTCGGTGGCATCTGCGCGCGCAAGCTGCAGCGCGGCGAGCGGCACGCTGATTTCCATGCGCTCGCCGCATTGCAGGCAGGAGGTCTCCCCGTCGAAGGTATCGCCGGTGACACGTGACATGAGCCGCAACGCATCGCGCTCGCGCTCGTCCAGATCGAGTGCGAGCGGGTCGCATGCATCGTCGTGCAGCACGGCGACGAGCGTGGCTGTGCGCGTCGCGGCGCCTTGCGCGAGCGCCGCTTCCCATGCGCTCATCAACGTGTCGAGGTCCATGATCCGTGTGCGCCAGGGTTAGTTCGCGGGCAGGCTGAAGCTCGGCTCGGTCGGCTCGATCACCGACGTGTCGCGCTCCCAGCCCTCGTTTTCCAGCTTGATATGCTGGATCGCGACCGCGTTGGCGTTGGCATCGAGGTCGGGCAGCGCCTGATACTCCGAGACCCACGCGCGATAGACCTTGTAGGCGATCGCGAGCTGGCCCGCTTCGTTGTAGACCTCGAGGATCAGGTTCTTGCGGAAGTCCTTGAGCGACACTTCCGCGCCGAGCCCGGCGCCGAGATCCCACACCTTGTTCGCCCACTGCTCGAAGGCGATGTCGTGCGTGACGCCGCGCTCCAGCGTGAGCGCCTCGTGCTTGGTGCGCCCGGGCGATTTGCGCGGGGTCGACGAGTCGCCCCCCTCGCGGTGCTCGATGACCTCGGTAGTGCGCTTGAGCGCACTGCATTTCGACACGCCCGCCACATAGCGGCCATCCCACTTGAGCCTGAACTTGAAGTTCTTGTACGGATCGAAGCGCGTCGGGTTGACGGTGAACTGGGCCATGCGGGCTCTCCTAGGAGGGTTGCGCCATCATCTGCTGGATCTGGATCACGACGAATTCGGCCGGATCGAGCGGCGCGAAGCCGACGAGGATGTTGACGATGCCGTTGCCGATGTCGGTCGGCGTGGTGGTCTCGCTGTCGCATTTGACGAAGTACGCGTCCGCCTGGCTGGTGCCCTGGAACGCGCCCTGGCGAAAGAGGGTCTGCATGAAGTCGCCGATGTCGAGCCGGATCTGTGCCCACAGCGCCGGATCGTTGGGCTCGAACACGACCCACTGCGTGCCCTGATAGAGGCTCTGTTCGATGTAGAACGCGAGGCGCCGCACCGGCAGGTATTTCCATTGATCGGCGAACACATCGGCGCCGCGCAGCGTGCGCGCGCCCCACACCACGAGCCCGGTCACCGGGAAGTTGCGCAGACAATTGCAACCGAGCGGATTGATGAGGCCGTTGTCGGTATCGGTGACGAGCGCGGGATTGATGCCGTCATAGGTGAGGGCCGAGACGCCCGAGAGCGCGGCATCGATGCCGGCGGGCGCTTTCCAGACGCCGCGCTGCGCATCGGTGCGCGCGTAGATGCCGGCCACCACGCCGCACGGCGCGAAGGTCTGCAACTGATTCTGGTAGTTCGGATCGGCGATCAGGAGGCGCGGAAAATACATCGCCGCGTTGTCGGCGGGCGTGATCGCCGAGGCCGCCTGCAAGGCGTTGGCCGCACTCGTGCCCGAGTTCCAGCTCGACGGCGCATCGACGATCACTACTGCGCGGCGGCCCGCGCAATAGGTGACGGCAGTGTCCCAGGTGGACTTGTCAACGTCATTGCCGATGTCGCGCGTGAAGGGCGGAATGCACAGCAGGTTGAAGAGCGGGGCCTTGTCGAGCAGATAGAGCCCGGATGTGGTGTCGCCCGTGATGCTCGTGCCCGTGATCGCCGAGCCGTCCGAGCCCTGTGTGATCGTGGCCGTGCCCGGCGCGGCGAGCGTCGTGCAGTTGCCGGCGGCGAACGGATTGTCGCCCGGATTGAGCGGGCCGTTTTGGGGCGGCGCGGTGGCGGCAGTGAGCGTGGCGCGCACGAGCATCGACTGCTGTTGCAGCACCGTGACGACGTAGCGGGCATCGGTCGCCGTGACCGATACGTTGCGCCACGTCTCGGTCACGCCGGTTCCAGCATCCTGCACGAACAGGTTGAAGAGCGCCGTGTTGGTCGTGTCGCTGGTCTGGTAATCGATGTGTATGCACAGTTGATCGCCCCAGCTGCCCTCGTTGGCGGCCGTGAGCGTGAAGGTGCTGGACAGCGCGAAGGTGGTCGCCGTGGCGCCGTTGATCACGCGACAGATCAGCGCCTGGGTGCCGCTGTTCTGGAAGAAGTGCTGGACCGCATAGCTCACGGTACTGTCCACGGACTGTGCGCCATAGTTGCGCGTGAAATCGCCGTAGCTCTGCACGAGCAGCGGCTGATTGCTCGGGCCGCGCAGCGTGCGGCCGACGAACGCGGTGATCGACGTGGCGACGCCGGTGATGGTGTGCTGCCCGCTGGGCAGCTCTTCGACGTAGACGCCGGGAGAGGTCAGGGCGACGGGCATCGTGGTTCCCTCGTGAACGGTTGATGGACGAAGCGCCGGCGTCAGCTAGCGTTGCGGCCGACGAGCACGTGAATCACGATGTCGCCTTCCGCATCCCCGCCGTAGCTGAAGGCGAGCTGGGCGTCACCATCGCCGAGCAGCGACACCGCGCCGGAGCCGACGAGCAGCAGCGTGCTGTCGAGCGCCGCAGTGAGCGCGCCGGTCTTGTAGGTCAGCTTGGGATCGAACAGCGAGGGCTTGATCATCAGCAGCGAGACGCCCGCCCACTTGCCGGGCCCGACACTGAGCGTCGCGCCCTGGGCCTTCGTGACGGTGACCTGAAACTTGTCGTAGCCGTCGACGGCGAACGTGCCCGCGTGTGCGAGCTGTGGTCCGCCACTTGCGCTGGCGGAGAGATTCCAGTTGAGCTTCTCGGACATGGTGCCTCCAGCCGTGGTTGCATCGTGCGTCGACGTCTAGCGTCGCGTTTGCTTGTGCGGTGGCCGCGGGAGCGAACCGGCGGACCACACGGCATTGCCGTCGGGCAACAGGGTGCGGGTGATCCGGCCTTCGCTCGCCAGTTGCTCCAGCGCGGCTTCGACGAGTGCAAGCGACACCTCGCGCCCGGGTAGCCACCAGCGCTGGATGCCGCGTACGCTATCGGCCGCAGCAGGGTGCTGCTGCAGATAGTCAACGATGCGCGACTGGATGGATTCGAACGTGGGGTCCGCACTCTTCATCGTTGCTCGCCTGCGTGATGGCGCGCTTCACGCAAGCGTCGTACCAGTGGCGGGGAAGCGAGCAACGGCGGCATCAGGCTGCCGGGCGCGGCGATATCCGGAACCGCAGGCATGGCGAAGCTGCCATATGGGAAACCCGCAGCAAGCGCGTGCGGATTGGGGAGGGACGACTCGAAAGGGCTGAGGCTTTACTGCCTCACCGGTGAGGCGAATTCAGAGCAGCCACTCGATGGGCAGGATCGAGAAGAACCACACGCCGAGCCGGCCGGCCCAGGTCGTATTCGGTTCGCTGTGATGCACGACGACCGCCTCGCCGTTGCGCTCGATCCAGAACAGCTTGCCTTGATCGTCGAGGCGGACCTGATACGCGACTTGCGGCACCGCCATCGCAAAGGTGCTTTCGATACGGCTCGCGAGCACGGGACTGTCCACCACGAAACCGAGTTCGGTGTTCAGGTTCGCCGAGCGCGGATCGAAGTTGAGCGAGCCGATGAAAACGCGCTCGGCATCGACCGCGAAGGTCTTCGCGTGCAGGCTCGAACCGGAGCTGCCGATCGAACTGCCGCCGCCACCGGGCGCATCCTTGGCCGGCCTGGCGCGGCGGCGCAGTTCGTACAGATCGACGCCGGCTTCGAGCAGGTCCTTGCGGCGGCGCGCGTAGCCCGAATGAACGGCGGCCACGTCGGTGGCTTCGAGCGCGTTGGTCAGCACGCGCACCGTGACGCCTGACTTCGCGAGCTGGGTGAAATACTGCGTGCCGCTCTTCGCGGGCACGAAGTACGGCGAGACGAGATCGAGCTCGCGTTTCGGGTCTCCGAGGATGTCGTGCAACTGGGCGAGCAGCAACCCTTCGGGCGGCGCCTTGCCGAGCGTCTTGGCGGGGTCGTCGCTGACGATGCGGGTCTTGGCCCATTCCAGTTCGAGCGTGCCGTCGAGCAGGCGGCGCACGTCGGGCGTGGCGAGAATCGCTTCCTTGTACGCGATCGCGGCGGGATCGTTCTCGATCGCCTCCGCGCGTGCCTTGAGCGCATCGAGTTCGGCGGGACTCGCGCTCTTGAGAATGCGGCTCGCCGGATAGGCCGACGCGCTGGCCCAGTAGCGGTCGAAATCGTGGCCGACGTCCTCGGCCACGGGACCGATCGCGAGGACGTCGAGATCGGCGAACACCACGCCATCGGTCGCGCCGAAATACTCGTCGCCGACATTGCGCCCGCCGACGATGCTCGCCGTGCTGTCCGCCGTGAACGACTTGTTGTGCATGCGCCGGTTCAGACGCGCAAAGTCCACCAGATAGCCCAGCGCCTTCGGATGGCGGATCATGAACGGATTGAAGAGCCGCACTTCGACATTCGGATGCGCATCGAGCGCGGCAAGCGTGCGGTCGAGGCTCGCGGGCACGCCGTTATCGTCGAGCAACAGGCGCACGCGCACGCCGCGATCCGCGGCCGCATGCACCTCTTCGAGCAGCAGTGTGCCGGTGAGGTCGTCATGCCAGATGTAGTACTGGATGTCGAGCGTGCGCTCGGCGGCGCGCGCAAGGGCCACGCGCGCGGCGAACGCGGCGCGCGGATCGGGCAGCGGATCGATGCCGGTGAGCCCCGGATGCTCGGCGGTGCGGCTCGCGACGGCTCGAGCGAGGCGCGTGCCCTCGGCCTGTTGCGCGGTCATGGCGCTCGATGCCGTGCGCGGCTCGAGCGGCGGCAGCGCGCATGCCGAAAGCGCAGCAGCGGCCAGCAGGGCGAGGAGGAACGAACGCAGCGAGGCATGACCAACGAGCAGGGCCGGATGCATGAGCGATAAGGGGTCCAGGACGCCGGGGGCGCTACAAGCCTAGCCGAAAGGCGGCGCCGGCCGCAAGCGTCGCGGGTCGGCAAGGTGGTGTGCCGCACATGCACGGCCACGCGATGATCAACACGGTGTCGCCGGACTTGCAAGTGGCCGTGAGCGTCGGCTTGCGTCACGCGTTCCACGCGGCGGATTACTTCACGAACAGGCCGCCGGCGTTTCAAGGTGCGCGCGCAACTTATTGCACGGGATCGAGCATCACCGTCAATACCCCCGTGCGCGCCGAACTCGTTTCACCTTGCGCAGGGCTCGCATAGACCACGAACAGCACTTGCCCGCCCAGCGGCGCACTACGCGGACACAGCGTCGATTTCGGCTGGCCCGCCGTGTTGAAGCCGAACACCGTGGCCTGCACCGGCGGCGCCATCGCGGGCGGCGGCGGGGCCGTGTACGTGTACTGCTTGAGCACGCCGTCGATTGGCTGGCCATCGGCCCCGGACTTCGCGCCGGTCTTTTTCGCCGCGGCACGGCCGCACTGGATCTGCACCGCGATCGCGACGGCATTGTAGTAGCGGATGCCGCTCGCGCCATTCACATGGACGCCGACCTGGAAGTCATGCGAGCCATTGATGTGGACGCTGTCGCCGGGATTGACGTCGACCTGGGTATTGGCGGTGTTGTCCTTGAGCCACCAGTTGAAGGTGGGCGACGCGGGCGAAGCAGGGGGCGGGGCGGAGCAGGCGGCGAGCAGGATGACGAAGAGCGCGACGAAGCGCATGACGTAACGGCATGGGTCGTGCATGTATCGGCTCCGCAGTCGCGTGCTTCATTGGGCCTGCAACGGATTGTGTCGATGCTGCCGCGTGGCGTGCTGTCTCCTGCGCTCAGTTATAGCGGCGCACGCGGCAAAAGGCCAGCGTCGCGTGGCCGGGGGAAGTGTTCAAGCCTCATCGCGCACGGCAACGTGGGCCGTTTCGAGGTCTTCGAGGAACGCTTGCACGATGGGGTTCTGGCGCGCGCGTTGCTGCGTCACCATATGGAACTGCACGTCGTAGCGCAGCACGGCCGGATTGAGCGCAGCGAGCAAGCCCTGCTTCACGTACGACGCCGCGAATTGCGTGGGCAGATAGCCGAGGTGATAGCCAGAGAGGATCAGCATCGAGACCGCTTCCATGTTGTCAGCCTGGGCGCTCACCTGGCCTGGCCGCGTCGAGAGCTGTACTTCGGGCAGCGGATAAGTGCGCCACGCCCATTCGAAATCGGCGACCTCGGCAGCGCTCAGCGCTCCCGCGCGCGCGAACAGCGGATGGCCGCGCCCGCAATACGCGACCTGCGTCTCGACGAAAAGCGGCACGTAGTCGAGCGTCGGCACACGATGCCAGAAGTAGCCGATGGCGATCTGGATATCGGCATTGAGCAGGCTTTCCTCGAGTTCGCCGGGCGGGCGCACGAGGATCGAGAAACGCACCGCCTCGTCGCGTCGCCGGAACGAGGCGATCGCTTCGCTGATGCGCGCGTTTTGGCTCGTGGGCGTGTGGCCGATCAGGCCGATGCTCAGCGTGCCGACGAGTTTCTTGTCCATATGCCGCGCCTCGATGCTGAAATCCTCGACGGCGGCGAGCAGCTTGCGGCCCAGCTCATAGAAGCGCTCGCCCTTGGCGGTGAGCCGAAAGCCGCTGCGTCCGCGTTCGCACAACCGATAGCCGAGGCGCGTTTCGAGCGTCGAGAGCTGGGTGCTGATGGTGGGCTGACCCACGTTGAGCGTGGTCTGCGCGACGCTGATGCCGCCGGCGTCGGCCACGGCGACGAACACGCGGATCAGCCGCAAATCCAGATCTGACAAGGTTCCGAACATGGCGTGAGCCTCCTCCCGGCCGATACATTGCAAGCCATCAATGTAAACGTTGCGAACCCGCGATTCAAGTTTGCGTGATGTCCGCGTAAAACGTCACCCGTGGCCGAATGTGACCATTCGGTGCGGCAAATGATCTCGTAGATCGTGGCCGCACAGGCTGGCTTTTGCAGCCGTGCCGCCCTTGAACACAACACGACGAAAGCCGGTGAGACGCCGGCGAAGCGCATTGGCAAGCGGGTTTTGCGCCCGTTGCCGGGCGTGGCAATTGCACTATCAGGAGACAGCATCATGGCGAACGCCCAACAGAACGCCGATCTTGGCGCGGCCGATGCGGCCATCGAGATCGAGAGCCGTTCGATCGACTACGTGCCCGCGAGCGAGCGGCACGGCAAGCTGCGCAGCCAGGGGCCGTTCTGGTTCCTCGGCAACTTCCACTTCTTCACCATCTCGATCGGCTTCGTCGGCCCGAGCATGGGTTTGTCGGCGGCGTGGACGGCGCTGGCCGGCACGCTCGGCATCATGTTCGGCACGATTTTCATGGCGTTCCACGGCTCGCAGGGGCCTGAAATGGGCCTGCCGCAGATGATCCAGTCGCGTGCGCAGTTCGGCTATCGCGGCGTCGCGCTGGCGCTCGTGGCAACCCTGTTCGTATTCGTCGGCTTCAATGTCGTCAACGTGTCGCTCATCATGGATGGGCTGAAGAACGTGTTCGGCCTGAACCCGACGATGGTGGCGATCGTCGCCTCGGTCGCGGGCGGCCTGCTCGCGGTCTACGGCCACGACGTCATGCACAAGGCGTTCAAGTGGGCGCTGCTCGCGACCTTGCCGCTCTACATCGTGGTCACGGCGGCGCTCGCGCTCGGCATCGGCCACGCCAGCGTGCCGGTCGCCCCGGCTGCGCCGGGTGCCGGCTTCAACTGGGTCGCGTTCTTCACGCAGTTCGCCATCGCCGCGAGCTACAACATCTCGTATGCACCGTATGTCTCCGACTATTCGCGCTATCTGCCGAAGAACACGAGCCGCGCGAAACTGATTGCGGCCATCTTCATCGGCGCGTCGCTGTCGGGCGCATGGATGATCGGCCTCGGTGCATGGCTCGCGGAACAGCTGAAGGCCAGCGACGCGCTCGTCGCGCTCAATCAGGTCGGCTCGTCGATTTTCCCCGGACTGGGCAGCTTCATCGTGATCGTATCGGTGGCGGGCTTCGTGCCGATCATCGCGCTCAACACCTATAGCGCGATGCTCACGCTGCTCACCGGCGTCGACTCGTTCCGCAAGATCCAGCCGACGCGCGCGGCCCGCGTGGGCGCCGTGGTCGCGATCAGCGCGATCCTGCTCACCTGCACGCTGTCGATCAAGGGCAACGGCGTGGCGCTCCTCAACACGTTCCTCGTGCTGCTGCTGTACTTCCTCGTGCCCTGGACCGCAGTCAACCTCGTCGACTACTTCTTCGTGCGTAAGGGCCGCTACGCGATCCCGCACTTCTTCACGCCGAACGGCATTTACGGCGCATGGCAATTTCGCGGCATCGCGGCCTATCTGATCGGCTTCGCGGCGATGGTGCCCTTCTTCAATATCGTCGATGCGACGACCGAGAAGGAGATCTTCGTCGGCTACTTCGCGCGAATGATGCAGGGCGTGGACATCGCGTGGCTGGTCGGCCTCGCGGTTGCGGGCGCAACGTATTTCGTGCTGAGCCGCTCGCTCGATCTCGAAGCCGAAGAGCGCGTGATCCGCAGCATCCGCGAAAGCGATTTCGTGCCGGGCAAGGGCGCGGCGCAAGGCGGCAAGCACCATTGAGGGCACGAACAAACGGAGTTATGTCCTGACCGGGATGCGCGGCGCGCCGCCTGCAGGCATAATTCCGTTTCTTCCTCGTTCGTGACCCCGCTGCAATGAACCTGCATACCTGGTGGCTCTTTGTCGCCACCGTCTTCGTGATCTGCGCCATCCCCGGTCCCAACATGCTGCTCATCATGACGCACAGCGCGCAGTACGGCCTGCGCCGCGTGAGCGCGACGATGGCCGGATGTCTTTCGGCGCTCGTGCTGATGTTGTCGGTGTCAGCGGCCGGACTCGGCGTGTTCCTGCAGGCCTGGCCGACCATGTTCAACGTGCTGCGCGTGATCGGCGCCGCCTACCTCGTGTATCTCGGCATCAAAGCCTGGCGCGCGCCCGCCGGCGATAGCGGCCTGCCCGGCGCCGAAACACTGACCGCGAAGCCGGCCCGCAGCCCGTGGGCGCTCTTTTCCAACGGCTTCCTCGTGGCCAGCAGCAATCCGAAAGCGATTTTGTTCGCCGCCGCGCTGCTGCCCCAGTTCATCGATGCAAGCCGCCCGACGCTGCCGCAATTCGGCGTGCTCGTCGCGACTTTCGCGGTGCTCGAAGTGAGCTGGTATCTCGTCTACGCGAGCTTCGGCACGCGCATCGGCGCGAAGCTGCGAAGCCGCAGCGTCGCGAAGGCATTCAACCGGCTCACCGGCGGCGTGTTCGTGGCCTTCGGCGCGATGATGGCGCTGGTGCGGCAGTAAGCCGGCCCGGATGGATGCGGGCGCAACGTTCTCGGCATTGCCCCGCGAACTGTGCTGGCGCTATCGCACTCACTGTACATTTCATACGCTGCCGCTATCGGACAGAATCACCTCAAACGAGTTGCGTCTGATTCAGCGGCTATGCGGACATCGGGCGCACTTCCCCAACGATTGGAGGTGAGGCAAATGAGTCGTCCGCAGGCGGTTCCCACGGAGCAGGTGCGCAATGAGCGCGTGATCGTCACCGAATGGCGCTTCGCGCCCGGCGCGGAGACCGGCTGGCATATGCACGGACACGACTATATCGTCGTGCCGCAGACCGACGGCGAACTGCGTCTCGAGACCAAACAGGGCGAGAAAATTACGCAGTTGCGCGCAGGGCAGAGCTATGCGGGGCCCAAAGGCAACGAGCACAACGTGATCAATGGGTCGGATCACGAGGTGGTGTTTGTCGAGGTCGAGCTTCGGTGAGTGGCGGTCGCCTGCGCGCGCGCGTTGCTCACAAAGTCATGCCTTTTTGCACATTGTTCGCGATGTAGTGAAAATACGGGTCAGTGGGACCGGCGCACACGTGAGGGACGCGCAATGGGGCACATACGGTAGGGTCGCCGGCAAACCATTCGTTGACGATCTGCGCCTGTTGCTCGAGTCCGAACTGATTCCATGGACTAGTGGGCGGCCCATAGACGTAGATATCGCCAGCGCCGAGGCGCACGTCCACCTGGTTGATAAACGCGTGACAGGCGAATCCGGGAATGAAGGAGCCGTGAAACATCTGCCAGATGTGAGTCATCTCGTGGATGAACACTTCGCCCCTGGTGGGATAGGCGGGGTTGGTGAAGTTGGTTGGGTCGTCGTAGCCGCTACCGAGACTCATGTAGTACGCGCCATCGATACCGGGCACAGAAAACGCGGTGCCGTTGAGTCCACTCACGTTCGTGATGCGGATTTTCTCCATGGGCGGCAGCGATCCGTTGAAGGCATTGGCTTGCGCGAATGCATACTCGGCCGATGTTATCTGCCGTTGCTTGATCAATGCATTGGTCACCGCGCCGACCACCACGCCCACGACGATCCCCAACATGACGCCGCCGGTAAAGGCCGTGACCACGACGCCAGCGAGCACGCCAACCACGCCCCCGAGCCCCAGATTGCCAAAGGTCTTTCCGATCTCATCGCCGAGGCCGATTACGACGCCAACCGCCGCGCCGGCCGCTCCAACCGCCACATTCGTCAGCCATCCTGCCATGTCTTCGAAGAAGCCTGCGACGCCCGTAGCCGAGTAGTCTTTCGTTACCCAAAGGGTACCCTTCGCCACATCGCTCCAATGCACCATGATGCTGTTTGAGTTGCCGCTCGCGGAATAGTTGTCGTCGCGTGATCCGGAGGTCGACGTGCCTCCGACACTGCCGCTGTGCTCCACGGCGAACGCGAGGCCGGTTTGCGTCGTGAATACTGCCCGCACCTGGAACTGATATCCGGTGAAGCCGCTGTCATGCATGTTGAACTGTGCTGTGTAATCGCCGTTGCTCTTCAGCGTGAGCGTGACGTTCCCGCCGAGCGCCGTGCCGGTGGGCGTGACGATCGACTGGTTGAACGTCACCGCTTGTGGCACATCGTTCGCGCCAGTCAGCCCGGTCCAGTGAATCGATCCATTCTGAAAATTGCTGACCCTGCCTGCGCTAAAATCTGCGTCGTTGACGTTCAGTTCGTCGCTCACGGGATAGCCGAGATAGCTTCTTTCGTTACCGAGCTGCGACCATTTTTCCAGGATCGCGCCATGGACTTCGAAAGCGCCGGTTTCCGGCGTCCAGTAGATCACGCCACCTTCGAACCGGTCGTACCGGCCCGGTCCGTTGGGAGTCGACGTTTCGTCCGTGAGTGGAAATCCAAGGAATGCGCCGGGGCCGCCAAGCAACGTCCAGTGCTGGAGGATCGCACCTTGAATCTCTTGCGCGCCCGTCTGGAGGGTCCAATAGATATCGCCATTGTCGAAGGTCGATACGCGGCCCCGAGTGGGCGTGGCGGGCTGTTCGTCGCTGGTGGGCAGTCCGGTCGACGGAAGGTGGGCTGGATCGGCGAAGTCCCCGAACTGCAGATAGTGCGCGTAGATCGCGCCGTAGGTGACGAACGCAGCGCCGCTCTTTCGGACGATGATTGCGCCAGACTCGAAGCGCGCGGCACTTCCGCCCTCCGGTGTCTTGAACATATCGCCACTGGCAAGTCCAAGCGCCTGCCAGACCGGGTTGCCGTTGCCGTCCTTCTGCGTTTCGAGCGAAAGCCATTTCGAGTAGATCGGCGACGAGAGATAGACAACTGCGGGCACACCGGCAGGCGGATTCGCCGATGGCGACATGTCCAGTAGCACACCGTTCGCAAAGGTCTGGACGACCGCTGCGCCGCCCGGCACCGGTTCTTCATTGGTCAAGACCGCCCCGAAGAAGCCCGTCCCGCCCATTGCGGACCATTTTTTCCCGATCGCAGAATCGGGGTCCACGGCGAGGCGCGTGCCAAACAGGGGAATCGTGGTAGAAAACGCCGAGCCCTTGAACACCGCAGACCCGGAGAACGGACCGGGTGGCACAAGCCCGGCAACGGATTCCGCCGTCACGTTGAGCACGACGTATTGCCCCGCCGATGCGGCGAGCGGCGTGACGCCGTTGCTCGTGCCCGCGGACTGCTCGGTCCAGTGCTCGCCGGTCCCCCCGCCCACTGGCTTGGGCGAACCTGCTGAATCCTGTTCGAGCAACAGATTGAACACCGAGATATCAGTGATCTTGAAGAACTGCGCCCCCGATACGATTGAGGCGGTGAGCGTAGTATCGGCGGCCATGACCTGCGCGAGCACCGCCTGTTCGACCGGGTGGCCGTCGCCCATGGGGTTGAACGTTCCGTTGATGAACTGGGAAGGCTTGGGTGGCGGCACCTTCGAATTGCCCGCTGGTAGTACGGTATCCACGATCGGTCCTCCGGATGACATCGAGCCGTTGAAAATCAATACCCGCCGATTTCAAAGGCTAAAGGTTCCGGACACCTTCCGCCTCCATCATTCGATGGAAGTCGCATCGCTTAGCGCGATCGAGTCGGGTCGCGGGCGACGCGCGGCTTCTAAAACCGGTCAATCATCCCCAACTGCACCCCCCGCACCGGCGCCCCCGGCCACGAAGGCGGCAGCCCCGTCACATTGACGCCCTTGAGCGTGAACGTGGCATCGGCGTGATTGCGCAGCCAGCCTGCGCTTGCATAGAGCAGCACGCGCTTCGAGAGGTCGTACTCGCACGCGGCGCTGAACTGGTCGGCATTGTTGTCGCCACCCGATCGATCGCGCAGATACGTGTATCCGAGCGATGCCCGAAAGCGCGCGCTCAGCGCATAGCGCGCCGACACCGAGACGCCATCGTTGTGATAAAGCGGTGTGCCGCCATCGCCGTTGAAGAACGACAGAAAACCCGTAACGTCGCCGAGCACATACGAGACGCCGCCGAGATTCGCACGCAACGCGCCGCTGCCGTGCGTTTGCTGATGCGCGTACGAGATGCGAAATGGGCCGTTGCGCCACGCGAAGGTCTCGATGTGGCCCGCGAGGCCGTTGCCATCGCCATCGCCCGGATCGCGCAGCGCGGCCACGAGCGTCGTCGTGAAGCCGTGGAAATCGGGCGACAGATAAGTGATCGCGTTGCTCACGTACGGCGTGATCTTCGAGAGGTTGTCGAGCCCCGAGGCGATGGTGCCCGCGCCGAACGCATCGAGTTCGCCCTTGAACGGGATGTAGATCGGCGAGTATTGGCGGCCCATGCGCACGGTCCCGTACGGTGTGCCGACACCGATCCATGCCTGGCGATTGAAAATCGTGTTGGGCACGGCGAAGGTGCCGTCCGTCGAGCCGAAACCGTTCTCGAGTTCGAACAGGATCTTGATGCCGTTGCCGAGGTCTTCGACGCCATGCAGGCCGAAGCGCGAGCCGCGATACGCGCCCGAGTCCATGCGTGCGACGTAGCCCGCGCCGGGGTTGGTGATCTCGAGGCTCGTGTCGAGCGCGCCATACAGCGTGACGCTGCTCTGCGCATCGGCGCCTGAGCTGAGCGCAGCGAGCAGGGCGGGCAACGCGCACGCGCGCCAGAGCGCGCGACGCGTCTGGCGAGAACGCGTCGCGCGGGTCCGGCGGCCCGTGCGCCTCACTGCGCCGGCAGTGCCCACGCCATCACGTAGTCGCCGAGCTTGGTGCCGAACGAGCCGTGGCCGCCGGCGGCGATCACGACGTACTGGCGTCCGTTGACGGAGTAAGTCATCGGTGTCGCCTGGCCGCCTGCGGGCAGACGTGCCTGCCACACCAGGCGGCCGTCGTCGACGCTGTACCCGCGGATATAGTTGTCGGCGGTCGCGCCGATGAACAGCACGCCCCCTGCCGTGACGATCGGGCCGCCCAGCATCGGCATGCCGAGCCGGAACGACAGCGGTATCGGCGAGCTGTCACGCACGGTGCCGATGCGCTTTTTCCACACGATCTCGTTGGTCTTCAGATCGATCGCCGAGATGTAGCCCCAGGCCGGCTGTCTGCACGGCAGTCCGAGCGGCGAGAGGAACGGGTTCAGCGTCACGCCGTAGGGCACGCCGTATTGCGGCTGCACGCCGGCTTCGGTGCCGCTGCCTTTGGCGCCGGGCTCCGGCTCCAGAGGGTTGCCGGGGCCGCGCGGAATCAGGCGCGAGACGAACGGCAGCGAGATCGGGTTGGCGATGGCGATCTGGCGATCGGTATCGACGGCGATGCCTCCCCACTCGAACATGCCGAGGTTGCCAGGGAACACGAGCGTGCCCTGCAGCGAGGGCGGCGTGAAGGTGCCTTCGTAGCGCAGCTTGTGGAACATCACGCGGCACATGAGCTGGTCGTACATCGTCGCGCCCCACATGTCGGCGTCGGTGAGGTTCTTCGACGGGCGGTACGTGAGCTGCGAGAACGGCTGCGTCGGCGACACATGATCGCCGGGCGCGGCACCCTGGGGCACCGGCATCTCCGGCGCCGGCACGACCAGCGCGCCGGTGCGGCGGTCGAGCACGAACAGGTTGCCGGTCTTGGTCGGTGCGTACACAACGGGTACCATCTTGCCGTCCTTGTCGGTGATGTCGGCGAGCGTCGGCTGTGAGGGATGGTCCATGTCCCACAGGTCGTGGTGCACGCTCTGATAGAACCACGCGAGCTTGCCCGTCGATGCGTTCAGCGCGAGCAGGCCGCTCGCGAAGCGCTCTTGTTCGGGGGTACGGTTGCCGCCCCAGATGTCGGGGGTCGTCACGCCCATCGGCAGATAGACGAGATCGAGCTTGGCGTCGTACGCGGCGGGCGCCCATGAGTTCGGCGAGTTCCAGGTGAAGTGCTCGCCGGGGCCGGGTACTTTGTTGGGGTCTTGCGCGCCGGGATCGAACACCCACAGCAGTTCTCCCGTGCGCACGTCGTAGCCGCGAATCACGCCCGAGGGCTCGCGGGTCGAATAGTTGTCTTCGACGGCGCCCGCGACCACGATCACCTTGTTCGTGACGATGGGCGGCGAGGTCGGCTCGTACATGCCCGCTGTGGTCACGGGCTGGTCGTGCTGCAGATCGAGATCGCCGTTGTTGCCGAAGTCCGCGCAGCGCTGGCCCGTTTCGGCATCGAGCGCGTACAGGTGGCCGTCGTTGACCGGCAACAGGATGCGCCGTGTGCACGCGCCCGAGACGGTGGCCATCGTCGCGTCCGAAGCGGCTGCGCCAGCGGAAGCCGCAATGGTGTCCGAACTTGCTGCGGCTGCCGGTTGACCCGCCCCCGCTGCGGCCGACAAATCGACATACGACACGCCACGACACGTCACGTGCTGGAACGAAGGATCGGCCTTCAGTTGCGGGTCGAACTTCCACTTGAGCTGGCCCGTCTGCGCATCGAGCGCAAACAGAATCTGGTGCGGCGAGCACAGGTACAGCAGGTTGCCGATCTTGATCGGCGTGACTTCATTGGTGATTTCGACGGGATCGTTGGGGCCTTTCGTGTCGCCGGTGCGGAAGGTCCAGGCGAGCTGCAGGTTCTTCACGTTCTCGGGTGTGATCTGCTGGAGCGGCGAGTAGCGTGTGCCTTGCTGGTCGCGTCCATACGCGGGCCAGTCGGCGGCTTCGATGCCGGTGGTGTTGTTGGTGACGTTGGTCGCGTTCTTGAGCGTGCCGTTCAGTTGTTGCGGGTCGTTGAAGTGCGCATAGACGAGCACGCCGCCCCAGACGAGCAGCGCGACGATGAGCGACACGACGCCGAGCCGCCGCTCGCCTTCGAGCCGCCAGCTCATGAGCAGCACGAGCCAGATGCCGAAGATGACGAGCACGCCGGAGCGCGGCACGAGCGCCCAGAAGTCCGGCCCCGACTCCCACAGTCCCCAGATGGCGGTGCCGACCAGCACGAGCGCATAGAGCACGAGCGCGGCGGGCTTGCGCCGCCAGAGCAGCCATGCGAACACCAGCAGCACGACTCCTGTGATGAGGTAGTACGCCGACCCTCCCACGGCGACCAGCCACGCGCCGCCGAAGAGCAGATAGAGCGCGGTCAGCACCGTGAAGATCAAGGTGATAGCGCCGATGACGCCGGGTGAAGTCGATGGTCTGTTCATGATGATCGGCACCTTCCTCGTTCGTTGCACGCTGGCGTTGAACTTCACGGCTGTAGCCGCGCCGCGCTGTGGCGCGGCGAAACGGATAACTCAGAACAAATGCATCACGCCGACATAGGCGCCGGTCTGCGACTCGCCGGCGAGCGGGCTGGTCGGCGTGCTCGAATCGCGTGGCGTCGCGAAGACCGAGAACGTGCCGCTCTTGCTGTTGTTCACGTACGCGACAGTGCCGTAGAAAAAGGTGCGCGCGCTCAGGTTGTAGGTCGTGCCGAGTGCATAGAGCATCGCGTGGCTGGCCGGGTCGTGGGAGGCATCGCCCGCGCCGTCGCCGACGTGGATGTAGAAGCCCGCGGCAGTCACGGCCCAGTGCGGCGTGGCCTGATACGTGGCGCCGAGCCAGTAGTGATCGGCGGTGTCGGAAACGCCCACGGGCGAATCGGGTGCCGAGTAGTGGGTGTACGCCGCCTGGATCTTGAACTTGTCGACGCGCAGGTTCGCGCCGACGAAGTACTCGCGCGATGCCGTGAAGATGTTCGAGAAGCGGCCACTCGAATCACGCAGCTCGTCGTAGATGCCGCGCATATCGAAGAGCGACGAGTGATACGTGAGCATGATGCCGTCCGAGCGTCCGAAGTCGCCCGCCGCGCCGTTGTTGAATCCACTGGCCTGGTTGCCGAACGCGTATTGCCCCTGGACGTCGAGGCCGTGAAACACGGGGCTGTGATACTCGACGTTGTTGCTGGTCTGCTGCCAGTTGCGTCCGCGCACGAGCGAGGCCGACGACACGGCCTGCTGCACGAACGGGTCGAACTCCCACACGCCGTCACTGTCGATGAACAAGTTGCGGCCGGCCTGCAGCTGGCCCCAGGTCTCGTCCTTCAGCCCCACGTATGCGCGACGCGAGAAGAGCCGCCCGCCGCCCGTGGTGCCGTTCATGATCTGCACGGCGGTTTCGAGGTCGAACACCGCGGCCGTGCCGCCGCCGAGATCTTCGCTGCCGCGCAGGCCGAACATGCTGGTGCCCCAGTCGCCGCCTTCCGCGCTCCAGCGCGTCGAGCTGCCGCCCGTGCTGTTGGCGATGTGATTGAGATATTCGAGGCCGCCGTCGACGCGGCCATAGAGCGCGACGCTCGATTGCGCCGATGCCGCCGTGCTCGCGGCAAGGAGAACCAGGACGCCCAGGTGGTTTTTCACGTCTGCTCCCAGGGTGGATTCGCTTTTCATTGACCTTTCAACCCGGTGCAACCGCGCAACGGCATCGAGGTCCGCTGGCCCGCGCCATACGGAGCAGCGAGCCTGAACGGGTTGCGCGCAAAAAAATATAGCCCGAACGCCGGAAGTCTGCTTCGGGGCTGGACGCTCGGCGCCCGCCCGGCGCGACGCCGCAATTTGCGTGCGCGGGGGAGCAGCAAGATTTGCGAATGCACGCCGTGTCATGCACCCACGCCGTGCCACCCGTATCGGGGGGGGGTAGCGCCGCCGCGCGTCCCAACGCCCCATCGCGGTCCTACAATCGAGCCGCGGCCTCCCCTCATTGCACTCGCGCCTGGTCAGCTCCGGCGCACGCGTTCACCTGATTTGCCAGCATGTCCGATCTCGATGTCCCCCCGGCAGAAGCACCTGATTCGTCCCGACGAGCCGTCGAGCACGTCGCCGGCACGAAGCTGATCCCGCCGCGCGGCGCGCGTCAATTGATGGCGCGCACGGCCCTGATTGCGCGCCTCGTCGAGGCCCGGCGTCAGCGCTGCGTGGTGATCCAGGGACCGGCGGGGAGCGCGAAGACCAGCACCTTGCTGGGCTGGCGCCAGGCGCTGCTGACGCTGGACTTCGACGTGGCGTGGCTCTCGCTCGCGCCCGAGGACGACGATCTGACTGCGTTCTTCAACGGCCTGCTCGCCAGCCTCGCGATCGTGGATCCATCGATCGTGCGTGAAGCGGAACTGCTCGTCGGCCGTGACGGCAACGAGTCTGCCGTCGAGCACTGGGTGATTACCCTGGTGCGCGGCATCGCGAGCCGCAAGCGCGAGCTGGTGCTGATGCTCGACGACGTCCACTACCTCCAGGATCCGCGCGTGTTCGAGGCGCTGCGCTGGCTGCTCGACTACGCGCCGCCGCAGTTGCACATCGTGCTGGCATCGCGCCGTGTGTTGCCGCTGTCGCTCGCGCGTCTGCGTTCGCAAGGTCTGGCGAGCGAATTCGATCTCGATGATCTGCGCTTTTCGGCCGACGAGTCCGAGCGGTTTTTGCGCGAACAACTGGGCGTCATCGACAAGCGCGACGCGCAGATCCTGCACGAACTCACCGATGGCTGGGCGGCCGGTCTGCAATTGCTCGCGATCGACTTGAAGGCGAAGCGAGGCGCATCGTTCACGCCGACAAAAGTGCGCGATGCCGAGGCGTTCGCGCGCTACTTTGAGCGCGAAGTGCTGGTGCGTCTTGCCAGCGACGATCTGCTGCTGCTCACGCGGGCGTCGGTCTGCAGCCGCTTTTGCGCGCCGCTATGTGCCCAGTTGTTGGGGGACACCACAACCAGTGCCGCCGACATGGCCGCGCGGCTCGGCCGCCTCGACGCGAACAATCTGTTCATCACGCAGATCGGCGCGGGGCAGGACAGCGAGAGCTGGTACCGGCTGCATCCGCTGTTGCGCGAGGTCTTGCTGGGCCGTGTCGCCCAGTTGCCGCCCGACCAGCAACGCGAACTCCATGCGGCCGCCTGGCATTGGTTCGACGGCCACGATCAGGTCGACGAGGCCGTCCATCACGCCGTCCTCGCGGGCAATGCCGGGGCCGCCGCCGACATGGTGGAAGGGTGCGCGCACAACTTGCTTGCACGCGGCGAGCTGCGCCAGCTCGCGGGCCTGATTCGCCGGCTGCCGCCCGAGCAGGTCACCGCGCGCTTCGATCTGCATGTCGTGCTCGCCTACCTGCAAATGTATGCAGGGAACACCGATGCGTTGCAACAGAGCATCGAGCAAATCGCGTTGCGCAGCGACCCGTCGCACTCGCGCCAGCGCTACGCGGTGGCGCTGTTGCGCGGCGGTCTCGCGCTGCAGCGCGACGACACCGATTCGGTGGTGGCCTTGTTGCCCGAACTGCAGCGCGTGCCGCCCGATGCCGACGATTTCGCCCGCACGGGACGCAGCAATATTTTGTCGTGGATGTACATCCATCGTGGCGAGTTTGAGCAGGCGCGCAAGGTAGTGGAGGAGGGCGCGCCGCGCGATGGCGCGCCACGCGGCATCCTGCTCGGACGCTGCATGGGCGGCATGACGCACGCGGCCGAGGGCCAGGTGCTGCTCGCCGAACGCGTCTTCTGCGAGGTGCTGGCCGAGGCGGAGAAGGAAGGGGCCGCGTATGTCGGCATTGCTTGCATGGCGGCCGCGTTGCTCGGCGAGGCGCTTTACGAATTGAACGATGTCGAGGCCGCGCTCAGGCTGCTTGAGCCGCGCATCGACGTGCTCGAGCGCGTCTCGATCCCGGACACGGTGCTGCGGGCCTTGCTGGTGCTGTCCAATGCACATTGGCTCGCGGGCCGCCGTCTCGAAGCGCGCGACTGCCTCGCGCGGCTCGAAGACTATGCGAAGCGTCATCGTGTCGACCGGCTGCTGGCCAATGCGCTCTATCTGCGTTCGCGCTGGCTGCTCGAAGAGGGCAAGGTCGACGAAGCCGATGCGGCGCTGTTGCGCGTCGAAGCGCTGGCGGCGCGCTATTCGGGCGCGACGCGCAGTACGGCGTGGGAAATCCGCGTGTGCGCCGATCTTGCCCGCATCGCGATGTGTCTGCATCAAAACGATTTCGATGGCGCCATGGGCCGCCTCGAACCGCTCACGGCGCTCTCGGAAGCGGGTGGACGGTGGTGTCGCGTGGCCAGCTTGCGCCTGCAGATGGCGATCGCCGAGACAGGCCGGCGCAACAAGAAAGCGGCCCGCGAACATCTGGTCGAAGCGTTGCGCCTCGGCCATCGACTCGGTCTCATGCGCAGTCTGCTCGATGTCCCCGGCGATCTGCCTGCTCAGCTTAAAGGCCTGCTGTCCGAACCCGACTTCGATCCCGTGCGAGCCTTCTATGCCCAGCGCTTGATCGACGCGTGGAAGGCCTGCGCGCCCGCAGAGCCGGAGACGACCACACTTCACGTGTCCGGCGAGCTATTGAGCGACCGCGAGAACGAGGTGTTGAGTCTGCTCGCGCTCGCGTTGCCGAACAAAAAAATCGCGCGTGTCATGGATGTGTCGCTCGACACGGTGAAGTGGCATTTGAAAAACATCTACCGCAAGCTCGATGTGACCGGGCGCGACGGGGCAGTGGCCCGGATGCGCGATCTGAATGCAGGTTGATTTCCCACCCACCCGGTTTCCTACTCCACGGGGGTAGGCACAGTTCAGGTAGCCCGGGCGCAGAATGACTTCATCAAAGCGGCACGCCTGCGTTTCTTGCATGCGTGGTCCGCGCCATACATTGATGAGGAGCGTTCGGTGGAAATCAAGCGTAATGTCTATCGCGAAGATCACGAAATGCTGCGCGAAACCGCGCGGCGTTTCTTCGAGCGGGAGTGCCTGCCGCGTCAGGCGCAGTGGGACGAAGCCGGTTGCGTGGACCGCGAGACCTGGTTGAAGGCCGGTCGTGAAGGACTGCTGTGCGTGACCGTGCCGGAAGAGTACGGCGGTGGCGGCGGCGATTTCGGGCACTCGGCGATCGTGGCCGAAGAACTGCATCGCGCGGGCGTCTCGGGCTTTAGCTACTCGGTGCACTCGGACATCACGGCGCCCTACATCGTGCGCCTCGGCACCGAAGAGCAGAAGCGCAACTGGTTGCCGCCGATCTGCCGTGGCGAAAAGGTCCTCGCGATTGCCATGACCGAGCCGGGCACCGGCTCCGACCTGAAGTCGATCCGTACCACGGCCGTGCGTGACGGCGACGACTACATCATCAACGGCAGCAAGACGTTCATCTCCAACGGTCTGAACTGCGACATGGTCGTGGTGGTCTGCAAGACCGATCCGGCAGCGGGCTCCAAAGGCGTCAGTCTCATCATGGTCGAGACGGATCGCGAGGGTTTCCGTCGCGGTCGCAAGCTCGAAAAGGTGGGGCAGGCCGCAGCCGACACCGCCGAGCTGTTCTTCGACAACGTGCGCGTGCCCGCGACCAACCTGATCGGCAAGGAGAACGGCGGCTTCATCCACTTGATGGAAGAACTGCCGCAGGAACGCCTGATCATCGCCGTGTACAGCGCGGCCAAGCTGGAGCGCCAGCTCGAACTGACGCTGCAGTACGTGAAGGATCGCCGCGCGTTCAACCAGACCGTGTGGGACTTCCAGAACACCAAATTCAAACTGGCCGACGTCAAGGCCCAGACCGTCGCGGTGCGCACGCTGGTGGACTACTACATCAGCGAGCACATGGCGCGCCGGATCACGCTGCAGGAAGCGGCCATTGCCAAGCTGTTCGCGACCGAAACGATGTGGAAGTGCATCGACGAAATGGTGCAGCTGCACGGCGGCTACGGCTACATGCTCGAGTATCCGATCGCCCGCGCCTTTGCCGACATGCGCGTGACGCGCATCTTCGGCGGCACGAGCGAAGTGCTGCGCGACCTGATCTCTCGCAAGCTGTAAGTCTCCCTAACTAGTTGAGGAAGCATCATGAGCGAAAAAGTACTGGTTGCTGGCGTCGGGATGATCCAGTTCGCCAAGCCTGGCGCGAGCCAGAGTTACATCGAAATGGGCGCGCAAGCCACGCGCCGCGCGCTGGCCGACGCGGGCATTGCCTACGATCTCGTGCAGCAGGCCTTCACGGGCTACGTCTACGGCGACTCGACCTGCGGCCAGACCGCGTTGTACGAAGTGGGCATGACGGGCATTCCGATCGTCAACGTCAACAACAACTGCTCGACCGGTTCGAGCGCGCTCTATCTGGCGCGCCAGGCGATCGCGACCGGCGACGCGGACTGCGTGCTGGCACTCGGCTTCGAACAGATGCAGGCGGGCGCTCTCAAGTCGCACTGGGACGACCGTCCGGTGACGCGCGCGCGCTTCGTGCCGATCATGCACAGCCTGACTTCGGACCTTGCGCATCTGCCGCAGGCGCTGCGTACGTTCGGCGGCGCGGGCCGCGAACACATGCAGCGTTACGGCACGCGCATGGAAACGTTCGCAGCGGTGCGCGCGAAGGCGAGCCGCCACGCGGCGAACAATCCGCTCGCGCTGTTCCGCAAGCAAGTGACGACCGAAGACGTGATGAACGACACGGTGCTGATCCCCGGCGTGATGACGCGCTTGATGGCCTGCCCGCCGACCTGCGGCGGCGCGGCCGCGATCCTCGTGTCGGAGCGTTTCGCCAAGAAGCACGGCCTGCGCAACGACGTGCAGATCGTCGCCCAGGCGCTCACCACCGATCCGCCCGCGTCGTTCGATCCGCCGTCGATGCTCAACTATGTCGGCACGCACATGACGCGTTCGGCGGCCAACAAGGTCTACGAAAAGGCCGGCATCGGACCGGAAGACGTGGACGTGTGCGAGTTGCACGATTGTTTCGCGCACAACGAAGTCATCTCCTATGAATCGCTGGGCTTCTGCCCGGAAGGCGGCGCCGAGAAGTTCGTGATGGACGGCGACAACACCTATGGCGGCAAGGTGGTGGTCAACCCGTCGGGCGGCCTGCTCTCGAAGGGCCACCCGCTGGGCGCCACGGGCCTCGCCCAATGCTACGAACTCACGCACCAACTGCGTGGCACGGCGGAGCAGCGTCAGGTAGAGGGTGCGAGGCTCGCCCTTCAACACAATCTCGGGCTTGGCGGCGCGTGCGTGGTCACGCTGTACGGCAAGAACTGAAAAAAGCACAACCGCATAGAGGATTTGTCATGCAAGAGCTTTGCAAAGATCGCGTCGTCGTCATCACCGGGGCCGGACGAGGCATCGGCCGCGAATATGCACTGGAGTTCGCCCGCCAGGGCGCGAAGGTCATCGTCAATGACCTGGGCGGCAAGGGCGACGGCTCCGGGTCGGCCAGCGGCCCGGCGCTCGAAGTGGTCGCCGAGATCGAGGCATTCGGCGGCGAGGCCATCGCCAACTTCGACGACGTCGCCGATTGGTATGGCGCGAAGAACATGATCGAGACGGCTATTTCGATCTATGGCGGACTCGACGTGCTGGTCAACAACGCGGGCATTCTGCGCGACCGCACGCTCGCGAACATGAGCGAGGAAGATTGGGATTCGGTGATCCGCGTGCACATGCGCGGCACGTTTGCGCCGTCACGCCATGCAGCCGCGTATTGGCGCGACGAGGCCAAGGCCGGACGCGCACGGGTCGGGCGTCTGATCAACACCAGCTCGTCGTCGGGGCTTTACTGCAATCCGGGCCAGGCCAACTATGGCGCGGCGAAAGCGGGCATCGCGGCCATGTCGGTGATTGCGGCACGCGAACTCGAACGGTACGGCGTGACCGTCAACGCGATCTATCCGACCGCGATGAGCCGCCTGACCGAAGACATCTTCGCGACGCGCCGCGACGAATTCACCGCGGGCGCTCCAGCGGGCTTCGATCCGCTCGATGCCGGCAACGTGGCGCCACTGGTGGCATGGCTCGGCAGTGTCGAGTCGAGCGGCATCACGGGCCGCGTGTTCGGCGTGCGCGGCGGACGCATCACGGTGGCCGAGGGCTGGCATGCCGGTCCGCGCGTCGAGAAGGAAGGCCGCTGGAGTGCCGCCGAGTTGGGCGCGAAGATCCCGGAACTGGTGCGCCAGGCCGCGCAAAACGCGCTGACTTCCGGCGAGATTCCCGAAACGGTGATGTAACCCGGTCAACCGTGGCGCTTCGCAGGAGCGATTCAATGAGCACCGGTCCGAAGTATCTCGGCGATCACGCAGCACTGACGCCCGACAAGCCCGCCGTCATCAACAGCACGACGGGCGAGATCTTGACGTACCAGGAGCTCGACGAGCGCTCCTGTCGTTTTGCGCAATACCTGTACGCGGCGGGACTGCGGCGCGGCGACCATCTCGCGATGGTGCTCGAGAACAACCTGCGTTGCTTCGAGGTGTGCTGGGCGGCGCTGCGCTCGGGCCTGATGATCACGCCGGTCAACCGCTTTCTGACCGCTGCGGAAGCGGCTGTGATCGTCGAAGACAGCAACGCGCAGGTGGTGGTCAGTTCGTACGCGATGCGCGAACTCGCGCACGGACTCACCAACATCATGCCGACCTGTCGACAGCGCTTGATGGTGGACGGCACGATCGACGGTTGGGACAGCTACGAGACGCTCACGCGCGAGCATCCCGCGACGCCGCTCGCCGAACAATGGCTGGGCGCCACGATGATCTATAGCTCGGGCACGACCGGCCGGCCCAAGGGCATCATCCGCGCGCAACCTGGTGGACTTGTCACCGATGGCTCCGGTTCGGCGCGTCGCCCGCAGTTCGATCGTTATGGCTTCGATGCGCAAACCGTCTATCTGTCGCCGGCGCCGCTCTATCACACCGCGCCGCTCGGCTATGGACTGGAGACGCAGTTCGGCGGCGGCACAGTGGTGTTCATGGAGAAGTTCGATCCGCTCGAAGCACTGCGGGCCATCGAACGCTATCGCGTCACCCATAGCCAATGGGTGCCGACGATGCTCATCCGCATGCTCAAACTCGATCCGGCCGAGCGCCATGCGTTCGACCTGTCGAGCCATCGCGTCGCGATCCATGCGGCCGCCCCTTGCCCGCAAGAGGTCAAGCGCAGGATGATCGACTGGTGGGGGCCGATCATCGAGGAGTATTACTCTTCGACCGAAGGCAATGGCGTGACCGTGCTCAACACGCCCGAGTGGCTCGCGCATCCGGGTTCGGTGGGCCGCGCGCTGCTCGGCGTTATTCATATCTGCGATGACGACGGCAACGAGTTGCCGGTGGGCGAGACGGGACTCGTGTACTTCGAACGCGACCAGTTGCCGTTCCATTATCACAACGATCCCGACAAGACCCGCGCGGCGCAGCATCCGCATCATCCGGCGTGGACCGCCGTGGGCGATATCGGTCGTGTCGACGGTGACGGCTATCTGTATCTGACCGATCGCAAGGCGTTCATGATCGTCTCGGGCGGAGTGAACATCTATCCGCAGGCCATCGAAGACGCGCTGGTCGTGCACCCCGACGTGCTCGATGCAGCGGTGATCGGCGTGCCCGACGCCGAGATGGGCGAGCAGGTCAAGGCCGTCGTCGTACCGGCCGCGCACGTGGCGGCCTCGGAAGCGCTCGCGCAAGTGTTGCTCGATTACCTGCGGACCCGGGTTGCGCGCTACATGGTGCCGCGTTCGATCGATTTCACCGAGACGCTGCCGCGCCTGCCGACGGGCAAGCTTTACAAGCAGGCACTGCGCGAACGCTATTGGGGGCAAGCCGGGCCTTGCGGTACATCGACCGCCGGATCGTGACGGCAGCAAAAGCAGCAACCGCAGCAACATCGAAAAAAATCTGGAGTGAGACGTGAACAATCTGTTGGATGCCTTCCACCTGACAGTGTTGCCCGCCGAGGCCGAGGCCTTTCGCGCGGAAGTGAAGCAATTCATCGAGCAACACCTGCCCGATGCCACAGCCGACGTGCGTGCCCGTTCATGGATGGGCTTCGATGCGGAGTTCAGCCGGCGTCTTGCCGCGCGCGGCTGGATCGGTCTGACCTTGCCGGCGAGCTATGGCGGCGCGGGCATGGACGCGTTCCGGCGCTTCGTGCTGGTCGAGGAACTGCTCGCAGCGGGTGCCCCGGTCGCCGCGCACTGGATCGCCGATCGTCAAAGCGGTCCGCTGATCCTGCGCTACGGCACTGAGGCCCAGAAGGACTTCTACTTGCCGCGTATCTGCGCCGGCACGGCGTTTTTCTGCATCGGCATGAGCGAACCCGATTCGGGCTCTGACCTCGCGAGCGTGCGAACCCGCGCGGTGCGCTGCGAAGGCGGCTGGCGTCTGAGCGGCCGCAAGATCTGGACGACCAACGCGCAGCACTGCCAGTACATGATTGCGCTCGTGCGCTCGTCGGGGGCGCCGGAAGATCGCCAGAAGGGTCTGTCGCAATTCATCGTCGATCTGTCGCTGCCGGGCGTGGACGTGCGCCCGATCGTCGATCTCACGGGCGATGCCCACTTCTCCGAAGTCACCTTCGACGACGTGTTCCTCGCGGACGATACGCTCGTCGGCGAGGAGGGCGCCGGCTGGCATCAGGTCGCCGCTGAACTCGCGTTCGAGCGCAGCGGGCCGGAGCGCCTGTATTCGAGCGTCGTGCTGCTGGACTGCTGGACTAATCATCTACGCCGACATGGCGCGAGCGAAGCCGAACACGTTCTGCTCGGCAGCTTCGCGACGCAACTTGCGACCTTGCGCTGCCTGTCGATCGCGGTCACGGCCCGGCTCGCGCGCGGCGAGAGCCCGGTGGTCGAAGCGGCGCTCGTCAAGGACATCGGCACCGAGTTCGAACAGGCCATTCCCGCGCTGTTGGAGGCCGCGATCGGCGCGGATCCCGCGCGCGCCATCGATCCCGAGTTGTATCGCACGGTCGCGTATCTGAGCCAGATC
Source organism: uncultured beta proteobacterium (assembly GCA_963803225.1). GTDB lineage: Bacteria > Pseudomonadota > Gammaproteobacteria > Burkholderiales > Burkholderiaceae > Paraburkholderia. The sequence continues at coordinate 530,851 of CAWDLJ010000006.1, forward strand.
TCGCCGACGTTCTCGTTGCGCGGCGGCACGCGCGAAGTGCTGCGCGGCATGATCGCGCGCGGTCTCGGCTTGCGCTAACCCTTATCGATCAGGAACAGATCTTCATGTTTACCGAAGCTATCGAAGCCATCTTGCGCGACTGCGCGACCCCTGAAGCGATCCGGGCGATCGAACGCGGCGCTGCGCCGTCGGTGCTCTGGAGCGCGCTCGAAGACGCCGGATTTCTGGAACTGCTGACGCCGGAAAGCGACGGCGGCGCCGGTCTCGAACTGTCCGCGCTTGCGCCTGTGTTCACCGCATTCGGGCGCTATGCGTTGCCCGTGCCGGCCGCGCAGAGCATCGCCGCGCGTGCGCTGTTGCGCGACACGGGCGTCGCCGCGCCCGCAGGCATGACGACCCTGGCAGGAAACTGCCGCCGCGACAAGGACGGCTCGCTCGTCGCGCCGCTCGTGCCCTTCGGCATGACGTGCGATCAGGTGCTGGCGAATCTCGACGGCAATTTGCTGTTGCTCGACGCGAGCAAAGCAGAGCGCGAAGCGGCTGGCGTGCACGGCAGTCTGTGCGGCACGCTCACCTGGCTGGCGGATGCGGTTCCCGCGCCGCTCGCGTCGAACGGCGAAGAAGTGCGCTTGTTCAGCGCGGCCATTCATGCCGCGGCCATCGCCGGTGCGATGGACAAGGTGTTCGGCGTGACCCTGCAGTACTGCAACGATCGATCGCAATTCGGCAAGTCGATCGGCAAGTTCCAGGCAGTGCAGCATCAGTTGAGCGTGATGGCCCAGCACGTGGCGTCGGCCGGCATTGCCGCCGAGCTGGCCTTGTCGGGCACCGGCGCGGTTCCCGCGCGGCTCGCGACGGCCATCGCCAAAGCGCGTACCAGCATGGCCGTGCCGATGGTGGCCGCGACGGCGCACGCGTTGCACGGTGCGATCGGCGTGACCGCTGAATACGATCTGCAACTCTATACGCGCAGGCTGCACGAATGGCGCCTCGCGGACGGTTCGGAGACGTTCTGGAACCGCATGGTGGGCGAAGCGCTCATCAGCCAGGGGCCGCTTTCGATTGCCGACTTCGCGCGCACTGCACCGTGTGGCGTGGCGGCATGAACGAACAGACAGAGAGGAATCCGATGAATACGTTTCTGAATTACGAACAGCAAGGACACGTCGTCACGCTGACGATGAACGAACCCGAGCGGCGCAATCCGCTGACCGGCAACACGGCCGTGCAAGAGTTTCTCGCGGCGATTGCGCGCATCGAAGGCGATCGTTCGGTGCGCGCCGTGATTCTGACCGGCGCGGGCACGGCGTTCTCGTCGGGCGGCAATGTGCGCGACATGGAGCGCCATGCTTCGGGCGAGATGCCCGGCATGGAGATCCGCCAGGAGTACCGGCGCGGCATCCAGCAACTGCCGCTGGCCCTCTTCAATCTGGAAGTGCCGGTGATTGCCGCCGTGAATGGCGCCGCGATTGGCGCAGGGCTCGATCTCACCTGCATGTGCGACATCCGCATCGCCTCGGAGCATGCGAAGTTCGCCGAGAGTTTCGTCAAGCTCGGCATCATTCCCGGCGACGGCGGCGCGTGGCTGCTGCCGCGCATCATCGGATTGTCGCGTGCGGCGGAACTGACGTTCACGGGGCAGGTGATCGATGCGCAGCGCGCGCTCGAATGGAATCTGGTTTCGCAGGTCGTGCCGCACGACGCGCTGCTCGGGACCGCGCAAGGCATCGCCGACGCGATCGCGGCGAATCCGCCGCATGCGGTGCGGCTCGCGAAGCGGCTGTTGCGCGAAGGCATGCATTGCCGTCTCGATACGTTGCTGGAAATGTCGGCGGCGTATCAGGCGCTCTCGCATCAGACTGCCGATCACCGTGAAGCGGTGGCCGCTTTCATCGACCGGCGCCCGCCTTCGTTCAGCGGGTAACCCCGACATGACCACGCCGCGTTTTCGCACGCGCATCACCGAGCGCTTCGGCATTCGTCATCCGATCCTCCTCGGCGGCATGCATCACCTGGGCGAGTCGGGCATCGTGGCGGCCGTCGTGAACGCGGGCGCGATGGGGTTCATCACAGCGCGCTCGTTCGCCAGCGAACAGGCGTTGCGCGCTGACCTGCGCCGCTGCCGCACGCTGACCGAGGGGCGGCCTTTCGGCGTGAATCTGACCTTGTCACGCCGCCCCGAATCGAATCGCGACGTCGCCGACTGGATCCGCATCGCGCTCGACGAGGGCGTGCGCCACTTCGAGAGCGCAGGCGGCTCGCCCGAAGCACTCGTCGAACCGGTCCAGCGCGGCGGCGGCATGCTGATCCACAAGTGCCCGAGCGTGCGTCATGCGTTGAGCGCGCAACGTCTCGGCGTGGACGCGGTGGCGCTGGTCGGCCTCGAAGAGGGCGGCCATCCGGGCGCGAATCAACTGTCGGCCTTCGTGAACGGCGCCTGGGCGCTGGACGAGATCCGCATCCCGCTCGTGATCGGCGGCGGTATCGGCAGCGGGCGGCAGATCGCAGCCGCGCTGGCAATGGGCGCCGATGGCGTAGTGATGGGCAGCCGCTTCATGGTCGCCGAGGAAATCGTCGCGCACGCGGCGTTGAAGCAACGCATCGTCGAGGCCGACGCGAACGGCTCGACGGCGATCCTCGCCTCGCTCGGCGACACGTGGCGCGTGTTGGCCAACGACGCAGCGCGCGAAGTGCAGCGGCTCGAAGCCGCCGGCGCGCGGCGGCACAGCGAGTTCGGCGATCTGATTCTCTCGGAACGGACCCGGCAGCGTGTCTATGTGGACGGCGATGTCGAAGCGGGCATCGTGTCGCTCGGGCCCGCAGCCGGCTTCGCGGATGCCGTCGTGCCGGCGGCGCAGATCGTCGACACCTTGATGCGCGATGCGGCGCACGCGGCCTGCGTCTTCACGCAACGCGTGATGGTCGATGCGGATCAGCCTCAGCGCGCGGCGATGGTGGACTGACGACGCGCGCAGCGCAACCCCCAGCTGTTTCATGCAGGGCATAGGAGACAAAGCATGTATCTGACCCAGGGCCTTCACCGTTCGCTGCAGCAGAACCCGGATCGCACGGCGATTTCGTTCAGGGGTCGTCGGCGGAGCTTCCGCGAACTGGCCGATCGCGTCGCGCGACTCGCCGCCGCGTTGCGCAAGCTCGGCATGGCCGAGGGCGACCGGGTCGGCATGCTCGCGCTCAATTCGGATCGCTACCTCGAATATGTGCTCGGCGTCTGGTGGGGCGGCGGCGTGCTCAATCCGGTCAATATCCGCTGGAGCGCGGCGGAAATCGCGTGGTCGCTCGACGATTGCGACACGCGCATCCTGATCGTCGACGACGCGTTCGTCGATACCGCGCTCGCGCTCGGCCGGCTCGTGCGCAACCCGCCGCTGCTGATTCACGCCGGCGACGGCGCCGCGCCCGAGGGCATGGTGTCGTTCGACGCGCTGATCGCAGCGGCGTCGCCGATCCCGGACAGCGGACGCGGCGGCGCGGATCTCGCCTGCATCATGTACACCGGCGGCACCACGGGCTTTCCGAAGGGCGTGATGCAGACGCATCTGAACATCTGGTCGTCGTGCATCATGCGCATCGCCGAATCGGCGCCCCTGCCCAACACCGCCGTGCTGCATGCGGCACCGTTCTTTCACGTCGCGGGGCTCGGGCGCGCGCTGGTTCAGTTCATCGCCGGCGAGTCGCACGTGATCATCCCGGCCTTCGACGCCGGCGAGGTCCTCAAGGCAATCAACGACGAGGCGGTCAGCGAAATGCTGCTGGTCCCGACGATGATCCAGGCCGTGCTCAATCATCCCGACTTTGCCCGCACCGATCTGTCGCGCTTCAGACGTATCACGTATGGCGCGTCGCCGATCCCGGAGTCGCTGCTGAACCGCGTGATCGATTGTCTGCCCGGGGTCGAGCTCGCGCATTCGTACGGCATGACCGAGGCGTGTCCGAGCATCTCGGCCAACTCGCCCGCGAACCATGGCGAGGCGGGGCGCAAGAGCGGGCTGTATCGCTCGATCGGGCGCGGCCTGCCCGGGCTGATGGTGAGAGTGGTCGATGCCAACGGCGAGGAAGTGCCGCGCGGCACGGTCGGCGAGATCGTCGTGCGCGGGCCGAACGTGATGGCGGGCTACTGGAAGCGGCCGGAGGAAACCGCCCAGGCGCTGCGCGACGGCTGGCTCCATACCGGCGATGGCGCGTACATGGACGCCGAGGGCTACCTGTACATCGTGGACCGCATCAAGGATGATCGTGAGCGGCGGCGAGAACGTGTACTCGGCCGAAGTGGAGAGCGTCATCGTGCGCCACCCGGCGGTGGCGGCCTGTGCGGTGATCGGCGTTCCGCACGAGAGCTGGGGCGAAGCCGTCCACGCCGTCGTGGTGTGCAAGCCCGGCGCGGTGCTGAGCGACGACGAGGTCCGCGCGCATTGCCGCGCGTTCATCGCGGGCTACAAGTGCCCGAAGACGGTCGAGTTCAGGCAGGGGCTGCCGCTGTCGGGCGCGGGCAAGGTGCTCAAGCGCGAGCTTCGCGACCCTTACTGGGCTGACAAGCCGCGCGCCGTGAATTGACCGCGGGCTACCCTTCCGGGGGGGTGCCGTGTTGCGCGCATTCTGGCTTACTTCTACCTGGAGACGGCCGGAGCCAGGCGCCATCGGGTGGATGCGAGGCACACCGGCATGCACAACAGACAACGGAGGAACGATGGGTGTTTTGAGCGGGATTCGCGTACTGGAATTCGAGGCGATCGGCCCGGGGCCGTTCGGCACCATGTTGCTGGCCGACATGGGTGCGGACGTGGTGCGGATCGACCGGCCGCAGGCGCCGACCGATCTTGGTCCGAAGACCAACGGCAAGCGTCTGGACGTCACCGGGCGCGGCCGTCGTTCGGTCACGCTCGATCTGAAGCAGCCGCAGGCCGTCGAGGCCGCGCTGGAGCTGATGGCGCATGCCGATGTCGTGATCGAAGGCTATCGCCCCGGCACCATGGAGCGTCTCGGTCTCGGTCCGCAAGCCGCGTTGGCGCGCAACCCGCGCCTCGTGTACGGGCGCATGACGGGCTGGGGCCAGACGGGCCCGCTCGCCGAGCGTGCAGGGCACGATCTGAACTACATCGCGCTGTCCGGCGTGCTGTCGGGCATCGGCCGCGCCGACGGTCCTCCGGTCGTGCCGCTGAATCTCGTGGGCGACTACGGCGGCGGTGGCATGCTGCTCGCCTTGGGCGTCGTCGCGGCGCTGTTCAACGTGCAGCGCGGCGGTAACGGTCAGGTCGTCGATGCCGCGATGATCGAAGGCGCCGCGCAGCTCGGCTCGGTGATCTGGGGGATGATTGCCTCGGGCAACTGGCGTGAAGAGCGCGCCAGCAATCTGCTCGATGGCGGCACGCCCTGGTACGACAGCTATCGCACGAAGGACGGCCAATACATGGCGGTCGGCGCGGTCGAGTCGCGTTTCTATGCGGAACTGTTGAGCAAGCTCGGCCTCGCCGACGCAGGCCTGCCCGCGCAGCACGATCGCAGCGGCTGGCCGGTGCTTCGCGAGCGCTTTACGGCGACCTTTCTCACGCGCACCCGCGACGAGTGGTGTGCTGTGTTCGAAGGCAGCGACGCGTGCGTGGCGCCGGTGTTGAGCTTCTCGGAGGCGCCCGCGCATCCGCAGCATCGCGCCCGCGAGAGCTTCGTCGAAGTGGCCGGCGTGGTGCAGCCCGCACCCGCCCCGCGTTTTTCCGCGACGCCCTCGCAGATCGGCAAGCCGGCGCCGCAACGCGGCGAACATGGCCTCGCCGCGCTGCACGACTGGGGCTTCGACGAGGCAGCCATCGCGCGATTGCGCGAGCACGGTCTGGGCTACCAGGGCTGAAACGCAAGCATCAAGGGCAACAGCAACGATTTTGCATGGGACCGGAGCGGGCACTGAAACGCCGACGCCGGTCGACAGGAGACAACAGATGAAAGCATTGGTCGCGGTCAAACGCGTGGTGGACTTCAACGTCAAGGTACGCGTGAAGTCGGATGGCTCGGGCGTCGATCTCGACAACGTGAAGATGAGCCTCAATCCGTTCGACGAGATCGCCGTCGAAGAAGCCGTGCGCCTGAAGGAAAAGGGCGTGGTGACGGAAGTGATCGCGGTGTCGTGCGGCCCCGCCGCGTGCCAGGAAACGCTGCGCACCGCGATGGCGATCGGCGCCGATCGCGGCATCCTGGTCGAAACCCAGGCCGAGTTGCAGCCGCTCGCCGTGGCCAAGCTGCTCAAGGCGCTGGTCGACAAGGAGCAGCCGCAAGTGGTGATTCTCGGCAAGCAGGCCATCGACAACGACTGCAACCAGACCGGCCAGATGCTGGCGGCGCTCGCGGGCGTGTCGCAAGCGACCTTCGCGAGCCGCGTCGAACTCTCGGCAAGCGGCGCCACCATCACGCGCGAAATCGACGGCGGTCTCGAGACGCTCCAGCTCGCGCTGCCCGTCGTGGTCACCACCGATCTGCGCCTGAACGAGCCGCGCTACGCGACGCTGCCCAACATCATGAAGGCGAAGAAAAAGCCGCTCGATACGGTGAGCCCGGAGCAACTGGGCGTCGATGTCGCGCCGCGTCTGAAGACGCTCAAGACGGCCGAGCCGGCCGGACGCAGCGCAGGCGTGAAGGTGCCCGATGTCGCGACGCTGGTCGCCAAGCTGAAGAACGAAGCGAAAGTAATCTGAGGGAATGGAAATGACTGCAAGCACCCCTGTGCTGGTCGTGGCAGAACACGACCACGTCTCGATCAAGACCGCCACGCTCAACGCGGTCACGGCGGCCCTGCAATGCGGCGCTGAGGTTCACGTGCTGGTGGCCGGCCACGACGCCGCTGGCGCGGCCAAGGCGGCCGCGTCGATCCACGGCGTCACGCGCGTGCTGCACGCCGATGCGCCGCAACTGGCCAACGGCCTCGCCGAAAACATCGCCGCGCAAGTGGTTGCGCTCGCAGCGGGTTACGGCCACCTCCTGTTTCCGGCCACCAGCGCCGGCAAGAACGTGGCCCCGCGCGTCGCGGCGCTGCTCGACGTCGCACAGGTTTCCGACGTCGTACGCGTACACAGCGCCGATACCTTCGAGCGGCCGATCTACGCAGGCAATGCACTCGTCACCGTGCAGAGCAGCGATGCCGTGAAAGTGCTGACCGTGCGCGTCACGGGCTTCGACGCCGCGCCGGCCGAGGGTGGCGCAGCGCAAGTCGATACGGTGGACGCCGTGGCCGATAGCGGTCTTTCGGTGTTCGTCGAACGCGTCGTGGCGAAGAGCGACCGGCCCGATCTCGGCGATGCGCAGATCGTCGTGAGCGGTGGCCGCGCGCTCGGCAGCAGCGAGAAGTTCAACGACGTCCTCACGCCGCTCGCCGACAAGCTCGGCGCGGCACTCGGCGCAAGCCGCGCCGCCGTCGATGCGGGCTTCGCGCCCAACGACTGGCAGGTGGGTCAGACGGGCAAGATCGTCGCGCCCCAGTTGTACGTGGCGTGCGGCATCTCGGGCGCCATTCAGCATCTGGCCGGGATGAAGGACTCGAAGGTCATCGTCGCGATCAACAAGGATGGGGAAGCACCGATCTTCAGCATCGCCGACTACGGCCTGGAGGCCGATCTGTTCGATGCGGTACCTGAGCTTGCGGCGGCCATCGGCTAAGCGGCCGGCTCACATGGGTTTTACGCGGGGGCGCGTCACCGGAAGGTGACCGTCCCCGTTTGGCGTTTTCAGCGCTGCCACGAAGCACTATAAAAAGAGAGGAGCAATATGGGCAATGGAAATGATCAGTCGGCGGCCCAGTTCGATTTGCAGGCAGCCGGGTTGATGGTGATTTGCACCGATGCGCAATCACGCGTCGTGTACGCCAATCCCGCCTATCAGCACGTGATGGGCTACACGACGGAAGAACTCAAGGCGATCGCGGTCGCGGACCGGCTCAGGGACATGCCGCCGCAAGTCGCGATCGATGCAGGCACCACGCTGCGCGGCGGCCGACCGTGGAGCGGAGTGCTCAAATCGTCGCGTCGCACGGGCCAGACCTTCTGGTGCCGTGCGAATGCGGCGCCGCTGTTCTCGCAGGGCGCCTACATCGGCTCGTTGATGGTGTTGGGCAAGGCCACCCCCGATGAAGCCAGCAAGACCGAGGCGCTCTACAAACTGTTGATGGCCGGCCCGAAGAAGCTGGCCTGGCATCAAGGGCGCCTCGTGCGTTTGAATGCACTCGGCAAAGCACTGGAAAAAGTGCGCGCGCTCGGTCTCAAGCGCCACGTGTGGGGCGCGATGATGGCGCTGAACGTGGCGGGCACGCTTGGATTGCTCGCGTTCGGCGGCGGTGTGACATCGGTGTCGTTCTGGAGCGCGCTGGGCGCTTTGCTGGCCGCCACGTGGGCGAGCGGCGCGTATCTGTCGCGCGCCATCGTGGAGCCGATGCGCGACGCCGTGCGCTTCGCCAACCGGATCGCAGCAGGCGACCTGAGCATCGAGTCCGTGAGCTTGCGCAGCGACGAGGTCGGCGACGTGGTGCGCGCGATCAATCAGGTGGGTGTCAACATGCGCGCGACCGTCACCGACATACGCGACGGCGTGCATTTGATGGAGGAGGCCACCGGCGAGATCGCATCGGGCACGCTCGATTTGTCGGCGCGCACGGAGATGCAGGCGAGCAGTCTCGAGGAGACGGCTGCATCGATGGAACAGATCAACGCCACCGTGAAGAACAACGCCGATGCGGCCCGGCAAGCGAGCGATCTGGCCGCGCAGGCCTGCAGTGCCGCCGAAGCGGGCGGCAGGGTGGTGGGCCAGGTGATCGCGACCATGCAAGGCATCACACAATCGAGCGACAAGATCGGCGACATCATCGCAGTGATCGACGGCATCGCGTTCCAGACCAACATCCTCGCTTTGAATGCAGCGGTCGAAGCGGCCCGCGCGGGCGAGTCGGGCCGCGCGTTCGCGGTGGTGGCGAGCGAGGTGCGCAATCTGGCGCAACGCAGCGCGCAGGCGGCGCGCGAGATCAAGACGCTGATCACCGAGAGCCTCACGAAGATCAACGATGGCTCGCAACTCGTGGATGCAGCAGGCACGACGATCGAGGACATCGTGGCGCAGGTGAAGAGCGTGACCGAGCTGGTCGGTCATATGGCGCAGGCGTCGCATGAGCAGTCGGCGGCGCTCGGACAGGTCAGTCAGGCCGTCGAGCAACTCGATCGCACGACCCAGGCCAACGCGACGCTGGTCGAAGCCACCACGACGGCCGCGGATAGCCTGAAGATGCAGAATGGGCGCCTGGTGGAGACGCTTAGTGTGTTCACGTTGTCGGGGGGCGACGGCAGGGCGTCGTCGCAGCGTAAAGCTGAGCTTGCGGCAAGCCGGCCGGCGGTGAAGCCGGTGTTCGGCGTGGCGTAGCGCAAGAGCCAAACGACGCGGTCAGTGCGCGAACCCAATCGCGTACTGACCGCCGTCGATCACCGCTTCACCATCGAATACCACATCACCCCATCGTCACGCAGTTCCCGCTCGACCTCGCCACGCCCGATCAAATAGTTCAGGCAAGCGAGGCTTTCGCCGGTCGCCAGACTCATCTGCGACATGTCCGTCTCGCCGATGCGCCGGGCAAACAGCGCGCCAAACACATCGATGGCGCGCCGCGGCTCGCCGAGCGCGCGCCGCAGGCGTTCGAGGCTGCGATCCTGGCCTTGCCGCAGCCGGTCGAGCCGCGCATGCAGGCCACGGAAGCAGTCGTTATGCGAAGGCAGCACCAGCACGTCATCGGGGACTTGCTCCTTGAGCCTCGCCATCGATGCATACCAGTCGGCCATCGGATCGGCATCGGGTTCGAGCGCGAACACCGATACGTTCGACGAGATGCGCGGCAGCACCTGGTCGCCGGAAATGAACAGCTTCAGCTCGGGACAATACAGGCACGCATGCTCGGGCGAATGACCGGTGCCGACGATCACGCGCCACCCATGCGCGCCAATGGTGAACTCTTCGCCATCATGCAAACGCCGATAGCTGTCCGGCAGCGCGTGGATGTACTGCCCGAAGCGGCCGAACCGCGCGCGATACAACTCGATCGACGTCTCGCTCCAGCCGGCGCGCCGGTAGAACGCCACGCCGTCGTCGGGCGCGGCGCGGCCCGTATCCGCAGCGGCCACCCGGCAATTCAGGTATTCGAGGCGTGTCATCCACAAGCGGCAGTTGAAGCTGCGCGTGAGCCAACCGGCCATGCCGACGTGATCGGGATGCATATGGGTGACGAAGACGCGAGTGACAGTGCCCTGTTGACGCCATATCGCGGCCGCCGCGTCGGTGCGCATGCCGGTGTCCACGACGGCATGGCCGTCGCCGTCGGCGATCGTCCATACGTTGATGTGATCGAGCGCGATTGGCAACGGCATGCGCAACCAGTGCACACCGGGCGCGACCTCGATCTTTTCGCCCGGGCCGGGCGGCGCATCGAAGGGATAAGTCAGCATGGGCGCGTCGCGGGTGTCATCGGGCATGGCGTGGCTCCAGCAAGACTTCAGCCAGCCGATGAGGAGGGCGGCTTTGGGGAAACGGGTCCGGCCAGCGGCCGGACCGTGAAGCTTACTGCAGGTTGCCGGCGACCGCGATGGTTTGGCCTGTGATGTAGTTCGACTCGGGCGAGCAGAACAGGTACACGCCGCCTGCCGCTTCTTCGGGCGTGCCGCCACGACCCAGCGGGTTGCGTTGCGAGTGCGCCTTGAGTGCGTCAGCGTTGACGCCCACGCGAATATCGCGACCTTCGATCTTGACGGTTGCGCCCGCATCGGCATCGGCCATCGTCATGCGCGTATGGATCAGCCCGAACGCCACGCAATTGACGTTGACGTTGAAGCGGCCCCACTCGCGGCTCAGCGCGCGCGTCATGCCGATCACACCGGCCTTCGCCGACGAGTAGTTCATCTGCCCGGCGTTGCCGTTGAGCGCCGACACCGACGAGATGTTGACGATCTTGCGATACACCTCGCGACCGGCTTCCTTGTCGGCCGCGTGCAGCGCCTTCACGTGCGGATACGCGGCGCGCAGGATGCGGAACGGTGCCGTCATGTGGCAGTCGATGATGGCGTACCACTGCTCGTCGGTCATCTTCTGGATCACATCATCCCACGTATAGCCCGCGTTGTTGACGATGATGTCGATGCTCTTGAACGTGTTCATCGCGGTGCCGACGAAACGCTCGGCGAAGTCCGGCGCGCTCACGTTGCCCGGGCAGGCCACGGCCTCGACGCCCATCTTCTTCAACACTTCGACCGTTTCGTGCGCCGGTTCGGCGTCGAGGTCGTTGATCACGAGGCGTGCGCCTTCGCTCGCGAGTTTCTCGGCGATCGCGCGACCAATGCCGCGGCCCGAACCCGTGACGAGCGCCACTTTGCCGTCAAGCTTACCCATGTCTCTTCTCCTTGGTAGAACGGAATTACAGGGCGATCACCGCGTCGCCGAGGACGCGCGGTTCGCCATATTGATTGGTGGTCTGAATCTCGACCTTCACGCGGCGTTCGCCATCGGCCTCGAACTTTTCGACCACGCGTCCCTTGCAGGTGATCTGGTGTCCCAGATGCGTGATGCCGACAAAGCGCACGCCGAACTGGCGCACCTGACGCTGGTCGACCCACTGCGTGAGCAGGCGGCCAAGCCAGGCCATCGACAGCATGCCGTGCGCGAATACGTCGGGCATGCCGGCGCGGCGCGCGAAGTCGATGTCGATGTGAACCGCGTTGTGGTCGCCCGAGGCGCCGGCAAAGAGCGCCAGCATCGTGCGATTGACCGGCTCCTGGGTGAGCGGCGGCAGGTCGTCGCCCACCAGGATGTTGTCGAACGAAGTGCTCATGGATGTTCTCCGGTTCAGCCGTTGCGGTGCACCAGCACGCTGCGCAGGTCGGCGACATGCTCGCCGTGCTGGTTGGTCACGCGCGTTTCGCGCACCACGAAGTCGAGCGCACCGCCTTTCTTGTCGTAGATGTCGGCAATGCGGCATTCGAACAGCAGCACGTCGCCGGCATACGCCATGCGGTGATACGTGAACGACTGCTCGCCGTGCAGGATGCGCGCCACCTGGATGCCGATTTCATCGCGCCAGCGCTTGTCCGGCTGTTCGAGTTCGAGCGAGAACAGGAACGTCGGCGGCAGCGGCAGGCCCGGATGACCCGCATCGCGGGCCGCCGATTCGTCGAAATAGATCGGGTTGGTTTCGCCGATCGCCTTGGCGAAAAAGCGCAGGCGGCCTGCTTCGGCTTCAGTGCGAAAAGCCGGAATCACCTTGCCGATGTGTTTCTTGTCGATCATGTCGAACACTCCGTCAAAAGCGGGCGCTTTACGCGGCCTTGTACACGGTCGTCACGCACGCGCCGCCCAGACCCACGTTGTGGGCGAGTGCAACCTTCGCGCCTTCCACTTGGCGTTGATCGGCCGTGCCGCGCATCTGCTGGGTCAGCTCGTAGCATTGGGCGAGGCCCGTGGCGCCGAGCGGATGGCCCTTCGAGAGCAGGCCGCCCGACGGATTCACGACCCACTTGCCGCCATAGGTGTTGTCGCCGTCGTTGACGAGCTTTTCGCCATGACCTTCTTCGCACAGGCCGAGCGCTTCGTAGGTCAGCAGTTCGTTCTGCGCGAAGCAATCGTGCAGTTCGATCACGTCGATGTCTTCGGGACCGACACCGGCTTGCTCATACGCGAGCTTGGCACCGGTGCGCGTCATGTCGAAACCGACCACGCGAATCATGTCGCGGCTGTCGTAGGTGCTCGGCAGATCGGTGGTGAGCGACTGGCCGGCGATCAGCACGTCGGTGCGCAGGTTGTGCTTGCGCGCGAACTCTTCCGACACGACGATCGCAGCGGCCGCGCCGCAGGTCGGCGGGCAGGCCATCAGGCGCGTGAGCACGCCTTCCCAGATCATCGGCGAGGCCAGCACTTCTTCGGGCGTCACGATGTTGCGGAACACGGCGAGCGGATTGCGCGCGGCGTGCTGGCTCGCCTTCGCGCGAATCTTCGCGAAGGTTTCGAGCTTGGTGCCGTACTTTTCCATGTGGGCGCGGCCTGCGCCACTGAACTGGCGAATCGCGGACGGCAGGTCGGTGCGGTCGACCAGTTCATCGACGAGATTCAGCGCGCGTTCGAGCGCCGGTGCACGATCGCTCCACTTCGACGACAGCGCGCCCGGCTGCATGAATTCGAAGCCGACTGCCAGCGCGCAGTCCACCACGCCGCTCTGCACGGCCTGGCGTGCGAGGAACAGCGCCGACGAACCGGTTGCACAGTTGTTGTTGACGTTGATGACCGGAATTCCGGTCATGCCCACGTGGTAGAGCGCCTTCTGGCCACAGGTCGAGTCGCCGTAGACATAACCGGCGTAAGCCTGCTGGACATCCTTGTACTCGAGACCGGCATCGGCGAGCGCCTGACGCACTGCACCCGAGCCCATCACGTCGTACGAGTCGCTGCTGCCGGGCTTCTTGAACGGAATCATGCCGACGCCGGCGACGAAAACTTTACGAGTCATATCATTGCTCCTTGGAATGGATTATTCGGTTCACATCTTGCGGGAGATGAGGTCACGCATGACCTCGCTCGTGCCGCCGTAGATACGGGTGACGCGTGCATCGGCGAACGCGCGGGCAACCGGGTACTCGAGCATGTAGCCGTAGCCGCCATGCAGCTGCACCATGTCGTCGAGCGCCTTGCCCAGCGATTCGGTCGCGAACAGCTTGGCGATCGCGGCTTCTTCGAGCGTCAGGCGGCGGCGCACGTGCTCGGCCAGGTAGTGATCGACCATCAGGCGCACGGCGGTCGCTTGCGCCTTGATGTCGGCGAGCTTGAACTTGGTGTTCTGGAAGTCCCACACCGTCTGGTTGAACGCCTTGCGGTCCTTGACGTAGTTGATCGTGTGTTCGAGGCAGGCTTCGAGCTTGGCGGCGGCGCCGATGGCAATCGACAGACGCTCTTGCGGCAGCTCGCCCATCAGGTACGCGAAGCCCTTGCCTTCTTCACCGAGGCGGTTGCTGACCGGCACGCGCACGTCGTCGAAGAACAGCTCGGCGGTGTCCTGGCCAAGCATGCCGACCTTGTCGAGCTTGCGGCCGCGGCGGAAACCTTCGCGCGTCGCCTCGACCACGATCAGGCTCACGCCTCGCGACCCGGCAGCCGGATCGGTCTTGCAGACCACGATGATCAGATCGGCATTCAGACCGTTGCTGATGAAGGTCTTGCTGCCGTTGATGACGTACTCGTCGCCGTCGCGCACGGCGCTCGTACGCACCGACTTGAGGTCGCTGCCGGTGCCGGGTTCGGTCATCCCGATCGCGAGGATGTATTCACCGGAGCAGACTTTCGGCAGCCACTTCTGCTTTTGCTCTTCGTTGCCGATACGGGCGATGTACGGCGCGATGATGTCGGAGTGCACGCCGAAACCGGGCGCGCTCAAGCCGGCGCGGTTGACTTCTTCGTTGAAGATGGCCGCGTGGCCGAAGTCGCCGCCGCCGCCGCCGTATTCCGTCGGCAGCGTGAGGCACAGCAAGCCCTCGCGGCCCGCCTTGAGCCACGTTTCGCGATCGACGCGGCCGGCCTTGTCCCATTCCGCCTGCTTGGGCACGCATTCCTTCTCGAGGAAGCGGCGCACGCTGGTGCGCAGCATTTCGTGATCTTCACGGAAGACGGTGCGAGTGATTTGCATAACTAAATTCCTCTGTTTTAACCCGGCGCGAGGCCATGGATCGGTTTAGCGCGCGCAGGCGATATGCACGGCAGGTTCGGCGTGATAGAGCGGGTCGATCAGATGGGCGCGGCGAGCGCGCGTGACCGCCTGGTTCACATAGCCCTTTTCGGCGATTTCATTGGCGTCGATCGACGGCGGCTCGGCCATCAGCATCAGACGTTCGATGGTCAGGCTGGCGCCGCCACCCTTCTGGGACGCGAGACGTTCACGCAACGCGCCGATCACGATCGGGTGCGCGGCGAGCGCGGCCGCGTCCAGCTCGGCCAGTTCAGGGGCGAGGCGTCGGCAGGCCGCCACGTTGGGCCATGCGAGCGCGGCGAGATAGTCGCGATCGTGGCCGCAGATCACTGCATCGGACACGAGCGGCGTGCACAACTCGACGAGAGCCAGACGTACCGCGCCGGTGCGGACCCACGTGCCGTTCATGAGCTTGAAGTCTTCGACCACGCGGCCCGCGAACAGCAGACCCTCGCCCGGATCGGTCGGGTCGGCGAGGCGCACGGCGTCGCCGAGGCGGAAGAAACCTTCTTCGTCGAAGGCCGCCGCGGTCAGCGCGGGGTTGTCGATGTAGCCGCCGAACACGTTGGCACCGCGCATGCGGATCTCGTAGCGTCCGTCGCCGCCTTCGAGCGGAATCAGCTTCAGTTCCGAGCCGGGCACGGGGCCGCCGATGTTGCCCAGATCGTTCGAGGGCCAGCCGCAATAGGTGCCCATGCCGCAGGTCTCAGTGCAGGCGAGGCCCGTCGAGAACACGATGCGCTTGCCGATGGTGTCGACGGCCACTTGCTGGACCCGATGCCAGACGTCGGCGGGCAGGCTCGCGCCGCCATAGCCGAAGTACTGCACGTCGGCGAACAGGCTGCGCGCGAGCACGGGATCGCGCTCCAGTTCGACGGCGAGTACGGACCACGCGGAAGGCACGCTGGTGAACACGGTGGGCGACACTTCGCGAAGGTTGCGCACCGTGCGCTCGATCATGCCGGGCACCGGCCGGCCGTCGTCGATATAGTGGGTCGCGCCGAATTGCAGCGTGCGGCCGAGATTGAGCACGCCGCCCAGACCGTGATGCCAGGGCAGCCAGTCGAGAAAGACGGGCGGACGTTCCAGCAACCAGGCGAGGTTGTCGGCGTAATAGGAGGCGACCGCCTTGAAGTTGCCGTAGGTGAGCGGCACGCCCTTCGGGGTGCCGGTCGAACCCGACGTGAACAGCACGCGCGCCGTGTGGTCCTCGCGGATCGCAGCGTGCGCGGCGGCCACGGCGGCGAGGCGCGCGGGCGTCAGTTCGGTGGCCGCGAGCGTGGCCCATGCACGCTGCGTCTCGCCCGCATTGCGCACCGCGATCACGGGCACGTCTGCGAGGCCGGCGGCGGCGAGCGCATTGAGCGCGCGCTCGAACTGTGTCGCGTCCTGCACGAACAAGGCTGCGGGCGGCACCATCGCGAGGACGCCCTTCAGGCGGGCAAAGTCCTTGCTGAGGGTCGAATAGGCGGGCGAGACCGGTGCACCCGGGATGCCGACGTATTCGGCCGCCAGCAGGATTACGGCCTCTTCGATCGAGTTGCCGGACAGCAGGGCCAGCGGGTGGTCCCGATCCAGTCCCATTTCGAGCAGCGCGGCGGCCACGCTCTGGACCAGGCGCCACAGTTCGCGCCAGCTGGTCGAGCGCCACGCGCCGGTTTCATCGCGCTCGCAAAAGGCGAGGTTCTCGCCGCGCTGTTGCGCCCACATCGGAATGAAATCGGCGAAGCTGTTCTCGGCGATGGCGGGGGGCGCGCTGGCGGAGCGAAGGATCAACGTGCCGTCGGCGCGACGTTCGACCAGCGGTCGCCGCTCCGGGAAGCGCACGGGACGGTAGGGGGCTACCGTGTGTTTATCAGCCATGAGCGTAGTCATTTACGCCTGTCTCCTGAACTTCAGTGCACGCTGTTGCGAACTCCAGCGCTTGTTTTGCGGAGCCTGCGTACCTCGAAAGGATTACGCACGCTGCCTTGAGTTCAAGGATAGTGCGTCGCGGCTCCCGCGAAACCACCCAAGGTGGGTGGCGCGGCTGCCGCGTGCGGCAAGGGCCGCCAGGGAGCGCGCGTCAGCCGGCTTCGTCGGCGCCCGTCGACAGGGAGCCCAGTTCGAGATCGCGCACGCGAGCGACCGCTTCGTCGCGACTGGTCACGCCCAGCTTGCTATAGATGTTCTTCAGATGCCACTTGACGGTCTCGGGCGAGATGCCCAGCGTGCGGGCGATCTTCTTGTTCGGCAACGCCTGCGCGAGCAGGCCGACCACGCGGGTTTCGCGCTCGCTGAGCGTGTCGATGGTGGCGGGCGCCGCGCTGCGGCCGGACTCCTGCGCGGCCGGTCCGGCGTGGGCGCCTGAAGCGCGCTGCTGGGCGGCCTGCAGACGGCCCATGTAGAACGACAGCACGGGATCATGCGCTTCGCCTTGCACGACCGTGGTGATGAGATCGAGCGCGCCGGGGTCCGCATCGAGCAGGCTGCGCACCAGCCCCAGCCGGTGCCCGAGCCGCAGCGCGGACAGCACGGCCTGACGCGCGGCGTCGGCGCGGCCGCGCCGCGCGTCGACCAATGCGCCTTGCATCTGGAAATACGCGACATGGCGCTGCCAGCCGCGCGCTTCGCATATGGGGATCAGCGTTTGCAGACGCGCGGCGGCGCCGTCGAGATCTTCATGCGCGATGCACCAGTCGATATGCGCGCGCTCCACCATCATGCGGGTCTCCGCGCTGGTGGCGCAAGACCCGGTGTCGAGCCGCGACGCGATCATGTCGAGGCGGGTGAGTCCCGCTTGCGCCGCGTCGAACTGGCCGCACGACAGATGCCGATGGACCTGTTCGGACACGCTATGGGCGACGAGCCGCGTGAGGCCATGCTGCAACGCATATTCTTCGAGGCGTTCGAGGTAGGCGAAGGCGTCGAGCTGATGCCCGGCCACCCAATGCGTGGCGGCGAGCACGCTCAGCACGCGCACCACCGAATCGGGGATCGACACGCGCTCCAGCACGTCCACGCGGTCTTCGAGCAGCTTGCGGGCCGCATCGATTTCGCCGGACTCGTACTGCACTTCGCCGAGCAACGCTGCGGCGAAGCACGCGGCGTCGGCGGCGGCGCTGCCGCGCTGGTCCGCGTCGTGGAGCACGTCACGGCAGATGCGCTCGACCTGGACGAACTTGCCCTCCAGCGCATAGCTGAAACCGATCATGCAGCGGCCGTTGAGTGCGCCGGTCGAGGTTCCCATGAGCGGCACGCCGTCCACGAACAGAAGCGGGGCCTCCATCTGGATGCGCCGCGCTTGTTCATACTCGCCGAGACGCATGTAGATCAGCGACAACAGATTGTTGCGCCCGCCTACGATGAGGCTGTCGGCGTCGGCGGGGATTTGCAGCACTTCAGGCAAGACCGCCGTTGCCCCATCGAGATCGTCGCGTTGAATCGTCAGGGCGGCCAGCAACAGGATCCGGCGATGGCCGGAATGGGCATCGTCGTCCGGTATGTCGGCTTGCAGGCGGGCGAGGCCTGCGGCGCAGGCGTCGAATTCGCGTGCGTACAGGTGCAGATGCACCATCCATAGCCGCAGGCCGATGCGGGATTGCACCTCGGCGTGCGGCAGCAGTCCGATCAGCCCGACCAGCTTGCGCAAGTCCCCCTTCACCTGCATGTTGCGGGCAACCCGCAGCACGAGGTCGGCGGCGGCGCCCGCTTCGCCTGCAAGCAACGCGTGGCGCACGGCCTCGTCGGGGTGGTCGTGATCGCGGAACCAGATCCACGCTGCCAGATGCACTTCGCGCTGATGCAGCTCGCTGCGCGCGTTGAAGCGTTCGAGCAGCGTCTCGCGAAACAGCGGATTGAGCCGGTACCAGGTCTCGCTGCCCGAGCTTTCGATGGGCGCGATGAACAGATTGTCGCTTTCGAGGCGGGTCAGCATCGAGCGGACGTCGTCGGCCGACTGTTCAGCGCCGATCAGCGCGACGCACAGCGACGCGCACAGCCGCGAACAGCTCGACATCCTGACCAGCAGCTCGACCTCGGGCACCCCAAGACGCGATAACACTTCGCGTTCGAAATACGCCGCAAAGCCACGGGCGTCCTGCAGCGTCGCGTGAACAAGCGGATCGGCCGATGTGACATCGGCGGCGCCCGGTTTGCGCTTTTTCAGGCTGAGCGCGAACAGTTGCAGGCCGGCGGCCCAGCCATCGGTCTGCTCGTGGATGTAGCGCGCATCGCGGGAACTGATTTCACCGAGCTGCGCGCGCAGGAATTGCGCGGACTCGGCGGCGGTAAAGCGCAAGTCGCGCATGTCCAGTTCCAGCACGAGCCCCTGGTCGCGCGGACGGCCGAGCGACAGCGGCACACTGCCGCGCGAGACGAGCACGAGATGCAGGTTCGGCGGCGCGTAGTCGAGCAGCCACTGCAACGCTTCGTGGCTGCGTGCGTTGGCGAGGTGGTGCAGATCGTCGAGCACCAGCACGAAGTCGTTGGGGTGGCTGGCGATGCCGCGCACGAGCGCGATGATGGTGCGCTCGACCGCTTCGTTGTCGGTGCCGCGGCCGCCCAGCAGCGCCGCTTCGTGGCACATGGCGGGGTCGACATGCGCGAGACTCGCGACGAGATAGTCGAGAAAGTGCGTGAGGTCGTTGTCTTCCGGCGCGAGCGTGAGCCACGCCATATCGAAGCCGAGCGAGAGCAGCGCCTCGCGCCACGCGATCAGCACGCTGGTCTTGCCGCAGCCGGCCGGACCTTGCAGGACCACGCAACGTTTGCGACGGGCATCGAGCAACTCGGCGAGCAGGCGTTCGCGGGCAACGATGCGGGCGGTACCGCGCGGCGGGATCAGACGAGGATCCGCTTTCGGTTCCAGCGCGTCCGGTGTCGAACGGCCTGGGTCCTCGGGAGGGGAGTTCTGCGGCATGGTGTGCTGCGCCTTGCGCGCTCCGGCTTGACGCCTCGAGAGCGCGTGCCAAAGGACGATGTGATAACCGCCCCATTGTAGCGCAGCACCCGCTGAATTTCTGCGGCGGGTGGCCCAATGACTTCCCTGATCGAGCGCATGTTCAGCCAGCGAGCTCCACATTCGCTTGCGTGTCGGGCACGGCGTCAGCGCGCTTGCGCTGCTCGACGAAACGCACGACCTCGCCGCCCGCACGCCATGCGTAGCAGGTATCGGTCATCGACTTGAGGCCGACGGGGCCCGATTCGTCAGCGGGTTGATGTGAGTCCTTGCGGTTGTTGCTCGAAGCCATCAGCGTCTGGATTGCCGTGGTGGCGATCGGGCCGAGCATTTCGGTCAAATGCGTGCAGCCGTTCGGACCGGAAAGACGGGTCTTCACCTCCTTCATGAAACCCGCGCCGATGGTGACGCCCTCGAGGCACGCGTAGGCCGCGTTGATTTCGGTGCAGTAACGGCTCGGCGAGAGATCGGTATGCGTCTCGATACGGCGGATCACGAGCCCTGCATCGATGGTCACGACGATGCGCATGTCATGCAGCGCCGAGCCCGCTGGCACGACCTTGAACAGCAGATCCGAATCGTCGGCCCGCGTATCGGTCATGCGGCTCTCGATATCGAACAGTCCGTCGCTTCGCTCAAACCCCGTGCATTCGAAGCGGCGCGTATGCACCGGGCGACGAGTGGGCGGATTCGATGGGAGGGTCGACATGGGTAGCTCGCTTAACGATGGGTTCATCGGGAGGGCGCAGCACGTTACGACGCTTCGCCCCGGGTCCCGTTGGCAGTCATCCTCAGCATAGTTGAGCGTTGTCAATGCGCAGCCCCCTTGTTCGGGGGGCTGCGCTCATCCCCCCCGGCATGCTGCGCTCGGGGTATTCCCATCCCCCCCTCGGTTCGGGTAGTTCCTTTGCGGGTGGCGCACTGCAATATCGGCTCTCAACGGCGCCCGCGAACCCAGCGGCAGTCTGGAGCGCGCCGGGTTGTACGTCGAAAGTCCGTGAGCATTTGCATGAGTTGGCAATGTCTGCGTCCGTTGGACGCGGAAAACATAAAAGAGGAGACATGCATGCGTTTCAAGATTCAGGCTATCTGCGGGGCAGTTTTGACGCTCGTCGCCGGGGCAGCGGCGGCCCAGTCGAGCGTGACCCTGTACGGCGTGGCCGATACCTTTGTCCAGTACCTCGACAACGGCGGCACACATTCGTTTTCCGAACGAAGCGGCGGGTCGACGGGTTCGATGTTCGGCCTCAAGGGTGCTGAAGACCTCGGCAATGGCCTGAAGGCGGTGTTCGACCTCGAAAACGGCTACAACCTCAACAACGGCGCGTTCTTTGCCGACACCACCGCACTGTTCTATCGGCAATCGTGGGTCGGCCTGAAAGACGATACGTATGGCCAACTGACCTTCGGGCGTCAATATCAGCCGAGCTTCTGGGCCGTGTACTTTACGGATCCGTTCCGCGGCAACGAAGTGATGTCGCCGCTCGCGGCGGCCGACCTCGCCGGCGCCACCGACAAGAACACGCTCGCGACGCAATACGTGTCCGGCCGCACCAGCAACTCGATCGTCTATATCTCGCCGGACATGCGCGGCGTGCATGTCTATGGCATGTATGCGCTGGCATCGAGCGTGACGCAGCCGATCCCGGTCAGCTCGGGCAACATGCTCGACCTCGCGGTGAACTATTCGGGCTACGGCTTCTACGCGGGCCTCGGCTACCAGTATCAGCACGGCGCAACGGAGACCGCACCGCTGGTTGCGGCCGCACCGACCTTGCTGACCACGTTCAACCTGATGGGCACCGCGCACTATACCGGCGCGCTGGCCTACCGGATCGGCATCGTCAATCTGCAGTTCAACTACTCGTACAACAAGCCCAACGATGTACCGGCCGGCTCGCTGGTCACGATCACGCCGACCATCAAGCTGCCGCTTGCATCGCTCGTGCATTCGTACAGCATCATGGAACTCGGCGCGACGATTCAGGCCACGGCAGTCGATACCATCGAGATCGCCGGTATCGAGCGCGACGTGCGCGGCGTTCACGACAACACGCTCGGTATCGAAGTCGGCGCCGATCACAACTTGTCGAAGCGCACGAGCCTCTACATGCGTGCGGGCTACCTGAAGAACAACGGCACCGCCAACATGAGCTGGCCGGGCGTGACGGGCGTCGCGGCCGGGTCGAAGCAGATTCTGGCCGTGGTGGGCATCTCGCACCGCTTCTGACGATTTGCAGCGTGGCGGGCGGCGTCGCTTCATGCAGGACGCCGCCACGCCATCAGTGTGTCCGATCTGATAACAGGAAAAAATTCATGAAAGCGACCAAAGCCATCATGTTCGCGGGCGCCGCACTCGTCGCCCTCACGTCTGCCGCCGCCCATGCGCAGGGCGGGGCGGCATCGTCTCCGGCACCGGCCACCGCTGCGGCATCGGATGCGAAATCCATCAAGGCCGCCGACCGCGCGCTGCAAAAGAGCGTGGTGCGCGCACTCAGCAAGACCAAGGGACTGCGCGCCACCACGATTACGGTTCGCGCGCACAACGGTGCCGTGGTCCTCGAAGGGACCGTGCCGGAGCAGGCGCAGATGGGCCTCGCGACGCAAGCCGCAGAAGCCGTGGAAGGTGTCACGTCGGTGAAGAATGCGTTGACGCTGTCCACCCTCTGATCGCACGGTTCAGACCGCTTCAAACACAAGGCCTGCTCATTTTCATGAGCAGGCCTTTTTACTTGCCTTCAGCTTCTTGCGTCAGCCCGTGACCGACTTGCACTCCAGATACTCGGCAAGACCTTCGGCGCCGCACTCGCGCCCGTTGCCCGACGTTTTGTAGCCGCCGAACGGCACCGTGATGTCCAGCATGGCGCCGTTGATCCGCACCGATCCCACGCGCAGGCGTGCCGCGACGCGGCGAGCGCGTTCCGGATCGCTGCTGGCGATATAGCCCGCCAGACCGTAGTCGGTATCGTTGGCGATCGCGATGGCGTGTTCTTCGTCGTCGTACGGGATCATCACGAGCACCGGGCCGAAGATTTCCTCGCGCGCGATGGCCATGTCGTTGCGCACATCGGCGAAGATCGTGGGGCGCGCGTAGAAGCCCTGTTCGAGACCCGCCGGACGTCCCGTGCCGCCCGCCACGAGACGCGCGCCTTCTTCGAGACCGATGCCGATCATGCGCTGAACCTTGTCGTACTGCGCGCGGTTCGAAATGGGGCCCATCTTCGTCGCAGGATCGGCCGGATCGCCGACCTTTACTGCGTTGGCTACGGCGGCGGCGATCGCCACTGCCTCGTCGTAGCGCTCGCGTTGCACCAGCAGGCGAGTGGGGGCCACGCAGGTCTGCCCGGAGTTGACCATGCATTGCGCAACGCCGCTCGTCACGGCCGCTTGCAGATCGGCGTCGTCGAGAATCAGCATCGGCGATTTGCCGCCGAGTTCCTGGGCCACCCGCTTGACCGTCGGCGCGGCGCTGATGGCCACCTCGACGCCCGCGCGGGTCGAACCGGTGATCGACACCATGTCCACGTCGCGATGCGAGGACAGACGCTCTCCCACCACGCGTCCTTCGCCGAAGATCATGTTGAACACACCAGGCGGCACGCCCGCCTCATCCATGATCTCCGCGAAAACGATCGCGTCGAGCGGCGCGATTTCGGACGGCTTCAACACGATCGTGCAACCCGCTGCGAGTGCCGGTGCGACCTTGGCGGTGATCTGGTTGAGCGGCCAGTTCCACGGCGTGATCAGCGCCGCGACGCCGATGGCCTCGTAGCGCACGTAGCTCTTGCCGTGGGTGGTTTCGAACTCGAAGCTGCGCAGGGTCTCGAGTGCAGCCTGGAGTTGCGCGAGACCGATCGGTGCCTGCAGATGATTGCACAGCGTCACGGGCGCGCCGATCTCGGTACGCACGGCGACTGCGAGATCGTCGAGACGCGCACGATAGCGTTCGATGATCCGCTCGATGAGCGCGATACGCTCCTCGCGACTCGTCGCGGACCACGCCGGAAACGCGGCGCGTGCGGCGGCCACCGCGCGGTCCGCGTCCTGCGCGGTGCCCATCGCGAGCTGGCCGGTCAGGGCCTCGGTCGCCGGATCGACGATATCGGCCAGCGTGCTGCCCGCACCCGGCTCGACCCACTGGCCGCCGATGTAGAACTTGTTCAGCGTTGTCATGTGATTTTCCTTGGGGTTTGCGTCACCCTCGTGCCCGCGCTCAGACACCGACCGGGCGATCGCCGATCACCGTCGCGCGCATCATGTGACGCGGCGCCGGGAAATAGTCCTGCACGGCGTAGTGCTGGCACGAGCGGTTGTCCCAGAAGGCAATCGTGTTCGGCTGCCATTTCAGGCGGACCTGGTATTCGGGCGCCTGGGCCTGGCGGAACAGGTACTGCAACAGTTCCAGTTCGGCGAGCTTGAAGTCGAAGCCGATACGATAGGCGTCGGCCGTCAAGTGGCCATAGTTGGACAGGTGCGTCGTGAAGGCCTCGTTGACGTAGAGAATCTTCTCGCCCGTTTCCGGGTGGATGCGCACCACCGGATGCGCGACTGGCGGAAATTTCTCGCGCGTGCTCGCGTGCTGGTCTTTCGGAATGGCAATGCCGAACAGCGGAAGAATATCGTGGACCGCCTCGAGACCGGCGATACGCGCCTTGATGTCCTCAGGCAGCGCCTCGTAGGCCGCCACCATGTTGATCCAGATGGTGTCGCCGCCGACTTCGGGGCATTGCACACAGCGCAGCATCGAACCCATCGACGGAATCTCGCGCCACGATACATCGGAGTGGTAGAGGTTCTCGCGACCCCGCTTCGAATCATTGCGACCGAGGATCACCAGCTCCGGATGGTCCGGATGATGCGGGAACGCCGGGTGGATCTCCAACTGGCCGAAGCGCTGCGCCACGGCGACATGCTGTGCCGGGGTGATGTCCTGGTCGCGGAAGAACAGGACCTTGTACTTCAGCAGCGCGCGGCGCAACGCGCCATAGGTGTCGTCGTCGAGCGGCTCGCGCAGGTCCACGCCGCTGATCAGCGCGCCGATCGTCGGCGTCTGGCGCTCCACCTTGAACGGCCAGGTTTCGGATTGGCTGCTCGTCATGCCCGGATGGGGCGCGGTCTCTGTTGCGTGCATATCATGTCTCCGTAGGACTGAAGCCCGCGTACGCCGCAGCGCGTGAGTTGCGTGGCGGTTGGCGGGCAGTTGCATTCAGGCGGAAGCGTTTCGCCTCCGCCGGATTCCGTTTTCCTTCATTGCCTCCCGGCAGGGCCGTTTGCCCTGCTGCGGGAGACCTGTCTTTATCTGCTGCTCGCGCGGATCAGATCGGCCGCTTTCTCGCCGATCATGATGGCCGGCGCGTTCGTGTTGCCCCCGATTAGTGTTGGCATGATCGACGCGTCGGCCACGCGCAGACCGTCGATGCCGTAGACGCGCAAGTCCGGATCGACCACCGCCATCGCATCGACCCCCATCTTGCAGGTGCCGACCGGATGAAAGACGCTGTCCGACTGACTGCGCACGAATTCGCGGATCGCCGCTTCGTTCGAATCGTCGGGACCGAAGTCTTCGGTGAACATTTCCTCGCCGCCGGCCTCGGCCAGCGCCGGCTGCGCAAAGATGCGGCGCACGATCTTCACGCCCGCGACGAGGGCGTCCACGTCGGCCTCGGCCGACAGGAAACGCGGGTCGATCGACGGCGCGTCGCGCATGTCCGCCGTGCGCAAGCGCACGTGTCCGCGGCTTTGCGGGCGCAGCACGTACGCGTGGCACGAGTAGCCATGCCCGAGCTTACTGCGCTTCGTGCCATTGCGATCGCCAAGCAGCGCAAGCACGAAGGCCAGTTGCACATCGGGGATCGCCAGATCCGGGCGGGTCTTCACGAATGCACCGGCCTCGGCGAAGTTCGAGCTGACCATGCCGGTGCGATTGCGCCGGTAGCGCAGGATTTCGCCTGCCATGCGCATCATGCCGCTCGCCGAGTACCCATACAGATCGTTGGACTTGAGCTGTTTGTTGACGATCACATCGATGTGATCCTGCAGGTTCTCGCCGACGCCGCGCAAATCCTGCACCACGTTGATGCCGAGACCGAGCAGATGCTCCGCCGGTCCAATGCCGGAGGCCATCAGCAGCTGGGGCGAATTGAACGCGCCGCTGCTGAGCACGACTTCGCGGCGGGCCCGCAGAGTCTGCGTGACACCGGCGCGCACGACCCGCATGCCGGTCGCGCGCTTGCCTTCGAACTCGATGCGCAGGGCCTGGGTGTCGGTGAGCACGTCGAGGTTGCGGCGGCCACCGTTCAGGCCGCTGTCGCTCGCGTCGCCGCGATGCAGATAAGCGCGCGCGCTGTTCCAGCGCTCGCCGTTGTGTTGCGTGACCTGATAGAGACCGGCGCCTTCCTGCTCGGCGCCGTTGAAGTCGGTGTTCAACGGCAGGCCGGCTTGCTGCGCCGCCGCGACGAAGCGCTGCGAGAACGGATTGGGCGTACGCAGGTCGCTCACGTGCAGGGGACCGTCGCCGCCGTGCCACGGATCGTCATTGTTGCCGACGTGGCGCTGATTGCATTCGCTGCGCCGGAAATAGGGCAGCACGTCGTCGTAACCCCAGCCCTTGCAACCGAGGCTCGCCCACTCGTCGTAGTCGTTGCGGTGCCCGCGGATATAGACCATGCCGTTGATCGACGAACTGCCCCCCAGCCCCCGGCCGCGCGGCTGGTAGGACGGTCGCCCGTTCATGCCGGGCTGGTGCTCGGTGTAGTAGGCATAGTTGCGCGGGCCGGCCTTCTTCACCGTCGCGGCGAGGCCAATCGGCGTCCAGACACTCAGATGATGATCGTCCGGGCCGGCCTCGAGCAGCGCGACCGTGACCGTCGGATCGACCGCGAGTCTCGCCGCCACCGCACAACCCGCCGAACCCGCGCCGACCACGATGTAGTCGTATTCGGCTGCCGGCATGCTTTCGCCCGTGTTGCTCTTGCTTGTATTCATGGCACCTTCGTCGATGGAGTGGCGCGCGCTGTGTCTGGCGCGCGGACCTCGTTGCGTGATCGGGACGGACGTCGTGAGCGCTGGCGTCAGACCGCGGCTCGCGCCGCAAAATGCTGCTGCGTTTTGAGTGCTCGCCCCGGATGAAGCCAGAGCAACGCTGCCGCCGCCGCGACCAGCAAGAGCACAGCGCTCACCGCAAAGCCGATTTCATAGCCGTGGCTAGTGGCACCGCCGTGCACTTGCACGATGCGGCCCATGACGACCGGCGCGAACGCTGCGCCGAGGCTCGCGATCGCGGTATGAATCGCGACGAGCGAGCCGCGCTGGACATCCGGCACCATCTCGGCGAGCAGGGCCGGAGCCAGGGTGAAGCTCATGGTCGGCAGCGCGCAGGCGATGGCCAGCAAGGCGATTTTCTGCAGCGGCAGGAGCGACAGTTGAAGGAGCGCGAAGTACCCCAGCGCCGCGGCTACGGCTGAAAGACAGACCAGATAGACCCGTGCGCGCCGGCTCGACATGCCGCGTGCCAGCAGGTGTTGGGATAACCAGCTCAGTCCGAGATTGACCGGCGTGGCCGTGGCGATCACTGCGGCATAGCAACGCCCGGCTTCGATGCCGGAGAAACCGAGCCCCTTTTCCATGTAGGTGGGCAGCCAGGTCAGGCTCAGGCCGAGGGTCCAGTAGGACGTGAAGCCTAGCGCGAACACGCAGAGGACCGCAGGGCTGGTCAGGATCCGGCGATAGGGCAGCCGTTGAGCGGGCTGGACCTTGGCGTGCTGTTCATCGCTCGCCGCAGCCTCGGGTTTGCCGAGCTGTCCTTCGCGGCCGAAATACAGCCACAGCACGCTCCAGATCAGGCCCACCACGCTCAGCACCACGAAGTTCATGCGCCAGCCCCAGCGGGACGTCACGAGCGGAATCGCGAGCCCTGCGAGCAACAGGCCGAGGGCCGCTCCCTGGTTGATGATCGCGACCGGCAGATTGCGCTTCTGGTCCGGAAACCACTTGTACAGCGCGTGCACGGAGACCGGGAACGACGGGCCTTCCGCCGCGCCGAGGACGACACGGCAGATCAGCAGGCCCAGCGCGCTCGTCGTCAGCGCCTGCGGCACCTGCAGCAGCGCCCAGATGATGCCCATGGCGAGCAGCAGCCAGCGCGCCGGAACGCGGTTGGAGAGAAATCCCACCAGGATGGTCGAGATCGAAAACAGCCAGAAAAAGCTGCCGGCGACCAGTCCAAATCGTTCCGGCGACAAATGCAGCTCGGCCGTCAGCGGCACCGCCACCAGACCCAGCACGATCTTGTCGAGGAAGTTGATCAGCGCGAGGCCCATCAACAGGAAGGTCACCGTCCATGCGGAGCGTGCCTGGAAATCAGAGGAAGAAGTCATGTGTGGTCTCGTTGACTTGCGCAGCTAACAGGCGGGCGGCATCGGAAATTCCGGTCTGGCGGCGGAGCATGGCCGATGGCAGACGGAGATGAAGTCGGGATCAGGGCGGGTTTTGAGGCAAGTCAAGCGTGAGCCGAGGCACTGGCCCACGAACGTTGCAGGTCCAGGCCAGGCGCAGATTGGCTCGTCAGGGTCGAGTCACAGCGGACACGAAGCGAGCCGGCTGCGTCACGTCGCGCAGGAAAGGGTCGGAAGCGTGTTCCGTCGCTCGACGTTGCATCCTGGCGGTTCGCGGGGCGCCTGATTGTCATCTGTGTCTCCTTTCATCCTTTCCCGGCGGTGCTTCGCGCTGTTTCGGGAACTGCCGGTTTGAGGCGTCACGTTACTGGGTCGAAGAGGGTGGGCAACCACCCGGAACAGGTAGTCCAGGGAAAACCTTGTGTGCTGTAGTGCGCTCTACCCGACCGGGGTAGTGGCATCGTGGCCGCGGCGGCTTACTGTGGACACTCGTGGGGCTGGAGGTTCGTTGCGCTCGCATCGGATTACGGACAGCGGATCTTTGGACGAGTGGAGTGACAGTGAGAACCCGATCAACGTCGTTGCGCTGTCTGGTTCAGAAGTGGTTGGGACCGGAGCCGGACCAGCATGCGCGTATCACGCGCTTTGGCCGTTCCAGGGCCCATCCGTGGCGCTATGTGCGGGTGGAATCGGAGCGGCCCTCAGGCGGAATTTCGATTCTCTTCTTTCGCCATGACGATGGGTCATGGTGCGTATTTCCCCCAGAAAGGCAGCGCTTGGCAATGAACCTCGCGCTCAGGGCCGCGTGAGCGCGACCGGCTGGGTTTCACCAAAAAATGGAGACTGGTACTGTGTCAATCCCGACGATCCTGAGCGATGAAATAACCGCCGCACGCGAGTCGATGGAGTACGACGTCGTGATCGTCGGCGGCGGCCCGGCCGGGCTGTCGGCGGCGATCCGGTTGAAGCAGCTGGCCGCTGAAAAGGGCACCGAAATCGGCGTGTGTGTGCTGGAGAAGGGCTCGGAAATCGGGGCGCATATCCTCTCGGGCGCGGTGATGGATCCGCGCGCGCTCAACGAACTGATTCCGGACTGGAAGGAGCAAGGCGCACCGCTGAACGTGCCGGTGACCGAAGACCGCTTCCTGTTCCTCTCGGAGACGGGCGCGAAGTCGGTGCCGAACTGGGCGCTGCCCGAGAACTTCAAGAACCACGGCAACTACGTGATCAGCCTCGCGAACGTCACGCGCTGGCTCGGTCAGCAGGCCGAGGCGCTGGGCGTCGAGATCTTCCCGGGCTTTCCGGCTGCTGAAGTGCTGTACAACGACGATGGCTCCGTGAAGGGCGTCGCGACCGGCAACATGGGCGTGGGCAAGGACGGCGAGCCGACCGAGAACTTCCAGCTCGGCATGGAACTGCACGCGAAATACACGCTCTTTTGCGAAGGCGCGCGCGGCCATCTTGGTCGACAACTCAACGAAAAGCTCAAGCTCAACCAGGACTGCGATCCGCAGGTCTACGGCATCGGCATCAAGGAGCTGTGGGAGATCGATCCGGCCAGGCACAAGCCGGGTCTCGTGATCCACACCGCCGGCTGGCCGCTTGCGTCGGACACCTACGGCGGCTCGTTCCTCTATCACATCGACAACAACCAGGTGATGGTGGGCTTCGTCGTGGGCCTTGCGTACACGAACCCGTACCTGTCGCCGTTCGAGGAATTCCAGCGCTACAAGACGCATCCGGAGATCCGCAAGTTCCTCGAAGGCGGCAAGCGGGTGTCGTACGGCGCGCGGGCGATGACGGCGGGCGGTCTGATGTCGCTGCCGAAGCTCACGTTCCCGGGCGGTGCTCTGGTGGGCGACGATGCGGGCTTCCTGAACGCAGCACGCATCAAGGGCAGCCACGCGGCGATCAAGACCGGCATGCTGGCTGCGGAAGCGGCCTTTGAAGCAGTGCAGGCCGGCCGCACCAGCGACGAACTCACGGCCTATCCGGAAGCGTTCAAGCAATCGTGGCTGCACGAGGAACTGCACAAGGCACGCAATTTCAAGCAGTGGATGAGCAAGGGCCTGTATCTCGGCACGCTGATGGTGGGCATCGAGCAGAAGCTGTTCGGCGGCAAGGTGCCGTGGACGCTGCATCACCAGCATCGCGATCACGAGATGCTCAAGCCGGCGTCGCAATGCAAGCCGATCGAGTATCCGAAGCCCGATGGCAAGCTCACGTTCGATCGGCTCTCTTCCGTGTTCATCTCGAACACCAATCACGAAGAGAACCAGCCCGCGCATTTGACGTTGAAGGATGCAGGCGTGCCGGTCGATGTGAACCTGCGCACGTATGCGGGTCCGGAAGCACGCTTCTGCCCGGCAGGCGTGTACGAGTTCATGAAGAACGACGACGGCAGCGATCGCCTGCAGATCAACGCGCAGAACTGCGTGCACTGCAAGACTTGCGACATCAAGGATCCGACGCAGAACATCGTGTGGGTCACGCCTGAAGGCGGTGGTGGGCCGAACTATCCGAACATGTGATGGCGGTGGGGGGCGGGTGATTTAAGCAGTCCTCGGTGTGCGGCGGACTCGCAGCGAAACTGCTTGAAACCGCTAGGCATGAGGACGCTGTGAGCAATCCTTGTCTCGCGCGCGATGCATGATGCATACGTCATGCGCGCGCGCTTCACATCGTTTAACCCCAAACACGCGCGTCGCCGCACAGTGCAGGTGCATTGAAGCACCGTGTCCAATCGCGATTTCACCATCGCGAGGCCCAATCGCATTTAAACAACAATTTCGCGCCGAATATGAAGTTTTTTTGTCTTCGATGCAAAACGGGTCAATCTGTTTTAATTCAATAAAACGCCTTTGATTCGACAAAAAATTGACTATGCTGCGTTCTATACGGGGGGTAAAAGCTGTGTGAAATTAAAGGGTTACTAACGTCATGATGACTCCGTCGTTGCTCTCAATCATCGTTGTTTCGCTCTTGGTCGTCGGCATCGGGTTGGTTCTGGCAAGGCGCCGTGGCATTGCGCAAACCGTCGAACGCCGCATTCACATGCTGGTCCCGCACGACAGTGTTTCGCTCGAAGCGATGTCGGATCTGCTCGGTCGCGAGCGCGACTGGATAAGCCAGTTCATCGTGCTCGCGGCGCCCAACGACACAAGTCCCGATCATGTGTGGATCAAATTCACCCCGACCACGGCCGACGAATTCGATGCAATTCTGTCCAGAGTGAAAGAAATGCGCGGGGTTGTCGAATGCGAAAGCGACAGCTCGGACGAATTTCGTCTCGCTACGCCGCTATAGCGGATATTCGGCGTAATCATATATAAAGTGTTCGCGCTTTCGCGTCATGTTTTTGCACGTGATTGCAATACTGCACTCGTGCGCGGCGCACGCAGCGGCTGTCGCCAGGTTTGCGCGAGCAGCACGCCCACGAGCGCCGTCCCGCCGCCGACCAGATGGAACACATGCAGTCGCTCGCCGAACCAGCCGACCGCGATGGCCGCCGTCGCGACTGGCAGCAGGTTCATGAACATGCTGCAGCGGTTCGGTCCGAGATGTTTGATCCCTTGCATCCAGAAAAAGGGCAGCACGACCGAAGCGAGCGTGCCCGCATACGCGATGAGCGGCAAACTCGCGGCGTTGGGCCACGCTGCCTGCGCAGGCAGGCGCAACACGAGGATCAGCATGAACGCGAGCGCTGCGATGGCCTGCACATAGGTGGATTGCCACGACGGCAAGCCCACGTGCCAGCGACGCACGAGCACGCTGTAGAGCGCATAGGCGAAAGCGGCAGCGAGCATCAGAAGATCGCCCGTATGCACGCCGCCCGCGAACAGCGTTGAAGGCGCCCCCGCGCTGATCAACCAGACGAGTCCACCGAACGACAGCACGCCGCCCCCGAGCATTCCCAGCGTTGGTGGCTCGCCGAGCAGCACCACCGACAACAGCATAGTGAAGAGCGGCACCAATGCCGTCATGATCGCCATGTTGGTGGCGGTCGTCGTTTTGGCGGCCTCGTACGAGAGGCATTGGAACAACGCCATCGCGAGCCAGCCGAGAAACGCGAGCTTCGGCAACTGGGACACGACGGCCGCACGATTGCGCCACAGCGGCCTCAGCACGAAGAGGCTCATCACGGTGACGGCGAGCACGAGTCGCCAGAACGTGATCGCGTAGGGATCGATGGTGTGGGCCGAGAGTTTCGACACCATCACGTTGCCGGCCCACAAGAGGATGGCGAAGAGCGGGAACAGCGCGGACAGACTGGGCATGACGGCGACTCGCGATAAAAGGGATGCACCAATGGTGCCGCCGCCGCGTCAGGCTGTCTCGCGCTAGAATGGCAATGACTATCGCAAAAATGCCACGCCGATGATTCCGAGTCCATCCCCGGACATTCACCTGCCGTTCGAGCACACGCCGATGCCCGTCGCTGCCCTCGCGGCGGACTATCCGCATGGCGCATTCATCGCGGCGCACCGGCACCGGCGCGCGCAACTGCTCTATGCCGTCGAAGGCGTGATGATGATCGAGGCGGACAGTGGCCGCTGGGTCGTGCCGCCGACGCGTGCGGTCTGGCTCGATGCGGGCCTCGAACACACCGTGAGCATGAGCGGCAACGTGCGCATGCGCACCGTGTTCGTGGAGCCGGGCGCTGCATCGACACTGCCGCAAGGGGCATGTGTCGTCGAAGTCCCGGCGCTGCTGCGCGAGCTGATTCTCTCGGCGGTCGATGTGCCGCTCGATTACGCGCCGGGCAGTCGACACGATCTGCTCATGCAGTTGCTGCTCGCCGAACTCGCGGTCATTCCACGTTTGCCGCTGCATCTGCCCTGGCCTGTCGATGCGCGTCTGCGGCGTCTGTGCGATGCGGTCATCGCGGCGCCGGGCGAGGCGCACGAAGTCAGCGCCTGGGCGCTATCGCTCGGCATGGCGGCACGCACGCTGCATCGTGCATTTCAACGCGAGACGGGCATGACGTTCGGGCGCTGGCGGCAACATGCCCGTCTTTTTCTCGCACTCGAGCGGCTCGCCCACGGCGAAAAAATCGTCAACGTCGCGCTCGATCTCGGTTACACGAGCCACA
This sequence comes from uncultured beta proteobacterium, assembly GCA_963803225.1. Lineage (GTDB taxonomy): Bacteria > Pseudomonadota > Gammaproteobacteria > Burkholderiales > Burkholderiaceae > Paraburkholderia. The sequence goes on from CAWDLJ010000006.1 coordinate 564,024, forward strand.
GTGCGTTTGCCGCGATGTTCCGGCGACACTTCGGCATCACGCCGTCGGCGTTCTATCGCGAGCCGCGCCGCGACGAGGTAGCGGGCGGCATATGTTTCGGCGGTCACAACACGTTACAGGTGTAATCGGGCACGAAACCCAACGCTCATTCGCGCGCACTACACTGCAAGTGCATGCTGAATGTGGCACTGCGCGACCGGTGACAGGTCGCGGCGGCGCCGGGAATGATATTTCGCGTTGGACACACAACAATGACCCGTATTCTCCTCACGCTCACCTTGATCAGCGGCCTGTGTGGCTGTGTTGTCGCGCCGCCGTACGGCTATGCGCCTGCACCGGGCTACTATGGCTATGCACCGGCTTACTACGCGCCGCCGATCAGCGTCGGCATCGGTGGCGTGATCCACGTGCATTGATGCTTCGCATACCGATCGTCACGCCGAAGCGGGCTTTCTCATCGCCCGGACCTGCAGCGTGACGCCCGCTTTTTCCTGTGTGTCGAAATAAGTGAAACCGCTGCGGTCGGGCAGGCGGCCGTGAATGATCGGCTGCATGCCGGCGGCGCGGCCAGTGGCTTCGGCGGCATCGACATCGTCCACCGAGAAGCCGAGATGAAAGACCCCTTCGCCGTGCGTGTCGAGAAAGCGGCGCTGCGCGGTGTCGCCCTCGGCGGGCTCGCAGAGTTGCAGTTGAACGTTGCCAAGGTTCGCGAAGCGATACTTGTGCTTCATGAAGCTGTCGGCGTCGCGCATGTCGAGCTCGTTTCGGAACGGTTCGAGCGAAGGAAACGACTGCCACGGACCCACGCCGATCGATTCGTAGTAGCGCACCGCATCATCGATATTTCGGATGACGATGCAAATATGATGAAGCGTCTGAAAAATCGAGTCGTTGCTCACGAGATGTCTTCCTGTTGCGAAGTTAGTGTGATCCGCTGGTCACGCTGCGGCGTGCAAACACGATTTTCATCCATCCCGCGCCGTTGACGAGCAGCATGCCGGCCAGCACGAGCGCCGCGCCCGCGATGAATGACGCTTCGAGCGCTTCATGCAGCAGCAGGGCGCCGAGCGCTACGCCAAAGAGCGGTGTCATGAGCGCGAGCACCCCGAGTCGCGCGGCGAGATAGCGGCGCAACATCCAGAACCACACCAGATAGCTCACGAACGCGACGACGACCGTCTGGAAGGCGAGACTCGCGAGCACGACAGGCCGTGCATGGAAATGCCATTGCCCGGTCAGGGCCGCGAACGGCAACAGAACGATTGCGGCGACACCCAGTTGCCAGAACAGCGTTTGCGCGGCCGGCGCTTCGCTCAGGCGTGTCGTGCGTACCGCGACCGTCGTCAAGCCCCACGCGATGCCCGCAGCGAGCCCCATTAGATCGCCGAGCAACGAGCGAGTGGCGGCAGGGTTGGCGCTGCTGTGCGCGTCGGGCGCGAGAAACGCGACGAGGATGCCGACGAACGCGATCCCGATGCCAGCCCACTGCACCCGCGAGAGGCGCTCGGCGGGCAACGCGACGTGCAGACCCATGGCCGCGAACATGGGCGCCGTGTAAAGAAACACGGCCATATGCGAAGCCGTGGTCCAGTGCAGTCCCTGGGCGATGAGCAGGAATTCGAGCGCGAACAGCGCGCCGACCACGAGACCCGGTCCGGTGCCGATGCCCGGCAACCAGCGCTCGCGCGCAATCACGCGGCTAAAGCACCAGACCAGCACCGCCGCGATGCCCGAGCGCAGCGCCACTTGCAGCGTGGTACTCACGTCGCCGGCGATGAACTTGATCGCTACCTGCTGCATGCCCCAGATAAAGCACAGCAGCAACATGATCGCGGTGGCGGGGCCATCGACGGCTTTTCGTAGTTCGGGCATTTCGTTTCCAGTCCGTGGCAGTCCGTTGCAGTCGCAGTGAGATCGATACCCAGCTAGTATTGAGGTGGTCGGATCACGACATATAGCTCAAAACTGCCATTCGATCGTTTCGGACTGACATTGCCATGAAGCACGCTCGACAGCCGCCGCGCCGGCATCTGATGCTGCCGCCCTTTACCGATGCATTGCCCGCGCCGGTATTCTTTCGCACGGAGCACATGCCGTCGAACTCGACCTATCCGCCGCTGCTGCATGCGTGGGGCGAATTCGTCTATTCGTTCAGTGGCATCACTGAACTCAAGGCTGAAGGCCAGCACTATCTGACGCCGCCGAATCTCGGGCTGTGGATACCCGAGGGCATCGAACATACGGGGTTCAATCATCAGGAGGCGGTGCATTGCTCGCTCTACGTGAGCCGCCGGCTTTGCACGTCGATGCCGAAGCAGGTTTGCGCTGTGATCGTGACACCGCTCGTGCGCGCGCTGCTCGAACATCTGCGCGACCTGCCACCCGGCGCTGGCGAGTCGCCCGAGCGCGCGCGGCTGTTGCGCGTGCTCGTCGATCAGTTGTCGACCTGCTCGACGACGGGCAGCTACGTGCCGCTCACCGACGACCCCGAACTCGATGCGATTCTGCAGGCGCTGCGCGACAATCCCGCCGACAACCGTTCGCTCGCCGAGCTGGCCGAAGCGTTCCACCTGAGCGAGCGCACGCTGATGCGGCGTTGCCAGAGCGAGCTGGGGATGTCGCTGACGGAGTGGCGCCAGCGGCTGCGGATCGTCAACGCGCTGCCGCGCTTGCGCGAAGGCAGCAGCGTCGAGGCGGTGGCGCTCGATCTTGGCTATGCGACGTCGTCGGCGTTTATCGCGATGTTCCGGCGGCTTACGGGGATGAGTCCGCGACGGTTTGCTGAGGAGGCGCGGGCGTGAGGGAGGGGGGAGAGCGCTTTGCGGTGCGTTTGTGTGTGAGTGTGTGAGTGTGTCGACGAACGCACCGACGAATGCGCCAACGAATACCCGCTTCCGGCCTGCTAGCGTTTCGCCCGACCGATCAGAATCAGCGAAGCGGGTTTGCCGGTGCGCGGATCGAGCGGTTCGCGCAGTGTGTCCAGAGTAAGACCCGCCGCGCCGAGCGCGTCGATCCAGCCCGTCAGCGTGCGGAAATACCAGGGCGGCGCGTCGCGGAAGTCATCGCTGAAACCCGCCCACGAACCCATGCGCCAGCCGTCTTCATAAGGCGCGTCGCCGCATGCGACGAGCGGATGCAAGGTCTGCACGATGAGCCTGCCGCCCGGGGCGAGCAGACGCGGCACGGCCCGCAGCAAGCCTTCGACGGAATCTTTGCCAAACAGCGAGAAATTGCAGACTAGCGCGTCGAAGCGTTCGTCGAGTTCACCGTCAGCAATGGCCTCGTACGATAACAGACGGGCATCACGCACGCCGGCCGCACGCGCGGCATCGACGAGTTCGGGCACGACGTCGATCGCGCACACGTCGGCGCCATGCGCGGTCAATGCGAGAGCGAGCCAACCCTCGCCGCAGCCGAGATCGAGGACCCTGCGCGGCGTGAACGCCAGCACGGCATCGAGGATCGCTTGATCGGTCGCGAGCCGGCGACTTTCGATTTCGCCGTTGCGAACTGCCCGTATCCACGGTGTCGCGTTGCGCTTCCAGGAATCGATGATGGGGCTGTCGTCGCCTCGATCGGCGGGCATGGGGTCTCCAGAGGGCTCGTGCGCCACTCGCCACGTGGAGAGCGGACCGCGCGGGCATTTTCGCACTATGCGTGGGGAAGGGCCCGGGTTTCACGCGATCATTCGAGTGATCTGGTTCTCGCGTTTGCGTGATATCCCCGAGAACAAGCGTTGTCTCGCAATTGTGCGCCGCAGTGCATTTACGCCAATTACGGAAAATAAGGCAAATAAGGCAAATAACGCAGCGTCACCGTCCGCTCGCGACGTACTCGCTGCCCCCGTCCCGCACGCCGACGCCCAGGCTGCTGCAGCGCGGCGATGACGCCCGCTTCGAACGCTACATCGCGCCGGTCGTGCCGCTGGCTGGCGACGACGGAGCAGCAGCCAGCGCGTTGGCCTGACCAGCAGTCGACACCAACGCGACAGCGGCGGGGTCAGGCATCCCGTTGGCGTCGATCGCACCGGCGGCCGCGAGTGCGCCGAGATCGGTGTCGATGCCCGCTGTGCCGACTGTGAACGGTGTCGTCAGAAAGGCGGGCACGGCCAGCGTCAGCGCGTAGTGCTGCTGCAGACTCGCGACGACGGCCGATTGCGCCGCCTGCACGCTCGACGCGCTGGCGAGCGTTTGCTGGTATTGGGCATTGCTCGCGAAGTTCGCGACCAGGCCGGCTTCGGTCGTGCCCAGTTGCGCCGCGAGATACGTGAGCAGCAGATCGGTTTCGGGCGTGATGTTGAAGGTGCCACCGGTGTAGGCCAGCGAATGCAGCGTCGTTGCGCCCGAGGTGACGCTCAGCAAGCACGGTGGCGTGACGGCGAGCGTGACGCTGTAATTCCCGCCGCCGTCAGTCAGTGCCGAACCCGCACCCTGCGCGCAGTTCAGGTTGACGGTGGTGCTCGCGAGCGCCTTGCCGGTCGCCGCCGTGCCCGAGAATGCGATGCCGGGCGGCGGGCTCGGTGCCCCGCAGTAGTTGAGGCCGATGCAAGAGTTGCCCCCGCAGGCGCTGAGCGTCGTGGCAGCCAGAACGCAGAGCGCAGCGAGCATGGGGCGAACCGGGCGTGAAGCCGAGATCATGGTCGTTTGCCCTCCATCGATGGAAGCGGACGTCGGCCACGCCGCTCGGCGGATTGTAGCGTTCTCGTTGCCGGCCCGCCTCGCAGCGAATGGCCCCGCGCTCAATGCTCGCGGCCGGCACGGCCGGGCGCGGCGTTCATGCAATCGCGAATCTGCAAGGCTGCTTCGAGCGGGTTCAGCAAGGACGTATCGACCATCAACGAATAGCGCCGCGCATAAGCAGGGCGCACGAACTGCGAGCGAGCCATGCCATGCCGCGATCCGGCCGTGCGCGCTCGCGCTGCTCCAGCACGTCGAGCGGACAATGCACGCTCACGACGAAGGTCGGGCGCGGCGCGAGCGCCGCGATGCATTCATCGAGCACGGCGCTGTCGCGCAGCACGAGATCGAGGACGATGTCGAAATGACTCGCCGCCACGCGTCTGAGCGTGGCCAACAGGTTGTCGTAATGCAGGCGCAGCGCCCGACTGAGTTCTTCGTCCGAGCGTATGTCGCGGCGGCGTGACCTCTCCACGAAGGCATCGAGGGCGATATGGAAGACCGGCTGCTTTTGCCGGCGCTGGTCGGTCCGTGCAAAACGATCGCGGTGGGTGTCATGTCTCGCGCGGCGGCATGCGGGCCGCATCGATACGCCATTCGTCTGCAAAGCGCACCGATCATATCGCGCACGTTGCGTTTGCCGCTTGAATACGGATCGATACGTTTTCGCTATCGACCCATGCGCGTTTCGGATTGTTTCGGTATCGCGAGCCTCCTATATTGGCTGGGCGACGTTGCTATTCCAATCAGGAGACACCGCATGAAACTGGCGCGCTTTGGCCCGCGAGGCAGCGAGAAGCCGGGAGTCATCGATCAGCAAGGACGTCTGCGGGACCTGTCCGCGCACATCGCCGACGTGGCCGGCGTGGGGCTTTCGGATGACACGCTCGCACGTCTCGCGGCGCTCGACTTCGCCAGCTTGCCGCTCGTGCCAGAGGAAGTCCGCTTCGGCGCCTGCGTGGGTGCGATCGGCAAGATCGTCTGCGTCGGGCTCAACTACTCGGATCACGCGGCCGAATCGAACATGCCGCTGCCGACCGAGCCGGTGCTGTTCCTCAAGGCGACCAGCGCGCTCGCCGGTCCGCACGACGATGTGCTGATGCCACGCGGCGCGACCAAGGTCGACTGGGAAGTGGAACTCGGCGTCGTGATCGGGCGCGAGGCGCGTTACGTCTCGCGCGAAGCCGCACTCGACTACGTGGCCGGTTATTGCATTGTCAACGATGTCTCCGAACGCGCCTGGCAGATCGAGCGCGGCGGCACCTGGGACAAAGGCAAGGGCTGCGACACGTTCGCCCCCGTCGGCCCATGGCTCGTGACGAAGGACGAGATCGCCGATCCACAGGCGCTCGACATGTGGCTCGAAGTGGACGGCAAGCGTTATCAAAACGGCAACACACGCACGATGATTTTCGACGTCGCGTCGCTCGTCTCCTATATCAGTCACTTCATGAGCCTGCAGCCCGGCGATGTGATTTCAACCGGCACGCCGCCGGGCGTCGGCATGGGGCAAAAGCCCGAGCCCGTGTATCTGCGCGCCGGTCAGACGATGCGCCTCGGCATCGCGCGGCTGGGCGAGCAGTGCCAGCGCGTCGTCGACAACGAAAGGAGGACGGCAGCATGAACCAGCTCGATCTGAATCAACGCGTCGTGGTCATTACCGGCGGCGCGCGCGGCATCGGTTACGCAGTGGCGAAACGCGCACTGCAGTCGGGCGCGGCGGTCGCGCTGTGGGACATCGACGGCGAGCGCCTCGCGCGCTCGAAGGGCGAGCTCGAGTCGCTTGGCCCGGTCTCGACGGTGCGTGTCGAGCTGACCGACGAGGCGTCCGTCGAAGCCGCCACGAACGCGACGCTCGCCGCGCACGGCGCGATCCACGCGCTCGTGAACTGCGCGGGCATCACGGGCGGCAATGGCCTCACCTGGGAGCTGCCGGTGGATGTCTGGCGCCGCGTCATCGACGTCAATCTGATCGGCCCGTATCTGACCTGCCGCGCGGTGATTCCGCACATGCTGGCGCAGGGCTATGGACGTATCGTCAATATCGCGTCGGTGGCGGGCAAGGAGGGTAATCCCAATGCCTCGCACTACAGCGCCTCGAAGGCGGGCTTGATCGGCCTGACCAAATCGCTCGGCAAGGAACTCGCGACCCGCAATGTGCTCGTCAACGCCGTCACGCCTGCGGCCGCGAAAACGGAGATCTTCGACTCGATGTCGCAGCAGCACATCGATTACATGCTCTCGAAGATCCCGATGAACCGTTTCCTGATGCCCGACGAGGCCGCGTCGATGATTCTGTGGCTCTGCACCGAGGACTGCGCGTTCACCACCGGCTCGGTGCTCGATTTGTCCGGCGGCCGCGCGACGTACTGAACGCAGCACGCGAGCGCAGCACGCGAGCACCGCGCGCCAACCCACGTCAAGGAGCATTCGTCCATGAGCATGCCCACCATCCGCCAGGTCCGCGCCTTCGTCGCTCGGGGCGGCGGCGCTGACTATCACGATCAGGCCGACGGACACTGGATCGACGATCACATTTCGACGCCGATGGCGCGCTATCCCGAGTATCGGCAGAGCCGGCGCTCGTTCGGCATCGACGTGCTCGGCACGCTCGTCGTCGAGATCGAGGCGAGCGACGGCACCGTCGGCTTCGCGGTGACGACGGGCGGCGAGATCGGCGCGTTCATCGTGGAGAAGCATCTCGCGCGTTTTCTGGAAGGTCAGCGCATCACCGATATCGAAAAGATATGGGATCAGATGTATTACTCGACGCTCTACTATGGCCGCAAGGGTGTCGTGCTCAACACCATCTCGGGCGTCGATCTCGCCTTGTGGGATCTGCTCGGCAAGGTGCGCGGCGAGCCGGTCTACCAGCTGCTCGGCGGCCCGGTGCGCGACGAGCTGGTGTTCTACGCGACCGGCGCGCGCCCGGATCTGGCGAAGGAGATGGGCTTTATCGGCGGCAAGCTGCCGTTGCTGCACTGTCCCGCCGAGCAGGAAGAAGGCTTGCGCAAGAACATCGAGCAGATCGCCGAAATGCGCGGGCGCGTCGGCGACGACTTCTGGCTCATGCTCGACTGCTGGATGAGTCTCGATGTTCCCTACGCGACGCGTCTCGCGAATGCGGTCCACGAATACGGACTCAAGTGGATCGAGGAGTGCCTGCCGCCCGACGACTATTGGGGCTATGCCGAACTGCGCCGCAACGTGCCGCGCGGCATGATGGTGTCGACAGGCGAACACGAAGCGACGCGCTGGGGCTTTCGCATGCTGCTCGAAATGGGTTGCTGCGACCTGATCCAGCCCGATGTGAACTGGTGCGGCGGCATGACGGAGCTGATCAAGATCTCCGCGCTCGCCGACGCGCATAACGTGCTCGTCGTGCCGCACGGCTCATCGGTGTACAGCTATCACTTCGTGCTCACGCGTCACAACTCGCCGTTCGCCGAGTTTCTGATGATGGCGCCCAAAGCCGACCAGGTCGTGCCGATGTTCACCCCGCTGTTGCTCGACGAACCGGTGCCGGTCAACGGCCGCATGAGGGTGCCGGAGACCCCGGGCTTCGGCGTGCGGCTCAACCCGGACTGCAAGCTCGCGCGGCCGTATTCGCATTGACGAAGGCGGCTCCCTCAACGAGGCCGAATGGCGACGAGGAGAACGACGTGCTGCTCAAAGACAAGGTGGTGATCGTGACAGGCGGCTCGCGCGGCATCGGCCGGGCAATCGCGCTCGCCTGCGCGCGCGAGGGCGCCGACGTGGCGATCAACTATTGGGAAGACAACGACGCTTCCTACGGGCGCCGCTCGGCGATCTCGGAGGTGCTAGACGAGATCGCGCAGCTCGGGCGCCGTGCCATCGCGGTGGAGGGCAACGTGGCCGCGCCGCAGACCGGCATCGACCTCGTGCGCCGCACGGTCGCCAAGCTGGGCAAGGTCGATGTGCTCGCAAGCAACGCCGGAATCTGCCCGTTCCATGCGTTTCTCGACATGCCGCCCGCCGTGCTCGAACGCACGATCGGCGTGAATCTCAATGGCGCGTTTTATGTGACGCAAGCGGCGGCGCGGCAGATGAAAGAGCAGGGCACGGGCGGCGCGATCGTCGCGACCAGTTCGATCAGCGCGCTCGTCGGCGGCGGCATGCAGACGCATTACACACCGACCAAGGCCGGCGTGCATTCGCTGATGCAGTCGTGTGCCATTGCACTCGGTCCGTATGGGATCCGCTGCAATTCGGTGATGCCGGGCACCATCGCCACCGACCTGAATGCCGAGGACCTCGCCGACGAGGAAAAACGCCGCTACTTCGAGAAACGCATTCCGCTTGGCCGCCTCGGCGCGCCCGACGATGTCGCCGAATGCGTGGTGTTCCTCGCCTCGGATCGCGCGCGCTACGTGACAGGCGCCGCGCTGCTCGTCGACGGCGGTCTGTTCGTCAACCTTCAGTAGATTCAGTAGAGCGCCACGGAGGAACCCGCGCGATGGCCCTCGACCGGAGGCTGGCTCGCGAACGGTTGCGAGAAGCGACGCAGGAGGCTCACGAAGTGCTCGGCCGGTTCGGCGAGCGTTTCGTCCTTGCGCGTGAGGATGCCGTAGCCCGGCAGGGCCTTGCCGATTTCGAGCGGCAACGTGACGAGCAACTGGCCGCGCACGTGATCGCGCACGACCGACTCCGGCAGCATCGCCACGGCATCGAAGTTTTCGAGCAGTTGCAGCGTCGCGAAGATCGACGCGCATTCGGTCAGGTTCACCGGCGTCGCCAGGCCGGCCCGCGCGAGTTCGTCTTCGAACAGGGCGCGCGCCGGACTCGTGATGGGCTGCGCGACCCACGGCCACGCCATCAGAGCGTCCAGCGTCACGTCCGTGCGATGCACGAGCGGATGACGCGCACGCACGACGAGCACGAGCGTTTCGCGCGCGAGCGCTTCGAAATGGAAGTCGTTGTGTTGAAGCGGCGTAGTCAGCCGGCCGAGTGCGAGATCGACCTCGCGGCGATGCAGCAACTGCACGACCTGATCGCTGGTTTCGCCGAGGATGCGCACATTGAGCAGCGGCCGTTCGGTCTTGAGCATCGCGACGGCCTGGGCCAGCAGGTCGGGCGCCGCACCCATGATCGCGCCGACCGTCAACTGACCGTGCCCTCCGCGCCGCTTGACGTCGAGATCTTCTGCAAAGCGTGTGAGGTCGGTCAGCGCGCGTCGCGCATAGGCGAGCGTGACGACGCCAAGCGAGGTGGGCTCGATGCCGCGCGCGTTGCGCTCGAACAGACGGAAGCCGAACGCTTCCTCGATATCGCTCAGCATACGGCTCGCGCTCGGCTGGGCGACGTTGATGGCATCGGCGGCCTGATGGACGTTGCGCGCGTCGTCGAGTGCGACGAGCAGCGCGAGGTGCTTGAACTTCAGACGATTGACGAGAGCGACGGCGGCGGTCTGATGGTTCATGAGCGTCTCTCGATCCGGTTTGTGTATCGCCCGATCCCAACATCGGATTGGTTGGCTATCGATGCGCGAATTATAGTCGGTTCACGGCAGATGAAAACAACGACAAGACTTCGGGACGGAGACACGATCATGGAGACAATCGCCTTTCGCATGCAGCTCGATCGCGGCCAGCGCGACGAGTACGAGCGGCGCCATCGTGCGATCTGGCCTGAACTCGCGCAAGCGTTGCGCGCGGCCGGCATCAGCGACTACTGGATCTTCTTCGACGAGCCCACGCATCATCTGTTTGCCGTGCTAAAGCGCCGCGCCGACCACGCGATGGACGCACTGCCGCACAACGCCATCATGCGCAAATGGTGGGATTACATGGCGGACATCATGGCGACCGAAGCCGATGGCGCGCCGCAGCAGACCCCGCTCGTGCCGCTCTTTCATCTGCCTTGAATCCTTGAACCCTTGAACCCTTGAACCCTTGAACCACGGCGAGGAGCACCGCATGCAAGTCGTCGATCCGCATGTGCATTTCTGGGACCTCGATACGCACCACTATCCGTGGCTAGCGAATCCCGGTACATCGTTCGTGGGCGACGCGCGCTCGCTCAAGCACAACTATTTACCCGCCGACCTGCTGCGCGAAGCAGGCGACATCGAGGTGCTCAAGGTCGTGCACGTCGAGGCCAATCACGATCCGGCCGCGCCCGTCGAAGAAACGCGCTGGCTGCAGCGACTCGCCGACGAAGGCGCCACGACGCGCGGCTTGCCTGATGCGATCGTCGCCGCCGCCGATCTGAGTCGCGCCGATGTCGAAACGACACTCGCCGCTCACGCCGAGTTCTCGCGCACGCGTGGCATCCGCCAGATCCTCAACGTGCATGACGATCGGCTCTACGACTACGTCGGCCGCCACTATCTGCGCGACGACAACTGGTGCGCGAACTTCGCGCTGCTCGGCCGCTATGGCCTGTCGTTCGATATGCAACTGTACCCGTCGCAGATGGAAGAGGCCGCCGCATTGGCGCGTGCGCATCCCGGCATCGCGATCATCGTCAACCACGCGGGCATGTTCGTGGACCGCGACAGCGTGAGCGGCTATCGCGCGTGGCGCGACGGCATGCGCATGCTCGCCGCTTGTCCGAACGTGAGCGTCAAGATCAGTGGCCTCGCGATGTTCGACCATCGCTGGACGCTCGAAAGCCTGCGTCCTTATGTGCTGGAAACGATCGATTGCTTCGGCGTGGAGCGAGCGATGTTCGCCTCGAATTTCCCGGTCGATCGCCAGTTCGGCAGTTACGCGGACTTGTGGCGCGCGTATGCGGCGATCGTCAGCGGCGTGAGCGCGAACGAGCGCGATGCGCTCTTTCGCAGCAACGCCGAGCGCATTTACCGGCTCTGAACAGCGAGCCCGATACGGAGGTCTTCTTGGACACAAATCCAGCGACGCGCGGCGAGCCGCGTCTCGAGTTGCGTCATGCGAGCAAGTCGTTCGGGCGCGTGCGCGCGCTCGTCGACGGCGATCTCACGCTGTGGCCCGGTGAGGTGCATGCGCTGCTCGGCGAGAACGGCGCGGGCAAGTCCACGCTCGTGAAGATCCTCGCCGGCGTGTACAAGGCCGACGGCGGCGAGCTCTACGTCGACGGCGCGCAACGGCAGTTTGCGACGCCCGCGCTGGCCCGCGATGCCGGCATCGCCGTGATCTATCAGGAGCCGACGCTGTTCTTCGACCTGTCGATCGCGGAGAACATCTTCATGGGCCGCCAGCCGGTCGATCGGCTCGGCCGCATCGACTACGCCGCGATGCATGCGCAGGTGCGTGAACTGCTCGACTCGCTGGGCGTCGATTTGAGTGCGTCGCGGCTCGTGCGCGGTCTTTCCATCGCCGATCAACAAGTGATCGAGATCGCCAAGGCGCTGTCGCTCAACGCGAGCGTGCTGATCATGGACGAGCCCACGGCCGCGCTGTCGCTGCCCGAAGTCGAACGGCTCTTCGCGATCGTGCGCAAGCTGCGCGAGCGCGGCGCCGCGATTCTGTTCATCACGCACCGGCTCGAAGAGGTGTTCGTGCTGAGCCAGCACGTGACGATCATGCGCGATGGCGCGAAGGTCTTCGATGCGCCGACCGCGCAGCTGAACACCGACATGATTGTCGCGAAGATGGTCGGGCGCGACCTCGAGACGTTCTATCCGAAGGCCGATGTGCCGCCGGGTGAAGTGGTGCTGCGCGTGCGCGGCCTCACGCGCAACGGCGTATTCAAGGACATTTCGTTCGATGTGCGCGCGGGCGAGATCGTCGCGCTCGCGGGACTCGTGGGCGCGGGGCGCAGCGAAGTCGCGCGGGCGGTGTTCGGCATCGACCGCTTCGATGCGGGCGAGGTGCGCATCGGCGGCACGCTGCTCGCGCCAGGCCGGCCCGCTGCGGCCGTCAAGGCCGGGCTCGCGCTCGTGCCAGAAGACCGGCGCCAGCAGGGCCTCGCGCTCGAATTGAGCATCGCGCGCAATGCCTCGATGACGGTGCTCGGCCGACTCGTGCGCTTCGGCCTCATTTCAGGCGGCCGCGAAGTCTCGCTCGCGAACCAGTGGGGCACGCGGCTGCGTCTGAAAGCAGGCGACCTGCGCGCGCCGGTCGCCACGCTCTCGGGCGGCAATCAGCAGAAAGTCGTGCTCGGCAAATGGCTCGCGACCGGCCCGAAAGCGCTCATCATCGACGAGCCGACGCGCGGCATCGACGTCGGTGCGAAGGCGGAGGTGTACGGCGCGCTCGCCGATCTCGTGCGCGAAGGCATGGCGGTGTTGATGATATCGAGCGAGTTGCCCGAAGTGCTCGGCATGGCCGACCGCGTGCTCGTCATGCACGAAGGCCGCATCACCGCCGATATCGCGCGCGCCGACGCCAGCGAGGAACGCATCATGAGCGCAGCACTCGGCCAGTCGGGCATTCAACTGGGACACGCAGCATGATGCGCCACTCGACCACCCACACCCACGCGCTGCACGACGCGCACGAGCCGCGCCAGCGGATCAGCGCCGGCTCGCTCGCGGCGGCCGTCGCGAAGAGCCGCGAATCGACGCTGTTCATCGTGCTGCTGCTCATCATCGGCGGGACGGCGCTTGCGCAGCCGCAGTTCCTGAACTTGCAGAATCTGCGTGATGTCTTGCTCAACGTGTCGATCATCAGCTTGCTCACGGCGGGCATGACCGTGGTGATCCTGATGCGCCACATCGACCTGTCGATCGGCTCGACGGTCGGTGTGAGCGCTTATGCGGTCGGCAGCCTCTATGTGGTGTTTCCGCATCTGCCCGTGGTGCTCGCGCTCGGGGCGGGGCTCGCGATCGGACTCGTCGCCGGGGCGATCAATGCGCTGCTCGTCGCGGTGGGGCGCGTGCCGTCGCTCGTCGCGACGCTCTCGACGCTCTATATTTTTCGCGGCGCCGACTACGCGTGGGTGCACGGCGGACAGATCAACGCGACCAGCCTGCCCGACGCATTCTCGCGCCTCGCCACCAGCACCGTGCTCGGCATTCCGACGCTCGCGATCATCGCGGCCGTGCTCCTGATTGCGCTGTCGATCTATCTGAAGCAGTTCCCGGCCGGACGCGAATACTATGCCATCGGCTCGAATCCAGAGGCGGCGCGTCTTGCCGGCGTGAATATCGAACGGCGCGTGACGATGGGCTTCCTGATTTGCGGCGGCATCGCGGGACTCGCGGGCGCATTGTGGCTCGCGCGCTTCGGCACCGTCGATGCGAGCACGGCCAAGGGCATCGAGTTGCAGGTGGTCGCGGCCGCCGTGGTGGGCAGTGTCGCGATTACGGGCGGGGTCGGCACGATTCTCGGCGCGACGCTCGGCGCGCTCGTGCTCGGCGTGATCAGCATCGCACTCGTGGTGCTGCATGTCTCGCCGTTCTGGGAACAGGCGATCCAGGGCGCGCTGATCGTCGCCGCGATCGCCGCCGATACGCTGCTCGCCCGCTCCGTCGCCAAACGCATGATGAGGAAACGCGATCATGGCTAAACCCGATTCCGCGTTGCTCACGCGCCGCGCCGGCATTCCGCTCAGCTGGGAAGTGCTGCTCGTACTGATCCTGATTGCGGCGCTGGTCGTCGGCCGGATGTTGTCGCCCGTGTTCCTGAGCGGCGCCAACGTGGCCAATATCCTCGCCGATCTCACCGAAGTCGCGCTGATGGCGTTGCCGATGACGCTCATCATCGTTGCCGGCGAGATCGATCTTTCGGTGGCGTCGGTGCTCGGCGCGTCGAGCGCGCTGATGGGGCTGCTCTGGCATCTGGGCCTGCCGATGCCGCTGGTCATGCTGCTGGTGCTGATCGGCGGCGCGTTGGCGGGTCTCTTCAACGGGCTCGTCATCGTCAAGCTGAACCTGCCCTCGCTCGCGGTGACGATCGGCACGCTCGCGCTGTTTCGCGGGCTCGCCTATGTGTTGCTCGGCGACCAGGCGATCGCCGATTTTCCGGCCGCTTACACGCAGTTCGGCATGGCGACGCTCGGCACGAGCTTCCTGCCGCTCACGTTCATCGTCGTGATCGTCGGCGCGGTGCTGTTCACGCTGCTGCTGCAGGCCACCGCGTTCGGCCGCAGCCTCTATGCAATCGGGGCGAACAGCACCGCAGCCGCGTTCTCGGGCCTCGATGTCGCGCGGATCAAGCTGCGTCTGTTCGTGCTCTCGGGGGCGATGAGCGCGCTCGCGGGCATGCTCTACACGCTGCGCTTCACGAGCGCGCGTGGCGACAACGGCGAGGGTTTCGAGTTGTCGGTGATCGCGGCGGTGCTGTTCGGCGGCGTGAGCATCTTCGGCGGACGCGGGTCGATGTATGGCGTGCTGTTGTCGCTCGTCATCATCGGCGTGCTCAAGAACGCGTTGACGCTCGCGGACGTATCGAGTGAAACGCTGACCATCGTCACCGGCGCGTTGTTGCTCGCGTCGGTGCTGATACCCAACATGGCGGCACGCTGGCGGTCGATGCGCGACCGGCGGCATCTCGCCAGTACGACGTAGGCACGGGAGTAACGAAGAAGGCAGGTAATCCGGCGTCAAACCAGTCCGGACTCGCGTCCGGAACCCAAGGAGGAGACAAGTCATGGTCAAGCCAATGCGTCAGGTCGGCACGGCGCTGCTGTGCGCGCTACTGATGGGAGCTAGCGCGGCAGCAGGCGCGGCGCCCATCAAGGAGGGGCTGAAGATCGCCTTCGTACCCAAGCAGATCAACAACCCTTACGAAGTCACGGCCGACAACGGCGGGCTCGCCGCGATCAAGGAGTTCAAGGGCGACGGCAAGGTCGTGGGGCCATCGGATGCCGGTGCCTCTTCGCAGGTGCCGTACATCAACACGCTGACGACCCAGCATTCGGACGTGATCGTGCTCGCGGCCAATGATGCGAACGCGCTCGTGCCGTACCTCAAGCGGGCGATGGCGCAGGGCATCAAGGTCGTGACATTCGATTCGGACACGGCGCCCGACGGCCGGCAGATCTTCGTGAACCAGGCCGATGCCGAGAGCATCGGGCGCGGGCAGATTCAGCTCGTGGCAAAACTGATGGGCGGCGAGGGCGAATTCGCAATCCTGTCGGCGACGCCCAATGCCACCAACCAGAACACCTGGATCAAGTGGATGCAGGACGAGTTGAAGAAGCCCGAGTACGCGAAGATGAAGCTCGTGAAGATCGCCTACGGCAACGACGACGACCAGAAATCGTTCGTCGAGACGCAGGGCCTCTTGCAAGCGTATCCGAACCTCAAGGCGATCGTCGCGCCGACTTCGGTGGGGATCGCAGCGGCGGCGCGCTATATCTCGACGTCGTCGAGCAAGGGCAAGGTCGTGGTGACGGGGCTCGGCACGCCGAACCAGATGCGCGCGTTCGTGAAGAACGGCACGGTCCAGGCGTTCCAGTTGTGGGATCCGGGCGCACTCGGCTATCTCGCGGCGTATGCAGCGGCGAACCTCGCGTCGGGCAACATCAGCGGCAAGGAGGGTGAATCGTTCGATGCGGGCAAGCTCGGCAAGCGCACGATCGGCAAGAGCGGCGAGGTGATTCTCGGGCCGCCGACCACCTTCGATTCGAGCAATATCGACAACTTCAATTTCTAGGCTGGTATTCAAGGCCCTTCCCGCATGCATCGATGCGCGGGAAGGGATTGCTTCAGCTTCAGCCCTGCCGTTCGAGTTGCTGCGCGCGCTCCATGACTTTGTCGATGGCGTTGAACAGCACGCGGCGTTCTTCTTTCGAGAGCGCCTCCAGCAAAAATGCCTCGCGCGCCTGAGCCATCGGCACGATCTTGCGGTAGAGCGTGCGTGCCGCGCCGGTCGGCCGGATGATGTGTGCCCGCGCGTCCTCGGGGTCTGCGACACGCTCGATCAACGCAGCGCTTTCCATGCGCACCAGGGCGCGGCTCACCTGCATTTTGTCGAGCGTCGTGTGCGCGATCAAGTCGACCGTTTTCATCTTTCTTTCTTCGGCGAGCGCGACGAGGATGCGCCATTCGTCGCGTGACAAACCGAAACGCTCCGTATAAACCGGCGCGACCGCGCGGCTGACGGCGTCCGCCAGTCGGGCGATGCGGTAAGGGAAGAATTTGAGCAGGTTCATTCCTGTATGGTAACAAACGATACGGATATTGCCGACTGGCGCTCCCCGGCTTAATCTAGATCACTTCAATGAGGTTTCATCCGCTGTATCACACGTGAATTGGTTTACCCTCTCCTTGTCAGATTGGTAACGAACGTTACTAATATCTGGAGCCACTATCAAGGGGAGAAGACATGAAAATCGAACGCATTCACCATGTTGCCTATCGCTGCGGGGATGCCAGGGAAACGGTCGAATGGTATCGGCGGCATCTCGGCATGGAATTCGTGCTCGCGATTGCGGAAGACCGGGTCCCTTCGACAAAGGCGGCCGACCCGTATATGCATATCTTTCTCGATGCCGGGCAGGGCAACGTGCTGGCGTTCTTCGAGATCCCGAATTCGCCGCCGATGGGGCGCGACGCCAACACGCCAGACTGGGTCCAGCACATCGCCTTCAAGGTGGAGAGCGAGGCCGCGTTGCACGAAACCAAGGCGCGGCTCGAGGCGGAGGGAATCGACGTCGTGGGCGTGACCGACCACACGATTTTCAAGTCGATCTACTTCAAGGATCCGAGCGGTCACCGCGTGGAACTGGCCGCCGATTGCGGCAGCGACAGCGATCGCCAGCGTCTCGATGCAGTGAAGTGGGCGATGCTCGAAGAGTGGTCGCAGACCCGGCGCGCGCCGAAGCACGCCGACTGGCTGCATCAGGGCGAGTTGGCCTGTGGCGCTGACGATGCAGGGCGGCGTGTGTGACAAGCGTGCGCCGGGCTCCCGGCGCCGCCACCTGACCGATTCAACCGCCTACCTTGATTCGGCCCGGGTGTTCCAACAGGACGAGTGCCATGCGCTTCACCCGGCAAAGCGGGCGGCAACGGGATGCCGACGCGACGCGTGGGTCGCAACTCGCGTGCTCCCCATCGAGCCAGGCGACATGACTTCGCAGAATCAAGCTGCTGCTTCTGTCGGTGCTCGCTTGATCGCTTTGGGCGCGTGCTTGCGCGCCTGCCACAGATCATAGTCAAGCTGCATGCCAAGCCACAGATCGGCTCGCCCCCCACGCTCTACGCCAAGCCATTGCTCGATACGTAGAGCCATTTCGGGGGTAATCCCGCCACGCTCGTTGAGCAGGCGAGACAGGGTCACGCGGGACACGCCGAGTTGCTCAGCAGCCTCGGTTATCGTCAGGTTCAGTGCAGGCAGCACGTCTTCCCGAAGAATCGCCGCAGGGTGCGGGGGATTGAACATATTGGACATGGCTTTCGTCACTATGAAGAACTCGTTGCCCGAAACTCGCGGCGCACGCCGCACCGGTGGCGTGCGCGTCGTGCGGCCATCGGGCCACCGGACTCAATGGTAATCCCGGTAGTCCACCAAGATCGCATCCTCGCCTTCGAACATGAACGTGAGTCGCCAGTTGCCGCTCACCGCTACCGACCACATACCAGCCTCGTCACCCTTGAGGAGGTGCAACTTGTAACCCGGCTGGTTCATATCCTGATGCGACTTGGCCCTGTTCAAAACCGTCAGTTGCCGCGTTAGCCGCGCCTTGTGCGCCGCCTGAACCCCCGCCGCCGAACCGGTCTCAAACAGGCGCTGCACGCCCTTGTGTTTAAAGGACTTGATCATGGTGTCCTGCGAATTACCGTCGACGAAATTGTATCATGTATTAATACACCTTACGCTTGTGTGTCCACGACTGCTGGCCCGAACCGCTAAAAAATTTGTTTATCGAAGCAAGAGCACATAAGGGCGGCGCGTGTGACTAGCGTGCGCCGGGCGCCAGGACCTGGCCGTTTCAACCGCCTTCCGTGATTCGCCCTGTTTGTCCCGATGCGACGAGTGCCATGCGCTTCACCCGGCAAAGCGTTCGACATCGCGTTGCCGACGCAGCAGGGTCGCCCGCTGTTATCCACAATTTTTGTTGAAAGCCCTGTGGATAACGTCGCGGCTTTAGCGCCAAGCCCTCGCCGCGAAAGGAAATTTCGCGCGCGAGCACGGACGAGGCGCAGCGCCCGCGCGACCGGGACGAAACCATCACGATTCGTCGTGTCCGTGGTGTCCCGCCGCCGCCTCATAAAGGCCACGGACGATCAGCACGACGGCGGGCATGTCGTCGTCGTCCCGATGCCAGTCGGCGGGGTCGTCGAGCTGGCTTTCGGGCAGCCGGCTCTCGCTTAGCCGCGCAAATGCAGCGAGCACTTCGGGCGGATGCTGGGACACGAAGCTGCTCGTGCTGAACGCACGTTCCTCGATCTCGACCAACTCACGCCATGACGGCGGTTCGCCCGGGCCGCCCCGGCCGCCGAGGCGTGCGCCGAGACAACGTCTTGCAGCCGAGACAACCACCTGTTGCAGCGCGAGCGCGGCGCGCTGGCTGGCGCGTTCGAATCGGGCGCGGCCGCCCTCGGACGGTGCTTCGAGAACTTCGGTGTCGAACATGAAAAGGCTCCCCGCGGACGGTCAGTTCAGAGGTCAGTGAATTTTTTTGCTTGGCGCATGGGATTGCGACAGATGCCGGCGAATCTGCGCGAGGTAGAGATCGCCCACCTCGTGGTGTATCTGTTCGCCATCAACAGCCACGGCCGATGCGACCGGCGGCGGCCAGACACCGAGCCGTCGGCACACGGCCGACAAGTAGGGCTTGCGCCCGTGCCCCAGCTCGCGCGCCGCACGCTCGAGGCGAACCGCGCCCACATGGTGGTAAAGCCACGCCAGATTGAGCCTGTCGGCTTCATTGACGATCCGGATCAGATGTTCCATAGCGCCTCACACTGGATATAAATACAGTACTGTGAATATATACAGTGTTTTGGGCGATGGCAAGTGGTCTGCACCCAAATTCCCATCGATCGAATGGCAAGGGCCGACGCACGCAGACGCGAACAGGCAAAAAGAAGCCCGCCGGGGGCGGGCTGACTTAAAAAGGCGGGGATCGCCTTGGCTGGAGACCAGAGACCAGTCTAGCCGCGCGCGCCGCGGCTATGGTTTCGGCGCCGATTACATCGATTACCGCGCGTCACAGCCTCACTGGCACGTCGGCTCCGATAGGTAAAAATACCGACGTGTTTTTTTACTAAGGAAAAATATAATCGCCAAAAGTTTTTATCGACAGAAATCGCGCGCGCTTTTTCGCAGTCGACATTCTCCTGTCCAACCACTTCATTCGACCATGAACTCACTAGGCATCATCAACGAGGCACCGGTTTCGAAGTTCCATCGCAAGCTGCTGTTCGCGTGCTGCGGCGGTCCGTTCCTCGACGGCTATGTGTTGAGCATCATCGGCGTCGCACTGGTCGGTCTCACGCACGATCTGGCCGTGACCAGCGTGCAGTCGGGGCTGATCGGAGCCGCCTCGCTGATCGGCATCTTCTTCGGCGCGATCGTGTTCGGCACGCTCACGGACCGCGTGGGCCGCGAGAAGATGTACGCGCTCGATCTCGCCGTGCTGGTGCTCGCGTGTTTCGCGTCGGCCTTCATCACCGATGCATGGCAGCTCATCGCGCTGCGCTTCGTACTGGGCCTCGCGGTCGGCGCCGACTATCCGATCGCCACTTCGCTGCTGACCGAGTTCACACCGACCAGCAAGCGCGGCTTCATGATCGGCTTGTCGGCGATCGCGTGGTCGATCGGCGCGATGGCGGCGTTTGCCGTGGGCGCCGTGTTCGTCGAAGTGTCGGGCGGCTATCATTTGTGGCGCTGGATGCTCGGCAGCAGCGCGGTGCTCGGCGTGATCGTCGTGCTTTCGCGCCGTGGCATTCCCGAGTCGCCCCGCTGGCTGCTGAAGAAGGGCCGCCTGGCCGAAGCCGAACGCGTGATCGAACTCGTGTACGGCAAGCGCATCAAGTTGAGCGCGCCGTCGGCGAGCGATGCGCCCATGCTCCATGGCGGCGCCGCGCTCAAGCAAGTGTTCGCAGGCGGCTACCTCAAACGCACGATCATGTGCGGCCTGCTGTACTTCGCGCAGATCACGCCGCAATACGCGATCTACACGTTCGGCCCGGTGATCCTGCTGAAATTCGGCTTGACGGGCGGTTCGCTCGACATCATCGGCTCGGCTGTGATCAGTGCGCTGTTCGTGCTGGGCTGCATTCCGGCGCTGCGGCTCGTCGAGACCTGGGGACGCCGGCCCATGTCCGTGATTCCATTCGCGCTGATGATCCTGCCGCTCGTCGCGCTGTGGCTCGCGCCGCAAGGTCCGGCATGGTTCGTGATCGCAGCGTTCTGCTTCTATGCGTTCGTGTCGGGTGGTCCGAGCATTCTCGAATGGATCTATCCGAACGAGCTGTTCCCGACCGAAGTCCGTGCCACGGCAATCGGCATCGCGGTCGGCATCAGCCGGATCGGCGCGGCCTCGGGCACGTACCTGCTGCCCATCGGACTCGAAAAGCTCGGCACCGGCCAGACCATGCTGATCGGCGCGGGCGTGACGGCGCTCGGTTTTCTCGCGTGCCTGCTGTGGGCGCCCGAGACCCGGGGCCAATCGCTCGAAGTGACGTCGTCGCTCGACTCGGGTGGCGGGTGCGAGGCGCAGGACTTCGATGCGCGAGCCGCGACGAGTCGCCAGTCTTGAGCGGTCCTCGCGAGGGGCCGTCGTGATCGGCTTTTCTGACTGGCAGTCGGATGGCGTCCCGGCACGCGCGGCCTTTGGAGTATCCTTGCACACTCGGAAACAAACTCCTGTTTGGGCGCCCTGCGGGTCAGGGCGCCGAAGCCAATCACTCGCATGACCACACAAAAAGAAGCGCCCGCCGTAGTGTCCGATGACGCCGCGCCGAGCCCGTTCCTCGGCGACCGGATCCGGGGCTTGCGCAAGCGCCGGGGAATGACGCTCACGCAACTGGCCGAAAGCACCAACCTCTCGGCGGGCTATATCAGCCAGCTCGAACGCAACCTCGCGTCGCCGTCGATCGCGGCGCTCGTCAACATCGCCAAGACGCTCGGCGTAACGGTCCAATGGTTCTTCTCGGGCGACGCACCCGTGCCCGTCGAAGAGCGCGGCTTCGTAGTGCGCCGGGGCAACCGCTTGCAGATCCAGTACGAGCAGGGTGTCGTGGACGAGTTGCTGACGCCGCGTATGGACATGCAGCTCGAACTGCTGCACGTGCGCATACCGCCCGGTGCGGAGAGCAAGCAGAGCTATTCGCATGAAGGCGACGAGGTCGGCTACGTGCAGCAGGGGCAGCTCGAAATCTGGATCGGCGACGACAAGCATTTCGTCCTCAACGAAGGCGACAGCGTGGCGTTCTCGTCGCGGCTGCCGCATCGTTATCGCAATCCCGGCAAGGTCGAGACGATCATCATCTGGGCGATCTCGCCGCCGAGCTTCTGATCCTGCCTCTGCGGCTGCGCGCGGTGCTCAAGCGCGTGCATCCGCCATCTCCTCCTGTCTGCTTCACGCCATTCGCGGCTCCGTCGCCTCCATAAACTTCGGATTGCCAGGCATCTTGTCTTTGCTCTCATGTCCATGCCCGTCGACTTCCTGACCAGGCAAGCGGGGTTGCGTCGAAATCCCGCGCCATCAGTAAAAAACCTATTGCATTTTTTTAGTATGAGATAAAAAATGTCGATGTAATTTTCTTTCAAGCACATCCGATGCGACCACGCACAGTCGCACACTCATGGAGCAAAGCATGTCCGAAGTCATTCACTTCCACCGCGACGCACTGGCATTCGAGCCGTATGGCGAGCACCGCACCGGTTCGGCGTCGATCGCGCGCCTCGTCGGTCCGCAGGAGAGCAACACGATGGGCGCGGGCATCGCGCGCTTCGACAAGGTGTCGATCGAGTGGACGGTGCTCTACGACGAGCTGGTCGTCGCACTTGAAGGCACGTTCAGGCTGCGGGTGGGCGAGCGCGTCTACGAGACGAAACCGGGCGACGTGCTGTGGATTCCCGCCCATACGCCGCTGCGTTACGAGGGCGATGGCGCGACGGTGTTCTATGCGCTGTCGCCGGTGGACTGGCGCGAGCGCAACGGGCTCGCCTGAAGTCCACTCGATGATCTTGCCGAACCCATTCCCGAACGTCCCGAAGCCATGAGCGCCAACCTGTTCCCCAAGCTGTTCTCGCCACTCCAGATGCGCGGAGTGACACTCAAGAACCGCATCATGTCCACTGGCCATGACACGACGATGCCCACCGATGGACACGTCAACGACGCGCTGGTCGCCTATCACGAAGCCCGCGCGCGCGGCGGAGCAGGGCTCATCGTGATGCAGGTGGCCGGCGTGCACGAGACCGCGCGCTACACGTCGCATCTGCTGATGGCAACCGACGACAGCTGCATCCCCGGCTATCGTCGTCTCGCCGATGCGGTGCACGCGCACGGCTGCAGCCTGTTCACGCAGCTGTTTCATCCGGGACGCGAGCTGATGGAGTCAGCCGATGGTCTGCTGGCGGTCGCGTATGCGCCGTCGAACGTGCCCAACGAGCGCTTCCATGTGATGCCGCGCGAACTCACGCACGCGCTGATCGACGAGATCGTGCGCGGTTATGGGCAGGCCGCGCGGCGCATGCATGAGGCGGGGCTCGATGGTGTCGAGTTCGTCGCGAGCCACGGCTATCTGCCGTCGCAGTTTCTCAATCCGCTGGTGAACCAGCGCAGCGACGCTTACGGTGGCACGCTCGAAAACCGCTTGCGCTTCGTGCGCGAAGTGCTCGACGAGATGCGCCGGCAGACCTCGGAATCGTTCGTGATCGGCATGCGCATCAGCGCGGGCGAACGCGACAGCACCGGTCTCACGGCCGAGGACGCACTCGAAGCTTGCGTGCAGCTGGAGTCGAAACTCGACTATGTGAACATCATCGCGGGCAACTCGGCGTCGCTCGGTGGCGCGATCCACATCGTGCCGCCGATGGCGTATGCCAACGCCTACGTCGCGCCCGATTCGAAGACCTTCAAGGAACGGCTCGGCATTCCCGTGTTCGTCGGCGGACGGATCAATCAGCCGCACGAGGCCGAGACCGTCATCGCCAACGGCCAGGCCGATGTATGCGGCATGACGCGTGCGCTGATCTGCGATCCGCAGATGCCCGCGAAGGCGCAGGACGGCAAGACCGACGACATACGTGCGTGCATCGCGTGCAATCAGGCTTGTATTGGCCACTTCCATCGCGGCTATCCCATCTCGTGCATCCAGCATCCCGAGACCGGGCGCGAGCTGACTTACGGCACCCTGCGTCCGGCTGCGCAACGCCGCAAGGTGATCGTGGTCGGCGGCGGACCGGCGGGCATGAAGGCGGCCGCGACGGCGGCCAAACGTGGTCACGACGTGACCCTGTACGAAGCCGGTAACCAGCTCGGCGGCCAGACGTTGCTCGCGCAACTATTGCCCCGGCGCAGCGAATTCGGCGGCATCGCGACGAACCTCTCGCGCGAACTCACGTTGTCGGGTGCACGCGTGGTCCGCAATACCCGCGTCGATGCAGCGCTGATCCGCGACGAACGCCCCGACGTCGTGATCATCGCGACCGGCGCAACGCCGTATCGGCCGACGTTCGAGCAGGACGGCGGCATCGAGGTGGTCGATGCATGGCAGGTGCTGCGCGGCGAGGTCAAAGTGGGCGCGCGTGCCCTGGTGGTGGATTGGCGCTGCGACTGGATCGGTCCGGGCATTGCCGAGCTGCTCGCGCGCTCGGGTTCCGAAGTGCGGCTCGCCGTGAACGGCACCCATGCCGGCGAAGTGCTGCCGCTCTATGTGCGCGACGACATCGCCGCCGAACTGCATCGACGGCAGATTCCAGTGACGCCCTATGCACGGCTGTACGGCTGCGATGGCGATACGGTTTTCATGCAACACACGACGAGCGACGAGCCGATCATCTTCGAAGGCGTCGATACGCTCGTGCTCTGCCACGGACACAAACCCGAATCCGCACTCGAAGCTGCGTTGCGGCCGCTTGCCGATGGTCAGCCGGGCGCGCCGGTTGGCGAGCTGATCATGATCGGCGATTGCATGGCGCCGCGCACGGTAGAAGAGGCCGTGTACGAAGGGCTCAAGGCCGGCTGGAGCATTTAGGCGGACCGGTTCGCGTCTCGCGGCGCGAACCGCGGCCAAACCCGGCCACGCGCAATGTCATGCATGCGGCGTTTCACGGCGTATTAGAATCGCGGCAGACAACGCGGAACGCTGGGTGCAGAGTTGGCCGATTTTGAAGAGGGTTTCATCTTGACGCGCCATTGGCGCGACACGGACACGCAGACCGAGGTTGAGTTCTGGCTGTCCACCGAACACGGACCGAGGCAAGTGCGTCTGCGTCCGCAGGAGTCGGTCGCCTTCATTCCGGTCGAGGCCCGTGCCGATGCCGCGCGCGTGCTCAAGGACGATGCACGCGTCGAGTTTCGCCCGCTCGATCTCAAGGACTTTAGCCAGCGCCCGGTGTTCGGCCTCTATGCGCGCCAGTATCGCCATCTTGCGGGACTCGGCAAGCGGCTCGCCAAAGCGGGCGTGAGCGTCTACGAGTCCGATATCCAGCCGCCCGATCGTTACATGATGGAGCGTTTCATCACGGCGCCCGTGCTGTTTCGCGGCGAACCCGCCAGCGACGGCGTGCTGCTCAACGGCGACCTGAAACCGGCGAACGGCTACCGGCCACGGCTGAAACTCGTGTCGCTCGACATCGAAACGAGTGCTCAGGGCGAACTCTATTCCATCGCGCTCGAAGGTTGTGGCGAGCGCCAGGTCTACATGCTCGGACCGCCGAACGGCGAGGCGGCGGCGCTCGACTTCGGACTCGAGTATTGCGCGAGCCGGGCCGAGTTGCTCGACCGGCTCAATGCCTGGATGGCGCGCCACGATCCGGATGCGATCATCGGCTGGAATCTCGTTCAGTTCGATTTGCGCATCCTGCAAGCGCATTCCGAACAGCATCGCGTGCCACTGCGGCTCGGGCGCGGCGGCGACGTGATGGAGTGGCGCGAACACGGCAACAAGCAGAATCATTTCTTCGCGGCCGCAGCGGGGCGCCTCATCATCGACGGGATCGAGGCGCTGCGCTCGGCGACATGGAGTTTCCCGTCGTTCAGCCTCGAATACGTCGCGCGCGAACTGCTCGGCGAAGGCAAGTCGATCGACAATCCGTATCAGCGAATGGACGAAATCCAGCGCCGCTTCGACGAGGACAAACCCGCGCTGGCGCGCTACAACCTCAAGGACTGCGAGCTCGTCACGCGCATCTTCGAGAAGACCGATCTCATCGCGTTCCTGCTCGAACGTGCGGCGGTGACTGGCTTGCCGGTCGATCGCATGGGCGGTTCGGTGGCGGCGTTCACGCATCTTTACCTGCCGCGCATGCATCGTCTGGGCTACGTCGCGCCGAATCTCGGCGACGTGGTAGGCGACAACAGTCCCGGTGGCTTCGTCATGGATTCGCGTCCCGGCATCTATGATTCGGTGCTGGTGCTCGATTACAAGAGTCTGTATCCGTCGATCATCCGCACGTTCCTGATCGATCCGGTCGGGCTGATCGAAGGCTTGAGCCAGCCGGACGACGCGCATTCGGTGGCCGGCTTTCTCGGCGCCCGTTTTTCACGCGACAAACATTGCCTGCCCGACATCGTCCGGCAAGTCTGGGACGGCCGGGAAAGTGCGAAGCGCCAGCACAACGCTGCGCTTTCGCAGGCACTGAAGATCATCATGAACGCGTTCTACGGCGTGCTGGGATCGACCGGCTGCCGCTTCTTCGATCCGCGCCTCGCGTCGTCGATCACGATGCGCGGCCACGAAATCATGCGCCAGACGCGCAAGCTGATCGAAGCGCAAGGCTACGACGTGATCTATGGCGATACCGATTCGACCTTCGTCTGGCTCAAGCGCGCACACGACGAAGACGACGCGGCGCGCACGGGCAAGGCGCTCGTCGAGCATGTCAATCGCTGGTGGAGCGCCGAACTGCGCGAACGATTCGGCCTTGAGAGCGCCTTGGAACTGCAGTTCGAGCGTCACTACTCGCGCTTTCTCATGCCGACGGTACGCGGCGCCGAGGAGGGCAGCAAGAAGCGCTACGCGGGTCTCTCGCGTGCGAAGGACGGCAGCGAAGAGGTCGTTTTCAAGGGACTGGAGACCGTGCGCACGGACTGGACGCCGCTCGCGCAGCAGTTCCAGCGCGAGCTGTATCGACGCGTGTTCAAACGCGAGCCCTATGTGGACTATCTGCGTGACTATGTGCGGCGCACGCTGAACGGCGAACTCGATGAGCAGCTGGTCTACCGCAAACGACTGCGCCGGCCGTTGAGCGAGTACCAGCGCAACGTGCCGCCGCATGTGCGGGCCGCGCGCGTGGCCGACGAATTCAATCGCGAGAGAGGGCGCCCGCTGCAGTACCAGAATGGTGGATGGATCAGCTATGTGATGACGCGAGCGGGGCCGCAGCCGATGGAGACGCTCAACTCGCCGCTCGACTATGAGTTCTATGTGACGCGTCAGTTGCAGCCTGTCGCCGATGCGATCCTCGTGTTTCTGCGTGACGACTTCGACACGATCATGTCAGGGCAGGCGAGCCTGTTTTGATGCGTTGCCTATGGCGACCGTGGCTTGCATGGACTCGAAGCGTGGGTCGATAATAAAACGGCTTTTGATGTCATCACTTACATCGCTCACTCGACAGGACTTCACGCTCATGCCTGCCACCGTCCGCAACTCGCTGATCTGGGTCTTCGATGCCTTCGAGCGCGAGCCGACTTACTTGAGCAAGCGTATGTTCGGTAGCGACGCGGCGTATCTCGACGGACTGCTGTGCCTCGTCGCGTCCGATCGCGGCGAGCCCTGGAACGGCGTGCTCGTGTGTACATCGAAGGAGCAGCATGCGGCGTTGATCGCCGAGATGCCCGCGTTGCAGGTGCATGGCGTGCTGGGGAAATGGCTTTATGTGTCGCAGGAGGACCCTGCGTTCGAAGCGACGGTGCAAGCGTTGACGGCGCTGGTGCTGGCGCGCGATCCGCGCATTGGTGTCGAGCCGAAGCCGCGGCGCTCGCGTAAGCTTGCGCTGGGGGAGCTATAGCCTCACTGCGGCCTCACTTTCGTGTGGCATCCTCGAATGCTGAAACGCTTGGCATTGACGTGTCGCGGACCGGTTCCGATCGCGGCGTGCCGGAAAGGAATCCCACGAGTGCGAGCGCATGCCGACCATTTCCCGCTATCAATCCGATATATTGACGTCCATTGTGCAGTCCGCCGCTTGCCCCGGTGTTGACGCAAATGATGATCCGGAGCGGCTGTCGGCACTCGCCAAGCATTTCCTGATTCCCGGAGAAGGCTATCGGACATTCACTTTCACGGAACACGGCAGCAGTGAACCGATCAAGTCGATCGACTTCAACGATCTACCGACTGACGATCCCGTTCGTGCCGGTAAGGCAATACGCAACAGAATCGCCGATGCACTGGCGCCGACACTTCTCGAGTGCGCCTGCACGGATTCCGAACCGACGGTGCAGCAAAAGCAGCGCGCGCTCGACCAGGCGCGCCAGATCGCCGTGCTCATAGGCGATGGCGCGTTAAAGGAAACAATTACCCGCCCCGTGGATGAACAACTCGCCTTGGGAAAGCCCGCGAGAACGAGCGTGCATGTGGCGGTCGGAAAACCCTACGGCAATCTATGCGCATTGCCGGCCGTGACCGTCAGTCATTCGGCGACGTGGACCGGCAAGGGCGGCCAGACGAGCTTCGAGACCTCGGTGATCTCGACGTTCTCGCCGGACAAATCGGGGAAATTGGAAGCGCAATTCGATGGCCGTGTGTATGCCCCCGATGCCTCGGTCGGACCCGGTGTCGTCCGTGGGATCGGCAATGCCATTCGGCACGCCTGGTCGAGTTTTTCCAAGCGTGAAAACCTGGTGGAGCGCCCGGGGTCCATCGAGTATGAAGCCAGGCTCGATCATTTGATGCCTGATGCAAGCGGGGCAAAATCCAGTCTCAAGGCGCTGCATGACCGCGCGAAAGACACGTGGATTGCCCGGGCGGCAGCAGCCGACCGGAAGATGCAAATCCGCGAGATGCGAGAGCGTGCGAAAGCGGTTGAACTGAAGACGCTGCGTCCGTGGAGCCGGTTCAAGCAAAACGTCCACAATAAAGTGCTTGCGGCGTACGCGACGAACGACTCGGGCAGCAAGGTTGTCAGCGTGCCCATGACCTATGAGCCCACTGGTAAGCAGGTGCGGTCGCCGAATGGCAAGCCCAACGAGCAGGCAACCCGGATCAACCAGATGGGAATGACGACGCATGTTTTCACAAGCAAGGAGGCAGGTCTCGATGCGGGTGCGAAGCAAAGTGTCAGCCATTACACGAATGGACAGGGTGGAGTCGTTGGACGAGGCGGCTTCCGCAATGTGACGGGCGGTCCGCGCGATCAGATTTTTCGCGAAAAGCGCTTCGGCGTGCTGGAAAAATCCAATCCCGGAACCCGGGCTTCCCCGGCGGAGTACGGTGATCTCGATTCCTTCGTTTTAACTCATGAGCTGGATGAACGCCGGAGCATCATGCCCATGGCAGGACGATCCGTGGGCGATAGGGAAGCGGTCGATCTGCACGCCTTCAAAAAGGCGAGCGAAGATTTGAAAACGGCCCACGAAAGGGGCGTCTATCATCTGGATATCAAACTCGCCAATATGGTGCTCAATGAGCAACGCGGAAAGCCGGGCGTCATGAAGTTCATCGATACCGATGGCATGGTGAAGCGCAATACCGACGAGGCGCATTCAGAACCCAAGGATAACGTCAGCACGTTTTTTCGAAATTTCAAAAACGAGAACCCCATCGCCAGCAACAAGGCCGATGACGAATACGGTTTTCTGATGGCGATGGTGGCGGGCCGGTATCCGGACAAAAGAAAATGTGTCGCGCAATACGCCTTTCCGAAAAAGCACAATCCGCAGCTCTATGTCGCCTTCGATGATTTCGTCCAATCCCATGTCAAGCCCGCGTTCAGGGCGGAAGTGAGCAACTTCTTGAACGACCCGGCCACGCAACTGCTTTCAGGTGCGTTGCACGACATGATCGACTGGGATGCCCAACCGGCTGCACCAATCACACAGGCGAGCGCTTCTCTATCGTAACTACCGCTACCCCCCAAACGCATTCCCGAACTCCGTCGCAAGCCACACAGGACCCGGATCCTGGTCATGTGAGGCGGACCACATCAGCGACACCTCATAACCAGGCACCTCGAACGGCAGCGGACTCATGGCGAGCCCCAGCGTGTCGCGCCACACGCGGCCGATAAAGTCGGGGACGGTCGCGATCGCCGCCGTGCGCTGCACGATGAACGGACTGGTCGTGAAGTTCGCCCCTGAGAACACGACCTCGCGCCTGGCCCCCTGCAATTCGAGCTGCTCGTCGATAAAGCCATGCAGGCTCGCGCTGAAGGACGTGAGAATGTGCCGATGGCGCAGGAATTCGTCCATCGATATCTGCTTGCGACGCGTCTTGACCAGTCGCGGATTGAAGACGCTCACGAAACGCCAGTTAAACAAGACGCGGCGCCGCTGCCACGGCATGCACTCGCGAAACACGCCGATGGCGAGTTCGATCGAATCGTCGTCGAGCATGGCCGTCGCCCGCGTCGAGTCCGTGGTACGCGAGACCAGCTTGACGCCGGGTGCCGTCGATCCAAGGCGGCTCATGATCTCCGGCATGAACACGACTTCGAGCGAATCGCTGATGCCGATGCGAAAGACGCGCTCGGCGCTTGATGGCTCGAACGCCGGTGTTTGCGTGAGCGATTGATGGAGCGACTGCAGAAACGGCTCGATCTGGCGCGCGAGTTCGAGTGCGCGCGGTGTCGGCGTCATGCCGCGCGAGGTGCGCACGAACAGTTCGT
The DNA here is from genome assembly GCA_963803225.1 of uncultured beta proteobacterium. GTDB lineage: Bacteria > Pseudomonadota > Gammaproteobacteria > Burkholderiales > Burkholderiaceae > Paraburkholderia. The sequence goes on from CAWDLJ010000006.1 coordinate 594,538, forward strand.
CGCCGAACGCCTCGCGCAGGCGCTTGAGGGCGCCGCTCACAGCCGGTTGACCGAGATAGAGCCGCTCGGCAGCGCGCGTGACGTTGCGCTCCTGCATCAGCGCTCTAAAGGTCAGCAGCAGATTCAGATCGAATCGTCTGAAATCATTTTCAATGATGGCCTTCATCGTATCAAACGATTTGAATGATGGTTGTCCAGCACGCATTCTATGCCCATGGATCTTCTTTACGACAGGAGCAGGGACATGGATTGGCAGAACCAGAAAGTGGTGGTGCTCGGCGGATCGTCGGGCGTGGGTCTCGCAACGGTGGCGCGGCTCGCCGCGGCGGGGGCGAGTGTCGTGGCGGTCGGCCGCGATGCGGGCAAGCTCGATGCCGCATTGGCCGGGATCGAGGGGGACGTGAGCGGCGAGGCGCTCGATTGCACGGATCGCGCGTCGCTCGATCGCTTTTTTGCGCGCGTCGGCCCAGTCGATCATCTCGTGTTGACGCTCTCGGGTGGTGAGGGCGCGGGTCCGTTCGCGCAACTGGATCTCGCGGCGCTGCGGCGCGGTTTCGAGGCCAAATTCTGGCCGCAGATCGAGGCGGCCCAGGCCGGGCTGCCGTTCCTGCGCCGCGACGGCAGCATCACGTTCGTGAGCGCCATCTCCGCGCGCATCGCCAATCCGGGCACGGCGGGCCTCGGCGCCATCAACGGTGCGCTGGAAAGCATGATCGGCACGCTCGCGCGCGAGTTGGCGCCGCTGCGCGTCAACGCCGTCTCGCCCGGCGTCATCGATACGGCCTGGTGGAGCAACGTGCCCGCCGATTTCAAGGCGCAAGTGTTCGATCAGCAAGCGGCGACCTTGCCCGTGCGCCGCGTGGGGCACGCACAAGACGTCGCGCATGCGCTGCAGTTTCTGATGGAGAACACCTTCATGACGGGCGCAGTGCTCGAGTGCGACGGCGGTTTGCGGCTGTTGTAAGCGTAGGCGCAGTGGTCGCGTGAGCTCAAGCGAGTGCCGGGTAGCCAAGCCGCCGCGCTTCGTCCTCGAACTGTTCGATGCGCACATAGTCAGCCGGCACAAGCCTCACGAAGCCTGCGAGATGCAGTTCGCGCGCGCGTGCGGGATCGGCCGCGTGAGCGAGGTCGAGCGCATCGCGCAGAAGCGCGGCGTGCGCGTCGGACAGTGCGCGCGAGGCGATGAACGGCAGACCGGGCGCGGCCTCGGTCATGCCGATCGTGTGAAGTCCGTGCAGCAACTCGGGCAACGCATCGCGCACATACGCGAGGGTCACGCAATCGATGGCGGCAAGTTCGGCGGCACCGGTTGCCAGCGCACGCAGTGCGTTCAGATGCGAGCCAACGGACGTCGTCTGCGCAAAGAAGCGGCCCTCGAGCGCATGCGGCGCGACCGCGTGACGAAACGCGTTCATGCCGCTATGCGAATCGAAACCGTTGAGCACGGCATGCAGGCCGCGGCAGGCCGCGAGCGTGGTCGCGCCGCGCGCGTAGGCCTGCGCCGACACGACGAGCACGCTGCGATAGGTAGCGCCGCTGCAACCCGGCAGTTCAAAGGCCGGTGTCGCGGTCAGATGGACGTGGTCGGCGAGGCCCAGCATCCGGTACGGATAGCCGCAAGTTTGTGAAAGCAGCAGGTCGTTGCGATGCCACAGGGTCTGCAGATCGCCAGCGGGATCGGCGACGACGGCAACGCTCGACGGGCCGCCCGCATCGGCAAACGCATCGAGCGCATCGCGCAACAACGCACGCCATAGCGCCGCATGGCGCGGCGTGACGTTGTACATGGGCAGGGCGGCGATCCAGTCGGTCATTCGAGCATTCTACGTAACGGCACTCGCCAACGCGTTAGCAGCGCCTTTATGACTCGAACAGATAAAAGTATCGGATTTGCTTCGTTGACGCTCCTTGCGCGCCAACCGTAGATTGAGACCTTTGCAATCCAGAGGCCTTTCGCGTGACCACGACCGCCATTTCCCGTGCCACAACGATCCCGTCCGCCCAGCCAGGAGCGGCGGCGCATCGGGCGTTGCAACAGGACTTCGATATCGTCGCCTTCGATGCACCGCTCGGCGCCGAAGTGATCGGCCTCGATTTGGCGAAGCCGCTCGCCACCGACGACTTTGCGCGAATTCATCGCGCGCATCTCGATCATCACGTGCTCGTGTTTCGCGACCAGCGCATCACGCCTGAGCAGCACATCGCGTTTAGCCGCCGCTTCGGTCCGTTGCAGACGCACGTGCTTCATCAGTTCTCGCTCGCCGGCTATCCCGAGATGCTGATCGTCTCGAACATCGTCGAGAACGGCAAGCCGATCGGGCTCGGCGACGCCGGTCATTTCTGGCATTCCGATCTCTCGTACAAGGACAAGCCGAGCCTCGGCTCGCTGCTCCACGCCCAGGAATTGCCGGCCGAAGGCGGCGACACCTTGTTCGCAAACATGCATCTTGCGTGGGACACGTTGCCGGAGCGCCTGCGCCGTGCCATCGAGGGACGCAGCGCCGAGCACACCTATCTGGCCCGTTACGCGGAACTGCAAGCGCGCAGCCCGTGGCGGCCGAATCTCTCCGCCGAACAGATCGCCTCGGTCAAGCCGGTCGAGCATCCCGTCGTACGCACGCACCCGGAGACCGGACGCAAGGCACTCTTCGTCAGCGAGCATTTCACGACGCGCATCGTCGGTCTGCCTGAAGACGAAAGCCGCGCGTTGCTGCAAGAACTGTTCGCGCATAGCGTCAAGCCTGCTCATGTCTATCGGCATGTCTGGCGCGAATACGATCTGCTCTTCTGGGACAACCGCTCGCTGATGCATCTTGCGGCCGGGACGCCCGATCATCTGCGTCGCAAGCTGTATCGCACGACGATCGAAGGCGACGTGCCGTTTTGACGGCATCTCAAACGAGGGGAGTTTCGATGAAGTATTCGTATCGCGCCGCGCTGACCCGTGCGGTCGGAGGAGTCTTTTTCGCGTTCACGACACTGGCCGCAGCTGGTTTGCCGGGCACGGCCCGCGCCGAAGGACAGATCCGCATCGCCGAGCAGTTCGGCGTCGTGTATCTGATGCTCAATGTGGCGCGCGATCAGCATCTGATCGAGCAGGAAGGCCGCAAAGAGGGACTCGATATCAAGGTGGACTGGGTGCGTCTGTCCGGCGGGGCGGCGGTCAACGATGCGCTGCTATCCGGTGCGGTCGATATCGCGGGTGCCGGCGTCGGTCCGTTGCTGACCGTGTGGGATCGCACACGCGGGCATCAGAACGTGAAGGGCGTTGCATCGCTCGGCAACTTCCCGTATTACCTGGTCAGCAACGATCCGAATGTGAAGACGATTGCCGACTTCACGGACAAGGATCGCATCGCCGTGCCGGCGGTCGGCGTCTCGGTGCAGTCGCGCATTCTGCAATATGCAGCAGCGAAGCAATGGGGCGACAAGCAGTTCGACCGGCTCGACAAGCTGACTCAGGCGATTCCGCATCCCGACGCCACCGCGGCGATCATCGCCAACAGCAGCGTGATTACGGGCCACTTCGGCAACCCGCCATTCCAGCAGCAGGAGCTGGCCGCCAATCCACGCGCCCATATCGTGCTGAATTCGTATGACGTGCTCGGCGGACCGGCTTCGGCGACGGTGCTGTATGCAACAGAAAAATTCCGCACGGAGAATCCCAAGACGTATCGCGCGTTCGTCGCGGCACTCGCCGATGCCGCGTCGCTGATCTCGACCCGGCCGGAACTGGCTGCGGATATCTACATCCGTGTGAACGGCTCCAGCATCGACCGCGATCTGTTGTTGAAGATCGTGCGCGACTCGCAGGTACAGTTCAAGACTGCCCCGCAGAACACGTTGACGCTCGCGCAGTTCATGTATCGCGTGGGGGCGATCAGAAACGAGCCGAAGTCGTGGCGCGACTATTTCTTCGACGATCCGGCGACAGCGGGCGGGTCTTGAGCGCGCGGAGGCGCTACTCGTTACGTCGTGCCATAGCTCGCTTCGCCAGCGGGATTTTTTTGGATTCTTCGCGGATTATCGGGGGAAAGGCTCTCTTCGGCCCTGAGCGGCCGAATCACAAACCGGGTTGAGCGGACGCTCCTGCTCCGCGACAAGCCATCCCGGTGCAGTCAGCTCCAAACCGCGTCTGGGACGCTTGCTCAAGTCACGCGATCGATTTCGGCAGCGCGGGTTCCGCTGCAACGAAGGTCACGTTCATTGATCCGCGAACTGGAGATTGTTTCGGCAATCTAGCCGACTGCAAACTGTCTGCGGCCAGGCGTTCTGGCGAGGTGCTGGAAAGCAGATTGCCGACCGGTGCGCGCATCGCGGCGCCGACCTGCGGACTGAATGCCAGTCCGCAGGCTGCTGGCAGAAGGACGACGGCGAACGGCGGCTCGTGCTAGTTAATTACGCGGCAAACCAGGGGCAGTGTGACGTGCGGATCCCGTTTGCCGACGTGATCGGCGGTGTGGTGTGGCTGACGGACATGATGGGGCCAGCTAGTTTTAGAGGATCGTTCTATATAACCGATCAATTCGTTCTATATTTCGCGTTGGAATATAGGACCGTCCATCGCGACAATTGCGCATCTTTCTCGTCACTGAAATATCGAGCGCGCAATGTCAGCCCCGCTAGAACCCCACGTTTTAACCGGCACGCGCCCGGTCGAATTCAGCATGCCGGCTTGGGTGCGAACCCATGCGCCAGGCGTGGGCCTCTGCATTGCCGTCACATTGGCCGCTTTCGGGTTGCAACTGGTTGAGGAGCGTCTATTCGGCCGCGCCTGGCTCGAAGCGCTGGTCCTCGCCATTCTCGTCGGAACAGCGGTGCGAAGTATCTGGAAGCCGGCTCTACACTGGCACGCCGGGATCAATTTCAGCGCCAAGACCCTGCTTGAAATTGCCGTGGTCCTGCTGGGCGCCTCGCTCAGCACCGCGACACTCAAAGCAGCTGGGCTGGGGCTGCTGGCAGGTATCGTCGTTGTCGTCGGCGTGGTCATCGTGGTCAGTTACGGCATCGGGCGCCTCCTTGGTTTGCATCACCGTATGGCCTTGCTGGTCGCATGCGGCAACTCGATCTGCGGCAATTCGGCGATCGCTGCCATTGCTCCGGTGATTCGGGCGCATAGCGATGACGTCGCCGCGTCGATTGCCTTTACCGCAGTGCTTGGCGTGATCGTCGTGCTCGGACTGCCGCTGCTGGTCCCCGTGCTGCACCTTAGTAATCTGCAATACGGTGTACTGGCCGGAATGACGGTCTATGCGGTGCCGCAGGTACTGGCTGCAACGGTCCCTGTTTCGGTGATCAGCACCAATCTCGGAACGCTGGTCAAACTGGTCCGTGTACTGATGCTCGGCCCGGTGATCCTTGTCCTCTCAATCGGTTCGCGTCGAGGTGCCGGCGCGGCCGCTGTGCCCGGTATGTCGAAGGGACCGCGTCTTGCCTGGCATAAAGTCCTGCCCTGGTTCATTATTGGCTTCCTGGCGCTGGTTGCCCTTCGTTCGGCCAACCTCGTTCCGGCGGCGGTGCTACCGTCGATCAGCAACACGGCGAACGTGTTGACGATTGTTTCGATGGCGGCACTCGGTCTGGGCGTCGATGTGCGAATGGTCGCCAAAGCCGGCCCTCGTGTGACACTCGCGGTGGTGTTGTCGATCATCACGATCGCGCTCGTCAGCTTCGTGTTGATCCGCGTGCTGGGTATGGCGTAAAGAAGACTCGAGATCCGCTGAAACCATGACGCTCGATCAACTTCGTATCTTTGTTGCGGTTGCGGAGCAGCAGCACGTGACGCGTGCGGCCGAAGTACTGGCGCTGTCGCAATCGGCGGTGAGCAGTTCGATCGCCGCCCTCGAAGTGCAATATGACGTCAAGCTGTTCCACCGGATTCGCCGGAATATCGTGCTGACGGATGCCGGCCAGCAGTTTCTCGACGAAGCGCGTGCGGTGCTCGCCCGCGCCTCGTCGGCCGGCAACATGCTCGCAGATCTGGCTGGGTTGCGGCGCGGCGCATTATCGCTTGCGGCAAGTCAGACGGTAGCCAACTACTGGATACCGAAGGTGATGCAGCGCTTCCATGCGGCCTACCCCGGCATTTCGCTCAAGCTCTCGATTACCAATACGGGACAGGTCGTCCGGCAGATCGCCGAGGGCGCAGTCGATCTGGGTTTCGTGGAAGACGAGGTGGACCCCGATGGTCTCGAGGTACGCGCGGTTGCCCGGGATGAACTGGTTCTGGTGGTCGCCCCAAGTCACCCGTGGGCCCAGCTCGATTCGACAGTTGCGGGCACCATCGACTTGCGCGATAGCGCCTGGGTGCTGCGTGAACAGGAGTCGGGTACGCGCGGGGTCTTCGAAAAGATGGTGCGAAGCCTGGGGGGCGATCCCTCGGAGTTCGAGACAGCGTTGGAGCTTCCGTCGAACGAAGCGGTCCGCTCCGCGGTCGAGGCCGGCGCTGGCGCAACCGTCATGTCCCGTCTGGTCGCAGCATCCTCACTAAGTGCCGGGACGCTGACAGCACTCCGGTGGCCTCTGCCGCCGCGTGACTTCCTGATGCTGCGTCATCAGCAGCGCTATGTGACGGAAGCCATGCGCGTGTTCTTCGAAATGGCGACGGAATAAGTCTTGAATCCCCAGCAAGGACGGCGAATCAAGGCCGCTGGTATAACGCGGCGCCGCGGCAACGACCGGGTGCTTCGGCGGTACCGGCATGCCTGTGCGTAGGCTAAAAAATATAAAACCAACCCGAAGGAAACATTGATGAAAGACCATTCCCACGGCGTGGACGCGAACCGACGCAAGCTGCTTCACGGTCTTGCCGCCGGCGGCCTCGCCAGCACCATGGTCGGCTGGAACCGCAGCGCGCGGTCGGCGGAAGTGTTCAACCTGCCATTCGCTGGCGGCGAGCGCAACTTGACGGGCGCGTTTCCGCAGAAAGGGGAGATGCTGCTGCTGCGAACACGTCCGCCATTGCTGGAGACGCCGTTTTCCGTCTTCGACCAAGGCGTGTTCACGCCTAACGACCAGTTTTTCGTGCGTTGGCACCTCGCCGACATTCCCACGAAGATCGACGGCGCCACGTTTCGGCTGAACGTTCACGGACAGGTCGAACGGACGCTCAGTCTGAGTCTGACCGAACTGCTGACCCGCTTCGAACCGGTTGAAGTGGCGGCGGTGAACCAGTGCTCCGGCAACTCGCGAGGGTTCTTCGATTCGCGCGTGGCGGGGGCGCAATGGGGCAACGGCGCGATGGGCAATGCGCTATGGACCGGCGTGCGTCTGCGTGACATTCTGGATCGCGCGGGTGTCAAGGGGGGCGCCGTGCAGGCACGCTTTAACGGCCTCGACGCGGGGATCCTCCCGACGACGCCCGACTTCATGAAATCGCTCGACATCGACCATGCACGCGATGGCGAAGTGATCGTCGCCTATGCGATGAACGGTCAGCCACTGCCGCTGCTGAACGGTTTTCCGCTGCGCCTCGTTGTACCCGGCTGGTATTCGACCTACTGGGTGAAAATGCTCAACGATATCGAGGTGCTGGATCACCCGGACGACAACTTCTGGATGTCGAAGGCTTACCTGATACCGGACACCCCCCATGCCAGCATTACACCGGGGCAAACCGGCGTCAAAATGGTGCCGATCAACCGGATGGTGCCACGCTCGTTCATCACCAATCTCACGGATGGCCAGAACGTAACCGCCGGCAAGCCGCTGACCCTGCGTGGCATCGCCTTCGGTGGGGACACCGGCGTGCGCGATGTCAGCGTGTCGGCTGACGGCGGCGCGACCTGGATGTCCACGCGTCTTGGGCACGATCATGGCAAATACAGTTTCAGGCAATGGGAAACGCACGTGATACCCACGGCCGGTCCGATGCAACTGAAAATCAGGGCGACGAACACCGCGGGGATCGTGCAGCCGGATACCGCGAACTGGAACGCCTCGGGCTTCATGCGCAACGTTGTCGAGTCCATCACGCTGATGGTTTCCTGAGGAGCGGAACATGAAAAATCCAAACATGTTGATAGTGACTCTGCTCGCTACCGCTGGCATCTCGACCGCCTTCGCCGAGCCCGCACAGAAAGCGCCGTCGGCGGCATCCTTGAATCGCACCGTCAGTGTGACCCTCCCGGATAGCGAACAGGTCTTTCCACCGGGCGCCGGTGCCGAGATCGCCAACTCGCAGTGCATGATCTGTCATTCGGCGGGCATGGTTACGCGCCAGCCGCCATTGCGCTTCAATGAATGGAAGGCGGAGATCAACAAGATGCGCGCCGCGTACGGCGCCCCCATCCCCGCGGAGCAGGTAGAAGAACTCGCGACATATCTCACCGCGATCAAGGGCAAACAGTAAGTAGCGCTTCGCTATTTGGCGAAACGAAATTCCGCATCGGGTGGCACCTCGAAGGCCCGTCCCCAACCCACTAAAAAAAGTACCCCTACATGCAATCATCACGTCGGCACTTCCTGATTTTGGCCGCTTCGCTCGCTTCATCCGTCGCGCTCGCGGGCAAGGCGTCGGCCGAAACACCCGCGGTGTCCGAAAGCGATCCGACCGCACAGTCGCTGGGCTATAAGGCGGACGCGACACACGTCGACAAGGCGAAATATTCGAAGTATCAGCCAGGCCAGGCGTGCGCCACCTGTCAGCTCTATCAGGGCAAGCCTCGTGATGCATCAGGTCCGTGCCCGATCTTTGCCGGCAAACAGGTGTCGGCGAAGGGGTGGTGCAGCGCGTACGTGAAGAAAGCCTGAACCACGCCTGAGCATGGCGCCACCGGAGCCTGCCGCGCACGAAACTAACGTCATGTGAGCGGCGGGACTGCGGCCAGGCGGTTTTTCAAGTGCCCGCCGTATGTATGAGGCTCGCACCGATGGCGCCTCACGCCGACCATCCCCTCCCTTCAGCTGCGTGACGCCGACATCTTTAGCGATGTCGCGACAATCGCCTCCGGCGCATACCCTTTCGTGAGCGGACAGTTGCGCCGTAGACTTGTGCGGCTCCAATTGGCCGACTACGGCCTGTCTGCAAACAACCCGCCGGCAATCCAAAAAGAGTTTCTCTGTCAACGGCGCCCCCGCCATCCGGTTGCATCGTTCGAGCAGCGCAATCGCCGCTTATGCAGCACCGTGTATTGATTATGCGGATTCATTGGTTGGTTTGCGCGTCGCGTGCCCGTATGTTGACGTTTTCTCTGCTGGATTTTCATTGTGAACGTCACTACGTCCAGAACCTGGCTGTCTCCGCGCTTCTCGCGACGCGCCTCGCTCGCTGCCACGCAAGTCGAAGCGCCGCGTGTGCGGCCCGCACTCGCGAGCCAGTCCGACGACGCGTCCCACAGCGATCCGCTGCTGGCGATCGAAAATGTGAGCCTCGAATATCGTAGTCGCGAGCGCATCGTCCGTGCGACCCACGACGTGAGCTTCGATGTCTACGGCGGCGACCGTTTCGTGCTGCTGGGGCCGTCGGGTTGCGGCAAGTCGACCTTGCTGAAAGCGATTGCGGGCTTCATCGAACCAGTGTCGGGTTCGATCTCGGTGGGCGGCCAGATCGTTCGCGGCCCGGGCGCCGACCGCGTCGTGGTGTTCCAGGAGTTCGATCAGCTGCCGCCCTGGAAGACCGTGGCCGAAAACATCGCGTTCCCATTGCGTGTGGCGAAGAAGCTCACGCGGGCAGAGGCGCGAGAACGCGCGCTGCACTACCTCGACAAGGTTGGTCTTGCAGCGTTCGCCGATGCGTATCCGCACACGCTCTCCGGGGGCATGAAGCAGCGCGTGGCCATCGCCCGCGCGTTGGCGATACAGCCCCAGGTGTTGTTGATGGACGAACCCTTCGCCGCACTCGATGCGCTCACGCGTCGCAAGATGCAGGATGAACTGCTGCATCTGTGGGACGAGGCACGCTTCACGTTACTGTTCGTGACGCATTCGATCGAGGAAGCGCTCATCGTCGGCAACCGGATTCTGCTGCTCTCGCCCCATCCGGGCAGAGTGCGCGCGGAACTCAACAGTCACCAGTATTCGATTGGCAGCGTGGGAAGCGTCGACTTTCAGCACAGCGTCGCGCGTATCCATCGTTTGTTGTTCGAACCCGACGCGACCCTTGGCGCGGAGACACATCAATGAGCACATCCCCTCGAGCGTTGCCACCCCTGCCGCCCGTGCGTGCCGAATATGAACGACCGCTCGCCGCGCCGCTGGCAACGGAGGATTCGACGCCCGTGCCATTCGCGCGGCGGCTTCTCGATGCGAGCTGGTTGCGCAAGAGCCTTATCGCGCTGTTGTTGATCGTGGCGTGGGAGATCACGGCGCGTGTCGTGGCAAACGACTTGCTGCTGCCGACTTTCGGCGCCACCTTCCATGCCTTCGTTGACGGCATCGTGTCCGGCGAATTGCTCGTCAAGACCGGCATTTCGCTTTCGGTTCTGTTGCGCGGATATGCCATCGGCGTTGTCCTCGCGTTCGCGCTGACGACCGTCGCGGTATCGACGCGCTTCGGCCGCGATCTGCTGTCGATGCTCACGGCCATGTTCAATCCGTTGCCGTCGATCGCGTTGTTGCCGATCGCACTGCTGTGGTTTGGCCTCGGCACCGGCAGTCTGTTGTTCGTGCTCGTCCATGCCGTACTGTGGCCGCTCGCGCTCAACATGTACACCGGTTTTCTCGGCGTGCCCGCGACGCTGAGAATGGCCGGCCGCAACTATGGCTTGCGAGGGCTGCGTCAGGTCGTGCTGATTCTCGTGCCTGCCGCGTTGCCGTCGATACTCGCGGGCTTGCGCGTGGGCTGGGCATTCGCGTGGCGCACGCTGATCGCGGCCGAGCTCGTGTTCGGTGCGAGCGCGGGTCAGGGCGGTCTCGGCTGGTACATCTTCCAGAACCGCAACGAGTTATATACCGACCGTGTCTTCGCGGGTCTCGCCGCCGTGATCGTGATCGGGCTGCTGGTCGAACATCTCGTGTTCGATACGCTGGAGCGCGTCACGGTGCGGCGCTGGGGCGTGCTGCAATGAACGTTGCCTCTGTCGTGGCGTGCTCATATGGTTAGCTTTTCTAATTGGTTGCGTGAAGAAATCCGCTCCGTAGAATTCGATGACCTCCGGTGATGGATGCAAACATCATCGAGGCCACACATCGACCATCCAGTTAATCCGGGCTTGAATCCATCATGAAAACCATTCGCTCACTCCTGCTCGTCACGGTGCTCCAGGCCGTTGCGGCCACCAGCGCATTCGCCGCGAACGATCTTGCCCAGGTCAAGTCGTCGGGCGTGTTCCGCGTCGGCACCGAAGGCACGTATGCGCCGTTCACGTATCACGATGAAACCGGCAAGCTGACCGGCTTCGATGTCGATATTGCCACGGCGATCGCGCAACGCCTCGGCGTGAAGCCGCAATTCGTCGAAGGCAAGTGGGACGGGCTGATCGCCGGTCTCGACGTGAACCGCTATGACGCGGTGATCAACGAAGTCTCGATCACCGACGCGCGCAAGGCGAAGTACGACTTCTCGGACCCGTATATCGCGACCCATGCGGTGCTGATCGTGCGCGCCGACAACACCACGATCAAGTCCTTCGACGACCTCAAGGGCAAGAAGTCCGCCAACACGCTGACGAGCAACTTCGGCAAGCTGGCGGCTTCGCATGGTGCCGAAGTGGTGCCGGTGCAGGGCTTCAACGAATCGATCGACCTGCTCACATCGGGCCGCGTGGATGCGACCATCAACGACTCGCTGTCGTATCTCGACTTCCGCAAGCACAAGCCTGATGCGAAGCTCAAGATCGCCGCATCGGACACGTCGAGCGCCGACGATCAATCGGGCGTCCTGCTGCGCAAGGGCAATCCCGAACTGCAGGCAGCGGTCAACAAGGCGCTCGCCGACATCAAGGCCGACGGTACGTATGCGAAGATCTCGCAGAAGTACTTCGGCAAGGACGTCTCGCAGTAAGCGCGGAGACTGGACGATGCCGGCCTGGCTGCAATTGATGGAGCAATCGCTTTGGCCGTTGCTCTACGCGGGATTGGTGTTCACGGTGCCGCTGACGCTGGCCTCGTTTGCCATTGGCGTGACGCTCGCATTCTTCACGGCGTTGTTGCGTCTGTTCGGACCACCGCCGGTCGTCCGTGCCACGCGTTTCTACGTGTGGCTGTTTCGGGGCTCGCCGCTGCTCGTGCAACTGTTCGTGATCTTCTACGGCTTGCCCAACGTCGGCATCGTGCTCGATCCGTTGACTGCGGCGATCATCGGTTTTTCACTCAATGTCGGCGCTTATAACGCCGAGGTGATTCGTGGCGTGATCGAGTCGATTCCGAAAGGGCAGTGGGAAGCTGCGTATTCGATGAACATGACGCGCGCCCAGGCCCTGCGTCGGGTGATTCTGCCGCAGGCCACACGCGTCGCACTGCCGGCGCTGTCGAATTCGTTCATCGCGCTCGTCAAGGACACTTCGCTCGCAGCGGTGCTGACCGTGCCTGAAATTTTCCAGGCCGCCCAGCGTATTGCGGCGGTGACTTACGAGCCATTGATTCTCTATACCGAGGCCGCATTGATCTATCTGTTGTTCAGCTCCGTGCTGTCGGCGGCGCAAGCGCGGCTCGAAGCGCGCTTTGGCCGGCATGCGGCGTTCGAGGCGGCGCGCGCATGATCGAACTGAGCGGGATCGAAAAGCAGTTCGACGGCCATACGGTGCTTTCGGACATCAACCTGACGCTCGCACGCGGCAGCGTGACTGCGTTGATCGGACCTTCGGGGAGCGGCAAGAGCACGCTGCTTCGCTGCATCAATTTGCTGGAGGTGCCGGACGCGGGCACGCTGACGGTCGGCGATGCGCGCGTTGCTTTCTCGCGCGGCGAGCGTCTCGCCAATCGCGAGATGTTCGCCGTGCGCGGCCATACCGGCATGGTGTTCCAGAACTTCCAGCTGTTCGCGCATCTCACGGTGGTACAGAACGTGATGGAAGGGCTCGTGACGGTGCAGCGCTGGGAGACGAAGCGGGCACGCGAGCGCGCCATGGGGCTGCTCGAGAAGGTCGGCATCGCGCACAAGGCCGATGCGTGGCCCGCCACGCTGTCGGGCGGCCAGCAACAGCGGGTGGCGATCGCGCGCGCACTTGCGACCTCGCCCCAGGTATTGCTGTGCGACGAGCCGACCTCGGCGCTCGACCCCGCGCTCGCGGCCGAAGTGGTGGAGACGCTGCGCAAGCTCGCGCTCGAAGGGATGACGATGCTGATGGCGACGCACGATCTGCGGCTTGCGGCGTCAATTGCACGCGATGTGGTGTTTCTGCAAGGCGGACGCATCGTCGAGGCGGGGCCCGCGCGCCAGGTGTTCACCGAGCCGCGCGAGCGCGAGACGGCTGATTTCGTATCGACCTTGACGCAGCGTTTGCCGGCTGCGTGGGTGGAGTAGAGGGATGGGGTCGAGGCGGGCCGCTCACCGCTACACCCTCCCGCAAGGATGCACCGAAGCATCCGTGACTTCATGAAGTGCCTCGACCACGATGCCGCTCTCGCGTGGCAGGCACAACATGTTGAACGACGCGGCGTTACCGTAGAGGTTGTGCGTATTGCCGAAGTAGTTGTCCGGGTTGAACAGCATCGGCGTATGCCACCAGAGCCGGTAGTTCTGGCTCCAGAGCCATTCGATCAACACGCTCGATTGCTCGAGCCGGTCGTTCTCGACATAGAGCACCGGCCGTGAGCGCTCGAGCAATCGCACGGCACCCTGCAACGTGCTGAGTTCGGCGCCTTCGACGTCGATCTTCAACAGCGCGACTTCCTGATCGGGCAGCACATCGTCGAGCCGCACGCACGGCACGGCGACCGAACGTTGCCCGGCGTCGGCCTGCATCTGCAGCCCGCCGAAATTGCCCTGCGCGCCGTAATCGGGTTCGTCGAAATGCAGTGTCCCGGTTGTGGCGCCGCACGCCCACGGCCACGCGCGCACGTTGCTCAAGCCGTTGAGCGAGAGATTCGCGCACAGGTTCTGGAACAGGAACGGTTGCGGCTCGAACACGACCATCGAACGATGTTGCGCCGCCGCCTGCTTGGCGAGCGCAATCGTATGGGTGCCGACGTTCGCACCGACCTCGACGATCGCGCCCGGACGCACGAACAGCTGACTCAGGAAACGCGCTTCGATTTCGCCATATTCGCCGTATTCGACGATCGCCTTGCCGAGGTAGAAGTCGTTGGGGTTGGCGAGCATCCAGCCGTGCCGCGCCTGGACGAGCAAGTACGGAGGCGCCATCGGCAGCGCGCGCGGGGCGCCCGGGTCGGTTTGTGCAGTCATGGTCGTGAGTTTGAGCGATGAGGCGCAAGCGTTCGTGCCGCAACGCAAGCCGCCGGCGGTCACTTCGTTTCCGGCAGGAACCAGTTCATCACGAGCGCGCAGATGCCGCCGGTCGCGACGCCCGATTCGAGCACGTTCTTGAGCGCGTGCGGCAGGCTCGTCAGTATCTCGGGCACCTGGGACACACCGAGCCCGAGCGCGAGCGAAACGGCGATGATCAGCAGCGCCCGGCGATCGAGCCGGATGCCGGCAAGAATGTTGATGCCCGAAGCGGCGACTGCACCGAACATCACCATGGCCGCGCCGCCGAGCACCGGTTCGGGCACGGCCTGCAGCACGCCGGCCACGGCAGGAAAGAGCCCGAGCACGACGAGCATGCCCGCGATCCAGATGCCCACATGACGGCTCGCGATGCCGGTGAGCTGGATCACGCCGTTGTTCTGCGCGAACACGGAACTGGGGAAGGTGTTGAAGACGCCGGCCAGCAGCGAGTTGGCGCCGTTGACGAGCACGCCGCCCTTGATTCGTTGCATCCACAACGGGCCTTCGACGGGCTCTTTGGAGATCTTGCTGGTGGCCGTGACATCGCCGATGGCTTCGAGCGACGTGACGAGGTAGATGATCAGCATCGGCACGAACAGCGACCACGAGAAACCGAGGCCGAAATGCAGCGGGGTCGGGATCTGGAAGAGGGCGGCTTGGTGCATGCCGGTGAAATCGAGGCGGCCGAGCGCGGCGGCCACCAGATAGCCGATCGCGAGCGCAATGACGAGCGCGGTGCTGCGCACCCAGACGATGGGCACACGGTTGAGCACGACGATCGTGCCGAGCACGCCGCCCGAGAGCATGAGGTTCTGCGCGCTCGCAAACGTGCCGTTGGCCATCGCGCTATAGCCGCCGCCCATGCTGATGAGGCCGACCTTGATGAGGGTGAGGCCGATCAGCAGCACCACGATGCCGGTAACGAGCGGCGTGATGAGCCGCTTGATGAAGGGCAGGATGCGCGATACAGCCATCTCGACGAACGATCCGGCGATGACGACGCCGAAGATCGCGGCCATGACGGTCTCGACCGGCGTGCCCTGCTTGAGCATCAGACTGCCGCCCGCGATCAGCGGGCCGACGAAGTTGAAGCTCGTCCCCTGGACGATGAGCAGGCCGGCGCCGAGCGGCCCGAAGCGCTTGCACTGAAGAAACGTCGCAATCCCCGAGATCACGAGCGACATCGACACGATCAGCGTGGTATCGCGGCTCGATACGTTGAGCGCCTGGCAGATCAGCAGACCGGGCGTGACGATCGGCACCAGAATGGCGAGCAGATGCTGCAGGGCGGCGACGAACGCGATCGTCGGCGCCGGACGGTCGTCGGGGCCGTAGACGAGGTCGGGAACGTGCGTTGTGCCGTCGGCGGCAGGGGCGGAGGAGGCGGGTTGCATCGAGAAGAGGCGGCGAACGAAGGAAAGACCGCGATTTTAACGGCAAATTCCCCGACGCCCCCGCAGGCCGCCCTACGCGCAGACCATCGCCGCACCGGCAGCCGCGCGGCGCAGTTCGGCCAGCAGCGCCTCGCCGTCCCATGCGGGGCGCGTGGCGTTGCGCTCGGCCTCGTGCACGAGTTCGCAAAGACGCTCGTTGACGGGCGCCCGCTGGCCGACGCGGCGCGCGAGACTGACGACCTCGCCGTTGATCCAGTCGACTTCGGTGGCGCGCCCCGCCTGCAGATCGTCGGACATCGACGAGCGCGCGAGCGGATCGATGGTCAGCATGGCGCGGCCCAGACGTGCAAACCAGCCATCGGGCAAGCTGAGAAAATGCGGCATCCACGTGGGCGGAACCGGCGTCAAACGGGCCGGCTTGATGCCGGCTCGCGCGAGCAGCGCAAGGGCTTCCTGTTGCGCCATCGCGAGACAGCGGCGATACGCCCGCTGCGCCAGTTCTTCTTTCAACGGGCGATTCGATAACGCATTGATCGCGTTGTTCAGATTGAGCAGCAGTTTGGCCCATTGCACCGGCAGCATGTCGGCGTGCTGGACGAGCGGCAAGCCGGCCCGCTCGAAGTCGCCGGCAAAGGGCTGCAACTGCGGCGCCGAGCGCACCTCCAGCTCGCCCGCCGTGCCCTGATGCCAGGCGCCGGCCGCGCGCTCGATGACGTTGAACGGCACCATTCCTTCGAGCACGATGTTGTTCGGCAACGCAGTGCGCAACACGTCGGCATTGCCGACGCCGTTCTGGAAGCTGATCACGACCGTGGCCGGGCGCAGCACGCCCGCCAGTTCCTTCGCGACCGCCGCCGTGGCCGCCGACTTGACCGTCACGAGCACGAGGTCCGCCGCGGCCGCCGCATCGCAGCCCGTGGCGCAAGCAACGCGTTCGGACGGCACGGACCACCGCTCGCCGCCGAAGCGCGACAGCGTGAGCCCGTGGGTTCGCAACAGCGTGCTGATGCGTTCGCGGGCAATGAACGTGACATCGCTGCCGCCCGCGAGCAACCGTCCGCCGACATAACAGCCGATGGAACCCGCGCCATAGATACAGATCTTCGCCATAAACGGCTCGCTTGATTTACCTGTTGAAGTAACCGGACACTGCTGCGCTGCGCGTTTTAGCTCGCGTAGCCGGGGTTGCGGCGATCGAGACGGCGCAGCAGGCCGGGCCACACCAGCGCGCCCGGCGACATGCCGCGTGTCACGGCGGTGATCTGCTGACGAATGCCTTCGAGGATCGGCGCGGGAATCGGCCGCAGTGCCGAACCGCCGGCCTGGGCGCGGACCTGGATCATGCAGGCCGCTTCGAAGAAATACATCGCGACGAACGCATCGGCAGGCGTCGCGCCGACCGTCAACAGTCCGTGATTGCGCAGCATCAGATAGGTGTTGACGCCGAGATCGCGCACGAGACGGGGTTTCTCGTCTTCGTTGAGGGCGATGCCTTCGTAGTCGTGATAGCTGAGCGAAGCGAGCACACCGAGCGACTGCTGCGAGAGCGGCAGCAAACCCCCTTCCTGGGCCGAGACGGCGACGCCGTTGACCGAGTGCGTGTGCATCACGCACAGAGCGTCCTCGCGAGCCGTATGAATGGCGCTGTGGATCGTGAAGCCTGCCGGATTGATGTTGTACGGCGAGTCGGACACCTTGTTACCCTCGACGTCGATCTTGACGAGCGAGGACGCGGTGATCTCGTCGAACATCATCCCGTACGGGTTGATCAGGAAATGATGCTCGGGGCCCGGCACGCGCGCGGAAATGTGGGTGAACACGAGGTCGTCCCAGCCGAACAGCGCGGTCAGACGATAGGCGGCGGCGAGATTGACGCGGGCGTCCCATTCGGCGGCGGAGACGGTGTGCTTCAGGCTGACATCGGATGCGGTCATGTGGACATTCCTCAATCGATCGGTCGAGAGATAGGCTGACGCTCTCTCTTTCGGCGCGTCGGGGTGGAACCTTGCGCGCTTCAGAGGCGTTGGCGCATGATGGCGCAAATCGCGCGTAAAATCTGTCAGCTAGTCGACAAGTCGAATATCCATGGAAACCCGGCTGCTCCGTTACCGTACGCAACTCGAATCCACGCCGTGGTTCTACGGGCTGCCCATTGAATTGCGCGACTATCTGATGGAGCACGCGAGCCTGGTCGAGCTGGAGAAGGGGCGAGCGCTGTATCGGTCGGGCGACCCCGCAGGCGGTCTGTATGCCGTGCTGGAAGGCTCGCTCGCGATTGGCTCGACCGGCATCGACGGTAAGGAAGCCTTGCTCGCGGTGCTCGGGCCCACGGCCTGGATCGGCGAGATCTCGCTGTTCGACGGCTTGCCTCGCCCCAACGATGCAACAGCGGCGAGCCGTACGCTGCTGCTGGCCGTGCCCGATACCGCGCTCAAACGGCTGCTCGAGCGCGAGCCGCGCTACTGGCGCGACTTCGCGCTTCTGATGGCGCAGCGTCTGCGGCTGTCGTTCAAGAATGCCGAGTCGCGCGCGTTGCAGCCCGCGGCGCAGCGTGTCGCGGCGCGCCTGCTGACGATCGCCGAAGGGTACGGCGGCCTGCACGCCACGCGCAGCCGGATACGGATCTCGCAGGACAGCCTCGCGTCGATGGTGTCGCTGTCGCGTCAAACCACGAATCAGTTGCTCAAGGATTTGCAGAGCCACCAGATCATCAACCTGAAATTCGGCGAGATCCATATTCTCGATCTGGAACGGTTGCGCGCGGCGAGCCGTGGCGAAGTTGGGGCACCGCCGTCATCTGGCGTGATGGATTGAGCGTCGGCGCTCGTCAGGTCCGCTGGCTCCAGACATCGAGAAGAAAGTCCTCATCGCTCGCTCTGAATACGCGCTTGAGCGCAGCGTTGTGCGCGGCCTGCGCGAAGCGCGCGTGCACCTCGGCGCCATCGATGATGAAATCGTCCGCTGCATGCCGCCAATGGCAGCACACCAGCGTGCCTTGCTCGTCGAGCGCTCCGCATGCGAGCTGGGCCAGCGTGCTGCAGTCCGCTGCATCGAGGTAGTAGGCCAGCTCGCTCACGACGATCAGATCGAAGTCGCCAACGGGCCAGTCGCGCGGCATCGCGCGCGCCTCGACGCGCACGTGCGCGAACGGCGCCAGATGTCGGCGGGCCTCGGCGAGCGCGTGTACCGAGAAATCGGCACACAGCAACTGCGCGCAGCGGCCCGCGAGTTCCGCCGACAACACACCGATCGCACAGCCCGGCTCGAACGCATGTCGATAGCGCATGCGCGGCAGCGCCGCGAGCAACAACGCGCGCTTACGTGCCTCGTACCAACTCGTGCGATAGCGCCACGGATCCGCTTGCTCCGCAAAGCGCTCATCGAAGTGCCGTTGTTGCGCGTCGATCGTCATGATGTTGCTTCGCCGGCTCTCATAAGCGCCAGTCGCCGGGATGCTGACCGTGCGACGCGCCGAGCGCTGCCAGATCGCCCTCCGCATGGCTTTGACGCACGAACACCGGCAAGTCGCTCGCCATGCGTGCGAACCAGCGATCGCGGCACAAGGGCGCCGCGCCGAGCGCGCGTGCGCATGCCCGCAGCGTCGTGTCGACGGCCGTTTCCGCAACGGCGCGGGCACGCAGCGCGAGCCGCATGGCGTCGGCGTGCGGTGCCGTATCGATGGCCAGCGCGCATTCGCGCAGCAGCGCGCGCGCGCTGACGAGCGCGGCATCGACGGTGCCGAGATGCGCGTTCGACCACGCTCGTTTGCCGGCCTGTTCGAGGGCACGTGCCCAGGCGTGTTCATCACGCGGCGGCTCGCCATGCTCGCGCGGCGCGGCCGTGTCGCGCAGTCGCTCGGCGAGTGCCACGGCCGCGCCGTACCAGCACGCCGCGATGCCTGCACCGCCTTGCCAGAAGCCAGGCCGCGCAACATAGTCGCCCGCACCGCCGACGAGGGTGGCCTCGGCGCCGTTCAGCTCGATCTCCACGCTTTGCGTCGCCCGCATGCCGACGGCCTCCCAGCCGCGCGACGTGACCACGACGCCGGGCTGATCGAGGGGCAGCGCAGCGAGGCGGTCGTGCCCGTTTGCATCGATACAGGTGATGAGTGCATCGGTGACGAAGGGCGCGCCCGAACACCAGGGCTTGACGCCCGCGAGCGTCACGCGCATCGCATTGCCACTCGTGACGCGCGCCTCGTTGGCGGGATTGCGTGCGGCCCACACGGCCCAGATCGACGCGCCATCGTGGCGCGCGAGCCGTGCCGCGCCGAGTTCCGCGAGGATCGCGAGGGCATCGGCGTGAGCCTCGTAGATTTTCACGAGCGACAAATCCCGGCCCGCGAGCGCAGCCAGCAGGCGCCAGCGCTCGAGCGTCGCGCCCGCGCCGGGCGGAGCGGGCGTAGGCACGTTGAGCACGAGCGCGCGGACCGCGTTGGCGATCGAGTGGGCATCGACGGGCAGCGCGATGTGACGCAGCGCGGCGTCGAGCTGCTCGTCGGCGGATTCGTCTGGCGCAGCGGGGGCATGCATGGCGGTTCTGGCGGTGAGGGGGCTTGCGAGAGGCACCGCAAGCCGTGTGCCTTGTCGATGGTTGCGCGGTGGAACGGCGATTGCTGTTCCGTGGGGCAGGTGGCAAGCGTCCGCACGGGAAGGGCTACGCCGCATCCACAGAAAAAGGAATTCAAATGATCGGCGTAGTCATCCCCGCCCATGACGAAGAGCGACTGCTCGGCGCTTGCCTGATGTCCATCCGGCAAACAGCATTGCATCCCGCGCTGGCCGGCGAACCGGTGCGCGTGCTGGTCGTGCTTGATGCCTGCACCGATGGCTCGGCGCAAATCGTGACCCGTTTCGGCTTCGATCGACTGGTGATCGACGCACGCAACGTCGGCGTCGCGCGGGCGTTGGGCGCGCAAGCGTTGCTCGCGCAACAGGCGCGCTGGCTCGCGTTCACCGACGCCGACAGCCGCGTGGCGCCCGACTGGCTCGCGGCGCAACTGGCACTCGATGCCGAGGCCGTCTGTGGCCCGGTCTCGGTGGACGACTGGCGCGACCATCCGGCGTCGGTGCGCGCGCTCTGGCAGGCCCGTTATCGTGACGCCGATGGTCATCGTCATATCCACGGAGCGAACCTGGGAGTCTCGGCACGCGCCTATCAGCGCACGGGCGGATTCCCGCCGCTCACGTGTAGCGAGGACGTCGCGCTCGTCGATCTGCTCGTGGCCACGGGCGCGACGATCGCGTGGAGCGCCGCACCGCGCGTCATCACGAGTGGGCGCTCCGACGCGCACGTGCGCGGCGGCTTCGGCGACACGCTGGCGGCGTGGGCGAAGGAAGCCGAACCCGAGCAGGCGGAGCGGCGCGTCCCCTGACGAACGCTGGCCCGCTTACTGATCGCGGCGCGACGGGGCGTTGCCGTAAGTCTGGAACACCGACATGTCGGGATAGGCGTGCCGGATGGTGCGCCACTCGTTCGCGTTGTAAAACTCGCAAGGCTGGTCGGGCGACGCCGTGGTGAAGCGTTTCGCGACCTCGATGCAAAACCGCACGGTCTCGGCGATGTCCACTTCGTGGCTCGCGCTCGAATCGCTTCCGCCGACCACCGACTGCGCCGTGAGCGCCACGCCGACCACCGGTGCCGTGGTCGCCACGTGCGGCTGCATGATGCTGTTGAAGTGATAGAGGCCGTTGTCGTAGGGCGTGATGTCTTGCAGCGAGATCGGCAGCGTGAACGCGGGGCGGCCGGTGGTGGACTGCATGATGTTCACGAGATCGGGCGACACGCGCAGGATGTAGCCCTGCATCGCGGTCGGCGAAATCGCGAAGCCTCGTTGCTTGACGATGCTGTTGCCCTTGGATGCATCGATCGAAAGGATCGCGTCCATCTCGGCCGACACTTCATAGCGGTTCATGGTCGCCGACGACACCGGCATGCCCGCGAACGGCACGCCGTCGTTGTAGGTGATCGCGCCATCGGTCGTGATGTGCGTCGTGACGATGACGTCGCCGGGCAGGTGATCGCCGTTCGTCTTCATCTTCGCGAGCTTCAGTGCCGTGGCAATTGCGCCGATCGGACCATCGGCATCGGAGACCATGCCCGTTCGCACCGGCCGGCCGCCGATCGCGCCGTTGCGACCGATCACGCCCAACGTGCGCGACGAACCGCCGTTCGTTTTGCCACTGGTGCCAGGAATCAGGATCGAGACGAAGTCGCTGGTTTTGCTGGAGTCGTCGGGTGCTTCGTGATTGACCGTGGTGACCGTGACTTTTACGCCGACGTCCGCATACGGCGCGAGCATTTCGGCAATCGTTTGCCCGGTGACGACGGCACTATCCAGTACCTCGAAGGCATCCAGCGTACATTTCAATGACATGATGAGTAATCCTTTCGATACGACTGCTGGCGGTGGCACGCGCTGGCGCCTCCGCCATGAAGAAGCGATGTTGCGATCAGAACGTATGACGCAGTCCCACCAGCGCCGACACTTGCTCGTTTCGACCGTTCAGGTTCTTGCCGTCGCCGGCGGCGGCGTTCGTCGTCGTGTTGCCGAACAGGCCGGACCAGCCGCCCGTCACGCGTTCGTAGGCGGTCGCGACGTAGACGTCGGTGCGCTTGCTCAGCGAATAATCGACCACGCCATAGAGCGTGCCGCGCGAGCCGTTGAAGTCCTGCGCATGGGTGCGGTCGTACATCCCCGCCGCGATGAACTGCAACGCGGGCGTAAAGCGATACGTCGCGCCGAGCGTAAAGAAATTGTCGCTGCGATGGCTGTTGAAGACGGAGTTGATCCCGACCGCTGCCGTGGGCGAGCCCGAGGTCATGCTCGTGATCGATGCCGTATCGGTGCCGCCGTTCGACGAATCGAAACCAGCCTCGCGATCGCTGTGAATATAGTTCGCGTACAGATTCGCACTACCAATTTTTGCGGACAAACCGGCAAGATAAATGCGGGCGCGACGGCTTTGCGTGTCTCGCGTCTGTTGCGCATCGCCGAGCGCCGTGATCGCGCCTTGCGCATACTTGATGCCGAGCGACATCGACGAGCGCGCCTGCGTATCGCCCGCGATACCGCCGGCCGCGTACTGCGCGATCACCTGGACCGGACCATACGCACCGGTGTAGCTGAGCGCGTTGTCGTAGCGCTGGCCGGTCAGATACACCTGCCACGAGTTGGTCGGCGCGGCGCCCACGCCGAGCGGGTCCACGTAGTACAGCATCGTGTTAGCCGTGGTGTACTGCCGGCCAAGCGCGAGATCGCCGTAGGTCGAGCTGCCGATCGAGACGTACGCCTGGCGGCCGAATAGTTGACCCTGCTGATCGAGCTTGCCGCTGTTGGCGAGAAAACCGTTTTCGAGCGTGAATTGCGCGCGCCAGCCGCCGCCCAGCTCTTCCTTGCCTTTCAGGCCGAAGCGGCTGCCCGAAAGAAAGCCCTCGTTGCCCTGTTGCAGGGCCCAGGTCGAATCGCCCGCGGGGTTCGTGTGCGTCTGGAAGCTGATGGCTTCATCGACGACGCCGTACAGCGTGACGCTCGACTGGGCATGGGCGCTGAGCGCCGCGCCCGCCGAAAGGGCGAGCACCGTGCATTGCTTTTTCATCTGTCTTTCCCGTTTATGGTGTTTATCGTGTGGAGACGCGCGCAGCACTGCGCTTAGCGCGAGAAGCCGGGCCAGTGCGGCAGACCTTGCGGACCGGTGATGTCGGACAGCGGGAACGACGTGCCCTCTGCCAGCGTCACCACGTTCTGCGGACCGGCGAAGTGCAGTGCGCCGCGCTCGCCGAGCACGGTGCCCGTCGTCCCGTTGGACAGCAGCGCGGAGCCTTCGGGCAACGCGAACACCTGCTCGGGGGCGTTGATCGTCAGGAACTCGGCGAGGCGTTCTTCGCGGCTTTCGCCGTTGTGTCCGGCCGGCTTGCCGCTGATGAAGTGCGGATTGATCTGGAACGGCACGAGGCCCAGCGCACGCAGCGTCGGCGGCTGCACGATCGGCATGTCGTTGGTCGTGCGGATGGTGGGGCAGGCGACGTTGCTGCCCGCGCTCCAGCCGATGTACGGCGTGCCCGCCTGCACCTTGGCGCGGATCGCGTCGACAAGATCCGCGCCGTACATGCGTGAGAGCAGCGCGAACGTGTTGCCGCCGCCGACCGCGATGGCATCGGCCTGTTCGATCGTCTCGCGCGGATTCGCACTGCGATGGAGGCTCGTGAACCCATAGCCGAGCTTTTCGAAGACCGGACCCGCCAGCTTTTCGTAGGTGTCGAAATCGAACGTGACTGCGGCGAACGGCACGAACACCACATGGCGCTTTTCGTGGTTGAGCACGGCGTGGATCTGTTGCGTGGCGTGCTCGAGGTAGCCGAGCTGGTCCTTGCGGGAGCTGCTCATGAGGAGGATGCGTTGATTCATGGTTCCTGACTCCATCGATATTGAATGAGTTACGCTGCCCGCACCGCGCCGATCAGCGCGACCAGACGATCGATTTCTTCATGCGTGTTGAAGTAATGCAGCGATACGCGGGCCATCGTCGATACGCCATAGCGGGCGAGGATCGCATCGGCCATGAAGTTGCCCGACTCGATGATGCACTGCGCGCTTTCCAGTTCCGCCACGATCTTCGCCGGGTCGATGCCTTGCAGATTGAACGGCACGATGCCGATGCGCTGTGCGACGTTCTTCGGTCCGTAAAGCTCGAAGCCCGGCAGCGCGGCCAGCTGCTCGACGGCGTACGCGGTCAGCTCGCGCACGCGGGCCTCGATCGCATCGATGCCGATGGACTGCGCGTAGGCGATCGCTTCGCCCAGGCCGAGAATGGCGGGCACAACCGGGCAGCCTGCTTCGAGGCGACGGGCGCCCGCTGCAAAGCCCAGGGTGCCGGTGCTGCGATCGTAGGTGCCGTTCCACCAGCCGGTCAAGGCCGGCTCGAGACGCTCGATCAGGGCGCGCCGCACGAACAGGAAGCCGGTGCCCTCGGTCGCCCGCAAGGCCTTGCGCCCGCAGCCCGCGAGGAAATCGCAGCCGAGCGCCTCGACATCGGTATGCACCATGCCGACGCTTTGCGAGCCGTTGACCATCGACAGCACGCCATGCCGGCGTGCGACCGCGCAGATGGCCAGGGCGTCCTGCAGCGCGCCGGTCGAATTCGGCACATGCGAGAACGTCAGCAAGCGCGTGCGCGGCGTGATCGCCTGCTCGAATGCGGCGGCGTCGAGCATGCCTTGCGCATCGGCGGCAATCATTTTGACCGTCACGCCACGCGTCGCTTCGAGCCGCTTCCACGGCAGCAGATTGCTGAGCATTTCCGTGTCGGCGACGAGGATTTCGTCGCCGGCCTGCCAGTCGATGCCTTGTGCAACCAGCGAGATCGACTCGCTCGCGTTCTTCGTGAACGCGACTTCATCGGCGCCCGCGTGGAGCAGCGACGCGAGCTGCGCGCGCACCGCATCGACGCGCGCATACGTTTCGCGCCGAAACGCAGGCAGGTAAATGCCCCTGTGTCCCGTGTCGAGCAAATACTGCCGCACGGTTTCCAGCACTTGGTCGGGCGGCAGCGACGCCGCCGCCGTATCCATGTAAATAGTAGAACGAAGCAGGGGAGTGTCGTTGCGGATACTGTCGATATTCATTGCAGTGGCTCTTTTAAGGCAGTTACTTCATCTTGATCATCGAACGCGTGAAGCTGAACAGCGCGTCGCCAGCGATCACACCGCCCGCGAAGGCACTCATCTCCGCGCTGTGGCGATTTCCTCGCGTGCGCGTGACGACGACCCGGATCAGCAGGCCGATCAGCACCGCGAAGCCAGCGAGCGGGGAGGTCAGCAACAGGCCCGTCGAGAGCAGAATGCCGAGTTGGCGTTTCGCACCGCCGAGCCACTGCAGGATCGCGCCGGGCACGGCCCAGATGGCGAGTTGCCGCGTGATGTCCCACGACGATCCCGCCTTGATCGAGGCCGCGTAGACGCGGTCCACCGGCGGCAGCTGGTCGCGCAGGAAATAACCTTCATGGAAGAGCACGACCACGATGCCCGCCACCACGAAGCCGCCCATCGCCGCGAAGAACTGCTGTTGTCGGCCGGCCAGTTCGAGCGCGGGGTTCGAGCCTTCGCCGCGGATCAGATAGCCGGTCTTCAGGTCGTAGCCCATGTCGGCGAAGGCCGGACCGGTCGATGCCGAGAAGCCCGCCAGCACGGCGAGCGCGCCGGGCGGAAAGCCGAGCAGGATGCCGATCGTGAGCGTGATCAGCGCAACGGCGAACGCGGGAAACCAGCCCGAATGCATCGCCGCGATGCCGACGATCAATTCGTGCACATAGGCGGCGAACGCGGCGTAGAGCACGAACGCGATCAGCATGCCCGGCGACATCTGTGCAACATGGCCGGCCGCGATGGCGATGATCGCGGCGATCAACGCGTAGACGACATAGCCGCCGCCGAGAATCCGCCCGGTCCACGTGACGGGCAGCGTGGACAGCCCCGCGTCGTTGGCCGCGGACTTGCGCGAGCGGCGGATTTCCGCGCCGACCTGGAACATGGCGACGGTGCCCGCGCCGATCATGAGACCGTGCGGAATATAGAGCTTCGCGATGTCGATGCCCGCGAGCGCAACCGAATAGCCGCGCACGAGCAAACCGATGCCGAACATCGCCAGCGCGGCGATATTGCCGAGGAAGGCCGCACCGAACGCCGACATCGGCACGCCGAACCAGGCGCCCGCCACGCCGGCCACGACGCCGAGACCGAGAAACGCCGCCTTGCGCCCGCCCTGGTCGCCGGCCCAGATCGCTTCGGCGGTCGCGACGCCCGAGGGCCAGCTGCCCGTGGCAGGAAACACGCGGCTGCCGAACAGCAGGTACAGCATCGTGCCATCGACGAGCATCGCCGCAAGCGCGCCGAGCATCATCGGCATCGCCAGTTCGGGCATGCCCATCGCATAAGGCACGCCGATCGGAATCATCAACGAGTTGGCCGCGCCGAAGGTCGCCGACGAAATGGCCGTCTGCACGAGGTTCTGGCGTTCGAGCACGCGAAAGCGCCGAGCCACCTGCAACGGGATGCGGGAAAAAACGATCGCGATCAGCGCGCCGATGATCGACGTGTTCGCCGAGATGCCGAGCGTGACGATCAACTGCATGCCGATGATCGCGCCCAGCACCGACAACACCAGCGAGATCACCAGAACCAGCGGCTCCATGAAACGTGGGATCTTGAGCGCCGGGCCAGGTGTTCCCGCCCCGTTAGTAGTGCTACTTGTAATGGACATGAGTCCGGTCTCCATGATAGCTATAATGGCGGCGGGCTTTAAAAGCCCGCCCGGCAGCCTAACGAAGCAATCCGACGACGCCTTCTATCCTCGGCTGCGCTAACTGCAAGGGGGCGAGCAGACGAGGGATCGCGCCCTCGTCGAGCCGCTGGACCGGACCCGAAATCGCCAGCGATCCGACGACCTGGCGCGTGCGGTTCCACACCGGCACGGCGAGACCGGCGACGCCTGCCGCCGACTCTTCGCGCGTGTAGGCCCAACCTTGATTGCGTATCTGTTCGAGATGACGTTCGAGCGTGGCCACGTCGAGGCGTTCGTCCGTGCTGGCCGCGCTCGCGCAGATCGCCTGGCGCCGCTCGTCGGGCAGAAAGGCGAGAATGGCCTTGCCGTGCGAACCGGCATGCAACGCGAAGCGCTGACCTTCGGCGATCGAAAAACGCAGTTGCTGATCGCTGTGCACGATGTCGAGGCAAAGACCTTCGTCGCCGTCGATCAGCGTCAGAAAGACGGTTTCGCCGCTTTCGCGCGCGAGATGCTGCAGGATCGGTTCGACCGCCTGGGTCGGCGAGACAATGTGCCGGACGATTTCACCCATTTCGAACCAGCGCAAACCGAGCGCATAGCGCCCGGTCGCATCCTGCACGAGAAAGCCTTCAGCAGCGAAGGTCGCGAGCACACGATGGACCACGGCGTGATGCACGCCGCTTTCGCGTGCGAGTTCGCGCACGCCCCATGCCGGTTGCGTCGAGGTGAAATAGCGCATCAACTGGAGCGCGCTGCTCAGGCTTTGTAGCATTTTCGGGGTTGTCTCTTTGGTAGAGACAGTGTCTCTGTTAATGAACGTAGTATCGCAAAACGCTCGGTGGACAGGCCACCAGGGTTAACGCTGCGTCGAAACAATGCGACGGCCGCCGGTCGAAAAGCCGGCGTTCAATCCCGCGCGTAGAGCACACGCCGAGCGCGTTGCGCGCGGCGAGCGCGAGCGGCGCAACACGATGACTAGCTGGAGACACGATGACAATGAGTCAAGCAGTGAACGCCGGTGCGCGGCTCGACCGGCTACCCATCAGCGGCTTCCATCGCAGGCTGCTGTGGCTGATCGGGGCGGGCGCCTTCATGGACGCGTTCGATGTCTATCTGGCCGGTGGCGTGATGGCGAAGATGGTCCACGAAGGCTTTTCGAGCGTTGCGGCCAATGCCTCGTTTCTTTCGGCGGGATTCTTCGGAATGATGGTGGGCGCCGCGTTCGCCGGTTATTTCGGCGACCGCTTCGGGCGCCGCTATTCGTACCAGTCCAATCTGCTGATCTTCGGCCTCGCGTCACTGCTGGGCGCGTTCGCGCCGTCGATTGGTACGCTGACGATCCTGCGCTTCATCATGGGCATCGGCCTCGGTGCCGAGGTCGTGGTGGCGGCCGGCACGCTGCTCGAATTCATTCCGCCGTCGCATCGCGGCCGCTGGGTCTCGTTGCTCGTGATCATCGTGAACTTCGGCTTCCTCGCGTCGATGGTGGTAGCGTATTTCGTCATCCCGGCGCTGGGCTGGCGCTGGATGTTCGCGATCGCGGGCCTCGGCGCGCTGGCCGTGTGGTGCGCACGCAAGAAGATGCCGGAATCGCCGCGCTGGCTCGAATCGATGGGACGCATGCAGGAAGCGGAACACGAGCTGCAGGCCATCGAAGCATCGGTGCGCAAGGAGCACGGCATGCTGCCGCCGGTCGAGCGCACGGATCCGCCGCAAGGCGCGCCTCTGCCGGTTTCCGCGCTGTTTGCGCCCGGCATGTTGTCGCGCACCGTGATCGGCGTGTTGATCTCGGTATCGACGCTCGTGGCGATCTTCAGCTTCGTGTCGTGGCTGCCGACCTTCATGGTCAAAGAGGGCTTTTCGATCGCGAAGTCGCTGGGATTTTCGACGGTGATGTCATTTGGCGGGCCGCTCGGCGGACTGGTCGGCTTCTTCATCGCCGATCGCCTGTCACGCAAGAAGTCGCTGATCTTGTCCTGTCTCGCCATCATCGCGCTGGGCATGATCTATCCGACACTTCGTGACGATGTGGCCGTGATGGCCGTCGGCCTTGCGCTCGTCAGCATGATTTACACGCTGGTCGCGCTCGGCATCTACACCTACGTGCCGGAACTGTTCCCCACCTCGATCCGGCTGCGCGGCACGGGCTTTTCCAGCATGTGCGGGCGGGCCGCGTCGATCGCCTCGCCGTTCCTCGTGGTGATGGTCTACCAGCGCGCCGGACTGACGGGCGTGCTCACGATGGTGGCCGGCTTGCTGGCGGTGCTGATCGGCGCGCTGCTGGTTGCCGGTGTCGAGACCGGGGCGACCTCGCTGGAGCGTATCAGCGAGACCCGTGTCGCATCTGAGACGGACGTTACGGTGATGAAGGGGGGGCGATGAGATCGCCTGGATGGTCGCGGCTTTAGCTGGAACTCAAGCGCAAATCACAGACGGTAAAGGAAGGAAGCTTCGGACCAATACACCGTCTTTAAATTAGGTATCCGGACTGTATGATTGCCGTTTTATCTGATCAGTCGAGAACATTCACGTACTGTGCGTCCACGTTCAGTTCGGCGACTGCTGTGGGCGCTCGTGAAATATTCGATATGAATATCGAGGACAGCCCGTCCGAACGCCGTTACACCCACTCGAGCGGCATCTGAAACGTCGATCTTCGCAACGGCGGCTACTATATCCCCACGGGTGAATGCCAAGCGTAATATTCGCTTGTTCACGCGGGCAACGTCTCGCAGTGACAGATACATGACTTTCGAAACGTAGCCAACGATATTTGAAGGGGAGCCCGCAGCGTGCCCTGAACGACAGAGCGCGACGCGCAACGAGTCGTTGTGACCAATCGATATTGGAGATTCGAAATGAACGGTCGTGTGAGTGCAGTGGTGCTGGTCCTCGTATCGACGATGGCTTTCGCTCAAAAGCCGTCTGTCTACCCCGCCCATGGCCAGAGCCCCGACAAGCAGGCGAGCGACGACGGCGCCTGCTATGCGTGGGCCAAGCAGAACACGGGCATCGATCCTGCCGTCGTGGCGCAGACGCCCCCGCCGCAGACGGGGCCAACCGGTGCGCGAGTCGGCGGTGCGGCGCGCGGCGCCGCGGCGGGCGCCATCATCGGCGATGTGAGCAACAACGACGCGGGACACGGTGCAGCTGTGGGCGCCACCGCGGGCGCGCTTGCCGGAGGCGTGCGCGCCCGGCGACAGCAGGCCGCCCAGGCCCAGACTGCCCAGGCGAATACGCAGGCGACGATGAATACGTACTGGCGCGCTTATGGTGCCTGCATGCAGGGGCGCGGATATACGGTGCAGTAGCGCCCGATGGCTCGTGGGGAAGCTTGCGGTCGTCGACGGCTGCCCGGCGATCGCGAGCAGTGAGCTACCTGAAGATACGCTGAAGAAAAAGAGGTTTCTCGTTGAGCCAGTGCGTGGCGGCGGATCGGACGCCGCCATGCGCAGGAAGAACTCCACCATGAGGGAGGCGGCATGACGAACGGCCCGGTCAAATTGCGCAGATCCACTGTGCCACTGGGCGCGTGTGCGATGGCGTGTTCCTTGCTGGCGTCGGTCGCGCAGGCACAGGAGTTCTCGCTGTTTGGAGGGGCGTCGCGCGCGGCCAGCACGAACACCTATACCTGGGCGTTCAACTATCAAGAAGGTCTCGGGCAATACTTCGCCGCGAGCTTTGCGTGGCTCAACGAGGGGCACATTCCCAATCACCATCGCGACGGCCAGACGATCCAGCTATGGGCGCGTGTGCCGCTCGCCAGTCCGAAATTCGTGCTTCAGGCGGGCGTCGGTCCGTATCGGTACTTCGACACCACGACGGCGGAACAGGGCGGCAGTTACTCGAACGTCCATGGCTGGGGCGTCGTGTATAGCGTGCGTGCGGCTTACTACGCATCGAGCCGCTGGATCACGCAGTTGCAGTTGAACCGCGTGCAGATCCAGCACGGACCCGATGCGACGAGCGTCATGTTCGGCATCGGTTATCAACTGGATGCACCGGACAGCCCCGGGCCGCGTCCGTGGGCGGCAGGGTCCGCCTCGAAGGTCACGAATAACGAAGTAGCGGTTTACCTTGGAAAAACCATCGTCAATTCGACCAGCTCGCCCGCCGCGTTAGGCGGCGCCATCGAGTACCGGCGCGGCCTGATGAAGTACATGGATATTACGGTGGGCTACCTGCACGAAGGCAGCAGCAAGATCGCGCGGCGCGACGGTATCACCAGCCAGTTGTGGGCGACGCGCGCATTCCTCGATGACAAGGTGACGCTCGCGCTCGGCGCGGGCGCCTATTACGCCATCAATGAAAACGAGAACAGCGAATCGCCGGGACCGGGGGCGGGCAAGTTTTCGGGTCTCGTCACCATTGCCGGTTCGTATCGATTCGCCCAGCATTGGGATGGGCGTCTGGAGTGGAATCGCGTTGTCACCCGGTACGATCGGGATACGGACGTGATTTTTGCCGGGATTGGATATCGGTGGTGAGGCAGGCGCAACGTCGGGCACATTACCAGTGCCTCGTGAACCAGGCGATGAGCGCGATGGGCATTTTTTTCGATCACCATCCGGTGGCTTCCTTTGACGACATTCAAAGAGCAGGCTCTCCTTGAAATGATCTGCTCGCTGTCGCTACTCATCCGGAAGTCGAGACCGTATTGCCGTAGCGTAGCGGCCGGATCGCTGCGAAACAGCCGCGACACGTCCTGAGAGAGCAGCACCTGTGAGCGCAGGTGGTTCAGACGGCCAACAAACTCCAACGATTCGTGCATGTTCGTGTCCTTAGTGATCGATCGGGCTTTTCAAAACAACCAGACAAAGACCGGCGGGGACTGCGACTTCAAGCAGGAATGCTGCCAACAGAACGACGCGTGTAACCGGAATGCCGTGGAGATAGCAGTAGCCCACGACCACGATATAGACGGTGCTGGTGAGCATCAGCGCTACGCCAAAACTCCGGTTGCAACGGTACCAGGTGGCAGCGTCATGCAACGTTCTTCTCGTTCTCACGCCATAAATTCGATTCGGCTTGATCCAGCCTGCGGCTAGCGGGCTAGCGATCAGAAAGAAGAGGGCACTGACCAGCAGGTACAGCACGGCATCGGGAAGTTCAGACATGTGATTTGCTCCTATCGACTGGTCACAATGGGTCGAACCAGGATCGGCTTGATGCCTGCGCACGAGTCCGCACAGTCACCACACTGTGTACTGGTATGGAATCAATCTGCTGCTGCCAGCGTGAATTCGGACGAAATGCAATCACGACGAGGCATTCGATCCAGTGCCGGTCGGCCACCGGATCGGCATCCCGTCCCGCGTCGGCGCTGTCGGCAAAACTCCTTATACTGACGATTTCGCCCTCGATGTAGCGCGGCTGTCCGTCGATGATGTCGGGCAGTTCGATAGCAACGGCGGATATGCGAGCCTTTGTACGCGCGTATCGCAATGGCATCCGAAATACCACCAACTTTCCCGTCACCGCGCTTAGTGACTCCGCATCGACGCCATACCGCCTGAAATCCTCGGGCCCAATCACTGTACCGACGGCTTCCGACTGTGGTCCATAATGAGAGACCGCGAGCACAGCAAGCACTACCACCATCGCTGCGATAACCAGAAGAGTTGTAACGTGAAGTCGCAGTGGTCTTGCGATCACGATTGGCCCGAGTTCGATCACGTACCACCTCGCTCCGCCGCGACTTGCTCCGGAAGCCGTGTGCGCCACACCGCGCCGAGGTGCGATACGAGACGGTCGAGCGTCTCAAGGTCAGGACATACTCCCGTAGCGTTGATGCGCTGCTCATGCAGATTCGCGTATTCGATCAATGCAAGTTCCTCGGCCGTCCCGGGCGAGATGCTGTACAAGACGCCTGACTCACGATCCCGGATCGAACCGAGTTCGAACGCTTCTATCAGGCCGGCGGGTCGCTGGGCGCGGCAAAACAGGTACACTAGCTCTTCCGCCGTGTTTCCAATTCGCTGGCGCAACGCCGGCCGGTCCCGTTCATCAAGCAGCGGGTGGTGGAATGCCGACGTCCCGTAGACGCTGTGGAACAGGCCGGCGGCACATACCGGTTCGCTGCAGCCCCAAGTAACCAGATAACGGGCGGTGCCGACGAGATGGTCGAAAAGCGTCCGCCCGCTGTGACGGACCTCGTGCGCACCGAGACGAAGCAGGATTTCCTCGAGATACACGACCATGATCTATCCGGAAAATGCGCGTTGCGTCTTGATCACAACGGTAACCCTTAGGTCGATGCAATCCCGCGTCGGTCCTTTGGCACAATGGGGGATTGCGCCTGAAAAAGTCAACGCCATACCCGGTTCTGGATAAACGGTATCGATAATCGTATTGACCTCAGTCTTTGTATAAAAAATCGTTTCGCCGCCCCAGTTTTTATGCCAAACCGGATGGGCATAATAGATTGTGGAGAAATAGTTTTCCTCATCGTCGTTATCAGTATGTACATAGACCTCGACCCCATATGTATGCGCGTTCGCGTAGACCCGAAGGGGTTCATGTCCTGCAAGTGGCCCCGCTTTTAAAGCACGCCAGAGATCATATATTGCCGACGCTGAACGATTTTCTGCCAGCTCCTCCTCGCAGCTGATGCGATTTGCTGCGCTTCCACCAGCGAAATGCGCGCACCAGAATGCGTATCGATTATTAGACCTGTTGGAACGCTTTCCGTATTGCCAGATCGGACCCTGCGTGAACCGAATAATGCGATCTTACAAACCGGTTGAAATGAGGTTGCGTGATTGTCGTATAATCGAGCTATTCATGTAATTTGTGAGCGATATTTGTGATGACAGTGCTATCCGGCTACAACTTGTGCACAATTTTCTTGTATAGCGTCAAAAATTCAGAAATCACTGACCAGGGAGGATTTATACGCCCGAAAAATCGATTTCTGTCGCCGATATTCTGCCCGCAGCATGGCTGCCTGGGCGTAGTCTCCTGCCAGAGCGGTCGCTTCGGCCTGCGCCCAGGTCTGTCGTAGTTGAGTCTGTATTGGCTCAAGTAAAGGCGCCCTGAGCTGGATTACGTCCTGATCCAGTTTTAATCTGGCAGTAACATACAGTTGCTCGGACGACGCGTTTTGCGTATCTTTAATCTGTCGGGCGACCGATCGAAGATTGGCAGTATCCAGAACAATCTGCTCACGCAATGCGGTGATATGTGCAGGGATTTCGGGGGGGTGTGCGGCCACGCTAAGCGTGACTGAGGCCGACAGTAGAAAGGCAGCGAGATGACGCATGATTATCTCCATTTAAAAATAAAGACAATATACGAAAATTCACGGTGAGGTGTTTGTTCTTTTACTTTAATTCAGATCGCTTATGAATTTCAATTGATCGGTGAAGTTGTAATGATAAATATCATGTGTGAGCGTAGATTTAAATTTTCCGTCAGAATTTTATTTGCTCTTCCGAGGGTTTCCGATGATTGATTTTCGGATAAATATATTCGATTTCGTCAAATTAAACGAATTGATTGCAGTTCTGGTTGAAATTGTCATGTAATATATTGTAGTTATTATGTAATAAACATGGGCAGCGAGCGATATCTTGTTGAAGGGATGTTTTTCGCTCGTCATTTGCGCGCTTGATTGCCACGGCTCTCGATGAATAGAGCGGAGAAGTGAAACGCGGGAAATATGGCGCGAATTTTTTAAGGCGTCACTGTCGCGAGTTTCGCGTTGCTGCCACATGGGACTATCTGGCGCCGGTCGGAGGCGGCCTCCGCGTGTTTGTCTACGAACACGCGACGATGGCGAGCAGGTCGACGCACAATCATGCCAGTGCCCATCTTCTCGCGCTGCTAAGTGGCAGACCGAGCGGCGATGGCCTCCAACGCTCGTTGGGAAAAACCGCAGTACGCGCACGAGGCGCTCGAACACGAACGCACGGTTAGCAGGAAGCCGCGTTTTCAGGAAGCTCTGTGATACGGGCAGCGGTTCCGGAAACTGCGGGCCGAGCTGCACCGGACAAGCCAGCTGGTCATATTCAAGCAAACCAGGCCAGGCGACTAAGCAAGGACTATGTACGGCAAGTCGCCAAGTCTGGCGCCGCGATCGGGCAGTCGCGCGAGGAGCGCCCAGCGCCAAACACCCGCGTGGCGAGGCATTGTAGTCCGCGCGAACTTGGGGAGTGCTGAGGCTGAACGCGACGAGTTGCAGGCAGCGGGGAGATCACGGCCCTTGTACGTGCGCCGGCGCACGAGCTGCGTGGCTCGCCCACAGCTGATCTCACGAAGCTTGAGGCACGGTTCGGAGCGCGACAGGAGTTACTCCTGGATTGCCGCACGCGTAGGTCCTGCGCGCAGACGCGATGAAGCGCCAGACTTCGCACGAAAACTGGGATGCTCACTCGACGCGCGATGTAACACAGTAAAACGCGACGCTGGGCAAAGAATGCGCGGCCGCTACTCGTTCGATGGCACCTTGGGCGCGACATCCAAACGAAGTAGTCGCGGTGCTTACCATCGTCGGTGCTAAATCCTCCCCATTTAAAAGGCAGGCCCGACGCGCAACGCGCCACACCACCCTTAGCCGCGCGTATTCGCACCGCGCAGCGCGGCCCCGAAGACACGGATGGCTTCCTTCATGGACTCGTCACGCACGCGCGTATACACCGCGATTTCGATCGATGCGAGCGGCGGCAATCCGAAGCGGCTGCCCACATCGAGCGCACGCGGCGGACATCCGCGCCGGGTCATGGGCGCAACGGCGAGGCCCGCCATGATGGCGGCGCCGACGGTCGCCACGCCGCCACCGACGAAGACCTCGGTCCATTTGATGCCCGCTTCGTCCAATGCCTTGAGGGCGTTGGCGCGCACGCCGCACGGCGCGGACAGCGAGGCCACGCGCAAGGGCTCGTCGGGATGGGGCGACCACTGGGGCGCCGCGAACCAGCCGCATTGTTCGACGAACAACCGCTCGGCGTCGCGTCGCGCCGGATCGCGCCGGGCGAACGCTGCGTCGAGTTCGCCTGCATCGTACGCTTCGAGCATCTGGCTTGAAGCGCCGATTCTCACTTCGACGCGCAACGTCGGGTCATGGCTCGACACGCGGGCAAGCAACGGAATCAGGTCTTCGGCGGCGGTGTGATCGATGATGCCGAGACGCAGGCTGCGCTGCTCGCGGACATGGACGGCGACGGCGCGGTCGTGGGCACCCAGCAACTCGCGCGCGGCAGAGAGAAACGCCACGCCTTCGGGCAGCAGTTGAATGTGCCGGGGCGTTCGTTCCAGCAGACGCATGCCGAGGCGCTCTTCAAGACGCTTGATTTTGAGGCTGATGGCCGATTGCGTCGTGTCCTGCACCTCGGCCGCGCGCGTGAAGCTGCTCAGGTCGGCGACCAGCACGAACGCCTGCACGGCATCGAGGTCGAGCAGGCGTCCTGCGTGTTGATATCCCTCGCTCATGATCCGCATCCCGGGAGCATCACTTCAACGAATCATACGCCGGGATGTCGTGCAGGGGCGCCGAGGCGCACCGTTCAAAGCAGTCCCGGAAACATCGTGAAGGCGCCATAGAGCAGCCCGAACGAAAGGATGCTGGACACCGGCAGGAAGGTGGACAGGAATTCGCTGTCGAGATGTTGTTCTTCCGCGAAAACCAGCGTCAGGAAACTCGGCGGCAGACAGCTGCTGAGCAGAATGATGGCGCGCGTTTCGGCCGACGGATGGAAGAACTGAACGAACGCCCAGGCCAGCAGATAGCCCACCACGATCTTGGCCAGCGTCAGCACGACGGAAATCTTGAGGTACTTGGCGCTGAGCGCGAAGCGAAATCCGAGGATCGTCATGACAGCGGGCAGCATCAGATAGCCCACCGCATTGAGCGTGGCGTAGACGCGCGGCTCGATCTTGATGGACGCGAAGTTGAGCGCGAGGCCCACGGCGATCGCGAGCGGAATGGGCCCGAGAATGAACGAGCGGATGAAGCGCGCCGAATGCTGGCCCGTATTGCCGAACAGACACGCGATCAGATAAGTCAGCGTGAACAGCACGAACGCATGCGTGATGTCGAAGACGAAGAACTGCGGCAGCAATGCCGTGCCGAACAGTGACAACGTCAACGCGAGACCGATGCTGCCGCCCTCGAGCGAGCCGCACGCGATGATCGCCGCGCCGGCCGTCTTCCGGCTCACCTTGAACAGCACGGCGCCGCCGGCGGTCAATGCAAGGAGCGCCGCGACGAGGTAAAGATTGGCCGCCGGAAGCAGCAGCACCGAATGGCTCAGATGCAGACTGCTCATCGAAGCGACGATGACGGCCGGCAGCATGACCCAGGAGATCAGCCACGAGAGAATGGCAACGGATTTTTCTCGCGTGACGCTCCAGCGTCTGCCGACCAGGCCGACGAAAAAGAACGCGAAGGGCAACAAGAATTGAGGTGTCATGATGCTATTCAGAAGATTGACAGGCCGCCGCCTGAAGTCATCGACGGCATCACATGCACTTCGGTCTTACGCCGCCATCGCGAGCAAGTCGTGCTTCAGGCGCTTGAGCGTCTCGGTGACGCCCAGTCCGGCCGGCAAGTCGGAGATGTAGCCGGATTTTTCGGCCACGCATTGCTTGACCACGGGCTTGGCGTTCGCGACGGTATGAGGCATCACCGACGGCGCGCGCATGATGCCCAGATCGTTCTCGCCATCGCCGAAGTAATGCACCACGGCTTGCGGTGGCAGGAATTTCAGCAGATTCACCTTGTCGATGCCGCGCGGCACGACGTCGAGTCCGCCGTCGCCGTCCGGGTACGCGAACACGTCGAGTGCCAGGCCATGCTTCGCGACGAACTCGTCGAGAATGGCCTTCGCGGCCAGCGAATGCTCGCCGAATTTCTTCGACCAGATGGACTGCTTCGCTTCTTCCTTGTAGGGCGGCAACGCGATCGAATCGAGCTGCGCGAGGAACAGCGAAAGATCGCCGCTGGTCGACGTGACGTACTCCGCACCGGTGGCGGGAAACACGACGTGCCCGCCGTTCTCGCAGCAATACATCCAGGGCTCGAGACCGAGTTCCGCGCAAATGGGCCGCAGAACCTCGTAGCTCTTGCCCGACGCCAGGAACACTTTGGCGCCGGCTCGCTGGAAATCGTGCAGCTGTTCGACCAGTTCTGCGGGAGGCGGCACGTCCGGCAATTCGATGGTGCCGTCGCGGTCGAGGCCGATGTAGAGGTTATGCATGTTGTTGTACTCCGCGTGTTTCGTTGGCAAAGGGCAGGGGCATGTAATACGGCGGCACGCCGGCCAGGTGATCGCTCTCCGTCCCGGCGAGATCGACACCCACCATGCCGATGACCTTGTCGGCCGCGTTGATCGTCAGCGAAAGCTTGGTGGGGAGCACGCACAGCACGTCCTCGGAAAGGCGCTCGACGAAGGCCTTGTTGGGTCGCAGGCCCTTGCCGAGTGCGGCGCTCTCGGTTTTGCTCGCCAGATAGAAACGGCCTTCCGATGCGGCCTGGCCGAGGACGGGCAGCGTGTTGCGCAGCGTATCGAGCTGACGCGCAAAGCGGCCGACGTCGAGACGGCAGGTCTCTTCGCTATGCACGGGATCGGTGCCGTACGTGTAGAGCAGAACCGGCGAGCCGTCCGGCGCGTATTGCGGGGCGATGAACATCTGCGCATCGGGAACGAGCACGCTCTGGTTGGGCACGCCGTCGCGAAGAACCAGCACCTGACACACGCGCGTCTGGACGGTGACATCGTGCTCGAGCCCTTCGATGGAATCGAGTACCGCATTCGTGCCCGCGCCCGCACAGACGATGATCTTGCGAGTGGACATCGCCTCGCCATTCAACGTGAAACGGTAGTGACGTCCTGCGTGTTTGAACGTGCTCAGTTCGCCGAAACGGATATGGTGGCGATTGATATGCGTGAGCTTGGCGATGAACTCGTGACCGTCGACCAGCATGTGCGGAAACGTGAAGACGTCCTGCATGCGGTGCCCTTGCAATGCGCCGGTGTTGGCCGATGACCGCGTGTAGGGCACGCCTTCTGCATCCCACGCCTCGGTCCACGGGGTGCTGTCGCCGACGAAGCCGACATACGAATCGCTGGAGCGAATGCGCACGCCCAGCCGGCGCACCATGCTCTGCCAGAGCCAGTACGAGTTGTTCAACTGGCCAATCAGTTCCTGCTCGGTGTAGAAGTGGCCGCGGTGAATGTAGAACTGCGAACGCAACGTCTGCGCAGAGCCTACGGTGGGGGCGCGTTCGACGCAGCAGACATTCAAGCCCAGTGCGCGCATGCGGTCGACCAGTACCAGTCCCTGGATGCCGGCGCCCACGATCAGGTAATCGAATTCCATAATACAAATCCTTTGAGGGTGAGTGGTGGGTCAGCAAATCCGCTCAGTCAGGTCGATTTGCAGAACACAGTGTTCAATCTAAGGACTCACAGTTAGTACTGGATTAGAGGGTGAGGAGACGTTAACGGCACCGGATCGCTATGCCCGCGTCGCAGCAAAAGGGGTGCGATCAAGCTGTGCGGATTCCCGTGGCGGGGAAGCGCGCCGCATATGTGTTGTGTTTTTCTTTGTTTCATATGATTCGGAAACCGAAATAATGCGGTCATCGATTGCGATGCTTGCGACGACGGCATCGTCGGCATTGCGCGTACCATGAGGAGCGAGCGACTGCGAACGCAGCGTATATTCATGCTTTCGACGGCCCAGCCGCCTCGCGACACCTCCCGGCGCTTCGATCATGAGTAGTTCCCGTCTTCGCATTCCCTCTCTCGATGGTCTGCTCGCGTTCGAAGCGGCGGCCCGTCTTGGCACGTTCGAGCGCGCGGCAGAAGCGCTTTGTGTGACCGGGAGCGCCGTCGCCAAACGGGTGGCCGCTGTCGAGCAACTGCTAGGCGTGCAACTGCTCGACAGAAGCGGCAGAACGCTGGTGTTGACCGAAGCGGGCAAGACGTATCTGCAGCAGGTGACGGCGCCGCTTCGCCTGCTGGCAGCAGTGCCGTTGCATCAACTCGATGACCGGCGCAAACAACGGTTGCGGGTCTGTGCGCCGCCGACGTTCGCGCGTCAGATCATCGCGTCGAGGCTCCACGAATTCACGGCTCGCTACGCGTCTGTCGAACTCGAACTGGCGTTGAGCACACCCTATCCGGACGCCGCGCCAGCCGATACCGATCTGTGGATCCGCGCAGGCGATCCGCTCGAAGCCGGCTGCACGGTCTTGCTGAGGGACTGCGCGACGCCGTTGATCGCGCCTTCGTTGTTGAAGTCGATCGGGCCGCTGCGCGAGCCCGCCGATCTGGCGTGTGCGCCGCTGCTCAGAACATCGCTGGAGCCATGGACGCCGTGGCTGCACGCGGCAGGTCTCGACTGGAATGAGCCGCAAGACGGACCGAGCCTCATGGACCTCGGCGTGTTGCTCGAAGCCGCCGTGAGCGGCCAGGGCGTCGCGCTCGGCCGGCCCACGCTCGCGACGCAATGGCTCGCGTCCGGCGCGCTGGTCCCCGTGTTTCCCGCGATCCGGTGCGCGGTGCCGCCGTACTATTTGATGCCGCATTCTTCGTATGGCGTCGAAGGCGAGTTCGCGGATTGGCTGGTCGACATTTGCACGCAAACGAGCAACGCGGCAGCGGAATATCTTTCGCGTGTGTCGGGAATAAATGTCGCGCGATGACCCGTAGGCCGCACGTAGCATCCCTCCAGATCAACTGGAGTGAGACACATGGCCGGCCCCATCACCTGCATCGAAGACCTGCGCATCGTCGCGCAACGGCGCATACCGCGCATGTTCTATGACTACGTCGACTCAGGCTCTTATACCGAGTCGACTTATCGCGCCAATGAAGCGGCGCTCGGGCAAATCCGCTTGCGTCAGCGCGTGGGCGCGGACATCAGTGCGCGAAGCCTCAAGACCGTCATGGCAGGCCAGCCGGTCGCGATGCCGGTGGCGCTGGCGCCGACCGGGCTTGCGGGCATGATGAGGGGCGATGGGGAGATTCTCGCGGCGCGCGCGGCGCAGCGTTTTGGTGTTCCATTCACGCTCTCGACCATGAGCATCTGTTCCATCGAGGATGTCGCGCAGAGCGTGCCCGGGCCTTTCTGGTTCCAACTCTATGTGATGCGCGACCGGGCGTTCGTCGAGCGACTGATTCAGCGCGCCGCAAGTGCGGGCTGCAGCGCGCTGGTCGTGACGCTGGATCTGCCGGTGGGCGGCCAGCGCCACAAGGACATCAAGAACGGCCTCTCGACGCCGCCGCGCCTGAGCGTGGCCAACCTTCTGAACATGGCGGGCAAGCCGGCCTGGTCATGGAGCATTGCGCGCGCGAAGCGGCGCCATTTCGGCAATATCGTCGGTCACGTCGAGGGTGTCGACGACATGTCGTCACTGGCCTCGTGGGTCAAGCATCAGTTCGATCCGGCCATGAGCTGGGCGGACATCGAATGGATCCGCAAGCTCTGGCGCGGCAAGCTCATCGTCAAGGGGATCCTCGATCCGGTCGATGCCCAGCGCGCGCTCGATGCCGGCGCCGATGTCGTGGTCGTGTCGAACCACGGCGGGCGTCAACTCGATGGCGCTGTCTCGTCGATCGAGTCCTTGCCTGCTGTCGTCGATGCCGTCGGCGAGCGGGTCGAGGTGTGGCTCGACAGCGGTGTCAGGACCGGCCAGGACGTGTTGAAAGCGCTTGCGCTCGGCGCGCGCGGCACGATGATCGGCCGGGCCTTCCTGTACGGACTGGCGGCCGCCGGTGAAGCGGGCGTGCAAAAAAGCCTGCAGATCATCGCGGCGGAACTCGACACGACGATGGCGCTGTGCGGATGCACCGATATCGCCGCCATCGGCCCGCAGGTGCTGGCGCCTCGCCACATCGCGTGGTCCTGAGCGCGCGCGTCGGCCGCATCGCGCTAGCTGGACGATTTCTCGTCGGCCTGTGAGCCGTTCAGCAAGGCGCGCGTTTGTGCCGACGGCTCAGTCGCGAGCATGCTTTCGAAGCTGTCCATCAGGTTCGACACGGCGTAGTCGGGCGACCAGAGCCGCCCCGACTCGCCACTATCGCGACTCGCTTCCCAGGCCGCCAACGCGGCATTGCCATAGATGCCCACGAGCGACAGCCGATGGTCGACGATGACGGCCGGGACATCGGGCAACAACGCGCGCAACAAGCCATTGCAGCGCTGATAACCGATGTTCCAGCGGTCCTCGAGCGCCTCGCGCAGAAATGCGCGGTTGTTCAACTGCAGATTGGCGATCAGGCGGATGTAGGTGGCCTGACCTGTTCGCGCGGCCAGATCGAACATCGGCAGCATCAACGCGCCCAGCACCGCTCGCACGGTCACTTTCCCCTCGGCTTCGAGCTTGTCCACCCGCGCCTGGCGATCCTCGTCGATCAGGCGCGCGCCGTCGACCACCAGCTCGCGCGCCAACTCCAGCTTGTTCCCGAAGTAATAGCGCAGCGATGCGCTATTGCGCTGTCCAGCGGCCGAAATGATGTCCTGGACGGAGACGCCATCCAGTCCGCGCAGCGCAAATAACCGCTGCGCTTCCTCCTTCAGGCGAATGCGGGTCTCGGCACCATCCGAGCGAAGGGTTTTCCCTGGTGTTGTCATTACTTTACCGTATCGGGTTAACTAACTACACTGGGTTAATTAACCCGGTAGGAGAAACTTAGCATGAAAGTCGTAATTGCAGGAGGAGGCATTGGCGGCCTCACAACGGCTCTGGCGTTGCTGCGCCACGGCATCGAGCCGATTGTACTGGAGCGTGCGCCGCAGTTGACGGAGGTCGGAGCGGGCGTGCAGATCGCCGCCAACGGCACGATCGTGTTGCGGGAACTGGGTCTCGAAGGGGCGTTGGCGAGCGTCGCGACGGTGCCGGAGGGCTTCGATTACCTCGAACTGTCGACGGGGCGTCGTCTTTATTACGCGCCGCTTGGCAAGGAAGCCGAGGCGCGCTACGGGGCGCTGCTCTACAACGTGCACCGCGCCGATCTGATCGACCTGCTCGCGAAGGCGTTGCCGCCGGGCGTGGTCCGCTTGGGCGCGGAGTGTGCATCGGTCGCGCAGGACGACGACGGCGCCTGGGTCACGCTCAAAA
This sequence comes from uncultured beta proteobacterium, assembly GCA_963803225.1. Lineage (GTDB taxonomy): Bacteria > Pseudomonadota > Gammaproteobacteria > Burkholderiales > Burkholderiaceae > Paraburkholderia. The sequence goes on from CAWDLJ010000006.1 coordinate 637,605, forward strand.
GCGGCGAGGTGATCCGAAGCGATGCGGTGATCGGCGCGGACGGCATTCATTCGGCGGTGCGCACGGCGCTTCGCGGCCCGGAGGAAAAGCAGTTCGCCAACATCCTGATGTGGCGCTCGCTGATTCCAGCGGACCGGCTCAGAGGGCTGAATCTGCCGGTGGCGGGCAACAACTGGTTCGGCGTGGGGCGCAATATCATTTCGTACTGGGTTCGTCAGGACCTCTACAGTATTCTCGCGTCGGTGCCGGCGACGGAAGTGAGCCGCGAGTCGTGGACGCAAGCGGGCGACGTCGGACAATTGCGGCGCTCGTTCGAGGGCGCCGAGCCGACCGTCCAGCAGATGCTGGAGCAGGTCGACTCGACCTTCATCACGGGGATGTATCACCGCGATCCGATCGAGCACTGGGCCACGGGACGCATCGCGCTGCTCGGCGACGCCGCGCATGCGATGGTGCCGTATCTCGCGCAGGGCGCCTGCCAGTCGATTGAAGATGCATGGGTCCTCGCCAGTTGTCTGGAACAGCACGGAGCGGCTGGCGTGCCGGCTGCGCTGGTGGAATACGAACGACGTCGCCAGCCGCGCACGAAGCGGATCCAGGCGGGCGCGCGCTACGTCGTGGACTGGGCGCACGAACCCGACGAGGCGCGCGTGCGCCAGCGCAACGGGCGGCTCAAGGGGCTTTCGCGAATCGATCCGCTGGGCGAGATCTCGTGGTCGTTTGCGTGGGGACACGACATTATGAAGGCCGCACGGCTGCCGGCGGGCGAGGTCGTGGGATTGAGCGCCGCGCGTGAGGGCAAGCGCATGGAGCGCGCCGAAAGCCAGCGCGCGTTCGATCTCTGGAAAAGCGTGTTCACGCCGGACGACGTGGCGCGCGGCGAGCGCGGTCAGCGCGCCGCCTACGAGCGCTTCTTGCTGGAACAGTTTCCGGCGCCGTCGAGCAGCCGCGTGACCGAAGTCGATCTCGACGGTGTGCGCGCGTTGCAGGTACTCGCCGAGGGCGCGCAGCGAAGGGCCACCGTACTGCACTTCCATGGCGGCGCCTACGTGCTCGGCACCGCGACGAGTTCGGTTGAATATGCAAGCCGTCTTTCGCAGACGCTGAACGGCCCGTGCTACACGGTTGACTATCGACTCGCGCCCGAGCATCCGTACCCGGCAGCCATCGATGATGCGTTCAGCGCGTATCGGGGCCTGCTCGCGGCAGGCGTCGATCCGGCGACGCTGTTCCTGAGCGGCGAGTCGTCCGGTGGCGGCCTCGCACTTGCGCTCGCGGCGGCGTTGCGCCGCGCGGGGCTGCCGCTGCCCGCCGGTGTCATCGCGATCTGTCCGCTGACCGACCTCACGCTCAGCGGGCCCTCCGTGCTGGCGAACTCGGGCGACGATCCAGCCGTGAATCGCGAGACCCTGACCAATCTCGTCGCGGCCTGCTTCCAGGGGCACGAACCGACCGATCCGATGTTGTCGCCGCTGTTCGCTGAGTTGGGCGACTTGCCGCCGGTCTTCCTGTCGGCTGTGCACGGCGAGGTGCTCGAAAGCGACACGACGCGGTTCGCCGAGCGCGCCAGCGCGGCCGGCGCGGACGTGACGCTGAAGATGGTGAACGATTCGGTGCACGTGTTCACGTTGTTCCCGTTCCTGCCTGAAACGGCCGAGACGCTGGAAGCCATTGGGCAATGGAGTCGCAAGTTCGTGCAGGCGTGAAGTGGGGCATTCCGTGCCGGATCTCGCATCCGGCACGGATGAGGCCGCCGACGGGCCCAAAAGCCTACGCAATCGCCGGTCCTCGTACTGCAAGAATTCTTGCAATTTAGGGGTTATCTCCCGTGAGCACGGTGAATGGCCGTGCGAGCGCATCCACAAATGTAAATTTTCTGACGGTCTCGCCAGGTTTTCCCGGGCAACGTGTGACTGTGGACGCGACATCCAGACAGGAAATGGGTCGTCACGCAATCCATATGATTATTTCGCAGTACAACATAAACATAACGTTGGAGTCTTGGCATGAGGAAAGTAAGGAGATTGAGCGGCACGCCGAAGGTGTCATCCGGGTCACGCTGGCGCCTGCGCAAACCGAAGGCGACGCCGCTGCGCAAAGCGGGGCTCGTCGCGGGCGTTATCTCGTCCGTGACGCTGTATTCGGTGTCGGCCGTCGCGCAGTCGTCAGTGACGCTGTATGGCATCGTGGATGCCGGCGTTCGCTATACGACGAACGCGAACCCCGCAGGCGATTCGCAATTCCAGATGTTGAGCGGCGAGAGCGAAAGTGTCTTCGGCATGAAGGGTGCGGAAGACATCGGCGGCGGGACGAAGGTCATTTTCAATCTCGAGAATCGCTTCTTTCCGAATAACGGCCAGACCGATCCGGCCTATCCGTTCTTCAATACCGCTTATGTCGGCGTGCAATCGAACACGTGGGGCAAGCTGACGATGGGTCGCCAGATCAATCCGCTTTCCGATGCGGTGCTGGGTGCATTCGTGACGAACCGGTGGCTGCCGACGTTCTACCAGTTCCGGCCGGAAGTCATGATGGCCCAGGGCGTGTGGACGAGCAACATGGTCAAGTACGCGGCGCGCTGGCAATACATTACGGCCGAGGTTTCCTATGCGTTTGGAGGACAGGCCGGGCAGTTTGGAGCAGGCAGTCAGATTGGCGCGTCGATCCTGTACGTGCCGCCTGCGCCAGTCACGTTGTCGGCTGCGTACCTCGACTCGCGCGATGCGGTGAATTCGTCCGCGCATCTGAAGTCGTGGACCGCAGGCGGTTCATACACGTATGAATCGACCACGGTGAATGCTGGCTGGGTCGTCAATCGACAGGATGCGGGTTTCGTGGGCAATTTCCCCAACGGACCTTTCTCTCAGCCTGCATTGACCGCCCTGAAATTCAATACGTTCAGCGCGCGCGAGATGTTCTTCGGTGGCGTGACGCAGCAAATCGGTTTCGCGACGCATCTTTCCGCCAACGTGTGGCGCACGATCCAGACGGGCAAGACGCAGTCCGGCGACGGCAACGCGACCCAATTCCAGGTGCTCGCGGACTATAACCTGTCGAAGCGCACCGATGCCTATGCCGAAGTCGATTACTCGCTGTATCGCGGCGGCATGGTCGGGGCGCAGTTCCAGGGCATCAACGCGGTGAGTTCGGCCTACGGCACCACGCAGCTCGGGGTGACCGTCGGTATCCGGCACATTTTCTAGGCGCTGGAGTGGGGCGCTCGCGGAAAAGCGCGAGCGCTCGTCAATCATCCTGAAGCGACGCGAGAAGGTCTCTCGAACAGATTTCGATGCGCCCGTAGCGCAGTGTGATTGCGCCTTTCTCCGCCATCGCCTTGAGTTCCAGCGACAGCGTCTGGCGCGTGATGCCGAGCATCATGGCCAGCGTGTCCTGCGAAAGGCTCACGTCCTGGCGCGACTGCGGCGCGAGCGTGACGTCGCCGGACGCGACCAGCAGCAGGCGGCGCGCGATGCGCGCGCGCGTCGAATGGAGCGTGGCATCCTCGACCATGCGATAGAGCCAGTTCATGTGGATCGATTGCAGATCCGCGATTGCGCGTACGAACGCGTGGTGTTGCATCAACTCGTCGAACGCGGCGGCCCGCAGGATGAAGACAGTGGATCGATCGAGCGCGACGACGTCGCGAGGGCGCGGCTGGCCGCTCGTCAACGAGGTCTGGCCAAACCAGTTGCCCGCTTCGATGACCGCGAGAATTGCTTCCTTGCCGTCTTCGCGCACCGTCGAGGCCTTGAGTCTGCCGCTTTTGATGCCGTAGAAACCGACTGGGGCGTCGCCGCGATGGAACAGATATTCGCCGGGATGCAGCGTCATCAACTCGCTGCGCCGGATCAGCGCTTCCTGCTCTTCAACAGGCAGCGCGCTGAACCACTGGTTTGTCCGCATTGCTTCGGACGTGTCGGTCATGAGGGCCATGGTGTGCGGTGGAGTGTCGACGCGCGGTGGCGCACGCAGCGCCGGGCATCTGCGTTGACTGGATATTAGCCGTTCGCAAAGGGGCGCTGCGCGTGTAGCGCGCTTATTTCGTGTGGTCGGCCAGCGTCTTGAGGTCCGTGACGCAGTACGCCATCGAGCCGCGGAAACCGGCGCCCACGCGCACGGGCTGGAGATCGGAAATCTCCTCGCCTTCTGCGAGCGGCAGCGAGAGCTGGCCTTCGCCGGACCATACGCCGGCGATCTGCGCGTTGTCCATTACGGACAGCACCAGTTCGTTCACGGCCGGCGTTTCATGCTGGCCGGCTGCGAGGCGCGGGAAGTAGCGCAGGTTGACGACGGGACGTCCGGCGAGGCTCAGTTTCGAAACATCCGCGACCGGCGCTTCGAGTTTCACTTCGGCGCGGGCGAGCCGTTGCCCGGCGGCGGACGCCGTCGCGGCAAAGCGCGTGCCTGCCGCAACCGGTGCTGCTGCGGGACTCGCGGCTGCGAAGGTGCGCGTTTGATGCACCTGCCCATAGCGCTTCGGGAAGCCTTGAATCAGGCCGCGCATCATGGCGGAGTCGTTGTCCACGAAGATGTACGGGCAATATGAAACCGGCTTACCGTCGTACAGAGCGTCGACGAGAATGAAGAATTCGCGGTACTGGTAGCGCGCCGGATCGAGCATTTCGTCGTTGCCCGCGGTGAATTGCCAGTCGATGAAGAGGGCGCTCGCGTGGCCCGGCGACGCCGGGTCCAGGCTCAACCCTTCGGGGAGCACGGCGGCTGCCGCAGCGGGGGCGGCCCAGAATTCGACCAGCATGAAGTCGCCGGCATAGTGCCACGGCGGCGGGGGCGCGATGCTCGACAGGCCGCGCGGCGAAAGAGGAACAGCATAGGGTTTGGTCATGGTGACTCCGGAACGCATGGATGGTTGATCGGGCTTGTCTGCTGGGTCGCGCTCAGCTGGCGGGTATGACCGCGTTGCGACCAGCGAGCCCCTTACCGGCCGACCAGTTCTCGCTGGCGACCTCGATGATGTTGATGAACACATCGGCGGGATCGACACCGGGGTCGGCTTGCAGTTTCCTGACGAGGTGCTCGTAGAAGCGCTTCTTGTCGTCGGCGGCGCGGCCGGCGGTCAGCGTAATCTGGATCAGCAGCAGGTCCGGGCTGCGCTTGAACGGGAACGTCATGTTCGCGAGGAAGTTGGCTTCTTCGTGCTCGGTGATCGTCATGAAGAAGGCGTCCGGGTGAATACCCATCGCCTCGTGCAAGGACTCGTGAATCCCCTTTAAAACAGCGGTGCGAAATGGCGCGGACTGACCTGCGCGCATTGAAACGTGTGTCATCGGCATGTAAGGCTCCGTTGGGCTATTGCTGCGCCGAATCATAGGCGTGCGACCGATCACATCCAACAATCACCGCGAATTGCTGAGATGAGATTTTCAAATCATCGATTCGTACCAGCATATCCGCGCGGGGGGTTCCATTGCGCTCCCCCATTCAGGGGATATTGCTTGCGTCCCGATGTCGCGATGATGGCTTCAACGGCACGTCGCCACGCACAGAACCAGAACAAACAATCGGCGCTCGTGCAATCCATCTTGTGGACTGAAGGAGATATCGATGTCGGACGACGTGAAGACGAGCCCCGCTGGCGCCTATGCTTACCCCTTGCTGATCAAGCAACTGCTGCATACGCCGTTTGCGCAGGCCCAGCAACAGGAGATCGTCTACCGTGGGCAGGTGCGGATGACCTATGCGACCTTGCGCGAACGTATTGCACGGCTCGCGAACGGTCTGTCGCAACTGGGCGTGAAGCACGGCAGCACGGTCGCGGTGATGGACTGGGACAGCCACCGTTACCTCGAATTTTATTTCGGCGTCCCGATGATGGGTGCCGTCCTGCAGACCGTCAACGTGCGCCTGTCGCCCGCTGAGATCGCCTATACCATCAATCACGCCGGTGCTGAAGTCCTGTTCGTTCACACCGATTTCATTCCGGTCGTCGAGTCGATCAAGGACCAGCTCGAGACGGTTCGTACGTTTGTCTGGCTCGACGAGCCGGACAGCGAAGCGCCTGTGCACAGCATCGCGTTCTCGGCCGAATACGAGGCGATGCTGGCGGCGCACAGCACGAGCTACGCGTTCCCGGATTTCGACGAGAACACGCGTGCCACGACGTTCTACACCACCGGCACGACCGGACTGCCGAAGGGCGTGTACTTCACGCACCGCCAACTGGTCCTGCACACCATCACGCTCATGGCGGCGCTCGCCACGCCGATCGCCGGGCAGCGCTTTCATCGCGGCGATGTCTACATGCCGCTCACGCCGATGTTCCATGTCCACGCGTGGGGCATGCCTTATATCGCCACGGTGCTCGGCGTGAAGCAGGTCTATCCGGGACGCTATGTGCCGGAGCGCCTCGCGAAGCTGGTCGAGGACGAAGGCGTGACCTTCTCGCACTGCGTCGGCACGATCCTGCACATGCTGCTCACGTGCGCCGAGGCGAAGGCGACGGACTTCAGCAAGTGGAAAGTCATCATCGGCGGCGGGGCCTTGCCGCACGGTCTCGCTGCCGCCGCGCTGGCGCGCGGGATCGATGTGTTCGCGGGCTACGGCATGTCCGAGACCTGCCCGGTGCTCAGTCTTGCCCAGCTGCCGCCCGGTTCCGAAGCGCTGGATGCCGACGAGCAAATTCGCCTGCGCTGCAAGACCGGCTTGCCGGTGCCGCTCGTCGATCTGCGCGTGGTCGACGACAGCATGGATGAACTGGCGCGCGACGGCAAAGCCGCCGGCGAGATCGTCGTGCGTGCGCCGTGGCTCACGCAAGGCTATCTGAACAACCCCGAGGCCAGTGCGACCCTCTGGGCGGGCGGTTACTTGCATACGCAGGACATTGCCCATATCGACCCGACCGGCAATGTGCAGATCACCGATCGCCTCAAGGACGTCATCAAGTCGGGCGGCGAGTGGGTCTCGTCGCTCGAAATCGAAGACCTGATCTCGCAGTTCGAGGGCGTGTCCGAGGTGGCGGTCATCGGCGTGAAGGACGAGAAGTGGGGCGAGCGCCCGGTGGCGCTGGTCGTGCTCAAACCGGGCGCGGCGGCCACCGAGGACGACATCAAGAAGCACGTGCTGTCGTTCAGCGCATCAGGACAGATCTCGAAGTACGCGGTGCCGCAGACCGTGAAGTTCGTCGACACGCTCGCGCGAACCAGCGTCGGCAAGGTCAACAAGAAAGCGCTGCGCGAGCAGGTCGCCTGAGCGGTCACGTCATGGTCAAGGAGTGGAAGCAATGAGTCTGGAGAACTATAGCGTCGAGACACTCGGCGATTTCGTGGGCCGCGAACTGGGCGTGTCGGACTGGATCGTGGTCGATCAGGAACGCATCGATGCTTTCGCGGAATGTACGGGCGACAAGCAGTGGATCCATGTCGATGTCGAGCGTGCGAAACGCGCAAGCCCGTTTGGCGGAACCATCGCGCACGGCTATTTGACGCTGTCGCTGTTGGCCAGCCTCGCGATGGAAATCGGCATCGTCCCGAAGGACGCCTCGGCGGGGCTCAATTATGGGCTCGACAAGGTTCGCTTCATGACGCCGGTGAGAGCCGGAGCGCGTGTGCGTAACCGCGTGACGCTCGAATCGGTGGAAAACAAGGGCGGCGGCCGGGTGCTCATCAAGACGACGAACGCGCTCGAGATCGAGGGCGAAGACAAACCGGCGCTGGTGGCGCAGACGCTCGCGATGCTGATTGCGTAATACAGGCGACGTTCGCAAGACGTGGACGATATGGAAGAGATGATCGAGGAGTCGAAAATGGCAGTAACGAGCGAAATGCCCCAGCAGAACGACAGCACGAAAGCGTTTTCCGCTTCGGTCGAGCAAGCGTTGCCGGGCCCCAATCCGTTTGTCGGTCTGCGTCCCTGCGATATCTTCGCAGCCGTGCAGCAAATCGGCGCACAAGCGATGCAGCAGCCCGCGTTGGTGCTGGAGCAGGAGATGTCGCTGGCCCGCGAGATGTTCAGCATCGTCTCGGGCAATGCGAGTTCGACGCCTGCCCAGGGCGACAAACGCTTCGTCGACAATGCGTGGCAAGACAACCCGCTGTATCGCATGACGCTGCAGGGCTATCTGGCGTGGCGGGATTCGCTGGCCGGTTTCGTCGAACGGTCGGCACTCGATGCGAACTCGCGCGAGCGCGCGAAGTTCGCGGTCTCGCTGATCACCGACGCGGCCTCGCCGACCAACACGCTGCTGGGCAACCCCGCCGCGCTCAAGAAGGTGGTCGATTCGGGCGGAATCAGCTTGCTGGACGGCTTGAACAATGCAATGACGGACATGCTCAACAATCAGGGCATGCCGGCGCAGGTCAACAAGTCGGCCTTCGAAGTCGGCAAGAACCTCGGTACGTCCAGGGGCGCCGTGGTCTTTCGCAATGAACTGCTCGAACTGATTCAGTACACACCCACGACGCAGCAGGTCTATAGTCGCCCGCAGCTCATCGTGCCTCCGCAGATCAACAAGTTCTATATTTTCGATCTGTCCGAAGGCAAGAGCATCGTCGACTATCTGCTCAAGAACGAACTGCAGGTTTTCGTGGTGAGCTGGCGCAATCCGACGGCCGCACAGAGTCACTGGGATCTCGACGCTTATGTGAGCGCGCTGATCGAGGCCATCACGGCGATCCGCGAGATCACCGGCAGCGACGATATCAACCTGCACGGCGCGTGTTCCGGGGCGATGACGATATCGGCGCTGCTCGGCCACCTCGCGAGCCGCGGGGAGACCACGGTCAACGCCACCACCTTGATGGTCGCGGTACTCGACAACACGGCCGATTCGCAACTCGGCCTGTTCGCGACGCCCGAGGCCGTGGCGGCCGCCAAGCGTCACAGCATTGCGCGCGGGGTGCTCGCCGGTGAAGAAATGGGCCGCGTCTTTGCCTGGATGCGCCCCAACGACCTAGTATGGAACTACTGGGTCAACAACTACCTGTTGGGCAACGCCCCGCCGGCGTTCGACATTCTTTACTGGAACAACGATACGACGCGACTCCCCGCGAAGTTCCATGGCGAGCTGCTCGACATTTTTACCGAAAACCTTTTCAGCAAGCCGGGCGCGTTGACGGTGCTGGGCACGCCGATCGACTTGTCTGAAGTGAAATGCGACAAGTATGTGGTGGCGGGCATGACGGACCACATCACGCCGTGGAAGGGCGTCTATAACACGGCACGGCGCTTTGGCGGCGAGACGCGCTTCGTCTTGAGTTCGAGCGGACACATCCAGAGCCTGATCAATCCGCCCGGCAATCCCAAGGCCAAATATTTCATCCACCCGTCGTTGCCCGCCGATGCCGATCTGTGGCTCGACAGCGCAATAGCCGAGAAAGATTCGTGGTGGAACAACTGGCGCGACTGGCTCGTCGCCCGGTCCGGGGAAAAGCGTGCTGCGCCGCTCGTGCCCGGCAGCGCCCGGCACCCGGCCCGCGACGACGCACCGGGCGTCTATGTGCTGCAAGCGTGAAGGTGTATCGATCCGATAGCCACGCGTAGTTTTTTAATCATCAATCGTTCAAACAGGAGTTTCAATCATGGCAACCAGCAACCACAGCAACATTTTTTCCGAATACACGAAACTCATCTCGCAGTTCAAGCTGCCGGGCGTGGACGTCAGCTCGTTCCTCGAGTCGCGTCGCAAGGACGTCGAGGCGCTGACCGAGGCGAACATGACCGCATTGGCCGGCGTGCAGCAACTCGGTCAAAAGCAGGCGGAAATCGTCCGCGCGAAGATGACCGAACTGCAGTCGCTGGTCACGCGACTCTCGACGCCCGGCAGCGAAAGCGCCGCCAACGCCGGCGAAGGCGTGAAGGACGCGCTGCAAAAAGCCTTCATCGATATGCAGGAACTGGCAGACGCGGCGTATCGCGCCCAGACCGACAGCATCGCAGTCGTCACGAAGCGCCTGGCCGAGCATGTCGAGGAAATCAAGGCGTTGATGCAGCCGAAGAAGTGAAGCAGCACGCCTGCGCGACTTGACCAACCACGGGAACAACCGGATGACCGATATACCAACAAGCCCGGAAACTGTCGAAGCTCTGCGCGTCCAGACGATCGATCTGGACGGCCAGTTGCTGCGTGTTGCGGTGCGCCGCGGGCGCGACGATGCTCCGCCGTTGCTGCTTTTCAACGGCATCGGTGCGAATCTCGAACTGGTCGAGCCATTCGTCGAGGCGCTCCACGACGTGACCGTGATCGTTTTCGACGTGCCCGGCGTCGGCGGCTCGCCGGCTCCGTTGATGCCGTATCGATTTTCGACGCTCGCTGTGCTGTCCGAGAAACTGCTCACACGGCTCGGCTTCGCGGGACCCGTCGATGTGCTCGGCGTGTCGTGGGGCGGCGCGCTTGCGCAGCAGTTCGCGCACCTCTATCCCACGCGTTGCCGGCGCCTGATTCTCGCCGCGACCTCGCCTGGGGTGATCATGGTGCCCGCCAAACTCTCGGTGCTGTCGAAGCTGGTGGGGCCGCGCCGCTACACCGATCCGGCCTATCTGAAGCAGATCGGTGCGGACATTTACGGCGGCGCCTACCGGCGCGATCCGTCGTTGCTCGAAGCGCACAGCCGGCACATTCAGGCGCCGCGCGGTCGCGGTTATCTGTATCAACTGCTCGCGGCGTCGGGATGGACGAGTTTGCCGTGGCTCGGCGGGCTGCGGCAAAAGACGCTCGTCATGCATGGCAACGACGACCCGATCGTGCCGCTCACGAACGCGAAGATACTTGCCGCGCGAATTCGCAACGCGACGCTTCATGTGATCGACGACGGTCATCTGTTTCTGATCACGCGTGCGCGTGAGGTCGCCCCGCTGATCAAGCAGTTTCTCGAGCAGGAGTCGCGTTGAGTTCGGTGACCGACGACCACGAACGCTATCGAGGCGTGCAGGTCACGGCAACCGTCGAGCGCAAGCGCATCGGCCTCAAGCGCATGCGCGCGACGGCGACTTGCCTCGTCGCGGTGATGATCGCATTGCTCTGCGCGAGCGTGATCTGGCAGACGAGCTATCCGTGGCTGACGTGGCTGCGTGCGTTCGCGGAAGCGGGCACGGTGGGGGCCATCGCGGACTGGTATGCGGTGGTCGCGCTGTTTCGCCATCCGCTCGGCATCGCCATGCCGCATACGGCCATCATCCCGAAGAACCAGGCACGCATCGCCGAAAGCCTGGGCGGTTTCGTCGAGCAGCATTTCCTGACCACCGAACTCGTCGTCGGCCGGTTGAGCGAGTACAACGCGGCGCGAGCGGCGGCTCAATGGCTCGCAGCGAAGGACAACAGTGCCGCGATCGCCGATATCGTGGTCGACTCGCTTCCGCGCTTGCTGGAGCGCGTTGACGAGTCGGACGTCGAGACGTTGTTCGAGCGTTATCTGTTTCCGCAACTGCGCGTGCTAGACGTTTCGCGTCTCGCGGGCCGGGTGCTCGGCGTGCTGGCCGAGGGGAATCGTCATCAACCGCTGCTCGATCGCGGACTGGTTGCGCTGGAAACGTGGTTGACGGCCAATGTCGAACTGATCAAGGCGAAGTTCAGCGAGGCGTCGCGCTTCACGCCCGCGCCGCTCGATGGTTATATTGTCAACAAATTTGTCGAAGGCATCGTCGCGCTGGTGCATGAAGTAGCCGCGAATCCCGATCACGAGCTTCGCCATCAATTCGATGCCGCCGTCGAGGCGTTGTCCGTCGATCTGCAAACCGCCGCTGATTACCGGCGCTTCGGCAGACGCTTGGTGCGCGACTGCATCCGGCATGTCCGAGGCGGTGACTATGCGCGTATCGTGCTCGATCGCGTTCGTACGAGAGTCGGCGCGGAGATCGCGAGTGGCGAGTCGAATGTGCGCGACGTGATCGCCAGCGCCTTGGCATCGCTGGGCAAGACCGTCACGAGCGCTTCGGCGATCGAGAGCAAACTGAACGCCTGGTGGCTCGACGTTGCACGGACGCTGGTCGTGCGCTATCGCCATCAACTTTCCGGCCTGATCACGGACGTCGTCAAAGGCTGGGATGCGCAAGAGGTCAGTGGCAAGTTCGAAACCGAAATCGGCCGCGACCTGCAATTCATCCGTATCAACGGGACCTTCGTCGGCGGGCTCGTGGGCGTGCTGATCCACACGTGCGTGTTCGTGGCGACGCGATAAACACAGCAAGCACAGTCAGTGCGGGTTGACGAGGCCGAGAGCCTGCGCACGCGCGACGGCCTGAGCGCGTTTATCGACGGCGAGCTTCGTGAAGATGTTCTTCAGATGCGATTTGACCGTTTCGGGCGTGATGCCCAGCGTGCGGGCGATTTCCTTGTTGGACTGACCCTGCGCGATCAATTCGACGATGTTGCGTTCGCGCGAACTCAGCGGTTCGCGTTCGCTGTCGCGTTGCGATGGACTGTCCGGGGCGTAGCGCGTGCGCCATCCGTCCAGCAGACGCTCGAACCATCCCGCCAGTTCCTTGTTCCATTTAACGTTGCGCTGCATCGTCTGCAGAAGCGGCCCGATCGTCAGACCGAGATCGACCAGCGATTGATGGATGCCCGCGGGCGCGGCCAGTTTGGCGACCTCCTGGAACGTCTCGAACGCGCGCTCCGCTTCTCCTGTACGCAGCCACGCGACGGCAAGCAGGGTGCGAAGGCGAAGTGCCAGATAGTTGCCCTGCATGCGTTCGCAGCGGGCGAGCGCCTGGCGCAACGATTCGACGGCCTCGGGGATCTGCTCCCGTTGCAGCGCGACACAGGCCGCAGCCAGATCGCGGTAGGTCTCGATCTCGGGTGAGACGGGCGCGGAAGTCGGCTCGATGGGGCAGGCCAGCCTCCTTAGGTCCGCGACGCACGCATCCGCTTCGGCGAGGCGGTTTTCGGCGAGATAGAGCCGTGTGCGCTCGACAAGGGCGGCGGCAAGCAGCCGGTTCCATCCGCGCGTCTGACCGAGCATTTGAGCCTGGTCCAGCAGTACGTGCGAACCGGCGTAGTCCTCGCGGAACACCGCGATGCGGATCAGGATCCGATACGCGATCAGGACGCTGTCGAGCAGCACGGCGCGGTCGATGACCGGCATGAGTTCGAGCAGCAGTGCTTCGGCTTCATCGGGGCGGCCTTGTTCGTAGCGAATCTGCGCGATCATCGGTGCGCACAATGCCGCCGAGATCGAATGCGGACCGGTATGGCGCTCGGCGAGCCCCATCGCTTCGTTGAAGCGGCGCTCGGCGAGCGCCACGTGCAGTTGCTGAAGCTCCACGTGACCCAGCAGACACAGGCGATAGACCGACGAAAACACGCTGCGCTGGTCTTCTTCCAGCGAGTCGGGAATCCACGGCATCGCGTAGAGTGCAGTGAGGTCGCCCGTTTTCCAAAGGCCGAAACGCGCGACATTGGAAACCGCGTTGGTGGTCCACGCGTCGGTCGACGGCCGGCTCAGGAATTGCCGTGCGAGTTCCAGCGCCCGATGCGGATCGTCCTGCAAGGCGGCGAGCGCGGATCGAATGGCGAGACAGTCCCAGCGCAGTGCCTCGGCGGATTCGGGCGGCGCGTCGCGCTCGATCGAATCGAGCATCGCACTGGCCTCGCCGAAGCGCATCGCGAGCGCCATGCCCCAGGCGGTGGCCAGCGTCACGGTGGTTTGCGCACGCATGAGGTCGGAAGGGAACTGCCGTTGCCAGCCGACCAGCGTGAGCAAGTCCCCTTGTTTGAGCAGCGACTTCGCGCAGCGCTCCATCATGCGAAGGGCTTCGTCGGTGGCGCCGGCGGCGATGGCGTGTTTCACCGCGTCGGTCCAGTGCTGCTGGTCGGCGTACCAATGCCATGCGCGACGATGCAATTCGGTGAGTTCGGCCGGGTAGCGCTCTTCGAGGCGCCGTCGCAGGAATTCGGCCATCAACCGGTGATAGCGAAACCAGCGGCCGGCGAGATCCAGCGGCTCCAGCAGCAATTGACGCGCGACGATGTTGTCCAGCATCTCCTGGCTCGCTTCGCTACCGGTCACCGCTGCGCATAACGGCGCGCTCAGACGATCGAGAATCGCGGTGCGCAGCATGAACGCCTGCATCGCGGGCGGCAGATGCTGAAGGATGTCCTCCAGGTACTCGGCCAAGGGTCGGGACGCACCGCCCGGTACGCCCGGGTGCCAGCCGTGCGGGCGGTCCTCGCGGGACAGCGCCGAAGCCGAGATGCGCAACGCGGCAGCCCAGCCTTCGGTCGTGGCGTACAGCGACTTCAGTTCGCCGAAGCCGAGCTTGCCGGGAACGGCATGATCGACAAAGCGGCGCACTTCATCGAAATTGAAACGCAGTGTCGATGCATCGATCTCGCAGAGATTGTTGCCGGCGCGCAGCTTCGCGAGCGGCAGACGCGGCTCGGTCCGTGTGCAGATCACCACGTGGACATTCGAAGGCACGTTGGTCACGAACAGCGACATGGCCTCGTGAATGACCGCCGAGTCGAGAAGATGATAGTCGTCGATGAACACATACAGTTCGTCGTCGACTTCGGCCAGTTCGTTGATGAGCGTCGCGACCAGCGAGTCCGCCGGCACGAACGACGCCTCGGCGGTCAGCCCGATGGCGGAGGTGCCGACGGTGCTGCACGCGCGATGCAACGCGTGCGCTAAGTGATGGAAGAAGCGGGCCGGTTCGTCGTCGTCCGCGTCGAGTGCGAGCCACGCGACCAGCGCGCCATTCGCGCGCAGTGACGCGAGCCAGCTCAGCGCGAGGGAGGTCTTGCCGAAACCGGCAGGCGCCTTGATGAGCGTGAGCCGCCGTGTTTCCACTTGTGCGCTGAATGCGTTCAGGCGTGGACGATCGATCAAGCCAGCGGGCAAGCGGGGTGGAACGACTTTCGTCGTCAGCAGAAGAAGGGGCCTCGTTACCGGCGTCGCTTCTGTCACGGCTGATCGGCTCCCTGGAAGTCGGAACGGGTCGGCGCGTGGCCAACCACCTTGTTCGATCAATCATACGTCAACTGTATGCGGGCAGGGCCTTCCCATACGCGCTTCGTATTGCAACGCACCACGATGCCACCGTGCGATTCCTAAAGCACGCCAGGACTCGCCGCGACATCATGATTGCAGCCAATCCGGGGCGCGTCGCCATAGGGACCCGCACGCCTCGTCACCGGGAGTACGAGATGCTCAAGGGATACACCGTACCGCGCACGCCGAACGGCCAGTCGTCGCTGAATCCGCCGCCGCCGTGGCACTACTCGGGCGACGTGGTCGGCGTCGAATTCTGGGCCGCGCCGGATGCCACCGCCGCGACCTTGCCGCAAGGCCTCACGCCGGATCCGGACACCAACGGCCATGCCGTCGTGCTGTTCATCGACTGGCAGTTCACCGGCGAGCACGACGAGTATCTCGATCCGGCGCGCTATCAGTATCGCGAGTTCCTGCTGCTGGTCGATGCCCGCTACGACGACCGGCCCGTGGTGTGGTGCCCGTACATCTTCGTCGACAACGATGCCGCGCTCGCACGCGGCTGGATCCAGGGCTTCCCGAAGCGGCTCGCGAGTGTCTACCAGACGCGCACCTATCTCGCGCCGAGCAAGGCCGCCGCGCCCGTGGCGGCGGGCGGACGCTTCGGCGCGAGCATGTCGGCGAGCGGTCAGCGTCTCGTCGAGGCGCAAGTGAGGCTGCGCGAGAGCATCGCCGATCCCGCGTCGCTGTTGTCGCGGCCGACCGTAAACCTGCGCTATTTCCCGCGCTTGTCGGCCGGTCATCACGATGAGCCCGCAGTCAACGAACTCGTACTCTCGGTCACCGACGATCTCAAGCTGGTCGATGCCTGGGCCGGCGAAGGCACGGTGCGATTTCCCGAAGCGGCTGGCGAAGAGTTGTCGGCACTTGCTCCCGTGCGCAACGGCGCGGGATTTCGCATGGGCATTTCATACACGGTCACGGACTTGCAACTGCTCAAGGATCTGACGCAAGGAGGCACATCATGACCATCGCGGCCGAGTACCTCGTCGATACCCTGGCCCACGCGGGTGTGAAGCGCATCTATGGCGTGGTCGGCGATTCGCTGAACGGCATCACCGATTCGCTGCGTCGGTCGGGCAAGATCGACTGGATTCATATGCGCCACGAAGAAGGCGCGGCCTTCGCGGCCGGCGCGGAAGCGCATCTGACCGGGCGCCTTGCGGTATGCGCCGGCAGTTGCGGGCCGGGCAACCTGCATCTGGTGAACGGGCTGTTCGACTGCCATCGCAGCGGCGTGCCCGTGCTCGCGATCGCCGCGCACATTCCGAGCACGGAGATCGGCATCGACTACTTTCAGGCGACGCATCCGGAAAGCCTGTTCAAGGAGTGCAGCCATTATGTCGAACTCGTCTCGAATGCCGGCCAGCTGCCGCAGATCTTGACGCGTGCGATGCGCGTGGCGGTCGCGCGGCGCGGCGTGGCGGTGGTCGTGATCCCCGGCGACGTGGCGCTTGCGCCGACGAACGCCGAGGTGGCGCCCTGGCTCGTGCCGCAGACGCCGCCCGTCTTGCGACCGGCCGACGAAGACGTTGCGCGTCTCGCGGATCTGCTGCACGCGGCCTCGCGCGTGACGCTGATGTGTGGCGCCGGCTGCGCGGGCGCGCACGACGAAGTGGTCGAACTCGCGAGGCGCCTGAAGGCCCCGATCGTGCATTCGCTGCGCGGCAAGGAATACATCGAGCACGACAACCCGTACGACGTCGGCATGACGGGCATGGTGGGATTCGCGTCCGGCTACGCCGCGATGAAAGCGTGCGACATGCTGCTGCTGGTCGGTACGGATTTTCCGTATCGGCAGTTCTATCCGGAGCACGCGAAGATTGCGCAGATCGACGTGCGTCCCGAAGCGCTCGGCAATCGCTGCTCGCTCGATCTCGGTCTGCTCGGTACGGTCAAGGACACGCTCGCCGCGTTGCTGCCGCTCGTGAAGGAGAAGATCGATGCGACGCATCTGGAGAGCGCGCTTGCGCACTATCGCCAGGCGTGCGAGGATCTCGACGCGCTCGCCGAAAGCAATCCGTCGAGCGCGACCATTCATCCGCAATATGTGACGCGTCTCGTGAGCGAACTGGCGGCCGACGACGCGATCTTCACCTGCGATGTCGGCACGCCGATCGCGTGGACGGCGCGCTATCTGAAGCTGAACGGGCGCCGCCGTCTGATCGGCTCGTTCAATCACGGTTCGATGGCGAACGCGATGTTGCATGCGATCGGCGCGCAGGCCGCGTCGCCGGGACGGCAGGTGATCTCGATGTCGGGCGACGGCGGCTTCACGATGATGATGGGCGAATTCAACACACTGGTTCAGGCCGGGCTGCCGGTGAAGGTCATCGTGTTGAACAACGGCACGCTCGGTTTCGTCGAGATCGAAATGCGCGCGTCGGGCTTCGTCGAGGCAGGCTGCGATCTGGTCAATCCGAACTTCGCGCGCATGGCCGAAGCGATGGGCGTGCAGGGCATCCGCGTCGAGCATCCACAGGAACTGGAGAGCGCGCTCGCGGCGGCGTTCGCCCACGACGGGCCCGCGCTCGTCGATGTGGTGAGCGCGCGCCAGGAGCTGATCATGCCGCCGAGGACCACCGTCGAAGAGGCCTGGCATTTCGGCCTCTTCATGATGAAGGCGGTGATGGACGGTCGCGGCAGCGAGCTGATCGACCTCGCGAAAGTGAACCTGACACGCTGAGCCATGGGGGGGCACGCCGATGTCGAGCGGCTTGCGAGCGACGGTCCTGACGCTGTGCGCCGCGCTAAGTGGCTGTAGCGGCTCGCCTTCAGTCGGCGTGCTCGGTGCGTATTTTCCGGACTGGCTGTTCTGCGTCGCGGGCGGCACGCTGCTGGTGGCGTGCGTGCACGTGCTGCTCACACGCAGCGGTCGCGGCGCCTGGCTCGCGCCGCCCGCAATCGTCTATCCGGCGTTGACCGTGCTGTTCTCGATCGCGCTGTGGGTAGTCGGGTTCAATCTTTAGCCGAGAGCATGAGCGCTGCCAACCACACGGACCCTGTCAAACCGCGGCCACGCACGTGGCCCGCGATACTGCTGATCGTGCTGGCGGTGATCGCCGTCGTCGCCGTGATCTGGCGGGTCGACACCACACCGCGCACCGACGATGCGTACGCGTACGCCGATACGATCGGCGTCTCGCCCGAAGTCAGCGGCAAGATCGTGATGCTCGCGGTGCGCGACAACCAGGCGGTGAAACAAGGCGACCTGCTGTTCGAGATCGATCCGCGTCCGTATCAGTACGCGTTGCAGCGCGCCGAAGCGGGGCTTGCGCAACTGGATGCGCAGATCCCGCTCACGCAGCGCACCGTCAATGCGCAGGGCTTCAGCGCCGCCGCCGCGAAAGCCGCCGTGGTGCGCGCGCAAGCCGCCGCCAAGCAGGCCGGGGACACGCTGGCGAGAATGGAGCCGCTGATCGCCAAGGGCTACATTTCCGCCGACGAACTGGAGCGCGCGCGCACCGCGCAGCGCGCCGCGCAGGCCGAGCTGGCGGCTGCACAGTCGCAGGCGAGCGAGGCGCAAGCGGCAGTCAGCAGCGTCGCCGCGCTCGTGGCGCAGCGCGCGGTGCTGGTCGCCGAAATCGCCACGGCGCGGCTCAACCTCGACTATGCGAGCGTGCGCGCGCCGTTCGATGGTCGCGTGGTCGAACTGCGCACGTCGGTCGGGCAATTCGTGTCCGCGCAAAAGCCGGTCTTCACGTTGATCGACACACGCCACTGGTACGTGATCGCCAATTTCCGCGAGAACGAGCTAGGCAACATCCGGCCTGGCACGCGGGCGACCGTGTACTTGATGAGCAATACCGGCATCCGCTTTAGCGGCTCGGTCGACTCGATCGGTTTCGGCGTCGATCCGCAGGACGGCGGCGGCACCGCGAACGGCTTGCCGAACATCCAGCGCAGCATCAACTGGGTCCACGTTGCGCAGCGCTTTCCGGTGAAGATCCGCGTCGATCATCCCGATGAGCAACTGTTCCGTATCGGCACCTCGGCGGTCGCTGTGCTGCAGCCCGAACGCCGTGACAGCGAGCGCCGCGCGAGCCCCGCAGGAGCGCCGTCGTGAGCGCGCTCGAGGGCGGCGGGCGCCTGCTCGCCTGGCCGGCTCCGCTCGCGGCGCTCGCAGCGTTGCTGCGCGAGGAACTGGCCGCGTATCCGGGGCGTGGCAACGTGACGATGCGTTGCGTGCTCGGCGGCGCGCTCGTGATCGTCGCGTCGATGACATTGCACGTGCCCGAACTGCCGTTGTCGCTGATGGCGGTGTTCTACGTCACGCAGGCCAACATCGTGTTGAGCCGGCTGGTCGCCGTGGGTCTTTTGATCGGCACGACCTGTGCGATTGCCGTCACGATCGGACTCCTCAAGCTGACGTTCGACTATCCGCTGCTGCGCATCGTCGTGGCGAGCGCGATCTTCTTCTGCAGCACCTACCTGATACGGGCCATCGCGAAACTGGGCCTTGTATTCTTTCTCGTCTCGCTGATCGTGTTTTACGCGCAGACTTTCGTCGATCTGACCGACAACGCGGAAGTGCTGGTGCGCGCCTGCCTGTGGGTGTGGGTGGCGGTCAACTACGCGGTGGCGTTGGCGCTCGTCATCAACACGCTGTTTCTGCCGGCCGAGCCGCAGCGGCAACTGCGCGCCGCTATGCAGCGCCAACTCTCGACGGTTCGCGCGCGTCTGGCCATGCTGATCGACGCGCAGGCGCCGCGCGTGCAGATTGGCGCGCGCGAGCTGGAGCGCGGCGCGCTGTCGTTGCAAAAACTCGTGCACTTCGCGGCGATGCGCGAGCACTACAGCAACGAGGACATGTCAACGATGCTGGCCTGCGTGAGCGCCGTGGCGCGCATTTTCCAGGCAGCGGCGGTGCTGCCGGATCATGTCGTAGCGCAGGGCGCCGGGCAGATCGAAGCGCTGCAGAGCGAACTTTTGTCGCTGGAACGCACGCTCGGCGACGACACGCGATCGATCGTCTGGCGCGCACCACGCGAGGCGCCGGAATCGATGCCATTCGCGGCGCTCGACGCGATGCAGCGCGCACTGATCGCGCTTTCGAACGCAACGAGCGGGGACGCAACGCAGAAGCCGACCAGTGACACGCCAGCGGCCGCGCCGCCCGAACCCGGTCTCTTCGCGAATCCGCGCTACGCACGTTTCTCGTTGCGCACGCTGCTCTCGATGCTCATCTGCTATGTGTTCTACAACGCCGTGAACTGGCCGGGCATCCACACGGTCATGCTCACGTCGCTCGTCGTCGCGCTGCCAAGCCTTGGGGCATCGGCCCGCCATGGCCTGCTGCGCATCAGCGGCGCGCTGCTCGGCAGCGGCCTCGCGCTGTTCATGGTCGCGTTCGTGATTCCTCACCTGGAGAGCGTGACGGGACTGCTGCTGATGTGTCTTCCCGTGATCGCGCTCGGTGCCTGGGTCTCGGCGGGCTCCGAGCGGATCGGCTATGCGGGCATCCAGATCATGTTTACGTTTTCGCTGGCGTTACTGGCATCGTTCTCGCCGCCGTCCGATCTCACCGAGATCCGCGACCGGATGGTCGGCATCTTGCTGGGCGTCGGCGTGGCGACGTTCATCCAGATGTCGGTCTGGCCGGAAGGCGAGGCCGACACGTTGCGTGCGCAACTGGCGTCGGTCCTGCGCGAGATCGCGGCGCTCGCGCGCGTCAGTGCGAAGGCGATGCTGAGCGGCGCGCGCCCGAGCGATGCGCAGGCCGTGAGCGCAGCGTGGGCCGCGCTCGCGGACTGCGATGCGGTGCTCGCGCGCGTCGCGTCGGAACCCGACTGGCGCGAGGACGATGCCACGCGCATCACGTTGCTCTCGCAGACGGTGCTTGCACAAAGCCGTGTGCTGCTCGGCGCGCTCGAGGCATTTCACGATCAGGCGATGAGCGCTGCGTCAACGGGGGTTCCCGTGGCGAAGGCCGCGACGTTTCAGTCAGCGGTCGCGCACGCGCTCGAGCAATATGCGTCACAACTCGCAGCCGAACCCCCCGCTGCGGCGACGCCGGTGAACATCGAGCCTGGCTTGTCCCGCATCGAGCGAGCGAACGCAGCCACCGCAGCGACCGAAGCTGTGCTGCAAGCACACGCACAACGGATCGACGCGGCGCTCGCCGGACTGCCGCGCTGGACCGCGGCCGGGCGCGCCGGCAGCGAATTCGCGAGCGCGGGGTGATCGGCGATGATGCGCTTCGCCTGCCTCCCGCGCCGCTCGCATGACTGGGCAGCACGCCTCGCCGCAAGCGGGTTTGCGCTCGTCGCGCTGCCGTGGCTCGTTTCGTGCGCCATGATTCACCACGACAGCGCGCCCGCCGCGCTGCTCGAGCCGCAACAAATCCGTCTTGCCGACGACATCCATCTCGCGAGCGAAGGCTGGCCCTCGGCGCGCTGGTGGGAGCAGTTTCACGATCCGCAGCTCGATACCCTCGTCGAGCTGGCGTTCGCCCATGCGCCGACGCTCGCCATCGCGCGCGAGCACGTTTCGCAGGCCAACGCGCAAGTCGAGTTGATACGCGCGGGCTCCGGCCTGCAGATGTCCGCGCTGGCCGAGGCCGATCGCGAGCACGTCTCGGGACACGGTTTTCTGAGTGCCTATGCGACCCACGATCCGGCCATCGGCGCGTATGGTCCGTGGTACTGGACCGGTCTCGTGGGTGTCGCGGCGCACTACGACATCGACGTCTGGGGCAAGCAGCGCGATCTCGTGCGTGCTGCGCTTGGCGAGCAGAACGCGCGGCGCGCGGAGGCGGCGCAGGCCGAGATCGAATTGTCGGCAGGCGTGGCTCAGCTCTATTACGGCATCCAGATCGCGTACGCGAGTCTCGATCTGTTGCAGCAACTGCGCGATGTGCGTGCGTTCGAACTCGACACGCGCGCCGCGCGGCACGAACGCGGCCTCGAAGCGATGACCCAGACAGCCACGGCGCGCGCGCAATTGCTCGCGATCGACCAGCAAATCGCATCGACCGGGCAACAGGTCGTCCATGCACGCGAGGCGCTGCGCGCGCTGGCGGGCGCAGGCCCCGACGATCTGCCGACGATCACGCCGGTACCGTTGCCCGCGCCAGCCGGTTCGTTGCCGACCACGCTGTCGTACGAACTGCTCGCGCGGCGCCCCGATTTGCAGGCGATGCGTTGGCTAGTGCAAGCATCGTTCGACCGCATCGATGCCGCGAAAGCCGCGTTCTACCCGAGCTTCGATATCACCGCGTTTTTCGGCTTCAACGCGCTGCGCATGCGCGACCTGTTCATGCATTCGAGCCAGCAGATCAACTTCATTCCTGGCCTCACCTTGCCGATTTTCGACAGCGGCCTTCTGAACGCGAATCTGCACGGTTCGCGCTCGGCCAGCAACACGTTGATCGAGCAGTACGACGAGGCCGTGCTCAACGCGGTGCGCGACGTGGCCCAGAGCGGCAGCGAGATCGACGATCTCGATCACCGCGTACAGCTTCAGCACGAGCGGATCGACGCGTTGCGCTTCGCGAGCGATAGCGCCGAGGCGAGCTACCAGACCGGCCTCGGCGACCGCATGACGGCGTTGCAGGCGAGGGCGCCGGTCATCGAAGGACGTCTCGAACTCGTGCGACTGAGCGGCGACGAGATCGAGGCCGGCATCGTGCTGACCAAAGCGCTGGGCGGCGGCTATCGCAGCGACGACTTGCCGGCCAACCCGGTCGCCGCAGCGGGGCACTAGATGCACACACTTGCCACGGAGCCGCGTCATGTCGAACGGTGGTGATTCGCAAGACGCCAATCTGATCGCGCTCACGGCCGCCATCGTGGCGAGTTTCGTGTCGCGCAATCCGTTGCCCGCGTCCGATGTGCCAGCCTTCATCAAGAGCATTCACACTGCGCTGGCCGCGTTGCGTGCGCCATTGTCGCCGGCTGCCGGCCAACGAGCGGCCGTGCCGGTCGACGAATCGGTCCACGACGACTACCTCGTGTGCCTCGAAGACGGTCACAAGCTGAAGTCGCTCAAGCGCTATCTGCAGCGGCACTTCGCGATGACCCCCGACGAATACCGCACGAAATGGGGCCTGCCCGCCGACTATCCGATGGTCGCGCCAGCGTATTCCGCGCTGCGCTCGTCGATTGCGAAGCGCCATCTCGCGGGCGCCATCAAGCCGCGCCGCGGCAGTGCCGGTGCGGACTGAACGCGGGGGATGCATCCACCACCCGGCTCCCCCGACGAGGGGATGTCGCGCCGCCGCACGACTGCGCAAGATGGGCACTATCGACAGCCCGGCACAGTGGGAGGCGCCCATGATCACGCAGACATCGAATGCCTTGCGAGGCGATGAGACGCCGCGAGGTGGACGGGGGACCTCGACGTTGCCCGAGTGGCGCCTGCGTCGCGCGCTCGATTTCATCGAAGCGAATCTCGCGCAGCCGATCGGACTCGCCGACGTCGCCGCGAGCGCCGGCCTCACGCGCATGCATTTCGCCGCGCAGTTCCGCTCGACGACCGGTTATTCGCCGTACGCTTATCTGCTGCGACGCAGGATCGAACGCGCGCAGCATCTGCTGCATTCGTCGGCGCTCAGCGTGCTCGATGTCGCGCTCAGTTGCGGCTTCGGCTCTCATGCGCACTTCACGGCCACGTTTGGCCAGCTGGTCGGCGAGGCACCGACGAGCTGGCGGGCGCGCACACGCGGCGAAAACTGCATGCCGATGGGGTGAACGTCGGCCGCATTACAAATCGCGGTACTGCTCGCTTTCGATCCGGTTGCAGCTCGCTCAAGACCGCGCGATAACCGATCCTTTACCGAAAAACAACCGGATCAACACGCTTTACTGGACGGTCATCGCTAGTCTGGAAGGTACCGCGTTCGCCAAGCGGTGGCGACGACCTGGTATCCGACGGAGCGTGCAATGAGCGAGGCCTGTGTCGACGAAACCCCATGGGCAGCAGGGCATCGCTATGCCTTCACACTGCCACCGCGCACGCAAGCCGAAGCCCGGGTGGCGCGCGGGCTTCATGTCGCTCCGGGCGATCGTCCGGTGTTGGCGCACCCCGGCCGCCAACGCGCAGCCGCAAGCCTCGCGCGTGCATGGCAGATGCTGATCCGCCAGCGGGCCGCCGATGCGTTACGGATCGCGCAGCGCGTCGAAGCACAGCTCGGCCCGTCGCCCGCCTGCAGCACCGTGACGTTGCGCGGCGAAGTCGCGGCCGTGCGTGCCGTGGCGCTCCTGTTGCAGGACGATGCCGGCGCAGCGTTGGCTGCTGCGCTATGCGCATTGCGGCTCAATACGGCGATTCCCGTTGCGTTGATGGTTTGCCGTGGCGCGTACTGGCGGCTCGGCGATGCGGAGAGTTTCCATGCCGTCGAGCGGCGCGAGCCGGACGCCTGTCTGCCGGACCGGTTGCGTGCCGTGAGCACCACGTTCGAGCTGGCAATCGATGCCGCGATGGAACTCGATCAGATGCATTTGTCGAGCGCATGCGTGCTCGCAGAAGAAGCCCTGGTTCTCGCCAACCGCTGCGCTACCGGCACGGCGCCGATCGACGCGCTGCCCGCCTGCGTGCTGGCACAGGTGCTGTACGAGCAAGGCCGCCTCGACGAGAGCGAGGCGCTGCTTGCAGCGCGGCTGGCGGGCATTCGCGAGGGCGGCTCGCTCGAAGGCGCGTTGCGCGCTTATGGACTGCTCGCGCGCATCGCTGTCCAGCGGCGGCAACCGGGGCAAGCGCTGCTGCTGCTGGCGCAGGCCGACGCGTTGGGCGCGAAGCGAAACTGGCCGCGTCTGCGTGCAGCGAGTCTCGCGCAACAAGTCGAGATACTCGTGGCAGCGCGTCGTATCGACGAGGCCGCGCGCAGCGCGCAACGGCTCGCGGCGCTGGACGGCCAATGCGGCGCGGCGGGCGGCAGCGCGCGCTTCGAGATCGCGCGCTACCACGTGCTCGCACGGGCGCGCCTCGCGCTCGCGCAGAACCCGGCCGCCCTTGATCTCGTGGCCCTGCGCCAGCTCCATTGCGCCACCGCGTTGCGAGGCGATCACTACGGCGCGGCGACGATCGCGCTGTTGCTGATCGAAGCGTTGCTGGCGGCGGGCTTGCGCGAGGAAGCGCGCGATGCGCTCGTCGCGCTGCTGGAAACGGCGGCTTCGGCGGGGCTGCAGCAGACGCTCGTCGAGTGTCACGACTGCATTGCGAAGCTGATCGGCACGCTCGGGCGCGGCGACGCTCGCGAATGGCTCGCCTATGCGTGCGCGCTGATGGCGCGCCGTCGCCGCCATACCGCTGACGCCGAGCCCGGCCACGACGTCGTGCAGTACGCCACGAGGTCGGTAGCCGCGATGGGCCTCAGCGAGCGCGAGCGCGCGATTATCGGATTGATGGGGCACGGCTTGACCAACAAGCAGATCGCGCTTCGGCTGTGCATCGCGCCGGAGACCGTGAAGTCGCATGCGAAGCATCTGTACGCGAAGCTGTCGGTGGCGAACCGGATCGAGGCGGTGACGCTGGCGAGCCAGCTGGGCCTCGTCAGATTCACCGGCAGCTGAAGCGTCGCGCTAGCCCGCCTCGAACGTCGTACGCAGGCGATGCCCGAACGGCAGCGTCGCGCCGAGTGCGTCCTTCATCGACTTGCTGAGCGCTGTGTGATGGCTGGCCGCTTGCGTCTCGCCGGCCAGCTCGCACGCGTGCGCGGCCGTACGATGGATGCGCCAGTCCACGAGTGGCGTCTGATAATCGCGGGTCGCGTCGAGCGCGCGTTGCACGCACTGCTGCGCATGGCTCGCGTCGCCGAACTCGCACGCGATGCGCGCACGCAGCTCCCAGGCAAAGCCCTGCCACGTGCGCTCTTCGCAGCGGCTCGCCAGTTCGACGAGCTGGTCGGCGTGGATGAGCGCTGCATCGATATCGCGCCCGGCGAGCGCCGCGCTCGCCAGTCCCCATTCGAGCGGCAGGCGCCAGTACCAGTCGAAGATCACCGGCTGAGTGTCCATCTGCTGCTTCACGTGGGTGAGCGCATCGCGCGCGGCGCGCGTATCGCCGAGGCCGAGCCGCGCGAGCCCGGTCATCAGCAGGCAGAGCCGGTATTCGGCGGGCAGAATCGCTTTACCGCCGCCGCCGCCGCCGCCGCCCGGCTCCGGGGACTTGCCCGCGAGCACCTGCTCGCACGATTGCAGCATCGCGTCGAACGCGAGCGCATGGAACTCCACCCAGCAGCGATAGAGCGTGAGCGTATCCGCGCCGTATGGATTGCCGTTGTGCGCGAACATCGCGATGGCCTTGTCGAACTCGCGCTGGGCCCGGCCGAGATCGCCAAGATAGAGGAGGGTCCACGGCACACCCAGATGCACCATCCAGGTCGCGCGCGCCATGTTGAACTCGGGGCGGTTTTCGTCGTTCTCGACGAGAAAGCGGTAGTTCGCGAGGATCGTGTCCTGCGCTTCCTGGTAGCGCGAGGCCACGAGGCAGACCATCGAGTATTCGCACAGCGACCACGCGGTCGTGTACGGATCGTCGCCGGCGCGCAAAGCCGCGAGCGCAGCCTCGCAGCGCGCGATGTCGGGCGCGCACCAGCCGCGCACCCACATCTGCCAGACATACGCGCTGATGCGCGTGCGGGCCTGCTGCTGCGGATCGGTTTGACGCGCGCTCAGCGCGAGTGCCTCGTCGATGATCTGACTGCAGCGTGGCTGGTCGCGCCAGCTATACGCATAGGCGAGGCTCATCAGCGCACGGCTCTGGATATCGATCAGACCATACTGGGCCGCGCGCGCGGCCAGCTGCTCGCAGGTTTCGCGCGTGCGTGCGTCGTGGGTCGTGGCGAAGATCGAGGCGCGTCCTTCGAGAAATTCTGTTTCCGCTGCCGCCCGCGCCTCGCCCGGAAGATTGGCCGAGAGCATCATGGCGCGGTCGAGGACCGCGAGCGCGTCGTTGTACGCGAGACGCTTCTTCGCCGTCTGGATCGCCATGCGCAGATAGCCGAGCGAGCGTTCCGGATGCTTCGCGGCCGCGAAATGCTGGGCGAGTTCCGCAGCGACGCTACCACGCTCAGCGGGCGCGACCAGCGCCTCGAGTGCCTCGGCCACGCGCAGATGCGAGCGCGCGGTGCGCAGCAGCCCCTGGCGCTCGTAGAACGTCTGGCGGTACATCGTGTGACGAAACGCATAGGTGCAGGCGGTGAGGCCGTCGTCGAGTGTTGGCGGCTCGCGCCGGATGAAGCTTTCCTGGCGGCACAGCGCCTCGCAGATGTCCTCGAAGCGCTCCTGGCTCAGGCCCGCCGCCGGCGCCGCCGTGGCCGCGCTGAAGGCGAGGCCGGCGACGCTCGCGCCTTCGAGCGCGCGTTGCTGCTCGTCGGTCAGCCGCTGGATGCGATGCTCGATGACTTGATGCAGCGTGAGCGGCACTTCGAGCCGCACTTCGGAGGGCGACACATGCAGCTTCCAGCCCTCGGGCGTCGATTGCGCGATGCCTTGCTCGACGAGATGATCGAGCGTGGCGACCATGAACAGTGGGTTGCCGCCCGAGCGCTCGCGTACCAGTTGGGCGAAGCCGTTCGCGCGCCCGGCCTGGGCCTCGCGCGGCGTGCCGCCCAGATATTCGGCGATCGCGCCTTCGGTCAGCGGTTCGAGCACGACATCGTGACAGAGCTTCTGCACCCCGAGATCGCGGTTCAGTCGACATAGCGGGTGCTGGGCGCGCTCAGCGTCTTCCGGCCGGTACGTCGCGATCACCATCAGACGCGCGCCGCTGCGATGACGGGCCAGCGCGGACAGCATGTCGACCGTCGAATAATCGGACCAGTGCAGGTCTTCGAACACGAGCGCGAGCGGACGCTGCTGGGAGAGCGCATCGAGGAACTCGCAGATCTCGCGCAACATGCGTGCGCTCGCCGCGCCAATCACCTGCTGCTGTTGCAAGCCCGCGCGATATTGCGGCGGGATCGAGCCGAGCATCTGCAGCGCCCAGGTCGGAGCGATCGAGACGAGCGTGCGAGTGATCAACGGGCCCGCCTCACTGCGGGTGAGCTGCGTCAGCGCATCGAGCACCGGATAGTAGGGCTCTATGCCGCCATAGCCTTCGACACAGCGCCCGAGCGACGTCAACACCGTGGCATCGCCGCCGAGCGAATCGAGAAAGCGCGTGACGAGCGTCGTCTTGCCGATGCCCGGCTCCCCCGCCACGAACACGACGCGCGGCTCGCCGTGGCGCGCCTCGTCGAACAGCGCGTGCAGGCGGTTCAGTTGCGGCGTGCGGCCGACGAACGCACTGTGAGCGCCGGCGTCGTCCGCTTGCGGCGCGCGGACTCCGGCACCCGCGCTCGCGCCGACCTGCAGCGGCGCAATGAAGCGATAGCCGCGCCCGCGCTGCGTTTCGATCATCGACGGATGAGCGGGATCGTCGCCGAGCGCGGCGCGGATGGTCTGCATGTGCGACTTCAGCACTTCGGGTTGCACATGCACGTTTTGCCACAGCGCGTCGAGGAATTCATCGTGCGTGATGAGGCGCCCGGCGTGATCGATCAGATATTCGAGCATGTCGTAGGCGCGCGGCGCCAGCGCGAGCCGGTTGCTCGTGCCGTCGACCGTGCATTTCCACACGCACCGATTCACGCGATCCAGGCGAAAGGGAGGGAAGTCGATCACACGGAGTCTCCGACCGAACATCGACGCGACATTTTCAAACCTTCATCGCCGACCAGTGCCGCGACGACGCCATGCGCTTGATGGATTGACCGATTCTATACTCCGCGCAACCGGTAGCGCCGCGGTTATGCAACTGTAAAGATGGCCCATGACGCTGATCGGCACCGATCAAGCGAGTCTGGAAAGCCGCTCGCGCCACGGGGGAGCCGTCGCGGCGCCGCTCCCCCTTCAGGGTGATATCCGCTGATCCGGCGTGCATGCACCATCGATGCACGCACGAAGACCATCGAGGAGAAACGCCATGAGCAAGAAGGTTGCCGAAGTCATCGTGGACACGCTCGCCGCTGCAGGCGTCAGACATTGCTACGGGATCGTGGGCGATACGCTCAACCTCATCGCGCATCACATCAACGAGAGCGACATCGAGTGGGTCCATGTGCGCCATGAAGAGGCGGGGGCGTTCGCCGCCGAGGCCGAGGCCATGTTGACCGGCAACCTCACCGCCGTCGCGGGCAGTTGCGGCCCGGGCAGCCTGCACTTCATCAACGGCCTCGTGGACGCGAACCGCAACCGCGCGCCGGTCGTGCTGATCGCCACCCAGGTGGCGAGCGAGGAACTCGGTTTCAACTTTCCGCAGGAAGTCGACTTCAAGGCGATCTACGGCTCCTGCAGCGTGTTTTGCGACATGATCATCACGCCGGAGCAGGCGCGCCGCAAGACCGTGATCGCCTGTCAGACGGCGCTCGCCAAGGGCGGCGTCGCGGTGCTGATCGTGCCGGTCGATATCGCCCACGCGAATACGAACGACGACGTACCGTACTCGGTTCATACGAATGTACCCATGGTCCGGCCGAGCGACGCGGACCTCGACCGGGCCGCCGCCATCCTCAACAGCGGCGAGAAGGTCGCGATTTATGGGGGGTCGGGATGCCGTGGCGCGCACGCCGAAATACTCGCGGTCGCCGAACGGCTCAAGGCACCGATTGCGCATACCTCGCGCGCGAAGGATGCGCTCGAACACGACAACCCGTACAACGTCGGCATGACGGGCATCATCGGCAGCGAAGCGGGGTATCTGGCGGTATCCGAATGCGAGACCTTGCTGTTGCTGGGTGCCGACTTCGCGTGGCGGCAGTTCTACCCGAGCAACGCCAGGATCGTGCAGATCGACCTCGCGCCCGATCATCTCGGCCGCCGGCATCCGGTGACGCTGGGACTGGTCGGCGATATCAAGTCCACGATGGAGGCGCTGCTGCCACGCCTCAAACCGCGCACCTCGACCGAGTTCCGCGACAAACTGGTCGAGCGGCATGTTCGCGCTGGAGAAACCCACCGCTCCAAAGCGGTTGCCTCGGAGCGCGGCACCATTCCTCCGATCTATCTGACCGAGCTGATCAACCGTCATGCCGCGAGCGATGCGCTCTTTTGCGCCGACGATGGCACGCCTACCGTGTGGCTCTATCGGCATATCGACACGAACGGCAAGCGGCGGGTGTTTTCGAGCCTGCTCCACGGCACGATGGCGGCTGCCATGCCGATGGCGTTGGGGCTGCAGAAGTGCCAGCCCGGGCGGCAGGTGATCGCCATGTCGGGCGACGGCGGTCTCGCCATGCTGTTCGGAGAACTGATGACGGCGGTGCAGGAGAAGTTGCCGATCAAGGTCGTGGTGTTCGACAACGGCAAGCTGGGATTCATCGATATCGAGCAAAAGTCCGAAGGCATGCTGCCGCTTTATACGGGCCTGCAAAACCCGGACTTCGGCAAGGTTGCCGAGGTGATCGGCTGGTGGGGGCGTACGGTGGCCAAGGCCGATGAACTCGAAGACGCTGTCGTGGCATGGCTGAAGGAACCCGGCCCCGCGCTGCTGAACGTCAAGGTCGATACGATGACGCTCGTGATGCCGCCGAAGATCGAGTGGGGCGCTGCGTATGGCATGGTTCTCTATTCGGCGAAGGCGATGCTGCAGGGGCAGTCTGCTGATGTGTTTGCGATGATTCGGGAGAATTTGTAGAGTGGGTTTTGCGGGGCGGGGGGCTTTGTGGTTTGCGGCGCTGCGGTATGCATTGCGAAGCGGTTGTGCGCTGGGTCGTAGCATCGCACGTGCGTTTTCCCTCTCGCCCAAGTGCGAATCCACGCGGCGCATAATAGTAAAAAAACGATGTGTCTTGGTGTTGACGAGCCAGCCATGTCGTCAATACGATACGAACGGGGTAAAGCTCCGAATTAGCCGTAATACAGCCCACAAGTTCTGAAACTAAAAGGTTTCCGAAGGGGCCTGCGATGCAACTGTTCGATGACGTGAAAGCGTCTGCCCCAAGCGACGGATCTGTTTTCCGGAGTATCGGCGCGTAGTCGCGGGCGGCTTCGGTTCCAGATTCACCAATCCTGGTTTCATAGGAAATGCATCGTGAACCGCCATCCCTTGGCCACTGCGATACTGATCGGCGTGATCGGATTCGCTATTGCTTCGCTTGTGAACTTCGCATTTGGAAAGCAGGGCATGCATGGACGTAGACTACTTAAAGCACTGATCACTGGATCATTTGTTTTTTTGTTTTCGTTGCTTCTTGGTGTGATCTGGCATTAGCGAAAAAGACCGCCTGAGTCAGGCGGAGTCGTTCTCGGTGATGCGGTATGCAAGGACCGGCAAAAGCCCCTTACACAAGCGCCCTCTTCACCGCCGCTTCATCCCACACGACACCCACACCAGGACAATCCGGCGCCGTGACCATCCCGTCGATCACCTTGGCCGGCTGCGCCAGCACCCCGCCAGCGACATCGAGAAATTCGAGCCAATGACGCGTAGGCGTCGCCGTCAGCAAATGCGCGCTCGCTTCCACGAAGCAATGACTCGAGAAGTTCTTGCTGGCCACCTGCGCGAGCGCCGCAGCGCGCAACCAGCCGGTCACGCCGCCGATCATCTGCACGTCGCACATCACGTAGTCGCAGGCGTCGGCGCGCAGCGCGCGTTCCATATCGAACACGCCGGAAAAATTCTCGCCGATCTGCAGCGGCGTTTTCAACTCGGCGGCGATCTTCGCAAAGCCCGCGAAGTCGTCGCAGCGGATCGGCTCCTCGATCCAGGCCAAGCCCTCGTTCTCCAGCGCATGGCCGCGACGCAATGCTTCGGCAGGCGTGAGGCTCTGGTTGTAGTCGACCATCAGTTCCACGTCGGGAGCCGCCTTGCGGAACGCACGGACTGCCGCGAGGTCCTCGGCGAAGGTCGGCCAGCCCATCTTGAACTTGATCGCCGTGAAGCCGTCGGCGAGCGACTTCCCGGCTTCTTGCGCAGCGTCCGACGCGCGAATCATGCCGAGACTGTTATAGGCCTTGAGCGGCTGCGGACGGCCACCGAGCAGCGTCGCGAGCGGCAGGTTGGCCGCGATGGCGAGCGCATCCCACAGCGCGAGATCGAGGCCCGAAATGGCCGTGTTGGCGAGTCCCTGTGAACCGCCGAGCAGCGTGAAGCGCCGGCACATTTGCGCGTGCTGCTCGAGCGGCACGACCTGCTGGCCCACCAGCGTCGCGCCGAGATCGAGCACGAGCGTCACCATCGCTTTGAGCGCGACGGGACTGTTGGCCATCAGATATGCGCGGCCTGTGATGCCTTCTTCGGTGTCGAGATCGATCAGCACCAGCGGTGCTTTGGGGAACGTGCCCGCCGGGGTAACGAGCGGTGTTTGCAAAGGCGCGAGAACGGCACGCGCGTGTACTTCGCGGACTGTGAGACCCGTCGGCAAGTTGAGCATGGGATTTCGGTCCTTTCACGTGGACTGCACGAACTCGGACATTGCCTGAGTAACCCGGCTGCAACTGCCAGAAAATTTACGTTTTGCGCCGCGCAGGCATTTCGCGCGGGAACAAAAAAAAGCGCCGCAGACCTTCAGTCTGCGGCGCTGTTTGTGCGGCGCTGCGACGAGAACAACACGTCGCAGTCCAGCTCGTACTTACATCGTCACCGTGTCGGCCACGGTCTTGAAGTCTTCGATCTGGTCGAAGTTCATGTACTTGTAGATCTTGTCGCCATTGGCGCTGAGCACGCCCATGTCGGCCATGTACTCTTCCTTCGACGGAATCTTGCCCAGACGCGAGCAGATTGCCGCCAGTTCCGCCGAGCCGAGGTACACGTTGGTGTTCTTGCCCAGACGGTTCGGGAAGTTACGGGTCGACGTCGACATGACCGTTGCGCCTTCACGCACCTGCGCCTGGTTGCCCATGCACAGCGAGCAGCCCGGCATTTCGGTGCGGGCACCGGCCGTGCCGAACACGCCGTAGTGGCCTTCCTCGGTCAGTTGCTTCTGGTCCATCTTGGTCGGCGGAGCGACCCACAGCTTGACCGGAATGTCGCGCTTGCCTTCGAGCAGCTTCGACGCGGCGCGGAAGTGACCGATGTTGGTCATGCACGAGCCGATGAACACTTCGTCGATCTTCGCGCCGGCGACTTCGGAGAGCGTCTTCACGTCGTCCGGATCGTTCGGGCAGGCCACGATCGGCTCATGGACATCGGCCAGATCGATTTCGATGACGGCAGCGTACTCGGCGTCCGCGTCCGGCGACAGCAGTTGCGGGTCGGCCAGCCACTGCTCCATCGCCTTGATGCGGCGCTGCAGGCTGCGCGGGTCCTGGTAGCCTTCGGCGATCATCCACTTCAACAGCGTGATGTTGCTGTTGATGTACTCGATGATCGGTTCCTTGTTCAGGTGCACCGTGCAACCGGCAGCCGAACGCTCAGCCGATGCATCCGACAACTCGAACGCTTGCTCGACCTTCAGATCGGGCAGGCCTTCGATTTCGAGAATGCGGCCCGAGAAGATGTTCTTCTTGCCTTGCTTGGCCACCGTCAGCATGCCTTGCTTGATCGCGTACAGCGGGATCGCGTTGACGAGGTCGCGCAGGGTCACGCCCGGCTGCATCTTGCCCTTGAAGCGGACCAGCACCGATTCCGGCATGTCCAGCGGCATCGTGCCGGTGGCGGCCGCGAAGGCCACCAGGCCCGAACCTGCCGGGAAGCTGATGCCGATCGGGAAGCGCGTGTGCGAGTCGCCGCCGGTGCCGACGGTGTCGGGCAGCAGCATGCGGTTCAGCCACGAGTGGATCACGCCGTCGCCGGGACGCAGCGCGATGCCGCCACGGTTGCTGATGAAGTTCGGCAGGGTCTGGTGCGTCTTCACGTCCACCGGCTTCGGATAAGCGGCGGTGTGGCAGAACGACTGCATGACGAGGTCGGCCGAGAAGCCGAGGCACGCCAGATCCTTCAATTCGTCGCGGGTCATCGGGCCCGTGGTGTCCTGCGAGCCGACCGAGGTCATCTTCGGTTCGCAGTAGGTGCCCGGGCGCAGGCCCTGGCCTTCCGGCAGGCCGCAAGCGCGGCCGACCATCTTCTGGGCCAGCGAGAAGCCCTTGCCGCTGTCGGCCGGCTGCTGGGGCAGGCGGAACAGCGTCGACGGGGCGAGACCCAGCGCTTCACGCGCCTTGGCGGTCAGGCCACGGCCGATGATCAGCGGAATCCGGCCACCGGCGCGCACTTCGTCGAACAGCACGTCGGACTTGACCTGGAACTCGGCGATCACTGCGCCGTTCTTCAGTGCACGGCCGTCGTACGGACGCAGTTCGACCACGTCGCCCATTTCCATCTGCGACACGTCGAGTTCGATCGGCAGGGCGCCGGCATCTTCCATCGTGTTGTAGAAGATCGGAGCGATCTTGCTGCCGAGGCACACGCCGCCGAAGCGCTTGTTCGGGATGAACGGGATGTCTTCACCCGTGAACCACAGCACCGAGTTGGTGGCCGACTTGCGCGAGGAGCCGGTGCCGACCACGTCGCCCACGTAGGCGACCAGGTGACCCTTTTCCTTCAGCGACTCGATGAACTTGACCGGGCCACGCTTGCCGTCTTCTTCCGGCGTGATGCCGGGACGGGTGTTCTTGAGCATCGCGAGTGCGTGCAGCGGGATGTCCGGGCGGGTGGTCGCGTCCGGAGCCGGCGACAGGTCGTCAGTATTGGTTTCGCCCGTCACCTTGAACACGGTGATGGTCAGGCTTTGCGGCACTTCCGGACGGCTCGTGAACCATTCGGCGTCGGCCCAGCTTTGCAGCACGGCGCGCGCGTTGGCGTTGCCCTTGTCGGCCAGTTCCTTGACGTCGTGGAACTGATCGAACATCAGCAGGGTCTTCTTCAGGGCGTCCGCGGCCACTGCGCCGACTGCGGCGTCCGCCAGCAGTTCGACCAGCGGGGCGATGTTGAAGCCGCCCAGCATCGTGCCCAGCAGTTCGGTGGCGCGCTCGCGCGAGAGCAGCGCGCAAGCGGTCTCGCCCTTGGCCACGGCGGCGAGGAAGCCCGCCTTCACGCGCGCGGCTTCGTCCACGCCGGCCGGCACGCGGTTGGTGATCAGATCGAGCAGCGTCTGCTCTTCGCCCGCGGGCGGATTCGTCAGCAGTTCCACCAGCTCGGCGGTCTGCTGGGCCGTCAGCGGCAGGGGGGGAATGCCGAGCGCGGCGCGTTCGGCTACATGAGCACGGTAGTTTTCAAGCATGGGGGACCTGCTGGTAGTGCGTTTTAGGGAAGGCTTTCCGGGTACGCCGAGGCTATTCCGGGCACTGCATTGATCGCGATTTTAGTGCCAATATTCTCTGACGTCAAATGTCTTATGTCTTATATAAGAGTTGGGCGATAACGAAACGGAAATCGAGCTTCCCAAAGAGGACTCGCGCGGCTTGAAATCGGCGGCAACCCAGCCAGGGCGGCCGTGCAGCGCAGGCGCAAAGGATAGCGGTCAGCGCGCGGCGCAGGCTGTTTCGTAGCGGACTGCCGTGCGGTGTACTGCCGCTTCGCGCGGCATTTGGCGCGGGGAGCGCGCCTTTACGTTGCATCGTTGCGGGTAAATCGCCAGCGTCGGCCGCGAATGGCGGCGTTGCATTCCTCGGCGTGCTGTGTATAATTGAGCGTGTACTCACTCTTTATTTCAGATCGATGGCAAGGCCCCTCAGTCCGGAAAAGCGCGCAGCGCTGTTGCAGTCGGCCACGCAGGCGGTGGCCGAGCAAGGCGTGCTGGCGACGACATCGAGCATTGCGCGCGGCGCGGGCGTGGCCGAAGGCACCTTGTTCACGTACTTCGAGAGCAAGGACCTGATGTTTCAGGAGCTTTACCTGCACCTGAAGAGGAGCCTCGCCGAAACCGTGATGCCGGGCTATCCGTACGACGCCGACTACAAGCTGCGCATGGAACACGTTTTCCAGCGCTATGTCGCGTGGGGGCTGGCCAATGCGGGCGGTCGCGCCGCCATGGCGCGGCTCGCGGCGTCGGGACTGGTACTCGACGAGACCCGCGCGCAGGGCATGGAGGCGTTTCTGGCGGTGTCGAAAATGATGGAAGACGGCGTGAGCGACGGCGCCGTGGTCAACGCGCCGATCGCGTTTCTGTCGTCGCTGATCGAGCACATCGCCGATACCACCATCGAGTACGTGAGCAAATATCCGGACGATGCCGACCAGCATCGGGAGCTGGGTTTTCACGTCCTGTGGCGAGCCATTGCAGTGTAAAAAATTTACCCCGTAATTGAGTGAGTAAGCGCTCAATTTATGAAAGGAGAGCAGCATCATGACGAAGCAAAAGTGGTTCATCACAGGCGCATCCAGTGGACTTGGGTTAGCGCTCACGGAAAAAGTGCTGGCTGAAGGGCATCGCGTGATCGCGGTCGTGCGCCGGGTCGAAGCGATGCAGGGACTCAAGGACCAATACCCGCAGCAACTCGAAGTCGAGTCGCTCGACTTGACGCGTCTCGACCAGTTGCAGTCCGTCGCGGCACGTCATCCCGATGTCGATGTGCTGGCCAACAATGCCGGCGGTGCCGTCATCGGCGCGATGGAGGAAATGAGCGAAGCGGACATCGAGCAGCAGATCGCGTTGAATCTGCTCGCCCCCATTCATGTCACGCGCGCGTTTCTGCCTGCGATGCGGGCGAGGAAAAGCGGCACGCTCATCTATGTCAGCAGCGTCGGCGGACGGGCTGCGTTTCCGAGCGGGGCGATGTATCACGCCGCGAAATATGGGCTCGAAGGCTTTGCCGAATCGGTAAGTCATGAAGTCGCCGAGTTCGGCATCAAGTCCATCATCATCGAGCCCGGTTCGATCAAGACCGGCTTCGTCGCCAATATCCGCTGGACGCAGGAACTCGATGACTACAAGCACGGCATCGTCGGCAAGCTGCGCCGCCAGATTGTCGAGGTCGGCGACGAGCAGGCATCGGGCGACCCGGTGAGGATGGCCGATGCGATCTTTGCCGTGAGCCAGATGGCACAACCACCGCTTCGTACTGTCCTTGGCGGCGACGCGTATGCGGTGCTCGAGGCTGGCTACAGCCGAAGCCTTGCTGACCTGCGAGAACAGAAAGCGCTCGCCGAATCGGTGATGTTCGAAGGCAAGGCCGGATTCAATCCGCAGTGAACGTTAAAGCACATTCTGGAGGTGAGTGGCCATGTCCAAGGTCTGGTTGATTACCGGTGCGTCCCGTGGATTGGGGCGCGCCATTCTCGAAGCCGCGTTGCTCGATGGCGGCCATGTCTTCGCGACCGCGCGTGACACGACGCGATTCGCGGATTTGCAGGCGCGCTACGGCGAGCGCCTCCGCACATTCGAACTCGATGTCACGAACGAACAGCAGGCGAATCAGGCCGTATCGGAGGCAGTGCGCTGCTTCGGGCGCCTCGACATACTGGTCAACAACGCGGGCTATGGTCACATTCAGCCGTTCGAGCACGTACCCGCTGAGGAGTTTCGCGCACAGATCGAAACCAATCTCTTTGGCGTGGTGAATCTCACTCGCGCGGTCATTCCGGTGATGCGTGCGCAGGGTGGCGGCCATATCTTTCAGATATCGTCGGCCGGCGGGCGTATCAGCAGTCCGGGACTCTCGGCGTATCAGACAGCCAAGTGGGCGGTGGGCGGGTTCAGCGATGTCGTCGGAAAGGAAGTGGCGCCTTTCGGGATCCGGGTCTGTACCCTCGAACCGGGTGGCATGCGCACTGAATGGGGCCACGAAGCCCGGACGACACTGCAGAATCTGCCGCAGGACTATGAGGCATCGCTGGGGGAGTTCAAGGCGCTCATCGAGGCGTACGTCGGACATGAAGTGGGAGACCCCGGGCGCGTCGCGAAGTTGCTTGTGGCACTTGCCGCGCGCGCAACCTTGCCGGCCCGGCTGGTACTCGGCTCGGACGCGTGGCAAGTCGTCGAGGGCGAGGAGCGGGCGCGCCGTGAGACGATGGAAGTCTGGAAACCGGTCACACTGGCTGCCGATTATGAATCCGCGTGGCCTGAATGGCCGCCGGCGTGAAGGCGCGTTCGGTGCCCTGTTGCGTCGAGCGGCGAAAAGCACGTCCTCGCCGTGGCTGTGTTGAAATGGGCGAGTCGCCATCGATCAGCAGGGGCCGAACTTGGCTAACCGGGATCTTCTCGATAGCAAGCCGGGCGCCGCACACGTCGTCGCTGCGCAAGCGAGCCCGTGCGACGAACTCGTCATCCGCGCGCAGCCCAGCGTCGTCGATCGCCCGTGCCGCCGCAAGCGGCTCGCGCTCGCCGCGACCATCGTCGGTTCGAGCATGGCGTTTATCGATGGCTCCGTCGTCAATGTCGCGCTGCCGTCGATCCAGAGCGAACTCGGCGCGAGCGTCGCGGCGCTGCAATGGGTCGTCGACGCGTACTTGCTCTTGCTGGGCTCCCTCGTGCTGGTGGGCGGGTCGATGGGCGACAAGCTCGGCCGCCGCAGCGTTTTTATCGCGGGCATCGGCCTCTTCACGTTGGCGTCCGCCGCTTGCGGCTTCGCGCCGGATGTGGCCGCGCTGATCGCCGCGCGCGCCATTCAGGGCATCGGCGCGGCGTTGCTCGTGCCCAGCAGTCTCGCGATCATCGGCGCGGTGTTCGACGACGAGACGCGCGGGCGGGCAATCGGCACGTGGGCCGGCGTCGGCGCGATCACGTCGGCGGTGGGGCCGGTTGCGGGCGGCTGGCTCGTCGATATGTGGTCGTGGCGCGCGATCTTTTTCCTGAACGTTCCGCTTGCGGTGCTGACGATCGCGCTGGCGTTGTCGGCCGTGCC
This sequence comes from uncultured beta proteobacterium, assembly GCA_963803225.1. Classification (GTDB taxonomy): domain Bacteria; phylum Pseudomonadota; class Gammaproteobacteria; order Burkholderiales; family Burkholderiaceae; genus Paraburkholderia. The sequence continues at coordinate 676,246 of CAWDLJ010000006.1, forward strand.
CAACAGCCACAATGTCGATGCCCCTCAGCATCTGGATTGGCCTGGTGCGTTGAGCGCAGCATCGGGACTCGCTGCTTTCACGTTCGGCTTGACCGAGGCATCGGTCCACGGTTTTGCGCATCCGGTCGTATGGCTGGCCATAGGCTTCGGTCTGCTGGCGCTCGCTGGATTCGTCGCGATCGAAGCGCACAGCACGAGTCCCATGATGCCGCTCGATGTGTTTCGCTCGCGCGACTTTACGGGCGCCAATCTCGTCACACTGCTGCTTTATTTCGGCCTCGGCGGCATATTCTTCTTCCTGCCGTTCACGCTGATCCGTGGACATGGCTACTCGGCGACGCAAGCGGGCGCGGCGCTGTTGCCGGTGCCCGTCGCGATCGGTCTGCTGTCGCGTTTCGCCGGCGGCCTGACGAACCGCTTTGGCTCGCGCGCGCTGCTGAGCGTGGGTCCGGGCGTCGCCGGAATCGGCTTGGCCTTGCTGGCGCTGCCGTTCGTGCGCGGCAGCTACTGGGGCGGGTTCTTTCCCGCGCTCGTCGTGCTCGGCATCGGCATGACGATCACCATCGCGCCGCTGACCACGACCGTGCTGGGCTCGGTGGCGGGCGATCGCACAGGCGTCGCGTCCGGCATCAACAACGCGATTGCGCGCGTGGCGAGTCTGCTGGCGATTGCCGTGCTAGGCATCGTGTTCGTGTGGTCGCACGACGCGGCGCTAACGGTGCGCTTCGACGCGTTGCACGTGCCGCAAGGGGAGCGCGCGGCCGCACTCGATGCGGCGGCATCGTCAGGTGCTGACCCGACACCCCTCGCGCGCGCCGAGGCCGACGCGATTGCCGATGCGATGCGCGCCGTCGCGGCGGTATCGGCTGCGTGTGCGTTTGCGGGCGCGGGTGTGGCGATGGCGATGATTCGATCCTCGCAACGTTCTGCGACCTGACTCCGGTCATGCCGGAATTCCGGCAGCAACGTTTGCCGAGCGTCGATGAATCGCGCCCTAAACTGGCGTCGTGACGCAGGTTTGGGGCGCGATGCGGACGTCCTGGCACTGCCCTAGAATCCGTAATGCACGGCGAGTCTGTTTCCGACCTCGTGGGGAAGATGTCGGGCATACGCGCGAAGGGCAGGTCCGTGTCCGTTGACCTTTCTTTCTTTTTCGATCTTCGCCAGCAACTCGTCGCGCAGATCCTTTTTCAATCCGGTTACCGTCAGCAATTGCTCGATTGCAAGGTCGCTGGCGATATGTCGGTAGTCAATCAGGGATTTGCGCGCGAAGTAGGCGACGGCGGCCTGGGCGACATCCTTCACACCGGTCGATGTGAAATTGTAGGTCCACAGGCAATAATCGATTCTCACCACCACTTGCGAATCCTCTTCCGCGTCATGTGCCGGCTGTCCGTCCATCGCGATCATGTAGAGGCTCGTGTTCGAACTCGCACCGCCTCCGGCGCCGAGCAACGTGTTCAGTGCCACGGTTGCCAGGTCGGTCACGGCTTGCCGCCATTTCTCCGCGGGATTTGTCAACAAACCCTTGATCGCCGAAGTAATTCCCGCAGCAGGCCCTTGCGATGTCGACACACGGGTCTCGCCGTACTCGAAGAGCATCAGACCGGGTGGGACCTGATTGTTGGTATGTTCGGCGTCCTCTCGTGACTTGTTCATTCGAGTCTCGACTTCCGCCATCAACTCCTTCTTCTTTGCCTCGGCCAAGGCTGCGAGCATCTCCAGCGACGACTTGAGTTCTTTTGCAGTGGCATCTTGTTTCTCTTCAAGTTTCGTGACTGCGTCATTAATGCCGCCCATGATATCCTCCTTGCGAAATACAATAAGCTTGCACCGTGAATGATTTCAGAATCGCCATAACGAGTCTGGAATGAACCGGGCGAAACCATCGGGAAGTCGAAGTGTGCGCAACCTTAACTAAATGCCATGTGATAAACCGCGGCGTAGGTGCCATCCTTGCGTTCATAGCCGAGCCATCTTCTGGATCTCAACGCGTTGTGAAACGCGTCGCCAATTGCTTTGGGGACCACTACCACGGAGATACCACGCGTCGCAGCGGGTTTTCTGTCGAGTTTCATGACGTCTAATCCGATGGAGTCCAGAAACCGGTCAGCGTCTCCCTCCCGAAAGATGCCGAATGCCTTGATTTCGACCCATAAAGGCGTCCCCTCGTAACTGGCCAGCAGGTCGCAGCGTTCCCTGCCGCCTGGGTAGCCGATTTCACGTTCGACAACCTCATTCCTGGTAACCGTCAGATGCCGCCACAGTTCGCATTGCAGCCAGCCTTCCCAACCTCCCTTGCTCAGGCAAAGGGCGCCGGCCGTTTCGCTGTCGACAACCAGCATGATGTCATCAAGGTTCATTGCAACACCTCGTTTGGTTTTCACTTCTGGACCAATCGTTCACGGGAACGATGGTTTTAAAGAAAGGGAAAAATAAAATGCATAAACGATAAAGAAAGCTTCGTTATCAAATGTGTCGATATATTGATTCTAACCGACCAGGTCATAAGCCGGCCTTATAGGTATTTCGCGAGAAAATGCTCCCTTTTCCGCATCTGGATCGCATTAATGGCGACCGGGATCCGGTTTTAGAAGGGCGTTGGTTAGTGAACAATCATGCGAAGCGATACGCTCGCGAACACTGCCTCTATCGCATCGTTATAGTTCGTTCGAACCGGATTTTCCGGAAAAAAGTTGGGTAGGGAACAGCGGCGATGCGCCAATGCGTTTGTATATCTGACCAGCATATTGTGAAAGTAATTCGTCAAGAAAACATTCGATAAATGACACAGTTCGATGTGCTGCTGGTGAGCTTGAAATTCAGTGGTTTTTTATTGGAAATGTCTATAGTTTTGTGCAAAAAAATGGACAGCCCGACAACGTGCCAGCAGTGGTGGCTGCCGTCGATTCGCATTGGTTCGCCGAGGTGCGCGCGCCGCGCTGCCACGTCGTCAGTCCGAGTCAGCCGGGCGACGACTGGAGCCTGCCTGATTCCCCGGTTTTAGCGCGATCAAGAAGTAGAAGCCACGCAGCCGTCGCTGGTCGCAGCATTGGCGTAAATTCGCCAAAGGGAATGTTCGTCGAGGGGAAATGCAATGACTATTGCATGGAGCGAGCGGCAATCTGGCGCCGTCGACGGGAACGTCATGCGAACCAGACCGGCAGCGCTCAGGCGCCTGCTGATCGTCGGCCTCCTGGGCTCTTTCGTGTTTCTCGCGGGGTGTCCATACTACGCACCGCCGCCAGGAACCGTCGTCATGGTCCCAGCCAGTTTCGACCGCTCCTTCGCCGCCGCATCCGGCGCGATGCGCGACCAGGGACTGACGATCACCACCGAGGATTCAGCCAGCGGAACCATCGTCGGTGGACTTGCCGGCGATACCGTGACAGCGGCCGTACACCAGCAAGCCGATGGAACCGTAGTCGTGCAGTTCCACTCACGCGACGCGCGAGACCCCGCGCTGCTCCAGCGTGTCTCGAACAGCTTCGACCGGCGCATGGGCCGCTGATCGGGCTCGCCCCTTTGTCGTCACGCAGTGCGGGAGTCGGGATCAAGGCCAACCAACGAGCAAGCGTCTCTTTAGCTCAGTCGCCGATCTTGCCGTCAATCGCCTGCTGTGCGGCGCTAATGCCGGCCGTGAGGGCCTCATCCTCGGTGTCGAAAGCGCGACTGCCTTCGGCGACGAGCCGGATGGGGACGCCGATTGGCCGCTTCGGATCCGTTGCGCAGACGCTCACCACCGCAACGTACCCCGCCGGCCGCCCGAATCTGAATTCGCTCGACACAGTCCGTACAGACTCGAGCTTCACGGTAATCTCAAAGCCTTTGTACGAGTCGACTCGTTCCATTGATTCTCACCCGTTCGATAGTGGACATCGCAAGAAAATCGTATCGGCGACACGTAGCCCGTCGCGACAAGCTGACCACGACTCAGTATGCGTCAATTTCGCCCGCCCCACACGGAGCGCCACGCGCACGACCTCGAGGGCCCGACCTCACGCCCCGCGCATCGAACTTGCCAGGTTGTTGGCTCCCAGTCCCACGATCAGGTCGAGTTCGCCATTACGCAGCGTCTGCGTTGCCGGGACGCCCGCCGCCTTCAATGCGTCAAGATCGATACGCGACGTATCCGCTAACGCAACGCGCAAACGGGTTGCTGCAAGCGCTTCCAGCGTCTTGATGTTCGCGGCACCGCCAAGCGCTGCACGAATCTTTTCCGCTTGCGCCGTATGTTGCGTGGCGTCGGCGAGTGGGGCCGGTTGTTCGGCGGCCGGCGTCGCGCCCGTGGGCGCAGGGGCAGCAGCGGCTGGCAGGTCGGCGTCGCTACCGGCGCTCTTCAGGTATTCCTGCATATCGGTTTTCATGTTCTCCGATAGCGGCCCGAAAATGGCCTGCACGGCATCGCCGATGTGAAGGACGCCTGCCGCGCCCAGTGCCTTCAGCCGGGCATCGTCGACGAGCGCCGGATTGTTGACGGAGATGCGCAGACGCGTGATACAGGCGTCGAGCGTCTTGATGTTGGCGCGCCCCCCGAATGCGAGCACCAGTTCGCGTGCTCGCCCGCCTGCACCGCCTGTGACGCGCGCGGGCGCCTCGCTGTCCGCATCCTCGCGGCCCGGCGTCTTCAGGTCGAACGCGGTAATGACGAAGCGGAACACGCAGTAATAGATCACGGCGTAGATCGGCCCCAGGATGAAGACGTACCACGCGTGGGTGGACTTGTTGCCAATCAGATTGAACGCAACGAAGTCGATGGCGCCTTGCGAGAACGTGAACCCCATGCGCATGCCGAACGTGTTCGCGACGAACTGCGCGGTCGCGGCGAGAACCGCGTGAATCAGGTAAAGCACCGGGGCGACGAACAGGAACGCGAACTCGATTGGCTCGGTGATGCCGGTGAGGAACGACGTCAGCGCGGCCGAGATCATGATGCCGCCGACCGCGACTTTCTTCTCGGGCTTCGCGCAATGCCAGATGGCGATCGCGGCCGCTGGCAAGCCGAACATCTTGAACAAGAACGCGCCCGCGAGGATCCCGGCAGTGTGATCGCCCGCGAAGAAGCGGGTGATGTCGCCGTGGACAATCTTGCCGGTCGATGGATCGAGGTAGCTGCCCGCCTCGAAGAAGAACGGCACGTTCCAGATGTGATGCAGGCCGAACGGGATCAGCAGACGCTCGACAAAGCCGTAGACCGTCGCCGCCGTGCGCGGATCGGATACCGCCGCCCATTGCGAGAACGCTTTGATCGCGCTGCCGATGGGCGGCCATACGAACGACAGGATAGCGCCGAGCACGATCGAGCCGATCGCCGTCACGATCGGCACGAAGCGCTTGCCGGCGAAGAAGCCGAGATAGGCCGGCAACGCGATCCTGTAGTAGCGGTTGAACATCCACGCCGCGAGCCCGCCCGCCAGAATGCCGCCGAACACGCCGGTCTGGATCGACGGAATGCCCATGATCGTGTCGGGTTCGAGCCCCTCTGCCTTGGCGATCACGCCGAGTGTCGCCGTCATCACGAGATAGCCGATCGTCGCGGCGATGCCCGAGACGCCATCGTTCTCGGTGAAGCCGAGCGCGACACCGATCGCGAAGATCAGCGGCAGGTTGGCGAAGATCACGTCGCCGGCGTTCTTCATCAGCGCGAGGACGATCAACGGTACGTAGCCGTGAAAATCAGTCGCGCCAAGACCGAGCAGCAGGCCGGCCACGGGCAACACCGCCACCGGCAACATCAACGACTTGCCGACTTTTTGCAAGATCCCGAAGGCATGCTTGAACATGGCGAGTCTGCTCCTGTTCTCTCTACTCGTTGAAGCCGGCGAGCAGGGCGCGCACTTGCGCTGCGGTGCCAAGGCGTACTGCCGCGCTGGCGAGTTCGCGAGCCTTGTCCATCGTCAGACGCGCTAACTGGGCCTTGATCGAACCGATTGCGGGGATGCTGACCGACAACTCGTCGACGCCGAGACCCGCGAGCACGGGCACCGCCATCGCATCCGAGGCGATGCCGCCGCACACGCCGACCCATTTTCCGTGCTGGTGCGCACCTTCGACCGTCATGCCGATCAATCGCAACACGGCAGGGTGCAGCGCATCGGCCTGCTTCGCGAGCTTCGGATGCCCACGGTCCATCGCGAGCGTGTATTGCGTGAGATCGTTGGTGCCGATCGAGAAGAAATCGACTTCGCGTGCGAGCGGCTCGGCAATCAACGCGGCCGCCGGGACTTCGATCATCACGCCGATCTTGATGCTGTCCACGCGATCGCCGGCTTCTTCGCGCAGGATCTTCTTCGCCTCGAGCACTTCTTCGATCGCCGTGACCATCGGGAACATCACATGCAGATTGCCGATCGGGGCGGCGCACAAGATGGCGCGTAGTTGCGTACGGAAGATGTCCTGATGCTCGAGGCTCACACGCAAGCCGCGCAGGCCGAGGAAGGGATTGTCTTCTTTCGGCAGCGGCATGTACGAGAGCGGCTTGTCGCCACCGGTGTCGAGCGTGCGAATCACTAGCGGGCGTTCGCGGCCGAGCGCCTCGGCCACCGCGCAATATTCGGCGGCCTGTTCTTCCTCGGTGGGTGCGCTGTCGCGGTCGTCGAACAAGAACTCGGAGCGCAGCAGGCCCACGCCTTCGGCGCCGGCCGCCACCGCGTCGCGCGCTTCCTGCGCGTTGCGGATGTTGGCCACCACTTCGATGCGGTGGCCGTCCATCGTCATGGCCACCTTGCTGGCGGCGAGCATTTCTTGTTCGCGCTTGAGCGCCTGCTGGCCGATGCGTTCGCGCGCCTTGTCGAGTTCGTCGGGGCTCGGGTTGCGGCGCAAGCTGCCGTGCAAGCCATCGAGCACGACGAGCGTGCCGTCGGCGAGCTGCAGCGCGCGTGCGTCGATACCGCAAATCGCTGGAATGCCCAGCGAGCGCGCGATGATCGCCACGTGACTCGTCGCGCCACCGGTCGTCGTGCAAAAGCCGAGCACTTTGCTGCGATCGAGCGAGGTCGTGTCGGACGGCGAGAGTTCCTCGGCGATCAGAATCGACTCGTCCGGCACGCTGATCTGCGCCTGCTTCACGCCCGCGAGCAGCGTGAGCACACGGCGGCCGACGTCGCGGATATCCCCGGCACGTTCGCGCAGTAGCGGGTTGGCGAGCTGCTCGAGTGTGTTTGCCTGCTTCTGGAAGGCCTCGCGCCACGCGAAAGCCGCGCCTTTGCCCGCGCTGATGCTGCCGATCGCCATGTCGTTCAGGTCGGGGTCCTCCAGCAGTTCCAGATGCGCGTCGAGGATCTGCGCCTTCGACGGATCGCCAAGTGTCGCCTTGAGCGCTTCGATCTGCAGGCGCGCTTGATGCCGCGCCGCTTCCAGTTGCGCGCGTTCGCGTTGTGGCGACTCGCCCGTTTCCTTCACGTCGATCACTTGTTGACGGAACTGCACCACTTTGCCGACAGCCAGTCCCGGTGAGGCGCTGACGCCGGTGAATTCGTCGGCGTTGGCGTCGGTGCTGGGAGAGCGGGTTGCGCCTGGCTCGACGTTTGCAATCGAAGGCGCAGCAGCGGCGACGGACGCGGGGGCGTCGCTGGCCTTTTCGCCAGAACCGTCGGCCAGCAGGCGCGCGAGCACGCTCGCCGCTTCCGCCGCATCGGGTCCGCGCGCCTCGACGCGCAGCTTGTCGCCGAGCGTCGTGGCGAGCCCCATGATTGCGACGACCGATTTCGCATTGACGCTGTCGCTGCCGCGCAGCAGGCGGATATCGGACGCGAATTTCTTCGCTTGCGCAGCGACGACGGCAGCGGGCCGCGCATGCAGGCCCGCAGGATTCGGCAGCGTGATTTCGGCGGACTGGATCGTGCCGGCCGCACCTGTCGTCTCTTTGTTCGCCATGCTGCCGACCAGGTCGACAGAGAGGGCCGTGTCGGCGCCCGCGTGGACGAGACCTGTCGCGGGTACATAGCGCGTGACGAGTTCGCCGTTTGCGATCACCATCTGCGTGAGCAGACTGCTCGCCTTGGCGCCTACCAGGACCGGGTCGAAACGGATCAGCGGTGCGCCCGCCGCGACGGTCTCGCCTTCGCTGACTAGTGGCGTGAAGCCCTCGCCGCGCAGCAGCACTGTATCGAGTCCGATGTGCAGCAGGACTTGCAACCCGTTGTCGCCGGTGATCGTCACTGCGTGGCTGGACTTGTGCAGTTGCGTGACCGTGCCGGATAGCGGAGCCAGCAATTCGTCCGAAGTGGGATCGATCGACACGCCGTCGCCAACCATCTTCTGGGCGAAGACCGGGTCGGGCACGCTCTCGAGCGGCACCATGACGCCCGAAAGTGGCGCAATCAATTCGACATGCAGAGGAAGCCCAGGCGCTTTCATCGCTACGACTCCTCACGCTTTGACGCTTGTCTGAACAAATTTTATTCGACCCGGCCGGCGAGCGATGCACGGCGCCGACGATGAACCGCTCAATACGGCCACACCCAATCGGAAATCTCCGGGCTATCGGTGCCATGCTCGTGGGCGTAATTCACGTTGAGGATGATTGCATTCCTCATGTCCTCGCGCAGATGCGCCGTTCGTCCCTGCAGGCGCGGCACGCGGTCGAGCACGTCGAGCACCAGGTTGAAACGGTCCACCTTGTTGAGGATCGCAAGTTCGAGCGGTGTGTTGATATTACCCTTTTCGACGTAGCCGCGAACGTGCAGATTCTCGTGGTTGCGAAAACGATAGGCGAGTTTGTGAATCAACCATGGGTAGCCATGGAAATTGAAAATCACGGGCTTGTCGACGGTAAACAGACTGTTGAACTCGCGATCGGTCGAGCCGTGCGGATGCTCGGTGACCGGCTGCATCTTGAACAGATCGACCACGTTCACGAAGCGCAATTTCAGCTCGGGCAGACGCTCGCGCAAGATCGCCGCTGCTGCGAGCGCTTCCTGCGTGGCGACGTCGCCGCACGACGCCATCACCGCATCCGGCTCCACGTCCTCGTCAGTGCTCGCGCGCCGCCATACGCCCATGCCCTTTGCGCAATGCACGACCGCTTCGTCGATGGTCGTGAATTGCAGATGCTTCTGCTTGTCGGCGACGATCACATTGATGCAGTCGCTCGAGCGCAAGCATTGGTCCGCGATGACGAGTAGCGTGTTGGCATCGGGCGGCAGGTAGACACGCGTGACCGACGGGCTCTTGTTGGTCACGAGGTCGATGAAACCGGGGTCCTGATGCGAGAAGCCGTTATGATCCTGGCGCCATACCGTCGATGAAAGAAGAATGTTCTCCGAGGCCACCGAAGCGCGCCACGGCACATGGTTCTTGCATACGTCGAGCCACTTCGCGTGCTGGTTGAACATCGAGTCCACCACGTGCGCGAACGCTTCGTAAGTGTGAAAGAAGCCATGACGGCCAGACAGCAAATAGCCTTCGAGCCAGCCCATCAGCGTGTGTTCCGAGAGCATCTCCATCACACGGCCGTCGCGTGCCAGTTCGCCGCCGTCGTCGTCTTCGGGCAGCATGTCGGCCATCCACACTTTCTTGCTGACCTCGTAGATCGACTGCAGGCGGTTGGACGCGGTCTCGTCAGGGCCGAACACGCGAAACGTGTTCATGTTGCAACGCATCGTGTCGCGCAGGAACTGGCCCAGCGGCTGGGTGTTCTCGCGCAGCGCCTTGCCGGCCTGGGCGACTTCGACTGCGTACTCGCGGAAGTTGGGCAGTTTTAGTGCGCGGCGCAACAGGCCGCCGTTCGCATGCGGATTGGCGCTCATGCGCCGTGCTCCTTGCGGCGCGAGTTCGCGCAGTTCGGGGAGCAATCGGCCGCTATCGTCGAACAAGGTGTCGGCCTTGTAGCTGCGCAGCCAGCTTTCGAGCAGCGCGAGATTGTCGGGATTGCCGCTTACATCGGAGAACGGCACCTGGTGCGAGCGCCACGAACCCTCGACTTTATGACCGTTGATCTCCTTCGGGCCTGTCCAGCCCTTCGGCGCGCGCAGCACGATCATCGGCCAGCGCGGCCTCTCGGCATCGCCGCCGGCATGCGCGCTGTCGCGGGCTCTTGCGTGAATCGCGCGGATCTCGGCGATGATGGTATCCAGTGTGCTGGCCATCTTTTGATGCATCTCGGCCGGGTCGGATCCCTCGACGAAATACGGCGTGTAGCCATAGCCCTCGAATAACGCTGTTAGTTCTTCATGGCTGATGCGCGAGAGGATCGTCGGGTTGGCGATTTTGTAGCCGTTCAGGTTCAGAATCGGCAAGACGGTGCCATCGCGCGCCGGATTGATGAACTTGTTCGAATGCCACGCCGTCGCGAGCGGGCCGGTCTCGGCCTCACCATCGCCGACGACGCAGGCCACGATCAGATCGGGGTTGTCCAGCGCCGCGCCGTAAGCATGCGAGAGGCTATAGCCGAGTTCCCCGCCTTCGTGGATCGAGCCGGGCGTTTCGGGCGTCACGTGCGAGCCGATGTGTCCCGGAAACGAGAACTGCTTGAAGAACTTTTGCATGCCTTCAGCATCCTCGCTCATGTCCGGGTACACCTCCGAATAAGTGCCTTCCAGATAGACCGGCGCGAGTACGCCTGGCGCACCGTGTCCGGGGCCGGCCATGAAAATCACATCGAGGTCATCGCGCTTGATCACGCGATTCAGATGGGTCCAGACGAACGCCAATGCCGGGCTCGCGCCCCAGTGGCCTAGCAGACGGCGCTTCACGTGTTCGACTTTCAGGGGTTCGCGCAACAGCGGATTGTCCCTGAGATAAATCATGCCGACCGCCAGGTAATTGCACGCGCGCCACCAGGCATCGAGGGCGTTGAGTTCGTCGCTTGACAGCGGAGCGGGATGCGAAGTGTCCGACGCTCGGTCGTGGCTCATGCTGACGTCTCCTGTCCGTATAGCCTCGACCCGCGGCGAGCGCAGAACGGTCGGGCGCACTGCGATGGCGCTGGCGCTTTGCCGGGTCGCGTCGCGCCAATGAAACCGGAAAGATCTCCGAAAAAAAGCATATGTTACTGAGGCCAGAATGCAAGCAACGGTCGGTTTTTCCGGCACGCGGAGGCAGTCTTTGGTGTTCGGCTCAGCGTGGTATGCAATCATTGTTTTATTCGCTTAGCGATGCTCGTGGCAGCATGCTGTGCGAATCGGTGCGGGACATTTGTGCTGTGTTGTGGAACGGGGCGAATCTGTGGGGCGGTGGGAGTTCGGCGGCGGTTGAAAAGACGTCTAGCGGCCACGTGCGGGTTGGTTCCGCAATGCGCGGTGAATAGCTGCGTCGTAGACAAGACGTATTACCGCACCCTGCCACGCGATCCGAGAGACCGTGTGTGTTGCTGCGCTCGCACTCGAATGTTGCTGATGTGCCGTCACGTGTTGTGAAGCCGCTGTGGATGAAGCGTTTCCCGCGCAACCTCTTCTGCCCGTTTCGCTACCCGAATCGGTGCTCGCGCGTTGCCACGCGCCGCGACATCAGGCTGCCCTGCGGAATGTCTCAATCGGGATCTGCCTTGCGTAACGCCAGTTCCCATACGCAACGCCGCGAGCAGATGCGGGAAGTGGAATCCTCAACGATCCTCGTTGCTTACTTGATCGCGAAATGGAAAGTGGGGTTCGCGGATAAAGACTGCCCAGGGTCGTCTCGACCACGAGATCCGTAAAAGGCCGAGTGAAATGGTTCTGGTCGGCAATCCGTACGATCACCTCGGACGAGCCAGGGCGGCCGTGCAGCTTCCAGTCAGTCGCCCGCAGCGAGGAACGAAATGCATTTCGCATACAACTCGCTAGTGCGAGCCGAAGATGCGGTAGACCGCCCCTCCGAAGCCTGCTCCCCTCGACAGTTCGATCGGGCCGCCCATATCGACATCCTTCAGCCGCCGGACCGTTATTCGACAACGACGGTTCGACGTCACGAAACACGCGCGAGGAGGCGACAACACCAGCTTTGCGGACGAGCGCGGCCCGATTAACGCCGATACCGGTCAATTCGCAACTTGCATACCGACCGTTCAACTCCAACCATACAAGAACTGGGACAGGGCGCTCCCGTGCGAAACACCGCATTATGTCGCGGTGAAACCGAAAGACTGGACCGTTGTTCATTACTGAGTTGGGGATCGCCATGATCAGAATGACCATGCGACTGTCGGGCGTTGTTGTCATTGCGGTCGTGGTTGCGGGCTGCCCAGGGAAGAAACCGGAGCAGGATGGGGCGCAGCCACAGTCGCAGCCACAGGCGGCAGCATCGGCACCGGCTCCCGTATCGGCGCCACCGCCGGCGGCTGCTGCCATGCCCGCGTCGCCAGTTGTCCCTGCCTCCACGGAGTCCGTCGGGGGCGCTCCAGCCCAGACCCAGGCATTTTCCACCCAGGAACTCGAGGCTTTGGTGGCGCCGATTGCGCTCTACCCGGACTCTGTCTTGTCCCAGGTCCTGATGGCGTCGACCTATCCGTTGGAAATCGTGCACGCTGCACGCTGGGTCAAAGCCAACCCCCGCCTGAAAGGCGATGCCGCCGTCAACGCCGTCGAAAATCAGTCGTGGGACGTGAGTGTCAAATCCCTGGTGGCATTTCCGCAAGTGCTCGAACCCATGAGCGACAAGCTCGACTGGACGCAGCGGCTGGGCGACGCGTTTCTCGCGCAGCCAAAGGACGTGCTCGCAGCGGTCCAGACGTTGCGTGTTCGCGCACAGCAAGCGGGCAATCTTCAGTCTAACGAGCAACAGAAGGTGCTGGTCGAACGGCCTTCGGCGGCCCCGCAGGGAGCGCCTGGTCCACAAGGCCCGGCGGGTCCTCAAGGAACACAGGGGGCGCCGGCAGCCGAGACCATCGTGCGCATCGAGCCTGCCAACCCGCAGGTCGTCTACGTGCCGGCCTACAACCCCACAACAGTCTACGGCGCGTGGCCCGCACCGGCCGCGCCCCCTTATGCGTGGGCTCCTTACCCGGCTTACTATCCGGGTGCCGCGCTCGCCAGCGGTCTCGCATTTGGCGTCGGTATCGCGGCCGCGGGCGCGATCTTCAGCGACTGCGACTGGAACAACAACGACGTCAACATCAACGTCGACAAGGCCAGGAACATCGATCGCAGTTTCAACAGCACGAAGGTCGACGGGGGCAAATGGCGACACGATGCGCAACATCGTCAGGGCGTGGCCTATCGCGACAACGCAAGCCGTCAAAAATTCGCGCAAGGCACGCCCGGTGCCGACGCACGCCGTGACTATCGAGGACGTACGGGCGCGACCGCCGAGCGCGCAAATGTCGCCAACCGGGCCGGTGGCGCCGGCAATCAGGGTGTCGGCAACCGCAATGAGCGCGCGAACAACGCGGTAGCCGCGAATCGCGGCAACGCTTCGAACCGGGCGGCTGCGAGCAACCGGGCCAATGCCCCCAATCGCGGCGCGACGTCGGGCAATCGCGCACAGAACGCCAACGGACCAGCCGCGAACAATCGCGCTCAGGCAGCCAATCGCGCGCAAACATCCAATCGCGCGCAAACGTCCAACGGCGGCGCTGCGGCGAACAACCGGGCGCAAGCGGCCAATCGTGTGCAAACGTCCAACGGTGGTGCTGCAGCGAGTAACCGCGCGCAGCAATCGAACCGTAGTGCGTCTTCGGGTGCCCGCGCCGGTTATGGCGGAGGTCGGGACTCCGCGTTTCAGGGCGTCGGCAACGGGGCGTCGTCGCAGCGCGACTTCAACCGTGGCCGCGCGAGCGCGCAGTCCTCGAACTTCAACCGGGGCGGCGGTGGCGGAGCGCGCGGCGGTGGTGCTGGTGGTGGCGGCGGCAGGCGTTAGGAGAGCGGACATGAAGGGACTAACTGGAATCCGGGCGAGGCTGTCGTCGAGCGTGCGCGTGCTCACTGTTTTGACGGCGCTAAGTCTCGCACCGTTGCCGGCGACAGCCGCGCAGCAATACTTCGCGTCGCCGGAAGCAGCAACGAACGCCTTCGGCCAGGCCGTCACCAACAACGACGAAGCCGCGTTGCGATCGTTGTTCGGCGATGATTTCCGCACGGTGATCCCTCCCGTGGGCGCCGACCTCAGGCAGAAGTTTCTGAACGCATGGCAGGCGTCGCATTCCGTGCAGAAGACCGACACCGGGCACGCGGTCATCGCCGTGGGCAATGACGGTTGGACATTCCCCATTCCGCTTGCCATGACGCCCAAGGGCTGGCATTTCGACCTCGGTGCGGGCGTCGAGACGATGCGTTTGCGCCGTCTCGGGCAAAACGAGCTGGCCGCGATCCAGACCATGCTCGCCGTGTACGATGCCGAGCGCGAATACGCTTCGGCGTATCACGACGGCAACAAGCTCTACGCCTACGCCGACCGGTTGGCGAGCTCGCCGGGCAAGCACGACGGACTGTACTGGCCAACTGGTCCTGGCGAAGAACCGAGTCCGCTTGGCGCGGCATTCCTGAGCGCTGGCGCGAGCAATGCAACATCGGCCGGCTACAACGGATACCACTACAAGCTGCTTCGTGCCCAGGGCCCGCACGCCCCGGGTGGCGCTTACGACTATATGGTGAACGGACGGCTGTTTGGCGGATTCGCGCTCATCGCATGGCCTGCCCATTACGGAGAGACGGGCATCAAAAGTTTCATCGTGAGCCACGATGGCCAAGTCTATTCGCGCGACCTCGGCCGGGACAGCGCGAAGCAGGCCGAGGCGATGCGCTCGTTCGATCCGGGACCCGGTTGGGAGAAAGAGTCGCCTTGAGCGGCTCATTTTGAGCGCCAGCGCTCGTGCGGCAGTACAACATCCATCACGTCCAATAAAGTAGACAAATCAACTAATTAAGTGACTGTTCCATCAAAGTGCGACGCCGGGCCGCGCTGGAATCCAGTCGATCCGGATAAACTTTCATTTCGTAAGTTTTCGAAACACGAAGTGGAGATCGAAATGGATGAGGTAGTCGGCATTGAAGCGCACCGTGATCCGCTCAGGGTCATCGCGGACGAGGAACTTGGTATTCCCTCGTTTGCGAACACGGGGAAGGTCTCGATTGATATTCGGCTGGTTCGTATTGCGGGGATTGCCTGCGCGCTCAAACGCGCTTACGAATTGGGGCTCGTGACGGGGCACACGATCGCGCGCGCCGGGAGCGGCCAGCGACGAGAGCCAGGTTGATGAATCGCGCGCGCAACGCTGACGACGTTTCGAACACCCGTTGGCGTTTTCACAGAGAAACCGGAGGTACACATGGACGACCGAGTCCGCAACGAACCCTACTGGCCCGCGCTGCTGGCGATTGCGGGTCAAGAACTTGAGATCCACTCATTCGACACGACAGGCCAAAAGCTCGTCGATATCCGGCTGCTGCGCGTGTCGGACATCGCGAATGCCATGGAGCAGGCCTACCGGATGGGTGTTGCCACAGGTTACAACGCAGAACCCGTATAAGCGCCGGACTTCCTGTTGAGGAATACCCCGACCGGTGTGGTTTCGCAGGCATCGGCGCGGGTTCAACCCTTTTCCCCTTCACTTCGTACCGTTCGCGGCAGTCACGCCGCGTCTTTGACTTATCCACAAAATCTGTGGATAACGTTGTGGGTATTGTCGCTGAACCCTCGCTGGTTCTGGCGGAAATCGGCGTTGCGGCAAATTTCGACAATTTTCCGTTTCAGGTGATTTTGCAACTATATAGATGCGAAAGCAGCTAAATCGCCGAGCGCCGTCGGAAGCAAAAAATCGACGTTCCCCCAAGCAAGCGGGGAACGTCGATAAATCCGGGCGCGGCCTGTCTGTCGCCGCGCCGTTTATGCGGCCGCGAGCATCGTGCAAGCGCCGCGCTCGGGCAAGGTGGCTCGCATCTCGTTCTCTTGCGAGACCGGCTCGGAGCGGGCGTCATGCGCCTCCTGCGCAGCCGCCTGAATGGCGGTAAGTGCGATCGTATAGACGATATCGTCGACGAGTGCGCCGCGCGAGAGGTCGTTGACCGGCTTGCGCAGGCCCTGGAGCATCGGTCCGACCGATACCACGTTGGCCGACCGCTGCACTGCCTTGTAGGTCGTGTTCCCGGTGTTGAGGTCGGGAAACACGAACACATTCGCGCGTCCACCGAGCGGGCTGTCGGGTGCCTTTTGTCGCGCCACGCTCTCGACGGAGGCGGCGTCATACTGCACGGGGCCGTCGATCACCAGATCGGGGCGCAAGCGGCGCACGAGTTCGGTTGCCGCCTTGACCTTTTCGACGTCGGCGCCGGCACCCGAGGACCCGGTCGAGTACGAGATCATCGCCACGCGTGGATCGATGCCGAAGGCGCGCGCGCTGTCCGCAGACTGGATGGCGATCTGCGCCAGCTCCTCCGCGCACGGATCGGGGTTGATCGCGCAGTCGCCGTAGACGAAGACCTGATCGGGCATCAGCATGAAGAACACGCTCGACACGAGCGGCGAGCCAGGCAACGTTCGAATGAGCTGCAGCGCGGGGCGTACCGTGCTGGCGGTCGTATGGACGGCTCCCGAGACCAGCCCGTCCACTTCGTCGACGGCAAGCATCATCGTGCCGAGCACGACGGTGTCCTCGAGTTGCCGGCGCGCCTCGAGTTCAGTCAGGCCTTTTGCACGGCGCAACTCCACCATGGGGGCCACGTAGCGTTCGCGAACTGCTTCAGGATCGACGATTTCGACGTTGGCGGGCAATTCGATGCCGTGTCCGGCGGCGACCGCGCGAATCGTCCCCGGCGAGCCGAGCAGGACGCAACGCGCGATCCCGCGCGCGGCGCACAAGGCCGCCGCCTGGATGGTGCGCGGCTCGTCGCCTTCGGGAAGCACGATCCGGCGATTGGCGGCTCTCGCGGAGTCGACAAGGCGCCTGCGGAACACGGGCGGCGGCATCAGCGGCCATACCGGCACGTCCAGGCGCGCAACGAGGGGCGCCGCGACGATCTTCGTTGCGATGAAATCGACCACTTGCTCCATGCGCTCGACGTCGCCGCGGCTGACGTGACTCGACAGGTTCGCGAGACGCGAGGCGACCACGAACGTCTCATCGTCGGCGCCGAGAATCGGCAACTGGTCCAGTGGGTGTGTCTTGAACAGTGCAGTGAGTTCCGCGGGCAATTTACCTCCGCCGGTGAGCAGCAGCCCTGCGAGCGGCATGCCGCGAAGCGCCGAGAGCGCTACCGCGAGCATCGCGTCCGCGCGCTCGCTCGGCAGCACGACCAGCGTCCCCGGACGTAGATGCGGTAGCAACTTTTCTGGAGAGTTCGCCGCGACGAGCACGCTGTCGACTCGCGCGGTCGCTGCGGCGCCCGCATGCAACACGTGCAAGCCGAGATCACTGACGACGTCGATCACACGCGGAGCGAGGAGGCTCGCGGCGGTTGGTACGGTCGCGAGCACCGGTGTGCCATCCGCCAGCGTGTCGAGCACGGTGCTGGCGCCCGACGTTTCTGGCCGGCCATTCACATGATTCGCGAGCACCCCGGCCAGTGGACGCCGACCACCGTCGCCGTACTGCTCGGCAGCGCCCGCAGCGATAGCGTCCAGTTCTTCGATGCCACGCGTGCGTGCCGAGAACACGGGAATGAGTTCAGCGCTGAGCGTGCGAACGATTTCGATGTTCAGACGCGTCGCGATCTGGAAGTCGACATCGGGAATCAGACCTTCGACCACGACGACCTGATTGCCCTCGCGCGCTGCGTCGACGATCGCCACCACGTCCTCCATCAAACCCGCCAGATCGCCGGAGCGCACCCGCTGGATAGCGCTGGCATAGCCGATCGGTTCGGGTGTACGGGTGCCGCAGAGCGTGCGCGCAAAATGCGCCGAGAGGTCGCGGTCGCCCGCGTTCGCTTCGGGCTGCGCGACCGGTTTGACGAAACCGGCGCGAACCCCGCCCATCTGCAGCGCGCGCACGAGACCGAGCGCCATCGATGTGAGCCCGGCATCACGCGATACGGGGACCAGATAAAAAATGCGTGCTGATGTGTTCATGATATGCGTCGTTTCATTCGGCGGGCAGGCCCTGCTCGCGCAGGATCCGGACTGCTTCGGCCACTTGTTGTGCGGAGGGTGGAGCCACGTGAGTCAGCTTGTAGTCGATATCGAGCGCTTTCCATTTATGCTCGCCGAGCTGGTGGAAGGGCAGGACATCGATACGCTTGACGATCGGGCCCAGCTCACGCAGAAAATCGCCGAGCCGTGCGATGTGCTCGGGGGCATCGGTGAGGCCAGGGACCAGCACGTAGCGGATCCACACGGATTTGTTCAGTTCGGCAAGACGCCGCGCAAAGGCGAGCGTCGGCGCGAGTTCCACGCCAGTCAGTTCCCGGTAGTGGGCCGTGTCGATATGCTTGATGTCGAGCAGCACCAGATCCACCGACTCGAGCCACTCGTCGCTCACGTTGGCGCCGAGATAGCCTTGCGTGTCCAGTGCGGTATGCAAGCCGAATTCATCACGGATGCGTTTGAGCAGTGCGCCCACGAATGCGCGCTGCGCGAGCGGCTCGCCGCCCGAGATGGTCACACCGCCCGTGCGGCGAAGGAAGTTGACATAGGGACGAACCTCTTCGACTGCTTCATCGAGTGTCACGGCACGCCCGGTGGAAAAGCGCCAGGTATCCGGGTTATGGCAATACTTGCAGCGCAGCGGGCAACCCGCGAAGAAGTACACGAAGCGCACGCCCGGACCGTCTGCCGCGGCGCCCGTCTCCACCGAATGAAGCAGGCCGCGCGCGGTCGCGCTTTTCGCGAGCACCTTGGGCGGCGCGGCCTGACGGAGGATCGTCGGAACGTGGTGGGTAGGGAACATGGCTGAAATCTCCCGGATGGCGGGGAGCCGGACCAGCGCCTGCCGGTCCGGCTCAATGGCGTTAAAGGGAAGCGTGGAACGTACGCGAGATCACGTCGAGTTGCTGCTCGCGCGTGAGCTTCACGAAGTTCACGGCATAGCCGGAAACACGAACGGTCAACTGCGGGTACTTCTCGGGATGGTTCATCGCATCGACCAGCGTCTCGCGATTGAACACGTTCACGTTGACGTGGTGACCGTTGGCGAGCGTGAACGCGTCGAGGCAGTTCGCGAGGTTGCGGCGGCGCTCGTCCGGGCGGCGGCCCAAGGCGTCCGGCGTAGCGGATGCAGTCCATGAGATGCCATCGAGTGCGCACTCATACGGAAGCTTCGCAACCGAGGCGCCGGCCGCGACGAAGCCCTTGGTGTCGCGACCGTTCATCGGATTGGCGCCGGGCGCGAACGGCTCGCCTGCGCGACGTCCGTCGGGCGTGTTGCCCGTCTTCTTGCCGTACACGACGTTCGAAGTGATGGTGAGGACCGATTGCGTCGGTACCGCGTCCCGATAGAAGTAAGGCTGTGCCTCGATCTTCTTCATGAACGTCTCGGTCAGCCAGACGGCGATCTGGTCGACGCGATCATCGTTGTTGCCGTACGCCGGATACTCGCCCTCGATCACGAAGTCGGTGGCAAGACCCGCTTCGTTGCGAACCACCTTGACCTTCGCGAAGCGGATCGCCGAGAGACTGTCGGCCGCGACCGACAAGCCCGCGATACCGCACGCCATGGTGCGCAGGATGTCACGATCGTGCAGTGCCATCTCGATGCGCTCGTAAGCGTACTTGTCGTGCATATAGTGGATCGCGTTGAGCGCCTTGACGTAGGTCCGCGCGAGCCATCCCATCATCGGTTCGAGCTTCGCGACCACTTCTTCGTAAGCGAGCACATCACCCTTGATCGGCTCGAAGCCCTCGGCGACCACCTTCCCGCTCACTTCGTCCACGCCGCCGTTGATCGCATAGAGCAGCGCTTTCGCGAGATTCGCACGCGCGCCGAAGAACTGCATCTGCTTGCCGATGCGCATGGCCGATACGCAGCACGCGATTCCGTAGTCATCGCCCCAGCGAGGACGCATCACGTCGTCGTTTTCGTACTGGATCGCGGACGTCTGGATCGAGACTTCGGCACAGTAGTCCTTGAAGCCTTGCGGCAGCTTGTCGGACCAGAGCACCGTGAGGTTGGGCTCAGGAGCGGCGCCGAGGTTGAAGAGCGTCTGCAGGACACGGTAGCTCGAACGCGTGACGAGCGTGCGGCCGTCTTCACCCATGCCGCCGATCGCCTCCGTCACCCAGGTCGGGTCGCCGGAGAACAACTGGTCGTAGTCGGGCGTGCGCAGGAAACGCACGATGCGCAGCTTGATGACGAGATCGTCGAACAGTTCCTGTGCCAGTTCCTCGGTGATGAGACCGCGTTCGAGGTCGCGCTCGATGTAGATATCGAGGAAGGTCGAGATACGGCCGATCGACATGGCCGCGCCGTTCTGTTCCTTGACCGCCGCGAGGTAGCCAAAGTAGAGCCATTGCACCGCTTCGCGCGCAGTGAGGGCCGGGCGCGAAATGTCGTAGCCATAGGCGGCCGCCATTTCCTTGAGTTCTTCGAGTGCGCGGAACTGCTCCGATAGTTCTTCGCGTGTGCGTATCGTCGTCTCGTTGAACTCGGCGTTATCGAGTTCATGGAAGGCGCGCTGGCGATCGCGCTTGAGCATGTCGATGCCGTACAGGGCCACGCGACGATAGTCACCAATGATCCGGCCGCGGCCGTAGGCATCGGGCAGGCCCGTGATCACGCCGGACTTGCGTGCAGCCAGCACATCGGGCGAATAGACATCGAACACGCCCTGGTTGTGACTCTTGCGGTACAGCGTCCAGATCTCCTTGACCACCGGATCGATCTTGAAGCCATAGGCTTCGAGTCCGACTTCGACCATGCGCAGGCCGCCATTGGGCATGATCGCGCGCTTCAGGGGCGCGTCGGTCTGCAGACCCACGATCACTTCATTGTTGGCGTCGATGAAACCCGGCGGATGCGCGGTGATCGACGAAGCGCGATCGGCGGACACATCGAGTACGCCTTTCTCGCGCTCGGCCTTGAGCAGGACGGCAAGCTTTTCCCACAACGCCGTCGTGCGCGCGGTCGGACCACAGAGGAACGAGCCATCACCCATGAACGGTGTGTAGTTGCGCTGGATAAAGCTGCGCACGTTCACCGTCGACTGCCATTCGCCCTCGACAAATCCAGCCCAGGGATCCATTGCCAATTCATGAGAGACCACATTCATCACAAACTCCATCTGGTTGACTGGCACAGCCACTGCCGCGCCACTTAGCTAAATTCTTCCTGCCGATCATTCGGCAAGCACAGTTGTGTCGTCCTCGCGTTGCCTTCTTTCCTGCGTTCGTTTCAGGCGGCCAGCGCCTCAGGCTGATCCAGCCGCGCAAGGCGAATCGCATCGCGCGCAAGCAGGCCTTCCTCGTCGGTGGGGATGACCCATGCCTGTGTAGCGGAGCCGCTGTCGATGCGCCCGCATGCGCCGCCCACCATCCGCCGGTTGGCTTCGGCGTGCACCGCGAAGCCAAAGACGCGGAGGTGCTTGAGCGTCATCTCCCGCACGCGTGCGGAGTTCTCGCCGATGCCGCCCGTGAAGATCACTGCGTCGAAACGGCTGAGCGATGTGGCAAGCGCACCGATCGAGCGCGCGAGCCGATGCACGAAGACGTCGAGTGCGAGCGTCGCGCCTTCGTGCCCGGTATCGGCGGCGAGTTCGAGGGTCCTGCAGTCGCTTGACAGCTCCGACAACCCGAGCAGGCCCGAGCCCCGGTTCAACACCGATTCGACGCTCTGCAGGTCGAGCCCGGCCACGCGCGCCATGTGAGCTGCGGCGCCCACGTCGAGATCGCCCGAGCGCGTACCCATGACCAGCCCCTCGAGCGGCGTGAGGCCCATCGTCGTGTCGCGGCACACGCCGTTGACGACCGCGCAGGCCGATGCCCCGTTGCCCAGGTGGGCAATCACTACCCCGTGATCGTGCGGATCGAGGGCGAGCAGTTCGGCCGCGCGTTGCGCGACGAAACGGTAGGAGGTGCCGTGAAAGCCGTAGCGCCGGATACCGTGCTCGCGATAGAAGTCCATCGGAATCGCGTAGGTAAAGGCCTCGGCCGGCATGGTCTGGTGAAACGCCGTATCGAACACGGCGATCTGCGGGACCGCGGGAAGGAGTTCGCTGCACGCACGAATGCCAAGCAGGTTGGCCGGGTTGTGCAACGGCGCGAGCGCCGAGACGGCTTCGATGTCCCGGATCACCTCCGGGGTGATGAGGACCGAGCGCGTAAATCGCTCGCCACCGTGCACGACGCGGTGCCCGATGGCGGCGACCTTCGGTAGCCAGCCACGGCGCTCCACGTGCGAAAGGATCGCCCGCAGCGCGCTCGTATGCGAGTTTGCGGGTAATTCCTCGGTGGATTTCGTGTCGCCGTCGCGCAGAATCAGTCGGGCGGGGCCAGCCGTGCCAAGCGACTCGGCGAGCCCGGCGAGCAACGCCGGACCGCCGTCAGCCGGCAGCAGCTTGAACTTCACGGATGATGATCCACTGTTGACAACGAGTACCAGCGATTCTTGCGTGCTCATGACATCGATACCTGTGAAATGATCCAGATTCAGGTGGTTGGCGGGTCAACCTGACGAGGGGCCAGTTGCGAACTGGTGGACAAATCCTCGTCTGGTTGACACCGCGCTGCGTGGCGTTGCTCAGGCGGCCTTGACCTTGCCAAGGGCAGGGCGCTTTGCCGCGGCCGGCGCCTTGCGTTGCACGGGCGTCTTCTCGCGAGGAGGCTGGAGCGAGAGAACGATGATGAGCGACACCACACACAGGCCGACGATCGCGAAGAAGGTCGTTTGCATGCCACCACCGACCAGACCGATGATTGCGCCGGTGAGCGCGCTCAGTCCGAAGCCCTGATAGATGAGACCGTAGATCTGGGTGACGTTTTTCACGCCGAAGTAGTCGCCGACGAGGGCCGGGTAGACCGTCAGGCATCCACCGAAGCTGAAGGTAATGGCCGCCATCGCGAGCAGGAACACACCCTTCGTCAGCGGAACAAAGAGCAGGGCGGACACACCGAGAAGCATCAGGATCAGCGCGAGGGCGATCACCGGCTTGCGACCGACGCGGTCCGATCCGGGTCCCAGGATCAGACGCCCGCCGATGTTTGCCAGCGCCATGATCGACACGGCTTCGACGGCTTCAGGGCGAGTCAGATGCACGAGTCGCAGACCCACGTCCGTGGCGATACTGATCGAGTAGAGACCGCCCATGCAGGTGGTGAAGAGGACGAGGAAGATGAGCCACGACTGGGGCTTGCGAAGCGACTCACGCAGGCTGTATCCGGTGACCCCTTGCTTCGCCTCCAGCAACGGGGCGCTCGAAAGCAGCGGCGCCGCGACAGCCAGGCAGATCGCAACGATCAAACCCCAGTACGTGAACGCACCGTCCAGGCCGAAATGGGCGAGCAGAGCAACGTTGACATACTTGAAGACGAAACTACCCAGCCCGTAAGCGCTGATCGACAGGCCTGAGATCAAGCCCTTGCGCTCAGGCATCCAGCGGATCATGTTGGTGAGCGTCATCATGTAGCCCACGCCGTTGGCGAAGCCAACCATGACGCCGGCGGTCAGGTACAACTGCGTGAGGCTTTCGGCACGACCGGCGAGCACCAGGCCCACACAAAGGAGAAGCGCTGTACCAATCAGGGTGCGGCGGATGCCGAACGTGCGCTCGAACCAGCTGGAGCAGGATGCCCCAATGGCGAGAAAGACGGTGGTGAACGCGAAGGTCAGAGCGACCTTGCCGAGAGGCCAACCGAACTCATGGACCAACGGTTGGTTAAAGAGGCTCCAGGTATAAATGGAGCCGAGCACTAGCTGGGCAATCAGGGTGCCACCCAGCACGACCCAGGGTCGGCCGGAACTAGAAACTTGATTCATGGTGTTTTCCTTCCACACTGAAGGCATAGATTTGCGATTTCGGGAAATTGGACGAATGCGTGCCAGTCGCACTGGCAAGGTGGATTTGCTTGTTGATAATTTGCATTGGGTTCCTTGTGAGATGTCCAAATCCCCATCCGCGAGACCTCGTTGTGTCCGGGTCAGGGCGCTTCGGATAAGCGATTACAAACATTTAATCCAGGTCGGTGTTATTTAGTGGACATGTCAACTATATGCCTGAATGTAAGGAATTTGTATGTGACATTGGGGCACAGGATCCGTGTCGCGGACGCAGGCGCGCGGGTACCCGGACAGCGAATGCCGGTCGATCAACTACGAGGGCGTGGTGACGCGTGTCCGTTGATGTGGACTACGCGGCGGTGAGGCGCGATCGCTCAGCTTGTTCGAACCGGTGGATGGCCGGCGGGACATGGCAAGAGCCCGGCGGCGTTTTGTATGCGGGGGTGGGTAGCGCGCTGAGGCTGGCGCGAGTGGCCAATTGCCACACGGCGAGGTTCAACCGGGTTGACGACGCGAGTCCAGGACGAGATGCCGATCGACGAATCGAAGGGCGCTGTCGTGCGCACCGGTGCGGACCGGTTTTATAATGCTCCGATCAAATCAAACACGAAGCGCAGCATGCCGCGAACCTACGACGAGATTCAATCGGACATCCAGAGACTGCAGGAAGAAGCGCAGGAAGCATTGGCGCGTGAGCGCCTCGAGGTGATTGAGAGGATTCGCGCGGAGATGGCGAAATTTGACATCTCGGTGGCCGAGTTGATCGGGGGCGCGCCCGTTGCACGTCGTGGGGCACCGGCTGGCAAGCTCGCGGCCCCGGTCAGAAAATCCGCCACCGAGGCGGACAAGGTGACACCCGCTGCGGCAGGGGCTGGTGACGCCGCAGGCGAATCCGGGGTTTCGCCGGCAGTCCGGCTACTCGAGGAAGCGGGCATAGACTTCCGCCGCAAGCCGGCGCCGAGTGCTGAATCTGCGAACAACGCTGCCGGGCAGCCCGCGCGAGCCGCCAAGTCCGTGGCGACCGGGAGCGCATCGCGCAAGGTCGCGGCGAAGAGCGCACGCAAAGCATAGGAAGGCACAGCCCGCTGAGTCGCCGCATCGGCCGCTGCTGCGTTTTGCCGCGACCGGGCCGCGTTTGCATCGGGACGGCTGAGGCGTGCTGATCAGCCGGCAGCAGGGCACCGGCAAGCCGTTTGGCGGGTGACCGGCATCGCACTACCGTGGCTGTTGCGGATTGGATGTATGCCTGGGAGAACACGGCTCGCGCGCGGCGCAAGCCGTCGCGCGCGGAACTGGACCCGTTGCCCTTCAGCCGTCTTCCCAGCCCTGGGCGCCGAGGACCTTGTCCAGCAGGTAACGCAATGCTTCGAGTTCCGGTTCGAGCAGGCAACCATAAAGTTCCTGGTCCCGCTTCTCCATCGTGGGACCGACCTTCTTGAAGATCTTCTTACCCGCTGCTGTGAGCGAAATGATCACGCTTCGGCCGTCCTGATCGTTTTCCCCGCTCGTGAGCATTCCCTTGGCAAGCAGTGCCTCGATAGTTCGGCTTGCCTGACTCTTGTCGAGGTTGGCGCGTCTGGAAATGTCCATGATCGTCTGCGGGCCGAACGTTCCTGCCACCCCGATCACGCTCGCCTCCGGATAGGGCAAGCCGAGCTTGTCGCGGGACAAATCGCTGCTCATTTTGTCAGCGATCTTGCTCAGCGCCTTCAGTCGATACGTCAGGGATTGCTCGGGAGACTCGATGGTTACCATGGCTTGACCCGGAAAAGTCGGTTGCGATTGTTGCGTTATCCTGCACTACGATCAGGCGTCTGGATTCCCACTATAACAAACTGGTTGCTGGATATATCAGCCTTCAAGTTGCCGATGCAACCGGCTTGAAACACCGCCAGACTACACTGTCCGCAGACGACTCGTTTTGACCGGCGACAGCCTCAAAATCAGGTCCGGATGCCATTATCGAACAAATTCCGCAGCTTGTGCACGCAAGCTTGAGGACGGTCTGGCTGGCGCCAATCGCAGCCCTTCTTGCGGGCTCACCGCATCCGCCGAAGTGGATCGACGCTTGAGTTCCTGCACACGAATGCGTCGCGCGTTAGCCGAACGGCGCCGCCGCGGGCACCGGGCCCGCTTCCAGATGTTGCGTCAAATGGCTCGCGCGCCAGGCGCGAGGCGTCCTGCCGTAACGCGCCGTGAACCACTTCGTGAACGAGCCTTGCTGGGTATAGCCAAGCAGAATGGCGACCCGGCCGATGGGATAGCGCGGGTTCATCATATAGCGGACCGCCAGTTCAGCCCGGACCGCGTCCAGAAGCATCGAGAAGCTTGTGCCGGCGGCTTCGAGGTGACGTTGCATGCTCCGCACGCTCAGTCCCAGATGTCCGGCAACCAGTTCGAGCGTGGCCTGCTCGAGCGGCAGCAACAGATAGATCGCCTTGCGAACTTCCAGCGCCCGCGAGTCGGCACCGGCCACGTTCATGGGATCCGCGAGGCTTTCGGCGTAGCGCACCAGTTCCGGGTCCGCAGCGGGATTCGGATACTCGAGATCCCCGGCCGCGCAGACGAAGCCGTTGAAGTCGCTCCCGTACTCCAGCGGACAACCGAAGAAGCGCCGGTGAAAGGTCAAATCGGCAGGGGCGGCATGGGTGAAATGGACCGCGCGCGGCCTCCAGTACTCGCCCAGGAGCGCACTCGAATGACGCGTGAGCACACCCACCGCCAGTTCGATCGCCTGCCTCGTACGAGTGCCCGGATGAACGACCAGTTCCTCGCGGATGGTGACTGTTTCACCGGCCGTCTCGACGTGCATGGCGAGCGCTTCGTTGAGCAGATGCCGGTACTGCGCCGTGGCGAGCAACACTTCGCGCAGCGTGCGCTTGTGCGCCAGCAGCACGTTCACGATACCGGCCCCGAACTTCTGCCGGGTCTCGGCCACCTGTAGACCGAAAGTCGGGCAGGAAGCCTTTTCGGCCGTCAGTTCCATCAACTCGCAGGCAGCGGCCACAGGAACGCGGTCATCGGGGTTCGCGAGCGCCGCGGCGTCGATACCGACCTGCTGTACAAGGTCGACAGGATTGAGCCCGAGACGCCGGGTGACATCGAAATACCCGCTCATTGCCGCCGATCGCAGCATAGTCTCCATCACAACGTCCTTCCCTTGGCTATAGGGCGCGGATCATCGCATAAAACGGCCAGGAAGATGACATGGCAACTTCATTGATAGATCAAGCACGCCACTCCAACGTCAGTGTTAACACCACTTGGCGTGATTCGACAAAACGATGGCGCCTATTCACAAAAGCGTAACGCTTGTTTGCCGTATTGTGCGAACACAGCGGCTCGACTTGATCCGACCATTTTTACCCGCCGAGTCGAAGCAGCCGTTACCTAGCGAGGAGCCGTAACAATGCAATTTCTCGACGATTCTCTGCACCCGGAAAACCAGGACAAAGTTGTAATTACAACTGCTCCGTACGGTCCTGAGTGGATGCCAGAAGATTTCCCGGAAGACATTCCGGTGACGATGGACGAACAGATCCAGAAGGCTGTGGACTGCTACAACGCGGGCGCTACGGTGCTGCATCTGCACGTGCGCGAACTCGACGGCAAAGGCTCCAAGCGCCTGTCGAAGTTCAACGAACTGATCGCTGGTGTACGCGCCGCCGTGCCCGACATGATTATCCAGGTGGGCGGCTCGATTTCCTTCGCGCCGGAAGACGAGGGGCAGGCAGCAAAGTGGTTGTCGGACGATACGCGCCACATGCTGGCCGATCTCGATCCGAAGCCGGACCAGGTGACGGTCGCGATCAACACCACGCAGATGAACATCATGGAGCTGCTCTATCCGGAGTACCTCGAGGGCACCTCGTTGTCCAACCCTGCGTTCATGGCCGCCTATAGTGAAATGACCGTGCCGGCCGGCCCGGCATGGGTGGAAGAACATCTGCGCCGCCTGCAGGCCGCCGGGGTCCAGCCCCACTTCCAGTTGACCGGCATTCACGCGCTCGAAACGCTCGAACGTCTGGTCCGCAAGGGCGTCTACAAAGGCCCGCTGAACCTGACGTGGATTGGCATCGGTGGTGGCTTCGACGGTCCGAACCCGTTCAACTTCGCCAACTTCGTCCACCGTGCACCGGACGGCTGCACGCTGACGGCAGAGTCGCTGCTCAAGAACGTGCTGCCGTTCAACATGATGGCGATGGCGATGGGTCTGCACCCGCGCTGCGGTATCGAGGACACGATCATCGACCAGCACGGCAAGCGCTTCACGTCGGTGCAGCAGATCGAACAGTGCGTGCGCGTGGCGCGCGAACTGGGCCGCGAAATCGCCACGGGCAAGGAAGCTCGCGAGATCTATCGCATTGGCGTGCAGTACGACACCATCGACGAAACGCTTGCCGCCAACGGCATGGCGCCCAATCGCCGGGCGGGCGTGAAGAACCTGCCGCTGCGCGCAGCGTGACGGACGGGCCCGACGCCGGCACAGACGGCGCCGGGCTTCGAGAGTAGTGTAATTCGGGGCATCAGGTATCGACCGATTCGCCCGCCGGGCGAAGACGGTTGCCAACGAGAAAGACGCGAAGGAGACAAATCATGCTCATGCAGCATGCTGAGCCCGCAACGGGTGATGTTTCGACGACAAAAGGCGACGTACGTGCCTATGCCTGGGTGGTGTTTGCACTGACGGCGGGGCTGTTGCTCTCCGACTATATGTCGCGGCAGGTCCTGAATGCCGTGTTTCCGCTACTCAAGAGCGCATGGAATCTCTCGGATACGCGCCTCGGGTCTTTGAGCAGCGTGGTCGCGCTGATGGTCGGTGTGCTGACCTTCCCGTTGTCGGTGCTCGCCGACCGCTGGGGGCGCGTGAAGAGCATCGTGCTCATGGCGGCGATGTGGAGTCTTGCCACGCTGGGTTGCGCGCTCTCGACGAACTACGGCGAAATGCTGCTGGCCCGCGCCTTCGTTGGCATCGGCGAAGCCGCCTACGGTAGCGTCGGCATCGCGCTGGTCCTGAGCATTTTTCCGGCGCGCCTGCGCTCGACGCTCACTGCCTCCTTCATGGCGGGCGGGGCGTTTGGCTCTGTGCTGGGCATGGCGATCGGTGGTGCGGTGGCGGCCCACGTGGGTTGGCGCGCGGCCTTCGGCACGATGGCATTCCTCGGGCTCGCGCTGGTCATCGTGTATCGCTTCGTCGTCACCGAAAAGCGCCTCGCACCGATGCAGCCGGCCGGCGTGAACCGCGCGGCGAAGACGCCGGGTGTGCGCACGAGTTTTCGCACCTTGATGAAAGGACTCTTCTCGACGAGGTCCGTCATCTGCGCGTATATCGGCAGCGGCTGCCATCTGATGGTGCCTGCCGCCGTCTGGGCCTGGATGCCGAGTTTCCTGAACCGCTACTACGGCATGCCGACCGCAAAGGCCGCGATGACGGGTGCCATCTTCGTGCTCGTCACGGGAGTGGGCATGGTGGTGTGCGGCAACCTGGCCGACCGCGTCAGCAAAAATACGCCTTCGCGGAAGTGGGTCACCGCCATCACCTACTGCCTGATCTGCTTCACGCTGCTTGCCATTGGCTTTCGCATGCCCGCAAGCCCGATGCAGCTCGTGGTGATCGGCATCGGCATGTTCTTCTGCGCAGGTGCAAGCGGTCCCTCGGGCGCGATGGTGGCCAACCTCACCCCGCCATCGACCCACGCGTCGGCGTTTGCCACGCTGACGCTCGCGAACAACCTGCTGGGTCTGGCGCCCGCGGCCGTGCTCACTGGCGTACTCGCTGACCGGATGGGTCTGGTCGGTGCGCTGCAACTCGTGCCGCTCGCTTCCCTGATTGCCGCAACCGCGTTCTTCATCGGACGGCGGAACTATGACCGCGATCTCGATCGCGTCAATGCCTTGCGTGAGCAGGCCGCGCGCTGACCGGTCTCACATGGGCTGAAACGGTGCCACCCGGCCATTCAGGCGGGTTGGCGCCGGCATGAAGAACGGCTCGTGGAGTGAACGTTCGATGTGTGACCACAGGTCGCGGCGATCGTGCTGTCATGACAATATGATTGACATATCAACCGAATTACATTGAACTAGCATCTTTCCGGCATGCAGAGCGTTGTAGCACTATTTTCAGGCAACGTCGAGCGGCCCCGCGTGTCGCATACGCACTAACAAATACTGGTCTGCGAAAGACGCCTGGGGCAGGGACGAGACGTTCCGCCACGGGCGAATTGCATTCTTGCATCTGAGTAAAGAACAGGAGAT
Source organism: uncultured beta proteobacterium (assembly GCA_963803225.1). Classification (GTDB taxonomy): domain Bacteria; phylum Pseudomonadota; class Gammaproteobacteria; order Burkholderiales; family Burkholderiaceae; genus Paraburkholderia. Next base: position 706,277 of record CAWDLJ010000006.1, read on the forward strand.
TGAATATGGCGAAGGCAGTACGATTCTATGAAGCTGGTGGCCCGGAAGTCTTGCGCCTCGAGAGCGTCGAGGTGGGCGAGCCCGGACCCGGACAGGTCCGCCTGCGCCACGAGGCGGTGGGCCTGAACTTCGCGGACACCTACTTCCGCACGGGCCTGTATCCGGTGCCGCTGCCTGCCGGCATGGGCGTCGAGGCTGCGGGCGTGGTCGAAGCGGTCGGCCCCGATGTGACCAACGTGGCCGTGGGCGATCGTGTGACCTACACGGGGTTCATCAATACGCTCGGCGCCTACAGCACCGAGCGCCTGATCCCGGCAGCGCCGCTCATCAAGCTGCCCGATTCGATTACGTGCGAAACGGCTGCCGGCATGACGATGCGTGGTCTGACTTCGTCGTATCTGATGCGCCGCATTTACGACTTCAAGGCTGGCGATACCATTTTGCTGCATGCAGCGGCGGGCGGTGTCGGCCTGATCGTCTCGCAGTGGGCAAAGCTGCTGGGTCTCACCGTAATCGGCACGGTGTCGAGCGAGGCCAAGGGCGAAATTGCTCGCGCGCATGGCTGCGACCACATCGTCTACTACAGCCGTGAAGACGTCGCGAAGCGCGTGCGCGAGCTGACGAACGGCGTGGGTGTGAATGTGGTGTTCGACAGCGTCGGCAAGGATACCTTCGAAGCATCGCTTGACTCGCTCAAGCGCCGCGGCCTGATGGTCTGCGTCGGCACGGCCTCGGGTCCGATTCCGCCGTTCAATCCGCAGCTGCTGGCGATGAAGGGCTCGCTTTACATGACGCGACCGGCTTTGGCCGACTACATCGCCGACCCCGCCGAGAAGAACGAACTGGCCAGCGAGATCTTCGGCCACGTTGCCGCGGGCCGCATCAAGATCGAACTCAACCAGCGCTATGCACTGGAAGACGCGGCGCAGGCGCATCGCGATCTCGAATCGCGCAAGACGACGGGTTCGTCGGTCTTCGTCATCTGAGGTGGGCAGCATGCGAATCGAACAACTGACTTACTCGATTGGCGCCGAACTGACCGGCGTGCATCTCGCCGATGCCATTCACGACGATGGCCTCTTCGCCGAGATCCGCGCGGCGCTCCTCAAGCATCGCGTGGTCTTCCTGCGTGACCAGGACATCACGCGCGCCGAACATGTCGCGTTCGCGCGGCGCTTTGGTGAACTCGAGGACCATCCCGTCGCCGGCAGCGATCCGGATCATCCGGGGCTCGTGCGCATCTACAAGAATCCCGAACAGCCCAACGACCGCTACGAAAACGCGTGGCACGCCGACGCCACCTGGCGCGAGGCGCCGCAGTTCGGCGCGGTGCTGCGCTGTGTCGAGTGCCCGCCGGTGGGCGGCGACACGATGTGGGCCAACATGGTGCTCGCATACGAAAATCTGCCCGAGCATGTCAAGGCGCAGATCGCGGATCTGCGTGCGCGCCACAGCATCGAGGCGAGCTTCGGCGCAGTCATGCCGATCGAGAAGCGCCTCGCGCTGAAGGCACAGTTCCCCGACGCCGAGCATCCGGTCGTGCGCACGCACCCGGAAACCGGTGAAAAGATCCTCTTCGTGAGCGCGTTCGCCACGCACTTCACGAACTATCACACGCCGGCGCGCGTGCGCTTCGGGCAGGACGCGAACCCGGGCGCGGGCGACCTGCTGCGTTATCTCGTGAGCCAGGCCTACATCCCCGAGCACCAGGTGCGCTGGCGCTGGAAGCCGAACAGCTTCGCGATCTGGGACAACCGCAGCACGCAGCACTATGCGGTGATGGATTATCCGCCGTGCCACCGCAAGATGGAACGCGCCGGCATCATCGGCGACAAGCCGTACTGATCGCGCAGGAGACTTCTTTGTGATGCTTGATACCACACCGACCATCCTCATCGTCCCCGGCCTGCGCGACCACGTTGCCGAACATTGGCAGACTCTGCTCGCGGCGAAACTGCCCAAGGCAGTCTGCGTGCCGCCGCTCGAGCACGACAAGCTCAGTTGCGCCGCGCGCGTCGCCGCGCTCGATGCCGCGCTCGCGAACATCGATGGCCCGGTGATCCTCGTCGCGCATAGCGCCGGCGTGATGATCACGGTCCACTGGGCGCAGCAACACAGCCGCAAGATCCACGGCGCGCTGCTGGCCGCGCCCGCCGACCTCGAGACGCCGCTGCCCGAGGGCTATCCGGCCTTCGACGCGCTCGCGCTCAACGGCTGGCATCCGACGCCGCGCAAACCGCTGCCATTCCCGAGCATCGTCGGGGCGAGTCGCAACGATCCGCTCGCGAATTTCACTCGGGTCGAAACGATGGCAAAGGAATGGGGCAGCCGCCTCGTCGACCTGGGCGATGTCGGTCATCTGAACCCCGCAGCGGGTTTTGGCGAATGGCCGATGGCGGAGAGCTTGATCGATGAACTCATCTGATTCGGCGCACACCACCGAGGTCACGCCTGAAATGGGCGAATCGGCTCGCTTGCGCATCGAGGTCTACGTCGATTTCATCTGCCCGTGGTGTCTGATCGGCAAACGGAATCTGGATGCGGCCATGCGCCGCTATTCGGCATTGCTGCCCGCCGTGCCGATAACGGTGCTGTGGCGCTCGCATCAACTCATTCCCGCTACGCCGCTCGAAGGCATCGATTATCAGGCGTTCTATCTCGATCGCCTGGGGAGTGCCGAGGCCGTCGCGGCGAGGCGCGCGCAGGTGCAGCGTGCAGGCGAAGCTGCCGGCGTCGAATTCGCGTTCGAGCGGATCGAAGTGCTGCCCAACACTGCCGCCGCGCACCAGCTCGCGGCCTACGCGGCCAGCCTCGGCAATGAGGCTCGACACGCGTTGTTGATCGATCGACTGTTCACCGCGTATTTCATCGAAGGCGAGAACATTGGCGACCAGAGGGTGCTCGAGCGACTCGCGATCGAGTGCGGGTTGGAGCGCGAGGCACTGAAGCATCATCTGGCCAGCCCGTCCGATTCCGGCGCTAACCGAACGCTGCACGCAGGCGATCACGTGAACGGCGTTCCGCACTTTGTGTTCAATGGCCAGTATGTCCTGTCCGGAGCCCGTTCGGTCGACACGATGGTCGAATTCATGATGTTGGCACTCCGGAATTAATGGAGACGGGAATGCGATCCGTCGATCGCCAATGGCCGATTGGACCGGGACGTTCCGCACTTCCCGCCACACCGTCCGCGCTTTGACGTGTCCACCCAAAGCACACACGCAGGCAGCGGGACGAGCCTGATGAAAATCCTCACGCACGCGATGGATGGCAAGCTCGTTGAATTGTCTCTCGACGAATCCAGGCCGACACACTTCGTCGACACAGCGGATATGCCCCTGTTGTACCTCCCGGAATCTTGCAGCGCACGCCTTCCTCGATGGTCGCGTCTTGCGGCGTGCCGCAAGACGCGACCGCCTATGACTATCTGACGGCCCGTTGGCTGGCCCGATAAAAGCGTTTCACCAAGCAGCAACAACCAAAGGAGTATCTAATGAACACGACTACGAAGACCCTCAGCCTGGCTCTCTGCACGCTGCTCGCCGCAGTGGCCCTGAACGCGTCGGCCCAGCCGGCAGCCAGTGCGCCCGCTGCGACGGCCGCCATGGCGTCGAGCGCGACTGCGCCCGCGACGCCGAGCAACACCACGTTGCGCCGCGCGGTCTACACCGCGATCTCGAAGCATAAGGAGATCCACGGCGGCAGTATCGGCGTGACTGCGAAGAATGGCGCGGTTACGCTCAATGGGTCGGTCACGGACGCCGCGCAGATCGAGAAGGTCGGCGAGGTCGCCAAGGGCGTGCCCGGCGTGACCTCGGTGACCAACAAGCTGACGGTTCAGAAGCCCTTGGGTGGCATGTAAGGAGGAGTGGACCGCCGGCGCGTACTGTAGCTCGCCGGCGGCTGACTGGATCGACGGACGTAGAGAAAACAGGCAGCAGTAGCGAGAAGTAGATGAACCGTGCGCTCGACGCGATCGTTGCACCCGCAGCGAAACCACGGCTGGGTCATCAATGAAAAAACCGCCTCGAGGGCGGCTTCAGGTCGATCGACAGACCGGGTCGGAGGGGGCCGTGAGACTGGCCCCTTCCGGGATATCACTTAGAACGTATGGCGCAGGCCGATGTTGAAGGCTGTGGTGTTGCGGCCCGGGGCTACCGGCGTTCCATAAATGAGTTCCTGGTTCATCTGTCCGCGGTTGGACACGTAGCCAGCCTGGGCATAAACCAGCGTGCGCTTGGTCAGGCCGTAGTCGGCGCCGATTGCGTAGGCGGTCGACTGGTTTTGGTTGTTCTTGTTGTCCTTGAGATAGTAGACGCCCGAGGTGAAGTTGAGCGCAGGGGAGAAGCGGTAGCCGAGACCACCCGTCCACATGTCGAAATCACCCGAGACAACAAATGCCTTCGGCACCGAATTCGGGTTCGCCGGATTGCGACCGTTGCTGAACGAACCTGAGACGGACAGCCCGTGCCACGTGTATTTCGCGCCGAAGTACACGAAGCGATTGTTGTTCAGGCCGGTTGCGGGAATGCCGTTGGTGAGGCCCGCTCCCGAAGCCGCGTATGAGAACGGATTGGCGTCGTGCCCGTTGTAGTAGACGGCATCCGCGTTCAGGCCAAAGCCCGAATACTTGAGCACCGCCGATTCGCGCGTGCCACCCTGGCTTTGCCCCGCCACGCCGCCGGGCGCGTATTCGAGTGCAGCGGATACACCGTAAAACGAAGGCGAATTGTAGACGATCGCATTGTCGTCATACAGCGCGCCGATCTGGCCGTTCGTGTTGCTTCCGGTCCAGCCCGACATCGTGTTCATGGTCAGCCAGGCGGTCAGCACGCTGCCGAAGTATTGGGCATTGCGCACGTCCGTTTCGGCCATCGCGTAGGCCATCGGTGCGAACTGGCGACCGAAATCGATCTTGCCGAACGGGCCCGACACACCCACCGTCGTGACCTGGGTGAAAATTGCGTTGCCAGCTGGCGTATCCGACTTTTGCGACTGGCCGGTGGAACTGTTGAACGCGCCCTGGAGCTTGAAGTTGGCTGCGTATCCGCCGCCCAGGTCCTCGCTGCCCTTCATGCCGAAGATGCTCGAGTAGATGCCGCCGTCCTTGAGCTGAACCACATGTCCTGCGTTGCCGTTGACCTTGGTGTTCGGCAAGAAGGGCGCTGCCGCGTACGACGCAGACGTGCTCTGGTACAGCAAGCCAGAGTCCACGACGCCGTAAAGCGTCACCGACGATTGCGCATGTGCCGCGCCCGTGAATGCCAGAAGTGCTGCCGCGCCCGTAATCTTCAACTTCATGTGGTCTCCTGCGTTACGTTTAACAACCTCTGATCGACAGCGATTCAAGAAAGTAGACGCTGCAACTTGAATAGCAGGATACGTTTCGATCGGGCAAATAACTCCCCCCATCGGCGGGGGGGCGGGTTTCCCGTAATGTCGTGGCGTGGTATAGGCCTGTCGGCCTTGTGCAGCAGGGCCTCCGGCCCTATATGGCGAGCGTTCGACCCCATCATGCGGGCCGTCGACATCATCGTCGCGTTGCAATTTGGTGACGGAATCGGAGCAGTTTTTATTTGAATCGGCAAATGGTTGGTTTGTCATCTATTGGCCGATTAAATCTAAAGTATTCGCAAACTCGATATCGCGCTGAGCGGTTCTCGAATTGCATTCTTCGTCATAGGGGAAAACGTGAGGTGTTGTGCAGAACAGACTATCTGGCAGCAACAAACGGGAATTTAGATCACGCCACGCTGATGGCTGATTCAGGCGCTTTCCTGAATCAGCCCCATCAGTTGCGCGCGGCGAACGATCTGTTTGCGCGACGTTGCGTCGAGCTTCACGAAGAGATTCTTCAGATGCCACTTCACGGTTTCCTGGCCGACCCCCATGGCAAGCGCAATCTCCTTGTTGGTGAGGTGACGGCTTACCAGTTCGAGCACCGTGCGCTCTTTTGGCGTAAGCGCCGTACTTGGCACGACGCGCGGGTTGTCTTCCACGCCGGCATGCTTTGACGCGACCGCGACGACGAGTGCCGACTGAGTGCGGCCGGGAAGCGCCTCGATATCGGCGTCCCGGCCCCGCAGCCAGTCGGCGAGCGCGGGATGCAGGTCCAGTGCGTTAAACGTCATGCCGTAAGTCTCGGCCAGATCCATTGCTTCGCGCAGCAGGGCCGAACCATCAGCGCCGAGACGGTCCTGCGCAAACGCGCGCAATGCCATCAACTCGGCTCCCACGCCGCCGAGCTTCATCGAATCGGTCCACGCTTGCGCGCGCGCCAGTGCCGCGTCGGCACTTCGCCACTCCTGCCCGGCGAAGGCGACGAACGCGTGCGCGATGTGCTGATGCATGAGCAGCGCGCCGCGCTTGAGCGGAGCGTCTTCGGCGGCATGCCCGGCGACGATGTCGTCCAGTCGGCTGGCGAGCGTGTGGCAGCTCGCCGAACGAAAACGGCCGCTGTGCAGCCTGATTTGCTCGGCAAGACTGACCACGCATAGCCTCGGCGTGCGACGAGCGGTGCCGATCGCGCCGAGCGTCTCGAGCAGATCGAAGGCCCGATGCTCGGCGCCGCAAGCCGCCGCGACCCGGGCGGCCGTACGGTAGGCGAAAATCACCGCGTCGGGCGTACCGCTGCGCTCGATGACGTCCAGCCGGTTGGCCAGCAACGCCGCCGCTTCGTCGAGATCGCCCTGTTTGTGCCGGGTTGCTGCGAGCAGGGCGGCGAGCATGCAGGAAAACGGGTGCCGGCGACCGAGATCATCGTCGGCCTGCACGAGCGCCGGGCGCAGTGCGCGCTCGGCCAGCAGCATCTGCCCTTCGAGCAAGTAGCTGAAGCCCGTAAAGCACGTGCGCCAGCGAACCACGTAGCGGTTGGCCGCGCTGGCATCCGCACGTGGCGCGTGCCGGCCAAACTGGCGCGCCGCCGCATACTCGCCTGCCATCAGCGCGCCCACGCACAGTCGGTTGGCATGCACCTGTTGCAGCCAGGGATCGCTCGCAGGCGGTGGGTTGCCCCAGCGTTCGATCAGGCGCGCAGCCCGATCTGGCTCGTCCGCGAAGTAGGCCGCCGCACTCAGAATCAGGTCGATCTCGAAGCGCATCGCCTCGTCGGGCTCGGTGCTGCGCAGGATCGCCTGCGCCTGCTCCTCGGCGCGCTGCTGCCGGTCGCTGAGCGCAAGCGCCCATGCCATGGCGAGCCGCAAACGCGGATGCCGCTCCAGCACGGACTCGGGCAGCCATTCGAGCCATTCGAGCACGGCCACGAGTTGGCCCTGCGTCACCGCCTCGTGCAACGAGCGCTGGGCCAGCCCATACGCGGCTTCCTCCTGCCCGCAGGCGAGCGCATGACGCGCGGCCGCTTCGGGCATCCCGTTGGCCGCCAGCCACTGCATGGCGCGATGGTGCAATGCTTCCCGTGTCGACTGTGGCAGGGCAGCCAGACGTGCGCGCAGCGCCTCGCGCGCCATCGCGTGCATGCGGAACCATTGACTGCCTCCCTGTGCGCCAATGAACAGCGGCGTCTCCCGGGCAAGGCGCAAGAGCCGCTCGCTCGCGTCCGGCAGGCCCGTGAGCGCGGCGCACAAATCCTCGTGCTGAAGATCGACGATCGATACGCGGGTGAGGAACTCGCTGTCCTCGCTGCTCAGACTCTCGAGCATCGCCGTGACGAACTGTTCGCGAATGCCGGCGGTGCTGCTGGCAAAAGCATCGATGCTGGCTACGGGATCGGCGGAATCCGCCACGGTGGCAAGGGCGAGTTGCAGACCGAGCGGCCAGCCTTCCGTCACGTCGTGCAATTTTGCACTCGCCTCGGCATCGATGACGGCATCCAGACGGCTGCCAATCAGCGCCATGGTCTCGTCCAGACGAAAACGAAGGGCCACGGCATCGACGCTCACGCACCGGCCTGAGGCGCTCAGGCGCCGGACCACCTTGTCGAATCCCGCGCGCGCGGCAATCACTACGCGCAGGTTGGGCGGCAGGTTCTCGAGCAGATAGACGAGCGTGTCGAGGCTCGCTTGCGGCAGCTTTTCAGCCTCGTCGAGTATCAGCACAGTATCGAGCGCGCTGCGTGCCACTTCGGCGAGCCACGCCGTGCCCCCCTCCAGCGGCGAGTCCGCCAGCGCGCCGCCCTCGAGCAGACGCTTGCCGAACGCGATCCGGCCGGAGCCCGCGCGCACGGCAAGTGTGAGACCGGCGAGCAGGCGCAGCGGATCGTCGTGGCTGTCGAGCGAAAGCCACGCCACCGCGCTGCCGTGTCTCAGGTATTCCTGGCGCCACTGGATCAGGAGCGAGGTCTTGCCGAACCCCGGCGGTGCATGGACGAGCGTCACGGCGCGATCGCGAAACTGCTCGCTGTCCGATCCCAGCCGAACGCGGGCCAGCATGTCCCTCGGCGCGCGCGGAGGGATGATCTTGAGCGTGGCTTCCGGGCTCGTGACGGAAAGTTGATTTGTCATCAGATTGGGCGGGGGACTGCTTCGCGAACATTCCGGTAGAAACGCCTCGGGGAGAGTCGCTTTGATTATAGCGGACCCCTGCCGACTCACGGTTGGCCTTCCCCCCCTTTCGATGGGGGGAGATTTTCGGGGCAGGTTTGCCTACCATTGCGACCTGTCCGGCAACGTTGGAATCTCATGTTTCGACATCTCGGCGTGTTACTGGAGCCGGGCGAATATGGCTCGGATGCGGCTATTCCAGTGCTCGAATTTGCCCTTGGAAACAGCGCGCGAATCAGCCTTTGGTACGCACAAAACCACCCGGATGAACCGCATGGCCGGGCATGTTGCGAATTCGTGGCGCGTGAGGTGCTTGCGCGAACGGAGGCGGCTGCGCTGGCAATGGGTATTCCGTGCAAGGCTGCAGGACTTTCGTGCGCGCAACGCGCGCGCGAAATCGTGGACGCAGCCCATCTGAACGGCTGCGACGCCATTGCGACGGCACCGACGGCGGCCGCGATGGGCGCACCGGGATCCCCGACGAGCGATCTGCTCGCGCTTGCCAACGTGCCTGTACTGATGTTTGGTATCGGCTGTGCGCCGCCCCGGATTGCGGCTCTCGAACTGATGCGCACCGAATACCGGCGACATGCCGGGCTGCTGCACGAGTGGTTTTGCCTGCTCAGCGAGCTGGCTGCTCGTGGTCAGCCCATCCGGCCGGCGGATCGTCTCGGCCTGCGCAGGGCAGTCGAACAGATCCGCAGCATCGTCCATCCCTTGCAGCGCTGCAAGGAACTCACACTCTACGGCCGACTACGGCGACGCGTCGAGCGCGTGCGTGCGGAGATCGACGAGCTCGTTCTGCTCGGACAGCGCGCGCACGAACTGCTGGGACAAATCGAGTCGATGGTGACACGCCCCGAGGCGCACGACGTCGAGGCACACGTGCTACTGTCCGCGCTCGATCGCTATGCCCACATCGTCTGGACCACGCGCGGTCGCGAAGAGGGCGTGATCGTGGCTGCTGCGCGTCGCCATCTGAGCGAGACAGACTGGGAACGGCTGCATGGCGAATTCGTCAACGCGCGCCGCGATGAGCTGAGCGATACCGGGACGCAAGCGTTCTGAACAGGAGCTGATGAATGTCGAGCGAAAACACAACGGTAGAGATCGAAGCTTCACTCCACACCCCGACCTTCGTCATCGTCGTGGCCGGACTGTCGATGCTTGGACAGTTCGCGATCGCCACGTACCTGCCCGCGTTCTCCATCATGGCTCAGGCACTGCACGCGACTCCCACGCAGATCCAGCAGTCGTTGTCCGCCTATCTGCTGCCTTTCGCGCTGATGGTGCCGTGGCATGGGGCGATCTCCGACGCGATCGGCCGCCTCCGGATGATTCTCGCGGGCAATGCTCTATTCACGGTGGGTTCGCTAATGTGCGCAGCGGCCCCCGACTTGACGCTGCTGTATGCAGGCCGCGCGCTGCAGGGCATGAGTGCCGGGGCTGGCGTCATCATCGGCCGGGCGATGGTACGCGACGTCTTTCACGGCACTGACGCGCAGAAAATCATGGCGCTGGTAGCGATGATCTTCGCGCTTGCCCCCGCGATCGCGCCGGTCTGTGGCGGCTGGTTGCTGCTATGGACCGGCTGGCGCGGCATTTTCGTTTTTCTCGCGTTGCTGACGGCATCGCTCGTCGTGATCAGCTGGTTTCTCGTGCCCGAGACCCTGCCGCCGACACGCCGGCATTCGCTGCATCCGGTCTCGCTTGCGCGCGCCTACGGCACTTTGCTCACGAAGCCGCGGTTCGTCGCGCTCGCGCTCGCCAATGCGGCGGTCAATCTGGGCATCTACCTGTACGTCCTGTCCGCACCGACCTTCGTCGTCAAGCATCTTGGTCTCGGAGAACAGTCGTTTGGGTATTTGTTCATTCCGATCGTGGTGGGGCTCATCGCCGGAGCTATCGTTGCGCATCGTGCTGCCGGACATGCAAGTCCGGTACGCAGCGTGTTGCTGGGTCATCTGGTGATGATCGTCGCCAGCGTGATCAACATCGGTCTCAACGCGATGCACGCCGCGCCGATGCCGTGGGCACTCGTGGCGCTGCCTGTTTTCGGTCTGGGCATGATGATCACGCAGCCGTTTCTTCAAGTACTGGCGCTCGACTGTTTTCCTGAGCGTCGCGGTCTGGCGTCAAGCTGCTACGTCACCGTTCAGCAGTTCGGCAACTTTCTGTCCTCCGCGTTGCTGGTCCCGATACTGCTTGGCAGCACGCTCGACATGGCTATCGGCATGGCCGTGCTGCAGTGTTTTGGTCTGGTGATGTTCTGGGTGGCAAGGCGCCACGGTGAATCGGTCTGAGCTTCTGGCGAAGCTGCCGATGCACCGTTTAGCCCGGTTGGATTTTGCTCGTTACTCGCGAGGCGAACGGGTGCCGGTTTCTCCCGCCCCGGCCACGCGGCGCTCGTACGCCGCCGATTCCTCGATGAGCATCGGGGCCGCAAGGCTCAGCGAATGAATCCCGAGTACGGAAACATACTGCAGCACGGCCGTGATCTCCTCGCGGGTCGCCCCGACCTCCAGCGCGCGGCGGATATGGCGCCGCACGCCGGGTCCGTACATGTGAGTCACTGCTGCGTCGACTGCAATGGCCAGAAACTCCACCGTCTTCGCATCCAGCACGCCAGACGTCTGCGGTGCCGTCGCCATCGCCATGAACTGCTCGGTCCAGACCGGATCGAGCTCGGCGAATGAATCCCAGTTCGCATTCCAGTTGCCGCTTTCGCGCAGCGCGTTGCATACAGGGGTGATACTGGCATCGTTCGTTTTCATCGGTGGCTCTCCTTGTTTGTTGTTGCTGCCGGCGTCGTCCGGCGCGCGTCATCCTGGCGCATGCCAGGGGCACTACGTTCGCCTTGATCGTCTCTATAGCGTCACCTGGTCGGAACCCTTGAGTTGAAGGATCGCGCGCGCTTCGTCCGGCGTCGCAATCTCGAGTCCCAGACCTTCGAGAATCTGGCGTACCTTGCGAACCTGCTCAGCGTTGGACCTCGCCAACTGACCTTTGCCGATCCACAGGCTGTCCTCCAGTCCGACGCGCACATGGCCACCCATGGAGGCCGCCATGGCAGCGATCTTCATCTGGCTCGCGCCCGCGCCGAGCACGGACCAGTGATAGTCCTGACCGAACAGGCGCTCAGCGGTGCGCTTCATGTGCATCACATCGTCCGCATGCGTGCCGATGCCGCCCAGAATGCCGAAGACCGTCTGGATGAAGAAGGGCGGCTCGATCAATCCACGCTCGGCGAAATGCGCCACGTTGTAGAGATGTGCCGTGTCGTAGCACTCGAACTCATAGCGTGTCCGGTTCGGCCCGAGTTGCTGGAACGCAGTTTCGAGGTCACCGTACGTGTTGCGAAAAATGAGGTCCTTGCTGCCTTCGAGGTAGGCTCGCTCCCACTCGTGCTTGAACTCGTCAAACCGGCCGAGCATCGGAAAGAGCCCGAAGTTCAAGGTGCCCATGTTCATCGAGGCGATTTCGGGCTTGAATACCTGAGCCGGCCGCATGCGCTCCTGGACCGTCATGTAGGGCGAGCCGCCGGTCGTCAGATTGATGATGGCGTGGCTGCGCTGCGCGATCGATTTCAGGAACGGCGCGAAGGCCTCCGGACGCTGATCGGGCTTGCCGGTCTGCGGATCGCGCGCATGAAGGTGGACGATGGCCGCGCCGGCCTCGCAGGCCTCGATTGCGGCCTCGGCAATCTCATCGGGCGTCACCGGCAGGTACGGCGACATCGAAGGGGTATGGATCGCGCCGGTCACGGCGCAGGTGATGATGACTTTGTTGCGGGCCGTCATGTCGGGTTTTCGTCAAGAGGTGAGCAGGACGCCGGGCAACGATGCCCTGCGATTCGGCCAGAGTCGTTGCCCGGCGAGTCCGGACGCTTATGCCACCTTGCGCAGCGGCACGTTCTTCACGCCTCGCCTGCGGTTCGGCACCATGCCATTGGCGGCCAGCGTTTCATCGACATCCTTGTACCAAGTACCGATACGGTAGATCGCCCGTGCCTCCTTGCCATCGGCGATCTCGCGGCCGAGTTCCTTCGCCATACGCACGGTCTGCTGGATTTGCTGCACCGAGGTAAAGCGATTGCCTTTCTGGTCGATGAGGGTGTCCTCGATGCCGAGGCGAACATGCATCCCCATCGCCAGCGCGATCGTGTTCCAGGGCAGCACGTTCTTGAACAGCGATTCAGCGGTCACGGTGCAGCCATCCGGCGCCCGCTGGATGAAGTCGAACAGGTTATACGGATGGGGGCCGTGGTGACCGCCACCGATGCCGATACAGGTCAGATTGAGCGGGCCGGTGTAAATGCCTTTGCGCACCATGCGGTCCAGCGTTTCGAGCGCATGCATGCCGACCAGCTGGAAGTGCGGTTGAATCCCGGCCTTTTGAAGGCGCCGCAGATGCTCTTCCGCCCAGGCCGGACCCGCCGGCACGATCATCTCGCTGTAGGCCTCGCGCACGGCTGGATTGGCCATATGGGTGCTTTCGTAGTACTCCGGATAGATCAGCTCCATGATGTTCATCTGAATCGTATTGAGCGCCACCGTCACCTGGTCGGGTTTGGGATCGAGATCAGCGAGAGCGTGGCGCGTATCGTCGGAAAGCCATTTCGCGGCCTGGCCTTCGTCTTCCGGCGCGAACGAAATCGAACCCCCGACCTGGATGATCATGTCGGGCACAGCCTTGCGGACGCCGGCGATCAGTTCGTTGAACATCGACAGGCGCTTCGAGCCCTTGCCATCCGGTTCACGCACATGCAGGTGCAGAACGCTTGCGCCCGCTTCGTAACAATCCACCGCTTTCTGGATCTGTTCTTCCATGGTCACAGGGATGTCTTCCGGGAAATCTTCCGGCATCCACTCGGGGCCATACGGGGCCACGGTGATGACCACCTTGTCCATGTTTTCGGGGTGCAGCGAATCGTCCAGAAATTGCATCGTCGTCTCCTTGTGTAGTGGGGGCAGCCTGACGTGCCGGGGTGAGCCGATGGATCAAAGCGTATCCGCCAGGCTCTGCTTCGATTTGACATATCGGGGCAAATAATTTACGTTTCGGGGCATCATGCCGACCCTGATCCGAAGCTCCAGCCTGACCAACTACGTGGACGTCGCCCGTGAGGTCGGGCTCGATCCGTATGCGTTGCTGAGAAGGGCGCGGATCGATACCTCGGCTCTACTCGATCCTGATCTGATGATCTCGGCGACGGCGGTCATGCGACTGCTGGAGAACTCGGCGAGGCGTGCCGGTGCCGAGGACTTCGGGTTGCGGATGGCCGAAACGCGGCGGCTGGAAAACCTCGGGCCGCTCGCCCTTGTCCTGCGCGAAGAGCCGACCTTGCGCAAGGCGCTGGAGTCATTGGCGCGCCACGTCGGGCTGCACAACGAATCGACGGCGCTGCGCATCGAGGATACGGATGACGTCACGGTGCTCAAGCAGGTAGTGATCGGGAGCATGCGCGGGTCGTTGCGGCAGTCCGTCGAGTTGCTCGTGTGTGTGCTCTATCGGGTGCTCAGGTTACTGCTCGGTCCTGACTGGAAGCCGCAGAGCATCTGTTTTTCCCACGGCGCGCCGAAAAACCAGGCCACGCACCGACGCGTATTCGGCATGCCCGTGCTGTTCGACATGGATTTCGATGGCGTTGTGCTGGCGAGCGCCGACCTCGATTTCGGCTTGCCTTCCTATGATCCGGTGCTGGCTCCGCGCGCGAGGCATTTTCTGAATGCGAGGCTGGCTCAGTCCGAGGCACCGATGCCAGACAAGGTCAGGAAACTCGTGCTCGCGCTGCTGCCGACGGGTGAGTGCGATGTAGAGCGTGTGGCGCGGCAACTCGGCATCGACCGCAAGACCCTGTTCCGGCATCTGGGCAAACACGGCCAGACCTATTCGACGATCGTCGAGGAGGTTCGCGGCGACCTCGTGACCCGCTACGTCGAGAACAGCGACAGACCGCTCTCCAATGTCGCCGCGTTGCTCGGGTTCTCGTCGTTGAGTGCTTTTTCGAGGTGGTTTGCGGGGCGGTTCGAGCGTAGCGCCACGCAATGGCGGGCGACGAAGCTTCATGCCGCGGGATCGGCACTCGACGGCACCCGGCGCGCGAAATAGTCCTGCCGGGATGCCACTGCAACCGGCGCGACATCAATGGCGACTGCCTCTAACGGCGTCGAAAACGAGCGGCCGCCGGTGTGAACCACTAAAAACATAAAAAATACAATAATTTCCACTGCATGGCCCACAGTAGCATTAGCGCCCAAGAACAGTGGAAGCAGCACCGCATCGCGGCGTGCTGACTTCGAATACACGGGGCAATGATGAGAACCGGCACACCAGGCAGGCCATTCGCGATTCCGAAAGCCATCAGAAGAATTGTGCGCGCACGTGGCGCCGCCCTTGCCGGGCCGGCAATGCCACGTTGAAGCGAGCAGTCGCAATCCCGATTCCCCTTCAATCTCTCGCATTGCCCGCGAATCCTTTGCGGGCGATCTGCGATGCAAAGCCGCAATGACGGCCGACGGTGCCATGCAGCCCGCCGCGCCCCACGGCTTTGGACGCTACGGTGATCACCATGGCTCAAACCCGCGTAATTACCCGGCTGGCAGCCGGTTTCGGTGTCGTGCTCGCCATGCTCGTTGCTTTGTCGGTGGTCGGCATGGCCGGCATGGCGAGCATTCGCGACAAGCTGGACGACATCGTCCTCGTTCACGACGCCGAGACGATGCGCGCGACGAACCTGCGCGGCGCCGTGAGCGGTATCGCCATCGCGATCCGCAACATGGCGGTGATGACCAATGAAAACGACGTCGCTTCCGAACGGTCGGTGATCGAGGCGCAGGAGGCTTCCTATAAGGAAAACTATCGTGCACTGGGTCGACTGTTCGACGCTTCGCCGCTGACCACCGACAACGAGCGCCGTCTTTTCGCCGCATTGCGCGACGAAGAGGCGCAGACCTTGCCCCTGGTCGAAAAAGAAGCCATGAACTGGGCACTTGCCAACGATCAGGATGCCGCACTAAAAATTCTCGTCAACGAAGTCCGGCCCAAGCAGGTCGCCTGGCTCGCCACGCTGGACGAGTTGCTCGCGCTCGAGCAGGGCCGCTCGCGCGAGGCAGCGAATTCCGCAACTTCAACCTGGTCACGTCTTGCGTCCGTGACCGTCGCCGCCGTGATCGCGGCGCTTTGCGCAGGCATCGCGGCCGCGATTCTGATCACGCGGAGCATCTTGCGGCAGCTCGGCGCCGATCCGGGCGACGCGCAACGACTCGCCCGCGAAATCGCCAACGGAAACCTCGCAGTAACGGTGGCGTTGCGGCCGAATGACAGCCGCAGTTTGATGGCGTCGCTCGAATCGATGCGCTTGCAACTTATGTCGATCGTCGGACAGATCAAGACCTCGACTGATTCGATCGCGGTGCGCGCGGGCGAGATCGCGGCCGGCAATATGGATCTCTCGCAGCGTACCGACGAGCAGGCGGCGGCGCTTGAACAGGCCGCCGCCAGCGTCTCCGAACTGACCGCCGTTGTCGCGCAAAGCTCGGCCGATGCAGCCCATGCCAGCACCATCGCGCACGCTGCGTCGGAAGCCGCGGGCAAGGGCGGCGAAGTGGTCGGGCGCGTGGTCTCGACCATGGAGGACATTGCGGGCAGCTCGGCGCGTGTCGCGGAGATCATCGACGTGATCGAGGGCATCGCGTTTCAGACCAATATTCTTGCGCTCAACGCGGCGGTCGAAGCGGCGCGTGCCGGCACCGAAGGGCGCGGCTTCGCCGTGGTGGCGAGCGAAGTGCGCACGCTGGCCCAGCGCACCGCGAATGCGGCGAAAGAGGTCAGGACGCTGGTCGGCGAATCGGCTGGCCACGTCGATGCGGGATCCCGTCTGGTTGCCGATGCGGGCAAGAGCATCTCCGGACTCGTGCGATCGGTGCATGAACTCACTGACATCATGAGCAATATGGCGACCGCTTGCGCCGCTCAGAAGAGCGATATCGAACAGGTGAACCGCGCCGTGGCGGAAATGGATGAGGCGACGCAGCGCAACGCAGCGCTCGTCGAACAAGTTGCCGGTGCCGCGCAAACGCTGGCCGGCGACGCAGTGGACTTGCGCCAGGCGGTGGCGGTGTTCAATGTCGACCGGGCACATGATGAAGCGCGGCCCGAAGTCTCCGACAACGCAGCGCATTTCGTTATGCCGGTCGCGAGTGCTTTTGCGTCGTGAACGAGGATAGATGTTTGCGCACTCGCTTGGCGTGTGTGTTCGTCGTCCCTGTGAGCTAACTCGATCTTCAATCGCACTTGCCGGGAACCGCGCGCAGCGACGCTCTACGATGGCCTTTCTCGCGAGCATAAGCGGCCGGCGTACAGCCGACGTGACGATGAAAGCGGCGCGTGAAGTGGCTTTGATCGGCAAACCCGGTCATCAGCGCGATTTGCGCGAGCGGCAAACTGGTGTCGGCGATGAGCATTTGCGCGCGGCGGATCCGGCATCGTTCGACAAAGTCGAGAGCCGTGATGCCGACGGTGCGCTTGAAAAGCCGGCTGAAATGAAACCGGCTGACGTTCACGATGGTGGCCAGATCGTCGAGGCAAATGGGCTGGTCGAGATTGGCTTCGATGTATTGGGTGAGCCGGGTCAGCTCGACCTTGCCCAGCGAGCGGTCCTTCGGATAATCATGCGCGTCGAACACGTTGTAGCTGCGGATCAGATGCGCGACCAGCGCCGTCGATAGCGAATCGACGATCAACGTCTGAGCCGCATGCGCACGCATGTCGATCTCGACGAGAAAGCTCTGCGCAAGGCGCTCGAGCACGGGATCGAGCACGCCAAAGACGTTGCGGATCTCGACACGGCCGACGCGATTGCTCAGTTGCTCGGCGGCCGCCGAGGTGAGCGCGGGCGGTACGCGGATCCGGACCGAGTGCCCGGAATCGCCTTCCCAGGTCGAATCGCATCCGCTCGGCATGATGTACGAGGTACCGGCCGTGATCACGCCATCATGGACGACGCCGTCGCGCGTTTGAACGAGTCTCGCTGTGCCCGTGGGACAGTAGCCGATCAAGTGATGATCGAGGCCCGCGTAGCGTTCGCAGCAGTCGAAGTAGGGGCGATGAACGTCGACCGTTACGCCGCGCCAGCCTCTGTCCCGCGTCGAGGCGACAGGCTGTTGCGGGCGCGCATGCAAAATCTGTTCGATGGAAATCAGTTCGGGACGCCGAGCCGTCGATTGTGCCGCATCACTCATCGTGCCGTCTCCCGCGTCATGACTGAGGGACCTAAGGGACCGAGTCGTGACAGTGTGGCACAGCTTGAGATGCGTCATGGCTTCGTTGCCACCGTGCATTTGCGGGTCGGAATCGGTTTCTTGTCGAATCAACGGGCGGTCGTGACGGTGCGGCGAGCCCATCGATCGACGGCACGATCGATCGAGAGCGGCCCCGGGCCTACCGCGATGAGACCAGCGGCAAGCGCGGCCCAGTAGAGATGAAAGTTGGCCCATCCATCGGGGAAGACCAGTTGGATCACGCACGTCATGATCAGCAGTCCGAGCGCGGCCAGCCTCGTCGCGAGCCCGAGCAGCAGCAAGAACGGCAACACGCACTCGGCCACGGCGACGAGCAACGCAACGGTATCGGGCGCCGGAAATCCGAACGCGCGGCCGAGGACGTGGATCTTGAACTGGTTTTCGAACAGGTACAGCGTGGCCGGCGCAAGCGAGAGGAACCCGTCCCAGCGGGTGCGCCCGGAACGCAGGAAAGGCAGCGCGAGCGCGAGCCGCAGCAGCGGCGGCGCGAGCCACCAGCCGCACCACTGGAGCCGGTCGAGTCCCACGCGTATCGATGAAACGAATCGTCCTCTTGCAGGCGGCATGTACTGTCTCACGTGCACCTCGGCATCGCCGCTTCGCTGTTCGACTCACGCCAACCCGTCATTGCCTTGTTCGACAGTAGCTCGATCAGCGTGCCGGCCAGATCGAATGCAGCGTCGGCGTCGAAGGCGTGGGCCGCCGCTTCGGCCACCGGTTTGCCGGCCATCGCGCTCTCGATGAAGAGCGCGGAACCCAACGTCACGCAACGCACCTCGACATCGGCGGCAGGGCGCATGATGAGGGCGTTTTGTCCCCCCTGGGACATGTCGATCGGTACGGGTACGCTGTCCTCGACGTGCATCCGCCACAGTTCGACGACTGGAAACGCCGAGCGCACCACGCGCACCGAAGGATGCAACGCGAACACCATCCGCCCGACGCGCGCAGGGTCGATGCGCCCGAGTTCGGTGACATCCGCCGATGAGGCTTCTGCCGCGTGATACGCCTGCACCCACGCACATTCGAGCCGGGCGACGTCGGCGAGCCAGGGCAGACACGCAGCAGCCTCGAAGGTTTCGATCCAGGCGGGGAACGTCTGGCCGTACGCGAGCATCACCGGCGATCGCGGCGGTTCGAGCCTCGCGTAGGAGCGCGCCATGGCTGCGAAGAACGCTTCGCCGACGATCCGTCGCGTGACCGGCCAGGCCGCCGCGAGCGCGCCGACGAGACCGGCTACGACATTGTTCCGGTAGACGTTGAAGCGTTTCGCATCGGGCTGGCGATCCGGTCCGACCAGGCCGCAAGGAACGGGCGCGCGCGGATCGAGCAGCGCCGCCGCGAACTGCCGTTGTCGTTCGTCGAGCGTCGTGGACAGTGGTGGCATGGCGATCTCACGGACGAAGCGGCCGGCTCAAGACGTTGCTCCACAACTGGCGAAGACTGTCTACGCCGCCAGCCGTCGAACTCCAGAGCGTGGCGTCGCTCACGAACAAGCTGCCGTTGAAAAGGTCCGGCGTGGATTGCAACAGCGCGTCGAAGGTCGAGCGTTCGCGTGTGAAAGGATGGGGCGGCGCGCCTGGGTCGATGGGCTGTCGCGCGAGGACCTGCAACCCCGATAGCGCATCGCCGATACGCTCCAGGTGCGGCAAATGCGGATGAAGATTGAAAGTCTCGACGTGCCGCAGAATGCTCAGGCGATCCAGTGCAGTCTCGACTTCGATTCGCGTGGGCGTAGCGTCCGATTCCGCGGCGGGCCTGAGTCCGTAGCGATTTTCCACCGGCACGCCAAGGCCCGCGAGCAGCGAGCGGGCAAAGCCGCCGAAGCGCTGTCGCGGCGGAATCGTCCTGTCGCCGTGATGGTGGAACTCCTCGATTTGGCGTTGCAGCGCGTCGCGCTCATCGAGTCCATCGACCTCGCCGATGTCGTGATGCGGGCAGACGAACGCGAGATGGTCGCGCTCGGCGAGGAAGGCGCGCAGCGCGGCCGTTTCGGCGGCTTCTGCGCACTGGCCGGTGCGCAGCGAATCGAAGCTGATGACGATCAGCGTGTCGATGCCGCGAAGCAGCGCATCGCTGAGCGGCGTGACCTTGCCATCATCGCCGGTGCGCTCGACCTGCACGGCCATCTTGCCCGTCAACGCCGTCGCCAGTTCGACGAACGCGGTGAAGTTGTGCTTCATGATGTGGTCGAGAAAGCCCGCGATGCCCTGATCGAATCGATGCGGATCCGCGAACTCGTGAAAGCGCGGGAACCCCATTCTTCGACTCTCGAAGAGCGCCGGAAAGCGATCGTCGATGATTTCGAGCGGCGCGCCGGTTTCGTCCGGCCGGCTCCAGGCATAGTAGACGAGGACGTTTCGTTCGATCATGTCGTTGCGGCCGGTGTACGCCGTGGTGGCACGGCGAGGGATGGTGCAGGGCGTGCGCTCGTGCATCGGCTGCTGGCCTGCATGACAGCATCGGCGAGGGCGGCCTGCGCCGCGAGCGTCGGCCAGTCCGGTACGTTGGCGTCCCATTCGATCGCGGTGGGAAGTGGGCCCGTCCTGCGAATCGTGCGTCGATACAAACCCCAGACGATATCGTCGACCTGCCGGTCATGTGTGTCGATGAGCAGCGGACGTCCCGCGTCGTCGGTTTCGCGCGCGTGGCCCGCGAGATGAATTTCCTGCACAGCGTCGAGGGGATAGGCATCGAGCCACACGCAAGGATCCCATTGCTGATTGATCGCGCTCACGTACAGGTTGTTGAGGTCGAGCAGAAGGCCGCATCCGCTTCGCCGCACGACGCTCGCGATGAAATCGGGCTCCGCGATCGTGCTCTCTTCGAAGGCGAGATACGTCGATGGATTCTCGAGCAACAGTTGCCTGCCGAGCGCATCCTGCATTTGCTCGACATGCGCGATCACGCGCTCGAGACTCTCGTTGTTGTACGGAATCGGCAGCAAGTCGTCGAGAAAGCCATGCTGATGGGCGGACCAGGCGAGATGCTCGGAAACGGCCGCAGGCGCATAGCGGTCGACGACGACACGCAGACGCCGCAGATGCGCAACATCGAGCGGCCGAGCGCCACCGATCGACAGTCCGACGCCATGAACCGACAACGCGTAGGTCTCGCGGATCGTGCTCAGAAAGCGGTGCGGTGGACCGCCCGAACCCATGTAATTCTCCGCATGAACCTCGAAGAAGCCGATCGCCGGCTTCGTCTCGAGGATCGTGCGATAGTGCTCGGCCTTGAGCCCGACCCCGGCGCGCGATGGCAGCCGAAAATCGGCGCGGATGAGGGGGGCGTCTGACATGGTCTGCTGTCGTCGGAGATCGGGGAGCCGGGACGTCGGGACGTCGGGACGTCGATGTCACACCTTCGGCGACAGACTGCCGGGGCCTTTCGGCGTGGTAATGCCGACGCAGGTTCCCTTGGGCACGAGCTTGAACGCATTGCCCTGATAATCGATGGTGCTGGTTCCGGCGCAGGTCGTGCCCGCTCCCGCGTAGCAATCGTTCTGGCCTTTCATGGCCGTGCCGAAGCACGGCTCGACCTTGCCGGATTTCACCTGGGCCGTATGCTCGGCCTGAATTTTCTTCTGGGCGTCGGTGAACTCCTGCGCGCCTGCCGACGAAGCCGAGATCGCCGCGACGGCAGTCGCAAACGCGCTGGCAACGAGCGTGGACATTCTTGAATCAGCCATACCGTTCCTCCGGGTGTGAGAGCTTGCACGTGCGGGCCGCTGAATACGTTGCGCGCGCTTCGCCGCGTTCCGTATCCCGCATCCCGCCGATATGTTCGTCACTGCATTGGCAGGATACGTAACGCGCTCGCCGCAAGATTGAACGATCTTGTGCGATTTGTTCCTGGATTGCGGTTGGGTTTTGAATGCGTGCCGATGGCGGCGCCCCCGGCGCATCGACGGCCACGCTGCATCGAGCCACTCGCCCTGATGGTCCGGGGAAATCGTGCAGGCCGATGTCATTGCGAACATCGAAGCAATTGCAACAAGAGCGCTGAACGTCGATATTCGTTCGGGTAACCCCTGGTGATCAATCCATATCTGAACGGTTGCAAAACCAACCATTATCGGATTTAATTCGAATACGGTTTGGTTGCTTTTGCAATATTTATGGCGCATTGGAAATGACCTTGGCGGTGCACATATGGCCGTCGATCGGCGGTCGCCTGGAGAGCGGCCTCGGCGATGCGCTCGCTTCGAATGCCGCATGACGTCCATTGCGGTGTATAGCGACCACGCAATGTTTCCCGGCAACGGGGAGCGAATTGTTGATGTCGGCGAGTGGCGATTTCGTGCGGGACGTTTCATCAAGCACGGCACGAACGCACGACAACGCGAAACGGTTCGAGAAAACGCGCGGATCGGCGACGACAAGAAAACATCTGGAGACAATCGTGCGAAGTATGTTTGCCAATCGATGGTGGATCGTAGTGGGCTCGGTCCTCGGGCTGACGGTCGGTAACGTCACTGTCCTGCAGTTCTCGGCTTCGGTGTTGATGAAGCCCATCATGACGGAATTCGGCTGGAATCGCGGCATGGTGTCAGCCGCAGTCATGCTCGGTTCGTTCTGCGCTGCGTTCGCCACGCCCATCGCTGGCAAGCTGATGGATCGCCACGGCATCAAGCGGATCACGCTCGCATCGATCGCGCTGTTCTCGCTCGCCATCGCGTCGATGTCGCTCGCGCCAGCCGCGCCCGTCGTGTTTCTTGCGATGTTCTCTCTCGTGGGTCTGTTCAGCGCGGGCCAGGCGCCGCTTCCGTACGCGAAGGCGATCGCTGCCTCGTTCGACCGGCGGCGCGGACTCGCGATGGGCCTGGCCATGACCGGCGTGGGACTGGGCGCGGCATTCGTGCCGCGGCTCACGCAGGTGTACCTCGAACGATTTGGTTGGCGCGATGCGTATCTGGCGGTCGGCATGACGGTCTTCACCGTTGCGTTCTTCGCGGTGGCGCTGTTTATCCGCGACGCAGGCGGTGCGGGCGGCACACGACGCACAGCGCAGTCGGCGGCGCGGACGAACGTGCTGCCCGGCATCGACGTACACGAGGCTTTGCGCAGCTCGCAGTTCTGGAAACTCGCCATTGTTTTTCTGTGCATCCCGATCGTTGCCAACGGAACCATCACTCACCTCGTGCCGCTATTGACCGATCGCGGCATCCCGGCCGATCGCGCGGTGATGGCGTTCTCGGGCATCGGTGCTTCGCTGATCGTGGGGCGTCTGCTGTGCGGCTTTTTGCTGGACCGATTCTTTGGTCCTCACGTGGCCACCGCGTTCGTCGTGCTGCCGGCAATCGGCGTCCTCACGCTGCTGGCCAGTAACGACGCAGCACTCACTACATTGGGCGCCGTGCTGGTCGGCCTGGGCCTGGGTGCGGAAGTGGATCTGATCGCGTATCTGCAAAGCCGCTACTTCGGCCTGCGCGCATTCGGGCAGATTTACGGCTATCTGTTCGCGGTGTTCACCGTCGGCAGCGGGCTGGGGCCGTTCGCGATGGGTGCGGCTTACGACGCCACCGGTTCTTACCGTCCCGCATTGATCGCATTCCTCGTCCTGCTCGCATTCGCTTCGTTGCTGCTGTTGCGCATGCCGCGTCGCTATCCGTTTCCCGTCGCGGCTAATAGCGGCGAGTGGGGCAAGGAAGACCCGTCGTCGGCCAGCATTGCCTGACTTGTTCTTTCGGTTTCGTCCACCTCACTCATGAGACTCGTCACATAGCGTGGCGACGTCACTAGACGCATAGCATGCCTAATGTTCGACGCCAGCGTGAGCAGCATTCAATGGCGTTTCATCGTTCGCAATCAAGGGAGTTATTGATGGTAGAGCTTTATCACTTCTGGAGTTCGATCTGCTCCGTTCGCGTTCGCATGGCGCTCGAAGAAAAGCAGGTTGCCTGGACGAGCCGCTACATCGACCTCTTCAAGTTCGATCAGCTGCGTCCCGAATACCTGGCGATCAACCCGGAAGGCGTGGTGCCGACCCTGGTTCACAACGGCGCGGTGATTTGCGATTCGGGTGTGATCAACGAATACATCGAAGCCGCCTTCGACGGTATTGCGCTTATGCCCGCCGATCCGTTGAAAGCGGCGCGTGTGCGCGGTTTCATAAAGGACTGCGAGGATGGATTCGAAGCCATCGTCAAGCTGACCATGGTGAAATATATTCTTCCGAAACTTCGCAACCGTTGGGGCGATGAAGCATTGCGCGAGCAGGCCGCCCGCCGACCGTCGAAGTTTCTCAAGGACCTTCACTCGCGCGGCGTTCGCGGTGAAATCACCGAGGACGAACTGGCGGAAGCAAGCGAGAGGATCGGGATCTTCCTGGATCACCTGGAAAAGGTCCTTGTCCCTGGCGAGTGGCTCGTCGGCGATTTTTCGCTGGCGGATATCTGCGTTGCGCCTGTCATGTTCCGGCTGTCGGCGCTGGGGCGCGACGGCTTCTGGTCGGACACGAAGCGCCCGAAAGTTCACGCCTGGTACGCTGCATTGTCGGCGCGCCCGTCGTTCAAGGTTGCCACCGGCTGGCCTGACGAGTCCGGCGGCGGTTACGAAGAAGTGGGGCTGTCACATCGGGATCGCGATCAGTTGCAGGGCGCCGTATGAGCATCGATACAAGCCGTTTTTTCGGGCCGGCATGCAGCGGCATTCTCGACGACAAACGATTCAGGTGAGACGCACACATGCCGGACACAAAGGTCGATTTGTTGGTGATAGGAGGGGGATCAGGAGGCGTCCGGGCCGCTCGTGTGGCGGCGGCCCATGGAGCGCAGGTCGTGCTCGTGGAGGAGCACCGCCTCGGCGGAACTTGCGTGATTCGCGGCTGTGTCCCGAAGAAGCTGATGGTTCAGGCGTCGCGCTTCAGGATGGAGTTCGATGACGCCGCCGGATTCGGATGGGACGTGGGCGCAGCCCATTTCGATTGGGGAAAACTGAAACGCGCTGTCAATCATGAGGTCGATCGCCTGGAGAAGGTCTACGCGGGTCTGCTCGAAGGTGCCGGCGTCAACGTACTTCACGATTGCGCCGTGTTCGACGATGCTCGCACCGTGCGTCTGCTGGAGAGCGGCCGGACGATACGAGCGGATCACATCCTCATCGCAACCGGCGCCGTGCCTTGCGGGACGCATGACATTCCCGGCGGCCAATGGATCGCCAACTCGAATCAACTCTTCGAATGGACGACGCAGCCACGGCGGGTCGTCATTCAGGGCGCAGGATATATAGCGCTCGAATTTGCGAGCGTTTTACGGCTGCTCGGTTCCGAAGTGACCGTTGTGATGAGAGGAACGCGAGTGCTGCGTGGATTCGACGACGAAGTCCGGTCGCATCTGCAAGCTGCGTTGATCGAATCCGGAATACGAATCGTGGAGCAAACCCATTTGACGCGAATCGACCGATGCACGCAAAGCGGCGTGTTGTCGGTCGGCCTTTCGAATGGCACCGAGCTGGAGGCCGACGCTGTGCTCGGCGCCACGGGGCGCGTTCCGAATACCGCGAAGCTGTGTCTCGACAAAGCTGGAGTGCGACTGGACAGTCGCGGCGCGGTGGTCGTAACCGACATGGCACGCACAACTTCACCCGGCATTTACGCGGTTGGGGACGTCGCCAACGCGCTCGCGCTGACGCCCGTCGCGATCCGGGAGGGACAGTCTTTGGCGGACAGGCTGTTCGGTGGCAAGGAGCCACTGCGTTCACCTCATGTCACTCCGACGGCGGTCTTCACGACACCGGAGGTCGGCGTCGCCGGGCTGTCGGAGGAAGCAGCGCTAGCCGCTTTTCCTGACGAGATCGATGTCTTCGTGACGCGCTTTCGTCCGATGAGGTCGAGGTTGTCAGCACGCAGCGGCCAGATCTTGATGAAGCTCGTCGTGCATCGCCCGAGTGACCGGCTGCTCGGCGCCCATATGGTCGGGCCCGAGGCGGCGGAAATGATTCAACTGCTGAGCATTGCCGTGGAGGCCGGGCTGCGCAAAAGCGATGTCGACGCTACGCTCGCAGTGCATCCGACAGCGGCCGAAGAGTTCGTCATGATGCGCGAACCGGTCCGTCGTTATTCGTCGCACTGAGAGAGCTGCGAGGCGCAGGCAAGCGATGTGCCGCGGCCCATCCCTTTGCGCATTGCTCGTCGTTGCGAGCGACCGCAAGGGGGAAGGCCTTCTTTGCAGAGCGCCACCGGCTTGCCATGACGCTCCAGGTACGTGCGCGTCGCCTCGAAATAGCTGAAAGTCGATTCGGTCGCCGTGAAGTGCAGTGTCATCAGCTGCCCGGTTGCGTCATCGATAGACACCAGCAGCGCGCACGCCGGCGCCGTTTCTCGAACCAGCGATGATCGCTGCCATCGATCTGGATCAGTTCACCCAGACACGTGCGACGGTTGCGCGGCTGGTACACCCGGGGCGGTCGATCCTTGCGGGGAATCCACAGACCAGCGGCGATCATCAGGGCGCGCGCCGTCTCGACCGGCAGACCGATGTCGTGACATTCCCGCAGCTTCTCGCAGGCCAGCGTCGGCCCGAAATCCGCGTAGCGCTCGCGGATGACGGCGCCCGCCCGGATCGACGCGTCAGCGGAGTCATTGGCAGGCGATGATGTCGCGCGATGAGGATTCGTACTCTCTGAGGTCGAAGCCGGGCGCGCACACCTCGGCCGCGCATAGCGTCGTTCTCCGGCTGATCAGTTTGCGTGCTGCCATGTGATCAGTTGCACGATTGCACGATTCGACTGCAATCAGCCGGCCTTCGCGAAAGCACAGCACGCTGCACTGTCTTTGCTCGATCGAGCCGATCACGACGGCTTGGTCATGACCACTCGATAGCCCCGCGATTTGCAGTTTGAGATCGCCCTGGTCGCTCCAGAACCAGGGCAACGCGACATACGGAGCAGGCGTTCCGACGAGGCGGGCGCAGACCGCGCGAGCCTGATCGACGGCGTTCTGAACCGACTCGAGCCGTACCCGCGTCGCGTTCCAGATGCAGGGGAAGCTGACAGCATCGCCGATTGCGGAGATGGCAGGGTCGCTGGTTACGAGCTGTTCGTCGACGCAGATGCCGTTGTCCACGCAGAGGCCCGCGGCGGCAGCGATCTCGCTGTTGGGCAGCACGCCGATTCCATAGACGACGAGGTCCGCAGGGATGCATTCACCGCTGTTCGTTTCAACCGCTGTGACTTTGCCTTCCGTGCCCAGCAGGCGCGTAACGGTTAGCCCGAAGTCGAACACGACGCCCCAGTCGCGGTGCGCCTCGCCGAACAGCTTCGACATGGGTTCCGATAGCGCCCGAGCCATCGGTCGCTGCCCCAGTTCGATCACGCGCACCGACAAGCCCTTCGCCGCAGCCACTGCGGCGAACTCGAGGCCGATAAACCCCGCACCGATGACGACGATGTTGCGCGCGGCGTCGATTCGCGACGCCAGCGCGTCGGCGTCGGTGAGCGTGCGTATACCGAAGACGCCATCGAGTCCGATACCGTCCACGGCGGGAACCCGGTTACGTGCGCCAGTCGCGAGCACAAGGTGGTCATACGGGACGCGGGTTCGGTCGGAAAGCACCACGCATCGTGCGGCGCGGTCGATTTCAACAGCCGTCGCCAGCACGCGTTCGACTTGCTGTTGGGCAAACCATTCTTCTGGCCTGAAACGCAAGGCGGCTACCCCGATCTTGCCGAGGAGATACGCTTTCGACAGCGGCGGCCGTTGATAGGGGACGCCCGGCTCGTCACCGACTAGCGTGATGCGGCCTGTGAAACCCGCTTGGCGTGCAGATGCAGCGGTCTGAAAGCCGGCCTGACCGGCACCCACGATGACAAGGTGTTGTACTGACATAAGCATTTAGGCAACGTTCAGTGAGTCAAACTTCGGATAGCGGCCGAGTGGCAGCAGCAACAACGCGCCGCTTATGAATGCGCCGCCGCAGATCGCCAGCATGGTGGCGTAAGTTCCGGACAAAACGTAGAGACGCCCGAAGAACCACGGAGACAGCGTCGCGGCGCAGGTGATCAGCGATACATGCAGGCCGAACAGACGCCCGTAGTCGCGCATTCCGAAATAGCGTGCGACAAGATAGGCGCCAATGTCGAATTCGGCGCCCGCGCCGACTCCCACGAGCATCGTTGCGAGCGTAAGCAGGCCGGTTTGCTGCGCGCCTGTGCTGCCGAGCAGCACGCAACCCAGCGCGGGCAGCGCCAGAGTCACCGCTGCCACGCCGGGCGCCCACAGACGGTCAAACAGATAGCCAACAAGCAACCGGCCGACCACCAATGAAATACCGAAGCTGCCGAACACGTGGCTCGCGTCCGAGGCAGACAGCCCTTTGTCGCGCAGCAGCGGGATGATATTGCTGATCATCGCCACGACGGCGGCGACGACCAGAGCGAGCGCCAGATTGAGCGTCCAGAAACGCGTGGAGCGAAGCGCGGCGCGAAATGGCATCCCTTCGTGCCTGCGTGCGAGAACAGGCGTCGCAGTTTTTTCGGGCTGGCTGGGCAACTTCATCCACGCGAGTGCGAGCGGCAGCACCGCCAGCGGCGCGAGCCCGAGCAGTACGAATCCCCCTTGCCAATTCCAGCGCGCGATCGCCCACGTGACGGCCTGCGGATAAACCATCGCGGACAAGCCGGTTCCGGACAGCATCGCGGCGAGCGCAAGACCGCGATTGCGTGAGAACCATAAAACGATCAGATTTGACCACGTCACCTGGGTGGCGCCTACACCGAGGAGCGCGAGCAGTGCGCAGAGCAGATAGAGCCAAGCGATTGTGTGGCCCAGTTGCGTCATCAGCAAATAGCACGCCGACAGGCCGGCAAGCGAGAACCCGCTCACG
The DNA here is from genome assembly GCA_963803225.1 of uncultured beta proteobacterium. Lineage (GTDB taxonomy): Bacteria > Pseudomonadota > Gammaproteobacteria > Burkholderiales > Burkholderiaceae > Paraburkholderia. The sequence continues at coordinate 734,899 of CAWDLJ010000006.1, forward strand.
CGGCGCATGCTCCAGCGCTCGTTGAGCCAGCCGACGACTTGCGTACTGACGATAGTGCCGCCAAAAAGAAAGCTGACGGCCGGTTGCAGATCGGCGCGACTCCACCCGAAGGCATGTTGAAGCGGGATGACAAGCGATCCGAATGAATAGAGAAGCGAAGCGCTGGCCGACACGCACAGCCCCAGCATCGCAACCAGTACGATGCGCCATGCGCCGCGAAATTCGTTGAGATCGATTGAAGCCGAACTACTGAGGTGAGCGTCGCGCATGCGCGGGTTCCATGAACGGTGGGTTGGGCAAAATCATGCGGGGTTCATTCCTTGACGAGCAGCAGCGCGCCGCCGAGCGGGCCGCCGCCCGACGCTGCGACTGCCACTTCATGCGGGGCGACCTGGCGCTCGCCGGCACGCCCCCAAAGCTGGGTGCAGGCTTCATGAACGTAGCCGAGGCCGTGTGTGCGCCCGCCCGAAAGCTGGCCTCCGTTCGTGTTGATCGGCATCTGCCCGTCACGGGCGATCCGACGTCCGCCTTCAACAAACGCACCGCTTTCGCCGCGCGGACAAAGTCCGAGCCCTTCCATCCAGAGCATCGTCAGGATCGAAAAACCATCGTAAAGCTGCGCCGTGCCGACGTCCTTCGGCTTGAGATCGGTGCGCGACCACAGCATGCGCCCCACGTCGAAGCACGCCATTTCGGTCAGCGAGATCTGGTCCCACGACCACGGCTGATGCAAGGCGGAGCCGATCGCTTCGAGGCGGATCGGTGCGTTGGGGCCCTCTCGCGCAAGGTCCGCACGCGACAAGACGATCGCGGTCGACGCATCGCAATGCACGTCGCAATCGAACATGCGAAGCGGAGTGGAAATCATGCGTGATGCGAAATAATCGTCGATCGTGATTGGCGTGCGAAACACGGCATTTGGATTGTCGACGGCATTGTTGCGACAGGTTATTGCAATCTGTCCAAGTTGCTCGGCTGTTGTGCCATAGTCGTGAAAGTGCCGTTGTGCGTAGAGCGCCATCAGATTGACGGCCGAGATGACGTTGAACGGCGTATACCACTGCCAGAACTGACTGCTGTCGCGGCCGACGGTTTTGTTGGTCAGCGCACTGGCCGTCTTGCTGGCAAGCCGCGCGCTTGCCTCGGTAATCGTGCGGAATACCAGTACATGTTTGCACAGCCCGGCCGCGATCGCCATTGCGCCGTTGATGATGCCGGCGAGCGGCCCCGGTCCTTCGTAGCCTGCGCCGTACCAGTTCACCTTGAGGCCAAGCACGTTCATTAGCGCGTTGGGCCCCACGGGCGAGAATGGATTGCCATTGTTGTTGTCGCCAGGCCAGCTTGCGATGCCGTCGATTTCGCTGCGTTCGAGTCCTGCATCGGCGATGGCCTGGAGCGCCGCATCGACGCTCAACTGGATAGCCGATCGGCTCGAAGGGCGACCGATTTCGGATTGACCGATCCCCGTAATCGCAACATTTTTTTCGAACAACCGATCCATCACGCTTCACTCCGTTGCTCTTCGGGCTCGAAGAGCGGTAACCAGACATCCTCTATCTGCTCGAACGTGACACGCACCGGCATGCCGATATAAACGTCCGTCGGTGCAACGCCCACGATATTGCTCAGGAAACGCAGGCCTGATTGCTCTACCAGCTCCACGATCCCGACCACATAAGGCACCTGAAGACCGGGTACCCAGACCTGGTGATTGACCGTGAAGCTGAACACCCTGGCGCGGCCCGACACGGGGCGCGGGCCGACGTTCGGCGAGAGGCATTGTGGACAGACGGGCGCCGGAGGATGAAAGAAACGAGAACACGCTGCGCAGTGACAGATGTTCAGCACCCCGGTCGAACCGCCTTGCCAGAACGGCGACGTCTCGGGGGTCAGTGAAGGCAGCTTTCTCTCCATGAACTCTTCCAGTTTTGTGTTGCCCTGCTGATGACCTGGTTGTTGACCGGGGCTGGATGGCACAATAATATATGAACAGAAGTTGTAAAACTGTATTAAATCAACGTGGCCGCGACAGGGTTTTCCCGGTGAGGAAATCGCCACGCTGCTGCGATATCGGAGACGCGAGATTTCTATGAACACAAATCAGCTGGCGAATCGCAGGGTGATCGTCACGGGCGGCCTCGGCGCACTCGGGCGCGGGGTCGGCATCGCGCTGACTGAGAGAGGCGCCACCGTGGCGTTGGTCGATCGCTCCGCGCAGACGGAAGTAGACGGCGTCGCGTTGGTGGCCGGCGGCGTCGACCTGAGTGATGGTGCAAGTGCCGCAAGCGCGTTTTCGAAGATCGAGTCCGCGTTCGGCGGCATCGACGCCTTGGTGAACGTCGCGGGCGGCTTTGCGTGGGAGACGCTCGGGGACGGCAGCGTCGACACATGGGACCGGCTCTATGCGATGAATCTGCGCACGGCAGTGATCGCCTCGCACGAGGCGCTGCCTTATCTGTTGCGCGAACCGGCGGCTCGCATCGTGAACGTGGGGGCGCTTGCGGCGCAGAGGGCCGGTCTCGGCATGGGTGCCTACGCTGCATCGAAGGCTGGCGTGGCGCGGCTTACCGAAGCCCTCGCCGAGGAACTCAAGGATCGCAACGTCAATGTGAACGCCGTGCTGCCGAGCATCCTCGATACGCCGGCGAATCGCGCCGACATGCCCGATGCGGAGGTATCGCGCTGGGTGTCGATTGATGCGCTTGCCGCCGTGATCGCGTTTCTGCTCTCTGACGATGCGCGTGCGATCACCGGTGCCAGCCTGCCTGTGGCGGGGCGCGTGTGATGGGGAAACTCGACGCTCGGGCCACCAGCGCGCCGCCTGGCGAGGCCGACGGCATGGCGTGGAGTGACCGCTATCTGCTCGGCTATGCGGCGATGGACGATACCCATCGCGAGTTCGTCGAGCGTGTGGCGGCGCTCGAACGCGCCGCCGATGCCGAACTGGGCGCCCAGCTAGCGCAATTCGCGCAGCATGCGATCGAACACTTCGAGCAGGAGGAGCGCTGGATGACCAGCACGGCTTTTCCAGCCACCCAATGCCATGCGGACGAACATGCTGCCGTACTGCGTTCGGTGCGCGAGGTCCAGCAAATGCTGCGCGACGGCGCCGCCGTCACGATTGTCCGCGATCTGACCCGGGCGCTGGTTGACTGGTTTCCTGCGCATGCCGACTACATGGACGCCGCGCTTTCGCACTGGATGAGCAAACGCACGCACGGCGGATTGCCGGTCGTACTCAAACGCGGCGTGACAAGCCCCACCCGCGATTCCTCCCTTTAACGGACTCTCTCCGATGAGACTGGTAACCTTCCAGGCGGACGACGGCGTGCAACGTGCCGGCGCCCTCTTCGACAACGATCACGCGGTGCTCGATTTGCGCGAAGCGCTGATACAAACGCGCGGCGGCGATGGCAACGTGTTTTCGAGCGTGCAGGCCTTGATCGAAGGCGGCGACACCGCGCTCGACGAAGCGCGCGCGCTGCTCGCGCGCACACCCGTGGGTGCGGGGCATAAGCGCGAGGCGGTCAAGCTGCTCGCCCCGATCCAGCCACCGACGCAAATGCGCGACTGTTCATGCTTCGAACTGCATTTGCGACAGAGCTTTGCGGCGGCGCGTCGTGCACGCGCGCTGCGCACGCCGGATCCGGAGGCGACGCTCAAGGCAATGAACACGCGGGCCGACGACAGGGTGATCGAGACGTTCAATCGTCAGCCGATTTACTACAAGTGCAATCGCTTCGCGGTCATTGGTCCCGACGACGACGTCATCTGGCCGGCATACAGCAATGCTCTCGACTTCGAACTGGAGTTCGGCTGCTACATCTCGAAGCGTGCGAAGGACGTGCCGCGCGAAAAAGCGCGTGCGCATATCTTCGGCTACACCATTTTCAACGACGTCAGCGCGCGCGATGCCCAGGCGGTCGAGATGGGCGGCATGCTGGGTCCTGCGAAGAGCAAGGATTTCGATACGGCCAACGTGATGGGCCCTTGCCTCGTCACGGCCGACGAGCTCGACGATCCCTACAACCTGACGATGATCGCGCGCGTGAACGGCGAGGAGTGGGGCCGCGGCAATACGCGCGACATGCGCTGGAGGTTCGAAGACGTCATCGCTCACATCTCCCGCTCCGAGACGTTGCACCCAGGCGAATTCCTCGGTTCAGGCACGGTTGGCAACGGCTGTGGACTTGAGCAACTGCGCTATCTGAAGCCTGGCGACGTGGTGGAACTCGAAGTGGAGGGCATCGGCGTTCTGCGTAGCCGCATGGTCCGGCCGACTGCACAGGTGGCCGCGGAATCCCGGATCTAGACGCAACGCCGGACCGTGTGGCTCGCATCGCACGAAGAACCAGGGGTAGCACCTAATTTGCGCCACATTTATACACACATATCTGAAATGTGTTTATATTTAATGCCAAGAACAACTGAAGGAGACAATCATGCTGACCAAGACCGGCCCGACACTGGCCGACGGCACCAAGGTCGCCGACCTCGTGAACGTGGAAACGCGGGAAGTCCAGATGCGAACGCTATCGGACCCCGAACTCTACGAACTCGAGATGGAGCGGATTTTCGGCAAGACCTGGCTGTTGCTCGGACATGAGAGCGAGATTCCGGACTCGGGCGACTTCGTGGTTCGCGACATGGGTTCCGATTCGGTTCTGGTGACGCGCGACAAGTCCGGTGAAGTGCACGTGATGCTGAACGTCTGCTCGCACCGCGGCATGAGGGTGTCAACCGTGGATGCCGGCAACACGCAGATTCATACCTGCATCTACCACGGCTGGGCGTTCAATGCGAGCGGTGCGTTTCTCGGCGCGCCCGTCGAGAAGGAGTGCATGCACGGCAAGATTCGTTCGAAGGCGGAACTCGCACTGAAAAAGGCGCGCGTGACGCTCTATGGCGGGCTCATTTTCGCTACATGGAATGTGAACGGTCCGTCGTTCGAAGAGTTCTTGGGTGATGCCAAGTGGTACTACGACATGCTGTTCAAGCGCAGCGACAAGGGGCTCGAAGTGCTTGGGCCGCCACAGCGATTCGTCGTGCGGGCGAACTGGAAGGCGGCAGGCGAGCAGTCCGCGGCCGACGGCTATCACACGCTCACGCTGCACCGCTGGTTGGGCGAGGTGGGCAATTATTCGCACGTGAAAGACAAGGACTCCGGCGCGAACGATCTCACGCAGCAGATGTACGGCGTCGAGATCAGCTCTGCGCATGGTCACGCGCTGCGCTGCCAGGATCTCGCACGCAAGATCCGGCGCCTCACCGGCAAAGAGCCGGACGATCTCAGCCCGGAAGAGCGCCTGCAGGTGCTGCCGCCGCCTGGCATGACGGCGGACATGTTGCCGCAACTCAAACGCAATCTGAGCGAAGACCAACTAAAGGTGATGGCGTCAATGCCACCGCAAGTGGGTGGCATGTTTCCGAACGTGCTGCTCGCGTTCCTCTACCTGCCGCAGACCGATGGCTCGTCGCTCGGTGCGATCTCGCTGCACACGTACGTGCCGCGCGGGCCGGACAAACTCGAATTCACCAACTGGGTGTTCGTGGAAAAGGAGACGCCCGCCGATGTGCGCGAAAAGATGCGCAAGCAGTCGACACAACTGCTCGGCACCACCGGCATGGTCGAACAGGACGACTCGGATACGTGGCCGCACATGACCCTCGCCGCGAAGGGGGCCATGGGCAAGAAGATGACGCTGAAGTACCAGGCTGCATTCGAAAAGGGCGCGCCCGAGGGCTGGCCGGGGCCGGGTATCGTCAACGAGGGTTTCACCAAGGACGATACGCAGTGGCACTGGTGGAAATACTGGCTCGAACTGATGACTGCCGACACCGACGCCTGACGCGTGCGGAAACACCGTTCAAGGAGAACATTCGATGAGTGAAGTGAACGCCGGGGTTGAGCTGGCCAGCCTGGGGACGCGCGTGCGGATCGGCTCGCCGGTCTATAACCTGATACTGGAATTTCTGTACGAAGAAGCGGCAATGCTGGACGAGCTCCGGTTGCAGGACTGGGTGGCGACGCTTGCGCAAGACCTCGTGTATACGGCGCCGACGCGCCAGACCCGTCCGCTCGCGAAGCTCGCGCAGAGCGTGGTCCGCACGATGCAGCACTACGACGACGACTATCGTTCGATTCGCGGGCGCGTGATGCGCCTCACCGAAACCAAGAGCGCCTGGGCCGAGGACCCGCCGTCGCGCACGCGGCGCCTCGTGACCAACGTCAGGGCGTTCGAGACGGACCGGCCTGGCGAATACGAGGTGCGCAGCAATCTGCTGGTGACGCGCAGCCGGTTCAATTTCGATCAATTCGATCTGGTCAGCGCAGAGCGGCGCGATCTTCTGCGCGCGACGGATGAGTCGTTCCTGCTGGCGCGCCGGGAGATTCTGCTCGATCAGGTCGTGCTCGGCACGCCCAATCTGGCCATCTTTCTTTGACGGAAACGCGCGAAGCGGCCGTATCGTCGGGGTGGGGTGCGCTGCGCTGTTCGCGCGCGGCGCATCACGCTGGCGAGCGAGGCTGCTACGGGCGAATCGAGGCAAGGAATCTGGCATGACTTTCATTCGGCGCATGGACCACTTCACGGTGGTGACGGACAAGCTGGAAGCGACCCGCGAGTTCTACGAGATGCTTGGGCTGAAAGTCGGGCCCCGTCCGGATTTCCCGGTGCCAGGGCTCTGGTTCTACACGGCAGGGCGGGCGGTGCTGCACGTGGTGGCGGTCGATCAAATACCTGCGCCGCGCCGTGGCGTGCTGGATCACATGGCGTTCTACGGCGAGGATATCGCTGCCACGCTGGCGTTACTGCAGTCCAGAAATATTCCCTATCGGCTCATTCGTGCGCCGAGGCCATATAGCACGTGGCAGCTTTTCTTCGACGACCCGAATGGCGCCGAAGTGGAGATCGACTTCGATCCAGAAGAAGAAGTCCCGCAGCACTTGAGGGACGGCGCGGCATTGATGCCGGGCCATCAGGCAGGGCACTGAAAACCTCGGGCCGTGCGGCGACCCGCAACGGCGCGGACTGAACCGTAACGGATAGACGAAAATGGATCTGGGAATCGGGGGGCGTCGTGCGATCGTCTGCGCTTCGTCGCGCGGGCTTGGCAAGGCCTGCGCGCTCGCGCTCGCGCGAGAAGGCTGCGAGGTGTTCATCAACGGCCGGGACGAAACACGGCTCGCCGGGACGGCGCACGACATTGAACGGGCAACGGGCCGACGCCCGACCGCGGTCGTAGCCGACATTAATACGCAGGCGGGGAGGGCCGCGCTGCTCGCTGCGTGCCCCGAACCCGACATCCTCGTGAACAACAATGCTGGACCGCGGCCAGGCAATCTCGGCGAGTGGAACCATGCAGCGTGGCTTGCGGCACTGGAGTCGAACATGCTCGCCCCGATATTGCTGATGTCGGCCGTTATTCCCGATATGCGGGCACGCAAATTCGGCCGCGTCGTCAATATCACGTCGGCCGTCGTGAAGTCGCCCCGACTCGGCATGAGCTTGTCCACTACGGCGCGCACCGGCTTGACGGCATTCAGCAAAGGTCTGTCTCGCGAAGCCGTTGCCGATAACGTCACGATCAACAATTTGCTGCCCCAGCATATCGATACCGATCGCCAGCAATACATGGCGAAGCTGATGATGGAAGAGCGGGGCATCACCTACGAAGAAGCCAGAGCGCTCCAGGTAAAGTCGGTGCGCGCGCGCAGATTGGGCCGGCCCGAAGAATTCGGTGATGCCTGCGCGTATCTGTGCTCCGCACAGGCATCGTTCATATCGGGCCAGAATCTGCAACTGGACGGCGGTTCGTACGACGGGTTGCTCTGATTGCGCACGCGCAGCACGTCCGTCGCACTCCTCGACCAGAACGATTTCGACGACCTTCTCTCAATCGAACGCGAGCCATGAGAGGTCCTCGGCGCAAAGGTCAGCGGGCCGTGTGGCGAAATCCAGCGTCGAGCCGATGACGCGTATCGCGAGCCGCGCCCGGTGAGGCTGTTGCACGAAGCAGTTGCCGCGCGGCTCGGCGTGCACCTGCGCGTCGAGATTCATCCCGCGTCCTTTGGAAATACTCGTGCCGCGTCGAAGGACGAGCGCGGCCTCGGCCTCTTCGGCAGGCAGCGTCGCCAGCGCCCAGCGTGCCATGCCGTGATAGATGCCGACACCTGAATAGGGTGCCGGACCTTCGATGACGGAGCCGAGCACGTCCCACTCGAGAAGCGGCTCGCCGTCGCGGACCAGCGTGGGATGGGTCCGGTCGTCGATGCGCGCTGGGACGGCGAGATCGTACTGGCGCCTCGCCGTGCCGCGCGCCGCAGCGGCGATCGCCAGTCCGGCAAGCTCCAGCAGATGCGTGCATTGGTCCGCGGGATCGGTAACACGCATCACCTCGTGGCTGGAAGTAGCGAGCGGCATGCCCACGAGCGCCTCGAGCTGGCTAATTGCATTCGAACACAACGTATATGGCTTGCGTAGTGCGTCGCCGTCGATTCGCGATACGCGTGCGGCGACGCTGGTCACTTCGACGCGGAAATGATGGAAATCGTCTTCGAGCGCCGCGCGTGTAAGCGTCTGCGTATCGCCAGGCTTGTTGCTAATGATGATGCGACGTCTGAGCATGGATGCGAACCTCAGAAAATCAGTGGAAAAAACTCAGCGGCACGAAAGCGACCTCGATTGCTGACGGCAACCATTTCAAAGTGTACAATATTTCGATATGTGTTCAACAAAATGAGGTGACGCGATGGGACTGCTGGAGCAGCGTGTGGCGCTCGTGACGGGAGCAGGCAATGGAATTGGTCGTGGTGTTGCGCGTTCTTTCGGAAGGGAAGGCGCCGCCGTGGTCATTGCCGAGATCAACGAGAGCACCGGGCGGGACGTCGAACAGGAAATCAGGGCGGCGGGCGGCCGCGCGCTGTTTGTGAAGACCGACGTCACGAGCAAGGCGTCCATCGAAGCGAGCGTCCAGGCGGCGGTTGAACAGTTTGGCAGCCTCGACATTCTGGTCAACAACGCGTTCGTGCCGACTCCGAACGTGCCGTTCGAGGAGAAGACGGACGACATGCTCCAGCAGACGCTGACCACCTCGCTGTGGGCGACGTGGTGGGCCATGCGCGCGGCATTCCCTCATATGCGCGAACGGCGCTGGGGACGCATCGTGAACTTCTACTCGATTGATACCGAGACCGGTGCGTGGCTGCACGGCGACTACAACACGGCGAAGGCCGGCATCGTCGGCATGACCCGCAGCGCCGCGTCGGAATGGGGGCGATTCAACATCACCGTCAATGCAATCGCGCCGACTGCAATGGGCGCCACCTTCTTCGAACTGGCCGAGCGGAATCCGGGCTTTGCGGAACGTTCGGCGGCGGCGCGCCCGCTTGGACGATGTGGCGATCCGGAGCACGACATCGGGCCCGCGGTGGTGTTCTTCGCCTCCGAGATGTCGCGTTTCATCACCGGCGAGACGCTGCACGTCGATGGTGGGCTTCATCTGCCCGGGTACAACTCGCGGCCGGCGGACATGCCGGTGCGCGAATATTGACGCGCTCGCCACGGGCGTGGCGAGATTCGGGGCGAGTGAGGAGCCGGACTTCTCGGTCCGGACGATGGAAATGATGCGAAGCCGGGGCGCTGAAGCCCCGGCGCGTGTCACCGCTTGGCCACTTTGATGTCTGTGGTGTCGAGATCCCATGTGGCCGGGGTCTTGCCTTCGTCGCGCAACTGATATTTGAGGATGCGGCCTTGCGGATTCTTCGGCAGTGTGTCGCGGAATTCGATGTAGCGCGGCAGCGCGTAGTACGGGACGGCTTGCGTGGCCCAGTGGAACAGGGCTTCGGCCTTCAGCGTGGCGCCCGGATTGAGAATTGCAGTGACCTTGACGTCGTCTTCGCCCTTGTCGGATGGAACGGCGTGCACTGCAACTTCGGCAATATCCGGGTGACGCGAGAAGGCCGCCTCCATCTCGAAGCTGGAAATGTTTTCGCCGCGTCTGCGCAGATAGTCCTTCTTTCGGTCAACGAAGTAGAAGAAGCCATCGTCGTCGAACTTGCCAATGTCGCCCGTATGAAACCACATGTTGCGCATCAACTTGAGCGTGTCTTCCGGGCGGTGCCAGTAGCCCATGAACATCACATCGGGCCGCAGCGGCCGGCAGACGATTTCGCCCGGCGTATTTGCCGGCAACTCCCGATCGAGATCGTCGACGATGCGCACGTCGAATTCAGGAATCCGCTTTCCCGACGAGCCCGGCGCCGCATATTCGCCAGCGGGAAGCGAAGTGATCACGCAGGCCTCGGTCAGCCCGTAGCCGTTGCCGCCAACCTGTTTCGCGCCGAAGCGCTCGCGCCAGATCTTCTTGGTCGACTCGGTAAAGGGGTTGCCACGCACCGTATGAATCTGGCCGAAGCAGCGTCGCGCTACTTCGTCGTCCGGCGCATTCGCAAGCAGCCCACCCATGCCGCCCAGAATCGACGCGATCGTGGCGCCGCTGCGCTCGACTTCGGACCAGAACTTCGACACCGAGAAGCGCGGCACGATTGCCACGCGCGCGCCGACGAGAATGTTCGACAAGATGCCGACAGCCAATGCGTTCATGTGAAAGAGCGGCAGCGGGGTGATCGTGATGTCGCTCGGCAGGGCCGGTCCCGCGCGCAGTTGCTGGCGGGCGAGGTTGCACATGAAGTTGTAGCTGATCATGCAGCCCTTCGACGGCCCGGTCGTGCCCGACGTATAGATAAGGCAGGCCAGCTCCCACGGCTCTGGCTTGCGGCTCAGTGGCGTGTCGTCATTGCCGCGATGCGCGTCGAGCGGCGCGAGTGCCAGGGCGCCGCAGGCCGCGGTCGGCGAATCGCCCCGGTGCAACACGCGCTTCACCTCGCCCAGTTGATCGGCAACCGCCGCGATCCGCTCGACGTATTCGCTTTCACAGACGACGAGCGGAGCACCCGCATCCGCCAGTTGATGCCGCAGGAAATCGCCCCGCAACGCTGTGTTGATCGGCACGCTGACCGCGCACAGCTTGTTGATCGCGAGCCAGGAAATGACCGCGTCCAGATTGTTGTCGAGCATGGTGACAACCGTCTGGCCGGGCTTCACCCCGAGGCTCGCGAACGAATTGGCAAGGCGAGTCGACAATTGATCAACTTGCTCGTAGGTGTACAGATCTCCGGAGAAATCGAGCAACACCCGATCCGGGTGTGCGACGACGGCGCGTTCGAGCGCCGCAATGACGGTGTCCTGCTCGCCGAGCGACCAGGTGTCTGCTCTTCCCGTTCCTGCCATATCGTCGTCTCCGAAAGTGTGCCGGGCGCTTTGCCCGCTGATTTTGTAGCTTGATTCTGGCGTCAGAATGGAATTCTAGTATTTGTGCCGATATCTCGATCTGCGGGGAAACCCGAACACTTTTTAAAAAATCATCCAAATTATGACGAGCAATACTGAGTTCTCGAAGACGGTCGCGGTCCCCATCATGGGTGACCAGGATCCCGAACAACATCGCATACAGCAAAAGACCGTGCGAAACAGGGCAGAAACTACCTCGACCACCAAAAGGACGAAGCGCAGAGTAGCGGTGGAACAGGTGCCGGACGCCCCGCATGCGCAGACGCCCTCGGCCGCCACAGCCGTAGTGAGTGTCTCGCCGGTGCGGCGTCGCCGAAGCAACAGGCGCTCAGAGCAGACCATCGAGAGCATCTTTGAGGCCACGGAGAAAGTGGTTCTGGAGTCCGGCGCCGAGCGCATTTCGATACTCGAGGTCTGCGAGACCGCAGGTATTTCGAGAGGCACTTTCTATCGATACTTCGCGTCTCAGGACGAACTTCTGGAAGGCTACTCGCGGTACAAGCGAGAGAACTTTCACAGGACTGCAACCGAATTGATGGAGTCACCAACCGATCCGGATCAACGCTTGATCGTGCTGATCAACTACCTGCACGAGTACCTGAAGGTGGGAAGCCCACGGCGCATGATCCTGGTGGCGCCGGAGTTTGCGCTACGGTTCTATAAGCGAATCTTTCACGATTCGGCCGTGCGTTTTCAACTGCTGCTGGCGCCGGTATTCGACGTGTGGGATCAGCGCCTCGGCGTGAAGCTGGATCGCGAGTTGGTCTGCGATCTGATCATCCGGTTTGTGATGAGCGAGCAGATCGTGGATACCGAGTTTGATCGCAGCGACATGCCGCGCAGAATCGGCCGGCTGGTCGCCGCGTTGCGCTTCGGAGGCGTGACGCGAGCCGGAAAGTAGCGGGGGCCCCCAAGTCCAGCCAGGGAGAACGATTAAGTTAAACACATTTGCATTAAATGACTAACATTGGCATGATGGCAACAGTCCGAGCGGCTTTGCGTATCCGGCTGTCGTATGTATCCGGAGGTGAGGCCCGCTCTCGACGGGTCTTAATTCCCTACATCTGCGCTTGCACGACAGGCGCCTGGAGACATCATGCTCATCGACCTTCACGCTCACGCACCGCATCCGGGCTACTACAACCAGCATCCGCACTGGGGACCGTTCTTCGAGCGACACGAGGATGGCGACGTCAAGCTGCGGGTGGGCGACTGGATCCTGACACTCGGCTCGCCTGAGCGTAAGGCGCTCGTGCGCGCGGGCAAGGGTCCGAGCGTCGAAGAGTATCAATCGCGCTGGGCGGATCCGAAGGTGCGTCTCGCAGGCATGGATGCCGCCGGCCAGAACGCCCAGGTTGTTTCGGTGCCATCGCATTGCTACATGTACTGGGCCGAGGAATCGTTCTCTGTGCCGTTTGCCACGAAGGTCAACGACACGTTGGCGCAATACTGCTCCGCCGCCCCAGACCGGCTGATGTTCTGGGCCCATGCACCGTTGAATGCGCCGCAGCAAGCCGCAATCGAACTGCGCCGCGCATGTACCGAACTCGGAGCGAAGGGGCTGGTCGCGGGCGGAGCGAACTTCGGGGGTCTTGAATTCGATTCGCCGGAGCTCGATCCGGTCTGGAAAACGCTGTGCGACCTCGATCTGCCGATGTTCATTCACGGCTATAACCAGTCGGTTACGTGGGGCAAGAAAGCGAATGACGATCGCTACGAGACCACCGCGATTGTCGGCATGCAATACGACGAGACGCGCTGCTTCTGGAATCTGATTTGCGGCGGTGTACTGGATCGCTTCCCGAACCTGAAGGTGTACATCACGCACGGCGGCGGCTATGTGCCGTACCAACTTGGACGTCTCGCGCAGTGCAACGGCAATCTCGACGTCGCGCACAACAAGAAGCCGGTGTTGGACTATTTGAAGAACTTCTATTTCGATGTCGAGTTGCATGAGATCGCGATGCGTCAGGCGCTGATCGACATCCTGGGCGCAGACCGGATCCTGTACGGTAGCAACTTCGGTGGCAGCGATGCCGTGCGCCATGATTTGACGGACGGGCTGCGGCTGTCGGATGAGGATCTGCAGAAAATCCGCTGGAAGAATGCATGCGAGCTGCTGCATCTCGACCCGGCGAAGATCGGCGTGCCGGCCGCGAAGCAGACGGTGAGCGCATGAAGCTCGCGCGCTGCACTGATGGCGGCGCGCCGTTCTGGGCCGTCGTGGACACGGCCCGTGGCGAACTGACACCGGTCGCGGGCACCCCGGCCGACTGGGGGCCTGCGCTCACGCGCGGCGAAGGCGCCGCGGCACTGACGTTCATCGGCATGCCGCGACCGCTCGCCGGCGTCCGGCTGCTGGCGCCCGTCGAGCGCACGAGCCGTGTGGTCGTGGCCGGCGCCAACTACGCGAAGCATCTGAACGCCGATTTCGGCATGAAGAGCCACAGTCAGCCCATCGCATTTTTGAAGGCATATGGGGCACTGATTGGCGCGCAAGACCCGATTCGCTACCCGCCGCTCACCAAAGAGCTTGATCACGAAGTCGAACTGGTGGCCGTCATCGGCACGGACCGGGTGGACCCGGCCGATCCACTTTCGAGCGTGCTCGGCTACACGGTGGGCAACGACGTGAGTGCACGCGACTTGCAACGCAGCGGCCCCCCGGGTGTCGGCATGGACCTGTTTGCGGCGAAGAGCCAGGATCGCACGACTGGCCTTGGCCCGTGGATCGTCACACGCGACGAATTCCCGGCCGGCAGTCCCGCGCTGCGCATGACGCTCAGCGTGAACGCCGACACGCGCCAGGACGCCTCCAGCGGCGAAATGACCTGGAATGTGGCCGAACTGGTGCGTTTTGTCGATGAGCGGTCGAGCTTCTCGGCCGGCGATGTGCTGTTTACCGGTTCACCAGAAGGCACGGGGCAGGGGACGGGACGCTTCCTGCAGGTGGGAGACGTCGTGGAGGCCACCATAGAAGGCATCGGCACGTTGTGCAATGTCGTGGCGGCAATCGAATCAGCATGAAGGGAGACCGGGGATGACATTGAAGGGCAAGGAAATCGTGGTGGCGGGTGCCGGCCTGATGGGAACGGGCATCGCGCACGCGTTCGCCAGTTCGGGCTTTGCCACGGTGCTGGTCGACACGGACGAGCACGCGCTGAACCGCGCACGCGACGCGATCGCCAAAATTCTCGACGACGGCGTGCGGCTCGGAAAGCTGGATGAGGGTGTCGCGCAGGCGGCCAAGGGCCGCTTGTCCACAGCACGCGAATTGACGAGCGCAGCGAAAGGCGCGCACCTGCTGGTCGAGACCGTCACGGAAAAGCTCGTCGTCAAGCAGGCGGTGCTCGCGCAAGCGGCCGCCGTGATGGCCGACGACGCGATCTACGCAACCAATACGTCCGCGCTCAGCGTCACCGAGATTGCGACGGCTGTCGCGAACCCGGAACGCGTAATCGGCATGCATTTCTTCAATCCGGTGCACAAGATGAAGCTCGTCGAACTGGTGCGCGGTCTCGCAACCAGCGATGAAACGCTTGCGCTCACGAGCGAGTATGCACAGGCGATCGGCAAGACCTCGATCGTCGTCAACGAGTCGCCTGGCCTCACTACCAGCCGCATGTCGGCGCTGCTCGGCAACGAGGCGATGTGGATGCTTCAGGAAGGCACGGCGCGCGCCGAGGACATCGACACGGCGTTGCGGCTCGGCTTCAATCATCCGATGGGGCCGCTCGAACTCGGTGACCTGACGGGCTGGGATACGCGCCTGTCGGTGCTGAAATACCTTCATCAAACGCTCGGCGAGAAATTTCGCCCATGCCCGCTGATCATCAAGATGGTGGCGGCGGGCCGTCTGGGACGCAAGACCGGGCACGGCGTGTATCGCTACGAAGACGGTCAGCGGGTGCCGGGCTCGGGTTTGAAGGGGAGCGTGCTATGACGCGCGACGTCGTGATCGTCGGCGCCGCGCGCACGCCGATCGGCAAGTTTCGCGGCAGCCTCGCGGGTGTGCGCGCCGACCATCTCGGTGCGCTCGTGATCGACTCGCTCGCGCAGCGCGCGGGCGTGCAACCGGAGATCGTCGACGACGTGGTCTTCGGCTGCGTCACGCAGATCGGCGAGCAGTCGGCGAATATCGCGCGTACTTCGGTGCTTGGAGCGGCCTGGCCTTCCACGATCCCCGGACTGACGATCGACCGTAAGTGCGGCTCCGGCGAAGAGGCGGTCCATGTCGCCGCGGGCCTGATCGCGTTCGGCGCGGCGGAGGTGATCGTCGCAGGCGGCGCCGAGAGCATGAGCCGCGTGCCGATGGGCAGCAATCGCGACCTGCACGGCGAGGCGTTCGGCTGGATGGCGAACGAGCGTCACGAACTGACGAGCCAGGGAGAAGCGGCGGAGCGCCTGTGCGACCGTTGGGCGCTTACACGTGCCGAGCTGGACGCCTATTCGGTCGAAAGCCATCGGCGCGCGGCGGCAGCCGCCGCCGAGGGCTGGTTCGCGCCTGAAATCGTGCCGGTGCCGGTTGGGGCATTGTGCGAAAAGTCGCTTGACGGCGACGCGCCGACGTTCGCCGCCGACGAGACTATCCGGCCCGGAACGCACGCGGAGAAACTCGCCACGCTGAAGGCGAGTTTTCGCGGCGCTGGCCGCCTGACGGCCGGTAACTCGTCACAGATTTCGGACGGTGCTGCGGCGCTCCTGCTGATGTCGGCGGACAAGGCTCGCGCCCTCGGCGTGAAGCCACGCGCGCGCGTCCGAGCCGTCACGACGGTCGGCTCGGACCCGACGTTGATGCTGACCGGTCCGATCGCAGCCACGCGTGAGGTCCTGAAGAAAGCCGGGCTAGGCCTCGACGATATCGATCTGTTCGAGATCAATGAGGCGTTCGCGCCTGTGCCGCTCATCTGGATGAAGGAACTGGGCGTGCCGCACAGCCGGCTCAATGTAAATGGCGGTGCCATCGCACTCGGACATCCGCTCGGAGCGAGCGGTGCGCGCATCATGACGTCGATGCTGCACGAACTGGAGCGCCGCGGCGCGCGCTACGGGCTGCAGGCGATCTGCTGCGCCGGCGGCATGGGCACGGCCACTATCGTGGAGCGGCTGGATTGAATATCGATGGTCGCAACGTCTTTTGCTGAGGACCGACATGGCGCTCCTGCCGCTGATTTCACTGGAAGAATTTCCGCCGCATCTGGCCGACGCGGTTGAACGGGGTCTGCGCACGCGCATGCTCAGTTCGACCACCCCGGTTCAGGTCTGGGCGCATCGGCCCGGGATCGCGACGGCATGGCTCGCCACGCTTGATCAGATCCACAACCACGGCATCCTCGACGAACGTCTGCGTGAGCTGGTCAGGCTGCGCATCGCGGCCTTCACGACGTGCCGTGCGTGCCAGATGGCACGCAAATCCGGGGAGGTCAGCGAGGAGGATCTGGCGTGCCTCTCGTCGTCCGATGAGCGCTTCAGCGGCGCTGAACGCGCTGCGTTGCATTACGCCGAGCTGTTCGCGTCCGATCCTCTGGCAATCGACGAATCGACCTTCGCCAATCTGGGCGAGTGGTTCAGCGTCCCCGAGATCGTCGAACTCAACATGTTCTGCGCGCTGATGCTCGCCGGTGGCCGGATGACCCAGGCACAACGGGCCTACGAAACGTGACCTCACGCCTCGCCAGCAATGGACGTGAACAACCCCACACACACGGAGACACGAATGACCAGCCCCGCCGCAGAAACGTCACTCGAAAGCGCCTTTGCGGGCGCCGCGAGCAACTATCGAGGTAGCGACGTCGACCTGAACGCGATCTATCGCGACATGCGCAAGAATTCGCCGGTAATCGCAAAGGATTTTATGGCGAGTCTCGGCGTGCCCAACATCGCGAAGCTGGACCCGAATCGGCCGACCTTCACGTTGTTCCGGTACAAGGACGTGATGTCGGTCCTGCGCGACGCCACGAACTTCACGAGCGGCTTTATTGCGGAAGGCTTGGGCGCGTTTTTCGATGGTCTCATTCTGACCGGCATGGACGGCGAAGCGCATCGCCGTTCGCGCGCCCTGTTGCAGCCGGTGTTTCTGCCGGACGTGGTCAACCGCTGGCGAGACTCGAAGATGGATCCGATCGTGCGCAACGAGTACATCGCGCCGATGGTGCAGCAGCGGCGTGCGGACCTGATGCATTTCGGCCTGCACTTCCCGATTCGCCTGATCTATTCGCTGATTGGTTTCGCCGACAACCGGCCGGAACAGATCGAACAATACGCGGCGTGGGCGCTGGCGATTCTCGCGGGGCCACAGGTCAATGCCGAGAAGGCGGCGCTCGCCCGCAAGGCCGCGATGCAAGCAGCGGAGGCCTTGTACGCGGCAATCAAGGACGAAGTCGCCGCCGTTCGGGCGAAGGGCGCGCCGGGCGAGGATCTGATTTCACGCCTCATTCGCGCTGAATACGAGGGGCGCCGTCTCGACGATCATGAAATCACCACGTTCGTGCGGTCGCTGCTGCCGGCTGCGGGCGAAACAACGACACGCACGTTCGGCTCGCTGATGACGCTGTTGCTCGAGCAGCCCGCGTTGCTAGAGCGCGTGAAAGCGGACCGCAGCCTCATCCCCAAGGCGATCGACGAAGCGGTGCGATTCGAACCTGTCGCGACGTTCAAGGTCCGCCAGGCGGCGGTCGATATGGAAATCGGCGGCATGCGGATTCCGCAGGGCGCGATGGTTCAATGCATCGTGTCGTCAGCCAACCGCGACGAAGAGGTCTTCGAGAACAGCGAGACGTTCGATATCGATCGCAAGCCCAAGCCTTCGTTCGGTTTCGGATTTGGGCCGCATATGTGCATCGGTCAGTTCATCGCCAAGGTGGAGTTGCAGGTGGCGGTCAACGCCATTCTCGATCTGTTGCCGAACATCCGGCTCGATCCCGACCAGCCGCGGCCGAGAATCGTCGGCGCGCAGTTGCGCGGGCCGGACGCCGTCCACGTAGTCTGGGACTGAACGTGCATCCGTTCGCTGTGCGTTGATTTATCCGGGCGGCGCCTCAGCGCCCCCGCCATTTTGGCGGCCGCTTTTCGGCGAACGCCCGAGGGCCTTCTTTCAAATCCTCGCTCGCGCGCCATGCCGCGAATTCGGGCCAGCGCCACTGCGCTTGTAGTGCCGCTTCGACGTTCCGCTCGCCAAGGCCGCGCATGACAGCTGCCTTCGACGCGCTGATCGCGAGCGGCGCGCAAGCGAGGATATCGGTGCACCACCGGTCGACAGTCGCATGCAACTGGTCGGCGGACACGACTTCGTTGACGAACCCAAGCCGCAGTCCCTCTTCGGCGCTCACGGGCCGGCCCGAAAGAATCATGCCCATCGCCGGCTTCAGCCCGATCTGTCGCGCGAGGCGATGCAGGCCGCCGCCCAGAGCCACGGCGCCGACGCGAGGCTCAGGCAGGCCGAAGCTCGCGGTATCCGCGGCGACGATCAGATCGCACGCAAGCGCGATCTCGAATCCGCCGCCCAGCGCCGCGCCGTTGACAGCCGCGATCACAGGCTTCGACAAATCGAATCGCTCAATCAGCCCCGCATAGCCGTTGCGCGGATATTGAGTCGGGCCGTATTCGGCGGCGACTTTCAGGTCGCTGCCCGCGCAGAAGGCCTTCGATCCGGCGCCGGTTACGACACAAATCCGTTGCTCGGGCGCTGCCGCGAACGCGTCGAACGCTTGCTGCAGCTCCGCGTGCATCGCTGGATTGATGGCATTCGACACGTCCGGCCGGTTGAGGACGATGGTTGTCACGCACGCGGTTGTTTCAACCCGGATAAAGTTCATGCGAGCGCTCCCGTCGCGACGAGTAGCCCGTCGCTCACCAGCGCGTCGATCTGCGCCTGCGGCACGCCCAAGGCAGCCAGCACCTCAAGGCTGTGTTCGCCGAGCGCCGGCGCGGCGCGCGCTGGCGTGCATGCGCTCGCGCCCAGGTTCCAGAACGTGCCGATCTGTTCGAGACGGCCTTGCGTCGCGTGCTGCGCGGTCATCACGAGCCCGGACGTCCGGTTTCCGGGGTCATCCAGGAACGCGTCGAGTTGGTCTTCGCGCACAAACGATGCGGGGACGCGCGCGGCATCGAGTGCCGCCTGCGTCTCGTGCACACCGCGCCCGGCGAAGAACGACTGCGCGTCCTCGCCCGCGAGCTGCGTGAAACGCGCTTGTTCATCCGGCCTCAACGCCGCGACGGCCATCCAGCCATCGCGGCATGCGTACAGCCGATGAAACGGTGAGACGCCACGCTGTTCATGGTCGAGGCGCGCGAACGCGGCTAGGCTGCCGTCAGGGTGAACCAGCGTCTCGCTGGTGCTGAGGATCGTCGCGCCCAGTAGCGATGCCCCCGTCATCTGGGAGTCGCCGGTGCGATCACGGTGATAGAGGCCGAGAAGCAGTGCGAACGCGGACGCCAGCGCGGCGAGATGATCGCATACGCCGAAGCGCAGCCACATCGGCGGGTTGCCTTCGCCACCATCCTCGACCTCCCACCCGCACGCAGCCTGAAACATCTGGTCGAAGCCCGGCCAATCGGCACGCTCTCCTTTCGGTCCATAGGAACTGACATGGCAACCGACGATCAGCGGGTTAATGGCGCGCAGACTTTCGTAGTCGAGTCCGAGCTTGCGCGCGGCGGGCAGCCGCATGTTGTGATGGAATGCATCCGCCCAGCGGGCGAGTGCTTCGACGACGGGGCGGGTCCTGCGATCCTTCATGTTCAGGGCCACGCTGCGTTTGTTGCGCTGGCAGCCGCAGAAGACGCGGTCCAGATAGCGGATTGCGTCGCCCGTCGTGGGCTCGACCTTGATGACATCCGCGCCGAGATCGGCAAGCAGCATCGCGCCGAACGGGCCAGCCAGGTAGGCGCCCAAGTCCAGAACGCGGATACCGTCGAGAGGCAACGCGCTTGCCGCGCCCGCCGGGATGGGCGCGGATTTCGGGCGAAGCGCTTCGAATATCGCACGCTGGTCCGCGCCAGGCGGCCTCAATCCGTCGGCTGATACTTGCGCGGGCGGCTCGACCGTATAGGCCGGACCCGGCTGCAGCGTGGCGCCGAATTGCGGGTCGTGGACCTGCGCGATATAGCCGTTCAGACGTGCCTGCTCATCGAAATAGATCGCACCAAATGGCGCGGCCGGTTGCGCGGCGATGTCGTGCGCCCACAGGTGCTCGAGCCACTCGCTGGCGGGCCGCGTCGCGAAGATTTCGCGGTTCGCGCCGAAATTGGGCGCCGTGTGGTTTTTTCCCCAGCGCGCGTTGGCGGCTGCGACAGCTTCGGCGCCCAGCGCCTCCATCGCGTCGCGCATGAAGGGCGCAGCATCGGGTGCGTAGTGGACGTGAATCCAGGTCCCGTCCGAGCATTGATGGATCGCCACCGCAACCGACTTGTCGAGGCCCTTCGCGAACGATGCCGACGGCCGTTCCGCTCGAGCCCAGTGCATCGTCATCGGAATCAGCGCGCCTTGCGCAATGCTCGTGTGAGCCGGGCCGACGCCGCGGCCACGCTCGCGTTGAATCAGGCGCGCAACAACACCGATGGCACAAAGCCAGGCGGTGCAAAAGCTCGCGTAGGGCATCCGGATGAAAATCGGGCCTGGCCGGTGGCCCGGCTGCTCCGTCAGCAGGCCCAGTCTCGCGAGCACGAGCGTATCGCGCGGCGCTCGCTCGGCGTCGGCGTGGTGGGCCGGCCAGGCCGTTGTCGCCGAAACGATCAGCCCCGGAAAGCGCCCGCGCAGCGCGGCGTCGTCCAGACCGCGCGCTGCGGCTTCATTCGGCGTGAATTCGTGGATCAGAACATCGGAAGCAGCCATCAACTCGTCCAGCGACGCGCGCCCCGCCGAGTCCGCGAGATCCAGCACCACGCTTTTCTTGCCGCGATTCCACACTGCGAAGCCGGGGCTGTTTCGTTGCGGTGAGCCGCCCGGTGGCTCGATCTTGATCACCTCTGCGCCGGCTTCGGACAATTGCAAGGCGGCAACCGATCCGGCCGCGCCCTCCGCGAGATCGAGAACACGCACGCCTTCTAGAATTCCTTCGGACATATCGGATCCATTCTGCCAACCGGCGGTTGATCGGAGGTCGACGTCGGGGAAGCGGCCGGATCGGTTCCCACCGGAGGAGGCGCGCTATTCGTTGCCGCCCGCGCTGCGGTACTGAACCGTGAGCCGTTCCACCAGCGTGCTTATGGTGGGTACGTCGTCGATGAGCCCGACGCCATGTCCTGCGCTCCAGATGTCGCGCCACGCCTTCAGGCCATTCGGCAGTGCCGGTTTGAAAAGGCCCGCGGCGGGCGGCAGGTGGTCGGGATCGAGGCCGCGCGCGACGATCGAGCCGCGCATGAACGTCGCGTTGAGGCCGGATATGCGATCCGTGGTCACAATGTCGGTCGTTTGCTGGGACACCAAGAGTGCTTTGTAGGCATCGGATGCGAGCGACTCTACGGTCGCAGCGAAACGCGTGCCCATATACGCGAAATCCGCGCCGAGCACTTCGGCCGCGCGGATCGACCGACCGTCACAG
The DNA here is from genome assembly GCA_963803225.1 of uncultured beta proteobacterium. Lineage (GTDB taxonomy): Bacteria > Pseudomonadota > Gammaproteobacteria > Burkholderiales > Burkholderiaceae > Paraburkholderia. Next base: position 756,791 of record CAWDLJ010000006.1, read on the forward strand.
ATGCCGCCCGCCAGCAAGATTGCGCCATCCCAGATGCGGCGGATTTGCGGCACCAGCGCGAACGGATTGGCGCTGCCGGTGTGTCCGCCCGCGCCGGCGCTCAACAGGATCAGGCCGTCCACACCGGCGGCAATGGCCTTTTCGGCGTGCCGGACGGTTGCGATGTCGTGGAAGACAAGACCGCCGTAGCGATGAACGATCTCGACAACGGGCTCGGAACGGCCGACGCTGGTAATGACGATCGGCACGCGAAATCTTGCGATCAGTGCGAGATCGGCTTCGAATCGCGCTTCGCCGGCGTGTCGAACGATCAGGTTGACGGCGTAAGGGCCGACCTTCGCGGTGGGTTGCTCCTGGGCGTGCAAACGCAGCGAGCCCTCTATCGCAGTCAGCCATGCTTCCAGATCTTCGACGGTGCGGGCGTTTGCCGCCGGCACGGTGCCGACAACGCCGGCTTTGCAGGCACCGATTGCCAGGTCCGGCCCGGATACCAGCAACATTGGCGCCACGACGACCGGCAGCGTCAGCGATTTTTTTAGTTCATCGATGGTCATCTGGCGTGTCCCGCTCGCGCATGTCCGACGCGCCTCCTAGATCTGCGAGGCGGGCAGATGGACCGCGAGCCCGTCGGTTTCCGCACTCAGTGTCAGCTGGCACGACAGCCGGCTATTGTGGCGGCGAGGCTCCGCAGTGCTATCGAGCATCGCATCCTCCATCTCGTCGATGGGCGGCAGTGCCGCCTGCCACGCTTCTTCGACATATACGTGGCACGTGCAGCACTGGCATGCGCCGCCGCAATCGCCGCTGATTCCGCCGATCCCCCGTTCGAGGGCGATCTGCATGAGCGTGACGCCTTCGGCGGCTTCGACATCGGTGCGAATGCCGTCGTGCGTGATGAATGAGACTTTAGGCATGGTGGCGTCCTTCGTGCGTGTGCGTTGTGCGGCGGTTGTGTGTTGAGTGAGCAGCGCGGTCAAAGCGACCGGCTGATGATTTCCTTCATGATTTCCGAAGTGCCGCCATAGATTCGCGCAACCCGCGCGTCGACCCACGCGCGCCCGACCCGGTACTCGCTCATGAAGCCGTAGCCGCCGTGCAACTGCAACAGCTCATCGAGGAGCTTGCCCTGCAGTTCGGAGCCGACGAGCTTGCACATCGCGCCGACCTCGGCGGTCAGCTCGCCGCGCATCGCCTTGGCAAGGCAGTCGTCGACGAACGCACGCAGCATCGTGGCCTGTGCCTTGACCTCGGCGAGCTTGAACCGCGTATTCTGAAAGTCGAACAGCACCTTGCCGAACGCCCGACGCTCACGCGTGTACGCAACTGTTTCGTCGAGCAGCGAATCGATCGATGCTGCCGCGCGAATGCCGATGATCGTGCGCTCCCACGCGAGTTGATGCGTGAGATAGCTGAACCCTGCATTCTCTTCGCCGAGCCGGCAATCGGACGGTACCCTCACGTTGTCGAAGAACAGCTCCGAGGTGTCCTGCCCCTTGAGCCCGATCTTTTCAAGCAATCTTCCTTTCGAAAACCCGGGCATGTCTTCTTCGACGCAGATCAACGTCAAGTCCTTCGACTGCGGATCGAGCTTCGTTGCCGTGACGATGAGCCCAGCATTGCCGCCGTTCGTAATGAAGGTCTTCTGACCGTTGACGAGATAGTCGTCCCCGTCGCGGCGGGCGGTCGTGCGCATCGAACGCAGATCGCTGCCGACGCCGGGCTCGCTCATCGCGATCACGCCGATCAGTTCGCCCCTCGCCATGCGCGGCAGCCAGCGCTGCTTCTGTGCTTCGGTGCCATACGCAACGATGTAGGGCGCCACGATTTCGGAATGAGTCGTAAAGCCCACCGCAGTCGCGTTCACGCGCGCAAGTTCTTCGATCAGCACCGCCGAATGGCCAAAATCGCCGCCGCTACCGCCGTATTCCTCGGGCACGGTCGAGCAGAGCAGTCCGATTTCGCCCGCTTTGCGCCAAAGCTCCGTGGGCACGATGCCCGCATGCTCCCATTCGTGCAGATGCGGCACGATTTCGTTTTCGATAAAGCGTCGCGCCTGTTGGCGGAATAGTTCGTGGTCTTCCCGGAATACGGTCCGCATGTCAGTGGTCCTGCGATTCGATCGGTTCTAAAGGATGGTCGGCAGACCCTAGCGATCCGCGAAGCCCGGTTTGCGTTTCTCCAGAAACGCGTTGACGGCTTCGAGATGATCTTCGGAGTGGTGCGCAAGCGCCTGATACGCGGCCGAGAGTTCGAGCAGTGAATCGAGCCGCATATGCTGACCTTCGCGCAACAGACGCTTCGTCAGGCGCAGCGCATGTGACGGATTCGCCGCGAAGCGTTGAGCGATTTCCATTGCATGCGACAGCAATTGGTCGGCGGCCACCACCTCGGCGACGAGGCCCCATTCGAGAGCCTTCGCCGCGTCGATGGTCTCGCCCGAGAACGCCATCAGGCTCGCGCGCTGCATCCCGATCGCGCGCGGCAGAAGCCATGCGCCGCCGTCGCCGGGCACGATACCGACCTTGACAAAGCTCTCCGCGAATAGCGCGCGTTCGGAAGCGATGCGAACGTCGCACATGCAGGCGAGGTCCAGACCCGCCCCGATTGCCGGCCCATTGATCGCGGCGACGACGGGCACGTCCAGCTCGTAGAGTGCGAGCGGGATGCGCTGAATCGTCGTGCGATAGCTGTCGCGTACCTCATAGGGCGAACCTGCGAAAATGCCGCCGCGCTCACGCATGTCCTTCACGTTACCGCCCGCACAGAACGCAGTGCCTTCGCCGGTCAGCACGACCGCCTTGATAGCGCGGTCCGAGCGCACCCGGCGGCAGAGTTCGACCAGCTCTTCCATCTGTGACGGCTCGGATAGCGCATTGCGCGTGTGCGGACTATTCAAGCGAACCGTGACGACTGCGCCTTCGCGCTCGACGATCAGAAACGTGTCGCTCATGCGGCGGCTCCAGCAGGGTGAGTGACGTCATCGAAGCGGCCAGACGTGATGGCGGGCCAAAGCGCTTGCGATCCGCCCGCGCATATGGCGGTACCAAGGCGTTGTGCCCATGTCGTGGCGTTACCGAATTCGCTGCGCCACGACCAGAGCCGGCGTGTAGAGAAATGCAACGCGTGTTCATGCGTGAAGCCGATCGCGCCGTGAACCGTGTGCGCGACTGCGGCGCCGAAGCTGACCGCTTCGCTGCTGCATACCTTCGCCGCCGCGATCGGCAGCGCTGCGAAACAGCCTGCCCCGGCCAACGATGTCGAGAACGCACATTCGGCCGCAACGCTCGCCGCAGCGCAGTGCTCGGCCAGCACTGCGATCTGCTGCTGGAGTGCCTGAAACGACGCAATGGGTTTGCCGAACTGCACCCGCTCGCCCGCGTAACCCAGGGTCAGTTCGACAATAGCCTGCAACGCACCCGCGATCTGCGCGCTGCGCAGCATCGCGCCGCCCAGTTGGAGCACGTCTGGCTGAAGGTCCGCGGGCAACGGCGCACAACTCACGCAGGCGGCGCGCTCGAAGCGCAACTCGTCGCGCGGCTCGCCAGCGGTGTTGAGCCGCAGCGTGCATTGAGCGTCGCCAGTGTCGAGCAGAACCACCGCGGGCTCGCTACCACCGGTCACGGCGACCATGTGGCGAACATGACGTCCCCAAGGCACATCGAGCACCGTGCCGCTGACTCGTCCTTGCTGGAGGACGAGCGAGCCGCCTGCGGCGATACCGAGAGGCGCATTGATCGCCTCAAGGCCGCACTCGCCAAGCAGGGCGTTAGCCAGCAGCGTTTCCGGCAGTGGCAGTGGCAGGCTATAGCGGCCAGCCGCGCGCACGACGCCGAACAGGTCGGCCCAGTTAGCGCCCGCGCCGCCCAACGATTCCGGCGAAGCCGCGACTGCAAAGCCTGACTCCTCCACGGCGCGCCAGACCTGATCCGGCCAGTCGCCGCCTTCGCAATGGCGCAGCAAGTCGGGGGTAACCGTGTCGATGAGCAAGCGCTCGACAGTCGATTCAAAAAGTTCTTTCATGGCGATCAACGAAGTCCAAGTCCACGGGCGATGATGCCGCGCAGGATCTCGCGGGTCCCGCCGCGCAGCGAAAACGAAGGCGCCATCTGCATAAGATACGCAAGCACGCGGGCGTGATCAGTGCCGCCCGTCGAACTGGGCGCGATGTCGAGAAGTAGTTGTGCCACTTCGGGAATCTCCTGTTCGAATGAGGTGCCGAGATCCTTCACGCAGGACGCCGCCCACGCGGGGTTGCGCCCCGCAGCGAGTTCCGCCGTGACGGAGAGGGACATCTGGCGCAACGTGAAGAGCCGTGCGGCGAGACGCCCGATCTCGCGCGCCTGCAGTGCGTCGGGATGCCTGCCGATCGCATCGATCAGCGTATGCAGGAGCGCCATGCTGCTGAGGAAGCGCTCCGGACCACTGCGCTCGAACGCGAGTTCGGCGGTGACCTGGTCCCAGCCTTGGCCCTCGGTGCCGATCAATGCGTCGGGGCCGAGTTTCACGTCGTCGAAGAAGACCTCGTTGAAATGCTCGCCGCCGGCAAGGTCGCGAATCGGACGAATCGTGACGCCCGGTGCCTTCAGATCGACGATGAACTGTGACATGCCTTCATGTCGGGACGCCGCCGTCTCCGCCGTGCGCACGAGCGCGATCATGTAATGCGAGTAGTGTGCGTTGGTCGTCCAGAGCTTGTGACCGTTGAGCCTCCAGCCATCGCCGTCGCGCACCGCTCGCGTGCGGATGGACGCGAGGTCGGAACCCGAGTTGGGTTCGCTCATGCCGATGCAGAAGTAGCTCTCACCACGGCAGATCGCCGGCAAGTACTGTTGACGTTGGGCCTCGGTGCCATAGCGCAGGATCAACGGCCCGCTTTGGCGATCGGCGATCCAGTGAGCCGATACCGGCGCGCCCGCGGCCAATAGCTCCTCGATGACGACATAGCGGGCGAATGGGCCGGCTTCGCTGCCGCCATAGCGTCTGGGCAAGGCCATGCCCAGCCAGCCGCGCTCGCCGATCTGGCGACTGAACGCAGGATCGGCGCCCATCCACGAATCGGCGCGGCGCAGTGGTGACCGGTCGCGCAACGCATCGGCGAGAAACGCACGAATTTCCTTGCGCAACGGTTCGGCATCCGAATGAACGGGATGAAAGCGGAATGCGGTAACGGACATGGTGCGCTGAGGATACGAGTGCGCAGCGCTCGCAAGCGAGGCGTTGCGCTTTTCGGGTGTGTTTGCAGGTTTGCGTGCGGCGCAGCGACGGCAAGTCGCTACGCCGCGGCCTGGTGTGTTGCTTACAGCGCCGTCTGCGCGTCGGCGGAAGCGAACATCCGGTTGATATCGCCCGACGTCACCGGCTTGTTCGGATCACGCACAGGCGCCGCACCGCCAAGCCCCAGCGCAGGCTCCACGCTGACGTGCTTCGCCTGCGCGCGCAGTGCGCCCACCGTGCAATTCTCACGGCCGAGAATCGCGAACGGATCGTACGAAAATTCGCGCATTGCGTTCAAGTGCGTGATCCGGTTGATGATGTCATCCGAGATCCCCTGGGCCGATGCCTGTTCCCAGAAAACGTCCGCCGAATGCGGCCACGTGCAGTCGGAATGCGGGTAATCGCACTCCCAGGTGACCTTGTCCAGATTGATCGCGTCCAGATTCTTCAGGCCGAACTTGTCCTCGATAAAGCAGGTGATGAAGTGCTTGTTGAAGATGTCGCTCGGCATCTTGCCGTCGAAGTTCGACATCGTCCACGCATGATGGTGGCGATGAGTGAAGTCGGCGCGCTCCAGCAGATACGGAATCCAGCCGATGCCACCTTCGGACAGCGCCATACGCAGCTTCGGAAACTTCTTCCACATCGGTGCCCAGATCCAGTCCGCCGCAGAATTCGAGATCGCGATCGGCATCGACGTAATCCACGCGTCGATCGGCGACTCGTCCGATGCGTGTGCGGCTTTCACTCCGGTGCCAATGTGGCAGCAAATCACGACGTCGTTGTCGGCACACGCTTTCCACAACGGATCCCAGTGGTCATTGTGGATCGAAGGATAGCCGTGCACGGTCGGGTTGTCCGAGAGCGTCAGAGCGTGCACGCCTTGTTTGGCCATACGTTCGATCTCGGATGCAGCGGCCTGCATGTCCCACCAGGGCGCGAGCATCAGCGGAATGAAGCGGCCCGGCGCTGCATTACACCAATCGTGCAGATGCCAGTCGTTGTATGCCTGAATCGCCGCGAGCGACACGCCGCGATCCTGGTGAACCTGAAACCGCTGGCCGGCAAAGCCCGGGAAGGTCGGAAAGCAAAGCGAGCCGAGCACGCCGTTTGCATTCATATCGTCAACGCGCGCCTTGACGTCCCACGTGCCGCGCCGCATTTGCTCGTAGCTGAGCGGCTCCATGCCGTACTCTTCCTTTGGACGACCAACCACGGAGTTCAGCCCCATGTATCCGGTCGCTTTCGCTTCGAACTCCCAGACGTCGCGCCCGCCTCGTTGCACGACTTTGGGCTCGCGGCCCTTGTAGCTCGCAGGCATATGGCGGGCGAATGCGTTGGGCGGCTCGATCGCATGGTCGTCCACGCTGACGAGAATGAGGTCTTCCAGTTTCATCAGGGTTCCCCGTGTAGGTGGCAGCCGTTGCGCGGCGTGCCGGGTGGAAGTGGGTGGGTGTTCCGAAATACTAGATAATAAGTTAGACACAATCAACGGTTATGTACACGTTATTGGCATTCGCGCACTTTTCCAGGGTTAACAGGGAGGCGCAAAGATGCGATCGGGCAGTGCAATAGCCACGGCATATGCAAGCAGACGACAAAGGGAGGACGCGCCTTGCGTGAGCCGGCGCGGCGGGAAACGAACGGCGGGAAACGTGTTCGCGATGCGCAGCGCGGCGCGGGGAAACAAACGACCCGAGAGAGTATCGAGGCAGACGGATCGAAAGCTGCGCGATTAGAGCAGCACGGATTCGAGCCGTTGACCGAGTGTCCGCACGGCCTCGCCGAGCGCGTCGACTTGTTCGTCCGAACGATCGCCGCGGATCGTCACGGTCGATACAGTGAACGCGATATTGCCGGAACGGTCGCACACCGGTGCCGCGATCGTCAGGACACCGATCGCGAAGAAACCGTCGTCGCGCGCCCAGCCACATTGGCGTGCGCGTTCCACTTCACGCAGATAGGCCTCGTAGGAAATCGGTTGCGCCCAGCGCAGGCTGTCGAACCCCACACGCAACTGTTCCTCCGTGAGATCCAGTTTGGCCGCATACAGCCTGCCGCTCGCACCCATCAGGATCGGCAGCCGCTGGCCGGCCGGCATGCCGATGTGCAGATCGGTCGGACTCGACTCTGATCCGACCAGCACGATGCGGTCCGTGCCTAGCCGGCGCCAGAGTGTGACGGTCACCTGATATTTAGCCGCAAGATCATGCATGAGCGGCATAGCAAGCTGCAGCCGTTGTCCTTGAGTGACAAGCTGTTCGACGAGCCTCGCGAGCCCGAGACCCGCCGAATACGTTTTTGAAAGCGGGTCGAAGTCCACGACATCTTCAGCGACCAGCGTGCGCAAAATGTTGAAACAGGTGCTGGGATTGATGGATAGATGCCGCGCAATGTCCGTCGCGCGTTCCGGTGCGCCCGTCTGTGTCAGATGACGCAGGATCTGAATGGCGCTCGCGACCGGCTTGACCATGACAGCGTTCGTCGTACCGTTCTTTTTCGGCTCGAGCGGCGCGGCGGCACCAGTCAGTTCAATCTTGATTGTCGGTCCTTTTTTTGCGGCTGTTGTGGCGTTCTTCATGTCAGGGCGTAGTGGTCTTATTGATTTCGGCTGGCATCGGTCGCTTGCCGCGCGATGGCGCTTGCGTCGTATCGATCTCGTGCCACGTTTATTCTGAGGAACGAGGGTGCATTCTGAATGGAGAATAGTTCATATGGAACACTTTCGTTGATAGTGACTTACCCCAGATGCGAATCAGGTTTCTGCCCTACATCAAGGTCCGTTGAGGACGGGGCCAGGGTGCGCGACTCGAGCCATTAAATAAACATTTTTATCCTATATGTGCATATACTTCGCTGGTGCGCTCAAGAAAACACACGGAGGAGACCCAGTGGACACCATTGATGCCTGGCTGAATCGACAGGTGCTGGCATGTTCGACGCTCAAGGCAAAGCGGAGTGATCGATGAAACTCGCACGTGTACGCGACGACTCGGGCGATACGTTCTGGGCCCAGGTGAATGAGGCGACACAGACCGTGCGGCGCATCGGTGCGCCGTTCGAGGTCTGGGCAGCGGCACTTGCGCAGCACGGCGAGGCGGCGCTCGATCTGCGCGCCGGCCGGTTGCCGCTCGCCAAGCTGCAACTCTGCACGCCGGTCAATCCGGGGGCGCGTGTGTTCGGCGTCGGGCTCAACTATCTGACCCATCTGACCAGGCTCGGGCGTACACAGGCACCTGCGCACACGATCGCCTACATCAAGCCGTCGTCGGCGCTCGTCGATCCGGGTGGCGAGATTCAGTACCCAGCGGTGACCGCGCAGCTCGATTACGAAGTCGAATTGGTGGCCGTGGTCGCGCGCGCCCTGGGCGACGAAGGGCAGGCCAGTGCAAATCTGCTCGGCTACACGGTTGGCAATGACATCAGCGCGCGAGACGCGGGCAAGCAACTCGGCTCGCTCGATCTCTTCACGCAGAAAGCGCTCGACCGCACCGCGCCGATCGGCCCCTGGATCACCACGCTCGACGAGTTCGGCGGAGCCGGGCAACCACGCGTCGCCGTAAGCCTTCGCGTGAACGGCGAACAGCGACAACGCGACACCACCGACCAGATGATCTTTCCGCTCGACGAACTGCTGAACTACGTCGACGCACGCATTCAGCTACAACCTGGTGATCTTGTGTTCACTGGATCGACGTGCGGTGTCGGACTCGAAGACGGCCGCTTCCTTCAGCCCGGTGACACTGTCGAAGCGGAAATAGAACGAATCGGCATACTCAGGAATACGATTGGCCCGAAGCGGGTGTTATCGACGACACGACGTGCCGGACGACTCGGCATTCCGGTCTAGGAGGACGTCCAGGTGCGGCTCGGATCCGGCAAGCCTCACCTGGCGCTTCGGTTGGCCGAGGTCAGCGCGAGCCCGCCAGCAGCTCGCTGCAGCTTTGAGCATAAGGACGCAGACCCGAGCCGATCAACCAGATCGCCAACAACGCGGACGGTGCGGCCGTCAACGCTATCGAATAACGCAGTGCCGCGTCGTGACGAAACAGATGGTGGGGTATGAGCAAGGTAAGCGTAATTTCCTATCATAGGACTTCTGGTTATAAAAACAGGCCGGATCATTTCAACGAGACCTGGTAACACGTTTTTTTTCTTGCGCTAATCTGAGCGGCCCTCTGCGATCAGGAAGACTCGCATGGCAACCATCGAGCGCACCGCGTATCCGCGTTTCCCCAAGGTTTTTGCTACACGGGACCTGCAAACCTGCTACACACCGCAGCCGGACGAACTCGAATGGGCTCGCCGTTCGACTCGGGGTGAACGACCGAGACTAGGCCTGCTGGTGTTGCTCAAAGTCTTCCAGCAGATGCATCATTTCCCCGCACTGGACAGCATTCCGGCAGCGGTGGTCGAATACGTGCGGGCGGCGGCGGACATTGATTCCGCGGTTCAGTTCGGCTATGACACGCAGACGTCACCGACCCTCTTCCGGCACTACCTGACAATTCGTGAATACCTCGGCGTCAAGCCCTACTATGGAACCGACGCCAATTTCATCGCGACACGCGCGGCGCACACGGCAGCCCTGTCGATGGACCAGCCCGTCGACATCATCAACGCCACGATTGATGAGCTTATCGCGCAGAACGTTGAACTCCCGGCGTTCTCAACGCTTGACCGCATCACCGAGCAGATCCATGCGAAAACCCAGGCGCGGTTGTTCAGGCGTGTTGCCCGGCGCCTTACCGACGGGCAGAAGCGCGGCCTTGACCGCCTGCTCGCGCGAGATCTGACGAGTCGCCAGAGCGCCTACAACCGTATCAAGCGCCACGCGAAGCGGCCGTCCCGCCAGCATCTCGATCTGCTGATTGACCAGATCACCTGGCTTGATGAACTTGGCGACTTTAGCGACGTGATCGCGGGAATTCCTGCTTCGAAGCTGCGCTCGCTGGCAACCCAGGCCATGAGCCTTGATGCTGCCAACCTTAAAAAGGACACCCTGCCGGAAAAGCGCTACACGCTGATTGTGGCATTACTCAACCGCATGCGTGTGCGTGCCCGCGACGATCTGGCGGACATGTTCGTGCGACGCATGGGAGCGATTCACAAACGGGCAAGCGAAGAACTGGAGATCATCCAGCGCCGACAGCGCACCCAGGTGGAAGATCTCGTTGTCCTGCTTGACGGGGTGGTCGACATCCTGGTCGAGCAATCCGACGAGACGACCGTTGCGAAGTCGATCCGCCAATGGCTTGCGCCGAGAGGCGACCTTGAACCGTTGCGCGAGAGCTGTGCCGCAGTGCGCGCGGTCAGCGGTGGCAATTACCTCCCACTGCTGTGGAAACATTTCCGCGCACATCGCCCGGTTATCCTTCGACTCGCCCGCACGCTCGAATGGGATTCGACCAGCCCGGTGCGAACGTTGCTTGATGCGCTCGCGGTCGTGCTTGAAAACGAGACACGGCATCGGGAATGGATCGATGCCGACGTCGACGTCAGCTTTGCCGCGCCGCGCTGGCGCAAGCTTGTACGGCGCTCGCACGGTGACGGCGCGCCAACGAACCGGCGCTACCTCGAGCTATGCGTCTTTTCTTACATGGCCGAGGAGCTGCGCGTCGGCGACCTGTGCGTGTCAGGTTCGGACGCGTATGCCGACTACCGGGCCCACCTGCTGTCATGGCGGGAATGCGAGCAGCGGTTGCCCGATTACTGCGCAAAGGTCGGGTTGCCTGAGAATGGGCGGGACTTCGTTGCCCAGCTGCGGCAGTGGCTCGGCGAGACGGCGCGCAAGCTGGACAACGACTTTCCGCACAAACGCGAACACGTCACGATCGGCCAGGGTGACGAGCCGGTCCTGCGCAAGACCGTGGCCCGCGAAATCCCGGCCAGCGCGATCGCGCTGCAGGAGAAGCTCAATGCGCGGCTGCCGACCCGCAATGTGCTGGACATCCTCGCGAACATCGAACACTGGACGCATTTCACTCGGCATTTCGGACCGCTTTCCGGTATTGATCCCAAGATCCGCAAGGCCGCCGAGCGCTATCTGATGACGATTTTCGCCATGGGTTGCAATCTGGGTCCGACCCAGGCCGCACGCCATCTCGACACCGATGTGACCGCGCATATGCTGTCGTTCGTCAACCGCCGGCACATGAGCCTCGACAAACTCGAAACCGCGCAGCGCGAGCTGATCGAACTGTACCTGCGGCTTGATCTGCCGAAGCACTGGGGAGACGGCAAGACAGTCGCTGCGGATGGCACCCAGTACGATTTCTACGACAACAACCTGCTAGCGGGCTATCACTTCCGTTATCGGAAAATGGGCGCCGTCGCGTACCGGCACGTCGCCGACAACTACATCGCCGTGTTCCGGCATTTCATCCCGCCCGGCGTGTGGGAAGCCATCTATGTGATCGAGGGTCTGCTAAAAGCTGGCCTGTCGGTCAAGGCCGACACAGTGCATGCTGATACGCAGGGCCAGTCGGCCGCGGTGTTCGCATTCACGCATCTGCTCGGGATCAAGCTGATGCCGCGTATCCGCAACTGGAAGGATCTCGTGCTGTACCGGTCACACAGCGACGCGAAATACAAACACATCGACAGGCTCTTTACCGCGACCATCGACTGGGTGCTGATCGAGCGCCACTGGCAGGAACTGATGCAGGTCGCGCTGTCGATCCAGGCGGGCACGATATCGTCACCGCTGCTGCTGCGCCGGCTCGGTTCGGAAAGCAGGAAGAACCGGCTCTACCTCGCTGCGCGCGAACTGGGTAACGTCGTGCGCACGGTCTACCTGCTCGAATGGATCGGCAGTCGCGAATTGCGGCAGGAAGTGACTGCGAACACCAACAAGATCGAGTCTTACAACGGGTTCGCGAAATGGCTGTCGTTCGGCGGCGATGTGATCGCCGAGAACGAGCCGGAAGAGCAGCAGAAACGCCTGCGCTACAATGACCTCATCGCATCGGCCGTGATCCTGCAGAACACTGCGGACATGATGCGCGCGCTGCGAGACATGGTGGCTGAAGGCGAGAAAATCCGCGTGGACGATATTGAATTCTTAAGTCCATACCCGACGCACAATATCCGCCGGTTCGGACGCTACAGACTGCATCTTGATCGTACGCCAGAGAGCTGGATCAACGATGCGCTGTTTGGTCAGGCTGCACGCCCGGGTGACGAGATGAGGTAACGACTGCATGAGCGCAAGAGCCGCGGTCACCGCGACGTCCTATGGTGAGGTGGACGCCGCCGCGCTGGAAGCACTGCAATCGGGTTACGACACCACGCGCATGCTGGACGCCGTGGGCAGACTCGATGAGATGCGAACCAGCCTTTACGATCCGGAAGGCCTGCGCGAGGACCTGTTGCGCCTGCACCGCATCGCTCACACGCTCGTCAACGGCGCCGGGCTGACGGTCGGCACCCAGGACGAGCCTTTCGTCGATCAGGTGACGGACGTCATCGACCAGATAGATCAATACGTTGCGAATCTGCTGCGGATTCGCGATGTACTTCAGCCGCTGGAGACACTTCGCCCGAACGGCACGGATTTTTTTGAGCGGTAGTTGAGTCGCCTGCCAACGGATCTAACGGGAACTCGACCGCGCGAGCGGACTGCCCGCGAACGGATCGTTTGTCCAGTCTGCACCTGCAACCGTGCGTGCCTGCGGGGACGGTGCGGAGACTGCACCTGATGACGACAGCTCGAAGTGGCCAATGGACTGGCCCGCACTGATCGCCTGCTTCAGCCATTGCGGCATCGCACCTTCACCACTCCAGCTCTCGCCATGCGCGCTGCGGTAGCGGCCCGCTGCCGGCTCAGCCGCAAGTGTTGCGGCCAGATCATCCGGGCTGATTCCGAAGTCCTCCATGCGGTGGCGGAGGTAGGCAATCATACTGTCGCGCTTGCGTTCATCCATGAAACGGTTTCCCTGTCAGGTAGGTATCCAGTACTTTTTGATCTGCATGCGGCAACGCGGGAACTGCAGGTGCACTCGTCACGGGTGACGGCGTCAAGCTATTCGCCGGGCCCGAGAATGACATCGATTGAGGCCTGGCCAGCGATCTGCGCAACGAAGTAAGCCCAGCGCTCGGAAAACGGGCCGCCACGGACCTTGATACGCTAGCCTCGCGTGGCTACTGCCGGGACGTGAGGCGGCCCCTCAATCCGAAGCCATGCGTCAAACATGTCTTTAGAAGTGGGCACGAGATCAACACAGATCTCAAACCCGCGATACTTCAGCGTTCTTTGCATAAGGTTGCTCCACACTCGGGTTCCGGCCGCTGCTTCACAGGCGCTGAACCGCACCCACGTAGCTCTTCGTCGCATCCTTGAGTTCCTGCGCCGCAGCCTGCACGTGGATGGGCAACTCGCTCAGGGCAAGTTGCGTGACGACACCGTCCAGTCGCCTGCGGAGCTCTATCGCAAGTTCCATGACACTGGCTTCACCGACACGCCGGCGATTGCTCTGCCGGGAACTCACCGGCGAGCAATCCACAAGGCGATCGATCCTGCGGAAGTAGGCCTGTGCCGCCAGACGTTGCCGCGCATGGAGCGAAGCGATATTCGACTTTGACAGGCAATCCTTGACGACGTCGGCATTCATGCCGAAATGGATCTGCAGCGCGTCGATGGCATCCGTCCGGTGAAAACACGCCACCTAGTCGAATAATGTCTCGCCATCCCCGTCGATCAGATCGATCCAGACCTCACCGTCTTCGGGTGCCTGTCCCGAAGGATGAATTACCCGTTCGTCCTCATTGGCAGCGGCGAGCATCCGGTGGCCGTCAATATCATCAACCGTCATTTCGAAAACCTCGACCAGTTCCCCGCTTACTGCGACCTGCATGACCAATAACGCCATCTCTGCTCCTTGTGATGCGATTGACGGGAATAGCGTTGTGTCGATCAGGCGACCGGATCCCGTGATCCGGTTGAGTGACGTTCTGGTGGGTGCGAGCCCGGGCGCCCTTGAGGCGCTTCACTGCGACGTTGTATGACGGGTATAGCGGGTTACGGGTGTGACTGACGCGGGTGCAACAGGCAGGGTGTGCCGCCAGACGTATCATGTCCTGGGCATACTGCGAGCGCGTCAGCGACGACGCGCGGGCGAGGCGGCAAAGCAGTCGCGGGAATGACACCGCTTCACGCGGAAGCAGGAGCGAGTGCTGTGGGTCGTTGCGATCAGGCGGATCTTGCGGGACTGCCATTCGATCCTCGACGCCGTCCATCCTGCCGCTGCCACGCAGGGGGTATTGCCGACTTAACCGCGACTATCGACCCAGCCGCGTGCCCAGGCGGTAGCGTGCCCGACAGCCTGTGTTTCGCTATCGAAATAGTCGAGCGCATCAAACTTGTATGACGCCAGCTCAGCACTCCGGGCGTCACCTCTCGTGAGAAGCAGGTTGGCGGCAAACCAGCCGTCCGGCAAACGATGGGCGGACGGGGAGACTGAATAACCGTTGTACTGGTGAATATGTTTATTGTTTTGCATAAGCGATAACCGGGCGACGCCCGCACGATAACGATGCCGTGCAGGCGAATAATTCGAAAACGGGGCGAGACGGATCGTGTCGAAAAGACAAATGATGCGCACGTTCAATTGTGGCGATCAGATCGGGAGCGCATTGGCTCCGCGAGGATGCAAGTCAGGCAAACACGCAAAGGGCCGGTAGACCGGCCCTTGAAATACTTTACTGCGGCGAGATGTTCGACGCCTGCATGCCCTTCGGGCCGCGCTTTGTTTCGTAGCTTACCTTCTGGTTTTCCGTGAGCGTCTTGAAGCCGTCGCCCCGAACTTCCGAGAAGTGAGCGAAGAGATCGTCGCCGCCTGCGTCCGGAGTAATGAAGCCAAAGCCTTTGCTATCGTTGAACCACTTGACAGTACCGGTATCCATGAGAATTTCCTGAAATAAAAATAACAGCTCCGGTGCGGAGCGACAAAAACTTCAAGGAAGAAGAGAGGACAACGAGTACCGCGCAGACAAGGCGGAAAATGGTGATCAGCAATCAGGCTTCTTGAATATTTCGAGAGTCACAGTATAGTGACAGAGCAGTCCTGTCAACGCTTTTCGCGCTTCACCCGATTCAGGGAGAGGGGCAAGAATCAACCCTTGATTCCCAGAATCACAAATTCAGCGAGTGCCTTGACGTCGGCTGGCTTCGCGACATGGAGATCAAAGCCGGCCTCGTGACATCTGGCTGCGACTTCCTGCGGCGGCATTTCTCCGGTAATCGCGACGAGCAGGGTCCGTTTGCCTGAATTTTCCGTGCGCCTCACGTGCCGCGCCACCTCGTATCCATTCGCACCCGGCATGTCGATATCGAGCATCGCCGCATCGGGTTGCCAGGTTGAGAACCACCGAAGCGCCGTGATCCCGTCGGTGGCGGTACGCACCTCGAAATGGTGAGACTCAAAAAACGCGGCGACCGCTGCGGTTGCATTGACGTCGTCGTCAGCCAGCAGAAGTTTTTTGCGCATGGACGAAGGGCTCCACTGTCGGAAATGCCGTACGGCGCGTCCCGGGCAGCGAGCCCAGTCGCAGTTTCCGACTCGAGTTGTTCTGCCCGGTATCTGCCTGCAACATGCCCATGTTCCCTCACCCCAAGGCACGAGCGCTGGCGTGTATGAGGAACAGGGGCTCCGGGACCAGCTCCCGTGCGAGGGGGCGCTTACCGCTCGTTGCGTCGGGGGCCGCCGGTACGCCATATGGCACCGGCCACGAAGCTCACGGCCGCCACCACTGCCAGCGCCATGAAGGGATTTGTGGCTGTCGTTTCGCGTACCGCGCTCACGGTGTCGGCGCGAAGCTGCTGCGCTTTACCGGCGAGCTCCCTGGCCTTTCCTGCCAGTTGTGCCATGGAGTCACCGACCAGCGCGCCGGCTGCACCCTGAACCTTGCCGGCCACTTCCTGGACCGCACCTTCTGCCTTTCCCGTATCCATTTCGATGCTCCATCCAGTTAGAGACCGTTTCAAAAAGACAGCTCCGTACGTCTGAAGATGTTCCAGCAGACGAGGGAGCAACCGAGTTTGAGGAATGCTTCGTGAATGTCGGCGCGACGCTCAAAGCGAATGCGAAGACGACGAAAGTTGTGGAGCCATGCGTGAGTACGCTCGACCACCCAGCGAAATTTACCGAGACCACTGCCGTGCTCGGTCCGGCGCTTTGCGATCACCGGCTTGATGCCACGTTCGCGAAGTTTCTGGCGGTGTGGTTCGGAGTCGTAGCCGCGATCGGCGTAAATGACTTTGGGCTTCTCAAGCGGCCGGCCACGTACACCGCGAATCGGCGCAATCGCATCGACAAGCGGCAGCAACTGGGTGACATCGTTGCGGTTCGCGCCAGTCAGGATCGCGGTGACGGGGACGCCGTTTGCGTCGACGAGGATGTGGTGCTTGGAACCGGGTCGCGAGCGATCCGTGGGGTTCGGGCCAGTTTTTCGCCCGCCCCAACGGCTCGCACCGACGATGAATCGACGGCTGCGCGTGAGAAATCGAGCTGGCCGGCCTCGCGTAACTTCGCGAGCAGCAGCTCGTGCAGCCGGTCCCACACGCCGGCCTTTTGCCAGTCGCGCAGGCGACGCCAGCAGGTCGGGCCCGAACCAAATCCCAACTTGATCGACAGGTCGCACCAGCGTATCCCGGTCTTGAACACGAACAGGATGCCGTTCAGTGCCGCCCGGTCCGAAACAGGGCGGCGGCCTGGATATTTCTTGCGTCGCGGCTTTGGCGGCGGCAGCAAAGGTTCGATCAATGCCCACAGTTCGTCATCAATGATCGGCGTGCCCATCCCCTTGGTTCCTGTTGTTCAGATGGCTAAGGTTAACAGCTTGCCGAAAAGGTTAACAGCCCCCTCGGGGTCTTTTTGAAATGGTCTCTTAGAGACCGTTTCAAAAAGACAGCTCCGTACGTCTGAAGATGTTCCAGCAGACGAGGGAGCAACCGAGTTTGAGGAATGCTTCGTGAATGTCGGCGCGACGCTCAAAGCGAATGCGAAGACGACGAAAGTTGTGGAGCCATGCGTGAGTACGCTCGACCACCCAGCGAAATTTACCGAGACCACTGCCGTGCTCGGTCCGGCGCTTTGCGATCACCGGCTTGATGCCACGTTCGCGAAGTTTCTGGCGGTGTGGTTCGGAGTCGTAGCCGCGATCGGCGTAAATGACTTTGGGCTTCTCAAGCGGCCGGCCACGTACACCGCGAATCGGCGCAATCGCATCGACAAGCGGCAGCAACTGGGTGACATCGTTGCGGTTCGCGCCAGTCAGGATCGCGGTGACGGGGACGCCGTTTGCGTCGACGAGGATGTGGTGCTTGGAACCGGGTCGCGAGCGATCCGTGGGGTTCGGGCCAGTTTTTCGCCCGCCCCAACGGCTCGCACCGACGATGAATCGACGGCTGCGCGTGAGAAATCGAGCTGGCCGGCCTCGCGTAACTTCGCGAGCAGCAGCTCGTGCAGCCGGTCCCACACGCCGGCCTTTTGCCAGTCGCGCAGGCGACGCCAGCAGGTCGGGCCCGAACCAAATCCCAACTTGATCGACAGGTCGCACCAGCGTATCCCGGTCTTGAACACGAACAGGATGCCGTTCAGTGCCGCCCGGTCCGAAACAGGGCGGCGGCCTGGATATTTCTTGCGTCGCGGCTTTGGCGGCGGCAGCAAAGGTTCGATCAATGCCCACAGTTCGTCATCAATGATCGGCGTGCCCATCCCCTTGGTTCCTGTTGTTCAGATGGCTAAGGTTAACAGCTTGCCGAAAAGGTTAACAGCCCCCTCGGGGTCTTTTTGAAATGGTCTCTTAGAGATTTTGCAAGCCGGAGGACAGCGGCCCGCGGTGCGTCACTGGCTAAGTCCGCCTGCCGCCACGACATCCGCGTCCTTGTGCGTGCGCAAGAAGCAAGCCCGGCCCTGAATCTACCAATCGGTGCACGTAAATGCGGCCACCGCTGAAGAAGGAGCAACCTGCGCTCCGGTAGCGAGGCCCCCATACGGATCCCCCGCACAGCGGGGCGCCCGTCCTTCCCGCAGCGCGGGTAAATGATGGATGTTAAGGCCTGCAAACGGTGTTGCAATTCTGGCCTATGCAACAGCGATTTTCAGGCTACTTCTTCTGAACTGCGAGAACGGTAAGCGGCAACAATGAATGGCCAGGCCAGGCACAGGGAGGAAACAGCAATGGAGCGACTGGTCGACGTACTGGACAGCAGTGGCGCTGCCATTCACACCTATACCATCACGCTCGGGCGACCAGGGGTTGTCCTGGACGACGCGGCTTACGAAGCAAAAGCGCCCGAGGCGGCTGCCCACGGCCGGCTGGTTTCCGACGCAGAACCCGGGAGCCTGTCGGCCAGAATCCACATCGGTCGCGACCGGCAGATGGCACCCTACGGTGATGACGTAGCGAGCAGTTCGGAAACGAAATCGGGCCTCGAGCAGACCGTTCTCGAACGCGCCTACTTTGTATGGGAGCAGGATGGGCGCCTGGCGGGACCTGCGGAGGAATGCTGGCATCGCGTGCTGGAGCAGCATCTGCGGGACCGGGCTCATGTGTTCCGGGTGCAGGATGGGCGTCCTGAAGGACGGGCCGACGAATACTGGCAGCGCATTTGCGACTTCGCGGCGCAATAATCGCCGCAAGTCCCGTGAGTTTAGCCTGCGGCGATTACTGCGCGTCACGTCAGACGGGTGAGTTCACGCCTCCGTTCGCTTCGCAGCAAAAGCGCCCGACGTTAGCCAATATCGATGGTTCGGCTGGCGGATCGTAAGGCCTCATGTTTCGGTACGGTCAACGTAAGCACGCCCTTGTCAAACTTTGCGAGCGCGCGGTCGGGATCGGCGTTTTCGGGCATCGGGATCGTGCGCGTGAAGCTCCCGTATGCGCGCTCCAGCCGATAGCAGCCGTCCTCCTCACTGTGCACGTCCTGCTTTTTCTCGCCGCGCAGCACCAGCGCTCCGTCCTCGACGCTGATTGTCAGATCCTCCCGCTCCATGCCTGGCAGTTCGACGGTCACGCGCAGTATCTTTCCCTCGTCGACCACCATGTTCCAAGGGATGAGTGTCACGCGTCACTTTGGCACGTCACAGCCTCGATGGGAGGGGCGACCATCTCATTGGATTTTTTCGTACGCCAAGCGATACCCGGAACGGGCGTTGCGTAGATCTCGGTTTAAATCGGCAGTTCACCAAAAAACGTTTCAAGGTCTACGACATTCAGTTGCAGATACGCAAGCAAGCGGGCAAATGCAAGTCGCTACAGCTACGCGAGCCACGAGAAGCATCAGGCGGGGCCGCCTTTCCTGGCCGCTCGCAGACGCTGAATTTGCTCCAGCACAGCGCGGTGGTCGTAGGGTTTTGATAGCGCCGGACCATCCTCGCACAGTCCTACGGCCTTTTCGACAGACCCGGCAATGCTTCCAGCCAGGATCACTCGAATGTCGGGAAACCGCTCGCGTATCCACTTCGCCAGGGCGAACCCGCTACGATCCTCGCCTCCAACGTCTGCAAGCACGAGATCGACGGCCGAAGGCTTGTCGGTGAGTAGGGCTTGTGCCTCTATGCTGTCGACCGCCTCCATGACCGTATATCCGCACTCGCGAAGATATTCCGCAAGCGGAGTGCGGACGAGTATGTCTGCATCAACAATGAGGATATGAGGTGCATTCACGAATCACTCTCCGGTGGTCGCAGGCCCAGCACTGAAAAAAATAACGTTACCGTGTGCGCAATGTTGTAAGGTTTGCGGATGAACAGCGCCATCGGGACGCTCGCGCCAGGCTGAGTGTCGCCGGACGTGAGGATGACGGGAATTCCAGGGTGGTCTCTGGCGATCAACTCGGCCAGTTGTAGACCGTCAAGCACGCCGGGCATCTGTATGTCGGAAAATACAAGATCAACCTTTCCTCCGGCGCGGATATAAGTCAGCGCATCATCGGCGCCGCCCGCCTCAATCACGGCAAAGCCTTCCACGCGCAATACTTCGGCCACGGCCATGCGGACAAGAACATCATCCTCTGCGACCAGGATGTGCGCCATGCCTAGTTGCGGCTGCGGTAGTGGCACCATCAATCCCCCGAGACAAGCGCGATCAAATCGCACCTTCGCAGCAATTTTCGTTCCTCATTCCGGTTGTTCAGGCGCGTGTTTCCCGCTTTGTCGCGTCCGGTTGCTGCGGTCGGCTGCGTGGAGATCACTCGAGCTCGCCTGCCGATGTGCGTTGCGATGGGTTTGGTGTTCGACGCACATCTTGTCCAGCGGAGCCACACCTCGGCTGGACGTCAGGCAGGGGAGCAAAACATGTCAGATTAGAGCCGATTTTGCAATTGGCTGACGCTGTGTCGTCAACGGTTTAGACCCTAACCCGACAAAGCTGCCGCTAACGTACGAAAAAGTCCGTTTCTTGACGGCACCCCTGTAATGCCGAGAGCCCGTCAGACCGTCGCGAAGTCGAACCCGCACGCGTGGTCGACTATCTAGGTTCCTGCACATAACCTTCCTACCGTAGTAAGAAAAATCTGCATTGGAACCGGCTTCTGAAGGCAGGCATTCCAGGCGGTACCCCCAGCGTGAGCTTCATTCACCGGTGGCGGAGCCGATGTATGCACAAGGATGGGCAACTGTGCAAGCCCTGGCTGCGCACGCAGACGGCGACAGAGTTCGGCGCCACCCATCACGGGCATCATCCAGTCGGTGATGACCAGATCAGGCAGCCGTTCCCGTATCGCTTCCAGCGCTTGCGCACCATTTGCGGCGTAAGCGTGGCACCAGCGACGTCTTGACTGGAGATCGCGATCTTCAGACTGCCGTTCGAAGCTGATCTGCGACGACCCACGGTGTGAGTTCGTCGATGCGGTTGATCGCATGGTCTGCGATGCGCGCGAGCACGTAGCGCAGATACGCTTCAGGATCGATGCCGTTGAGTTTTGCTGTGCCAACGAGGCTGTAGATCGCAGCAGCACGTTCGCCACCGGAGTCTGCGCCGGCGAACAGATAGTTGCGGCGGCCAATCGCTACCCCGCGTAGCGCGCGCTCGACTGGCAGGTTATCGATCTCCAGTTGCCCGTCATCGCAATAGCGTGTGAGCGCTTCCCACCGGTTCAACGCATAGAGGATCGCCCGACTCGTGTCCGATTTGCGCGAGAGCATTTCCAGCGTCGCTTTGAGCCACGCATGGAACCGGTCGAGTAGCGGCCGCGCATGCTCCTGGCGATGGGCACGGCGCTCGTCGGGCGGTTTGCCCCTGACGCTTTCCTCAATCCTGTAGAGCGCGCCGATACGCTCGAGCGCCTCAGTGTTCAACGCATTGGGGCGCGCTGCGTGCAATTCGTAGAACTGTCGTCGAGCGTGCGCCCAGCAAGCTGCCTCGGTCACGCGCCCGGTTTCGTAGATAGCCTGGTAGCCACCGTATGCATCGGCTTGCAGCGTGCCGTTGAACGAATCGAGGTGCTGCTGTGGATGGATGCCCTTGCGATCCGGCGTATAGGCGAACCACACCGCCGGCGGCGTCATGTCGGCCGATGCACGATCGTCGCGCACGTACACCCACAGCCGACCGGTTTTCGTCTTGCCGTTGCCCGGAGCAAGCACTGGAACCGGCGTATCGTCGGCATGCACTTTCGTCGCCGACATCACGTGACGACGCAATGTTTCAACGAGAGGTTGCAGCAGCGTCGCCGCGTGACCGACCCACTTCGCAAGCAGCGAGCGATCAAGTTCGACGCCTTCTCGCGCGTACATGACCGATTGCCGGTAGAGCGGCACGTGGTCTGCGAACTTCGAGACGAGCACATGGGCCAGCAACCCTGGGCCGGCGAGACCCCGTTCGATGGGGCGGCTCGGCGCAGGCGCCTGAGAGATGTGGTCGCAACACACGCACGCAAACTTCGGCCGCACATGACGGATGACACGGAAGCTGGCCGGCACGTACTCCAGTTGTTCGGCGACGTCTTCGCCCAGCGCCTTCATCAGGCCACCGCACTGCGTGCACTTCCCAGCGGATTCGGGCAGGTGCGTCTGGATCTCGCGCGGCAGATGTTCCGGCAATGGCCTGCGCGGCGGCTGCTCCACAGCCGTGCGCGGCGTCTTCGGAATTTCGACGGGCGCCGCGCCTTCGTCGGCCTCAAGCTCTTCGAGACGCAGTTCAAGTTGCTCGATCTGATGATCCAGCTTCTCCGACTTGCGACCGAACTGCATACGGCGCAGCTTCGCAATGAGCAGCTTCAGGTGTTCGACTTCGGCGGCGCGCGAAGCCAATGCGGCTTGTTGCGAATCGACCGTTTCCTGCAACTGGAGCACTTGCGCGTCGCGTTCGCGCAGCGCGGCCTCCTGGCTGAGCAGCATGGCCTTCAGCGTTTCGACATCGTCGGGAAGTGGGTTCGCGCGCGTCATGCAGCCAGTTTACGCGCCGGCAACGACGTTTACAACGCTGAGGTCGGTCGTGCCGTTCGCGTCGGTTGCCGCCAGTCGATGCCTTCCAGCAGCATCGACAGTTGCGCCGGGCTCAGGCAGATGACGCCGCCGTCGGCTTGAGGCCAGACGAAGCGCCCCTTCTCGAGCCGCTTCATCAGCAGGCACATGCCATCGCCGCTCCACCACAGCACCTTGAGCAGGTCGCCACGTTTGCCACGAAACACGAAGACGTGCCCGCAGAAGGGATCGCGTTCCAGTACGGTCTGCACCTTGGCGGCGAGGCTGTTGAGGCCTGAGCGCATGTCGGTCACGCCAGCAGCCAGCCAGACGCGCGTGTGGCTGGGCAGACCGATCATGCTGCGGCTCCCGGCTCCCGGCATACCGCGCAGCATGCGCAGCACCAGCATCAAGGTACTTTCGTCAGGTGCGCCTTCAATACGCACCCGGGCGTTGCCGACACTGACTTCGATAGCCCCCGACGGTGCAGTGACCGGCGCTGGAATCGATGCCGTCGGCGCTACCTCGGGCAGCGCTGCATCGATCCTTACGGGAAGCAGATCAACGGGATCGTATTCCCCCGCGTGCAGCGCCCGGCGCCATTTGAACACCAGGTTCGCGTTCAGCCCGTGTTCCATCGCCAGGCGTGCAACCGAAACCCCGGGCTCGCTCGCCAGCCTGGCGATCTCGCGCCGGAATTCGAGCGGATGATTCGGTATGCCTTTGCGGCCAGATTTCTTCAGTGCTTCTGTTGTCAAATTAGTCCCCACTACTCGATGTGGTGGGGACTACTCTGGCAACTTCTGGTCAGACCGTCGAGACGGTACGGTGGACTCGCTTACTTTGCGGCGCAGCGCACTTCGGGTGAGGAAATGCCAAGAAGTGATGAAAAGACAGTTGTGATGAAGTGGATAGCTTCTCCCACCAGGTATCTATCCAAGATAACGCTCCAGGTTGTACGAATGGATAACGGCGAGATCGGGACCGGCATTGTCGATTTTGCCCTGAAGGGGTTTCACGTTAGGGAATCTGGAATATCGATTCCAACCACACGATTTCGATGAATTGAATGAACGACATCGAAACGCCGCAGGATTGTCGATCGTAGATCGGCCATCTGTTCCATCATGTCGCCCGCGTATTCACAGGCCACGCCCGCTTGAAACAGCAGGTCGACGACCGCTTGCGCTTTCTCTTCACAAACAACCGACCTGTTCAGGTCGCTTTCTGGTTCGCTACTCTGATACGCGGCTATCGACGCGTGACGATCGATCTGTGTCTCCACCAACGCGCGCAATTGCGGATACGTGATAGAACTCCCGGCGTGGGGGCTTCGCCGGACTGGCATGATTTCTCCGGTTTGCAGGAAACGACGCTTCATTGTAGCGGTCGACATGAACCTTCCCATGTCACGCTTTCGAGGACACGAAATGCAGCGTCGGCATGATTGTTTGCGCAGAGTGGCGAGCGTCAGGCCGGTAGTTTGAACGAGGCCACGGATCTCACCAGATCGACGGCCTGATCCTGGAGCGAGCCTGCGGCGGCGGCCGCTTGTTCGACGAGAGCCGCATTCTGCTGCGTGACTTCGTCCATTTGCGACACAGCATGATTGATCTGATCGATACCGCGTGCCTGTTCGTCGGATGCTGCCGCAATGCCGTTCATGATGGTCGTGACCTGTTGCACGGACAGGACGATCTCCTGCATGGTCACACCGGCGCGCTCGGCTTGCTGAGCGCCGGTCTCGACCTTGTCGGCGGATTCCTCGATGAGATGTTTGATTTCCTTTGCGGCCTGGGCCGCGCGTTGTGCGAGCGTGCGTACTTCGCCGGCCACCACGGCAAACCCTTTACCTTGTTCGCCAGCACGCGCGGCTTCGACTGCAGCGTTGAGGGCAAGGATATTGGTCTGGAATGCGATCCCGTCGATCATCGAGACGATTTCGGATATTTTGGCGGAGCTGTCGGAAATGGCCTTCATGGTGACTACGACCTCGGAAACGGTCGATCCACCGCGTTGTGCGACATTCGATGCGTTGGTCGCGAGTTGATTGGCTTGATGCGCGTTGTCCGAGTTTTGCTTCACAGTCGACGCCAATTCTTCCATCGAAGCGGCAGTTTCTTCCAGCGATGCGGCTTGCTCTTCCGTACGCGAAGACAAGTCGGTATTGCCGGCCGCGATCTGCCCAGATGCGCTCGAAATGGTCTCTGCACCCGTACGGATCTGCGAAACCATGCTGACCAAATGTCCGTTCATATTGCCTAGCGCGCCAAGTAATTGACCCACCTCGTCCTTCGTGTTCCCGCCGATCCTGCTTGTCAGATCGCCATCGGATATTTTCCGCGCAACCTGCACAGCATCCTTGAGCGGGCGGGTGATCGACCGGGTGATCCAGATGCCGAAGGCTGTGCCCAACAAGATCGCCAATGCACCCACGCCGATCATCAAATTGCGGGCATCCACGATTTCATCACCAGTCTGGACGCCTTTCTTTTGAACTAGCTTGCTCTGAAAGTCCACCAGTTTCTGGATTGCCATAGACGCAACGTCGAGGCGCGGTAGTGTTTCCTCCATGACCACCCGTCTGGCTTCATCTTGTTTGCCGTCCTTCGCCAGTCGCCCGACCGTTGTGAACGACTCGACGTACCGCGATCGATCTTGCTTGAACTCGCTGAGGAGAGCCTTGCCGTCCTCCGTGTAGAGAAGCGCTTCGAGCGTGTTCACGTTGCTGTCGACCACCTCCTTGTTTTGGGTGATATCACGGAATATCTGGTCTTGGCGACCGGGCTCAGCGGTGACTATCAATTCAAGTGTGCGGCGTCCGTTGGAACGCATAGCGATATCGATGGCATTGGCTGCCTGAGCCTTGACCCAGTCGAACTCGATCAATTGTTTGCTCAATTCGCCAATATTGTTGAAGCGCGATGAGCCGAAGGCAATCACCGCGGTCATCAGTGCCAGCAAAAGGCCAAAGCCCAATCCGAGACGTGCACCAATTTTCAGGTTTGAAGCGTTCATCGATCTCTCTGCTGAGGTGGATGGTTGGTCCGGGCGACGTGCGAGTTCGTGCATGGATTCGCCAGAACAGCCATATGCGCAATTCGATTGCCAGTGATGTCGTCAGGAAGGCTACCCGCGATCATCGCGAGAACATGCCTCGTCACTACCTGATGCTTAAGGGTAATCTTCCTTTGGAACTGTGGCCATTCGAGCACGGTGAAATTGGTTAGTCAAACAAATGCGGGCGGGCGTCGTTCAAGTGTTGCTTTCTGCCGGCGCTTCCAACGAATTGCATATGCATCAGTTGCATATGCAAATATGTTCATTTAGGATGGCACCTTTAAGCTGTCGGCCCATGCCTTCGCGCACTTATCGTATGCGCGTCGTACCTCGTCCCAGGCAATTGGTCCACTTGAAAAGCGCGAGTTTTATGCCGGTGCCTATGAACTATTGGCCTCAACGCTATCGTGCCGCACGTGGCTCGGAATCCCCGATTCACTCGTAACTGCGATTGCGTTTTTTTCAAATCTTGGTCGCGACTTTGCTTCGTCCTCCGGGACGCGGCGACGTACAGGTGAGAAACAAAAGATGAATATTGAACAATACAAGTTTGAGAAAATCGTCCAGGACGTGGTCTCGCAACTGAGAGCGAAACAGTCGCAGTCTGAGCTCACCGGTGGCGGCTGCGACGCGTGCTCGTCCGCCGTTGATTTCTCAACGATGGCGGACGTTCAGCAAAAGCCCAAAGCCCAATCCGAGACGGTAGCTATGAATTTTCTGGCTCAGTGGCGCTCAAGTTCAGCGCCATGTCTGGCGCGGCACTGCCGCTGGCAATCGTTCTTTTGACAACATGGGGACGCTGAGCGTCAGCCTTCCGGCAATCGAAGCCTTTGAACGATCGAGCCAATCAGGAATCAGCCAGGCCGATTCCTCCAACCTGGGACAGAAATGAAACGGCACGCAACGCGTGATTGCGAAGTGTAAGCCGAACCAGGTCGAAATGAGGGGTGCCCGGAAGGGGCATTCTAATCGTCAGCTGTGCGGGTTCATTGTGATAAAAGACGAATTCAAGGCGAAGGACCACGCCGGAAACGTCTATCACGTTTTCGTCTTGCGGACCGCAATCCACACCCCGTCGCGCGATGGCTTGCGCCCGATTCCAGAGCAGCTGGATTTTCGGCTCGCCGATGGTCGTGCGCTCGAGCGGGTTTCGGAAACTGTCTTCGAGATTGCACGGACCAGCGCTCAAATCATCCGCGTTTAGCGTCCGGTCATCGCCGCCCATTTGATACGTGCTTCACGATCACGCGGCGGCTGACCAAACAATCGGTTCGATCTCCCCGTGCCATGAACTGAGAGCATTTCGCGCTTCGTTCCGAACACGCTCAATGCTCCAGCGCCCCGACTTTGTGCGTCACCGCGCAGACGCTCGCTCCTTGCGGCCGCAACATCGCAACCAGCGTTGTGCGCCGCGGTTCTCATTGCATTCCTCGTCATTCGCGATGGACCCGCCGCGCACCGCGGTGCCTGTATCTGCGGCCAAACACACACATTTCCGGGCGAACGCGTCGCTTCGAGAAGTTGTCGTCTGTTCGGACTCGCACCCACGCGCGTCGTTTCGTGGCTTGCACTGCGCGCAGTGTGGGTAGCCGCGCACACTCGCGGGCGTATACAAGTTTTGAAGTCGAGCGAGACCAGGTGGGTCGGGGAACGATAACGATGAATCACGTCTATCGCGTAGTCTGGAGTTCGAGCCTGGGCATGTTTCAGGTCGCTTCCGAGTTGACACGCTCTCACGGGGGCAAGTCGGGTGGCGCGGTACGCAAGCGCACTCGCCGGGCACTGGCATTGAACACGCTGGCCGCAGCAGCTGCGCTCGCGGCCGCAACGCCGAGCGCGTTCGCGGTGCCAGCGCCGCTCACCGTCGATGACGTGCAGGCCACGATCGGCAGTGGCGGTGCCTACAGCTGGGACGGCACGATTCTGAATCTGAGCGGCGCCATTGGCGGAAACAACGGTGTCTACAACTACGCTGCCGTGATTGGATCGCTATCCAACCGCGGCGTGCTGAACGCCGTCGACACGGGTATTGTCAATGCGAGCACGATTGGATCGCTGATCAATAGTGGCAGCATCAGCGGTGGACAAAACGGCATCGTCAACAATGCGAGCGGCGCAATCGAAACGCTCGTGAACGAAGGCACCATAGGCGGCGCCGTCGATGGCATCTACAACAGCGGTTACGTCGGCGCCTTCAGCAACAGCGGCACGATAGACGGTCTCAACAACGTCGGCTATATCGGCCTGCGGGTGGCTACGCTTGGTGGCAACCCCGTATTCTCGACTGCGGCCACTGGACTCGCCAATCACGGCACGCTCGGCACGCTCACGAACGGCGGCTTGATCGTCGGCACGATCGCGGGGATCGATAACGCAGGTGCGGCGGGCGCACCGGCAACCATTGGATTGCTGCAGAACAACAGCCGAATCAGTTCGATCGACAATGGTCCCAATGGTGTGATCGGCGGCTCGGGCTATGCGCTGACTGGGCTGCGTAATGCGGGCACGCTCGGCTCGCTGCGCAATAGCGGGGTGATCAGCTCGGTCTACAACAACAGCGGCTATACGATCGGAGCCGCGACAATCGGTACGGCGCTCGACAACAGCGGGACAATTGCTGCACTCAGTAACAGCGGCGCGATCGTGGGCACGCTTGCCGGCGTTGCCAACAGCGGGACTATTGGCGTGTTGAGCAACGGCGGCTCCATCAGCTCGCTGCACAATGCGACGACGGGCGTCATTGGCACGCTCGACGGCCAGGGTACTATTGGTTCACTTGTCAACGATGGCCAGATCGATTTGCTCGTCAATCAGGGCACCTTGGGCGGTACGGCCGCAGTGGGCCTGGCGAATGGCGGGACGATCGATCAGTTGGTCAATAACGGCTATCTCGTCGGCAGCCAGTACGCGATCAGCATTGCGTCCAACGGCGCGATCGGCACGCTCACGAACGGCAATGCGATCATCGGCGACATCGTGAACCTGTCGAGTCACGATCTGTTGATCAACGGCGCGGCCTTCGGCTATGGCTTGCTCGCTGGCGCGAGCGGCGTCGGCACGATTTCGAGCCCGAATGCGAACGTTGTCTTCGCGAGCGGCACCCAGTTGCTCGCGGACAACGTCGAGGTCGGCAGTCATGCGATGGTGATCGCGGGCGGCACTGTGGAAACGGGCTTGCTGGGCCCGCAGACGATCAGCGGCAACTTCATTCAGACGGCAGGCAATCTCGTGCTGGCGCCGTATGGTGCGACGACCTATGGGCCGCTCGTGGTGTCGGGCAATACCACGATCACTGGTGGCCAGATCGCCCTGCAGAGCGGCCAGGGATTGAGCTCAGGCGAGAGCTTCACGCTCGTCGATACCGCCGGCAGCGCATTTTACGGATCGGGCGTCGCTTACTCGGCGGGCATCTACAGCACGACGATCACGCATACGATCGTCGGTGGCCACGACGACTTGATCATCACGCTCGGCGATCCGCTCGCATTCCACGTGGACGGTACCGTGACCACCGACGGCGCCAGCAGCGCGGGGCCGGCCAACAACTGGGTCTGGAGCGGCGCGGACCTGACGATCTTCAGCGGCTCGCACGCGATCGACAACAGCACCGGTGCGGTGCTCGACAACATCGTGAATGGCGGGACGATCACGGCCCTCGCCAACGGCATTTATACGTCGAACTCATCGGGCGACACGATCGGCAGCAGCACGATCGGCACGATCGGCTATTTGAGAAACGAAGACGGCGCGCATATCGCGTCGCTGACGAACGACGGAGTCATCGGCGGCAGCGTCTCGTACGCCGTGTTGAATACCGGCACGATCGGCACGCTGACCAATAGCGGCACGGTCAGCGGGCTCATCACGGCGGTCGTGAACAGTGGCAGGCTCGACACGCTCACCAATACGGGCACGATCGTGGGTCGCGCGAGCGCCGCGCTTGTGAACTACGGAGCGACCAGCAATGGCGGCGCTGTCGCTACGCTCGACACGCTCGCGAACAGTGGTTTGATCGCCGGCCCGATCGCAGGTCTGTACAACGGCGGAGCGATCAATACCATTGTGAACAGTGGGACGATCAGCGGCGCGTGGTTCGCGAGCGGTACTGAACAAGCATATGCAGGCATCCTGAATATTGGAAGTATCGGCGCGATCAGCAATAGCGGCACGATCAGCGGCTATTACGCGGGGATCGAAACCACGAATCTGTTCGGCCTCGCCGCGGGTGCCGTGTCCCTCGGCGTGCTCGACAACCAGCGGTTGATCAGTGGTGAAGTCTATGGCGTCTTCAATGGGGCGGCGCTTGGTACGCTGACCAACAGCGGGACGATTGCGGGCGGCAACGTCGGCGTGCTCAACGCCGGCACGATCGGCACCTTCGCGAACAGCGGTACGATCAGCGGCGGCTCGGCTGTGCTGCCGGCGAGCACGCAGAACGGTGCACTCGTCAATCTCTCGACGGGCACGCTCGCGACGATGACGAACTCGGGCGTGATCGCCGGCAATATCGTGAACTTGAGTGTCAGCGATCTCACCATCAACGGCGGCACCGACGGCTCGTTCGGTACTTTGACGGGCGTGGGTAACGCTTCGGGTGTGATCCGGAATACGGCATCGAATCTGGACTTCGGCAGCGGCAACCTCGTGCTGAACGATAACATCGCAGTGGGCGCGTTCTCTGTAAAGAACCAGGGCGCGGTGCTGCAGGTGAATCGGCCGGTCACGATTTCCGGCAACTACAGCCAGGGCTCGAATGCGGCTTTGCTCGTGGGCGTCGCTGGGGGCGCGAGCGCGAACGGGCTTGCGGCCGACACGGGCTATGGACGTCTCGTCGTGACGGGCGATACGTTCTTGGAGGCAGGCTCGAGCGTAAGGCTCACGTCGAGCGGCTACGCGTTTGCAGCGGGCCAGCGCTTCGTGGTCGTCGATACGGCCGGCACCGCCAACTACAACGCGGCCGGTCTCAAGTACGCGATCGCGGGCAACACGAATCTGAGCGTGACGGGCACGGTCATGGCAAACGGCGGCAACAGCGACCTCGTGCTGAAAGTGGCCAGTACGGGCGGGGACTCATCGGGTAGTTCGGGGTCTTCGGACTCAGGCTCAGGCTCAGGCTCAGGCTCAGGCTCAGGCTCAGGCTCAGGCTCAGGCTCAGGCTCAGGCTCAGGCTCAGGCTCAGGCTCAGGCTCAGGCTCAGGCTCAGGCTCATCAGGCAACGGCTCCACCGACTCCGGTACGCCAGGCTCAGGGAGCGGCAGCAGCGGCAGTTCGAGTTCGTCAGGCAGCACCGGCAGCACAGGCAGCACGACCAACACCGGCAGCCCCCCAACAACCCCGGCAAGCACCGCGACCATGCCCAACGCGGTTTCAGCGTTGCGTGGACTGTTCGGCTATACGGGCATCAGCAACGCGCAACTGCTGAACCTGTATAACGCGGGCCTCGGCGCAGTCAGCAACGGTGCCGCATCGAGCGCGAACAGCATCGGCCAGCAGCTTGCACCGCTACAGACGCTGCGCGCAGCGGGCGCCTCGACGTTCGATGCGCTCAGCATCGTGAACGCCCATGCCAACGCACGGCGTTACGCCCAGATCGACGGCGCAACGGGTCTCGCGACGGGCGACAGCTTCTCGCAGGTCAATCTCTGGGGCCAGGCGTTCGGCGGCCACGCGAGCCAGGACATGCGCGATGACGTCGATGGCTACAGCGCCAACTACGGCGGCTTGCTGATCGGCGCCGACAAGGCACTGAACGACCGCTGGAGCGTAGGTGGTGTGTTCCAGTATGCGCACACGGCGGTCAACAACAGCGACAGCACGTCGGGCGACAGTACGGGCATCAATGGCTATGGCCTGATCGGCTACGCAAGCTATACGGGCAGCCCGTGGTACGTCAACGTATCGGGCGGCGCTGTCCTGCAGCGCTACGACACCGAACGGCTCGTCACGATGCCCGGTTTCAGCGGCGTCGCGAGCGGCGCGTTCAACGGCCAGCAATACGTGGCAAGCGTGGAGGGCGGCTGGCCGCTAGCGGTGGGCGGGACCACGCTCACGCCGCTGGCAAGCCTCACATACAGTTACTTGAATCAGAACAGCTACACCGAAACAGGTGGCAACGGCGCGGCACTGCACGTGGACAGTTCCAGCGCGAGTTCGGTGCGCAGCGCGCTTGGCGCGAAGATCGAGAAGGCCTACGACACGTCGTACGGTCAGCTCGTGCCGGAACTGCGTGTCGCCTGGGTGCATGAATACAACCGTACGCGTCAATCGACGGGCGCGAGCTTCGCGGGCGACCCAATCGGCCAGACTGCGTTCACGACCGTGGGCGCGACGCCGGTGTCGAATCTCGCGGATGTCTCGCTGGGCCTCACGCTATTGCGTGCCAACAACCTGAGCGTGACGGCGCGCTACGAGTTGCAGGTGGGCTCGGGCTTCATCTCGAACACCGGTATTCTGCGCCTCGAGCAACGGTTCTGATCTTGCCGCAAGGCACTCGACCGGCGACGCAGGCGGATGTCGATGGCATCCGCCTCATGATTTCAACGTGGCCTGCTAGTCGCCTTCAACGGTTGCCACTCGCGCCACTGGCCCCAACAGCACATCGATCGCCGCTCGTCCGGCCACCTCGGCAATGAGGTAGGCCCAACGACGCGTATAGGGACTGTTGTGAAGCGGAATTCTCTCGCCGCGCTCGCCCACCACGCGCAGGTTATCGCCGCCCTTGATCTGGAACGTCACATCGTACAGATCCTCTTTGGACGGGCTGAGTTCGACGTGAATCTCGAATCCGCGATACTCGATCATGCGATACATAGGGTGTTCCGTTGAATGGATGATTCGATGTAACG
This sequence comes from uncultured beta proteobacterium, assembly GCA_963803225.1. Classification (GTDB taxonomy): domain Bacteria; phylum Pseudomonadota; class Gammaproteobacteria; order Burkholderiales; family Burkholderiaceae; genus Paraburkholderia. The sequence continues at coordinate 789,318 of CAWDLJ010000006.1, forward strand.
CCCTCAAAGAGATGCCAGCAACCGGAGTTGATGTTCGCTTTCGGCGCCGCTGACCAGCTTGTAGACCAGCACATCCGCGCGTTCCGGGAGCGAAATGGACTCCAGGCCGGAAAAGTCATTCCACGCTTCGTCGGCCATCGACGTCGGCGTGATGCGGGCGCGGGCGAACGAGCGCAGCAGCAAGCTCGCTTCACGGCGCAGCACACGGCGCTCGATGTTCAGGACATACGGTGGGTGCCCGACACGAAACAAAAGATAGTACGGGGCCGCATTGTGGTCGATCTGCAAGGGAATGCCAGTATGCTGGAACATGTTCAGGCCTTCTGCTTGGATGATGTCGATGGATCAGCGCGCGACCCGGCATTTGCGCAGTACCGGCCGCGTTACCTGCTGCCCGATGCCATTGGAGCGCCCAATCGATGCCGCAATAAAGGGGGGCCGGTGTGTCCCCATGACACGATGCATCGGGTTTGTCGGCCGCAATGTTGCAATACCGGGATTTCCGCTGAGGTCCGGTCGTCGTTCGACGGTTGCGCTCGTCGGCCAGCCGTTCTCCGCCCATCGAGCATGCTGGGGCGGGCGTGCACAAACGAAGTCAAGGCGCACTGGCATTGAGACCTGGCCAGGGCCGGAGTAAAGCGCGTTGTCGCGATCAAGCGGAAAAAAGCGGAAAAGCACAACAGCCCGGCAGGCAAGGGCTGAACGAACTTCCTGCTGGACAACCGATTGAAGCCGGGCAGCAGGCGCCTTCAGTGCTTCCGGGCGACGACTGCAGGGCGTGTACTACGGTGGCGTCCTGGCACGACCCAAACTACGCTCCAGATCCGGGAGCGTCAAGCTGTTTCGGCGGCCGAATGGGGCTTGGCGTACCCGCCGGATCGCCCCGCGAGGAATGGACGCAGCCGCGTTCATTGCCAAATGGGGTGAAATTCAGGCATAATTATGTGTCTGCATTGTTCCAGACAAGACACTCCTTCCGCACGCGCCGTACGCGCGCCGCAGATTCCCTTCACCGCCGTCCGTGTGTTCATCCTTCGCGGCCGGTTTGGGTTGGCTGCACGTGCCAGACCCTCGCATTTCACTCGCCGTTCCTTCGCATGGTGCCTGCACGCGCACTGGCATGGATTGAAACGCAACACGGCGTCTGGTTTAGCTGTCATCAACGGACTTGCGCGAGCAAACGCGGTCGAGTTGTCAATACATTTATTTCGCGTTGAGTCGCAGCATTGACTCAATGCCCCCAACTGCCTAGGAGAACTGATTGGCAAAGGAAGAATTGCTTGAACTCGATGGCATCGTCGACGAAGTTCTGCCCGATAGCCGCTACCGTGTCACGCTGGACAACGGCGTAGTCGTGGGAGCCTATGCGTCCGGGCGCATGCGCAAGAATCACATCCGTATCATTGCGGGCGACCGCGTCACGCTCGAGTTGTCGGTCTACGACCTCACGAAAGGGCGCATCAACTTTCGTCACAAGGATGAGCGGAGTGCGGGTCCGGCTCGCCGAGCTGCTGTCCGCCGGCGCTAACGCAGCGCAGTCGGTGTTCTGCACGACAGCTCTTGCAGGACACCGTCATCCAGCCCGCCGCTCATCGATCGAGCGGAATATTCGGGACAAAACTTTCGCTGTACAAGCGACGGATTGGGAGTACGATGAAACTTCCAACCTGTGATCGATTCCAGCGCCTTTCCTGCAGCCTTTTCTACAGGAATTGAGCTGCCTCCCTCCAGCGCAGACCACCTTACGATGCCAACCGCGCGGCGCAGTGTGCCGGCGCGTGCACGCACGTTCCCATTCCGAATTGCCGCGAAACGTGCGGCGCCAGGAGGTATCCTCATGTCTCTCACTTTCCGCCTTTATCGTGGACTGGAAATCTATCCGCTCGTTTATCCCCATCATCCGACTGAACCCGGCGCTGGGCGCAATTACGACGAAGGATTCGACGCCGCTGTGCGAATCCAGGAAAGCGCCGATGCGCAGGATCAAGCAGGCCAGCCGCGCAGCCGCGTATTCGGACTTGCAGTGAAGCGGCCGTTCAGCAATGCGGGCGATGCACGCCGTGCTTCCGTGGCCTATGCCGAACATCTGATCGATACCTGTTCGCCGGGCGAGACGGTACTTGATATGAAGTCCTGATCGTTTTGGCGTTGCAGAGAAACTCGTTGAACTGGCGTGACTTCATCGACGCTCGCGCGTGCTTGTAGTTCGTATCGCTTTGTGCGTTATTGCGCCAGCGCGGCGCGCTATGCCGTGCTACGAATGCCTGAGTTTCGCGAAGCAGCAATCAGCGGCAAATGGATGTCGCACAGTCACGGGTAGCTCAACATGCGTTCCGATTCGACACGATACTGGATAGACCCGACACCGCGTCGGGCCGATGGTGAATTTATGGCGCATGCGCGCATCAGTACCAATCGCGCGGACGGCAGCGAGTATGAGGTCCGCGTGAGTGGCGATCTCGCCGGATTCGACGCGCGTGAAGACGCGATCGCTTATGCGACGAACTGGGCGCAGCAGTGGTTGGTTACGAGCTTTGGGTAGGAGGCGCAGGGCGGCGCGTGTGGGCCGCTTTGCCAGATAGCGCTGCGGCTAGCTGGATGGAAACTTCGGATCCGTCTTGAGGAGGGATCGGTCCGCCGTAAAACCGGCGACGCGTCCTGCATTAGCCTCTACTGTCGATCCATTCCTGTCCCCACTGGGACGAAAACTTCAGCGCTTCTCGTTCGGTCGCGAAGTAGGCGAGCGAGTAGAAGTCGTAAGATGCACGATCTTCAGGGGCGCGGGTGCGGCTGACGAGCGTGAGGTTCGACGAAAAGCAACCGTCAGGAAGACGGTGAGCCGAGGGCCTGACCGCGTAACCACGGTAGGGCCTGGCAACTGGATTTTGCACTATTACCTTGGAATGATGATGCTTGAGCGAGCCTCGTCTCGTGGAAAGTCATCGGGCGATGACTGGCGGGCAACGCCGGCGAACCGGCGTTGTGCGCGTCTGGACCGCAATGGTCAGACGCGACCCGTTTCATGAGGGAGGACGGGCGCCTGCCGTTGCGGCGGGCGCCGGTCACTTCGCTTAGAGCGGGGTGATATTGGCAGCTTGCAGACCCTTGGGGCCGCGCTTGGTTTCGAAGTTGACCTTTTGGCCTTCTGCGAGGGTTTTGAAGCCGTCGCCGCGGATTTCGGAGAAATGCGCAAACAGGTCGTCGCCGCCTGCGTCAGGCGTGATAAAGCCGAAACCCTTGCTGTCGTTGAACCACTTAACGGTACCGGTGTCCATGGAATGCTCCTTAAATGAACGGAAATAAGCGTGCGCCAGAAGGAGCACAGGGAAAAAGGATCAAGGAGGGAGAGGACAACGAGTACCGCGCTTCGCGGTGATTGATGAGCAACAATCGCGCTTCTTGAAGACTTCAACTTTGGAGCCTACGCGTGAAAGCGATTCAAGTCAAGCTATTTGACCATTCAAGGCGCAAAGCGGTGCGATTGGCGCTCGCCAACAGGAGAGCGCCGCGTGGGTCATCGATCACAAATCGACAGGACGGTTGTAGGTAGCGGTCGGTGAATCCAGCCCGACCGGGTCGACGGCAGACTGCCCAGACTGCCAATAAGGGCGCTGGCCGTAATAGTCGTGCATCTGCGTGCCCCAACCGTGATCGGCCATCGACGGCCAGTGATTCTTGTCGAACCCCGGATCGTCCTTGATGCGCTGCGCGGGAATATCGACCCGGAAGCACTTTTCAGCCGTGTCCAGCGTGAGTGCGCCCCAAGGGATCGCGTGCAACGTGTCACCCATGCCGAGAAATCCGCCCTCGGATAACACCGCATAGGCCACTCTTCCGGTGCGTACGTCGAGCATGATGTCGGAGATCTTGCCGACGTGTTCATCGTCGGAAGACATGACCTTGTTGCCGTCGAGGCTTGCCGCTGCCATGACGTCGGGGCCCGGCCCGTCGCCGACGCCGCCGCCCGTGATGTTCGCTCCGCTGTTCACGGATTGATCGTTGAGATTGCTCATTTTCAACTCCTCGCTTTAGTGGAAACCTGAACAGCGCATTTAGCGTTCCGCATGAGGGCGTTTAGCGAATTAATCCGGATCGGTGCGCGATGCGCGCTGAACCATCAGGACAGGAGCGAATATTGCGCATCAACGGGTTCAACCGGAGAAACGCATGACTCAGTCTCTGTCCATCAAGCAGGCGGACGGTTGGGAAAGAGCTCTGGTGGCGCGCGTGTCCGAGTACGGAATTTTTCGGCTGACGCCGCTCGGCGTCATTGCCAGCTGGAATCCGGGCGCGCAACGCATCAAGGGTTACACTGCGGCCGAAATCATTGGCCGGCATTTTTCCGTGTTCTACACGCCCGAAGACCGGGAAGCGGGCGTCCCCGAAGCGGTGATGCAGGCTACGCGCGACTACGGTTACTGCGAGACGGAAGGCTGGCGCCTGCGCAAGGACGGCGCGCGCTTCTGGGCGAACGTCCTGATGACGCCGCTGTTGGAGGACGACGGCACACTCGGTGGATTCGTCAAGATCGTGCGCGATGTGACGGACAAGCGGCTCGCTCACGAGGCGGTGCTGGAGAGCGAACGCAGGTTCAGGTTGCTCGTGCAGGGCGTGACCGATTACGCGCTCTTCATGCTCTCGACGGAGGGCATCGTGACGAACTGGAACCTCGGCGCAGCCCGCATCAAGGGCTACGAGGCGAGCGAGATCATCGGTGCACATTTCCGCCGCTTCTACACGCCAGAGGACGCCGCGCGCGGGCTGCCGGAACATGGCCTGGAAACGGCGGCGCGCGAGGGACGTTTCGAAACGGAAGGATGGCGGGTAAGAAAAGACGGCAGCCGCTTTTGGGCGAACGTCGTCATCGATGCAATTCGCGACGAGGGCGGCACACTCATTGGTTTTGCCAAGATCACGCGCGACGTCACGGAGCGAAAAGCCGCTCAGGAGCAACTCGAAAATGCACGGGCGGCGCTGCTGCAGTCGCAGAAGATGGAGGCGATCGGCAAGCTGACCGGCGGCGTCGCGCACGACTTCAACAACGTGCTTCAAGTGCTCAGAGGCAATCTCGAACTGCTGGACCGGCGTCACGGCAGCGAGCGCTGGTCGCACGAGCGCCTAGCCAAAGCGATCGATGCCGTCGAACAGGGCGCGAACCTGGCGTCACAGTTGCTCGCGTTTGGCCGTCGACAAGCCTTGCAGCCTGCGGTGGTGAATCTGGCTGCCATGCTGCGCAGCATGGATGATTTGCTTCGACGTGCGCTCGGCGAAATGATCGACGTGAAAACCGTCGTCGAGGGCAGTCTGTGGAACTCGTTCGTCGATCCCAACCACCTGGAAAACGTTGGGCTCAATCTCGCGATCAACAGTCGTGATGCCATGATGCGCGGTGGAAAGCTGACGCTCGAACTCTCGAACGCAACGCTCGACAGCCACTACAACGCGTTGCCGGAGGACGTCTCGCAGGGGCAGTATGTGCTGCTCGCGATTTCCGACACCGGCACTGGCATGGTGCCGGAGGTGCTGGATCGGGCGGTTGAACCGTACTTCACCACCAAGCCGATGGGCGAGGGTACCGGGCTTGGCCTGAGCATGGCCTACGGCTTCGTGAAGCAAAGCGGCGGCCATTTGCGGATCTACAGCGAAGTCGGGCACGGGACGACCGTCAAGGTTTATTTGCCCCGCTCGACCGGGCAGGTGGCCGAGGTGGAGGCTTCACCCGCGCCCCGGATCACGGGCGGTACCGAGACCATTCTGGTGGTCGAGGACGATAAGCGCGTTCAATCGACCGTGGTGGAGATACTCACGGAACTCGGCTACACAGTGCTGACGGCCGACGACGCGCAAAGCGCCATGGTGATCGTCAGGAGCGGCGTGCGGATCGATCTGCTGTTCTCCGATGTCGTGATGCCGGGCCCCATGCGCAGTGCCGACATGGCCAGAATGGCGGCACGTGTCATCCCGAACTTGAAGGTTCTGTTTACCTCGGGGTACACGCAGAATGCGATCGTCCATGGCGGACGTCTCGATCCGGGCGTGCATCTGCTGAGCAAGCCCTATAGCCGCGAGCAGCTGGCCGCGAGGATTCGACGCACGCTGGGCAGGCCTCGCCCGCTTCACGACAAGGCGATCCCGAAGGAGAGCCGCACCGTGTCACTGCTGGTCGTCGATGACGATCCGGCGTCGCGTGAAGCCGTGAGCGAAGTGTTGTCGGAAATGGGGTATGACGTGCAGCAAGCCGCAGGCACTCAAGAGGCGCTTCGCGTGCTGGGCGAGCAGCAAAAGGAGATCCTCATCACCGACATTCGCCTGACCGAGGGCTCTGGCATCGATCTCGCCCGCACAGCGTGCCGGCGAGATCCGCGCTTGCAGGTGATTCTCGCGTCGGGGTGTGCGCCGCCGAGTCTCTCGGAACTGGATTTCACCTGCCGGTTCCTGCGCAAACCCTTTTCCGCCGAGCAGCTGCGCGACATGGTCAACACGCTCGCCCATGCAGCGCGCGACAAGACGTGACGCCGGCGCGGGTTGTTATTGCGCGTTCGACAAGACCATCGCGTGGATGCTTGAAAGCGCAACTTCCCATGCATGGCTGTCGTGTTGGGCGTCGCCGTTGTCCAGCAACGGTTTGAGCAACGCCAAAAGATCCTGCGATTTCGACGTGTTGGTCGGCGTGGTCACATCCGATACCAGATTGCCTCTCACGTAACGGGATTGCCTTGTCGATTGACTGGCGGTCTGGTCGAGCGTTGCCTGAAGTATCTGGCCGCGTTTCGTTTCGATGCTTGCCGTACTGCTTGCCGCATCCTCGATCTGCACATACTCGTAGTTCTGCGTCGCCCGCTTGGGGCCGAGTACGATCGGGCCGCCCGAGAGCGACTGATGATAGCTCGCGTGCAGTTCCGATTGCCGGGTCTGCGTAACCTTGCCGTTGAACAGATCGCCTTCGGTTTTGGTGCGCTGGGACGCCTGATACGAAAACGTATCGGTTTGTTGCGGCATCAACGGATTGGAAGACACGGGAACGTCGGTGATCGAGCCGGTGAAATCGGCGAGTCCCGTCAACATGGCCTGTTCGGATTGCGCGATCCAGGGCAGATCGGCCGTGCCGGGCAGCGGTTGCGACGAAGCTCCATCGGCGCTGTTCAGTTGCGTGAACGCGTCCTTGAACATCGACATCAGTGCGGCGTTGCCATGGCCTTTCGCATTGGCCTGGTCGAATTGCGACAGATAGCTTGTGATGGCCTGCTGACGTTGCGCGTCCGAGCCCCGGATTGCCGCGTTGCTCGTATCGACACTGAGGTCGATCGTACCGAGCGAGCTTGTTACCTTGACGCTTTTCGTTGAACTGTCCAGCGAAATATCGGCGGATATGTCGTCGCCTGATCCCGTGTCGGTCACCTTGAACTGCATGTTCACCGAGGACAGTACCGACGGGTCGTACTGCGTGAGACCGTCGAGATCGAGCCGTGGCGGCACCGCGCTCAGCCCGTCGATGGCCTGCTGGAATCCGTTCGCCAGCGCAGCCAGCGCGTTGCGCTCGTCATCGCTCAGGCTGGCGCTGCTGTGCAGGTTGACGGAGAGCTTGCCGCCCTTGCTGTCCATTTCGATATCGACCGTGACGCCGCTCGCCGTCTTCACGGTCAGCTTGATGTCGCCTTGTCCCGAGGGGCCGCCCGGGCCGCCCGTTTCGACGGTCTGAGACCAGTTGTCGGCGGTGGTCTTGAAGCGATTGAGCAGCGCGCTGCCGAGGTTATTGAACCTGCCGGACATCGTGCTCGAGGTGAAGTTGCCCGCCATCGTCAGGGAAACTGCATCGCTGTGGCTCTGCGCCCAGGTAACGACGGGCGCCGCCCCAGCCAGCGTGCCTTGTGGCGTGTACACCATGGGCGCTTCGACACTCGCCCACGGAATCACAACGACGGTCGACGCGTCCGCCTCATCCGCCGCTGCGCCGCTGGCGCTCAGCAAAACGCTATTCGTGATGGCCGCTGCGGGGGTAATCGTGACCGGGGAAAGCGCGGTCAATGACGAGAGGGTGGTCATATATGCGTTCTGGATCGATGGCATCGCCGTCCACTCGGCGACTGGTTTCAGTAAACATATCGACAGCAAAACGAAAAGCTTTAATTTGCAGAGGCGGGGTGCAGAGGGGCCATAGTCTCCGCGCGCTTGTGAGGCTCCCGTTCCCGGCGTAAAGTAAGTGCAGGAGATGGCATTCCTCCTTTAACCGCCCGCGGGGCTAATGATGCCTACAGGCCTGGGAACAGGCACTGTGGGTTCGCGTGGTCTGCTGCCCTTTCTGTGCCTGTGCCGCTTTCGCGGCGACTCCCGGTTCACACCAACGCTGCCCGATCCAGCATCGGGCACGCTGTGTCTCGTCGTTCCTCGCCAACGGCGCAGCGACGCGAACGGAGCGGGAAATGGCCTTTCACAGCATTCTCTTCGAGCGGGCCGAAGACGGCCCCCCGCACGACGATGTGCGGCAGCCCGATTTCTTTGGCGACCTCAACCTCGACCAGATCGTGGCCGAGGTGACGCGTGGCTACGACGAGTACGCGCTGCAGCCGCTGTTTCGAGCCACGCTTGTTCGCGAAGGGGCCGTGCGTTATCGACAAGACGTGATGCGTGACCTTGCGAACGACGCCGTGACGGCCTGCATCCGCGCGTTTGCGCTTGCGATGCGCGAGACGCGTGCAGCCCTGGCCCAGGTCGAGAAGCTCTACTATCCGCAGCAAAAGCAATGGTGGTTTCTCGAGGCCGCCTCACGCTATTGCGAAGCGTTGGTGTCCTTCGACGCGACATTGGATGAGGCCCGGCCGAATTCGACGGGACTGCGTGAATTCAGAACATGGCTCAACGATTACCTCGCTAGCGATCCGTTCAGCGAGTTGAAGCGGGATGTCGAAGCAACCCGCGCGGCGCTGGGTGCCGTCCGATACGCAATCCATATCAACGGAAGCACGGTCACTGTGCTGAACCATCGCGGCGAGAGCGACTACAGCGCGCACGTATTGGCGATTTTCGATCGCTTCAAGCAAGGGGAGGTCAAGAACCACAGCGTCGAGATAAAGGACTGGCCTGAAATGAACCACGTCGAGGCGAAGATTCTCGATCTGGTTGCGCAGCTACAGCCGCTGCCCTTCTCGAAGCTCGCGCGCTTTAGCGCGGACCACGTGAATTTCATCGATGCGACTATCGCGGCATTCGACCGCGAGATCCAGTTCTATCTGGCCTATGACGCCTACATCCAGGTATGCCGAAGCCAGGGACTCGCGTTCTGCTTCCCCGAAGTGAGCGCCGCGCGCAAGGCCGTGCATTGCGACAAGACCTTCGATCTCGCGCTCGCGCACAAGCTCTGTGTCGAGAAACGCAGCGTGGTGTGCAACGATTTCTTTCTGGAAGGGCGTGAACGCATTCTCGTTGTTTCCGGGCCCAACAATGGTGGCAAGACCACCTTCGCCAGAATGTTTGGCCAACTCCACTATTTGGCGAAACTGGGTTGTCCGGTTCCCGGTGTTCGCGCGAACCTGTTCCTGTGCGACCAACTCTTTGCGCATTTCGAGCGCCAAGAAAACACGCGCGATCTGCGCGGCAAATTGCAGGACGATCTGATGCGCATGCACGGCATCCTGTCGAGGGCGACACCGCGAAGCATCATCGTGATGAACGAAATCTTCAGCTCCACCACGCTGGCCGATGCGTTGTTCCTGTGCCGCAGGATCATCGGCGAGATCATGGTGCGCGATGTGTTGTGTGTCTGCGTGACGTTCATCGAAGAGCTTGCCGAGCTTGGCCCGCAGACGGTGAGCATGGTGAGTGAAACCAGTCCGGCCAATCCGGCGCAACGAACGCTGCGCGTGCGCAGGCGGCCTGCCGACGGGCGAGCGTACGCTGTTTCGGTCGCTGAGCTATATGGGCTGACCTACGAACGCCTCAAGGAGCGCCTCGCATCATGAAAGCCTGGCTGCTTTACGCCGAGCGCGATTTCGACTGGCAGCGCGGCGAGTTGTGGAACGAAAGAACGCTGGCACAGGATCTCGAACTGGCCACCCTTTACCGCACGATGGCTGCCGGCGACGAATACGTCGAGAACGTCGTGACAACCGTGCTGCCAGTCAGCCTCGACGATGTCGACGCCATTCTGTATCGGCAGGCGGTTCTCAAGGACTGTATCGCTCGCGAGGCGGTCATACGGGCGCTCTACGACCTCGCAGTGGAGGCGCACGAAACGGAGCGCAAGAGTTTCTACTGGGGATTGACGGGGTCTGCGCGCAGCGTGCTCCATGGCGCCCGCGACCGGATCGAGGCGTATCTCGTGGTGCTCGTGAAATTGCGTCGAATCGCCGATCAGAATCGCTCTGGATTCGAATCGAGCGCGTTCAGACGGTTCTTCGCCATGGTGCGCGAGGACTTGGCGGACGAGTACTTCGATACGGTGAAGCGCTGCCTGAAGGCGCTCAAATTCGGTGGCGGCATGCTGATCAGTGCGCAGCCCGGCCACGGCAACAAGGGCGTGCACTATGTGTTGCGCAAGCCACATGATCCCGCTCGTGGCTTCATCCGCAGGCTGTTCGCGCGGCGGCCACCGTCGCTGCGGTTTCGCATCGCGGATCGCGACGAAAACGGTGCGCGCGCGCTCTCCGAACTCGAAGCACGTGGCATCAATGCGGTGGCGGATGCGCTCGCGCAGTCGGCGGATCACATCAAGAGTTTCTTCGCGATGCTGCGCTCGGAACTCGGGTTTTATATCGGCTGTTTGAATCTGCGCGCGGATCTCATCCGGCGCGGTTTGCCAGTCTGCTTTCCGGTGCCTTGTCCCGTGGCGCAGCGCAGGCATGGTTTCAAGGGGCTCTACGACATCAGCCTCGCGCTGCGCAGCGAGCGTTCGCCGGTCGGCAACGATGCCAATGCCGATGGCCGGGACCTCATCGTCGTGACCGGCGCGAATCAGGGCGGCAAGTCGACGTTTCTGCGCAGCCTCGGCATCGCCCAGGTGTTGCTGCAGGGCGGCGCGTTCGTCGGTGCGTCGGCGTTCGAGGCCAATGTCGCCAGCGGTATCGCCACGCACTACAAGCGCGAGGAGGACGCGACGATGCACGGCGGGAAGTTCGACGAAGAGCTGAGGCGCATGAGCGAGATCGTGGACCATCTGCGGCCGAATGCGCTTTTCCTGTCGAACGAGTCGTTTGCGTCGACCAACGAACGCGAGGGTTCGGCTATCGGCAGGCAGATTCTCGACGCTCTGCTGGAGCGACAGGTGAAGGTCTGCCTCGTCACCCACTTGTTCACGCTCGCCGACGGACTCTACAGAAGCAGCACGTTTTCATGGCTTTTCTTGCGGGCCGAGCGCCGCGACGACGGCACGCGCACGTTCAGACTGATCGAGGCCGGTCCGCTGCAGACGAGCTTTGGCGAGGATTTGTATCGGGAGATTTTCGGCGTTGCGTCGCTAGAACGCCAATCGATTTCTGGTTGCATCGTCAAATAATGTCGCATAAAATCGCGGGGCTTTCGGAGATGGCATTCCTCCCGTAACCGCCCGCGCTGCCGCGCGGCGCTGATGATGCCTGCGAGTTCCTGGGTACAGGAGGTCGTAGGCCGTCCACGCGACGCCCCCGGTCGCCCAGGTTTGACGCACACTCAACCTGGATCGCAATGAAACCCCTGAAGTCCTTCGAGCAGTTCGCGATGGTGCCGTATCTGGCCCGCTGGCTACTGCTGTCGTGCATCCTCGGCACCTTGTCGGGCACGGCCTCCGCCGTTTTCCTCTACGCACTCGAGCGCGCCACCGACATGCGCGTGGCCCATGCATGGCTGCTGTGGCTCTTGCCGGTGGCGGGATTCGTGACGGGCTGGGTCTATCATCGCGTGGGCAAGTCCGTCGAAGGCGGCAACAATCTGCTGATCGACGAGATCCACGATCCGCAGAAGATCGTTCCCAAGCGTATGGCCCCGCTCGTACTCGTCGCGACTGTTGTCACGCATCTGTTCGGCGGCTCCGCGGGCCGCGAAGGCACTGCCGTCCAGATGGGCGGCGCGCTCGCTGACCGGGTGACGCAATGCTTCGGCCTCGAACGCGACGACCGCAGGATCCTGCTGATGGGCGGGATTGCAGCCGGCTTCTCATCGGTGTTCGGCACGCCGCTGGCCGGGGCGATCTTCGGGCTCGAAGTGCTCGCGATCGGACGTCTGCGCTATGACGCGCTGCTCGCCTGCATCGCGTCGTCGCTGGTGGCGGATCAGGTATGTCGCGCGTGGGGCATCCATCACACGGTCTATTCGATTGCGTTCGTGCCTGCGGTCTCGCCGCTCGGCCTGGGCTCGGTGATCGTTGCAGGCATCGCGTTCGGGATCGTGGGCATGTTGTTCGCCGATGCCACGCACGCCACGTCGGCGTTCATCAAGCGCAAGATCAGCTATGCGCCGATGCGTCCGTTCATCGGCGGTATTGTCGTCGCGGTGGCGGCGACCTTGCTGAACGTGCCGCAGTATCTCGGGCTTGGGATTCCAACCATCGTCGAGGCGTTCAAGGGCCCGCTGCCGGCTTACGATTTCGCGGGCAAGTTCGCGTTCACCGTCGTTACGCTGGCCTCGGGATTCAAGGGCGGCGAAGTCACGCCGCTGTTTTATATCGGCGCGACGCTCGGCAATGCGCTGGCCCACGTTCTCGCGCTGCCGGTGCCGGTGCTCGCCGGCCTCGGTTTCGTCGCGGTATTCGCAGGCGCGGCGAACACGCCGATTGCATCGACGGTCATGGCGATCGAGTTGTTCGGCGTGGACATCGGCGTCTACGCGGCGCTCGCCTGTGTGGTCGCGTATCTGTTCTCCGGCCATACCGGCATCTATCGCGCGCAACGGGTCGGACACGCGAAGCATCCGCTACTGCCAGCCGGAATGCGGCTCGCCGATATTCCGGCGTGGCGCAAGACGCGCAAGGACGATTCCACGGCGCCGACGCATCCATGACGCTTGCTCGGAGCGCGATCACTCGCACTACGCAGGGTGGTTCATATCGCCATCCCTGTCCCCGGCATCCTTGTCGCCGTCATGCGCCTGTGTTCCGGTAGTTCCGCTGGTTCCGCTGGTTCCGCCGCCGTGATGCTTGAGCTTGTGCGTGACTTCATCGAGTTTGTCGCCGAGTAACCGGCGCACCGTCACGTAGAACACGGGAATCAACAACAGGCCAAAGAACGTCGCGAACAGCATGCCACCGATGACGCCGGTGCCGATCTCGTGCCGCGACGCCGCTCCGGCGCCGGTGGACAGCACGAGCGGCAGCACGCCCAGAATAAAGGCCATCGACGTCATCAGGATCGGGCGCAAGCGCAGCCGTGCCGCTGTCACGACCGCATCGTAGAGCGTCATCCCGTTCGCCTGTCCTTCGACGGCGAATTCCACGATCAGGATCGCGTTCTTCGCGGCGAGCCCGATCACGGTGACGAGGCCGATCTTGAAGTAGATATCGTTGGGCACATCGCGCCACAGACAGAACGCCAGCATGCCGAGCATGCCGAGCGGCACCACGAGCAGCACCGCAGCGGGAATCGACCAGCTTTCATAGAGGGCGGCCAGACACAGGAACACCACCACGATCGAGAGCGCCATCAACGTCGTCGCGGAACTGCCCGAGAGCACTTCCTGATACGACTGTCCGGTCCAGTCAGCGTCGAAGCCGGGCGGCAGCTTTTGATTGACGATCCCCTGCAGTGCCTGCATGGCCTGACCGGTCGAAAAGCCGGGCGCCGAATTGCCGACGATCTCGACAGCGGAGTAGCCGTTGTAGCGCGGCAGCACAGTCGGCCCGTCGAACCATTGAGTCTTCACGACACTCGACAGCGGCACCATGTTGTAAGGGCTGATCGACGTGTTGGCGACCGACGGGTCCACCTGGGTCAGGTATCCGCTGGTCGTGGTGGCTGTCATGGCCGTATTCGCTGTCCCCGACGCGGGGTTGGTGATGCCGGCCGGCGTGTACAGATGCTGGAATGCATCGAGGCTCATGCGGTAGGGCGCATCGGCCTGGATGAAGACCTTCTTCACGCGTCCGCCGTAGGTGAACTGGTTCACGTAGAACGGAGCCAGTTCCATTTCGATGGTGTCATAGACGTCAGTGAGCGACAGTCCCATCGACTGCGCCTGGGGTCGATCGACGGCGATTTGCAGTTGCGGCGAATAAGGCAGCGAGTTCGGCCGGATGCCGAACAGCACGTTGCTCTTGCCGGCGTCGGCGAGCAGGGTCCCGACGGCCTGGGCCAGTTCCGCGCGCGATTGCCCGGCACGCGCCTGCAGGTACATGTCGACGCCGCCGAACTGACTCAACCCGCGGATCGTCGGCAGGTTGACGACGAATAGCTGGGCGTCGGTAATGCCATGCAGGATCTGGTTGGCTTGGGGAATCAACTGCATCGCCGAGCGTGAACGTTTGTCCCAGTCGGTCAGCTTGATGAACGCCATGCCGACGTTTTCGCTGGTGCCGACAAAGCTGAAGCCTTCAGGCTGGAATATGCCGAAGATATCCCTGCCGATGGCGCTATTGAGCAGTTTCTGGCGCATTTCCGTCATGACACGGTTCGTGCTCTGCAGCGTCGAGCCCGGCGGCAGGTTCACGAGCGCCAGCATGAAGCCCTGGTCCTCGTCGGGCACGAAGCCGGTCGGCAGCTTCGTGTAGAGAAAGCCGGTCAGCACGACCACGAGCACGAAGGCCATCATCCAGCGCGGTGCATGACGCACGGCGCGGCCAACGTGGCCCAGATAGGTGGTGGACATCCGGTTGAAGCCACGATCGAACCAGCGAAAGATGAAGTTCTTCTTGCTCGCGTGCTCCGGGACGAGGATCGCCGCACACAGCGACGGTGTGAACGACATCGCGAGAAACGCAGAGAAGATCATTGACACCGCGATGGTCAACGCGAACTGCGCGTAAATGATGCCGGTAGCACCAGGCTGCAGCGCGGAAGGGATGAACACAGCGGACAACACAACCGTAATCGCGACGATGGCCCCGGTGATCTGCGCCATGGCCTTGCGTGTCGCCTCGCGCGGATCGGAATGCTCCTCGCTCATGATCCGCTCGACGTTCTCGATCACGACGATCGCGTCGTCCACCACGATCCCGATGGCGAGCACCATGCCGAACAGCGTAAGCTGATTCAACGTGAAATGCAGGGCTTCGAGACCGATGAATGTCCCCAGCAAGGCCACCGGAATCACGAGGGTAGGGATCAGCGTCGCGCGGAAGTTCTGCAGAAAGATCAACATCACGAAGAAGACCAGCACGACCGCTTCGATCAGCGTCTTCACCACGTCGGTGATGGAGGCGGTGATGAAGGGGGTGGTGTCATACGGGATGTCCCACGTCACACCGGGCGGCAGGTCGTGGGCAAGATCGGCCATCGTCGACTTGACTGCCTTGGCCACATTGAGCGCGTTGGCCCCGGGCAGCAGGAAGACCGCGAGGCCGCCGGCGGGTTTGCCGTTGTAGACCGGCGCGACGCCATAGGTCTGTGCGCCGAAGCTGATACGCGCGACGTCGGATAGACGCACCGTCGTGCCGTTGCTGTTTGCGAGCAGGATGATGTCGCGGAACTGCTGCAGCGACGAGAACAGACTGTCGCCGGATACGGTCGCGGTGAAAACCTGGCCCTTGACCGCGGGATCGGCGCCGATCGACCCGGCCGCGAACTGCGCGTTCTGGGAAGTCACCGCGTTGAGCACCTGGGTCGTGGAGAGCCCGTAACCCTGCAGCTTGTCGGGATCGATCCAGATCCGCACCGCGTATTCCGATCCGAGCAAGGTCGTATTGCCGACGCCGGTGACGCGTCCGATCACGGGCTGGATCTGCGAAGCGAGGATGTCGCTCAGACGCGCCGCGTCCACCCCCGGGCTGTCCGAGCGCAACGCGATGAACAACAGGATGTCGGGACTCGACTTCGCCACGACGACACCCTGCTGGGTCACCTGCGCGGGCAACAAGGGCTCGGCGAGCGTGACCTTGTTCTGCACCTGCACCTGTGCGATGTCCGGGTTCGTGCCGGTCGCGAAGCTCAGCGTGATGACGCTCTGGCCGTTGGAACTCGAATTCGAACTGAAGTACAGCAGGTTGTCGATGCCGGTGAGTTGCTGCTCGATCACCTGCGTGACGGTCGACTCCATCGTGGCGGCGCTGGCGCCCGGATAGGTCGAGGTGACCGTGACCTGCGGTGGCGCGATGTCGGGATACGAATCGATCCCCATGCTGCGCAGCGCGATGACGCCAAACAGGCAGATCAGGATCGCGACCACCCAGGCAAAAATCGGCCGCTCGATGAAAAAGCTCGGCATGCGATGGTCTCCTATTGCGCCGCGCGCGTCCCGGCTGGCTGGCTGCCCGGGGCCGCTGAGGCCGAGGTCTGGGCGGGCGGCTGCCAGGGCGTCGTGGTGGCTTGGGCGCCGTCATGCACGCTTTGCACGCCCGTGACGACGACCTGATCGCCATCAGCGATGCCTTTCGTGACCACCCAGTCGTTGCCGAGGCTGGTGCTCGTCTCCACGTCCTTGCGCACGACCTTGTTGTCCGGCTTCACGACGAGCAGGTACGCGCCCTGGGTGTCGCGCAGCAGCGCTTGCTGCGGGACGAGGAAGACGTTGTTTTGCTGGCCGAGATGAGCCGTCAGCGTGACGAACATGCCGGGCAACAGCAGATGCTGCGGATTGGCCACGCGAGCGCGCAAATTGACGGCGCCCGTCGTCGCGTTGACGGCCGGGTCCGAGAAATCGAGCGTGCCGGTTCGATCGTAGGGCGTGCCGTTGGGCAGACTCACCTGGACCGTCGTCGAGCTTTGCTGCACGAGATTGACCGAGCCGTTGCCCTGCGATTGCCGCAACGTGATCAAGTCGGACGCGCTGATCGTAAAGTTGACGTAGACCGGATCGACCTGCTGGACCGTGGTCAAGAGCGTGCCGTTCGACCCCGTATCGGCTGTGCTGCTGCCGACCAGCGCGCCCGCAGTCACCAACTGTTGCCCCGCCATGCCGCTGATCGGGGCCGTCACCTTCGTGTAGCTCAAGTTGATGCGCGCGCTCTGGACGAGCGCCTGATCCGCCTGCACCTTCGCGGCTGCGCTGCGCTCGGCCGCGTTGGCGTTGTCGACGGTCTGCTGCGAGACCGAGCCGACGGGAAGGAGCTTGCGGTTACGCTCCGCGGTGATATGGTCGTTCACGTAAGTGGCCTGGTCCTGCGCGAGCTGCGCAATGTCGTTGTCGAGTTGTGCCTTGTAGAAGGCGGGGTCGATCTCGAACAGCACCTGGCCTTGCTTGACCTCGCTGCCCTCGGCATAGACGCGCCTCACCAGCACGCCGGATACGCGCGCGGTGACGTTGGCGCTGTAGTAAGGCGAAAGACGACCGACGAACTGGCGCGTTAGCGGCACGGTCTGCGCGTGAACCGTTGTCACCGCAACTTGTGGCGGGGGCGGCGCGGCCGGCTTGTTCTTCGAGCAGGCTGCCAGCGCGGCGAGGCCCAGACAGAGCACTGACACACGAGTTGGGAGTGTCTTCATGAAGTGCAGACTCCAGTCAGAAGCGCCGTCAGTTGGGAGGCGAGCCGGCGTCCTGCCGGTGCGCTTGCGAATCGATCGACGAAAACGCCGTCGACGACAACGGATGCCCTGCAGCCGAGGCCGCCCTGTCGTCGTCCCATTGCCAACCGCCGCCGAGATTCTTCACGAGCGTGACGCTGCTTTGCGCCAGCAGCGACTGCGTATCGCGCAGGTTCTGCTCCGCTTCGATCAACGTGAGCTGTTGCGTGAGCAAGTCCTGCTCGCTCGCCGTGCCGATGTCGCGCTGCGCCTGCATGCTGGAGAACAGTTGCTGATTGCGATGCAGAATGTTCGCAAACGACGCTTGCTGGACGCGCAGATGATTGACCGACGACAGGTTGTCCTCCACGCTGCTGAACGCGAGCAGCACGGTGTTGCGATAGGTCGCGACCTGCTCGTCATAGGTCGCGCGCGCCTGTCTCACCGCTGCCGTGCGCGCACCCGCATCGAAAATCGTCCCGGCGAGTTCGGGGCCGAGTGTCCAGAGCCGGTTCGGCAACGAGAACAGATGTGCGAACGTGTTGTGCTGGAAGCCGCCTTCCGCCGAGAGCGTCAAGCTCGGAAAGAACGCCGCTTCGGCCACGCCTATGCGCGCGTTCGCGGCCGCCGCGGTGCGCTCGGCGCTCACCACGTCGTAGCGCCGCTGAAGCAGTTCCGAGGGCAGCACGCGCGGAACATCCTGCACGACGAACGGGTAATCGGGTGCCGGCGCGATCTCGAAGTCGGCCGGCGGCACGCCGACCAGCACAGCGAGCGCGTGCTCGTCCTGCTCCCGCGAAATTTGCGTGAGCTGCAGTTCGGCAATCACGGTTTCGAGGTCGTCCTGGGCCACGAGCACCTGGTCACTCGACGCGGCACCCGCGTGCCAGGCCGCCTGGGTCATGTCGAGGATCCGCGAATCGATCTGCTGCTGCCGGGTCAGCGAGCGCGTGTCGTAGTCGGCCTGGCGCAGCGCGAAGTAGTCGAGCACCACGCTCGCCTCGATCGAGAGCCTTTCGCCAGCCAGTTGCGCATCGCTCGCCTGGGCGCTTTCCTTGGACGATTCGATTTCGCGCCGTATCGAGCCCCACAGGTCGATCTCCCAACTGGCCGCGACGAGGGCGCTCGTGCTGTTGCTGATACCCGGCGTGGCGGCCGCCGTGGACGAAGAAATGCCGGACGCCTGGGTCACGCCTTTGCCGATGCCCGTGCGCGAGGCCGCGACACTGCCTGTGACGACCGGAAAGAGGCTCGCGGTGTTCGCTTCCACCGTTGCGAGTGCAACGCGATAAGCGGCCTCGGCTGCGGCGATCGATTGATTCGACTTGATGGCGCGATCGACGAGATCGTCGAGCGTCGGATCCTGATACATGTGCCACCAGGTACTGGACAGCGACGCCGCCGGATTGACCTCGGCGCGCCGCCAATCGACCCCTTCCTTGAAAGTCTGAGGAATCTGCACCTCGGGCTTACGGTAGTCCGGACCCATTGTGCAGCCCGCGAGCGAGACGGCCAGCGCCAGCGCCGCGCCGCCCCAAAGGGGCCGCCATCCTGCACGCGGGGTGGCGCTTGCTGCAAAACTCACGGTCTGCGGATCTGTCTTCATGCGTGTTTCTCCAGAATCCACGGCAACACCGGTACGGCTTCTGCTTCGGATACCTACATAGTGGGAAAATCAAGGTTTACAAAAAACACGCTGATTCAGGTCGAGCAACCCGACACGAAAATTCTGACTGCCTGCCTTGCCATGCGCCGCCGCGCCTCGCCATCAGGGCGCGGCGCACCGCCGAGCAGCATGCGCGCACGCACGCCGCCGAGCACCAGATGGACGAACTGCTCGACGGCGAGATCGACACTTTCCAGCGCGAGCTCGCCGCGCTCCACGGTGTGCCGCAGGTAATCGGTCAGCGGCTCCATGCCCGCGATCTTGCCGCACGGACTGCGATACGCGCTGGCGAGCGTCGGAAAACGGCGCGACTCGACCAGCAGCAGCCGGTACAACTCGATCATCTCGCGACGCGTGCCGACCTCGAGCAAATGCAGCGCCACCGCCTCCAGCACCACCTCCGGCCGGCTGTCGGAGGTGACGATGTTGTGGAGTTCGTCGACCCATACATCGGTCAGCGTGCGCACAATGGCATCGAAGAGTCCAGCCTTGCTGCCGAAGTGGCAATAGAGCGTCTTCTTCGCCACGCCCGCTTCACGGGCGATTGCATCGAGGCTCGTTTCACGATAACCGGCCGCAAGAAATCTGCGTTTGGCGACGTCGAGCACCACATGCGCGCGAACCTGCGCGTCGTCCCGCGTAGGTCGGCCGCCTTTCCCCGTTTTCTGGGCCAAATCCGTTTCCATGACGCTCCCGGTCCATGGCGCACTTGCCTGAAACTCTGGAAACTCTACCGACGCGTTTCGTTTAAGCTAGTCGAGGCGCAGCGATAATTCAATGTCTGCTTTAAAAGCATCCGTCCCTGTTGGGAAGGCCGTGTGACATTGCGGTTTCAATTTGTAGGCTCAGTTTAGGTGTTCGTAGGCTTCGGTTGGGTACCTGTTCGAGGCAAGCGCTTCCTTCGAGAGGCCATTGGTTTGCTTTCGTTGAATTGCCTTTCCTTTTTTTATAAGTCGGAATCCTGATCAAATGGTGGAGAAATCAACCGGGCTGCCAGCGCGCTCGGGCCGGCGACTCAGTCAACGGCAATCGTTCTATCGAGAGCAATGTTGCTTTGTGATCGCCGCCATTCCATAGATCTCGTGGTGGGCATAGCATTCTTTCGTGAACCGGATCGCCGTGATGTAAAGGTTGGCGATCGCGTTGTTTTTGAAAGGGATGAGGAAATGCTTGCACACAGGCGCTGGGCGTCGCTGGATGGGGGTAACCTTGGCTGGCTGCGCGCGAAATACCATTTCTCTGTCGATGCCGGCGGCAGTCGAGCGCATCACCCGTTAGGTTCGCTGGTTGTCTGGAACGACGACGAAATCGCTGTTGGTAGTGGCTTTCCGCTGCACGGGCACCGCGACATGGAAATCGTCACCTACGTGCGCGAAGGCGTGCTTGGGCATCGGGACACGATCGGTTCCGAAGGAACGATCAACGCAGGCGACGTCCAGGTCATGAGCACCGGCGCGGGCATCCGGCACGCTGAGTTCAACAAGGGCGATGGACCGCTCAAGCTGTACCAGATCTGGCTACTGCCGCGCGAAAGGGGCGGTGAACCGCGCTGGGATACGAGGTCGTTTCCGAAAGCAGACCGGTCCGGCCGTTTCATCGTACTCGCGAGCGGATTCGCGCACGACGAAGGCGCGCTGCCCATTCGTGCCGATGCACGCGTGCGGGGTGCAACTTTGAAAACCGGCGAGCGTGTCAGCCAGACGCTGGATCAAGGTTGTTGCGCCTATCTCGTCGTGGCCTCGGGACGCATCGAGATTGACGGTGAAATCATGGATGCGCGCGACGGAGTGGCGATCACGAGCGTCGCTTCGTACGAGATAGCCGCGCTGGAAGACGCGGAACTGGTGTTGGTGGAAACGCGCGAACGTTCTGCTTTCTAGCGTGCGGGCTTTGAATATGCGACGTATGCCACTCTGAAAGCGGGTTGAATTTTGGCTTGTGACGACGCAACCGTATTCGAGGCGAGTGTCGCTGTCCCGACTGCAGTCTATGTGCCGTCCCCAGCGTTGCGAGCCTCTTGACACCGGCGATGCCGGAAACACAGAAAGGAGCCTGCTATGTCGAAGGTTTTGGTGCTGTACTACTCCTCCTATGGGCATGTCGAAACCATGGCAGAGGCGGTTGCCGAGGGCGCCCGGTCGGCGGGTGCAACCGCTGATGTCAGGCGTGTTCCCGAAACGGCGCCACAGGAAGTCGCTGCGGCAGCCCATTTCAAACTGGACCAGAAAGCGCCTGTAGCGACGATCGCGGAGCTCGCCAACTATGACGCGATCGTTGTCGGGACACCGACTCGCTTCGGTCGCATCTCATCGCAGATGGCGTCATTCCTGGATCAGGCGGGCGGACTCTGGATGAGCGGTGCACTGAATGGCAAGGTGGGCGGGGCGTTCACATCGACGGCCACCCAGCACGGCGGGCAGGAGGCAACGCTGTTTTCGATCATCGCCAATCTGCTGCATTTCGGCATGACGATCGTTGGCCTGCCGTACAGCCATCAAGGTCAGATGACGCTCGATGAGATCGTCGGCGGTTCACCGTACGGCGCAACGACCATCGCTGGCGGACAGGGGCAACGGCAACCGAGCGCAATCGATCTGGCCGGCGCACGTCACCAGGGCGAGTTGATTGCCAAGGTGGCGAACAAACTGTTTGGCTGAGCTGGAGCGATCGCGCGGTGCAACTGGAGCCATAACGTTTGCATACCGCTCCAGTTGCACGCAGTGGGCTTTATCCGCGCCGGGATCGTGACGGCTGCGTGCCGCTTCTTCGAGGCTTGACCTCCTCGGCGTCCGCCTCTTCCAGACCCGGCAGGATGAATTGCTCCATCAACGCCAGCGTTCGCAAGCAGAACGCGTTGCCTGCTGCTCGCTCATCGTCGGAGAACTGAGCCATTGCCGGTGCAATCGACGATTCCTCTGCAAGCTTCACGATCGCTTTCTCGACGACGTCGAGACCCTTTCGAGTCAAGTGGACGATGAACCCGCCGCCATGACCGGGGTCCGGCTGCCGCTCGACCATGCCGAGGCCCGTGAGTCGATCGATCTTCTTGGTGATCGCGCCCGAAGTGACCAGCAAGGCACGGTACAGATCGGTTGGACGCTTCGCATACGGGTGACCGCTGCGGCGCAGCGCGAGGAGCACGCGCATGTCCGAGCCACTGATTCCGCACAGGCTATTGCACATCTTGTCGAATGACTGTTCGACGAGCGTGCCGAGCCGCATGAAGTAAATCGCGAGCATGAAATTGGAAAGATCCAGCTCGCCGTGTTCATGTTGCCACTGTGCCGTGATGAACTCGATGTGGCTGGCACCCGACGCGGTAAATTTCTTGGCAGGTGCGGATTGTTCCGGTGCCGCATTCTTGCGGGTTCTCCCAGACGCGGATCGTTTCGCGGCGGCGACGCTCATCTCGATGGTTTCCATGGAAGTACGTGCAGTTTGACGACTTGCAGCGGGGTTGATCCGATACGGCCGTGCACTATTGTACGAAAATTTGCGGACAGTGAGATTGCGTAGAGGCGTGATTGGCGTTGGCGATTTTTTGCGGCGAATGCCCCGGAGAAACGTTCAACAATAAAAGCTCATTCCATACGAAAGGCCAATCACGAACCCGTACCTGATTTCAGTCAGTCGGTAAGGAATTTGCCGATGCCTTCGAGGACCAGCGCCGAGGCTGTCAACGTTCCGACGCTGCCGTGAAATCCATGGGGCATACCCAACCAGACGTCACCCTGCGCATCGATGCCTGCCGCGACGGCACGCTGGACATAGCGGCGCGAGTCGTCCAGCAGGATCTGACCTCGCCCCTCGACTCCCCACTGCATGCCCTTGGCGGAACGTGTCAAGGCGCGCATCGTCTCGATGACCTTCTCGTCTTTCGGGGTAAGCGGGTGTATCACAGCGAAGGCGCTCGATTGATCGTCCTGCCGATCGCAACCTTCGGCGGCACCTGGCTCCTGGTAGCAACGCAGCGAATGGCTGTTTCCCATCGTGTCTAAATTGTACGAACGCACAGTATAGATCTGTCGTCGCTGGCATCGACCAGGTCCACCCGCAATGCCGTGCGCTGCATACCTTCCGAGGAAATCGTAGACGTAGTGCGCATGGTCGACCCTCGCTGCGGACCCGACTAGCAGGAACGAGTGCGAGCCAGCCATAGCGATTGAACTACACGCCTTCTCGGGAAACTACCTGGTCAGAACGAAGTTGACGTATAGGTCAAGCAGGATGTATCTTCCGTGGAAGATGTTGCGTGCTTGATCCAAAGAAGCGATTCGAAGTCGATCGATGAGTAACGAACCGTTGCTTATATATAGGAAAGCTAAGTGTATGAATCGAAAAGTTTGAAGGTGAATTAATACCGAAATATCGGAGGAGGGGATTGCAGATGGTTGACCAAAAGCGCTTTACCGCCCGGGGGATTGCAGCCGGGGTCATCACACTGGCATTTTCATCGACGGTCCACGCACAGGGCAGTGTGACGCTCTATGGCGTCGTCGACGCAGGCTTGCTGTATACCAGTAAAACGTTGAATAGCGAGACCGGGCAGAATGCCGGAAAACAATTTTCCCTTATCGACGCAGGCTTGTCGCCGTCCGAGTTTGGCATGAAAGGTGTCGAGGACCTTGGCGGTGGCCTGAGGGCCGAATTCAGGCTTGAGAGCGGAATTAGCCTCGCAAACGGCGGATTCGGTATCTCGAACGGAAATTTATTTGGACGGCAGGCGTGGGTTGGGCTGGATAGCAAATACGGCGACATCAAAGCCGGGCTGCAGTTTTCCCCGTTCTTTCTCGCGCTTTACCGCGTCGATCCGCGCAGTACGTCCACGTTCGGCAGTGGCGCGGTCATTTACGTCGACAACGTTCTTGCGACCGGTGTGTTCAGTTCCAGCGCCGTGTCGTACACGTCCCCGGCGATCGCCGGATTCCAGGCAAGTGTGCTCTATGCTCTGGGAGGCGAGGCCGGAAATTTCGCGGCCGGCCGCCAATACTCGGCGGATCTGAAGTACGACAACGGAAGCTTGCTGATCGACGCCGCGTTCTATAACGGCAATTCGGGCGGCGCCGAGCAGACACCGCTTCCCACGACGGTGGAGTTCTTTGGCCGCATGCTAGGTATTTCGTACAAGTTTGCCTCGCTCACTCTCAAGGCGTCCTTTTCCAGTTACAAGGTGGCTGGTTCGTTCAGCAATAACGTCTATGGCGGTGGCGCCGAATATTACGTCACGTCGGCCCTGAATCTGAATGGCGGAGTTTGGTACACGACGGATCGAAACGACACGTCGAACCACTCGATTCTCGGTGCGATCGGCACGCAGTATTCACTGTCGAAGGCGACCAGTTTGTACAGCCAGATTGGTGTGGTGAACAATCACGGAGCGATGAATACGGGCCTGTCGATCAACGGGGCGCTGTTCGGTACCGCTGGCACGACAGTTGGGGTGGATGTCGGGATGAAACACGTTTTCTAGTCGCGTGCAGTGACGCGCGCCGTCGTTCCCACGGGGCTCGGGCGGCGCGCGAGCGCGCCAGTCGATTGCCGGCGGATTGGAGGGCACTGCGATTCGATCTGCCTCGAATCGGGGTTCGTCTACGGCTCGGTGCTGTCCCAGGCTGGGGCGAGTCCAGGCGGATCGACGATCCGGCTATTGTTCGTCGCCAACGCGTGGATTGCCGCCATGTCGGCGCGATCCAGCTCGAAATCGAAAACCGCGAGGTTCGATGTCAGGCGTTCGATCTGGGTGGTTCGGGAGAGCGCGACCATGCCGGGTCGCTGAATGAGCCATCGAAGGACAATCTGCGCGATCGTTTTCTCGTGCCGTGCCGCGATGTCTTTAAGCGTTGGGTCGGAGAAAACGCGACCAATCGCCATGCCGCAATAAGCGGTAACGGCAAGTCCGGCCTTTAGCGTGCTATCGATCAACCGAGCCTGGTTCAGATAGGGATGGTATTCAAACTGGTTGGTCACCAGCGGAAATCCGGAGAGCCGAGCCGCTTCGGCCATCTGCGCGCGATTGAAGTTGCTCACTCCGATGTGACGAACCTTGCCGGCGCGCACTACTGCATTGAGGCCCGCGATTTGTTCGGCGAGCGGGACATCGGACCCCGGCCAGTGCAAGAGCAATAGATCGATATAGTCGGTCTTGAGTTTATGGAGACTTTCGTCGACCGATGCTTCGAATAATTGCCGCGAGTAGTTGCTGACCCACACCTTGGTCGTCAGAAAGAATTCGCTTCTCGACACCCCCGAGCTGGCGACACACTCGCCGATAGCGGACTCATTGCGGTAGATCTGCGCCGTGTCGATGTGGCGGAAGCCGACCTGGATGGCCGCAGGAAGCAGGCGATGAATTTCGGCGTCGCTGACTCCGTAGGTGCCGAAGCCGACGGCCGGGATAACGGCGTCGCCGATTTGAACGTTTTGCATAGGCAATTCCTGATTGGCACAACCATCGGATGGACGGACACGGTCACCGCGCGCGATTGCGTGTTCGGGCGTCCGCTACCAGGCTGAATACCGGGAGCGTATTTCGGGTGTCGCTGCGATGTCGGCGTCGGCTATCAGACGGTCGATGCTGAATGCCCCGGCACCGCAGATTGACAGTGCCAGCAGTCCACCGGCCATGGCGAGATTCGCCAGAAGGGGAATCAGCTGATTTTTATCCATCAAGTCATGGTGAAAGATCACAGCCGTTGAAATGCAGTAGGCACTCAGCACGTAGCCGACGGCGCGAGTGCGATAGCCCGCAATGAGCAGAACCCCGCACGCCAGCTCGAGCAGCATTGCGCCGACGCACCACAGCATGGGCGCAGGCAAGCCGACCGATTTGATGTACCCGATCGTGGTGAGCGGCCAGACCAGCTTGTCAATGCCGCTTGCGATAAACAGTGCAGCGACAAGCAGTCGTGCGGCCAGCGCGCGTAAATCGGTGCCCGGAAAGTGCGCATTGGCCATTTTCTGGTCCTCAGGGAATGGATGCTATCGGGTACGGCGAAGCTGTGCACCAATCTCCGCGATACGGGCTTCACCCGCATGAAGTGCGTGCGCGGACGTGTGAACCGAGTAGTGGCCGAGCACGAGCTCGTGCGGATGCTTGAGCGCAGATCCGATGACGAATTCAGTTGCCGCTTCGGCTGAAACTGTCACGGCGTCCTCCGACTCGCCGAATATGACGAGTTCGTCGGCGACGCGTTCTTTACCGACATGCAACGCACCACGCTGGACGCTCAGCCACGCGACTGTGTGGCCGGCTGGAGGCGTGAACTGCCATTGCTCGCCCGCGGACAATCGCACAAGCAAGTACGTTGTGCCCGCTGGTACGTTCACGGGACTTGTGACGCCCCCGTAGCTGCCGAGGATTACGCTCGCCGGCCCGGTTGCAGGCACTTGCGCCGCAGACAGATACTGGCTGACAGGGACTGCCAGTTCGAGTGAGGGCGGCAATGCAGTCCACAGCTGATAGCCGCGAACTGGTCCACTACCTTTCGCGCCGCCACCGTGCCAGACACCGCTGCCCGCATTCATCCACTCGACGCCGCCGGCAGGCAGGACGCCAGATGCTCCCGTCGTGTCCTCGTATTCGACTTCGCCTTGCAGCAAAACCGTCGTCGTCGCAAGGCCCGAATGCGGGTGCATGGCGAACCGCAGACCGGAGGCCGCAGAACCCTCGAAGTAGTCGAGGAAAACAAACGGCTTGAGGATTTCACCGAGGTCGCCCGGGCTGACGATCCGCGTCACGGGACCGTGCCGTCGTCCCGTCGAACGGGCAATGATTGGTCGAACTTCCGATGAGCGGGGGGAGTCACTTTGACTGGCCGGAAAGGCGCTTGACGCAACTTCCGGGAGATTCGTTTCGAACGACATGATAGTGCGGTGCGAGCGGCGGCTGATGACTTGAATAGAGGGTATGCCTTGGATTGCTTTCGGTGAAGCCTGTATTTATCGATGTGATCCATCGGCAGGAGAGATAGGTGCAATTTGGGCTCGCCTGGCCGTCGAAATCATGCGGCGCGCTCCGATCGCGGCATATCGGTTTCCCGAAGCTTGAATGCGGACACGGTCAGCTTTAACCTGGCGGCTTGCTCTTCAAGCAGACGCGCTGCGCTTGCGGCCTGTTCGATGAGCGCGGCGTTGGTCTGTGTCGTCGTGTCCATCTGGACTACCGCCTGGTTGACCTCTTCCAGACCGCGACTCTGCTCGGCGGAGGCCGCCGTGATGTCGCTGACCATTTGCGATGCACGTGCAATGGCCGACTTGATGTCGACCATGGCGACGTTGACTTTACCGGCGTGCTCGGACCCTTCCCGAACGACGGCGACCGACGATGCAATCAGACTCTCGATCTCCTTCGCCGCAGAAGCGCTGCGCTGCGCGAGGCTGCGTACTTCCGCGGCTACGACAGCGAAGCCTCTGCCGTTTTCTCCCGCACGTGCCGCTTCGACCGAAGCGTTGAGGGCCAGTATGTTCGTTTGAAAAGCGATGCCCTGGATAACGCCCGTAATGTCGGCGATTTGTGTCGTGCTCGAATTGATGCGTTCGATAAGCGTCACCATACGCTGAACGATATCGCTGCCGGTGTCGGCGATATGGGTCGCGTCTGAGACGAGTTCGTTTGCATGACGCGCGTTGTCGGCGTTTTGTTTGACGGTCTCGGTGATCTGCGTCATCGTCGCAGCGGTTTGTTCGAGCGAAGCGGCCTGTTGTTCCGTTCGCAGTGAGATGTCGGCATTGCCGGCCGCGATGTCGCGTGTGGCCGTCGAGACGGCTTCGGTTGCTGAGCGAACGGACGCGACTGTTCCCTGGATGCGGTCCATCAACGCGTCGAATGCGTGGGCCGCCCGCCCGAACTCGTCCTTGCGCGGACTGGCTGAGCGTCGCGACAGATCGAGCGTGTTTCCAACCAGTTCGAGACCCATGCTCATACGGATCAAGCCACCGTACACCACGCGATAGATATGCATCCACGTAACGATCGCGGCGAGCCCGCCGATCAGTGAAAGGCCGATCTCGCAGGCTGCGAGACGTTCACTCGATTGCCAATTTGTATTGGCGTTTGTGTCGAACAGAAGATAGGTCCCGGCCAAGCCGAACAGGAGCATCAGTGCGGTCCAGATAGCGAATGCGATGGAGATTTTCTGCTTGATCGTCAAAGACCATTTGTATTTCATTGTGCGTCTCGCGGGGCTGCGGGTGGGACCGTGACTCATGGACAATGCAATGCTCGAATTGAGTGTGCGGTCCCTCGAATCGAGCGGCCGCACAGCGATCGCGTGATGCGGCGCCTGGCGTTACATGCTTAGAAGAAGTGCTGGATGCCGATCGAGACGCCGGTGGTGGACCGGCCCGACGCTACGCCAGCGCCCGTGAGCGACGCCACGCTGTTGGCGCCGGACGCATGCTGATAGGTGATCTGCTGGTAGATCGACGTTCGCTTCGAAAAGAGGTACGCGTTCGACACAGTGATCGTTTTCCAGTTTCCGCCGTCGAGATTCTCGACCCAGCCACCAAGCGAAATGATGTCATCGGGTCTGAACGTCCAGTTTGCCCCGGCATCGACGGTATTGGCATTGCCTTGACCCGTGGCCAGGGTAATGCGCGACTGGGTGAAGGTCGCGTGCAGCAGCACGTGGGTGAACTGCCACGATGCGCCGAGTCCCCAGTCGACGAGTTTGTTCGCTATCACCGGTTCGGACTGACGCAGCGGGGTGCCGAACAGGGATGGCAGACCGATAAAGCTCGACAGCTCCAGATAGCGGTTGTTCTCATTGGCATACGTGGCTGCGAGGCTAAGCGGCCCGTGCTTGTACTGGGCGAAGAACGAATAGTTCCGGCCTTCACTGAAAGCGCCCGGTACATTGCCAAACGCAAATTCGGCGCCGCCGGAGAAGCCACCCAACGTGGGGCTCACGTACTTGACGGCATTGTTGAACTGGTAGAAGTTCGCGACTTCATCCAGATTGCCTTCATGTAGCGAGAGGATATTCCCGAGCAGGAATGGCGTTTGATAGTTCGTCAAAACGTCATACATGAAGCTCGGTTGATGCCCGAACGTCAGCGTGCCATACGAGTCCGACTGGAGACCGACAATGGACTTTCTGTTGAACAGCGTTCCTGGAACGAGTGACTCGCCGCTGTTCAACAAATACTCGCCCTGAAGATCGAAGATCGCTTGCAGACCGCCGCCGAGATTTTCCGTCCCCCTCAAACCATAGATGTCCGGTGCATGCGTGTTTCCTTCCTGAAAGAGCGCATGTCCGCCCACGTTGCTGATGTACTGCACAGCCGTGTCTGCGATTCCATACAACGTCACGCTGGATTGCGCGTTGGCGATGCCAGTCGCCGAAAAAGCTGCGATTGCTCCTGCCGCCGTACGTCTAAGAAAGGCCATTGCTTTGACTCCGAAGCGATTGTTGTTGGTCTGGTTGATTACGTGAAGTAGTACTAATTACGCAAAACGAGAGCCGAGGCTCCAAACCTTGGTCTGCCGTGCTGATGCCGCTTATGATTCACCCGGTCCTTCGGGTGTTGCATTCAACAATAATGAATGGCAGAATCTATGTTGAACACTATAGGGACGACCCCCCGAGGGTGTCAACAAGGCAGCCGTCCGGGGAAACCCGCGGCGGCGTGTTATTTCGACTTCAATACGGCTGCAATATGACCAATGTGAGTGCGAGGCGTGGCATTCAATCCGTCGAGATCGCGTTCCGGATCCTCTCGGCGTTGCAAACCAGTGTGCGGGCGTTGCCTCTCAAAGAGATTGCCGCTTTGTCCGAGCTGTCTCCGAGTGCGACCAGCAACTACATGATCAGTCTCGTGCGCACAGGGCTTGTGTCGGCCGACGAAAAGCCCGGTTGCTACAAGCTCGGGCCTGCCTCGCTTGCGTTGGGAATGAGCGCAATCAACCAGCTGGACGGTTTCGATATCGTGCGGCGGGAAGTGATCTCGTTGCGCGACGCGACGTTGAGCGGTGCAGCAGTGACCGCGTGGACCGAAGACGGGCCGGTCAGTCTCTTCAAGCAGGAAGGCGAAACGCGCAGCATCGTCGAGTTGAGAACGGGATTGATCCCGCTTGTGACGACCGCGGCGGGAAAGTTGTTCGTAGCGTGTCTGCAAGCGAGCCGCACCGATGATCTGATTGCGCGCGAAATGGTGAACGAGCGGGAGTGGAGTCAAGCAGCGATTCGGGAAGAGGCGATCACTGAATTGCGCAATCTCGGCGTTACGATGGTTCATCGTGGCAATCTAGGCTATGTATCGGTGGCCGCCCCGATCTGGGACCGGGACGGCAATCTTCAGTTCGCCATCAGTCTCATCGGGACGCCGGCGACGCTGGATACGGATATCAACGGAAGCGCCATCAAGGCGCTGCTGGAGAGCGCCGTGCGTGCGACCACGGCTTTGGGAGGGAAGGTCTCCCGCAGGGCTGTCTGAGGGCCACGGTTCGCAAGTTTCATCCGGCGCACGCACTGTGGGCGGCAGCCGCCAGGACGATGGCATTGAACGCATCCGGCGCTTCCAGCTTGGGCATGTGACCAATGCCGTCGAGTACATGGAGCGTCGAGCGAGGCGCGGCTTCGTGAATCGGGCGGGCGTGTTCGTCGATCGGAGCAACGCGATCCACACTGCCGATGATGACCGATACCGATGCCTCGACAGATGCAATCGCGGCCGGCGTGTACGCCGAGAACAACATGTCGACGGCGTTTTCCCAGCCGGTCGGCGTAACGGCGTCGCGCAGTCGCGATACGAGTGCACGGACCAGCGGATCGGTATCGGGCGCGATCAGCGCGTCGACTACGGCGGCGCGCGACTCGGGGGACTGGACAGCGCCGCTTCGCATCAGCGCGGCGCGCGCCGCTGCGCGATCGGTAGCCGGCAGATGACCCCGCGCGACGTTGGGGGCGCTCAAGACGAGCGCCTGCGTCGCGGACGTGTAACGGGCCGCAAACGTCGTCGCGATGACGCTACCCCATGAACTGCCCACGATGGTCGCACGCGCAATGTCCAGCGCGGTCATCAGAGCCATCAGGACTTCTGCGTAATCCGTAGCCGCAGGTGTTGCGATCGCGAACGGGCTGCTGTCCGCGTAGCCCGGTGCGTTCCACGCAATCACGCGATGGTGAGCGGCAAGCCCCGCCAGTTGCGCGCGATACCCCGCCGAATTCGATCCGATGCCGTGCAGCAGCAAGATGGGGGGAGCATCGGCGGGACCTGCCGCGCGATACGTGATGGTACGCGTACCGTCGAGCGAGTCGAGGTTCAACTGGACTCTTTCGATGGCAGGCAAGGTGGCTTCGAGTAGACGGCTATCTGTTTCAGTCATGGTGGAGTGTGGTCCTCGTTTGGAGCGGCCGACAGCACGTGTCAGTTAGCGGATTCATTCAAGGCCGCCGAGATTTCCTGTGCGGCGGCTTTAAGGGCCTGCGCGCACGATGAGTCCGATGCCGTGTCGAATTCCGCGGCAGGGCCGATTGCCGTCAACGCCAGTACGGCCACGCCATCTGGAGAAAGAATGGGTACGCTGACTGCGCCCGCAAGCACGCGTTCACCATGGAATGGGGCAGGCCGCCTGGTCGCGACGTGCGTGGCCCTGACTGATTGAAAAATCCCGGCAAGCGACTGCGCGGAGGCCGGCAATTCTGTCGACTCGTCGCGCTGATGTTCTCGTAACTCGGCGGCCACGAAGCGTTCACTTGCCTCGGGCGGCAGAAAGGCAGCGAGCGCGAGCCCGGACGCCGAAGACGTCACAGGCAGCACGAGCCCCAGTGGCAGGTCTGCAACCACGGGCGTCCTTGCCGCCTGCCAGGCGACGACAGTGGGCCCATGATTGCCCCACGCCACCAGCGCGAGCGTCTTGTCGAGCACTTGTGCGAGCCGCACCATATGGCGGCTTGCGAGGCGCACGGCATGCGGCTGGGACTTCATGGCGCCTTGCGTTCCACGCGGCGCCTGGCCGAGGTCATGCGGGTCGGCCACCAGGTACTGCCCGCCGCCGAAGACGAGCGGACGCCGTCCGCCTAAACGGATGCGTTCCACCGAACCCACGAAAATCACATGATCGCCGCCTGGAAAGCGCGACACCACTTTGCATTCGAGCCAGGCGCTGCAGTCGCGCAGGACAGGCAGTCCCTCGATGCCGATGTCGTAGTCGATCCCGGAGAATTTGTCGGGTGATCGCGTCGCGAAGTGACTCGCAAGCCCGTGCTGATTTTCGGCCAGGATGTTGATCGCAAATCGCTCCGAGTCTCTGAAGGCGGCATGGCTTCCGGCCGATGTCGCCTGGCTCCACAAGACCAGCGGCGGATCGAGCGAAACCGAGGAAAACGAATTGGCTGTGAGCCCATGCATTTTCCCGTCGACATCGAGCGTGGTCACCACGGTGACGCCAGTGACGAACGACCCAAGCACGTTCCTCAGCTCGCGCTTGTCGAACGCCGCGATCGCCGCTTGCTCGTCCCCGGACATAACAGGTGCATTCATGACAAGACCTGCTCCAGTTCGTCGAACGCCGGCATGACTTGTTCGGCGAAGAGGCCGATGGACGTCTTTGCTTCTGCCACCAACATGTCGCCGAACGTGAACGTGCCGATCAGGTAGTTGAAGCCTGCAGAACGGGCCTGTTCCAGCAGCTGTTCGCGGACGGTCTCCGGCGTGCCCACCACCGCGAGGCCTGATTCCACGAGGGGATCGAAGGTCGGCGGAAGCTTCTGGTTGACCGGTTCGGTGCCGTGCTTCTTCCAGAGTTTGAAGAAATTCGGGTAGAAGGTCGACCATGCGCGTCGGCCGATGTCCATGGCTTGCTGGTCCGTCTCCGCGACGACGATATAGCGGTTCACGCCCATGAGGGGCTCGGCTGCGGACGGATGACGCTTGGCAAATTCCTCGCGATAGCGATCGGTGATCGCTCTCACGCGCTGGACCGGCCCCGCGCACACGATGTTCATCTTCTCCTGCGCCGGCCACACGGTCGATTCGGGAGAAGCGAGCGCATACCACGTCGGCGGCGGCGTTTGCAGCGGCTTGATCTCGACTGGGACTTCCTTGAATTGCCAGAATTGGCCGTCGTAGTCGAGCGTGTCCGAGGTCAAGAAGCGCTTGATGATCTCGTACGCCTCGATATACCTGGCCTGCGCGGTCGCGGGGTCGATGCCGAGTGCCGCGATCTCGTGCGGCGAGGCGCCCCGCCCGACGCCATATTCGAAGCGGCCGCCGCTCAGATGGTCGAGCATGCAGATTTCTTCGGCAAGACGCACTGGATGATGAATCGGCAGAATATAGACCAGCGGCGACAAGCGAAGATTCTTTGTTCGCTGCGCGGCTGCGGACAGAAACACGCTTTGCGAGGGGCTGGCGCTCAGTGTCGTGGCATGGTGCTCGGACATGTGATAGCAATAGAATCCGAGCTTGTCGTAGAGTTCAATGATCTTTAATCTGTCTTCGTACTGCTGATGAATTGGCAGACCATTACGATCGTTTTGATCAAAAATTCCGAACTTCATGGTGGTTCCAGTAATGGGTGAATGGATTGATTGCTGGCTTATCGCGCGGACGACTTGCTAAAGAGCTGAAAGATGTTTTCTTCCGGATCTCGCCAGGTAGAAACGGCACCATGGGTGCCCATATCGCGGGTGGCGAGCAACTGTCCTCCTGCGGACAGGATCTTTCGCTGTACTTCGTCTCGCGCTTCGGCGGCGACTTGAAAGACGGGGACTGCGCCAACTGCGGCCGGTGCGGCTTCCTCGGGAGAACTCAGTGCGAATGCGCTTCGTTCCTGCCGAAATTGCGTCCACTTGTTCGAGTCGCGAAACTGGATGGGCAAGTTCAAGGCCGAGAGATAGAACTCCGAAAGCCGGTCAATGTCCTTCGCGACGATATAGACCGATTGCAGGTCGACGTCTGCCATATTGGTACTCCAGAAAACGGTGATGACGGAATGAAGGCGTTCGCACCGTGGCGCGTGTTACGCCGTTTGTTGCTGCTTGAGGCCAAGTTCATCGATCATGATTTGCCGGATCAGGTACTTCTGAATTTTCCCGGTCACGGTCGTTGGAAACGATTCGACAAAGCGAATGTACTTGGGCATTTTGTAGTGCGCGATGCGGCTCTTGCAGAACGCCCGAACGGTGTCTTCGTCGAGGAAGGCATGGGGTTTCGTGACGATCCAGGCACAAAGCTCTTCGCCGAAACGCTCGTCCGGAACGCCCACCACCTGCACGTCGAGCACGCCCGGGCAGCCGTACAGAAACTCTTCGATCTCACGCGGATAGAGGTTTTCACCGCCGCGAATGACCATATCCTTGATTCGCCCGACGATGTTGACGTAACCGGCCGAGTCCATCGTGGCGAGATCGCCGGTATGCATCCAGCCTTTGGCGTCGATGGCGTCTTTCGTTTTGTCTTGCTGGTTCCAGTAACCGAGCATGACTGAATAGCCGCGAGTGCAAAGCTCGCCGGCCTGAGCGCGCTCGACGGTCTCACCGGTCAACGGGTCGACGATCTTGACCTCGATGTGCGGCAAAACCTGACCCACGGTGGTGACGCGTTTTTCGAGCGGCGTGTCCGTCATGCTTTGACAACTCACGGGGCTGGTTTCCGTCATGCCGTACGCGATGGTAATTTCGCCAAGATGCATGTCGTCGACTACCTTGCGCATGATTTCGATGGGACACGGTGAGCCGGCCATGATCCCGGTGCGCAGACTGGTCATGTCGAACGAGGCGAAGCGCGGATGATTCAAGGCGGCGATGAACATCGTCGGCACGCCGAGCAATGCCGTGCACCGCTCTGCCTGCACGGCCTCCAGGACCGCTTCAGCGTCGAACCGCAACGAGGGATAGACAATGGTCGCGCCATGGGTCAGCGAGGCGAGGTTGCCCATGACCATGCCGAAGCAGTGATACATCGGCACGGGCACGCATACTCGATCCGCTTGTGTGAGCTTCATGCACTCAGCGACGAAATAGCCATTGTTCAGGATGTTCCGATGACTAAGGGTGGCCGCCTTGGGGAGGCCCGTCGTCCCGCTGGTGAACTGGATGTTGACGGCGTCATCGGCGTGCACGGTGCGGCGCACTTCGTCGAGCATCGACTGGCCGGACGGGGCAAGCCCGAAGAGTTCCGAGAATCGACGCGCACCGGCTTCATCCGGCGCGTCGCGCTCGTCGATCCACCAGATCGTTTCCAGCCCGGGCAAGCGGGCGCGGCCGAGTTCCGTCAACATGTTCAGATACTCGCTCGTGCGGTATCTGACCATCGTGACGATGGCCTTGCATCCCACCAGGTTGAGCGCGTGTTCCAGTTCGGCGATCCGGTAGGCGGGATTCACGTTCACGAGGATCAGACCGGCCTTCGCAGTGGCTAATTGCATCAGCAACCAGGCGACGTTGGTGTGAGACCAGATGCCGATCCGGTCACCCGGTTTCAGACCGGACGCCAGCAGGCCGGCTGCAAGCTGGTCCGACTTCTCGCGAAGTTCGCGGTAGGTAAGCCGAGTGTCTTCGTGTCGACTGATGACGGCGACGTGGTCGTTCATCTTGATGGACATGTCATCAAAGAAGTCGCCGATCGGCTTGTCGATCAGCGCCGGGGAGCGTGTCCCGCGCTCATACGAAATCAGGTTCATCAAATCTCCGGTACTTTGGCTCATGCCGTTGCATGGCGACATTCAAGGGCGGACGGACATCGGTGGTTTGTCCGGATACGCGCCGTGCCTTGTGAAGCGTTTTTTGCGGCCTTTATATTCAACAATAGTGAATGCGTACAGCATAGTTGTATGTTAGGTGGCGAAATCGGGTGTGTCAACCGGTTTTGCTATGGACGAAAATCGTGAAATTGCGCGGAGAAGGCGAGGTCTGCATCGGCGGCGCGGCTATTGCGCAATCGAGGCGCGGCGAAATGTCGTGGCGGGGTGGCATTGGCCGAGCGGCCGACGAGCTGCGCGCGGGATGGCGTTCATACGCTGTGCAGCGCCGTTTGCGCGCACAGGGGCCGCCAGTCTTATTTGCCCCGATACCCGCGGGCTAGTTGCGGACGGGCAGAGTGAAGTGCGATTGGCGAATGGAGGACAGGCGGACTGGTTAGCCGCTGCGCCTTGTACGATTTGAAATCTCGACCCGGAATCGCGAATACGTCGATTCTGGACTGCGTTCGCGCACTAGCGCTTGCGGTTCAAATCCTCAAAACCGGCTACGAGCGCATCCAGCAACTGCCGCACTGCCGGCACCATGCCGCGCCGCGAAGGAAAGATCGCGTGGACGAGGCCGGGCGCACTACTGAGGTCTGGCAGCAGGTGCACGAGCTCACCGGAACGTGTGTCCGAATCGACGAGTTCGCGCGGCAACAGCGCGACGCCCACGCCGCTGATGGCAGCGGTCCGCAAACTGGCGAGGTCGTCCGTTGCGAGGCGCGGCCGATGTGTCCATGACGCCGTGTTGCCTTCGGCATCCACCAGATTCCAGGTGAATCGTTCCTTGCTGCTCGCCATCGTGAGTGTCGGCCATGACGCTAACGCTGCAAGTGATGTGGGTCGTTCATGGCGTGCCGCCAGCTTCGGACTTGCGACGAGGATCTGGGCGGAAATGCCCAGTTGCCGGACTGCGAGATCGGTGCTTTCCAGCGGCGGAATCCGAACCCGGATGGCGAGGTCGAGGCCTTCCTCCACGACGTCCACGCGGCGATTGGTGGCGTCGATCAGTATCTGCACCTGAGGGTTGTCCTGAAGGTATTTGGTAATGATCGCGGTGATCCCCGAACTCAACAATCCCACGGCGCAACTGATCCGTATCGTGCCCTCCGGTTTCGAGCGTGTCTGGTCCACGATGTCCTTGGCGGCCTTCGACTCTGCAACCAGCGCGACGCAGTGCTGGTGGAAACGCCGCCCGATTTCGGTCAACGACAGGCTTCGACTTGTGCGATTGAGCAGACGCACGCCAAGTTCTTCCTCCAGCGCGCGAACACGCCGGCTGAGTTTCGACGTTTGAAGACCCAGGGAGCGTGCCGCGGCCGTATAGCTGCCTTGGTCGACGACTTCCACGAAAAGCCGAAGGTCATTGAGGTCGTTGATCTGGTTCATCGCTCGCCCCCTGGATGAGACTTCAACGTTCTATCACGCGCAAAGTTGCTTTGCCAATCCGGAGATATGCGCACCATCGTTGCGGAATTAGTATGGGTGCAAACGTTGGGACGCAGATGGAATCCGTTGCTTTACCCGGCGTGAAAGCTCGTATTTGTCGAACGAATCTTTTTGTCTTTTAGAACACTCAGCGCTGGTAACGGTGGAAACCGGTGCGAGTTCCCTATTCCGATCCACCGGCATGCATTTCATTGAGGATTTCGTCATGGAACGATACAAGTTTCTTCCGCTGCTGGGTCGCATCATGCTGGGTGCACCGTTTGCGATGAGCGGACTGGGCAAGCTGGGCGCCTACGCGGCGACGGTGGGCTATATCACGGCCATGGGATTGCCGGTTCCTCCACTCGCTTATGCCATCTCGATCATTGTCGAATTGGGCGGCGGTCTGATGCTGCTGGCGGGTTTCCGTGTCCGCGCGACGTCGATCGTGATGGCGTTGTTCTGTCTCGCTACAGCGGCGTTCTTCCACAACCATTTCGCCGATCAGAACCAGATGATTCACTTCTTGAAGAACGTGATGATGGCGGGCGGTTTGCTGCAGATTGCTTACTTCGGTGCGGGCGCTTACAGCCTCGATCAGCGCCTCGCGCGTGAGCCGTCGGGTTTCTCATCGGCCAGTGCGGGCTAAAGCGCTACGCGCCCGCGTGCATTGCCGCTCAGCGGTGAGCAATCGCGTTGAGGCGCCGCGCTGCCTGGACGGGCTCGTTTGAGCACCGCAGTTCTTGCAGCACGCGCCGGTGGCGCGTGCTGCATCGGAGATGCGTAATGAAGGCGATTGGCTATACAGAGAAGGGCGGCGTCGACGTATTGAGCGAGCTCGATCTGCCGATTCCGGTACCGGGTCCGCGCGACTTGCTTGTTGCCGTCAAGGCCGTGTCGGTGAATCCTGTCGATGTCAAACGTCGCCGCTGGGAAGATGCTTCGCAGATGCCGAATCCGCGAGTGCTGGGGTACGACGCGGCAGGTGTTGTCGAAGCGACCGGAAGCGAGGTCAGTCTCTTCAAACCCGGCGACGAGGTCTTCTATGCAGGTGCGATGGACCGGCCTGGAACGAACGCGGCGTTGCACCTCGTCGATGAGCGGATCGTTGGCCCCAAGCCCCGCACCTTGTCGTTTGTCGAGGCGGCAGCGTTGCCGCTCACTTCGATTACGGCCTGGGAGATGCTGTTCGATCGCATGAAGGTGTCGCGCGGTGGGCGCGAGCCCGCCGGGTCGCTGCTGGTCCTGAACGGAGCGGGCGGCGTCGGCTCGATGCTGATCCAGTTGGCAAAGAAAATCACGAGCCTCGAGGTCATCGCTACGGCGTCGCGGGCGCAAAGCGCCGCGTGGGTGCGCAGCCTCGGCGCCGAGCAGGTGGCCGACCACAGCAAACCGATCGACGAGGCGCTCGACGCGATTGGCATCAGCGGCGTCGACTACATCGCAGCGATTACCTCCACGCGGGGCAGCGCGCCGAATCTCGCCCGCGCGCTCAACCCGCAAGGTCACATTGCGCTGATCGACAATTTCGACGACAGCATCACGCCGTTCAAGCCGAAGAGCATCACGGTCTCGTGGGAGATGATGTTCACGCGTTCCTTGTTTCAGACTCCGGACATGGATGCCCAGCATCGCTTGCTCAAAGAGGTTTCGTCGCTGGTCGATGCCGGTGTTCTGCGCACGACGCTCACGCACGTCGTCGGACCGATGACATTAGCGAACTTGCGCGAGGCGCACGAGCGGGTCGAGTCGGGCAGGGCGATCGGGAAGATCGCGCTGGAGGGCTTTCAGTAACGGCCGAGCGCCGAGGCCTTTCGACTGCGCAGGGCGCAAGCCACCAACATCGATCTCGCTCAGTCCGTTTCAAACCGATCAGGAGGGCGCCATGCTCGACGGCGTATCGTTGGACCAGATGAGGGCATTCATCTCAGCCGTCGATGAAGGCAGCTTCTCGGGTGCCGCGAGAAAGTTGCGTCGCGCGCAGTCGATGGTCAGCGAACTGGTTTCGAATCTGGAAGGACAGGTCGGTGTCAGCTTGTTCGACCGGCGCGGCCGCTACCCGGTACTGACCACTGAAGGGCGGATATTGCTCGCCGATGCGCGCACCATCATTTCCGGCGTCGACGGCATGAAGGCGCGCGCGAAGGGCATGGCTTCGGGTATCGAGCCTGAACTTTCCGTAGTGCTCGATGTGTTCTTTCCATTTCAGGGCGTCGTCGACGCGGCGAAGACATTTCGCGAGCGCTTTCCGGGCGTTCCGCTACGCCTCTATGCCGAAGCACTCGGGGGCGCATACGAGCCCGTCATCGATGGACGAGCTGCATTCGGCATTGTCGGTTCCCTGCCTTTTGTTCCGCCCGGGCTCGCGCATGAACGAATCGCGGGTGTGGCGTTCACGATGGTCGCGGCCAGTACGCATCCGCTTGCCGCGTACAGCGGGGCGATTCCGAAGGATGAATTGGCCCGCCATACCCAACTCGTGCTGACCGACAAGACCGGGTTGTCGGCAGGCCGCGAGTTCGGCGTGATGTCGGGATCGACCTGGCGCGTGGCCGATCTGTTCGCCAAGCACGCTTTCTTGCTGCATGGGCTAGGGTGGGGCGGGATGCCGGTGCATACCGTCGAGGAAGATATTCGCAGCGGACGGCTTGTGGAGCTTCGCCTCGAAGATGTTCCTCCTGGCGGGCTCATTTTGCCGATGCTGGCCGTCTATCCGTCCGCTGCGCCCCCTGGTCCCGCTGGTAGATGGTTGATCGAGCAACTACGTGGCTGCGCGTGCCGGTTGCAGACCGTTGACGAAGCGACGTAGTGCGCGATGACGCGCACCGTATTCGCGGGCGTCTTGCTTGACACTTTATAGGTGCAGTGAAGTATGGAAATCGGTATAGACAGCTTTGCGGCTATTTTTCCGCAAGCGGGTGGCGGGCGTCAGCCATCGCCTGCGGAGCGCATGGCCGCTTTGATCGAAGAGGTGGAGACCGCCGATCGTGTCGGGCTCGATATCTTTGGTATTGGCGAGCACCATCGCAAGGAATTCCTCGATGCGGCGCCTTCGGTGATTCTGGCGGCCGTGGCGGCCAGAACGAAACATATCCGCCTGTCCAGCGCAGTCACGGTATTGAGCGCGAACGATCCCGTGCGGGTCTTTCAGGAGTTCGCCACGATTGATCTGATTTCGAGGGGACGTGCGGAAATTACCGTCGGCAGAGGTTCGTTTGTCGAGGCTTATCCGCTATTCGGCTTGCAGCTCAAGGACTATGACGCGTTATTCGAAGAGAAGCTCGATCTGCTTTTGCAACTTCGCGAATCGACACATGTGAAGTGGTCCGGTCGATACCGCGCTGCACTCGACGGCCCAGGCGTATTTCCGCGCCCACACCAGGCTCGCATTCCGATCTGGCTGGGTGTCGGGGGAACGCCGCAGTCGTTCGTGCGTGCGGGCATGCTTGGACTGCCGCTCATGGTGGCCATTATCGGCGGCGACTTCGATCGTTTCAGACCACTGGTCGATCTCTATCGCCGCGCCGGATTGCAGGCGGGCCATTCATTGGCGGATCTGAAAGTGGGCGTCCATGCCATCGGCTTCGTGGGAGAAACGACCGATGCCGCGAAAGATGCCTTCTTTCCGGGCTGGTCGTACATGTTTACGGAAATCGGGCGAGAGCGCGGTTGGTCACGTGCAACGAGAGACCAGTTCGAGGCCATGTGCGGCCCGCATGGGTCGTTTCTCATCGGCGACCCCGAAGCTGTTGCGGCAAAGGTCTTGCAAGCGAGCGAGGCGCTCGGCGGAATCTCACGCATCACCTTCCAGATGAGTTCGGCTTCGCTGGATGCGGCCGGTATGCGAAGTTCGATTGAGCTTCTCGGCACCGAAGTCGCGCCGATCATTCGACAGAATGCGGGTCGTGAAGTCGCACGTGCATGAGCGCGGCCTGAAGCGATGGAAACCCTGGCGAATCTGCAGAGCTTCATGAAGAGCGCCGAATGCGGCAGCTTTTCGGAAGCGGGGCGTCGTCTCGGTCTCACGGCTGCGGCCGTGAGCCGGAACGTGGCCATGCTCGAACGCAATCTCGGTGTGCGCCTGTTCCAGCGATCGACGCGCAAGCTAACGTTGACTAAGGCGGGCGCGCGCTTCGTGCAGTCGATCGGTGGCAGTCTGGCGACGCTGCAGGGCGCCATCGAGGAGGCTTCGACCGATGCTTCGGAGCCCGCGGGCGTTTTGAAAGTGAGTCTGAGTACGACCTTCGGGATTGCCCATGTCCTGCCGCTGTTGCCCGCGTTCCTGCAGCGTTATCCACGCATCCGGCCCGAATGGCACTTCGAGACTCGCCGTGTCGATCTGGTCATGGAAGGCTATGACCTCGCCATCGGCGGCGGATTCGCGTTCGCTCCCGGCATCGTCGCTCGCACGCTGGCGCCGGCTCACATCGTTGCCGTTGCCTCGCGCGAGTATCTGCGCGATCGCAAGGCGCCCGTGGATCCCGCCGGGCTCGCGGGACTGGGCGGCATTGCAATGCGGGCAGCGGGCACCGGCCGTATCCGGGAGTGGACGATGCGCAATGCGGCGGGCGCAGAGGCTAGCGCACCGTTGACGGAGGACATCGTAATGAACGATCCCGGCGCGATGCGCGAGGCAGCGCGCCTCGGTCTCGGCGTTGCGATGCTTGCGTTGCCCGACGTGCTGGCCGATTTCGAGGCCGGCACGCTGGTGCGTGTTCTGCCGGACTGGTACGCAGACGCTGGATCGATTTCGATCTACTACGCTTCGCGCACGCTGCTTCCCGCGAAGACGCGCGCGTTTGCCGAGTTCGTTGTCGAGGCCTTCAGGCAGAGAAAACTGGCGCGGAAGTTTTCGGCCGTTTGAGCGTCGGCAGGCGACCATCAAGTATCAGTTGAAGATTTTTCAAGTGGTTTGCGGCTACCGGGTGAGTGACTGAATCGGCAAGATGGGTACCTCAACTCTGCACAAGGAATAGCTTCATGGACACGATTGGCATCATCGGCGCAGGAGCCATTGGCTCGGCGTTCGCGAAGGCTTTGGCCCAGAAGGGCATCAAGGCGGTTATCTCCAACAGCCGGGGCCCGGCGTCGCTCGCGGATCTGGTCAACGATATGGGGCCGACGATCAAGGCGGGAACGCGCGAAGAAGCGGCTGCACAGGCAATCGTTCTGGTGGCTGTGCCCTGGTCGAAGCTGCCTGCCGCGCTGTCGGGTTTGCCGGACTTCGGCGGGCGCATCGTGATCGATGCGAACAACCCGATCGAGGCACCGGATTTCAAGCCTTTCGAATTGAACGGTCGCACATCGAGCGAAGTCTTTGCCGAGTTCGTTCCTGGCGCACGAGTCGTGAAGGCGATCAATCATCTGCCTGCGGCGCTCGTATCCGGCGACACAGGGGTTGAAGGCGGCCGACGCGTGTTGTTCCTCGCGGGCGACGACGGGGCGGCGAACGCCGCGGTGCTGAGCCTGATGGAACAGGCCGGGTTCGTCGGTATCGATCTGGGTTCGATCAAGGTCGGCGGTCCGTTGTTCCAGATCCCTGGTGGCCAGTTGGCGATTCAGAATCTGGTCAAGCTCGGTTGATCGAAGGGGATCACGGCGTCGGCGTTGCAGACGGCGCGAAGTTCAGCTCCGGAACGGCAGCGCGTACCCCGATGCCGCCGTCGACGTTGATGATTTCGCCCGTCATATGCGCACTGAGGTCCGAGCTCAGATACAGCAGATGCCCCGCGATGTCCGCCGGCGTGGCGGCACGGCCGAGGGGAATCGCGTTGTCGATGGCGGACCAGGTTGCCTCGTTCAGGCGCTGGACGAGGCGCGGTGTTCGCACGAATCCGGGCGACACCGCGTTGATGCGGACGTTGTAGCGTGCATATTCGACGCCCGCGCAGCGCACGAGGTGGTGCAGTGCGGCCTTCGACGTGGCAT
Organism: uncultured beta proteobacterium; assembly: GCA_963803225.1. Lineage (GTDB taxonomy): Bacteria > Pseudomonadota > Gammaproteobacteria > Burkholderiales > Burkholderiaceae > Paraburkholderia. The sequence goes on from CAWDLJ010000006.1 coordinate 832,579, forward strand.
AGGCGACTTCGTTCGGCACCGCACGATCTCCGGCGAGTGAGCCGACGAACGCGAATGTCCCGCCGCCGTCGGCCTTCATCATCGCGCCGCCGATCTGGATGGCGAGGTACGCGTGGCGAAGCACGATGTCGAACTGCTGGCTCCACGAGGCATCGTCGACGGCTGATAGCGGCTTGATGCCCGCCACGCCGATGATGTCGATCACGCCGTGGACGCGGCCGAACTGAGCGCGTGCCGTGTCGAACACGCGCTCCATGTCGGCGCGCGATGTCGCGTCCGCCTCGCACGGAATGCCGCCCACCGCATCGGCGATGCGATGGGCGAGTTGCGCGTCTTTGTCCACGCACAGCACACGGGCGCCGGCCTGCGCGAGTGCGTGGACGGTCTGCTCGCCGATCCCCTGACCGGCGCCCAGTACAACGAACCCGCGAGCGTCGAGCCGCAAAAGCGATGCATAGTCCGGGAAGCTGCCTGGGTTGGGGGTGGGGTTGGCGATCATGACGTACCTCCTCAGGCTGCGGTGGCTTCGCGATGCGCCGGCAGCAGATCCTGCCACGGCGTACCTTCATCGAGTTGCCTGTCACATGCGCTCACCCCGCGCAGATCGAGGCCGAGCGCGGGCGGCGTTCGATTCGCGGCCACCCGCTTGATCGCATCGAGCAGCACGCGGCGCACGCGTACCACGGCCTGGTCGGCGGGGACGAGATGCTCGCGCGAGCGGTCGTAGAGCGGGCCTTGCGAGAGACCGATGGTGGCGTCCTCGACTTCCACGCCTCGCAACCCCGTCCAGTTTTCCTTCATCCGTTCGCGGTCTTGACCGAACGCGTTCGACCAGCTCGCGTTGAATGTGCAATTCGCGCGGTCATAGTAGTCCGGGTCGTCGAGTCCCAGCAGCTCGATGATCTTGTCCTGCGTCACCGGCGCTTCGCCGTGCACGACGATGTAGGTGCTCGTGTGCGTGTCGTCTTGCGGAACTTCCAGGACGGTGAACAGAAACGCCGGCGCCGGAATGATGCGACCGTAGGGCACGATGAATGGAACCACGCGGGCATTGCGCACGTTCGGATCGTCGGTCTTGCGCAAGGCCACGTAGTGGAAGCCGAATGCCGTCTCTTCGATCTTCAGCGCCGGTTCGAGATCGTTGGAGGCCAGGGCGGCGGGATTGACCACATCGGTGTTACGCGTGAATTCGTTTTCCTTCCAGCCGGGGCGCGCCATGTTCGTGTGCAGGACGCCGACGTGCGAGCTGTCCTCTCCTCCTTCGACCAGCTGCAAATAATTGCACGCGACATTGATGCGCAAAACGACACGATGCTCTGGCTCGGCATCCATGAACGCATAACGCGAGAACGCCGGAGTTTGATCGGCAGGCCCCACATAGGCCCAGACTATGCCGCCAGCTTCGCGCACGGGAAACGCAGGTGCCTTCATGCGCGAAGCGTACTTCGGATCGCTGTGGTTGGGCGTCTCCATCACGGAGCCGGACGCACTGAATTTCCAGCCGTGATACAGGCATCGAATGCCGCCTTCCTCCACCCGTCCGAGCGCCAATGATGCGCCCCGATGCATGCACAGTTCTTCGAGAACGCCGACGCGGCCTTCGGAGTCGCGGAACGCGACATAGTTTTCCCCGAGCAGGCGCACGCGCAACGGTGCGCCGTCCGGTCGAGGAAGTTGGGCAGACGTGCACACAGGGTGCCAATAGCGCCGCATGAGGGCGCCTCCCGGCGTTCCCGGACCGACACGGCACAGCAACTCGTTATCTTCGTGTTTCAACATGTTGGACTCCGTTTGTGCTCTGCGTTATGCGTTGCGCTCCGCCCTCGAGCCGGCGGAGGAGATGATCCGATGCTGGGGAACCAGCGCTCGCCAGTCGTCATCCGGGCCAATCTCCGCAGAAATTCCAATCGCGCGGCCTGCTTCGGCGCGCAGCGCCGGTATCTCGCGTTGATCGCGTGCTGCACGGGCGCACGCGAGCAGGCTTCGATGGAGCCGGCTGATTGCGATATCGGCTGGGCACAGCAGCTCCAGCGAGCGGTCGCGAATCGCGCCGCTCGATACGCTGCAGGCGGCGTCTTCCTGCGTGATGCTGTCGAAACCGGTGAAGTGGCCGCCGCGTTGCTGCGCGCGATCCTGACGAAAACCGTTGGCAAGCGCCATGGCCTGGGGCGAGTCGCATGTGTCGAGGGTCATGCCGTATTTGCGCAGGGTCGGCTCATCAAGACCCACGAAGTGAAGCTGCTGGCTGCGCAAGGGCTCTTCGCCGACCCGCTTCTCTGCATCCCACCACACGTGATACAGGTTGCAGCGTTCGTCGTTGATCGGGACGATTGCCAACCAGATGTCTCCGTTCGCGTTGGCGACGAAGCAGGGCGCGATGAATGCGGTGACACGGGCGATACGCTTGCCGCCGCTTTGGCGAATCGCGACATAATGGAAGCCGAAGTCGGTTTCGTCGGCTTCGATCCGGGGCGCGGAGTCGAACTGCATATGCGAAGTCTTCTTCGCGTAGTCGAGCGTGGAGTCGTTGGTCCTCGCGAGCGCCGAGCTATGCAAGACGGTGAGATGCGAAGAGTCGACCAGGCCTTCGATCACCTGAGCGAAATTGGCATTGACGACGGCGACGGCATTGATACGGTGCTCATCGGGCAAATCCATGAACGCCCAATGCGGCAGCGGCGGTGCTTCGCCTTGCGGGCCGAGAAAGGCCCAGACCATGCCGCCGGCTTCCTTGACCGGGTAGGTGCGGCCCTTGATGCGATCCTTGAAACGCGGGTCTTCGACGTTCGGCGTTTCGAGTACCGTTCCGTCGACGGCGAACTTCCAGCCGTGATAGATGCAACGCAGACCGTCCCCTTCGGCGCGGGCGAGCTGCATCGAGGCGCTCCGATGCAGGCATCCTTGCGCGAAAAGGCCGGGGCGGCCTTGCTCATCGCGCCACGCGACAAACTGTTCGCCCAGTAGCTCGATGGTCTTTGGATCGCCATTGGCTTGTGGCATGTCGGCAGACTGCATCACCGGCAACCAGAAACGACGCATTGCATCGCCCATTGCGGTTCCGGCTCCGGTACGGCACATCAATTCATTATCCTGCTTGCTCAACATAGCGGTCCCTTCAAGTGGAATGTTGGGTGACGAGTGACAGGCAAGATCAAAGATCCACGACCAGTCGCGGCGTATTGGCCCGCGAACAGCAAGGCATGAAGCAATCGTTGCGCTCGCGTTCCTCTTCGGTCAGATAGAGGTCGCGATGATCGGGGGCGCCGGACAGCACCTTCGTCATGCAGGTGCCGCAGACGCCTTGCTCGCAGGACAGAGGCAAATCGAAGCCAGCGTCCAGCAGCGCATGCGCGGCGCTTTGGTTCGCAGCGACTGCGATCACCTCGCCGCTGCTTTTGATTTCGATCTCGAACGGCGCGTCACCGGACGTCTCGATCGGTGCGGCGGCGAAATACTCGCGATGCAAGTGTCTTTCGTCCCAATCGAGTGCGCGCGCTGTCTGCAGGATGTGATCCATGAAGCCGGTGGGCCCGCACACATAGAGATGCTTGTCGGCGGACGGTGCGCCGATCGCGGTCCGTGCATCGAGCTGCTGGTCTGCCAGGCCGTCGTCCGTGTGCACTTTCACGTCGGCGCCGTCGCGCGGTGAAAGCTGTTTCAGGCGGTCGACGAGCGCCATACGCGACAGTGAACGGCCGCAATAGTGCAACTCGAAAGGGCGCTCATCGTGCGCCAGTTGCTGGGCCATGCAGAGGATCGGCGTGATGCCGATGCCGCCTGCGAACAGGATCGCTCGCCCGCGACCGCTGTGCAGCGCGAAGTGATTGCGCGGAGCGCTGATCGCGAGCGTATCCCCCACCTGGATCTGTTCGTGCAACGCAACGGAGCCGCCGCGAGAGTCCGAATCGCGCAATACGCCGATACGATAGCGTGGGGTGTCACCCGGCAAGTCGTACAGCGAGTACTGACGCACGAGGCCGCCGGGCAGATGCACGTCGATGTGGGCTCCCGCTTCGTACTGCGGCAGCGGGCTGTCGGCGAGCGGCGCGAGTTCGTAGCCGAGAATGTCTTCGGCTAGCCACGTCCTGGCCGCGACACGGACCTGGAGCGTGGCGCTGATGGGGGAATTTGGCGTTTCCATGGAGGCATCCGGTTGAAGGGGCTAACGAGTCAAGCCGCGTTGGACAAACTGCGCCGAATGACCACCGGCGCGCCGCCCAACGCTTGCTGAATCAACCAGCGGGCGAGTCCCTGGTCCATGACCCGTACATGTTCGGGAAACCAGTCAGCGAGTGCTTGTGCAAAGGCACGCACCACCTGGATTCGTCCTTGGGACAAGGCGGCGCGCACTTCGTCGACTGACTTGAGCACGGCCGCATGCTCGTCGATATGGCAACCCGCCGAGCCATAGGCCGTGGCGCGCATGGCGTCGTCCTCTTCGCCGAAGTGACGATGCGCGTGCTCGGCGAATGTCTCCAGTGCCGCCGCCATCTGCGTGTCTTCGACGGTAAGCAGCGCTTGCACACACTCGACGAATTCATAGTGCATGTCATCCATGGCGCCATGGCCCAGCGCGTAGTCGTCGCTCCAGCGCAATCCTGCTTCGGCTTGATGGGTTGCGTGCGGCGGCAAGGGCGCGATGGCGTCCGCTGCCCTATGGAATTTCGATGGTTTCATTTTTCAGAAGACGCTCGTTCGATTCGTTGCGTTTGAATAATGTCTTCCAAGGAAGATAAATTGGTGGGGATAACGGTGTCGAGCCAGGGGAAACGCTGATGGGTGAACCAGCGACGAAAAATCCGCGATTCAATGCGGTTCGTCAGCATTACCAGAGGTGCAGGTCGAGCTTGAAATGAGCGAGAAGCGACGTTGGGAGATTGGGTATTTCTTCCCAAGAAGGAAATCAAAAAGATTCAGATGGAGCGGCACGAGTGAGGCGTTTCCCCACATCAACAGCCGCGTTTAAAAGGGGCGGACTGGCTTGTTGCCACGCGCATGACGCGCATGAAGCCGTCTTTCAACAGAAAGAATAGACTTCTCAAATGCGAAATTTGATTGGATGTGAGCCGGCATTCCGAGCCGGATCACGCCAGGCCTTGCGACCAGCGATTGTCTGAGCGGGCAACGGATTGCCGTTGTCCGGCATGACAACGTCGGGACGAGTGAAAGGCTTGCACGATCAATGATTCGAACCCGGTAACTGGATCCAGACGGCCGAGTACACGATGGATGCGTGCGCTCGCGAGTTCGCCGCAGGACACGCTGCGCTGTCTGGTCCCTGGTTGAGGATGGGCGACGCCATGAATCACATCTACCGCCTGTGCTGGAATCAGTCTCTCAGGCAATGGGTCGTAGCTTCGGAACTCGCGAGCCGACGTGCGGGCAGAGGCACTTGCCGAACTGCGAAAGGCGTCCGGCGCGTGGTCGCGATCATGCTCGCGGGCGTGCCTTTTCTGTGGGTGGGCATGGCGTTTGCTGCGGGCGGGCCCAGCGGCGGCCAGATCGTCTCGGGCACCGGCACGATCCAGCAATCGGGCTCGACGACCACCATCCAGCAAAGCAGCCAGACATTGCAACTGAGTTGGCGCAGCTTCAACGTCGGTGCCGGCCAGACGGTCGATTTCGTCCAGCCGGGCAGCAGTTCGCTGGCGGTCAACCGTATTCTCGGCAGCACGCCGAGCGCTGTCCTCGGCAAGCTCAACGCGAACGGTCAGGTATGGCTCATCAATCCCAACGGCGTGCTGTTCGGGCCGTCCGCGCGAGTCAACGTCGGCGGCATCGTGGCCTCCACGCTCGACGTCGACCCGGCCAGCCTCGGCAGCAATAACCGCCGGTTCAGCGGCAGTGGGCAGGGCAGTATCGTCAATCAGGGCGTGATTACGGCCGCTGACGGCGGGTATGTCGCATTCCTCGGCAACCGGGTATCCAACCAGGGTGTCATCAGCGCGCGACTCGGCACTGTCGCATTGGCGGGCGGCAGCGCGGCGACCCTCACGTTTGACGGCTCCCGGCTCCTCCACATCCAGGTCGATGCGAGCACACTCGATAACCTGGCCGAAAACCGCCAACTGCTGGTCGCCGACGGCGGACAGGTGATCATGACAGCGGGAGCGAAAGATGCTCTGCTCGCCAGCGCCGTCAACAACACGGGCAAAGTGCGTGCGCAGACTGTGGAAGACCACGACGGGACGATCGTGCTGCTGGGCGGCATGGCCGCAGGGCAGGTCAACGTAGGGGGCACGCTGGATGCGAGCGCGCCGAACGGCGGCAACGGCGGTTCGATCGAAACATCGGCGGCGCATTTCAACCTCGCGCCCGGCGCGCACATCACGGCGGCGGCGCCGCACGGCAGGGCCGGCACGTGGCTCATCGACCCGACCGACCTGACCATCGACACGAATGCGGCCAGCCAGATTTCGACCACGCTCAACGGCGGCACGAACGTCGTCGAGCAGACCACGTCGACGGGCACGTCGGGCGCCGGCGTGCAGTCGCCCGGTGCGGGCGACATCAACGTCAACGCGGCCATCAGCTGGACCAATGCGTCTGCGAGCCTGACGCTCGAGGCGCTCAACGCGATCCTCGTGAACGCGCCCGTGACCGGCGCGGGCGCCGTGACGATGCAAGCGGGCACCGGCAACCTGACGATCGCCGCGGGTGCATCGGTGATGGGCGGCGCGGGCGTCGTGCTGGCGACGAAGGCGAACTTCGTGAACAACGCGGGCGGCTCGGCGGTGAGCACCGGCAACGGCGCGCGCTGGCTGATCTATTCGAGCAACCCGACACTCGACACGGCCGGCGGTCTCGCGCCCGCGTACATCCAGTACAACGCGCCCTTCGGCACAACGCCGGCGGCCGCGGGCAACGGCTTTCTCTACAGCCTCGCGCCCACGATCACGCTGAGCGGCCTCACGGGCAGCGTGACCAAGGTCTACGACGGCACGACGACGGCGCATCTGACCAACGCGAATCTGCAGACCACCGGGCTCGTCAACGGCGATGTGGTTGCGAGCGCAACCGGCACGTATGCGAGTCCCAACGCGGGCACCAATATCATCGTGAACTCGCCGACGACGCTGGCGGGCGTCGTCATCAACACCTCGACCGGCATTCCCGCTTACGGCTATCAGGCGAGGGGCACGGCTTCGGCCGATATCGGCACGATCACGCCCGCGCCGCTCACGGCCAGCATCGTCAACGACCCCACCAAGGTCTACGACGGCACGACCTCGGCGCCGCTTACGGCCAGCAACTACAGCTTCACGGGGTTCGTCGCCGGGCAGGGCGCGAGCGTGAACCAGGCCAGCTCGGTCGCGTATGCGAGCCCGGATGCCGGCACCGGGATCACTGTCAACGCGAGCTTCACGTCGACCAATTTCGCGGCCAACAGCGGCACCAATCTCGCGAACTACACGCTGCCGACTACCGCGACGGGAACCGGCACCATCACGCCCGCGCCGCTGAACGTCACCGGGCTCATCGCCAGCAACAAGGTCTACGACGGTACGCGCGCCGCCACAATCGACGCGAGCGACGCCTCGCTGTTCGGCCTCGTCAGTTCGGACAGCGGGCAGGTTTCGCTCGACGCGAGCAACACCGCTGGCCTGTTCGCCACGCCCAATGTGGGCAATGCCATCTCGGTCGTACCCACGGGTCTCACGCTGACCGGCGCCAAGGCCGGCGACTACATGATCTCGGTGCCGGCCTACCTCAACGCCAACATCACGCCGAAGCTGCTGAGCGTCACGGGCGTGACGGCGAACAACAAGGTGTACGACGCTACGGCGACTGCGACGCTGAACGTCGGCGGTGCCGCGGTCTCGGGGATCATCGCCGCTGACTCGGGCAACGTCGCGCTTGCGTCGAGCAAGTCCACCGGTACGTTCAGCCAGTCCAACGTGGGCAATAACCTCGCTGTCTCGGTCGGCGGCCTGACGCTGACCGGCACGGCGGCCGGCAACTATTCCATTGCGCCGATCACGGGCCTCACCGCGAACATCACCCCGGCGCCACTGACGATTACCTTCCTCGGCTCGCCGACCAAGGTCTACGACGGCACCACGGCGGTCCAGCTGAATGCGTCGAACTATACGATCGCGGGCTTCGTGGGTGGCCAGAGCGCGACCATCGGCCAGGTGTCGGGGGGCTATGCAACGCAGCATGCGGGCACCAACATCCCGATTGACGCGACGCTCACCGCTTCCGATTTCGTGCCGGCGGCCGGCACGTCGATGTCGAACTACACGTTCCCGGCCACCGTCACCAGCACGAGCGGCGTCATCAGGCCCGCACCGGTCGAAGTGAGCATCATCAACAATCCGACCAAGGTCTACGACGGCACCGCTACCGCCTCGCTCGGCAGCAACAACTACCAGGTGACCGGCGCCGTTCCCGGCGAGTTCATCACCCTGAATCCTTACCCGCCGACGGGCGCTTACGCGACGCCCAACGTCGGTTATCAGGGCGTCAGCGCGACCATACCGGGCAGCGCCTATCAGGCGGGCCCGAACACGCTCCTCACCGATTACGTGTTGCCGACCACCGCGACGGGCATGGGCACGATCGTGAAGCGGCCGATCAGCGGAGAGGTGACGGCGCAGATCACGGATAACCCGTCGAAGACCTACGACGGCAACACCATCGCCACGATTCCCGCGAGCGATTTCACGTTCACGGGGTTTGTGGGGACCGACAGCGCGACGGTCAACCAGACGATTACCGGGAACTATGCAACGAAAAACGCCGGGTCCCAGGCGGTCACAGCGAGTCTCACCCAGTCCGAACTGACTCCCGGTGGCAGCACCGACCTCAACAACTATTCGTTCCCGATCTCGGCCTTCGGGACGGGCACGATTCTGCCGGCGCAGCTCACGGCCGCGGTCATCGGCCTTCCGAGGAAGGTCTACAACGGGACCACGCTCGCGCCGGTGGGCAGCAGCAACCTGCAGGTCATCGGCATGGTGAACGGCGAGGGCGCCACTATCACGCCGACCACGCAGTTCAACTACGCGAGAACGGACGCGGGCACCTGGATCGTCAGCGGATCGCTCGTGCCTGGCAACTACACCGCCAACAGCGGCACACTGCTCAGCAACTACCTGTTGCCCACCACGGCCTCCGGCCCGGGGATCATCACGCCGGCCCCGCTTTACGTCATCAACGCCCACGCGACCAACAAGGTCTACGACACGACAACCGCCGACACGCTCGATGTGAGCAGCGCAGCGCTCTCGGGTCTGGTGCCGTCCGACGCCGGCAACGTGACGCTCACCACCTCCACCTCGGGCACCTTCGCCCAGTCCAACGTCGGCAACGGGATTGCCGTGACGGCAAACGGCTTCAGTATCTCCGGCAGCGCGGCCGGCAATTACACGTTGCAGACCATCACTGGACTGGCCGCGAATATCACGCCCGCGCCGCTCATCATCAACGGTGCGGTGGCAAACAACAAGGTGTACGACAGCACGACGGCTGCCACGATCAACAGCAGCAACGTCACGCTGTCCGGCGTACTCGGCACCGACAAAGTCACGCTCTCGTCGGGCAGTGCAACGGGACAGTTCAGTACGCCGAACGTGGGAACCAACCTGGCGGTGAGCGCGAGCGGCTTTACCCTGAGCGGCGCGCAGGCGGGCAACTACAGCGTGTCGCAGCCTTCGAACCTGTTCGCGAACATCACGCCAGCGCCGCTCGCCGTGAGCATCACGGGCAACCCGATCAAGCAGTACGACGGCACGACATCGGTGACGCTCGGCGCGTCGGACTTCACGATAACCGGTTTCGTGGGCAACCAGAGCGCCACGATCACGCAGACAGCGGCGAGCGGGTATTTCTCACCCAATGTCGGCACGCATGTCGGCATCAGCGCGACGCTCGAGCCGTCGGACTACGCATCGCCGGTCGGCACGAACCTCTCGAACTACAGCCTGCCGACCGAGGCCACCGGGACGCTCGGCGAGATCACGGCGAAGATCATCAGCCTCACCGGCACGCGCGTGTACGACGCCACGACGCTCGCCAACGCGAATCTGTTCTCGAGCGCGGACGTGATCGCCGGCGTCAATGGCGAGACGCTGACACTCACCGGCAGCGGCACACTGACCAGCAAGAACGTGGGCACGCAGGTGCCGTTTTCGAACCTCGGCTCGCTGATGCTCGGCAACGGCACGGGTCTCGCCGGCAATTACACGCTCGCGGGCGGGACCGATTGGGTGACGATAACGCCCGCCGCGCTCACGGTCCTCAACACGACTGCGCTCAACAAGGTCTACGATGGCACGCGGACAGCGACCTTGCAAAATGCCCTGCTGAGCGGGGTGCTCGGCAGTGACAACGTTGCGCTCGGCAACGCCGCCACGGGCCTGTTCGACACCAAGAACGTGGGCACGAACAAGCCGGTGTCCACCCAGATGACGATCTCGGGCACGGACGCGAGGAACTACACCCTGGTACAGCCGACCGGCATTTTCGCCAACATCACGCCGCTGGGCGTGACGATCACGGCCACCGGCATCAACAAGCAGTACGACGGCACGACGACGGCGCAGGTCAATCTGGGCAGCGCGGCCGTGGTGGCGGGCGACCAGGTCACGTTCAGCGATCAGGCGGCCAACTTTTCCCAGGCCGACGTGGGCAACAACCTCGCGGTGCACGTGAGCGGTATTTCGGCGAGCGGCGCCGACGCGGCCAACTATTCGTTCGCCAACACCACGGCGGACACCACGGCCAACATCACGCCGCGCGTGTTGAGTCTGCAGGGCACGCGGGTCTACGACACCACGACCAATGCGCCCGCGACCTTGTTCGGCAGCAGCGGCGTGCTGCAAGGGCAGAACGGCGAGACGCTGACGCTCAGCGGCAGCGGGCAAATCGTCGACAAGAACGTGGGCAACCAGAAACCGTTCGCGGCCAATGGCCTGAGCGGCTATACGCTCACCGCCGATGGCACGGCGAAGACGAGCAACTACACGCTCGTGGGCGGCAACGACTGGGTCACGGTGACACCCGCTACGCTCAACGTGCTCAACACGGCCGCCCAGAGCAAGGTGTACGACGGCAATGCCATTGCTCATTTGCTGGGCGCCACGCTCAACGGCGTGCTCGGTTCGGATGTCGTCGCGCTGGGCAACGCTAGCCAGGGTCTGTTCAACGACAAGAACGTGGGCAACGGCAAGCCGGTGACCACGAACATGACGATCTCGGGCACCGATGCGGGCAACTACAACCTGGTGCAGCCGACAGGCCTCGCGGCCAACATCACGCCGCTTGGCGTGACGGTGCAGGCCGCTGCCAGCAACAAGGTCTACGACGGCACGACCACGGCGAGCGTGCAGTTGAGCGCTCCCGGTGTCGTGCAAGGCGACCAGGTGGTCTTCAGCGATCAATCCGCCGATTTCGATACGAAGAACGTGGGCACAGGCAAGCTCGTCACCGTGCTGGGCATCGCCGAATCCGGCGCCGACGCAGGCAATTACACGTTCACGAACACGATCGCGACGACGTCCGCCAATATCACGCCGTACGTGCTGAATCTCACCGGCACGCGCGTCTACAACGCCACGACCAATGCCGCCGCGAGCCTGTTCGGCAGCAACGGCACGCTCACGGGCGTCGCCGGCGAAACGCTCGCGCTGACGGGCAGCGGCACGCTCGCGAGCAAGAACGTGAACGCGCAACAAGCGTTTGCCACGAACGGCCTGGCGGGCTTCACGCTCACCGGCAACGGCGCGGCGCTGGCCAGCAACTACACGTTCGCGGGCGGCACCGACTGGGTCAACATCACGCCCGCGACGCTCACCGTCAACGGCACGTCGGTGAACACCAAGGTCTACGATGCCACGACGAACGCCACGCTGAGCGGCGCGACGCTCGCAGGCGTGTTCACGGGCGACGCCGTGACACTCGGCAACGACACGACGGGCACGTTCGCCGACAAGAACGTGGGCACCGGCAAGGCCGTCACGGCCGCGACGATGACCATCAGCGGCACCGACGCCGGCAATTACACGCTGACGCAGCCCACCGGCCTGACCGGCGATATCACGGCGCGCCCGATCGTTGTCAGCGCAACCGCGCAGAACAAGACCTACGACGGCTCGACCGCCGCGACGGCGGCGATCGCCAGCAACGGCGTACTGGCCGGCGACACCGTGACCTTCGGCTTCACCGGCGCGAACTTCGCCACGCCGAATGCGGGCAACGGCATCACCGTTACAGTGAACGGCATCACCGCCAGCGGCGCGGACGCGACCAACTACGCGTACAACGTCGTCGCGACGACGGCAGCGAACATCCTGCCCGTCGTGCTGAACCTCACCGGCATGCGCACCTACGATGGCACCACTGGGGCTGCGGCCAGCCTGTTCGGCACCAATGGCAAGCTGACGGGCGTGAACGGCGAAACGCTCACGCTGTCCGGCACCGGCACACTCTCCACGAAGAACGCGGGCTCGCAGGTGCCGTTCGCGGCCAATGGCCTCGCAGGCTTCACGCTCACGGGCGACGGCACGGCGCTGGCCGGCAACTACACGTTCGCGGGCGGCACCGACTGGGTGACCATCAACCCGCTTGCGGTCACGCTCAGCGCGACGGCGCAAAGCCGCTATTACAACGGCACGACGACGGCCACGGCGACCATCACGCCGACCGGCGTGCTGGCGGGCGATACTGTGAAATTCGGCTTCAGCGGCGCCAATTTCTCTACGCCGAACGCGGGTAACGGCATTCCGGTCACGATAAGCGGCATCACGGCGAGCGGCACGGACGCGGGCAACTACACGTACAACGTCACCGCGACGACCGCAGCCGACATCCTGCCGTACATCCTGACCCTGCAGGGTACGCGCGTCTACGACGGCACCGCCGGTGCGGCTGCCGGGCTGTTTGGCAACAACGGCGTGCTCACGGGCGTGAACGGCGAAACGCTCACGCTCTCGGGCACCGGCACGCTCGCGGGCAAGAACGTGAACTCGCAGCAGCCGTTCGCTGCGAACGGCCTCACGGGATTCACGCTCGCCGGCAACAACGGCGCGTTGTCCGGCAATTACACGCTCGGGACTGGCGTCGGCGACTGGGTCAACATCACGCCGAAGGCAGTGACGGTCGCGGCAGTGGGCGAGAACAAGGTCTACGACGGCACCACGACCGCGCAGCTCAGCAGCTTCACCGTGAACGGTCTGGTGGCGGGCGACAACGCGTCGGTGGGTTACAGCTCGGCGAACTTCGCCACGGCAAATGTGGGCACGTCCATTCCCATCACCGTGGGGCTCTACGGCAACGGCACGGACATCAGCAACTATACGTTCGGCAGCAGGGTCGTGACGACCAGCGCGGACATCACGCCGCGCGCGCTGACGATCACGGCCAGCGCGCAGGACAAGACTTACGACGCGACCACCACGGCGGTGCTCAACGGATTGACCGTGAGCGGCCTGGTGGCGGGCGACACTGCCGCCTTCGCGGCCGCGAGCGCGAACTTTGCCACGCCGAACGCGGGCAACGGCATTGCGGTCAACGTGGCGGGCATCAGGGGAACGGGCAGCGATCTCGGGAACTACACGTACAACACTTCAACGGTCACGACGGCGAACATTCTGCCGTTCGTCCTGAACCTCACGGGCACCCGGGTCTACAACGGTAATAACGAGGCCGAGGCGAACCTGTTCGGCAACGGCGGCCAACTCACGGGCGTCGATGGTCAGACATTGACGCTTACCGGCTTGGGCAATCTTCGCGATCGCGACGTCGGCGAAAGCAAGCCATTCGCGCTGGGCGCGCTCAATGGCTTCACGCTCACCGCCAACGGTTCGACGCTGGCCAGCAACTACACGTTGCGCGGCGGCACGGACCGGGTGACCATCACGCCGCTGGCCATCACGGTGAGCGCGACGGGTACGAACAAGACCTACGATGGCACGCGCGCCGCCACGGTAGGCCTCGCGAGCAACGGCATCCTGGGCGGCGACAGCGTGAGCTTCAGCTCGCAGTCGGCGAACTTTGTCACGCCCAACGTCGGCAACGGCATTCCGGTTCTGGTGACGGGCATCGCGGGCAGTGGCGCAGACGCTATCAACTACACGTTCAATACGGTGGCGACGACGTCTGCCAACATCACGCCAGTCGTGCTCAATCTCACGGGTAGCCGCGTGTACGATGCAAGCACCGGCGCGGCGGCTGGCCTGTTCGGCGCGAACGGTGTGGTGCAGGGCGTGAACGGCGAGTCGCTCACGCTTTCAGGGAGCGGGACGCTCTCCACGAAGAACGTCGGCAACCAGATTGCATTCGCGCCCGGTGGAATCGGTGGCTACTCGCTGAGCGGCAACGGCGCGGCACTTGCCGGCAACTACACACTGGCAGGCGGCGTGGACTGGGTGACGGTCACTCCCGCGCCGCTCATCGTGGTGGGCACGCGCACGAGCAACCGGGCCTATGACGGCACGGTGCTCGATGCGCTCTCGGGAGCGACGCTCTCCGGCGTGCTCGGCCATGACAGCGTGACGCTCGGCAACGACGTCGTGGGCTATTTCAACAATCCTGCGGCCGGCTTCGACAAGCCGGTGAGCACAGCGATGACCGCCAGCGGCGCCGACTCGGGCAATTACGTGCTCGTGCAACCAGTCGGTCTGACCGCCGACATCTTCACGCCGGTCGCCCCGGTGCCAATCGGTACGCTTGCGAGCGTCCAGGCGCCGCTCTCACCGAACGACGTCACGACGCCCTATGGCACGGCTCCCGACACCGCCCAGGGCAGCTTCACTGGTAACCAGAAGCAGGAAGACCACCCCAACGAGCGCAATCTGGCGCGCGCGGACTTTCATCCTGGACTCGCGCTCACAGTGCTCAATGGAGGGGTTCGGCTGCCTTCGAATTGAGGCCTCCGGGTGGAGGAGAAGAACAACGTACGCGCAATAGCGCGTCTCACGACATCTTCATACCATGATCGAGATTCGCTCGAAGCGCCTATGCAGAACACGAATCAGTCTTGCCGCCGCGCTCGCCGCGACGGCGCTCGCCGCTCAAGGACAGGTGCGCGTGCCGACGCCGCCCAATAGCGGCCAGTTGCTCCAGCAGGTGCCACAGCCCTCGTTGCAGCCGCCGCCCTCGAACCTGGACCTCACGATCCAGCAGCCAAAGGGCGCGCCTGCCGACAACACGAAGACGTTTCCGGTGCGGCAGATCGAGATCACGGGCAATACGGAGCTGCCCATCGAGATGTTGCACGCCGTGGTGGCGCCGAGCGAGGGCAAGAACCTCACGCTGAGCGACCTGAATGCGCTCGCCGACCAGATCAGCGACGTGTATCACGAGCACGGCTATCCGCTCGCGACCGCCTATGTCCCGGCACAGACCATCGAGAACGGCGTCGTGCGGATCGACGTCGCCGAAGCGCGCTATGGCGCTGTCACGCTGAACAACCAGAGCCAGGTCTCGGAGCGCGTGCTGACCAATACGCTCGCGGCATTGCAGGCGGGGCAGCCGGTCAGCGAGTTCGAACTCGAACGCACGTTGCTGCTGCTGCAAGACATTCCGGGCGCCGAGGTGAGTTCGACAGTGCGGCCGGGGCAGCAGGTGGGCACCTCCGACCTGCTCGTCGACGTGACGTCCCAGCAGCGCGTCACCGGCGACGCCGGCGTGGACAACTTCGGCGACCCCTATAGCGGACGCGTGCGCGGCAGCGGCAACCTGAACATCAACGGCCCGTTCAACCAGGGCGACCTGCTCGACTTCAGTGCGCTGACGACGGGCCCAGGCATGACCTACGGGCGCATGGATTACCGTTATCTGCTCAACGGGCAGGGCACGACGCTCGGGGCCACGGTGTCGGGACTCAACTACCATCTGCGCAACGATCTCTCCGATCTGGACGCGCACGGCTCGGCCTTCGTCGGCGGAGTCGTGCTGGCGCAGCCGCTGATCCGCAATACGCGGGGCAATCTTTACGGGCAGATCGAATACGACTTCCGCAGACTGAACGACAACATCGATATCATCGGACTCCAGAACGATCGTCACACGAACAGCGTGACCAGTACGCTCGCGGGAGATCAACTCGATTCGACGGGAGTGAGCAATGCGCGCCTCGCGTTGACTTATGGCGTGCTCGCGGCCAACAACCTGCAGACCGACATCATCGACCAGATCGGCTCGGACACAGCGGGACATTACGTCAAGCTCGCGCTGTCACTGTCACGCCTGCAGCAGTTGACGCGCAGCGATGCGCTGTACCTCGGTTTCTCCGGGCAGACGTCGAGCAAGAACCTCGACACCTCCGAGCAGTTCTACCTCGGCGGACCCGATAGCGTGCGCGGCTACGACGTCGGTGTGCTGTCCGGCTCGCGGGGCTATCTGGCGACGCTCGAGTACCGGCACGACTCGACGTTCCAGAACATACCGGGCATCTGGCAGTTTTCTGTCTTCGTCGATACCGGTTGGGTGCAGCAATACAAGAACCCGTTCGTTCCCGGACCCAACACCGGCGTGTTGAGCAGCGCCGGTTTTGGCGTGCAGTGGAATGGACCCTACAAGCTTTTGCTCAGCGCCAGTGTCGCCTTTCCGTTCGGCCGTACGCCGGAAATACTCAGCACGAACGCCAATACGTCGGTTCACTGCTGGGTGCAGTTGCGCAAGGCGTTCTAGGCGCAGGTGAACGGGCCCGCGCGTCGTCGTCACAAATGCCGGCCCGTCACGCCGAAAAAAGCCCGACCGGGCACAGGCCATGCGGCACCACTACGAGCACCTTCCGTAGTTCGAGGGGAAAATCGACTGGTTGCCTCGCGATAGTCTGGAGCAGGGCATGGTGGACGAACAGCAGTTCAGCGGCAATCACTTGCTCTCGGCCCTTCCGGCGGCCGAGTGGGCACGTCTTGCCGCGCAGCTGGTCCAGGTGGACATGCCGCTTGGGCAGGTGGTCTACGAATCAGGTGACCGTCTCAGCCATGTTTATTTCCCGACGACGTCGATCATCTCCCTGCTGTATGTGATGGAAGACGGCGCCTCCGGGGAAATCGCCATCGTCGGCAATGAAGGGATTGTCGGCATCGCCATTTTCATGGGTGGCGAAACCACGCCAAGCCGCGCGGTCGTGCAGAGCGCAGGCAAGGCGCACCGTCTCGACACCCGCCTGCTCAAGGAGGAGTTCCATCGCGGCGGGCCGATGCAGCGACTGCTCCTGCGCTACACCCAGGCGCTCATCACGCAGATGGCACAGACGGCCGTGTGCAACCGCCATCATTCGATCGATCAACAACTGTGCCGCTGGTTGCTGCTGAGCCTCGACCGCCTGCCGTCCAATGAACTGAAAATGACCCAGGAACTGATCGCCAACATGCTGGGCGTACGCAGACCCGGTGTTACCGAAGCGGCGATGAAGCTTCAGGAGGCCGGCCTGATCCGCTATAGCTACGGCCACATCGAGGTACTGGACCGGCCCGGGCTGGAGAGGCGCGTCTGCGAGTGCTACAGCGTGGTGAAACGCGAATTCGACCGTTTGCTCCCTGATCTGAAAAGGCTGTGACGGACGGGGATGGCTTCCCGATCGCTCGCGCCACCGCGCGCCTACTGTCGCGATCCGGGTTCCGACCAATAGCCTTCGCGATTGTAGAACTCGTGCAAGGCCGCTTCGTAGCTGCGTTGCACGGGTATCGAGTTGTCGTAGGCCGGGCTGCGCAGAATGATGCTGCGCGTGAGCGAGGTCGATACGGTGGCGGCGAACCAGTCGACCAGATCGATCCAGCGCACGGCGAGCAGGATTTCCTTTGCGCCGGCCCAGCCGTTACGTGTATCGACTTTCAGGTAGCGCAGGGCCCACGCTCGATCGTCGAAGATGAATCCCGATACGTGGCCGATGCTGCCGTCCGTCGCTTCGATGTGATAGCCCCTGACTTCGTCCGTGCTGCGCAAATGGACGTCCGGCAACGCCTGGTTGACGTGCAGGATGGGGCGCAGCGGGACGGGTTGCGCATCCGGTGCAACGCGATCGAACGCGGGCCACGCGCCCATGCCCCACAGATTCGGTCCGCCCCAGTAGGTCGGGTAGCTGTAGTAACGCAGGTACGCGATTTCGTGCTGGCGCGAGACCGGCTTGTGGGTGTCGAGCGTCGGACTGTCACGCACCTGTTGCCGCGTGAGATCGACATGGAGCGCGTTCGATGACCAGTCCACCAGTTTGAACGAGTACGGAGAAATGAGCACCCGTCGTGCGTGGAGCCAGTCTCCTGTATCGACCACGAGATAGCGGATGCCCCAAGCCTCGTCGTCGAAATACACCTGATCGATGCTGCCGATATCGCCGTCCACGGCACGGACGGTACATCCGTGCAGTTCCTTTACGCTGCGCAACATGACGCCTCCATGATGTCGGACCCGGCGCGTCGATGACTTTCGACGCGCCGGCCGTCACGTCAATCAGAGCGAATTGAGCTTCGTGACCTTGGTGCCTTCGAGCGTTGCGCCAGCCATCAGACCGGTGTTCGTCAGCACGAACGCATCGACCTGGCCGGTCGCCGTGCTCGTGTCGAGGTTGCCGTTCGCGCCGATCTTCAACACGGCGACCGAGGCATCGCCGCCTGCGGACCAGCCATCCGTGCTGCGAAAGCGCCTGAGCGATTCATCGGTCATGAACAGGAAGACGATGGCACGGGACTGGGCGCCGATCTGCCAGCCGACCGAACCGGTCGCGGTGCTGTAGTAGCCCGTCGTATGGCCGCCGACGCGCAGCGACCCTTCGCCATACTGCCCACCGACGACGAAGCCCGCATCGATCACGGACGGGAATATCAGCACCCCTTTGGCTTTGGAAACCAGTTCGCGTGAGCCTTTCGCGTCGACATAGAGACGCGAAAGCGTCGAGTCGACTCCGGCGTCGATGGTTTGACGTTTGTCCATCTGCTGACTGCTGGTGGTCGATGGGCCGGTCGTGGTGCAGGCGGGAAGCGCCAGCGCGAGCGCGAGGGCGAGTCCCGACGCGCGCAAGAGTGATGTTCGTGCATGCATGATCGTCTCCTGATTGTTTGACGATGCCTGCGACGCTACGCCGAATCGCGCGTGAAGCCGGTACGACACCGTACAAATTGGCTTTTTCGACGCGTGACGCCGGCCTCGTGCCGTGAGTCGCTCAAAAGTCCTGCACCGTACAGACAGGCAGCCGCATGGACCGCATGATCGGTGTTCACGCGGGGAGCGTCGTTTCTCGCGGTGCTCAGGAGACGTTTGTGCACTATCCCCTCTATGTCAAGCGACGCGATGGCAGCGGCTATCGCGGCACCTTCGCGGATTTTCCATGGCTCGAAATGGAGGGGGACTCGCTCGACGATCTGACGCTGGACGCCGGGCGTCTCGTGCAACGGCTGTATCACCGCAGCGAACGCATTGTCCCTGCACCGACCAACGATACGTCGACACTGCAGGCGCTCGACATGGACGACGGCGAAGGTCTGTGGATGTTCGTCGATATCGACCTCGCGGATATCCAGTCGCATTCCGTGTTCGTGCGGCTGTGCGTAGGAAAGTGCTTGCTGGAGGACATCGATCACGCGGCGCGACGGCACCATATGGGCAGGTCGACCTGGATCGCACTAGCTTGCGCGCATGAACTGACGCATGAGCGAACGCATCCAGAAGATTGACATTTCAACGGAGAACGAAGATGAGCCAGACACTGACGGCCTGCATGGCGGGCACTGCAGCGGCGCTGTTCGTCGCGACCTGTTTGGCGTTGCGGTACTGGACCCGGCAACGGCATCAAACGATGAACGACAACGTGCCAGGCATTGGCGGAGATGCAACGCTTCAACGGCGCTCATCGAGTTCCGGCGCCGAGCATCCCTCGATGGATGTGGACTGACAAGGAGCAAGCATGAGCACCGCTTTGTGGGGAGTCACGATCGCAATGGTGTGGATGTTCGGCTTCGCGTGGCATCGCCGCTCGCATCGGGCGGCGCCCCCGCCGCGCGCTGGTCAGGCGCCATGAACGCGTCCACTTTGTTTTTGCGTAGCGCCGCGCGCCATGCGCGCGGGTCGCCCTGGAACAGCAGGGAGCCTGTGCGCGAGGAGTTGTTCGGCGAGGAGCGTCTTGCGCAGCATGCGCGCAGCCTCGCGAGGGCGCAGGAGGTCTTGCCCGGCACGCGGGCCGGACCGTCTCTGGCCACGCGACTCAAGGACAATGCGCGCCGTCTGATGCACGCGTATGAAGCGACCTCCGCGGCCGCGACGCAGGACGAAGCGATCACGCCGGCGGCCGAATGGCTGCTCGACAATTACTATCTCGTCGACGAACAGGTTCGCAAGGTGCGCGATGACCTGCCGCCGAGTTACTACCGCCAGTTACCGAAGCTCGGCATCGGCCCGTTCGCCGGGTATCCGCGCGTCTTCGGCATCGCGTGGGCTTTCGTCGCTCACACGGACAGTCGCTTCGATCCCGATCTGTTGTGCCACTTCATGAAGGCGTACCAGTCGGTGCAGCCCTTGACGATCGGCGAACTCTGGGCGGTGGCCATCACGCTGCGTATCGTGCTGATCGAGAACCTGCGCCGCCTCGCTGACCAGATCACGGAGGGCCGGGCCGCGCGGCTCGACGCCGATGCACTGGCCGATCGCCTGCTCGGTGCCGACGGGCATGGCCCCGAGAACATGGTCGCGCTGGCGACGCATTACGAGCGCTCATCGTTGCGTGACACGTTCTCAGTGCAGTTGATCCAGCGCCTGCACGACGAGGATCCGCAGACGACGCCTGCCGTTCGCTGGTTACACGAGCGCCTCGCCGCCCAGCACACGACAGCCGAGCGGATCGTGGCGACCGTACATCAGCAGCAGGGCGCCGCGAGCGTGACGGTGCGCAACGTCATCACGAGCATGCGGCTGATCTCGGACGTGAACTGGACCGAGTTGTTCGAGCGCATCAGCCCCGTGGACGACGTGCTGCGCACGCATCGCGGCTTCGCCGAGATGGACTTCGCGACACGCAATCTCTATCGAGGCGCGATCGAGGCGCTTGCGCGCGGCTCGCCGGCCAGCGAAACGGAGGTCGCGCAGCACGCGGTCTCGGCGGCACGCGAGGCGCAGGCCGAACTGGACGCGTTGGACGCGTTGGACGAGCATGCAGCCAGGCCAGCGCCGCCCGATGGCGGCCACGATAGCGCCCTCGCCGAAGGGCTCGAAGGCGCGGCCGCGCGGCGCGCCTGCGAGCCTGGCTTCTATCTGCTCGCGGGCGGACGTCGCGTGCTGGAGCGCTCGATCGGCTATCGCGCGCCCGTCGCGGTCTGGCTGTCGCGCTTCACGCGGCAGGCCGGACTGACCGGCTACCTGGGCCGGATCGTGTTGCTGGCCGCGCTGATCCTGACCTGCATGCTGACGCTCTCGACCGGTCCCCTCACCGAGCGAGGCTGGTTGCTCTGCCTCGCGCTCGCCGGCTTTCTGCCGGCCGTCGATGCCGCCGTGGCCATCGTCAATCGTGGCGTGATGCACGACATCGGCGCGATCGCGCTGCCCGGTCTCGCACTGCGCGATGGCATCCCGGCCAGCCTGCGCACCGTGGTGGCGGTGCCTGTCCTGCTGACGAGCGCCGATGCGCTGGCCGAGCAGATCGAACGCCTCGAAGTCCATCACTTGGCGAGCCTCGAGGGCGAGGTGCATTACGCAATGCTCACGGATTGGACCGACGCCTTGGCCGAGCACGTCGAAGGCGATGACGCGCTGCTGAGCGCGGCGGCAATGGGCATTGCGCGGCTGAACCGGCAATATGCGGGCAACGCGGGAACCGCGCGCTTTTTGCTGTTTCATCGGCGGCGCACGTGGAACCGCGAAGAGGGCCAGTGGATGGGCTGGGAGCGCAAGCGCGGCAAGCTTCACGAGTTGAACCGGCTGCTGCGCGGCGCGACCGATACGACGTTCGTCGCGATTGACGGGCAGCCACCGGCCGCGCCGCCCGCCGTGCGTTACGTCATCACGCTCGACGCCGATACCCGTTTGCCACGCGATGCGGTGCGCCGGCTCGTCGGCAAGATGGCTCATCCGCTCAATCGGCCGGTGTTCGATCCGGCGAGCCAGCGCGTCGTCGATGGCTATGGCGTGCTTCAGCCGCGCGTGACGCCGTCGCTGCCGGTCGGCACGCAAGGGTCGCTGTTTCAGCGCGTGGCGTCCAGCCCCAGCGGCATCGATCCGTACGCGTCGGCCGTCTCCGACGTGTACCAGGACCTGTTCGACGAAGGCTCCTATACGGGCAAGGGGATTTACGACATCGATGCGTTCGAGGCCGCGCTGGCCGGCCGCGTGACCGAGAACACCATGCTCAGTCACGATCTGTTCGAAGGCATTTTTGCGCGGGCAGGGCTCGCTTCCGATATCGAAGTCGTCGAGGAATATCCGGCGCGCTACGACGTCTCGGAAGCCCGCCAGCATCGCTGGGCACGCGGCGACTGGCAGTTGTTGCCGTGGCTCCTGAAGCCCGACACACGGCCCGCGCTTGCGCTGGGTGCAACGGGCCGCTGGAAGATGGTGGACAACCTGCGCCGCACGATGCTCGCGCCGGCCGTCTTCATCGCGCTGGTGGCGGGCTGGCTGATGCCGTTGCCGGTGGCGCTGCGCTGGACGGCCTTCGTGCTCGCCACTATCGCGCTGCCCATGCTGCTGCCGGTGCTGGGCGCGCTCGTGCCGCGCTGGCGGCGGGCGTCCGTGAAAACGACGGCACGTAGCCTGCTCGGTCTCTGGCTGGTCGACCTGCGGCTCGCGCTCTGGCGCTTCGGGCTCGCGATTGCGCTGCTGGCGCAACAGACCCTGTCGATGTGCGACGCCATTGCCCGGACGCTGTTTCGCGTACTGGGCAGCCGGCGCCATCTGCTCGAATGGACCACGGCCGCCGAGGCCGGCGCCCGTGACCGGCTCACGCTGGGCCGCACGTGGCTGCACATGTCGGGCGGCGCGATGCTGGCGCTCGGTGCCGGCGTGATGCTCGGTCTGGCCTCATGGCGCACCGGCCAGCATGGCGCGTGGGTCGCGCTGCCTTTTGTGCTCGGATGGCTCGCTTCGCCCGCGCTCGCGTACTGGTCGAGCCTCGCCCCACGGGCAGACGCCGCGCTCGATGTCAGCGATGCCGAAGCCCGGCAGCTTCGCCAACATGCGCGGCGCACATGGCGCTATTTCGAAACCTTCGTCACACCGGGCGACCAGATGCTGCCACCGGACAACTTTCAGGAGGATCCTCATGCGGTCGTCGCCCATCGGACTTCGCCCACCAACATCGGGCTCTACCTGCTCGCGGCGGTCAGCGCCCGCGAGTTCGGTTGGGCCGGTACCGGCGATATCGCCGGGCGGCTGGAGGCCACCTTGGCCACGATGGAGCGCATGCCGCGCTATCGCGGGCATTTCTACAACTGGTATGCCACCCAGGAACTGCGTCCGCTCGATCCGAAGTACGTGTCCTCCGTCGATAGCGGCAACCTCGCCGGCCATCTGATCGCGCTCGCCAATGCGTGTCGCGCGTGGGGCAGGCTGCTGCCTGGCACAGACCGGCGGGCCGCGTGCGCGGGCATTCGCGATACGCTCGATTTGCTGGACGACGCCGTGCGTCTGACTGGCGGCGAACGCACGCGGGTCGTCCTCGATGCCGAGTTCGATCAGGCGGTGGCGGCGCTGCGCGGATGGCTCGATGCCGATATCCCCGCGACGTCGTCCGGGTGGCAAGGCGCCGTGCTGCTCGGCGCGACCGTTGCAGACATCGCTCGCGCGCTCGTCGACGAGCAGGCGGGCGGCGAGCCGCACGTCGATTCTCCTGCTGGCGACGTGCTGTTCTGGGCCAGCGCACTGGAGGAGGCCATTCACAGTCACGAGCGCGATGCGACGCGTTCGGCGAGCGCATCGACCGAACTGGCCGCGCGTCTGACCCGGTTGACCGACACCGCGCTGCGGATGGCCAATGCCATGGAGTTCGGCTTCCTGCTCGATCCCGTGCGCATGCTCCTGTCGATCGGGTACTCGGTCGCCGACGGCCGGCTCGACGAGAGCAGCTACGATCTGCTGGCCTCGGAGGCGCGGCTCGCCAGCTTCATCGCGATCGCCAAAGGCGACGTTCCGGCACGCCACTGGTTTCGCCTCGGGCGCGTCGCCGTGCCGGTCGCAGGCGGCGCGGCGCTGGTTTCATGGTCGGGCTCGATGTTCGAGTATCTGATGCCGTCGCTCGTCATGCGCGCGCCGTCGACCAGCCTGCTCGCGCGGACCAGCGAGCTCGTGGTGCGCCGGCAGAGGGCTTATGGAGCGACGCTCGGGCTCCCTTGGGGCATCTCCGAATCCGCCTACAACGCGCGCGACCTCGAACTGACTTACCAGTATTCGAGTTTCGGCATTCCCGATCTCGGTCTGAAACGCGGCCTCGGCAATCACGTCGTCATCGCGCCGTACGCCACGGCGCTGGCCGCCATGGTCGCGCCGGCGGCGGCACTGCGTAATTTCGAGCGCCTCGAAGCGACCGGCGCAAGTGGGCGCTTCGGCTTTTACGAAGCGCTCGACTACACGCCCTCGCGCGTGCCCGAGGGCCAGCAGGTGGCGATCGTGCGGGCGTTCATGGCCCATCACCAGGGGATGGCGATCGGCTCGATTGCCAACGCCCTGCTGGGCGGGCGCATTCGCGCGTTTTTCCATGCCGAGCCGGCCATCCGCGCGACCGAGTTGCTGCTGCAGGAGCGTATGCCGGGCAGGGTGGCCGTCGCCCATCTGCGCGTCGGCGAAAAGAGCGCCGCGCCGCAGCGCGGCGTCGAGGCGGCTGTTGCGCGTCACCTCGTGAGCGCTGGCGACTCGCCGCCCGCCACGCATCTATTGTCGAATGGTCGCTACGCGGTCATGCTGAGCGCCGCCGGCTCGGGCTACAGCCGCTGGGGCGATCTGGCGATCACGCGCTGGCGCGAGGACGCGACGCGCGACGACTGGGGCAGCTATCTCTATCTGCGCGACGTGGAGAGCGGCACCTTCTGGTCGGCGACGTGGCAGCCCACCGACCTCGTGCCGGACACCTACGCGGCGACCTTCACGGAAGACCGGGCGGGGTTCGTCAGGCGGGACGGCGCTTTGACCACCTCGCTCGACGTCATCGTCTCGGCCGAAGACGACGCGGAAGTGCGGCGCGTATCGGTGTCCAATGCCGGCTCGCGTGCGTGCACCATCGAATTCACCTCGTATGCCGAAATCGTACTGACGACGCCCGCAGCCGACCAGGCCCATCCGGCATTCAGCAAACTGTTCGTGGAGACGGAATACGACGCGCAACTGGGGGTGATACTCGCGACGCGGCGGCGTCGCGCGCCAAACGAAGCCGAAGTCTGGGCGGCTCACCTTTCGGTGATCGAGTCCGATCAGACCAGCACCGTCGAAGTCGAAACCGACCGCCTGCGCTTCATCGGCCGTGGCGGCAGCGTTCGTGCGCCGCGCGCGCTTGCCAGCGAACGCGTTCTGAGCGGCACGGCGGGCGTCGTGCTCGACCCGGTGTTCGCGCTGCGCCGGCGCATGCACGTCGCGCCTGGCGCGACCGCAACCGTCGCGTTCTGGACGATCGTCGCCCACTCGCGCGCACAGTTGCTCGATCTCGTCGACAAGCATCGTGATGGCGCGTCGTTCAGCCGTGCGGCGATGCTCTCCTGGACCCAGGCGCAAGTGCAGTTGCGTCATACCGGCGTGAGCGCCGACGAAGCGGCCCTGTTCCAGCGGATGGCCGCCTACTTGCTGTACAGCGATCCCGCGTTGCGGGCGAACTCCGCCGCCTTGATGCGCGGCGCGGCGGACTTTGCCGCAGCCGGTGGCGTGGGCGGCATGGCGCCGCTCTGGGCGCATGGCGTATCGGGCGATCTGCCGATCCTGCTGGTGCGTATCGATGATATCGAGCACCTCGCGCTGGTGCGGCAACTGGTGCGCGCGCACGAATACTGGCAGATGAAGCGGCTCGCAGTCGATCTGGTGATCGTCAACGAGCGAGCGTCGTCGTATATGCAGGATCTCCAGGCCGCGCTCGAAACGCTCGTGCGGCCGGCGCAGTCGCGACCCGAGCCCGACAGTCCGGTAGCGGGCAAAGTCTTCCTGTTGCGCACGGATCTGATGGCGAACGACGCGCGCGCGCTCTTGCCGATTGCCGCGCGTGCCGTGCTGGCCGCGCGCAACGGCCGCTTGCCCGAGCAGCTTCGGCGCCTCACGGGCGGATCGTCGAGCCGAATGCAGCGCACTCGCGTGCCCGCGCCCGAGGCAGCCAGGTCCATCGGCCCGGGAAGTGTCACAGCGGGTGCCGGGCTCGAATGCTTCAACGGACTCGGCGGCTTCGCCGACAATGGCCGCGAATACGTGATCGTACTGGGGCCCGGGCAATACACGCCGATGCCATGGGTCAACGTGATTGCCAATCCGGCCTGCGGATTCATGGTTTCCGCAGAGGGCGGCGGCTATACGTGGGCGTCGAACAGCCGGGAGCGGCAGTTGACGCCGTGGTCCAACGATCCAGCCAGCGATCCGGCCGGCGAGGCGTTCTATGTACGCGACGAGACCACCGGCGCATTGTGGGGGCCGCAGGCCCAGCCGGTACGCGAGCAGGCGGCAGACGCGGCACCCTACATCGCACGTCATGGTCAGGGCTACAGCCGCTTTACGCATACCGCGGACGACGTCGCGCTCGAACTGCTGCAATTCGTGCCCTTGAGCGATCCGGTGAAGATATCGCGGCTGACGTTGCACAACCTGTCGAACCGTAGCCGCCAGCTTTCCGTGACGGCCTACGTCGAATGGGTACTCGGCTCGCAACGCGCGGTATCTGCGCCTTACCTCGTCAGCGAAATCGATGCCACGACCGGCGCGATATTCGTGCGCAACGGCTACGGCGAAGCGTATCGAGGTCGCGTGGCCTTCGCGGATCTCGGCGGCAGACAGAGCGAGTGGACCACGAGCCGGCGCGAGTTCATCGGCCGCAACGGGACGTTGAGTGCTCCCGCCGCGCTGGCCAGCAGCGCCGACGAGCGGCCGCTATCGGGCAAGGTCGGAGCCGGGTTCGACCCGTGCGCGGCGCTGCAAACGCGGATCGTACTGCCGCCTGGCGGCGTGACCGAGGTGGTGTTTCTGCTCGGCGATGCACCGACGGCGGCGGACGCGCGGGAACTCGTCGCGCGTTATCGCAAAGCCGACCTCGACAGTGTGCTGGCTACCGTGACACGCTTCTGGGACGACACGCTCGGGACGGTTCAGGTCGCGACGCCCGATCGCGCGCTGGACCTGATGCTCAATCGCTGGTTGCTTTATCAAACACTTGCCTGCCGGATCTGGGCGCGCACCGGCCTCTATCAGGCGAGCGGCGCGTACGGATTTCGCGATCAACTGCAAGACGGGATGGCACTCGCGCAGGCGCGCCCCGCACTGACGCGCGAGCATCTACTGCGGGCAGCGGCACGCCAGTTCCCGGAAGGCGACGTGCAGCATTGGTGGCTGCCGGAGAGTGGCGCGGGCATACGGACGCGCATTTCCGACGACCGCGTATGGCTCGCCTATGCCGTGGCGCAGTACATCGACGTCAGCGGAGAAGGGGGCATCCTCGACGAGAGGGTGCCGTTCCTCGACGGCCGCCCGTTGTCAGCGGACCAGCACGAGGCCTGGTTCGTACCGGACATCGCGGACACGGGCGCAACGTTGTTCGAACATTGCGCGCTGGGTCTGGAGCAGAGCCTTGGTTTGTTCGGCGCGCGAGGGTTGCCGTTGATGGGGACCGGCGACTGGAACGACGGCATGAACAGAGTGGGCGAAGCGGGGCGGGGCGAAAGCGTCTGGCTCGGCTGGTTCCTTTACGCGACGCTCGTGGCTTTCGCTCCGATCGCGCGAGCGCGTCGCGAGGACGCACGTGCGGATTACTGGCTGGAGCGCGCGCACGTGCTCGGCAATGCCCTCGAGACCAGCGGCTGGGATGGCGCGTGGTACCGGCGCGCTTATTACGACGACGGCACGCCGTTGGGGTCGGCGGGCAACGAAGAATGTGCGATCGACGCCATTGCGCAATCGTGGAGCGTCCTGTCGCGCGCGGCGAGCGCCGAACACGCGGCACTCGCGATGGCCGCCCTCGACGAGCGGCTGATTCGACGCGAAGAGGGCCTTGCATTGTTGTTCACGCCGCCGTTCGACCGAACGCTGCTCGATCCGGGCTATGTCAAAGGCTACCCGCCCGGCATCCGCGAGAACGGTGGCCAATACACGCATGCCGCGCTGTGGTCGGTGCTGGCGTTCGCGCAACTCGGCGACGGCGATCGCGCCGCCGAACTGCTCGCCATGCTCAATCCCGTCAACCGCAGCCGCACGCGCAGCGGCGCGAACCGCTACAAAGTCGAGCCTTACGTCGCCGCCGCCGATGTCTATTCCGTTGCGCCGCACGTGGGACGGGGCGGCTGGACGTGGTACACCGGCTCGGCGGGATGGATGTACCGTGCGGGCATGGAAGGGCTGCTCGGGCTCCACAAGCACGGCAGCCGACTGTCGGTCGAGCCCTGCATACCGCGCGACTGGCCCGGCTTCACGGCGATCTTTTGTCATGGAAAGTCGCGCTATGAGATATCCGTTAGCAATCCCTATCATGTGTGCAGAGGCGTGAGCGAAATGAGTGTGGACGGCAAACGGCTCGAAGCGGGCGTGACGGCATTCGCACTCGTCGACGACGCAGCCAGCCACAGCGTGATCGTGACGCTCGGTTAGCCGCTGGACTAGCCTGCGAGGAACGCATGCCGCGATGATTGTTTCTCTCGCGAACGCCTACAATTGAAACGATGGCGTGGCGACTTGTGTGTCGTAAGAGGGCGCCGCGCTGAACCGCCCAAGGAGGTCGCCATGACCAGGCCCTATGTCAGCGTCGAAACGATCCTCGAAAAGTTTTGCTCCAATGACCCGATGCCTTCCGGTCAGCCCGCTGCCGACGATTGTCTACGGTGGCTGGCCGAGTTCCTCGCACGCGAGCACGCGACGATGAATGCACAGGAATGGGACGCTCTGGTCCACGTCGGCAGCCTGCTTTGGCGGGCGCGGGAAGTGTGGGATGAGACGCCGAGAATGCATTGAACTACAAGGTCGCTCGCCGGGCAGCAGCGTGGAAGTTCGTTATCCGATGCGTCACGTGAGGCGCAAGAACGTCCTGTATCGTACAGACTCGCATTGCGTTCGACAGCATGATGGATGTTGACGCGAAAGACGGATCGCCTCTGCGCGCCGATTACTTACGCAGGCAACTCACGGAGGCACTATGCCGCGGCCACCCGATGTACGGCAGCCCGTTGTCAATAGACGCGCGGAATACACGCGTGCCGACGAAGCGCGAGAGAAGAAACGCAGTGAAAACGCCACGGAGATCGATCCGGCGGCGAAGAAATGGCGTTATACGCCGTTGAGGGGTTCGTTGAAAACTCCGCCGTGATCGGCGCTTTGCGCGGGCGATTGCGTTGTCGTTTTAGACGCGTGAAGTGCTGTGGGGATTGCGGCCTTGCGGGATCGTTATTCGTCGAGTTCTTGATTTTACATAACACAAATTATCAACCGATTGGTTGTTACGGCTTTTTTGAAATGTCCGGTTCGGGGGTGCGGCGGAATTCCTGGACTGGTTTATGTCGTCAGCCCGAGGCTCTCCCGGTATTCAACCGGACTGCGTGCGCCAAGCGAGATCTTGATCCGTTTTTCGTTGTACCAGCGAATGTACGAGTCAACGACCTCAATGAATTGGTCGGTGCTGACGGTCTGCCAGTTCCGAGAGTAAAACAGTTCCGTTTTCAGCCGTCCAAAGAAGCCTTCGCACGCAGCGTTATCGGGCGAGCAGCCCTTGCGCGACATTGAGCGAATCAGATTGGCCTCCCGTATCCGGGTAAGCCAGCCTGGCCAGCGATAATGCGCACCGCGATCTGAATGGACCACAGGTCGGCTGTTGCTACTACCGATTGCTTCGATGGCGGCATCGAGCATCGTGTTCACAAGCTCGGCGTCTGGTCGCGTACCAATCGACCAACTGATCACAAGCCCATCGAAGCAATCGATAACCGGAGACAGATAGACTTTCCCGGCGGGAATCTGGAACTCCGTGATGTCTGTGAGCCACTTTTCATTCGGTGCTGCGGCCCGGAAATCCCGGTTGATAAGGTTCTCTGGGGCCGGACCTATTTCTCCAGCGTAGGAGCCGTATCGACGTCGCCTCGTTGTGGCCGCGCTTAGCTGTTCCTGCTTCATCAGGCGCCGAACGAGCTTCTCCGAGATGAAGACCTTCTGCCTGCCAAGTGCCGCGCGCACCCGGCGATATCCATAGCAGCGGTGATTCAGTTCGAAGATGTCTGCGATGGCACGGCGTACACCAGCATACTTGTCGGCAGTCTGTATCCGCGCGCGGTGATAGAAGTAAGAGCTACGAGCGAGCCCCAATTCAGCCAAAAGCTCCGGCAGTGTGTAAGTCTGTTTCAGGGCATCAACCAGCGCCGTCTTCTCCCGATTCGTCAGGAGTTGCGGGTTGATGCCCAGGCCTTTTTTTATTATTTCATTGGCCTTCTTCAGAATGTCGTGTTCGATCTGGAGCTTCCGGATGTCTCGTCGGAGTGATTCGACCTGCTGCTCCAGCGTCGCTTTCTCGAAGCTCTGCGGCGGATCGTTGCGGCGTGTCATGTTTGAAACAGCCTCCTGACCGAGTAACCGAGTTCTCCAGTTGTACAACGTTGGGCGGCTCACGCCAATCTTTTTGGCAACTTCCTCGGCGCTTTCCCGTCGAGTGCAAAGATCGATGACCGCTGTCTGCCTGAGCTCTGGTGTATGCCGGATACCCGAAGCCTTCCCGAGAACACGTTTCTTTCGCTCGGGATGCAGCTCGTCGAGCCAGGCGACGAGCGTCCCGCGTCCCGGATACCCCAGGGCCTTTGTCGTTGCTGCCAGACATTGGCCATGGCTCATATAGTGGTCTGTGGCCGCCTTCTTTTGTTCTGCCGAATAACGCGGCCTCAAGCAGATACGTTCCCTCGGCAAATCCAGGCATCGTTCGTACGCGTGATACCAACGTTCGAGCGATTTCGTTGTGGGATAGCCCAATTCCCGAACCGTCGCGGCAAGGCGCTTTCCAAGCTTCAAGTAGAGTTTGACCGCCCGGATGCGGTCTTCGTACGAATACATGGACTAGCTCCCAAATAGTCCAGGAATTCCGCCGCACCCCCTTCTGGCTCATTAGAAATGTCCGATTCCTGCTCTGGTTGACGCGCACGCTTGCGTGAGGCGTCGACCAGGGGCGAACCATGAACGGACGTGAACTGATCACGGCAAGCATGCGCGAACTCGAGCGGGTCAAGGTCATCGAGGCGGTCATTGAAGGCCGCCTGCGGTGTTTTCAGGCGGCTGAGCGCCTGCAACTCAGCGAGCGGCAGATCAGCCGGCTCTGCCGGCGCTATGAGGCCGCAGGCCCGGCTGGGCTGTTCTCGCCCAGGCGCGGGCGGCCGAGTAACCGGGAGCTGCCGGTCGATCTGCGGGCACGGGCCATGGCACTGGTGCGCGAACGCTACGCCGATTTCGGCCCGACTCTGGCGTGTGAGAAGCTCGCTGAATGCCACGGCATCTGGCTGGCAAAGGAGACCGTACGTCGATGGATGCGCGATGCGGGCCTGTGGATTCCGCGCGCGCAGCGTCCGCCGAAGGTCTATCAGCCACGGGCCCGGCGCGCGTGCCTGGGTGAACTCGTCCAGATCGACGGCAGCGATCACCGCTGGTTCGAGGAGCGCGCACCGGCCTGCACGCTGCTGGTGTATGTGGACGACGCGACGAGTCGCCTGATGCACCTGCACTTCACGCAGACCGAATCGACCTTCAACTACTTCGAGGCGACGCGCGCGTACCTCGAGCGGCATGGCAAGCCGGTGGCGTTCTACAGCGACAAGGCGAGCGTGTTCCGCAGTGTCAGCGCCGGCAAGACCGGGCGCAGCGTGACGCACTTCGGGCGCGCGATGTACGAGCTGAACATCGACACGTTCTGCGCCAATAGCAGCTCGGCCAAGGGCCGTGTGGACACGACAACCAGGCCGTAAAGAACCCAGCAGCTACTCCGAGAGAAAGCCGCGACACGCACCCAGCGAAAATCGCGAAGGATGTTTGCGGGAACGCCCGGTTTCAGACTTGCCTTCGACGTGCCCCGAGATGCCCCCGGGGCGGGTCCGGCATCGACAAAAACACGGACTATAGAAACTCCCAATTTATTCCGCGTCGAATAAGTTTTCTAATTCGAGCCTCAAGTCTTCAAGTCATCAAATTGCGCAAAGCGAACCTCTCGATGGCCGAACCTCAACGACTTCGCCACGCCACGGGTTACGCGTGCGGCGACGAAACTCGACGCAAGATCATTTCTGCAGCAATCGCCCAGTTCGGCCAGCAGGGTTTTGAGGCGGCCACCACGCGCGAAATCGCCGCGCGGGCTGGCGTGAACGCGCCGGCGTTGCGGTATTACTTCCAGAGCAAGGAAGGCCTCTACCGAGCCTGTGCGGAATCGCTCGCAGACGATGCGTGGGAAGCGCTGGAACCGGCCGTTGTGCGCGCGCAAAATGACCTCGACCGAGACGCGCCAGTTGAAGAACTGATTGAATCATTTCTCGCGATTCAGTCTGTTGTTGTGGACCTGAGGCTCGTCAGGCACGGACAACTGGACCAGCGTCTTTTCTTCGCCCGAGAACAGGGTGGATGTGAACCGGAGGCAGGCTCGCAAGTGCTCCATGAACGTCTGCGTGATCCGCTCAACGTAGTGAACATTGCTCTGCTCGCGCGTATCAGCAATATTCGCGAGGACGATCCGCGGACAATAGTGCGTATGTTCAGCCTGTACGGGCAGTTTCTACTTTTTTTTCTCGCCCACGGCTCGGCGCTTTCTGCCCTCAGGTGGGTCGACATCGACAGAGAAAAAGCCGAGTTTCTCGGAGAACACATCGGCAAGCAGACTCGCTTGCTCCTAGAGTCTTGGTATAACGACGGCAAGACTGCGCCACGTAAGGAGTCGAAGTCGTCGCCTGGTCGCTACGGTGGTTCAGACGTGTGCACAAATTCACCGTCGCAACATCCGTGAGCAGTCGGTGACTACATCTGCTGTCGCTTTCACATGCTCGGCGTCGGCGGCCCTGTCCGGGAGATGTCGGGGCGAGTCGCAATTGAGCAAGTACGCATTCGAGCCGGCGCGACGGAAGGTCGGCACGACAGCCAGAACTCGACGGACGCACTCAGCGGCATTCACGGCGAAGGCGGATCGGGCAAAAGAAGGCGCTGACGCGCGCGCCGGTCCGAATGCACCGCTTCTGCTGCCCCATGTCCCACGAGATTCTTACGCGTTGCTCCTGACGTCCCCGCAGAAAATCGTGCGCGCCCCGTCGGCAGCACTGGTACGAATCACGATGGCGTGTTCCCCCGCGACGAGATCGCTCAGCGGCATCGCCACGCGTCGCCACAGCTTGTGGCCCTGTTGTGGCACGTAATCGCCAAGGACGGTCCGGTCAGTCATGGTGTACAGGGGTTTGTCAGCCATCTGGTTGCACGATCCAGGATAGATGTACGTGTTCAGATGTGCCGGCATCGTAGTACTCGGCGGAACGCCGCTGATAATGAACAGCATTTCCGTCGCATTGCCTTGTGGCACCAACGTCACTTGGCCGATCTCGCCCGCGTTTTGGGCCGAAGCGGTCAAGGGGATACTCACGATCTGCGGGGCTGCGTGGGCGGCGAGTGCGGCGCAACATCCCAACGCCACATAGACTGCCGCTAGCACCGTAGGTCTGGCTCGGGGTTTCATCGCCGACCTCCTTACTCGAAGTCGCTGCCAAAAGCAGCTTGACTTCAATATAGACCACGTTCGCGTTTACCCCTAATGTTGTCGTGTCATTTATATCGAACGAGCCAAGCAGTCCTCACGGCTCGCGGGTCGCGGATGTGCGGCCACCATTCCTCATATCGTTTGAGCATTGCGTAAGCAGTTCCACGCTTGCGCGAGCACTGTGAGCCAGTGGTCCCAAGCCGATTCCGCCTTCCTGCAAGGCTTGCCAGTAAATCCCGACATCCTTTTCCAGCAGGTCGAGGCTCGCCGCATAACTGCTTGCACCGCGTGACGGGTCGTAACGCTCCATCGTCGCGCTGCGTCCGCTCCCGTTGCGCAGGACGTGCATCAGTGCAGTGAGGTCGAGTCCCAACTCCCGAGCGGTGTAGATCGCATCTTCTACGAGGGCGATATGCGCTGTATAAAGCGCGTTGTTGACGATCTTCGCGAGTTGGCCAGTTCCAGTGCCTCCCATGTGGACCACCGGGTTGCCGAACGCAGCGAATAGCGGACGGCAACGCTCGAACACTGTCTGCGGGCCACCAACCATCACTACCAGCCTGCCATCGCGGGCCGCGGCCGCACCGCCGCTCACCGGGGCGTCGAGGACATCGACGCCCCGCTGTCTGGCCTCACTCGCCAGCATCCGGCAGGTCTGCGGCGCAATCGTGCTATGAATCGCGACGACGGAACCGGGTGTCATTCTCGCTATCAACCCTTCAGGACCGGCGAGCACCTCGCATGCGTCGGTATCGTTACGCACACAGATTCCGATCACATCCGATTCGGCTCCGAGCGCGGTGAGGTCGGGCGCTAGCGATGCACCCGATTGTGCGAATGGCGCAAGCGTCTGCGCATGTCGCGCCCAGAGCGTGACGGGATACCGCGCCGCAATGATCCGCTGCGCGATTGGCGCGCCCTGCTCTCCGAGTCCGATGAAGCCCACTCTCATCACGCCGCCTCCTGATCCCGGACCGCGTCACTGACCGATGCGAAACAACACCGATTTTTCCTGGGTATATTCGTTGATCCAGTTTTCGCCGAATTCCCTTCCGAGCCCCGAGCGCTTGTAGCCGCCGAAAGGTGCGTCGGCGAGCGAATACAAGCCACCGTTGAGCACGACACCGCCGGTACGCAGTTGCAACGCCATCTCGTAGGCCTTCGCTGAATCGCGTGAATGAATGCCCCCGTAAAGACCATATCGACTGTCATTGGCGATGCGCACGGCCTCTTCGTCGCTGTCGAAGCCGATCACGCTTGCGACGGGTCCAAAAATCTCTTCCTGCGCAATGGCCATCCGGTTGTCCACGTCATCGAAGATCGTGACGTCGAAGTAAAAGCCCTTGTCCAGATGAGCAGGCCGGCCGCCGCCAGCGACGAGTCGTGCACCTTCGTCGCGTCCCATCTCGACAAAACGCTGCACACGGGCGCGCGACGCCTCGCGAATCAGCGGTCCCACCGCCGTGCCCGGGTCGGATGGATTGCCGAGCGTCAATTGCTGAACGACAGCGCGCATCATCTCGACATACGCCGGCCGGATCGAGTTGTGAACGATATGCCTCGTCGCGAGCGCGCAGCCCTGGCCGCAGTTTGTAGAGATCTGGAAGGCGCCTTCCATCGCAGCCTTCTGGACGTCCGCATCTTCGCGCACAATCAGCGCGGACTTGCCGCCCAGTTCGAGCAGGGTGCGCTTGATGGTGGGCGCGCCCTGGGCAAGAATCGCCGCTCCCACGGTTTCGGACCCAGTGAAGGTCACCATGTCCACGCGGGGGTCGCTGGTCATGACTTTCGCCACTTCAGCATCGCCGGTGATGATGTTCAGCACGCCGCGCGGCAGGCCTGCTTCCAGCGCGACGTCGCCAAACGCAAGCGCTGAAAAAGGCGTGTAGGGCGAAGGCTTGAGTACCACTGTGTTGCCGGCCAGCAAAGCCGGGAAAAGCTTGGACACGCTCACGAGGAACGGCGCGTTGAAGGGCGTGATCGCCGATACGACACCGACGGGCTCGCGCACCACCACGCCACTGCCGAT
Source organism: uncultured beta proteobacterium (assembly GCA_963803225.1). Taxonomy (GTDB): domain Bacteria; phylum Pseudomonadota; class Gammaproteobacteria; order Burkholderiales; family Burkholderiaceae; genus Paraburkholderia. Next base: position 868,398 of record CAWDLJ010000006.1, read on the forward strand.
CAGCTGCGCGCCTGCATGGTCGAACGGATTCGGCGAAGTCGAGATCGGCAGGTGCCGGGTTGACGAGACCAGTGAGCGCTCGATGGCCGTTTCAGCGATGCGCATCGGCGCCGCGAACATCATCGTTTGCGCGAGGATGCGCGTAATGCCGGCCTCGGTGATCTGCAACTCCTGGATCTCGTGCGCGCGTGACTGCAGCGCCGCGTGGAAGCGGCGCATCACCCCCGCGCGTTCGGCCTGCGACATCTTCGGCCACGCTCCGTTGTCGAACGCATCGCGCGCCGCCGCGATCGCCATGTCGACTTCAGGAAGACCGCCCACGGGTGCTTCGCCGATCACTTCCTCCGTCGCCGGATTGAGCACGGCTTCGCGAGCGCCGCTGCGAGGCAACACCCACTCGGACCCGATAAACAGTCTGTCGATTTCCGTGGCGCGCTTCGCGCGTGTGCCGACCTGGTTCATGCTGCGTCTCCGTCAAATGAGTGTATGGACTGCAAAGGTGAGTGCCTGCGGAAACCCGCACTGTTGGTGCAGGCTCCGTCGTCATCAGTTGGTCAGTTCGTTTTCTGGCGCGCGGATCGCAAAGGTGAGTGTCTGCGGGAGGCCAGTCCGAATTCCAAAATCATCGGCCGTTCAAAATCAGTTCCGACGCGCGCAGGCCGATCGCCATCGCCGGCGCGTTGGTATTGCCGGAAATCAGTGTCGGCATGATCGACGTATCGACGACACGCAACCCCGTCACACCGCGCACGCGCAACTTCGTATCGACCACGGACGCGTCGTCGTTGCCCATGCGGCAGGTGCCCGATACGTGGTAACCCGTCGAGCCAAACTTGAAGTACGCATCGACCAGTTGTTCTTCGGAGACGCACTCCGGGCCAGGCGCCGTCTCATGCGCGAAGTGGCTTGCGAGCGCAGGCTGCTGCTGGATGCGGCGCATCACGCGGATCAGTTCTGCGCTGTGCTTGCGGTCCTGCTCGGTATCGAGGTAATTGGCATCGATCGCCAGTGGCGCGTCAGGATCGGCCGAAGTCACCGTGACGCTGCCCACGCTCTGCGGCCGTGTCAGGTAGCCGACCCACGTCATGCCCGGTTGTGTGTCGATCTGGATCTTGCCGTTCTTCACCACGAGCGAGTACAGCCCGACGCCGATCTCGGCATTCGGCCTCGGCAGATCCGCATGCGTCTTGACGAACGCGCAGACTTCGTGGGCCGCATGGGTCATTGGGCCGGTGCCGCGCAATTGATAGCGGAGCATGCTGGCTACCAGTGAGAAGCCGTGGAACTGCCGGTTCAGGCTCCCCCCGGTCACCCGCGTGCTCATCATCACACAGCGATGTTCGCGCAGATTGCGGCCGACCTCCGGCACGTCTGCGGTCACCGCGATCCCCAATTCGCTCAGCTGACGCGCCGCGCCGATGCCGGAAAGTTGCAGCAGCTTTGGCGAGTTCAATGCGCCGGCGGACAGGATCACTTCGCGGCGCGCCTTGATCGTGCTCGAGCCGTTCGGCGTGCGGATCGCCACGCCGACGGCCTGTTTTCCAGCGAACACGACACGTTCGACCTCGATGCCGGTCCGGATGTCCAGATTCGCACGGCCCCGAACTGGATCGAGAAACGCCTTCGCAGCGCTCCAACGGCGCCCCTGCCAGATGGTTCTCGGCTGGTATCCGATGCTGGCGTCGCGCGCCGAATTGACATCCGGCACCCGCGGTATGCCCGCCTCTCCGGCCGCCTTGATGACGGCTTCGCATAGCGGATCGCCGGCCGGGTGCATCGATACCTTCAAGGGGCCGCCGGCACCGCGCGAATCCGTCGCGCCGAGTTCGTGATCCTCCATGGACTTGAAGCAGCGGCCCATGTCCTTCCAGCCCCAGCCTTCGCAGCCCCCGCTTTCCCAGTCGTCGTAGTCCTGCGGATGGCCGCGCAAGTACACCATGCCGTTGACCGAGCTGGAACCACCCAAAGTCTTTCCCTTCAGCCAGTCTTCCGAGTCGCGGCCCTCGCGTTGCGTCGCGCGATAGCTCCAGACGAGCGGGCCGCCAGGAGTGAGAATCTTGCCGATGCCGCGCGGCATATGAATGAACGGACTCTTGTCCGCTGGCCCGCTTTCGAGCAGCAGGACGGATACCGCTGGGTCCGCGGAAAGCCGGTTGGCCAATACGCAGCCCGCTGATCCGGCGCCGACGATGATGTAGTCGTAGTGTTCGCGAAATGCCATTGTGCGTGGAATATCGGAGTCCGCCAGCAACGCGGACTGGATGAATGGATGACAAGCCTGCGCATGGCCACCCGGTGACGGCGCCGGCATGCCGCAGCCGTTGGAGTGTTACCCTCGGCTTATCGCTGGTCGAATTGCAACTACCTTGTGCGAAAGATGAGACGTGCTAGATCTGGCTCTTGGGCAGCCGTATCACCAGGCCGTCGAGATCGGCGGTCATCTGAATCTGGCACGTCAAGCGGCTGTTCGGACGCGGGTCGATTGCGCACTCAAGCATGTCCTGCTCCGTGCTGCCCATCAACGGCAACCGTTCCAGCCAGCCGGCATCGACATAGGCGTGACAGGTGGCACAACTGCATGCGCCTCCGCAGTCGCCGATAATGCCTGGCACCGCCGCGTCAACGACGGCACTCATCGCCGATTGGCCGGGCTCTGCATTGAGCCGATGCTCGGTTCCATCGTGTTGTACGCAGATCAACGTTGGCATCCCAATGTGTCTCCTCTTTGCTCCGAAGCTCGTCTTCGTCATGCGTGTCCTGCATCGACGGGGCGTAATGCTTCATTCGTTATGCTTTCTATTGCCAATGGACCAAGTCGAACGGCTTGCATGTACTCGACGCGCGAAGTGTCCTGCCTTCCGGCTCGGCTCCCAGCGTGCCTCGCCGGAATGTCCCTTGGATCAGGCTGGGCTGTCGCCTGATCCCGATGTCGTACCGTCTTCGACAATCGTCAGCACCCGTTCGGGACATGCGCGAGCACTACGTCGCGCAAGGCTTTCGAGTTCCGGCGGAACATCCACCTCGGTCGCGAGCGTGTTGTAACCATTCGCGTCAAGCGCAAACAACTCCGGTGCGACGATATTGCAACGAGCATGCCCCACGCACACCGCTGTGTTGACGATGATCTTCATGCTGCCCTCACTTGCGCGGGATCCCATTCGAGCTGAAGACCGGACACACCGAAGACTCCCGAGGCTCGGACGTGAACCGGATCTCCCGTCATGCGGAAGGTCGGGATGCGTTTCATCCACAACTCGAGCGCGATGCGAAGTTCGCGCCGGGCAAGGTGCGAACCCACACAACGGTGCGGACCGTACGAGAACGCCATGTGAACATGCGCGTCTTCGCGATCGAACTTGACATGCGCGGGACACCCGAACGCCGCTGGATCCAGATTGCCGAGTTCCGTGCTGATCAGCACGTAATCGCCGGGGCGCATCGTCGCTTCGCCTATCTGCACGTCGGTCGTCACTACCCGGCGCATGTTCACGATCGAGTACGAGCGCAGCAGTTCTTCCACAGCATTCGGGATGCGCTCCGGATTCGCCCTCAACTCCGCCTGCTGCTCGGGGTGACGCGCCAGATGCATGAAATGGAAACCGAGGCTAGATGCCACTGTATCGAGACCACCGATGAAGATCAGGAAGCACATCCCGAAGACCTCATCGTCGTTCAGAGGACGGCCATCCACCTCGCTCGACAGCAGATAGCCCGTAAAATCGTCGCCGGGATTCACACGCCGCTCGGCAATCCGTTCGCGCAGATAGTCGCGGATCTGCGTCAGCGCACCGATCACCTCCCGCGGGTTCATGCTCTTGATAAGCGTGTGCGTCCAGCGAACGAAGGTCGACGCATCCTCGGTCGGCCATCCCATCAGACGCAGGAACACCAGCGTCGGATACCAGTCGGCAAATTCGCCGTTGAAGTCGCAGTGACCGTTCGCGGCGAACTTGTCGATCAGTTCGTTTGCTCGCAGCCGGATCGTAGGTTCGAGTTCATCGATTTTCTTCGGGGAAAATAGCGTGTTGACCAGCGCGCGGTATTTCGCGTGCTCCGGCGGATCGATTTCGAGCGGGATAAGCTTCCAGTCTTCGCCAAGCATCTGCGCAAAGGGCATGCTGCCGCTGCTGAACGTGTTGGTGTCCAGCAGGATGCGGCGCAAATCCTCCGCACGGCGCGGCACCCAGGCGCCCGGGAGGTAGCCGAGTCTCGGAATGTAGAAGATGGGCGGCGTTTCCCCATGCAACTCCGCCGCCCTCCTGAATGCGTCCGGGCCCGCAGCGGCGATCTCGCTCCAGAGGTCGAAATCGCGAACAAGGTGCGTGGGCACGTGAGATGGGATCCCAGCCGTCGATTGAGGCGCTACAGACATCGGTGTCTCCTTTTTTGTATGGGTGCAACTGCAGCTATGGCCACGGCAACTCGGAGCTCGCCGTCAGGCAGGCTTCCTCGTCCTGCGCTTGGCCTCAGTGGGTCGCGGCGCCGCCTCCGGCGAAGCCGCGCTCTCGCCTTCCGAGGGCTCGGCCACCGCGATTAGCCCCCGGATGATCAGTACCAGCATTTCCGGGGAAAAAAACCTTGGACGGCTTACCTCCGTATCCACCGCGGGCAAACGGGTACTGCGATACAGCGTGAGCATCGCGTCCGCCAGCTCGTCTACTGCCAGAGGTGGTCGTTTGCCGGCGCGCCTAAAGATGTTCCTGATAATGCGTTCGAAGCCATCGAGCACCTGCTCGTGATACAGGCGGTAGCTGGCGGCGAACTGCGGATCGCGCTGCGCGTACAGATTGATCTCAGCGGCAATCAATGACCACACGCCTTCTGTGTCGAAGACCCGCGTTCGATCGTTCAGCAGAACCAGAAGACCTTCCAGTTCGATGTCACTCTCCGACAACGCGAGCCAGTTTTCGATCTCGCCAGTGAACTTCTCGCGGATCAGATCGAGCAACAGAGCTTGCTTGTTCTCATAGTTCGCGTAAAAGGCGCCGCGCGTAAAGCCTGCCGCTTCCGCGATGCGCTCGGCGGACGTGCCCGCCACGCCGCACGCGGCAAATTCAAGCACGGCAGCCTGACGCAAAGCGGCATCGGTCCGCTCACGCCGCTCTTCGCGGGTGAGACGCCTCGGAGGAAAAGTTGTTCTGTTGGGATGCATGTATGCATATTAATCCGCCTATGCATGTTATACAAGAATAAGAGTTGTGTTCTATCACCAAGGTAAACCCAGGTGAAAAATCAGAACAGTCCACGTACGGACGCTTTGAATCTGACGTGTACGCGCGCAAAGCCGCTGCGGCAGGGTCGGCGGAACACCAGGGAAAACATGCAGAATAGCCCGCTATTGCTGGGTGATCGCGGCTATCGATTCCACCCGATTCAAGTCTCATGTCGTGCGTTGATCATGGATCCAGGGCAAGACGCGCCAGAAGTTTGACGCCACCATCGATGCCATGTCCTTCCGCCAGGCGCGCTCAACGCGCCCCGCCGCAGCGCCCCGCAGTCTCCTCGGAGCCAGCAATACGGAACATATTTGGAGCGTGTGTTCAACTATCTGCGAAAAATAAGGGAAAACGACAAGGACGCCGGTCGTATTCTCTCTTTAGAATTCCATTCCAGATCCCGACACAGTTCAACTTGAACACAATTGCACAATGTGTTCGCCTGCCATCGAAAGTGGACTCGCGATGATTCGCGTTCGACGCGAGCACCTCCGACGAAAAGAAGACCGGGCCTGTTAATAGCCAAGGAGACTAGGAGATGAAGGGAATGACAAGCCGCGCCAGATTAAAAAAGAACCGGATGAGCGTAGGCGTCGCCGCGGCGCTCGCATGCTGGGCCGCTTCGGCGAATGCCCTGCCGCTGGGTAATATCCCGGACTGGAGCATCAACTGGGACAACACCGTCAGCTATAACGTCGGCATGCGGGCACAAGGGATCAACTCGAACATCGGGAATAACCCGGCGTTCAGCGAGTCCGACTACAAGTTCAGCCATGCGGGCGATATCGTCACGAACCGCGTGTCCGACCTCTCCGAATTCGACGCGGTGTTCCAGAACAAATTTGGCTTCCGGGTCAGCGGCTCGTTCTGGAAGGACTTCGCCTACGGCGGCGGCGTGAACAACAATCCGGGTGACGTCTATCCGGGTGTGCCGTACAACTCGCTGAACTCCTATTCGAACAATCGATACAGCAGCTTCACCTCGCGCTACTACCAGCAAGGCGCCTCGCTGCTCGACGCGTTCGCGTTCTACAACTTCGATATCGGCAGCGCGCCGAGCTCGATCAAGGTCGGCCGACTGACCCAGTTCTGGGGCAATGCGCTGTTCTTCAACGGCTTGAGCTACGGGCAAAACGGCGAGGACGGCATCAAGGGTTCCTCTGTGCCCGGCACGCAGCTCAAGGAGCTGATGATCCCGCGCGCGCAGGTGCTGTTCCAGACGGACATCACGCCGACCGTCTCGCTCGCGGCGCAATACTTCGCCGAATTCCAGCCGACCCTGTTCCCGCAAGGCGGCACTTACCTCGGCACGGCCGGCTTCCTGACTCAGGGGCCAAACCTGCTGGAGGGCCAGATTCCGCAAGGCGACATGATTAGACCCAGCCTTGGTTTCCACTCCGACTACGGCTTCAAGGCCACCTGGTCGCCGCAGTGGCTGCAAGGCATGATGGGCTTCTACTATCGCAACCTCACGGAAACCCAGCCGTGGGTGCTGCTCGGTGTGAATCCCGCGACGGGCGCAACGAACTACCACCTGTCGTACGCATCGAATGTCCACCTCTACGGCTTCAGCCTCGACAAGCAGGTCGGCGTGTATAGCACCGGGCTCGACATTTCGTATCGCCAGAATACGGCGCTCAACAGCTCGACCGGCCCACTGCCGAGCGACCTGAGCGGCCAGCAAGGCGCGCGCGGCGACGTGCTCACCGTGATCGGCAACGTGATGGCCGGCCTCACGCGCACGCCGATGTGGGACACCGGCAGCGCGCTCTTCGAACTCGCCTATACGCAGAAGATCAGGACCACCAGCAACGCCGCGCTGTACGAAGGCGTCGACAATCTCGCCGCGTGTCCGTCCGGCAGCAAGTGGCAGGGATGTTCGACGAACAGCGCGGTGGCGTTCGCGTTCCAGTTCGATCCGCAATGGCTGCAGGTGTATCCGGGCGTCGATCTCGACATGCCGCTTTTCGTCGAGTACGGCGTCTATGGCAACCAGGCCACGACTTTCGGATCGCCGGGACAAGGCCAGCTGCAATACACGCTGGGCGTGCACGCCCTGATCCAGAATAAGTACAACGTCACGTTGCAGTACAACGGCTATCACGCTCACGCCGGCAGTCAGACCAACTTCGGCAGCGCCAACGGCTTGCCGAGCGGCGGCCCCTCGTACTACGGAGGCGGTAACGGCACGTTCTTCTACAACGATCGAAACTGGATCTCGCTCACGTTTTCCTCTACATTCTGACGCTCGAAATCACGCGCTCCGCGCGTCATGACCTTCGTCTCCCATTACGGGACAACGGCCATCGACGCGCGCGGCGGGGATGACGTCCGGGCATCATCAAAACGAACTTCGGAGACAGATCAATGAAACATCCAATGGTAATTGCGACGCTTACCACGGCGCTTTGCGTGAGCGGTCACGCATTTGCCTCGATCACCGCAGAGGAGGCAAAGCAACTCGGCCAGAATTTGACGGAGTTCGGCGCGGAAAAGGTCGGCAACGCGGACGGCTCGATCCCGCCGTACACGGGTGGCATCAAGGACATCACGATTCCGGCCGACTTCAAGCCAGGCAGCGGCCGCTATCCGGATCCGTTCAAGGACGACAAGCCGATCGTCTCGATTACGAAGGCTAATGCGTCCCAGTATTCTGACAACCTGATGCCTGGCATGAAGGCGCTGCTCGATCGGCTCCCCGGTTTCCGCATGGACGTCTACAAGACACGCCGCACGATGGCGTACCCCGACTGGGTGCTAAAGAACACCGTCGCGTGTGCGCAGACCGCGAAACTGGTCGGCAAGGTCGAGGGCGACGGCGTGGAAGGCGCGTTCGCCTGCATCCCGTTCCCGATCCCCAAGAACGGCTATGAAGTGATGTGGAATCAGAACCTGCGCTATCAGGGCGCACGCACGGACTTCCGCTTCCGCACCATGCTCGTCGACGAGGCTGGTCACAAAACGCTGATGGGCGATAACGAATCGCAGTTCATCTATCCGTACTACGACCGCTCCGGGAGCAAACTGCCCGACTACTTCTTCCACATCGGTTACACGCGGTTCTATGGGCCGCCGGCAAGCGTCGGGATGTTGACGCTGGCGAAGTACAGCATCAACAACGGCGCCGAGGACGATTCGACCTGGATCTACATGCCAGGCCAGCGGCGCGTGCGGGTCGCACCGGAGTACAAGTACGACACGCCGATGGCGCAGATCGGCGGCACGCTGCTGTTCGACGAGATCGGCGGCTTTCAGGGCCGAATGGACCGCTTCGACTTCAAGCTGATCGGCAAGAAGGAAATGTTCATCCCGTATAACAACTATCGCGCGTACGCCTCCGCCGATCTGGTAGGCGACAAGTTCGCCAACCCGGACGACATGCGCTGGGAAAAGCATCGCGTGTGGGTCGTCGAAGCGACGCTCAAACCGGGTGTGCGCAACATCTACAGCCGCCGCATGTACTACATCGACGAGGACACCTGGCTCATCGTCGGCTACGAGGCATATGACCAGAGCAACGCGCTCTACCGCGTTGGCTACACGCCCGACATCATTCCTTACGACAAGCCGCGCGTCGGCCAGCCGAACGCGATCATGTACGACCTGACCAAAGGCAACTATTCGATTACGGCTGATCAGGGCACGCCGGCGCAGCACATGATCCCGTTCGACGATCTGCCCAACATGGGGAACTACAACGTGCAAGCCCTGCTGAACGCGGGCGTGCGGTAGCAGCTGCACCCGCGAGGCCGGCAGATTGACGTTGCCAGCCTCGCGGCACAGTACTTCAAGAACTGTCCTGCGGAGATTCAGAACATGTCTATCCGGACACTGCAACGCACGGCAGCTGCCGGTCTGGCGCTCGTCGGCGCCTGTACGCTGTGCTCAGCGGCAGAAAGCAGCAAACCCTCCTTCATCGATCCGCTCGATGCGCCGGCCGTGCTGCGGGCCTTCCCCGCTCGCCAGCCGATGACCGCCGTCGCGCATGCCGGCTCGCGTCTCGTCGCGGTCGGCCAGCGCGGAGTCATTGTCGTGTCCGACGATCATGGCCACAACTGGCGGCAGGTGCTGAGCCCCGTGCAGAGCGACCTCGCGGCCGTTACGTTTCCGAGCGTCTCGCAAGGCTGGGCCGTCGGCCACGACGGCGTGATCCTCCATTCGTCGAATGGTGGCGAGACCTGGGTCAAGCAGCTCGACGGACGCGTCGCCAACGAGCGCTTCGTCGCCCACTATCGCGCCGCGCTCGCGTCCGGCGACGCCAGCGCAAAACCGCTGCTGGAGCAGGAAGAGCGCAACGCGAAGGCCGGTGCCTCGCTGCCCTGGCTCGATGTCTGGTTCGAGAACACGAAGCGTGGCTATGCGGTTGGCTCGTTCGGCGTCGCCGCCGTCACCGTGGATGGCGGCAAGACGTGGCTGCCCGCCCTCGAGTACGTCGACAACCCGGACTTCCTGAACCTCAACGCAATTCGCGGCATAGGCGGCGAGATCTTCATCGCGGGCGAACGCGGCACCGTGTTCCGGCTCGACCGTTCGAGCGGCCGCTTCGTACGTTTGAACTCGGGCTACACGGGCAGCTTCTTCGGCGTGGCGGGCAACGACAAGCGGCTTTTCGCGTTCGGTTTGCGCGGGACGGTCTACGAAAGCGCTGACCGGGGAGACACCTGGAAGCAGGCGCAATCGACAACCGACTCGTCGCTCAACGACGCGATCACGCTATCCGACGGAACCGTCGTGATCTGCGGCAGCCGGGCGCTGCTGCTCGTCGCCGACCCGGCCACCGGTGAACTGCACCGCGTGTCCGCCGACACGCCGATGATGTTCACCGGCATTACAACGGACGGTAACGACCACGTCGCGGTCAGTGGTTCAGGCGGCGTACTGATCGAATCAATCGGGAAGCCTCGTTGAGCTCCCTTATCTGCACGACTACAGGTGTTGAACATGGATAAACCGCAAGCCGGGGCTGCCACGCACGAACAGACGCCATCCGCACAACAGCGGCCGTTCGACCGCCGCTCGGGCGGCCCAGTCGAACGCCTGATCTTCAATCACAGGGCGCTCATTGTCGTCGTCTGCGTCGTACTCACCGCGTTGTTCGGCTTTCGCGCGCTGCGGCTGGAAGTCAACGCGAACTTCCTGAACATGATTCCGCAGTCGCACCCGTTCGTTCGCAACTATCTGGACAACGAGGGTTCGCTGCGCTCGCTCGGCAATTCCCTGCGCATTTCCGTCGAGAACACGAAGGGGTCGATCTACGATCCGGATTATTTGCGCACGCTGCAGAAGATCAACGACAAGGTGTTCCTCATGCGCGGCGTCGATCGCGCGTGGATGAAGTCGTTATGGACACCGTCGGTGCGCTGGACCGAAGTCACTGAAGACGGTTTCAAGGGCGGCCCGGTGATGCCGGAGGGCTATGACGGGTCGGCGAAGTCGATGGCCGACCTCCAGCGCAACGTCGCGCGCGCCGGGCTGGGCGGCTCGATGGTGGCGAACGACGAGCGCTCGACCATGATCTTCGTGCCGTTGCTGGACAAGGATCCGGCCACCGGCCAGCCGCTCAACTACCGCGAACTGGCGCACGATCTGCAGAAGCAGATCGACGCACTCAGGGCACCTGGGATCAAGGTGCACGTGGTCGGCTTCGCGAAACTGACGGGTGACCTGATCGACGGTCTGGACCGGGTGATCACCTACTTCGGCATATCGGCGCTGATCGCGGCGCTCGCGCTGTACGGCTACACGCGCTGCGCGCGCAGCACGCTTCTCGTGCTGCTGTGCTCCGCGGCTGCGGTGACGTGGCAGCTCGGCATCGTGCAACTGCTAGGCTTCGCACTCGACCCGTATTCGACGCTCGTGCCTTTCCTCGTCTTCGCGATCGGCGTGTCGCATGGTGCGCAGAAGATGAACGGGATCACTCGCGACGTCGCGCGCGGCGCGCATCGTTACGCCGCTGCCCGGTTCACGTTCCGGCGCCTCTTCCTTGCCGGCCTGACCGCGTTGCTCGCCGACGTGGTTGGTTTCGCTGTTCTCATGATCATCGACGTGCCTGTGATCCGCAATCTGGCGCTGGCCGCCAGCATCGGTGTGGGCGTGCTGATCTTCACGAACCTGGTGCTGCTGCCGGTGCTGCTGTCGTATATGGGCGTGAGCGCGTCGGCGATCCGGCGCGCGCGCAACAGCGACAACCCCAACGCACGGCGCAGCTTCGCCGCGCGCAGCTACCAGGCGTTCGAACGCTTCTCCACGCGCCGCTGGGCGATCGGCGCGATGGTCGGCGCGGCAGTTCTGTTCGCGGGCGGGTATGCGGTGAGCCGCCATCTGCAGGTGGGCGATCTCGACGCGGGCGCGCCGGAGCTGAAGGCCAACTCCCGCTACAACCTGGACAACGCGTTCATCAACGAACATTACAACCTGTCGAGCGATGTCTTTGCGGTGATCGTCAAGACGCCGCTCGGCGGCATCGAAAGCTTCCCGACGCTGGTCGAAATGGATCGCCTCGAAACGAAGCTGCGCGAAACGCCCGGCGTACGCGGCACCGAATCGGCCGCGAGTGTCGTACGCCAGTACATCGCCGGCAGTTTCGAAGGCTCGCCGAAGTGGCTCACGATCAATCGCGACCCATTCGTGACGGGGGACGCGTACGCGCAGGTCATCGTCGCGCTGCCTGAGCTCACCAACGCGGACCGTACGGTCGCACCAATGCTGGTATTCCTCAGCGATCACAAGGCCGAAACGCTGGCCCGCGTCGTGCAGGTGGTGCAGGATTTCGCCGCGACGCACGACACCGCGGACCGTCACTTCCTGCTCGCGGCCGGTTCCGCGGGGATCGAGGCAGCAACCAACATCGTCGTCGAGCAGGCCAACCGCGAGATGCTCGCACTCGTCTACGCGTCCGTCGCCATCCTCTGCTTCATCACGTTCCGCACGTGGCGCGCGGTCGTCGTCGCACTTATTCCGCTGATGCTGACGTCGGTGCTGTGCGAAGCGCTGATGGTGATGCTCGGCATCGGAGTGAAGGTCGCCACGCTGCCGGTCATCGCGCTCGGCGTGGGCATCGGTGTCGATTACGCGCTCTACCTGCTGTCGGTGCAACTCGCCCGGCAGCGTGCCGGCGCGACCTTGCAGGAAGCCTATCGCGATGCGCTGCAGTTCACCGGCAAGGTGGTGATGCTGGTGGGCTTCACGCTGGCGGGCGGCGTCGTGACATGGGTGTGGTCGCCCATCAAGTTCCAGGCGGACATGGGCATCTTGCTGACGTTCATGTTCCTGTGGAACATGGTCGGAGCACTCGTGCTTATTCCCGCGCTCTCCTATTTCCTGCTTCGCCCGAAGGCCGAACGAACGCTCGGCGACGCCGAACCCGCGGCAACCGGGCAGATGCAGCAACCCGATGCCAGAGCGGCCGCGCGGATGCCGCAGGTTTCCGCCGCGCCCGGCCGTTGAGTAGCCTTTACATTCCAGGAGATTTGCCGATATGTTCGATTTGCTGATGACCGCCGACATGATGGTTCCCGACCCGGACGGAATGACGGAACTGCTGGTCAACAAGCTGGGTATCCACAAGCACCCAAACTGGCGCCAGGCGTTCGACAACCACCCGTACATCGCGCATTTCCTGCGCGTGCACAAATCGCTCGCCGTAGCCCCGACGCGCGTCGAGCCGCAGGTTCACCTCGACCGGCCGAACCCGGGCGACCCGCTTTTTCACGACTTCCTGGAAAGCCTCGCGACGTATCAGGGCAAGCATCGCCCGATCCTCACGCATTCGATCGTGGTCGCATCGCGCAAGCCGCACTTTGAACAGGTGGTCGAACGTCTGAGCCGGCTGCGCCAGCCGTTCCGCCTCGCGCAGCGCACGCCGGAGATGCCGTTCGACCGTCTCTGGGTGGGCGTCACGCCCGAGCGTCCGTACTATGAGCCGTCGGTGGACGGCGGCCTGTGCATCGAGATCATGCCCGTCGAGCCGCTGCAATTGCCACCCGAGACGTTCGACGTACCGGCGCCGCAACCTCGTGAACTGCATCCGGGCCAGTCGGTCCGCGTGACTGCGCGCGGTTTCCTGGTGCGCGATCTGGACGACACGCTGCGCCGCTGCTCGGCCAATCTCGGCTGGGACCCTGTTGGCCCTGTTGAACAGCTCGATACCGAAGGCTATCGGCGCGCGCGCATGGGCTTCGTGCTGCAGAACAGCGCGTCGCTCGACGTGATCCAGGCGACCCGCTGGAACAGCGACGCGGGCCTCTACGTGAACAACTGGGGCCCGGGCCCGTACTTCGTGCGTATCGCAGTGAACGGGTTGCAGGTGAAGGCCGACGAACTGAAGTCGCGTGGCGTGCGCTTCGACTGGATCGACGAATGCGAGGCCGTGGACGGACGTTCGCTGATCCGCATTCATCCTTCGGAACTCGATGGACAACTCTTCGAATTCGAAGAGTTCCAGTCGCCCCGCTAACTACGCTCGACGGGGAGATACCCAATGGACGCAATGACGATCAATCCGGCGGTGCGTGTCGAGCGTAGCGGCAAGACTGCATGGATCGTCCTGAACCGGCCCGCGCAGATCAACGCGATCAACGACGAGATCCGCCAGGGCGTGCCGCAGGCGCTGCTGGCGCTCGACGCCGACCCGAGCGTCAACGCGATCGTGATTCGTGGCGAAGGTTCGCGCGGTTTCTGCGCTGGTGCGGACATCAAGGAGCAGCGCGCTCCCGAGTCGTCGCTGCAGGTGCGCCAGCGCATGGAGCGCTCGCGTTGGATCGAGGCGCTCGATCGTGTCGCAAAGCCCGTGATCGCCGCACTGCACGGATTTTGCATGGGCGGAGGCATGGAGCTGGCGCTCGCCTGCGATATTCGCTATGCGTCACCGGACATCGTGATGGCGCTACCGGAAACGGGTCTCGGCCTGATTCCTGGCGGCGGGGGCACGCAACGCCTGTCACGCCTTGTCGGTCATGGGCACGCGATGGACGTGCTGCTGACCGGCGAGCGACTGAACGCACAGCGCGCGCGGGAAATCGGCCTCGTCACGCGAGTGTCCGAAGCGCCGGGCACGCTGTTGGGGGAAGTGCAGGCGCTGGCGGATCGCTTCGCCACGCGCTCGCCGATGGCGACGACCTACGCGAAACAGGCCGCGCGCGCCGCACTTGAACTCGATCTGCGACGCGGCCTCGATCGCGAGCTGGATCTTTTTGCGCTGCTCGCGCCGAGCAACGACGTCAAGGAAGCCGCGCTGGCCTTCAAGGAAAAGCGCACACCTGTCTTCACGGGGGAATGACCTGCAATGAACGATTCGAAGTCTGAAGGCAAGCTCGCTGGCAAGGTTGCGATCGTAACCGGTGCGGGCGGGGGGCTGGGTGCCGCGTGCGCGCGCGCGCTTGCCCGGCACGGCGCGCGCGTCGCGGTGGTCGACATCAACGGCGAGGCAGCCGCAGCCGTCGCAGCCAGCATCGGTGAGCAGGCGATGGGCGTGCGGACCGATGTGGCGTCGGAAGCGGACGTCAAGGCGATGGTGAGCGCTGTGCTCGAGCGCTTCGGCCGCATCGACATCCTGCACAACAACGCTGCGGTGCTCGACGACGCCCAGCGCAGCGGCGATCGCGACGTCATCAACCTCAGCGTCGAGGTATGGGACCGCGCGATGGCGGTCAACTTGCGCGGCCCGATGCTGTGCTGCAAGCACGTCATTCCGGAAATGCTGCGCGTGGGCGGCGGCTCGATCATTCACTCGTCATCGGGCTTCGGCGCTCAGGGGGACTTCACGATGAGCGCGTACGCAGCTTCCAAGGCGGGACTGACGATGCTCAGCAAATCCGTCGCCGCGCAGTACGGCAAGGAGCGGATACGCTCGAACACGATCCAGATTGGCCTCGTAGTGGCGGACCATCCGATGCCGGAGGACATCAAGGCCGTGATTCTCGACGGCCATCTGACGCCCTATCTCGGCGAGCCGCAGCACGTGGCCGATGTGGTGTGCTTTCTGGCGTCGGACGAAGCAGCGTTCGTTACCGGGCACACCCTCGCGGTGGATGGCGGATTCTCAAGCCATGCGCCGACGCTCGCGCCGCTGCGGGCGCTGTTCGCGGCGCGTGGTCAGGCCGCGTACTGATCAGTTGCGGGCCCCCTGTCATCACGCAAGCGCTCCGCCTTTCCAGCGGAGCGCTTGTTGCTTCCGGAGCATGACGCATGACCGACAAACCGACCATCGTTCTCGTGCACGGCGGTCAGCATACGCGTACCTGCTGGGATCCCACGGTCGATGCACTGAAAACACTCGACCCGCACGCGCGGGTGCTTGCCGTCGATCTGCCGGGCCACGGCAACGAACCGGGCGACCTCGCGAGTCTCACGATCGAGCGCTGCGTGGACAGTGTCACGTCACAGATTTGCGCAACAGGTGCGAGCAGTGTCGTGCTGGTCGGCCACTCGCTTGCCGGGATCACCCTGCCCGGCGTCGCCGCGAAGCTCGGTCCCGCGCTCAAGCGGATGATCTTTGTCGCCTGCTGCATTCCGCCGAACGGCAAAACCGTGCTGGACACGCTCGGGCCGCCGATGAACTTCATTGCGAAACGTGCTGCGCGGCGCGAAGCAGTCAGTGCCCCGTTGCCCTCGTTGATTGCGTCATGGGTGTTCGGCAACGGGATGACAAGAGACCAGAAGCAGCACGTCATCCGCGGCTTGTGCCCGGAAAGCACGAAGGTCACGACGGAACCTGTTGACCGCTCAGCGCTGCCGGCGGTGCCGATGGCCTGGGTGTTGACGAAGCGTGACCGCGCGCTGCGCCCGAACTTGCAGCGCAAATTCATCGCGAATCTGGGAGGCGTGGAGGAAATCGTTGAGCTGGATACCTGTCACGACGCGATGATCAGCGAGCCGGTGAAGCTGGCGCAGATTATCCTCAGGCACTGCCGGGAAAGCGTTGACCAAGGTGCGCCGCTTACTTGACGGACGTTGGTCACCGCATCTCGATCCCGGCGATGCAACGCTGTCTTTGGTGAGTGAGCAGGCCGCCCCTGTATCGGCCTGCCCCCCCCCCCTTTTCGTGCTGCGTCAAACCTCCTGACGCTTGCGTGCCAGTATCTCCAGACCCTCAGGATCCAGCACTTCTTCCGGCGTACGCACGCTCGGGCCGAGAATCGGGCCGACTAGCTCGTGCCCCCACGTACTGAGCTTTTCCGGATTCAGTTCGAAGCCGTCCCCGTGCCATGGCTCCAGTTCGGTGATGATCTCGAACGCGAAGCCGCCCGGCGAGAAGTGATAGAACGAGACATGCGGATCCTGCGTATGCTGTCCGAGCGTCATCATCATTGGCAGATTGCGCTGCTTGACGATGTCGTATGTCTCGCCGACGTCGCGCAAGTTGTTCACGAAGAGGCCGATGTGCTGAATGCCCATCTTGTTCGGACCGTGACCATACGCGATGTCGTGGCTCGTACTGTTGTTGAGCTTCGAGCGGTAGAACGCCGTCTTGCCTTTGCCAGCACCCGCGCCGTAATAGTGAAAGCCCATCACCACGGTCAGGAAGTGCTCCAGCTCAGGCGGAAACTCCGGCGTAATTACGACGATGTGGCCGAGACCGCGCGCGCCCGCATTGAAACCACCATGCGGCCGGCCCGGGATGAACGAGCGCGGCATCCATTTTTGCGAGTAGAACAATTCGTGCTGGTAGCCGACCGGATCGCGAAATCGCACTACGTCGCGCACGCCGCGCAGCTCCGCATCGCCTTGCGTCACTTCGACGCCCGCATCGCGCAAGCGCTGCACGGCGTCCTGAAACTCGAGCTTGCCGCGCGCTTCCCAGCCAATGTATGCAAGCCGGTCCGTCGTGCCGGGATGAAACGCGAACCGATGGCGCCTGTCGTCGATACGGAAATACAGCGAGTCTGCGTCGCGCTCCGGCGACGCGCCGATCTGGAATCCCAGTACTTCTGTCCCATAGGTGCGCCACTCGTCGAGTTTTGTTGTCTCGAAGCCGAGATAGCCAATGCCGATAATGTCCACGGCGTCTCCTTGTATGTTCGATCCGCGATACGCGTCAGAGTGACAGCATCCCGCCATCGACGACGATGTCGGTACCCGTGATGTATGAGGCTTCGTCCGAAGCGACGAACAGCGCGGTCGCGACGATCTCATCCGGCTCTGCCGCGCGTCCCGCAGGAACGTGGGCGAGCAGCGCCGATCGCATCGCCGGGTTCTCGAGGAACGGCCGGGTACCAGGTGTCGCCACTACGCCCGGGCTGATGCTGACGGCGCGGATGCGATGCTTGATTCCCTCGACAGCCAGTTGCCGCGTCAACGCGACGACGCCCGCCTTGGCGGCGCAATGCGCACCGGTGCCCGCAGTGGCCGAAGCGCCCCATGCTGCCACCGACGCGATGTTGACGATCACGCCGCCGCGTTGTGCGAGGTGGCGCCACGCGTAGCGTGTCGAATAGAACACTAGATCCAGCTCGTTGCGCATGGTCCAACGCCAGTCTTCGATTGGCATTTCGCCGAGCGGCCCGAAACGTGCCGCCGACGCGTTGTTGTACAGGATGTCGATCCTGCCATACGCCGCAACGGCGTCCTCGACCCACGCTTGCGCACCCTGCGGGTCGGCGAGGTCCACGCTACCGCTCCCTGACACGTCGAGGCCCTCGGCGCGTGCCAACTCGACCGTCTCGCGCTGCGCAGCCGCATTCATGTCACAGCCAAATACCTTCGCTCCCTCGCGTGCGAAACGCAGCGCCGCGGCTCTCCCCTGTCCGCCGCCGGTACCGCTGATGATTGCCACCTTTCCGTCGAGCCTTCCCATCCCCTGTCTCCTCGCTATGGCGCGTCACGCAGTGACCGTTTCGACCGTGAGGGCTTCAGCCGGGCACGCGGCGGCGCCCTCTCGCGCGTCGTTTTCGAGTTCCAGGGGGAAGGTGTCGGCTTCGAGGTAGACAAGGCCGTCTTCGTCGAGCTTGTAGACCTGCGGACACAACTGGGCGCACAGCCCATATCCGCAACAGCGGCTTCGATCGGCCTGCACCCGTAGCACGACGGCCGTCCTGGTTTCCAGATTCATGTCTCCTCCTGTTTGAGCGCCGGGCGACGCCGGCAGCGGCGAATAAATTATATGCACATATATTATAAAAGTGTCGATTTATAGATGCGGGTTGACCCTGGAGACCCGCGGGAAGAGGTATTGTCAGCGACGCCCAGCGGGGCGTTCGGCCGTCGTCTGGTGCACAGGTGCAGGCGGACAACCGTTTTACTCAGGGTCAGCTGATTACATTGAACAGTTTATGGACATATGATCCACTTTCGTAACGGAGGGCGTTTTCTGAGGTCGTGGCGCAATTGCAGCCGCGCAGCGTCCTCTGACGCGCGACCCCGGTGGTATCTGCGCACCTCGACAACAAGAAGGACGGAGACACATGAAAACTAGCCCGACCCATGACGTCGTAATCGTCGGCGGAGGCCATAACGGCCTGTCCGCGGGCTGCTACCTGGCGGCCGCCGGCAAGAAGGTGCTGGTCCTGGAATCGCTGGACAAGGTGGGAGGCATGGCCTCATCGGGCTATCTTCTGCCCGTGGCGCCCGAGCATCTCGTGCATCCTTGCGCGCTCGACATGATGTCGATGCGCGTTCATCCGCGCGTGCCACGCGAACTCGAACTCGAGCGACATGGCTTTCGCCAGGTCGAAATGACGCCCGGCTACGTTTATCTGCACCCGGACGGCACGTCACTGGTGTTCTGGCGCGATCCGGAGAAAACCGCAGCGGAGATCCGCCGCTATAGTCCGAAGGATGCGGAATCGTTTCTCGCGTTCATCAAGGTCGTGTTCGCGTTCGTCGACATGGCCGTGCCGATGATGCGCGTGGACCCTGCTGAGCGCAACCTGCGCGCAAAGCTTGAAGCGTTCGGTGCCGCGCTGCGCAATCGCAAACTCAAACCGGAACTGATGGCACTCTTGACCGGCTCTGCATGGCAAGCCGCTCTGGAGCATTTCGAACATCCGGTCACCATATCGGCCATGTGCTGCCTCACTGGACTGGCCGGCCCGATCACGGCGGATGGCAGCGGTATCTATTACGCGCTGCTCGGGTTTCTGCACCGCTTCGGCGTCGGCCGTGTGGTTGGCGGGATGCAGACCTTGTCGAATGCGATGGCGGCGCGCTTGCGTGAGCTGGGCGGCGAAGTGATCACCTCGGCGCGCGTCGACGAAATCGTCGCCGACGAGCACGCGGTACGCGGCGTTCGCCTCGCCGATGGCCGCACGTTCTACGCGCGGGCCGTCATTGCAAGTTGTCATCCGAAGGTCGCGTTGGAACTCGTCACGCCCGGACGCATCGACAAACGCTTGCTTACTCGCGTGAGCCACGCGCCGTCCAACGCAAGCGGTGCGTCGCCGGTGAAGATAGATTTGGCGTTACGCGGTCAGATCTCACTCCGGCGCTTCGAGGCGGCGCGCGGCGACGGCCTTGATCTGCGCAGCACGTGTCTACTGATCGGCACGGCGGAAGCGGTGCTGGAGAACTTCCGTGCATCGGCACGCGGCGAGGTACCGACGCTGCCGTATCTGACCGTCGCGGCGCCAAGCGCGATCGATCCGTCGCAGGCGCCCGCCGGACAGGACACGATCTATCTGTACCCGCCCGCAATGCCGACTCAGCCGCGCGAAGGCTGGGACGCGATCCGCGAGCGCGTGACGCAACAGGTGATCGATCAGGCAAGCGAGTATATCGACGGGTTGAAAGAGTTCGAGATCGCGCGCCGGATGGAAGCCGCACCGGACTTCACACAGCGCCTTAACACGGTCAACGGCTGCGTGGTCCATATCGACACCAGCACGATGCGCTCGAACAAGCTGCGACCTGCCTATGGTCTGGGGGGCGCAACATTGCCGCTAGCGGGGCTTTACTTCGGCGGTGCCGGGATCCATCCTGGTGGCGGCGTGAACGGGATGCCGGGGCGCATCGCCGCCCTGCGCGTCCAGCGCTATCTAGGCAAGAGCGAACGCAATGGCGTGCGCGCGTCAGGTGGCGTTGCCGCAGTCCTTGCCGCCTGGGGCTTCTGCTGAGCGCGCTGGTTGCAACTCCGGCCGCCGTAGCGGCGGCCGCTGCACAGCCAGCGCGGTGGACAACACGAAGTCGATCGAATATTCGCGCCACGCCACCGAGCCTTCGCGAGACGTTGTATCGAAGCCGGCGACCGCCGAAACCGTGTAGTGATTGGTGAATCCGCCCGTCGTGAGCAGTGCCGACGCGGCGTAGAACATGCGTGGGTCGATACCCGGACGAAAGTCACCGCTGGCTACGCCGCGCAGCAGAATGCGCTCCATCTGCGCGACCAGCGCGGGAGCCAGGTCGACGAACCGGTTGCGCTGCGTGCTGTTTTCGCGATGTTCGTGAAAACGCAGGCTTTCCTGCGCGAGCGATCCAAGCGTCGGATCGAGCCGGTACTGGTCGAAGCCGTGCCGCAGCAACAAGCGCAGCGCTTCCACTGGCGGAAGATGGTCGAGTTCGAGCGCGAGCAGATCGGCCAGCACGTCCTGCGCCGATTCGTCGAGCACACTTGCGAACAACGCTTCCTTGCTGGTGAAGTAGTGGTAGACGAGCTGCTTGGTGACGCCGGCGGCCCGCGCGATATCGTCAACGCGCGCACCAGCCAGGCCGTTTTCGGAGAACGCACGGCGAGCTTCCTTCAGTACGCGGGTAATGGTCGCACGCTTGCGCGATGGCGAACTCGGCGTAGATGCGTCCATGGTTGGGGTGCGAGGCGGCGAAGACATGGTCGGGCAGCAGAAAAGCCAGCAGGGCGCCGCGCCGCTGCGAAAGGCAGCGGCTGACGACCGTTGCATTGTAGTGCGGTTCCGTTTTGAAATGGGCACCTTCGCCGCTTCACCGCTTCACCGCTCACGATCAGAAGGTCTGCGAGAGCGGCCTCACCACGACTTCGTTCACCGCGATATGTTCGGGCTGCGTGATTGCATAGACAATCGCATCGGCGATCGCATCGGCGATCGCGTCCGGCGACATCGCGCCTTCGAACAGTTTCTGCGCACGCTCGCGGAACGCCGGCACGGTGATGCTGCCGGGCAGTTCGCTCGCGACGAGACCGGGGCAGATCGACGTGACCCGCACCTTGCCGGCGCACTCCTGGCGCAGGCCTTCGCTGATCGCCCGCACCGCGAACTTGGTCGCCGAATAGACTGCGCCGCCCGGGCCCACGCTCAGCCCGGCAACCGAAGAAATGTTGATCACATGTCCCGCGCCCTGCGCAAGCATCCCGCCGAGCACCGCATGAATGCCGTACAACACGCCCTTGATGTTCACGTCGATCATGCGGTCCCAGTCGTCTACACAGCCCTGCGCAATCATTGACACCGGCATGATGCCCGCATTGTTGACGAGTACGTCGATGCGGCCGAATCGCTCGCGTGCGGCGTCGGCGAGATGCTGGAGTGCTTCGGCCTTCGTAACGTCGGCGGCGGCCCACAGTACCCGGCTGGCGCCGCCCAGCTGCTCGGCGAGGCAACTGAGCCGCTCGGAGCGGCGCGCAGCCAGTACCAGCTTCGCGCCCTCCTGTGCAAGCCGCCGTGCCGACGCCTCGCCGATGCCGCTGCTCGCGCCCGTGATCATGACTACCTTGTCCTGTATCGGATTCATATGTCTGGTTGCCTTCTGTATCAAAGAGATGTTTGAGTTGTGCCGTCTCAGTTCGCGAGCGACTCGATCAACGCAGGATCGGCTGATTCCTCGGTGACCCATTTCATCATCCGGCGGATCGGCTCGATCGCGTCTTGCCGGTCGAGGTTGTGTTGCAGCGTGGCCGCCGCGCCGAGCGACACGAGGCGCTGCGCCCCCTGCCACGCGAGCCGGTCGCGCAGCGCCACCTTCAATGCGTCCGGAAAGATCCCGATGGTCTGCGTGTAGCCATTGACGGAGCGCACGGCCGTGGCAACGTCGTCGACCGGAACGAGATTGCCCACCCGGCAGCCGAGGATGCGCGAGAAGCTGACCGGCGTGCCGTCTCGCGAGACAATCACGGCGCCCTCGTTGCTCCTGCCGCCGAACACCGTGTAGGCGTCGGCGATCAGGCGTATACCGTCGAGCTCTTCCTTAAGCACCGGATCGAACGCCTTGTGCGGCGTGGACAGCGTGTCAGGCAATTTCTGCAGCGCCGCGAACGTCAGTTCCGCGAGCCGCGCGCAGCGCGCGAGGCCGGCTTCGTCGGTGCCCGACTCGACATACGCGACTCGCGCGCTCACGCATGCCTCCTGGTTCTGCGCGCCGATGTCGAGTGCCAGGCGCTTTGCCACACTAGCCAGTGTGGCCTCGTCGGCGAACGCTTGCGCGCCGATGATCGTGCCGCTCAGCTTCGGATCGAGCGTGATCAGGTCGATCCCGGGCTGGAGATAGCGCGTGACGTGCCTGACCGAATCGAAGCCGCCCCATGCGATCAGCTTCTCGATCTTGCGTGGGTCGTAGATGCGCTGCTCGATCTGTTCGTCGCCTCCCTTCCAGTAAGCGACGCTCAGATGTTTCGTCAACGGGTGATCGGGCGCCATGTCGATCATCGTGCGGGCGATCGCCATCGATGTCAGCGGATCGTTCGACGGCGCCTTGATGATCGCGTCCGAGCGCGTCAGCGCGTTGCGGATCACGGTGAGCACCGCGACGACCGGCGCGTTGCCGGCGATCACGTGCACGCAGCGCGCTCCGAACGCACGCGTGCGCGCGCTGACGCCCGGGATCAGCTTGCCAGGCTGCTCGACCCAGCCTTCGAGATAATCGGCGCCCACCGAGCGCGCGACGATGGCATATAGCTCGTCGCGCTGGAACAGGCGCGGCGTGCGTGCGTAGTGAAAACGCAGAATGCTTTCCGACAGGCCCGAGGTCGCGCACGCGAGCTCGAATGCCTGCTGCAGATGCAAGTTGTCCGCGAAGGTCAGGTTCTGTCCCAGCTCGACGAGATAGTCGACGATCTCGTCGAGACTCAGCGCATACAAGTCCGACATCATCGAGGGCGTACGCAGCGTCAGTTCGTCTGCGTGCCGGCGCACGTCGGGCGCGGTGAACGACACGCCGCCACGGCGGCCGCCGAAGGTGAGGTCGTCGCTCTCGATCACGTTGCCACGGATGATCAGTGGCACTTTCCAGGTGGTGGTCATCACGCGCTCACTCCGAAAGCTCGTTCAGGAAATTCAATGCGTGATCGTGCGCGGCAGGTGCACCCGCACAAATCACCTTGTCGTCGCCACCTTCCTTTTCCGTGTAGCGGCGGATCGTGGGCAGCAGCCACAGACCGCTGCGCCCGCAAGCGCAAGGCTGCTCGAAACCATTCATCGTGATCTCGTCGCCCGTCACGAGGCCCGCCCAGTACGTGCTGGGCAGCAGGTCGAGCGAAGCGAAGCGACCGGTCAGGCCGTCCTTTTGCGGTAGCGGTTTGCCCGTCGCGGGGTCGAGCAGGAACGCGATGGTGGTCGGCGGCAGATGGTAGTGGCCGTGCTCGCAGCGCATGCTGAAGCCCATCTGCTCGCTGCAGCCGTAGAACTCGTAAAAGTTGTCGAAGCCGAGGAATTCGACCAGCTGGTCGCGCCAGTTGTCCGGCATGTTCTTGCCTTTCTTGCCTCCGCCGGTATGCAAGACACTCGCCTTGCCGAACACGTTGCGCGCGCCGCGCGCAAGACCTTCGACCGCAGTGTCGTACAGGATGCTCCAGACCGCGCCGATATAGACGTCCTGGCCATCGAAACGGCGGATCGCCTCGGCGAAGAAGTGGCGGAGTTGCTCGGGGCGCTCGCGCTCCACGCGCACCAGTTCGTCGCGCCGCGCGAGCAGTGCCGGAGAAATCTGCAGCGAACCCAGTTCTCCCTGCGCCTCGGCGACGGCCAGACGCCCCGACAACGACGCGACATCCGCCGAAAAGCGTGAGTCTGGATACATGAAGAGCGCGTTCTCTTCACCGCCCGCATACATTTCGACCTGATAGCCGCCGCCGCGCGCCGCAGCGCTTGCGCCCCTGCGATACGCAGGCGCGATCAGCGGGCGCCGATTGGCGATGAGATCGGGGCCGGTGCCAGGCCCGCGCCAGTCGCGGATGCGGCTCGCCGACAGCATGATGTTCTGCCGCCATTCGCGATCGGTGCGCGGCAGGAACGACAGCTTGCCGGTCGTGCCGGACGTATGGAACACGCGCAGGTTCGTCTGGGCGTCGAGCAGGTCGATCCAGTCGTCGATCAGCGTGATGCCCGATGCGTCGACGTGGCCCAGATCCTCTGCGCTCAGGCCGTTGAGCCAACGGGTAAGCCGGTCGAACTGACCACGCTCCAGGTACGACATTGGGTACGACTTGTAGACCGTGTGCGCGAACAGCAGCGGCGCAACTTCGTCGAGCCTGGTGATTTCATCGATGCCCTGCTCCGAGGCCAAGCGGTCAAGCACGGGAATTTTTGCGCGCAGGTCGGTGAAGCGGCGGCGCGCGCCATTGAGCTGGATATCGTGGATTTGTCGGGGTGTGAGGCGAAATGCGTCGTCATAGCAGGCATCGACGAGCGCTGTTGGCTCGTCGATCAATCGCGAGTATAGGGTCGACATTGTGTCTCCTTGTTGGCGACGCGCAGCATGATCGCGGTGCGTACCGCAATGCTATAAAGGCCGGGTGCCGGACAGAACCCCTAGTTGTCGCGCTGGACTGTCAAACTATCGCCAACCGGACATTTCGCATCTGGCTCGCTTTGCAAGCCCAGCAGATCGAGTCGGTATTCGCGCGGTGTACGCCCCGTGACCTTGCGAAACGCGGCGCCGAATGCCGCCGGGCTCTGAAAGCCGCATTCAAATGCGATTGCTTTGATCATCACGTCACGCCGTGCAAGCAGCGCCTTCGCCTGGCGCAGGCGCGCATCGGCGATGAACGCGCCGAGCGTGCTGCCAGTGCTGTTCTTGAACGTGCGCGCGAGATGACGCGCGCTGATCCGGCAGACATCGGCCAGATCGGCCACGCCCGGCGACGGCCCGCTCGCGCCTTCGACGTGCTCGCGGATCAGCCGCAGTTGCCAGGGCGCGAGCTTGGTACCCTCGTGCCGGTCCGCGCCTGTGCCGCAATCGTGCAAATGGCGCGCCAGATGAACGAGGACTTCGACCAGCAACGCTTCGGCGAGCATCGTTGCACCGAACCCTGGCGCGAGCGCTTCGCGCGCCAGCTTCAGCATCGCGTCGCGCACCGCCGGTACACGCAGGTCGCGGCACATTTCCAGCCGCGATCGTTCCCACTGGCGCGCGCCCAGTTCCCCTAGTTCGTCCAGCCAGCCTGGCTCGACCATGCAGCAGACCACACGCCGCTGCATGGGCGCACAGCGCACATGAAACGTGTGCCCGGCCGGGACGAACACGCTCGCACCCAGCTGTGCGAAGCCTGTTTCGCTGCTCTTGCCGCTTCCGTCGCCTCCGTCGCCTCCGTCGCGAAAGGCGCCGTTACGCTCGCGCGAGCGCTCCCACAGCGACAGGTCGAGATAGCCGAGCGACGGGCGAAAGAGCGCATCGAGTGGTTCGTCCAGCGTGAGCGTACGGACATTGACTTCGACGCGTGGCGTGCACAGATGTGCGTCCACTGAAAGACGCGACGCCGACATCCGCGCTCGCCGCACCATGCGGCCACCAGTCACCGAGTAGAGATCCGAGACGTTTTGATCCATTGCGTATCCGGCCCGCGCAGCCGTTCAAAAAAGGGATGCCTCGCTTTGGGTATCCATTGAAACGTACACATATATTAAATTTGTGTCTACTTATGCATGACCCGGACAGAAGACTGGATCCGCAGGCTGTTTGACGAAGCGTCAAACGAACGCGACGGACATCCGGGCGCGACCCCGCTAAGCTGCACAACATACGCATCGCTTGTCATCTCGCCCATATCACAAAGGCCGCCGACGGCCGACGAAGGAGACACATGAACACCACACTCGCGAATCCCATGCTGGATCTGGAGGCGGCCTACCACGCGGTCTCGGATACCTATCGCGGACCGGATGTCGACCTTCAGGCGCTCTGTCGTGAAATGCGTCTGACCAATCCGGTCATGAAGGGCGACTTCGTTGCCACGCGACTCGGCGTGCCGACCAATGCGGGTGCCAAAGCGGCGCAGTGCGAAGTGACGCTCTTCAAATACCAGGACGTAATGGCCGTGATGCGCGACGCCACGACGTTTACCAGCGGTTTTATCGCGGAGGGATTCGGAGCGTTCTTTGACGGTCTGATCATTCTGGCGATGGACGGCGACGCGCACCGCCGCGCGCGCGGACTGTTGCAACCGGTGTTCATGCCCGAGACCGTGAATCGCTGGCGGCCAGAGCTGGATCGGGTGATCCGTGAAGACTTCCTCGCGCCGCTCGTGCCTGCGAAACAGACCGATCTGATGAATTTCGGCCTGTACTTTCCGATTCGCGAAATGTACGCGCTGATGGGCTTTCCGACCGACGACACCGAGAAGTTCAACCAGTACGCGACGTGGGCGCTGGCGATGGTTGCCGGCAACCAGATCGATCCGGAGAAGATCAAGATCTTCGGTCCGATCGCCGCTGCGGCGGTGAAGAGTCTCTACGACGCGGTCAAGGAAGTGGTCGTGCAGCGGCGCTCCGAAGGTGCCTCGGGCGACGACCTGATCAGCCGTCTGATGCGCGCTGAGTATGAAGGGCATATGCTCGACGATCACGAAGTGACGACATTCGTGCGCTCGCTGCTGCCGGCGGCCGGCGAAACCACCACGCGTACCTTTAGTTCAGTCATGACACTGCTGCTCGAGCGCCCCGAACTCGTCGAGCGCGTGCGCGCGGACCGCAAGCTGATTCCACGTCTCATCGATGAAGCGGTGCGTTACGAGCCCGTCGCGACGTTCAAGATTCGCCAGGCGGCGCGGGACGTCGAGATTGGCGGCGTCAAGGTCCGCAAGGGCGGCTTGGTGCAATGCATGGTGCTCTCGGCGAACCGGGACGAAGAAGTGTTCGACAACCCCGATACCTTCGACATCGACCGCAAGCCGAAGCCCTCGTTCGGCTTCGGCTTCGGCGCCCACATGTGCATTGGCCAGTTCGTCGCGAAGATCGAGTTGCAGTGTGCGGTGAACGCGATCCTCGATCTCTTTCCGAATGTGCGACTCGATCCGGCCAGACCGGCGCCGAAAATCACCGGCGCCCAGTTGCGCGGCGCCAAGTCCGTGCCGGTGATCTGGGACTAGGCAACACGTCCCCGCCAACAGACCTCGCTTGCGATCCGCGCGAGGCCAGCTCGTTCTCTTGCCCTCCCTATTCCAGCCATGAAACACTTCAAAACCGTCCCCGAGCGGGGCGACTTCAGCTATCAGACGCTCGTTGCTCCCCACAAGGTCAGCGGCCGCGCGATGCACGACCTGCGCGGCTTCTACGGCCTGCACCTGACCAAGGGCATGCCGTTCGGCTGTGTGTACGACGACGAAGGCGAGATATACGCCTTCGTGCGCGCGGTCAACGAGCCCGGCAGCACGCCGAACCCCACCAAATTCGTCTACCTCTCAACGCGCGTGGACGGCAAACATCTGCGCATCGACTCGACGCGTATCGAGCCGCGCGCGATGACGTTGTTCCCGCGACGCTGGCTGGAAGGCGACACCGCGTGCTGGTCGAATCTGGAAGGCGAAAGCGGCGCGCGCTGGCACCTCGCAGTGTCAGGCGAGCGGCTCAACTGGACCGAGGAAGGCCTCTTCGAGCTTGGCGGTCCGCTGCTGGGCCAGGGCATGCAGTGGTATCTGCCGGGCGCCGACTGGGGTACCTTCTACGTCTCCCAGATCTACGATATTGCCGGCACCTGTGACGGCCGGCGCGTGAAGGGGCTGATGTGTTTCGACCAGGCTTATATGGCCGAAGGCGGCGCAATCCATTTCAGGAAGGATCTGGTGGTCAACAACCAGATGCACGTGATCTGGTGGTCGTTCGCAACCGTGTACAAGGACGGCAGCTGGGACGCCGGGTCGTTCATGGTCGGCCACGACAACCTCGGTTACGCGATTTTCCAGAACGACAAAGGCGAAATACGCACGACCACCGATATCGAGGGTAGTGTCAAGCACAAGGACGGCAGCTACTTCGTCGAATCGGCCCGCATCGTGCTGGACGGCAGCGAAACCTGGGAATTTCTGCCCTGCCCGAAGGGCGAAATGATCGACTTCGTCGGCGGCTTCCCGATCACAGCCCAGCAGCAAGGTCGCTGGCGGCGCGTAGGCGACACGCGTGAAGCGGATCGCTGGCTCGGCTGGGGAGAATCGGATCGGCGCAACGGCACTGCGCGCAATGTGCGGGGCACACCGCTCTGACGCCGCGTGGCTTTCCGCACACACACACCTTTCACGAGAAAACCACCATGCCCGATACCGGATATATCGAAGCATTCCTCGTTGCGCAGACGACCCACTGGAACGAGGGCGACAAGCAGGCGTTTCTCGCCGAGTACCGGCGCGTCGCGCCCGATGGCTTGACGATCGAATACGTCGGCCGTCCGTCGCAAGACGGTTGGCCGATTCTCGACCAGATGTGGGACCAGCAGCGCGCGAACATCCGTGTCGAACCGCTCGCGAAGATCATCAACGCAAACGAGGCGGCCTGCCATATTCGCAACGTGATCATCGGCACGAACCGCGCCATCGAAACCATTGAGCTTTATCGCTTCGACGCCGGCCGGTTGCACGTGCGCTATTTCGTCAAGCCGGCGTAACGGGTGCGTGAGCGAACGCATTTGGCGGACGATGCGCGTGCGCGGCAAACAATGACGCGACCGCACGTTTTCTCGCCTATGGCGGGCGGCGCGTACTTAGCGTCGGGCGCGCGTCACGCCGCCGAAACGCAACGCATCCACGAGGCGCCCGACGCGGCGCGGCATCGCGCTACGTTCTGTTTCCCCGGCCACGAGGATTTCGCTCATTACGAAACGGATCAGCAGTTCGCACATCAGTTCGCGGTCCAGTTTTACGCCGAGGTCCTCGTCCCACCCATCGAATACCGGCGCGAGCAGATCCTGAAAGCGCACCACCGAATCATGGAAAATTCGCTTGTAAAAGCGCATGGCGAATTCCGGTGCCACCAGCAGCATGCGCTGCGCAGTGCCGACGTCGAGAAAGTCCTGCAGGTACCGGATGAGTCGAGCCAGGCGCTCATCCGGATCACTGTACGGTGCCAGAAACTCAGCGAGCGTCCGGTGGAAGCGATCCCGGGAGTGGCGCGACCAGGCTTCGAGCAACTCTTCCTGCGAAGCGAAGTAGCGGTAGAACGTGCCACGGGAGACACCAGCGGTCTCGCACACTTCGAGTATGGAAATACGCTCGGCGCCCGACTCCAGCACTACTTTTTGCGTGGCCTCAAAGATATTGTCGATAGTCTGCTCGGAGCGCCGATTACTGCGTCTGCGGCGCGGCGCAGCGACCGCTGCGACTGGCACCGGCGCCGCTGCAATCGGTTCCGCTACGCGTTTGCGTCGGGCCTTCGGCGCTTCGACGACCGTTTGCGTCGCCGCCGTCGGGCTTTTTCCTGATGTCGCGCGCTTTTTTGCTGGCACTTTGGTTTCGGCTTGTCGAGCAGCAGTTTTTTTCGACGACGCAATCGGTTTAGCCATATTTTCCTGAATCTTCCAAAGGGTTCGCGGCGTTGCCGCAGATCACAAAGAAAACACCCACAACAGCAATTCTTGCACACACCTTCACGGACCCCAAAGTCGCGTGTGTACGGTCGCGCGACTGCCCGCGAACGCGATACGCGCAGCGTCGGGTGGTGGACTTGCCGATATTGTAACGGCACGCGACACGATTTCCTGCTGGCCGATCGATACGAGCCCCGGGTTGAGCTTTATTGACACTATTGGCGTTTGTGTTTAAAAACGTGAGAACCACTGTTGCCGAAGGAGCCATCATGAGCATATTCACGCACTTCACGCTGGGAACTCGCGATCTCGCGCGGGCGAAGGCGTTCTACGATCGAGTTCTCGAGCCGCTGAACCTCAGACCGCTAATCGATGTAGAGGGAAAGGTCTGTGGTTGGGGCGTGGACGCTCCACAGTTGATGATCCTCTATCCGCGCAATGGCGAGCCTGCCACCCACTCGAACGGTCTCACTGTCGGACTCGTCGCACCGAGTCGCGACGCGGTGCGGGAATTCCACCGCCGTGCCCTTGAACTCGGTGGCACCTGCGAAGGCGCACCAGGCCCGCGGCCGTTCGCACCGCATGCCTATGCCGCCTATATTCGCGATCTCGATGGGCACAAGATCGTGGCGTCGTGCCGCACACCCGAGTGAAACGTCACGCCCTATGCATGGCCGCACTGGTAACGAGAACATCACGATGACCTCACTCGCCGAGCAACTGGCAACCTGCAATACCCCCGGGCTTTTTGATGTGCTGCGTATCCACGGGCTGCCCGTGCGCGAACTGCCCCGAGAGATTCGCGGACTGTCCCACACGATGAAACTCGCAGGCCCGGTATTCACCGTCACCGGACGCGCTGATCCCGCCATAAGCGTTACTGAATCTCTGGAATTGTTTATTTCTGGTGTCCTGTCGGGGGCGCCCGCCGGCCATGTCGTTGTGTGTCAACCGCACGATCATGCGCGCTCGGCCATGGGAGACCTCGCGGCAGAAGCTCTGAAGCAGCGCGGAGTTCGTGGCTATTACATCGACGGCGGTTCGCGCGACGCCGATGAGATCGAGACTATCGGGTTTCCAGTGTTTGCGCGCTACACGAGCCCGATCGACATCGTTGGAAGCTGGCGGCTCGAAGCGACGAATGTGCCCGTGGTGATCGGCGGCGTGACGGTGTCGCCAGGCGACTACCTGCTCGGCGATCGCGACGGGACGCTGCTGATCGAGCGCGAGCATGCCGAGTTCGTCATCACGGAAACGGTCAAGACGATGAGCACGGATTCGCGCATGCGCACGGCGATTCGCGGCGGTCGTGATCCTTATGACGCATTCCTCGAATTCGGCAAGCTGTGAGATCCGCACCATGAAAATTGCCCGCTATCGCCTGCATGACGCCATCCATTACGGCGTGCTCGAAGGCCCGTCCTTGCAGCGTTTGCACGGCTCGCCGTTCGATGGACTCGCGCTCGCCGGGCCCATCGACGCGCTCGTCGACGCACAGTTGCTCTGCCCGCTGCCCGCACCACGACTGTTCGCCGTCGGCATGAACTACGTCGGCCACATCGCCGAGGCCGGCGCGAGGACACCCGAGATCCCGCAGTTCTTCATGATGCCGACCACGGCGGCGATCGGTCCTGACGAAACGATCGTGCGGCCCGTTGAGGCACAGGTCGTTCATCACGAGGCTGAACTCGCGATCGTGATCGGTCGCCGGGGACGCCGTATCGGCGTCGAGAGCGCGCTCGAGCACGTGTTCGGCTACACCTGCGCGAACGACGTCAGCGAGCGTGTGATCCAGAACCGCGAGATGGGCTACGGTTGCCTGCTGGTTGGCAAAGCGTTCGACACATTCTGCCCGCTTGGCCCCGTCATCGCCACCGGACTCGACGCCGGCAGGCTGAGAGTGCAGTCGAGCGTGAACGGCGTGCCCCGGCAGGACGGCAACACATCCGATCTGCTGTTCAGCATTCCCTTCATCGTGTCGTACCTGAGCCAGGCGGTGACGCTATTGCCCGGCGACGTCATCCTGACCGGCACGCCGTCTGGCGTCGGGCCGCTGCAGCCCGGCGACGTCTGCGAGGTCACGATCGAAGGCATCGGCACGTTGCGCAATCCAGTCGTCGACGAAGTTGCGTGAGTCCTGCTGCGCCGCCACGCGATTTCGCGTGAACGGCTGTTTAGCGCAATTTGCGCCTCCCGCCGCCGCGTTGTCCGGGCCACGGATCGCCACGCGTTTCCTTCCGCGATGTTCAGTCCCACGCCGCGATGCCGCTGTGAGCGCGCGACGGTACTCGTGACAAGGCATGCGGCCTTTCACTCCCAACGACCATGCTGATTTCTTCCGAACTCGAAACACAGTACAACATGCGGGCGCTACGGCCCGACTTCGATGCTGGCATGTTGCAGGAGTGGCTCGCACGGTCGGCCGCCTTCCGGCTCGCATCGGGCGGCGCACTCGATCTCGCCTATGGTCCCGCCGGGCGCGAGCGCATCGACTTCTTTTCCGCCGCCGTGCCCGATGCGCCGCTACTGATTTTCTTCCACGGCGGCTATTGGCAGCGCGGCGACAAATCTGTCTACAGCTTCATTGCGGAGCCGTTCGTCGAGGCCGGCATTTCGGTGGCGCTCGTGAACTACACGTTATGCCCCGAAGTACGCGTGTCCGACATTGTCGCGCAGTCGCAACGGGGTCTTGCCTGGCTCTGGCGTCACGCGCGCGAGCTGGGTTGCTCGCGCGAGCGCTGGTTCGTGAGCGGGCATTCCGCCGGCGGGTACCTCGCCGCGCGGATGATGGCCACGCGCTGGGGCGCGGTCGGGATGGATCTGCCGCAGCAGATCCTGAGCGGCGCGATCCTGATTTCCGCGCTGTTCGAACTGGAGCCGCTATGCGAAACCTCGCTTAACGCCCGGCTCGGGATGGACCGTCGCGAAGCTGCAGCGGCGAGCGCGTTGCGCTATCAGCCGCCGGCCGACGCCCCGCAACTGGTCGCGGTGGGTGGCGCGGAAACCACCGAATTTCTCCGCCAGGCCGATGCCTACGAACGCATTTTCGGCACCACGCTGCGCTCGATGCAGCGATACGAAGTTGAGGGATGCGATCACTTCGACGTCGTCCAGGCGTTCGCCGACCGGCAGCATTCGTTCTTTGAAAGGTCGCGGCAATTCATCCGTGCGAGTTGATGTGGCGCGCGCACTGAAGCAACCATCCGGAGACCGGGCATGACAGACGCAGCGCAAGACCTGAACGGAAAAGTGGCATTGATCAGCGGAGGGGCCGGCGCAATTGGTCTGGCGACGGCGCGCAGGCTGGCGACCGGCGCCGCGCGCGTGGTCATCGCGGATCTGCCAGGCAGCGGCGCGGAAAAGCTCGCGGCGGCGCTGCGCGAGGAAGGACTGGACGTCGCGGCCTGCGCGCTTGATCTCGCCGACGAAGCCAGTATTGAGGCCGCTATTGGCTATACGATGCGGACCTTCGGCCGCCTTGACGTACTCGATAACAACGCGGCGCTGAAGGGACTCGCTGAAGATGGCGATGTGATGTCGATGTCGGCGCAAATCTGGGACCGCGTCATGCAGGTGAATGCGCGAGGAACCATGCTGATGTGCAAGCACGCGTTGCCCGCGATGATCGCAGGCGGCGGTGGTTCGATCATCAACATCGGCTCGGGCACCTCGCTCGCGGGTGACGTATTCCAGACCGCTTACGCTGTATCGAAAGGCGCGATCAATACGCTGACCCGCTATGTCGCTACGCAGTATGGCGGCGAAGGCGTCCGCTGCAATGCACTGCTCGTCGGCTCGGTGCTTACCCCACCGATGCAACGGGTGTTACCCGAGCCGATGCGTGCGATCATTGCTGCGCACAAGCTGGCGGGGCGACTCGGCACGCCGCAGGACATCGCGGAAATGGTGGCGTTTCTCGCATCGGACCGCTCCGCGTGGATCACCGGCCAGACCTGGTCCGTGGACGGCGGATTCTTCGCCCATCTTCCGACCACGCCGCAGTTCGCCGCACTGCGTGAGTGACACGCGAGACCGGACGTGTGCCACCGTCCGGCTTCAGCGTGTGCACACCACGCGCAGCGTCAGTCCTTCATGCCGAGCAGCGCGCTGATGTCGCGTCCGGGGTCGGCGTCCGACCCGTACGAGAAGTCGCCGCGTTGCTGCCGTTGCGCGAGTTGCTCCATCTGAAAGCGGTAACGCGTGCCCGGCGTATCGAATCGCGAATGCAGGTCCAGCCGCTCGTCCGGGTCAAAATATCGCTCGTTCTGCGGCCGCACCACGGAGTTGTCCTGCGGCTGGATCACGAACGCGATGCGCGGCATCACATAGCGCAGTGGAACGGGCGCCGCGGTCGTGTTGAACGTGACGTCGCAGCGCGACCGGTGTTTGCCGACCGGCAGGAATGGTTGCAGGTTCGGAATATCATAGCCGGGCCGAAAACGCGGATACGAGATGCACACATTGCTGCGCAGATGCACGTGAAGCACGGCGCGAAAATCCTGATACTTCGCCCGCACCCCGCCCACCCAGCGCATGATCGGCGCGACCGACTTCTGCGTGACGATGCGCGTGCGCGTCACGGTTTCCGATGTCCATTCGACCTCGACGACATCGGATTCCGACACGCCGTCGCCGATCGTTCCCGCGTGCAAAAAATCAGCGTGCGTGAGGTCGATCAGGTTCTCGACGGATAGCGCCGACGTCGCATCGAAGCGCACCGTACGTTGCGTGTAGCCCGGCAGGCTCCCATCGAGCGGCAGAAACGGGATGTGTGGCAAGAGCTGTGCGTCGGCGTGATCGGGATTGCCGTACCAAACCCAGACATAGCCGTAGCGTTCGATCACGGGGTACAGGCCCGATCCGCCGGTGAACGCGCTCGCCTCGCCGCGCATGTGCGGCAGCCGCTCCGGACGGCATTCGGCCGCCATCGGCCGGCCGTTCTCACGCCACAGGAAGTACGGCTGCGCGTGGATGATGCGGCGGATCGCCCGCGCCGTCACGTCGCGGCTATGCGAGATCGGGAACCACGTGTCGCGCAGATCGTAGTTGACGGGAACCCAGTCGCGCCGCGCTGCCCTACGCGCCCCTTCGGACGATGAGGCGACATCCGTCGCGCCCGAAGAGGCGCGGGTGTCGATCGCAGTGTTCATCTCGATACTCCTTGTCGATCGTCCCGGTGATGAGACGAGATCATTCGGCCGTTTCAAGCGAGGCAATCAATCCGCCGCTCTGCACGAGGGACAGCTCGCGCGAAGGTGCAAGCAGCAACGCGGCCAATGCCGAGCCGCTGACCGCCTCGATCATCCGGAACGGCGCGCGCTTCGCGACGCGCGCGAGACGCCAGCGCAACGGCGCCCCCCGCACGCGGGCGTCATGAAGAAACCCTCGCCAGCAGATGCTCGTGGTGCCGCGGCGGTTCGCACTGCAGGCGACGAACACCGTGACGAGCGGTGTCTCGTCTGCGTCCAGCAGCGCGATCCGGATCGCCTCGCGCCCCGGCGAGACAGCGGTGCGTACGATCAGCGGATGATCCGTCACGAACGCGGGCGGCAGCACGCCCGTTTTCCAGACGGCGCCGCGATCGACCGTCAACCAGCCCGCTTCGAGCCGCGGGTCGCCCAGAAAGAAATCGGTCATCCGCACGCTGTCGAACGAGACGAGGCACTCCGGTCCGTCGAGCATCGCACGCGCGTATTCATCGACATCGATGGCAGGGGTGGCGACTCCGGTGAACTCCTCACCGCGCGCACGATAGCCGGCGCTCGGCAAGGTGGCATCGCCGGGTTCTCCCGCCCCGAGCCAGACGAGCACGAAGCCATTGTCTTCGACCACGCGGTAACTGCGCGCGCCGTAGCGCGGCGGCACCCGTTCTTCGGCCCGCAGATTCGGAATCGCATTGCACGCGCCGGTCGTGCCGTCGAAGGTCCAGCCGTGGTAACCGCACTGCAGTCCCTTCGGCGTGACCTTGCCGAGCGCAAGCGGGACACGCCGATGCGGGCAGCGATCCTCAAGTGCGCATGCCGCGCCTGCCGCGTTGCGGAACAGCACCAGCGCCTCGCCGTTGCAGACGACCGCGAACGGCCGTTTGTCGTCGACGGATTCCGAAAGCGCCGCGGCCCACCAGCTACCGGTTGTCATAGGTATTGCCTCCCGTTCTTTTTTCTGGGTGTTGCGTGCTGTCTGCCGGGCGGATATCGCGTCCGGCGCGTGAACTCGCCCGGCACTGGCCGCTGGCTGTCCGAACCCGGCTCCCGCTCAGGCAGTCAACGGTTCGCTGACGCCGAGGTTCAGCAACTTGCGCGCATTGCCGCTGCGGATCTTCTCGCGGTCGGCATCGCAGAGACCTAGCCCGGCTGTCAAATCGCCGTGATCATATGCGCCGCCGAAGTTCGTGCCGTAGACGAGGTTGTCGACACCCACCACGTCGACTACGCCGCGCCGCAGGCCGGGCGCGTGCACGTCGAGGTCGAAATAGAAGTTCGGCAGATATTCGATCAATGGCCGCTTGTTGCGCGAGTCCGGCGCCATCACGCGGTTCAGGTCGTTCAGGCGCCCCAGCTGAAAAATGGCCATACCGCCCGCGTGCGTGATGTAGGTCTTCAGATTCGGGAACGTGTCGAGCGCGCCGCCGTTGATCAGGTTCCAGAAGAACAGCGTTTCGTCCACACAGTCGCCGACGATCGACGTGGTTTCGAACTTGTCGTCGGTATGCTTGTCACCCCAATAGATCGACTGATTGAAGCCGTGCACCATGATCGGCGCCTCGAGCTTCTCCAGCACGTCCCACACCGGAAACAGCGCCTCGCTGTGTGCTTCGAGGCCGTTGAAGTTCGCGCCGCCCACGCATACGCCCTTCGCGCCGAGTTCCACGACCGCGCGCTCGATCTCGCGCGCGGCCTGCGCCGGATTCGCGAGGTTCGCGTGTGCCCAGAAAGCGAAATGGCCGGGGTCCTCGGCGCAGAACGCCGACAGTTCGTCGTTGCAGATGCTGGCGTACTCGTCGCCGAACTCGCCTGCCCAGTACATGAACGCGTGTGACGGCGTGGACAGCACGAGCTGGTCGACGCCGCGCTCGGCCATCAGCTTGCGCCGCGCTTCGTGCGTCATGCGCGCAAGCAGATTGGCTTCGGCCTCGTCGTCGTCGCGTGCCTTCGACGGCTGCGTGGTTCCCAGCGAAAAATGTCCGACCGTCAAGCCTTTGGTTTTCATGAACGGGCCCCAGAACGCATGACGCTTCAGCATGCCGGGGGTAAAAAGGTGTGCGTGAACATCGATCAACATGGGTGTCTCCCTCCTCGATAGAGTAGTTAAGGCGCGTGCCGCGCCCACTGCGCGGGCAAGGTAACGTCGCCGGTACTGTCCTGTTCGACTACGTGCTGCCTGTCTTCTTCCATTCGCGGCTTCAGAGCGCGACTGCAAAGTGCGCATTGACGCCTCAGGGCGACGCCTGATCTGGCGCGCCGGCCATCGGGCCCATGAAGCCGGACGGCCGGTTATGGAACAGTCCGGTGCCGCTCGCACCCGCTACCGTGACACCGGAATCAACGACCAGCGTATGCGCGGTAACGTGGCGCGCGTCGTCGCTCGCCAGATACACGAGCGCTGCTGCGATCTCGTCCGGCATCAGCGGCGTGCCCAGCGGCGAGGCGTGTGCGGCTGCCTCCAGCGCGGCCTCCATGCTGCCGCGGCCCTGCACCATCATGCCGGTGACCGTCGTGCCCGGCGCGACTGCGTTGACCCTCACGCCGTGCGGCGAGAGCTCGGATGCCGCCGAGCGTGTCAATCCGATCACGGCGTGTTTGGCGGTTGTGTACGCGTGCGGGCCGAGTCCGCCGATGACCCCGGCCGTGCTCGCGACCGAAAGGATGCAGCCGTGTTTCTGTTTCGCCATGGCGCGTCCTGCATGCTTGATGCCGTAGAACACGCTGTGCAGCAGCACGCCGAGCGTAGCGTGCCAGGCGGCGGCGTCCGTTTCGAGAATCGAGCCGAACGCGCCGACGAAGCCCGCGTTGTTCACCATGCAGTCGAGCCGGCCGTGCTCGCGCAACGCGTGATCCACCGCGTCGGCGACTTGCGCTTCGACGCTCACGTCGACTTGCACAAACGATGCGCCGGGCAGCTCGAGCGCGAGCGCGCTTGCGGCGTCCGCGTTGATATCCGCGAGCACCACGGCGGCACCTTCTTCGGTCATGCGGCGGGCCGTCGCCGCGCCGATTCCGCTCGCAGCGCCAGTCACCAGGGCCACGCGGCCTTTCAGACGTTCACTCATCGTTCCTCTCGCGCCGCTCACGGAATCATGAGGCCGCCGTCGACGGCCAGCGTCTGCCCCGTGATGAAGTTCGCACCGTCGCTGACGAGAAAGACCAGCACTGGGGCCATCGACCTGTCCGGATCGCCCAGGCGTCCGCCGAGCGGCACCTGCTGCGCCATCATCGCGTCGTGCGCCGCCAGTTGCGCGGCGTCGAGCCGGGCTCGGAACTTCTCATACATCGGCGTCCACATGGCCGGCGCCACTGCGTTGACCGTGATTCCGTACTTGCCCCACTCTTTCGCCGCGGTTCGCGTCCAGCCGAGCACGGCGGCCTTGGCCGCCGAGTAGTGTGCGAGTCCCGGCACGCCCATTACCCCGGCCGCCGATGCGAAGTTGACGATCCGCCCGCCGTGCTCGCGCAGATGCACGAAAGCCGCCTGGTTCGTGTTCAGCGTTCCACGTGCGTTCACGTCGAACATCAAGTCCCACTCTTCTTCAGTGATCGATTCCGCCGGCGATTTGCGCTCGACGCCCGCGATGTTCACGAGCGCATCGAGTCCGCCGATGCGCTCGATGGCGGCGCCGAACACTTCGTCGACTTGCTCGCGCCGGCTGACGTCGCAGTTGAAGTAGTGCGCCTCGCCTGGGCCCGTCGCCGATGCCTCGGCCGCCACGCTTTTGCCTGCCTCGTCGGACAGATCCAGCGCCGCCACTATTGCGCCGGCTCGCGTGAGCGCTTTCACGGCGCTGGCGCCGATGCCGCTTGCCGAACCGGTCACGATCACGCGCTTGCCTTTGATATTCACGCCCGTCTCCTTGTGTTGCTTCCAGCCGCCTGTAGTCGACGCAACTGTCACGCGCGCCGCATCTCGCTTCAGGGCGCCTCCCCGCGCAACGCGTGTCACGCCAGATGCGCGATCGACGCCTGCGCCTGTGCCATCAGCCGCAACGCGGACGCGTGGTGCCGGCTGCCGAGAGCGGCCGGCGACTTGCCCGCGCATGAACGCGCATAACTGCCTTCGAGCAGTGTCCCGAGCTTGAAGCGCGCCAGCACCACGTACCAGTCGATTGCCACGAGGTCGCGCGCACTGCGCTCGCGGTAATAAGCGATCAGGTCCGTCGTGGAGGGAAAGCCGCGCCACGGCGTGACGTGGATAGTGCCCGCACCTTGCCCATTTGCATCTGGCCACGTCGCGACCAGCCATCCGAGGTCGAGCAGCGGATCGCCGAGCGTCGCCAACTCCCAGTCGATGACGGCGGCCAGTTCAGCGGAGTCAGCGCGGAACATCACGTTGGCGAGATGGAAATCGCCGTGCAGAATGCCGGTACGCGACGGTCGGGGCCGGTTCGCTTCGAGCCATCGCGCGACTTCCTCAACGCCAGGCAGTGAAGACGGGCCGGGCCATCCCACGTGCACTTGATAGTGCTCGAGCTGGCCGAGCCAACGCGCGACCTGACGTTGCAGGAATCCTTCCGGCTTGCCGAAGTCGTGGAGCCCGACCGCGTCCGGATCGACTTCGCCAAGACGCACAAGCGCATCGACCATCGAATAGCCCATGCGCTGCTGGATTGCCGGATCGCTATGTAACTCGCTCAGCGCAGTGGTCGACGCGTTGAAGCCTTCGATGGGGGCCATCAGGTAGAACGGCGCACCCAGCACATCGTCCGTTGCGCACGAAGCAAAGAGCGCCGGATGCGGCACGGAGGTCCCCGCCAGTGCGCCCAACACTCGCGCCTCGCGCGCAATGGTGGCACATACCTCCGGCCGCGCGTCGAGCGGCGGACGGCGCAGGACGAACTCGCGTGCACCGCGCCTGAAACGCAGGAGGATATTCTGCGTACCGCCCGTAAGTCGCCGCGCGTGCGTGACAGGACCGTGTTCGAGCGCCCGCGTGTCCATCCAGTGCGCGAGGCGCTCCAGGTCTATCGCGCGTTGCCAGGTATCGTCCGTCATCCAGTCACTCCGTCTCGCGCAGCACGACACTGAACTTCTGTTGGGCCGCTGCAGCTGCCGTGGGTCTGTGATAGGCCGGAAACAGGCTCTCGCACGGCGCGAAATCGCGTAACAACTGCTTCGCAACCGTGACCTTGTGGACTTCCGTTGGGCCATCCGCCAGTCCCATCTGGAACGATCGCGAGATCATTCCCGAGAACGGCATCTCCGATGACGCGCCGATCGATCCATGCACGTGCAGCGCCCGCGCGGCGATGTCGTGCAGCACCTTGGGCATAGCGGCCTTGACGGCTGCAATGTCCTTGCGCACCTTTTGGTAGTTCTGGTAGCGGTCGATGCGCCACGCGGTGCGCATGACGAGCAGCCGGAACTGTTCGAGCTCGAGCCATGAGTCGGCGATCTTTTCCTGCACCATCTGCTTGTCCGCGAGCACACTACCCTGGGTATAGCGCGACAGCGCGCGCTCGCACAGCGCGTCGAGCGCTTTTTGCGCGAGACCGATTGTGCGCATCGCGTGGTGAACGCGCCCGCCCCCGAGCCGAACCTGCGCGACAACGAACGCTTCGCCAGGCTCGCCGAGCATTTGATCGGCACGCACGCGCACGCGGTCGAACTCCAGATACGCGTGCGTTTCGACCGCCTCGTCGGCCATCCCCACGTTGCGGATGAGGTTCAGTCCAGGTGTCCCGGCGGGCACGATGAACATTGACATGCCCTTGTGCGCCGATACATCCGGATCCGTGATGGCCATCACGATGAAGAAGTCCGCATAACGCGCATTCGAGGCGAACCATTTGTGGCCGCTGATCACCCAGTCGTTACCGTCGCGCACCGCCGTGGTCGTGAACACTTTCGGGTCGGCACCGCCCTGTGGTTCGGTCATCGCGAAGCACGAGACAATGTCGCCCGCCAGTAGGGGCTTGAGAAAACGCTCTTTCTGCGCCGCGGTGCCGTAGTGAGCGAGGATTTCCGCGTTGCCGGAGTCCGGCGCCTGGCAGCCGAAGACGATCGGCGCAAACTGCGCACGGCCGAGAATCTCGTTCATGAGCGCGAGCTTCACCTGCCCGTAGCCAGGGCCACCGAGTTCGGGGCCGAGGTGGCACGCCCACAGGTTGCGCTCCTTGACGCGTTGCTGGAGGGGCTTCACCAGCGCCTTGAAGCGCGGAGCGTGGATATTCCACGGACTGTCCAACACGTGTTCGAGCGGCTCGACTTCCTCGCGCACGAACTGATCAATCCAGTCGAGTTCGGCCTGAAATTCGGTGTCGGTTTCGAAGTCCCACGACATACGCGTTCCTTTTTCAGATGTGCCTCAGGCCAACAGCATTCCGCCGTCGAGCAGCAGCGTCTGTCCGAGCATGTAAGCCGACAGGGGAGAAGCGAGAAACAGCGCGCCGCCTGCCATGTCGCCGGGCGTGCCGAGACGGCCCAGCGGAATGCGTCGCAGGGACTGTTCGAGCCGCTTTGGGTCCGCCGTCGTCACACGCGTGAGCTTGGTCTCGACCAGTCCCGGTGCGATGCCATTCACGCGAATGCCGTCGCGTGCCCACGCTTCCGCGAGAGTGCGCGTGAGGCCAAATGCGCCGGTCTTCGACGCGTTATAGGCCGGATTGCCGCGGGTCGAGTGAAACGCGGCAGCCGAACTGACGATGATCATCGCGCCGCGCGCCGCCTTCAATGCGTCGAAGCAGCGGTCGGCACACGCCATCAGGCTCGTCAGATTGACATCCAGCACTTTGCGGAACGCTTGTGCCTTGAACTCCTGCCGGTCGTACAACACGGTGCCTTGCGCCTGGACCAGCACGTCGAGCGAGTCGAAAGGCAACACGCAGCGCTCGACGTTCATGGCATCCGACACGTCGACCTGCTCGTAGTGCAGGCCAGCAAGGTTCGAATCGACGGAGTCGGCGTAGTCGTCGGCGCAGGGGCGAGTGCCCCAGATGTGTACCGTTGCGCCGCGCGTCTGAAACGCCCGTGCGATGCCGTTGCCAATGCCACTCGACCCGCCCACCACGAGCACCGTCTTGCCGGAGAAATCCAGTTCGTTCATCTAGCGGCCTCCGCTGCGGCATCAGTGTGCGGAGTCCGCGCTCGATTGCCTGGCGATAGCGCATGATCAGGAATCACGCGGCCGCGAAGCGGACGGGTGCGTGCCAATATTGCCAGTCGATGCGACTCGTGATTTCTGCGCATTGGGGGGCGCCTGTCTCCGTTGATCGGCGATGCAGAGGCTGCTACCGATTCCTGCGATTTGCCTCTTTATTAGATACACAATTGTCTTTTGTGTTCATATACTAGATGGCCAATCGCTGGTGGTCAACAGATGGCCTGAAAAAAGAGCCTGGAGCTATGAAGTAGTGGACAGGCTGCATGCTGTGTCACACGAAGAGACCCGCCGAGACGAGCTTGTCGGCACACTGCAAGCGTCATTCGCGACTTTATCAGGGCATTTACCAAGTTACGGTTCATAAACGGTATGTAGAATCGCCTTCGACATTTGACATGTCACCCACTCCACTGGCCACGCCCACACGGCGCTTTCTCCGGCTGCGGGTCTGTTGCCGATCCGCAGAGGAACTCGCCGATGTCCATTCCCCACACGTCGCGCCGCGCCGCGCTCGATCTCACTGAATTTCGCCATGGCTGGCGGACGGTCCTGATGGCGATGCTCGGACTCGGCGTAGCAGCCAACGCGTCTATGCTGTATGCGTTTGGCGCACTTGTGATCCCGCTGCACAACGCATTCGGCTGGGGCCGTGGTGAACTGCAGCTGGCGATCAGCTTTCTGTTCGGCGGCGCCGTGATCGGCGCACAGCTCGTCGGCGGGCTCAACGCACGTTATGGAATGCGGCGCGTCACGGTCGTCTCGCTACTCGCGCTTTCGGCCATTTATGCGTCGATGCCTCTAATGGGCCGCTCGATCGGCTGGCTCTATCTGATGTGTGCGTTGTTGCCGATCGCCGGCATGGGCACGATACATATCACATGGACGCATCTGGTTAGCCTCTGGTTCGAACGCAACCGGGGGCTCGCGCTCGCCGTCATGCTGTCCGGAACGGGATTGTCTGCAATCCTGATTCCGTCCGCCGTTACATGGGTGATCGGCCGGTGGAACTGGCAAGCCGCGTTCTTGCTGCTCGCGCTCCTGCCCATCGTCCTCGTGCTGCCACTTGCCTTGCGCTGGATGCAAACGCCCGAGGGCGAACGCGCGGCGATCCGGCGCGGCCTGCCGGGAATCGGGCAGCGCGTGGGCCTCGAGTTTCGCAATGCAATTCGCTCGCCACGTTTCTGGGCACTGAATGTGGGGCTTTCGCTGGTGGTGTCAGCGACGGTCTCGATGGTGAGCAATACGGTGCCCTTGCTGCGCGACAAGGGCTTGTCGGCCGCCGAGGCGAGTCATATTTTCGGCAGCTTTGGCGTCGCGTTGATTGGCGGGCGGCTGTTCGTCGGCTATCTGATCGACCGGCTGTGGGCGCCCGCGGTCGCCGCCGTGGCCCTCTCGATGCCTGCGCTGGGCTGCCTGCTGCTGTCGAGCGCCAGCGCGGACCAGACCGGCATGCTGGCGCTTGCAACGCTGCTGGTCGGCGCCGGCGCGGGCGCGGAGTTCGATATCGCCGCCTATCTCGTGGCGCGCTACTTCGGGATGCGCGATTACGGCCGACTGTTCGGCGTCCACGTTGCGCTAATCACGCTGGCCGGCGCGCTGGCGCCGTGGATGTTCGGGCGCATCTACACGCTGACCGGCTCGTACACCACGATGCTGGCGATATGTGGCGCGGCCTTTCTTTGTGGCGCAGCCGCACTTCTGCCGCTCGGTCGCTACCCGAAATTCGACGCACTGAATCTCGCCTGAGCGCCGTGCTTCGCAGATCCGCCGCCGCCCGCGCGGACACAGTAGCGCACAGCGGGCGACCGGCGAGAATCGAACGCGGCAGATGCCCCGCGCGAGCTCGCGAGGCACCCGGGGCGTTACGCGTCGAGCGAGAGTTGGGCATCGGCTGAAGCGCCCCGGCTCATAGCGCGCGGTGCACTTGCGCATCGGCACTGTGCGTCGCATATTGCGCCATCAACGCTTCGCGCTTTGTCTCGGCTGCCGCGAGGTTGCGCTCTTTCACATGACCGAATCCGCGTATTTCATCGGGCAACCGCGCGAGGCGGATTGCGATGTCCCGGTTCGCGTCCGTCAAGGACACGCAAAACTCGTCGACGAGCGCGATGTACTCGCCAATCAACCGCTGTTCGGTGCGACGCTCGTGTGTCTTGCCGAAGATATCCAGCGCAGTGCCGCGCAGTCCCCTGCACTTTGCCAGCGCGCGGAACATCGGCAGCACCCACGCTCCAAAGCGGCGCTTGACGAGTCGGCCTTTTTCGTCACGTCGCGCGAGTAGCGGCGCAGCCAGATAGAAACTAAGCGAATAGTCCTTGCCCGGTTCGCCATCGAATTGCGCACGCAACTTGTTCAGGAATTCCGGGGCGGCATAGAGGCGGGCTACTTCATATTCGTCCTTGTAGGACATCAGCTTCGCGAGGCTCTGCGCGACCGCCCGTGTGAGCGCCAGGTGCTTGCCTCCAGCCAGCGCAGCCTCCTTCGCCCGGATGCGCTCCACCACGGCCAGATAACGCGCTGCGTAGGCAGCATTCTGATAGTCGGTCAACAGTTGCATCCGCGTGGCGATGAGCGCGTCCAGCGGCTCGGGCATGTGCAGCATCACTGCTTGCTGTGGTGCGCCCTGCCCGGCTGCAAGGGATGCCGCTTGCGAACCATGTTCCGCGACGTAGCGTCCCCAGTCGAATGCAAGCCGGTTCTTCTCGACGGC
This sequence comes from uncultured beta proteobacterium, assembly GCA_963803225.1. Lineage (GTDB taxonomy): Bacteria > Pseudomonadota > Gammaproteobacteria > Burkholderiales > Burkholderiaceae > Paraburkholderia. The sequence continues at coordinate 913,263 of CAWDLJ010000006.1, forward strand.
CACGCCGCTCAGCTCGATCGCGCGCATCAGGCTGGCATATCCCAGCGGGAGCCAGCCCTTCTGCCACGCGAAACCGAGCAGCAGTGGATTTGCGTAGATCGTGTCGCCGAGCAGCATGAGCGCAAGCTGGTTCGCATCGAGGAAGGCGCAGTCGTCGCCGACGTTGTTGCGCAACAGCGTTTCCACCTGTTCGCCCGGATACTCCCAGTCGGGATTCTGGACGAACTGGGCGGTCGGGGTTGCACCGCTATTGATTGCTGCCCGTGTCGTGCCGCGCCGCGTCTTCGTCAGCACATCCGCCGATACCGACACGAGCGCATCGCAGCCGATGACAAGACGCGCCTCGCCGGTGCCGATGCGGGTGGCGTGCAGATCAGCCGGCGTCGGTGCAATCTGGACGTGGCTCGTCACCGCGCCGCCTTTCTGTGCGAGGCCGGCCATGTCGAGGACGACCACGCCCTTGCGTTCGAGATGTGCCGCCATGCCGATCAACCCGCCGATCGTCACGACGCCGGTTCCACCGACGCCGGTCACGAGTACACCGTAGGCATGGTCGAGCGCTTCCATGCGTGGGACAGGCAACTGGGAGAAATCGGGTAACCGCGCAAGCAACGCCGCGCCGCCCGTCGCGCCAGTGGGCTTGCGCGGCTGCGCGCCGTCGGCCGTGACGAAGCTCGGACAAAAGCCCTTCACGCACGAAAAGTCCTTGTTGCACGACGACTGGTTAATCTTGCGTTTGGTGCCGAGCCGCGTGTCGAGTGGTTCGATTGACAGGCAATTGGACTGCACGGAGCAATCGCCGCAGCCCTCGCAAACGGCGTCGTTGATGAACGCACGCTTTGCTGGATCGGGATATGTGCCGCGCTTGCGGCGTCGGCGCTTTTCCGTCGCGCAGGTTTGATCGTAGATCAGCAGCGTTGTGCCGGCCGTTTCGCGAAGCTCGTGCTGGATTGCGTCGAGCCGGTCACGATGATGAACGCCGACGCCTTCCGGTAGCCGGACCTGTGGCGTGTATTTCTCCGGCTCGTCGGTGACGATGACCACCTTCGCGACGCCTTCGGCAACGGCCTGAAATGCAATCTGCGGCACGCTCAGTACACCGTCCACCGGCTGTCCACCCGTCATTGCGACTGCGTCGTTGTAGAGGAGCTTGTAAGTGACGTTGGCGCGCGCGGCGACCGCCGCACGGATCGCAAGGGAACCGGAATGGAAGTAGGTACCGTCGCCCAGATTCACGAACACGTGCCGGTCGTTCGTGAAGTGCATCTGGCCGAGCCACGTCACGCCCTCTCCGCCCATCTGGCTGAACGTCTCGGTATTGCGGTCCATCCACATCGACATGTAGTGACAACCGATGCCGGCCAAAGCGCGCGAGCCTTCGGGTACTTTCGTCGACGTATTGTGCGGACAACCCGAGCAGAACCACGGCTGACGCTCCGCCGCCACACGCGGCTTCGTCGCGTCACGTTCCTTGTCCTCGATGATGGCGACGCGTTGGGCGATGCGCGCCAACACGTCCTCAGGCAGGTCGGCCTTCGCGAGCCGCCGCGCGATGGCCTTCGCGATCAGCGCCGGCGACAGTTCGTGATGTGCCGGCAATAGCCACTGCCCGCGGGGAACCGACCATTCGCCGCCCTCGTTGTCGCGTTCGTCGAACTTGCCGTAGACCTTCGGTCGCACGTCCTCGCGCCAGTTGTACAACTCCTCCTTCAACGCATACTCGAGAATCTGGCGTTTCTCTTCGACCACGAGGATCTCCTGCAGACCGGTCGCGAAGCGGCGCGCGTCTTGTGCATCCAGAGGCCAAACGCAGCCGATCTTCATCACGCGGATGCCCACGCGCGCGCAAGTCTCGTCGTCGAGACCCAGGTCGAGCAGCGCCTGGCGCACGTCGAGATAGGCCTTGCCCGCGGTCATGATGCCAAAGCGCGCTTGCGGCGAATCGATCACGACGCGATTGAGGCGGTTCGCGCGGACATACGCGAGGGCCGCGTACCATTTGTGATCGAGCAGCCGCGCCTCCTGAACGAGCGGCGGATCGGGCCAGCGGATGTTGAGACCGCCTTCGGGCATCACGTGGTCGGTCGGGAACTGGATCTGCACACGCTCCGGATCGATGTCGATCGACGCGGTGGACTCGACAATGTCCGTCACGCATTTCATTGCGACCCACAGGCCCGAGTAGCGGCTCATTGCCCAGCCGTGCAAACCGTAGTCGATATACTCCTGAACGCTTGACGGATACAGCACCGGAATGCCGCTCGCGATCAGCGCATGTTCAGACTCGTGCGCAACCGACGATGACTTCGCACCGTGGTCGTCGCCGGCGAGCACGAGTACACCACCGTGCGGATCGGTGCCCGCTGAGTTCGCGTGACGGAACACGTCACCGCTGCGATCGACGCCGGGCCCCTTGCCGTACCACATTCCAAACACACCATCGTACTTCGCACCGGGCCACAGATTGACTTGCTGCGTGCCCCAGACGGCGGTCGCCGCAAGATCTTCGTTGACGCCAGGCTGAAAGACCACGTCGTGCTCGCACAGATGCTGCTTCGCGTGCCACAGCGCCAGATCGAATCCGCCGAGCGGCGAGCCCCGATATCCCGAGATGTAGCCGGCGGTATTGAGCCCAGCGCGGCGATCGCGTGCTTTTTGCAACATGGGCAGCCGCACCAGCGCCTGGGTGCCGCTGATGTAGATTCGTCCTTTTTCCAGCGTGTATTTGTCGTCGAGCGTGACGGCGGCTAGCTCTGCCGCGTGCGAATGCGAAGTCGGCGCGTTCATGGCCCTTGTCCCCGATGTAGGTTTCGGGTCAGTATAGATAGGCCGGTTTTCGCGGTAAAACCACAAATACACAAGTCACTCATTCGAAAAACGCATGGCAAAAGACGTTACCCTGAGACAACTCCGCTACTTCGTCGCCGCAGCCCGGGCGGGGCAGTTTTCGATGGCTGCCGCGAACGAACACGTGTCGCAATCTGCGATCACGAACGCGGTGATCGCGCTCGAACAGACACTCGGCGCAAGGCTCTTCGATCGCGGCGCGCACGGCGTGACGATGACCGCCGATGGGCACGACTTCTATCATCACGCGCTCCATGTGCTCGATACGATGCGCGACGCGCTGCACAAGCCGCGCTTCGCCGCGCGCGCGACTTCGGGGATGGTCAGGATCGCGGCGTCATACGCAGTGCTCGGCTATTTTCTGCCGGGCTTGCTGGCGCGGTTTCGCGCGAGTTTTCCGGCCATCGAACTGGATCTGCGCGACATGGACCGCGCCGCGATCGAAGCGGCCGTACTCGCCGGCACCATCGACCTGGGTGTCACGCTCGTGTCGAATGCGCAGCGCCTCGAAGGACTCGGGCATCAGATGCTGATCCGCTCGCGACGCCAGCTCTGGACCGCGCCGTCACATCCGCTCGCCATGGCCGAGAGTGTTTCGCTTGCGGACATCGCAGCTCATCCGTATATCCTGCTCACGGTCGACGAAGGCGAAGCATCGACGACACGCTACTGGCGCGCGCAAGGATTGCAGCCCAACATCGCGTTCCGCACAGGGTCGATGGAAGCCGTGCGCGGTCTTGTCGCGAACGGCTTTGGCGTGACCGTGCTGTCCGACATGCTGTTCAGGGCGTGGTCGCTCGACGGCACGCGCATCGACGCGCGTCCCGTCATGGATTCCATTCCGCCAATGGAAGTGGGCCTGATCTGGCATACCGGCTCGACGCTCGCGCCGGCCGCGCAGCAGCTGCGGGACTTCCTCATTCAGGTGAACAGCGTCGAATCCGGCTGAGCGCACGCCAGGGCGGCTATGCTCGGCCGGTTTTATATTGAACATTTTAGCTATATCTGTCTATACTTCGTTCGCTGCCCCGCGCCGCTTCGGTGGGGGTGATTTCAGAAAGCGCCGCTAGCCGCGCTCGAACAAGGAGACCTGATGCATATCGATCTTGGCAACAAGCGCGTCATCGTTACGGGCGCGTCGCGCGGCATCGGCCGCGCCATCGCCCGCGCATTCGCAGCCGAGGGCGCGCGCGTCGCCATCTGCGCACGTTCCGCGGCCGACGTGGAAGCCGCGGGCGCGGATCTCGCAGCACGGGGCGCGGCCGAGGTGATTGCCCGCGCGGTGGACGTAACCGATACGGCCGGCGTCCGACAGTTCGTCGAGGATATCGCCGGCGAGTGGGGCGGCGTGGACGTGCTGGTCAACAACGCGGGCCAGGGCCGCGGCGGCAATCTCGAGACGCTGACCCCCGAACAGATTCTCGAACACGCCAACGTGCTGCAAATGGGGCATTTCCGCTTCGTCCAGGCGGTCGTGCCACACATGCGCAAGCAGCGCTGGGGGCGCATCATCGAGATCAACGCGCTCGCCGGCGTCGTGCCGACGCCCGACGGCATCCCGTCGGTGGTCAACCGCGCGGCGTGCGTTGCGATGTCGAAATCGTTGGGCATGTCGCTCGCAAAGGACAACATCCTCGTCAATACCCTCAATATGGGCTGGATCGACACCGGTCAATGGGATCGTCACTACAAGGAAATGCCGGCTGGTTGCTCGCGCGAAGAGTTCGACCAGATGGTCCTGAAGGTCGTGCCGATCGGCCGCTTCGGCAAACCCGAGGACGTAGCAGGCATGGCGCTGTTCCTCGCGAGTGAATACGCAAGCTTCATTAGCGCGGCGTCGATCGACATCGCAGGTGGCATGGGCGGGCAAATCGCCTATTACCCCACGCTCAAGCGCGACTTCTATGAGGCAGTCAAGGCACGCGGGCAGGCTGAGGCCGTGAGCCAGGACACAGCGGCGCGCGCGGCGCCATACGACGGCGTGCGGATTTGATCGCCGCTGCCGCTGCCGCTGCCTCTGCGTCTGCATCGTCTGCATCGTCTGCCTAAGCCGCACGTTCGACGTGCGGTTTCTCTCCACCTGTCGCCCAGGAGACTGGCTTGCGCCCTGCCCTGATATCGCCAACGAACGACCCCCGTTCCGCACATCCTGCCACGCAACCGGCGACGCCTTATCCTTCGTCGGCTTATGCGTGGTACGTGATCGGTGTGCTTTTCGTCGTGACACTGTTGTCACAGATGGACCGGCAGTTGCCGTCGCTGGTTGTCGGGCCGCTGCGCAAGACGTTCAGCATCTCCGATACCGCGTTCAGCCTGCTTCAGGGCTATGCGTTCGCCGTGTTTTATACGCTTGCCGGGCTCCCGCTCGGCCGTCTCGTCGATCGTGGCAACCGGCGCAATCTGATCGGCGCGGGCCTCCTGTTCTGGGGGGCAGCCACTGCGCTGTTCGCGTTCGGCCAGAGCTATACGCAGTTGCTGTTGGCACGCGTCGGCGTGGGCATTGGCGAGGCGGTGTTGGCACCGGCGGCCTATTCGCTGATCGCCGATTATGTCGAGCCCGCAAGACGCGGGCGCGCCCTCGCCGTCTATTACACGTCGCTGGCGATCGGCTCGGGGGCATCGCTTCTGCTCGGCGGATGGCTCCTCGCGATCATTCCGGCGGGCGGTCTGCCGGTTCCCGGCTTCGGCGACGTGCCGGCGTGGCGCGTTGCGTTCGTCGCCGCCGCGTTGCCTGCCGCACCGCTCTCGTTGCTGATGCTGATTTCTGTGCGCGAACCTGCACGCCATGAATCGACACCGGGTGCGCGGGGCGACGTCGAAACAGCGGCCTCGCGTGGTGAATTTTTGCTCTATTTGAAGAGGCACCTGAGCACCTTCTCCCGCGTGCTGACGTATCCGGCACTGTTGTCGATCATCGGCTATGGAGCGCTCGCATGGGCGCCGACCCTCTTCGCGCGTTCCTTCGCGATATCTGCGTCACGTTCGGGACCGATACTCGGCGTCATCATCGCCATTGCCGGCGTCGCAGGCACGCTTGTCAGCGGCGCGCTGAGCGATCAATGGGCAGCGCGCGGCATTCCCGCTGCGCGCTTTCGCGTGGCGCTCGTCGGGGTCGGTCTGCTCGCCGTCCCTTCGGTGCTGTGGCCATTGATGCCCAGCGCAACGCTGGCATTCGCGCTGCTATTCGTCAATTTGCTTGGTCTTTCGATCGCTCAAGCCGCGGCTCCGGCCTCTATACAAGCGGTCGTCCCCAACCGCATGCGCGGCCAGGCGATCGCCTTGTACCTGCTGCTTGCCGGCCTGCTCGGGATCGGGCTTGGACCGACCGCCGTCGCACTTGTCACCGACCATGGGGGAGGAACAAGGTAAGTGCGAATTCCTATCATAAGCGTCAAGGTTATATAGACCGGAAAGTTCATGCTGTTTCAGGGCGGTTCAGCTTGAATCTTATCTTTCGGCGAAGGCATTCCGGATCTGCTGGGCACGCTTGACTTCGTCGCTGTGCAGGTAGATCGACGTCGTCGCAATCGAGGCATGACGCAGGTTATCCCGTACCGTGGTCAGTTCGGCGCCGCGAGCGAGGGCGTGGGTTGCGTGGGTGTGCCGGGTCCAGTGCGGGCTCGCGCGACGCAGCTTCTCCGCGAGCACCGGATTGTCGGCCTTGATAACTTCCGCCGCTTTCGCAAAAAACCGCCGTGTGATCTCCCATAACCGGACACCGCTGATGCCTGCCGCGCTGTCCTGCTCGAGGCTGCCGATGAGAGGCGTATCGGGATGCCAGCGGGCCGGCGTGACCGGCAGCCTTCGCTCCACCAGGTAGCGGTCCAGCGCAGTACGGGCCAGTGGTGGCAGCGCGACCTTGCCCGCCTTGCGCCCTTTCCCGATGATGCTCAGCCAGTGATCGCCCCGGGCATCGGTTTCGACGTTGCCGAGACGGGCGCCGACCAGTTCGCTGACGCGCAGGCCGGTCGCATACGCTAAGTCCAGCGCAAAGCGCAGGCGTTGCGCAGCCGGCGCTTCCCAGCCATACGACCACTCAAGTCCGTCAGCAATGGCGCGCACGAGCATCCACTCGCCCTCGGTAAAGGCGTGGGACGTGTCGAGCACGCTTGAGCGGCTGGTGCCGCGCACCTTGACGCCGGCGAAAGGATTGGCCAGGAGATAGCGCTGCCCGATCAGCCAGCGGAACATCGCGCCGAGTACGGACAGCGCATAGGCGGATGAGCGGGCCGACAGCCCACCGGAGAATGGTCGCCACTCCGGCGAGGTGCGCGGGCGCATGGGTCCCACCCAGCGCTCGCGTGGCGTCGGCCGACGCAGAAAACTCCGGTACGCAATTGCATCCTCCGTCGTCAGCGACGACAGGGCCCGCTCACGGTCCACGATCGCCCAGAGGATCAGGCGTTCCGCTTCCTTACGGTAGGCTCGCTGCGTCGCAGGGGATTCGTGCAGCGACAGCCACGCCTGCACGGCGGCGTAATCGTTGTTGGCGTCGAGCGTGCAGGTGTGCCGGGGCGCGCGAAAAGCGCCCGACGAGCCATCGACCTCGTGTGGCAGCCGCAGCGACTCCCAGGGGACGACTGCGCCAGGACCGCGGACCGCGATCAGGGCGCGCGCCCGCTCGGACAGTGCAGGATGCGCGGCGAAGAACGCTTCGATCCGCCGTGCACTCGCCGGACCGAGCCCGGGGACCGCTTTCCACCACTGACGCCGCCGCGGAATCCGCACTGTGAGATCCGCCAGCGTCGCAATGTCATGTGCACGCAGCACGGAAACGGCGCGAGCCGTCAGCCACAAGCCGATGTCGTCACTGATCCGCGGTGACGGCGGGCCTGCATGTCGCAGAACTTCGATCGCATCTGCGACCGCCTTCGCTTCCCGGAAACGCTCACCGTCGGCGTGTTCAAAAACAGCAGCGAGATCCGGCCGGCAGACCTGCCGCGCGAACTTCGCCAGCCGTCGCCGAAGCTCGCCGAGCAGGCCGCGTGCCGACTGCCCTGCCGGGATTCGATCCGGCACATAACGCTCCGCGGCTTTGCGAACCGGCATGCCGGCGTACCAGGCGCGCAGCATGGCGAGTTCGTCGGCATCCGGAAAATCCACTCGCCGAGATTCGGGTGAAGGTGTCGAGGTCAGGCGCGTTTTCATGACAACGAGTTTAGTCGAGAAACGTTGCCACAGAGATAGGAAAAGTTATCTCAATAGTATGGTTAGCAATCGCATTTGTAGCCAAAACCTCTCCTTCCAATAGCGCGTCTCACGGTTTGTGAGCGGCCGTTATCGGCAATCGCGAATGCCTCTTGTCGACCCAGAACCGCCGTTCGGACTCCTGACGCCGCAATGACAGCTTGGGGGGTGGAACGGACGCTTGCTTCGCCGAGCCAGTCGACAAGTTATCGGCCGGAGCCGACGTTCGAATATCGGCGTTGGTCAGGCGGCTACGGGTTGTTTTTCTGACATTCGACGCTCGGCGGTTGCGAATTGACCCGTCTCACGGATGCCGGAATCGTACTTTCGATCCCGTGCTGCCGTCCGCCCCAGCCGCGCTTGGCGGCAGCTTCTGAGGTGCAACGGCCATGTGTTCGGCCGCGTGGGCAAATACGTCATCGGCCTTACACTGGACCGGGTCATGGCATGCGAGAGGCCAATGCCTCCCGCACAGCAGCAGGCCAGCCAGCGCCTGATTTCCGGGGCGGGTGCGCTGAGTTCGGCCCGCGATACACTTGTTACTTCAGCATCCAACTGCGCGTGCAAAGATGGGCGTCATCTATCTCGACCACAACTTCGTCTCCGACATTGCGGGGCATACCCGCGTCGCCGACGCGGATGCTGAACGCGGTCGCGCCACGGAGACCGTCAGGGCGGGTGAGCATCGCTTCGCGGTATCGGTCTGGAACATGTACGAGACGGCGCGGGCTGGCCGTAAGGAAACGAAGGACGGCTGCATTGAGTTCATCACGGGCGTCCGGCCGCTCTACTGCGCAAACGCGCGTCTCGTTCAGGTGCAGGAGGTCGTCCAATATGCAGCCGACCGGTACAACGACCACCCATACCGCATCGAGGAGGTCAGCCCGTTCTTCGACACGCCCGCGCAAATGTGGGCAACCTTCGCCAGCCCGCACAACCCAGCGACCCCTTTCGTAGGCGAGAGCTTCCGCGACGGTGTGGAGATGCTGACTCATTCCGACCTGCGCCGACATCTTGACGTCGCGCTTGATGATGGACCAGCGGCTGCTGCGGCCGGCCGTCAAGCGTTCGTCGAAGGCGTCGTAGAACGCGACGAGCAGCTGATCGACCAGCAGTGGCTGATGGAACTGCTGCCCGAGCGGAATCAGGCCGACAACGCATGGGTCGATCAGCGGCGACGCGAAGCGTTGGTCGAATTCCTCCTTGCGCACATCGACGACGCGTACCTGCACTGCCCAGCGTTCCACGCCGAGGAACAGACCTATCGGCATCGAGTCGCAAGTCAGCGCAGGCTTAGGCGCTCAGACGGCATTGACGTCCAATTTGGCGTGCTGGCGGTCGCCTACTGCGACGTGATCGTCACCTCGGACGGGGCCTTCCGGGAGATGCTTATCGCCGTAGCCGCAAGGATTGGTTCCCAGTGCAGGGTGCTTTCACGACTGGCCGAGATATAGGCAGATTGCCTCGGCGGCTGCGCGCCTGAATGCCGTGCTGCACGGATTGCTACACTTGCGGCACGAAAATAAGAAGGGGGCAACCTTGGCGACGGACGCGCACGTTTTCCAGATCACGCAGACAGCCGCACTCATGTGCGAGCACCTACCTATTCCCGACAGCTTCGATTTCGTCGCGTTCATCGACCGGTGGCAGACCCTCATCGGTGCCTTCGTTGGCGGCGTGCTCGGCGTGGTGGCCGCGTTCATCGTGGCATTCAAGCAGACACACCGCGAATGGTTCATAGCGGCTTCGTCGGTCCTGCCGGAACTGATGAGCCTTCAGGCTACCAACGATGGCATCCAGCACGTCCTCGTGGTGAGCCATCAGACGAAGCGCGAAAACAAGCGGACTATTTGCCGCCTGCTCCTCAAGCAAAGACCTACGCCGATCGTGTTGCACAGCCCGACCATCCGGCAACTTTACGACATCGACTCCCGCTTGTACGCCCACCTTTCGCACTGCGCCATGATCCACGAGCAGCTTGAACCTGTACTGGCCCTGTTCAAGCAGGTCGACAACGATGCCAAGCGGCCCAACATGTCGATAGACGAAGTCGTCGCTGCGGAAGCTGCCCTTGACGTGCGGACGTATGCGGCAACCTTGGCGTGGGACTACTGTGTCGAGCACGCCTCTCTCGCAAACTACTATCTCGACCGCTTCGTATTCAGGCGCTGGCCGATGTGGTTCTTCCAGTTACGGATGCGCGTGCTGCCGAACGATCTCGATCGACGCTCGGCGTACCTGCTCAAGAACGGCAAGCTCTGGAGCGAATCGGCGAAGCCTGCACTCGACGAGAACACGCCGATCTAGGTAGCTGCCAGTTCGACGTTCGCGAGCGCGACACGCTGCACGTCGATGCGCCGGTATCGCGCCTCCGATTCCCTTCGGCCCGTCCAGTGCGCAGTGCCGTCCGTGATCTCACCCGCGATGCGCTCGAACACAGGGAGCCCCGATGGAGCGCAATCGAACTTTTTGCCGATTGACCGAACGCAGCGACGATAGGCGTCTGCGCGTACATTTGTACCACCGTGCTCGTTCAATCGATCCGACAAGCAACATTTCAACTCTTGCGAAATTAACGGCCGGTTCCTGACTGGAACCGACGTTTGCATGTCTGCGCGACAGTACGAGCGAATGACGCATCATGGCCGATCACTGCTTCATGCGAACGGCATAAATTGCCCGAATCGCACGCGACGGCGATGGTCAACATGCGACCCTGAAGAGCCGCTCGGCGGGAGTAGAGCTAGCGGCCGATAAAGAGCGTGGAGCGGACATCCGCTGACGCGTGTTTCCTGGCCGCTTGTCGCACGGCTGCGCACTCACCACGTATATTTGACGCCTGCTCGCACTGCATACTGGTAGTAACTCTGCTGCCCCCAGGCGCCGGAAACGTTCGTCCATCCGGTCCACCGCTTTCCGAGATCGGCGTTGACGCCCAGCTTCACTTCGAACTGGTTGTGCGGATACATCGTGCCGACCGGCACCTGATTGAAGCTCACGCTGCTGGTCGTATCCGTATACCACCAGTTCAATGTGAGGTACGGCTGCACCTTACGGTCGTCGGCCCGCACCCACGTGCGGCTGGTGCGAACGCCAAGCCGCGTGATGATGCCGTTCGAATCCGCCCCGCTGATGCGGGTGCCGTTAGGCTCGGTGATGTCGTTCTCGTTGTAGTCGATATAGATGAGTTGTGCCTGCGGTTCGACGACCCAATCGTGTGGCAAAGGCATCGCGTAGCCGACTTCGCCCGACACGCCAAGGCCATGCGCGTGATACTGAACCGTGGGCAGCAGATCGCCTTCGACCTGATTCGTGAACCATCCGTACTGAAACCAGGTGTCGACATAGGCGCCCAGCTTCCGTTCGTCGTTCTGGTACCAGGTGCCATAGGCACCCACGGCCCAGCCTTCGACGTTGCCCTTGGCATGGGCCGGATTGCCCTGCGCTTCGGCATCGGTGCTGGCGTTGCCGTAGCTTCCCATGACGCCAACGTGGAGCCTGTCTGTCTCACTCGCAAGCTTCCATTTTGCGATTTCGAGGCCGCCGTTCAGCAGGAATGAGTCAGTGCTGGTCTTGAAGATTCCGTTACTGCTTTCGGACCCCTGCCAGCTTCCCACGACCCGAAGCCAGCCGGACTGTGGTTTGTCGGATGCGGGATCGAAACCCTGTCCTTCGACGTACTGAGGTTCGCCCAGGCGGTCGTGCAGGCTATGCACGAACATCATCCCTGCGACCCGCTGATTCGCCAGATAGGCGCCCACCTCCGGCCGATACAGCGGCGCGCCGGGCGTTGGCTCGGGTGGTCCGGGTGGCCCTGGCGGTTCGGGGTTAGGCGGAGGCCCCGGAGACTCTTCGGAGCGCAGATACCATGCATCGGTCGCGGTTCCCTGATCGTTCCCGCGGAATAGCCTGTACTCATAGGGTCCCGCTACGGCACGTCCACTCAACGCGAACGCATTGGGATCGCTCGCTGCGGGCGACTTGTTGAGAATATCCACCACCGCTATCCCGTTATCGCTCGTGACGGCGCCGGCGCCACCGATGTTATTGACCTGGATGCGGGTCGGACCTCCCGGACCTGTGCGGGTCGAATCGACCACGAGCATGTCGGACTGGCTATGCGCGCCACCCTCATTGAGCACCGTGTTCAGCTTCAGCGTGCCCCCGTTCGACACGAATACGCCACCGCCGTCCTGGCCAGCGGTCTGACCGCCGCCGATGACAAGCACATTGCCCACCGCGCGAGCGCCGCCCGTCAGATCGATCGTGCCGCTGTTCGTGAACGTGTTCACGCCAAGTATCTGCCCCTGCACCGCGCCACCGGCCACGGGCGTGTTGCTCGCCTGACCCAGAGGTAGATATGCGCCTGCCGCGTTGAATTTGCTCACGCCACCCGACGGCTGCGCAGACAGATTCAGGGTGCCGATGTTGTTGACCGCGTTGCCGCCGCTGGTCCCCAGATTGCTCACTGCGACGTTCCAGGTGTCCCTTGTGCCAGATCCGGTGCTGTCGACGAAACTGCGCAGATTCCAGAGGCCGCTGTTGTCGACGGTGACCTGCGACGTTGTTGCACTGACCACGCCGGTTATCTCGCCCGAGTTGGTGAAGCTGAATACCGACGGCGAACCTGCGCGGACTGTCGACAACGGGGTTGGCGCGGCGACCAGTGCCGGGTCGATCGGCTCAAGGCTGACGTTGTCGCTGACACCGAGGCCAGACGTGTCGGCAAGCACCGCAACATCACTCAGGGCCTCTACGCTCGACGAGTTGTTGAGCGTCTGGGTCGCGCCACCGAGCGAGATCCCGGCACTGGCTCCCCAGCCTGCGCTCACGGGCGCGCTGTTGCGAATGTCGACGGAACCGCCTTGCGTGCGGCCATCGATACCGGTTGAAGTCGTTCCGCGCGTGGTGACCGATCCCTCGTTGACGATCGAGATGGATGCGGCGCCCGTTCCCTCGGCGAGAATCCCGGCGCTGCCGGTCGCGCCATAGGTCTGAATGGCGCCCTGGTTCGAGATCGTTTGTGTGCCCGTCGACGACCGCGTGTGAATGCCCTGCTGCCGGTTGCCCCGGGCGACGAGCGCGCCGGTGTTGGCCACTGTTAGCGAACCGAGGCCCGTTCCCGAATATGCATTGGCCGCAAGGATTGCCGCGCCGGTTCCGTTCACGTCGATGCTGGGACCTGTGAACTTAACGCTGACATCGCCGCCCTGGCTGTAGCCCTGGAGACCGAACGACGAAATACCGGTGCCGTCGCCGGTGCCCGCGTTGGAGTGGGTGATGATGTTGCCCTGCGCAGTAATGCCTACTGTCCCGGTTGCGGACGTCGCGGTGGCATAAATGGCATTGGCCAGGGTGTTGAAGGTCTCGATCTGATTGCCGGTGTAGGTCACCTGAACGTTTCCGCCGCCCGAATCGGCGCGAATGCCGCCGGCACCCGAGCCTCGTACGGTGATGTTGCCGCCATAGTTCACCGTCGCGTTCCCGAGGTCGGTACCGACGAGTATTCCCTGACCGCGCGTCGTCAATGGATTGCCGAGCACAGAGATATTGCCGTTGCCCGTCACAACGACGCTACCGGTGCCTCTTCCCGTTAGGAACATGGCCCGTGATCCGTCCACTGCGCCTGTGCTGCCCACTGTCAACGCGCCATTGTTTTCGACCGAGATAGAACCGGCCGTATTGGTGTTGTCGTTTGCATAGATACCGTGAGCGGCAGAGCCGGTCGTTGTGATCGCGCCAGCATTTGAGATACCGATCGCGCTCCCGCCCGACGTGGAACGGATACCGAACCCGTTCAGGCCGTCAGTGGTGATTGAGCCGGTGTTGTGAACAGAAACGGAACCGGTCGCGCCCTCGGTGTAGATGCCGAATGCATTGGAGCCATGGGCTTGAATCGTGGCCGCGTTGTCGATTGTCGTGGCGCCCGATCCGGTCGACCGGGTGTGGATGCCCGCATGGTTGCGCGCTCCAGAGGCGGAATTGGTGTTGTCGACCGACAGCGTGACTCCGCTGCCCACCTGCGCATTGACCGAACCGGTATTAGCCGCTTTTATCCACACCGCATTGCCACCGACAGTGGAGATCGTGCCGCTGCCGTTATGAACCACTGAGGCGTTGCCGGTGCCAGTGCCCGCGACGTCGAGGCCGTCGTGCTCGTCGCCGGTGACGGTGTTGGTGATGTTCAGCGTCGTACCAGCGGCTACCGACACGCTCGAGCTGCCCGCCGAGTTGTTTGAGATGGCAACACCATCCTGGCTGGTGCCCTGCATCGTGATCGAGGTCGTGCCGCTCTGGAAAACGGCAGAGGCGTTTCCTGTGCCGCTCGTCACGCGGACCTGTACGCCGTTCGCGTTGGCGGCGCCGCTATCGGAAACTGTTGTTCCAGACAGGGTTGCGGTGGCGTCGGCGGCACCAGCCGTTACGTTGATACTCGTGCCGGTGGCGGTCGTGAATGTCGCGCCGGTTGTCGTGATAGCCGCTGGCGTCCCAGCCGCCGGAGCACAGGCGGCATTGGTGTAGGAACCTGTTGCGTTGCCGCATGGCGCAGTCTGGGCTCGCGCGGAGATTGAGCCGAATAGCATCACACCGACTTCCGTCATCAGGACGACGGACGAACTTGCCGGAAAAGTGAGTTTGAACCTTAAAGCCGGCTTTCCCCAAATCGACTCCATCTGGCTATCCTTTTAAACAACATGCAGAAGGCGGATCGAAAGGAATGATAGGACAGTTTAAAGCGCAGAGTTTGATTAATCAGACTTCGGATCGGGTCGTAAGTCCACTGCACGCGTTCGAACTTCCGCGACTCACGCAGACCATGCAATCCAAAGATGCGGAATATGCAGTTCGCGTATTTCGGACAACGTCGTAGCATTTGTACGATCGTTCTTTTATCTGTTTTTCGAGACGCGCGCTTTCGCAACATCGAATCCTGGCTAAGCCTTTGTACCGTGCCGCAATTTCCTATTGGTCACCGGCCGGAGGTTTGCTAGCATGCAAGCCAGCCTGTAACACCGTTAAATACTTCAATAATCGTCGGTCGCCTCTGAAGAGGTGCCGTCTGCGACGAGGTGCCTTATGGTTGTTGTCAGCAATCCCGTCCGTCACCGCATTTGTTTCTGCCCAACCTCTCGCGTAGCAAGGCGTTCTTGCCTGGTAACGCGATCAATATCCGAAATTACAACAGCCCACGTCGCTCGTTCGCGCCTCAATCATTGCGCACGTGAATCCGGAAGCTCCATCCGCACTATCCAGGGAACTATCCATGATGACGTTCCAAAGGTCTTTGGGCATCGGCGCACTTTGCGTATCGTTTGCCGGCATGCCCATCGTGCACGCGCAATCCGCTTCGGAGTCGACGGTCACCGCATTGTGGTCAGCTGTTAAGTGTGGGTAGCGCGGGATGAGGCAGAGCCACTCGTCCAACTACCCGACTAGTTGGACCGGTCCCGTGCCATCCGAGCGTATCTCTCTCCGCCACCTCAGCTCTTATCGCCGACTGGTTGCTTAGCGGGCCCCAAATGATTTCTGCATGCAGGCATGCATCTGCTGGATGCCAGTCATCGAACGCTCAGATGAGGTGTTGGTCCCGTGGGAGTCTGCGGCCCCTTAAACGTCGAGCTAAGCGTTCAACGAATCAAATGACTGATGCTAGACGAATCTTTTTGAGCGCGTTACAAATTAATCTTTGACCTTGCATTGGGGTTTGCTAGTATCGTGAAGCAATTCGTAAGCTACTGAAGTCTGAATGAGTTAGGCCTTGCCCGTGTCAATCTTTCGGAGATGAATCATGGTCGGTTGCCACATCCCTGCAGGCTTCGCAAAAATCACTCCGCATCTTTTACCTCCGTAATCCATTCGATTTTTAAATGGCTGTGGTATGCAAGGCAATTTAATTGCCGAATTAGCTATTCTTTAATGCCCGCAGCTCGAAGTAGTTGATATTCGCTAGGAATAGAAATTGTCACGTCTTAAACGATTTCCCTTTTAAGGCTGGAAAATGCTTAGAGCGAGATTGGGATTGTGGGGCGCAATCGGCGTGGTACTGCTCGGAATGCCCATAGGCAACGCTGTCGCGCAAAGCTCCGCGGACGACGCAAATAAAAGCAATAATCCGCTCAATCTGGCGCCGTCATTCAATTTCCAGAACTACTACACCCCGAGCCTTTTCGGCGTCAGCGGTCACACGAACAGTCTGCTTCTGCGCCCGACCATTCCAGTTGGGCCGATGGGACCAATCGGCGTCCCCCAGATTTTCCGGGCGACCGTGCCGGTCAGCAACGGTCCAGACCCAACAGGTGGTTATAAGACGGGTCTCGGCGACATTAATCTGTTCGACATTTTTCTTCTGTCCCAGTCCGACGTCCAGTTTGGTGTCGGGCCTTTGATTACAGCGCCGACCGCCACCGACCCGGCCCTTGGCAGCGGCAAGTGGCAGGCTGGCCTCGCCGCAGTAGCGGTTAGTGCTACCAAAGCTCGCCTTCTCGGCGCACTCGTTCAGTGGCAACACTCGTTCGCCGGCCAGAGCGACCGCCCCACAACGCAGTCGCTCACCGTCGAGCCCTTTGGCATCTTCAACCTTCCTGGCGGGTGGTACATCCGCTCGACCGGTATCTGGACCTTCGACCTGCAGTACGGCGACTATTACATTCCAGTCGGCCTCGGCGGCGGCAAGGCGTGGAAAAGCGGCTCAATCATCTACAACGCTTTCATCGAACCGCAATACTCGGTAGCGCATTCGGGTGCAGGCGTGCCGCAGTTTACGATTTTCGCCGGACTGAACCTGACGTTCGGCAAATAACGAAACCAACGTTCAGAGGCAAAGACCGTGAATTTTTCTAAGTTCATGCGCATCAGCGCAATCTCGTTTGGGCTTTCGCTCGGAATGTTGCAGCACGCCCATTCGCAAGCTAGCGCGACCACACCAAGCCCATCGGTAACTGCAACGCCGGACGAGGCGCGGGCCATCGCGAAGGACGCGTTTATCTATGCGTATCCGATGCTGTACAACTATAAGACCATGTACGAGCAGGCGATTGACCCCGAGGCCAAAGCGTACGTTGGTGGCTTCGGAAAATTCCGAAACTATTCGCAGCCGTATGGCCCGGAGAACAAGGAAATTGTCACGCCCAACAACGACACGCCGTACTCGTGGGCGTGGCTGGACTTGAGACGGGAGCCATGGGTACTTTCGGTTCCAGCCGTGCCGAACGACCGCTATTTTGTTTTCCAGTGGATTGACCTGTTCACCTACAACTTCGCCTACGTTGGCTCAAGAACGACCGGCAACAAGGGCGGCCATTACCTATTCGCGGGTCCGGACTGGCACGGTGAAACGCCCAAAGGCATCGACAAGGTCTTCAGGTCCGAGACGGACTTTATCCTGACGCTGGGACGCACCGCCCTGAACGGCCCAGGCGACGTCAAAGCCATGCAGGCTATCCAGAAGCAATACCGCCTCACGCCTCTCTCATCGTTTGAACATACGGAAGCTCCGCCGCCGGTCCCGACGCTGGCATTCCCGAAGTGGGACGAAGCAAAGGCCACATCCATCGACTTCATCACTTACCTGAATTTCCTCCTGCAGTTTGCACAACCGCCTGCGCCGTCTGAAGTTGAGCTTCTGCAGCGCTTCTCGAAAATCGGGATTGCGCCGGGTAAGCCCTTCGATGCGTCAACCTTGTCGGCTGATACGCGCCAGGCCATACAGGGCGGCGTGGCCGACGGCAAGGCGGCGCTCGCTGATGCTGAGAAGCATACGACGAGTTCATACGACATCTTCGGCTCGCGGCAGGAGATGAAGGGCGACTACATGAAGCGGGCGGTCGCTGCTGCCATGGGCATATATGGCAACACTAAAGAAGAAGCTGTCTATGTCGGCACGCGCGTCAACGCAGACCACGAACAGTTATTGGGCGCACAACCTTATGTCATCCACTTCGACAAGAAGGACTTGCCGCCTGCGAAATTCTTCTGGTCGATGACGATGTATGACCTGCCTGGACGACATCTTGTCGCGAACCCAATTCGCCGGTACTCAATCGGGGACCGGACCAAGGGTCTGAAGTATGGTGCGGATGGCTCACTTGACATCTTTGTCCAGCATGACTCACCCGGGAAGGACAAGGAGTCGAACTGGTTGCCTGCTCCCGAGGGGGCATACAACGTTATCGCACGTATCTACGGTCCAGACCAGTCGGTATTCGATGGGACGTGGAAATTTCCGGTGCCGCAAAAACGATGAGTGCTTATGGACGAATCGGAGCCCGACATGAATAAGAAAACCGCAACCTGGGTAACTGCAGCAGTGCTCGCTTCACTGGCGAGTCCAATTCTGGCCAAGACTCCAGGCAACCAATCGGAGGCCGCCACGGCAGTATCCGTGCCGGGACCCGTACCCGGTTACGCGATGTCGGAACAATACGCTCGCCTCGTGGCACGCCAGACGTATTTCTGGGCGTGGCCAATGGTCAACGTGTACAACCGCTTGCTAGCGATGAAACAGGTGCCGCAACCGGGCCTGAACGGTGGCATTGTTCCGGTGGCGCCGCCCAATCATCTGTCGATGCTGCACGACTATATCGAGCCGCAGGAGCGGTTCGTCGCCTGCCCGAATCAGGATGTAGTGTATGGCTCGGCCATCTTCGACCTTAACCAGACACCGGTGGTCGTACAGGTGCCCGACTTTGGAGGCCGCTTCTGGGTCTATCAAGCCGTGGACATGCGCACCGACGGCTTCGCGAGTCTCGGAAAGCTATACGGAACCAAGCCAGGCTTTTATCTCTTTGCCGGGCCGAACTGGCACGGTCAGGTGCCCAAAGGTATCCGCCAGGTGTTCCGGTCATCAACAAATGTCGGCAGCTTCATTCCTCGCGTGTTCATGGATGACACGCCTGAAGACCGGCTCGCAGTGCAATCTGTCATCAGCAAGGTCGGCCTCTATCCGCTGAGCGAGTTCGACGGAAAGGTCAAGGTGACCGACTGGGCAAAGCTGCCAAGCTTCCGCTCTGGAGAGTCGAATGCCGAAGAAATTAAATGGGTCGACCCCTCAAAATTCTGGGATGAACTGCCGACCGTGCTCGACCAGACCCCGCCGCAACATGGGGAAGAGGCGATTTACGCACAAGCCCGAGCACTGATTCTGGCCGCGCAGAGTGACCCGGCGCTGAAGACCGCAATCGTAGACGAAGCGACGAAGACAGACGCCGACGTAGTGACGCCGTTGTTCAACTTCAACACGTTCGGAAAGCAGCTGCCGGCTCACTGGAACACAGTCAGCAACGGCGCTGCGTTTGGTACTGATTACTTCACCCGGACGGCCGTCGCAAAGTCCAATATCTTCGTGAACAAGCCCAGAGCGCGCTACGCCGAGAACATCGCAGACCGTTTTCATTGGTCGTCCCCGGGCAGTAAGGGCGAGCGCGCAATCCAGTTTTTTGAGCGGCCATACTCGACTGCTTCCTTCAGGATTTCTGCCTCCTGCGTCTTCTTGCCAAGCAGACGCTGCAGCTCCCTGATTTCCTTCATCGCCGTGGCTAACTGCGAGGCGGGCACTACGGCTTCTCCAGCCTTCACCGCAGCCAGGCTGCCTTCCTCGTATTGCTTGCGCCACGCAAACACCTGGTTTGGGTTGACCCCGTGTCGCCGGGCAACCGCTGAAACTGTTGCTCCCGGCTCCAGGGTTTCCTGCACGATGGCCACTTTCTCCTGGACCGAACGTCGACGACGACGCTCCGGCTCGGTCAGAACTTCAATGCTTTCCACGATTTGCCTAGGCTTAAAACTAGTCACAAGATTCCCTCTTATTTTAAGAGGTGTCTCGTGTCCTGAGAATCAAGGGGCTACTCCACTCGCGCCGGAATTCGAGCGGATGATTCGGTATGCCTTTGCGGCCAGATTTCTTCAGTGCTTCTGTTGTCAAATTAGTCCCCACTACTCGATGTGGTGGGGACTACTCTGGCAACTTCTGGTCAGACCGTCGAGACGGTACGGTGGACTCGCTTACGAATCAACCATAGCAACCTACCGGTTCAAGGTCTTGGAGTCTCTTAAAGTTAAGCTGGTCTTACGCTGACGTGGTGCGCTTCGTAACTGCTGTCATGGGCTAGTATCGCCCAGGCTGTTCGAGCGATCTTGTTCGCCAGAGCGACGGCTGCCACATTGGCGGGGCGCCGCTCCTGAATTCCTTTCTGCCATGCTGTTGGTACCTTCGTATGACACAGGACCGAGCGGGCTCCATGAATCAGCAGTGTGCGCAGGTACGGGTCACCTCGCTTCGAGATGGAGCCCAATCGAACCTTGCCGCCCGTACCGCTTTGTCTCGGGACAAGACCGAGGAACGCAGCGAATTCACGTCCTGACCTGAAGGTCCTCGCGTCTCCGATGGTTGCGACCAGGGCCGTTGCGGTTAGCCTGCCGATGCCGGGCACGTCGGAAATCGCGCGACACGCCACCTCCTGTTTCTGCCACGCACCAATGCGCTTCTCGAGTTGATCGATATCGTCCTCGAACGCGTCGATGCGACGTAACTGGTCTTGCAGATTAAGCATGATCGATGCTGGAAGTGCATCCTCCAATTCCGCCATGCGTTGCCTTACCTCGGCAAGTCCTGCCGCACGTCCTGTCCGAAACGTCACGCCAAACTCGTAGAGAAACCCACGGAGCTGGTTCACCTGCATTGTTCGAAATTTGATGAGTTGCGAGCGCATTCGGTGCAGGCTCAGCATCGCTTGCTGGTCTTCCGTCTTCGCTGCGACGGTGCGCATTCCAGGTTGCTGAACCGCAGTCCATATCGCCTTCGCATCCGCCGCGTCGGTCTTGTTCGTTTGCACAAAGGGCCGGATAAACTGCGCATGCAACAACACGACCTCGTGTCCCAATGCCTGAATCTTACGTGCCCACCAATGAGCGCTCCCGCATGCTTCAAGAGCGACACGCCCGGCCGGACGCTGGGCAAGAAACGCGATCAGATCATCGCGCCCAAACCGCCGATTCGCAATCTCGCCGGTTTGGGCGTCGACCCAATATAACTGGAACACCCGTTTTGCAACATCCAGTCCGTATGTCGTAGCATTCATTTGGGGCCTCCGTTCCTTAAGTGGTTGTGTCGCAACTCCACTTTGGCACATTGATGCCGTTCGGTTCTGGAGGCCCTCAATCATGTCCGCCTCCCCGAAGGGAGGGCGGTGTCCATTCCATCTCGACCCGAAGAGGCCGCACAGGAGAAGGAGCACCCAGCAAAGCAGGACCTCGCTGCTCATCACCTTCCCGAGCATGTCCATCATAACTGCGATTGCCATCGGGATTGTCACGAAATCGAGCTGACCGTCTGTTAGCACCGTGTACGGATGGGCGTGTTCCGTGTAACGCGTGTCCGTGGTCTTGAAGCAGACGACAACGAAGCATTGCCTTTGGAGCTGAAAGCCGGGGCCGCTTACGCGTTAAAAGCGGGAGACTACTATCCAGGTTTGGTGAGGAAGCTGAGAAAAACTTCGCCTCCGCCCACAGCTCGCTAAAGGTGAGTACCGGCAAGGATCAATGTGCCGCGTTAAACGGATTCTGCATGGTCAGCATGAACTGATCATTCGGGGCGAATGTCTTATTGTTCATGTGCGGAGAATCACCCTCAAGTTGGTCTGTTTTTGGGTCGATCTGTCGAAATACACTAACAATCACATCGCGTCTCGCGGCCAAGTCCCGGGTTCCCGCAACAATCGCCGGCCCGAGGCGCTAAGGCAGACCAACGACAGTGAACCCGTGCCGATTGCCACGAGATAGCCTGCAGGCACGAGTCGCGAGTGCGTCATGTCGATCAACATCGACAGCGTCAGCGGCGCGAGGCCGCCGAATAGCGTCACGGCGACGTTGTACGAGAGCGCCACGCCGGTCGAGCGACTCGCAGGCGGGAACAACTGACAAAGCATGCCAGGATGAGCGCCCGACATCAGGCTCAGGACGACCGTTGCGATCATCTGGGCAATCAGCACGCGCGCGGGCGACGGCCCAGCCAGCACCCAGGCGAAGAGCGGATACACGGCAAAGACCCAGCCGAGCGTCACGATTGCAAACAGTCGATAGGCACCAAAGCGATCCGCCAGCCGTCCCGCAAGCGGATATCCGACGATACCCACCAAACCCGACAACACCGTTCCCAGCAACGCATTTTGCAGAGGCAGATGCAGTTGCCGTTCGACAAAGAGCGGCATGTACGAATGCCAAAGATAAGTCGTCGCCGAACCGATCGCAACGACGCCAATCGCACACAGCGCTGCGTCCCCGTGGCCGCGAAGAAAAGCGCGCACCGGCTGGCGCGGCGAACGACCCTGGTATGCTTCCCGCGTTGCGAATTCAGGGGCTCTGGCGACGCTATGCCGAATATAAAAACCGACCGGCCCCGCTAGTCCACCAAGCAAGAACGGCACGCGCCATCCCCAGTCGACCAAAGATTCATGCGACAGGTGTGTAGTGAGCAACCACGCGCAAGAAGATGAGAGCAGCAGCGAAATTGCCTGCGACGTCATCTGCAGGCTCCCATAAAACATCTTGCGGCCGGTTGGCGCATATTGCGTGAGCACGGTGGATGCGATCGCGAACTCTCCACCGGCCGACAACCCCTGCAACACACGAGCGAGCAGCACGAGCAGCGGCGCAACGACGCCCACGGTCCGAAACCCCGGTATCAGGCCCATGAGCAGGGTACTGGCGGCCATGAGGACAATCAGCAGCGACAGCGTCCTGCGACGTCCATAGCGGTCCGCATAGGCGCCCATCGCAATGCCGCCGATTGGACGCACGATGAATCCCACCGCAAACGTCGCAAAAGTGAGCGCAATCGAAATGAAGTCATTGCCGACGGGAAAGAACACCTCGGCGATCGTCTTGGCGAAATAAGCGTAGGCCATGAAGTCGAACCATTCGAGCCCGTTTCCGATGACCAGCGCTGCGATCGCGCGCCGCAATTGTCGAGGCGTCAACGAACGCGCCGACCCGGTCAGCAGGGGTATTTGAACAGGGGACTGCATGAATCTCCTCGGCATGTGCCATCGCCCGCAATAGGCGGGTCCGTCTTCACGGAACACCGCCCGACAAAGATACCGGACGCAACAGATTGTGTCGACTGAATCGCCGTCGTTCACCCCGGCTTCCTCCGCCCGAGGCCGCAGACAAGGCAGCGCGTAAGAGAGCACGTAGAGCAGGAACGCGCCGATCCAGCACACGCCAGCGAGTATCGCCGACCTTGCGCCATGCATCAGCAACGCCCTGACCGTAGATTTCATCTCGGCCAGCGATCACAAGATCGGTCGCGCTGACGCTCAACGTCACGATGGATAGGGCAACGGCAACGGCGCGCAGGCTGCGGAACAGTTTCATGCGATCCCTCATTGGATGGACTCGGCACAGCGTAGTTGCATACGCATGCAAATCGGACCTAAAAAAATGCCACTCAAGGCGCGGTCGCCATTCGCGCTATGAGTCGTTAAAAATTTGTGGCAGTACAACGTCCACGCACGCTCCTGTATCGCCCAGAACATCCAGGCTGTGTCGTGCTGTTCTTAACATGATAGTAATCCTTACCGGCTTACAAGATGTAGCACTGGTGCGTGAGCCGGTCGAGCAGAGCGGTCGTCATCTTCGCGTCGCCAAAGACGTTAGCCCACCCGGAGAAGCTCAGGCTGGTCGTGATGACGACGCTGGCGCGCTCGTAGAGTTTGCTGAAGATAGAAGAGCAAGGTGCCGCCGGTCTGACTGACTGGCAGGTAGCCCTCGTCGGCATACATCAGGCGCACGGCCAGTTGCCCGGGCTTTCCGGTCAGCTTCTCCTGCTCGGATGCGCTAACGAGTTCTATGGTCGAGAAGAAGCGCACGCGACTGCGATCATGTTCGATCGCCTGTACGCCGATCGCTGCGGCCAGATGAGTCTTGCCCGTACCGGGTCCGCCGACCAGCACGACGATGTGTGCGGATGCCACGAACTCACACGGGTATATGTCGTCCCATCATCAACCGCCTCTGCACGCGTGACTAGCAGCCCCCTTCGATGTCAACGGTTCCGCGCGTGCATCGCACTCAGATTTTTCTAAGTTTTGCTGCGTATGCTCTATTTCGTCGTGACCACGCTCCCGTGTGGAGAAAGTAAAATCTCCTCGGATTTTTTCGAAAACGCGCAGTTACTTTTTTGGAGCAATCGTCCCGGATGAGGCGCGACCGGTCCGCTTTGCAGACGTCCGGGAACCGGTTTGATCTCCGGTTTCCCACATTAAACGCGCAGACGAATCGAGAGGCTGCGCGCAGCCCTGGAGTCCCCCGTCAATGTCCCTCTTTCGCAAGAAAAACGTCGAGCAGATGCTGCAGGCGAGCGCCCAGCACGCGGGCCTGAAAAAGACCCTCGGCGCGGTCGATCTGACGTTTCTCGGCATCGGCGCGATCATCGGCACCGGCATTTTCGTGCTGACCGGCGCAGGCGCCGTGCAGGCCGGCCCGGCGCTCATGATCTCGTTCCTGATTGCCGCCGTGGCGTGCTGCTTCGCCGCGCTCGCCTACGCCGAATTCGCCTCGACGATTCCGGTCGCCGGCTCGATCTACACCTACTCGTATGCGACGCTCGGCGAGCTGGCTGCGTGGGTGATCGGCTGGGATCTGATGCTCGAGTACGGGCTCGTGACCTCGGCCGTGTCGGTCGGCTGGTCGGGCTACCTGCAGTCCCTGCTCGCGGGCTTCGGCGTGACGTTGCCGACCGCCCTCACGGCCGCCCCCGGCGCGGTGCCCGGCGCGCATACGCTGTTCAACTTGCCCGCGTTTCTCGTGATGATGGTGATCACCGCGCTGCTGTCGGTCGGCGTGCGCGAATCGACCCGTGTGAACAACGTCATGGTCGCGATCAAGGTGATCGTCGTGCTGCTCGTGATCGGGGTGGGCGTATTCCACGTGACCCCAGCGAACTGGCACCCGTTCATGCCGAACGGCTGGAGCGGCGTGTTCGGCGCGGCGGCCGTGATGTTCTTCGCGTTCATCGGCTTCGATTCGGTGTCCTCGGCGGCCGAAGAAGTGAAGAATCCGAAGCGCGACCTGCCGATCGGCATCATCACCTCGCTCGCAGTGTGCGCGGTGCTGTATGTCGCTGTCGCGGCGGTCGTGACCGGCATCGTGCCGTCCGCGCAGTTCGCCAATATCGGCCATCCGGTCTCCTATGCACTGCAGGTCGTCGGCGAGAAATGGGTCGCGGGCTTCATCGATCTCGGCGCCGTGCTCGGCATGCTCACCGTGATCCTCGTGATGAGCTACGGCCAGACCCGTGTGATCTTCGCGATGTCGCGCGACGGCTTGCTGCCCGCCGCCTTGTCGCGCGTGCATCCGCGTTTCGCGACGCCGTTCCTCACCACGTGGATCGTCGGCATCTTCTTCGGGCTGATCGGTGCGCTCGTGCCGCTCAACGTGCTCGCCGAGCTGATCAACATCGGCACGCTCGCGGCGTTCTCGATGGTGTCGATCGCCGTGCTGATCCTGCGCCGCACGCACCCCGATCTGCCGCGCGCGTTCCGCTGCCCGGGCGTGCCGGTCGTGCCGATCCTCGCGGTCGCCTCGTGCCTGTTCCTGATGGTCAATCTGCAGGCCTTCACTTGGATCGCGTTCGTCATCTGGCTCGTGATCGGCCTCGTCATCTATTTCGGCTATTCGCGGCCCCGCTCGCATCTCGCACACCAGCGCTGAACGGGCCACGAGACATGTCGCCTGCGCCCCCTCGCAGGCGGCAAGCTACCGCAAGCTGGATCTGTTGCAGTAAGGCGCTCCGTTATGATGTGCGGAACGACACGACAACTGAAAAGCTCGATGAAGACGCTGAATCCGGCAGTGGCCCGAGTGCTTAAACGCCTGCATTGTCCGCTCGACGTGATCCTGACTGGCGTGCGCTGGTACGTGGCCTATCCTCTGAGCCTGCGCACCTCGAAGACATGATGGCTGAGCGCGGCATTTCGGTCGATCATTCCACTGTGCACCGCTGGGCCGTCAAGCTGTTGCCGGTGCTGGAGAAAGCGTTTTCGCCTGCACAAACGGCCGGTTGGCAAGAGCTGGCGCATGGACGAGACGTACATTCGCGTCAAGGGCGAACGGCGATATCTTTACCGGGCCATGGACAAGGACGGCAACACCATCGACTTTCTACTACGCGCCCATCGGGACAAGACTGCAGCCCGGCGTTACTTAGAGAAATCGATCGCCCAGAATGGCGCGCCCGAGACCGTGACCATCGACAAAAATGGCGCCAATCGCGCTGCGCTCGAAGCGATCAATGCCGATCGTAAAACGCCCATCAAGATCCGGCAGTCGAAATATCTCAACAACCTGGTCGAGCAAGACCATCGGGCGATCAAGCGACGAACGCGACCCAAGCTGGGGTTTAAAAGTTTCCGTTGTGCCCGGATCCTTCTCGCCGACATCGAACTAGTGCACATGATCGCGAAAGGGCGGATGAAGTGCGTTCGCGGAACCCATCCGTCCGCCGCCGATCAATTCTACGACCTCGCAATATAAGTTGTACTTCACATGTCGTTCTCGTTCGTCCCTCGATTCTTACCGCGACAAAGCCCGCGAGCTCGCCGAGCTTCGGAAGCTGCGACACGCTTAGCACTAACGGAGCGCAGCCACCTATGACTTTACAACGTGCTGACACTGCGGCGCCTCCGGTTTTTTTGGACACAGATTTGGGGTAAAACGTGTGATCCAAACTGGAGTGGTTGATGTTGAAGAAAACCAATACGAATGCGGTTGCGCCAGAGGCGCTGGAAGGAGCGCGCAGCGCGACTGGAAGCGCCTCTGGTGCCGCCGAAGTCAAACGCTGGTCGACCGGCCGCAAACGTAGCGTGGTCCTTCGGTTGTTGCGGGGCGAACCTGTTGACGCCGTGTCCCGCGAAGTCGGCGTGACGATCGCCGAGCTCGAGCAATGGCGTGAGCTGGCACTGGCCGGCATGGAGGCCGGCCTGAAGACACGGACCAGCGATCCGCTGCAAGCGCGGCTCAATGACGCCGTGCGACGCGTTGGCGAGCTGTCCATGGAAAACGAGATTCTGCGCAGGGAACGTGAACTGCAGGCCCGTCGCCCTTTGACCGGTCGGAGATCGTCGACATGAGCCACGAGATCTCCGCCAGTGCAGGCAAGCCCTTTGGATTGCAACGGGTTTGCCAGGTGCTCGAATTCCCGCGTTCGACGATCTATGCCGTTCGTGCCAGAGCGAGCGCCACCGTGACGCCGATGGTTGCGCGCAGGCGTGGACCGAAGCCGAAGATGCGCGATGCCGACCTGCTGAAGGCCATCCGCGACGATCTCGCGGCTTCGCCATTCAGCGGCGAGGGGCACCGCAAGGTCTGGGCGCGGCTGCGCATCGTGGACGACATCCGTGTCTCCCGGACCCGCGTCCTGCGGTTGATGCGCGAGCACCGGTTGCTCTCGCCGCACCCTCAGGCGCGAGGCGAACCCAGCCTTCACGACGGCCGGATCACGACTGATCGCCCCAATGAGATGTGGGGCACCGACGGCGTGCGCATTGCCACCGTGGACGACGGCATGGTGTGGATCTTCTCGGCCTTTGATCACTGCGATGGCATGTGCACCGGCATCCATGCCGCGAAAATCGGTGACCGCTTCGCGGCCCTCGAGCCTATCTCCCAAGGGCTGCTCGGCACGTTTGGCTCGGTAGCCGCCGACTCGGGCCGCGGGTTGTCGCTGCGCATGGATCACGGTTCGCAATACACCTCGGACGACTTCCGCGACCAGATCAGGTTCTGGGGCATCACGCCGAGCTACGCCTTCGTCGCCGAACCCCAGACCAACGGCGTCGCCGAGCGGTTCAACCGGACCATGAAGGAACAGGCTATTCATGGGCGCATCTTCAAGAACCTGGAGGAAGTTCGCGCTGCCGCCATCGCGTTCAGGGATCGATACAATCGCAACTGGCGCCTTGAAAAGCTGGGCTTCAAATCACCCCTCGAAGCCCGTCAGGAACGGCTGATGAAGCTGGCCGCCTGAGTTGCAAAAGCGTGTCCAAACAACCGAAGCCGGTACACAACGTGCTGACACCGACCGAAGGCGAAACATTGCGGGTGTTGGACTGCCGGAGCATCCATACAGGATACGCACCTCAAACCTACCGTATCCCAAAATATCATTTAATTCGCTACCGATGAGCATTGGATGACTACGACTTCGCTATTGTTTGCGGTCTGCTTTATCTCAGCGGTCGCCATTCCATCAGTAGCTTTTGCGAGGGACCAAACGTGTCATCCCGTCACTAAACAGGAAATTGCCGGATTGTTTGATCGTTGGAATCAGTCATTGAAAACCCAAAATCCAGACAAGGTCGTAGCGAACTATGCGTCACATTCGATTCTTCTGGCAACGGTATCCAACAAGCCTCGATTGACGTTAGCGGAAAAGAAGGATTACTTTAAGCATTTTCTTCTTGATAAGCCCATCGGACATGTCGATTTCCGCGACATCATGATTGGCTGCAACTCAGCCGTCGACACCGGACTCTACAGATTCACATTTGCGAATAGCGCGAATTTAAAGGCCCGTTATACCTTTGCCTACGAATGGAACGGCAAACAGTGGCTGATTGCCGTCCACCACTCCTCGAAGATGCCTGAGCCAGAATAACGTCGCGATACTTTGACCTTACCCCTGTTTCACGAATCCCATAGCTGAAGCTATTAGGCCGTTTGCCCTCGGCGAGCGGCGGCCAAATTCTTCTTGGACGTCATGGCGCTGACGTAGTTCAATATCGAATGCAGTCGGCGGGAATTGTAGAAGCCGAGCCAGTCGCTGATTTCATCCATCGCAGCACGCCGCGTCGCGAGGTGCCGAGCGCGCAGTCGTGCGACCTTCAGCGAACCCCACAGGCTTTCGGTCGGCGCATTATCCCGACAATCTCCGCGCCCGCTCATCGACGAACGCATGCCGTACGCCTTGAGCGTGTCCTGGAAGAGTCCGCTGCGATACTGGGCGGATTCAGCCCAATCCGGCCCGATGCGGCGGAGCTTCGCTCTCCGCTACGCATCGACTCCGATGCGCCTTCGTTCTGCCACCACGGCCATGGCCGGTGGCGGTCCTTTGCAGGCTTCCGAAGTTTCCTTTCTGGCCGACCGCTCAGCCAGCGAGCTTGCGGAACGTCTCAAGTACCGCGTCGCCCTTGAACGGCTTGACGATCCAGCCCTTCACGCCTGCTGCCTTGCCACGTTCCTTCATTGCCGGGCTGCTTTCGGTCGTCAGCATGATCACGTTGACAGACTGGTTCGCAAGTTCGCCACGAATCTTCTCCACCATCGTCAGCCCGTCCATGTTCGGCATGTTCACGTCGCTGATCACGAGCCTGGTACCCGGGCTCGTCTTCAGCTTAGCGAGGCCGTCCTTGCCGTCAACCGCAGTATCCACGTCGAGACCGTTCTTCCTCAGGAATTCCGCCACTTCGTCTCGCACGGTGCTCGAATCATCCACAACCAGAATCTTCGCCATAGTGTTTTCCTTTCAAGTCTTTGACGGCCAATCCGTCAAAATAAATCCAGTTCCCCGGCCTCAACAAGCGCGTCGACATCGCCGGTGCTTTCGCTGAAGTCTTCCGGGGACCAGTTCAGGCTAAAAATAAAGCGCTGATCAAACATCACCGAGCGCCCCGACGTCTCGTCAGTCAGGCGATATTTGAAGCACAGCTGCGGGTTCGTCGCGCCAAACGAGATGTAACGCTGCTTGTGATTGATGAGTAGCGGCACCTGCACCTGACTGCGCACAGCCTGCGCATCGCCGAGATAGCGGTCTTTGACGGCGCCCCAGATCAAATTCGTCAGTTCGCCCAGCAGGCTGTTGAGGTCGCGGAAGTCGGCAGCATCGTCGCTCTTGCGCTTGTGGCCGAGCATGTCGATCAGCGGCTGCTCGTCGGTCTGAATCATCATGTAGCCGCGACACCAGTTGCTTTCGAGCGCGATCAAGCTGAACACTTCGCCGAAGATGATCTGATCACGCACAAGGCAAGGCGTGTCCCACGCGAGCGTCACGTCGCGAAACAGATTGGCCAACTTGCACTCGGTGATCTCGGTGATCCCGCGTACCAGCGCGTTCGGATAGTCCAGCGCGAACAAATATTCGTCGATTGCGCTGCGCAGTGGCGCCATATCGCTCGCGACGTAAGCCCCGCACACGACCTCGCGCAGCGTGGGCGGCAGATCGTCGAGCGTCGCGCGCTCCTCGCGGCGCAGGATAATGGGCAGCTCCGGGCGCAGCGCGTCGATGCGCGTCGCGATCGATGCACTCTCGGCGAGCGATCCGCCGTAACTCTCCGCAAGCAGGATCGCACCGAGATCGATGTTCGAGCGCAACACCGCCAGTAAACGATGTGCCCTGACCTTCAGGCCAATCAGATTATTTTGGTCGCAGAAGCGCTTGATCGCCTCCGCATGAGCCGGACAGTCGTCGAGCACAAGCACCTTGCTGACCGGCTTGTTCATGTCCATGGTGGCGTCCTTGCCAATTGCTATGTGATTAAAAGAGTTCGAGTTCGCCGGCGCTCTGAGCGACATCGGCAACATTCGCGACGAAATCGACCGGCGCATCAGCACAGACGCACACAGTCGCGCCGAGTTGCACGGTACCGTTGACCGTCACGCGGTACGAAGCCATGAAATCCGGCTTCAGGTGGCCCATATACGATGCGCAGTCGCTGCCCAACATGTACGGCGTCGACATCCCGAGGTCTGGAAAATACTCGACGAGCTGTTGGTTCATCGCGCCACAGCAGAGGTTGCAGATTTCGAGCAACCGTTCCTCGAGCGGCGCCGACTCCGCGCCGCGGTAGTAGGCACGCGTGGCCTCGTCGTTGTCGAAATGCAGAACCAAGAGCAGCCTGAAAACAATCGACGAAATCGTCAGCACGATGAGCTCGCCGTCCGCTACGGCATCGTGCGCCAGTTCGCGCACGATGTCGCACGAATCGCCGGCGGCCAGCGCCAGGCGCAGGCGTGCGGACTGCCGGAAGAGCAGTTCGATGCTGTTTTTCGCTTGCTCGCTAATCACGTTGCCGCCTGCTCGAGCCGGGATTGCAGCTGGTTCGCGAGCGTCTCCACGCCACCGAGCGACGCAATGATCATCTTGCCGCCCGCCTGAATATCCTGGAACGTTGCGGTCGTGATCAGGTCGTTTCGGTACAAGCTGTCCCGGTAGCTTTTTGAAAGCTCCTGCGAGCGCGACGCGAGCGTGCGCACCTCGCTCGCCACGATCGAGAACCCGCGCCCCGCGGCGCCTGCGCGCGCGGCCTCTATCGACGCGTTTAGTGACACAATCAGAACATGCGCGACGATCGACGACAGTTCCTGATTTTTCCTGTGCATTTCCTGACTCTCCCCCATTAACGAAGTCATCTGGTCGTGCCATCGCTCGAAGGTCACTGCGAGTGCCTTGAGCCGAGCTGCCTCCGCCGCGATGAGCGCCGCCTGACGCCCCCATTCCTCCTTATCCTTGAACACGGCGGCGCGCGCCGCACGTGCGTCGTCAGCGCTCGCTGATCTCTGAGCCAGCTCGTCGCGCAGGCCCGCGACGAGCGATTCACCCTTGTGTTTTTCCCGCTCGAAGCGCTCCTGATGCAGCGCCTCCAGTTGTGCAAGCGCGGCGCCATGGCGTGCTTCGGCTTCAGCGCGTTGCTGCTCCCGTAGCGCTACGACGTTGCGCCGCACAAACCATGCAACAGCAAGCGCAGCCAGGCTAGCAAGCACGAAGGCGACAATGAGTGTTACGTATGGTTCGACCACTGCCCTTCTCCCAATGGCTCAATCGGACAGCGCATCGACCTGCGATGGCTTCTCTTTCTCCTGCGGCATACCCACACCGGGCACTGCACATTGCTCTGGCAGTGTGATCACCATCTGAAAAAGGCGGGTGTCCGCATCGCGCCGGTTGTCCGTGAAGCGCAGTTCAATATTACCGTTCACACGTTTGAGAAAATCGCGCACGGCGTCCATGCCGACGCCCCGCCCCGACACTTCGGTGACCTGTTCTGTGGTCGAGAAGCCCGGGTGAAAGATAAACTCCGCGACCAACTCATCGCTCATTTGGGTATCGGCGTCGAACCAGCCGCGCTCGCTCGCGATGCTTCGAATCCGCGAGAGCGCGAGACCGCGACCGTCGTCGCTCAACGTGATCTGCAACGCGCCCCTGGCGACGCCAGCTTCAATAGTAATCGTGCCGGCAGCCGCTTTGCCAAACGCGACGCGTGCGGCTGCGGGCTCAATGCCGTGGTCGAGCGAGTTGCGCATCAAGTGCATGAAGACGTTATTCAACGTGCTGCTCGCGTGGCTGGTCACCCGATAGCCGCCGTCATCTATGCGCACAACGGGCGGCTCCTTGCCGAGCTCCTTGGCAAGCGACGGCAGCGATTCGAGCACGCCCGATAGCGCCTGCTCGATCGTTTTGGTGCCTAGGACGCGCAAGTTCCGGCGCACTGAATCGCGCATCGATTGCAGGCTGCGAATGTCGGCTGGATTTGCCGCGTCAAGAAGACGCAGGCTTTCGTGGATGTGCTTCTGATCGACGATCGCGTGGTGTTCGGCGCCGCCGCGGCGTCCAAGGTCCTTGCGACCCAAACTCACATCGTTGATCGTTCTGTAATGCTCGATCGCTTCCTTCACGCGTTCAAGATCCGCGATTAGCACCTCCTGATTCCACTCTTCGCTCACATCGTTGCGGCGCAGTGCATCATAGCGCTGCTCGGTTTCGTGCACGATGTTCGTCAGGTACCGAAGACTATAGGTTCGCGCATTACCCTTGATGGTGTGGACATTACGAAACAGCTCGGCGAGCGCCGCACTATCGGCCTGCGTGTGCTGACGAATGATCCGTTCGTTTTCTTTAACGAAGCCCGTCGCACTATCGACGAAACAATTGAATTTCTCCTCGTTGACGGCGAGAATCTCACCGATCATCTCGAGCCGACGCTTCTGCTCTCCAGTCTCAGCAGCAAGCTGCCGCAGTTCGGTCACGTCGCGCACGCAGAGCATGAGGCGCATCACTGTATCGTTCTCATCGGTGATTGCCGACCAGCTCAGGTCGAGTGTCTTCACCCGACCGTCGGCCATGGTCTTTGAGATCTCGTTCACGAGCAGGTGCTGGTTAAAGGCGAAGTTGATCGCATCCTCGCCGATGCAGGCCTGAATCGCGGCATCGACTTGAGCGCGTACGTCGGTATTCAGGTCGGTGTTGGCGAACACGAGGTCCATGACCGAACGTCCGGCGATGTCCTTGGTCTCGAAGATCGCCTCGAGGTAGGCCGAGTACTCGGGGTGCACGAGCGCACCGCTTATGACAGTCAGCATCCCCTGCTGAATGTTTTGAAGCATCGCCTGAATGTCTGCGGTCTTCTGTTTGAGCAGTACCGAGCTCTGCTGGATCTTCTCGATCATCTCGTTGAATGCGACGATCGAGCGCCCGATTTCGTCCATCCGCCCTACCGGCACGCGGCGTGTAAAGTCCTGACTCGACGCGATCTCACTCATCATCGACTGCATGCGAGTGAGCGGTCGCCCAATCACGGCCGCCAGCGCCGCGCGGGCAAAAATGCCAATTCCGAGTGCTGCCAGCGCGATCATGCCAGCCGCGAACATGAACCGATGAAACTGCGCCTGCGCCTGGTCGAAGCGCGCTTGTTGATGATCCACCTGCAACTGTTCGAGCGCGCTCATTGCTTGCGCATAGCGTGCATTGAGCTGATCGGCCTCACCCCGGGTCGTGTGGAACTTGTAATAGTCGTTCTGAGAAAGCTGCTGAAACTCCGGCTCAAGTGCCTGCTTGATCAGCGCCGCACGGGCGGCCTGTACCGCGTCGGCTGCGCCTGACTCTTCGGCGTTGCGAGGCTTTGCCAGATACGCCGACCAGTTGTCGTCGCTTGCCTTAAGCATTGCGCGCGCCTTCGGCAGAAGGTCGTCACTTGCCCGTCCCATTGAAAACAAGGTTTCATAGTTGCCAAGCGCCAGCTGAACTTGCAGCATCAGCTCTGAACTCGTCTTCAGATGAGTGATCGCAACCGTATCAATCGCATACGTCTGCTTGAGCGCATCGTTGCTCTGCTTGAGACCGAGCACGGCAACCAGCATCGTGGCGATCAACGCGAGCGTATAGCCCGCGATCGTGAGCGTTAGTCCGTTCTGTATCGTTAAGCGTCTGAACATAGTGTCACGCGTGCGAGCATCGCGTTATGCGATGCGCCGCACGTTGGCCTCCGTAGTGTTTATGTGATAGATGCATGGACGGGTTTCTGCCGCTAATATCCGTTGTCTATTGCCACAATATCGGCTGCATTTTGCGAAGCTATAGAGTCTATTGAGGCACGGCATGTCGCAACGTTCATCAATGCCATGAGAGACGTATCTGGGCGCTTGGCGTATTTAATAGTCCATTAATCCGTCGATCGTCCGGTTGCCCGATTTTCCGCCGTCGTCTCTTCCGCCACGGCAGGAATCTCGTTTGCGCTCACAACCCGATACGGAACCGGCATGCCAGCCCAGTAACCAATGCGCAGGCCGCGACACGTACCCAGCATGAAGTCTTCTACCGCACTGCCGGCCGTTGGCAACCAACTCGGCGCAACCGCACCGTGATCAACAACTGCTTTCAGGAACGTGGCGAGTTCATGAAGACGTTCAAGATTGATCGGCTGTGCCATAGCTTCTCCATTGCCTTGACGCGGACGAACTACTCGGCGTCGTTCGGCGACCGTGCCGACGGATTTGCGCCGCATACGTATCGCTGTTGTGGTTCGAGTCGCCAAATTCAACCCGGCGAGCCATCCGCGAAGGCAACGTCGGTGGTACTTGAGCGATGCCCCACGCCGACAGCAGCGCATCGAACGAAGGAGCAGGCGCGGCAGTTTTCGGAGCTGGGAGCGGCCGACCGGTTAGCTGATACGGCACACGTTCTTCGGCCGCGGCGCCGGCCCGCCGGTGCGCCTCAATTACGCCGCAACGGATGGCGTAACGAACTGAGTCCGACGCTTCACGCGAGTTGAGAAGCCCGCTCGCCGTAATCTGTTTGATCGTTGCCGGTTGATGCTGAAGTAGCCATACGAAAAGCTTCTCTGCATTGTGGTGTGCTTTCATTCTCGTGGCTGCCTCATTCCTGCCAATAAGCTCATCGCAAACTTTCTGTTGTACGACTCGATATACGCGTTCCGCTTTTGCTTGCCTGTCACCATTCGCGCGCTACCTCGCTTCCCGTTTCCGCGACCGTGA
Organism: uncultured beta proteobacterium; assembly: GCA_963803225.1. GTDB lineage: Bacteria > Pseudomonadota > Gammaproteobacteria > Burkholderiales > Burkholderiaceae > Paraburkholderia. Next base: position 948,555 of record CAWDLJ010000006.1, read on the forward strand.
ATACATACACCGCATCCTTCAATCTCGCCGCCTGCTCCTGCAGCGACTGCGCTGCGGCCGCCGCCTGCTCGACGAGCGCCGCATTCTGCTGGGTCACTTCGTCCATCTGCCCGACTGCCTGATTGACCTGCTCGATGCCGCGGCTCTGCTCCTCCGATGCAGCGGCAATCTCGCCCACCACATCCGAAACCTGTTTGATTGCCTGCTTGATTTCGGCCATCGTGACACTGACGGCTTGCGCCTGCCCTGAACCGTCGCGGATCATCGCCACCGACGAGCCGATCAGTTCCTTGATTTCCTTGGCCGCAGCGGCCGAGCGCTGGGCGAGGCTGCGCACCTCGCTCGCCACCACCGCGAAGCCGCGTCCCTGCTCGCCCGCGCGAGCCGCTTCCACAGCCGCATTGAGCGCGAGAATGTTGGTCTGAAACGCAATGCCCTCGATCAGGCCGGTGATCTCCGAAATCTTGACCGAGCTGTCGCTGATGTGACCGATGGTCTGTACCATCGCCTCCACCGTGTCATTGCCCGCGTCCGCTGTGTTGCTCGCGTTGGTCGCCAGCATGTTCGCCTGGCGGGCATTGTCGGCATTGTGCTTCACCGTCTCAGTGAGTTCGACCATGCTCGCGGCAGTTTGCTCCAGTGACGCCGCTTGCTCCTCTGTGCGCGCCGACAGATCGATATTGCCCGACGCAATCTGCCCACTGGCAACCGATACGCTCTCCGCATTGCCGCGTACCGCACTGACGGTGGTCGCCAAGCTTTGACGCATGCGCTCCACGGCGGCCAACAACTGCCCTACCTCGTCCTGCGAATGAGAATCAACTGGCATGCTCAGGTCGCCCGCCGCCACGCGTTCGGCAGCATTCATCGCGGTCTGGAGCGGTGAGGTAATCGAGCGCGTGACGATCCATGCCAACACCGTACATGCGAGCGTGGCCGCCAGCACGATCGCGATGACGATCATCTTGGCCTCGCCGTAGACCTCGCCTGCCCGGGCTGCTGCGTTCTGTGCGACCTGCGCCTGGAAACGCGCCATAGCACTAACTGCAGCCGAATCGGCATCGTGAGACGCCTTATTACGTTCGCCCAACAGCAGAGCCACAGCATCCTGCGTCCTGTTCTGCAACGCGAGTGTCACGACGTCGTTGAGAACGCTGGCATTGTCCGCGTGCGCCGCCTTGAGCTTGACCAACAGCCCCCTGCCCTCGTCCGTGTCGACCAGCTTGTCGAGCAGTGCGAGTTGTTGCTCGATATAACTTTCGTCCTTGTCGAAGAGCGCTTTTGCAGCCGATCTCGAGGTGTCATCGGACGCGAGAATCAGAGTACGCACGAGACGACCACGATCCGTGTCGTACAACTCCATGCGCGTGGCCGCATCAGCTTTCGGATAAACGTTGTTCGTCAGATGCTCGATCAACTCGTTCATGCCTGCGAGCCGATTGATACCGAATACGGCGATCGCGATCATCATCACTATCACCAGCCCGAAACCCAGTCGAAGCCGCACGCCGATGTTCAGGTTGCTCATTGAGATACTCCTCTCAATACGATTGAATATACGTCGTTAAAACCCGATCCGCGCTTAGTTCGGGAAGCGAAACAAACAGCTTCCTTCAATGCATTGCAAAACTCTGCGCGACGCTTATGTCGCAACAAAGGTGCTCAGGCGATTAGCAGCATCCGACCTATACCTAACCAGCCAGCCACCATGAACAGGCCTTTCGTACTCAAGGGCCGCGACAAGTGCGTCGCGTACACGGTTTCGGGGATGCGGATTCGAGCAAGATCCGCAGCTTCGCCAACGCGGGAAAACAATTCAGCTCATTTATATGAAACGTTGAATATCAGACTTCTACGTAGCCGTCCCCGCATATCAATCACGATGTTAATTCTCCATGCATTATCGGCGGCGCCGTGCAATAACTTTAGGGATTTTTTTGTGGTCGCCGCCCCATTTAAAGATGACAGCCATTCAACGCAATATTAATTTTAAACAGGCACGCTGAATGGCGGTCTCAAGAGTCAAGTGCAACGTTTAGCTAATTTCGCGGCTTCGAGTTCTTTGGCCATAGCCTCTTCGGGAGTATCCCAACCGAGTGTTTGACGGGGCCGCCCGTTGAGCAATTTGGCGATGTCGTTGAGCTGGGTCTGCGTCATTTGCGAGAGATCCATGCCCTTGGGCAGAAACTGGCGCAGCAAGCCATTGGTGTTCTCGTTGCTGCCGCGTTGCCAAGGCGCATGCGGGTCCGCAAACCAGATATCGAGATTCAAGCGTTTCGAGAGTTCGACATGGCACGTCATTTCCGTTCCGCGATCATAGGTCAGGCTTTCTCTCAGGAAGGCCGGCAGCTTTTTCATCTGCCGCGTGAAGCCTTCGAGCGCATCCTGATCCGTACAGCCGTCCATGCGACACAGCACGACGAAGCGTGCCTTGCGTTCGACCAGCGTACCGACACAAGAACGGTTGAATGCGCCTTTGATGAGGTCTCCCTCCCAATGCCCAGGCCATTGCCGCAGCGCAATCTGCTCGGGGCGGTGAACGATGCGCAGAGCCTCCGGAACGAAGCCGCCGCCCGACAGGCTTGTGCGTCTGCGGCCACGAACCGGCTTCTCCTGGCGCAAAGCGTCGATCATCGCTTGCTTGAGTCCACCGCGCGGGTGCGTGTAAATCGCCGCGTAAATCGTTTCGTGGCTGACGTGCTGTTCAGGATCATCGGGGTGCATACGGCGAAGTCTCGCAGCAATCTGCTGCGGCGACCAGCGCCAGTAGACCAACTGGTTATGCACACGCTCGTACAGGGCACTGCCGAGCGCCAGTTTGCGCTGGCGCACGCTGTGCCGCCGGCGGCGCCGATAGCTCAGTGCCGCTTGCGTCGCATCGTAGCGCGGCGAATCATCTTTGCGATTGCGCGCCAATTCACGCGACACCGTCGAACCGCTGCGTCCCAACACGCCTGCTATCGCCCTGATGCTGCTGCCTCTGCCATGCTCGATCATGATCACCGCTCGTTCTTCCGAGCTCAAATGGCTGTACTTCTTCATTCCAACACCCTACCTCATCACGGGTGTTGCGCTTGAAACTAGAGACTTAGAGTCGCTTATGTGGACGCCTCCCGGATAGCAAGCAGGGTTTGCAGTTGGCACTACAGGTCAAGGCAGCACGCTTATGTCCGGCCTGTCATTGCAGGCTGGTCGGCCTGCTGGCCCGTATGGAATTCGCTGGCGAGGGTCTCAACTAACACTCGAACTCGAGAGTTCACGACTCTAATCAGACTTACCTCGTCCCGGTCCAACCTGTAATCCATCATGCAACTTGTTGCTTGCGCTCCTTGGTGAGGGAATCTACAACTCGTAACGCGTTGTCGCGGAACATTTGCTACGTGCCGACGGGAGCCTCATATCGTGTTTGCCGCGACAGGATGGCCCAGATGGTTCGGGCCAGTTTGTTCGCTACGGCGGCTACAACAACATTGAAGGGGCGTCGCGCCAGCAAGTCGTCGAGCCACGGTGTTCGGGTGCCGCGGAGTATCACCGATCTTGCGCCATGCATTAGCAGCGTTCGGAGATAGGTGTTACCTCTTTTGCTCAGGCCAAGCTGTCGTATGCGGCCGCCCGTTCCGGTTTGGCGTGGAACAAGGCCTAGCCATGCGGCAAACTCGCGGCCAGAGCGGAACGTGGCGGGGTCACCGATCGCGGCTACCGTAGCGGTTGCAGTCAGCAGACCGACGCCGGGGATCTCTGCAATACGCCGGCATTCGGTGCTGAGTCTGAGCTCGTTCGAGAGGCGCCGCTCTAGCGACCCGATATCTTCGCTGATCGCCTGAACGCGGGCCCACTGTTCGCGCAGGCTTTCGACGAGCATGGCAGGCAAACGCTCGGAGATTCTGGCGAATGCAGGCACGATCTCCTTCGTGAAGGGCTGGTAGCCTTCGGAGAGAATTTCGCCAAACTCATACAGGATGCCGCGTAAAGCATTCGTTTGCATGATCCGGAATTTCATCAATTGGGCCCGCATCCGGTGCAGTGCCAGAATCGATTGCTGCGTCTCGCTTTTAACGGCGACAAACCGCGCTTCCGGCTGCTGGGCCGCGGTCCAGATACCGCGCGCATCGGCTGCATCCGATTTGTTTCGCAAGACGAAGGGTCTCACAGAATGCGCTGCAATGAGCCTTACTTCATGACCAAACATCTGCAACTGCCGGGCCCAGTGATGAGCGCCACCGCAGGCTTCAATCGCGACAATTGAGCGCTCCCTCTTTGCAAAGAAATCCACCACTTCTCCTCGCTTGAGTTTCACGCGCTCGACCTTCCCGGAAGCAACGTCGACCGCATGCAACTGGAAGACATGCTTGGCGATATCCATGCCGATGACGGGCGTCTTCATTTGGAAACCTCCTGCGTGAGCTGGGGTGTTCGACGCATCCACTGTACATCTGAGTGGAGATGCTCTCTCCCACTGAACTTCTGCTTGCCCGTTGCCGGGGGGAGGCGTCCATACCATCTAACACAAGTCATCCACGAAGCGCGAGCAGATGACCGCGGCAGCGAGGGAAAGCAGAGCACTATGAATATCGAGACGTCGCTCGAAACGGATGCGCAGTTTGCCGAAACCGGCGAACCAGGCGTGCGTTCGCTCGACGACCCAACGATGCCGGCCGAGCCGGTCCTTGCTTTCGACTCCACGACGGGCAATGCGCGCAGTGATACCACGCTGCTTCAGGTAACGGCGGCAGCGTGCAAAGTCGTAGCCTTTCGTTTGCGCGGCTGACCGCTCAGGCCGGAGACTGCAGGAATGGCATCGAGTGTCGCCTCGAATGCCATGGAGTCGTGCCGGTTGGCGCCTGTGACCGTGATAGCCAGAGGAATGCCGCGCGCGTCTACGACGATGTGCCGTTTCGAGCCGAGCTTTCCCCGATCTGTCGGATTGGGGCCGGTTTCCTGGCCCCCCGGGGGCTGGACACGCTGGCCTCATCAAGGCTTGCTCGTTCCCAATCGATCTGGTCGTGTTCGCGCAACCGACGAAGCATCGCAAGATGCAGTTGCGTCCACACGCCCGCAGCCTGCCAATCGCGCAGGCGTCGCCAGCATGTCATGCCGCTGCCGAAACCGAGTTCCTGCGGCAGGTCCTCCCACGGGATGCCTGTGTGCAGAACGTACAGAATGCCGTTCAATGCTTCACGATCGTTGATTGTGCGGCGCCGGCCACCCTTGGGCGACGGCGTAAATGCTGGAATCATTGGCTCTAGCATCGCCCAAACTTCGTTGCTGATTTTTCTTCTGGACATGCAGCCAGGATACGGAACCGGTAGCTTGATGTCCAGGTTGTGTTAGCTGCTCTTATTGGGAACCGGGCGCGTATATCCCATCATGGCCTTGCCGTCAAAAGCGGCTGACTCGCGAGAGGCCGGATACATTTACGCAAACTGCTTCGTCGTCCAAGGGCTCGCTTGCAAAACCGGGGCGGACCATACATTTTTTGCGGAAATCTCCTTCATGACCTCGATTTCCAGGTCGCGCTCCGCCACCAGCTTCTTCAGTCGGTTGTTCTCAAGCTCTAGCGCCTTCAATCGCTTGACGTCGTCACTGACCATTTCTCCAAATCGCTTGCGCCACGCGTAGATCGACGCGTCGCTGACACCGTGTCGCTTTGCCACCTCCGCAATCGGCGCACTGTCCGCCTCCCGCAAGATCCGAACAATCTGCTCATCGCTGTATCGACTCTTCTTCATGACGCGCTCCGCTTGGATGCGCCGTTATCCTAGATCAATTCGGTCTCAAGTTGCCGGGGCAGGTCAGATGCAAATACCGCTTGTCAGAGGCTGAATGTGACGGCTCTGAATGGTGAGCGGCATGGTTCGGACGTCAACGCGCGGTAAGAGATCGACGGCGCCTTGATATCAGGCCAAGCAGATTTGAATCAACGACTCCGTAGTGACTATAGAGAAAACAGGCCGACCGGCACAATTCGCCACTGCCCATTGGCATATCGAGATGAAAAATCATAGTAAGCCGCGAGATGGCTTTTGTTTCTTATATGATCAGTAGTCGATGGCATACCAGTGAACGTCCAGTCGTCCCGCCCCCAGACACGTCCGATATGCCTGGCTGCGAATACATCTGCAGCTTTATCCGCATGAATCGCTTCCATGTTGTTCATCAGCACCCAGCTGGCCGCTTCTCCGCCCACTTGTGGCGGCCTCGTCACCTCGTCCTTGCTTTGGGCCGGGGGCGAAATGAACATCAAAGGTGTCGTAACAACCTGTTTGGCGGTTTCGCCGCGCGCCTTGCGATTGGTGCGGAAATAGACCTCATGCTCCCATCGATTGTTCTGGTTCAGGACAAGGATAACTTTGCCCTTCAACTCACCAGCGGTTGGCCAGTTCCGTTTCGCAATAAAGGTAGTCATCGGCTCCGAACCGTCGTGCTTGACGTACTTCGCGAGATCGTGGGGCGTGAAGATGTTGGCCTCGATCATCGCCGGCTCGACCTTCGACAGGTCGTTCTGACCGGTGAAAACACGAATGAACAGATTGTCGAGTTGTTGTGGGGATCTTTCCTTTCCTTCGGAGCCCCACGCTTCCTTCTTATCGATGACGATCGTAATCGGAAAGTGCCCCGGATTTTGGGCTCGCCATGCCTGAATATCCTTCAGACAAGCCTCAAGGTCTTTGATCATCCCGCTGCAGTTGTTCTTGTTATCGTTGTTCTCCGTGTACGGATACTCGATCGCCTCATGCCTGACGAACCAACTATTGCCTTTTGTCTTTCTCAAATAGGGTGATGAATCTTGGTCATGGATGTCAAGCTCGATGGTTCTGATGTGGTCCAGTACCGCTTTAAACGAGCCGGAATATTTACTCTCGTAGCAGTTGTGGCAGGCCACCTGTGCAATTTCGTTGAACGGCGTGTCCCACACCCGCTCGTGAATCCATTGCTTCTGCCGGTCCTGATCTGGGTCTGCGGCCACCGCTGGCAAGGAAAGAACGGCCGTCATGGCGACTATCGTCCTGCAGGCGGAACGGACGACACTTCGAAGGTACATTTCGATTCTCCTAGGTATGGGGGTGCGCAAAGTCGCGAGGAGCGAAAGCGATGAATGGATAAAGAAATATCATTGTAAGCAATTCGAATTATTTTGTGCGTGAACCTTTTGTTGCGATTCTCAACTGTGAGTCATCTACCTGTCATATGACGGTTAGGTATACGTAGTCTATTTAGGGGGCATTGAATAGCATGGATATCGGCCGGGCTTGCAACGCCTGCTGAAGACAATGTGTCATTTCGAGCATTACACGGGACACAGCGGTCAGTTCGAAAAAAACGCATGGTATTGCGATCATTATTTCAACAATCTTTCATCGCTGCTCGCCGTGACCGAGGACGTCGCGCGCAGAGTTTGTAGCGTTAGCGATACTTAGACCGGTTAACACAACCTGGACATGGGCGCATAAGAGCCGTATCCTGGCGGCATGGCACGAAGAAAAATCAGCAATGAACTGTGGGCAGCACTGGAACCTTTGCTTCCGGTATTCACGCCGTCGCCCAAAGGCGGTCGTCGGCGCACAGTCGAGGACCGCGCAGCACTGAACGGCATCCTGTATGTCCTGCACACAGGTATTGCATGGGAAGACCTGCCGCAGGAGTTGGGCTTTGGTAGCGGCATGACCTGCTGGCGTCGCTTACGTGACTGGCAGGCCGAAGGCGTGTGGGACCGGCTGCACGTGGCGCTGCTCGTCAAGCTGCGCGAGCACGACCAGGTAGATTGGACGAGAGCCAGTATCGATGGTGCCAGCGTGCCTAGCCCCGGGGGGCGCGCAAACAGGGCCCAACCCGACGGACCGGGGCAAACTGGGCAGCAAACGACACATCATCGTAGATGCCGGGGGACTTCCTCTGGCGATTACCGTGACGGGCGCCAATCGGCACGACTCGATTGCCTTCGAGCCAACGCTGGACGCAATTCCTGCGCTGCCGGGTCTGAATGGCCGGCCTCGCAAACGGCCGGACAAGCTGCACGCCGATAAGGCATACGACAGCCGTCGCTGTCGACAAGAGTTGCACAGGCGCGGAATTACGGCACGTATTGCTCGCAAGGGCATTGAGAGCAAGGAGCGCCTTGGGCGTCATCGGTGGGTCGTCGAGCGCACGCATGCCTGGTTTGCCGGTTTCGGCAAGCTTCGCATCCGCTTTGAACGTCGGCTCGACATTCATCTCGCGCTCCTGAAACTCGCCGCCGCAATCATCTGTTCTCGATTCGTGGATGACTTGTGTTAGCCGGTCTAAGTTGTACTTCACATGTCGTTCTCGTTCGTCCCTCGATTCTTACCGCGACAAAGCCGTCTGAGGCGTGGAAGAGTCCATATCGACGATTCGAAAGACCGCGACCGCCTCACGCAGTTCTCGCGCCAACTGTGCCATCGAGTGGGTAGCGGCTGTGCTTTGTTCAACCAGTGCAGCATTTTGCTGCGTTACACGATCCATTTGGCTAACAGCCTGATTCACCTGCTCGATACCGGTGGTCTGTTCTCTCGATGCCGAAGAGATTTCGCCCATGATGTCAGTGACTTTTCTCACTGCATCGACGATGTCGAATGTAGTATTGCCTGCATCCACCACGAGCCTCGAGCCAGCGGCGACCCGGGTGGCCGACTCGTTGATCAACTCCTTGATCTCCTTGGCCGCAGCCGCACAGCGCTGGGCCAACGTGCGGACTTCGCCCGCTACAACCGCGAAGCCACGGCCTTGTTCGCCAGCGCGCGCGGCCTCAACTGCCGCGTTAAGCGCGAGGATGTTGGTCTGAAACGCGATGCTTTCGATCAGGCCAATGATTTCGGCCATTTTGGATGAACTGTCGGAAATGCCGTTCATGGTCTCGACAGCGCGGCCGACGACTTCGCCACCGCGTCGCGCGATGCCCGACGCCGTATCCGCGAGCGTGGCCGCCTGCGTGGCGTTGTCGGTGTTGTGACGGACCGTCGAGGTCAATTCCTCCATGCTCGCGGCCGTCTCCTCCAGCGAGGCGGCCTGCTCCTCGGTGCGTTGCGAGAGGTCCTGGTTGCCGGTCGCGATTTCCTGCGTCGCCGTGTAGATGGCATTCGCCGACAGCCTGATTGTACCGATGGTACGAGTGAGGTTATTCTGCATGAGTTTCATCGAAAACAGCATGCTCGATCGATCGCCCGGCAGGGTCTCGACTCTCGCGGAGAGATCATTGTTCGCAATCTGGTTGGCGATTTCGGCAGCATAGGCGGGCTCACCGCCAAGACTGCGCCGCACGCTTCGGCTGATGGCGAGCATCGCCGCCGAAGCCAGTCCGCCGATACCGAGGACGATCAGTGCATATTCCATCAACATCAAATGGAAAGCGCTGGTGACGTCGCTCGCAAGGAGACCCGACTGGATATACCAACCCCATGGCTTCGACTGTTTGGTAAAAGCAATCTTCGTGGCATAGGTGTAGTCCGCGCCATTCGGGATGCGTGCTTCATACTCGACATAGCCTTCGCCGGTTGCTTGCGCAGCCCGAAGCATCTCGACGAACAGCAATCGGCCGGTGCTGTCTTTAAAGTTGCTGACGTCCTTGTTGCGAAGATCGGGCATTATTGGATGCATCAGCACCGTGGGATGCGAGTCGGTGATGATCAGGTAACCGCCCTTGCCGTAGCGCATGGCCTGCAGGCGGGCCATGGCCTCCTGTTTGGCGTCGTCGACGCCGATCCGATGCTGGTCAGCCTGCGCGGCCAGATCGTCCACGATGGAACTCGCCGCATCAACCACGTTTTTGATGGCCGCTTTGCGTTCATCCAGCATGGCGGAGCGCGATTTCAAGGCTGCGCTGCCGCCGAGCACAAGCAGACCGATCCACATGACCGCCAGCGCTAACCACAGCTTTTTGTTCAGACTGAGTCGACTCATCAATCTCCCCTCCCCGTGCAATCTAATTTTTAGTGACGTTGTGCTCTTCCCTGCGTCCGTGGCGGCACCTGCCAGCGAGGCGCCCGCTTCTCGAGGAACGCGTTGACACCTTCGCGCTGATCGGCGTCATCGAACAAGTCGACGAAGCATTCGCGCTCCACGGCAAGCGCGGCTGAGCGCGGGACGCCCCGACGCGCCTGATGGATCAGCAGCTTGCTCGATGCCACCGCTTGCGGACTCAGCAACGCAACACGCGCGGCCATCGCGAGCGCAGCGTCGCGTGCCGTTCCCTGCTCCACCACCTCTTCGACCAGACCGATGCGCAGCGCCGTCGAGGCATCGACGTGCTCGCCCGTCAGGATCAATCGCTTGGCCCAGCCTTCGCCGACGAGGGTCGCCAAGGTCTGCGTGCCGCCCCCGCACGGCAGCAGCCCGACAGCGGTCTCCGGCAGCGCGAGCTGCGCGTGGGTCTCGGCGAGGCGGATATCGCAAGCGAGTGCGCATTCGAGCCCGCCGCCCATCGCGTAGCCGTTGATCGCTGCGATCACCACGGCCCGCGCGTTCTGCAAGGTCTCGAACGCTGCGCCGAAACGGGCGGCGGCGAGGCGCGCCACCTCGCGATTTCCCTCGGCGAAGGTGTTGAGGTCTGCACCGGCGCTGAAGAACTTCCTGCCTTCGCCGGTGATCACGACGGCCCGCACTCGCACGTCGAGGTCGAGCGTCTCGACGATTCGTTGTAGCTGCAACAATGCCTCAGGCGTGAAGGCGTGGGCGGGCGCACGATTGAGCGTAAGCAAAGCAACAGCGCCTTCCTCACGATACTCAAGTTCGATCATCAGGCGTCGCTCCGCTGCCGATACAGCTTGATCACGGCGGAAAAATCGAGCCGGCCCGCACCCTGCGCGCTCGAGGTCTGATAAAGCTGCTGCGCGAGCGCGCCGAGAAAGACCGGTTGACGCGCGTGCCGCGCCGCGTCGGTGGCAAGGCCGAGGTCCTTCAGCATCAAGTCCGTGCCGAATCCGCCGCTGTAGCCGCGCGACGAAGGCGCCGTCTCGACGATGCCGGGATACGGATTGTAGGTGTCGACGCTCCAGCATCGCCCGGTCGAGGTGTTGATGATGCCCGCGAGCGCCTTGGGGTCGATGCCCAGCGATTCGCCCAGCGCCATGGCTTCCGCCACGCCCGCCATCGTGATGCCGAGTACGAGGTTGTTGCAGATCTTCGCGATTTGGCCCGTGCCGGTGTCGCCGCAGTGGACGATGTTCTTGCCCATCGCCGCGAGCACCGGCCTCACCTGCTCGAAGACGCTCGCCACGCCGCCCACCATGAAGGTGAGCGTACCGCCCGCCGCGCCACCTGTGCCCCCCGAGACCGGCGCGTCGACGAAGGTGTTGCCGCGCTCGGCGGCGAGCGCGGCGAAGGCCTTCACGCTCGCTGGATCGATCGTGCTCGAATCGATGATCGTCGCGCCTTGAGCGATGCCCGCCAGCACGCCATCGTCGGCGGTGAGCACGCTTCTGACGTGAGCCGCGGCCGGCAGCATGGTGATCACGCATTGGGCGTCGCTCACGGCGTCCTTCGGTGAAGCCGCCGCTTGCGCGCCTGCATCGACCAGGCTCCGCACCGCCTGGGGGCTCAGATCGAACACGCTCACCGCGTGATCCGCTTTGAGCAGATTGAGCGCCATTGGAGCGCCCATGTTGCCAAGTCCGATGAAACCGATTTTCATGCTCCCGTCTCCACTTCGTATTTCGTTGGGGCGCCGCTCAGCGCAGGCTGATCGTGGTGTTCACGCCGTCGTTGACGGTTGCATCGTCGAACCAACGGGCGGTCACCGTCTTGGTCTGGGTATAAAACTGCACAACTTGCTTGCCGTACGGACCCAGATCGCCCAACTTCGAACCGCGCGAGCCGGTGAAGCTGAAATACGGCACCGGCACCGGAATCGGGATGTTGATACCGACCTGGCCGACGTCGATTTCGCTCTGGAATTTGCGTGCCGCCGCGCCGCTTTGCGTGAAGAGTCCCACGCCGTTGCCGAACGGGTTGCGATTGACCAGCGCGATGGCTTCATCGAGCGTCGATACGCCGAGCACGACCAGCACCGGGCCGAAGATCTCCTGGCGATAGATCTCCATCTCTGTCGTCACGTCGGTAAAGATCGTCGGGCCGATGAAGTTGCCGTCCTCGTAGCCGGGCACCTTGACTCGGCGGCCGTCGAGTGCGAGCGTCGCGCCGTCCTTGACCCCCGATTCGATCAGGCCGAGGACGCGCGCCTTCGCAGCGCGCGATGCCACCGGGCCGACATCGGTACCGGCCTCGTGGCCCGCGTTGACCTTCAGCGTCTTCGCCTTCGCGATCAGGTCCGGCACCCACTGTTGCGCGGCGCCCACCAGCACGACCACCGAGGTCGCCATGCAGCGCTGGCCAGCCGCGCCGAAGCCGGCGCCCGCCAGCGCGTTGAGGGTGTGCTCGCGGTTGGCGTCGGGCAGCACGATCGCGTGATTCTTCGCGCCCATCATCGACTGCACACGCTTGCCATGCTCGCTGCCCAGCCGGTAGACGTGGGTGCCGACCGCAGTCGAGCCGACGAACGAAACCGCCTGCACGAGCGCATGCGTGCACAGCGCATCGACCACCTCCTTGCCGCCGTGCACAACATTGAGCACACCCTTCGGCACGCCAGCTTCGAGGGCGAGCTTGACCAGTTCCATCGTCGAGAGCGGATCTTGCTCCGAGGGCTTCAGTACGAACGTGTTGCCGCACACAAGCGCCATCGGGAACATCCAGAGCGGGATCATTGCGGGAAAGTTGAACGGCGTAATGCCCGCGCACACACCGATCGGCTGACGCAGCGTATAGGTGTCAACGCTGCCTGCCACGTTCTCGGCAAATTCGCCCTGCTGGAGCGTTCCGATCGAGCACGCATGCTCGACCACTTCGAGGCCGCGGAAGATATCGCCTTCGGCATCGGGCAGCGTCTTGCCTTGCTCGGCCGTCAGTATCTTTGCAATGCGCGACATGTTCTCGCGGATCAGCGCCTGGTACCGAAGCATGACGCGCATGCGCGCGCCGATCGGCGTGGTCTTCCAGGTCACGAAGGCGGCATGCGCGGCGCGGACCGCAGCATCGACTTCGTCGAGCGTGGCGAACGGCACGCGGGCGAGCACATCCTGGGTCGCCGGGTTGACGACGTCGCGCCATTCAGTGGTCTTCGATTCAACGAACTCGCCGTTGATCAACAACTTGACCGTCGCATGCTGATGGTCGGTGCGCGCCGAGGGAATTGCGTTCATGCCAAAGTCTCCTGTCTGGGGACGCCGGGTAATGGCGGCCGAATGATGGGTTCAAAATGCTGCTGGGATGAGTCTCTTGGTGGGCATGAGAGGCATTACGAAACGTCCTCGCACCACACGCCTTCCGAAAGCATGATCTGGTGATGGGACATGCCCGCTGGAATCATCGGGAAGCAGTTCGTTTGTTCGGCGACCCGCACATCGAGCAGAAACGGCCGCTCGCTCGACAGGCATCGTCCGATGGCCGCATCGAGCGCTTCGGGCGCGCTCACGCTGGCGGCATCCCAGCCGAAGGCCGCGGCAAGCGCGACGAAATCCGGCAGCGCCTCCGTGTAGCTATGGCTATAGCGGCCGCCGTAATTGAGCTCCTGCCACTGCCGCACCATGCCCATATAACCGTTGTTCGAGATAATCAACTTGACCGCGCAGTCGTGTTGTATCGCCGTCGACAGTTCCTGAATGTTCATCAACACCGAAGCGTCGCCGGAGACACACACCACCGGGTGTCTCGGATTGGCGAGCTTGGCCCCAATCGCGGCCGGCAAACCGAAGCCCATGGTGCCCGCCCCGCCCGACGTAATGAATCGGCGCGGGCGATCGAATTGCAAATGCTGTGCGGCCCACATCTGATGCTGGCCGACGTCGGTCGTGACGATCGCGTCCTGGCCTGCCAGCCGGGCTGCCAGCGTCTTCATCAACACTTGCGGCAGGATGCGTTCTCGGCTCGGTTCGACATCGAGACAGCGCAGGCCGCGCCAGCGCGCAATCTGGTTCCACCAGCCGTTGAGCCGCGCATAAGGCAGCGTGCCGCGCGCAGTCAGGACCTCGAGCAGCAAGGCCAGCGCGTTCCCGCAATCCGCGACGATCGGGACCGTGGCTTTCACGACCTTGTTGATGGAGGCCGGATCGACGTCGATATGGATGACTTTTGCCTGCGGGCAGAATCCGTCGAGCTTGCCCGTCACCCGATCGTCGAAGCGAGCCCCGACGCACACCACGAGATCGGCGCGATGCATCGCAAGGTTCGCCTCAACCGTTCCATGCATGCCGAGCATGCCGAGAAATTGCGGATCGCTGGCAGGATAGGCGCCCAAGCCCATCAGCGTGAGCGTGCACGGCGCACCCACGGCGCGCACAACCGCCGTGAACGCCTCACAGGCCGCTTCGCCAGCGATCGCCAGGCCGCCGCCGCCATAAAATATCGGGCGCGCCGCCTCATGGATCAGCGTCACGGCTTCGCGAATCGAGCTTCTATGCGCCGTTTTCCGCGCCGTCGCTTTCAGGTAGCGCGAGGTCAAGGGCTCGCGCGCGTCAGGCACCGTAAGCTGCGCGGCCTGGATGTCTTTCGGGAAGTCCACGAGCACAGGCCCGGGACGACCTGCGCCCGCCAACGCCAACGCCTTGCGGCAAATCGGCTCGACGTCATGGGCATCGCGGATCTGCATGGACCATTTGGTCACGGGCCGCGAGATACCGAGCGCATCGCACTCCTGGAACGCATCGGTGCCGATGGCCGTCGTCGCTACCTGACCGCTGATGCACAGTACGGCAACCGAATCGGCCATAGCGTCGAGCAAACCGGAAATCGTGTTGGCCACACCCGGGCCCGAAGTGACGAACACCACGCCCACCTCTCCGGTGGAACGCGCGTAGCCCTCGGCCGCGTGCACAGCCGCCTGTTCGTGGCGGACCAGCACGTGGCGCAAGCGTCCATCGGCATGAAGCGCATCGTAGAGCGGCAGGACGGCTCCGCCAGGATAGCCGAATACGGTCGATACGCCCAGTTGCACGAGCGTGTCGATCAGTACCGCGGCACCGGTGCGAAGGGTCGCTCCGTGCGTCGACGATGGCCCCGCTTCAGCGCAGGTTGGTGCACTCAGGTCCATGACCGCTTCCCCGGCGACGACGTTCGCATCGCTGACCTCCATCATCCTTGAGTGCGTCCGTTCGCGCGCTTTTGCTGCTGCGCCGGTTGCCCCGCCTCGGCCTCTTCGCGGCGGGTGTGCACGGCTGCCACGCTGGCTTCCTTGACATGCCCGAAGCCGCGCACACGTTCCGGCCAGCTGGCCAGCTCCACGGCTTGCGTCAGGTTTAACTCATCGAGCGTCGTCAGAATTCTTTCGATATCCTCATGATATTCAGAAATCAACGCACGCTCCATGCGACGCTCAGCCGTGTAGCCGAACACATCGAGCTTCGTGCCGCGCAAAAACTTCATCTTCGCGAGGACACGCAATGCCGCCCCCATCCAGGCGCCGTATTCCTGCTTGATCGGACGGCCATTCGCGTCGTGCTTCGCGAACAAAGGCGGCGCGAGGTTGTAGCGCAGGGCCACCTTGCCGTCGAATTGCGCAGCAAGACTTTCCTTGAATGCGCCATCGGTATAGAGGCGCGCGACTTCGTATTCGTCCTTGTAGGCCATCAACTTGAAGTAGTACTGGCTGACGGCGGCCGTCAGTTTCGTGCTCTTCGTGAGCCGTCGCTCCGCTGCCCGGACGCGCTCGACGAGGTCCTGGTATTGCTGCGCGTAAGCGGCGTTCTGCCAAGCCGTCAGCTCTTTCACGCGGGTTTCGATCTGGCGGTCGAGCGACGGCGGAAAGGTGATCGTGACCGTCTCGGCGGGCGCCGCAATGGCTTGGACCCGGGCGAAGTTCACCGCGGCATGACGCCCCCACGCAAAGGCCTTCTGGTTGGCGTGGATCGCCACGCCGTTCAGTTCGATGGCCCGATTGATCGCCTTTTCGCCCACCGGAATAAGGCCGCTCTGATACGCGTAGCCCAGCATAAACAAATTCGTCGCGATCGAATCGCCGAGCAGCCCCGTCGCGATAGTCGTGGCGTCGACAAAGAGCGCCGTGCCGCCGACGGCGTCGTTGATCAACTGCTTGAGTTCATCGCCCGGGAACGCCCAGTCGGGGTCTTGCGCGAAGCGACCCGTCGGTTGCTGATGCTCGTTGACGACGGCGACGGTGCGGCCGGCCCGCATCTTCGATACCGCATCGCGCGCGCCGCTCGTGATCAAGTCGCAACCGAGGATCAGATCCGCTTCGCCGGCCGGGATACGCGCGGCGCGCAATCGTTCAGAAGTCTGCGCGAAACGGACATGCGAGGTCACCGAACCGTTCTTCTGTGACATCCCCGTCATGTCCAGCACCGATACGCCCTTCCCCTCAATATGTGCGGCCATACCCAGCAGCGCCCCAATCGTGATTACGCCGGTGCCGCCAATGCCATTCACAAGGATGTTGTAAGTACCGTTGCAGGACGGCAGCTCGACGGCGGGCAAAGGCCCGAAATCTTCAAGGCTGGCGTTGCGCGCCACGACTTTGCTGCGCGGCTTGCCGCCCTTTACCGTGACGAAGCTCGGGCAGAAGCCCTTGACGCACGAATAGTCCTTGTTGCAAGACGATTGATCGATCACGCGCTTGCGGCCCGTCGACGTTTCGAGCGGCAACAAAGACGTGCAATTCGACTGCACGCCGCAGTCGCCACAGCCTTCGCACACCCGGTCATTGATGAAGAGTCGCCTGTCCGGATCGGGCATCAGCTTCTTCTTGCGCCGACGCCGCTTTTCTGCCGCACAGGTCTGGTCGTAAATCAGGATCGTCACGCCCGGCGTCTCGCGCAGCTCGCGCTGGATCGCATCGAGATCGCCGCGATCGTTGAAGGTCGCGATGTCGGGAAAGCCCAACGTGGACGCGTAACGCGTCATGTCTTCGGTCACGACCGCGATCCGCTTGACCCCTTCCGCCGCGAGCTGGCGTGCGATACGGTCAACCGAGAGCGTGCCGTCGACGGGCTGCCCACCCGTCATCGCCACCGCATCGTTGTAGAGGACCTTGTAGGTGATGTTGACGTTGGCGGCCACCGCCGCGCGGATCGCGAGCGAGCCCGAATGGAAATAGGTGCCGTCGCCGAGATTGGCGAATACGTGTCCCACCTTGGAGAACGGCGCTTGCCCAATCCAGGGCGCGCCCTCGCCCCCCATATGTGTCGTGGTCTTGTTGTGCTCGGGGTAGATCGCGGTCGCCATGACATGACAGCCGATCCCCGCCAGCGCCACGCTTCCCTCGGGGACCTTCGTCGAGGTGTTATGGGGGCATCCGGAGCAATAGTAGGCGGGGCGCGCGGGGGCCACGAATGCGCGCGCCAGGGCCGCCTGTTTTTCCTCGATGAAGCGTACGCGGGCGTCGACCTTCTCGCTGCGATAAAAGCGCGAGATGCGGTCGGCGATCACGCGGGCAATCTGCGCCACCGAGAAATCCGCTTTCGACGTCAGCAACCAGTCACCACGAGGCGCGACCCACTCGCCCTTCTCGTCGAACTTGCCGATCACGCGGGGTCGTGCACTTTCCTTCCAGTTGTACAACTGCTCCTTCAACTGATATTCGACGATCTGGCGCTTCTCTTCGACGACGAGAATTTCCTCGAGCCCGTCTGCGAATTCGCGCACGCCCTCAGGCTCGAGCGGCCACGGCATCGACACCTTGAAGAGGCGAATGCCGATCTCGCTGGCCGCCGCCTCGTCGATACCCAGTTCGTCGAGCGCTTCGACGACATCGAGGTACGATTTGCCGCTGGCAATAATTCCGAGGCGGGACTTCGGCGCATCGATCATGACCCGGTTCAGCCGGTTGGCCCGGGCATACGCCAGCGCGGCATAGATTTTGTAGTCCTGCATCAGGGCTTCTTGTCTGCGCGCCTGCACGCCGAGCGGAGCGGTCGAGAGACGGGCATGCAAGCCGCCGTCCGGCATCGTCAGGCCTTCAGGCAAGATCGTTTGCACGCTGAACGGGTCGGCTTCGATCGAAGCACTCGATTCAACCGTATCGGCGAGCGCCTTGAAGCC
Organism: uncultured beta proteobacterium; assembly: GCA_963803225.1. GTDB lineage: Bacteria > Pseudomonadota > Gammaproteobacteria > Burkholderiales > Burkholderiaceae > Paraburkholderia. Next base: position 966,615 of record CAWDLJ010000006.1, read on the forward strand.
GACCGCGCAACCCGAGAAACGCGACATCGCCCAGCCGTGAATGCCGAGCGTCAGATATTCCTCGACGTTGCAGGGATACAGTACCGGAATCATCGCCGCCGAGAACGCATGCTCGGACTGATGCGGCAAGGTGGACGAATAGGCGCCGTGATCGTCGGCCGCCACCAGCAGCACGCCGCCGTGGCGCGACGTGCCGGCATGATTCATGTGTTTAAAGACGTCCCCGCAGCGATCGACGCCCGGACCCTTGCCATACCACATGGCAAAGACACCGTCATAGCGGGACTCGCCGACCAGCTCGACCTGCTGGGTGCCCCATACCGCCGTCGCCGCCAGATCTTCGTTGACCCCCGGCTGGAACTTGATATCGTGAGCCTGCAGATGCTTGCCGGCTGCCCACAGTGCCTCATCGAGTCCGCCGAGCGGCGAGCCACGATATCCGGAGATGAAGCCGGCGGTATTCAAACCCTGCGCCTGATCGCGCATGCGCTGGATCAGCGGGAGCCGTACCAATGCCTGTACGCCGGATAGAAAAATGCGCCCGGACTTGTTCGTGTATTTGTCGTCGAGCGTTACATCCGTGGTGGTCGTTCCTGTCGTAGGACTGGAATTGTTTTTGGATTCGACCAAGGTGGCTTCCATACTGTCTCCATCAACCCGATAGGTCTCGAGGGCAAAACTCTTGCTGTTGGCTGGTGGGCGAACGCAAGCGCGAGCGACGTGGCCGGTGATATCGGCCAGATCCGCAACCTGGTAGGTTGCGAAAATGATGAGAGCCAGTCTATCGGTGCTAATGAAGCGTCTGGAAATAGGATATTGCGATACAGCTATAAGCTGGCGAGATGATCTCGCATTGAAGGCGCCGATTGCTCACGAGACGACGCATATAATGGGCCTGTCATTAATTTCGTGTTCAAGGCATAAGATGCTCCCCAGGAAGAGATATGCCTCGCAAACCGAAAACCCCGCCGGCAGAGCTGCCAGCGATTCCCGCCGAGCTGCTTGAGCAGTTCGGCAGCGCTCCGATGACGGCCGAAGCCATCAACACAGCGACGCTGGCACTCAAGAAGGCGCTGATCGAGCGCGCCTTGGGTGGTGAGATGAACCACCATCTGGGCTATGCGTCGGGCGCCGCCGAGCCTGAGACGGTCACCAACCAGCGCAACGGCAAGGGTGCCAACACGGTGCTGACCGAAGATGATCCGATCCGCATCCAGGTGCCGCGCGACCGCGATGGCAGCTTCGAGCCACTGCTGATTCCCAAACACGAACGACGTTTCACCGGCTTCGACGACAAGATCATCGCCATGTATGCCCGGGGCATGACCGTACGTGAGATTCAGGGCTTTTTGCAGGAGCAGTACGCCACCGAGGTTTCGCCCGAATTCATCAGTTCGGTGACCGACGAGGTAATGAGCGAAGTCACCGCCTGGCAGTCGCGGCCGCTTGAGCCCATGTATCCGCTTGTGTTCTTCGACGCGCTGCGCGTCAAGATTCGCGAAGATGCTGTCGTGCGCAACAAGGCTGTCTATCTGGCGATGGGCATCCTGCCCGATGGCACGCGTGACATCCTGGGCCTGTGGATCGAGAACACCGAGGGCGCCAAATTCTGGATGAAGGTCTTCAACGATCTGAAGACGCGTGGCGTCCACGACATCCTCATTGCCGTAACCGACGGGTTGAAGGGCATGCCCGAGGCGCTCGCGGTCGTGTTTCCTGCGACCACTCTTCAGACCTGCATCGTCCATCTGATCCGCAACAGCCTCGATTATGCGAGCTGGAAAGAGCGCAAATCTCTGGCTGCTGCGATTCGCCCGCTCTACACGGCTCCAAGCGCCGAAACGGCGCAGGCTGAGCTGGATGCGTTTGCTGAAGGCCCGTGGGGCCAGAAGTTCCCGCCAGTCTGTGCTGCGTGGCGCAATGCCTGGGATCGCGTAATTCCGTTCTTCGCGTTTCCACCAGCAGTTCGCAAGGTTATATACACTACGAACGCCATTGAGAACATCAACTCGCAGCTGCGTAAGATCATTAAAATCCGAGGCCACTTCCCCACCGATGAGGCTGCGACGAAGCTCATCTGGCTGGCACTGCGCAACATCACGGCCGATTGGGGCCGTGCCGCTCATGATTGGAAGGCCGCAATGAACCAGTTCGCCATCCTCTACGAGGATCGATTCGTTCGACCATCCGTGTGAATCTCAACCCGCCTTGAACACGGAAATTCTGACCCCCCATATAATACATCTTCATTACTAGTCAATGATAGCGACGCGCCACGTTCGGTAGGAGCTTTAGATCGTATAGTTGGATTTCCCCATGATCGAGACAGTGCGCAACAGCACGGCGATCATGGAGCACGAGGAAGCCGAGGCAGAGGCCTCGCGACGGCAGCGCGTCGCTCAGTTCGCGAGCAAGCCCTCGGGCAGCGGCACTTTCAGCTTCGCCTGACTGCTGCACAGGATCGATTCGCGGAACGCCCTCTCGGCTTCATCTGGCGTGCCTGAAGCGATGGCGTCCAACATTTTCCGGTGATTGGCCAACACCGTCTCGCGGTCGCGCTCGAAGCCGGTGTGCTCGCGCAGGAACACGCGGATCAGATTGCTGATCGCCGACCATCCATTCAGCAAGAAGTCGTTGTCCGCGAGGCGGCACACCGTCTCGTGGAAAAGCCAGTCGAGCTCGCGCATTTCATCGGGGCGATTCGCCCGCGCGGCCTCGTCCAGACGATCGAGAATGTCTTCGAGGGGGCCGAGCGTCTGCGCCGTCCGGTTGCCGGCGACGAGGCGCGCCGCCATGCCTTCGAGCGTGGCGCGAACCACCATCATCTGCAAAATGTCCTCTGCCGAGATGTCAGCCACGAAAGTGCCCCGTGCGCGCTGTGACGCAACGATATGCGCTGCCTCCAGCATCTTGAGCGCTTCGCGCAACGGTCCGCGGCTGACGCCGAGCTTCTTGGCAAGCTGGATTTCCACGATGCGCTCACCAGGCTTGAGCTCGCCTTGCCTGATTGCTTCGACGACGCGTTCGGCCACGATCTCTGGCAGGGAACGCTGCGGGGGCAAGGCCCAAGCCGATTCACTCATGATCTGGGTTGACATACTGTTCGGGTGTGAACTTCGGCATGCTCTTCTGAATCGTCTACGGACTACCGCCGGTGCAGCCACCGCGCACTAGGATGCACTGCGCGGCGAACTGCCTTTGGCAAGCGTCGAATAATGCGTCGCGCTGCACGCATTATAAGGGAGACGAGTTGCAGGCGCATCGGCCATGCGCCTGCAATGCCCCAAGAAATTGCCCTCCTGTCGGCGCGTGCACCGATCGTGATGCTACGCGTCGTAGCGCACTCAGAACACCGTGCGCAAACCGAGCCGGACTGCCGCCTGGTGGTTGTTGGCGGACGGCGTCAGGTTGTTGGCCATCGCCGTCGCACTGGTTCCCGTCGAATCGATACCCGAAGCGGTCTGGTACACGCCGACGAGCGACAGGTCGGTGCGCTTGGACAACAGGTAATCGGTAGAAAGCGAAAGCTGCCTGTAGTTCGCCCCGCCCGTGTTGTACGAGCCGTTCGCTAACAGTTTGCCGAACGACACGCTGCTGCCGTGGGCACAGGAATACGCGATGCCCGTCGCCCACGCCGGCGTCCAGAACCAGGTGAAATTGGCCGTCGCGGCGTTGAACATCGCTGTGCCTTTCGGACCCGTCGCCGAGGGCGTGAAGCCGGACAGGCTGCTTTGCAAGCCCGCGAACCGCACGTTCGAGTACGTCACGTCGAAGCGACCGTTCGAGAAGACATACGCCCCGCCGAGTACCGCGCTCTGGAACGAGCTGGCACTCGTGTACCCGCCGAAGATCGGATTGCTGGCCGCCGTTACGCTGCCTTGCGCGCTTCCCAGGGTATTGGCGGCAATTGCACTGTTGCTGAAGTACGAGATGTTGGGATTGTTCGCCTTGAGCAGGGTCGCGACCATCAGGACCGGTCCGGTCGTGTACTTCATGCCGAGCGAATAGACCTGGTTTCTGCCAGCCGATCCCGCCACGCCGCCCAGCGAATACAGACCCGTGAAGCCGAATCCGCGGTAATCGATGCTCGTGTACTTGATCGAGTTGTTGACCCGCTGGGTGCCTTGAGCATTGTCGACGTCGCCGGGGAGTGCCGCCATCGCGGAACCGATCTGCGTGCTGAAAATCAGCGGACCCACGTAGTCGTGAATCGTCTCGTATTGCCGTCCGAGCGTGAGCTTGCCGTACTGATTCGAGCTCAAGCCCATGAAGGCCTGGCGGCCGAACTCGAGACCGCCCTGCGCCAGCGCGCCGGTGTTGAGATTGAAGCCGTTCTCGAGCAGGAAGATTGCCTTTAGCCCGCCGCCCAGATCCTCGCTGCCCATGAGGCCCCACCGGTCGCCCGCCAGCGCCGTATTCACATCGACGAAGATTTTCTTGCCGCCGACATTCGGGCTGGCAGCCGTGTTGGCGCCACCCGTCTTGGCATTGGTTTGATAGACTAGGCCCTCATCGATGATACCGAACAGCGCAATGCTGCTTTGCGCTTGTGCAACCGGCGCGAAAGCGGTCAAACAGGCAAGCGAAACCAGCGACTTCTTCATTGCAGTCTCCAAAAAATGATTAACACCTTGTTATGAGCCACATAAACGACAGCCAATTATTTCGGATAGCTAACATATTAGCTGGATATCAAACTGATCTATTCACCTTCAGGCCTGTTCGAAGCTCCCATTACAGCTGCCCGGGGTGAGGCGTCGGAAGCTATCGCAGCGATACGCGCCGTTTGCGACTTACCCTTTAATTCCTGCTAATGCCCACCCCGACCACACCGAGCGGATCGGCCGCCTCAATGACTTCTCTTCGCCACCGTCACGTCCACCTCCGAACCAACACCGGTTTCGCTGATACACTCGAGCGACGTAGATCCCGTTTCGACACCGGCAACCAGCAGCGCACCGATCAGCACCACTAGCAATCCGGCCACCATCGTGAGCACGCCCGTTAGGCCGGCGTGCTGGTAGACCACCACGACGAGGAACGGCGAGGCGATCGACGCGGCCCGCCCGCACATGCTGGAAAAGCCCGTACCGCGCAGGCGGATCGAAGTGGGGAACAGTTCCGGCACATAGGTGTAGATGCCGAGCGCGACCAGCGTGTAAATCATGCTGACGAGCGCGAGGCCAACTGCCATCACGGCCACATCGTCGCGAAGGGTCGGATAGATCATGCCCAGCGCGATGATGGCGAGACAGGACAAGATCAGCGACTTCTTGCGTGACAGGCGATCGGCGATGAAGAAGCCGACCAATCCGCCGAGCGGCCCGCCAAACGACATCACCGTCGAAAATCCCAGCGACTTCGCGATCGAAAAGCCCTCTTTGACCATGAAGGTCGGCAGCCACGACACGAAACTGAAGATGGCCACGAGGGTCGATACGGAGATCAACACGCCGATCACCGTGCGCGACAGCATGCCGGGCGCGAACAGCGCCGAGAAGGGCAACGGCGTGCTATGCGGCGGGTCCGTGCGCTCGACCGGCGGCAGCGCGCCATGCTCCTTGCGCACCGACGACTCGATGGCCTGCAACTCCCGTTCAGCTTCCTGCATGCGTCCCACCGATTCGAGCCAGCGCGGCGATTCCGGCATCTTCTTGCGCGCAACCCACACTGCCAGCGCACCGAGACCCGCGATCCCGAACATCCAGCGCCAGCCCAGCGTCGGGATGACGAAGTACGCCACGACCATCGAGCCGAGGAAGCCGAAGTTCACGATGATCACGAGCAGCGAGACCCATCGGCCACGATGCGACGGCGGAATGAATTCGAGCAGCGTGCCGGCGGCCACCACGACCTCGGCGCCAAGGCCGATGCCCATGATGAAGCGCAGGACCGTCAGCACGCCGATCGACGGGGCGAAAGCGCCTACTAGCGAAGCGAGGCCGAAGATCAGCAGATTGGACTGGTACGAGTAGCGGCGGCCGAAGCGGTCGCCGAAGTAACCAGCGAAGGCGGCACCGACCATCATCCCGAAGAATCCAGCCGACAGAAACGAGGCATTGGCCGCGACGGTCGAAAAGCCTTCGTGGACCATCTTCGCCATCACGCCACCGGCCAGATAGACATCGAACGCGTCCATGAATGCGCCCGCCCCGATCAGCCACAGCAGCCTGCGATGAAAGCCGCTGATGGGCAGCCGGTCCAGCCGCGCACCAGCGTTCACTGCTTTACTCATAGTCATCGTGTCTCCAACTAGTCATTGTGTTCCGCCGGCCACGCTCGACGCGTACTACGCGCTCGCTGCCACCTGCAAATCCAGCAAAGGCGCGTGCTGTTGCGCGCCATAGACGTCGGTATCGTGGCGCGCGCCCGAGGTCTGCGGCCGCCGGATCGAAAACTTGATCGAGCGGGCAAAGCCGTAGAAGGCGAAATCGATCACCTGATCGGGCGTGATGCGATACAGCGCGGCGACCGTTTCGCGGCTCACGCTGCCCGAGCGCTGCACGAACTCGAAGGTTTCGTCGTCGCGGAAAATGACGTCGAACGTGACGAGATACGGGCCCGCGTTCTTGCTGCGGACGACTTCGGCGATATCGGCGAGGCGCATCAGAGGGTCTCCAGCTTGTATGGGAACGTACCAGCGGGATCGTCGAGTTCCATCAGATGGTAGATGTTGAACTCATACACTTCGCCAGCGGCAAGATCCGAAGGCGAAAACGGCACGGCGAGATTGCCGGCCGTCGCCACGCGGCCCGGATAGGCCCAGTGCATGGTGAGGCTGCGCGCCATCCCGCAGACGGCGGCGGCCACCTCGGGCGTTTCGGCCACCACGTCGATCAGCACGCCGATCTCGTGCGGCGTGCTCTTCACGGGTTCGAGTGCGCCCATCACACCATCCACGCCATAGCGCCGGAAGTGAATCGAAAACGAGTCGGGCGAGATCGCGCTGCCGGCCAGATTCGCTTTGAGCCGGGCGGTCACGCCGCTGCTGATGTGCTCGAACTGCGCGATGGCACGCGGATCGCGCATGCCGCCGATGGTCACGTGCCGATAGCCGATAAAGCGCGCGCCTTCGAGTTTGACGGTCGCGACAGGCACGCGCTGAAAGCGGCTGCCGGTCACCTTCACGCGAACCGGATCGATCTGCTCGAACTGCGTCTCACGCAAATCGACGATACCGCCGGGCCCCGGCAGCCAGACCGGATTGCTCTTTTCGTAGAGCGTGTGAGCCGAGACCGAACCCACGGTGCACGCCTTCGCGGCGTGCGGCGTCTCGACGATGAAGTGATCGCTGTAGAGCCGGCCCATCAGCAGGTCGGACCCTTCGACAGGGACCGCCGCCTGCCCGCCGCATTCGAGAATCTTGCCCAGATGCAATGCGAGGCCCTCGGGGTAGCCGAGCATGACCGGCAGCGCGGCCACGTTCGTCACATCCCATGCGCGCCCCGAAATGACGATATCGGCGCCGGATTTGAGGGCTTCCACGACGGGCTCCAGCCCGATCTGCGCGACGATGTGCGTGGCGTCATCGATGTCGGCTTCGGTCAGGGCCTGTTCGGTCTCGAAGGTTCGCACCCGGCCGGCCGCCAGCGCCGCCTTGATCGCGTCCTTGCTCAATTCGCTGTCGATGGTGGCCAGGCGCACGCCGGTACGACCGTGCCGCTCGACGACCTTCCTGACGATCTCGACGAGACCGTGCAGTTGCGAGCGCGTGCCCCCACCGCCCGCCGAGCCGATGACGACACGCGCGCCGGCCCGGTGCGCCGCGTCGAGCAGCAGATCCAGATCGCGCTCGACCATCGCGTCGCTGATGAAGGGACGGCCGCTGCCGAGGTAGGCCGGGCCCATGTCCGTGCTGCCCGCATCGATAGCGATCATGTCGAAACCGCGTTCGAGCGCCGCCTGCAGCGACGCCATGGGAAATCCATAGCCCAGCATGCCATGGGACAGGATTTTAAATTCGCCAAGACTCAATGGTTGTCTCCGTGTGCGATTGGTGTTTTCGCGTTTCGCGCCTCAGGGCCGTAGCCTTCGGTTCGCCGCCCATCAGGACTGCGTTGATCCAAGTATAGTAGGACCGTCGACTGTCCTACAGATAGGGTATACGTGCAAAAAAAGAGGGGCGGCGAAAATTCGGACAGGTCGATCGGTGGAACGACCGGGACCTGAACTGGGCATAGAGGCCAGCGAAAAGGGCTCGGCGTCGTACAGCGCGCGCCTTTCCCCCGTGGTCGTGAGCGCGCGAGGCCACGGAACCTCGGGACCGTGGATAGTGCGTTCCGGGAGGCCTCGGCCAGCGCGGTGCGGCAGAAGGAGATCCTTCGGGGTACGGTAGCTCCTCTCGTCGTCAGTCGTAGAGCGCGATTCGCACGAGTAATGCATGGTCAGCCACGCCTATCGTCGCAAACCTGGACGACGACGCAGCGTCGATCGCAGCTTGCGGCTCCGACGCATCCTGCGACGGTTCTTCGTGGCGGCCGCCTGCACCCTGGAACCCGAGCGACCGGCGCGCGCCGACAAGCTGCGTTGCGCAGTCCGCACTGGCGGCACACCCATGCCTCGCACGCACTCGCGCGCGGAGCGGAATTGGCGTCCGACGAAGTAAAAGTTGTTCCGTTGCGGAAGTAAAACTTGTACCAGCTGGCCGCCTCGCAATCAGAACAACTGGGCAGTAAGGGCTGAGAGGCTGGCCCATTTCACCGCGCTCCGAAAAAGTCTCCCGTCGCCGTTGACCGATTCGACGACCATGCGCTGGCCACGTGCCTCCGCCACCACGCGTACAACACGCACCCCATAACGCATCAACGCACCGATCTCCGGACAGGCTGAACGGCGCCGCTGCCGTTTGACGACGCTCATGTCCCTGCGGCTCCTTTGCGGGAGCTGCGTACAGATTTCACTGCGCCAGCGACGGCACGACGTAGCTTGCGGCGCTCCGGTGTTGGGCCTGCCACATCGGTCAGTTTCTGCCGCAACGCTTCGATCGCCTGGCTCTGCGCATCGTGGTTCGCCTGCAGCGCCACCAGCTGCCCTTCAGTATGCCCGCACGATGGCGCGCATCACCCAGCTGCGTCTGCAGCGCCTGGATTTCCCCTTGAGCGCGCTCGCCGTCGAGCGTTGCACGCTGCTGCGTGCCGTCGAGTTCGCGTTGCAGACGGGCCGTCGCGCTGCGCTCGCGATCAATCTCAAGTAACGCACGTTTCTCTGCCGCCTGCAGACGTGTTGCTGCCAGTTCGGCGCTCGCACGCACCTTGTCGAGTTCGGACGCAAAGTCCGAACGAGCCTGTGTGAGCGCGGCATCGCGCTCACGGCCTTCCTGTTGCAGGCGTCCAATTTCGCCTTCGAGAGCATTGCGCGTCGCTGCGGCAGCGGCCAGCTCCCGCTCCTGGTCGCGCACCTGAACCTGTGACGCGAGCAGGGCGCTCGTCCGCTGCTCGAGCCCGGCCTCGGTGCCCGCAAGATCCGCCTGCAGCGTTACAACCGAAGCCTCGGCGGCGAGGCGTACTGCCTCCACGTCGTCGCGCAAAGCGGCGAGGGACGTTTCAGCAGCCGACGCGGCACGTTTCCACAACGCGGCCACAAGCTCGCCAGCCGCCTCCTGCAGATCCTCGGGCAGGTCGGCGTACTCAACCCGCACGCGGCTTTTTTCACGCAGGTCAGACCAGAACTCCGCAAGCACGGCCACGGGCGTGCTCATGCTGCCGCGACGTACCAGCTGGTGGAGCCGGTTTGCCGTGGGCGTCATTCCGAACCGGAAGAACAGCAGCACGCAGGCTTCGCGATACAGCTCGCGCGTCTGTGAAGTCTGCGGAAATGCGGCCTTTAGGGGGTGCCGTCAAGAAACGGATTTTTTCGTACGCTAAGGCGGCGATGGGGCCGGAGTTGAAAAAATGGAGCCGAACGAGTGTCGTTCTTGTCGATTTTTGCCAAAGTCGACCTTCGGGCGAGAATCAGAAAGCAATTTTCATGCATTTGGGATAAGAGCCGCTTATGTGGACGCCTCCCGGATAGCAAGCAGGGTTTGCAGTTGGCACTACAGGTCAAGGCAGCACGCTTATGTCCGGCCTGTCATTGCAGGCTGGTCGGCCTGCTGGCCCGTATGGAATTCGCTGGCGAGGGTCTCAACTAACACTCGAACTCGAGAGTTCACGACTCTAATCAGACTTACCTCGTCCCGGTCCAACCTGTAATCCATCATGCAACTTGTTGCTTGCGCTCCTTGGTGAGGGAATCTACAACTCGTAACGCGTTGTCGCGGAACATTTGCTACGTGCCGACGGGAGCCTCATATCGTGTTTGCCGCGACAGGATGGCCCAGATGGTTCGGGCCAGTTTGTTCGCTACGGCGGCTACAACAACATTGAAGGGGCGTCGCGCCAGCAAGTCGTCGAGCCACGGTGTTCGGGTGCCGCGGAGTATCACCGATCTTGCGCCATGCATTAGCAGCGTTCGGAGATAGGTGTTACCTCTTTTGCTCAGGCCAAGCTGTCGTATGCGGCCGCCCGTTCCGGTTTGGCGTGGAACAAGGCCTAGCCATGCGGCAAACTCGCGGCCAGAGCGGAACGTGGCGGGGTCACCGATCGCGGCTACCGTAGCGGTTGCAGTCAGCAGACCGACGCCGGGGATCTCTGCAATACGCCGGCATTCGGTGCTGAGTCTGAGCTCGTTCGAGAGGCGCCGCTCTAGCGACCCGATATCTTCGCTGATCGCCTGAACGCGGGCCCACTGTTCGCGCAGGCTTTCGACGAGCATGGCAGGCAAACGCTCGGAGATTCTGGCGAATGCAGGCACGATCTCCTTCGTGAAGGGCTGGTAGCCTTCGGAGAGAATTTCGCCAAACTCATACAGGATGCCGCGTAAAGCATTCGTTTGCATGATCCGGAATTTCATCAATTGGGCCCGCATCCGGTGCAGTGCCAGAATCGATTGCTGCGTCTCGCTTTTAACGGCGACAAACCGCGCTTCCGGCTGCTGGGCCGCGGTCCAGATACCGCGCGCATCGGCTGCATCCGATTTGTTTCGCAAGACGAAGGGTCTCACAGAATGCGCTGCAATGAGCCTTACTTCATGACCAAACATCTGCAACTGCCGGGCCCAGTGATGAGCGCCACCGCAGGCTTCAATCGCGACAATTGAGCGCTCCCTCTTTGCAAAGAAATCCACCACTTCTCCTCGCTTGAGTTTCACGCGCTCGACCTTCCCGGAAGCAACGTCGACCGCATGCAACTGGAAGACATGCTTGGCGATATCCATGCCGATGACGGGCGTCTTCATTTGGAAACCTCCTGCGTGAGCTGGGGTGTTCGACGCATCCACTGTACATCTGAGTGGAGATGCTCTCTCCCACTGAACTTCTGCTTGCCCGTTGCCGGGGGGAGGCGTCCATACCATCTAACACAAGTCATCCACGAAGCGAGAACAGATGATTGCGGCGGCGAGTTTCAGGAGCGCGAGATGAATGTCGAGCCGACGTTCAAAGCGGATGCGAAGCTTGCCGAAACCGGCAAACCAGGCATGCGTGCGCTCGACGACCCACCGATGACGCCCAAGGCGCTCCTTGCTCTCAATGCCCTTGCGAGCAATACGTGCCGTAATTCCGCGCCTGTGCAACTCTTGTCGACAGCGACGGCTGTCGTATGCCTTATCGGCGTGCAGCTTGTCCGGCCGTTTGCGAGGCCGGCCATTCAGACCCGGCAGCGCAGGAATTGCGTCCAGCGTTGGCTCGAAGGCAATCGAGTCGTGCCGATTGGCGCCCGTCACGGTAATCGCCAGAGGAAGTCCCCCGGCATCTACGATGATGTGTCGTTTGCTGCCCAGTTTGCCCCGGTCCGTCGGGTTGGGCCCTGTTTGCGCCCCCCCGGGGCTAGGCACGCTGGCACCAGCGATACTGGCTCTCGTCCAATCTAACCTGGTCGTGCTCGCGCAGCTTGACGAGCAGCGCCACGTGCAGCCGGTCCCACACGCCTTCGGCCTGCCAGTCACGTAAGCGACGCCAGCAGGTCATGCCGCTACCAAAGCCCAACTCCTGCGGCAGGTCTTCCCATGCAATACCTGTGTGCAGGACATACAGGATGCCGTTCAGTGCTGCGCGGTCCTCGACTGTGCGCCGACGACCGCCTTTGGGCGACGGCGTGAATACCGGAAGCAAAGGTTCCAGTGCTGCCCACAGTTCATTGCTGATTTTTCTTCGTGCCATGCCGCCAGGATACGGCTCTTATGCGCCCATGTCCAGGTTGTGTTAGCCGGTCTAAGTGTCTTTTGCGATGCAGTTCGGAATTCCGGGCTGGACGGGACCCAGCGAGCCGAGCTGCTTTCCGCGAAGAGCTCGGACGGCGTACCGGGCCTCCTGGTCGCTATGGAGCAAGGTCAAGCGGACGCGGTCCGTGTCTTCGAGCAGAAGGTGCGTGGCTCGGGATTGTCGCAACAGAGAAAATTTGAGCTACTGGAAGCAAAATGGGGTAACACGCCTTGCGTCGTGTACGCGAAAGACACGAAAACCCGCGAGGCCTATGCCGAAATAGTTCGTGCATGCGCATTAGATCCGGAGCAGGTCGGCGGACTGTTGAAGCACACGGGGTTTTCCGTAGTGAACAGCTCCGGGAATCGTGGAGGCTGGGTGGTTTAAGAGTCGCTTATGTGGGCGTTCATCACCCGGTAGCCGGGTTTGCGCCGCTTACGCGGCGCATCTGCCATCTGTTGGCGTGGTTCATATCGGCGTGACACAATCGAGAGAAGGGCTTTGTCAAGTTGACGGCTGGCGAGTGAGTTTTTGCATAATGTAAGGTTTCCTTATTGATTGACTGCGGAGTTGTTCGACGCGGTCCAGCCCTGCCAGGCACACAGTCGGGCCTGCCGTTGTGCGCGATAACAGGTGGCACTCATCCCGTGCCGGGGCAAGGCGAAGTGCTGACGGATCGGACCGAAGCGGGAGAGAAACGCCTGCGTGCGCGGTGGATCACGGAAGCCCTGCATCTGGCGCTCACGCCGGCGTGTGGGTTGATGGCTGTTCTCTGCCCGGTTGTTCACGCGCGCCGAAGCCTTTACGAACACGTGCTTCACGCCAGCCAGTTCGGGGACCTCTGCCATGGCTGCCAGATAGCTGCGCAACTGGTCAGTGACGATCTTGCGGGGCACAGGGTGCGAACGCAGGATCTTCCTGAAGAAACGCCTGGCCGCTGTTTTGTCGCGTCGCTTTTGCAGCAGCACGTCCAGTTCCGTGCCGTGTTAGTCCACCGCGCGCCACAGCACGTACGGCTCGCCACGCAGTTTCAAAAACATTTCATCGAGATGCCAGGTCGAACCCACCTTGCCGCGCGCGGCTTTGGCGCAGCGGGCAAACTGGGCGCCGAACCGGTCGCACCAGTTACGCACCGATTCATATGTGACCGTTACGCCGCGCTCGAGCAGCAGTTCCTCGATATCGCGCAGGCTCAGGTTGAACCGGTGGTACCAGCGCACCGCGCAAATGATGATGCAGGCCGGGAACCGGAACCTGTGATGTGATTTGCTCTTTTTCATCCCCATATTCTAACCGGCCGCCACCTCAACTTGACAAAGCCGACGCTAAGGTGAACAGAACCTAGTGTCTGTTAAGTATGCATCTCCGGCACGGCCTCGTCGCGGCCTATGGGGACACTCGAGCCGCGCGAAAGGCCGCAAGTACCAGCAAATAATCGCAACGCTTTTTGACCGCGAGGTCGCGACGACGAAACCCCGGAAGTTCCGGGGGTACGTTCATGCTAGTTCGTTGGCGGTGCTCCGTACGCGTCTCTGAGGTCGAGGAACTTCTCGGTGTATTCCAACATCTTCTGCCATTCACGCATCGCGTCTTCGGCTTCAATCTCCATCTCTGATTCTTCCGCGAGTATTGGACCAGTGACAGCTAAACAGACGGCCGCGCCAATGGCCGTCATTACTCGTCGTGTCGACATAGGCATTCTCTGTGTGGATAAGGAATGCCCACGATACGGTGAGAACGTTAGGCAGGAATGAGACTCGCAGTCGCAGGTGCCAAATTCGGTCCGCGTTAAGGTACTGCCTGAATCTCGGCTATGTACGGCTTTACTGGGTACGCATACCCGAAGGATGGTCGGCAAGTGTCGTTCGAGGGACACGACCTCATCCCACCAGTTTTCGCTGCGATTGACGACGCTTGGCGGCGGGTGAATTAGACCCGGCTACCGCTCGACGTGGGCAGAGGTTTATGTGCAAACTGAGCAGATGACGAAAACGACGTGCACAAGCCGTCGCTTCGATGCGGCCATCCCTGTCTTTACAAAGGCTCGCCGCCACATTCCTGAATCCGAAGATCGGGAGCCGACGGTGTACTTGCTGCGGGCGCTTAGGGAGGTACGCTCAAAATGTGAGGTGCCGGTGGCGTGTCCGCACTGCGGGAGCCGCGACACTGCCCTCGCCGGGCGCGCGCATGCCCGAATGCCACGGCCGAGTTTCCTGTACCAAAGCTGCGGAAAAAAATTCAACCGACTCACGAGCACGCCGCTCGCGCGACTTCGCCACGAACGCAAGGCGCTCGAGTTCGTCCGTCTGCTCTCTCAGCAGTTGTCATATGCCCAGGCAGCCGAGCGCCTAGACGTCGACTATACAGCCATTGTAAACTGGTGCGCGAAATTCAGGCTATGGCTGTTGGAACTCGATCCAGGCGGACACTGGGAAAGCCGGGTCAGACGTGGACTCAAGCCAAAATTGGTCGGGAATTGCCCTCGATGCTGCTTTCCGACGATGCGGCTCCACGGCTTCGACTCGAGCAGCGGCGAACGAAGGGTCCGGTGCGCGTCGTGCAAGTCGGTATCGGCACTTCGAACTATGCCAAATGCTGGAATTCAACTTGTCACGGCATATGATCCTGCGATCGAATTTGGCCGGTTAATCCCGGTCGAACACACACGACTGAGGCCCGAAGATGCCCAGAAACATGGCGACGTCGTCCGAGCCACGGCAGCCGGGCCGCCGATTGCGAGGCCTGAGAAAGCTGGCCCCGTATGAGTAAGCAATAGCGGTACACAAACACCGAACGATTCACGCTCAAATGACAGGAAAATCGTAGACGAAGAAGCACGCGAACGACTGATCATCTGGATGCGCCGGCGCATGCAGGAATTTGGCATCACCCCGGAGGCTCTCGAGGAGTCTATCTAGCACGATCTCGACCGCGCACCGCAATACCGCGATGCACGAGGGAACGAATGGAAGGGGCTAGGAGAGATGCCGGGCTGGCTGACCGCGGCACGTAACGCGGGGGTGAATCCGGATTTTTCGCGTCGTCGAAGAGGCCTCCACGACCTCGGCGAAGGATCGCCAAGTCGACCCTCGGCAGCTCGACCTGTTCCGATAGCCGCTAACCGAAAAGCCCGTGCAGAAACCAGCGGGGTTCACGCCCGTCGCGGCTACCTACGCGTTCGCAGTAAATCTTGTAGTGCAGATGATTTTTGGCCTCTGCGACGAAATAATCGCGTGTCACTGGCTGACCATCTGGCCAGCCGCACTCGATCCGTTCACCGGGCGACGCCATACGCAGCGGCGTGCCGTCGAAGCTCGCGGAAATCTATCAGGCCGCGATTGTCGAGCACAAATGTCTGGAATGTCTGGACCATGTGCTTCAGGTCATGCAGCTATTTCACGTACAACGCGACGACAGCCGGTTGGTAAAGCCCCGTCGCGGACAAATCGGCAGCGAGTAACCCGTCCTCAGATACTACTAATTCTTGGTCTTTACAATCAATCGCATCGACAATTTTTGTCCCTCATGGTGACACAGGGACCTGTCGACTGCATATGCAGCAGTCTGCGCATCAGGTGCTGCTGACTACGCCAGTCAATGGAGAAAATCATGGTTGTAGAGTTTCTGAAGAAAATCGGTTGTTGGATCGAACGTACGGCCCCCGGAAAAGAGACCAAGGCGCTAAATCCGTTCCCCTACTGACGAAGCGAATTCGGTGGCAAGCAGACTGTGTTATCAGTAATCCAGAGTTAACGACTTTGTCAGGAGCCGCGTGTTCGAGCCCGTACCGATGATATTGGCGAGGGTCCCGCCGAATCTACATTCGCAATGTCGAACGCTCTTTTCCGCCCGTCGTAAGTGTGAGCGCGTCCGAAGAACGCGCTTGCCTTCCCGATCGGAAGGTCGCAAGAATGATTCGCTCAACGCGTGCGATGCCTAAAACACTACATCGTATACACCGACATGAAAACCAGCACGAAGCGACTCGCTCAAGCAGAGCGGGCGACGACCGAGCAAGCAGCGCTTGCACGCGCGTACGGGAACAGAGTGGGCGGTGGTAAAACCGACGAAATGCGCGGCAGTCACGAACAATATCGGTATGGACGCGGCCACCGACACATGAGTGCCTGGCTAAAGGATCGCGCCATTGAATTCGCTGCACGGATGGGCCGTGCTTATGGCGAGGCAGCCGTTGTCACGGCAGCGCGATGGACGCAGCGCGCCAAGCCAAATCTAACGCGGCGCGCGCCACGGATTGTACGATTGATCGCACTGCGGAGCGCGATTCAGCGACAGATAGACAACGAGCTTCAAACGTAAAGCAAAGGCGTCGCCTACTATTTCATCCTTGCCTTGAAAGCCTCGCATCAGCTGACCGATGGCTACGAGCGCCGTGAGGCGCCTTGTACATCCTGTTGCTCGACGGACTCGATCGGCAGAAAGCATATCGATGGTCGCTGCAACGCCCCCGGATCGCCTCGATTGGCCCGCTGCACAGCGACTAGTTTGAATTCCGCCGTGCGCACCCGTTTCGGTTACGTGAATATGCCTGATTCTTTCCGTCGAGTTTGTAAACGACTTCGTGGACAGACGGATCGATGCCAATGATTTCGGCAAGCAGCACATCCGCGTAAGCTGCATGTAAACGCCGATTAGAAACTGACCCTGAGTTGACGTGCACTCCCGGACACAACGTCGCACTAACGTTGCTGAATCCATCGAGCGCCGGAATTCGCGAGGCGAGCCGTATTGCAGCGCGCCATGGAGATGTTTCTCGTCGTGGCGCTCGAATGCGATAGCCAGTTTGCGCGAGGCAGGCGCAGCGTCCGGCTGCGGCATGGAGACAACGTAATCCCGCTTCATGGTTTTACGGACCGGACATTTCAAAAAAGCCGTAACAGCTTAAAAATGTCCGGTTCGGGGGTGCGGCGGAATTCCTGGACTGGTTTATGTCGTCAGCCCGAGGCTCTCCCGGTATTCAACCGGACTGCGTGCGCCAAGCGAGATCTTGATCCGTTTTTCGTTGTACCAGCGAATGTACGAGTCAACGACCTCAATGAATTGGTCGGTGCTGACGGTCTGCCAGTTCCGAGAGTAAAACAGTTCCGTTTTCAGCCGTCCAAAGAAGCCTTCGCACGCAGCGTTATCGGGCGAGCAGCCCTTGCGCGACATTGAGCGAATCAGATTGGCCTCCCGTATCCGGGTAAGCCAGCCTGGCCAGCGATAATGCGCACCGCGATCTGAATGGACCACAGGTCGGCTGTTGCTACTACCGATTGCTTCGATGGCGGCATCGAGCATCGTGTTCACAAGCTCGGCGTCTGGTCGCGTACCAATCGACCAACTGATCACAAGCCCATCGAAGCAATCGATAACCGGAGACAGATAGACTTTCCCGGCGGGAATCTGGAACTCCGTGATGTCTGTGAGCCACTTTTCATTCGGTGCTGCGGCCCGGAAATCCCGGTTGATAAGGTTCTCTGGGGCCGGACCTATTTCTCCAGCGTAGGAGCCGTATCGACGTCGCCTCGTTGTGGCCGCGCTTAGCTGTTCCTGCTTCATCAGGCGCCGAACGAGCTTCTCCGAGATGAAGACCTTCTGCCTGCCAAGTGCCGCGCGCACCCGGCGATATCCATAGCAGCGGTGATTCAGTTCGAAGATGTCTGCGATGGCACGGCGTACACCAGCATACTTGTCGGCAGTCTGTATCCGCGCGCGGTGATAGAAGTAAGAGCTACGAGCGAGCCCCAATTCAGCCAAAAGCTCCGGCAGTGTGTAAGTCTGTTTCAGGGCATCAACCAGCGCCGTCTTCTCCCGATTCGTCAGGAGTTGCGGGTTGATGCCCAGGCCTTTTTTTATTATTTCATTGGCCTTCTTCAGAATGTCGTGTTCGATCTGGAGCTTCCGGATGTCTCGTCGGAGTGATTCGACCTGCTGCTCCAGCGTCGCTTTCTCGAAGCTCTGCGGCGGATCGTTGCGGCGTGTCATGTTTGAAACAGCCTCCTGACCGAGTAACCGAGTTCTCCAGTTGTACAACGTTGGGCGGCTCACGCCAATCTTTTTGGCAACTTCCTCGGCGCTTTCCCGTCGAGTGCAAAGATCGATGACCGCTGTCTGCCTGAGCTCTGGTGTATGCCGGATACCCGAAGCCTTCCCGAGAACACGTTTCTTTCGCTCGGGATGCAGCTCGTCGAGCCAGGCGACGAGCGTCCCGCGTCCCGGATACCCCAGGGCCTTTGTCGTTGCTGCCAGACATTGGCCATGGCTCATATAGTGGTCTGTGGCCGCCTTCTTTTGTTCTGCCGAATAGCGCGGCCTCAAGCAGATACGTTCCCTCGGCAAATCCAGGCATCGTTCGTACGCGTGATACCAACGTTCGAGCGATTTCGTTGTGGGATAGCCCAATTCCCGAACCGTCGCGGCAAGGCGCTTTCCAAGCTTCAAGTAGAGTTTGACCGCCCGGATGCGGTCTTCGTACGAATACATGGACTAGCTCCCAAATAGTCCAGGAATTCCGCCGCACCCCCCATCGGTCGTGGAGCAATTTCCTGAACGGCGAGCGGCCCGGCGGCAAACATGAAGAACGTGAAAAGCGTCGTCGATGTCATGCAGATGAGCGCCAGCTTTGCGCTGGGCATGCTCACCATGGCAACGGCCGACACGGCAATGCCGACGCTTCCTGCGAGCGACACGCGAAGGTAGCCGTGAGACACGCCACGGCGCGTCCAGAAGCCGCCGAGCCAGCCACCCAGAAACACGCCGAACGGGCCGATCACCGCCAGCATCACGCCCAGCACGGCGCCAATTTGCGGGTACTTCCAGCCGAATTCACGCACGTAGTAGGTGGGCGCCCAGGCGGCCCAGCCGTACACACAGGCATTGAAGAAGCCCGCACCGATCATGAGTGAACCCGTCGTCCTGCGGTTCGCGGCGATGTAGCGCCGCACCAGAGCAACGGGTACCGCCTCGCCCGGTCGCACAGCGCGTTCGCCGGACGTGCCGGCTGCCGAAGCGCGACGCGCACTGCGCGGCTCCGGTACAGCCAGCATCAGCAGCGCGACGATGAGGCCCGGCAGGCCCAGCACGATGAAGGTCGCCTGCCACGGGTGAAGCGCACCCAGCCAGGGCACTACAGGCGGCGCACTGATGAACCTGCCGAGGATCAACCCGCCGGCGACGAGTCCCGCGCCCGAGCCGAATGATCCACTCGCCCCGAATATGCTCATGGCGCGACCGCGCTGGCGAGCCGGGAACAGCTCGGCGATCAGCGACACGGCGCCCGGAATCAGCACGGCTTCGCCTACCGCCACGCCGATACGCGCCAGCAGCAGATGCCAGTACGCGGTTGCGAGCCCGCCAGCGGCGGTGGAAAGACTCCACAGCGCAATGCCGAACGCAATGGTCAAGCGCCGGTCGCCGCGATCGATGATGCGGGCAATCGGTAGCCCCATCACCGCGTAGAAGGCCGCGAATGTGAAGCCGTGCAACGTACCGATCAGCGTGTCGTTGACATGCAGCGTCTGCTGGATCGGACCCACCAGCAAGGTGAGGATCTGGCGGTCCATGATGGACAGACAGTAGGCAAGCATCAAAATGCCGACCGCGTACCAGCAGCGTCCCGCGCTCACGCCCGGGCCTTCTCGCCGACCGGCGCCTTGTGCCCAGCCCGTTTCAATCTCTTCAGATTTCATGCTTGTCTCCCCCTTTGGTCGATTGCCTGATTTTTATAAGTTGCAATCGATTGGGTAATGGTTGAACGTCCATCCGGCAATGGTCCGCTTGCGCGACTGAACGTGACGGACGATGGCCCCGGATCTGGCCGGAACGTTAAAGCGTCACGCTGCGCCTGACGAAGCGGTGTCATGCCAGAGATTGTTTCCACGCCAGAAGTGATCCGCCTGCCAGTGCTCGGGAAGCGCCGACGCGGTCGAGCGCACGACACGCTTGAGCAGCAGCGTCATGACCTGCGCCTCGCGGTAATCGAGGTCGCGCTCCGCGTCGCTTTCCGCCGCCTTGGCGATCGCCAGCAACTCGATCGCATAGCGGCGGCCCGCTTCGGTAAAACGCACCAAGCTCTCCTGCCCGTCCTCTGCTTCCAGCGCGACAAGCCCGCGCTCGACGAGCTTGCGGATATCGTCCTGCGAAACCTGCGACCCGGAAATCGATACGAGCTGATCAAGTTCCGCCACCGTTCTGCCGTCACCCATGCTGAGGACGGTCAGTATGTTGTAGTCGATGTCGCGCAGACCATTGCTGACCAGGTTCCTTCTGACCGGCATGAGCAACTGGTAATAGGCGCGCGCCAGCAGAAAGCCGAGCCAGCCGTTACCGAAGCTCGAACTCGCGTCAGCGATGTCCTCGGCCTTTTTCATCACCAAACCGTAGTTCCCTCCGTGGAAGACCAGCGGCGCTTGTTCGAAGCTGTCGAAGTTCATGACTTCGCCGACGAAGATCACGTGATCGCCTCCCTCATACCGATGAACCACGCGGCATTCGAAGCGTGCGGAGCAACCGTCGAGCAAAGGAACGCCACCGTGGCCGCGCGTGAGTGTGCAGCCCGCGAACTTGTCGGTGCCGCTCTTCGCAAACCGGTTCGAAATGCCTTCCTGGTCGGCGGCGAGGATGTGCACGGCGAAATGCCCGGTGGCCGAAAAAACCGGCAAGCTGGAAGACTTCTTTCCCAGGCTCCAGAGCACCATCGGCGGGTCCATCGAAACAGAGTTGAAGCTGTTCGCTGTCAAACCGTAGTCTTTTCCGTCCTCACCCTGCGTGGTGACGATCGTGACGCCCGTGGTGAATGAACCCAGGGCCTTGCGAAATTGTTTGGCGTCGATTGCCTCGGTCATGCTTGCCTCCGTCTTCGAGCCCCCGGCCGATTCACTGCTTTGATCGTGCGGACCAGGGGCGTAATACCTTGCTTCGATGTGCTCTTCTTACCGCGTCAGCAGCGGCATGACCAAACGTCCGAAGCGCTCGGCCTCTTCGTGGTGCGGATAGCCGGACAGGCAGAATCCGCTGCACCCCGCGTCGACGAACTCGAGAAGCTGCGCGGCCACCTGTTGCGGGTTGCCGACCACGGCGACGCCAGCACCTGGACGAACCTCGGTGATGCCGGTCCACAGATGCGGCGTCATCTTGCTGCCGACCGTTTGCGCCAATTCCCGCTGACGCTGGTTGGCGACGGAGTTCATATTTGCGCTGAGATTCGTGGCCTGATCCTTCCAGTCTTGCGCGCCCGCTATCAGCTGATGGGCGGCTTCCCACGCTTCGTCTTCGGTCTCGCGGCACACAACCTGCAAACGCATGGCGAAACGCAGCTCGTCCGCCCGGCCGTACTTCGCTGCACGCTCACGCATCTGTTTGACCTGCTCTGCGATGCGTTCGGGATAGTCGCCCCAAAAAAGGTGAACCGCCGAGTGCCGGGCCGAGATCTCGGCAGCCTGCTCCGAACCGCCGCCGAGAAAGATCGGCGGGTGCGGCTGTTGCACCGCCTTCGGAATGATCAACGGCTTGTCGACCTGGTAGTACTTGCCGGAATATTCGACCTGCTCTTGCGACAGCAGCTTCTTGATGATGACGACTTCTTCTTCGAGTTGCTCGTAACGAGCTTCCTTCGAACCGAGCTGCCCTTCGGCGATAGCGTCTTTCTCGCTAAGACCGGCAATCAAGTTGATGTAGATGCGCCCGTTCGACAATTGATCGAAGGACGAAATCATCTTGGCCTGCGCGACCGGATGGATAAAGCCGGGCTTCACGGCGATGAGCGCCTTGATTCGCGAAGTGCGGCTGACGACGAACGACGCCGCCACCCACGCATCCCAGCAGTACGGGGTGACCGGCACCAGCATGTAATCGAAACCGGCATTTTCGGCGGCCCGGGTGACGCGCTCGAAATGTTCCATCGACTGAGGGAAGGCCCTGGACGGGTCGCCGAATGCGCTCGTGTCGCCGAGCGTCGGGCAGAACCAGCCCATCGAGAGGGGGACCGGGTTGCTCATGGATGTCTCCTTGTTGTGCGTGCTCATAGCCTCTATGTCATCAGCGTTGTACCCACAAGTAAAATGAAGTGTTTTTATCCGGGGCATGCACGACGTTAATAACGCCGTATCCGCGTGGGACAGCGCGCGGCGGACGATTTGCGGGCAAGGGAAAATACGAATGCTCGTGGTGACGGCGAGCGTCGGCACTGCGCCAGCGAACAGTGGTTTGGGGAATGAAGCGCGAATTGCGGGCTGCCGCAACGATTTCGGCGAGCGGCGTTTAGAGGCGCTACTTCGTCTGCAGGAGATCCGTTCGTGGCGGAAGCGAAAACCTGTGAGGGTCAGAGCGTTTAGCAACCGGAGAGGTTGCGAGCGTTGCCCTGCGAATCGAGCGCATCAGGCCACGGATAACGTGGAGCGGATCTGGTCGAGGAACCATGCGTGCGCCGGATCCGCGTCGAATCGCTTATGCCAGGACATGATCAGTGGGGTCGTGTCAAAGGCGATCGGTGGCTCATGCACGCTCAGTTCGAACAATTCGGCAAAGGTATTGGCCATGCGCGTCGGGACGTTGCAGATGTAGCCCGTCCTGGCGGCAACCATCGGCATGGCCATGAAGTTTTGCACCACCGCACCAATCTGTCGCGGCGTACCCCGTTGCGCAAGTGTCCGATCGACAATCGACCCCTGTCGATCCGGCAGCAGAATCACTACGTGGGGTCGCTTCAGGTACAGAGGAAGAGGAAACCGGCGCTTGTTCAGGTTTTCGCGTTTCCAGATCAACGTGGCCAGGTCGATCTGGGCGAGCGTCTCGTTGTGTACGCCCATCTCCTTGAGGGGTTGACCGCTGATGACCACATCGAGATTGCCCGATTCCAGGCGTTGGTACGCGAGCCCTTCGTCGGGAACCGGGCCCAGGCGAATGACGATGCCAGGAGCCTGCTGGCGGACGTGCTCGACTAACTGGGGCATGATCGAAAACTCCACCAGATCGCCTGCCCCGATATCGAATTCCCTTTGCGCCAGCGAGGAAACGAAGGTCTCCGGCTCTCGAAGTGCGCTGCGGATCTTTTCGAGTGCTTCCCTGACCGGACCGATAAGCGCCTCGCTTCGCGACGTCGGCACAAGTCCGCGTTTCGCGCTAACGAACAGTTCGTCACCGGTGGTATCACGCAAGCGTCGCAGCGCATGGCTGACTGCCGGCTGCGTCAATGCAAGTCGCTCACTCGCTCGCGTGACGCTTCGTGTGTCCCAGAGCATTACGAAGACCGCGAGAAGATTGAGGTCGAATGCTTTGATATTAACATTGTGCATGGCGTTAATAATAGCAGTTCGCTTTACTTATGCGAAAAGGCCGGTTCGAGAAGTACAGTATCCCTCACAAACAGCGCAAGCCCGGATCCTGACGGCACGATGGAGTGCAGAAATCATCGCCGCGATCAGCGGACGAGCATCGCGCGCATGAGGACGCAATTCGACCGATAGCCAGACGGACAAGTTCGCGAGCCTTTGGCGATAGCGCGTGGCAGCCCTCGCCGATCAGACGACCGATTGTTTGCGCTCCTGAAAAGCCTATAGACCGGAGCCTATAGCCCACCCTGCGCATGGCCGTGCGATGCCGTCGTCAGTCTCCTACGGCGGGACATGATTCCGCGCGGGAGAGTCAAGTCGATTGCAAGGTCACTGCTTCGCCAGCACTTCAGCGGCATGTTAGGCCGCTCCCAGGCCGCTCAATGCAATCGAGCGACAGACCGCCTGATGATGGCGTGTGAAGTGGTCAACTCGACTGGATGCGCCGCATCAACGCCGCCGTGCCGCGCGGCCAGCTCACGTTGCCGAACCACGCCCCGCCTGCAATCGTGCCAGCGATCACGAGGCCGTACACCACCAGCGCAGCGCCCTGCGCTGCAAATACGTGTACGAGGGCGCCGCCCCTGCACAAGGCCAGCCATCCTCCGAGGCCGGCTACGACGAGGCGTATGAGGTTGCCGATCACAGGCCAACGCAGGCGCCCCGCACCCTGCGAGGCGAAATGCAGCACCTGTCCGAGGCCAAAGAAGCCGTACAACGGCCCGACGACACGCAGATATTGGGTGCCGGCCTCAAGCATTGCCGGTTCGTCGCCGAACAGCATC
Organism: uncultured beta proteobacterium; assembly: GCA_963803225.1. GTDB lineage: Bacteria > Pseudomonadota > Gammaproteobacteria > Burkholderiales > Burkholderiaceae > Paraburkholderia. The sequence continues at coordinate 990,968 of CAWDLJ010000006.1, forward strand.
AGCCAGGGGTGTGGGAAGATCGCCGCTGCCAGGCCAATCGACTCGGTAATCACAAAGGTCATCGCGGCGCCGACCCATGCCGCTCTGAGTGCGCGCTCCCTGTCGCCTGCACCAATGCAGGTGCCAACCATGGCCAAGAGCGGTGCGCCGAAGCCGAACGCCAGCGGCACCAGCAAGTACTCGAGGCGTGCGGCGGTGCCGTAGCCCGCGATGGCGCCCGGGCCGAAATGCCCCGCTAGCGCCGTCGCGATGCCAATCGACAGGTTGGTGGACACGGTCGCAATCGCGCCAACGAGTCCGATGCGCAAGATGTCGCGAAACAGCGGCCAGCGCAGCCGTACGCCCGCGATTCCCGGCTTGAGCAAGCTGCCTGGCGAACGCAGGTACATCCAGAGAGCGAGCGTTCCGCCGAAGTAGTAAAGAAGCAGCGCCGCCGCACCGCCGGCAATCCCCATCCCGCGAACAGGCCCCCAGCCGAAGATGAGCAACGGCGACAGCGGGATGAGTACCAGCGCGCCCACGACGGTCACGGTGGCCGGCACTGCCATGTTGCCGGTGCCACGAATCACGGCTGCCAGCGCGTTGAAAAGCCATACCAGTACCGCACCGGCAAACACCCAGTGCGAGTAGACGAGGGCCGCGTCGAGCGACGCGCCGGTGCCGCCCATTTGCGCATACAACCATCGTCCGCCCAACAGCAGCGCCAAGGTGAACGTCAAGCCGAAGCCGAGCGCAATGACCATCGCGTGGAGCACCAGCGCATCGGCATCGCCCCGGCGTCGCGCGCCGAGTGCGCGCGCAATCGACGACGCGATGCCGCCGCCGATCGCGCCTGCAGAACTCATCTGCATCAGCATGACAATCGGAAACACCAGCGCCATCGCGGCCAGTGCGTCGCCACCGAGCTTGCCGACGAAATACGTTTCGATGAGGCCGACGGAGGCTTGCACGACCATCACCACAACATTGGGTGCCGCCAGACGCAGAACGGTCGGCACGATGGGCGCTTCCAGAAGGCGACGGGTGCGAGAATCAATTGCAGTCATGGGTCACCCTCAGGGTATGCATGGCTGCCTGCATCGCGAAGGCCTGGCGGGCGCGGGTACAGCCGAGGGTGGTTTGGAACCGGTCCATCGAAAGCGGTGGCGTGTCGGCCATCTATTTGTCTCCGTGTCGTAAAGTTGCGTTAGCTGGGTACTCCATTGAACTGCTGACCACTCAACAAATAAAATGAAATTTTCTGATACCCTGCATGCACATAATTAATATAACTAGCTTCATGCCGCCCGCCGTATTGGACTAGTTGCGTTGATTGGCTGCGTCTGTCGCACGCAGTTCTAAATTGAGACAGCGATGGAATGAACCCCTGAGGCTGGACCGCAAGCCGAGAGCAAACTGATACGCTTGCCGGGCCTTCATCGAAAGGAGAAGGTTCATGTCACCCAGAAGGCCGTCAGCCGGTACCGGGCAAGCTTGCGCCGTTCAACACTTATCTGCAGGGACTCGTGGAAGCGGCGAAGCCCGACTGGATTCCGGCGACGGTGCTCAAGCGGAAGATCGAGGAACGCGGCTACACGGGAGGGTTACGTCGGGTGCAGGAGTATCTGCAGAAGCTTCGTGCCGCTGCACGCCCTGACCCGGTGGTCAGATTCGAGACGGGGCCGGCCGCCTGATGCAGATGGACTGGATCGAGTTTCGCAAGCCGGGACACAGGCTCGGTATGCTCGCCGCGTTCGGCTGACATACGAAATCTCTTCCACGAGCATAATCGCCCAGCCGTCCGCAGGGCGGCGGCAAGAATATTGCCCGACACAATGTCAACCAGCGCGGCGCCCGAAACGCACGACTGGCTTCAGCTCCCGCCGGTTTTCAGCGCACGCGTCGAACTTCCAGACCGGATTGAGCATGTCGAGGCCACGCTGTTCGCGGCGCGCCGGCTGATGTTGCAGATGACCGGGTGGCTCGTGGCGCGGCAGTCGGCCGTCGCCCGCTTCGTTGTGTCGCTCGAACACGAGCGCGGCCGCGCTGCAGTCCCACCTACGCCGATCGAGGTTGCCCTCGCTGAGCCGACGTGGCACGAAGAGCATCGTGCGCGGTTGTTAAAGGAACTGCTCTCCCGGGTCAAACTGGTCGCCCCGGTGATTGCGTTGCGTCTTGAGGCAAAAGACGCGCGTCAGGCGGACGCGCCGAGCGCATCGCTATTCCCCGAACCAGGCGGATCCCCTCAGGATCATGCACGTCTCAAGGAACACCTCACCGCCGGCTGGGGCCGGAAAACGTGCTTCGACCGAGTCCCATTGCCGACTTCCGGCCGGAGGTCGCCGCGCGATGGGTATCCGTCAGCAACGACACCAAATCCCCGCGCGTAGAGATGCCACGCAATCTGCCGCGCCCGGTGTGGCTGCTGGAGGGGCCGATCCAGTTAATCATGCGTGGCCACAGGCCTTTCTATGGCACGCCGCTGCGCATGGTGTCGCCCGGTGAACGAATCGAGTGCGGCTGGCAAGATGGTCAGCCAGTGACGCGTGACTATTTCGTCGCTGAGGCCTAAAATAATCTGCACTACTGGATTTACCGCGAACGCGTAGGCAGCCGCGACGAGCGTGAGCCCCGCTGGTTTCTGCATAGGCTCTTCGGCTAGCGGCTATCGGAACAGGTCGAGCTGCCGAGGATCGACTTGGCGAACTCGCTCCGAATTCGTGACCTCTTCGACAATGCGAAAGAAATCCGGGTTCACCCCGGCGTTACGAGCCGCAGTCAGCCAGCTCGGCATCTCGCCTTGCCCGCTCCACTCGTTGCCTCGTGCATCGCGGTATCGCGGCGCTCGGTCAAGATCATGTTGGATAGACTCTGCAAGCGCCTCGGGGGTGATGCCAAATTCCTCCATTCGCCGACGCATCCAGATGATCAGTCGTTCGCGCGCTTCTTCGTCTACGATTTTTCCTGTCATTTGAGCGTGAATCGTTCGGTGGTTGGGTACCGCCAGTGCTTACTCATACGGGTCCAGGCTTCTCAGGTTTCGCATTCTCGGGCCCGGCTGGCTCGGACCATTCTGCCGTGTACCCAGGCATCTTCGGGTCTCAGTCGTGTGCGCTCACGATCGGGATTAGCCGGCCGGATTCGATCGCAGGATCGCATGCCGTGACAAGTTGCATTCCAGCATCTGACATCGTTCGAAGTGCCGATACCGACTTGCACGACGTGCACCGGACCCTTCGTTCGCCGCTGCTCGAGGCGAAGCCGTGGAAACGCATCGTCGGAGAGCCGCATCGAGGGCAATTTCCAACCAATCTTGGCTTGAGTCCGAGCCTGACCCGGTTTTCCCAGTGTCCATCCGGATCGAGTTGCAACAGCCACAGCCTGAACTTCGCGCACCGGTTCGCAATGGCCGAATAGTCGACGCCCAGGCGCTCGGCTGCCTGGGCATATGACAACTGCTGGGAAAGTAGGCGGACAAACTCGCGCGCCTTGCGTTCATGGCGAAGTCGCGCGAGCGCCGTGCCCGTGAGTCGGTTGAATTTTTTTCCGCAGCGCTGGCACAGAAAGCTCGGTCGTGGCATTCGGGCATGCGCGCGCCCGGCGAGGGCAGTGTCGCGGCTCCCGCAGTGCGGACACGCCGCCGGCGCCTCACTTCTTGAACGTGCCTCCCTAAGCGCACGCAGCAAGTATGCCGTCAGCTCCCGATCTTCGGATTCGGGAATCGGGCGGCGAGCCTTTGTGAAGACAGGGATGGCCGCATCGAAGCGACGGCTTGTGCACGTCGTTTTCGTCATCTGCTCAGTTTGCTCATATACCGCTGCCCACGTCGAGAGGTGAGTCCGTCTAGTTCACCCGCCGCCAGGCATCGTCAATCGTTGCGAACACTGGTGGAATGAAGTCGTGTCCCTCGAACGACACCTGCCGCCCATCCTTCGGGTACCCAAGAGCCTCCGGCGCGCGCATCATGTCAACGACCCATTTTGGATGCTTGCCGCTGGACGAGACCGTTGCAAGTACTTCGCTTTCGATCTTGTGGAGCAAGCTCCAGGTCAAAATACCCGTTGTCCGGTGGCGCTCAACTACGTCAGACACGACTTCCTGAATCGACGCATGAACCGACCACATCTCTTCCATGTTGTCAGCCCTCCCTTTTGCGGTACTGCGCCGCCGACGTTTCGATTGCGAGCAGCGTCTCGCGATCGTCGAGCGGGGGCTCGAATGAGAGATCCAGCATTTGCAGAGCATCAGCGTTCAATTCGAGTGACACAGTCAAAGTCTCCGGATCACAACGGTACGCCAATACCACGCGGGCAAAGGCCCCCTGGGAGCCCTGTTTCGAGATGCTTTGCCCGCTGACGGTGACCTCAGACAAGGCTTCAGCGCGGTCGCATACATCATCGAAGTCGTCTTCCGACTGGGCAACAATCGTCAATTCAATGAGCCGTTCCATCAGATTTTCCCAGATTTTCCCTGCTTGTCACTGTTATTTGCCATGTTGCGATTTAATGTACTTTCGCTCGATGGCGCGTTCCAACAAGACGCCGCCGACCACAACCGCTATCGCAGTCGGTACGCCGATCCACCACGACAACCCGCCGTCCCGGCATACCCACAGGATCGCCAATGCGATCAGGCATCCGAGCAGCGACAGTAGCAGGGTCCATCCGGGCAGCTTAGGCACATGCCCTTGCGAGATCCGTTCGCGCCACTTGTTAGCCAACGCCAACGTTGCTTCGATCACAGCCTTGTATGGCGCTAAAGCGCTTGGCATACCTCTGCTCATGTCTGTTGCCCTTGGCGTAATACATAACGATGCAGTCCTCGGCAATCTCGTTGCAGCAAGCGGCGACTCGGAGCATCTTGACCGCTTCCTGAGATCTTCGCCATTTTCCGTAGTCAGCGAGCGTTTTCCGAATAAATGGCGGCGACGGCGGGACTCGAACCCGCGACACAAACATCCTGCCCGGCCCCTCCAAACGGCAACCGTCGAAGCATGGGAAGGCTCTCTCCAACTGAGCTACGTCGCCGTTAACTGACTTTCCCTAGTGAACCGACTTCGGATAAACGAAATCTGCATCGGGCGTGTATTCGTACCGCGTTGGGTCGCCCTCGAAAAGCACGTAGCCTTCGATACCTTTTTCGCGGAGCGACTTCACTGCGCGACGGGCATTTGAAACGGTGAATTGATCGACCACGCCCGGATCGACCTTCTTGCCCCCGGTCGAGACCCCGGTGCCCTCAATCAGCAGGACCATCGCCTCTCCTGAACCGAGTTTTCGCCCGAAGATTCTGTTCTTCATCGACGTTTTCCGTTCAAAACTTCGGCCGTGATGCAGCTGGTTTGTTGCTATCGGCCATGCCGTCAAGCAGTGTCTGGATATCGCTGCGCAGGCGTGGCAGTTTGTCTCTCACGGTGTTCCACACAACGTCGAGATCGACCTGATAGTAGCCATGCGCCAACGCGTTCCTCATCCCATACGTCTTGCCCCACGGCAGACCCGCGTGCGCTTCTGCGAAATCGGGATGATGCTTGCGAATGTTGTAGGCGGCTTCGCCAACGACCTCGATGTTCCGAATGATCGCGTCTTGCACAAGTTCCGACGCTTCAAACATGGACTTATCCATGTTCTCCGAATACCGCTCGATCCTCTGAATCGCCTCGATGATGTGTTCGAGGTACGCGGTCAGACGCAACCTATCTTTGCTCATACAGGGACGGCCTGAGCCAACACATCAGCGCGAAATTTGATGGAAATAGCTTTGGGCGTCAGAACGTCCACCGGCACTCCAAGCAATTCCTGCAACTCGTACTGAATTCCGCCGATATCGAACAGAGAGGTTTCGGACGTGGGATCGACAAGGATATCGAGGTCGCTACCGTCCTCATCTTCGCCGCGCGCAACGGAACCGAATACGCGCGGATTCGCTGCCCGATTGGCCGCGACAATGCGCAGGATGTCTGCACGGTGCTGATTCAATGCCTCGGATGGTTTCACGAAATGCTCCATAAGAACAGATTTTCTTGTCCGTGTTATCGGCACACTTGCGCCGACCATGAGGGAATCATACCTCCCCACAATTTCAAATGAAACTCCTATGTTGCATTTGATTTGATCGTAAGCACTAGGCCGCGATATGCATCGGCCTCCTTCACAGGCACTTCCTGACCGGTTTTTTCGTAGCGGCCGATTTGTTGGCGCGTCAACCCCCAACGCTCTGCAAGCTGCGTTTGGGTCAATCCGGCCTTCTTGCGCAGAGCCTGCGCATCTTCGCCGTAAAGCACGTCGGTATCCCTCATGGATGTTTATCAAATGGAACATGGATGTTCCATGCATCATACCTCACACGCGGGCCTCATAGCACGTCGCAGAACATCTGCCTGAGCCTTCTATCGGATACGGCCAGATAGGGCAAAACATGGTCCAGCTCCGTTTTTATAAGTAGCCGGTATCACAATCTAGGCTCGACAAGGCTCTGCCGATATTATTCTCATATTTGACGGCAAGCCTAGCCGACGATCTTCCGGATAGCCGACACGAACCCGACGCCGAAAAGTACCTGCCCACTGTCAGTCAAAACACGACCGGAGTTGTCGATCGTCCACCCCCAGTGATTCATCGTCCTATCGGATATCGCGTTCGCGAGGGCTTTCCGCTCCTGGCTGGTCAGCGTAGACGGCTGATTCTCAGTGGCCACTTGCTCCTGAGGCTGCGCCTCATCACCGAGCACAAGAACCGCCTTCTGCGCGGCGATATGTCGAGCCGCAAGCAACTGCGCCCTCGTTGCTTCGAGATCGGCGAGCAGCAGATTAATGCGGGTGCGAAGAACTGGATCAACAACTCCCTCCAATAGCTCTTCGGACACCGATAGCCTGGACACCGCCCGTTTCTTTTTCTGGCCTCCGGCTTGTTCGGCATAGGCTGAGATGAGGGCTCGGTATTTCTCGCCGGTCCTGTTGCGGATGGCCGGCGCGCTCGGCCCGCCACGTTCCGCAGATAGCCGACCGATCGTTGCAACGGAGTAGTCGGCGCTGCCGCGCTCTTCCTGTTCTCGGCAGATTGCGAAAATCAGCCGCAGCGACGCTTCCGCGCGGGGATGAACGCCCTCGCAAAGGGATTCAAGGAATTGAGTCGGATCAGTCTTTACCATTGCTAAGCTCGTTTTCTAAGTTCGAGGAGCTGGGCCGGCGTCGCAGCCGATTTCGGAAGTAGCCGGTCAACGTCGTCAGTCATCCCCAACTCATCGAGCAGCAAACGCCCCTCGATAAGCGCATTGGTATCGGCCCGACCAGCGCGCGCCATCAGCAACTCGACAAACTGGTTTCCCACGGCCAGCGCTTCCGTCTCCGATAGAGATGCGAAAACCGCCGCCCGTCCGTTGCGCGACAGCAGCGCATCGAGCAGGCGGCCTCGCCGAAGGTTGGAAACGAGCACGTTCTCGTTCGGGTAGACATTTGCACGCTGGCAGACGGCATCGTAAAGCTCGAACTCCGTGCACTCGGCCAGCGCTGCGCGGAGATCCGCGATTCCGCCGCTGAGCACCAACGCCAGCTTGCCGCCGTCTGACGTGTTTGCTGTGGCCATCGCCGCTTTGCACCGTTCGACTAGGCGATAGAGTGCATGCCACGTATGAGAGATCACATCGATTTCATCCAGGACGCGATCGCGCCGTTCATAGGCAAGACCTATTTGCCCAGAATTCTCCTGTGACCGCCCATCGAACGTTGCGTCTTCGATCTGGATAATCTGGTCCTCGTGCAGGCGCAACCGCTCCGCCGTAGTCGTAAGCGACACTCCGGCCGCATTGAATCGGGCCACCAGTCCAGGCAAGAACGCAGGGCCGGTGATGAAAAACCGGCACTGTGCACAGTTTTTGGAGCCGCCCGGGACGGGGGAATAATTCTTCCGGTCTCTATTACAACAAGCCAGGGCCAGCGCATGTCTCCGAAGTCTTGGCCGAGGCGCAGCGAAAAATCCAGCAAGACGAGAGCACCAATTTTTTGCGCTTCCTGCAAAACGAAGAAATGCGAACCGCGAACCCTTTGGTGATCGCGAACGATGCGGCCGGGCAATCGGCGCTGGAGAGAAGCGCGCCCGGATCGTGGGTCGTTGGGGACATCGGCATTTGCCCGGTAGGCGGAACCCTTTGCCACCAGGGCGGTCCCCGGAGCCCAAATGGCGGGGAGTCATCAAGATCGTCGCATGCCCTGCCACGCACTTGGACAAAATCTGGATAGGGACGCCACCCTCAGTAGCGTATGCGGTAATGAGTGAGACCCGGAGCGTGTGCAAATCGTAGTTCGCGCGACAGTTCGCCCCTGACTGTGGCGTGACGAACCGGATAACTTCGCCATTTGCGAGCCGCTCGCCGCATGACTGAACCCGCGACTCAAGCTGTCTGAGCAGCTGCGCCCAAAAAGCCTGAAGTCGCGAGTCCAAAACCGGCTCCGATGGATATACCGAGCTGGGATCACGAAAGAGGAAGCATGCCGGTTCGCGCATTCGCAGCATCTCTGGCGTGTAGGAACGCAGCACGGTCCGGTCATGAATGGCCTGCCACGGCAACGGGGCTATGAGCGGGTTGAACTTCTCTTGCCACTCTCGTAACTCCGCGGCAATTCGAATGACGTCGTCGTGCTGCCACGGGATCTCGTATCCGCGATCGTTCTGGTCCTTTCCTACATCGGCGGTCTTGTTCGTGTTGATGAAAAATCCCGTGAACTCGCGCCCCATCACAGAATCGGAGAATTTCCGGAGAAATCCACGTCGCACCCTTGCTTTTCGACCTCGTTTGGGCGCGAATAGATAAGACTTACTATTTCGCGCGTGGGCACGCTGGTAATAAGTGTGGACACCTTCCGGGGACGAAACCATCTGCATCTCAGAATTTCATTACCGGGTTCTGGCCGGGCATCGTCAGGCAGCAGTGTATAAAAGACGTAGTGCCGTTTGTTTAATCCCCCGAACTGGAACAGGTATCTGAGTTCATGGCCGGCGAGGGTCGTTTCTTCGCTCAGTTCACGAATCGCGGCGTCAGCCGGAGATTCATTCCGACGAATCGTGCCACCGGGCAGCGACCAATGTGATCGCTCTCGTCCGACAAGCAGGATTCTTTCGTGCTGCCAGCACACAATGGTCGCTCTTTCCTTCATGTTCTTCTGGTTAAGGCTAGATGTTGTATCTTCAAGACGAAGCAAAACGTTGTTCGGGGCTGGGAGCGAGCGATACGAACCACGTCCTCGCGAGCCCGAACAACGATAGAACCAGCCGTGCCCTGAAAAACGCTGGCGTATGGGGCATCGTATTTTGACGGGGAGAAAAGGAGCTGCAAACCCGTTCGCCGCTAGAAATTTGCACGCCGCTTGGCACCTTCTCGACAGCGTGCGCGCTGTCGACCCCGACGCTCATTTTAGAGATTGCCCGGATGATGCTTGGGGTCTGCTGTCTCGGCTATCGGCCCATTGACGCCTTTTCGGCTGAGGGCGTTCCTTTGAACGCCCAGGCTCGCTCACGTCGGGGTGACGGCATATCGAGGCAGGCAAACTGTAAAGACGCAGCCCGTGCCCGGAACATCGCGGACACTGAGAACCCCGCCGTTCGACTCCACGCTACGTCGAGCGATCGAAAGTCCTAACCCCAATCCGCTTTGATCTGGGCCGTTTTGCGTGAATGGCAGAAACATACTTTCGGCACTGCCTGGAGGCAGGCCGCCGCAGTGATCCTTCACGTCAATCAGAATGCGATCCGAAAGTGCGTACGCATCCAAGGTCACCTCGGTATGGGGGCGGGTAAATTTAAAAGCGTTTTGCAGCAAGTTTGCGACCGCAGAATAGATCGCATCACGATCGCCGTTGATGGCGAGGCGTGCGTCGACAGCGGAAACCGTCAATACGGCCCCGCGTACCTGAGCCGCAAGGTCGCCCGCAGATTTGATCTCGGCGATGAAGTCAGCTAATGAAAACGTTACGTGTTGCCCGGCTTTTCCGGCTCTCGCCCGAACTTCAGCCAAGGAGTCATTGATCAGATCGCGCATCCCGGACAAGCTGCGCTCCAATACTGCCCCCGTCGCACCGGTCATATTTAAATTTCCCATCTTGGCGGCGGTAAAGGCGAGCGTTGCCGTGCCGAGAAAGTTGCGTAGTTCGTGCGCAAAAAACCCCAGTCGTTCATTGATCTCAAGGGCTTGCTGGCTTGCAACGACAAAATCCCGCTGATAGCTGAATTCTGTGACCGCGTCGGCAATCGCGTTGTCGAGGCAGCGGTTGAGCGTTCGAAACTCGTCGATCTGGAACGGGGCATCGCGCTCGAAAGCCAGGTCCGTGATCGCCTGGCACAGGTCGCCATAGTCATGAACCACCTGGTCCACCGAAAACCCGAGCTCCAAGAGTTGCCGCCCGTGTTGCGCCGCTGACTCGCCAATCTCCGATAACGAGGCGCCGCCGCCCGACGGACCAGAAATCTTGCGGCTGTCCATAGGCTCCGACGTTTGCTCAACTCGAAGCGTCCTGATGAGCTGTTCCAGAAACATCGGCACGCCATTTTGAAGCTGCTGCTCGGTTGCCGCTCGCGCGGGCCGCTGGGCCACCTTGGCTCTACACCGTTCGATTAACGTCTCACGGTTGTGAGAGAGAAATTCGTGCATCATGATCAATACCTCGCCATGTACGAGCGGTAGCAGAGGTGGCCAGATGTGCCGGACGTTGGTGACGCCAACGCAGGCCGTGTCCGAGGCCATGTCTACGCAAGTTTCCCGAACCGACAGTGTAGAGATGCGCTGAACTAGGGCTCGACACAAAAATTGTCCGACAGGCCAGTCTGACGCATAAGTTCATACTTTCGCCCCGTAGGACGTCAGTTGAGGCGAGACGTATTAACATGGGCAATCGCCCAGCACGACGTCCGCCACAATCATCTCTTCATCCTACTCGCTCTACATGCGCTTGATGCAAGAATTGGGCGCAACGCATGACCAGTCGAAGGTGCCCGGCAGAAAGGCACCAGTCGCCCCACGCGCAGAAGCAGCCGTGAGTTTTTCTGGAGTTGGTTTGCGACGGTCGATTCGACAAAATGCCGTGACTTGCTCCGTGGAGATGAATGCCCGCTTTCTAAAAAGTCGACCGTCGCTTATGGGTCGAGATGGAATGGACACCGCCCTCCCTTCGGGGAGGCGGACATGATTGAGGGCCTCCAGAACCGAACGGCATCAATGTGCCAAAGTGGAGTTGCGACACAACCACTTAAGGAACGGAGGCCCCAAATGAATGCTACGACATACGGACTGGATGTTGCAAAACGGGTGTTCCAGTTATATTGGGTCGACGCCCAAACCGGCGAGATTGCGAATCGGCGGTTTGGGCGCGATGATCTGATCGCGTTTCTTGCCCAGCGTCCGGCCGGGCGTGTCGCTCTTGAAGCATGCGGGAGCGCTCATTGGTGGGCACGTAAGATTCAGGCATTGGGACACGAGGTCGTGTTGTTGCATGCGCAGTTTATCCGGCCCTTTGTGCAAACGAACAAGACCGACGCGGCGGATGCGAAGGCGATATGGACTGCGGTTCAGCAACCTGGAATGCGCACCGTCGCAGCGAAGACGGAAGACCAGCAAGCGATGCTGAGCCTGCACCGAATGCGCTCGCAACTCATCAAATTTCGAACAATGCAGGTGAACCAGCTCCGTGGGTTTCTCTACGAGTTTGGCCGAGCATTGAGACCATTCCTTGCATCGCACTGGCTAACCCAAGCTCAACGCCGTTCAGGTCTGCCTGTTGCGTAAGCGTCGAGTCATCGTTCCGATAGCTGACCCAAGAAAGTGCGGCGTCACTAAGTCCGTTGACGGTCACGAGAAGTCCCGCAGACAATCCACCGCTATTAGTTGGCATGGCGTCATTTCCCCGCTCGATAGGTTGTTACGGGATGGTTGTGTTACTAAAAATGGTTTGGGAGATTTCGGATACTAGTGATGTATAAGACCCGGAGATCGATGAATCATCCAAACGAACGCTGCCACCGTCATTAAAAGTGGCAGCAAAGCACAACCTATCGTCGCAAATAATCTTGTCCGCGCTGGCCCCCATCCGTGTTTGCGCGGTTGCTGAAGATTGGGGAACAACCTCGCTAAACTGGCAAGTCGGGTCGAGATTTCCGACATGCTAGAGAAGAGACGTTCGCCGTCGGTTCCGTCCTTGCTGGGAAAACCATGCATCAAATTTACTCGTGCCTGCAGTATGGGCCCGTTTAGTTCTACACTAAATGCATAGGTATCTAGAACAAATATCAATAGAGCGTTAAGACGCTCTTCTTTTCGAATCACTTCGGCCATCTCTTGTGCGCGAAACCCTGAGATGTAAAGGCGAGGCGCGACTTCATAGCGTCGTGTCAACGAAAACACACTGGAAGCCGAGGTTGAAAATTCGATATCCACATTGATTGACGCAGGTACCGCGATTGTCAATTTCTGTAGCATCTGGAAAAAGGATACCTCTATTCCATAAGTCCGCGCGCGATCTTCATACCTGCCCATTTATTCCCCCGCTAGTTTTCTCTCTCGCGAAAATAAGTTGAATGGCCATCGATCAGCGCCGGCCCCCGCGTGCCGGCTGACGGGAGTCGTCTGCCTGCCTGTCAAACATTGAGGTGTTCACACGAAACGTACCCGGTGCGTGTGGGACACCCAGTCAAGTGAGCACAGTTAATACGAGCGACAAAATCAATTCAAGTAAGAAATAACCCTAAGTATGTTTTCAATCTAACATAAATCTCTGAATAAAATTCTCGCGCGGACGTTTTTTCGGGTCCGCAAACGTTTTCATGCGCGACGATCGAATCAAATCGACCTGTCTATGCCAAATCATTTCGTTCTACTGTACCCTACGGCGAGTACCAGAACCGAAGAAATGAAGCTCTCCTGCTAAAAGCCATTGCGCGAATCACAGATTCGCGATTAAAGCGACGTGTACTCAAATTCAGTATATTTGCCGACATGGATAACGAACGAGAATGGATCAACGCGCCGGGAAGCGCTTATCGCCGCTGGCAGGAAGCGGACGCGACTGGCGCGGGCCGCCGCCCGTTTTCTCCCCGGTCGATCGTGCAACACGCTTCGATGTTCGACCGGTTCGGCCGCCACCTCGCTGTGCGCGGCGCTACGCTGGCCACTTTTGGTGCCGACCACATCGAAACCTTCTTCGCCGAACTCGGTGCTCGCAGCAAAGCGGGAACGTCCACCGCGTTGCGTTACGCGAAACTGCTCGACCGGCTCTGCCGACATCTCGTCGAAGTCGGTGTCCGGTCAACGAATCCCGCTGCGGATTTCGTCAGGTCCGGTTCATGGCCGCGTCACGAACCCACACCCGTGTTTCTCGACGAGGCAGCCGACCAGAGGCTCCAGGAGTACCTGCAATCCACGCCGGCGAGCGAGCCGCGCGAAACTCGAAACCATGCTGTGGTTGCCCTTCTCCACGGAACGGGGCTCACATCCGCCGAGATCCGGGCGGCACGGTGCGCCGATCTCTTCGTTGACGGCGCGCGACCGCATGTCCGCGTGCGGGCGCACGGCGCTCGGGACGAGCGGATCGTGCCACTGCCCCCCTTTTCGCTTGCGGCGCTGTCGAACTGGCTCACGCGGGAGCCCGGCGACCTGCTTTTTCCGCTTAACGCCTCGACCGGCTCCTTCTGCGAGGAAACGCTGTGGCGCGCAGTTCGCGAAGCCCTCGAAGCGATCAATTTCAGCGCGACCGACATGAGCCCGCGGGTATTACGCAATACGTACGCGCGGCGTCAGCTTCTGCAAGGCAGGACCAACGAGGAGACGAGCAGGTTGCTAGGCCTGTCGAGCCAACGAACCCTTGTGAGGATTCGCGCGACCATTGGTAGGAAACTGGACAATTCTTGACTTTGTTAAGGGCTCCGTAGTGTGGACTAGCCGCACCCTTTCGAGCGGCAAATCCAAACACAAGGAGCCCAAATGCCCTATCAAGGCAAGATACAGTCCATCATCTACCCCGACGAGTCCAACAAGCCCTGTGTGATGCACTACCGCATCGCTTTTACCGTCCGCGAACCGTGGCTCGTGATCATCCAGCTGCAGCAGGACAATGACGCCTATGCAAGCCCGGTGGTGTCGAGCGACGTGCGCGATCAGGTGTTGAACCGGATCCTCGAGAACGACCTCAGAGGCATTCGTGTGGCAGATGTCCGGCTCGTGGCCGGAGACAGCACAGGCGTCTTCGAGTACGAGTTGACGCCCGACATCGAGGACTACGTGGCCCGTGGCAACTGCGTGAAGGCGACGGTTCAGCGAGCGCGACGCGGGCGGTTCGTGGAGCAGATCGAAGTCACCTCGGATCAGCTCACCTGCGGCCGCATGCGAGTCGGAACGGCTCACGCGACCTCCGCACCGTTGTCACGGGTGGTCGCCGAGGCGCTCAGCTAGGGGTTCGGTTGCCTCGCGATCCTCAGGGGCCTGAAAGAAAAAAAGCGCCCGCTCTCCATGGGAGGCGCGGGCGCTTGAACAAGAAGGTTTGATCACTCCGCGAAAGCAGCGGGCGGCCGTTCGAACGGGCGCTGCCCGATTAGTCACGCCAGTTGTGGAGTCTGGCGACCGGACGAACAGGCATGCTGCGAAGGGGTGGCGGCATGGCGCGCCCACGTCGTACCCGAAGGCAGGGAGGCGACGAAATCAAACAACGCGCCTCGATGCGCTGGCACATCGACTGTGCCGTCGCGAGCGATCGTCGAGCGCCGTGGCGAGTCGTGCATTCATCGCGTCGACGTGCTCAGGGCGTTGAGCCCATCCTCGTCCATACAACGAATGCGCGAATACGCGGAAGTGCTTCTGCCGGGCCTCGGCATTGAGACCAAGACGGGTCAGAAGGTCGGACATGCGATGACGCTTTTCTTCAAGCGTCTCTTCTTTCGCGAAGTCACGGGCGTCACCTGCATGGAGACTCTCGTCGGCCGTCGATGTCCCGGCGAGCGTGGCCGCCCCCTCAAGCATCACGACCGCGTCGTTGGCTGCGGTGATCGCGGGCGGTTGATCCTCGGCGCCATCGAGCAACGCGCTGATGTCGATGTCCGCATCCAGCACCGTGAGCATCTGGGCCTGCCGTACGGCTTCGCCGGCCTCGTTGATACGCGTAATTTCGAACTCCCGCTTCGAAATCCAGAAGCGCGTGCCGGTGACCGCCCAGCGCGCGGGCGATGTTCAATTGTTCTGAGACCACGTCCATGAAAACTGAAACGAAACTCAACGTGACGCTCCTCGCGCCCGGTCTGGTTATCGAGGGCAACCTGATTCTCGATCATGGCCTGAGCATCTTCGCGCTCGTCAACGGCAACGTGATTTCCCAGTCGAGTCTTCTTCACGTCGGTATGGGTGGATTGGTCAAGGGAGACATCGACGGCGAGCACGTGCGCATCGACGGCATCGTGGAAGGCGATGTTCGCGCGCGGGGCACGCTGGAGGTGAACGGTCAGGTGCGGGGCAATATCCACTACAGCGGCACCATCCGTCTCGGCGAGCGTGCGGCGATCGAAGGCCAGCTGCGCCGCGTTGCCCGCGAACTCACGATCGAATACAGCGCCCCGGCCGAAGCATCCAACGTGCAACCACTGCCCGTGGCGTCCAACGGCGCCATCTGATTTTCACCCTGAACAAACCAAAACGAACTGGAGTTTTCCGTGAAGAAGACCTTCGCACTTGCTTTGATCGCCGTCGCCTCTACCGCCTCGCAGGCACAAACGCTGGCGCCTCAGGATACCCACCTCCCTGCTGACACCGTCCGGCGACGTAAAGATCGAAATGATAGGTTTTGAGACACTGACGTCCGGCGGTCAGGAGATCCGTCTGGCCGAGACGAAGGAGACTGCGGCCGACGGCTCATACGCGTACTGTCGGCAATACGTGCAGTCGGTTTCGCGCGAGGTTACACCGGGCGCCGTGAGCAGGATTAGCATGCAGGATTTGAATCGCGTCTTGCCGGCGGACAAGACGACCATCGTGCTCGGGAATCAGTGCCAGTGGACGAAAGGCTGACGAGAGACCGCGGAAGCCAGGGCGCACTCCTCGGGCTGCGCCTTTTTTATTGCTTATATTTCGAGGGAACGGCTCTGTTCGACCCGAAGCAGCCATCGGCGTCCAGCGGAAACCGACAGCTGTACCGCACACTGGCAGCGATCCGGGCGTAGCAGATCATGCGCGCTCCTCGCCACGCGGCAGCTTTACCGAGAAGACCGTTTCTGCTGCGTCGGATCGCGCGTCGATTTCGCCCCCGTGTGCCCTCGCAATCTCGCGCGCGATATACAGTCCGAGCCCTAGACTGCTGTCAGTATTGGTGCCTTGATGGTTCGGGCCGCGCTGGAGTGGATTAAAAATAAGATCGAGGGTCGACCGCTCAATGGCGGTGCCGGTATTCCTTACTTCCAGCAGAACTTCCGCGCCCTCGTCGGTCACTGTCACATGTACCGGCGCGTCTTGCGCTCCGTACTTGATCGCATTCAGTACCAGGTTGCCCAACAACTGCTGGAGACGTCGGCCATCCCAGACACCCATGCAGTCACCGACCACATCTAGATCAACCTCACTGTCTGGATACACGACCCGCAACTGGTCCAGCGCATCGGCAAACAACTGGGCCAGGTCGACATTGGTCGGTGCGATATTGATACCCAAACCGAGCCTGGTTCGATTGAAATCAACCATATCGTCCAGCAGCGCCTGCATGCGGGCGCCGCTTCTGATCAAGCGGGAAGCGGCCCCCGACACATTTTCGCCGGCGTTCAGCGCCGCCAGATAAGTCGCCGTGATCTGGATAGTCTGGAGCGGACTGCGCATGTCGTGCCCCAGCATTCCGAGGAACAGATTACGGGCCAAGTCTACCTGCATGCTGAAAAAGTCTACCGATTCGGCGACTGCCTGATCGATCGCCTCGTTGAAGCGGACCATGTCATCCTCGTGATGACTGTCGGGCGCGCCCTCGTCCATCCACAGTCGAAGTACGCTCGCGCGCAGGGCGCGGTATTCGGCAACCATCTGGTTGATGTCAAAGCCGCTTCGCGCGCGCAGAAGGGCGTGCATCTGGGCGGCTGTCTCTGGGGCTCCGGCCAGTATGGGCGTCTGCCCCATGGATTTTTCAGTTTGTTCCTCCCTGCTTTGGGGATTAGACAGATCTCTTGCAACGGCCTCCAGAATCTGCTGCGCATGGTCCCGCAAGGCCAGGGTCCTCATATCTGCCGCAACCGGCAACAGCGTGCGGGCAAACTCCTCCCATCGCAACAGAACGACAGTCATGTGGTCGACGATAAAGTCGGCTAGCCGCATGTTAGCCCCCGGGGACGGATAGGTCGTCACATACGCATTGTCGCGAAATCCATGCCTGTAAGCAAACTTGCTACCCGTATTTCTCGGGTACCTCAATTGCTGCTGGTCAGGCAATTGGAGACCCTGATGCCTACCACTAACGCGGTGCGCCTGCTTCTCGCGGATGACGACCCAAACGCGTTGGCAGCATACGTGTTGTTCTTCGACGCGCATGGTTACGCAACCCGAACAACAGGAAACGGTGCGGACGCGCTCGCGGAATACTGTGCGTGGCGTCCGGACGCTGTTGTTCTCGACGTTCAGATGCCTGGTATGGACGGGCGTGCCGTCGCAAGGGAGATCCGGCGCCTACAATCCGCGCCGCTCCCATTGCTGGTGGTGGTTACCGCTTTGACATCGCCTTCCGAACAGGCCGAATCATTCAGATCCGGATTCGATCATCATTTTGGAAAGCCCGCCGACCTCCCGGCCGTCCTCGCTGCAATATCGGCCCGCGTACGCCCTGGCGCCACAGACGACTCATAACAATTTTCTCAGCGGCCAGCGACCGCATTGCGGCGCGGTAATGACTGGCCGGTCCTGGCCGAACTGCGCCCCACGTTTGCGCCGCGCGAGCGTAGACCGCGTGCATCGTACGCAAGGGGCGCATGTCGAGACCCATAAGGGACCTTCTGCGCTCCCGGTAGCGGACATTCACGAGCAACTATTGGACTGGTCCGCAAGGTCGATATACTGTCGCCGCGGGGGGGAAGGACACTCCGTCAGGGGCACCAGTGGGTCATGCCGACCGCGCCCAAGGTCTGGGGTACCGTCTGCGTAATAGTCAGGCGCAGACCTTGCCCCGCCGCACCGATTAATTGAGGCTTACCGCTATGCCTCGCTGCCGCCCGCCCCTAAAGGCCGAAGCGCATCTCCGCGCGGTAGTTCTCGGGGCGCATCACCTGCTAGCCCGTAAACTTCGATACCACTCAATAAACCAGCACTCTCGAAAATAAATATTCCGGTCGGCGCATCATCGGGACCAAAAATAAAGTCCCCGAGAATGTGTACGCCCGGGGGCGCTGGTTCGTGACCTTTGACTTGGAAATTGATAGACCCACAGCCGCAGGGGCAGCGCCACGGCGTTATCTCCGCAACTGCGAGTTGCTCAAGAAACTCTCGCGCTTCCGGCTCACCATGTTCAAGCATCCAACGAGCAAGCGACATCTCTGATGCTGAGAGTGGGCGATTTTGTGCGACAGGATTCATAGGGTGAGAATTTGGCCGTCGTCCTCCGAATTGTGAACAATGTGCCCAGCGGTGTCGAGTGCCCGGAACTGGCCGGACAACGTCCGATGCGTATTGACTCAGTTCGACCCTGAGCCGCCCTTCAAGTCCTTCGACAACGGACGTTCGCGAACCGCGATTGACGATGCAACAGGAGCGCGGACGGCAGTCCCACCCTCACCGAGGAATCACGCGGTTTCGACAACATGTCAATCCGCTGTTGACTGCCTAAGAAGGCGCGCGAGGGTGGTGCCCGGATGTGGAACACGGCCTGTCATGAGGTCGCGTCAAACTCCATAGCCGAACCAATTAGCCCTTCGTCATTTTGCTCGAACATCCTCGGAAAATTCGAAATTGTCTGGTTGCCTGAAGGCGCTCTTTCGGCCGATCATGCAGAAGCGAGATTCCTTCGAACATGAGGAAAATCTCGCAGAAGGCTTTCTCGTGATGCCAGACAGGCAGGAAGATCACCCCGAACACGTCGTGCGCGTGAGGGAAGCGGGGACGTTGGTGGAGTTGACCCTGTAACTCAGGACACTCGGACACAGTTAGGTTGATGATGCAGCGGTTCGCCGGAACTCCCGGGGGGAACGGTACTTCAGTGCTTTATGCGGGTGGCGTTCGTTGTAATGTTCAAAGGCGCCGGCCAGATGCGCGAGTGCTGTTGGCACATCAGGCTTGTGCATAAAGGCAATGTAATCGTGCTTGATTGTCTTCACGAACGACTCAGCCATGCCGTTACTCTGCGGCGAACGAACGGGTGTAGTCAACGGCTCCAGACCCAGCTCGCGAGCGAAACTGCGCGTGCGATGGTCAATGTAGGCAGAGCCGTTGTCCGACAGCCACTCGATGGGTGCGCCTGCCTGCGTCGTGCCGAAGCGTTGCTCGACCGCTGCGAGCATCACATCACGCACGACGTCGCCGCTATGACCGCCGGTAGTCGCTGCCCAGCTGATAGCTTCCCGGTCATGGCAGTCCAGCGCAAACGTCACGCGCAACGGCGAGCCGTCGTCGCAACGGAACTCAAAGCCGTCCGAGCACCAGCGGACATTACTCTGGTCAACGGCAATGCGTCCGTCATGCCGGCGGGTATCGCGACGTTGGCCAAGGCGCCGAAGCAGCAACTGGTGGTCTCGCATGACGCGATAGACCCGCTTGGCGTTCACGCACGGCACACCAGCCATTTCGTGACTACGTCGCAGCAGTGCCCAGACTCGCCGGTATCCATAAGTCGGCAAGCCCGCCACATGCTCGTGGATTGCAGCTACCAGTTCCGTGTCGTCGGTCTGTCGGGCACGGCGGCCGTCCTGCCAGTCCGGGGAGCGGGCCTTTCTGACTGCCAGAGCAGAGCGCGCTACGCCGAGAACATCGCAGACCGTTTTCATTGGTCGTCCCCGGGCAGTAAGGGCGAGCGCGCAATCCAGTTTTTTGAGCGGCCATACTCGACTGCTTCCTTCAGGATTTCTGCCTCCTGCGTCTTCTTGCCAAGCAGACGCTGCAGCTCCCTGATTTCCTTCATCGCCGTGGCTAACTGCGAGGCGGGCACTACGGCTTCTCCAGCCTTCACCGCAGCCAGGCTGCCTTCCTCGTATTGCTTGCGCCACGCAAACACCTGGTTTGGGTTGACCCCGTGTCGCCGGGCAACCGCTGAAACTGTTGCTCCCGGCTCCAGGGTTTCCTGCACGATGGCCACTTTCTCCTGGACCGAACGTCGACGACGACGCTCCGGCTCGGTCAGAACTTCAATGCTTTCCACGATTTGCCTAGGCTTAAAACTAGTCACAAGATTCCCTCTTATTTTAAGAGGTGTCTCGTGTCCTGAGAATCAAGGGGCTACTCCAGTTGGCCGCGTGGCAATCTCAGTTTGTTGGTATAAATTTGGGGAAGGCGATTCACTTCAACCGACACATGACAAGACACCCCTTTCGCGAAGTTGTAGCCTCAGTCGGATTTTCAAAGCAGCGCTGGCCTGAGGCCATCCGAACCGGGGACAGCGCGCTTCAGGCCGCCGTGCGTGAAGTCACTCACTCGGACACGCCCGATACGGAAACTCTCGAACATTGCCGCAGAACACACTGGTATGTTCGCTGCCTTGCGCAGGCGATGACGGGCCATCCGCGCTTTGCCGCCTTGCGCGTCGAGGCGATCGAATTCATGTCCTCGGGCGCGAGACACCACGATATCGGTAAGGCGGGGATACCAGCGAGTATTCTGCTGAAGCCTGCAAAGCTGACAGCCGCCGAGTACGAGGTGGTCAAATTGCATACCTCAATCGGTCGCGATATCGCTAGTCGCGCGCGGCAGCTCCACGACGGACACAACGAGTTCCTGGACTATGTCTGGGAGATCGCTTACTGCCACCATGAGAAGTGGGATGGAAGCGGCTATCCGTTACCGCTAAGATTCCATTCCATACATTGGAACTACAATCCGCGAAGTTTCATCTATCGGTCAAACCAATAAACTGACAAATCGCGCACCCACACTCTCGCAAAGTACTTTGGATACGGATGCAAAATCATGAGACTGCTTCTTGTTGAAGACGACCTGGGCGCTGGCCATAGCGTCCTCAAGGCCTTGCAGAAGGCCGATTTCAGCGTAGATTGGGTTCGCGATGGCAAGGCCGGAAGCGTCGCCATGAATGCCGAGTACTACGCCGCCGTTCTGCTCGATTTCGGCTTGCCGTGCATCGACGGCATGCATGTGTTGAAGGCCGCGCGCGCCGCGGGCAACATGGTTCCCGTACTCATGCTCGCCGAGCACGACGATCCGGAAACAAGGGCCGATAGTCTCGATAGCGGCGCCGACGACTGCCTGCTCAAACCACTCGATTTGCGCGAACTCCTCGCACGTATCCGTGCGGTCCTGCGCCGTCGTGCCGGAGCGGCGACGTCGCGCATCGGCGACGCCTCGATGAGTCTCGACCTCGAAAGGCGAACTCTGACACAGCACGGCGTGGAATCGGCCTTGTCGCTGCGTGAGTTCGCCCTCATCCATGCGTTCATGGAGCGGCCCGGCGCGATACTTTCGCGCGATCAACTCGAGCAACGTATCTACGGCTGGGGAAAAGAAGTAGAGAGCAATGCTGTGGACGTGCTCATTCATTCGGTGCGCAAGAAATTCGGGCGATCCATGATCAGCAACGTGCGCGGCATGGGCTGGACGGTGGCGGGTCGCCGTGCTTCGCCCAGCATGCGAAACTGAACGTCCCTGTACTGTGGCTGCCGGCTGCCTGGACAACGCGCCACACAGCGAGCAGATGCCTCGACCGATCGATGCGGAAAACGGGTAACCGGTCCGCACATTCGTTAACTCCAGGCTAAATCTGCGTGAATACGATGACGTTCGTCCGGTCCGGTCCGGTAGATCGCAACGCGAAAGCGGACCTCACTCGATCCGGCACGAAATCACGCCACTCGCACGAGGCTCCGATGACCTTCGCAGACATTCTCAATGGCACGCCGACCTGGGTCTGGGTGCTACTCGTCGTTCTCTTGTCCCGTGGCATCAAGGCACTCAGGAGCGGAACGGCCACCCTCGCGAAACTGGCCATCATCCCGGTTGTTTTCGCCGGGTGGGGGATCGTCGAACTGGCGTTGCGACCCACGCACGGATGGTCCGTACCCGTCGCCTGGATATTGGGTGCGCTCGTCGGTATTGCGGGTGGCATCCTCATCGCGCGCCGCACGCGGTTCATTGTCGATCCCATCGCCAGAACCGTGATGCTGCCCGGCTCCGTCGTTCCGCTGGTGCTCATCGTCGTCACGTTCGTCACGAAGTTCTGGCTCGGCATCGAACTGGCGACCGCAGGCGCCGAAGCGCCAATCGCCACCTGGCTGCTGATCGATGCCGCCGTTTCCGGCGTCGTCGCGGGTATTTTCGGCGGACGATTCCTGACTTACTGGAACGCACTCAGCAAAGACAGCCGCGGCATACCCGCATGAACATGCGCCCTCCAGGACGGCGGCATCGCGGCCAAGCCTTTTGACCTGCCGGGTTGTCGTCAGCGCCCGGAGCAGCCATCGACGCGGCTGCTCCAGCAATCACGAACTCGATGACGCGACGCGCGATTGGCGTGCAATGGAGCAATATGGTTCTCAGCCCGGAAATATTGGCCGTCGTACTCCTGGGCGGCCTTCTTTGCGGCTTCCTCAATACGGTCGCCTCGTCGGGTTCGGCGGTATCGCTGCCTATTCTCATGTGGGTTGGTCTGCATGCGGTCGGCGCTAACGCGACCAATCGAATTCCTGTTCTCGTCGGCGCCATTACGGCAACTGCAGATCTCGCCCGTCACGGTACGGTCCCATGGAAACTGGCCCTACGCGCTGCCGTCCCTATCACGATTGGCGCGGCGATCGGTGCGATGCTATCCGAGATCATTCCGGGTCACGACCTCAAGATGTTCATCACCGGGGCTATTGTCATAGCGCTCGTTCTTATTCTCACGAAGCTGAAAGACCTCTTGAGTTCGGTATGCACGGAGGTCACGCGACTGGATTGGCGGGCATTGACCCTGCTGTTTTTTGTCGGCGTATGGACGGGATTCATCGTCCTCGACTGCGCAACCTATATGCTGCTCGTACTCGTATTGGTGGTCGGCTTGCCGCTTGTCGAAGCGAATGCCATCAAGAATTTTCTGCTCGTGCCCACGACCATGGTCGCCATGCTGGTCTTCGCGGCCGATCAAAGCATTAATTGGCCCATCGGCGGCGCAATGGCCGTGGGCAGCGTCGCCGGTGGCTACCTGGGCGCCCGTCTATCGCTGTCCGAGCAGGCGCGACGCTGGATCGTCGGCCTGCTCGTTGCGGTAATCGTCGGTGGGTTGATTCATCTGTCGCTGCATTTTCTCGCCGGTTTGCTTTGACGACGACGACCGACTCCGGTCATGCAATCAGAGGCAACACGCTCCGGACACGTGCGTTGCGCAAGTAAAGTGCGCCCCACACGGCTATGCCCAGCACCAGACAAATGATCTGCGGCGGCGATCCGACTTCGCCAAGTCGAAAGTGCGTGCAAATGGCACCGCCGAGAAACCCCGTCAACAGGATTGCGCCCAGTACGGCCGTTCTTGGAACAGCATAAAGAATCGTGCAGATCAGCACGATTGCGCCAAGCACGGGGGCAGTGCTATCGGCAAAACCGGTCGCCGCGAATTTGGCCTGCATGCTCGGCGGGAACATCAATATGCTCGCCGCATCGGCGACCAGCGCCAATACAACCAGCGTGGTGATGATTCGACCCGCCCAAACAGAAACTGTACGGCTTGAATTCTGACCCATTGCTGACTCCTCGATCGTGTGTAATGAGCGCGACAGTAGGCGCACAAAATGAGGTGAAAATTACATGGGTAAGCGTGCTGCCTTGACTGGTAGACCGACCTGCAAAACCGCCCGGATGGTCAGTCGTCGCCTGCCCATGCGAGTCTTGAAAGAGATTCAGTTCATCACTAACAGCTCATTATTAGCCGCATGCTAACACTGACCCGAAAAAACGAATAGTTCGTCATGCCGCTGCGCGATACGATATTCACCGACCCTACAAATTCACTACAAGATCCGGAGATCGGCAATTTTCTTTTTGATTTCTTCATTGTTCCTCTTGGCGGCTTTCTGAAAGAACGCATCTGATGGATACGAACCGGTTAAACGGCGCACCTATCCACAAGGCATCGTTGTCATCCGCAGCATGGCGTGTTCATAGGCACCGGACACAATCGTCAAAGACCGGCTTATCCCGGGGAGCGGCGTCGCTCACGCATCCGATATCTCTTCGGTCGGTGCCCACGCGTGCGAACTGGTGAGTCACATAGCGTCCTTCGACCATTGAATTCTACAAAAGCGCTTGCCTCGTACTAACCCCGATCTCATTTATATACAACAGGCTCTTGTTGAGCCGATTAATTCCAGCGCACGCGCTGTCGACGCGCGATGCAACATATTCGGGAGAATCGCAGATGTCCAATCAGTGGTGGCGAGGCGCACTCATTTATCAGGTCTATCCTCGCAGCTTTGCCGACAGCAACGATGACGGCGTTGGCGATTTGTCCGGTCTGGTCGAAAAACTCGCTTACATCCGTGACCTCGGCGTAGACGCTATCTGGATCTCGCCTTTCTTTAAATCGCCGATGAAAGACTTTGGATACGATGTTTCGGACTACCGCGACGTCGATCCCCTGTTTGGTACGCTCGACGACTTTGACCGCGTGATCGCCAAGGCGCACGCGCTCGGCCTCAAGGTGATGATCGATCAGGTGCTGAGCCATACATCGGACCAGCATCGGTGGTTCATCGAAAGTCGCGAGAATCGCGTCAACCCACGCGCCGACTGGTACGTGTGGGCCGACGCGCAACCCGATGGAACACCGCCGAGCAACTGGCAGTCGGTGTTTGGCGGCTCCGCATGGCAATGGGAGCCGCGCCGTCGCCAGTACTATCTGCACAACTTTCTCGCGAGTCAGCCCGACCTCAATTTCCATTGCGAAGCCGTTCAGGCGCAGCTACTCGACGACGTGCGTTTCTGGCTCGAACGCGGGGTCGATGGCTCCCGCTTCGACGCGTGCAACTTCCATTTCCACAATCAAGCGTTGCTCGACAATCCGCCCTCGGACGCGGGCGGCGCCTTTATGGCCACGTCCGAAAACCCGTACCGGATGCAACGCCATCTGCACGACAAGACGCAGCCTGAAAATCTGGTCTTCCTCGCGAAGCTGCGCCGCCTGCTCGACGAATACGGCGCAGCGAGTGTCGGCGAGGTCGGCGACGATGATGCGCTCACGACCATGGCGCAATACACGGCCGGCGGCGACAAGCTGCACATGGCCTACAGTTTCAACCTGCTCACGCCGGAGTTCACAGCCGCGCATCTGCGCAGCACGGTCGAGGGCATGGAGACCAAGCTCGCTGAATACGGCGGCAAGGGTTGGGCCTGCTGGTCGGCGGGCAACCACGACGTGCCACGCGTCGTCAGCCGCTGGGGCAACGGTGAAGCGAATCCTCAACTCGCGAAGATGGTGCTCGCGCTGCTCACCACGCTACGCGGCAGCATCTGCATCTATCAAGGCGAGGAACTCGCGCTGACCGAAGCGGACATCCCGTACGAATCGCTGCAGGACCCGTACGGAATCACATTCTGGCCTGAGTTCAAGGGGCGCGACGGCTGCCGCACGCCGATGCCGTGGCGCGCCAAAGCGCCCTTCGCCGGCTTCTCCGCAACCGAACCGTGGCTGCCCGTGCCGCCCGAGCACCTTGCACATGCTGTCGATCGTCAAGACGACGATCCTTCGTCAGTGCTGACGTTCTTCCGTCACTTCCTCCGTTGGCGCAAAGGCCATCCGGTCTTGCGCGACGGTGACATTCGCTTTGTCGAGGCACCGGAGCCTATCCTGGCCTTCGAGCGCACACATGAAAACGAGCGCCGTCTCATCGTCTTCAATCTCGGCAATGCGCCACAGAACTGGACACTGCCTGCGGACATCGTCGCAGAAACGGTCCATGGACATGAATTGCGTGGTGCCGAGTTGAGCGGTGCACAGCTCCATCTTGCAGCGTACGCCGGATGGATCGGCACCGTCACGGCTTGAGGCACAGATGCTGAACCGTGAACAGATCGCCTCGCTGGTTGCGGGGGAACACGAAGACGTGTTCTCCGTGCTGGGCATGCATGACGTCGACAATACGCTGGTGGTGCGCGCATTCCTGCCGGGCGCACACGCGGTGCAGGTCATCGACAGTTCAACGGGACGCCGCGTCGCTACGCTCGACCCGATCGACAGCGAAGGCCTTTACGCGGGCGTCGTGCCGCGTCGGCGCAAGCGCTTCGCCTATCGTCTGCGCGTCAACTGGGGCACGCACGAACAGGAACTCGAAGACTGCTATCGCTTCCCTCCCGTGCTCGGCGAGATGGACGTGTGGCTGCTGGCCGAAGGCACGCATCGTCGTCCGTATGAGAAGCTCGGCGCGCATCCGGTTACGATCGACGGCGTCTGCGGCGTGAGTTTCGCCGTGTGGGCCCCGAATGCCACGCGGGTCTCGGTGGTTGGCGATTTCAACAACTGGGACGGCCGCCGCCACGTGATGCGGCTGCGCCGCGAATGCGGCGTGTGGGAGTTGTTCATCCCGCACGTCACGCACGGCGATCTGTACAAGTTCGAGCTCCGGTCGCGCGATGGGTCGCGCCTGTTGAAAGCCGATCCGTTCGCGTTCTACGCGCAGACACGGCCCGACACGGCCTCGGTGGTCCACGGTCTGCCGCCCGTCAAGACGAGCGACGCGGCACGTCGGAGCGCGAATGGTTTGAGTGCGCCCATGTCGATCTACGAGGTCCATGCCGCATCGTGGCGGCGCGTGCCCGAAGAGGGCAATCGTTGGCTCACCTATCGCGAACTCGCCGACGAACTCGTTGCGTATGTCGTGGACATGGGCTTCACGCATGTGGAATTCATGCCGCTCAATGAACATCCGTTCGATGGCTCCTGGGGCTATCAGCCGACGGGCCTCTATGCCGCGACGTCGCGCTTCGGCTCGCCCGACGACTTTCGCTATTTCGTCGATACGGCGCACGCGAACGGCATCGGCGTGCTGCTCGACTGGGTTCCCGCGCACTTCCCGACCGATGCACACGGCCTCGCCCGCTTCGACGGAACCTGCCTGTACGAGCACGAAGATCCGCGCGAAGGTCATCACAAGGACTGGAACACGCTGATCTACAACTACGGGCGTCGCGAAGTCGAAAACTATCTGGCCGGCAATGCACTGTTCTGGATCGAGCGTTATGGCATCGACGGTTTGCGCGTCGATGCGGTCGCATCAATGCTGTACCGCGACTACAGCCGCGCGCACGACGAATGGGTGCCGAACCATCATGGCGGCCGCGAGAACCTCGAAGCGATCCAGTTTTTGCGGTGCATGAATGCGCTTGTCTGCGCACAGCGGCCGGAAGCCGTCACGATGGCGGAGGAATCGACGAGCTTTCCGAATGTATCGCGCCCGCTAGACATGGGTGGTCTCGGTTTCCATTACAAGTGGAACATGGGCTGGATGAACGACACGCTCAGCTATATGCGCGAAGACCCCGTGCATCGCAAGTTCCATCACGACAAGCTCACCTTCGGCATGCTGTACGCGTTCAGCGAGAACTTCGTGCTGCCGTTGTCGCACGACGAGGTGGTGCACGGCAAGGGATCGATCCTGTCGCGCATGCCCGGCGACGACTGGCAGCGCTTCGCCAATCTGCGCGCCTATTACGGTTTCATGTGGGCGCATCCGGGCGGCAAGCTGCTGTTCATGGGTAGCGAGTTCGCTCAAACGGCGGAATGGAACGCCAACGCGAGCCTCGATTGGCACTTGCTCGAGCATGCGCCGCACGAAGGCGTGCAACGACTCGTGCGCGATCTCAACGCGACGCTGCGCCGCGAACCAGCGCTTCACGCGTTGAACTTCAGCGCAGACGGTTTCGAATGGATTGTCGCCGACGATCGCGAGAACTCTGTGTTCTCGTTCGTGCGCCGGGCCGACGACGACAGTTCCGTGATCGTCGTCTGCAACTTCACGCCCGTGCCGCGCCATGCGTACCGGATCGGTGTACATCATGCGGGCCGCTACCGCGAGATCCTCAATACCGACGCTTCGTGCTACGGCGGCAGCGGCGTTGCCAACGGCGTGCTGCACAGCGACGCGATCGCCACACACGGCCGCGATCATTCTCTGGCACTCGTGTTGCCGCCTCTCGCGACGATCATGCTCAAAATCGAGGACGGATGTCGTGCCGGCTGACACACTCAAACCCGGCGCGGCCTATCCGCTCGGCGCACACTGGGACGGCCACGGCGTCAACTTCGCGCTGGTCGCCCCGCGCGCCGAGTCGGTCGAACTGTGCCTGTTCGATGCTGAAGGGCAGCGTGAAGAAGCACGTCTGCCGATGCCGCGTTTCGAACACGGCGTCTGGCACGGCTACCTGGAAGGCGCCGGGCCCGGACTCGTCTACGGCTATCGCGTGGCGGGCCCGTTCGCGCCCGCCGAAGGCGCACGGTTCAACGCCAACAAGGTACTGCTCGATCCGTATGCTCGACTCGTCGTAGGGCATTATGGCGCGCATCCTGCCTTCGCGGGTCACGACGCCGCGCACGTGTGCCGCCCCGACCCGGTCGACAACGCGGCCGTCGCGCTCAAGGCGCGCGTCGTGGATGAAACTTGTACGCACGAACACACTGCCCGGCCACGCGTTCCACTCAGCGAAACCGTGCTCTACGAACTGCACGTGGCCGGCTTCACGAAGCGCCATCCCGACGTGCCTTGCGCGCTGCGCGGTACCTACGCGGGTCTGGCGAGCCCGGCGGCGCTCGACTATCTGCAACGCCTTGGCGTGACCACGGTGAGTCTCCTTCCAGTCCATCATCGTGCGGACGAAGCGCGCCTGCAGCACGCGGGGCTCACGAATTACTGGGGCTATTCCACGATCGGATACTTCGCACCCGAGACGCGTTACTGGTCGGGTCGGGCGGGCACGACACCGATCAGCGAGTTCCGCGACATGGTCCATGCGCTGCATTCGCGCGGGATCGAGGTCGTGCTCGACGTCGTCTACAACCACACGGCCGAGACCGATGAGAACGGCCCGACGCTATCGTTTCGCGGCATCGACAACGCGCTCTACTACCGTTTGCAACCGGAAGACCGCTCACGCTACGTGAACTGGACAGGCTGCGGCAACTGTCTGAACCTGGCCGAGCCGCGCGTGCTTCAACTCGTCATGGATTCGTTGCGCTACTGGGTCGAACACATGCAGGTGGACGGCTTTCGCTTCGATCTCGCGCCGGTGCTCGCGCGCGGTGAGCGCGAGTTTTCCCACAACGCTGCGCTGTTTTCCGCCATCCGCCAGGACCCCGTGCTGGCCAATGTGAAGCTGATCGCTGAGCCATGGGACATGGGTCCGCACGGTTACCGGCTCGGCGCGTTTCCCGCGGAATGGCTCGAATGGAACGATCGGTATCGGGACGTGATGCGCGAGTTCTGGCTGGGCACCGATGTCACACCTGGCTCGTTCGCGATGCGCTTCGCGGGTTCCAGCGCCGAGTTCCATCACGGCACGCGGCAGCCGCATGCGAGTGTGAATTTCATCGCCGCGCACGACGGCTTCACGCTGCACGATGCCGTCAGCTACGACCACAAGCATAACGAGGCCAATGAAGAGCAGAACCGCGACGGCCACTCGCACAATCACAGCTGGAACTGCGGCGTCGAAGGACCTACCGACGACGCTGCCGTCCTCGCGCTGCGCGCTCGCCTCAAGCGTGCTCTGCTGACCACGCTGCTGTTCTCGCAAGGCACACCGATGCTGCTTGCGGGAGACGAAATCGGTCACTCCCAGCGCGGTAACAACAATGGCTACTGCCAGGACAACGCGCTCAGCTGGCTCGACTGGGCGCGCCGTGATCGGGCGCTCAACGACTACGTGAGGCGCTTGATCGCGCTGCGCAAGCGTTACCCTGCGTTGCGCCACGCCCGTTGGTATACCGGTGCGTTACGCCACGATGGGCAACCGGATATCGCGTGGTTGATGCCGGAAGGCCGACCTATGGACGCGCGCGATTGGGGGAGCCGCGGCCAACGCGCGCTCGCGATCCGGCTCGCGGGGCCCGCCCCCACGCAAGCGTGTCTGCTGCTCTTCAACGCGCATGACGACGACGTCACGTTCGCGCTGCCGCCCGGTGACTGGCATGTGCAACTCGAAAGCGCCGCGCCCGATGCCACGCCGCGTCTCGTCTGCGGCCATGCCATGGTCGCCTCGCGCGGCGTGGTGCTGGCAGTCGAGGCGCGCTGAGCGGCCGGCACCCCAAGTCGATGACCATTCAACGAAAGGAACCTCCATGGCGATCGTGACCGTCGCAACTCATCCGTTCCCGGATCAACGGCCCGGTACGTCGGGCTTGCGCAAGAAAGTGACCGTGTTTCAGCAAGCGGGCTATCTGGAGAATTTCGTCCAGTCGATTTTCGACTCGCTCGAAAACGCTCGCGGTCACACGCTCGTGCTCGGTGGCGACGGACGCTTTCACAATCGCGTTGCTGTTCACACGATCTTGCGGATGGCCGCCGCGCACGGTTTTTCCCGCGTGATCGTGGGCCGCGGCGGGCTGTTCTCGACGCCGGCGATCAGCTGCGTGATCCGAGCTCATCGTGCATCGGGCGGCATCGTCCTGTCCGCCAGCCACAACCCCGGCGGCATCGATGGCGATTTCGGCATCAAGTACAACATCGACAACGGCGGCCCGGCACCCGAGAAGGTGACCGACGCAATCTACGCGCGTAGTCAGGGCATTCGACAGTACCGGATCAGCGACGCGCCCGACATCGATCTCGACCGGATCGGCCAGTACACGATCGAATCGATGAGCGTCGAGGTGATCGACCCGGTCGCCGAATACGCCGAGCTGATGCAGCGTCTGTTCGACTTCGACGCGATCCGCGCCCTGTTCAAGCGCGGCTTCACGATGCGCTTCGATGCAATGCACGCGGTCGGCGGGCCCTACGCCAAGGTCATTTTCGAAGACCTGCTCGGTGCGCCTCTTGGCACCGTCGTCAACGGCGAGCCGCGCGGGGACTTCGGTGGCCTTCACCCGGATCCGAACCCCGCCCACGCGACCGACCTGATCGCCCACATGAACGCAGAAGGCGCGCCCGACTTCGGCGCGGCCTCGGACGGCGACGCCGATCGCAACATGATCGTGGCCCCCGGCTTTCTCATCACGCCCTCGGACAGCCTCGCCATCCTCACGGCCAATGCGACGCTCGTGCCCGGCTACCGCGCCGGCGTGACGGGCGTGGCGCGCTCGATGCCGACATCGACCGCAGTGGACCACGTAGCAGCGGCGCTCGGCGTGCGCTGCCACGAGACGCCAACCGGCTGGAAATTCTTCGGCAACCTGCTCGACGCCGGCATGGTGACGCTGTGCGGTGAAGAAAGCTATGGCACCGGCTCGAGCCACATCCGCGAAAAGGACGGCCTGTGGGCCGTGCTGTTCTGGCTCAGCATTCTCGCTGTGACCGGCAAAACACCAGAAGCCCTGACGCGCGAGCACTGGGCGCGCTTCGGCCGCAACTACTACTCGCGCCAGGACTACGAGGCCCTCCACAGCGACGCGGCCGATGTCCTGATGCGCGATCTGTCCGCGCGGTTGCCATCGCTGGCAGGCCAGCGTCTGGGCAACCACACCGTCGATACGGCCGATGAGTTCGCCTACGCGGACCCGGTGGACGGTTCGATCTCGCAGCGACAAGGTGTGCGCATCGTGTTCACCGATGGATCCCGCATTGTGTTCCGTCTATCGGGCACCGGCACTGAAGGCGCCACGCTGCGCGTGTATCTGGAGCAATACGAACCCGATCGTGCGAAGCACGACCTCTCCACGCAAACCGCGCTCGCCGAGCTTGGCGCAATCGCCGCGCGCATTGCCGCTATCGAGGCGCACACGGGACGAACGGCGCCGTCCGTCGTGACCTGACCTGCGTGTTTGCACGCTAACGCCCCCTGCTTTCGTCTATGCCCCTCAGAGAACCTCAGCAACGTCATGAACCAGTTCGTCGATAACCTCGCCACTGCCCGCGAAATCCGCAATCGCACCGTCGCGCTCGTCCTTGCCGGCGGCCGCGGCTCGCGCCTGCATCAACTCACCGACAATCGCGTGAAGCCCGCGGTCTACTTCGGCGGCAAATTCCGCATCGTCGATTTCGTCTTGTCGAACTGCGTGAACTCGGGCCTGCGCCGCATCGCGGTGCTCACCCAGTACAAGTCGCATTCGTTGTTGCGCCATCTGCAGCGCGGCTGGAACAACCTGCGCGGCGAGATGAACGAGTTCATCGACTTGTTGCCCGCGCAACAACGCGTAGGCGAACAGCACTGGTATCGCGGCACCGCCGATGCCATCTACCAGAACCTCGACATTCTGCGCTCGTACGCGCCGGAGTATGTACTCGTGCTCGCCGGTGACCACATCTACAAGATGGACTATTCCCAGATGCTGCTCGACCACGTCGAGTCGGGCGCGGGCTGCACGGTCGGTTGCATCGAGGTGCCGCGCGCCGACGCGAGCGCGTTCGGCGTGATGGCAACGGACGAGTCGCGCTGGATCCGTGCATTTGTCGAAAAGCCCGCCGATCCGCCCACCATGCCGGGCAACGATCAAGCCTCGCTCGCCAGCATGGGCATCTACGTGTTCAACGCGAAGTACCTGTATCAACTGCTCGAAGAGGACCTGAAGAATGCGGGCTCCTGTCACGACTTCGGCAAGGACATCATTCCGCGCGTCGTCGCCGAAGGACTCGCCCTCGCTCATCCGCTCGGCCTCTCGTGCGTACCAGTATCGAGCCGCGCGGCACCGTACTGGCGCGATGTCGGCACGGTGGACGCGTTTTGGGCCGCCAATCTGGATCTCGCCTCGGACAACCCGGCATTGAACATCTACGACCGCGACT
This sequence comes from uncultured beta proteobacterium, assembly GCA_963803225.1. Taxonomy (GTDB): domain Bacteria; phylum Pseudomonadota; class Gammaproteobacteria; order Burkholderiales; family Burkholderiaceae; genus Paraburkholderia. Next base: position 1,023,994 of record CAWDLJ010000006.1, read on the forward strand.
GGCCGATCTGGACGCATCAGGAACAGTTGCCGCCCGCGAAGTTCGTGCACGACCACAACGGCGAAACGGGCGTCGCGCTCAATACACTCGTCTCCGGTGGTTGTGTGATATCGGGCTCGCGCTTGTCGAACTCGGTGCTGTTCTCGGGCGTGCGGGTCGGCTCGTCGTGCACGATCGATCAGGCCGTGATCCTGCCGAGCACCGAAATCGGCGCGGATTGCAGACTCAGCAAAGTCGTCATCGATCGCGGCAGCCGCATTCCACCAGGCACGGTGATCGGCGAGGATCCCGAGCACGACGCGCAACGTTTTTACCGCTCGGAACAGGGCGTCGTGCTCGTCACGCCACTCATGCTGCAAAAGCTGCGCTAAAGCATCAGCCATCGAACCAACGTGATCCGGGAGACGTGCCTCATGCGCGTGCTACATGTATGCAGTGAAGTCTATCCGCTGCTGAAGACAGGCGGTCTGGCCGACGTCGCGGGATCGCTGCCCCACGCGCTCGCCGCGCGCGGCTGCGATGCGCGTCTGCTCGTGCCGGGCTTTCCGGCCATCCGCGATGGCCTCGGCGAGCGCGAACTCGTAGCCGAAGTGCCGCCTTGTTTCGGCGCTGAGGGCATACGTCTCTATCGCGGCGAATTGCCAGGCATCGGGACCGCAACGTACATGATCGACGCGCCCGACCTTTACGACCGCCCAGGCAATCCGTATGCGGATGCCTCGAAACACGCGTATGCAGACAATCACCGCCGCTTCGCGCTGCTCGGCTGGATCGCGGCACGCCTCGCGGAAGATCTCGATTCGTCCTGGCATGCGGACATCGTGCACTGCCACGACTGGCACGCAGCGCTCGCACCGGCTTATCTGCGTGCAGCAGAACTGGCGAGCGGACAACGCCGCGCCGCGAGCGTGATGACGATTCACAACCTCGCGTATCAGGGCTTCTTTCCCGCGCACCAGTTCGATGAGTTGCAGTTGCCGCGTTCGTTCTTCGATATCAACGGTGTCGAATTTCACGGCGGCGTGTCGTTTCTCAAGGCGGGCCTTTACTTCGCCAACCGGATCACGACCGTCAGTCCGACCTACGCAGGCGAGATCCAGTTCGACGAGCAGGGCGCGGCCCTCAACGGCCTGTTGCGCACGCGCGCTCGCGACCTGCACGGCATCCTCAACGGCGTCGACGACGCCGTCTGGAATCCCGCCACCGATGCACGCATCGCCGAGCGTTACACAAGCGCGTCCATCGCAGGCAAGGCGCGCTGCAAGGGCGCCTTGCAGCACGAACTCGGTCTCGCGACGCAAGCATCTTCGCCGCTCTTCGGGGTCGTCAGCCGCCTGACCGAGCAAAAGGGCCTGCACTTGATGCTCGAAGTTCTGCCCGAACTGGTGCAGCGTGGCGGCCAGTTCGTGTTGCTCGGCAGTGGCGACACGGCGCTCGAACAGGCATTCGACGCAGCGGCAGCCGCGCATCCGGGAGCGGTCGCCGTCGTGACCGGCTACGACGAGGACCTGTCGCATCGCATCATCGCGGGCAGCGACGTGATCGCCGTGCCTTCGCGCTTCGAACCGTGCGGCCTCACTCAGTTGTATGGCCTCAAGTACGGGACGCTGCCGCTCGTGCGCCGCGTCGGTGGCCTTGCCGATACGGTCGTCGATAGCGCACTCGAAAACATCGCCGACGGCACCGCAACCGGTTTCGTGTTCGAACGCTTCGACGCGGCGGACTTGCGTGCGGCCCTGCGCCGTGCCTTCGCGCTCTACGCGCGCGAAGACGACTGGAAGCAAGTGCAACAGCAGGCCATGCAGCAGCAATTCGGCTGGCACGTAGCGTCGGCGCAGTTTCTGTCGATCTACGAGCAGATCGCGCCGCGATTTGCCTGATCCATCGCTCTACACCCTCACACGACTCTTTCGATGAATCTTCACGACTTCCAATACGACGCCCTGTCAAGCGATGTGGCCGGCCTCAAGCGCTCCATCTCGAACAAGCTGATCTATGCGGTCGGCAAGGATCCCGTCGCCGCCAGCCGGCAGGACTGGATGAATGCCACCGCGCTCGCGATCCGCGATCGCCTCGTCGATCGCTGGATGCGCACGACTCGCGCGCAATATGAACAGGACGTGAAGCGCGTGTACTACCTGTCGATGGAGTTTCTGATCGGCCGCACGTTTACTAACGCGCTGCTCGCCCTCGACATCTACGACGACGTCAAGCGCGCGCTCGGCGAACTCGGCGTCGATTTCGCCGGCATCGCCGATCTCGAGCACGACGCCGCGCTCGGCAACGGCGGGCTCGGCCGGCTCGCGGCGTGCTTCCTCGATTCGATGGCCACACTCGGCGTGCCGGGCTTCGGCTATGGCATTCGCTACGACTACGGCATGTTCCGGCAACAGATCGTCGATGGCCGCCAGGTCGAGTGTCCGGACTACTGGCTTGCAGGCGGCAATCCGTGGGAGTTTCCGCGCCCCGAGGTGCGTTATCAAGTGCGCTTCGGCGGGCGAATTGAGCAATCCGGCGACGTGACGCGCTGGGTCAACACGCAGGACGTGATCGCGATTGCGTACGACATGATCGTACCGGGCTATGCCACCGAGGCGACCAACACGTTGCGCCTGTGGTCCGCCAAGGTCAGCAACGAAATCGATCTGGATGCGTTCAATCGCGGCAACTACCTCGATGCCGTCGAAAGCAAGAACCACTCGGAAAACATGTCGCGTGTGTTGTACCCGGACGACTCCACGCCCGCAGGTCGCGAGCTGCGTCTTCGACAGGAATATTTCTTCGTATCCGCGAGCGTGCAGGATCTGGTGCGCCGCTATCTGTCGAACCATGACGGCTTCGATCAGTTGCCGGACCACGTTGCGATCCATCTGAACGACACGCATCCAGTGCTTGCCATCCCCGAGCTGATGCGCATCCTCATCGACGAGCATCAGCTGGAATGGCAAGCCGCGTGGGCGCTGACACAACGGGTGTTCTCGTACACCAACCACACGCTCATGCACGAAGCGCTCGAAACGTGGCCGGTGGACATGCTCGGGCGTGTGCTGCCGCGTCATCTGAAGATCATTCTCGAGATCAACGCCGATTTGCTCGCGACGGTCAGCGCGCGCTTTGGTGCGGACATGGATCTGATTCGTCGCGTCTCGTTGATCGACGAGTATGGCGAGCGGCGCGTGCGCATGGCGTACCTGGCAATCGTCGCGAGTCACAAGGTCAACGGTGTATCGAAGCTGCATTCCGAACTGATGACGCAATCGACCTTCGCCGATTTCGCCCGCCTGTTTCCCGAGCGTTTCACCAACAAGACCAACGGCATCACGCCCCGGCGCTGGCTCTCGCAGGCCAATCCAGCGCTGTCCGCGCTGATCGATCGCACGATCGGCCCCAACTGGCGCCGCGACCTGGACCAGCTCAAGGCACTCGAGCAATATGCAGACGATCGCGTGTTCGCCGAGGAATTCCGCGCCGCCAAGTTCGCCAACAAGCAGCGCCTCGTGAACTGGACCGGACAGCATCTGGGACTGACGCTCGATCCCGCATCGCTGTTCGATGTGCAGATCAAGCGCATTCATGAATACAAGCGCCAGTTGCTCAATCTGTTGCAGGTGATCACGCGCTACAACCGCATCGTCGAGAATCCCGCTGCGGATTGGGTGCCCCGTACTGTGCTGTTTGCGGGCAAGGCGGCGTCGGCTTATCACATGGCCAAGCTGATCATTCGCCTCATCAACGATGTGGCCTCGAAGGTGAATGCCGATTCGCGCGTTGGCGACAAGCTCAAGGTCGTGTTCGTGCCCAACTACAGCGTGAGTCTGGCCGAACTGATCATTCCGGCCGCAGATCTGTCCGAGCAGATTTCGACGGCCGGCACCGAGGCTTCGGGCACCGGCAACATGAAGTTCGCCCTCAACGGCGCGCTGACGATCGGCACGCTCGACGGCGCCAACGTCGAGATTCGCGACCGCGTGGGCGCCGACAATATCTTCATCTTCGGCAACACGATGCCCGAGGTCGAAGCGCTGCGCATGCGCGGCTACGATCCGCGCAAGCACTACGAATCCAATGCCGAACTCAAGCTCGCACTGGACCAGATCCGTGAAGGCTTCTTCTCACCGGGCGAAGCCGGCCGCTATCAGGCGCTCTTCGACACGCTCGTGAACTGGGGCGATCACTACCTGCTGCTTGCCGACTATGACGACTATATGGCCGCATCGGCACGTACCGATGCGCTGTACCGGCAGCCGCACGCCTGGACGCACGCCGCGATCGTAAACGTCGCCAACATGGGCGCGTTCTCGTCGGACCGCACGATCGCTGAGTATGCACAGGAGATCTGGCGCACGACACAGCTCGCCAGCGAGGGGCTTTGACGCGCGCCACGTTTTTCAGCCGCAAGCCGCGCAGAGATTTTTCCCGATCCTCTCGTCGATTGACGTAACCCCCTACGCGAACCGCCGAGCCAACCCTTCCCGATAGCCGTGCGTGACGTGAACGCCGGCGTGTCGGGAAGGAAGAGACCTTTATCCGCGTTGACGCGGACTCAAGAGGACCAGCATCGATGTTCAAAGAAACGTATTCCACGCCCCCCACGGGCTCACGCGAGAACCCGGTGGAACTCACCGAACTGCGCGCGCCGCTATCGGGCGTGATGGTTCCACTCGAGACCGTGCCGGACCCCGTGTTCGCGCAGAAGCTGGTTGGCGACGGCGTGTCGATCGACCCCACCTCCGACGAACTGCTCGCGCCGCTTGCCGGCAAGGTCACGCAGTTGCATAGCGCCGGTCACGCGTTGACCATCACCGGCGACAACGGTCTCGAAGTGCTGCTGCACATCGGGCTCGATACCGTGCTGCTGCGCGGCGAAGGCTTCGCCACGCTCGTCAAGGAAGGCGATGTCGTATCGATGGGACAGCCGCTGATCCGGTTCGACCCCGTACTCGTCGGTGCCAGGGCGCTGAGCCTGCTCACCCAGATGGTGATCGCCAATGGCGACCGGGTATCGCGGTATGTGAGCGCCACGGGATTCGTCACGGCGGGCAAGGATGCCGCGCTGTCGGTCGCGCTGATTCGGCCGACAGGCGTCGAGGAGACGGCGAACGATAGCGACACTATCGTCTCCGACGAAATCCGTCTGCCGAATCCCGCCGGGCTGCATGCCCGACCCGCTGCGATCGTTGCCGCCGAAGCGAGGAAGTACGCGTCCGACGTCTTCCTGCTGCGCGGCGGCGACAGCGCGAACGCCAAATCGCTCGTCTCGATCATGGCGCTGGCAACGAAGTCGGGCGACGCTATTCGCGTGCGCGCCAACGGACCTGACGCGAGCGAAGCGTCGACTTCGCTCGCCCGCCTGATCGCTTCCGGCTCGGGCGAGAAGACCGGCGATGCACCGGTAACGGCGCCTGGTGTCGTCGTCTCGAAGCCGAAGGTTTGCGCCGACGCCAACGAGCTCACGGGCGCGCCAGCCTCGCCAGGGATCGCCGTTGGCACGATCTTCCAGTATCGCCACAGCACGATCGAAGTGAACGAGGCGGGTCAATCGCCGCAGCATGAGCGAGTGCGGCTCGAAGCGGCTCAGCGCGAGGCCCGTCAGCAGATCGACGCCATCAAGGCGACGATCGCCGAGCCGTCGAAGGCACAGATACTGGATGCCCATCTCGAACTGCTCGACGACCCTGATCTCGTCGACATCGCGATCGACAGCATCGGCGAAGGCAAGAGCGCCGGTTTCGCGTGGCGCGAGGCCTTCGAGAAGCAAGCGGCCGTCCTCGATGCACTCGATAACCCGCTGCTGCGCGAACGTGCGAGCGATGTGCGCGACGTGGGCCGCCGTGTGCTCGCGCTACTCGCGAGTGTTCAGCAGACCAGCATCGAGGTGCCGCCAGGTTCGATCCTGATCGCTGAAGAGCTGTCGCCGTCCGACACGGCCTCACTCGACCGTAGCAAGGTCATCGGCTTCTGCACGACGACCGGCGGCGCCACGAGTCACGTTGCGATTCTCGCGCGCTCTTTTGGTATCCCCGCTGTCTGCGGCATCGATGAAGCGGCGTTGCAACTCGCCGATGGCGCGCTGGTCGTGCTGGACGGCACACGCGGTTCGCTGCGAATCGATCCTCAGGCAGACGAGCTGCAGACGGCGCGCGAACGGATGGCGACCCAGGCGAAGCAGCGCGAGCAAGAAAAACTCGCGGCTGGCAAGATCGCGCTGATGCGCGATGGTCATCGCGTCGAAGTGGCGGCCAACATCCGCAACGCCGAGGAAGCGCGCGAGGCCGTGGCGGCCGGCGCCGAAGGCGTCGGTCTGTTGCGTTCGGAGTTCCTGTTCGACGAACGCGATACCGCGCCCTCCGAGGACGAACAAGCGGCCGAGTATTGCGCTGCCGCTGACGCGCTGGGCAGCGCTCGTCCGCTCGTGGTCCGCACACTCGACGTGGGCGGCGACAAGCCGCTCGCCTATCTGCCGCTTCCCAAGGAAGACAACCCGTTCCTCGGCCTGCGCGGCGTGCGCGTGAGTCTCGAGCGGCCGGACATCTTGCGCACGCAGTTGCGCGCGATCCTGCGCGCGGCGTCGCATGGCAACGTGCACATCATGTTCCCGATGATCGCCGCAATTGAAGAAGTCCTCGCCGCCAAAAAGATCTTGCTGGAAGAGGCCGGCGAGCGCATGAACAGCGTCAAGGTCGGGGTGATGATCGAGGTGCCCGCAGCGGCGCTGATCGCCGAATCGCTCGCACGCGAAGTCGATTTCTTCTCGATCGGGACCAACGATCTCACGCAATACACGCTGGCGATGGATCGCGGTCATCCGAAGCTCGCGAAGCAAGCCGATGCGCTGCACCCTGCTGTGCTGCGCCTGATCGGCATGACCGTCGAAGGGGCGCACAAGCATGGCAAATGGGTCGGCGTTTGCGGCGGCATCGCCTCGGACCTCATGGCCGTGCCGTTGCTTGCGGGTCTCGGCGTCGACGAACTCTCGGTCAGCATTCCCGCGATCGGCTCGATCAAGGCACAGCTTGCGCGCTTCACGATGGACGAAGCCCGCCAGCTCGCCGACGACGCCCTGCGTCTTGGCACCGCTGCAGAAGTCCGCGCGCTGCTCGCGCCCTTCGCCGAATAACTCATTCAACAGGAACCCGTCATGTTCAAGCATGCCTTCGGCGTCTTGCAGAAAGTTGGAAAGTCATTGATGTTGCCGGTCGCGGTGTTGCCCGTGGCCGGATTGTTGCTCGGCCTCGGCGCGACCGATTTCCATGGTTATGTGCCCGCCATCGTCCTCGAACTGATGAAGAATTCGGGCGATGTCATCTTTGCGAGCCTGCCGCTGATCTTCGCCATCGGCATCGCGCTGGGATTCACCGAAAACGATGGTGTGTCGGGCATCGCCGCCACCATCGGCTATCTCGTCATGACGGCCACGCTGGGCGTGATCGCCAAGGCGCAGGGCCTCGAGCCCGACATGATCATGGGCATCCCGTCGATCCAGACCGGCGTGTTCGGCGGCATTCTGGCCGGCTCCCTCGCGGCGTGGCTGTTCAATCGCTACTACAAGATCGCACTGCCTTCGTATCTGGGCTTCTTCGCCGGCAAGCGCTTCGTGCCGATCGTGACCGCGATCGGCGCGATCCTGCTCGGCGCAGTGCTTTCAGTCGTGTGGCCGCCGATCGGACACGGCATTCGGGCGTTCTCCGAGTGGGCAGCCGTTTCAGATCCCCGCACGGCGGCCACCGTATATGGTTTCATCGAGCGCATGCTGGTTCCGTTTGGCCTGCACCATATCTGGAACGTACCGTTCTTCTTCGAAATGGGCAGCTACCTCGATCCGTCGACCGGCAAAGTCGTGCACGGCGATATCAACCGCTTCTTCGCCGGCGATCACACCGCAGGTATCCTGTCCGGCGCGTTCCTGTTCAAGATGTTCGGCCTGCCCGCTGCGGCCATCGCCATCTGGCACAGCGCGAAACCCGAGCGGCGGCTTGCCGTTGCCGGCATGATGATCTCGGCCGCGCTGACCTCGTTCCTGACCGGCATTACCGAGCCGATCGAATTCGCGTTCATGTTCGTCGCGCCCGTCCTCTACTTCATTCATGCGTGTCTTGCAGCCACGGCGCAATTCGTGGCCAACAGCCTCGACATGCATATGGGCTTCACGTTCTCGCAAGGCGCCATCGACTTCGTGGCGTTCAACCTGATCGGCAACAAGTCGACCCACGCGTGGTACGTCTTTATTCTCGGGCCCATCTACGCGCTGATCTATTACACCGTGTTCCGCTTCGTCATCACCAAGTTCGACCTCAAGACCCCGGGCCGCGAAGTCGATACGGTGGTTGCATCGGCAAGCACCGCCGGCACCGGCGGACGCTCGCGCGAACTGGTACTTGCCTTCGGCGGACGTTCGAACATCAAGAGCCTCGACGCTTGCATTACGCGTCTGCGCATCTCCGTGCACAACGCGGCGCTCGTCGATGACGCGAAGCTCAAGGCCCTCGGCGCTGCGGGCAGCATGCGCGTGGGCAACGCCGTGCAGGCGATCTTCGGACCGCTCTCCGAGAACATGAAAACCGACATGGAGGAGTACCTGAAGACAGCGGGCAGCGAAGCTGACATCACGCCTGGCGAGGTGCCTGCTGTGGCCATCCCGCAGACGGCCGCGAGCGCCACAGCCAACGGTCAAAGCGTGGCACGGCAAACGGCGCAGGCGAAGCGGATTCGCGCGGCGCTCGGCGGCGCGACCAACATCGTGAAGCTCGAAGCGCTCGCGGCCACCCGCCTGCGCGTCGCTCTGACCGACCTTTCCAGGTTTGACGCGGCGGCCTTGAAGGCCGCTGGCGTGCCCGCTACGCAGTCGCTCGCGAATGGCGAGATCGATTTGATCGTCGGTCTGGATGCGCAAACCCTGGCTTCTGCTTTGCGATAGGACGTTTGCTTCAGTCTTCGCGTTACCGGCCCGGCGGGGGGGCCGGTAACAGCGACATCTTTTCTGGCGCATCGCGTTGCCGGCTCCGGTCGCTGAACATGCTTCGCATGTCATATGAAAGCATGACAGCACTCGGCACAAGGCGAACCGGTACGGTGTCGTCTGATTGTCCTATGTTGCTCGATTTTCCCCTTCTCACAGGACACTTTTTGCTATTCTCTCGTGACTTCGAGGCGGCTTCGACATTCGCAATCGCCGCGTCGCTCGGGACCGTCGTGCGCGAGCGCGCGATAGCCGTCGTCGCCACGAGACTGCGAGCCGCGCCGATACGGACACGCGTCGGCCCGCGATCACTCATCTGGAAACTGCGTGACTCAACCCGCCACGGAACGCCGTCGTTTGCGCGATCATGTGCGTTTCGACTGGCGCGACTTGATGCTCACGTTCGCCCCGCTCACGTTGCTCTTCATCCTCGCCGCCGTGGCCGCCGTCTGGCTGCTCGATCCGGCGCCCCCGCGCACAATCACGCTCAGCGCCGGGCCGGCCCATAGTCTGCTCATGCAGACCGCACTCCAGTACAAGGAAATCCTCGCGCGCCACGGCGTCAAAGTGAATGTGATCGAGTCCGAAGGCTCAGTGCAAAACCTGCAGGCGCTACTCGATCCCAAACAGCATGTGGACCTTGCACTGGTGCAAGGCGGCGCTGCCGATGGCCTGCAGACGGCATCGCTGATGTCGCTCGGCAGCGTGTATTACGCGCCCATCGCGATGTTCTATCGCGGTGCCGGTCTCACGCAATTGTCTCAACTCGAAGGCAAGCGAATTGCAATCGGACGCGAAGGCAGTGGTACGCGCAAACTCTCGCTCAAACTGCTCGCGGCCAATGGCATCACACCCGCCAGCGAAACGACGTTGATGCCGCTCGATGGACCCGATGCAGTAAGGGAACTGGTCGCCGGGCGCATCGACGCGGTCTTTCTGAACGGAGACTCTGCTACGCGCGAGTTGATGTTGCAGTTGCTCAGCGTTCCCGGCATTTCGTTAATGGACTTCAGCGAGGCAAGCGCCTATACGCGTCTGTTTCCGTTTCTCGACGAGATCGATCTACCAGTTGGGGTGCTCGATCTGCGGCGCAAGATTCCAGCGAGGACCGTGCATCTGATCAGCCCGACGGTCGAGATCGTGGCACGCCCCACGCTGCATCCGGCCATCTCGGACCTCATCATCGAAGCGGCCCAGGAAGTCCATGAAAAGCCCGGTTTGCTGCAACGGTCGGGACAATTTCCGGCCGCCGTGGCGCGCGAGTTCAGGGTGAGCGAAGATGCCGCGCGCTATTACCGGTCGGGCAAAAGCTTTGTCTACCGGGTGCTGCCTTTCTGGCTCGCGAGCGCCACCGACCGCATGCTCGTGCTCTTGCTGCCGGTTGCCGTGTTGCTGTTTCCTGCCCTGCAGACGATTCCGGCAATCTATCGCTGGCGCGCGCGCTCGCGAATTTACCGCTATTACGGCTCACTGATCGCGATCGAGCGCGCCGCGTCGGACGAGTCGACGCCCGAGGAACGCAAGGGTTGGCTGGCCGAACTCGATCAAATCGAGGCATCGCTGAATACTTTGCGCATGCCGCTCGCTTTTGCCGATGCGTTTTATGTATTGCGCGAACACGTTGGGTTCGTGCGTGCCCGACTCGGAGCCGGCAATTCCCATTGCGTGCCGTCGCATGCCGAGCAACAAGGCGCATAGGGCCCCAATTGACGCCCCGCACCGCGGCGGCTTGAGTCAGAAAGACAAATGTAATTAGCGAGTTTTCGGACGAACGGTCGATCACATCGCGCCGACCCGGTGGATCGACTCAGGCGAACAATCGTCGTCTTTTCTGATCTCGCTCGCAGGTCATGCATCGACCCACCCTCAAGCAATCGCCATTGCCGCCGTAAAGCATCACATATCTTATTACTGGCGCCCGGCGCGCCGTGCTCATCACGGAGAAACATGATGTCTTTAACGCTTCAAGTTGAATACGAATACAACGTGCACGGCAAAAAGGCCGTGCTTACCGCGACAGATCTCGTCACAGTCACCGAGAATACCCCCAGCGCAATCCGGCGGGTCCTTCGACTCCTTCATCCGGCCTGGGAGTCGTTCAAAGTTATTTCGACGTCTGAGGTCACACCCGCAACGCGCTGATCAAGCCCGCACGAGCGCCCTTGCCAGCAAGGGATACACGGCTGTTCCGTGCCTGCATTCGCACGGGTGGATCAACTCGCCCGCTGCGGTCATCAGATCAATGACGCGACATTTCTCACTCGCGCCGTGATGTCTCGCACATGAATCGCTACCCGGCTGGCTGCGCCCCGATTTAAAACAGCCCGAGCGGATAGCGAATCGACGCCATTAACATGGCGGTATGCTCTATTTTTCGGACGCCTGGAAACCCCCGAATATAAATGGGTTCCCACCTGGATCCGTGCTTTATCTCACGCCTGCCGTCGGGCACTATCAAGTCGACCAAGTCTAACGAGGGGCGCCAATGATCGTAATTCAAATGACCTTTGTGGCCGTTTCGATGCTGACCGTTCTGGCCGCGGCCATCTATGTACTTTTGGTTGCTCCGCGAAAGCACTTCTTCAAGAAGCGTTCATTGAACAAGCGAGAGATCGAGTGAATGGCGATGACTCTACCGGCGGCCTGCATCTCTCACAGTGCGTCCTGCCTTTGTCCTGTAAGATGACGCCATCTGTCCTCTTCGCCATCTAAATCACGCTTTTAATCCACCTTCTGTCAACGACTGCGTATCCCGCCCGTTAACTACAACGGCGGAATGGCTCGCTCTGCCTTCCGCCAGGTAAGGTGTTTGCCCGTGCCAGCATGTACTGGTACGGGCTTTTTTTGCCCACCAACCAGAATCACGACGGGGCTGCGCAATTCGCCAGCGCGGGCGTCGACGGCGAAACTGTTCCGCCGAGCCGTGCACCAATGCTGTTGATACGACTCGTGCCCATGTAGATCGCCAATGTCGTGCGCGTCGCGGCTCCTGGAGATGAGCGGTCTTGAACATCACACCGAGCCATCGATGCAAATCCGTTCGGCTCCGGCGACGGCTCGGCTATAAGGCATGCGATGCATGCCGCAATGGTATCGTCGCCAATCGCTTGTATTTGTACAGCCACGCGTGTTCGATGTGCACGCACCCATCCGGCGACCGCGACCTGAACGCGGCAATCGATTTGAAAAAACACGGTCGTGAGTTCCACGGATGGAGCCCGACGGATACGATTTGCACAAAGAAGGCTGACTGAGCTACCAACCCAGCCTCGATTGACAGCCCAAGGCACCCCACTGATAATGAGGAGTCGATTAAATGGGGCATTAGCCGTGGAAGATCGTCGTCCGAAGATCGTTGAGGCGGGTCTCGCTATCCTGCGCGAAGATGGGCTGCCCGGCTTTACGCAGCCACGTGTCGCCCGGCGTGCCGGCATGCGTCAGAGCCACTTGACCTATTACTATCCAACCCGGCTGGATTTGCTCACGGCCGTCGCGCTTTCCGCAGTGGACGCACAACTGGCCGGACTGGACGCCGTCCTGGACGGTTCGAGCGTCACGAAGGCGGCTCAAAGCATCGCCATCGTCATGGCGCGCCCGGAGAACACCCGCGTGCTGCTTGCACTGATCGAGGGTGCTGACTCCGAACCCGTCCTGCGCGATATTTTCAACAAGCTCGACGCCAGCGTGCTCGAGCGCAGCACGGTGCTTCTGCAGCGCCTGGGTATTAAACCAACCCAGGAAAAGTGCGCCATGATTCGCTCGCTCTCCGTCGGGCTCGCCGTGCTCAATCTTGCCCGAGGGCTGCCGGATGCCCAGAAGCGCACCGCCGATGTGATCAAGACCGCGCTAACCGCAATGCGCGCTGCCGAGCGGAAGTAATCGGGCAACGCGCGCTTCCGGTTATCGGCAACCGGACGGTCGCTGCCCCTTAACCCCGGCCGTGTCGGGCTCGCGCGAAAAGCGGCGCTTACAACCCAAGACCACACGCGCCGTCCCGGCACCCTCCCGCCGTACAGTCCGCCTGTCGCAACGTCACGAGATCGCATCCGCGGCCGCACCCGGAACGCCTCCTGCCGGCTCGCTCGCGAAACCCCCGCCCCGCTTACGACCGCTATTTTTGAATCGCGTTCGCTGTATGCCGAGTATTCATTGGGCCTGAGCCGCTCCTCGCTCCTACACTGACTTCTCCTTGAATGATGTCCTGCGGCGTCGCCTGCGCGCTATGCCGCCTTCGTGGACCCGATTCAGAGACCAATGGAGTGGAGACAGGAGTTGTCATGAGTGAAGCCAAGCATGTGGATGTTGCGATTGTTGGGGCCGGTCCCACGGGAATGGTGCTCGCTGCCGAACTGGTTCGATATGGCCTGAGCGTCCGCATCTTCGACAAAGATGCCAGTGCAAAGGACCATAGCCGGGCACTCGTCCTTTGGCCACGTGCTCAGGACGCCCTCGATTTGATGGGCATTCATCCGAAGTGGGATGGACGTACCTCGCCGCTGCGTCGCTTGCACTACAACGTGTACGGAAAATCGGCCGGCGTGGTGCCGATGGATCAGGGGGAATTCGCCCATCCCACACCGTTGCTGGTCGGCCAGAACGTCACGGAGGAAATCCTCGAGACCCATCTGCAGAGCCTCGGTGTTTTTGTCGAGCGCTCTACGCTGGTGTCCGACGCGACGTTTTCGGATGCGGGCGCAACGGTCACGATCGAACGCGCCGACGGCACAACCGAAAAGGTCAGCGCCTCCTGGGTGGTCGGCTGCGACGGCACGCAGAGCATGATCCGGACCAAAGCCAATATCGCGTGGGAAGGACATCGACTCACTGGCTTGATGACGCCGCTCGGCGACTTCCAGGCAAAATGGATGCTGCCCCGCGGCGACGGCGATGCCTATTTGAAGCTGACTGACGAAGGCTGGCTGATGGTGATGCCGCTGCCCGGAATCTGGCGCGTCATTGTCGCGACCCCTGATACCACCGCTGAAAACGAGCAGCCCAAAACCAATCCGGAGGAAATGTCCCGCCTCGTGTCCAAGGCACTGGGCGGTCCGGTGGAACTGACGGATTCGCCCTGGCACACGGTCATTCGCTTCGGCAACTTCCGCGCCTCCACCTATCGCAAGGGGCGCTTGTTGCTGGCCGGCGATGCCGCACACGCCATCGCGCCCATGTCGGCGCAAGGCATGAACGTCGGCGTGCAGGATGCGTTCGGGCTGGGCTGGAAGCTCGCCTATGTTCACAAGGGTTGGGCACCCGACAGCTTGCTCGATAGCTATACGCTGGAGCGCCGCCCCGTCGCGGCGACGCTCAACGAGAAGACGAGCCAGGCATTCAAGCGCGCCAGTTCGGTCACGGAGTTCCGCAAGCGCGTTCTGCGCCGCGTGTTTCCGATTGCATTGTCCAAGGAAAAAATTCGCCGCAAAATTGCAGCGTTTTACACGGGCGTCAACATCTCGTATCTGGACAGCCCGCTCAACGATGCGTACAACAAACGCTTTCCGCGTCCCGGCGAGCACGTGTGGGACGGCCTCGTCGTCGATTGGCAGGAACAGGCGACGAAGCGTTTATACGACGTCTTTCGTGGCAGGGCCTGGACCGCGATGCTGTTGACCGGCGCGACTCCGACCGACGCGGATTTGAAGGAAAAGATGCGCTGGCTGCGCAACGCGACGAGCGAGTACGGTACCGGTCTCAAGCGCTTCGTCGTGGTCGGTGGCCCAACGATTCCCTCGAGCGTCGTCGATCGCTCTACGATCTTTGCGCTCGACTCATGGCTCAAGGTGCACCAGAAGTTCGACGCACGCCGCGGTGCGCTGCTCCTCGTTCGTCCGGACGGCTACGTTGCGCTGCACAGAGCTGGCGACGAGCAGGATTTTCAGGCGCTCAAAGCGCTGCTCGCGCGGAATTTGACCAGTGCGGCCGCTGCTTCTGCGGAGCTGGCCGCCGAGCCCGTGTTCAAGGCACGCGCAATCGGCTGATCGCCCGCGATCTTCGTTCGGTAATGGACGCTCGCCGCAATGCGGCGAGCGTTTCGCATTTGTGCGGTACTCGTTCGCAAGTGCCGGTTATACGCTTGGTCAATCAGACGCGCCTTTAGCGCATCAGACGTCGATGCGCAAAGACAGTCTTCGCTCGGGGAATTGGCGCAAGGCCTGAGCGGCCTTGCGATTGCGGGGTCTAGCGCACCACGTCGAAATCAACGGCACTACGCGGTGCCCGGCCTTCGAATGCATCCTGAAGCAGGATGCGAAGTCCGCAGCGCGTAATCTCGCGAGGATTCCAGTACGGATTGGCAGACGCGATGTCGGCTGCGCGATCCAGCTCGCTCTCTTGCATCCCTAATGCCTGCAGCGAAGTGGGCAAACCGTGCTGGCGCGCCAGTTCGTAGATGGCCTGGGGGACGTTTTCTGTGCCAATGGCGCGTGCCATCCGTGCCAACGCTTCGGGAGCCGCATCGGCGTTGTACGCGAGTGCGTGCGGCAGAATCACCGTATGCGTCTGCGCGTGCGGCAGATTAAAGCTGCCACCGACCGTGTGACACAGCTTGTGATGCAGCGCCATGCCGCCATTGGCCAATACGATTCCGCAAAGCCAGGAGCCATACAGCGCATGCTTGCGCGCATCGATGTCGTGCGCATCGCGATGGATGCCGGGCAATCCAAGCGCCAATGCCCGAATCCCTTCCTCCGCGATCAAGGACATGATGGGATTCGTATCCTTCGAATACAGCCCCTCTGCTGCATGCGCGATGGCATTGATCCCGCTTGCAATCGAAAGTTGCGCGGGCAACGTCACGGTCAAGTCAGGATCGTAGATCACCGTTTTTGGCATGACACGCTGATCGGACCCGGTGCGCTTCACCCCTTCGTCCGTGATGCCATAGATCGGGGTCATCTCGCTGCCGGAATAGGTGGTCGGAATGGCGAGAATCGGAATGTCGCTTTCGAGCGCAATGGCCTTGCCGAGTCCGATGGTGGAACCGCCACCGTAGACCACCGCGCAATCCGCTCCCAGCGACTGCGCCATCGCGCGCGCTTCACGAGCAGTCGACAGCGGCACGTGCATGACCGCCCGATCGAACAGCCCCGCCGCACGCGACCCGAGACGCTCCATCACCGCTTCGGCGCCGCTGCGCTGGTCCGGCGTGCACAGCACCAGCGCGCGTTTCGCGCCGAGCAAATCGATCTCGCGTTCGAGGTGCTGCAAGCTCCCTGCCCCGAACACGACCCGTGTCGCGAGCGCCTGATAGACGAAGTCGAGCGCCTTCATTGCTTGTCCTCCGGACGGCTGAGAATGAAGTCGAATTCGAGTGCATAGAACGGCTTCTCCATCGTCGTGCCGTCCGGCGCCACATCGCTTTCACTACGCACCCAGTCGGCAATCAGCGTGGAGCGCACACCGAACACGGCATCGGAGTCGAGGTATTGATCGCCATCCCGGAACACATGCGTGATCAGCGTTTCGTACCCTTGCGCGTGAATCATGAAGTGCAGGTGCGCGGGCCGCCACGGATGCCGACCCAATGCTTGCAGCATGGCGCCCACGGGCCCGTCGTGCGGGATCGGATAGGACTCGGGCAAAATCGAGCGGAACGCGAAACGCCCTTCGGCGTCGGCATGAAAATGTCCGCGTGCGCGATGCGTGTGGTCCCCGTTGGGGAGCGGCACCTGCACATCGTAATGGCCATCTTGATCGGCCTGCCACACTTCGATACTCGCGAACGGCACGGGCTCGCCGTCGAGCCCACGGATCTGGCCGGACACGAAGCACGGTTCGCCTCGCGCACCATTGGCAATGTCCGCACCGTTCTCGAACTCCGGACTGCCTTCCACATAAAAAGGCCCAAAGACAGTCGCTTCCGTGCAGCCTTCGGGCTTCGCATGGTTCTGCGCGGTGACGAGCGTCGAGAGCCCCAGCACATCGGACAGCAAGATGAACTCCTGGCGCTTGTCGTCCGTGATATGGCCAACACCCGTGAGAAATTCAATCGCCTTAACCCATTCGTCCTCGGTCAGCTTGACCTCGCGCGCGAATGCGTGAAGGTGCTGCACCAGACTCGTCACGAGCGTGCGAAGCCTCGGGCTATCGCACTTGGCGATAGAGGCCAATACCGCTTGTGTGATCGTATCTTCATTCAGATTGCGCATTAGCGTCTCTCCATGTGGGGCACTGGTACTGATACAGTATTTACTTGACCCATCAAGATAAAGTGTCGGCTCCGAAGAATTGTTCTTCGGGTAGCGGAGGAATGTCGTCATGGACAAGTGGACGCAAATCGAGTTTTTCGTGAGGGTTGCCGAGATGGGCAGTCTCACTCGCGCGGCGGAGCGGCTCAACATGTCGAGCGCCGCCGCCACGCGATGCCTCACTGCACTCGAAGAGCGTGTCGGAGCACGGCTGGTCGAACGCACGACCCGCAGGCTGTGGCTGACTGAAGTCGGCCGCGCCTATTACCAGCGCTGCGCAGCCATGCTGGCCGAGATGGAAGATGCGGAGGCCGCCATCAGCGAGGTCAGCGCCAATCCTCGTGGCGTCTTGCGTGTGACCGCTTCCGTGTCCTTTGCGATGATGCATATCGCCCCCGCATTGCCGGAGTTTCATCGACGCTATCCTGATCTTGCCGTCGATCTGATTACGGCCAACCGCTATCCCGAGTTCATCGAAGCGGGCATCGACGTCGCCATTCGTACCCGCGAGTTCGAGAGCGATTCGAGCATCACGGTTCGCAAACTCGCGGAGACGCGCCGCGTCCTCGCAGCGTCACCCGATTACCTCGCGAGACACGGCGTCCCGATGAAACCGGAAGCGCTGCTCGATCACCAACTACTCGCCTATAGCCTCGCAAACGACGCCGGCGCACTGCAGTTTCAGCGCGGCAAGCTTCAGGAGACCATTCCGGTGAAGGGCATCCTGCAATCCAATGAAGGACAAGTGATTCGGGCAGCCGCGCTAGCCGGCCATGGCATTCTGATTCAACCTCTTTACATCATTCATGATGACATCGTCGCGGGCCGCTTGATTCCCGTTCTCACCGACTGGCAATTGCCTTCCTTGACGATCAATATCGCCTTCCAGAGCCGTCGCTATCAACCGGCCAAGATCCGTGTATTCATTGACTTTCTGTTCGAGCGTTTTGAAAGTCTCGGCATGGCAAGGAAATGGCAGAGTCTGTCGTGATGGCCATGTCGCGTAGTCATTTCTTGCCCGGCAACGTCCGCCGCGCCGTGCCGCGCCGCCCGGCGCCGAGCAATTGATTCCGGGCGAATTCCGCAAGCGGCAGGTTCTCAAAGCACTCGCGAATCAACTCGCGCAACCACCGATGTCCGCTGTCCAGATGAGAGCGCTCATGCCATTGCTGGTGAATATGAAAGACGTTGACACTGCAAGGCAGCGCGGCGACGCATAGTGAGGGATCGACCTTGAGCATCGCCCGGGCGAGTCTGCCGGGCAACGTAATGATCTTGTCGGACGATGCAACCAGTTCCGCCATGCCCAGCACGTGCGCCACCGCGAGCACCACACGGCGCCGCTGAAGCACATCGATCCCGTCCGCCGACAACTGCAGCAACGCTTCCGTTGCCCCCGAAGGCAAGTACGCGATATGGTCAGCGGCCATGTAGCTGTCGAGAGTCAGCCCGGCGGCGGCCGGATGATCGCGACGCAGCACGGCGACATAAGTCTCGTCGAATAGTCGTTGCTGATGCAGCGACGGCCCGAGAGTCGCGCCCTCCCAACTTCCGATGGTGAGATCCACCTGTCCGCTGGCCATTCGCTGCCGCGCTTCTCCCAGAGAAACTTCGACCGTTTCGAATCTCACCAGCGGCGCTGCCTTCCCGGCGGCCTCCACCAGGCGCGGCAACAAAACCAGTTGCGCGATTTCGTTCATGGCCAGATGAAACGTCCGCTCCGAGGTGGCGATATCGAACGAGCGGCCGTGGTCGATCGCGAGTGAAAAGCTTTCGAGCGCATCGTTCACGGGACCAATCAGCCGGTCGGCGAGCGCGGTGGGCGCCATTCGATCGGTCACGCGCACGAATAGCGGATCGCCAAAGGTTTCCCGCAAGCGCTTGAGCGCCGCACTGACTGCCGATTGCGTCATGCACGTGCGATCGCCGGCAGCCGTCACGCTGCGCGTCACGTAAATGGACTGGAATACCACCAGCAGGTTCAGATCGACGGAGTTGATGTTCATTCGATAACGTTCAGCGTTGACGTCCGCGTGGCCTGGTTTGACGCGAATTGATTTCCTTGCAACGTCACCCATGCCAATTCTGCCGGTGGATGACCCAAAGAGGCGACGTCAAAGCGATCAAACCAGGGAAATCCCCCGGCATGCCATTTCCGCTGTTGATGGGGACTATCAGCGTAAGTTGTTGGACGCCTTTTGTGATCGACGTAACGATAGCCAGTCATGGTGATCCCCGGATTACGACGCCGCCGAGCCGTATGACGTGGTGCTGCGGGATCCCGGCTAATACCCGATAACCAGGAGACAGACTTTGAGTCACGTCGTTACTTTCCAGCCAAGCGGCCATACGGTGCGCTGCGCGTCCGATCGCTCGATTCTGAGCAGCGGACTCGATGCCGGGCTGTTGCTTCCGTTCAGTTGCCGCTCCGGTATCTGCCAGACCTGCCGCGGCCGCGTGGTGTCCGGCGAGGTCGACGTGGGCGACGTGCATCCGGCCTATCTCAGCGAAGCGGAGCGCGCGGATGGTTTCGTGCATCTGTGCCAGGCACGCGCGCTCTCCGATTGCACGATCGAGATCGAAGAGCAGGACCCCAATCTGCGCGTGCCGGCCGAGTCGATGCCTGCCCGAGTGCTCGGCATGCGCAAGCTCGCGCCGGACGTCATGGCCGTGCGCCTCGGCACACCGCTCAACGAGCCCGTCAAGTTCCATGCAGGCCAATATCTCGACATCGAGGTCGAAGCGGGTCTGCGCCGCTCGTATTCGCTCGCCGTGGCGCCGACCAACGACGGTCTGCGCGCGCTCGAACTGCATATCCGGCACATGCCCGGCGGCCGCTTCACCGACCACGTGTTCAATCGCATGCAATTGCGCGACGTACTGCAAATCGTCGTGCCGCAAGGGGTGTTCTATCTGCGCGAAAGCGATGCGCCGATCATCCTGCTTTGCTCCGGGACCGGCTTTGCTCCGATCAAATCGATCGTCGAGGACAGCATCAAACGCGGCTTGCGTCGCCCGATTCATCTGTACTGGGGCGGACGCACACGCGAGGACATCTATCTCGCGCAGCTGGCGCAACAGTGGGCGTCCGAGCATCCGCATCTGAAGTTCATCCCCGTGCTCAGCAATGCCACCGAAGCCTGCGCATGGCAAGGGCGAACCGGCTTCGTGCACGAGGCCGTGCTCGCAGACTGGCCGAATCTGGTCGATCACGAAGTCTATGCGTGCGGCGCACCGCTCATGGTCGAGGCCGCGCGGCGCTCGTTTGTCGCCGAAGCCAACCTGCCCGCCGCGCACTTCTTTGCCGATTCATTCGTCAGCGAAGCCGATCGCGCCGCTCACCCCCCTGCTCACACGGAGACCGCATGAACCTTTTCGAACCGGTCGCACAGACCCTGCCCGCCGACTGCAGCGTCAAGCTTCCCCAGCACGATTCGATCATCAAGCCTTACTGCCTCAGTCACGGCACGCTTGAATGCGCAGATCTGGAATTTACGCGCCGTTTCTACGAGGAGTTCCTCGGTCTGGAATGCGTCCAGCACGCGATTACGGCGATGGCGATTCGCCTCGGCATGCGCTTTGACGTCGTGTGCGTTCAGGTGGGCGCCGATCAGATCCGTCCTTGCAATGTCCTCAATCACTGGGGCCTCGATGTCGACAGCCGTGACGCCGTCGATCGTGCGCATGCGGCCGCGCTGGCCAATCAGGAAAAGTACGGCATTCGCAAGATCCTCGATGTCAAGGATATGCATGGCGTCTACTCGTTCTACATGCAAGACGTCGATCACAACTGGTGGGAAATCGAGTACTACGAAAACGGCTTCGTGCACGACGACTACTTCGACTTCGGCGATCGCTTTGGACCGCGCGCCGGCAAGGCGAAATCGTGAACCCCGCTAACTGAACCACGCCAGGAGCCCCGCAGATGCGAGATACCTCAACTATCGATGCTCCGCGCAAGAGCCGGTTTGTCCGTGGACCGGAAACCCTGGTCAACGAAGACGGCCGCATCTACGACGGCTGGAAGGTGACATTCGCGTCCATGATGGGCCTGATGTTCGGCCAGTCGGCCTGCACCATCTTCGTGTTCGGCGTGTTCATTCCGTATCTGGAGAAAGCGTTCGGCTGGGGAATCGGCGCGATCTCGCTGGGAGCGACGCTGATTTCGATCACCTTGATGGTGGCATCGGTACTGGCCGGCATCATCGTCGACCGGATCAGTATCCGCTCGCTGGTGCTGTGGTCGCTGCCGCTGTTCGGGGCAGCCGTTGCGGCAATGTCGCTGATGACGTCCAGCATCCTGACGTTCTACGCGCTGCTGGTGGTCAGCGTCCTGCTCGGGCTGGGTCTGAGCCCGGTCGTCTACAACAAGGCCACCAGCGTGTGGTTCGACCGGCGCCTGGGCTTCAGTCTCGGCATCGCCAATACCGGTATTGGGCTCGGCGCGGCCTTGTTGCCGATGGTCGTCGGCGTGATCGCTCCGGCATGGGGATGGCGCACGGCTTACCTCGTGCTCGGCATTGTCGCGGTCGTCGTTCCGTGGCCCACTGCGTGGTTCTTTCTGCGCGAGAGAAAATTCACGTCGTCGTCCAGCGCAGCGCTGCATGCAGCGACATCCACGGGACTGAGCTTCGCACAAACGCGCCGGACCGCGCAGTTCTGGCTCCTGCTAGGCGGCTTTTCCGTGCTAGGCATCGCCAGCGTCGCGCTGACGATCCACATGGTGCGGATCCTGGTCGATACCGGCATCTCGCCCGCTCAGGCCGCAACGCTGCAGTCGTTGCTCGGTGTCTCTCTGATCGCGGGACGGATCGCCACTGGCTGGATCGTGGACCGGATGCATGTCGGCGCGGTCATGGTGATGCTGTGCTTGATCGCCGCTTCGGCGCTCGCCTTGCTGGGCGCCGGCGCCCCGTTCGACACCGCTGCGCTGTGCGCCATTCTCGGCGGCATCGTGATTGGCGCGGAGTTCGATGTGCTGGGCTACATCATCGCCCGCTACTTCGGCCGACGCGCGTTCGGAGCGATCTACGCACCGGTCTTCGCCGTCTTCCAGGTCACCGGCGCCGTCGCGGTTGGCCTGCTGGGCTGGTGGCGCGCCACACACGGCTCTTACGCGCTCGGGCTGTATCTGATTGCCGGCCTGCTCGTATTGGGCGCGGGTTGCTTCGCCAAGCTGGGGCCGTATCGCTTCAGTCCGGACAATGCGCCCGCGTAACACGATGGACTGGATAACAAAGCCCGGCATGTCCCTCACCTGACCGGGACCCTTGCTGGCGGGTCAAGGCGCCAGCTCTCTTGAGATCGACGGAAGGTGCAGCTATGCTCATATCCTCGCGAGCTGCTGCATCGTCATTGATGCAGCAACGGTAACCGGGATGACCGATGAACATCAATACCGTCGATCTCAATCTTTTTTCCGTCTTCAGCGCGGTGTACAGCACGCGTAGCACTACGCTTGCAGCGGCGAAGATAGGCATAACCCAGTCCGGTGTCAGCAACGCGCTCAAACGCATGCGCGATCGCTTCAACGACCCGCTTTTCATCCGGACTCCCGATGGCATGACGCCCACGCCGCTTGCGGAACGATTGATCGGACCCATCGATCAGGGACTCGCGCAGGTATCGCGTTCGCTGGAGGAAGCGCGTCCGTTCGATCCGGGCACCTCGGGGCGCCGCTTCAGGATCGCAATGACCGATATCGGGCGGATGGTGCTGTTGCCGTCCATTCTGGCCGCGTCGCTCAAGGCCGCGCCGGGAGTCAGGTTCGAAACGCTGGACATGTCATATAGTGAAGCGCGGCAGCAGATGATCCATGGCCAGCTCGATCTGGCCATCGGCAGTTGGCCCGCGATGGGCCAGTCGTTCGTGCGCCAGCGCTTGTTCGACGAAACCTTCGTCGTGCTGCTGCGGCGCGATCATCCGATCACCCCAGGCGCGCTCACGATGTCGGCCTTCCTCGAAGCAAGCCATATCCAGTACCGTCCCAACGGCACCTCGGACGGCGAACTCAAGCAGGCGGCGCTCAATACGAATGTGTTTGGTCGCGGCAACGTCGTGCTCACCGCATCGAACGCATTGGGGCTCTCGGCGATGCTCGCGGGTTCCGATCTATTGATGACCGCGCCGCGCGGCATGGCGCATGCCATGATGAGCACGCGTACGGACCTGCGGACCGAACCCATCCCGTTTCCCGCCATGCCCGTGCAGATTTGCCAGCAGTGGCACGAGCGCTTCAACCTCGATAGCGGCAACCGCTGGCTGCGCGAACTGATGCTGGAACTGTTCTATCGTCCCATGACGGGGCAGCCGTTCCGGCCCGCGCCGGAACAAAGCGGCGTGGGTGTTGCCGTCGGGCTGCCGGTCACACTCAAACGATAGCGGCCTGCTTCTGCGCCTGTTTCAGCACCGGCGCGCGCCACGAGCGCAGGGTCACGAGTTCTTCGGCCAGTGTCGGATGCACACCGATCGTCGCGTCGAATTGTGTTTTCGTCAGGCCGGCGACGACGGCCACGGCGAAGCCCTGGATGATCTCGGCAGCGTCGGCGCAGACCAGATGCACGCCGAGCACGCGATCGGTCGATCCATCGACGACGACCTTCACGAACGCACTCTCGCCAGACCGGGACAGAGTCGCCCGCATCGGCCTGAAGGTGCTTGTATAAACTCTGCAATCCTGATGTATTTGTGCCGCCAGCTCCTCGCTCAAGCCGACCGAAGCGGCCTGAGGCTGGCTGAACACGGCATAGGGGACGTTTTCGTGATTGACTTCACGCGGTTTACTTCCAAAAAGCGAATCGGCGAACGCATGCCCTTCCGCGATGGCCACAGGCGTCAGATTCACGCGATCGGTCACGTCGCAGACCGCGTAGATATCGGCGCTGGACGTCCGGGAGTGGCGATCCACACGGATCGCACCGCGCGAATTTACCGCGACACCCGCAGATTCCAGACCCAGTCCGCGCGAGTTGCAACGCCGCCCGGTGGCCGCAATGACGAGATCCGTTTCGAGAGCGGAGCCATCGGAGAGCGTGACGAGGTACTTGTCACCGCGGCACTCGACGGATGCGATCTGTGTCCCGAGTCGCAGCGAGACGCCGCTGTGCGCGATCTGCGCGGCCAGATGCGCAGCCTGCTCCCCATCGAAGCCACGCAGTACCTGTTCGCCGCGATGCAGCTGGACCACGTCCGAACCAAGCCCGCGAAAAATGCCCGCGAACTCGCAGGCGATATAACCGCCGCCGACAATGACCACGTGTTGTGGGCGACGCTGCAGTTGAAACACCTCGTTGGAGGTCACCATCAAGTCGGCGCCGGGAACGTCCGGTTTTTCGGGCGTCGCGCCCGTCGCAATGAGAATCTTGCGTGCGACGAAAAGGTCGTCGCCCACAGCCACACAGTTCGGTCCGACAATCGTTGCCCGCGCTTCGACCACGTTCACGCCCGATGCCATGAGCAACCGCCGATACACGCCTTCGAGGCGATCGAGCTCCGCATGCAAGCCGCGTGACAGCGTCGCCCAATCGTGCTGCGGCTCGTTGACAGACCAGCCGAAGCCCGCCGCCTCTTCAAACGATCGTCCGTATTGTGCGGCATACATCAGCAGCTTTTTGGGTACGCATCCGCGTATCACACACGTGCCGCCCAGTCGATGCTCCTCAGCCAACGCCACGCGCGCACCATGACCTGCAGCGATCCGGCTTGCGCGCACGCCGCCCGACCCACCGCCGATGACAAACAAATCGACGTCAAATGAGGTTCCCATCGCCTGCTCTCCAAAACTGGTTGCACATAGCCAGTCTAATTGACTATATTTGCATATGCAACTGATGCATGCGCAAATCAAGAGCTCGCGATGCCGGCAGCAACGACGCTCTGATTCACCCGCATCTTGGTTTGCTTACCAATTTCTGGAGACTGCGATGGTAGAGCTGTATCACTTCTGGAGTTCGGTCTGTTCCGTCAAGGTGCGCATGGCACTGGGCGAAAAACAGGTGCCGTGGACAAGCCGCTACATTGACTTGTTTCGCTTCGATCAACTCACGCCGGAATATCTCGCCGTGAACCCCGACGGCGTGGTGCCCACGCTCGTCCACGATGGTGAGCCCATCCTTGAGTCGAGCGTCATCAACGAGTACATCGACGCGGCCTTTGCGGGTCCGCGTCTCATTCCGGCAGATCCGCTCGAGGCCGCCCGCATGCGCACGCTCATAAAGGCATCCGACGACGGTTTTAGCGCCATCGTCAAGCTCACCATGGTGAAATACCTGCTGCCCAAGCTGCGTAATCGTTGGGGCGACGATGCGCTGCGCGAACATGCCACCAAGCGTCCCACCCGCTTCTATCAGGATGTCCACAGCCGCGCCGTGCGCGGCGAGATTCCCGAATCCGAACTAGACGAGTGCGTGGCCGTCATCATCAATCTGCTCGATCGGCTGGAGAAGGATCTCGAGACTTCGGCGGCGCGCTATCCCGGTCGGGAAACGTGGATCGTCGGCGAATTCTCGCTGGCCGACATTGCCATCGCGCCTTACCTGTATCGACTGTATGCGCTGGGGCGCAGCGATTTCTGGTCCGAATCGCTGCGACCGGCAGTCCACGACTGGTACGAGCGCGTTTCGCGCCGCCCCGCCTTCATCGAGGCGGCCACCTGGCCCGACGAATCCGGCGAGGGGTATGAGGAAGTCGGCCTGCGTTCGCAGCCGCTGAACGGCAACGCATCCGCGCAGGCCTGAGCATCGATGTGCGCGGCCTTCACCGCGCGACACCGGTTGCCAGAGGCAGCGCAATCCTGCGTCGCCTCTGGCACACGCGCTCAAACGAAACGCGTCTCCAGCACACCCAGCTTCTCGATCTCGATACGAACGGTGTCGCCCACGGCCAGGAACTCTCCGCGAGCCATGCCCACGCCTGCGGGGGTACCGGTCAAGATGACGTCGCCGGGAAACAGCGTGGCGCGCGAGCTGAGATAGGCGATTTGCTCGGCGACGCCGTAAATCATGTTGCTCGTGTTCGAATCCTGTTTCAGCACGCCGTTGTGCCAAAGGCGCAACGAAAGCCGATAGGGATCGGGCACCAGCGCTGCGGGAACCATGCCGGGTCCGAGCGGGCAAGATCCGTCGAAGCACTTTTGCGACACCCAGTCGTACGCGAACGGCGAGCCGACCGGAACATCGGCGCGCTTGACATGGTCGCGCGCGGAAAGATCGTTGGAGATGGCATAGCCCGCCACATACGCCATGGCGTCTTCGACGGCTACGTCCTTGGCTTGCTTGCCGATGATGACCGCGAGTTCCACTTCCCAGTCGACCTTCGACGAGTAAGCAGGCAACTTCACGGCCACGCCTGAGCCCACTAGCGCATTGCGCCCCGGCTTGACGAAGTGCCAGGGTAACTGTCCGGCCGTCTTCGGATTCGGGATGGGAGCACCGAGTACCTTCGCCATTTCTTCCAGATGGTCCAGATAGTTCGCACCCGATCCGTAGATCG
The DNA here is from genome assembly GCA_963803225.1 of uncultured beta proteobacterium. Classification (GTDB taxonomy): domain Bacteria; phylum Pseudomonadota; class Gammaproteobacteria; order Burkholderiales; family Burkholderiaceae; genus Paraburkholderia. Next base: position 1,050,625 of record CAWDLJ010000006.1, read on the forward strand.
TCCCGCCTTGCACGGGCGACGAGAGTGTCACGTCGTCGAGCCGATACCGCTCGAGCGTGTCGGGCGCCGGCACCGGCAACGCGTCGACTGCCCGCGCGATGAGCGTGGAGGCACGCGACCAGTTGTCCAGCACTTCACGCATGGTCCCGTTGCCCGGCACCTCTGCACCCACCAGCGAGGAAAGCAGATCGCCAAGCGGGTAGACCCAGCCATCCAGCAGCAACCCGGGCGCCTCCTTGAACTCGCCACTAGTAAAGATCACGAGGGAATATTCCTTCATACCAGACTCCAAAAATAGTGATTTGTCACGGTCACTATTGTATTCACAAGTGTTGCATATTCAATACGAAGCGAGTAAACCCCTACGGCTCCAAGAATACCAACCGCTGCGGCATCCCGTCACGGATTTTGGCGGATCTACAGACTCTAAGTATATCTACCAACCTATGTGAACCTTGCAGTTCGCCCAACGTTGTTGCAATAATTTGCGCGTGCAAGTATTGGAATAGCAATCGTATCGGCGCGAGCACCACCTGCCGTCCCGACCTCTTTACGGTCTGCGATGCGCCCACTCCGATTGCTTTCATGCAGCACTGCAGGGCAACGTCTGTCGCCCTGCCCGATAGCGCAACCGAATACCGGCGAGCGTTTTGTAGTTCGAGTTCAACTAGCGAAGCAAGGGGATGGGGATGAACCAGAAAGTACGTACGGCCCTGATTGCAGGCGGGCTGGTGATGGCGAGCACCAATGTAATGGCGGAAAGCTCGGTGACGCTCTATGGCGTGATCGATACCGGTGTGGACTGGGAAAACGATGCAGCTTCGAAGCCGGGTCAAACCTCGGGTTCGGGCTCGGCGGTGCGCATGACGCAACTGAGTTCGACGACCCCGTCGCGCTGGGGCCTGCTGGGCAAGGAAGACCTCGGCGGCGGCGTGAAAGCCACGTTCAAACTGGAAAGCTGGTTCTATCCGAACAACGGCGGACTGGGTGCCGGTCGCCTGTTCGGCCGCGAAGCGTGGGTGGGCGTGGGCAACGAATGGGGCGATATCCGTCTCGGTCACCAGTTCACGATGCTCTTCGAAGCCATGAAGCACGCGACGATCATGGTGCCGGGCCTGTACTCGCTCCCTTCTCTCGACCCCTATCTCGCGAACCAGCGCTCGGACAACACGATTGCCTTTTTGGGCGCACGCGGGCCCTTGAACTACGGCGTGTCCTATAGCTTCGGGCGCGATGGCACGGCCGTCCCGGGGACGACCAGCGCAAACGGCGGCATCGGCTTCAGCCCCTCGGAAACCAATTGTCCTGGCCAGGTTCCCGGCGACTCGCTCGCCTGTCGGGCCGTGTCGGCGATGCTCGGCTGGTTCCAGGATTCATACGGTGCGAGCGTCTCGTACGACGAACTTCGCGGCGGGCCCGGCACGGTCGCCGGCAGTGTGAGTTATGACCCCACCTCGGCCAGCATCCTGCTGCCGACCAGCAGCAGCAAGACGCAGCGCTACTACGCGGGCGGCTACGCGAAATACCGCAACCTGCGCTTCATCGCCAACTATATCCACCGCAGGACCGAGGCCAACATCACCTTCGAGTCCAATCTGTACGATGCCGGCATTTCGTACACGATGACCCCGTCTATCGTGCTCGATGGCGAGGTGTCCCACATCCAGACCTCGACGGAACAAAACGCGACGTTCTATGTGACCCGCGCGACCTACGTTCTGTCGCCGCGCACGTCCGTCTACACGTCGGTTTCGTTCATGCAGAACAACAGCCGGGCCGCTTATTCCGTGGGCGGCGGCTATTACACGTTCACCGGCGCGAAGCAGCTTGGTGTGCTCGTCGGACTGCGCCATTACTTCTGATGTACGTGTGCGCCGCGGTCGTTCATACGCACCGCGGCACGCCCCTTTGAGATTCTGCTGGTCTCAGCGATCTTCCTCGACGCCTACAAGTTCCTGCTCGATCTCGTCGAGCCGGTCGTACACGTCGACCAGCATCTTCTTGAGCAGCTTGAGGTTGGTCGCCGACAGCTTCTTGACAGCCACTTCCTCGAAATGCTGGGCGATCGGCATGAGTTCTTCGGCGAGCTTCGTGCCGCGTTTCGTCAGATTGATCTGAACCGTGCGCGCATTGTTCTCGAGGCGGCTGCGCGACACGAGGTCCATTTTCTCCATCGTACCGATGAGGCGCGAGAGCGTCGAGATTTCGACCGTCGTCATGGTGCTGAGATCGTTGAGCCGTTGGCCCGGCACCTCCCACAGCGACGCCATCACGCGATACATCGGCAACGTCACGCCGTAACTCGCGACGCGCCGCGAGAACAGGTCACCCATGCGCACACCCACCCGGTTCAACAGGTAGGGAAACGAGTCCGTCAGCTTGTACATCAGTCACCCTCCTCTAGTTATGAAACGGATTCTACCAAACCTTCTGACACAACATTTCCCCAGACATCATTTCCCTTTACAACATTTGCAACTGCAACTATAGTCGATTCAGCAGGACGTGATCGTCGCGTCCATCACAAGGAGACAGACATGGATGCACCCGCGCTCGATGTCCAGGAGGTTGGGTCAGCCTTTCGTGCAGCGATGCGAGGCATCACGTCGACCGTAACGATCGTTACGGCCACGGACGGCGAGCGCCGGCACGGCATGACGATGACGGCGGTGAGTTCGCTGTCGATGGAGCCGCCCTCGATGATCGCGTGCGTGAATCGTTCGAGCTATCTGCACGACATCATGCTTGGCGCGACGCGCTTTTGCGTCAACGTGCTGCACAGCGATCAAACCGGCATTTCCTCCGCGTTCAGCGGCCGATTGCCTTCCGCAGAGCGGTTTCGGAACGGAGTGTGGGATCGCGATCCGGCATCGACCGACTATCTGCTCGACGCACAGGCAAACATCTTTTGTGAACGCATCGGCGCGATCCCGTTCGGGACTCACACGATCTTCATTGGCGCGGTCAAGTCGGTGTTGCTCCGGGATGACACGACGCCGCTTTTATATCGCAACGCCGGCTATTGCTGAGCCGCTGCCTGTTCCCTTTCAACGGAAGCTGTTTCTCTCACACGTAGAGGTCTCGAATGAGTGCCATCGACCACCTGTTCAATGAAATCAAAGCCGGGATCGCGCAACTCGAACCCGTCTTCGCAGCCGAGGCGCGCGCAACCGAAGAAGCGCGGCGCGTATCCGCGCAGGCCATGGAAGCATTGCGCCAGTTGCGCTATTTCGACTTGCTCAAGCCGCGCGTCTTTGGCGGCCTCGAATATCAGTTCTCCGATCTGGTCGAGCTGAATATCGAGCTGGCGCGCTCCTGTCCGTCGACGGCATGGGTCGCCGGCCTGCTTTCCGCGCACCAGTGGCTGCTCGCCGGCTTTCCGGAACAGGCCCAACGCGACGTGTGGGAAGCGAATCCCGATGCCCTGGTCTGCGGCTCGTATGCCCCGGTGTGCCAGGCGACACCTGTCGATGGCGGCTATGTGATCAATGGCCGCTGGAGCTTCGCAAGCGGATGCGATAACGCGCACTGGTCCGTTTGCGCCGCGATCCTGCCGCCCGCGGACGGCCGCCCGGCACCGACGCCGGCGTTCCTGCTCGTCCCCGCAACCGACTACCTGATCGAAGATACGTGGCATGTGGTGGGCCTTGCCGGCACCGGCAGCAAGACGCTCGTCCTCGAGAACGTCTTCGTCCCGGCGCATCGCTTGCTGACCTTCAGCGACACAACCAATGGCACGCCCCCGGGTGCCGATGTTCATCCGCAATACACCGGCTACAAGCTGCCGATGCTGAGCGCCATTCCGTCGTGCCTCGCCTCCGTCGCGGTCGGCGCGGCCCATGGTGCCCTCGCCGATTACCTCCAGCGCACGAGCCAGCGCGTGACGCGCGGCGCGGTGGCGGGCGGCAACAATCGCATGGCCGAGTTCGCGACCGTGCAGTTGCGCGTCGCCGAAGCGTCGGCAAGTTGCGAAGCGGCGTCCATGATTCTGCTCGCCGACCTGCGCAAACGCGAAGCGCAAGTCCAACGCGGCGAAGCAATCAGCACCGAGGACCGGATTACCAGCCGTCGAGGCCAGGCGTTCGCCGTCTCGCTCGCGATCCGCGCTACTGAAGCACTGAACGCATCGACCGGCGGTCAGGGCCTCAATCTCGATCACCCCGTGCAGCGTGCATGGCGCGATGCCAACGCCGTGGGCAGACATATCAGCATGAACTGGGACACCGTCGGCACGATGTACGGGCAAATGGCCCTTGGACTCGCGCCCAAAGGGCAATACTAATTGGCCGGGAGAGATTTAAATGGCATTTAAAACCACGAAGAAAATCGCCCTCGAAGAGCACTTCGCGATCGAGGAAACCCTGAATGATTCCGCCGGCTTCGTTCCGCCGTCGTATTGGGAAATATTGAGCCGTCGACTGCTCGACATTCATGGCCAGCGGCTCGAAGAAATGGACAGGCACGGCATCGACGTGATGATTCTGTCGCTCAATGCGCCAACCGTGCAGGCCATTCCCAACGTCGATAAAGCCTATGACATCGCGCGCCGCGCCAACGACTTCCTCGCAGAGCAGATCAGCCGCCGCCCCGACCGCTTTCGCGGCTTCGCCGCGCTGCCGATGCAATCGCCTGATCTCGCAGCACGGGAGCTCGAGCGCTGCGTGCGCGAACTCGGTTTCGTAGGCGGTCTCGTCAACGGATTCTCGCAAGTCCACACGCCCGACAACGTCGTCTATTACGACCTTGCGCAATATCGCCCGTTCTGGTCGGTGGTGCAGTCGCTCGATGTGCCGTTCTATCTGCACCCGCGCAACCCGCTGGCGGCCCACGCGCCGATTTACGACGGTCATCCGTGGCTGCTTGGGCCAACGTGGGCGTTCGGACAGGAAACCGCTGTGCACGCGCTGCGTCTGATGGGCTCGGGACTGTTCGACGAATTCCCCGCGCTCAAGATCATCCTCGGGCACATGGGCGAGGGCTTGCCTTATAGCATGTGGCGGGTCGACAACCGCAACGCATGGGTGGAGACGACGCCGAACTACCCTGCGAAGCGCCGTATCGCCGAGTATTTCCACGAGAATTTCTATCTGACCACGTCCGGCAACTTCCGCACGCAGACGCTGATCGACGCACTTCTCGAGATCGGCTCGGACCGCATTCTGTTCTCGGCGGACTGGCCTTTCGAAAACATCGACCACGCAGCGCAGTGGTTCGATTCGGCTTCCATCAGCGAGAACGATCGGACCAAGATCGCTCACGACAACGCAGCCCGCCTCTTCAAGCTCACGGCAGCATAACCCCACACATGTGATGCACGGGTCGCCCACTGGCGACTCGCCGCTTCATTGGAGGAGACAATATGTCCGGGCAGACCTTCGATGTACACGAGGAATTGGCGCAAGCGCGCATCGGCAGCTATCACATCAAGCTTGGCGTGCTGCTCGCACTGGTCACGTTCTTCGACGGCTACGACACGTTCAATCCGGCTTATGTCATTCACTTCGTGCACGACGAATGGCATCTTTCGCTCAAGAACGGCGGCATGCTGGTGTCGAGCGGATTGATCGGCTTTCTGGTTGGCGCAGCATTGCACGGCCTCGCAGCAGATCGCCTCGGCCGACGCGTCACGTTGCTCGCAGGTCTCTGGATCACCACGATTTTCTCGGCATTGACGGCGCTGCTCGCGCATTCGTTCGGCATCTTCTGCGTACTGCGTTTGCTCACCGGCATCGGGCTGGGTGTGCTTTTGCCTCTCTCCACGACGTATCTCACCGAACTCGCACCAACCAGGGTGGCGAACCGTTTCGCACTCTGGGGCGTTGCGCTCGGTTGGGCGGCCGGCGGCACGGCGGCCGGGCTAGTCGGCATTTTCGTCACGCCGCTGACCGGATGGCGCGGGCTTTACTGGATCGGCGCGCTGTCGATCCTGCTGATTCCGCTCATGAATCGTTACTTGCCCGAATCCCCGAAGTTTCTGCTGTTGCAGCAGCGCACCGGGGAGATCCGCCGAATTCTTTCCCTGCTGCGTCCCGAACGCGCCGCGTACTATGCGAGCGCGAGCGTGGTCGGTGAGCCCGGCGCAAAACGGGTGCCGGTTTCGGCACTGCTCAGTGCGCGCTATCGCGTCGTCTCGCTGGCGATCTGGGTCGCGAGCTTTCTCAGTCTGTACTGCATCTTTGCGCTCTCCGGCTGGATTCCCACCTTGATGCAATCGCGCGGCGAAACCTTTGCGGCGAGTTTCGGCTTCGGTGCACTCATGCAATGCACGTCGTTCGTCGGCGCGCTGGTGTGTGGCTATCTGACCGATCGACTTGCCCGTCCGCGCGTATGGCTTGCACTGTGGTGGCTTTTCGGCGCGGCCGCCATCACGTCGATGGCGCTCTTTCACGATCACGCGATCAACCTCGCCAGTACCGCTGCCGCCGGCTTCTTCATCATCGGCGCGCAATTCGTGCTGAACAACTTCACGGCCGCTTCGTATGACACGGCCGTGCGCGCCACGGGCGTCGGCATGGAGTTGGGCGTGGGCCGCTTCGGTGCGATTCTGGGCCCGTACATCGGCGGCGTGCTGCAACAAGCCTATGGCGGAGAGAGCGCCCTGTTGCGTTCGGTCGCGATCGCGGCCACTCTGGCCGCAGTGGTGATTCTGTTCGCCCGTCGCGCTTCGGCCACCGGGCTTCATCGCGAAAGCCGCGATTACCGATCCAGCGCTGCTACCTAAGAGGATGCATGTCCCATGGTACTTCCTTCTCGTTGAGACTCAATCATGCAAAACCTCAGGATCGCCACCCGGCTCAGCCTCGGCTTTGGCGCAATGTTGCTGCTGCTGATGCTCATTACTGTGGTCGGCGGTTCGGGAGGTGCCGGTCAAAGTCGCATGACGCAGCGAATCGCCGATCATCTTTATCCGAAGGCCATTCTGGCGCTGCAGGTCCAGCTTCTGCAAACCGACGATGCCAGTCTCGCCCGCAATGCGGTGCTCGCGACTGACAAGGCGATCAAAGCGGACAGCAAGCGCCAGTACGACCGCAACGAGGCGCTGCTGCGCGAGAAACTGGCCGCCCTCGAATCGATGGTCGATGCGGATGACGAACGACGGCTGCTCGATGCGGCGAAGAGCGCCCAAGCCGCGTATTCGAGCTTGCTTGATGAAGTCGTCGTCGCGGGACTCGAAGGCAAGACGGACGAAGCCGGCGCGCTGTTGTTCGGCAGCCGCATCAGAACGCAGACCGAAGCCGGCGCAGCACTGCGCGCGCTCAGCGATTATCAGCAACAGGAAGCCCGCAACGGCTCCGCGCAGTCCCGGTTCGCGTTCGTGAGCACGCGGCGGATCGTGGTGGGCATTTCCGCTTTGGCGTTGCTCGTCGGCGCAGCGCTGGCCTGGTTCGTCTCGCGCTCGATCACCGCGCCATTGCGCGAAGCCGTGGTGCTTGCCGAACGCGTTGCCAGCGGGGACCTGAGCATTGCGGTGTCCTCGCATTCTCGCGACGAGACCGGGCAGCTGCTCATGACCCTCGAGCGCATGCGCCAGAACGTGTCGTCGATCGTCGGATCCGTGCGCGACAACGCACAAAGCGTGAGTTCGGCCAGCTCGCAGATCGCTTCAGGTAATGCCGATCTGTCCGCCCGCACGGAACAACAGGCGGCTTCTCTCGAAGAGACCGCGTCAAGCATGGTCGAGCTGACCGAAACCGTGAGGCAGAACGCCGACAACGCCCGCCGTGCCAGCACGCTCGCCATCAACGCGACGGACGTCGCCAACGTCGGGGCCGAGGGCGCGCAGAACCTCGCCGCGGCCATCGACGAAATGAACAGCAGTTCGTCGAGGATCTCGGAGATCACCGATGTCATCGAAGGCATCGCGTTTCAAACCAATATCCTCGCGCTGAATGCCGCGGTCGAATCCGCGCGGGCGGGAGAACAGGGGCGCGGCTTCGCAGTCGTCGCGGACGAAGTGCGCGCGCTCGCACAGCGATCGGCCTCAGCTGCGAAGGAAATCAAGGAATTGATTGGTGCTTCAGTGGCATCCACGAGACAAAGCGCGCATCAAGCCAGCATCGTGAGCACACAGATCGGGCAAGTCAGACATGCCATTAAACAGGTGTCGGATATTGTCGGCGAGATATCGGTGGCGTCCGAGGAGCAGAGCCGGGGCATCGAGCAAATCAATCAGGCCGTCGTGAAAATGGATGGCGTCACTCAGCATAACGCGGCGCTTGTGGAAGAAGCCGCGGCGGCCGCGAAATCGCTCGAAGAGCACGCCCAGATGCTGGAACGAGGCGTCTCGGTGTTCAAGATTCGTTTAGCGAACCATTGAGCGGCGCGGCCGGAAGATCCCGTGAAAGAACGGCTCGACTTCGGGAGACGCATCAAGGGCACCAAAGACTGCGAAGCGAACGCACCCTGTCAATTAACACCCGTTGACGACGGAAACTATTTTATGTATTCTGGTTTCCATTGAACGAACGGCATCACCCGCTCGTCCCGATGAATTCCTTCATGAAATCCATCGCATCCACTGCAGCTTCGGCGGTCGCCCTGCCGCGGGTCGAATTTGCCGATTCGCAAACGGGCCGCATTCTGGAGAAAGCCCGGGAGATGTTGCTGCGCGAGGGCTACGGTGCGCTGACGATGGATGCCTTGAGCAAGGCACTCGGGATGAGCAAGAAGACCCTCTATGTGAACTTCCCCTCGAAAGACGTGATGGTCTCGGCGATTTTCGCCATTACAGGAGCAACTATCCGGCGCCACGTCGCGGAAATTCTTGCTGGAACTGGTGGATTCATCGACAAGCTGGACGCGACGCTGCGCTTCATCGGAACGCACTTTGGATCGCTTTCCCCGCAATTCCTTGCGGACCTGCAACGCTACGCGCCGCAATTGTCTGACCAGATCGATGCAGTGATGGCCACCGACATTGCGCAGGAGCTCGCACCGATTCTGGAACTGGGCAGGCTGGAAGGTCTGGTCAACGACGACGAGGATGTTAGTTTTCTTGTCGAGTACTGGCTTCTCGTCGCCGACGGTTTACATGATCCGGTGCGGCTCGAGCGGCTGAGCACCAATGCTGAACTGGCTTTCAATCGCGCCATCCACTTGTTTCTCGGCGGCATTCTCACTTCGTCCGCCCGCACACGACTTCGCGCCATCAAACCTTAGTCAAAGCCACATCACGGAAGACTGTAATGTCAAAGCAAGCCATCACGCCGCCGCGCAAGCCCCGCTTCTGGGACAACCTGATTCCTCTGCGCGCCGACACGTCCGGGCATCAACTCGCAGGCTGGGAGCCGGGGCCGCCGGTCATGAAAGGACTCGGTTGCGCCGTCCTCGCTGATCAGCGCATCCCGGTCGATGGCGCGGTGCTGGCGGCCGATGTGTTCCTGCCGAAGCAGGAAGGACGTTACCCCGCAATCGTCGTGTTTGGCGCTTACAGCAAGGAATTGCACAGCGCTGGCGCCCCGACCGGCTCGAACGAGGTGGGCTGCCCGCCTGTCTTCACCGACCGTGGGTACGCCCATGTCATCGTCACGCGGCGCTCGATGGGACAGTCGACGGGCGAAGAGGCCATCACCTGCAACGAAGTCGAAATCGACGATCACGAGGCCGCCATCGCATGGGCCTCGCAACAGCCTTGGTGCGACGGTCGCGTGGTCATGTTCGGCACGTCGTACTACGGCATGGTGCAGCCGCAGGTCGCCGTGCGCCGCCCTCCGGCCCTTAAGGCGTTCGTCGCGAATGAACTGTGCACGGATTTTTTCCGGCACATCGTCATGTACGGCGGCACGCCCAATAACTTCTTTCTGAGTCTCTGGCTTGGCGCCAATTTCAATCCCTTTATCGTCAAGCTACGCGTGCCGCCACTCGTGCGCGCGCTGATCAGCCAGATTCTCAATTCGCGTTTCAAGCGCGTCTGGGTGCCTGCCCTCACGAAGCGCACGAACCGCATCATGCTGAGCTTCATGGAGAAAACGCCGACGCTGGCCGCACGGAAGTGGTACGTGAACTGGCTCATCGACGGCAAGACCCGCTCGACCAATCACATGCCACCCGGTCCATCCGATCGCCTCGCCGAGATCGATATTCCTTTCGTCGCGATACAAAATCTCGCGATGTGGAACCTCCATCAGTTCGGCAGTTACGATCTGTGGCAAAACAGCAGTACGCCGCACAATCGCAAATGGATGATTCTGGGCAAAGCGAGCTACGTCCTTCCCGTCTACGAATGGCAACTCGAAGCGCTCGCCTTCTTCGATCACGTGCTTCATGGTGCCGACAACGGCTATGCGCAGCAGGCTCCCGTGCGTTACTGGCTCGATGGTGCGGACCGCTATGAAGCCGCGTCCGACTTCCCGGTGCCCTCGGCCCGCGCATGGCGTCTGTATCCCGCATCGGCTGGCGACGATACAACCACGCACAGTCTCTCTCCCTCCATTGCGCAAAACGGCAGCAACAGTTGGGCCGCCGTGCCATTGCGCGCGCAGACTGTCGGCGGCTTCGACAAGGTGATCAACCACACGCTCTGCTACGAACTGCCGGTCGAAGAATCGATCCAGTTGGCCGGTCCTGTGTCCGCGCATCTCGTCTTCAGCTGCAATGAAATCGATTCGTACGTGGTCGCACGACTGAGCCGTGTCGACAAGGCAGGCACACTTCATCTGTTGTCCATGGGAGCGATGCGTCCCGTCACACGGAAGATCGACCCTGCGCGCTCCACCGCATGCGAAATCGTTCACGACCTGGACGTCACGGAGCCGCTTGTGCCCGGCGTGCCCGTCGAGCTCGCCTTCAGCCTGACGCCCGCACCTGTTCTGCTGCATCGGGGAGACCGGTTGCGCCTCGACATCTGCAGCCGAAGCGATCTGTTACGAAGCGATCAGTCCCACGATCACGCGCACTTCGACCTGCAGGTGCCGCCGTATTTCTCGCGCAATACGCTTCACTACGGCGACCAATGCTATATCGAGGTCCATCGACTATGAACAAGTCCTGAAACTGGCAAGCCCGCCTGAAGTTCAGCTTTGCTTTGACTCGTTTCAAGCAACGGATACTCAAGTCGATTGACGAACGCCAAAGCGTGAAGCAAGTCGTAAGCCCGAGGCTTCTTTAAATATTTGGTTGTTGACACTACCAAGTTGTTACGGATAACGTATTGCTCAAGATGCGGTATTGCGGTTACTGAGATTCTCGCGCTCGCCATGGACAGCCGTTCACTACAGACCTGCGAATGCGACCTCACTTAACCTCAAGATACGGAGCGACGCAATCACGCGTCAAAATCACGCCTCGCCGCATGGGCGGTGATATTCACCAATCTTGATGTTGGAGTCGTTTCAAGTGGCATTTGTAATCAAGCGTTGCCCATCCGTTGCTGATCTTTCCAGTGCGTCAATCAGTACAACTGATGCCAGAATCTTTAATACGATCACTCCTCTGCTTAGAGTGATCGGAACGGATCTCTTCACCCATCGGTTGTTCGAAAGCCTCAATTCAGCCCTTGCGTTCGATCGTTGCACGCTCGTTCGCGCAAACAATGAGAAAGGATTCATTCTCGCCGCCTCGGGGAACTGTCAAAGCGCTTCTTCGACGTTGAGTGAAGCGTATGTGCGAAGTTTCATGCCGCTCACACCATTCGTCCAGACTGCCGCTTCGCAGGCGCAAACCAATGGATCACCTGGCGCAGTCATCTTGCAAGGTCTCGACGAAACGGGTGCGGTGAACCGGTTTTTTTCGCCGGGCTTTGTCGTGGACCGCCTCAGCGTGGCAGTGGTTGGCGACGACTATGTGTCGTACTTGAATCTCTACCGAAACTGCACAGCGGGATTTTTCTCTCCCCATGACGTTCAGCTGTTTGCCGGTATGTCGGACTTGCTTGCGGCACTCGTGGACGTTCAGGTGCGATTTGCCTCGAATCCCGCGCACCCGCCCAAGCTGCTGCACAAGTGGTATTCCGTGTTGTCCGATCGCGAGCGCAGTGTTGCATCGCTGCTCCGCCGTGGCGAGACTGCGGTCAATATTGCCAGGATTCTTGGCATCGCCGAGACGAGCGTCGTGACATACAAGAAGCGCGCGCTGATCAAACTGGGAATTCGCAGTCAGAGGGAACTCGTTCGAATGAACGGCCTTCCGGATTAGCTCGATGCGCGGGCATTCCAGCATCCAGAATGCTTCTGGAATCGCCCGCTTGCTTGCCCGCTCGAAGCGCGTTTACCTAGTCCAGACGCCGAGGGCGTTTCAGCGCATTGAGCAACGAGTTGGTCTGGTTGAGCAAGGCGGCGTGATACCCGGATGGCATCGGCACATCATCCGTAAGTGAAAAGACCGCTTCGATTTCGCGGCGCAACTCTCGTTCAACCTCGCTACACTGCGCGTCGTCGAGTGCCGGCAAGACCACTTCCACAAACCGTAACAGCACGACAATCCGACCGCCGTATTCGGAGAGCATGGCGCCGTTCGCCTTGAATAGCGTCTCCAATTCCTGCACGTCTGCCCTCATATCATCATGCTGTGCTTTCATGTTTTATCCCGACGAGCGCGGTCCTGCGCGAATGCGTGAAGCGCATCGTTAGCTTGCGTTGGGCAGATTATCCGGGAGTGTCGGCATTTCGTCTGTCCCCTGCGGGAAGGGACGCGTTGCACCTGCGAATGAAAATGGCGTTCAACCGCCAATCAACACGGCAATCCATCGCCCGCCGAGCACGAAAGGCAGCGTACATAGCGCAATGAAGCCGGCTGCAGAGATTGAAACAACAATCGACTGTACCGTTTCGAACGTTTCAACGGTTTGTGGGGTGATCTCTAATCGCATTTCAAGAGTTGCTCTGTACGCGGCACTCGAACCGCTACTACCTGCCGTGCTCCCGCACTCGAACTTCGATCCGTTTTCGAAGCTGATTTCCGGAAAGCGACCGGCACCGGTATGATCCGCCCCACCATTTGGTATGTCAACCAACCATAACGTCGCACCCTCTCGAGTATACCGGGCATGATTCTTTCCACGCACACCGCCGCCAAGCTGGCAGTCCAGGCAGGCGACAAGCGCACCCCAGGCACGCGACGTGCTGGCGATGACCCAACGTCTTTTATTGCGGGCACAACCTGCGCCAGTCATGACTCTTTGCTTCGATCACCCTTTGCGCCCAAATATTCTTGTAATCGGTCTGATTGCTCCCTGTACTATTGGGTCGGTGCAGCGGAGAGCACCCGTTTATAAACGTTTGCAAACCTTCGGTAGAAGTTGAAGTCGCCAAGTATCGAGCAATATTTACCAGACGAAATTCCAGGAGGCTTCATGGACGTGTCGACTACCGCGGCGCTGGGTGAAGTGCTGGCGCAACATCGCGAATCGCTGCTCAATGAATGGAAGAACCAGCACCTTTCGATTGCTTTGCGCCGGGGACTCGCCACAGAAGATGAAATGAGCGAACAATTCCGCGGCTTTCTCAACGTGTTCGCGGATACGGTCGCCTCTTCCGATTCGCTCGATGCGAACCGCGCTGCATGGGAACCGGTGCGAGCCTTTCTTGCCGATGTTTCCGGGCATCGCGCGCGCCAGGGCTTCTCCCCCGCCGAGACAGCAACGTTCGTGTTCTCGTTGAAACAACCGCTCTATGCGCGCTTGCGCGAGACACTCGCCGATAAACCCGCCGAGCTCGCCGACGTGACCTGGGCGGTGAACATGTTGCTCGACTCGCTGGGGCTCTACACGACCGAGGTTTACCAGCGCAGCCGCGAGGCGATCATCGCGCGCCAGCAGGAAGAGCTGCTCGAATTGTCGACCCCCGTTGTCGAACTGTGGGACGGCATTCTCGCGTTGCCGCTGATCGGCACGCTGGACTCCGCGCGGACCCAGGTCGTCATGGAGAGCCTGTTGCAGAAGATCATCGACACCGGCTCCGCTCTCGCGATCATCGACATCACCGGTGTGCCGACTGTCGATACGCTCGTCGCTCAGCATTTGTTGAAGACCGTGGCGGCAGCGCGGCTGATGGGGGCGGACTGCATCATCAGCGGCATTCGTCCGCAGATTGCCCAGACCATCGTGCATCTTGGTGTCGATCTCACGAATGTGACCACCAAGGCTTCGCTCGCCGATGCATTCATCGTTGCGCTGCAGCGCAGCGGGTCGAGCATTCCGGCCCGCGTGGCCCGATAGGTGCCCAGCATGGAGCGTATTCCGATCCTGCGCATGGGCGGTTTCCTTGTCGTGGCCATTCAGGTGGATATGCACGACCGCCTCGCTATCGCACTCCAGGACGATCTCACCGCGCGCATCGTGAAAGACCGCGCGAAGGGGGTGCTGATCGATATCTCGGCGCTCGATATCGTCGACTCGTTCATCGGCCGCATGATCAGCAACACGGCGGCGATGGCGACGGTGCTCGATGCCCAGACGGTGGTGGTCGGCATGCAGCCTTCCGTGGCCATCACGCTGGTCGAGCTCGGGCTCACGCTGAATGGCGTGCGCACCGCGCTCGATGTCGAACGCGGCATGGCGTTGCTGCAGCAACAGCAGCAGCAACAACAGCAGCGACAGCGCTGACTGGCCGGGGCGCCCAGCGATGAATTCATTCACTGTGGTTGTAACGTCCACTGTCGAAGTCGGTCTTCGCTCGGACCAGGAGATCGTCAAGCTGCGCCAGATCGTGCGGGACCACGCGATGGCGCAAGGCTTTTCTCTGGTCGACCAGACGAAATTCGTCACGGCCGCGAGCGAGCTGGCACGCAATACGCTGCTGCACGGTGGAGGCGGCGATGCAACGTTGAGCGTGCTGCTCAACGGCACGCGCAAAGGGCTGAAACTCACGTTCGTGGATCAGGGCGCCGGTATCGCCGACATCGAACGCGCGTTGCAGGATGGCTTTACCAGCGGCTCGGGACTCGGATTGGGACTGGGCGGCGCGCGCCGTTTGTCTGACGAATTCGATATCCAGTCGGAACCCGGAAAAGGCACGACGGTGTCGATCACGAAATGGAAACTTCGCTGAGTGGATTGCGCGGCGCCCATATGTCGTTCGAGCTGAGCGACGGCAGCGGTGTCGCGTTCGCGCGGCGCGGCGCGGCGGAACTCGGGCAAAAGGCGGGCTTCAACGAGAACGATCTCGGCCGCGTTGCGCTGGTCGTCACCGAGGCTTCCACCAATGTGCTCAAGCACGTGGGGCACGGCGAGTTGCTGCTGCGCACACTGCCCGCCGAAGCGCCCGGCAAGTCCGCGAGCGGCATTGAAATCATCGCGCTCGACAAGGGCCCAGGCATTCACGATCTTCGCAATGCCTTCGTCGACGGGCGGACCACCGCTGGTTCGCCGGGGACGGGGCTCGGCGCGATGCGGCGCTTGTCCGACGAACTGATGATCTACTCGCAGCCGGGTCTGGGCACCGTGCTGCGCGCGGTCGTACGCGCTGGCGCGCCTGGCGAACGCAGCGCGATCACGGGCGTTGCCCCGAACGGCGGCATCGACGCGTGTGGCGTGTGCGTGCCCTATCCCGGCGAAACCGTGAGCGGCGATGCGTGGGCGATCGAGTCCGACCCGCTGGGTCTCACCATCACGCTGGCCGACGGCCTCGGCCACGGCCCGGACGCCCACGTGGCTGCAGCAAGCGCCGTCGAAGTCGTGCGGCGGCGCGCGGGCCGCTCGCCGGGCGCACTGATGGAACTTGCGCATGCCGCGCTGCATTCGACGCGCGGCGCGGCGCTCGCGATCACGCGGCTCGATCTCACGCGCGGGCAACTCACCTTCTGCGGAACCGGCAATATCGCGGCGGCGGTTTTCAACGCCGAACGCCCGAGGCTGGTCGGCGACGGCTCGCGCCTGCAGAGCAACAACGCGCCGACCGAGGCACGCCCGATGTGGCAACTGAGCTCGCGCAACGGCACCGTCGGGCACGCGATGCGCGGGGCCCAGGAGTTCGAAGTCGCGTGGACGCGCGAAGTGCTGCTCGTCCTGCATTCGGACGGTATTGGCACGCGCTGGGATCTGCTGACCTACCCGGGCTTGCTGTTGCAACCGGCCGCGATGATCGCCGCCGTGCTGTACCGCGACTTTTCACGCCGCCGCGACGACGCCACCGTGGTCGTCGTCAAGGGCAAGCATGTGCAACACGATCTGCTATGACAACATCCATTCTGCGCTTGAGGATCGAAACCGAGGAGGACGTGGTCGCCGCACGCCGCAAAGCCCGCGTGCTCGCGGCCGGCTTCGGCTTTTCACCGCTCGACCAGACACGCATCGCGAGCGCCGTGTCGGAAATCACCCGCAATGCATTCGAGTATGCACGCGGCGGCGAGGTGCTGTTCGCCTTCGAGGGCACGTCGAGCCCGCAAGCGTTCACGATCCAGGTGCGCGATCAGGGACCGGGCATTCGCGATCTCGCGTCCGTCCTCGACGGCACCTATCGATCGACGACCGGCATGGGACGCGGCATCGCCGGGTGCCATCGTCTGATGGACGACTGTGCGATCGATACCGCGCCAGGACGCGGCACGACCGTCACGCTCACTCGCTATCTGCGCGGCGACCAGCGCGAAATGTCCGTGCGCGACATCGACGCCATGGCGCGCGATCTCGTGCAACACACCTTGCTCGAGCGCAGCCAGCGCTCGTTCGACGCGTTGCAGGAACAGAATCGCGAGCTCGTGTCGACGCTCAACGAGTTGCGCGATCGCCAGGACGAACTCGTTCGTCTCACCGAGGAACTCGAAGCGACGAATCGCGGCGTGGTCGCCCTGTATGCGGAACTCGACGAGCGTGCGGAAGAGTTGCGCCGCGCCGATACGATGAAATCGCGCTTTCTGTCGAACATGAGTCATGAGCTGCGCACCCCGCTCAGTTCCATTCGCGCGTTGTCGAACCTGCTGCTGAACCGGCTCGACGGCGATCTCTCGCCCGAGCAGGAACGCCAGGTGCTGCTCATCCGCCAGTCTGCAGAAAGCCTCACCGACATCGTCAACGATCTGCTCGATCTCGCCAAGATCGAAGCGGGCCGCACCGAAGTCACACCGGAGTGGTTCGACATCAAAGCCATGTTCGCGGCACTGCGCGCCATGCTCATGCCGCTGCTCAACAACCCCGCCGTCGAACTGGTCTTCGACGACGCACACGGCTTGCCGCCGATCTACACCGATGAAGCGAAGCTCACGCAGATTCTGCGCAACTTCGTCTCCAATGCGCTGAAGTTCACCGAGCGCGGCGAGATACGCGTCGGTGCACGGCCGGAGCCTGGTGGAGACGACGTGACGTTCTTCGTCGCCGACACGGGAATCGGTATCGACGACGAGCACCGCCAGGTTATCTTCGAGGAGTTCGCGCAGGTGCAAAACCACCTGCAACAGCGCGTGAAGGGCACGGGGCTCGGCTTGCCGTTGTGCCAGAAACTCAGCGCGCTACTGGGCGGCTATACAGGCGTGGACAGCACTTTGGGTGTCGGTTCGACCTTTTACACGACATTGCCCATTCGATATCAAGCGTCGGACGATGCAGACCGCGATGACGACGTGATGAGACCGGGTAGCAGCAGTGCGACAGGAGACTCATCATGATGGATGGCGCACCGCTGATCCTCAACGTGGACGATAACGACGGCGCACGCTACGCGAAAACCCGCGTGCTGGTTCACGCCGGCTTCGAGGTCATCGAAGCGGCGACGGGTCAAAGCGCACTCGACCAGGTTCGCACGCGCAACCCGGCACTCGTGCTGCTCGACGTCAAGCTGCCCGATATCAGCGGCATCGAGATCTGTTCGATGCTCAAGGGCGATCCGCGCACGCGCTCCACGCTCGTGCTGCAAACATCGGCTGCCGCCGTGCGTTCGTTCGACAAGGTCCGCGCGCTCGACGGCGGCGCCGACAGCTACCTGACCGAGCCGATCGAGCCCGCCGAACTGGTGGCGAACGTGCGCGCCTTGTTGCGCCTGCATCGTGCCGAGGAAGCATTGCGCGATGCCGACCGCCACAAGGACCAGTTCCTCGCGACGCTCGCCCACGAACTGCGCAATCCCCTCGCGCCGATTCGCAACGCGCTGGAACTGATGGATCCGCGCTTTCACGCAACGGAACATGAGCTGCGCGATGCGCGCATGATCGCGCGCCGCCAACTCGAGCATCTGAGCCGCCTGGTCGACGATCTGCTCGATGTTTCGCGCGTCACGCACGGCAAGATTGCGCTGCAGATCCAGACGATCGATATCGGCGCAGCGGTTGCGGCCGCCGTCGAAACGAATGAGCCATCGATCGCGAAGAAAGGACATACGCTGGCGGTGCAGTTGCCCGACCAAGTGTGCCTGATCCAGGGCGACCCCATTCGCATTGCACAGATCATCGGCAATCTGGTCTCGAATGCCGCCAAGTACACGCCACAAGGCGGGCAAATCGAGCTGCAGGTCGAGCGTGCCGACGAGTGCGTACTGGTGCGGGTCCGTGACAACGGTATCGGCATGCAGGCCGAAGAACTCGCCGCCTTGTTCAATCTGTTTGCGCAATCGCGTGAATCGCTCACGCGTTCCGAAGGCGGACTGGGGATCGGTCTGTTCCTCGCCAAGACGCTCAGCGAACTGCATGGCGGCACGGTCAAGGCTCACTCGGCAGGCCTCGGCATGGGCTCCGAGTTCGTCGTGATGCTGCCCGCCGGCCACCCGTCGAGCGGCCTCGCGGCGGGGACGGTTTCGACGAGCACCACCGTTCACACCGGCGCACCCCCGCCAGCGCCTGCTGCCCATGCTCCGGCTGGCGGCGCCGCGAGCCGCCGGATCATGGTGGTGGACGACAGTATCGACGGTGCTTCGTCGATGGCGATCCTGCTCCAGATGCAAGGACACGAAGTGCGCGAGGCCTACGACGGCGCATCGGCGATCGCGGCCGCGATTGCGTTCACGCCCGATGTCGTGTTGCTCGATATCGGCTTGCCCGGCATCGACGGTTACCAGGTCGCCCGTGCCCTGAGAGCCGACGCGAGGACAGCGGGCGCATTGCTCATTGCGCTCACGGGCTACGGGCAAGAGAGCGACCGTATTCGCACACTCGACGCCGGGTTCGATCTGCACCTGGTGAAGCCCGCCGTGCTGGACGACATCGAACGCATCATTTCAGCCGATGCCACGACCCAACCCGCGCGCAATCCAGGCAAACCCGCAGCCGCTGAAACCCGGGCGTAACGAGCAGCGCACGGGTTCGCCTACTCTTCTTTCGCGTCCTTCACCCTCGCCTTCGCCGCTTCCTTGTCGGCGTCGGACTGCGCGTCGGTCTTCTTCTTGTCGGCCTTTGCTTGCGCGACATCCGCTTTCTTGTCGGCCTTGGACTGCTCCTTGGCCGCCTTGCGGTCTGCGTGTGTGGGCGTTGCGACTTGCTGATCTGTCGTCTGCGCCACCGCTACGTCGACACAAGTCGCTGAGATCATCGCGAGCACTGCCGCGCAGACGTTGAAACGAAGCATGGACGAATGGGTCATGGCGGGCTCCTTGAGTGATGGGCAAGCGTTTTTCGTTCACGTTGCCATCCCGCAAGTGGCGTGCCTTGTCACACGTTGCCCTTCAACTGGCTGCGGCTTTCGAGGCTCGATTCGCGAAGAGCGATTCGAATACCTCGCGCAATGTCGTCGTGCCGAAACGTTGCTCGCCCACGCCGACCTCGACATCGATCTTGCCGGTGTTGTAGACGTCGTAAAGATCGGTGATGAGGCGTGCGTGATCGGCGCTCAAGCCCGCTTGCAGCAGCGTCGGCGTCCACGATGCGCGCGGCAACTCGTGTGCCGTCACCGCCCGGCCACCGATCGCGGCCAGCGTGGCGGCAATTTCGTTCACGTCGACGCGCTGCGGGCCTTCCATACTGACGACGCTCGCACCGCCGGACCTCGACGCATCGAGCAACAATTGCGCACTGGCCGCGCCGACATCCTGCGCAGCGACGCAAGGAAAGCGCCGCGCCAACGGCTGATGAAGACTCGGCAACACGCCCGTCTTCAACGCGACGGCCGCGAACCCGGCCCAGTTCTGCATATGCTCGGCGGAGCGCAGCAAAATCAGTTCCGGTGCGACGGGTTTGAGCTGTTGCTCGAGATAGTGAAAGAGCCGCGTGATGCCCGTATTCAATGCCAGCTCGGCGCCGTAGTCGGAAATGGCAAGCACGCGCGAGGGCGGATGCCGGCGCAGCGCATCGACGGCGACATCAATCATCGTGCGCATGGTCGTTTCAGTCTGCGTGTCGCCGGCCGGCACCGGACACAGCATCTGCACCGCGTGGGCTCCATCGATGGCCGCCGCGACCGAGGCCCGGTCCGTGAGATCGGCGAATGCGATTTCGCATCCCGTTTGCGCGAGCGTGTCGGCCTGACTGGCATGGCGGACTACGGCCCGTACCGGCTGACCCGCCCGACGCAATGCGCTCACAGTGACACGCCCTGCCTTGCCTGAAGCGCCGAAGATAACGAACATGAACGACTCCTTCGATCGGGAAATCGTGTGGTTTGCTTGCGGCCCATGTTAAGCAGGGCGCGTCGCCGCGGCGCGCAGGAAAGGATGACGATGCGCGGGGACGGATGATGCGTTTCGCGTGCCGTTGCACGTCGCGGCCCGCGATCCTTTAGACTGGCCATGGAGAGTCCATGCCGCATCGATGAGGTAATGTCATGAATTCCTTGATCGCAGACCCAGCCCGGCCCACCGCAACACGCATTCGCCTGCAATCGGACGAGCGGCACGGCTGGCAGGGATTCGGCGCGCAATTGGTCGACATTGCAGCGGGCAGGCACGCTATCGCGGCGACGGCGCAACATCGCGTCGGTCTTCATGTGGGGCCGCCCGTGCGTGCGCGGTGCGCTTGCGATGGTCGTCGTGTGACGCGTCTTCAGGCGCACGGCGACGCGGATGTGATACCCGCCGGCGTCGATGGCGTATGGACCGATGAAGGCGACTGCACGGTACTGCGCGTGTGGTTCGACGACAGCTTCGTGCATGCCATGGCCCAGCAGCGCACTCGCCGATACAGCCCGACGCACATTCAGCCGCGCTTGCAGTGGCGCGATCCGCGCCTTCAACATCTCGCGTGGGCGCTACTCGCGGAACTCGAAGCGCCCGATACGCACGATGCGCTCTTCGCCGAAAGCATCGGCACAGCCATGGTCGTCCGGCTGCTCGATGGCACGGCACCGACCGATGCGCCGCGCGCCAGGCTCGCGGCACGCACGGCATCCCTTGTGACCGACTATATCGAGTGTCATCTGGACCAGCGCCTCACGCTCGGCGAACTCGCCGCGCTGGCCGGGATGAGCGTGCCGCATTTCAAGGTGTTGTTTCGCGAGACGCTCGGCGTACCGGTGCATCAGTACGTGGTACGGCGGCGCGTCGAACGCGCGCGGTCGCTGTTGTTGCGGGGGCAACTGAGTGTGAGCCAGGTCGCGCTCGATGTGGGGTTCGCGCATCAGAGCCATCTCGCGCACTGGATGAATCGCGTGCTCGGCACGACGCCGCGAGAAATCATGAAGCGGGTGAAGTAGACAGTCGCCGAGTGGAACTCGCTTCGAACAGGCGCTCGAAGCGAGTTCCACTGCGCCTTGCCAGTGCCGATCGGGGACATCGATCGGCTACTGGTCAGCGCGTGCTACATGGCAGCATCAGAAGCGTTGCTGGAGTCGCAGAATACCCGTGTTCGAGATGAAGCCCGAACCCGCCTGCAGCTCGTAGCGCGCCGTCACGCTCAGATTGTTGGCACGCAGGAGCGTCAGACCCAGCGAGATATCCGCGAGGTTCGACACCGGCGTCATGCCCACCGTCGTGAAGCCCGTTGCGCCCGTCGGGTCGCCTGCGAAGCTTGCGCCCGTCGATTGACGCGTACGGTTGTACTCGTGCACCCACGCTGCGCGCAGTTCCGGCACGATCTGACCATACGACGTGTCGTAGGCCTTCTCGATCTTCGCGCCGAGCGCACTGCGCACGGAACTGGCGCTGGAGCTGTCCACGTGCAGCGCCGCACCGTTGCCACCCGTTTCCGTGTAGCTGTTCTGGTTCAGGTAGCTGTACGTGAGGCTCGCCAGCGGCGTGAGCGTCGCGCTGCCCACCGCGAGCGGCCAGCCGCCCTCGACGCTTGCCACATACTGCTGACCGTTGAACCCGCCGTTGGCGACGCCCTCGAAGCCCGGCATCGTCACGCGACGTTCCGTGTCGTAGCGCTGCAGCACCGCTGCACCCGACATGTTCACGTACCACGGGCTGCCCGTGAAGCTCGCATAGCCGATCAAGCCGTAGCCGTTCACACCCGTGCTGTCGCCCGAGGTGTTGTCGCTGTTGTTGATCGCCGTGTGCGCGTACTGGAACACGCCGCCGATGCGCCACTTGTCGTTGAGCGCCTTGTCCGCGCCGATCAGCAGGCCGCCGTAGTTCGCGCTGTAACCATCGACATCATCGCGCGCGTCCTGGCTCGCGTGGCCGCCGAATGCCTGGCCCCACAGGTTGACCTGCGAGAAGCTGTCGCCGGTGGCGAGACCCGTCGCGCCATCGGCTTGCGCCACGCGCAACGCGTTGACGTGCGCGCTCACGACATTCAGGGCATCGAAGGTCGGTGCCGCGACCGCGCGTGCCACCTGGATCGGCGCAAGCTGCTGGCCGATGTGGTTGGCGTCGCCGCTGGAGCCGCTCGATAGCGCGCCGAGCGACGCGTTGTACAGATTCAGCAATTGCGCATTGGCGATGCCGGTGTAGCCAAACAGCCCGCGCAATGCGGCCACGGCGTTGGGCGAAGTCGCACGATCGGCGTTGCTCGACGGCGTGCTGCCCGAACCGCTTGAACCGCCCGAACCGCCCGACGATCCAGAACCGCCGCCGTCTTGACCGGATGAGCCGGAGCCGGAGCCATCGCCAGTACCCGAGCCTGAACCGTCGCCCGAACCCGAACCCGAACCCGAACCCGCATCCGCAACGCTCAGCACGAGATCGCTATTGCTGCCATTCGCGACGACCGCACCGGTCACCTTCAGCGTCGAGTTGCCGTTGATCGAATAGTTGAGCGTGTCCTGGTTGTAATGGGCCGTGCCCGCGGTATCGACTACGACGTAGCGCTGTCCAGCCGCGAACGCATAGCCCTGTGACTTCAGGCTCACGTTGGAGCCCGCATCAATGGTGGACGATCCACTCACGACGAGGCGCCCATAGCCCGTGTCGGTGATCGTTCCCTGCGTGACCGCACCGCTCGCGACCCCGATCTGCAAGGTCGCATCGGCGCTCTGGTAGTAGTTGCCCGAGATCGTCACCGGCTGGTTCACCTGCAGCACACCCGCCGCATTGTTCACGGTGTTCGTGGTGCCCATCAGAATATCGTCGTTGAGCACGAGATTGCCGCCGCTGAACGTGAGGTCCGAAGCGGTGCTGATAATCGTGCCGATCGCGTTGCCGAAACCGGTCAGCGTACCGAAACCGCTGCTGGCGCCGCCGATGGTCAGCCCCTGGCTCGACGTGTTCAGGATATTGCCGGCGATCACACCCGCGTTACTGATGGTGCTGATCGTGCCGTGATTTTCGTTGTAGATCGCGAACAGGCTGCCCGTGATCGTGCCGCTGTTCGACAGCGCTCGGATCGAAGCAGCGTTATCAATGGCCGTCGCGCCGCTGATCAAGGCGCCGGTCGAATTGGTGAGCGACCTCACCAAGCCACTGTTGTAGAGGCCGGCAGTCGCCGACGCGTCGCTAATCGTGCCGTTGTTGGCGAGGACGTCGATATTGCCCTCGTTGTAGAGACCCGTGCCGACGCCCAATTGCAGGGTCCCGAGCCGGCCGATGGTGCCGTCATTGGTCAGCGTGCCGATCGCGCCGGAGTTACGCAGACCGCTGGTATTGCCGCCGATCAGTCCATTGACCGAATTGCCGATCGAGCCAATCGTGCCGCCGAGGTCGTTGAAAAGTCCATAGTTGCCGCCGACAATGGTGCCCCCATTGCTCAGCGCGCCAATCGAGCCGCTATTGTGCAGACCGGCAGCGACCACGGCCTGCAGGCTCGTGCCCGTGGCGAAGGCGTTGATCGTCCCCGTGTTGTTCAACGTCGAGATCGAGCCGGCGTTGTCGATCCCGTACGCGTGGCTGCCGGAGAGCGCCAGGATCGTGCTTTGCCCCACGAGGCCGGCCGAGATCAAGCCCACATTGGTGAGCGTACCGATCGCCCCGGCATTGCGAATGCCCGCGACGTTCGCGCCCACCACGCCGGTACTTGTGCCGTAACCGGTGATGACGCCGCTTACGATGACCTGGTTGGTCAGCGAGACAATCGAGCCGAGGCTTTCGTTGTTGATACCGTAGACGGTGCTGGAATCCACGCCAATCGAGCCGGTGGTGCCCATGACCGTCGCCTGGATCAAGCCGTCGTTGGTGAGCGAGCCGATCAGGCCGTTGCCGGTGCTGCCGTTGTCGATGCCGAACGCCTGGCCGCCGACGCTGCCGCCGCCCGCCGAAATTTCGCTGGCGGAGCCGTTGTACAGCGTCCCGAGGGTTCCGACGTTGACGATGGCAGCATCGAGGCTCGTGGGATTGGAAGCGTGAATGGTGCCGTTATTGGTCAGCGTGTCGAGCGTGCCGCTGTTGAAGACGCCAAAGTGCGCGTACTTGCCGATAATGCCGGAATTCGTCAACGTGCCGAGGACGCCCGAGTTCGCGACGGCATAGCCCGACGAACCATCGATCTCGCCGCTACTCTCGTTGTAGAGCGTGCCGATCGTTCCTTCGTTGCTGATGCCGCGCAGGGCCCCGGAAATGCCGCTCTGGTTGTCGATCAGCGTGATCGTGCCACTGCTCGAGTTCTTGAGCGCAGTGTCCCACCCGCTGAGATACCCCGTGTTGGTCAACGTACCAATCGAGCCACTGTTCTGGATCCCGATCGCGGTCGAGGTCCCGACGAGACCAGTCACCTGCAGATTGGGATCGGTCCAGGTATAGCCATAGCCGCTGGGGGTGGCGCTGGCCCCATTCACCATCAGTTGGGCCAGGGCCCCTTGCGAGCCCGCCGCCAGCACGGCGGCCGTTGCGATCGCCTTGAGCGGGCTGGTTGCCCCGCTGCGGCGACGGTCGGTGGAGGTCGATTTCCCACCGTGAGCACGCGCCAGTTCGGAGACGACCTGGAACATGCCAAGACTCGAACTCCACACAATCCGATAAACCTGATTCATCAAAAATTCCCCGACTTGCTTTTAATTTCGTTATTGATCCGGCGCATACCCCGTGTGCGCCGCTTTAAAGCACTAATTCGTTTTGCCCCGCGCCGCCGCCCGCGAGGCCCACCTCAATCCGCATCGTGTCCGCTATGCGCACGTACCATCGGCTTGGCGCAGCCGTTGCGCGCGCATCGACATGCCGGAGCGCGAACCCGGCCGCCGTCCCCATTGAGGCGCTTGCCGCCGTTATACGGGTCGGGCGCCGCGCGAAACCCCATCACGCGAACTCGTCCGCCAATCAGAATCGCCACGCCAGCGATGCGCAGGCACGAGCCGTCCAAACCGTTTTGCGCCTAATCTGGTTCGAGGTCGCGATATTACAACAACTTGCGATTTCACTTACGACGGCAAAAAAACCACGCTTGGTCGACGCGAGCGCAATTCCAGAACGTTGGCGCCAGAAGACCAGGCGATTTCACCGCGGAGAAGCAAACGACTGCGCCGCGGTTCTTTCCTTTCACGCAGTCGACTACTAAATTACATCGTGCACGCTTAGCGCCGTACGATTTCACACGACCGCTCCCACCGGGCGGTCTTTCGCTCAAGTGCCGGGAGGTCTTGATGAAACGAAGGGTTCTAACGATCGTCATGCTGGCCGGGTCCGCATTCGCCCCGCATATTTATGCACAGGCTTCCGCCGCCACCGCGGCAAGCGATACGTCCACTCTCGTCAACCCCGAGGCCGTGCAGGCGCTTCAGAAAATGGGCGCGTATCTGCAGACGCTGAAACGCTTCAGTGTCTCGACCGAGTTGACTGGCGAGCGCGTCCTCGAAGATGGAGAAAAACTGCAGCACACTGCAACCGCCGATCTCGATGTCGACCGGCCCAACCGTATTCGCGCGGTCATGCGCAGCGCGCGCGGTGAGCGCGAGATCCTCTACGACGGCAAGACGGCAACGCTTTATACGCCCGCGCAAAAGTACTATTCGTCGGTGGCGTTCAGCGGCAATGTGGGCGCGCTCATCGATCAGTTGCATAGCCGCTACGGCGTCGACTTCCCCCTCGCCGACCTGTTCATCTGGGGCACCGCCGATGCGCCGACCAACCAGTTCGAGTCCGCGATGTTCGCGGGCCAGGATCTGATCGGTAACGATGTTTGCAATCATTACGCGTTCAGGCAAAAGAACGTCGATTGGCAAATCTGGATCTCGGCGGGCGCTAAACCGCTGCCGCGCAAACTCGTGATCACACGCCGAGACGACGACGCACGCCCGCAATCTGTCTCGATCATCGACTGGACGATCTCGCCGACCTTCACGGACTCCGTGTTCTCGTTCCGCCCGCCTGCGGGTGCAAAGAAGATCGAAGTCGTCCCGGTCGACACGAACAAGGGGTAAGCCCATGAAGAACATCCTGACGCCCCGCCCGACGCTCGTCCTGTCGTTCATCGCCGCAGTTTGTCTCGCCGCGGCCGCTCCGCCGCTCGTCAATGCCGCCGGCCGCGGTGGCGGTGGTCACGTCCAGCGCGCCGGGGGCGGCGGTGGACCGCACGGCGGAGGAGGTGGACAGTTCAACAATGCCCACGCCGACGCGCGATCGCGCAACGTTCGCAACACGAGCGTGAACAACGTCAACGTGAACCGCAACGTCAACGTGAACGTCGACCGGCACGGAGGCTGGGACAACGATTACCACCCCGTAGCCACCGCCGCTGCAGTCACGGCGACAGTCGCAGTGACCTCGGCCGTGATCGGCTCCATCGTCCACTCCGTGCCATCCGGCTGTGCCCCCGTCAACTATGGCGGCATGATCTACCAGCAATGCGGCGGCACGTGGTATCAGGCACAGGGTCCGAATTACATCGTCGTCAACGCGCCGTACTGAGTCGTGCGCCTTGCGCGATGCTATCGACGTCCGGTGTACGCCGCCTGCATGCATGACGCGTCAGGCGGCGCATTCCCGAACGTGGCGCTCGACGGGGAATCACCTGGAGCGCGATGACTGGAAAGCTCAAGGAAGACGATCTATTTTTTCGTATTTCTTCATGATCCGGTTCCGCTGCGCTTGCAATTTCAACTTGATCGGCGTCGGCGAGCCAATGCGCCGAGTTTTCGCGGCCAGCGTATGCGTCCACAATTCTCGTTGCAAAGTCGATCAAAATTGGGCGCCCGGCGCTATCGGCAGGTTTGATTCCGGATAGTCCGGAATCCGATGTATTTGGAAAAGAAGAAAGATCCTTGTGGCGAGGAACATTCGCACCATGACGGGAAAAAAATGGCATCGCTGGCTTGATTCGCGCGTTGCGCGCATGTGCGAAAGGGGGTCTAATCCTTCGCGCATGCGGCTTCGCCATCGCTGGCTAGCCCCAACACCTCCTCCAGGAGGTGGTCCCCACAATACCCGGTACGACTGCTGTTCGATTGAGCGGCTGTATCCGTCTCATGGAACAGGAGCATAGGCCAGCTTTGCCGATATGACAAGTAAATGCGAATCATTTGCATTGGTGGCCAAGTTTCGGTCATCATGGCGGGGCTACTTCGATCGAGACCGCCCATGTCAATGACCGCTGCTGCATCACTGAACAAAACCGCCTGCGACGACCGCCTCGATGACGGCCGCCGCGCCGTTCTCGATACCCTGCTTTCGCGTGAGTCCTGCTGGCCGCTTGCCGAACCGGGTCCGGGCGCGCGCGAGTGGATCTGATCTTCGACGCGGCGCTGCGGGCTCCCGACCACGGACGACTGCGGCCGTGGCGCTTCGTCTGCATCCGGGGCGATGCGCGCACGGAACTGGGCGAAGTGCTCGTCGACATCGCCGCGGCACGCGAACCGGACAAGCCGCGTGACGCCTTTGAGCATCGCCGGCAGCGGGCCTTCGCTGCCCCCGTGATCGTCGCGATCGCTGCCGCCATCGATACGGCCAGCGCGATTCCCGAGGTCGAGCAACTCCTGAGCGTCGGCGCGGCCGCGATGAACCTGCTGAACGCCGTCCATGCGCTCGGTTATGGGGGCTTCTGGATAACCGGCGCCGACGCCTACGATCCAGGCCTTCACGCCGCGCTCGATTTCGCGTCGTCGGAGCGTCTGCTGGGCTTTGTGTTCATCGGCTCGCGTGCGCCCCGCGAAACCACTGCCGCACGACCCGCCCGCACCGATCACGTACGCGAATGGCTCGGACGGTCGTCGGTCTGAACGCGTTTGGACTCAGACGCTCTTTCTCGCAGCAAGCG
>CAWDLJ010000007.1:0-2500 GCA_963803225.1 uncultured beta proteobacterium
CATAGCCTCCCACCTATCCTACACAAACCGGTTCAAAGTCCAATGCAAAGCTGCAGTAAAGGCCATGGGGTCTTTCCGTCTAGCCGCGGGGAGATTGCATCATCACAAACACTTCAACTTCGCTGAGTCTCGGGAGGAGACAGTGTGGCCATCGTTACGCCATTCGTGCAGGTCGGAACTTACCCGACAAGGAATTTCGCTACCTTAGGACCGTTATGGTTACCGCCGCCGTTTACCGGGACTTCAATCAAGAGCTTGCACCCCATCATTTAATCTTCCGGCACCGGGCAGGCGTCACACCCTATACGTCCACTTTCGTGTTTGCAGAGTGCTGTGTTTTTATTAAACAGTCGCAGCCACCAGTTTATTGCAACCCTTTCACCCTCCTGGCGCAGGCCAGTCAAGCTACAAGGGCGTACCTTATCCCGAAGTTACGGTACCAATTTGCCGAGTTCCTTCTCCCGAGTTCTCTCAAGCGCCTTAGAATACTCATCTCGCCCACCTGTGTCGGTTTGCGGTACGGTCATTGTTGAACTGAAGCTTAGAGGCTTTTCTTGGAACCACTTCCAGTTGCTTCGTCGCCTAAGCGACTGGCCTCGCACCCTTGAATTCCGCGCCCGGATTTGCCAAAGCGCCTTCTCCAATGCAAGGACCGGGACTTCCAACACCCGGACAACCTTCCGCGATCCGTCCCCCCATCGCATTCAACAATGGTGCAGGAATATTGACCTGCTTCCCATCAGCTACGCATTTCTGCCTCGCCTTAGGGGCCGACTCACCCTACGCCGATGAACGTTGCGTAGGAAACCTTGGGCTTACGGCGAGGGGGCCTTTCACCCCCTTTATCGCTACTCATGTCAGCATTCGCACTTCCGATACCTCCAGCACACTTTTCAATGCACCTTCGCAGGCTTACGGAACGCTCTCCTACCATGCACATAAATGTGCATCCGCAGCTTCGGTATATTGCTTAGCCCCGTTACATCTTCCGCGCAGGACGACTCGATCAGTGAGCTATTACGCTTTCTTTAAAGGGTGGCTGCTTCTAAGCCAACCTCCTGACTGTTTTAGCCTTCCCACTTCGTTTCCCACTTAGCAATATTTGGGGACCTTAGCTGGCGGTCTGGGTTGTTTCCCTCTTGACACCGGACGTTAGCACCCGATGTCTGTCTCCCGTGATTGCACTCTTCGGTATTCGGAGTTTGCTATGGCGTAGTAATCCGCAATGGACCCCACAACCATGACAGTGCTCTACCCCCGAAGGTGATACACGAGGCACTACCTAAATAGTTTTCGGAGAGAACCAGCTATTTCCAGGTTTGTTTAGCCTTTCACCCCTATCCACAGCTCATCCCCTAACTTTTCAACGTTAGTGGGTTCGGTCCTCCAGCACGTGTTACCGTGCCTTCAACCTGGCCATGGATAGATCACCTGGTTTCGGGTCTACACCCAGCGACTGAACGCCCTGTTCGGACTCGCTTTCGCTACGCCTGCCCTATTCGGTTAAGCTTGCCACTGAATGTAAGTCGCTGACCCATTATACAAAAGGTACGCCGTCACCCCTTGCGAGGCTCCGACTGTTTGTATGCATGCGGTTTCAGGATCTATTTCACTCCCCTCCCGGGGTTCTTTTCGCCTTTCCCTCACGGTACTGGTTCACTATCGGTCGATCACGAGTATTTAGCCTTGGAGGATGGTCCCCCCATCTTCAGACAGGATTTCACGTGTCCCGCCCTACTTGTCGTACACCTAGTTCTTCCGTTCCGTTTTCATCTACAGGGCTATCACCTGCTATGGCCGCACTTTCCAGAGCGTTCGATTAACGGTACAGATAAAGAGTACAGGCTGATCCCATTTCGCTCGCCACTACTTTGGGAATCTCGGTTGATTTCTTTTCCTGCGGCTACTTAGATGTTTCAGTTCGCCGCGTTCGCTTCGCATGACCTATGTATTCAGTCATGGATACTCCATTCGGAGTGGGTTTCCCCATTCGGACATCTACGGATCAAAGCTCGTTTGCCAGCTCCCCGTAGCTTTTCGCAGGCTACCGCGTCCTTCATCGCCTGTGATCGCCAAGGCATCCACCACATGCACTTGTTCGCTTGACCCTATAACGGGTGCGTCTCTCGCGCCCATCGTTAGCGCTTTAGCGCTTACGAGGGGCCCGATCCCCGAAGGGGATAGACACACTCGCTACAGGTTGAGTATTCGTGTTGCGCCGTATTTCAAGGCAATCTTTCGATCACTTAAAAATACATTGATACAATCACAACCCTGATTCACCTACTCGCACACCCATCTCTAAGTATGCTTTCGTGAATCTCTTTACTACTTCTTCCTGATTGTTAAAGAACGACAGCCGATATTTTCATACCGCTCTGACTGGCTCAATCGCCAATGCGAAATGCTCTGCGATACTTCCGCAGAACGCTGTGCATTGTGGATTCCCCCTTCGGGGATCGCCCTCCCGTAAGCGCTGAAGCGCCAACGGGAGCGGGGA
>CAWDLJ010000007.1:5000-89501 GCA_963803225.1 uncultured beta proteobacterium
TACCGCCGCAGCACCCCCCCCAGGATTAAAGAAATACCGCCGCCAAGTTTGATAACGAGCGCATTCAAAGCCTTCGCAAAGCCCCCGAAGAAGCCTGCAAATGACCTCACTCTACATCGCGCCGTGTGCTATAACATTTGAAAAAGCCCACATTTTTTGCGGCAAGTTCGCAATCAACGCTACATCATAGCCGGCCATTATTTTCCTTTAAAAGTACAGCCGCCAGGCAGTCCTGTCTTGCTGCGCTGGCATTTTTCATGTCTCGCAACGCACCAGCATCGGCTGTTTAAAAGACGTTTCAAACACGCCTGTAAATCGACCGGCCGGTTGCGCAAGTTCGATGGGAGCCGCCATGCAGACGAGCACGCTTGAACAGGGCGACAGCGGCCCGGACGTCACGACGCTGCAACAGGCACTCGCGGTACACGGGTTCAGCCCCGGCAATATCGACGGCAACTACGGGCAGGGTACGGTTGCGGCCGTTACCGCGTTTCAACGCAGCGAAAGCTTGCTGCCCGATGGTGTCGCCGGCCCTCGCACGCTGTCTGCACTGGGCCTCGCCAGTTCGAATGCGCTTCCAACCGCGATTCCCGCGGTGAGCGTCGAGATCGTCAGCCAGATGTTTCCTGTCACGCCGCTCGGCAACATCAAGTCCAATTTGCCCTCGCTGCTCACGGCGCTCGTGAACACCAAGATCGTCGACAAGCCCATGGTGCTGATGGCGCTGTCCACCGTGCGCGCGGAAGTCGAATGCTTCGAGCCGATCGGCGAAGGGCAATCGCGCTTCAATACGTCGCCGTCCGGGCATCCGTTCGATCTCTACGACAATCGCAAGGATCTCGGCAATCAGGGCGCACCGGACGGCGCGCTGTTCAAGGGCCGCGGCTACATTCAGCTCACGGGTCGATCGAACTACGCGAAATTCGGGCCGCTACTCTCGCCGCCGGTCAACCTCGTCGCTGAACCGGACCGGGCTTGCGACCCGGCCATCGCCGCGAGCCTGCTCGCGCTCTTCCTCGCCGACAAGGAACTCGCGATCAAATCGGCATTGCTGGCCGGCAACATGGCGCTGGCGCGGCAGCTCGTCAATGGCGGGTCCAACGGGCTCGATCGCTTCGAAGACGCGTTCCGGCGCGGCACCTCGCTCATTCCGGACAGCCTGGGCGACTAGGCGACTAAACAACTAAACAGCGAGGCGTCTCGACCTGCACCGATCTGGCGCAAAAGCGGAGACCATCCATGTCCACGACCGGAAACGACGCCGACCCCGGCACGTTCGACGAGTTGATCTTCAAGCGCGATCTCAACGAGGTCCACTTGCTGCTCGACTTCATTTCCGGCCGTCCGAACACCATGCTGTGGGATCTCGATACCCGGATCCCCAATCCCGCCGACGGCCACGACTTGACGCCGCATCAGGTCATCGAGTGGGTTTGCCGGCTTCGCTATCCGCCCCAGCTTCAACAGAGCACCGAGGAAAAGGCCTTCAATTCGGCGCTCCTTCTGTATGTCAAGGACAAGCTCAATGCGCTCGCGTATCCAGCGCGCGGCATGACGATCGCCTATACCTACATTTTTCTCGAAGAAACGGCGCCGCTTCGCCAGGGGGAAACGAAGCGCGTCAACGCGCAGACGCGCGCTTCCGTGGCGCGCACGGCCTACCCGGGTCTGACGATCAGCGCGAAGCGCTTTCGACGCTTCCACAAGACCGTCGCCTGGGCCGGCGGCATCCTGACCGGGCTCGCGGCCGTATTGCTGTGGCTCGTCGTCTATGGCGTGCAGATCACGACTCGCTTCGAGGAAGACCAGAAGCGCACGGTCGACGTGACCTCGCAGATCTACGCGGAAATCGACAAGGAAAACGCCACGCTGCCCCACGACAAACAGAACCACGACAGCGTGCCGAAACGATGCTGCTACGCGAACGTCGAAAGCCAGAGCAACCAGATCAAGACGTTGTGTAATCAATGGTCCTACTATCAGGCGCGCTACGACAAATCCATCGAAGACGCCGCGATGTTCGCGACACGCCCGCCATCGAGCTATCTGATGAAGCCGTTCCCCGCCTATTCCGGCTTCGAACCCGGCCAGACCGCGCCGGCGGCGCCCGATGCCGCGTGCCCTGTCGCGAGCCCAACACCGGCGCAGAACCAGGCGGAAAAGACCGCTTTCGCCGATCCACCGGTGAGGCGCGCGTTCGTCGCCAAGCAGGAAAACATCCAGTCCATTACGCTCATCCTGTCCGCCTACGCAAGTTACGTCCTGCCCGTGATGTTCGGGATCGTCGGCACGATTGCTTCGTTTCTGCGCGATATCGGCGGCAGGATCACGGACAGTACGCTGGCCCCGCGCGATGAAACGCTCGCCATCATTCGTCTCGTGCTCGGCGCGATAGCCGGCCTCGCTGTCGGTCTGTTTTTTTCGCCGGCATCGGTGGCGACACAGATTTCGTCGGGTGCGGGCGTGCTCACGTTGTCCGCCTCCGCGATGGCTTTTCTCGCGGGGTACGGCGCGGATGGCTTCTTCAAGATGATCGACGGGATCATCAACCGTGCATTCAGTCTCGAACGAAACGACAAGCCGCCGACGCTGCACTGAGCGCCGCGGACCTCATCACTGCGCGTCCGCGAGCATCGAGCGGCGGCAGTCCATGGCGCCGCATCGGCATTGATACTGTTGCCTTAGCTCGTCGTCGAGCTCGTCGGTGACGACCAGTTGATAGTCGATGAAAAGCTCCGCGCCCGCCCCGATGTCTCGGGTCGCGAGAATGAAGATCCGCCCTTCCTGCTCGACCGCTTCGCAGTTCGCCGCACACGCGTGGTTGAGCCAGCGGGAACTGTTGCCGCCACGGCTTCCGTCGATCACGCGGCCATCGGACAAGCCGAATAGAAACGTGTGGCCATCGATGCCATGTCGCCGATGGTGGGACACCGCATTGCGCCACGACACGACCTCACCCTTGTATTCGAGAATGCGCTCACCCTCGACGAGCGGACGTAAAGCAAAGACTCCCCTGCCGTGCACCGGCGATTGCCGGACAATTACGCGTCGCATAGTCGCTCTGGTCGTGACGTTGTCGGTCGCCCATTATAGGTTCGGCACGGGCGCGCAAAATATACGCAACCGTATAGGCAACGAACATGGTCAGCACGATGGGCACAAAGAAGCGGGACCTGCAAGCGCAGGCAAGAGACAAGAAGCTGGAGAGGCAGTGCAATCGCGCTGGCGCGCGAGCACGGGATGCATGAGTCGCTGGGCGCTCGCGCAGACTCGCGAGCGTCGATGTGACAGCGTCACGCAGGCAACGTCTGCCGGCCTGCGCCGGCAGCGAGCCGCGCTGACGCGAGCGCCAACCGGCGCATCACGTCAGCGGCAAAGTCACTTCATTACGCTGCGTTGACAGCGTCTTTGAATGCCTTGCCTGCCGTGAACTTCACGGTCTTTGCCGCCGGGATCTGGATCTCGGCGCCCGTCGACGGGTTGCGGCCAACCCGGGCCGCGCGCTGACCGGTCGAAAATGAACCAAAGCCGATCAGCTGCACAGCGTCGCCGGCCGTGACTGCACGCGTGACCGTCTCGAGGATCGCGTCAATCGCGGCTGCCGTGGAAGCCTTGGTTTCGCCCGTGGACGCCGCCACTGCATCGATCAATTCCTGTTTGTTCATTGACTACCTGCTTTCTAGGTGAGGAAAACCCACACCCTACCGCACGTCGGGTCGATAGGCAAACAGCTCTCGCGCAGGCTGCACCTGCCGTTCAGTCCCGTCGCAACGGGAAAACACCGCTCTTCGCGTCGAATTCCGCTCAATTCGCCGTGTTAAAACATCAAATAGCGTGATTTATCGAATTGGGGCAAACACTCGAAAGACGCCGATACCCAGGCTTGTTACGACATTTTCTTTCTGAAACGACACGCCTGGCGGGGCTGACAGCCTCTGGTTGTGTGCGGCCGATGCGCGAGGCGACCCGTCGCCCAGCTGTTTCAATCGTGTTCTCGTGCGGCCGCCCGGCATTGCTTTCGGCACTTTGTACCAAGCGCCCGAGCGCATATTTGCCGCAGGACGCATACTTCAGACCAACGCGCGGCCCCCTGAACAAGACCAAAACGTGGATGAATGCTTCGAATTGTCGCCTGCCGCTCGCAATTGACACCGCTAAATCGATTGCCTATTCTGGCCGCGATTAATCAACTGCAAGAAAAGGCATGACTCGGAACAACAATGGGAGCACCAGCGTGAAGACGGCTGAATTGCGGACTGACCTGATCGAGCTGCGCGACATCGTTCGTGAATTCGTACGCGAGCGCGACTGGGATCAATTCCATACGCCCAAGAATCTCGCCACGGCACTCAGCGTCGAAGCCAGCGAAATGCTCGAACCTTTTCAGTGGCTCGTCAGCGGCGCACCCGACGAACTCGACGACGCCAAACGCACGGCCATCCGCCACGAGATGGCCGATGTGCTCGTTTATCTGATCCGTCTCGCCGACAAGATGGAGGTCGATCTGTTTGCAGCAACGCTCGACAAGATGGCGCTCAATCGCGAGAAGTATCCGGCCGACCAGGTGCGCGGCGACTCGCGCAAATACTCCGAATACTGAGGCCGCTGCGCGCGGCGTCACGAAATTTACATCCGCGCTATCGATAATGCGCTTCGCTTTGTCCCCGGAAAATCCGCCGACCCGAGAAGCAATGCTTGCTGCATCGAAGTGTGAGTATGCGCAAAAGCCTGAGCGAGGTATCGACACCGGTCTTTGTCGCCTTGCCAATTCTTTTGTTTGTCTTTACTCTCTACCGCAGCTTTCCTGTTTAGTTTCCGCGCCAGCACGATCGCGGGGCAATGGCCAAGCGCAGTAACGCGGATCTCGGTTGTTCAACTCGCAGATTGATTCCCTATCCCGACCAGGTCCGCTGGCCAGGCAAGACAATCATGTTCGATCAACTAGACGGTATGCGTAGACGTGCACAATTCGACTGATCGAACCACGACGTCTGACTGGCCCTACCCCTCGCTCGTCTCCCATCGCTGCGGCGGCACGCTCGCTCCCGAGAATACCCTGCCCGGCTTCGACGTCTGTCTCCAGTACGGCTGCACGATGGTCGAATTCGACGCGAAGCTGTCGGCCGACGACCACGTTTTCCTGCTCCACGACGACACGCTCGAACGCACCACGAACGGCCGGGGCCCAGCCGCCGACGCAAGCTGGGATGCGCTCGCCCGGCTCGACGCCGGCTCGTGGCACGGCGCAAGCTACGCGGGCGTGCAACTGCCTTCGCTCGCAGCCGTCGCGGCGCGCTGCGCGCGTGACGGCATCCTCGCCAACATCGAAATCAAACCGTGCCCGGGGCGCGATGCCCACACCGGCACGCTCGTCGCGCGCTCGGCCGCGACGCTCTGGCAATCAATGACGCCACCGCTGCTCTCGTCGTTTTCGATCGAGGCGTTGGCCGCAGCGCGCATAGCCGCGCCCGAACTGCCGCGCGGCATGCTGTTCGATGCCCTGCCGCACGACTGGCTCGCCATCGCGAGCGAACTCGAATGCGTCTCCGTGCATGTCAATCATCACCACCTGACTGAACCGCAAGCCGCCGCGATCCGCGCCGCCGGCCTGCACCTGCTCACCTATACCGTCAACGACGCGGCCCGTGCACAACAGCTGATGCAATGGGGCGTCGACATGATCTGCACTGACCGGATTGATCTGCTCTCCCGCCTGCACCGGGCGTAGCTAACAGCTGGCAGGTCAGCGGCGGCATCGTCGGCACCCTGCCATTTCAAAGCGTGGTAACAACAGCAAAGGATGGAAACATGAACCGCACGTGGTCGAGTCGTTTTCTTTCGCTGAGCGCCATCGCGGGCGCGTCGATGGCTGTCGCAAACGGCGCGCACGCCGCACCGTCCGATGCGCTCGTCGCCGCCGCCAAACAGGAAGGGCAGCTCACCGTCATCGGCCTGCCCCACGACTGGTGCGGCTATGGCCCGATGATCGCCGCCTTCGAAAAGAAATACGGCATCAAGATCAATGAGCTCAACCCCGATGCAGGCTCGGGCGACGAACTCGAAGCCATCAAGGCCAACAAGGGTAACAAGGGTCCGCAGGCGCCGGACGTGATCGATGTCGGTCTCTCGTTTGGCCCGACGGCGAAGTCGCAAGGGCTGCTGCAGCCGTACAAGGTCTCGACGTGGAAGGACATTCCCGACTCGGCCAAGGACGCGGACGGCTACTGGTATGGCGACTACTACGGCGTGCTCGCGTTCGAAGTCAACCAGGACATGATCGACAAGGTTCCAACCGACTGGAGCGACCTGCAGAAGCCCGAGTACAAGAACGCCGTCGCGCTCGCGGGCGATCCGCGCTCGGCCAACCAGGCGATCCAGGGCGTGGTCGCCGCGGGCCTCGCGTCGAACAAGGGCGATCTCGCCACGGCGGACAAGGCGGGTCTTGCCTGGTTCGCGAACCTCAACAAGAACGGCAACTTCGTGCCCGTGATCGGCAAGGCGGCCTCGCTCGCCCAGGGCACCACGCCGATCATCGTGCGCTGGGACTACAACGCGCTCGCCGATCGCGACACGCTCAAGGGCAATCCGAAGGTCGCGGTCGTCGTGCCGAAGACCGGCGTGGTCGCGGGTATCTATCTGCAGGCGATCAGTGCATATGCACCCCATCCGAACGCCGCGAAGCTGTGGATGGAGTATCTGTACTCGGACGAAGGCCAGCTCGGCTGGCTCACCGGCTACTGCCATCCGATCCGCTATAACGCGCTCGCGGCGGCC
Source organism: uncultured beta proteobacterium (assembly GCA_963803225.1). Classification (GTDB taxonomy): domain Bacteria; phylum Pseudomonadota; class Gammaproteobacteria; order Burkholderiales; family Burkholderiaceae; genus Paraburkholderia. The sequence continues at coordinate 11,775 of CAWDLJ010000007.1, forward strand.
GGCAAGGTGCCCAAGGCGCTGCTCGATCGCCTGCCGCCGAGCGACGCGTACAAGCGCGCGGTCTTCCCGACGCTGCAGCAACAGGACGCGCACAAGGACACGATCACGAAGCAGTGGGATCAGGTCGTCGGCGCGAACGTGAAGTAAGGCTTGCTCGCCTCGCCTCGCGCACGAGAGGCGAACGAAGCACGCGGCCGGCGTGGGCACGACGCGCCGGCCGTGCTCTGTGCCCATCGTCACCGGAGCATCCGAAGATCCTCTATGAGCGCTGCACCGCCCATCGGCCCATCGCGGCCCGACCTGCCTGATCCACCCATGCCGTTGCCGACGCCTGGCGTCGGCGGATCGCGGCAGGCTTCGCGCTGGCTCACCTGGATCGGCGTCGTGCCGTTCTTCGTGTTCGCCGTGATGTTCCTGATCCTGCCGACCTTGTTCCTGCTGGTCGGCGCGTTCGAAGACGCGCAGGGCCATTTCACGCTCGACAATTTCGTCGCCCTTTGGCAGCCGGGCGTACTCGAGGCGTACTGGATCAGTGTGAAGGTGAGCGCCGTGTCGGCGTTCGGCGGTGCGCTGTTCGGCACGCTGCTCGCGTGGGCCGCCGTGCAGGGCAAGCTGCCCGACTGGATCCGGCCCACCTTGATGACGTTCTCGGGCGTCGCGTCGAACTTTGCGGGCATCCCGCTCGCATTCGCGTTTCTGTGCACGCTCGGGCGCGTCGGGCTGGTCACGGTCCTGCTCAAGAAAGCCGGCATCAATCTCTACGCGACGGGCTTCAGCATCCTCAGTTTTTCCGGTCTCTCGCTCACTTACCTGTACTTTCAGATTCCGCTGATGATCCTCATCGTCACGCCCGCGCTCGACGGCCTGAAGCGCGAATGGCGCGAAGCGAGCGACAGTCTCGGCGGCACGCCCTGGCAGTACTGGCGATACGTCGCGCTGCCGGTCCTGTGGCCGAGCATCCTCGGCGCCACGCTGCTGTTGTTCGCAAACTCGTTCGGCGCCGTGGCCACGGCCTATGCGTTGACGGGCAGCTCGCTCAATATCGTCACGCTGCTGCTCTATGCGCAGATTCGCGGTGACGTGCTGCACAATCCGAACCTCGGCTACGCGCTTGCGCTCGGCATGGTGCTCGTGACGGGACTCTCGAACGGCGGCTATATCTGGCTGCGCTCGCGCGCCGAAAGGGGCCGCCGATGAGAGGCCAGTCACGCCTGGGCGCCTGGATCGCCGTCACCCTCGGGGCGCTCTATTTTCTCATCCCGCTCATCGCCACTTTCGAGTTCAGCCTGCGCATGCGGCGCAGCAGCTACAGCTTCGATGCCTATGCGGTCGTGCTCGCCGACCCGCATTTTCAGGCATCGTTCGGCTATTCGGTGTTGATGGCGCTGCTCACCATCGCGATCGGCATCCTGCTCGTCGTGCCCACCGCGTACTGGGTGCAATTGCGTCTGCCGCGACTGCGTCCGGTGGTCGAATTCATCACGCTGTTGCCGCTCGTGATCCCGGCCATCGTGGTCGTGTTCGGCTATCTGCGCCTCTACAACAGCAGCTCGATCCTGCCGCTCACCGGCAACGAGCGTCTCACCGATCTGCTGCTGGTGTTCGGCTACGTCACGCTGTCGTTGCCCTTCATGTATCGCGCGGTCGATACGAGTCTGCGCGCCGTCGATATCCGCTCGCTGACCGAAGCCGCCGAATGTCTCGGCGCAGGCTGGCCGACGATTCTCTTCAAAGTGATCTTCCCCAATATCCGCTCGGGCATCCTGTCGGGCTCGTTCGTCACGTTCGCCGTCGTGATCGGCGAGTTCACGATCGCGAGCCTGCTCGATCGACCGGCCTTCGGACCGTATCTGCAACTGATCGGCGCGAACCGCGCCTATGAGCCGTCCGCTCTCGCGATCATTGCGTTCATCGTCACGTGGGCCATGATGGGACTGCTGCAGGTATTCGGTTCAGTTCGTCGAAACACGGCCCCCCAACACTGACACGCGGGACATTGAATCATGGGATTTCTCGACATCGAAAACCTGCACAAGTCCTTCGGTGCGAACGCGGCGGTCGATCGTTTCGACATGAAAATCGAGCGCGGCGAGTTCGTCACGTTCCTCGGGCCATCGGGCTGCGGCAAGACTACCGTGTTGCGCATGATCGCGGGCTTCGAGACGCCGACGCGCGGCGTGATCCGCATCGGCGGGCGCGACGTCACGCATCTGCCGGTACGCCAGCGCAAAGTCGGCATGGTGTTCCAGTCCTATGCGCTGTTTCCCAACATGACGGTGGCTGAGAACATCGGCTTTGGTTTGCGCGTCGCGCGCAAGCCGGCAGGCGAGATCAGCCAGCGTGTCGACGAGATGCTGCGTCTCATCAAGCTGCCGGAGCTGGGCGCGCGCTATCCGTGGCAACTCTCGGGCGGTCAGCAACAACGCGTGGCGCTCGCCCGCGCGCTGGCCGGCAAGCCGGAAGTGCTGCTGCTCGACGAGCCGCTGTCCGCGCTCGATGCCAAGATCCGCATCTCGCTGCGCCAGGAGATGCGCGCGCTGCAACAGGAACTGGGCATCACGTCGATCTTCGTGACCCACGATCAGGAAGAAGCCCTGTCGATCTCCGACCGCATCGTCGTCATGAACGACGGCCATATCGAACAGATCGGCACGCCGCTCGATATCTACAACTATCCGCGCACGCGCTTTGTCGCGTCGTTCGTTGGCACGCTGAACATTCTTGCTGGACAAGTCATCGATCCGGCCGCGGGCACGATGTCGGTCGACGGACAGCAGTTGATCACGACGCAGGCGTTATCGCACGACGACGCCGGCAAGCAGCGGCTTTTCGCACTGCGCCCCGAAGCCATCACGCTCGTCGCGGCGCCGCAGCCGGGGCGCAATACGCTGGCGGCCGTGGTCGAAGCCGTCAATTTTCACGGCGCGGTCGTGCGTATCCGCACGCGCCTGCAAGACACCGTGATTTCACTCGATGTCTTCAACGACCCGAATCGCGCGCTGCCGGAGCAGGGACAACCGGTCGCGCTTGGTTTCTCGCACGAGAACCTGCTGGTGCTCGAAGAAGGTGGCGCATAGCGCGGGTCCGTATTCCACCGACGAATCCATTACTGCAAGACCCGCGCCCGGAGCGGCCACCGAATGTGCGCCAGCGCACAAGGCAATCCACGCGAAATCGCCTATGCTCGAAAGGATCGCCCTGAGTGCGCGTCCGGTGTGCCCGGAGCCGCGCGGGCGTATCGTTCGACCGCGTCCTGCACGCAGAACCGGACGCGCAGACCTCACTTCGATCCGCCGACACCGATGCCCGTGCGAAGCCAGGCCATCCGATGTGTGCTGATTCTTGCCTGGGCCGGCTCGCTCGCGCTCAGCGCGCACGCGGCCGATGCAATCGGCGTCGTCAAGACCGTCAAGGGCAGCGTGCATATCCAACGCGCCGGGCAGGCGCTCGATGCAACGGTGGGCAGCGAGGTCCACGGCAGCGATCGTGTCGTCACGGGTCCGGCCTCCGCAGTCGGCATCACGTTGCGCGACGACACCTTGCTCTCCGAGGGCGCGAATTCCGTGCTCGACCTCAACAAGTTCGCATTCAACACGACCACATGGGACGGCACGCTCGATGTCAGCATCAAGCGTGGCTCGCTCGCGGTGGTCGACGGCAAGCTCGCGAAGGCCAATCCCGAAGCGGTCCGCTACAGCACGCCGACCACCACGCTGGGCGTGCGCGGCACCGAGTTCATCATCGAAGTGGGCGGCGGGGAGAACGACCATTGAACGATCATTGAGGCTGCGCAGCGCACGGCATCGCAGCCATGCGCTCGCAGCGCATGCCGCGCTGACTGTGCTGGCCGTTCTGGCCGGATGCAGCTCCACGCCGGACAAGATCACCGTGTTGCCCAACCCCGATGGCAGCGTGGGCGGCGTGATCGTGCGCAGCGGCAGCCAGACCCAGGTGATCAACGAGGCCTATGCGAGCGCCGATGTCGCGAAGAACGGCACCATCGAGAAGACCGTCGGCAGCAAGGCCGACGTGCAGGCGCACTATGGCGATCTGCTCGCCGCGCAGCCGCCGCGCCCGCGCACGTTCACGATCAACTTCCTGTTCGACTCCGCGACCGACCTCGCACCCGAATCGTCGGCCACGGTGGCCGAACTCAAGTCCGTGCTCAAGACCTGGCCCGCGCCGCATCTCACGGTGGTCGGTCACACCGATCTCGCGGGCGATGATGTTTTCAACGACCGCCTCTCCATGCGCCGCGCCCAGACCGTCGCCCAGTTTCTGATCAAGGCCGGCATTCCCGCCCAGCAGATCGAGACGGCCGCGCGCGGCAAGCGCGAACCGCTCGTGCGCACGGCGGACGGCGTGCCCAACCAGCGCAACCGTCGCGTGGTCATCACGATCCAGTGACGCGTCGCGCGAGACGCGACTCAACGGCCTTGCGCCCATGACACGCCATTTCAAATCGTTGATCGGTTTCATGCGCGGCATCGTCAAGGCGCGCAAGGGGCGGCCGTGGGCGTTCGCGGTGCTGTTCGCGCTCATCCTGGTCGATCTGTGCAGCGAGTGGCCGGCCAATCTCCCGCACTCGTCGTTCGTCGAAACGATCAACGACGTACTGCCCGATACGTTCGGCTCGGCCCGTCAGCTGCTGTTCGATCACTATCAACGGCGCTTTCCGCGCGCGCCCGCTGCCCAGCCCGTGACCATCGTCGAGATCGACGACCCGACGCTGCACGCGATCGGCCAGTGGCCGTGGCCGCGCAACCGGCTCGCGACGCTCATCGATGCCATCGCGGCGATGAAGCCGCTCGCCATCGGTCTCGACATCTACATGCCCGAGCCCGACCAGACGTCGCCGGACAAGGTCGCCGACAACCTGCCGCCCACGGCGGCCGATCTCGCGACCCAGTTGCGCGCGCTGCCGAGCCACGAGCGCACGCTGGCGATCTCGCTGCGCGCGTCGCCCTCGATACTCGGCGCGGCCGCCTTCGACCACGCAAGCTCGACGACCAGCACCGACATGCTGAGCGCGCCGATGCTCGTGCATGGCCCCGATCCGCTCGACAAAGTGCATCGTTTCCAGTACGTGCTCGCGAGCCTGCCCGAGTTGCAGGGCGCCGCCCACGGCCAGGCGTTGCTCAACGTGGCGCTCGAACAGGGCACGGTGCGCCGCGTGCCGCTCGTGATGGGACTCGGCGACAAGCTGGTCCCCGGCCTGCCCATCGAGATGCTGCGCGTCGCCACGGACACGCCGGCCGTGGAGGTCTTCGCCAACCGCGCGGGCATGCTGGGCGTGGGCGTCGCCGACGTGCGCGTGCCGACCCAGCCCGACGGCGACATCTGGCTGCATTTCGCGTCGATCCAGGCCACCCGCGCGCGCTACGTATCGGCGAGCGACGTGCTGCAAGGCAAGGTCGATCCCGCGCGGATCCGCAACAAGCTCGTGCTCGTCGGGCTGACCGGCACCGGCCTGACCGACATGCGCACGACGGCGCTCGGCGAACTCGTGCCGGGCATCGAGATCCAGGCGCAGGCCATCGAGACGATTTTCGAAGGCCGCTACCTGCGCCGCCCCGTCTGGCTGAAATGGAGCGAGCTGGCCGCGATCGCGTTGTTCGGGTCGCTGCTCATCTGGTACTTGCCGCGCACCGATTCGCGCCTGGCGAAGTTCACGCGGGCCGAGCCCAAGGCGCTGGCGATCATCGGCGTCGCGCTGAATCTGCTGATCCTGTCCGTGTGCTTCGGGCTGTTCCGCTACACCGGCCTGCTCGTCGATGCCGTCTCGATCTTCATCATTCTTTCGACCGTCATGGGCAGCTTCTTCTCGACCATGCTGCTCGACAGCGACGCGAGCGCACCGGCGCGCGACGCCGGCAAGCCGGCCGACAAGCCACGCGATCGCACCTCGGCGTAAGTGGGTCGCAAACTGCGCGTATACCCTCAGCGACAACAAGGCGCCGCCTTCGCCCCCAAACGAAGCGGCATTTCGGCCATAATTACGGCCCAAACCGGGCCAAACCACGACCCGGGCGGGCGCGCCGAAACGGTAATTTCGTGAATATCCGCCCGTAAACCCAGCTTTTCCACGGATGGGGAAACGCCGCGCTCGTCGACAATGTGAATCTGCGCAATGCGGATCACGAACGCTCCCGCTCATCCAGGATTCGCCAACACCCCCCGATTTGTCGAGGCAGATTATGTCCAGCAGCAACAACATCACCGACGAACTCGTCGCCGAAATCGCGACCCGCATGGCCGACGAAGGCCAGAAGGTCTCCCCGCTGGCGATCTGGTCCGAGGTGCATACCGGTTCGGTCGTCACCGTGGCGGCAGCGCTGCGCAAATGGCGCGAAACGCGCGCCCCGCAAGCCATGCAGCTCGCCGAACGTCCGGGCCTGCCCGAAGACGTCAGCAACTCGATGCGCGATGCGCTCGACCGCCTCTGGACGTCGGCGCAGGACGAGGCCGAGCGCGTCGTGGCACGCCGCCTCGCGTCGATGCACCAACGCGTCGAGGAAGCCTGCAACGAGCGTGACGATGCGCTCGCCGAACTGCAGAACACGGTCCACGAACTCGATGCAGTGCATCAGCAGCTCGACCAGATGACGCAGGCGTGGGAAACCAAAGACACCGCCGCGACGGGCACGGACGAAGAACTCGCGCTCGCCATGCAGCGCGCCGAGGAAGGCGAGAAGCGCGTCGAGGAACTCTCGTCGCGCGTGACGACGCTCGAAGGCGAACTGGATCGCGCCAGCTCGGAACTCGCGCAAGCGCTGGAAAAATGCGTGCAGCTCGAAGCCGACCTGGCAAACGCCGTGGCGGAAGCCGAAGCAGCCAAGGCCGCCACCGCAGCAGCAGAAGCCGCGCTGGCCGCAGCCGAGGCCGCTGCCGCTGAAGCCACCGCTGCCGCTGAGGCCGCTGCAGCGAACACGCCGGCCGCCGATGCCGGTCAGAATGCCGAACACGAAGCCGAGCGTGCCGCGCTCGACGCCGCGCACGTCGAACAGGTGAGCCGTCTCGAAGGCGAACTCGACGCGATCCGCGCCGTGCTGCAAGCCGAGCAGGAAGCGCTTGCCGCCGAGCGCACGGAGGCCGAAACGGCCCGTGCCGAGCGCGAAGCCGCCGCCCAGGATCTGGAAAAAGTGCAGGCGGAACTCGCGAGCCTCGCCGACGCCCGCAGCGCCGACGCCTCGGAAATCGCGCGTCTGTCCACGAGCCTGAGCGAAGCCGAAGAACGCGCGAGCGCCGCCCAGCAACAGGCGACGGAAATCGCCGAGAGCGCGGCCAAGGTCGCAGCGGAAGCGCAGGAAGCGGCGCAAGGCGGCGTCGACGCGCAAGAGCACGAAGAGCTGAAGCAGCGCGTCGCGCGCGATACGGAAACGCACGCTGCCGCGATGTCCGAGGCGCGCGAAACCATCAAGAAGTGGTCCGAGTACGCGAACGGCCTGAAGCAGCAACTGGCGCAGGTCAGCGAAAACATGATCGCGGCGCGTGCGCGCGGCGCAGCAGAAGCATCGCTGAGCCGCAGCCTCGCCACCGAGCTGGGCCAGGCCAACCCCGAGAACGAACTGCTGCGCAAGGACCGCCAGGATCAGTTGATCGCCGAATCGATCACGGCGCAACTGGACCAGCAGGGCTATCAATACGACGCGACCACGGGCACCGTGACGAAGCGCATCGCGGCCTGATTGCGGCCTTCATCCGGGCCGGCAGGCGTCGGCCCGGACTTGTCTCCTTCCCCCTCGCGCCGGTGCGTGCTCATTACAGCAGGCACCGGCATTTCTACGCGTGCAGGATCAGTTTCTGCACGCGCCAGTTGAGCAATTCAGCGACATACAAGGTGTTTTCGGCCGGACACGCCATCTGATGGATCCAGCCGAACTGTTTGAGTTGCTTGCCCGATTCGCCGAGCACGCCCAGCAATTCGCCATCGAGCGAGAGCTTGTAGATGCGTCCCGGCCACGCATCCGCTGAATAGAGCACCGGTCTCGGTTCGGGCGAAATGCAGATCGCCCAGGGCGAACCTGGCGCGAACGTCCCTTCGGCCATGGCCGCTTCGTCGGGGATGTTGCCGATCGCGGGCCGCGCGCCCGGCGGCACCGGCACGTCGATCGTGAACTGGCGCAGAAAACGGCCGCCCGTGTCGAATACCTGAATACGGCGATTGCTGCGGTCCGCGACATAGATCCGGTCCTGCGCATCGACGGCGATGCTGTGCGGTGTATGAAACTGCCCCGGGCCCTTGCCGCGCTCGCCCCATGACATGAGCCAGTTGCCGTCCTTGTCCACCTTGGCGACACGCGAATTGATGTAGCCGTCGCTGATATAGGTGTTGCCGGCCGCGTCCCACGCGACATCGGTCACCTGGCGAAACCGTCCCGGCTCTGCCGGCAAGGGCGGAACGGGATGTTTGAGCGGGCCGGTCGCTTCGTCGGCGGCCTCCTGCTTGCGGCCGAACACCATCGCAACCCGGCCCTCAGGCGTGAACTTCACGACCATGTCGGAGCCCTTGTCCGTCACCCAGACGTTGTCCTCGCGATCGACCTTGACGGTGTGCGCAAACGACCATGCATAGAGGTTGTGGCCGATCTCGCGGATGAACCGGCCATCGGGCGCGAATTCGAGCAACTGCGCGGCCGCGGCGCCATAGGCGGGCCCGGTGGTATTGCCACGCGAGAGCACGAAGACATGGCCGCGCGAATTGAGCGCGACGCCCGAGCACTCGCCGAAGTACACATCGAGCGGCAAGCTCACCGGATCGCGTACCGATTCATAGGCGATGGCCGGCACGCTCTGCGTCCCCGCAAAAGCGGGCACGGCAGCGAGCGCGAGCGTAGCGCCGAGGAAGCGGCGGCGCGTGAAGCCGCCCTGACGATCATCGCAGCAAGGGCAAAACAGCGGATGGAGCGCGCTCATAGGGCGTACCTCCTGTTCCTCGCGAGGAACGTGGCGAACGTGCGGGTGAACGTTCGCGCAGCAAGCGGCACGCCTGGCTCTCGATTTGCAGTTCGTGCGTCGCGCTACGTTGCGAGCCACGCGCGTGCTTCGGCCTTCATCGCTTTCTCGAGATCGCTGCCGCGCGTCGCGAACACGCGCTGCACGGGAAATCCGCTCTTTTCGAGCACATAGGCAAGCGCCGCGTATTCGCGCGGATAGCGCGCCACGACGCTACGGTCGATATCGACCATGCCGAGCGGAAACGCAAACGAGCCCATGTCGTAGACGCTTTGTCGCTTGAGCAGCTTCCATGCCCCGTTGCGCCGCTCGACCTTGTCGACGAAGCGGTTGTGCGCGACGCACCCCAGACCCAGCTCCACGTTGTCGCCCACGATGACGGCATTGGTCTCGACAACGGCCTTGTCGCCGCGCGCCTCGATCACCGGCGTGCCGATCAGATGCCGGGTGCGCAGCGCCGAACCGCCCATGCGCATCGAGCCGTCGACGAAGGCCGCGAACGGCCCTTCGAACCAGGTCACTTCGATCTCCCCGTCGGGATGAAAGAGGTCGCGCAGCTTGTCCCATTCGCCCAGATCGCGATAGATCCAGCCCGTGATGAGATCGACGATCTGCACACGATCTTCCACGTCCATACTCATGCTCATCGCACTTCACTCCTCAAAATTCGGCGCTTCGTTCAGCGCGACTCAACCGGCAAGAAACCGTCGCAGCACGGCATTGAACGGCTCGCCGGTTCGCTGCGGCGCGTGCCCCCCACCTTCGATGACAACCCGCTCGCCGCCGAGACGCGCAGCAAGACAGTCCGTAATGCCCTCATAGGCGGCGCTGTGTCCGCCGGACACATGAAGCTTGCGAAACGGCGCGGCGTTCAGTTCACGCTCGGGCACGGCACATTCCGAGGGTGAACGGAAGTGGCGCAAATGACTCGCGAACACCCGCAGCGGCGGGGGCAATGGATCGGGCAACGGTCGCGTCGGCTCGAGAATCCTGAAGAGCGTGCGCAGATGCGCTTCGTCGTCGGCGGGCGGACGAAGCGCAAGACCCAACGTCGCGTAGTGGAACGCGGTGACGCGTGGATCGTCCTTTGCGATGTCGCTCGTGCCCGATTCGATCAGCGTGAGCGAGGCCACGCGGCTCGTGTCTTGCGCCACCGCGAGCATCGCCACCGCTGCGCCATACGAGTGCGCGACCACGTGATCGCCGGGCCGGATCAGCTCCGCGATATACGCGGCGTCGCGCTCGAAATCCTCGCTGCCGGGCCACGGGCTTTCTCCATAGCCCGGGCGTGCGGGCATCACGAGCCGCCATGCATCGGCGAGCGCCCATTGGGCCTGCCAGGCCATCGCCCCACCCGCGCCACCGCCATGCACGAACACGATGCGTGGCCCGTCGCCGCGCTCCTCGACCACCATGCCACCGGGGCCTGCGTACTTTGTGTCTTCCATCATCGTCTTCCTTTACGTAGTCGGTTCAAGGCTAGAAGCGCGTGGCGAGGCCGACGCGCAACGCCGTCTGCCGGTTCGAACTGGACTGGGACAGTCCATTGATCCACGCAAACGCCGGACCATCGCCGCCCGCCTGCTGGAACGCCGCCTCGCAATACACAGTGGTGCGCTTCGACAACAGGTAATCGACGGCGGCCGTCACCTGACTGGCCTTGTTGTGCGCGAGTTGCGCGTTGCCCTTCATGAACTGATAGTTCGCGCCCACGAGCCATGCGGTGCCGAGCCATCGCGAGATACCCGCCTGCACGACCCTGACCTCGGCGCCGCTCAAGGTGTTCTTCGTGTCAGTAAAGAGCAGGTTGTAGCGGTTGCCGAAGCCGTCATAGCGCATGCCGATCCCGTAGTTGCGGATGCCTTCCTGGCCATTGGCCAGTTCCGGATAATTGGCATCGACATAGGCACCGCCAATCGCGAAGTCGCCTGCCTCGTAGTTGGCGGAGAAGCTCATCGTGCGATCCGACTGGAACGAACCGGCGACGCCGCCAAAACCGTACAACGCGCCAGCCGTGAAGCCGGAGAGATTGGGCGTCACGTACTTCACCGAGTTCTGGATGCGATGCGCGCCGCCGATGCTGTCGAACTCGAAGGAGCCGGTCGGATTCTCGGGCACGCCGAGTTTCGCGAACGGACCCTGACGAAAGTTGTAGAGTCCACCATACGCATAACTGGCGTCGTAGCCGCCGTAAAACAGCGTGTCCGTCATGAAGTCGTATTGATTGCCCATCGTCAGCGTGCCGTACCGTTGATTCGACAACCCGACGAATGCATTGCGCCCGAACATCGAACCCGCCGGCATCGAAGCGCCCGTGCCGAGATTGAACTGCGAGACCAGCGTAAAGATGGCCTTCGTGCCGCCGCCCAGGTCTTCACTGCCCTTGATTCCGAACAGGCTGGGATACAGGATCGAGTTGTCGAGTTTGTAGCTATGGCCGCCCTTCTCGTTGGTGACGAAGGTGAAGCCCTCGTCGAGCAGGCCGAAAATCGTCGCACTCGATTGCGCCTGTGCGCCCATCGCCAAACAGGCCAAACCGATTGCTGCCGTCCTCTTTTTCATTGATGTCTCCGTTCGTTTTAATTCTGTTGATGTGCTGACGTGGTCCATGGCGGCCGCGCCGCTTTTTCACTTCACTGCATGAGCGCGATATCGACGTCCTGTCGCCAGCATCGCGGCGGCCGCCACCAGCGTGGGCACGGCGAACACGACAAAGGCGAGCTGAGGCGACTGAAGCAGGGCGAGCAGCACGCCTCCGGTCATCGAGCCGATGATCGAACCCACCCTGCCGACGCCGAGCGCCCAGCTCACTCCGGTTGCGCGTGCCTGGGTCTCGTAGAAACCGGCCACCAGCACGTTCGCGCCGGTCTGCGCGCCCGACAGGCCGAGTCCCGAGAACCAGACTGCTGTCGCCAGCAGCAAGGGATCGTGGATCGACAGCCCGATACAAGCGATGCCGAGCGCGGCAACGACATACGACACGCTCAGCACGACAAAGGGATTCACGCGGCGCATCAGGGCGGCGTTGATCAGTGCGCCGACCGTGCCGCTCACCGGCAGCAACGCGCTCACCTGCGCCGCGCGCGATGCGCTCATGCCGGAGTCCGCGAGCACCGATGGCAACCAGCTGCTGATCTGGTAGTAGACCCACAACGTGCAGAAGAACGCGACCCACAGCAGCAGCGTGCCGATCCGGTAGTACGGATTGAAGAGCGTCGTCGCGGGACGGGCCGGCGCGTCGGACTGGGCTTGCGCGCCGCCCGGCTGAACGATGCTGCCCAGCTCGATTGCGGCATCGCCCGCAAGGCGCTCCAGCACGCGCCGCGCTTCGCCTTCATAGCTGCGCTTGCCCATCATGAAGCGCAGCGACTCGGGCAGCATCAGCCACAGGACCGGCGCGAGCACGAGCGGTGCAATGCCTCCCGTCACGAAGACACCTTGCCACCCGTACGAAGGCATGATCAGCGCGGCAAGCTGGCCGCCGCACGCGAGGCCGATCGTGAAGCCACAGAACATCAGCGTGACGAGCATCGGCCGGTGACGCTCGGGGCTGTATTCCGAACTCAGCGTGATCGCGGTCGGCATGCCGCCGCCGAGCCCCACGCCGGTCAGAAAGCGCAACGCGATGAACCAGCCCGGCGTCGGGGCCGCAGACGTGAGCAAGCTGCCGATGCCGAACAACACCACCGAGATCACGATGGTGCGCTTGCGCCCAATCCGGTCGGCGAGCGGTCCGAACACGAAACTGCCCACCGTCAAGCCGACGAGCCCCGCGCCGAACATCGCACCGAGTTGCCGCGGCCCGAGCGACCATGCGCGCTTCAAAAGCGGCGCGACATAGCCGACCGATGCCACATCGAAACCATCCATCGCCACGACCAGAAAGCAAAGAACGAGCACCACCACCTGCAACGCCGACGTCTTTCGCTCGTTGATCAGCCCTTCCAGCGTGACTGAACTGCCTGCCGCCACCATTTTCGTCTCCTTATTAATGCCGCGTTCGAAGCGCGGTCGATTCAGTGACGTCAAGTTATACGCAGCAGCCCTATAAATCTATACAATGAATTTCATACATAAAATGAATACGGTGCATAGATGAACCTCCCCGATCTGAACGGTCTCTACGTCATCGAAGCCATCGCGCAGGAGCGCAGCGTGTCGCGCGCGGCTGAGCGCCTCGGCCTCACCCAGCCCGCCGTCAGTCATGCACTCGGGCGGCTGCGCGAGTTCTTCCAGGATGATCTCTTTGTGCGGGCGGGATCGGTCATGGCGGCCACCCCGGTCGGTGAAACCGTCGTTGATGGGGTGCAGCGCGCGCTGGCCGTCATCAGGACGGAGATCTGGCAGGCCAAGTCATTCGACGCTGCGACGACCACGCGCACGTTCTCGGTCTGCCTGAGCGACATGGGCGTGATCGTGTTATTGCCGAAGTTGCTTGCGGCGTTGCGCACGCAAGCGCCGAACGCAACGCTGCGTCCGATCCAGGTACCGCCGATGGAATTAGGCTCGGCGCTACAGGATGGCGCCATCGATCTGGCAATCGGCTACCTTGGGCGGCTCGCCGACAGTCTTCATCAACAGTCGCTGTTCCGCCGCTCGCTGGTCGGCATCATCCGCGGAGGTGGCACGCGCAAGACCGTGAAGATGTCACTCGAGCGTTTCGTGGCGAGCAAGCATGTGGTGTCCGCGACGCTCGCGCTCACCAACCAGTTGCTCGAAAAGGAACTGCGCCGGCACGGCACGAAGCTGAAGATCGGCGTAGACGTGCCGTATTTGCTCGCGGTGCCGGGGCTCGTCGCGAACTCGGACTACATTGCCGTCGTGCCCGAGGAACTGGCGGCGCTGTTTTCGCGTCTTGCGTCGGTCGACGTCTTCGCCCTGCCGATACCGCTCGAAGACCTCACAGTGCAGCAGTTCTGGCACGAGCGCTATCACAACGATGCGGGGCATCGCTGGTTTCGCGCGCTCGTGGCCAGCACCCTGCGTCAATAGCCGACGCGACGCTTACTGCACGGCGGCGTCGGGCTGTCCGCCGATGCGCGATGGCGCCGTCTCCTTCAGACTGATCGCGACGACCAGACCGACCGCCAGTGCCACGAAGCCGAGCGACAAGATGTACTGAATACCGAAGTGCTTCGCCACATAGCCGGCAATTGCGGGCGCAATGCCGCCCCCGAACACTTCGCCCACCCCGACGACGAGCCCCGACGCCGTCGACATCAGCGCAGCCGGCACGGACTCCGCGCTCAACGGCCCGACGGTGAGCGTGATCATGCTGAAAACGAACAGCAGCGTGAGCATCAGATAGACGAACAGCGCCGTGGGATTCGCACCGGTGCGCGCCAGCAGCGTGAGGAAAATGGCCGCGCCGATCACGGACACGATCATCACGGGCTTGCGGCCGAGACTGTCCGACAACGCAGGCATGGTCACCGTGCCCAGCATGCCGCCGAAGCCGATCGCGGACAGCACATAGCCCATTTGCTGCATGTCGAGGTGCAGATAGTCGATGAGGTAGCTCGGAAACAACGCCGTGAGCACGACGAGACACGTCAACCAGCACAGCATGCCGACGATGTTCAAGCGGATGTTGCGATAACGGAAAACCTCCGTCCACGCATGCTTCTGCGCTGCGACCGCCACTTGCGGCGCACTGGTGTTGCGCAAGACCTTCCACAACAGCAGCGCCACGACGAGCCCCGGGATCGACACGATGGCGAAGATGGAATGCCACGGCATGATCTTCAGCAGCTGGGTGACGAGAATCGGCGCGAGTCCCAGACCGAAGAGCGGCAACGCCATCTGCTGGATGCCGACATTGCGGCCATGGCGACTGGGCCTCGATGCATCGAGTGTCGCCACGATGCTCGCGGGCGTGTACGCCCCTTCCGCGAATCCCATCACCGCGCGGATCAGGATCAACGTCCCGACACCGGTGGCGAATCCGCTCAGACCTGCAAGCAGCGAAAACATCACGATCGCCGGGATGATCACCTTGCGCCGGCCGATGCGATCGGACAGGTTGCCCATGAACATCGCCGAGAAACCCCACGCCACCGACAGCGCGCCCGTGATGTGTCCGAGATCCTGATAGTCGAGATGCAGATCCTTCATCATCACGGGAAAGAGCGGCATGATCATGAAGCGATCGATACCGACCAGACCGAAACCCAGCGAAAGCAGGACAACGGCTTTCCATTCATAGGCCGTGTCCCAGCGTGAACCGCTTGAAGTCATTGAATCTCCTGAACCGATAGCACTTTCCATCTGAACTCTCCTGATCGCCTTGTTGGGGAACTGCGAGCAACGTCTCCTGCCACTTCGGTGCGTGCTTCAGAACATCGTCTGCAGGCCGACTCGGCCGATGAACTGATGATTGGTATCCGACTGACCCGCGCCGTTGATCCACGCGTCGTGGCCGCCCTCCACGTCGCCGCCGGTCCATTGGTAGACCGCCTCTGCGTAGACGGTGGTCCGCTTGGACAACGAGTACTGCAGCGCCGAGGTGAGTTGCTGGGCGCGGTTGTTCTGCAGCGTCGCGTTACCCTTCATGTATTGGTAATTGCCGCCGAGACGCCAGAACGGATTGAACGCGTACAGGCCGCCGACCTGCAACGCCTGCACCGCGCCGCCCGTCAGCGTGTTTTTGGTGTTGGTGTAGAGCGCGTTGAGATACAGGTCGCCAAGCACCTGACTGATCCCGCCGCCGAAATTCCGGATGCCGTCGTGGCCTTCGTTCAGCGACGCGTAGCGCGTTTCGTTATAGGCTGCGCCAATGCCGAACCCGCCAAGCGCATAGTTCACCCCGAAGCCGACCGTGTTGTTGGCCGACACCGAGCCAGCGGTATTGCCGAAGCCATACAGCGCGCCGACGCGTAATCCGTCGATGGTTGCGCTCGTCACTTTCACGGCATTCGACACGCGCGAGGTTCCGCCGGTCTGATCGAAGTCGAACGAGCCGGTGGGGTTTTGCGGAATGCCGAGTGCCGCGAACGGGCCCTGGCGCATGTTGTAGAGGCCGCCGTACATCAGCGTGGCATCGAGTTTCGCGGGCGGCGCAAACAGAAAATCCGCCATCAGGTTGTATTGCTGCCCGAACGTGACGCGGCCCACTCCTTCTTTTTCGAGTCCGACGAACGCTTCGCGATTGAAGTTCGCGCCGGGCCCCGGAATGCCCGCGCCCGTGTTGACGGAGAACTGCGAGGCCAGTTCGAACACGGCACGGTAGCCGCCGCCCAGATCTTCGACGCCATGGATGCCCCACAGGCTCGGCGTCCAGATCGAATCATCGGCCTTGAACGTATGGCCGCCATTTTCGTTCGATACGTAGCTCAGGCCGACATCGAGCATGCCGAAGAGCGTCACGCTGCTTTGCGCATGGGCCGCGCAGGAGAAAGCGAATGGCACGGCCACACACAAGAATTTCAATTTCAATTTGCAATCCTTAGCACGAGTGGTAGACGGATCCAGTCGATCCGGTGATGCGCGCGGCGGGACATTGCCCCGCCGCGTTCCATGTTCAGGCCTCGGCGAGCCCCGGCATGCTGGGGTTGAACTCGACGAGCGAGAGACGCGACGTGAGCTTGTCGACCAACGACGGCAGACTGGAGAGATCGTCGACCGCACCGAACACGTAGTAGTCCGGCCGCACGACGATGGCCTTCGCACCATGTCCGGCGAAGAACGCGGCATACTTGCCGCTTACGTCGAACAGCACCCTGCCCGCAACCGCCTTGCTTTCGTCTTGCGTGATGCCCACCGTATTCGCGCCGATGCGCTCGAGCGCGGCCCGCGTCGGGGCATCGAGATGTTCGTCGGGGTCCGCATCGAGTGCGATCACGTGAAAGCCGTTGTGCAAGGCGTCGTCGTAGCGCATGGCCGTGTCGCCGTTCAGCACCGGACCGTGCACGCTCAACTGACCCGCGATGCCGCCTTGCGCGCTACTCTGCGCGACGCAGATGAGACCGTCGGTGAGGCCAGGAAACGGCGGCAGCGGCGGCACCTTGCCCGACAGATACGCCTCGTCGCGCTGCGCGGCCTGCGCGGGATCGGAAATGCACACGACCTGCCCCATGGCAACCGACGCATCGATGACCGCACGCACTTGCGGCCGCCGCTCGGGCGTATAGCCGTCGAACAAGGACGGTTCGGCGATGCCCTTGAGCACCAGATCGAAGCGCCACGCGAGATTCCACACATCGCGCAAGCCCGAGCACATGCCCTGACCCATGAACGGCGGCATCTGATGCGCCGCGTCGCCCGCGAGCAGCACGCGCGATTTGCGCCAGTCCTGCGCGATCAGCGAGCGGAAGGTGTAAAGCGCATAGCGCACGAGCGTGGCCTCGTCGGGCTTCACCCACTTCGAGAGCAGCTCCCACACTTTGTCTGGCGTCTGCATCTCCTCCCGTGTTTCGTGCGGCAGACGCATGAATTCCCAGCGCCGGTAGCCCGGGCCGCCCGGCACCATCGTCGTGGGACGCGCGGGGTTGCACCACTGGCCGATGTCGGGCACGTCGAGTTTCACGCCTTCATTGGGCTTCAGGTCGATCACGAGCCAGTCTTCCTGGAAGCCGAGATCCTCGAAGGTGATGTCGAGCGACTTGCGCACGAAGCTGTTCGCGCCGTCCGCGCCCACCACGTAGCGCGCGCGCACCGTGCGGGTCTCGTCGGAGAGCGACCACTTGCCGTCTTCCAGTTGCCCGCGCTTGAGCGTCACCTCGCAATAGCCCGGACACTCGCGCAATTCGACTGCTTCCCAGCCCTGGTTGACCGACACTTTCTCGATCGACTTGGCCTTCTTGTCGAGCAACGCTTCGAGCGAGGGTTGGTTGAACAGGTAGCCCACCGGCCCGTCACTGATCGATTCGGCTGACCAGTCGATTTCGACGAGCGTCTTCCAGTCCGCATTGAACCATTGGTATTTCGCCGACGGCTGGGAGATCGATTCGACATCCTCACCAATACCCATAGCATGAAACATGCGACGGATTTCGTGATCGTGAAAGACGGCGCGCGGCAGCGGATAGAGCGCCGGCCAGCGCTCGTACACGGCCACGTCATGGCCGCGCTGCCCCAACAGGATGGCAAGAGATTGCCCAACGGGGCCGTAGCCGACAATGACGACATCGTGAATGTGCTGGTCAGTCATTTGCTTCACCTTCGAAAAGTGCGAGTTGTGCCCTGGCGCCAGACAGACTGCCTGGCGGCCATTCAATAGCAGGGGAGCAAGCCGGTCAGGCCGCTGGCCTGACCGCGCCCGGCCCTAAGCGGGTGCTTCGGTGTTGTGGATGAAGTTCGCGGGAACCGCCGGTCCCCACAGGTAGAGCGAATCTTCCGGCGGGAAATCGCCGGCCGGCCATTCATGTCCGGCCGAGACGAAATCGATATCGGCGGAGTACTCGCAGAACGAGCCCCACGGATCTTCGACGTAATGGAAGTAGTTCGAGCCGAGCACATGGCGGCCAGTGCCCCAACCGTTCGTGTAGCCGGCTGCGGCCATCTGCGAGGCGCCTTCGCCCACGGCGTTCACGTTCGCCACGTCCCACGAGGCGTGGTGCCAGCCGCGCGCGCTGCTCTTGGCGAACGCGACGAGGTGGTGGTCGCTGCCGTGGGGCGCGTGGGTGAACGCGATGATGTCGCGTGAGCGGTCGGACAGGCGCAGGCCAATCGAGGCCGCATAGAAATCGAGTGCGCGCAACACGTCGGGCGTAAACAACAGCACGTGCGAAAGCCGACTCGGTTGCACTGTCTTCGATTCGGACCGCGCGTGCGAACCGCGTTCGTCGGCCGCGCTGCCCGACAGCACGCAAGGCGATTTCGCGGACGGACTCGTTTTCGGTCCGACCTTCACCTGGATCAGATTGCCATCGGGGTCGCGAAACCAGAAGCCACCGCGCTCCGGCACCGGACCGGTTTCCAGCGTGGCACCCGCGGCCTCGACCTGAGCGCGAATCGTGTCGAGATCGCCTTCGAAACAGTTGAAGCTGAGCCACGCGAGGCTCTTCTTCGAGGCGGCGAGGACGCGCGCCCATCGATGGCCATCGGCGGCACGCAGTTCAAGCTCCGTGCCGTTCGCGCCCGGGCGCGTCACGTCGAGCCCGAAGGCCCGGTAGAAATGCTCCGCTTGCTCGATGGAGGGAACGTTGAGCGCGAAGTGATCGATCGAGTGGATACTCGCGCGGCCTGCTGTCTGTGAGAGTGAGGGCATCACTGTCTCCGTGTTTCATCGGAAAGCCCGCTCTTGACGGCGGGCTGCACTGGAATCCGGCGCGGCTTGGCGTTCTCAGGCGCGCGCTTCGTCGGCGATGACGTTGCGCAGCGTGCCGATCTTCTCGACGCTCACTTCGCACACGTCACCCGCCTTCATCAACAGCTTCGGGTTGCGCGCCCAGCCGATGCCCGAAGGCGTGCCGGCCACGATCACATCGCCCGGCTCCAGCGTGATGGCCTCGCTGATGATGCTGATGAGGCTTTCCACGTCGAAGACCATTTCATCGGTGCTGGCGGACTGGACCACCACACCGTTCAGACGCGTCTCGAGACGCAGTCCCTTGACGCCCGGCGGCAATTCGTCGGCCGTCACCAGATCCGGGCCGAATGCGCCCGTGCCGTCGAAGTTCTTGCCGACGGTCCATTGCGGCGTCTTGAACTGATACTCGCGCACCGAACCGTCGTTGAACACCGAGTAGCCGGCCACGTGTTTCAGCGCATCGGCCTTGCTGATATGACGGCCGCCCTTGCCGAGCACGACGGCGATTTCGCCCTCGTAATCGAGTCCTTCCGAGTCCGTCACGCTCGGACGGATCATCGGCTGGTCGTGGGCGATCAGGCTCGTCGCGACGCGCAGGAACAGCGTCGGATAGTCGGGCTGCTCGTACTTGCTCTCCGACGTGTGCTCCGCGAAATTCAGGCCCACACAAATGATCTTGGGCGGGCGGCGCAGCGGCGGCAGCAGCGTGAGACCGGCTGCGGCGACGCGCTCGCCGGCCGTGTCGCGGGCCGCATATTCGACGAGGTCGACGCCACGCGAAAGCAGCGATTCGAGCGTCTCTTCACCCAGCACGCGTACCTGGTCGCCTTCACGCACACCCAACGTCGCCTTGCCATTCCGTTCAAAACTGAGCAGTCGCATTTCGTCTCCTTGTCCTCAAAGCAATATCGCCAACGTCTCGATCTGTCGATTTGACATATCTGTCAATTCTGCATTCTAGTTGATTTGATAAAATCGTCAACTAGACTTGGTCCAGGACAAACCCGCATCTCGCGCAGTTGTCTGGTCCCATTCAATCGGGGCAGGAAATGACGACTTCATCTGAGAACTACCAAAGCCGCGCGGGCGCGCTGCGCCGCGAGAAGACCCGCAACCGGCTGCTCGAGAGTGCGTTGGGCGTGTTCGCCGACAAGGGGCCCGATGCGGCGATGATCGACGACTTCATTGCGGCGGCGGGCGTAGCGCGCGGGACGTTTTATAACTACTTCCGCACCACCGGCGAATTGCTGGCGGCGGTCGCGGGCGAGACCAGCGACGAGGTGCTCGCCGTGATCGATCCGCTCGTCCAGCAGGTCGATGACCCGGCGCATCGCGTCGTCGTCGGCTCGCGCCTGTATATGCGCATGGCGGCGCGCTATCCGCTGTGGGGCGCGTTCATCACGCGCGTCGGCACACGGCGCGGCTCGCGCGGCCGACTGCTCGACGAATACCTGTCACGCGACCTGGAAACAGCCATCGAATCGGGACGTTTCAGCGTGCAGCATCTGACCGTCGCGCGCGACCTCGCGCTCGGCTCGATCATGTACGGCATCGAAACGCTGTTGTCGGGCGAAGCGCCCGAGGACTACAGCGAGCAAGCGATGTTCGCGCTGTTGCAAGCATTCGGACTCGGCGCCAAGGAGGCGCGCGCGATCGCATGGACGCCGATCGACGAATGTCCAGAGCCACGTGGCATCATCTTCGAACGGGCGCGGCTCGCTGGTACGCAGGACGAGTCCGCCTAGCCCGTTCATCGGCCAACAGGAGACCTCATGGAGCCGTCGGAGCAGATCGATCAACTGATTGCCGGTCTCGACGACTGGCGCGGCAAGACCCTCGCCACGGTGCGCCGGACCGTGCTCGCGGCCGACAGCGCGATCGTCGAAGAATGGAAGTGGATGGGCAGTCCGACCTGGTCGTGCGACGGCCTCATCGCGGTCGGCAACGCGCACAAGGAGAAAGTGAAGCTGACCTTCGCCTACGGCGCGTTCCTCGCGGACCCCGACAAGCAGTTCAACGCGGGGCTCGAAGGCAACATGCGGCGCGCCATCGATTACTTCGAGGGCGACAAGGTCGACGTGCACGCGCTGAAGAAACTCGTGCGCGCCGCGATCGACTACAACCGCAACAAGGCGCAAAAGAAGAAGAAGAAAACGTCGTGAATGCGAGCAGTGGACGCACGGCGCGCTACGCTTTTCACAAAACAGCCTGTTTTTCAGGGCATTTGCGACTCGCGCATCGCGCCCGTCCAATGCGAGTAGTCGAATGTGAGCTTTTACTTATATTCTGAAGTCGTCGGGCGGTCATGGCATTGGGCCTGCGCCACAGCATGAGAGACGACCATGAATGACGTAATCAAGCACATGAAGCTCAATCACCTGAGCTTTCCTTCAGCCGATACGCGCGCCACGGCGCACTTCTTCGAGCACTATCTGGGTTTCACCATCGCCGGTTGTTGGGAGCAGTCGTACATCCTCAAACGCCCCGGTTTCGATGTCGTGATCGACCACGCAAGCGACGGGATTCCCGCATGGCCGAAGGCCTTTCACGCAGGCTTCGAGTTGCCGGGCCTCGACGAGGTGCGCGCGTTGTACGAGCGCTTCAAGGGGGACGGTGTCGCGATGGAAACCGAGGTGTTCAACAATGGCCGCGGCTCGCGCTTCTTTTGCCGCGCGCCCGGTGGCGTGATGTTCGAGATCAACACGCGCGCGGACGCTGCGCCCGAGTATCAAGGCACGTTCGACAACTGAATGCGGTGATCACAAAGAGAAGCGCCGCCTCCCGGCCGGGAGGCGGCGTTTGCCCATCAGACCTTCTGCGACTCGCCGACCGGCACCATCTCGCCCGCCACGCTGACCGGCTGCACGACATCGGGGCTCTTGCCCGCGCGTGTGCGCGCCTGCGCCTGGCGGCGCGTGACCCAGCGCTTCAGATACAGCAGCACGGCGCTCACGCAGCCGTACATCATCGTCACGATGAACGCGCCCTGCAACAGCGACTCGGGCGCGAAGCTCGAGATGTCCTGCGAGCGACGCAACAGCTCATCGTACGGAATCACGTAACCGAGCGACGTATCCTGCACGATCGCGAGCAGCGAACTGATCAATGCGGGCAGCATGTTGCGCAGCGCTTGCGGCAGCACGACATGGACCATCGCCTGCCACGGCCGCATGCCGAGCGCGAGCGCCGCCTCGCGTTGCCCGCGTGGCAGCGAGAGAATGCCGGCGCGCACGACCTCGGCGGTGAGCGCCGCATGATGAAGTGCCATCGCGACGACGAGAAAGCCTAGCGCGGGCCAGTCGAAGCCCAGCGCGGGCAGCTCGATCACCATGAACAGGATCAGCAACAGCAGCGGCACCGCACGAAAGAGTTCGACATACGCGCCCGCGAGCTTGCGCACCCACGTGCGCGGCGAGAGCCGGCCGAGCGCAAGTGGAATCGCGAGCACGAACGCCGCGAGCGCCGAGATGAGCGCGGCCTCCAGCGTCGACACGAGCCCGTCGAACAGGAACTTCGCCGTGCCCCAGTGCCAGAAGATCGCCCATTTCTCCGGTGCGAACTGGCCAGTCGACTCCAAGCGCAGACCGACCACCACGAACAGGCCGATCACGGCGAGCGTGCTCGCGATCGAGAAGACACGCTGACGCGCGCGCCCGATCGGGCCCGGTGGTTCATAAAGCGTCGTCATCCGGTTCATCGCGCCACCGCCATGCTGTGTTCGAGTCGCCGCATCAGGAGCCCGAGCGGCACAGTGAGGACCATGTACGCGAACATCGCGGCTGCGAACGTTGGCACGGCCTGCGCGGTCTCGAAGTTGATCCGCTGCGCCGTGTAGGTGATGTCGAACACGCCGATCGCCGCCGCGATCGACGACGCCTTGATCTGGTTGACGAACAGGTTGCCGAGCGGCGGAATCACGGTACGCAGGGCCTGCGGAATCACGACGTTGGCGATGACCTGGCTAAAGGTCATGCCGATACTGCGGGCCGCTTCGATCTGACCGGACGGCACCGCATTCACTCCGGCGCGCAGCACCTCGGCAATCCACGCGGCCGTGTAAAAGCCAAGCACGAGCACCGA
Source organism: uncultured beta proteobacterium (assembly GCA_963803225.1). Taxonomy (GTDB): domain Bacteria; phylum Pseudomonadota; class Gammaproteobacteria; order Burkholderiales; family Burkholderiaceae; genus Paraburkholderia. The sequence continues at coordinate 35,059 of CAWDLJ010000007.1, forward strand.
CGACAACGTAAGCGAATACATGAAGCCGAGCTTGGGCAGACCGAACACGAACAGAAGCAGCAGCGCGAGCAGCGGCGTCATGCGCATGACTTCGATATAGGTCGCCGCAAACCAGCGCAGCGGCGCGAGCGGGCCCACCGCCATCACGGTGAGCGCCACGCCGAGCAGGAACGCCATCGCGAACGACAGCAACGACAGCTCGATCGTGACGCCCATCCCTTCGACGAAGCGCCACGCAAACGAAAGCACGGAATTCATCTACTCGCGCTCATCCAGTCAATGTTCGATCGTGGGCACCTGCGGCTTGCCGAACGTGCCTTCGAGGTTCTTCGCGTACAGCTTGTTCCAGGTGCCGTCCTTGATCGACTGTGCGAGCTGCGCGTCGATCCAGTCGCGGAACTGCGCATCCTGCTTCGCGACGCCCATGCCCCACGGCTCCTGCGTGAACGGCTTGCCGACGATGCGGAACTTGCCCGCCTGACGCTGCGATTCGCCCGCGAGCGTCGCGGCGTCGTCGACGTAGGCGTCGAAGCGGCCGTCCGCGACGCCTTCCACGCACGCTGCCGTATCGTTGAACGTGACGAACTTCGTCTGCGGCGCGATCTTCTTCACGTTGTCTTCCACCGTCGTACCGTTGAGCACGCAAGCAGTTTTGCCGTTCAGATCCGTGGCGCCGTTGATCGACGTATCGGCACGGCGCGTCAGGATGTCCTGGCCGGCGATATAGTACGGGCCCGCGAAGTTGATGACCTTCTTGCGCGCGTCGTTGATCGTGAGCGTCGCGATCACCACGTCCACGCGGCCGTTCTGCACGAACGGCAGGCGGTTTTCGGTCGTGGTCTTGACCCACTCGACGTTGTCGGCCGAGCCCGTGAGTTTCTTCGCGAGCATGCGCGCGAGATCGGCTTCGAAGCCTTCCGTGTCGCCCGACATCGGGTTGCGCACCGAGAACATCAGCGTGTTGAGCGACGTGCCGACCACCAGCTTGCCGCTCTTCTGGATCTTCGCCATCGTCGAGTCGGCGGGGAACGTGTCGGCGTGCGCCGGAGCGGCCGCGGCGAACAGTGCGCCAGCGACGCACGAAGCGATGACAGCCATCGACTTGAGTTTCATACAGTCTCCTTTTTGGTGTAATTAAGCGGCCCCGTTGAAGCCTGCCAATCAAACAATCCAGCCATCAGTGTTCGAGAATGCGCGAAAGAAAATCGCGTGCGCGCTCCGAGCGCGGCCCCGCAAAAAACGCTTCGGGCTTCGCCACCTCGACGATGCGCCCGGCATCCATGAAGACGATCCGGTCAGCGGCCTGACGCGCAAAACCCATCTCATGCGTGACGACGATCATCGTCATGCCGCTCTTCGCGAGTTCGAGCATGACCGCGAGCACCTCGCTCACCATCTCGGGATCGAGCGCCGAGGTCGGCTCGTCGAACAGCATCAGCTTCGGGCTCATCGCAAGCGAGCGCGCGAGCGCGACGCGCTGCTGCTGGCCGCCCGACAACTCGGCCGGCACCGCATCCGCCTTGTGCGCGAGCCCCACGCGCGCGAGCAGCCGGCGCGCGTTCGCTTCGGCTTCGGCACGCGCGTGGCGCAGCACCTTGCGCGGCCCCATCGCGACGTTCTCGAGCACCGTGCGATGCGAGAACAAGTTGAACGACTGGAACACCATGCCGATCTGCGCACGCATCGCGGCGAGCGCGCGGCCTTCCTCGGGCAGACGTTCGCCGTCGAGCAGGATCTCGCCGTCGTCGATCGTTTCGAGCCGGTTGATGCAGCGGCACAGCGTGGATTTGCCCGAGCCGGACGGTCCGATCACGACCACCACTTCGCCGCGCTCGACTTCGAGATCGACATCGAACAGCACCTGCTGCGCGCCGAACGACTTGTTCAACTTGCGCAGCGACACGAGCGGCAACGCCGCGCCTGCGCTCATGCCCATGTCAGCTGCACCGTCGACTTGAGCTGGCCGACCGCCGTGCCGCGTACGTTGCGCAACACCGGATCGGCCCATTTTTCGAGCGGCGTACCTTCCGTTTCGAGCGGCAGGCCGAGTTGCTTCAACACCGCGATGGTCGTCGCGTAGACCGCGCCGAAGTCGCCATCCGCCATCTTGACCGCCACGCCGATGCCGCGGCTCTTCACGCCGATTGCATGCACGCCGTCGGCGCCGACCTTCGCGATCCAGTCGCCGCGCGAGGCTTGCGCGAGCGCCAGATCGCAGCGGCCCGTGCCCGAGACCATCAGCGGATGCGCCGACATGGCCGAGTAAATGCGCTTGAGCGCGCCTTCAGTGCTTGCACCATCGGGCGACTTCGCCCCGGCGAGTCGCGCCCACATGCGCGCGAGCCGTGCGAGCGGCATGCCGAAGTTCGGCGCGCTGCAGCCGTCGATGCCGACCCACAGATCGTTTTCCGCCATGTCGGCGAGCGAGGCGACTTCGCGCGAAATCTGCCGCTGCAGTTCGTGTTCGCGATCGAGGTACTGGGCGCGCGCATAGCCATGCATGCAGCAATAGCCGAGAAAGCCGGCGTGCTTGCCCGAGCAGTTGTGATGACGCTGGTCGAACACGCTGCCGGCCGGCGGCAGGTTGTTCTCGTTGTAGCAGTCGGGCATGTGCACGCCACAGCGCAACTCCGCTTCGCTCGCGCCGACCTTGGCGAGCATGCTCGTCACCGCGTCGACGTGGACCTGTTCGCCGCCGTGGCTCGCGCAGGTGAGCGCCAGCTCGGCGTCCGTGAAGCCGAAGTGCTCCGGGCCGCCATCGCGCACGAACGCGAGCGACTGGAACGGCTTGAGCGTGGAGCGCGAAAAGACGAACGCTTGCGGGTCGCCAGCGGACGCGATCAGCGCGCCGGTTTCATCGACGACGGCCACCGAACCCCAGTGGATACGTTCAACGTGCGTATTGCGGGTCGCAACAGCGAGCGGGACATGCGAAGGAAGTGTCATTGCATCGTCAGGTGAACACGAATAGAGCGAGTTTAATTATTGCAAAAAACTGCGTTCCGGCATAATTCGGAAAACCGTTTTGCACTGGACGCAACGCCGAATGACACAAAAAAAAGTGACGGATAACGGCCTCGACCACCTCGGCACGATGCGCGCGCTGGTGCGTATCGTCGAGCTGGGGAGCCTGTCGGCGGCGGCGCGCGAGCTGAAAGTCGCGACCTCGACCGTGGCGCGCAAGATCACCGCGCTCGAGGCCATGCTCGGCGTGCCGCTGCTGCACCGCTCGACCCACCACGTCGCGCTGACCGAGGCGGGCAGCCTGTACCACGCGCGAGCGGTGTCGATGATCGCGGACCTCGACGACACCTTGCGCGTCGTCGCCGAACTCGACTCGGCGCCGAGCGGACCGCTCAAGCTCACCGCGCCGGTCGGGTTCGGGCGCCGCTATCTGGCCCCGCTGGTCGCACCGTTTCTCGAACGCTATCCCGGCATCCAGCTCGACTTGCGGCTCACCGACAATCACAACGACATGGTCTCGGGCGGCTTCGACCTCGATATCCACGAGGGCGAGAACTACCTCGACAACCTGATCGTCCAGCCGATCTCGCGCAACGACAGCATCCTGTGCGCGGCGCCCGCCTATCTCGCGCGACGCGGCCGACCGGCGAACCCCGCCGACCTCGCGCGCCACAACTGCCTGCGCTACCTGCATCCCGAGGGCGATCCGCGCTGGCATCTCTCCAACGGCAAGACCGTGCAGTCGATCCTGCCGCAAGGCAACCTGCAGTCCGATCATTCGGAATTGCTGCTGGAGGCGACGTGCGCGGGGCTCGGTATCGCCGAGTTCGAGATCTGGCTGATTCGCGATCTGCTTGTCGCGGGGGAACTGGGGGTGGTGTTGCCGGGCTATCGGCTCGAGAACGCTTTGACGGGGCGGCTGATCTATATGGCGTATTTGCCGAACCGGCGGTTGTCGACCAAGGTGCGGGTGTTGCGCGAATTTCTCGCGGAGCGGCTGAAGGGGATTGGGGAGCTGCCGGAGGGATTTGATTTCGTCGACGCTGCGCTGGCGGTGGAGAAGCAGGCCGGTGGTGCGGTGCGTAAGGCTGTGCGGAGTCGGTGAGGTCGGTGCGCATCGCCCGGATCGCAAGCGCATCTCATTGCGATCGAGTCCCGGACACCGCATCAAGCTCCGGACAAATACGTCGCGGCAATGAAAAAACTGAGGCAAACGAAGAGTGTTTTGAATACGCCTCTGAAGCGCGCGGCTATCAATACGGCGAGGCAAAGAGTGGCGAGCTTCAGCACGGTCGCGTGATCTTCGAAATGACCGGGCCAATTGCTGTACCACGCCTCGCCAAGCAGTGCGGAATAAATGATTCCGCCCATCACGCCAAATGCAGCGTAATTTAAAAAGCGATAGATCAGCCCATCGGCGGCTATCGGAAGCTTGTGGAAGATTAGAACGGGTATTGCGCGGAGTACATAAGACGCAATCGAGGCGACAAAGATAAGCGTCCAGTTATTCATTTCGTTTTCCGTTCGAACAGTTGATCCCAGATCATCAGAGTGCCGCCCAATACGAATGGCACGACGAAGATTTGATAGTCGTGCAGGTAACGTCCGGCGATCGGGGTCAGCGCAAAACCTGCGCCCGTAGCGATCAACGGCTTGAGTTTTGGCCACGCGAGCGAGGCGAGCGCAGTGAAATGGATCGGCAGAATCACGCCGATGACCGACTGCAGGAACGCATTCTGTTCGCCGCTGACCCAGAATCCCGAGGCCGTCGCAACAATGGCAACGGCGAGCGTGCTGACGCCGCAACCCAGGTAGTAGTTGTAGATATTGTCGACCAAACCTTTCTTGGTATTGGACAGGGTGAAGGTGGAAATCGACAGCAGTTGTGCCGACAGCAGCGATTTCCATAACGGCACGCCCTTGAAATGCTCCGTGAGCACGGACGACATGATCAGAAACCGGAAATTGACGATTAGCGTTGTGAACAGGATCGACATCACGGTAAGGCTCGTCGCATGCTGCGCAATGAACACCTGTAGCGGCGCCGCATGGACCGTGAACGTCATGATCAGCGCTTGAGGCCCGGTGAAACCCGCCCGATGGCAGGCCGCACCGATAGAGAAGAACAGGAACAGGAAGGTCAGGCACACCGGGATCGAATCTACGCAGCCTTCGACAAAGGAGCTGCGATTTCTCTGGCGCAGGTCGTGGGGCGACTGTGTGGTTGACACTTGGTTTCCCATTAACGGTTCGGTCAACTTCCCCGGTCTGAGAATTCTTCTGAATTCAAGATCGCCAATTAAAACGGATCACTAACTTTTTACAACGATGCACAGATCGGGCGGAGTGCCATGATCCATTACTTTCGATCTCTAAAAGCGAAGCTTTGGGCCCCCTTCGCTCTGTTCAATGATAGAGATCAAAACGCGGCCATCGCCACCAATCCGAAAGCATCCGGATAGCCAAACCAGTTTAGTGAGGCGAGGCGCGCAGGCTCACGATCCATCCGCACGGCGAAATGACGATGCGCTCAAGCGCTGACCCGACGAAGCCGACGCGACGCGCCAGCGGTGGACACACCACTCAACAACAACGACGGGACTGCACATCGCGCCCGCCAACCCGACCCGCCCACCGCGATCACCAGCCCGCCCCGCACAACAACAACACAAGCCGGCGATCGCCCCCCTCCGCATCAATTCGTCTTCGCCGCCGCCGCAAGCTTGTTCGCCGCATCCTGCGCGCTCATGCTGTCGTCGCTCCAGTACTTGCCGATCACGTCATAAAACGCGCCTTCGACGGCCGGGCTCACGAGCATGTCATGCGCCCACGACGGCACCAGCGCACCAGCGGCACCCGCCGCCTTGAAGTCCGCCGACGACTTCTTTGCGCACGCATCGAACTTCGACAGGTCGAGATCCTGGCGCACCGGAATGGAGCCCTTATTCAGGTTGAAGGTCTCCTGGAAGGCCGGGCTCATCAGCAAGCCCGCCATGTCCTTCTGGCCTTTGTCCACGCCCGGCGTCTTGACCTTGAAGAACACGAAGCTGTCCACGTTGAACGTGAACGCCTTCTGCGTCCCGGGCGCGGCCACGCACAGATAGTCCTTGCCCGGCACCTTGCCCGCCACAGTGAACTCGCCCTTGGCCCAGTCGCCCATGAACTGCATTCCCGCCTTGCCGCTGATCACCATGCCGGTCGCGAGATTCCAGTCGCGCCCGGTCTGGCTCGTGTCGGTATACGGCTTGATGCGCCGGAACGTTTCGAGCGCCTTGACCATCGTCGGGCCCTTGAGCGTGGCCTGGTCGAGATCGACGAACGCCTTCTTGTAGAACTGCGCGCCGCCGACGCCGAGCGCGACCGTCTCGAACGTCTCGGCCTCCTGCCAGGGCTGTCCGCCGATCGCGACCGGCGTGATGCCGGCCTTCTTGAGCGCATCGGCGACCTTGAAGAAGTCGTCCCATGTCACGGGTGGCTGGGCGTTCACCTTCTTCAGCGCATCCGCGTTGATCCACAGCCAGTTCACGCGATGGATGTTCACCGGCGCACCCACGTACTGGCCTTTGTACTTCATGATGCTGGCGATCTCGGGCGGCAGCACGTGGTCCCAGTTGTCGTGCTTCGCGACATCGTCGATGGGCAGCAGCACGCCCTCGTCGCCCCACTCCTGGATGGCCGGTCCCTTGATCTGCGCGGCCGCCGGCGGATCGCCCGCGACCACGCGGGTCTTGAGCGCCGTCATCGCGTTGGCACCGCCGCCGCCCGCCACCGCGAAATCGACCCACGTGTCGCCCTTCTTCTCCAGCATCTCTTTGAGCACCTGCGCCGACTTCGCCTCGCCGCCCGAGGTCCAGTAGTGCAGCACCTCGACCTGCGCCGCCTGCGCCGTGCCGGTGCCAACGGCGAAGGCGAGCGCGATGGCGCTGCAGCTGGCGACCGGAAAGCGCGACGAGCGGAAATTCGTTCTGGCCTGCATGGTTTGTCTCCTCGGTTGAAGTTGACCCACGGTGATGGCGAAACAGTGTGCCCGAGAATGGCGCGCGGCGAGCGCATGACGCCGACGACATTCTGGTATCCTGGCTCCATCCAGCGGCGCACGCTGCCGCATGCCGCGCCGTGCGCCCCCGACCGAGGAAGGCCGATCGATGCCGAGGCACCATCCCGCACTGCACCGCATCCAGAAAGCGCCGCTGACGCCCCGGCGCCGGCGTCTGCTGATCGCGGGCGCGTTGTTGTTGCTGGTGCTCATCGGCTGGGGCGTCACGCTCATCATCCGGCCCGCGCTCCAGCACACCATCGTCATCACGACCGGCGCGAACGACGGCATCTATCGCGGCTTTGCCGATCGTTACGCGCCTTTGCTCAAGCGCGATGGCGTCAAGCTCGACATCCGCAGTTCATCGGGCTCGGTCGAGAATTACCAACGGCTCGCGAATCCGGACAGTGTCTACGAAGTCGGCTTCGTCCAGTCGGGCACGGTCGCGCCAACCGACAACGATCACCTCGAAACGATCGCCGCCGTCTCCTATGAACCGATCTGGGTGTTCTATCGCGGCAACACGGTCATCACGCGGCTCGCGCAATTGCGCGGCAAGCGCGTCGCGATCGGGGTGCCGGGCAGCGGTCTGCTGCACGTGGCCCAGGTGCTGCTCGGTTACAGCGACATTACCAAAGACAACACGACGCTACTGCAGATCGACGCGAACGAGGCCTTTCAGGGCCTCGAAAACGGCCGCGTCGATGCGGCGTTCTTCATCGGCCGCCCCGATGCGCCGATGCAGACCAAGCTGCTCAACAGCAAGCTGAAGCTGATGAGTTTCGCGCAGGCCGACGCGCTGGTGCAGAAATTCCCGTCGCTCTCGAAGATCGTGTTTCCGCGCGCCTCGACCAGCATCGCCGACGACCTGCCGCAAACCGACGTCACGCTGCTCGCCGCCACCGCGCTGCTGGTCGCGAAGGACACGCTGCATCCGGCGTTCGTCTATCTGCTGCTCGAAGCGGCGCGCCAGGTGCATGGCGGCGAGGATTACTTCACGCCGATCGGCACGTTTCCGAATCTGAACACCGGCGAATTTCCAGTCTCGGACGAGAGCCTGCGCTATTTCAAATCGGGCCGCCCGTTCCTGCAGCGCTATCTGCCGTTCTGGCTCGCGAGCTTCATCGAGCGGCGTCTCTTGATCCTGCTGCCGTTCATGGCGCTGCTCATCGGGCTTGTGCAGGCATTGCCGCGCATGGTGGAGGCGCGCATGAAGCGGCGCCTCGTGGTGTGGTACCGGGAACTTAAGTCACTCGAAGACGAGATCTGGCACACGCGCGAACCCGCTCCCGAGCAGGTCGCGCGCTGGCGCGACGAGATCGAGGAAATCGACGAACTGGCGAACCAGATCCGCATTCCGCAGCGCTACTTTCAGGATGTCTATACGCTCAAGCTCGCCATCGGCGTGGTGCGCGAGCGCATCTACCACCTCGCCGAGAAGCACCCGCTCAAGACCTGACGCGCTCAGTCCTGGTGCACGCGGCGCGCCGCGTGCACGCGGTTGCGGCCGCTGCGCTTGGCCTCGTAGAGCGCGGCGTCGGCGGCGTCGAACAGCTGCGTGGCATCGCTCGTGGCCGGGCCGCTCCACTCCGTTGCGCCGACGCTCAGCGTCACGATGCCAAGCGGGCTGCCCGCATGCGGGACCGCCAGCTTTTCGAGGTTGCTGCGCACACGCTCGGCCGCCTTGAGCGCGATGGGCAGCGGACAGTTCTCGAGCAGCACGACGAATTCCTCGCCGCCGTAACGCGCGAGCAGATCCGAGTCGCGTGTCGCCGCGCTGATGCAGCGGGCGACGGCTTGCAGGCACTCGTCGCCGGCCTTGTGACCGTAGCAGTCGTTGTAGTGCTTGAAGTAATCGACGTCGATGAAGAGCAGCGCCAGTTGCCGCTCCGGCGTCACCGCATGCATGCGGCGTTCGAACTCGGCGTCGAAGAAGCGACGATTCTTCAGGCCGGTCAGACTGTCGACATAGGCGAGCCGCTTGAGCGACTCTTCCTCGACGCTGCGGCGCTGCGCGGCGAGCACCTGGGCATCGATGTCGCGCAGCGTGAGCGCGAGCGCCGGGCATTCGTCAGACGGACCGATCGGCATTGCGGCCAGAAAGCTGCGTACCCACATGAACGAGCGGTCGCGGCGGCACAGGCGGTATTTCACCGGCTCCGGCGCCTCGCCGAGCACGGCTTGCGCGAGCACTGCCGCCACTTGCTCGCGCTCGTCCGGGTGCACGAGATCGAGCAGGCAGCGGCTCAGCAATTCGACGGGCTCGTAACCGAGCACGGCCCGCGCGCGCGGCGACACGTATTCGAACACGCCACTTGCGTCGAGCTGCATGACGACTTCGTCGGCGTGCTCGGCGAGCATGCGGTAGCGCCGGTTGCCCTCGGTAAGCATCGCGATCAGCCGGTTGCGCTGCCGCTGCACGATCGCGATCGGCAAGACGATCGACAGCGCCGCGATCGCGAAGAGCTGCAGGCCGACGATGCGCTCCTGCATCGTGACGAAGTGGAACATCCAGAGCGGGCCGGTGCCGTGGATCGTCAGCACCACCGCGATGCTCATGAACAGCAGCGTGCCGAGCAGCACCGTGGCCAGCTCGGCCTGGAACGCGAGCAGCGCGAGCGGCGGCAAGGCCCAGAACAGCAGCGGATAGCGCGTCGCGCCGAATACGAGCGTCGCGCTCACGCCGACAATCGCGAGCAACAGGAACGAGCGCAGTCGATGACCCGGCTCGAGCAGACTGCGCCATTCGCCCGAGGCGAACACGAGCGACACGGGTCCGATGATCACGAAGCCGAGGCTCGCCGAGATGACCCAGTTCGAAAACGACGAAAACGGATGCGGCGTGAATACGCCGTGCAGCAACACGGACGCGAGCAGTCCCGAGGCGAGCGGCGCGAGCACGCCGGCCGCCGCGACGAAGCGCACGAATGCGCGCGGCCGCGTGAGTTCGCGTGCCGTGCTGGCGCGCGGGCCGAGCCACGCCGCGACGCACACTTCAAAGACGCCCGAGCAGGTGAACGACGCGGCGACGTAGAGAGTTTCGCCACCCATCAGATTGGCCGCGAGGCCGCCGAGCGCGGCGCTCGCGACCATCAGCGGCCAGCGTCGGCGCGGCAGAGCCATCATGTGGCCGAGCGCATAGCCGTCGGCGACCCAGATCGCCACGATCTCGCCTGCCATGGTCTTGAGCGTGCCGCTCACGACGACGAGACAGAACGATACGCAGGCGACGAACGCCATGAGCGCGAGTCCGCGCAAGGCGTCGCGCGTGGGGGCAAACGTTTGAGTATGACGATCCGCCAGCGGTGGGTGTCGAGGGGCGGTTTGGCGGACCTTCAACCAGCTGGCGGCACTCTTGAACATCGATGTGACGTTTTCGTTGGACCGATCGCGTTCGCGGGATGGGATGCCTCGGTTATAACGGCTGATGGGCGCTGGACTTTAGGGGTCGATGGGGTTTCGCGCGAAAAAAACGTCACGACGAGCGTCGAAGGCACGCGAGCGATGCGCGACCCGGCAACTGTTTATAGAAAGACTATTTGCGCGGCGTCCGCGCAACGGCGCATGACCCGCCGCGCATCTTTTTCATCTGGATTACACGATCGCCTGTCCAGACGGCCGGTTCAGCCCGCAACCCACGGCGGCCGGCCATATAGTCGGACTATAGTTACGGGTATACATGTAGTAGGCGCCCCCGATCCACTGCGTTAACATTTCGTGCAATATCGCCCTGCGCGGCGTCAACGCGCATTCTTCGCTTCGTACGTCGCGGACGATGTTTGGCGCTGGCCATCGAGCTGCTCGCGCCATCGTAACTGTGCATGCATTCGACCAACGAAAAGAACGGAGGAAGACATGTCGCAAGAACGGGATGACGCGAAAGACCAGATCAGCACGGCAAGACGCGGTCTGTTGCAGGGTGCAGGACTAGGCGCCGCGCTGTCGCTACTCGGCGCAGCCGGTGCGGGCGGCGGCCTCATATCGCAGGCGCAGGCAGCGGAAATGGCCTTTCCGCAGCACAAGCGCTGGAAGATCGTGTTCGTCAATCACGTGACGACCAATCCGTTCTTCGTGCCGACCCAATACGGCATTCAGGACGCGTGCTCGATGCTCGGCATGGACTATCAGTGGACCGGCTCGGCGACCTCCGATGCGGGCGAAATGGTACGCGCCGTGAACTCGGCGATTGCCGCGAAGGCCGATGCGATCGCGGTGCCGATCGTCGATCCGACCGCCTTCGACAAACCGATCCAGGCCGCGCTCGACGCCGGCATTCCAGTGTTCGCGTACAACGCCGATGCGCCGCGCGGCAAGAGCAATCCGCGTCTCGCGTACATCGGTCAGGATCTGTATCTCTCCGGCTATCAGATGGGCGAGCGCATCGTGAGCCTGATCGACAGCGGCATGGTTGCGCTGTTCATCGCGACACCGGGTCAGCTCAACATCCAGCCGCGTCTCGATGGCGCGAGCGATGCGATCAAGAAGTCCGGCAAGAAAATCGACATCCAGACCGTGGCGACCGGCGCGACCGTCAACGAGGAGCTCTCGAAGATCAAGTCGTTCTATCTCGGCCACCAGGACCTGAAGGGCATGTTCGCCGTCGATGCGGGCAGCACCCAGGGCGTCGCCCAGGTGATGAAGGAATCGAACCTGCCTTCGAAGGGCGTGCATGGCGGCGGCTTCGACTTGTTGCCGACGACGATCCAGCTCATCCACGAAGGCTTCCTCGATTTCACGATCGATCAGCAGCCCTATGTGCAGGGCTTCTACACGGTGATGGAGGCGTTCGTGTTCCTCGCCTCGGGCGGTCTCGTCGGGCCGGCCAACGTCAACACGGGTCTGAAGTTCGTCACGAAGGATACCGTCGAGCCGTACCTCAACACCTCGACGCGTTATGAAGGCAAGACGACCAAGCCGCAAATCGTTCCGATGAACGGCGCGATCAAGTCGTGATGGAATCGGCCAACCAGCCTCGCCGCACCGAAGTCCCCGCGCGGGCTCCCCGCCCGCGCGGGCAATGGCTCTCTGGCTGGGCGGCCGAGCTGCGCATCCTGCTCGTCGCCGTCTTGCTGGCGGCGTACTTCGAGTTCGCGAATCGCGACTTCCTGCTCACCAACGCGAGCCTCGTCAACCTGTCGCAATTCATCGCGCCAGTGGCGATCATCGCGTTCGGCGAAATCATGCTGATGATCGGCGGCGACATCGATCTTTCGGCGGGCATGGTGTTCGCATTCGCGCCATTCATGATGGTGTTCGCCAACGATGCGGGCGCGCCGATGTGGCTCGCCATGATCGCCGGGCTCGCCGCGGCGGCCGTGATCGGGCTCGTCAACGGCGTCGTCACAGTGTTCCTGCGCCTGCCGTCGTTCGTGACGACGCTCGGCACACTCTTTCTCATCAATGGCGTCACGCTGACCCTGTCGCGCGGCACGCCGGTGCAGACGCCGGGCTCGCCCGAGTTCGCGGCTTTCATGGGCGCGTGGGGCTACAGCGAAATCATCTGGACCGTGGCGATCGCGCTCGTCATGCACGTGCTGTTGCGCCACACGCGCTGGGGCCTGCATACCCAGGCGGCGGGCGCCAATCCGCTCGGCGCGAGCGAAGCAGGCATCAACGTGAACCGCCTGCGCCTCGGCAACTTCGTGATTGCCGCGATTCTGGCGGGCTTCACGGGGATCCTCGAAGGCTATCGCATCACGTCGATCGATCCGCAAGCGGGCGGCAACCAGATCATGTTCCTCGCGGTGGCCTCGGCGGTGATCGGCGGCACGCCACTCACGGGCGGCTCGGGCACGATCATCGGCGGCCTGATCGGCGCGGCCGTGCTCGGCATCCTCAACGACGGCTTCACACTCATCGGCATCAACGCGTTCACGTTCAACATCATCCTCGGCGCCGCGATTCTCGCCGCGATGATCTTCAACATCCATATCGCCCGCGTGCGGCGCAAGAGGGGTTAGCGATGGCCGATGTGCAGGCAGGCGACAGCACGCCGCTCGAAGCCGCCCCCGCCGATCTCGCGCTGCGCGGCGACAAGCTCGTCAAGCAGTTCGGCGCGGTGACCGCGCTCGAAGGCGTGTCGCTCACGCTCGGCCAAGGCGAGATTCTCGGCATTCTCGGCGACAACGGCGCGGGCAAGTCGACGCTCATGAAGATCCTCACGGGCTTTCATCAGCAGACGAGCGGCACGCTCTATGTGAACGGCGAACAAACGCTGCTGCGCTCGGTCGATCATGCGCGCTCGCTCGGCATCGAATGCGTGTACCAGGATCTCGCGCTCGCCAACTCGCTGTCGATCTATCACAACATGTTCCTCAATCGCGAGATCGTGCGACGCGGCCCGTTCGGCCTGCTCGATCATCGCGCCATGCGCGAGCGCGCCGCCGAATGTCTCGAAGATATCGGCGTGCACGTGCCTTCGGTGGAACTGCCCGTCGAACGTCTTTCGGGCGGCCAGCGCCAGGCCATCGCCGTGGCGCGCGCCGTCAATTCGAACGCGAAGATCCTCTTGCTCGACGAACCGCTCGCGGCGATGGGCGCGCGCGAAGCGGGACTTATCATCGATCTGATCCTGCGGCTCAAGGAAAAAGGCGGGCTGTCGATCGTCATGGTGATGCACAACTACGCGCAGACGCTCGACATCGCGGATCGCATCATGCTGATGCAGCGCGGCCGCGTGACCTTCGAGCAAAAGAGCGCGAGCACGTCGGTGCCTGAGTTGATGGAGATCGTGCGGCGCGAATATCGGGCGATGCGGGCGAGCACCACGGATACGCGTTGAGGCCCCCCGCCGGGCCTCAATGCCCCAGCGACTCCACCTTCCCCGCCGCCTCGAACGCACGCGGCACCGCAACCTGCTTGATCAGCAGCCCGATACACGCGATCACCCCGGCCACGGCAATCGTCGCGAACACCCCACCGAACGTGAAGTGACGGCGCGTGAGTTCGGCCACGAGAAACGACCCGGCGATCCCGCCAAAGCGCCCCACCCCCAGCATCCACGCGACACCCGTGCCGCGCCCCTCGGTCGGATAGAACGCAGCCGCGAGCGCAGGCATCGACGATTGCGCCGTGTTCATCAACACGCCCGCGATGAACACGGTCGCGACGAGCGCGCCGACGTTACCGGCTGCCTGACCGATCGCATACACGCTCACGGCCGTGAGCGCATAACAGATCGCGATCACGCGATTCGCGTTGAAGCGGTCCATCAACACGCCGCACAACACGGCACCGACACCACCGAGCGGGAACAGCGCCGAGATCAACGTCGCGCTGCGCGCGTCGAGCCCCGCGTCCTTCAGCAGGATCGGCATCCAGTTGATCGATGCGTAGAAGATCACGAGCCCCATGAAGTACGCGAGCCACAGCATCATCGAGCCAACGATGTACGAGCGCGAGAGCACCACGCCGAGACCCTTGCGGCCGGTCTGCAGTGCGCTTTCGGTGAGCACGAAGCGCTCGACCTCGGGCAGCGTGCCGCTGATGCGGGCAAGCGTGGCACGAATGCGTTCGACGGGCCGGCCGTTCGCGACCATGAAACGCACCGACTCGGGCATGCGCAGCGCGAGCAGCACGCCGAGGACCAACGGCGTCACGCCACCGAGCATCAACACGCTGCGCCAGCCGAGATGCGGGATCATCCACGCCGCGAGAAAGCCGCCGAAAGCGGCGCCTAGGGGAAAACCGCAGAACATCAGATTGATGATCGTCGCGCGGCGGCGGTCCGGGCAGAATTCGCCCATCAGCGTGACCGCGTTGGGCATCGCCGCGCCAAGTCCGAGTCCCGTGACGAAGCGCAGCGCGGTCAACTCGCCGATGCTCGACGAGAACGCCGACGCAAAACAGGCCGCGCCAAACAGGAACACCGAGCCGAGCAGCAACGCACGACGGCCCAGCCGATCAGAGAGCGGACCCGCCGAGAGTGCACCGCACGCGAGACCGAACAGCGCCGCGCTCAGCACGGGCGCGAGATCGGGTTTCGTGAGATGCCACTCGGTCAGCAGCGAGGGCGCAATGAAGCCGATCGCCGCCGTGTCGAAGCCGTCGAGCAGCACGATCACGAAGCACATGAAAAAGACGAGCCACTGGAAGCCGCCGAACGGCTGCTCGTTGATGAACGTCTGCACGTTGACGACCGAAGCTCGGCTCATGGGTTTGTCTCCTTCGGCGGCGGCTGAAACAGCGACTTGTTCTAATGACGAACAACAATTCCGGCAAAGAACGAGTGTGCGTCTCGCGTGCGTGTCGCGTCAACAAGGGACAAGTACCGATGCCGCGCTCAGGGCTTGGCGGCGTGGCGGCTCAGCTTGAACGCGCGCACGGCCGCGCGCAGCGTGGGAAAGTACAGCTCGGAGGCAGCCACGTCTTCGAGTCCGTGCCGCTTCATCCAGTCGAGCGCCTGGGTGCGCCGCCCCGCGACGATCAAGCTCACGCCGCGCTTTTGCAGTTCGGCGCGCAGCTCGTCGAGCGCGAGCTTTCCGGTGGCATCGACGCCCGTCACCGCGATCGCATCGAGCACGAACCAGCCCGGCGCGGCATCGGCCTGTTCGAGCGCCGCGAGCGCCGAGCGTTTGAAGTAGCGGGCATTGAAGAAGACGATCGGCGCGTTGAAGCGGAACAGGCACAGGCCGGCCACATGATCGGCATTGGGATGGCGCGCGACGCTGTGAAAGCCCTTCTCGCCGGGCACCGTGCCGAGCACTTCATAGGAGGGCCGCGCGACGACGCGGATGAAGCGCGCAAGCGCGATGGCGATCGCCATCACGATGCCGGGCAGCGAGCCGAACACCACGACGCCGAGCGTGGCGAGCAGACAGATCCAGAACTCGCCGCGCGCCTCGCGCCAGAGCGAGCGCGGCGTGGACAGATCGACGAGCGAGATCGCGGCCATCACGAGCACCGCGCCGAGCGCGGCCGTGGGCACGAAGCGCAGCGGCTCGGTCAACCACAGCAGCACGAGCGCAATCGATGCGGCCGCAACCAGCGAGGCAAGCTGCGTGCGCCCCCCGGTCATGTCGTTCATCGCCGTGCGCGAGTCCGCGCCGCTGATCGCAAAGCCGTTGGTGAGCGAGGACGCGATATTGGCCACGCCGACGGCGGCGAACTCACGGTCGTCGTCGAGATCGTAGCCGTTCTTGGCGGCGAAGCTGCGGGCGGTCAGCATCGTGCTGCAAAACGAGATCAGCGCGATACCGGCCGCGTCCATTACGAGGCCGCTCAAGCTGCTCCACGATACCTGCGGGAGCGTGATCCCCGGCAGTCCCGCGGGCACCACGCCGATCGTGCGCACGCCGTATTTATCGAGCGAAAAGAGCCCCGTGACGAGCGCGGCGACGATCAGCGTGGCGAGGCTGGTCGGCACCTTCGGCGCGTAACGCGGCAACAGCAGCAACACCGCGAAGGCGCCGAGCGCGACCGCGAGCGTCGGCAGATGCGTCCCGCCGAGCTTCGAGGCGATCTCGATGAGCGGCCGGATGATGCCCTTCGACGTCACCGAAAAGCCGAGCATCTTGCCCACTTGCCCGAGCGCGATCGACAGCGCGATGCCATTCATGAAGCCCGCGAGGATCGGGCGCGAGAGGAAATCCGCCAGTGCGCCGAGGCCGATCACGCCCGCGCCGATGCAGATGATGCCGGCCACGAACGCGAGTGTCGTCGACAGCGCGAGATAGTCGGGCGAACCGGCCACGGCGAACTGGCTCACGGACGCGGCGATGAGCGCGCAGGTCGCGGCATCGGGGCCGACGATCAATTGGCGCGAGGTGCCGAAGATGGCATAGGCCACCAGTGGCCAGATGCTCGAATAGAGACCGACGGCCGGGTTGAAGCCCGCCAGTTCCGCATAGGCGACGCCTACCGGCAGCGCAACCGACGCCACGCAAATGCCGGCGATGAGGTCATAGCGCAGATCCTCGCGACGATACGCGAGCAAGGTCGCGATGCCGGGCGCGAAGCGCGAGAGGCGGGCCAGCAGGTGACGACGCGAGACCGAAGATTCCATAGCGACGACCGGGGCGAAAACTGCTGCGGAAACGATGCCGGATCGCGCGTTTGCGCACGCGCGGCGCTTGGGCGACAGATCGCCGGTTACCCACAGTACCACGCCGCTCGCCGCGACGGCGGCTCGCTGCCTCGCGCGGCCGGTTTGCCGCGCCGTCCCCGCAATCGGCTACGATACAACCTCGCGTGCGTGGCCGTGATGGCCGAAGCGCATGCAGCAAGGCCGTTTTGTCATTCCAACACAGGCACGGACTCCCACCATCATGAACATCCAGGACATCGTCGATTTCTCGCAGCCCGCCAAACAGACCTTCGATTACGCGCCGAAAACCGAAGCGCTGATCGCGGGCGACCCCCAGCAACGTGCTGAAGTGCAGTTCGAAAGCCCCTGCGGGCAGCTTTCGGCCGGCACGTGGGCCAGCGCCATCGGCAAGTGGAACGTCAACTTCACGGAGAGCGAGTATTGCGAAATGCTCGAAGGCGTCTCCGTGCTGCGTGACGAAAGCGGCAACGAGCGCACCGTGCGCGCGGGCGACCGCTTCCTCATTCCGGCCGGATTCAAGGGCACGTGGGAAGTGGTCGAGCCGTCGAAGAAAGTCTTCGTGGCGGTCGAGTTCAAGCGTTAAGGCGGTCATGCAGGGGGCTGCAGAACGCCCCCTGCCGCTCATCATGACTACGGGCGCGGCGTGACGATCGGGAACAGCGGGTTGAAGCTGTCGGTGAGCGAAAGCAGTTCGGTGATCTTGCCGCGATCGCCATCCACTTTCGCGCGGCCCGCCTGCACTTCCTTGTCGAGGTTGGTCGTGTGCAGCATGATGTTGTCGAGACTCGATTTCGGCAGCGTCAGCGTCACGTCGGCGTTCGGGAGCTGCTTGCCCTCGTTGTAGACGAGCACCGAATTCTCGAGCTTCACCACGTACTGCTTGTGGATGTCGGGGAAGATCCAGTTGACCGAAATGGCCTTGCCGTCGGCCTTGTCGCCGTCGATGTGCATCGACAGGAATTCCAGCGCCATTTCAGGGGTCATCGCGCGAATCGTGTCGGGGCTCGCGGTCTGCACCGCCGGCACCTTCGGGATGCCGTTGCGCAACTCGTACGCGCCCATCAAGTAGACATCACGCCACGGCCCGGCTTCGGATTGATAGCCGAGTTGCTCCAGCGCATCGGCTTCGAGGTTCTTCGCTTCCTGATTGTTGGGATCGGCATAGACGGCCATGTTCATCACCTGCGCCACCCAGCGATAGTCACCCTTCGCGTACGCGTCGCGCGCCTTCGTGATGACCGCTGGCACGCCGCCCATGAACTCCATCGTGCGCTTGGCCGTATCCACCGGCGGCAGCGGGTGAAGGTCGGCCGGGTTGCCGCTGTACCAGCCCATGTAGCGCTGGTACACCGCCTTCGCATCGTGCACGACGGTGCCGTAGTAGCCGTGGTTGTACCACTCCTTGTCGAGGCTCGGCGGCAGCTTCACCATGTCGCCGATCTCGTCCATGGTGTAGCCCATGTTGAGCAGGCGCAGCGACTGGTCATGAATGTACTTGTACGTATCGCGCTGCTTCGACAGATAGTCGTTGATGTGGGCGTTGTCCCACGTCGGCCAGTGGTGCGAGGCGAACACGACCTGGACCTGCGGACCGAACATGTTGATGGTCGTGTCGAGTGCCTGCCACCACTTGTTGGCATCGCGCACTTGCGCGCCGCGCAGCGTGTAGAGGTTGTGCAGCGTATGAGTCGCGTCCTCGGCCGCGCACAGCGCGTGGTACTTCGGGAAGTAGAACAGCATTTCGGCCGGGGCTTCCGTGCCGGGCGCCATCTGGAACACGACGTCGAGACCGTCGATCGTGCGCTTCTCGCCGGTCTTCTTGATGATGTCGGTCGGCGGAATCAACGTGACCGTGCCGTTCGAGGTGGTCTTGCCGAGGCCGCCGTCGACCTGCCCCTGGGCGCTGCGCGGCAACAGCGAGCCGTACATGTAGATCGCGCGGCGGCTCATTGCGTTGCCCGCGAACACGTTCTCGCTCACGGCCTCTTCGAGGAATCCGTCCGGCGCGTAGATCTTCACCTTGCCCGATTTCACATCGGCTTCGTCCACCACGCCCTTCACGCCGCCGTAGTGATCGACGTGGCTGTGCGTGTAGATGACCGCCACGACCGGTTTCTTCGGGCGATGCTGGTAGTACAGGTCGAGACCGGCCTTGGCCACTTCGGTCGAAATCATCGGATCGATCACGATGATGCCGTTGTTGGTCTCGACGATGCTCATGACGGACAGATCGAAGCCGCGTATCTGGTAGATGCCGTCCGTCACCTTGAACAGGCCGTTATCCATGTTGAGCTGGGCGTTGCGCCACAGACTAGGATTGACCGTAGCCGGTGCGTTCCGCGCCTGCAGGAACTGATAGCCGTTGAGCGTCCAGACCGTCTTGCCGTCGGGCGTCTTGATGTCGATGTCGGGCAGCGTGGCGATGAAGCCGCGCCTGGAGTCCTCGTAGTCCTGGCGGTCGCTCATCGGCAGGGTCTGGAGCAACGCGGCGTTGGCCTGTTGCGTGGCCGGCGTAGCGTCCTTGCTGGCGTCGGCGGCGAGTGCCGCGCCAAAACACAGCGGTACCGCGGCAATGGGCAGGAGAAAGCGGACTTTCATGGGTATCCTTGCAGTTCGACAGCGGCGCATGTACGTCACTTCCGTCACACCACAACCCACCACTCACATCAGGTACCGCGCCGGTTGTTAGCCTCATCGTCGCGCTGCAACCCGCGCAGCGCTTCTTCATCCGGCTCGCTCGCGCGTGCCGTTCCCGGTTCATTGATGCGCAACAGACGCCCCGCGTTTGCAAGCACAATGAAAGTTCCAACATTGTGCAATATCGCGATCCACACTGCGCTCAACATGCCCAACGCAGCGATCGCGATGACCGCCGCCGTCCACATCACACCGATCAGCGCGTTCACCGTCGCCGTGCGGCGGCAGCGCCGGCCCAGCCTCATGCAGGCCGGTATGCGCCGTAGATCGTCGCCGAGCAGCACGACGTCGGCGGACGCCACAGCGATATCGACGCCGCGTCCGCCGATCGCGATGCTCGTTGCGCCCGCCTTGATTGCGAGCACATCGTTTACGCCATCGCCCACGACCAGCGGATGCCGGCCCTCGGCGAGTTCGCGCTTGACGAAGTCGAGCTTCTCGTGCGGCAGCGCGTTGGCAATCACCCGGTCGATGCCGACCTGCGCGGCGACCTCGCGCGCGACGCTTTCCCGGTCGCCGGTCACCAAGGTCTGATGCGTGAGGCCGAGTGCGCGCAGTTCGGCAAGCGCCTCGACGGCGTCGGGGCGCAGCGTATCGGCGAAGGCGATCCACGCGAGCAGCCGGCCATCGAGTGCGATGCCCGCAAGCGGCCCGTCATGCATCGCGTGCGGCATCGCCAGTTCAGGCATGTAGTCGCGCAACAGCGTATCGCGGCCGAGCACGGCGAGTCCTTGCGGCGTCGTCGCGATGGTGCCCTGCCCGCGCACTTCGCGCACCGGCTCGTCGCCGCTCGCGCGATAACCGTGTTCGCGCACGTAGGCCTGCAATGCACGGCTCACCGGATGCGAGCTGCCGCGGCTCAGTTGCTCGACCAGCGCGAACGTCTGCGTGGCGTCGGCGCCAGGCTCAAGCGTCACTTCGACGACCCGCAGTTCGCCATGCGTGAGCGTGCCGGTCTTGTCGATCACGAGCGAATCGAGATCGGCGACGCGATCGAGAAACGCCGCGTTGCGCAGCAACAGTCCATGCCGCGCGCCCACGGCAATGCCCGCGATGGCCGTCGCGGGCGCCGCGAGCACGAGCGCGCACGGACACGCGGCGACGATCACGGCGAGCATCGCCGAGGCGTTCGCCGACACGAACCAGACGAGCGCCGCCACCAGCAGCACGAGCGCGAGATAGCCGCCCATGTAGCGCTCGAGCGCTTCGGTGATGGGCGGCTTGGCGTGCTCGGCATGTTCGAGCAACTCGACGATCTTGCCGAGCGTCGATTGCTCGCCGACCTGCGTGACCTCGATGCGCAGCGCGCCGTCCTGATTCATCGCGCCGCCATAGACGAGCTCGCCCACCGTCACCTCTTGCGGCAGCGATTCGCCCGTGATGGGACTGTTGTCCACGGCGGACTGGCCGCTCTTCACGAGGCCGTCGGCGGGAATGCGCGCGCCCGCCGCCACCTCGACGATATCGCCGCGCGCGAGCGCCTCGGCGCTGACGTCCTCGATGCTGCCGTCGGGCTTCACGCGCTTCGCGCGTGTTGCCGCGAGCCGTGCGAGCGCGCGGATCGCCTCTTGCGAGCCGAGCACGCTGCGCTCCTCGAGCGCATGGCCGAATGTCATCACGACCGGCAGCAGCGCGGCGGTCGCCATGTCGCCCGTTGCCCATGCAGCGAGCATCGCGAGTGCGATCAACCGGTCAGTCACACCATGCAGGCTCGGCGACTTGAGGCTGTGCCACGCGCCCGCGAACACCGGCCCGGCGACCAGCACCGAGGCGAGACCCGCGAGGATGTCGGCGAGCGCCGGTCCCTGCGAGGGCACGAAGCGCCACACCAACGACAGCACGAGCAAGCCGGCGGCCACCAGCGCGAGCAGGATGCGCCGCGAGATCGCGCGCCGTTCGGCAGGCGCGAGCGCGATGCCGGGCATGGCATCGACGCGCGACCACGCAGGCGCGGCCTCGTCGGCTTCGCCATGCAGGTGCGCGTGTTGTTGCGCGCTCACCGATTCGTGCGCGGCGCGTTCCAGCGGATCGACGTTCGCGTTCACTGTGCCTTCCCCGGGAGCACGAGGCTCGATGTGTCGTACGGATCGATGGTCGTTACGCGGCCCGCTTTCGCGAGGATCTGCTGGATGCGGTCGCGGTAGGCGCGCGCGAGCAGGCCCGGGTCGCCGTTTGCATCGAGCGGCGTTTCGAGTTGCAGGATGGTCTGCGTCTCGGCCTGCGCCGTGGTCACGCGTTCGGTCGCGCTCGCCTGGGCGTTCTGCACGATCTGATCCGCGCGCTGCTGTGCCTCCTGATGCGTGGTCTCCGCGACCGTGCGCGCCTCGGCGATCGAGCGCTCGGCGCCTTGCAACGAGCTGAGCACGGCGTTGAACGCATCGACGGCGGCGGCGGGCACGCTCGCCTGCACGTCCACGCGCGAGACCTCGATGCCCAGGCCCGCGTGCCGTGCTTCGAGCGCATGCAGGCGGCGCTCGACGGCGCGCGCGATGTCCTCGCGCAGGCGCTCGCGGCGCTCGGCCATCTGCGCATCGGCGGCGAGCAGTTCGGGCCGCGCGACGAGTATCGCGTCAAGGTCGCGCGACGCGCCGACTTCCGCGACCGCCGAGGCGGTCAGCCGCTCAAGCGCAGCGGCCAGCAAGGGCTGCTGCCGCACGTAATCGTAGGGCGAACTCACGCGGTAGTAGAGTTCGGCCGCGAGCTGCACCACGGCGGCGTCGCCGGTCAGCACGTAGCCCGAGCCGGCGAGCGCATCGGTGAGCGCCGTGCCGTCGCTGCCGGTCGCGGCATCGGGATGAAAGCCCCACGACGACATGTCGTTGAGCGGCAGCGTCGTCTCGACACCGGGCGCCCCCGGCGCGGGGTCGAGCGCGCGGGCGCGCGGGTCGCGATCGAGCGAGGCGATGCGCTGCTCCAGCACGCGCGCGGGGCCCGGCACCAGCACCACGGTTTCGAACGGGCGCGGCCACGCGATGAGCAAGCCCGCGCTCTGCGTGCGCACGAACTTGCCGAAGCGCATCACGACGGCCTGGCTGTCGGGCGGCACGCGTTGCACGTTCGAGAAAGTCCAGATGAGCGCGGCCAGCACGGCGAGCGCGGCGATGAACCAGAACGCGGCGCGCACCGCTTGCGCGCCGGGACCGTGACGCGAGGCGAACGCAGGCGTGCTCATGGCGTATGACGCGCCTTGGGGGCGGGCGCCGCAGCAGGCGCCGCCGCATTGTCGAGCCCGGGCGGCCCTTGCACGAGCACGCGGAACGGCGCGGCATCGGTGCGCAGGATCAGGTTCGTGTTGGTGTTGACGACCGTCGAGAGCGTATCGAGCGAACGCAGCATCGTGTAGAGCTGCGGATTGCCTGCGTAGCTCTTGCCGTAGATCGTGGCGGCGTCGCGGCGCGATTGCGCCTCGATCTGCGCGGCCTGCACGTTCGCATCGGCGATCGCGATGCGCGCGTCGCGGTCCGCGTCGGAGCGGATTTGCGCGGCCTCGCGCTTGCCCTCGGCGGTGCGCTGTGCCGCCACCGTGTCACGCTCGGCGCGCATGCGCTCGACCGTCGCCGAGAGCGTCGCGGCCGGCAGCGTGAGCCGTTCGAGGCCCACCTGCACGGCGTGCACGCCATAGGTCGCGTAGAGCTGCGCGTCGATCTGGCGGCGCAACTCGTCCTCGTAGGCTTCGATCTTCACCTGGTTCGAATCGGTGTTGACGAGCGTCGAGAGGTCGAAGCCCGAGGTGATGGTCTGCAGCGCCGAGCCGAGCAGCGAGCGGATCTGCAGCGCCGCTTCGTCGGGCTCGTTGCGCACGGCGCGCACGAAATGCGTGACGTCCTTCGCGTTATCGGGCACGCGCCACGCGACATACGCCTGCACGAGAATGCGCAAGCCATCGCGCGTGCCGACGTCCTGCAGGCCGCTCGACGTCGTGTGCAAACGCAGGTCGACGGGCACGCTCGCCTCGATGGGCGCAGGCAGTCGCCACGCGAGCCCCGGATCGAGCACGACACGCACCGGCTCGCCAAAGCGCGTGATGACCGCCGCTTCGCCTTCGTGCACCTGCACGAAGCTCGCCACGACAATGGCGATCACGATGCAGACGAGCGCTAACCCGACCCGCCACGCGAAGCCCTTGCCGCTGCCGCCCGACTGCGCGTCGCCATGGCCATGATGATGATGCGGGTGGCCCGCGTGATGCGAATGAACGTGTGAAGCGCTCAAGTTGTGCTCCCTCGCGCGCAACGGCAGCAAGCCGCCCGCGTCATGACTTTTAGTAAAGACGTTTCGTGCCGGCTGCGTCGCCCGCGTTGTACGGACGCAGATCGATGGTTGCGCGGTTGCCGGTCACGAGGCGATCGTCGATCACCGTAATGCTCGCGTTCTGCAGACCCTTTTGCAGGTTGTGCAGGTAATACTCGAACGCGAACGCGCGGCCGCCCGCCTGTTGCGCGCCGATGTCGGCCTCGAACGTGGTCTGCTGCGCGTGCGCGGCGCCGAGCGTTTCGGCCGCCTTCGCGCCCGCCTCGGCGACGCTCGTCTGCGCTTGCTCCTGGGCTGCGCCGAGCAGCGTCGCCGCCAGTCCGCGCGCCTGCGCAACGCCGGCCGCCGCGCGAATCTGTGCGGCCTGCACACCGTGCCAGGCCGCCGAGGCGCCCGCCGGCGGATGCACGCTCTCGATCACCACGGCCACCACTTCGATGCCGCTGCCGAGCGCATCGAGCTGCTTCTGCACGGCATGCCGGAGGTCGTCGGCGATCACGGTCTGGCGCGCCTCGACGAGCGCGTCGAGCGTATGCGAGGCGAGATAGCGCACGACCTCGCGGTTCGCGATCGCGCGCACCGTGGCGGCCATGTCGTCGGCGCGGTAGAGCGCGGCGCGCGCATCGGCATCGCCCGGGCCGATGCGGTAGTCGAGGCGCACATCGGCGCTCACGACCTCGAAGTTCTGCTGGGCGTCGTTGCCGCCTGCGATCACCTGGGTCGTCTCCCACGGATGCGCGACGTCCCAGAGCCGGTTGAGGGTGTCGGGCGTGCGGGCGTCGGCGGGAATCAGCGGCACGGCGCCAGTATCCGCACTGCCCGTCACATCCGAGACGACGATCTGGTGCACTGCGCCGTTGTCGATCACGCGCACGCGCCCGAAGGGCCAGGGCAGGCCCGCATGCAGGCCGGGCTGCCACACGGCGAGCGGCGCGCCGAAGCGCTCGTAGACGGCGCGCTGATCGGGTTGCAGGATGGCGATGCCGCTTAGCAGCCAGGCGACGAGCACGAGTCCCGCACACGCGGCCGGCAACATGCGCAAGGTACTGTGCAAGACCCAGCTCTGGCGCAGGTCGATGCCATAGCGGCGGCGCAGCGACGCGCCGAGCTGGGCCGGCGACGCGGGCGGACGCATCAGCAGATGCGCAATCGCACTATCGACGACGCGCACGGACGCCGACGACGCAGCGGGCGGCGTGAACCACGTCAGCACCGCGCGCACGGCGTATTCGCAGGCCAGCGCGGCCGGCAACAAGGCAAGGATATAAGCGAGCCAGCGCGCATCGACACCGGCCCACGCCGCGAGCGCCGCGCACGCGGCGGCGCCCAGCGCCGTGACGAGAACGACGCGCAACGCACCGGCGAGCACGCTGCTCGCGTGGCTTGCGCTCGCGCGCGTCGCGAAGAGCCGTTCGGCCAGCAGCGTGACGAAGGCCAGCGCGAGGGCCGCCCCGCACGCGAGCGTCATGACATGCACGAGCGCGTCAGCTGGCGCGGCGACGCGCGTGTCGAACACCCACCACGTCGCGGCGCAATACCATAGCGCGAGCGCGGCGCCTGCCAGCACGGCGGCAGGCCACCAGCGCAGCGCGCGCAATCTTGCGCGCAGATGGTCGGCCCATTCGCGCCACGATGCAAGACGATGGATCTGCCACGGCCCGGGAGGTGTCAGTGGCTCACGCGCACGCAGGCGTGCTTCCTCGTCGATTTGCGCGCCGACGGCAACGAGCAGCACACACAGCGCGGCCGCCGCGAGCGGCGCGACCCAGCGGAACTCGGCCCACGTCGTGCGCGCGCTGATGAAGCCGGCGAGCAGCACGACGAGCGCGAGCGCCGCGCCCGCCACATGGGCGAACGTTTGACTGGCGCGAGTTTGTGCGTTGCTCGTGGGATCGTCGTCACGCCGCATGCCTGCTCGCCTCGAAGGAGTTTGAAAGGTGATGCCGTGTGGCGCCACCCTTGTCGGACCGGCATGTTAAAGGATAGAAAACATCCCGTCATGCTTATGTTTCGCCAAGACCGCCCCGTCAATTCGTGCGATGCCAGACCCGGCGCGCACTATTTAAATGATGATACCGCCGCGTTGCACCAGAGGTATGCAAGCGTGCTTAAGCATTGGCAACGCAGCGAACGGCGCTTGAGCAACGCCGCTATGATGAGGGCACACGCTCGCCGCCACGGAGGAATCATCATGCCCGCCCATTCGATCCCGCAGTTCGCACGCGCCTGCGCGGGCGCCGTCGCCCTCGCGTGTGCGTTGCCCGCCACGGCGGCGAATCTGGGGTTTCTCAACAATACGCCGATGAGCTACATGACCCAGCGCGACATCGACTCGGTCAAACAGGAAGTCATCGTTGCGCTGAACACGAAGAAAGATGGCGAGGCGATGCAATGGTCGAACCAGGGCTCGGGCAATGGCGTCGCCGTCGATGCCACGCTCACACCCGATGGCACAGCGACAGAGGGCGAGCGGACCTGCCGCTCCGTCGCCGTGGCGCTCAATGCCAAGGGCCAGTCGATGAATCTGCACCCGAAGTTTTGCCGCACCGGCAATGGGCAATGGCAGTTGCAGAAACGTAGTTAGGCGAGCCACGCGCGTTCGCTGAGCGCAGCGCACGCCGCCGCCACTCGATCACACCATCAGAACTGGTGACGCAGACCCGCCATCATCCCAAGCTGGGTCGACCCCGCTGCCGCGCTCAGGCCGCAGAAGCCCTGCAGCTGCGCGCCGATCAAACCGCCGCGATAGAGCGAGTAATCGCCTTCGAGGTAGACGTCGGTGCGTCTGGACAGGTTGTAGTCGGCGATCAGCTGGAACTGGGTCGCGTTGCCGTTGGCGCTGTCGACCTTGCCGTCCTGCAACGTGCGCCACACGTTCGCCGACACGTGCGTCGCGTTGCCGATGGCCTGCGCAATGCCGCCGAAGAACATCGTGCGCGACGAGAACGTGTTGAACTTGAGCGCGGTGAGTTGCGCGACCGTGAACGGCCCGTTCGGGAAGTTGCCGACGAAGCCGCTGTCCTCGCGGTTTTCCGACCAGCCGAAGTTGATCGTCGTGCCGCCGAACGTATAGGCGCCGCCCGCCGTCCATGCCTTGAAGTGCGCCGAGGTGTTGACCGCGTCGCGCGCATCGAGATAGGCCGCCGCGAGACGCAGCGGGCCTTGCGGCACGTACGCAACCGATGCGCCGATCTGGCTGCCCGCGCCGAACGCGCCAGCCTGGCCGCCGAACGCATACGACAGTTCGAGCGTCACGTCGTGCCAGCTCGCCGCGTACTTCGCCATGTTGCTCGTCCACACGCCCTGGGCCATGTTGACCTCGGGGCGGAACTGGTAGACCGTCGGCAGCCAGCCGGCCGTCACGAACGTGCGCAGCACGGCGTCGGCGAGCGGGTTGGTCTGGCGGCCCATCGTGAGGCGCCCCAACGTCGCCGACTGCAGACCGACATAGGCCGTGTTGAACAGCGGATAGGCCGGGTCGATCATGCCGCTGTTGGGAAAGAAGCGGTCTTCGAGCTGAAACACCGCCTTGTTGCCCCCGCCGAGGTCCTCGGCGCCGCGCAGGCCCCACACGCTTTCGCTCACGCCGCCATTGGAAAGCTGGAGCTTGTCGTCGCCCGCGGCGTTCGCGTGCGTGGTGTAGCGCACCGCCGTATCGACGATGCCGTACAGCGTCACCGACGACTGCGCATGGGCGAGCGCGCCATATCCTCCGATGGCGAGCGCGAGCGCCATACGTGCCTTCGCCCTCGACCAACGTTGGTCTCTTTGCTTGCGTTGCATCTTCATCCCCGTCATGGTTGTTGAATTTTCATCTTTAATACGATCAGGATCCCGCATTAACCTGAACGCGATCAAGCCGCGAGCCGCTCCAGCGATCTCTCCGGATTGAGCACCTTGAGACCCGCCGCCGCGAGCACGATGAGCAGCGCGCCCGTCAAGAGCAGACCTTGCTCGAAGCCCGCCGCGATGTTGTCGTGCGCGCCGCGGATCAGCCAGCCGACCACCGGCGGCGCGACGATGCCGGCGATCCACGCCACTGAGTACTCGATGGCGAGCGCGGCGCCCCGCTGCTCGGGCGGCGTGATCTGCGCGACCATCGCGGGTCCGAGCGAGTAGATGATCGGCGTGGTGGCAATCGCGAGTGCGATCAGGACGATCTTCGTGATCGGTCCGATATCGCAGACCGCCGTCGCGACGAGCAGCACGCCGCCCACCGCGAGACAGGCACAGACGAACGCGCCGCGTGCGATACGCGAGGGCACACCGCGCTTGATCATGCGTTGCGACCAGGCGGACAGCGCGAGGCCGATCGGCGCGCTCGCGAGCAGCACGGCGGCGAACAGTTGCCCCGCGCGGCGCGGCGCGTAGCCGAGTCCCTGATTCAGATAGGCGGGCAGCCACGTGAGGGCAAGCGCGAGTGTGAGGAACGCGGCGAAGTGCAGCGCGATGATGCACACGACGCTCGGATCGGCTAGCAGCGTGCGGTACTTGATGCGCGTCTTCGCAGCGCTCGCCTTGCCGCCTGCAACCGGGGCGGCGGGCGCATCGAGTTGCCCTTCGCGGCCGACGATCAGCCACAGCACGGCCCACGCGAGACCCAGCACGGCCAGCACGATGAAGTTCGTGCGCCAGCCCCAGACCGAGTCGATCCACGGCACGGCGATGCCGGCGACGACCATGCCAAACACACCGCCCTGCTGGAACACCGAGACGGGCAGATTGCGCCGCTCGTCAGGAAACCACTTGTAGCAAGCGTGAATCGCGACCGGCTGGGCCGGTCCTTCGCCTGCGCCGAGCAGCACGCGGCAGGCGATCAGCATCGCCAGCGACGAGCTGTACGCGATCGGCAGTTGCACCACGGCCCACAGCAAGGCCATCGCGAGCAGCAGCCAGCGCGTGGGAAAGCGGTTCGACAGGAAACCGCCCGCCACGCCGGTCAACGCAAACAGAAAGAAGAAGCTGCCCGCGAGCATGCCGTACTGCGCGGGCGAAAGGCCCAGTTCCTTCATGAGCGGCGCGGCGACGAGGCCGAGCACGACCTTGTCGATGAAATTGATCGCGACGAGCAGGAACAACATGGCGGCCATGAACCAGGCGCGCCCGGGTTGAAAGGTGCGTTGCATGCTGGAGATTTCCGCAAGGTGATACACGCGACGCCGCCGCGGGCGGCGTCGCTCGAGAGGCACTACGTGGAGGGTGACGCGGTGACTACCGCGTCAGGCGCCCGTGCCGAAGTACCAGCGCAAAACCGCGCGCTGCACGACACGGCCATAAGGCGGATGGAACAGCTCGACCGGAAACCAGCGGTGTTCGGAGAACACGGCCTTCGCATGCGAAAGCTCGCGAAATCCCTCTTCGCCGTGATAGTTGCCCATGCCCGACATGCCGACGCCGCCGAACGGCAGCGAGTGATTCATCGCATGCCAGCCCCAGTCGTTGAACGTCACGCCGCCTGCATGCGTGTCACGCAGCACGCGTTGACGTTCGTGGCTGTCGGTGCCGAACCAGTAGAGCGCGAGCGGACGTTCGCCGTGGCGCACGTGATCGATGGCTTCATCGAATGCGCCGAACTCGTAGACCGGCAACAGCGGGCCGAAGATTTCCTCGCGGGCGATGCGCATCTGCGGCCGCACACCCGTGATGATGTGCAGCGGCAACTGCCGTCCCGCACTGGCGCTTGGGCCGCACACCGTCACCTTCGCGCCGTGCGCGCGGGCATCTTCGATCAGATCGAGCATGCGGCGATGCGAGCGTGCATCGATCATCGACGTGTAGTTCGCGCCCTCGCCGACCAGCTTTTCGAACGCGTGCGCCGCATGCGCGGTGAACGCCTCGACATGCTCGCGCGGTACGAGCGCGTAGTCGGGTGCGACGCAAATCTGGCCGGCGTTGACCGTCTTGCCATGCACGATGCGCCGCGCGGCACGTTCGAGATCCGCCGAGCGCGACACGATCGCGGGCGACTTGCCGCCCAGTTCGAGCGTGACCGGCGTGAGATTGGCGGCGGCCGCGCGCATGACTTCGCGTCCCACGGCAGGTGAGCCCGTGAACACCAGATGATCGAATGGCAGCGCGCAGAAGCGCTTCGCGCATTCGGCATCGCCCTCGACTACGCAAGCCTCGTCTTCGCCCAAGGCATCCGCAAGCAGGGCACGCAGCGCGCGTGACGATTGCGGCGCGTATTCGGACGTCTTGATGAGGCAGCGATTGCCAGCGGCCAACGCCGTCGCGAGCGGACCGAGTGCGAGATAGAACGGAAAATTCCACGGCACCACGATGCCGACCACGCCCTTGGGCTGATATTGCACGGACGCGCGGTTGGTCGCGAACAGCAGTTCGGGCGAGCGGCGCGATGGCCGCATCCAGCGCTTCAGATGCCGCAGCAGATGATCGATGTGCAGCAGCGAGGGCAGCAGATCGACCAGCATCGTCTCGTCGGCGGCACGCACGCCGAAGTCGGCCGCCGCCGCGCTGGCGCACTCGCGGGCATGGCGGCGCAGCGCCTCGCGCAGCTTGCGCAGGCTCGCGCGACGCTGTGCATACGAGGGATACGGGCTCGCGGCGAACGCCGCGCGCAGCGCCGCAAATCGTTCGGCGACGGGATCGTGAGCGTCCTGGGTCGTGCGCCAGTCTTGATCGATCAGCTTCATGGGGTTCGTCTCCGGGCGTGAGCTGCTTGACAACGAGGAATGGCTCAGACCGGCACGTCGCCGATGATCGTCGCGCGCAACATGCGCCGGCGTGCCGGGAAGTAGTCCTGAATGGCGTAGTGTTGGGTCGAGCGGTTGTCCCAGAACGCGATCGTGTTGGGACGCCACTTCAGACGCACCTGATATTCAGGCACCGCCGCCTGGCGATACAGGTATTGCAGCAAGTCCATCTCCGCGAGACGGAAATCGAAGCCGAAGCGCACTTCGTGCTTCTCGATGTAGTTGGCCAGATGCGTCGTGAACGCCTCGTTCACATAGAGGACGCGCTCGCCCGTTTCCGGATGCGTGCGCACGACCGGGTGCATCACCGGCGGAAACGCGGCGCGGCGCGCGGCGCGTTCTTCGTGAGTCATGCGCACGCCGAACGCGGGCAGCAGGTCATGCACGGCGATGAGGCCGTCGAGCGCTTCGCGCGTCGCCTCGGGCAGCCGCGCATAAGCCTCGGCCATGTTGACCCAGAGCGTGTCGCCGCCGACCTGCGGGCACTCGATGCAGCGCAGCATCGAGCCCATCGACGGCAGCGCGCGCCAGCTCACATCCGAGTGATAAACGTTCTCGCGGCCCGCGTTCTTGTTGTCGCCGCCGAGCACGACGAGCTCCGGATGATCGGGATGGTGCGGAAACACCGGATGCACTTCGAGTTCGCCGAAGCGCCGCGCGAGCGCGACCTGCTGGGCCGCCGTGATGTCCTGATCGCGGAACACGAGCAACTTGTGCTTGAGCAGCGCGGCACGCAGCGCCGCGTATTGATCGTCATCGAGCGGCTGGGTCAGATCGATATTGCCGATCTCGGCGCCGATCGTCGGCGACATCGGCTCGACGCTGAATGACGCCTGCAAGGCGCCCGGGCGGACGATTGAGGGACTTGCAGCACAGGTGTTCATGATTCTCTCCACGTTGATCCGGACTCATGGGTCAATTGATACCGACGGGTATCGTTTGGAAAGATACTATTGGGTATCATTTGTCCGGTCAACCGAGGGTTTTCCCATGCCAGATCAAATCGAGAAGCCGTTGTCGGAGTCACTGGAAAGCGGGGACGGATTCGTCGCGCCGCGCTACCGCAGCGGTCAGCGCTCGGCGGATGCCTTGCTGGACGCGGGTCGCACGCTACTTGCCGACATCAGTTTCGAGGCGCTCAGCATCAACGACCTGTGCAGCAAGGCCAGTCTCACGAAGGGGGCGTTTTATCGGCGCTTTGAAAGCAAGGACGCGTTTTTCCTGGCGCTGCAGCGCCTGGCGCTCGATGACGCCGAGCGGATCGAGCGCACACTCGTGGCCGGGCTGAACACGAGCGACGTTGCGGCCGGAACGCTCTTCGATGCCTTGCATCCTCTGATCGATGCCATCCGCACGTG
Organism: uncultured beta proteobacterium; assembly: GCA_963803225.1. Classification (GTDB taxonomy): domain Bacteria; phylum Pseudomonadota; class Gammaproteobacteria; order Burkholderiales; family Burkholderiaceae; genus Paraburkholderia. The sequence goes on from CAWDLJ010000007.1 coordinate 67,123, forward strand.
GCATCTCACGCATTGCGGCGTGATTCGCGCGTCATTGCAACGGCGCGACCACACGAGCGATGGCTGGCGACCGTTCAAGGAATTCGCGCGCGGCTTCATCGACGAGTTGGCGAACGTCCTCATGCGCCGGCCCGAAATGCGCGGAAGCGATGACGCGCGGTCACGTCTGATGAACGGCTTTCAGATCGCCATCGCCACGATGGTCAATGCGGCGCTCAACGATCCGGGTCCGTTGCGACTCGACGAGCCCGCCATGACCGAAGCGCTCACCCAGATGCTCGCGCTCTACGTGGCCGCTGCCCCGCCCGCTACCGCTACGACGAAGAAAATTCGATGCTAGACTGAATTTCACCGACTCCATTTCAACGAGAGCCGCTCGTGCAGCGAGGCACGTGCCCCAACCACTCGCGCGTCAACATTCAGAACAACTGAGAGGTGCGCATATGGCGGAGATCCAGGATCTGGCGACGCGGCAGGCCGCAGGCCGCGAAGCACGCGAGCACGCGAAGCGTGCGCTGCAGGCGAAAATCGGCAACACCGAGCGCGACCCGGTCGCGCTGCTCAAGCAAAACAGCGCGGGACGCGTCGAGTCGCTGGTGCCGTTGCGCTATGGGCGCATGTCCGTCTCGCCGTTCACGTTCTTTCGCGGCGCCGCAATATTGCAGGCCCACGACCTCGCCGGCACCGTCAATACCGGCATCACATTCCCGATTTGCGGCGATGCCCACCTGATGAATTTCGGCGGCTTCGCGACGCCCGAGCGACAACTTGTGTTCGACCTCAACGACTTCGACGAAGTCGCCACGGGTCCATGGGAATGGGATCTCAAGCGGCTCACCGCGAGCCTCGCGATCGCCGGGCAGAACATGGGCGCCGGGCGCGGCATGATCAGCGATTTCGTGGCGACCGCCGTGCACGAGTACCGCGACCGCATGGTCGAGTATGCGCGCTTGAGCACGCTGGATCTGTGGCACGAGATCGTGACCTTCGATCGCATGATCGAGACGGCCGCCACCGACGAAGGCCGGCGCCTGCTCGTCAAGACGAAGGAAAAAGCCGCGCTGCGCACCAACGAATCGATGCTGGTCAAGATGGCGGTCAAAACCGATGGCCACTGGATGCTGCAGGACGCGCCGCCCGCGCTGTTCCACCCGGGCGGCCCCAACACGCTGCTCGGCAAGGCCGAGGCGTGGTCCAACACCGACGCATGGAAAGGCAAGCTCGCGGCGTCCTTCGACGAATATGTGAACACGCTCTCGTCGGAGCGGCGCATGCTGCTTTCGCAATTCACGTTGCACGACGCGGCGTTCAAGGTCGTCGGGGTCGGCAGCGTGGGCACGTTCTGCCTCGTGCTGCTGCTCGTCGACAGCCACGAAAAGCCGCTCTTCCTGCAGGTCAAGGAAGCGCGCGAGTCGGTCATCGCCCGCTACTTCGAGGCCGACACGCCCGCTCACCAGGGACAGCGTGTGGTGGCGGGACAGCGCCTCCTGCAGGCTGCGAGCGACTCGTTTCTCGGCTGGACCACCGGCCCGGCGAAACGCAACTTCTATTTCCGCCAGTTGCGCGACATGAAGGTATCGGCGGAACTGGAGCGCTTGAGCAACCCGATGATGGTCGGCTACGCCCGCTATTGCGCGTGGGCACTCGCGCGGGCCCACGCGAAGGCGGGCGGCAAGGCCGTCGAGATCGCCGCCTACCTCGGCAGCGGCGGACGCCTCGCCGATGCGCTCACCGACTATGCATTCGACTACGCCGAGCAGAACGAGAAAGACTACGAAACGTTCATGCACGCGTGCCGCTCGGGCAAGCTCGAAGCACGCAGCGACGAGGACATGGCGGCGGACTTCCGTATCTAGGTCGCTGGCGCAAGCGCGCTTCAGGCCGGGCGCTTGCGCTCGACCTGCAGCCGGTACTGGAACGCGCCGCTGCGGAAATAGAGGTATTCGTAATCGACCGGCTGGCCGTCGCTGTCGTGCGTGAGACGCTCGATGCGCAGCACCGGCGCGCCCTTGCGGATCTGCAGCGCGGCCGCCATCGAGGCGTCGGCGGCGGTCGCATCGATCGCCAGATCGGCGCGGCCGAGCGCCACGCCGCAGTCGTTTTCCAGAATCAGGAAAATGTCGCGCGTCGCGAGATCGGCGCGTTGCAGCTTCTTGCCGAAACGCTCCGGCACGAACGTCACTTCATACGACACCGGCTCACGATCGAGCAGGCGCACACGATGAATTTCCACGACGCTCGCGCCAACGGTCAGGCCGAGCTTCGCGGCGACCTCGGCGCTCGCGCTCACGAAGCGCAACTGCACGACGCGATTGTGGATCTCGTGACCGCCATCGGCCATCGCTTCGGCAAAGCCCTGCAGCGACGTGATGTTCTGGAACGCCTTGGGCTGCGAGACGAACGAGCCCTTGCCATGCACCTTGAAAATCAGCCCTTCCTTCTGCAGATCGCCGAGCGCCTGGCGAATCGTGATGCGGCTCACCTCGAACATCGCCTGCAACTCGCTCTCGGACGGCATACGACTGAGCGGCGCATAGCGGCCCTCGAGAATGCCGTCGCGCAACGCGTCCTTGATCTGCACGTAGAGCGGAGTCGGCGAATCGGCGGCGGCGAGCGGGCGGCGGGGCGTCATGGGCGATGGGCGGGGCGGGTGCGCGAGGCACCTTGCTGCGCGTGGCTGGAGTCCGGGGATTATACGTGGGCCGATTGACCAGCGGTAACTTGTTATGACATGATATGTCTTGTTACGTTGCTGCGTGCCAGCCTCACAACGTTCCCGCTTCCCCTCGGTAGAGAAAAATCGACTCCACACTCTGGCTATTCGCGCTCGCGCTCGGCTGCAGCGCGCTGGGCGGCATGCTGGGCATGGCGAGCGGCATCTTCATCGTGCCCGCCCTGACCGTGTTCGCTCACCTGCCGATCCATACCGCCATCGGCGCGAGTCTCGTCTCCGTGATCGCCTGCTCGTGTGGCAGCGCCGCGCCGTTTCTGCGCGCGCGGCTCACCAATATCCGGCTGGCAGTTCTGCTCGAAAGCGGCACGACGCTGGGCGCGCTGACCGGCGTCCTGCTCGCGGGCAGCGTGCCTGTGCAGGCGCTTTATTTCCTGTTCTGCGCGATCCTGCTCGTCTCGGCGTGGCAGATGCTCGCGCGCCGCACGGAGCACGTGATCGCACCCACGCGCTCGGTGCGGGGCCGCCACCTGGCGCTCGACGGCAGCTACCCCGATCCGGCGACGTGCCGCGAGATCGCCTACGCCGTCGGACACGTGCCCGCCGGGCTGGGTCTGATGTACGCGGCGGGGCTCGTGTCCGCCTTGCTCGGCATCGGCAGCGGCGTGCTCAAGATTCCCGCGATGGACGTCGCGCTGCGCCTGCCGATCAAGGTCTCGACCGCCACCTCCAACTTCATGATCGGCGTGACGGCTGCCGCGAGCGCCTGTGCTTATTTCCTGCGCGGCGACATCGTCACGTCGATCGCGGCGCCGATCGCGCTGGGCTCCATCGTCGGGGCGCTGATCGGCGCCCGCATCCTGATGAAGACACCGAGCCACAAGCTGCGCGTTTTCTTCGTCGTCGTGCTGCTGCTCGTCGCCTTGCAGATGCTGATGCAAGGCCTCGGCATCCCGCTGTTCTGATCGAGGCATCGTCATGCGTGCTCCGACCTCCCCGCTCCTCGTCCCCAGGCTCGAACGGTGGCTCGCCGTCCTGCTGCAGTACGGGACGTGGCTCGGCGCGCTCGTGATGGCCGCCGGTCTCGCGCTCGGCGTTGGCGCCACGGCGGCGCATCCCGGACATCTGGCCGGCATCGCCGTCACGGCGGGCGTCGCCATCATCATCGTGCTCCCCGTCGTGCGTCTCGTCGTGATGCTGGCCGTGTACTGCGCCGAGCGCGATTGGCGCTTGGCCGCGCTCGCCGCGCTCGTGTTGCTGATCGTGCTGGCCGGTTGTCTCGCCGGACTGAAGCTCGGTCCGCTTGCTGCCTGAAAGGTTTTTGTTAACTCTTGTCGCCAGAAGCGGGGGCGCGCAGGCCGTCCATTCGTCTGGTGAAACGTTTTCCCTCGGTATTCTCAAGGTATCGGTGCGCCAGCCCTCAAGATTTCCGTCGCGAGGCCGTTGATGCCTCCACAGGGCCGGGTACTAATCATCGGGATACACATGGAAAACGGATTCGCAATCGACGAACGCACCCGTCTCACCAGCACGAACCAGTTCGAACTGCTGCTGTTCCGGTTGGGCGCCCCGCCGGGGAGCGACTATGCCGAAGCGTTCGGCATCAACGTGTTCAAGGTGCGGGAGATCATGAGCATGCCGGACGTGACGCCGATCGCGGCGTCCTCGGAGTATGTGCTCGGCGCCGTGAACATCCGCGGCAATGTGATTCCGGTCATCGACCTGCCGCGCCTCATGGGCTGCCAGCCCGCCACGGGACACAACATCCTGCTGGTCACCGAATTCGCGCGCTCGACCCAGGGCTTCGCGCTCGAAGGCGTCGACGAGATCGTGCGCCTCGAATGGAGCCAGGTGCTGACCGCCGACGTCACGCTCGGCAACCGCGTCACGAGCATCGCGCGCCTGCAGACCGACCCGGACACGACCAAGCTCGTGCAGGTCGTCGATGTCGAACAGGTGCTGCGCGACGTCTTCCCGGCCCAGCATCCTGCGGTAGACCAAGACGCCATCGGCGAGCCCGCCATCATCCCGCCCGGCGCGAAGGTGCTGGCCGCCGACGACTCGGGCTTCGCCCGCGAGCTGATCAGCCAGAGCCTCACGGCGCTCGGCGCGGAATTCGTCATGGCGAAGACCGGTCTCGAAGCATGGAAGCAACTCGATGCGATCGCCACCGCTGCGGAGCGCGACGGTGTACGCACGCGCGATCGCATCGCGCTCGTGCTCACCGACCTCGAAATGCCGGAGATGGATGGCTTCACGCTCACGCGCAAGATCAAGGCCGATCCGCGCACGCGCGATATTCCGGTGGTGATTCATTCGTCGCTGTCGGGCGAGGCCAATGAGACGCATGTGAAGAACGCGGGCGCTAGTGGGTATGTGGCGAAGTTTGCGGCTGGGGATCTGGCTGGGGCGATTCGCAAGGCGCTTACGGGGAAGTCGCAGTTTGCTTGATGGGTGGGGTGACCGCGTGATGGTTGGTGTCGAGCGCATTTAGGCCCGTCGCCATCGCGGTGACTGGCAGTTGCGGGGCGAATTTCGGTCGCACGATCGGTGGGCCTGGATCGTCGACTAGCCAGCAACTGGTTTGTGCGGAGCAGTGGACAGTTTGCTACTCTTCATGCTTCAGGTATCGCACGAATCAACCATGAAAATCGAGGTCACCGACGCGCAGAACGAACACGATGATGCCTTCGTCGTAGCTCAACTCCGCGCCTACAATGCCGCGTTTACCGTAAAAGACTTCAAGTTGCTGCGCGTGTTCGAACGCGACGCGGACGGCAGTATCATCGCCGGCTTGCTGGCCGATACCTACTGGCAATATCTCGAAGTCCACGTCGTATGGGTCAGCGAGGCGCATCGCAACGCCGGACATGCATCGCGATTACTGCATGCCGCCGAGAACGAAGCCCGCCGGCGTGGCTGCAGGCACGCCTTTCTCGATACGTTCAGTTTCCAGGCGCCCGGTTTCTATCAAAAACTCGGCTACGGCGAGTTTGGCCGGCTTGCGGAGTTCAGCGGCGAACATGAGCGGCACTACCTGCATAAAAGCCTGGTAGACACGCATAACCAGGGCGGCATTGTCTTGAACGGTGGGTAATCACTCAAGGTGGTTTCATCGATACCCGCCGCTGAGTGCTGTCGATATGAAGTCCGACCTCCGACAGTGTGCCCGGGTCCGTGACGGTCGACGACGAACGATACCGATATTCACCTGAATGTTCCGAAGGTGTTTTGAGCACGTCGCCCACGACAGAACCTGACCTACACGGTAAAGACCGATACCGCCGCCTTCAGTTCATGCGCTCGCCCGTCGAGTTCCCTTGATGCCTTCAGCGCATCTTCGATGAATGCCGCGTTCTGTTGTGTCATCGTGTCCATCTGCGTGACTGCCTGGCGGATTTGCTCGATACCCTGCGATTGCTCAGTGGATGCGACCGTGATCTCTGCCACAAAATCCGATACTTGCTTGATGGCATCCCTGACTTCGAACATCCTGGCGCCCACAGCATTGGCCTGTTCAGCGCCTTGGTTGACGATTTCAACCGACGCGGCAATCAACTCCTTGATCTCTTTGGCCGCGGCTGCGGAGCGCTGCGCCAGCGATCGGACTTCGGATGCCACGACGGCAAACCCGCGACCCTGTTCGCCCGCGCGCGCCGCTTCAACAGCGGCATTCAACGCGAGGATGTTGGTCTGAAAAGCAATGCCTTCGATCAGAGCAGTAATATCGGAAATTTGAGTCGAGCGAGCACTGATTTCGCCGATCGTGTGCACCATCCGCTGCACTTCTTCGTTTCCGGAATCGGCCATCAGCGCGGATTTCGCTGCCAGGTCGTTTGCAGCCGTCGCAGATTCCGCATTCTGCCTCACAGTCTCCGTCAGTTCCGTCATGGAGGCTGCAGTTTCCTCCAGTGCGGCCGCTTGTTGCTCTGTCCGTACCGACAACTCGGTATTCCCGTGAGCAATGATGGCACTGGACTCGCCCACCCCTTGTGCATGGAGCCGGACGCTGGTTACTGCCTCACGAAGCCCTTTTCGCATGGCGCCAAGCGAGAAAATCAGTGAACCCGGCTCGGCGGTAGCTTTCGACGACCACTCCGTTTTACGAAGATCGCCATTCGCAACCCGGCTCATCACGTCACGGGTTTCTGCTGGCTCTGCCCCAAGTTCACGCTGGATGCTTGCGGCAAGGGCAATGCATACCCACCCGGCAATCGCGATACACAACACTAACCCCAGACCCAGGCTCAGAAGCGAGCGCGCATAGACATGCTGGCTTTCTTCCTTGAGTCGCTGGTTCTCGGAGCATTGATCGTCGATGAACTGTGCAATCGCGTCTTGCAGGATTTGCATGGATGGCATCGTGTGGGCGACAAACCACGAACCCGCGGCCTCCCTGCTTGCAGGACCTTGCTGCACCAGTTCGACGAAGTGATCGAAGTCGGGCCCTACCTTCCGATTCTGGGCATCAACGATGGCACGGACGATATTTCGCCCCTTGGGATCATCGCGTGTCGCCTCCTGAAGCGTCTGCAGGTGCTTGAGGAACATTTCCTTGCCCTTGGCGCCTGCCTGGATCTGTGCGGCGAGTACCTGCGGATCATTGTTGATCATCATGGTTTGCACGGACACGACACCCAGGTAGACCTCGCGCGACATGTCCTGCGCCGTGGTCAACTTCACATTGCCACTGTCTACGATGGACTCTATACCGTCATTGAGGCTCCGCAATTGCAGTAGGGCGAACCCGGTTTCCACGATAAACATCAACAACAGAATCCCGAAAGCCAATCGCAGCCGTGCCGAGATGCGCAGATTAGTAGGCATGCAAAATTTCCTGTTCTTATAGTTGAACGCCAGACGAAAGAAGGCGAGTCCGTGCCCTGAGGTCGTGACCCGCCTGTGTTAAAGCGGCAGATGTAGCATCGTTTATTTGCTTCTGCGCCGCGTTCCCGGGTTAGAAGCGATTTTCGATGCCGATGCGAGCGAGAAACTGGTTCGGGCCACTCGACATGCCATTCGGGTCGAGCACCCCGCTGATCAACGCTTGCGCGCCCGAGTTGGTCCGCTGATAGACCGCTTCTGCATAGACCGTCGTGCGTTTCGACAGGAAATAATCGGCTACCGCTGTAACCTGATGAGCGTGGTTGTTGTCGACAACTGCATTGCCCTTCATGTACATGTAGTTGGCACTCAGGCTCAGCGCCGGATCAACCTGGTACGAGGCACCGATCTCGCCTTCTGCAACAGCGGCGCCGTTTGCCGTGTTACGTACGGTAGTGACCATGGCCGTGGCGATCACTTTGCCGACGTTGTAGCGAGTACCCACGCCCCAGTTGCGAATGCCGACCTGGGGAGCAACTTCCTGCAGATACTTCACTTCAGTATAGGCGGCGGCCAGTGCCAGTGGACCCCGATCGTAGTTCAGGCCCGCGCTCACCGTATTGCCGGCCCCCATGTGACCTGGAACGTTGCCGAACCCGTACATTGCGCCAAAACGGAAACCACCGAACGACGGCGACTGGTATTTCACCGAGTTCGTGACCGTTTCACCCGACATGCGGTCCCAATCGAAGCTGCCCGCATACGGCGGAGCGTAGGGAATCGCCAGCTTGTTGAACGGTCCCGCACGGAAATTGTAAAGGCCACCGCCATACATGGCTGCATCGACACCCCCGAAGAAGAGCGAGTCAACCATGAAATCATACTGATTGCCCAAGGTCAGCTTGCCGTACTTCGTGCTATCCAGGCCCACGAAGGCATTGCGGGAGAAAAGCCCGGTTCCTGCCGGCACGATCGCACCACTGCCGACCGAGAACTGGTTGACGAGACTGAATACGGCTGACAATCCATCGCCCAGGTCCTCGTTGCCACGAATGCCCCACATGTTCGGAGTCTTGATGCCGTCATCGAACTTGACGTTCCCGTGGCCGCTTTCATTGCTTACGTACGTGACACCCGCGTCGACCACACCCCAAAGGGTGGTGCTGCTTTGCGCGTGCGCCGTGGCACAGACGGCGAAAAGGGCGAGAACGGCACAAAAAGGACTCCTCAACTTCATACGACCTCCATTGCATTTCATTTTAATAAATATGGCTTTGTTATGCCGTTGCGCTGGCGCGCGTTACTGCTTCACGCACACCGACACGTACGGCGGTCGCGCACTCGTCACATACCGGCAGACCGGTGCCCGGATCGCGGTCCATCGCGTATGCCGTATAGCCGTTGTCGCACGTCTCACAGGTGACCCACGTGCCCATGTAGTCACCGACTTCGTCGCGAACGTCCGACGCGTGTCCGCGTTTGGACTTCGAGGTGAAGAGCAGCGACACGAGATACAAGATGCCAGCAATCAAGAAGGTAAGCGGCGATGCCAGAGCGTGGGCCAGCGGCGGTACCGAGTGTCCTTCGATCAGCCAGATGCCGATGCCGCTCGAAATGAGCCACGAGAACAGACCCGGCGTGACCATCGGAACGCGGTTGGCACGGAACTCCATACCCGTCTTGCGCTCTTTCGGATTCAGTAGAAGGTGAATCGAGAGAATCGCAATCCAGCCGACGAAAAAGGCACTCTGCCACTGCAGCGCCCGCAGGACATAGCTGAAAACATCGGTGAGCATCAGCACGAATGCGAGAATGCCGACGATTACGACCCACGTCATACGACCGAGCTTGATCCCCAATGCGCCTGCGAAGAATCGCTCGTAGTTCATCGAGGATTCGTAGAAGTTGAACGTGCTGATACGCGTTTGCGTGACCAGAAGCAGGATCAAGCCGAACAGACCACCTGCAGCGAGAATTGCCTGCACGACGCCCGTTTCCTGTGTCGGGTCCGTGGGAAGCATCGAGCGCACGAGATAGATACCGATCAGTCCGTTACCTGCATACAGCCACAGATAAAACAGGAAGCCGAACGTCACGTGATCATTGAATTTCTCGTCTTCGATCTTGCCGAAACGGGCAACATCCGTTGCAGTTGGAATCAATGGCCACGTTCCCATCAACATGCAGAACGCCATTGCCCACGCAGGGATCGGCTGCGCCGCAGCAGGAACAACTCCACCAAAACGCAGCCATGTCATACCCTGATCGCCGTGCATGACGGCAAGGCCGACCACGATAGCGATACCCACCACATAAATCGGTAGCAGCAGCCCGTTCAACCGCGCCATCCAGGTTTGAACGCTGCCCAGCATGAGCGGCAGGATAGCGAGCGTTACCAGCGCGTACCACACCCACATCGGCGCAACATGGAAGTACAGTTTCAGTGATACCGCGAGGGTGCTACTTTCGAACACCGTATAGTAGGTCACCAACGCCGCCATCATCAGCGAAGTCAGGAACCCACCGACAAGCCCGAGAGGCTTTCGCGACATCTGCGTAGTAGACAGCCCGCCGCGCGCACTCACTTTCGTAAACAAGGGGCTCAGGATCGACATCACGGCGATAGTTGCTGCGAGAGCAATAAGCGCCGCTTCGGAGCCGTAAAGCGTCGATGCGAGCGCACCGAAGAACACCCAGCACATGGCGGTGATCAACGACCAGTACGACATCGTGAGCTGCCAGCGACCCACACGCGCCGTGAGTGGCACTGCGTGATGCACGTAATCGACCTGGCGCTGCTTGTGGGCGGTAACTTCATTTTCCGTGTTGCTCACCCGCAGTGCGGGCAAACGGTCACTGCTCCGATCTTGCATATCTCCTCCCTGGTGACAGAGAACGTTGTTTTAAAAAACTTGCTATTTGTGGCAACCCCAGTACTTCACTGCATAAAAGCCGCGTTGAATTCAACTTCAACGCGGCTTCAATGAAAGAAAACAAGATCAGATACGCTTTTCCTTGACGACCTGATTGCGCAATACGCCGATCTCTTCAATTTCGACTTCGACGGTGTCCCCGTCCTTCATGAAGAGCGGTGGAGAACGCTTGAAGCCCACTCCGCCAGGCGTACCCGTCAGGATCACATCGCCGGCTTCCAGCGTCGTGAACGTCGAAATGAAGCTCACGAGTTTTGCGAGCGGGAAAATCATCAGGTCCGTCGTGGTGGATTGAACTTCAATGCCGTTCAATCGCGTTTTCAGTGCGATCACGCGATCCAGCGGCAGTTGATCAGGCGTCACCATCCAGGGGCCGAACGCGCCGGTCGCCGGGAAATTCTTGCCCGAAGTCCACTGCGTCGTCTTGCCCTGCCAGTCGCGAATGGAACCGTCGTTGTAGCAGGACAGACCTGCCACGTGTTCCAGCGCCCGGTCTTCAGCAATGCGGCGACCACCCTGGCCGATTACCGCTGCGATTTCGCCTTCGAAATCGAACGCATCCGACTCGAGCGGGCAAACCATCGGCTGATTGTGGCCGACTTGCGATTGGGCAAAGCGCACGAACAACGTGGGGTCCGTAGTATCTGCGCGACCCACCTCTTCGAGGTGCGCCTTGTAGTTCAGGCCGACGCAGAAGATGCGACCCGCGTTGGGCAACACCGGCAGGAACGTGAGATCGCTCACGAGATAATCTGCGTCGCCAGCACCCAGGCGTGAAGCGACCGAGGCCAGTGCGTTCGTCGCAATCGCCTGCTTCAGGTCCGGTGCGCTGGCCCCGATGCGCAGTGCGAGATCATAGACACGTTCGCCGTCCACAAGACCGTAGCTCGCGCCCTGAGCAGTCATATAAGAAGAGAGCTTCATCAGGCCGCCGAGCAACCAATGTGAGCGATGGCTTCGATTTCCAGCAGAATCTCGGGCTTTGCCAGCGAGGCCACCTGGACCAGCGTACATGCCGGGAAGTCGCCGCTGAAGAATTCCTTGCGAGCACGCCAGACTTCGGTGTTGTGCTCGATGCGCGTCACGAAGATCGTCATCTTCACCACGTCGTTCATGACGCCGCCCGCTGCCTCGACCATTTCCTTGATCTTCTGGAACACGACCTTGGCCTGTTCGTACTCGTCGGTGCCCAGAACGGTTTCGCGGTCCGCCCCACGCGAGGTCATGCCCGACACGTAGGCGATGTTGCCCACACGAAGGCAGTTCGACCACAGGTCTGCGGGCGGCTCATTGACTGCCGGGGAAATGATGCGTTGCTTTATTTCGGTCATACCTGTTCTCCAGATTCTGGTTAGAGCTTGATTTGTGCGTCCCAAGGCGTACCACCGCCCCAGTTCATGCACACGCTCTGACGACGCATGAACATCTTCCAGGCGTCGGAACCTGCGGTGCGACCACCACCGGTTTCCTTCTCGCCGCCGAATGAGGCACCGACGTCGGCACCGGTCGTGCCCATGTTGACCTTGGCGATACCGCAGTCATTACCCGCAGCCGAAAGGAACATTTCGATGTTGTAGAGGTTGGTCGACTGGATGCCAGCCGCCAGGCCTTGCGCCACGTTGTTGTTGATGGCGATAGCTTCTTCGATGGTGTCGTAGGTCAGCACGTAAATGACCGGCGCGAAGGTTTCACGCTGCACACACGGCCAGTCAGGCTGACAACCCGTGATAAGCGTTGGCTCAACGAAGTAACCTTCGCGATCCATGCGCTTGCCGCCGATCTCTATCTTGCCTCCCAGTGCAACCGCGTCAGCAATGGCGCAGTCGTAATGATCGAGCGCCTTCGCGTCGATCAAAGGCCCGGCCATCACGCCTTCTTCAGTGAAGTGACCGAAGCGGATTTGCGACAGGGCTGATTTCGTCAGCTCGATAACTTCTGCTGCGATCGACTTGTGGACGATCACTCGGCGTGCGCTGGTGCAACGTTGACCGGTCGTGCCTGCACCCGAGTTGGCGATCGCACGGGCGGCCTGCTTGAGGTCAGCCGTTTCGTCCACGATGATCGCGCTGTTGCCCGAGCATTCCAGTTGATAGCGACGACCCAGCGTCGAACCAACGATGCTTGCCACTTTGCGGCCCACACCGGTAGAGCCTGTGAACGAGATCAGTGCGACACGGGTGTCGGCGACCAGCTTTTCAGCGACCGAGTCATCGCCCGGAATGAAGAGCGAGAAGATCCCTTCGACGCCGAATTCCTGCATCGCCTGCACGGCAAGACGCTGGCATGCGATTGCGGTCAGCGGAACCTTGGGACTCGGCTTCCAGATCACCGTGTTGCCGCAGATGGCCGACAGGAAAGCGTTTTGCGCCCACACAGCAGCCGGGAAGTTGTAGGCAGAAATGACGCCCACCACACCGAGCGGAAGCCACTGCTCGTACATGCGATGCTTCGGACGCTGCGACTGCTGCGAAGCACCGGAGAGCATGCGCGACAGGCCACCGGCCATCATTGCCATGTCGATCGCTTCTTTCAGCTCGAAGCGGCACTCGCCCAGAGTCTTGCCCGTGTCGAGCGCAATGACGCCTGCGAGCATGTCGATGTTTTCTTCCATCAACTGGCCTATGCGCATCACCAGCTCGCCACGGCGCGGAGCCGGCACCATGCGCCACGAGCGCTGTGCTGTCACGGCCACGTCGATAATCGCGTCGTAATCTTCAGCAGTTGCACCAGCGATCTTCGCTGCGACATTCCCGTCTGCGGGGCAGATTGCGTCGAAGGTCGCGCGGCCTTCCACTTGCGTCCAGCCGCGACCTGGAACGAAACCGCCTGCCGTAACCGGCTCAATACCGAAATGCTTGAGCGTATTTTGGGTGTCGAACATGTAATTCTCCGTATTTCGCTAGTCCGTTCAATCTTTCCTGGCGAGGAAGCCCCCGATCGTTTCATCGGTATGAAAAACGGGCTTCTCCGCGTAGTGCGGACCGTCATAAATTTCAATCAGCACGCTCTTTTCATGCGCGATGGTCGGACCGTGGGGATTGCCCTTCGGGTTCATGTAGAACGAACCCGGCCGCAGACGCAGACCCACGTCGGTGTATTCGTAGTCGCCTTCGAGGCAGAACATGAACTGGTTCGAAGCGTGCGTATGCTTGACCGGAATACGACCACCTTTCTCGTATTCAAGCAGCGCAATGCTTGCGCTGGTTTCTTCGTTTTTGAACAGGAAATACTGACGAAACCCGTATTCGGGAAAGTCGATCCACTTGGCAGGATCGAGTTCCTGCGTGCGGATCAGCACCTCCAGAGACTTCATCAGGTTGGCGTCGGGCGTCATTGCGCGTCTTCCAGTGGAGGACGGCCAGCGGCCACCCATTGTTCGTATTCAATGCGGCTTTCCGGCGATGCGGGGAACAGGCCGAAAATCGGGCGGCCACGCGATATGTGCATGGCCGCGAATGCTTCGTATTCGACGGTATCGAATGCCTGTTCTGCGACCTCGTCAACGAACGCGTGGGGAATGACGACCACACCTTCGGCATCCCCAACGATCACATCACCGGGGTAAATGGCCACGCCTGCACACCCTACCGGGCCGTCGAGTTCAACGGGATGCATCGCGATCGGGGTTGCAGGCGGTGCAGCCTGCTTCTGGTAGCAAGGCAAGCCCGTATCGATGATGGCGGGCGCATCGCGATATCCACCATCCGTGACCACACCAGCCACGCCGCGTTGCTTCAGCCGCAGGGCCATCATGTCGCCCATTGCGGCAGAGCGCGTGGAGCCCATTGCATCGATCACGAGCACGGCGCCGGGAGGGCATTCTTCGATAGCGCGACGATGCTTGTTGTCGTCCTTTAGATAGTTCGCCATCAAATCAATATCTTCGCGCGCCGGCATGAATCGCAGCGTATAAGCACGGCCCACGAGTTGTTCCTGACCAGCGGCAACCGGAGCGATGCCCAACAGATAGACGTTGCGAAAACCATATTTGAGCAGCACGTTTGCGACGTGCGCCGAGCCAACGCGCATGAGTTTCGCCCGCGTCTGTTCAGCAATCGGCTCAGATGCAGGACTCGATTTCGTTTGATTGTCGTTCATTTTTACAACCTCTTTACGGGCTCTTGCGTCTCGTTCGAGAAACAAGGCCCGCAAGGAACAAGGCGGATTTACTGGAAGAACTCTGCCGGAGGCTCCATGCCCCACTGCGTGGTTTCGCTGGCCGTACCCCGGAATACGATGCCCTGGAACGTGTCGTCCACTACGTCGCCATCGGTGTAATGCTCGACCCGGAACCCGAACGGATCCTTCCAGTAATCGAAAATCTGACTGCCCATCAAATGGCGGCCAACGCCGACATCCAGTTTCCAGCCCTGCTCAACCAGATAGTCGTGCGCACTGCAAACTGCGTCGAGATCATTGACTTCGAACGAACAGTGATGCACTCCGATGCGATCCGATTGGAGCACCAGAATGGCGTGGTGATCCACGAGTTCCTTGCCACGGTTGAAGCGCAGGAAGGTGCCATAGATCGGACCATCATCCGGCGCACCGAAGAATTCGGATTTCAGCAGCGAGAAGCGCTCCGCGAGCCACTTGACCGACGCATCGTGATCGCTCACATGCAGCACGAAGTGCCCAAGCCGGATCGCCTCGCAGGGTTCACGTTTCACCCGCGTCGAGCGGTTGACGCGGCGCTTCTTCTGATGGTCGTTGAGCGGATTTACGTCACGCAGCGCGTGGGGCGTCGCGAGTGCCCTGCCCCACACAGCGTCGATCAGGAAGCCATCGGGCATCGTCATACGCACGTACCAGCCGCCGCCGGGCTCTTCACTTTCCTGAACCGCGGACGAACCCGGGAAGGTAGCCAGTTCGTCCAGATCGGCGCGGTCCGACACTTCGAGAGCTGCACCCACGAACCTGGGAACGTCGGCACGTCGCGTGACGTGCAGATGATGCTGATGACCTGCGCCGCGCATGTACAGAACATCGTCCGTACCCGCCGTGCGGGTAAGGCCGAAATCGGTCATGAAGCGTTCCATCAGCGCAAGATCAGGAGCTTCGTAAGTGACGTGGGCGATATCGATTGCGGTAGCCATGGAGATGCCTCGATCAGTTCGATGCAGCGGGAGCGATGCGGTTATAACGGCCGGCATGGAACATCAACGGATCTCGCCCATCCTGGGTCACCAGTTCCTTGACTTCGCCAACGAACAGTGTGTGATCGCCGCAGGGGTAAGCATGCCGCAGCTCTGCCGCCGCCTGAACAGCTGCGCCTTGAATAACCGGCAGATTGCCCAGACGCGCGAACGTCGGCACGTCCTGTTCGTTGGGCTTGCCCGCAAAATGCTGGCTGACCCATTGCTGTTCGTTTGCAAGAACGCTGATGCCGAAGTTGCCGGAAGTCCCGATTTTTTCGTGCATGCGTGCCGTACACGCGACCGACACCAGAACCAGCGGCGGTTCGAGCGAACCCGACATGAAGGCGTTGGCCGTCATTGCGTGCGCCTCGCCGTCAATTTCGGTGGAAATTACGACTACACCGGTCGCGAATTGGCCCATCGCATTACGGAATTCGCGCGTCGTGAACGGCGGGGTTACCGGATTGGCTTGTGCAGTAACCGACGGTGCGACTGCAGAGGAATGCTGCATATTCTTTCTCTTTACTGGCGTGGTCGTAATCGATGCGTGGCTTAGCGCTGCGTGAGGATGCTCACGTCGTCGGGGTTCACGAGGTCCGGAGCGGTCCAGCCATTGAGGTCGTATTCGCTCATGCACGTATCAACCATGCCCTTCATCCTGGCCATGTCGCCGCTGCCCAGCGCATCCCACAGGTTCGACAAACGCGTCACGTCATTCGAACCGAGATAGTTGATTTCATACAGTTCGGCACGTGCGCCGAATTCCGTACCGACCGTTTCCCACAGCAGTTCGAGGGTCTTCACGCGCTGCTCCGCGTCGATTCCGCCCGAACCCTTCACGTATTGGTCCAGGTAAGGACGCAGTTCAGGATTCTTGAAATCGTTGGCGTGCGAATTCAGGTAGATCAGGCCGCTTGCGACGACCGTTTCGATCGTGTTCTTGATCATCGGGTAGCCAATCTGGCTGAGCACGCGATATGCGTTGGCGAAGCGCGCATCGGGCTGCACCATGCCCTGCCAGGGCACTTCGCTCTTTGCCATTGCGTCCGACAGGCCCCAAATGGCATTGCGCCACGCAAGGACTTCGCCCAGCTTCGACTGAACACCGTGGAAGCTGCTGCTGCCGGTGATATCGAGCGACTTTGCCAGCGCGCCGACCATGAAGTCGAGCTTGACGCCGAGTCGCGTGCAGCCATGCATTGCGGCACGGCTGTTGAAGCCCGATTTCGCTGCCCAGCTGTTCGACTGCTCGACGTCGCCGTACATGAAAACGTCTTCCCACGGAACGAACACGTTATCGAGAATCAGGATTGCGTCGTTTTCGTCCAGGCGCGACGACAGCGGGTAGTCAAACGGGCTACCGAGCACGGCTGCGCGATATTCGTTCGACATGCGCGAAATCATCTTCACACCAGGCGCACCGGTGGGAACCATGAATATCGGCGAATATTTCGGGTCTTTGACCGGAATCTGCCCGATATAGGCGATGAACGTGTAATGCGTCAGCGCCGAGTTGGTTGCCACGACTTTCGCGCCGCTCACGTAGATACCGGCGTCCGTTTCCTTGTTCACGCGAATGAACACGTCGTTCTGGTCCGCACTGCTGGCCGCACGGTCAACCGGCGGATTCATGATCGCGTGGTTGATGTATGCGGTGCGCTCTGCTGCCTTCTCGTACCAACGTTTGGCGTTTTCTTAGTAGCCCTTGTAATAGGCGTAATTCGCGCCAAGCGTGCCGATGAACGAACCCTTGTAATCCGGCGAGCGGCCCATCCAGCCATAAGTAATGCGCTGCGTTTCAGCAATAGCGTCGCGCTGTGCAACTTGCTCCGCCGCCGACTTCGGCGCGCGGAAGAACTTGTGAGTAAAGCCACCACTGCCGTTTGGAGCGGTCAGGATTTCCCGACGTGCAGGATCGTGCATCGCGTCATACGTGCGGGCGATCATGCGCGCCGAATTGCGGAATGCCGGATGATCAGCGATGTTGCCCTTGATGCGCTCTCCGTAAATCCAGACTTCACGGCCGTCATCGAGGCTCTTGAGGTATTCGGCCCCGGTCATCGGGATGAAATCTTTGTTGAACTCGGTCATCTATCTATCTCCTTCTTCGAGTCATCCGCATTCCAGCGGTGGCTGGGGCATGGTTTCGCTACGCTGTGCAGCCTTTCGAGTGAAGTCATCTTCACATCTTGAGTCATTACTGTCGAATGAAAAAAGAGCGGTCTTTCTATAACCTGCAATTCATGTCGGTGCTAACCCTGGCGCCACGGGAAACCGAGGTTCATAGGGACGCAAATCAGCAACGCGCGTTGCTTCGCGCGTCGTCAAGCGATTGATTGGGAACGGGAAAAGGCCGTAACGGGATAACGGCCCGGCACTCGGGAAAGGCGTGGGATATAGCCCCAGAGGGCTATCTGACAATCAGATCAGTCGTGCAGCCCTTATTTCGACCAGCGCGGCCATTGCCGTCACGGCGACTTCCTCGGGAGTTTTTCCGGCCGACGTAAAGCACATAACCGCGTCGTTATCTTCTGCGGGAGCGCGAGGCGTTTGCAGACAAATGATCGCTTTTTGCTGTGCGATTGATTCCAGAAACGCGCGGTCTGGTTGAAACCGTGCGTCGCTCAAGACGAGCACTACAGTCAAGGGGTCCAGTCCGTCTGTGAATGGCTTTCCGGTTCGCGGGAGTGCGTCGATAACTTCGAAATTCAAAAAACGCGCGACGCGTCGAATGGCTGCCATCGATTCGTCGCTGGCCACGGGCAGAACCCGCCACGCAGGGCGTAATAGCGTGCGCAGCATGTTTCCGTCCGAATGGATATTTCCGGAAACGTCGAGGTCCTGCTCTTCAATGCAGACTTCGCCGGTCGAAATATCCAGCTGCCACGAAACAACCCGGCGTTCGCGAAGTGCCTTTACCGCGCGCTCGACGCCGTCCATATCCGGCGCTGGCACCAGAGCAATTTCAAGCGTCGCGTCCGCGGGGAGGCGTCGCTTTTTGGCATCTTCCCCGCCAAAACGCAACAGGGAAGGCGGCGCATCCCAATCGACGTCATTGCGTACCAAGTCAATCAGTTCGCCTTCAATGAGTCCACCTGACACGGAACCAGAAAGACGTCCGTCGCTGCGTATTGCGCAAAGCGCGCCGCGCTCACGCGATGAGGTCGGCCACGTGGAACATACGGTCAACAGGGAAGCACGATGTCCGGCGCGAAGCCAGTCAAGCAAATCTTCAAGAACGGCAAGTTGGGAATTCACGATTGCGGGGTGTCAGAAAAGGGACTCGGGGCCGATAAGCGCAAAAGCTCGTAATGGCCCAATTCTTCAGTGAGCCGGCCGTCGCGCATGACCAGAAGACGGTCAGCGCAGGCGGCAAGTGCGGGAAGATCGCCGGAGAGCACGAGAACAGCCGCGCCAGAGCTGGCCAGTCCTTTCAGCGCTCGGGGATGCATTGTATCGGCCGCTTCGTGAAGGGCAGCAGGCGAGGCATCCGTGACAATAATGACACCCTCCAAAGATGCCCAAGTCCGTCCCTTCAACGCATGCATGCTTCCTTTCATGCGAATTGAGCCCTGCAAAAGCGGCGCGCCCAGGCAGATATCGGCGATTGCGCCGAGCGAACTCGCGTCGTCACCATGAATGGCGAGCACTTCGCCGCTTCGCATGCGAAAACTGATGGCCTTCGCCAGGCCATCAGCGCTAAAGGCGCCATCCACCCAGAGTCGCGGAGACATCCGCGAAGCATGTGCCCAGATGTTTGCGAAATTGTGCCCGGCACCGGGATGTGATGATTCGAACCCCATATTTAACATGCCTTGTCTCCGATCGTTGTGCCACGACACGTGCGTGCAGCCTGCCCATATTTTTGACCATTGACGCCATAAATTATATTGAATATTCTGGCAGGCAATTATGCTTGTTTGGTTATGAGATGGCAAAACTCGACTGGTACATCAGGGCCAACCTGAAACTCAGACACCTTCAGTTGCTCGTTGCACTCGACGACTTCCGCAGCGTGGGCCGTGTGGCGGCACACATGAATGTGAGTCAGCCTGCTGTCTCCAAGACCTTGGCCATGCTCGAGGAAGGACTGGAAGTCAGCTTGTTCGAGCGGTCAACACGCGGCATGGAGCCGACTGAACATGGTGTGTGCCTGATACGTCACGCGCGGACGATACTGAATCAGCTTTCAGATGTTCGCGATGACATGAGGGATATTAGTGAAGGCCGAGTCTCGCGCGTGTCGCTTGGGGTCATGCCCGCCGCTTCGATCGTGTTGATGCCGCGTTTCATCACGCAATTGGAATCAACTTCGGTGGAAACGGCAGTATCCCTGATGGAAGGGAACATGGATGCGTTGCTTCCTTCTCTACGCGCATCGGCCGCTTTGGCGTAGCGCCCGGGTCCGAAGGCGGCGTCGATCAGGGCGTCGACCGCTGCGCCGTCTTAGGGCCGCTCGGAGGCGAGCACGGGCAGGTCAGGGACCGGCAGGGTCCGGGGCGTGATAAAGGTGGAGGTCATCGATGTCCAAAACGGCCAGGAAAAACGACTGATCCCAAGAACGCGACGCTCGTATGACGTCATCGTCTTGAGGCGGGGTTTATGCGCGCGGCGCGCGCGGGCTCCCGGATCGTCGTTGGCGTCGCATGGGCATGCCGGCGCGGAGCGCCGTCCTCTACATCGAAGCGGTGCGCAGAAGGCCATAAACACCTGACGGGTCAATGAACAAACTGGCGCGAAAGGCGGTTGCGGCCAGCGGCCGAAGACGCCAAGTTGCGCCGACCATGACATCGACGACCACCGACCCGGCCGCGGCGGCGCGACCTGCTGCGGCAGCGCTCGTTCCTGATGTTCTGGGGGTCACGGTTTCTGGCCAGCGTGGCGGGCCAGGCCCAGACCATCACCATCGCCTGGCAGGTCTATGCGATCGCGCGGCTGCACAGCGACGTGCGCCACGCCGCCTTCGCCGTCGGCATGATCGGCCTGGCCCAGTTCCTGCCGCTGTTCGCCCTGACCCTGATCGCCGGCGAGACGGCCGATCGCCACGACCGGCGGCTGATCTCCGGCCTCTGCATGGTTTCGAGGTGCTGACCGCCGGCGCCCTCGCCGCCTTGGCCCTGATGCGGCGCCAAGGCGCTCTGGCCGATCTATCTGGTCGCGATCGCCTTCGGCGCCTCGCGCGCCTTTCTCAGCCCGTCGAACACCGCGCTGGGTCCGATGCTGGTGCCCGCGCGCTGCTGCCCCGGCGATCGCCTGGAACTCCCTGGCCGGGCAGAGCGCCTCGGTCATCGGCCCGGCGCTGGGCGGCGTGCTCTGCGCGGTCTCGCCGGCGATCTCCTACGGCGTCTCGATGGGCCTCTACGGCGCCGGCGACCTCGGCCCTGTTCCTGATCGAGGCGAGACCCCCCCCGGTGCAGCCAGGATCGCGCTGGGCGCTGGTCAAGGAGGGGCTGGCCTATGTCTGGTCGAACAAGATCGTGTTCGGGGCCATTTCGCTGGACCTGTTCGCCGTGCTGCTGGGCGGGGCGACCGCCCTCTTGCCGGTCTATGCCCGCGACGTGCTGCATGTCGGCTCGCAGGGCTTCGGCATCCTGAGGGCCGGGACCGCCGTCGGGGCCGGCAGCGACCGCGGCTGCTGGCAATGGCCGCATCCCATGGCCACGTGCTTTACCATTTTACGTTCCGGCGTGCGCGGTCCGGTGAGGGAGGATCATCAGATTTCGCTTTCTCAAGTGCGGCTGTCGGTCGCGGCCCTGGCGGCGCGTGGGCCCGACATGCTGACGTTGGATGCGCGCAACCTGGTCAGTTCGTCACCCCCGACCCCATGCCGGGCGGGCGGCGGCGGTCTAGCTTCTTCATCGGTGCTTTTACAACGAGCTGGGAGCTTTCCAGAAAGCGGCGTCGCGGCGAGGCTCGGTCCGATCGCAGGCGCGGCTCGCTTCTGGGGCCACAAAAAAAAAAAAAAAAAAAAAAAAAAAAAAAAAAAAAAAAAAAAAAAAAAAAAAAAAAAAAAAAAAAAAAAAAAAAAATAGGCGGCGGCGGTCACGGGGTTGGGCGAGGCCTTGTCCCGGCCCGCGGAGCCCACGTCGGCCCGGGACAGGGCCCAGCGGTCTGCCCAACGAGCTCCTGCAGGGACCTTGCATCGGCCACCGCCAAATTTCTCGATCCAAGGGAGAAGCGTCATGGAATCCTCAAGGCAAGGTGGTGCTGGTCACCGGCGGCGGCAACGGCATCGGCCGCGAGTGCGCGCTGATCGCGGCGCGCGAAGGCGCCAAGGTGCTGGTCAACGACCTGGGCGGCGGCGCTCGCCGGCGGCGACGAGGGCTCGGCCGGTCCGGCCGAGACGGTGGCCCAGGAGATCCGCGCCGCCGGCGGCGAGGCGGTCGTCCAACTCCGAGAGCGTCACCTCGCATGGCGCCGGTCAAGGGCATGGTCGAGCAGGCGCTGGACACCTTCGGCGGCCTGCACGCGGTGATCAATCCGGCCGGCATCCTGCGCGACGGCATGTTCCACAAGATGACCGACGAGGACTGGGACATCGGTCATCGAGGTCCACCTGCGCGGCTCCTTCAACGTCTGCCGCGCCACCATCGAGCACTTCCGCGACCAGCAGGACGGCGCCTACGTCCTCTTCACCTCGACCTCGGGCCTGATCGGCAACATCGGCCAGACCAACTACGCGCGCGGCCAAGCTGGGCATCATGGGCCTGTCGCGGATCATCGCCATGGAGGGCGCGTCGAAGAACGTCCGCTCCAACATCATCGCGCCCGTCGGCCTGGACCCGGCATGATCGCCACCATCCCGGTCAAGGA
>CAWDLJ010000008.1:0-187083 GCA_963803225.1 uncultured beta proteobacterium
AAGATGACGCTGATGAAGCCGATGCCGGCCGACATCCTGCGTCTCGAGAACCGCCTGTGGGCACAGCTCAAGACGGGTCACTAAGATTCGAAAACCCGCTCCCGTGAAGGAGACAACGAAGGAGACTGGCGGCGGAGGCAATCGCTCGAATCCTCGCCGCCCGCAACAGGTAGTTTCGAAGTCCGGTTGTGTGCCGCGTGAGAGCCACGCAGCACGCAGCCTATCCCCTGAGTTCCGGCCGCAAATGCCTTGTCCGCGAGTCGCCCCGTGCGCCCCGTGCGGGACAACTCGTGTCTGCGGCCCGCAAGGAAGGAATGGTTACATCATGAATACGACGTCCTCAGTCCAAGCCAATGAGGCCTCGCGCACGCAGGCCACCCAGTCGAAGTCCCGCGATGAATTCGTCCGCATCGAAAACGTCGTGAAGAAGTTCGGCGACAGCACTGCTGTCGACAACGTCAATCTCACCATCAAGAAGGGCGAGCTGTTTGCCCTGCTCGGCAGCTCCGGCTGCGGCAAGTCCACGCTGCTGCGCATGCTCGCGGGTCTCGAAACGGCAACCTGGGGCCGCATCTTCGTCGATGGCGAAGACCTCGCCGCGATGCCGCCGTACCGCCGTCCGGTGAACATGATGTTCCAGTCGTACGCGCTCTTTCCGCACATGAGCGTCGAGGCCAATGTCGCCTTCGGCCTGAAGCAGGAAGGCGTCGCGAAGAACGAGTTCGCGAGCGCGTCGCCGATGCGCTCAACCTCGTGCAGACGAGCCGTTACGCGAAGCGCAGCCGCATCAGCTGTGGTCGGCAAGCAGCAGCGCGTCGCGCTCGCACGCTCGCTCGTGAAGCGCCCGAAGCTGCTGTTGCTCGACGAGCCGATGTCCGCGCTCGACAAGAAGATTCGTCAGAAGACCCAGCTCGAACTCGCGAACATCATCGAGAAAGTCGATGTCACCTGTGTGATGGTCACGCACGATCAGGAAGAAGCGATGACGATGGCCAACCGCCTCGCCGTCATGAGCGAAGGCCGCATCGTGCAGATCGGTTCGCCCAACCAGGTCTACGAATTCCCGAACAGCCGCTTCTCGGCCGAGATCATCGGTTCGACCAACCTGTTCGAAGGCAAGGTCGTCGAGGACGAGCCCGATCACATCTTCGTCGAAAGCGAAGACCTCGAAACGCGCATGTACGTGAGCCACGGCATCACCGGGCCGCTCGGCATACGGTCGGCATCTCGGTGCGTCCCGAGCGCGTGCGCGTCACGCGCGAGCGTCCGAGCTCGCAGCACAACTGGGCGCGCGGCGTGGTCGCCGACATGGCGTACATGGGCAGCTACTCGCTGTATCACGTGCGCCTGCCGGGCGGCAAGACGGTCGTGTCGAACCTGTCGAGCCACGAGTTGATGAGCGAAGGCGCACCGGTGTGGAACGACGACGTGTACGTCTCGTGGTCGCCCGCCAGCGGCGTCGTGCTCACGCAATAAGGAAGCGAACATCATGAGCACTTCCCTGCCCTCTTCCAGCGCTTCCGCTGGCACCAGCGGCGGCGCACTGCGCTCGACGCTGGTGCGCTTCCTTTCGCGCTTCGTGCCGTCCGGCCGCACCACGGTCATCGGCATTCCGTTCCTGTGGCTCACGCTGTTCTTTGCCGTGCCGTTCGTGCTCGTGTTCAAGATCAGCTTCGCCGACCAGATCATGGGCATTCCGCCCTATACGAACCTGGTCGAGATCAAGGACGGCGTGGTGCACTTCGCGCTGCAGCTGAGCCACTACGTGTTCCTGCTGCAAGACGATCTGTACATCGCCACCTACATCAGCTCGCTGAAGATGGCGGCTGTGTCGACGATCTTTTGCTTGCTGATCGGCTATCCGATTGCGTACTACATCGCGCGCTCGAATCCGGCCACCCGCAACATGCTGATGATGGGCGTGATGCTGCCGTTCTGGACGTCGTTCCTGATCCGTGTATATGCATGGATCGGCATTCTCAAGGATGACGGCCTGCTCAACCACACGCTGATCGCGATCGGTCTCATTCATTCGCCGCTGCGTCTGTATCACTCGGATGCGGGCGTCTATATCGGCATGGTCTATTCGTATCTGCCGTTCATGGTGATGCCGCTCTACGCGCACCTCGTGAAGATGGATCTCACGCTGCTCGAGGCCGCTTACGACCTCGGCGCCAAGCCGTGGGTCGCGTTCACGCGCATCACGCTGCCGCTGTCGAAGAACGGCATCATCGCGGGCAGTCTGCTCGTGTTCATTCCGGCAGTCGGCGAGTACGTGATTCCCGAACTGCTCGGCGGCGCCGACACGCTGATGATCGGCCGCGTCATGTGGGATGAGTTCTTCAACAATATGGACTGGCCGATGGCATCCGCCGTCACCGTCGCGATGGTCATGCTGCTGCTCGTGCCGATGGCCATCTTCCAGTACTACCAGGTCAAGGAACTGGAGGAAGGGAAATGATCAAACCCAACCGTACCCTCTCCACCGGCGTCCTCACGTTCGGTTTTCTGTTTCTCTACATTCCGATCATCAGCCTCGTTGTCTACTCGTTCAACGAGTCGAAGCTGGTGACGGTGTGGTCCGGCTTCTCGCTCAAGTGGTACGCCGCGCTGTTGCAGGATGAAGAGCTTCTGAGCGCCGCGTGGCTCTCGCTGAAGATCGGCCTCATGACGGCGTTCGCGTCGGTGGCGATCGGCACGTGGGCGGGCTTCGTGCTCGCACGCATGGGCCGCTTCAAGGGCTTCACGCTCTACACCGGCATGATCAACGCGCCGCTCGTGATCCCCGAAGTGATTCAGGGCATCTCGCTCTTGCTGCTGTTCGTCGCGCTCGAGCAGATGCTCGGCTGGCCGAAGGGTCGCGGCATCCTGACCATCTGGATCGGTCACGTGATGCTGTGCGTGTCCTACGTCGCGATCATCGTGCAGTCGCGTGTGAAGGAGATGAACAAGTCGCTCGAAGAGGCCGCGCTCGATCTTGGCGCAACGCCGCTCAAGGTGTTCTTCGTGATCACGCTGCCGCTGATCTCGCAAGCGCTGATGTCGGGCTGGCTGCTGTCGTTCACGCTCTCGATCGACGACCTCGTGCTGTCCGCGTTCCTCTCGGGCCCGGGCTCGACGACGCTGCCGCTGGTGGTGTTCTCGCGTGTGCGTCTCGGTCTGAATCCGGAAATGAACGCGCTCGCCACGCTCTTCATCACCATGGTGACCGTCGGCGTGATCGTCGTGAACCATCTGATGCAGACCCGCGAGAAGAAACGCCTGCGCGACATGCAACTCGCGTTCGCACCGCCCGAAGCCGATGAAGCGCCCGCCAGCCCGGTTGCGCCCACGGCGATCGGCAGCCCGATTGGCCGCAGCGCGGCCACCTGAAGAGGATCACACGCTGACGTCTTTGCAATAACGACCAACAAGGAGAATTCCCAATGAGAAAGAAGTTAATCTGTCTGCTTGTGGCCGGGGCGCTGCCGGGGCTCGCGATGGCGGACGCGACCAGCGATCAGATCAAAGCCCTGCAGCAGCAGTTGAACGCGCTGCAAAAAGAGGTGAAGCAACTGAAGTCGGAACTGGCCACGAAGCCGGCCGCAAAGACGACGGCGGGTGCAGCAATGGCGGCGCCGGCGGTTGCGGCCGCCGCCGCGCCGGCCCAGGAAGTGGATATTTCCTCGCCTGATTATGGCAAGGCACAGGCGCATCTGAGCAACGACGAAGTCGATGCGATGAAGCAGCAGATCGCCAATCAGCAGTTGAAGGTCGATTCGCTCTCCGATGCAGCCAACACCGGCCCGCTCGCGGGTCTGTCGATCACGGGCTATCTCGATCCGACGTACATCTACAACCGTGCGCCGGGCACGTCGTCGTTCTTGTTCGCGAACCACACGGGCGCGTACAACTACTTCAACAGCACGTTCGGCGACTTGTACCTCGACATCAAGAAGACGTTCGGCGTCGGCCCGATGGCGCCGTCGGCGGAAATCACCTTGATGCCGAACCGCGGCAACGGCATCACGCTGCTGCAGAACGAGCATGGCGAGATCGGCGACAACATCCTGAACACGGCAGTGATCAGCGTGCCGCTCACGGCCACGACGACCCTGCAGGCCGGCTTGATGTCGAGCTACGGCGGCTACGAAGTGCAGCAGTCGAACCAGATGGTCACGCTCACGCACAACCTGCTGTACGACTTCTCGGATCCGGGCAGCTATGTGGGCGTCGCGATGAACTACTCGCCCGATGGCAGCAACTGGGCGTGGAAGTTCATGGTCGGCAACGAGCAGTACCGCACGAACGGCGCGCAAACGCAGATCGGCACCAACGCGCTCGGCGACCCGATCACGACCAGCAACAAGATCCCGACCTTCACGGCGCGCGGCGACTACACGTGGTCGAGCGCGCTCGACATCGGTGGTTCGTTCAACGTTGGTCGTCAGACGCTGTCGTCGGCGCAGCTCACCGACGAGACGGGCGCGCCGATTCCGGGCGCCATCGTCTACGGTCCGGGCGGCCAGGCGCCGAGTTCGGGCGGCTACTTCGTGTTCGGCGAAGTCGATGCGACCTACACGCTCGCGGACAGCCTGTACAACGCCGAACTCGACTACGGCCAACAGCAGCACGCCGCGTTCAACGGCGGCAATGCGCAGTGGTACGGCTTCTCGCTGCTCGCGCACCGCAAGTTCAACGCGCCGGTGGTCGGCCGCATGGGCGTGACGGCACGTTACGACCTGCTCGCCAACGGCAAGAACGGCGGCGGCGGTGGCGGCATCGTGCTCAACGGCAACGGCATGGATACGGCAAACGGCTTCGGCATCGATGCGAATTGCCTCGCCAACTCGTCGAACCATGGCTTCGAGTGCACTGGCTCGACGCGTCAGGACGTAGCGTTCGACCTGCTGTTCTACCCGACGCAGCAGATCACGCTGAAGGTCGAGTATCGCCACGACTGGTCGAACAACGCCGTGTTCCTGCGCAGCGACGGTTCGTACAGCAAGAGCAACGACTTGCTGGGCACGCAGCTCATCTACTCGTTCTAATGTAGCGATCGAGGCAGACGGCGGCATCACGCCGTCGTCTGCTTTTTTTTCGAATTCCCGCCTATGCTCAAGTTCGCCAGCCAGCCTCACGCCCCCTCGTACTACGCGGCCACCGCCAACGATTCCACCCGCCATCCGCCGCTCGAAGGCACGCACGACGCCGACGTCTGCGTGATCGGCGCGGGCCTCACCGGGATCTCCACGGCGCTCAATCTCGCGGAACGCGGCTATTCGGTCGCCGTCATCGAGGCGTCGAAGGTCGGATGGGCGGCGAGCGGACGCAACGGCGGACAGATGATCGGCGGCTTCGCGTGTGAAAGCGACACGTTCGCCCAGTTCATGAGCGAGGACGAAGTCCGCCAGGTCTTCGCGATGGGCCTCGAATCGCTCGACATCATCCGTGCGCGCGTCGCGAAGCATCAGATCGACTGCGCGCTCACCCCCGGTTATTTCACTGCGGCCAACAAGCCGCGTGACGTCGATGCCCTCAAGCACTGGCGCGACGAAGCCGCGTCGCGCTTCGGCTACGACCGTTTTCGCTTCGTCGAGGCCGAGGGCACAGGCCAGTACGTGCAGTCGAAGCGCTATCTGGGCGGCCTGTTCGACCCGGACAGCGGCCATCTGCATCCGCTCAACTACACGCTCGGACTCGCGCGCGCGGCCACAGCCGCCGGCGTGCGACTGTTCGAGGACAGCTGTGTCACGCGCATTCGCGACGAGGCCGGCGGCCATGTCGTCGAGACCGCGCGCGGCAAGGTGCGCGCGAAGTTCGTCGTGCTCGCCTGCAACACCTGGCTCGGCCCGCTCGCGCCGCAGCTCGCGCGCAAGATCATGCCGGTCGGCACCTATGTGATCGCCACCGAGCCGCTCGGCGCCGAGCGCATGGCCAAGCTGATGCCGGCCCAGGCCGCCGTGTGCGACAGCCGCTTCGTGCTCGATTATTTCCGGCCCGCGCCCGACACGCGTCTGTTGTGGGGCGGCAAGGTCAGCTACTCGACGTTCGAGCCGCGCCAGCTCGACCAGGCAATGCGCCGCGACATGCTCAAGACCTTCCCGCAACTCGCGGACGTGCGGGTCGACTACGCATGGGGCGGCTTCGTCGACATCACGATGAACCGCGCGCCGCACTTCGGACGCGTGAAGCCGACCATCTATTTCGCACAAGGCTTCTCGGGCCACGGCGTCAACACGACGGGCCTCGCGGGCACGCTGATGGCCGAAGCGATCGACGGCCAGGCCGCGCGCTTCGACCTGTACGGCAAGATCCGCCACCGCGATTTCCCCGGTGGCGCTACACTGCGCACCCCCGCCCTCGTGCTCGCGATGGCCTGGTATCGAATGAAGGATCTGCTTTGATGGCTCACAGTCTCGACCGCGAGGCGGATGCGCTCGCCCGCCACTCGTATTACGAAGCCAGCGTCACGCGTCCCGCCGAGGACGACCCGATGCTCGACGAACCGCTCGAAGCCGATGTGTGCGTGATCGGCGCGGGCTTCGCGGGTCTTTCCGTGGCGCTCGAATGCCGCGCGCGCGGTCTCTCGGTGATCGTGCTCGATGCACACCGGCCCGGCTGGGGCGCCTCGGGGCGCAACGGCGGGCAGACGCTCGTCGGCTTTGCCAAGGACGAAGTGCTCGAAAAGCAGCTCGGCGCGCAAGGCGTGAGGGCGGCATGGGCCATGTCGATCGAAGGCGTCGCGCTCGTGCGCGAGCGCATTGCGCGCTACGGCATCGACTGCGATTTCACGCCCGGCTATCTGACCGTCGCGACCAAAGAGAAGCGCGTGCCGGATCTCGAAGCGTGGATGAAGGCGGCGCAAACGCGCTGGGGCTATGACCGGCTCGAATGGATCGGCGCGGATGCGATTCGCTCGCGCGTCGCGTCGGAGCGCTATCTGGCCGGCGTCTACGACCCGTTCTCGGGCCATCTGCATCCGCTCAAATACTGCCTCGGTCTCGCCGATGCCGCGCGCCGCGAAGGCGCACAACTGTTCGCGCATTCGCCGGTGCTCGAGGTGCTGCGCGGCGAGCGTCCGGTCGTGCGCACCGCCAACGGCGAAGTGCGCTGCCGCTTCGTCGTGTCGTGCTGCAACGCGGCCCCGGGCGGCGTGCTGCCCGCCGCGATCGCCGCGCGCATCGCGCCCATCGCGTCGTACATCATCGCGACCGAGCCGCTCGGGCGCGCGCGTGCCGACGCGCTGATCGCCGCGCGCGCCGCCATGTGCGACAACAATTTCTTTCTCGACTATTTCCGCGTCTCGGCCGACCACCGCATGCTGTTCGGCGGCCGCGCCGATTCGACCGGCGCCGCGCCCGCGAAGCTTGCCGAGGCGATGCGCAAGCGCATGACCGGAGTCTTCCCGCAACTGGCCGACGCGCGCGTCGACTACGCGTGGGGCGGCTTCGTGGACGTGACGCGCAATCGGGCGCCCGACTTCGGCGCCATCGATCCGAACTACTACTACGTGCAAGGCTTCTCGGGCCACGGCGTCGCGCTCACCGGCATTGCGGGACGCGTGGTCGCACAGGCCATCGCAGGCGAGAGCGCGTCGTTCGACCTGTTCGCGCAGCTGCGCCACGCGCGCTTTCCGGGTGGCCCGGCGTGGCGGCGTCCGGCGCTCGAACTCGGCATGTTTTATCACCGGGTGATGGAGCTGCTGTAACCGTCAATGCAGCGTCGGCCCGACGTGGCACGGGTACGACGCCATGCCGATCCAGCGCCGTCTGGCCGGATGCCAGACGGTCCAGTCGCCGTCCATCGGCGTGTGCTGGGGCGTCATCGTCACGACCGTCGCGGCCAGCGCATACGCCGCGACGTGGCGCAAATCGTGCACGCCGAGCTGGTCCACTTGCATGAAGGTCGCGTCGAGATCGCCCGCGCCGATCGCGTCCCACTCGTCGCGGATGTACTCGAACACCCACTCGGTGAAGTTGAAGACGACGTCGTCCATGTCCTCGGGCACGCTGAACGGCAGCCCGACCTCACGCAGTCCCGGCGCGCCGCCGCTGACGATCAGCGCGCCGCCCGCACCGGCATCGGCCGCGAAGCCGAAGGCCATCCGGCAGTTCAACGCGCCGCCGGTCTTGCGCACGTGCTGGCGCAGATCGAACGTGTGCAGCGGCACACACTGCCAGTTGCGCTGCAAGGGCGACGCACACTCGCGATTGCGCAGCGCCGCGTACAGGCAAGCGTGCAGGCGCGAGACGAACACGATCGGTCCGCTGTGAGCGCCGATGCCGCTCGTGGCTGCCTCGACGAACGACGAGCCGTCGGGCTGATGCTGGCGGCGCACGCACAGCCAGAGCGAATAAGGCGAGAGGTAAACGGTGGCAGCGGTCATGTCATTTCTTGCGAGGCAATCGACGTCTATCTCATACAGGTTAAATGTAGCTTTATCGAAAGCTACCACGCCCGCGCCGCGCGAAGCTTTCTCAATATCGAATCCATGATTTCGCTCGTCACGGCGTGTTGCCCGCGGCCCAGCAAAGCGGCCCCGGCTGCGCTAACCTGATCGTTCGCCGCGGGCTGCCCCGGCAATCGACCAAGGAGCGACAGCAATGGATTACGTCAGACTCGGCTCAACGGGACTCGAGGTCTCGCGCCTGTGCATCGGCTGCATGACCTATGGCGTGCCCGAACGCGGCACGCATCCGTGGACGCTGAACGAGGACGCCGCGCGCCCGCTCATCAAGCAGGCGCTCGAAGCCGGCATCAATTTCTTCGATACCGCGAATGTGTATTCGGACGGCACGTCCGAGGAAATCGTCGGACGCGCGCTGCGCGACTTCACGCGCCGCGACGATGTCGTGATCGCCACCAAGGTGCACGGCCGCATGCGTCCCGGACCCAACGGCGCAGGACTGTCGCGCAAGGCCATCTTCACCGAGATCGACCACAGCCTGCAGCGGCTCGGCACCGACTATGTGGACCTGTACCAGATCCATCGCTGGGACCCGCACACGCCGATCGAGGAAACGCTCGAAGCGCTCCACGATCTCGTGCGGCTCGGCAAGGTGCGCTACATCGGCGCGTCGTCGATGTACGCGTGGCAGTTCAGCAAGGCGCTCTACACCTCGCGCCTCAACGGCTGGACGCCGTTCGTGAGCATGCAGAATCACTTGAACCTGCTGTATCGCGAGGAGGAGCGCGAGATGCTGCCGCTGTGCGCCGAGGCGGGCGTCGCCGTGCTGCCGTGGAGTCCGCTCGCGCGCGGCCGCCTCACGCGCGAGTGGCAGAGTTCGAGCGCACGTCAGGACACCGATGCATTCGGCGGCAAGCTGTATGAAGCGAGCGCCGACGCCGATGCCGCGATCGCGCAGGCCGTCGCGACCATCGCCGAGGCACGCGGTGTGCCGCGCGCCCAGGTCGCGCTCGCGTGGGTGCTGCAAAAGCAGCCCGTGACGGCGCCGATCATCGGCGCGTCGAAGCCGCAGCATCTCGAGGACGCCGTCGCGGCGCTCGCGCTCGCGCTGAGCGCCGAGGAAATCGCGGTGCTCGAAGCGCCGTACGTGCCGCACGCCGTGGCGGGACACCAATAGGACGCCAAGTGGGCAGCGCCTTTCCCGCCACCATGAATCCGCTCATCGTCCCACTCGCCCAGCTCGACGATTTCGACGAGATCGTCGACGCCCGCACGCCGCTCGAATTCGCCGAAGACCACGTGCCCGGCGCCATCAACGCGCCCGTCCTCAGCAACGAGGAACGCGTGATCATCGGTACGATGTACAAGCAGGTGTCGCCGTTCGAGGCGACTCGCGTCGGCGCGGCCATGGTCGCGCGCAACATCGCGCAACTGCTCGACACGACCCTCGCCGATCGCCCGCGCAACTGGCGCCCGCTCGTCTATTGCGCGCGCGGCGGCAAGCGCTCGGGGGCGCTGGTCGCGTGGTTCAACCTGATCGGCTGGCGCGCGCGGCAACTCGACGGCGGCTACAAGACGTATCGGCGCGGCGTGGTCGAGGCGCTCGACAGCCTGCCGCGCCAGTTCCGCTACACGGTGCTCACCGGCTACACCGGCAGCGGCAAGACGCGTCTGCTCGCCGCGCTCGCGGGCGTCGGCGCGCAGACGGTCGATCTCGAAGCGCTCGCAGCCCATCGCGGCTCGGTGCTCGGCACGCTGCCCGGCGAGCCGCAGCCCTCGCAAAAGGCCTTCGATACGGCACTGATCGCCGCGTTGCGCGGTCTCGATCGGCATCGGCCCGTTTTCATCGAGGCCGAGAGCCGGCGCATCGGTGCCATCGCGATGCCAGCGGCGCTTTCGGAAGCGATGGCGCGCAGCGTCTGCGTGAAGGTGGCGGCATCGCACGATGACCGCATCCGTCTGCTGCTCGACGAATACGGCCATTTGTTCGAGACCGCCGACGGCTTCAAGTCACAACTGGCCAGGCTCGTCGAACTGCACGGGCGTGCGAAGATCGGTGCATGGCAGCAGCGCGTCGATGCAAACGAGCGTGCCGAACTGTTTCGCGAACTGATCGACCAGCATTACGATCCGGCCTATCGGCGCAGCACCGGCAAGCACTTCGCGCAGCACGACCGTGCGCTTGAATTCGCGTTTCGCCCCGTCGACGACGATCTTCAGGCGCAGGCCCGGGCGTTGCTTGCGCGACTGGAAAGCACTCCGTAATAAGCCTTACAGTCCCGCCTTTCATGCGGCTTGCTTTCATTCCTGAAGGCTCAGCGCATCGTCACGCCGTCCTCAACTTTCTTCTCAAGATGCGAGTTGCATCAGCCGATAAACCGGATCATGCCTTAACGTCGATCGTACCGGTCGCAGGCATCAACGCTCCACGACACGGCTCACGATGACAATCAAACTCAAGCTGCAACTTCTGATGTTGGCCACGTTGATCGCGATCGGCGGCGGTATCGTCGT
Source organism: uncultured beta proteobacterium (assembly GCA_963803225.1). Lineage (GTDB taxonomy): Bacteria > Pseudomonadota > Gammaproteobacteria > Burkholderiales > Burkholderiaceae > Paraburkholderia. The sequence goes on from CAWDLJ010000008.1 coordinate 10,904, forward strand.
CACGGCACTCGGCTTCAACTCCGTGAACGACGCACAGTCCATCTCGCATCGCCGCGAAAAGCAGGTACGCGGACTCACGGAAATCAAGGCCAGTGCGCTGTCGACGGTCGAACTCGACGCGGCCTCGCCGGACACCGCAAAAATATTCACGGAAGCAGAACGTAATGTCGGCAAATGGGCCGACATCATCGAACCGCTGTTCGCCGCGCAGGAACAACAGGACCGGCTCAAGACGGTGCGCGCCCAGTGGAACGCCTACGACCAGAAATCGCGTCAGTTGATGGAACTCGCCGCGCACGATCCCAAGGCGGCCGGCGATCAGGTCGTCGCGCTCTATCACTCCGATTTCCAGCCGCTGCAGGCATCGATCGAAGACATCGTCGCCGAAGCGGGCCGGCGCGGCGAAGAAGCCTCGCAGCAAGCCGATCGCACCAGCTCGAATGCGGTCACGACGGTGATCGCGGTGCTGGTGGTCGCGCTGGCCGTGGTCGTCGTGTACACGCTGCTGCTGGCGCGCTCGATCCAGCGCTCGGTCGCGGGCCTGCAGGATACCTTGCAGGAAGCCAACGCCACGCTCGATCTGACGCGCCGCGCGCCGGTGCTGGGCAAGGACGAAATCAGCCAGACCGCCGACGCGTTCAACCGTCTGATGATGCGTATCGGCGAAGTGTTGAGCGCAGTGCGCGACTCGGTGGAATCGGTGAGCACGGCTTCGAAACAGATCGCCGCCGGCAACGTCGATCTGTCGAGCCGCACCGAAGAGCAGGCCGCCTCGCTGCAGGAAACCGCCGCGAGCATGGAACAGCTGACCGGCACGGTGCGCCAGAACGCGGAGAACGCGCGCCAGGCCAACGGCCTCGCGCAGGCCTCCACCGCCATTGCCGTCAAGGGCGGTCAGGTAGTGGGCGACGTCGTCGCGACGATGGGCGACATCAACGCGAGTTCGGGCAAGATCGCCGACATCATCGGCGTGATCGAGGGCATCGCGTTCCAGACCAACATCCTCGCGCTCAACGCCGCCGTGGAAGCGGCCCGCGCGGGCGAGCACGGTCGCGGCTTCGCGGTGGTTGCGACCGAGGTGCGCACGCTCGCGCAGCGTTCGGCCACGGCCGCGAAGGAAATCAAGGCGCTGATCGAGAACTCGGTGGGCAAGATCGATACGGGCACCAGGCTCGTCGATCAAGCCGGCAGCACCATCGCCGAAGTGGTGGCCAGCATCAAGCGCGTCACCGACATCATGGGCGAAATCGCGGCGGCCTCGGACGAGCAGAGCCGGGGCATCGACCAGGTCGGGCTGGCGGTCACGCAGATGGATGAAGTGACCCAGCAGAACGCCGCGCTGGTCGAAGAAGCGGCCGCCGCCGCGCAGTCGCTCGACGATCAGGCGAAGAAGCTGCAAACCGGCGTCAGCGTGTTCACGCTGCACGCCTGAGCAACCTGCACGCTGCCCGCGCCCTGCTGATGCGGGGCGCCGGCAGCGTCGCCCATCAGCGCATGCCGCCCGCTGCGAGCAAATGCTCGCCAGTCAGCCAGCGGGCTTCGTCGGACGCGAGGAACACGGCGATATCGGCGATGTCACGCGGCTGACCACCGCGCCCAAGCGGCGTCTTCGCAACGAAATCCGCCTCCATCTCCGAACCCGAAATGCCGGCCGTATGCGTGCCTTCGGTCTCGACATAACCGGGGTTGATCGCGTTGACGCGGATCTTGCGCGCCGCGAGTTCGAGCGCGAGCACGCCTGTGATCGCATCGACGGCGCCCTTCGTTCCCGTGTACACCGCCGTGGTGGGCGGCGTGATGCGCGTCACGCCGGAGCTGATGTTGATCACGCTCGCCCCTTCGCCGAGGTGCTTCGCGGCGGCCTGGGTCACGAGCAGCAAGCCGAGCACGTTGGTATTGAACTGACGATGGAAGTCTTCGGCCGTGATCTCTTCGAGCGGCGCGAAACCGTAGACGCCCGAATTGTTCACGACAATATCGAGGCGGCCGAACTGCTCGATCGCGGTCTGCACGAGACTTGCCGCATCGGCTGCGTTCGCCACGTCGCCGCCCGCCGTCACGGCCCGCCCGCCTGCTTCCTTGATGGTGGCGGCCACAGCGTCGGCGCCCTGTTTGCTGCTGGCATAGCCGACCACCACGGCGGCGCCTTCGGCGGCAAGCGCCTTGGCAATAGCTGCGCCGATACCCTTCGATGCGCCCGTCACGAGCGCCACTTTTCCTTCGAGCCTGGCCATGAGTTCCTCACGAATCGGTTAGACCGTGTCCATCGAACGCCGATGAACAACCGGTGTTGAGGAGCAATGTAAAGGCACGCGGCGCGCGGAAAAAGCCTCGCGATGCGAATGGACAAGCCGCACTGAACGAACAATCGCGCTTCGAAGCTGACGCGCCGATGTCCGCTATGTGGCAGCCCGGTCATATCGGCCTTGCCAGCCCTCTCATGGCCGCCACGAGGAACGATATCTGCATCTCTCGCTCGTACCAGCCTGGATAACTGGACGGACCGCCTGCGAGGGCCACATGGAAGCGCGCCAGCAACGCTCGATCGAAGTCGATTTTTTTCGCGGCCTCGTGCTGATCGTGATCGTGCTCGACCATCTGCCTCGCAGCGCGCTTTCGCATGTCACGCTGCATATGTACGCGCTATGCGACTCCGCTGAAGTGTTCGTGTTTCTGGGCGGCTATGCATCGGCGGCGGCGTATGAGGCGGTACTCGCGCAGCGCGGCCAGGGCGCCGCTAAAGAGCGCTTCTGGCGACGCAGCTGGGAGATCTATCGCGCGTATCTGCTGACCGCCGTGCTCACGCTCGCCGCAGGTGCGCTGCTTGCGCGCTTTCACCTCAATCCGCTCGCCGCGGACCTGAGTGGATGGGCTCCGTTCGCCGCTCATCCGCTGAGCGAGTCGTTCCACATCCTGACCTTCACGCGCCAGCCTTACCTGTCGAGTGTGCTGCCGATGTATGTCATATTTGCACTGTGTGTACCGGCGGCCGTGCCATTGGCGCACCGCACGCCGCTCGTCGCGTTGCTTTGCAGCGTGCTGATCTGGGCCTTCGCGCTGCCGCTCGCCGCCCTGTTGCGCATCGATGCCGTCGCCGACTGGCAGTTCAATCCGTTCGCGTGGCAATTGACGTTCGTGTTCGGCATGCTGTGCCGGCTGCATCCGGTGCCGGCGGCCTTCAAGACGTCGGTGGCGGCGCGCTGGCTGGTGCGGCTCGCGTTCGCCGCCGTGGCGGCGTTCGCGGTGGTGAAACTGCTCGTCCTGACTCAACCTCTGCCTGGAGCCATGAAACAGCATCTGGCGTTCGTGCGCGTCGTCAACTTCATCGCCATCGCGGTGGTGGCGGCGTACTTCGTCGAGCGCGGCACCATCGCGTGGATCGCCGCGCGTCTGTCCTGGGTCGTGACGGTGGGGCGCACCGGGCTCGTCTGCTTCGTCGGCGGCACACTGATCTCGGTGATCGTCGATACCGCGACGCCGCGCACGCTGCACGGTGTCGCGGCATTCGGGGCGGCGCTGGCGGGCGATGTCGCCGCAATCGGCGCGACGCTCGCGCTGGCCCGGCTATGGCACGACCAGCTCGACCGGCGCAAAGCGCGCAAGGCGCGCGCGCCCGTCGATGGAGCCGGTTGCCGATGACCGGGCCCGCCGCCCGCATCCGCCCGGCACGCAAGGCGATCGGCGCCACGGCGCTGGCCGCTTTGCTGCTCGCCGCCAGCGCTCGTGTGCTCGCCCAGCCGCCGCAATGCATCGAGCTTGCCGGCATGCTGATTCCGCCCGCAAGCATCGCGCTGCCGACCAACGGCGCGCTAGTGCAAACGGCAACGATGATTGCCGCGACCGCGCACGGCAATCTCGACGGCGACTATTGCCGCCTGACCGGCGTGATCCGCGCGCAAACGGCAGGCAGTCCCGATATCCGCTTCGAACTGAATCTGCCTGCGCGCTGGAACGGCCGCGCGCTCCAGTTCGGCGGCGGCGGCTACAACGGCGTCGTCGTGACCGGAACCGGACCGGTGCCGTTCTCGCCCGATGGGCCGCCGCTTGCGCGCGGCTATGCCACCTTCGGCGACGACTCGGGGCACAACGGCAATTCGTCGGAAGCGACGTTCGGACTACTGCAGGAATCGGTGACGAACTTCGGCTATGCCCATTTGAAGAAGGCCCACGACGTCGCGATCGTGTTGATCACGCGCGGCTACGGACGCGCGCCCGAACATACCTATTTCGCGGGTGGCTCGACCGGCGGGCGCGAGGGTTACACCGTGATCCAGCGCTATCCCGACGATTACGACGGCGTGATCGCCAATGCGCCGGCGCTCAACTTCTCGGGCGTGCGGCTGATGGGCGTGGAGGTCGGGCGTCACGAGTACCGGACGCCGGGCGGCTACGTGTCGCCACAGCAACTCGAACGCGTGTACGACTACACGATGCAGGTCTGCGATACGCTCGACGGCGCCGCCGACGGCCTCATCAGCAACGTCGAGGCCTGCCGCGCGAAGGAGCCCGAGATCATCGGATCGTTGCGCTGTCCACCAACAGGCAGCCCCGCTCCCGACGACTGCCTCACGCCGCCGCAGGTCGCGACGCTCGAACGCCTGCGCGACGGTTTGCAGCTGCCGTACCGGCTGGCGTGGGACGTCGACCGCTATCACGGCTACAACGTGTTTCAGGGCACGCGCTTCACCAGCATGCTGGGCCTCGCGCATTCTCCCGAGCCACTGCCGCGCCCGGCGTTCGTGCCCAACGGCTATCTGTTCGCGCAGGGCGACGCGTACATCAAATACTTCGTCACGCACGACCCCACGTTCGACGCGCTGAACTTCGACGTGATGCATCCGGGCCGCTATCAGCAGCAGCTCGTTGCATTGTCGGCGACGATCGGCGCGATGAACCCCGACGTCGCGCACTACATCGCGCGCGGCGGCAAGCTGATCACGCTGCAGGGACTCGCCGACGAAGTGATCAGCCCGAACCAGACCATCGCGTACTACGACGCGCTCAACGCGCGCTATGGCAAGGAGCGCGTCGACAGTTTCATGCGGCTCTACATGGTGCCGGGGTTTCAGCACGGCAACGGCGTGTTCATCCCCTCGGTGGATCTGCTCGGCGCGCTCGACGCATGGGTCACGCGCGGCGTCGCGCCCGAAACCCTGATCGCCACCGATATCGCCCAGGCCACCAATGGCCGCAGCCGCCCGCTATGCCGCTATCCGTTGTTTCCGCGCTATCTGGGCAAGGGCAATCTGGATCGCGCCAGCAGCTACACCTGCGCGAATGACTAGCGTTTGACGAACCTGAGCGTCATGCGATCCGACTCGCCGATCGAGGCGTAGCGGGCACGGTCGGCATCGCCGCCCTGATACGTCGGCGGCAGCGACCACACGCCGTGCGGATAGTCCTTGGTGTCGCGCGGATTCGCGTTGATCTCGCTGCGCGCGACGAGCACGAAGCCCGCAGCCTGGGCGTGCTCGATGACGAATGCCTCAGTCACATAGCCGCTGTCGATCATCTGTTGCACGCTCGTACCCGGCTGGGCGCGATGCTCCTCGACGCCGAGTTCGCCACCGGGCTTGAGCGCCCGATAGAACGCGCGCAGATTCGCATCGAGCTGGCCGTCCTTGATCCAGTTATGGATGTTGCGGAACGTGAGGACCCGGTCGAATTGCGCGTTGGCGTCGAAGCCGCTGAATTCGCCCGCGTGCAAGGTGCCGACGACGACGTTGCCATAGATGGCCGGCGCACCCGCGAGCTTGCGCAGGAACGCGGCGTCGCCCGGACGGTCTTCGGCGGCGAGTTCCGGCGAGGTGCTCACGTATTGCGCTTCGTACAGATGACCCGCGTCGTGCAGATACGGCGCGAGGATATCCGTGTACCAGCCGCCGCCAGGGGCGATCTCCAGCACGCTTTGCGCAGGGCCGACGTCGAAGAACGTCAGGGTCTCCTTCGGATGGCGGTAGACGTCGCGCGCCCTCGCGCGCTCGGTGCGTTGCGGACCGGCGATGGCGGTGTCGAGCGCGCTCGTCGCTACGGCAGAGGACGCGTGCGCCTCATTCGACGAAGATGGCGGCGGCGTCGAACAGCCCGCGAGCGCGAGGACGATCGATGCGAGCGCAACGGAGATGGCGCGAGGCGTGCGGATGTTGCAGCGGCGAGTGGATTTCATGGACGAAGGCACGGGTTGCGGAACAGGCCACAGGGTACGCGTTTCTGCGCTTGCGTGCTGGGCTCCGCGTCGGCGTGGGCGGCTTCGAGTGTCTGACCTCGGTCGTCTCGGCATGCCCGCTCACGTGACGTTTTCGAAGCCCCGCGCGAGGAAAAGAGCGTAGCCACGCGCTCGCGGTTTCGACGGTCAGTGGGCATTTGCTACCATGGCGGACCGGGCAGCAGCATGGAGCCATTCGTTCTGCGGCGTTCAAGCCCCGATCGCCACCGAAGCAAGCCAGCAGCGGCCCCAAGGCGCCGCGCCTGAAATTCCCCGATGAACAAAGCGCTTATCGTCATCTTCGCCACGATCTGTCTCGACGCGGCAGGCCTGGGACTCGTCTTCCCGATCCTCCCGCGACTGATCGAGGACGTGATTCACAGCTCGAACGTCGCGCCGTACATCGGCGTCATGACCGCGCTCTACGCGGTCATGCAGTTCATCTGCGCGCCCGTGCTCGGCGCCTTGAGCGACAAGCTCGGCAGACGTCCCGTGTTGCTCATCTCGCTGGCGGGCGCGACGATCAACTACGTCCTCATGGCGTTCGCGCCGCAACTCTGGATGCTGTTGCTCGGCCGCGCCATCGCCGGCGTGACCAGCGCCAATGTGTCGGTGGCCACGGCCTATATCACGGATCTGTCGCCCGAAGACCAGCGCTCCCGACGCTTCGGCCTGTTCAACGCCATGTTCGGCATCGGCTTCATCATCGGTCCGGTGCTGGGCGGACTGCTCGGCGACTACTCGCTGCGGCTCCCGTTCATGGCCGCGGCCGTGCTGAACGGCGCCAATTTCCTGCTGGCCTTGCTCGTGCTGCCTGAGTCGCACAAGCCGGTTCGCCAGAAAATCGATCTGCGCGCGCTCAACCCGCTTCGGCCGTTGCGCTGGGTCGTCTCGATGAAAGGCCTCGTGCCCTTCGTCCTCGTGTTTTTCATTTTGGCGGCGACCGGCGAGGTCTACGGCACTTGCTGGGCGCTGTGGGGCTTCGACACGTTCCGCTGGAACGGTCTGTGGCTCGGTCTCTCGCTCGCTACGTTCGGGGTTTGCCAAACGCTGGTGCAGGCGTTCCTGCCCGGCCCGGCGGCGAGGCTGCTCGGCGAGCGCGGCGCAGCGCTCGCGGGCCTCGCCTGCTCCTGCATCGGTCTCGTCATCATGGCGTTCGCGACGCATGGCTGGATCGTCTTCGCCATCATGCCCTTCTTCGCGCTGGGCGGCATCGGCACCCCCGCGCTGCAGACGCTCGCGACCCGGCAGGTCGACGCCGGGCGGCAAGGGCAGTTCCAGGGCGTGCTGGCGTCGGCGGTGAGCCTCGCGTCCATCATCGCGCCGCTCGCTTTCTCGACCTTCTACTTCGCCGTGCAGAAAACCTGGCCCGGAGCCATCTGGCTGTTTGCGATCGTCCTCTATGCGCTCGCGGTCCCGCTGATTCTGCTGAGCACCCGGGCGGGCCGCGCCACGCAACCGGAAAGCGCGCAGGCGTGCACCGTCACGGAGCGCTGAGTCAAACTCAGCGAACGTTATTGCGGTTCAGCTCGTATGAATCAGATCGAGTTGGGGCAGCAACGTTACGCTTTCCTGATCGTTGGGATCGGTGCGCGCGACGATCACGATCGCCGGTTCATCGGTGTCGTTATAGGGTTGATGCGGCACACCGGCGGGGATGTAGAAGAAGTCGCCCGGCGCCACCGTGGCGTGGTGCTCCAGTTCGGGCCCGTACCACACACGCGATACCCCTTCCAGCGCATAGATCGCCGTCTCGTGTTCGAGATGCATGTGGGTCTTGGCCCGCACGTGCGGCGGGACGGTGACGATCTGCAGATTGATCCGCGCGGCGCCGGCCGTCTCGGCCGAGACGCCCATGGCGTATTCGAGACCCTGCTTGCCGCCGCTCGGCGGCTGCGCCCGCAGCAGACGGCAGGCGGGCGCGGCGGATGGTTCTTTCGTGGCGGTCATGACTCGGCTCCCATGGGATCAACGCGAAAGGTAACGCGAAACGCCGGATGGTGGCTCGCGCGGTTTCGAACAGGATGCCGTGGACGACTTAGCTGTGCATTAGCGGGGTTCGAACCGCGCCATCAGTCGGCGCAACGCACGGCAAAGGCTTGCCGCCAGACATTCGGCGCGGCGCCGAACGCCTCGCGAAAGCGGTGGCTGAAGTGGCTGGCGTTCGCAAAGCCACACTCGGCCGCGACCTGCGCGAGCGGCGCGGCGCCGGTGCGCAACAGCGTACGCGCCCGCTCCAGACGCCGCTCGGCAATCCATGCGTGCGGGGGCTGCCCGAAAGAGGTGCGGAACATGCGGGCGAAGTGGTATTCGGACAGACAGGCGATCTCGGCCAGCGCGCCGAGCGTCAAGGTCTCGCCGAGGTGAGCGTCGATATAGTCGCGCACACGCCGCCGTGCCGCCACCGAGAGGCCGCCCTTGAGCGCCGCGCCCGGCCGGCGCACGCCCTGACTGCGCAGCAGCAGGCTCAGGATCTCATGAGCGGTTTCGTTGCTGCGCAAATGCCCCGCCGGATCGGACCAGTTCTCATGCGCGAGGCTCTGGCACAGCGCGGCGATGCGCTCGTCCTCGAAATAGGTGCGGTCCGCCAGCGTGAGTTCGCGCGGTTCCCGGTCGAGTTCGCGAACGGCGCGCTGCGTAAAGTGCTCGGGCAAGAAATACAGATGCATGAAGTGCATGTGCCCGCGCACCCACCAGCGCGATTCGTGATCGGAGGGCAGCGCGCACAGTCGGCTCGGCGCGCCGTACACGCCGGGGATCTTCTGCCGCTCGGTGCGGTAGCCGCCGTCGATGTAGCACGACAGCGTGTGATGACCCGGCTTCTCGTAGATGGTCTCGGCCTCGCGCGTCTCGCGCGTCCAGACGGCAACCGCCAATTGATCGCCGAGCCATGCGAAGCGTTCAAGCTCCGCGTCGGCGGCGCTCAGCGTGCGGCATACCGAGTGCAAGCCGAAGGGCGTGTCGGGGATATCGAGTGCGGCGGTGGAGGACGGGGCGTTCAAGGTGGCTTCGGATAACACGCGGCGAGTGGAGCGGGACAGCGAAACGAAAGTATAGGCCCGCGCTCCAGCCGCCCCCTGGCGGCGCCAAGAATTGCGCAATCCTGGACAAGTGCGGATCGATGCGATGAGCCATAGTGGTCCCATCGAATTTCCGCGTTTTTCCGGCCATGAATCTTCTGCTTTACACGCTCACCGTCCTGATCTGGGGTACGACCTGGATCGCCATCAAGTGGCAACTCGGCGTCGTCGCGGCGCCCGTTTCGATCGCCTGGCGCTTCGGGCTGGCCGCGCTCATCATGTTCGCGCTGCTGCGCATCATGCGCCGCCCCGTCTGGCCGCCGCGAGCCGCGTGGCGCTACCTGGTCGCCCAGGGCATCGCGCTCTTCTGCGTGAATTTTCTGTGCTTCTACTACGCCGAGAGCATCGTGCCGAGCGGTCTCGTGGCCGTCGTGTTCTCGACGGCGCCGCTGCTCAACTCGATCAACGGGCGGCTGTTCATGGGACGCCCGATCCAGCCTGCCGCGCTCGGCGGAGCCGTGCTGGGCCTGATCGGAATCGTGTGCCTGTTTGTCGAACAGATGGCCGGGCATCTGGGCAGCGAGACCGCCTGGCTCGGCCTTGCCGTCGCGTTTCTCGGCACGCTGTGCTTTTCCGCCGGCAATCTGCTGTCGAGCCGCATGCAGTCGATGGGCCTCCATCCGCTCGCGACGAACGGCTGGGCCATGCTGATCGGCACCGTCGTGCTGCTGGTCGGCAGCGCGCTGGCCGGTCTGCCGTTCCGGCTCGAGATGGACGCGCGCTATCTCGGCGCGCTTGTGTATCTCGCGATCGCGGGCTCGGTGATCGGCTTTACGGCGTATCTGATGCTGGTGGGCCGCATCGGACCCGAGCGGGCCGCCTATTGCACGGTCCTGTTCCCGATCGTCGCGCTCGCCATCTCCACGGTGTTCGAAGGCTATCGCTGGACGTGGCTCACGGTGGTCGGTCTGGTGCTGGTCGTGTCGGGCAATCTGGTGGCGTTCGATCTGACGCGGCGCGTGTTCGCGCGGCGCTCGCGGGCACCGCGCGCGACCTGAGGCGTGCTGCCCCGGCGCTGCGAATTCGAATCAGGATCAGCCAAGAAACTGCAACGCGCCCGTCTTGAGGTTGTACATCGCGCCGACGATCTTGATCTCGCCCTCGCGCTCCAGCTCCGCGAGCACGGGGCTATCGCGGCGAATGTCCGCCATCGTCAGCTCGATGTTCTTGCGCGCCACGGCATCGACGAACGCAGGATTCTGGGCGGAACGCTCGCCGTCGTAGCGGGTGGCTTGCACGGCCGGCTTGATCTTCGCGAGCAAGCCGGTGAGGTTGCCCAGCTCGGCGTTGTCGATCGCGCCCTTGATGGCCCCGCAGGCCGTGTGCCCCATCACGACGACCACTTTTGCGCCGGACAGTTTGCACGCGAATTCCATGCTGCCGAGGATGTCCGCATTCTCGATGTTCCCGGCGACGCGGCAATTGAAAACATCGCCGAGCCCCAGATCCATGATCACTTCCGCCGGCGCGCGCGAGTCGATGCAACTGAGCAGCACAGCCGCGGGATACTGCCCGTTCGCGCTCGCCTGCTGCTCGCGCAGATAATTGCGCGCTTTGCGCTCGCCGCGCTGAAAGCGCGCGTTGCCTTCCTTCATCGCCTCGATGATCTGCTCGGGCGTCATGCGTTCGCGCTGCGCCTTCGTCAACGCGTCGGCGTGCGCCGGCGCCGTGAAAAGCGACCCCGCGCTCGCGCCGGCCGCAGCCGCCGCTGCGCCCGCGAGCTTGAGAAAATGCCGGCGGCCAGCGGCACGATATTGCCCTGGCCAAGCGTCGATTTCGCACATGATTTGAGCCCTCCCGCTGCTGAGCGCCTCAGCCAACTAGAGCTTAGGCAATCCGGGGCCCTCCATGGGCCTCGCTGCGCGGCTCGAGCGCTTCGCCTTCGCACACGCGATTGCGTCCCTGCGACTTGGCCTTGTAGAGCGCGGCGTCGGCGAGCTTGATCAACGCGTGATCACTGAACGCGCCGCCCACGCGCGTCGCCACGCCGATACTCACGCTCAGGCGCCCGAACACGCTCTTGATGTGCTCGATCTGCTGCGCCGCGATGGCGCGCCGGATCGTCTCGGCGATCGCCCGTGCGGCCTGCGCATCCGTATCGGGCAGGATCATCACGAACTCCTCGCCGCCGTAGCGCGCCGCGTTGTCGCCGGGCCGCCGCGCGCACAGCGACAGACTCCGCGCCACATCGCGCAACGCCTCGTCGCCGGCCTGATGACCGTAGTAGTCGTTGTAGGCCTTGAACTGGTCGATATCGACGAACAGCAGCGAAAGCGGCGTACCGCTGCGCCGCGCGCGCGCCGATTCTTCGGCGAGCCGCTCGTCGAAGGTGCCGCGGTTGTACAGACCCGTCAACGCGTCGTGCCGCGCGACGTACTGCAAGCGCTCTTCCGCGCGATGCCGGCGCCCGAGCTCGCGCGCGAGCAGCAGTGCGCCCGCCACGATGATCGCGCTGAACGCGGCCACGAGCAGGCAAAAGCGCCGCGCGCGCACGAACCAGTCGGCGTAGATGTCGACCTCGGCCGGCGCGACATCGACGATCAGCGGCAGCCCCGCCAGACGCTTGTGCACATAAAGGCGCCGGATCCCGTCGATCGACGCGGTGCCCGTGAAGCTGCCCTCGCTCTTCGCCATCGCCTCCACGAAGATCGGCGCGCGGCTCACGTCGCGCCCGATCGTCGCCGGGTCGTAGGGCAGCCGCGCGACCACGCAGCCGTTGGTCTCGATGATCGCGGCCGTGCCATGCTTGCCGACCGACACGCCATCGAGCAAGTCGCGAAAGTACTCGATGCTGAGCGTGCCCGCGACGATGCCGCCAAACGAGCCATCCGCTCGCGTGAGGCGGCGGCTCAGCGCGATCGTGAGCGCGCCGTTGCGCATGCGCGACGCGTAGGGCTTGCTGATGTAGAGACCGGACGAAGCATGATCGCGATGGAACGTGAAGTAGTCGCGGTCCGCGAAATTGCCGGCGCGCGCCGGGATCGCGCGCGAATCGAGCACGATGTCGCCGCGCTCGTTCATCACGAAGATCGTGCCCAGATAGCGCCCCGATGCCGCGCGATCGAACAGCACCTGCCCGCGCAAATGCGGCTCGAGCGCCATCAGCTGCGGGTTGGCGACGCCTTCCACCACGGCCTGCAACGACAGGTCGTACAACTCGATGTTGCGCGCGACGTCACGCTCGATCACGAGCATCAGGCTGCGTGCGTTCTCGGTGGCGTGCCGGCTCGCGTCGTTGTGCGACTCGGCGAGCGCCCAGCCGCACATCGTCCACACGAACACGAGCATGGCGGCCGCGCCGAGCATCACACCGGCCGGCGTGAGCAGACGCCGCACGCCCGCGCGCGCATAGCGATCCGCGAGGCGAATGAGCCGTCGAACCATGAAATTCCATCTGTTGGGGGGCCGTGGGCGGCCCGGTCAGCGCGACCCGCAAGGTGCGGGGCAGCCATCTCGTTGCGCGAGTTGTTCTCGTGCGTGTCGCGCAAATGCACGTAGACGGGTTATCGGCAGAAAAGTGGTTCGCTGAAGCGCGCTGCGGGATTTTGCTGAGGCTTTTTCAAGGGTCGCAGCGCGTGGCAAGTTGCTCGCGGATCACCCGCGCCAGCGTCGCCATCAGCGCATCGGCCTCATGCGGCGCCGCCTCGGCATAGCCGAGCAGAAAGCCGTTGTAGCGTGCGCTGTCGTCGGCGCTCAGGCAGTAGCTGCTGAGCGGCGCGAGCTGCAGACCGTGCGCGAGCGCGGCCTCGCTCACCTCGACGTCGCGCAGCGGCGCGTCGAGTCGCACCGTCAAATGCATGCCGCCTGCGTCGGCGGAGACCGTCACGAATCCGTCGAGATGCCGGCCGATGGCAGCCACCAGCGCATCGCGCCGCTGCTGGTAAAGCCGCCGCATGCGGCGCAGGTGCCGCGCATAGCGCCCGCTGCCGATGAACTCGGCGAGCGCGACCTGCTCGGCCACGCGGCCCTGGCGCACGATCGTGTTGAGTGCCACGTCCACGGCGGCCGCAAGACGCGACGGCACGATCATGAAGCCGACGCGCAGCGCCGGAAACATCGTCTTGCTGAAGGTACCGAGGTAGATGACCGGCGCATCGTCGGCGAGGCCCTGGATCGACGGCAGCGGCGGGCCCGCGTGGCGCAGCTCGCTGTCGTAGTCGTCCTCGATGATCCACGCGCCGCAAGCGCGCGCGTGTTCGATCAGCGCCCAGCGGCGCTCGAGCGTCAAGACGCTGCCGAGCGGATACTGATGCGACGGCGTGAGGTACACGAGACGCGGCGGCGCGCGCCCCCAGTCCTGCTCGCCGGGCGCCATGCCCGAGGCATCGACGGGAATCGGCACGAGTTGCAGCCCCGCCGCGAGCATCGCCACGCGCGCGCCGTTGTAGCCGGGGTTCTCGATCCACACGCGCTCGCCCGCGTCGGCGAACAGCTGGGCGCACAGTTGCAGGCTCGTCTGCGTGCCGTCGGTGATGAACACCTGGGCCGCGCTGCAACGCACGCCACGTGACACGCGCACGTACTGCGCGATCGCTTCGCGCAGCGCCGGATGTCCCGCGCCGTGGCCGTAGCCGAGATCGACGGGCGTCAGCGAGCGCAGCGCGCGTTCGAGCGCCGGACGCCACTGGGCCAGCGGAAACTCGTCGAGCGCCGGCACGCCCGGGCGTAGCGCATGGGCGCCCTGCACGCTGCTGCGCCGGCGCGGCAGTGCCCGCGCGCGCGCCGACAACAGCTGGCTCGCCGTGTCGGCGTCCGACGGCTGCGCCTGCGCCGCGCCGCCCCGGCTCACGGGATTCACGCGCGAGCCGTGACGCGTCGCGGTGATGAAGCCTTCATCGACGAGCCGTTCGTACGCATACAGCACCGAATTGCGCGCGATGTCGAGTTGCTCGGCCAGCGCGCGGCTCGATTCGAGCTTGGCGCCCTCCTCGATATCGCCGTCGAGAATGGCGCGGCGCAGGCTTTCGTACAACAGGTCCTGTTGCGTGAGCTTGCGCGAGGCGCGGCGCTCGTAGTTCGACATCAGAAGGGCGTAGTCCAACCGTGTGGCTCCAGGTTTTCCGGGTGAGGTGGGACTAACAATGGTGCCACAGAATGCTTAATCTGATGGACGTGATGTCATTCGCTTTCGCAAGCATGCGCCCCAAAGGAGAACCCATCTTGAGCAACACCGTCCACGTCCGTCCCGCCACGCCCGCCGATTACGACGCCTGGCGTCCCCTGTGGGACGGCTATAACCACTTCTATGGCCGCTCGGGTGCCACCGCGCTGCCCGAGGACATCACGAAGGCAACGTGGTCGCGTTTCTTCGACGGCATCGAGCCGATGCACGTGTTCGTCGCCGAGCGCGATGGCCACGTGGTCGGCCTCGTGCATTTCATCTATCACCGCAGCACGACGCTGCTCGGGCCGATCTGCTATCTGCAGGATCTGTTCACGCTCGAATCGGAGCGCGGCACCGGCGTCGGGCGCGCGCTGATCGAAGCGGTGTATGCGCACGCTAAGTCGGCGAATTCGTCGCGCGTGTACTGGCACACGCACGAGACCAACCACACGGCGATGCGTCTTTATGACGGCGTCGCCGACAAGCCCGGCTTCGTCATGTATCGCAAGGATGTTTGAGACGCGCGAGCGTCCTCCAGGCACGCGGCGCGCATGGCTGCGCGCCGTGAAAGCTCCTCGAAATCATAAGCAACAGCAACGTGGCGAACGTTTCTTTATGTTCGACGCGCGCCTTGCGCATGTGCGAATCCGACCTAGACTATTAGGCGCTTTCGTCTGTTTTTTCGACCGGGAAACGACATGCGTATGACGATACTGATTAACGGCTCCGATCCCACCGTCAATCATGATTACGCCGTGCTATGGCTCGATACCGAACTGCGTCGGTGGTCGCGCGAATCGCACGCTGGAATCGACCTGCCCGAGTGGGGCGAGTTGCGCGATACCGAGGGCGTGACGACGCTATGTGCGCCGCTCGCCGACAATGCGCTGTGCACGCTGAGCGGGCTCCATGTGAACCGCAAGCAGCAGATCAGCTCGGCGCAGGGCGCGGCCACATGGTCGTGCACGCCGACGCATCGGCCGATGAGCGGCTTCTGGCGGCTGCAAGCCGTGGACCGTCAACCGGTGCACGCGGAAAACGCGTTGTTCGGCGGCTAGACAAGCTCGGGCACCTCCACCGATTGGCGACGTGCGCGAACGCGGCTTGAGGCCGCTTCGCCGCGCGACACAATCGCCTTCTGCGCGGCACGCCCAGGTGCCGCGTTGAGCACGGCTGCGTCGCATCTTCCGCGATAACGCAGCCCCCTCGCGTCCCTCGCCCGCTATACTTTCAGCCCGGTCGATACCGACCCCATCACTGCAGATCCCGCCTCGCCGATGAAGAAGTTGTTTGCCTGTCTGTTGCTGGCTGCCGCGAGCTACGCGAGCCACGCGTTCGCCGCTGCGCCCTGTTCCGAATTCGTCCCCAATGGTCAGTTCCCGGTGCTCACCAACGAGCGCATGGCGCCGAAGACGCGCACGCTCTGCTATGCCGACTTCGTCGTGCTCCATTCGGGCATCACGCATGGGCCGCTATGGTCCGCCGAACATCTGACCCGCGAGCATGTCGAAGCCGCCAAGACCATGACGCGCACCAATCGCTTCTTCGAAGACTACCGGCTGCCCGCCGGCGAAGGGGCGACGCTCGCGGACTACAAGCGCAGCGGCTATGATCGCGGCCATATGAGCCCGGCCGGCAACCGCTGGAATGAAGAAGCGATGGCGCAGTCGTTCTCGCTCGCGAACATCGTTCCGCAGGACCGCGAGAACAACCAGCGTCTGTGGGCGCACCTCGAAACCGCCGTGCGGCGCATCGCGACCAGGTACGGCGATGCCTACGTCATCACGGGTCCGATGTTCAGCGGCGCGCAGTTGCAGACCATCGGTCCGACGCGCGTGCTGGTGCCCACGCAGTTGTTCAAGGTGGTGTACGTGCCGTCGAAGCAGCTCGCTTTCGCGCTCGTCGCCGACAATGTCGCGACGGATCGCTATACGATCCGCACGGTGCACGAACTCGAGGCCGCGAGCGGCATCCGCTTTCCCGGCATCCCCGAGAATCTCAAGGACCAGCGACCTGGAGGGCTAAAAGGTGTTTGATGCCTATGCGAACGATGATGACGTCCTGAACGTGCAGGGCGACGCGTTGACGGTGACGAACGGCACGCACAGCGTGACGATCGCGGGCTCGCTCGCGCTCACGCGCGATCAGCGCGGGCTCGCGGCGGCGCTCGCGCTCAAGGCGGCGCTCGACGCCGTGCTGCGCAAGCTGCAGGCCGATCCGCATCTGCCCGCGAAGATCGCCGACGAGCCCGACGCGAAGCCGGGGGTGATCGACAATCCGTTCCAGTAAGCGCGCTGCAACGCTTACGCGAAGCCGCCCGCCGGTGACAGTGCGGGCAGCGGGGCTGCGCCCCGGATCCACGCGTAGTCGGCGAGCGCCGCCATTTCGCGATCGCCGCGACTGTCGCCGTATGCGTAGAGCGTCGTCGGAGCCTGATCGCCCCACCACGCACGCAGCCGCGCCACCTTCTCCGGTCCCCAGCAGTTCTTTCCCGCGAGCTGCCCCGTATAGCGGCCATCGCGCCAGCCGAGTTCGGTCGCGAGCACGGTCTCGATCCCCACGCTCGCCGCCCACTTGCGCAGATACAGCGACGGCGAAGCGCTCACCAGCACGACCTCGTGCCCGAGCGCCTGGTGTTCGCGCACGCGGTCGACCATCTCGGCGCGCACCAGCGCCGGCAACGCGTCACGCACATAGCGCGCGGCGGCTTCGTCGAGGGTGTCTTCGCGCACGGCGCCCATTGCGGCCGCGAGAAACCGCGCCTTGGTGCGGCCGCGCTCCGACCAGCCAGGCGCCACGCCCACGAGCCACGGCAGGCAGCGCAACGCCGCGAACCCGAAGCGCACCGGACCCGCGCTGTAAAGCACGAAGGCCCGGAAGCTGTCCGAGGTCGTGATGGTGCCGTCGAAATCGAAGGCCGCGATGACGCGATCGTTCATGTGCGAGTGATGAAAAAGAGGAATCGGCGCCATTGTCGGCGTTTCACGTCACCCGAGGCAATCGATATTGACCGTATAAATCAATATCGCGACATATGAATCAATATGAATCGGCTGAAGATCGTTCGATTCGAGCATCCCCTCTTTGCGCGGCGGCCCCACGCGTGGCAATAATGTGCGCGGAGACCCCACCCACTGAGGCGACATGAGAACGCTGACCGAACAATTGAGCCAGTACGCGGCCTATCACCGCGACCGCCGCAACATCGCCACCCACTTCATCGGCATTCCGCTGATCGTGCTCTCGCTCGCTGTGCTGCTCGCGCGGCCGGCCGTCAGCTTCGGCCCGCTGCCGTTTGCCGTCTCGCCCGCGTGGGTGCTGTTCGGCCTCGCCACGCTCTACTATCTCGTGCTCGATGTGCCGCTCGGCCTCATGATGGTGCTGGTGTCGCTCGCCTGCGTCGCGTTCGGCGGCTGGGTGGCGCTGCACGGCACCGCCGTGTGGCTCGCCAGCGGCATCGGGCTCTTCGTGCTCGGCTGGATCATCCAGTTCGTCGGTCATGTCGCGTACGAGCATCGCAAGCCCGCGTTCGTCGACGACGTGATCGGACTCCTCATCGGACCGCTGTTCGTACTGGCCGAAGCGCTGTTCGGCTTCGGCTGGCGGCCCGCGTTGCGCGAGGCCGTCGAGGCCGCAGCGGGCCCGACGCGCATCAATGCGCCCCGCGTCGAAGTCACCGCGCGCGGACGCTGAAACCAGCGGCGCTAGCGCGCCATCCGCACGAGCCGCGCGCTATGCAGCGCCGTCAACGCGACCGCGATCCAGATCGGCACATAGGTCGTCAATTGCCGCGCGCTCAGGTGCTCGCCGAGCAGCGCCACCGACACCACCACGAGCAACACCGGCTCGACATAGCCGAGGATGCCGAACAAGCCCATCGGCAGCAGCCGGCTCGCCTTGAGGTAGGAGCCGAGCGCGACGGTGCTGAGCGCACCGAGCCCCGGCAGCAGCGCGAGCGCGAGGCCCGGGCGCCCTTCGAGCACCGCGAGCGAGCCGCCGAGCCACACCTGCAGCGCGGCAACCGGCAGCAGCAGCACCATTTCGAGCGCGAAGGTCGTCAGCGAGTCCGCGTTGAGCTTGCGGCGCAGCACGAAATACGGCGGATAGCCCAGCATCACGAGCAGGGTCGGCCATGAAAAAGCGTGCGTGACCCACAACTCGTGCGCGACGCCCACCGACGCACACGCAACCGCCGCCCACTGCAGCGCATCGAGCCGTTCGTGATAGTAGAAGCGGCCGACCAGCACCATCGCGAGCGGCAGCAGGAAGTAACCGAGCGACACTTCGAGCAGGCGGCCATGCAGCGGCGCCCACAGGAACACCCACAGCTGCGAGCCGAGCAGCGCCGCGTTCACGACCATGAAAAGACGCGTGCGCGGTTCACGCACCATCCGCGCGACGAGTTCGCGCAATTGCGGCCAGCGACAGCGCAACGCGATCAGCAGCAATGCGCCGGGCACGGTCCAGATCACGCGCCACGCGAAAATGTCGAGGCCGCCGAGCGGCGCCAGCAACAGCGTGTACACCGACATCAACGCGAACAGCGACGATGCGCCGACGGACAGCGCGATACCGCGCCTCGGTTCGTACTGGATCATCGGAGGCCCTGCGGGGACAACGCCGGGCAAAAGACAGCGCGGACGGGGACGACGGCGCACGCGGCGCCGGTTGCGAAGAGGCTTTTCATTGGACAGTTTTTATGAGCGGCGCGCGCGGCGGGCTAAAACAGCCGGAAACGGCTGCCAGGCCGCCGTGGCCAGCCCGGCATTCTAGACCGGATGCCGCGCCGGCGTAATGCTTGCGCAAGGTCGAGCGAGGCTCCGCGAAAACGCGCGGCACGCGACGTGCTGCGATTCAGGCCATTGCATCGCAGCACATTTTGGCGGGCGAAGCGCCGCGCGATGGACTACAACTTAACTCTTGCGCTGCCTCGCAACCTCGGCAGCCAGCATGCGTCCTGCCCGCCCCCACGCGCTGCCGCCATGAGCGTCCACCGCCTTCTTTGGAGCCCGCATGATCCGCCCCACTCCCTCGTCCGTCGCCCCCGCTGCCGCGCCCGGTTTTGCCGCCGACGTGCGGGCCGGTCTCACGCATACGCCGCAAAAAGAACTGCCGTCGAAGTATCTGTATGACGAAGTCGGCTCGGCGCTGTTCGAAGTGATCACGGTGCTGCCCGAGTACGGCGTCACGCGCGCCGAAGAACGGCTGCTGACCCGCCACGCCGCCGATATCGTCGCGCAGTTGCCGTGCGATGTGACCGTCGCCGAGCTGGGCAGCGGCAGCGGCCGCAAGACCCGGCGCATTCTCGAAGCGTTGTGCCGCAAACGTCCGACCGCCTACTGTCCGATCGAAATTTCGCGCACCGCGCTGCAACTGTGCCGGCGCGAGCTGGCCGATATCGAGCGCATCTCGATCGTCGGTTACGAGCGCGACTATCTCGCGGGCCTCGCCGAGGTGAGCCGGCTCCGCGCGAGTGGCGAACAACTGCTGGTGCTGTTTCTCGGCAGTACCATCGGCAATTTCGCGCGCTTGGCCGCGACGCGCTTCCTGCGCGAGTTGCGTGCGTTGCTGCTGCCCGGCGACACGCTGCTGCTCGGCACCGACCTCGTCAAACCCGTGCCGACGCTGCTGGCCGCCTACGACGATGCCATCGGCGCGACCGCCGCGTTCAACCTCAACCTGCTCGCGCGCATCAATCGCGAACTGGGCGGCGATTTTCCACTCGATGCCTTCGAGCACGTCGCGCGTTTCAACCAGGACGCGCGCAGCATCGAAATGCATCTGCGCGCGACACGTCCGGTCACGGCGCAGATCCGCGACGCCTCGCTCACGGTGACGCTCGCCGAAGGCGAGACGATCTGGACCGAGAGCAGCCACAAGTACCACGCCGATGAAATCTCCGCGATCGCCGCCGATGCGGGTTTCACGTGCCGGCACCAGTGGATCGAGGCGGACTGGGGATTCGCGGAAAGCCTGCTCGCGGCAACCTGACTAGCTCAGGCGGGGCGCAGCGTCTGCGCGCCCGCTTCAGCGGCCGCGCGAGCCGCGCTCACTGCTGCTGAAACCGCTCATAGCGCTTGTGGGTGTGGCGCTCTTCGCTGATCACTTCGGTCACGTGCGCGGCGGGCGGCCCGTGGCGCAGCCACGACAGCATCCGGTCGACCTGATTGGCCGAGCCTTGCACGACCACCTCCACGGTGCCGTCCTCCATGTTCGCCACATAGCCGCGAATGCCGAGTGCGTGCGCCTGACGCACCGTCGCGTGACGAAAACCCACGCCCTGCACGGTGCCGTGCACGCGCACGTAGTACGTCTCGACGCGCGAATCCAGATCGGGTCCGGTCATCGTCAAATCTCCTTTCGATGCTTCTTCAGGGCGGCATTGTAGTCGCGCTCGCGCCGCCGTGCGCGCCACGGCTCGCCGCGCGCCACGTACAATCCGTGCCACGCTGGCGCTGCGCGCCCTCCTGACCTCTTCATCCCCGGAAGATCACCCCGCATGACCGCTTCGAATCGCGACCTCGTGTTGATCACCGGCGCATCCGGCTTCGTCGGCTCGGCCGTCGCCCGTATCGCGCTGCAAAAAGGCTTCGCCGTGCGCCTGCTCGTGCGCTCGACGAGTCCGCGCACCAACCTCGACCAGCTCGACGCGCAGATCGTCACCGGCGACATGCGCGATGTCGCGTCGATGCGCGCCGCGCTGCGCGGCGTGCGCTACCTGTTTCACGTCGCCGCCGACTATCGGTTGTGGGCGCCCGATCCGCACGAGATCGAGCGCGCCAACCTCGAAGGCGCCGAGGCCACCATGCGCGCCGCGCTCGACGAAGGCGTCGAGCGCATCGTCTACACCAGCAGCGTCGCGACGCTCAAGGTGACGAGTTCGGGCACGAGCGCCGACGAGACCTCGCCGCTCACCGCCGAGCAGGCCATCGGCGTCTACAAGCGCAGCAAGGTGCTGTCCGAGCGCGCCGTCGAGCGCATGATCGCCGACGCGGGCCTGCCCGCCGTGATCGTCAATCCGTCCACGCCGATCGGCCCGCGCGACGTCAAGCCGACGCCGACCGGGCGCATCATCGTCGAGGCCGCCACGGGCAAGATGCCCGCGTTCGTCGATACGGGGCTCAATCTCGTGCACGTCGACGATGTCGCCGCCGGCCACTTTCTCGCGCTGGAACGGGGACGCATCGGCGAGCGCTACATCCTCGGCGGCGAGAATCTGCCGCTGCAGCAGATGCTTGCCGATATCGCGACGATCGTCGGCCGCAAGCCTCCGACCATCAGCCTGCCGCGCTGGCCGCTCTATCCGCTCGCGTACGGTGCCGAAGCCGTGGCGCGCATCACGAAGCGCGAACCGTTCGTCACCGTCGATGCGCTGAAAATGTCCAAAAACAAGATGTATTTCTCGTCGACGAAGGCCGAGCGCGAACTCGGCTATCGTGCGCGGCCGTATCGCGAGGGTTTGCAGGACGCACTCGCGTGGTTCCGGCAAGCGGGCCATCTGGACACCTGAGTACCCACCCGGGCGGCTTACGCACTTTGTTACAACTTTGTTTGCGACATGCGTACAACGCCCAGAAGGCAGGCCGGCGAGGCAGCAGGTAGAATCGCCGGTCTTACCTGAGAAGCCTCGCATGAATCTTGATGAACAGATTGGCGTGCTGGAAGTTGGCGTCGACCAACTGATCCACACCGCCACACGCAGCAACGAAGCGCTCAGCGCGGAATCCCAACCTGCGGCTCACGCGGCGACGAATGCCGCCGATGCTCCGGCCCGTATTTTCGACGCGCCGCCGCCACTCGAACCGGTGTTCGCCAGCGCCGCGCACGCCGCGCCGGCTCAAGCGGTCGAGCACGTCGAGCCCCCCGAACTTGCAGAGGCCTCCGAAAAGGCGCAGCTCACGGTCGGCCGCCCGTCGCAGAACGAAATCACGATGACGATCGGCGGCAAGACGGTCTCGCTCAATCCGCTGGAAGTCGGTCAGTTGATCGAAGAGTTGTCGAACGCGCGCGCATCGATGGAGCCGCAGCCGCCGATGGGCATCCCCGCGGGCTGGCGCTTCGCGTCGACGCGCAATCCGGTGATGGCCGTGCAGAAGCAATCGAACGGCGAGCGCTTGCTGATGCTGCGCCACACGGGTCACGGCTGGGTGCCGTTCTCGTTTTCGCCCGACATGGTGATCCAGCTGTACATGCTGCTCACGCAGCGCTGAACGCAAGCAAAGCCGCGCATCACGAGCGACGCGCGGCCTGCGCGCTTCAGCGTTCCTGCACCGGCGCCTGGACGCGCGCCTTCCACTGCCCGCCCTTGCCGCGCCAGTAGCGCCATGCGGAGGCGAACGTCGCGCCCACATAGAACAGCGCGACGAGCGGCAGAAACGGCGCCCACAGCGGCGAGCGCCGGTAGTAGCTCAACATCGGCGCATACGCGCAGCACATCAACGCCCACGCGATCCACGCGGGCAGCCCGGCCGGCCCGAGCCAGAGCGCGACCACGGGCGGCACCAGATAGATGATCGCCATGCCCGCCAGGGTGCCCGCGAGTTGCCACGCCGAGTAGTGAAGCTGCGTGAACGCGGTGCGCGCGATCATGTTCCAGAGATCTTTCCAGCTATCGTACGGACGCAGCGAGACGCTGTTCGCCGCGACATCGAGCCGGATCGGATGACGGCCCTCGCCGCGATGCTTGATGCGCGCCGCGAGGCTGCAATCGTCGATCAATTCGGCGCGGATCGACTCGATACCGCCCGCCTCTTCGAGCGCCGTGCGGCGCACCAGCATGCAGCCGCCGGCCGCCGCCGCCGTGCGCGCACGCGGATTGTTGACCCACGAGAACGGATACAGCTTCGCGAAGAAGAACACGAACGCGGGGACCAGCGCCTTTTCCCAGAACGAGTCGCAGCGCAAGCGCACCATCAGCGAGACGAGATCGCGCTTTTCGACGAGCGCGCGCGTGACGAGCTGGGCGAGCGCCTCGGGCGGATGGCCGATGTCGGCGTCGGTGAGCAGCAGGAAGTCGGCGCTCAGTTCGAGCGTGCGCACGGCGGCGATGCCCTGCGACTGCGCCCAGACCTTGCCCGACCAGCCCGCCGGCAGCGGTTTCGCCGTGATCACCGTGAGCTTTTCCGGGCACTGCAGCGCGAGCGCCGCCGCGCGGGCGGCCTCGGCGGTGCCGTCGGTGCTGTGGTCATCGACGACGATCACGTGGAACGCGCCACCGTAGTCCTGCGTGAGCAGCGAGGCGACGGCCTCGCCGATCGCATCCGCTTCGTTGCGCGCGGGCACCACGGCCACCGCCGCGGGCCAGCCGCCGGCCGGTTCCGTGGCCGCGAGCGGCGCGGCCGGGCGCGCGCGCCAGAAACCGCCACGCGCGAACAGCAGCACGCACCAGATGACGAGCGACACGCACGCCAGGCCAAACAAAATCGTCGTCAGCATCACGCGCTCCCTTCGATCGACGGCACGCGCACGCCCACGCGGCGCGACAGCCACATCGCGAGCGTGCGCGAGACGATCACGATCCAGTCAAAAGTCTTCAATGCGGGCCGCTCGCGGAACACGTCGTAGCCCGCGTGTTCGATGCGCTCCAGCACCCGCAGTCCGCCCTGCACCACGCTGCACAGCTCGAGGCCGAAGCGACCGCGCAAGCGCAGCGCGAGCGGCGCGCCGCGCACGATGAGCGCGCGCGCCTCGCGCACTTCGTGGCGCATCAGCGCGCACCAGCCCGCGTCGGCGATGCCGGCGGCGATCTGCGCCTCGGTCACCTGGAAGCGCAGGCGCTCGTCGCGCGGCACGTAGAGGCGCCCCGCCTGCCAGTCGGCGCCGATGTCGCGCCAGATATTGGTCAGTTGCAAGCCCGTGCAGATCGCATCGGAGTCCGCGCAGTTCTGCGGGCTCGCCGCGCCGATCAGATGCAGCAGCAACCGGCCGACCGGGCTCGCCGAGCGGCGGCAGTAGTCGACGAGCGCCGCGCGATCGGTGTAGCGCGTCGCCTCGATGTCCTGGTCGAACGCCGACACGAGGTCGTAGAACGGCTCGAGCGGCAACCGGTGGCGCGCGACGACGTCCGCGAGCCTGGCGAACAGCGTCGGATGCACGGGCGCCGGGCGGCCGTCGGCCACCGCGTCGAGGCCCGCGCGAAAGTCCGCGAGGCGCGCGTGGCGCTCGGCCGGGCTCCAGTCGCCTTCGTTCGCGATGTCGCCGGCCGTGCGCACGACGTGATAGATCACGCCGACCGGCGCACGCAGCGCCTTGGGCAGCAGCACGCTCGCGACCGGAAAATTTTCGTAGTGGTCGACTTCCATCGAGGCCGTCAGGATTGGTGAATCGGGTTATAACGCGTCGGCCGGCAGCGCTTCGCGCACCGGCAGGGGCCAACAGTTTAAGGGTTCCCGGCCGATGGTGCACTGCGCCAATCCCCTACGTCCCCGCTTCTTGTACGGCTTGCGCCGTGGCGTTCACGCCTCAATCAGCAGGCGCCGCAGCAAACGAGCGTCGATAGCGGTAAAATGCGCGTTTGGTTTTGTGGCGCGCCGGAATTACCGGCTTCATCGCGCCCATTAATATGATGATCGCGGCGATAAAGTCATTTTTACCGGCTTCGTCGAAACCCGCGTCAGTCGGAGTTCGCCACCTTATGCGAGTCATCCTTGCTCAACCCCGCGGCTTTTGTGCGGGGGTTGTTCGTGCGATCGAAATTGTCGATCGCGCGCTGCAAAAACACGGCGCACCGGTCTATGTGCGCCACGAAATTGTCCATAATCGTCACGTCGTCGAAAATCTGCGCAACAAGGGCGCCCGTTTTGTCGAAGAGCTCGACGAGGTCCCGGAAGGCAACGTCGCCATTTTCAGTGCGCACGGTGTCGCGAAGACGGTCGAGCGCGCCGCTGAAGAACGTGGTCTCGACGTGCTGGACGCCACCTGTCCGCTCGTCACGAAGGTGCACGTGCAGGGACGTCAGTACGTCGGCGCGGGACGCACGCTGATCCTGATCGGCCACGCCGGGCACCCGGAAGTCGAAGGCACGATCGGCCAGATCCCCGGCAAGGTGCTGCTGGTGCAGAGCGAGGCCGAAGTGGCGACGCTCGATCTGCCGCTCGACGCGCCGCTCGCGTACGTGACGCAGACCACGCTGTCGGTGGATGACACGCGCGGCATCATCGATGCCCTGCTCGCACGCTTCACGGACATCGTCGGTCCCGATACGCGCGACATCTGCTACGCGACGCAAAATCGCCAGGCCGCCGTGCGCGAGCTGTCCACGCATGTGGACGTGCTGCTCGTGGTCGGCGCGACGAACAGCTCGAACTCGAATCGCCTGCGTGAAATCGGCAGCGAATCGGGGGTACCGAGCTACCTCGTGGCGGACGGCTCGGAGATCAAGGCCGAGTGGTTCGCGAACGCCGCGACCGTGGGTCTGACGGCCGGCGCATCGGCGCCCGAGGAAATGGTCGAGAACGTCATTGACGCGCTGCGCGCGCTAGGCCCCGTCGACGTCACCACCATGGCGGGCCGGGAAGAAAAAGTCGAATTCAAGCTGCCGGCGAAGCTGTTGCAACCGCTCGTCGAACGCGAAGTTTAAGGAGGACACCTCTTGTCTATTCCGCTGCTACAAAAAGTCCGCGTTGGCGCCTATATCTTTCGCCAGCATTTCAGCGGCAACAAACGCTATCCGCTCGCGCTCATGCTCGAGCCGTTGTTCCGCTGCAACCTGGCCTGTAACGGCTGCGGCAAGATCGACTATCCGGATCCCATCCTGAACCAGCGCCTGTCGCTCGCGGAATGTCTGGAAGCCGTGGACGAGTGCAATGCGCCGGTCGTCTCGATTGCAGGCGGCGAGCCGCTGTTGCACAAGGAAATGCCGCAGATCGTCAAGGGCATCATGGCGCGCAAGAAGTTCGTGTACCTGTGCACGAACGCGCTGCTGATGGAAAAGAAGATGGACGACTACGAGCCGAATCCGTACTTCGTCTGGTCGGTCCACCTCGACGGCGACCGCGAAGCGCACGATCACTCGGTTTCGCAGGAAGGCGTCTACGACAAGGCCGTCGCCGCCATCAAGGAAGCGAAGCGCCGTGGTTTCCGCGTGAACATCAACTGCACGCTGTTCAACGACGCGCAGCCCGAACGCGTGGCGAAGTTCTTCGACACGGTCGGCGAAATCGGCGTCGACGGCATCACGGTGTCGCCGGGCTATGCCTATGAGCGCGCGCCGGATCAGCAGCACTTCCTGAACCGCGACAAGACCAAGAACCTGTTCCGCGAAATCTTCAAGCGCGGCGACAACGGCAAGAAGTGGTCGTTCAGCCAGTCGAGCCTGTTCCTCGACTTCCTCGCGGGCAACCAGACCTATCAATGCACGCCGTGGGGCAACCCGGCGCGCACGGTGTTCGGCTGGCAAAAGCCGTGCTATCTGGTCGGCGAAGGTTATGTGAAGACCTTCAAGGAACTGATGGAAACCACCGACTGGGACAAGTACGGCACGGGCAAGTACGAGAAGTGCGCGGACTGCATGGTCCACTGCGGCTTCGAGGCGACCGCCGTGATGGACACGGTCGCGCATCCGCTCAAGGCCGCGCGCATCGCCCTCTCGGGCCCGCGCACGCAAGGCGCGTTCGCGAAGGACATCCCGCTCGACGGCCAGCGTCCGGCCGAGTACGTGTTCTCGCGCCACGTCGAGATCAAGCTCGACGAGATCAAGCTCGCGGCGCAGACCAAAAAGGCCGCCACGGTCGCCGCAGGCTGATCGGGTCTTCCGCTCAAGCCTGAAAGACGAAGGGCGCAACGGTGTTCACCGTTGCGCCCTTTTTCTTTGGATCGGCCCGCTCGCTCGGGCGTCTATCAGGCGTCTTTCAGCCAGGGCATTTCCACCGGCGAAACCACCAGTTGCCGCAAATCGCGCTGCAGCTCGAAGATGAAGCCGACCAGAATCATCGAGTCCGCGTACGGAATCGGGAACACGTGCGGATTCTCCGCGCCGCGCAGCGGCCGGGCGGGCGTGTCCGCCGTTGCCGCGGCATTCTCGCGGACGCTTTCCAGTTCGTCGGCCATCGCTTGCCCATTGGCTTCCAGGACACGGCTGCGCAAGTCGCTGAACGGTTCGATGCGCGCCCCGTCTTCGTTGTATTCGGGCACTTCATAAATGAACCAGGACATTTGCTTCTCCTAAAAATGGGCGCTCATTTTAACAGCGCGCACCGACGCTGATCGAACAACGCTAACACCGCAAAAAGCAAAAAGCGCAACGGCTTTCACACCGTTGCGCTTTTTTTGTGAGCCTCAGCGACGCTTTGAGTGCGGCTAGCTCAGCAGCACTTGCCCGCGCCCGACCCGTAACGCGCGTTCTGCCGCTCCCGGAAGAACTCCTCGTAGGTCATGACCGGCCGCTCGGGATGCGTCGCGCGCATATGCGCGACGTAGCCGTCGTAGTCCGGCACGCCGACCATCAGGCGCAGCGTCTGCCCCAGATAGCGGCCGGCGGTCTGCACGTTGTCACGAAGATCGGAGAACATCGTTCGCTCCTGGTTCAGTGCGCCGCGCCCGCGCCGCGCGTGATGCCGCCAGCCGGCATCGGCTCGAACGGCGTTTCGTGCACGGTCGGACGGTTGATGCGGCGTGCCCGTGCAATCGCGATCAGACCGTACACGACGATGCTGACCACCACGAAGATGAACAGGGCGCTCAGCGCTGCATCGACATAGTCGTTGAAGATCATCTGCTGCATCTGCTCGACCGACTTGGCCGGGGCCAGCACCTTGCCGTCCGCGAGCGCCGCCGACAGCTTCTGTGCATGCGCGACGAAGCTCACCTTCGGGCTGCTGTCGAAGAGTTTCTGCAGGCCGGCCGTCAGCGTGCAAATGAGCAGCCAGAGCGTCGGCACCGCCGTGACCCACGCGTACTTCTCGCGCTTCATCTTGAACAGCACCACCGTGCCGAGCATCAGCGCGATACCGGCGAGCATCTGGTTCGAGATGCCGAACAGCGGCCACAGCGTGTTGATGCCGCCGAGCGGATCGACCACGCCTTGATACAGGAAGTAGCCCCAGGCCGCGACGCACAGCGCGGTCGCGATCAGGTTGGCGGGCAGCGAGTCGGTGCGCTTCAACGACGGCACGAAGGTGCCGAGCAGATCCTGCAGCATGAAGCGGCCTGCGCGCGTGCCGGCATCGACAGCGGTCAGGATGAAGAGCGCCTCGAACAGGATCGCGAAGTGATACCAGAAGGCCATCATCGCCTGGCCTCCGATCACCTGATGCAGGATCTGCGCCATGCCGACGGCGAGCGTCGGCGCGCCGCCGGCACGCGCGATGATCGTCGTCTCGCCCACCGCCTGGGCGGTTTGCGTGAGCATGTCGGGCGTCAGCATGAAGCCCCACTGGCCAACGGTGTGCGCGACCGCGTCGGGCGTCGTGCCGAGCACGGCGAGCGGCGAATTCATCGCGAAGTACACACCCGGCTCGATCACCGAAGCGGCGACGAGCGCCATGATCGCGACGAACGATTCCATCAGCATCGCGCCATAGCCGATGAAGCGCGCGTTGGTTTCGTTATCGAGCAGCTTGGGCGTCGTGCCCGACGAGATCAGCGCATGGAAGCCCGACACCGAGCCGCACGCGATCGTGATGAAGAGGAACGGGAACAGGCTGCCCGACCAGACCGGGCCCGAGCCGTCGATGAACTTCGTGAACGCCGGCATCTTCAGTTCCGGCGCGACGATCAGGATGCCGATCGCGAGCGCGAGGATGGTGCCGATCTTCAGGAACGTCGACAGATAGTCGCGCGGCGCGAGCAGCAGCCACACCGGCAGCACCGAAGCGACGAAGCCATAGCCGATCAGGATCCACGTGAGCTGCGTGCCCGTGAACGTGAACCAGGCGGCGAGCGCCGGCGTATCGTGCACGTGCTGGCCGAAGGCAATCGATGCCATCAGCAGCACGAAGCCGATGATCGACACTTCGCCGATCTTGCCCGGACGCAGATAACGCACGTAGACGCCCATGAAGAGCGCGACCGGAATCGTCGCGGCAACCGTGAACGTGCCCCACGGCGAATTGGTGAGCGCCTTCACGACGATCAGCGCGAGCACCGCGAGAATGATCACCATGATGAGGAACGTGCCGAACAGGGCGATCACGCCCGGCACCGCACCGAGTTCCATCTTCACGAGATCGCCGAGCGAGCGGCCGTCACGGCGCGTCGAGATGAACAGGACGACGAAGTCCTGCACTGCGCCCGCGAACACGACGCCCGCGAGAATCCACAGCATGCCTGGCATGTAGCCCATCTGCGCGGCCAGCACCGGGCCGACCAGCGGACCCGCGCCCGCGATCGCCGCGAAGTGATGGCCGAACAGCACGTACTTGTTGGTCGGCACGTAGTCGAGGCCGTCGTTGTGACGTACGGCCGGCGTCATGCGCAGCCCGTCGAGCTGCAACACCTTGCTCGCGATGAAGCGACTGTAGAAACGGTAAGCGATCAGATAGACGCAGACGGCGCAGATCACGATCCATAGCGCGCTGACCCGCTCGCCATGCGCGAGTGCGATGGTGCCGAACGCGAACGCGCCGAGGAGCGCGACCAACGTCCAGACGACAAAACTGGAAGTCCGACTCATGCTGTCTCCATGAATGTTTTTTTTGAATTGCCCGGTGTCGAACCGGACCCACGAGAACCGTCCGACATGGAACGGCGCTTCGCACGACCCACCGAGCGCCATGCTGGGGCGTAGTATTCGCCTTCGGCTGGCTTGCCACAAGCGGACAATTACGTAACAACGCTACGTAAAACTACGTAGCGCCTGCGGCTTCACGGGCAGGTATAGCCGCGTTTGAGCGCATCGCGCGCACTCGCCATCGTACGCGGCGAGTCCGCCAGCACGGCGTCGAGGCCCGCGCACGCGGCTGCCCGATAGTCCGTTGCGTCGTTGACTGCGAACGCGACCAGACGCACATCCGGGTTCGAGCGGAAGCATTGCACAGCCGCGCGGCTCCACAACCGCGCACCCGCGACCGTCGAGCGGCCCTCGCCCAGCGTGAAGCGCTCGACGAGTTCCACGTCGCGCCGCCACTCGAAGCCAGCATACGCGCCTGCCGACGGCGGCGCGTTGCAGGATTGCGCGAGCGCGACGTTCGCGAGCCGGTCGCGGGTGGCATCGCGTGATTCGAAGAGTCGTGCGCGAGGCCACGCAGCAAACGCCTGCTGATACGACGCATCGGTGGAATAGATCAAGACGTGCTCCCACGCGTGCCGGGCATCGAGCACCTGCGCGACGGCAGCGGCCTGCGGCGGCGCGGGCAGCGCCTTCATGTCGAGCACCACGGTCATCGTGTCGGGAATCGCGGCCAGCGCCTCCGCCAGCGTCGGAATGCCGACGCCCGCGCGCCGGTACGGCCAGCTGTCGCGGCCCGCCGCGTCCTTCACCTTGAACTGCCAGCCGGCGTTGAGCCGCGCCAGCTCGGCCGCGCTCTTCGAGGCGACCGGACCGCTTGCGTCGGTGAGCGCGGACAGGTCGCCCGGACGATAGAGCACCGGCACGCCGTCACGGCTCAACTGCACGGTCAGCCAGATCGCATCGGCGCCGTTGTGGACGGCTTCGCGGATGGCCGTCAGGGTGTTTTCGGGGGCATCGCCGGTGCCGCCGCGATGCGCGATCAGGAGCGGCACACTCGTGCGCGCCGCGTCGGCGGGCGGGGGCGGCGCGGCGCTCCGGCCCGCGCAAGCGCCGACGACGAGCGTCGCCGCGAGAACAAGGTAGAACGAGAGTAGACGGCGTGGCATCGATAAAGACTCCGTGTGGCGGCGGCAACGGTGCGCCCGCAGCCTCCATCATCGCCGCGACGCAGCGCTTCGCCACGCGTTATCGCGCACGAACTGGCGGCCGGTCAACTAGTCGACGATGACCCGCGCCGGGCCGCCCGCGCCGCACTGAACAAACGAAGCGACACTGCTATCCTTGCAGACCGACGCTTCGAGACCCGCGAGAGCCGCAATGCCCGCCCCCTTTTTCTTCAACGACCGCCTGAAGACCAAGATCTTCCTGCTCGCGGTCGTGCCGTTTCTCGCGGCGCTCGCGGGCATCGGCATCGGCGTGCGCCATCAGGCGACCGTGCTCGCCGAAACCCAGCACGCGACCATGCAGGCGGCCTATCTGTCGAGCAAGGAAATCGAACTGCGCCATTACGTCGATCTCGCCACGAGCGCCATCGCGCCGCTCTACGAGGCGGCGCGCACGCATCCCGCCAACGAAGCGGCGCTGCGCAGCGAAGCGCTCGCCGTGCTGCAGAAAATGGATTTCGGCCCGGACGGCTATTTCTTCGTCTACGACATGCACGGCCGCTCGCTCATGCATCCGCGCGAGCCCGCGCTGGTCGGCCAGAATCTGTGGGACATGCGCGACCCGCAAGGCGCGCTCACGATCCAGCAACTCGTCGCGGCGGCCTCGCGCGGCGGCGGCTATGTGCGCTATCTGTGGCATCGTCCGTCGACCGGCAAGCTCGCCCCCAAGCTCGGCTACGTCGTGCCGCTCGAGCGCTGGGGCTGGATGCTCGGCACCGGCATCTATCTCGACGATGTCGACTCGACGCTCGCGCGCATCGACGAGCGCGCGTCGGTCAACATCGAGCACACGCTGCAATGGCTCGGGCTCATCGCGCTCGCCGGTGTGGTCGTGATCGCGCTCGGCGCGCTCGTGCTCAACGTGAGCGAGTACCGCAGCACCGATGCCAAGCTCAAGCGGCTCGCGCAGCAAGTGGCCGAGTCGCAGGAGAACGAGCGCGCGCGACTCTCGCGCGAACTGCATGACGGCATCAGCCAGATGCTCGTGTCGGTCAAGCTGTTGTTCGAGTCGGCGCTCGCGCGTCTGGAGCACGCGCAGCATCGCGTGCCGGCCGCCGAGACCGCGCTCGCAACTGGCCTCACGCGTCTTGGCGACACGCTGCGCGAAGTGCGCCGTATCTCCCATGCACTGCGGCCTTCGATGCTCGACGACCTGGGGCTCGCCGCTGCGCTCCAGCAACTCACACGCGAGTTGAGCGAGGAGGCCGGCATCGAGATCAGCTTCGCGCAGATCGCGCATCCCGACGCAGCGCCGCTGCCCGAGGCCGTCAACACCGTGCTGTTCCGCATCGCCCAGGAGGCGCTCACCAACATCGTGAAGCACGCGCGGGCGGCGCGCGCGGCGCTCACGCTCGATGCGTCGGCGCAAGTGGTCGCGCTCACGATCGCCGACAACGGCCAGGGCTTCGACGTCGTGCATGCGCAGTCCGATCCGCGCGCCGGCCTCGGCCTGCGCAACATGCGCGAGCGGCTCGACACGCTCGGTGGCCATCTCACCCTCAGTTCGCGACCCGGCCACACGATCGTCACGGCGAGCGTGCCGTTGAACGCCGCCAACACCCTCGCTCGGACATCGACACCATGACTCATCCCGTCACCACGGCGCGCATCGTGCTCGTCGACGATCATCCGCTCGTGCGCGACGGGCTGCGCGCGCGGCTCGAAGCCGTGAGCGGCCTGC
The DNA here is from genome assembly GCA_963803225.1 of uncultured beta proteobacterium. GTDB lineage: Bacteria > Pseudomonadota > Gammaproteobacteria > Burkholderiales > Burkholderiaceae > Paraburkholderia. The sequence goes on from CAWDLJ010000008.1 coordinate 43,804, forward strand.
AGGTGGTCGGCGAAGCCGCCAACGCCGACGAGGCGCTCGCGCTCGCCGCCACCGTCGAGCCCGATCTCGTGCTGATGGACGTCGGCATGACCGGCATGAACGGCATCGCGCTCGCGGGCGTCTTTCACGAGCAGTTTCCGGCCATCCGCGTGCTGATGCTGTCGATGCACGACAACGTCGAATACGTCACCCAGGCGGTGCGTGCGGGCGCGAGCGGCTATGTGCTCAAGGATTCGCCGGCCACCGAGATCATCCGCGCGATCGAGACGGTGCTCGCCGGGCAGACGTTCTTCAGCGCGGGGCTCGGCGTACGCATGATCCAGGCCTCTGCCGTGCAGGCGCCGATCGAGCGCCTGACGCCGCGCGAGCGCGACATCCTCGATGCTCTCGCCGAGGGCCTGTCGAGCAAGCAGATCGCGCAGCGCACCGGCCTGTCCGTGCGCACGGTCGAGACGCATCGACTCAACATCAAGCGCAAGCTCGAGATCGAAGGGCAGGCGGAGCTGATCAAGTTCGCGGTGGAGAACCGCCGGAGACGCTAGGCGCGCCCCGCTAGGCGCGCCCCGCGAAGCGCGCGGCCGCCAGCCGGTGAAGACAAGGTGGAGCGAGGCGCCGCTTAGCCGCCGCGCGAATTGTGATCGACGAGATACTTGATCAGTCCATCGATGCCGCCCTTGGCGATCTGCTCGGCGAACTGGACTTGATACACCTGGATCAGCCACGCACCCATCATGTTGATGTCGTAGATTTTCCAGCCTGAGGCCGCATGCGTGAGCCGGTAGCCGATCGCATCGTCGCCGCCGTTGCTGAGGACATGCGACTGCACGACAGTATCCTTCGCGCTGGCCGGCGTATCGGACGGCTGGAACTTGAAGTCGACCTGTTGATCGCGCAACTGCGAGAGCGACGTCGCATACGTGCGCACGAGCAGGAGCGTGAATTGCTCATAGAGCTGCTGTTGTTGCGCCGGGGTGGCGCTCGACCATGCCTTGCCGATGGCAATGCGCGTGGTGCGCTGAAAATCCGTGTAGGGGACGAAGTTTTTCTCGACGACTTGCTGGATTTTCGCCATGTCGCCGCCGCGCGCCTGCGGGTCGGTCTTCATGGCGTTCACGGTGCCCTCGACCGCGCTCTTGACGACGGCGTCCGGCGTGCTCTGGGCGAAGGCAGCGCCGGAGACGACGGCTGCCGCGATAAAAGCTGTCAAATAACGTTTCATACGCTCATCGGGACAGTAAGATTGACGCGCCGGACCGCCCGGCGCAAGGAAACCCGGCCGGCCCAGTATACCGGCTTTGCATGGCACGGCCATGTGCAGGAGACGTACTCGTCGCTCTGGGGTCGGTATACTTATGCGCTCTTGCCAAATCGCCATCCTTGACAGGGCTCCTTCGCCTGTATGCTGAAGCCATTCATCATCCACCTCGTCGCCTGGTCTGTGCGCCGCGCGGCGTGGGTTATCACACTCGCCCTCGTACTCGCTGTCTTAAGCAGCGTATACGTCGTCAAGCACTTCAAGATCAACACCGACGTCAGCGGACTCGTCGAGAACGATGCCCAGTGGTCCGCGCTCTCGGACGCCATCGACAAGTCGTTTCCGCAACGCGGCCAGTCGCTGCTCGTGGTGGTCGAAGCCGACGCGCCTGAGCTCGCCGACGCCGCCGCCGACAAGCTCGCCGCCGCCCTCAAGCAAGACTCGACCGAGTTCAGCGCCGTGACCCAGCCGGCCGGCGGTCCGTTCTTCGAGCACAACGGCCTCTTGTTCCCGTCGACCCAGGACGTGCTGTCCACCACGGGCAAGCTCGTGCAGGCGCGCCCGCTGGTCAACACGCTCGCCAAGGACCCAAGCCTCGCCGGGCTCGCCAACACGCTCACGACCACGCTGCAGCTGCCGCTCACGCTCGGCCAGATCAAGCTGCCCGACATGGCGCATCTGCTCGGCCAGAGCGCCGATGTCGTCGATCGCGTGCTGGCCGGCCAGCAGGCCGCGTTCTCGTGGCGCGCGCTGGTCGACAAGGACGCCGCGACCAAGCCCGCCTATGCGTTCATCACCGTGCAGCCGGTCCTCAACTTCGGGGCGCTCAAGGCGGGCGCGAACGCATCCGAAGCGATCCGCGCGACCGCCGCCTCGCTGCATCTCGACACGCAGTACGGCGCGCAAATCAAGCTGACCGGCGAACAGCCGCTCGCCGACGAGGAATTCGCCTCGGTCCAGGACGGCGCCGCGCTCAACGGCATCATCACGGCCGCCGTCGTGCTGTTCATCCTGTGGCTCGCGCTGCGCTCGGGCAAGCTGATCGGTGCGGTGCTGATCACGCTGGTCGTCGGCCTCGTCATCACGGCGGCCCTCGGGCTCATGATGGTCGGCGCGCTCAACATGATCTCGGTGGCGTTCATGGTGCTGTTCGTCGGGCTCGGCGTCGATTTCGGCGTGCAGTTCGGCGTCAAGTATCGCGAGGAGCGCTTCCAGGACATGCGCCTCGACAGCGCGCTGCTCAAGACCGCGCGCCAGATCGGCGTGCCGCTCACGCTCGCCGCGATCGCCGTCGCCGAAAGTTTCTTTTCGTTCCTGCCGACCGCGTATCGCGGCGTGTCCGAACTCGGGCAGATCGCGGGCGTCGGCATGTTCGTCGCGTACTTCGCGAACATGACGCTGCTGCCCGCGCTCATCAGCATCTTCAAGCCGGCTGGCGAGGCCGGGGCGCCCGGCTTCGCATTCCTCGCGCCCGTCGATGCGTGGCTCGCCAAGCACCGCAAGCCGGTGCTGATCAGCACGCTCGTCGTGGTGGTCGGCGCGACGCCGCTGTTGCTGCATCTGCGCTTCGACTTCAACCCGCTGCATCTGAAAGATCCGCACACGGAGTCGATGGCCACCCTGATCGCGCTGAAGAACTCGCCGATCATCTCGATCAACAACGTAAGCGTGCTCGCGCCGTCGCTCGAAGCCGCCGACCAGATCGCCGCGCGCCTCGCCAAGCTGCCTGAAGTCGGCCGCACCACGACGCTCTCGACGCTGATCCCCACCGACCAGCAGCAGAAGATGATGCTGATTTCGAGCGCCGCGCAGCAACTGCTGCCCGCGCTCACGCAGCCAGCCGCGCCGCCGGTGAGCGATGCCCTGCGAGTGGCGGCGCTCAAGCGTGCGGCGGCCCAGCTTTCACTCGCCGCCGACGATCATCCGGGTCCGGGCGCCGCCGAGGCCAAGCACCTGTCGGCCTCGCTCACGAAACTCGCCGGCGCGGATACAGCCATGCGCGATCGCGCCGAAAAGGCCTTCTCGCAGCCGCTCGAACTCGCACTCGAGCAGCTCGCGCGCCTGTTGCAGCCGACCGAGATCACGCGCGAGACGCTGCCCAAGTCGATGGTGCGCGACTGGGTGGCGCCCAACGGCGAGGCGCTGGTCGACATCGCGCCGCGCGTGCCACCAGGCGTCGATCCGGGCGACGACGCGCTGCTCGCGCGCTTCGTGCACGCGGTGAAGAAGGCCGAACCGGGCGCGATCGGCGGACCGATCTCGATCCTCCATTCCGCCGACACGATCATCAAGGCCTTCCTGCAGTCGGCCGCCTGGGCCGTCGTGCTGATCACGGCGCTGCTGTGGATCACGCTGCGCAACTTCGGCGACGTGCTGCGCACGCTGGTGCCGCTGCTCGTCTCGGCGCTCGTGACGCTGGAGTTGTGCGTGGTGTTCGGCATGCCGCTGAACTTCGCCAATATCATCGCGTTGCCGTTGATGCTGGGCGTCGGCGTCGCGTTCAAGATCTACTTCGTCATGGCATGGCGCGCGGGCCAGACCGGCTTGCTGCACTCCAGTCTCACCCACGCCGTGCTCTTCTCGGCCGCGACGACGGCCACCGCGTTCGGCAGCCTGTGGCTGTCGCACCATCCCGGCACGTCGAGCATGGGGCGACTGCTCGCGCTGTCGCTGCTCTGTACGCTGATCGGCGCCGTGGTGTTCCAGCCGGTGCTGATGGGCAAACCGCGCCCGAAGCGCGCGAGATCGAAAATCGAGGGAATCGACCAATGAAAACAACAAAAACCGCCCTCACGATAGCGGCGAGCGCGAGCGTGCTGCTGGCAGGCTGTGCCACCGGTCCGGACCGCAAGCCCGGCGACCCGCTCGAGCCGATGAACCGCACCATGTTCAAGGTCAACGACGCAGTCGACCGCGCCATCGCCCAGCCGATCGCGAAGGGCTACCAGAAGGTGACACCGCAGCCGCTGCGCCAGGCCATCTCGAACTTCTTCTCGAACCTGGGCGACGTCGGCAATCTGGCCAACAACCTGCTGCAGCTGAAGATCACCGATGCCACGCAAGATCTGATGCGCATCGCCATGAATACGACGTTCGGTATCGGCGGCCTGATCGACTTCGCCACTGCCGCCGGACTGCCCAAGCATCATCAGGATTTCGGCCTCACGCTCGGCCATTACGGCGTGCCGTCCGGGCCTTATCTGGTGCTGCCGTTCTTCGGGCCGAGCGACTTCCGCGATGGCACCGGCATGATCGTCGACGTGAAGTTCGGCATGCTGGGCTATATCGAACCGGCCTGGCGCAATCCGCTCTATGTGCTGCAGTTCGTGAGCGCGCGCTCGGATCTGCTCGGCGCGACCGATCTGCTCTCGCAGGCCGCGCTCGACAAATACTCGTTCGTGCGCGACGCCTATATGCAGCAGCGCGCTTCGCTGCTGCGCAGCAGTTCGGGCCCGCAGGCACCGCTGCCCGATTACGGCGATCCGGGCGATGCGGGTGCGGCGGATACCGAAGGTGCGGGTGCGGCAGCGGCGGCGGGCGCCGCAGGGGCGGCGGCCACCGGAGCGATCGGCGCTTCGGCACCGACGGCAGGCGCGGCTCCGGCGGGGGCATCGACACCCGCGGAAGGCGCAGCGGCGCCGGCCGCGGCGTCGGGTGCTTCGGCGCCGGCTTCGGAGCCGGCTGCGACGCCGGCTCCGGCAAGCGGCGCCGCCAGTACAAAACCGGCGACGCCTCAGCCGGCCACCCCTTCAGGCGCTTCGGCGCCTGCACCGGCAAGCGCGCCGGCGGGGCAGTGATCTCGCGCTGACCATCCCGACGCCGTCGATGCAAAAAACCCGGCTGACACTTTGACAGGCGCCAGCCGGGTTTTCATTCGCGTCCTGCCTGCCGCGTGCTCAATGCACTGCGTCGGCCTCGCTCGACTCTTCTTCGCGTTCGACGGAGCGGTTCAGTTGCGACGTCGCCGATTTCTGCACGCGCTCGCGATAGCGATCGAACGCCTCGTCGGCGTAGCGGATGCGCTCACGGCCATGCGGCGCCGGATTGCCCTCGGCGTCGAGATTCACGAACACCATCTTCTCGACGGTCAGGATGCTCTTGCGCGTGATCTTGTTGCGCACTTCGCAGCGCAGCGTGATCGACGTGCGGCCGAAATGGGTCGCCGTCATGCCGAGTTCGATGATGTCGCCTTGACGCGCCGAACTCACGAAATTGATTTCGGACATGAACTTGGTCACGACGCGCTGGTTATCGAGCTGGCAGATCGCGTAGATCGCCGCTTCTTCGTCGATCCAGCGCAGCAGGCTGCCGCCGAACAGCGTGCCGTTCGGGTTCAGATCTTCGGGCTTGACCCATTTGCGGGTGTGGAAATTCATCTCGGTATCTCTCGAAATTAGCTCTCGACCCCATGCCTCAACTCAGAAACCTAGGGTTAACGCCAGGAATGATACCAGAGATAAGGGTTTTCCCTAGGATTTCAATAAGTGCATAAAAAACCGCGCGGTCGGCGCGGTTTCTCGGGGTACAGCAACGCCAGAGCAGGCGCTTAGAACTTGTGACGGATCCCGACGCGCGCCACGATCTGCGACGTGCTCGCGGAATTGCCACCGGCGCTCCACACACCGACGATCCCGTCCGTCCCGGTCGAACCATCCTGGTAGACCGCTTGTGCGTAAACGTCGGTGCGTTTCGACAAAAGGTAGTCCGACATCAGACCCAGCGTATTGAAGTGCGGGCGGAATTGACCGCCGTAGCGACTGAACGTGGCGTGCGTGTAGTCGTACATGGCATTGAGGCTCAACGTCGGCGTCACGAAGTACCGCACATTGGTTTCGACGTTCATGAAACGAACATAGGAAATGGGCGTTTGCATCGCCGATTCGGTCGCCGTCACGGTGGCCGTTGCGGGACCGAACGCGTAGCTCGCGCCAAGTCCGCCCGTGCGCTGCCGTGCATAGTTCCAGCCCGAACCGGACACGAGAGTAAACGCAGCAGTAACGGGGTTGCTGCCATCGGCCTGCGCACCGGTGCTGTTCGCGTTCGGGTATTTCAGGTCGAGGTAGGCCGCGCCGAGCGTCAACGGCCCGGCGCTGTAACGCGCGCCGAGGCTCCACGCGCGGTTGTTGGCGAACTGGCCAGGTGTGTTGCTGAACCCATACAGGCCACCGAACTGCAGACCAGCGTAGTTGACGCTCGTGTATTTGATCGAGTTGTTGATGCGGAACGAGTTGCCAGTGTTGTCGTTGTCGAACGGATGGGCGAAGAAGATGCCGCCCCAGTTGCCGTTGGCCGTCAGCGGGCCGAGGTAGTCGACGACGGAATCGTATTGACGGCCCATCGTCAGGGTCCCAGCGCTCGTCGATGAAAAACCGACCCATGCCTGGCGACCGAACATTCGGCCACCTTGACCCAGTGCGCCCGTGCTGGTGTTGAAGCCGTTTTCCAGCTGGAACACCGTCGAGAGGCCGCCGCCGAGATCTTCCGTGCCTTTCAGGCCCCAGCGGCTACCCTGGACCGCGCCGCTTTGCAGCGCGAACAAGCTACCGTGGAGCAGCTTTCCGTTGGCATCCTTGCTGCCCGTTGCGACGTTGTTCGTGTAGCTGAGGCCTTCATCGACAATGCCATAGAGCGTAACGTTACTTTGCGCGTGAGCGACACACGCAAACGTGCCGAATACGGCAGAAACGAGCAGGGTTTTTTTCATGAAGTTATCGCCTCCATATTTTTTAATGAGGAGAGGCGAAACTATCAAATCGATATTCAAACCACAGCTACAGTGTTGCGGCGTTTTATCACTTTCGAGTTTTCCAATCTATTCGATTGATTGGTCACTCGCGATATTGTGGCGGCGCCCGCTACGACAGGCTCTGCGGCTTGTTGACGGAATTGTTAGAGATGCTTCTATGATTTTTTAACCATTTCCACGATTCTCCCTGGACAAGGATTGAACGCGCAGAATGTCCGCCCATATTTTTAGAGGAAATTCTAAAAACACCTCCTGATCTTTTGTAAATAAAACTTGATATAGATACAGAAAATCGCGGCGTGACGGCTCGCCATGAAAAACACCCCAAAGGCTGGATCGCTCTCCAGCTTTCGGGGTGCTGCTCAGCGCCTGCGGCTGCCTTCAGCCGACAGCGCCATGAGTTGCAGGCGCGGTCTTAGAACTTGTGGCGGATGGCGACGCGCGCAACGAACTGCGAGGTGCTGGCCGAAGCCCCGCCCGCGCCGACCACGCCAACCAGGCCCTCGGTATTGCTCGAACCATTCTGATAGAGCGCCTGCGCGTACACGTCGGTGCGCTTCGACAAGAAGTAGTCCGACATCAGACCCAACGTGTGGAAGTGCGGACGGAATTGACCGCCATCGACGCTGAACGTCGCGTGCGTGTAGTCGTACATCGCGCCGAGGCTCAGTGCAGGCGTGGCAAAGTACTGCACGTTGGCTTCGACGTTCAGGAAACGGGCATAGGCAAACTGCGTTTGCAGCACCGACTGGGTCGCCGTCACGGCGGCGGTCGCCGGTCCGAATGCGTAGCTGGCGCCGAGGCCGCCCGTACGCTGTTTGGTCGGCATGATGGTGCCGGCCGGGGTGTCGAATGCCAGCGTGCCATCGGTCTGTGCGCCCGTCGCGTTCGAGCTCGGTTTGTTCAGGTTCATGTACGCTGCGGCGACGTTCAACCCGCCGTAGGCGTAGCTCGCGCCGAGGCTCCACGCGCGGTTATTGGCGAACTGGCCCGGCGAGTTGCTGAAGCCGTACAGGCCGCCGAACTTCAGGCCGGCGATGTTGGCGCTCGTGTACTTGACCGAGTTGTTGATGCGGAACGAGTTGTCGGTGTTGTCGTTGTCGTACGGGTGCGAGAAGAACATGCCGCCCCAGCTGCCGTTGGCCGTCAGCGGGCCGAGGTAGTCGACCACGGAGTCGTACTGACGACCCATCGTCACGGTACCGAGGGTGGCCGACGACAGACCGACATACGCTTGACGCCCGAACATCCGGCCGCCCTGACCGAGCGCGCCCGAGTTGATGTTGAAGCCGTTTTCCAGCTGGAATACCGCCGCGAGGCCGCCGCCCAGGTCTTCCGAGCCCTTCAGACCCCAACGGCTGCCGTTGGCGACACCGCCCTGCATCGCGAGCAAGCTGCTGTGGTGCGCGTTGCCGTTGGCGTCCACGCCCGCCGTCGCGACGTTGTTGGTGTAGCTGAGGCCTTCATCGATAAGCCCGTACAGCGTCACGGAGCTTTGAGCATGAGCGACGCTCGCGAATGTAGCGAGTGCTGCCGAAAACAGAAGTGCCTTTTTCATTGATTAATCGCGTTCACAAAAGTTAATGAGGGAACGCGAAATTATCAGGCGCGCTTCGATACCGCATCTCGAGTGTTGCGGATCCGGTTCAAATCAATTCATTCTGACTAGTACGATTGCCCCGTCCGGGCGCAAACCCAATAATGGCGGGCCCAGTCAGCGTATCGACCGGGGTTTCGGCACCCTGCGAAAGTGCCGCTACGTTTTATCTTGTAACCTCCGAGATTTACCTCGGGCAATTCTCTTTGCCCGAGGATTTTTTTATTCTCGATAAACCGGAGGTATTAATTAATGGCGATTTTTGGCTGCGCGATATTGCGCCGCTTTTTTAAGACAAAAACCGGGCAATCGACGGATTATTTCCGATGTCTTCGTCAGAGCGCGCCAGCGACGGCGAATAACCGCCGCGCTTCGACGAGCGATGCGCGGGCCGCCCGCGCATCGGCGGCGATCCGCAGCAGTGCGCCCAGTTGCGCGGGCTGGCGCGCCAGTTCGCGCAGCACCGGCAGCACGGCCGTGGTGCCGTCGTCGCGCAGACCGGCCATGGCGGCCTTCGGCAGCGTGCGCCAGGCCGGATCGACGATCGCCCGGCAGACCGCGAACGGCAAACCGCGCGCAGCTGCAGCGGCGGCGGCGAGATGCGATTCCATATCGACGGCCAGCGCGCCATTCGCAGCGTGCAGTGCCGCCTTGTCGGCCGCGACGACGAGCGGCGCGCTCACCGCCGCCTCGACGCCGCGCTGCACGCGCGCCGCGAGCGGCGAAGCCGCCAGCGCGGCTGCGAGCCGGTCGGACCAGACGCGATCGGTCGGCATACGGCCGAACGGGCCCTCGATCGCATCGGCGATCACGAGCGTACCCGGCTCGAGACCGGGCGCGAGACCGCCCGCCGTGCCGAAGCTGATCACGCCCGAAGCACCCTGGGCGAGCGCCTCGGTGAGCGCGCGCTCGAGCAGGTCCGCTCGCGCCGCGAACACGGTCTTCACGCCCGCGCCGCGCGCAACGCGCGCCTCGAACGCCATGCCGGTGACGACGACGACCGGCAGTGCGCGCTCGCTCACGCGCACGAATCCTTCGACGGCCACCGTCACATCCCGACCGTGACGTGCGTGAGGCCGTCGCGTTTGAGGTTGCGGTAGCGCGCGAGCGCCCACAGCGGGAAGAACTTGCGATAGCCGTGGTAGCGCAGATAGAACACGCGCGGGAAGCCCGTCGCGGTGAAGCGCGTCTCGTCCCACAGGCCGTGCTCGCCTTGGGTCGCCTGCAGCCACGCGATACCGCGCGCGACCGCCGGATGATCGACCTGACCGACGGCCATCAGGCCGAGCAGCGCCCACGCCGTCTGCGAGGCCGTGCTCGGCGCCGGTTCATAACCGCGGTATTCGAGCTTGTAGCTCGAGCCATCCTCGCCCCAGCCGCCATCGGGATTCTGGATCGCGAGCAGCCATTGCACCGCGCGCTGCATGCGCGAATCGGTGTGGGCGAGGCCCGCGGCGTTCAGCGCGCACAGCGCGGTCCACGTGCCGTAGATGTAGTTCATGCCCCAGCGGCCGTACCAGCTGCCATCCGACTCCTGATCCTTGAGGATGTAGTCGAACGCGCGGCGCGCGGGTTCGCTGACGGCCGGCAATTCGCCGAGCTGCGCGAGCATCGACAGGCAGCGGCCCGACACGTCCACGGTCGGCGGATCGAGCAGTGCGCCGTGATCCGAGAACGGGATGTTGTTCAGGTAGTACTGGGTGTTCTCGGGCTCGAATGCGCCCCAGCCGCCATCGCTGCTCTGCATGCCGACGACCCATTCGCGCGCCCGCGCGATCGACTCGTCCCAGCTGTTGGCTTTGTTGAGCTTGTCGGCGCGCTGCATCGCCATCGCCACCACGGCAGTGTCGTCGACGTCGGGGTAGTGCGGGTTCGCGTACTGGAACGCCCAGCCGCCCGGGCGCACGTCGGGCCGGCGCGAGATCCAGTCGCCGCGCACGTCGAGGATCTGCAGCGGACGCAGCCATTCGAGGCCGCGCTGCGCGGCGGCCTCGGCACGCGCATCGCCCGTTTCGAGCAGCGCGTGCGCGGCGAGCGAGGTGTCCCACACCGGCGACAGGCACGGCTGGCAATACGCCTCGTCGTCGTGGATCACCAGCAGCTTGTCGAGCGAGCGGCGTGCAATCGCGCGATGCGGATGGTCGGCGGGATAGCCGAGCACGTCGTACATCATCACGGCGTTGGCCATGGCCGGGAAAATCGCGCCGAGGCCGTCTTCGCCGTTCAGGCGCTCATCGACGAACGCGACGGCCGCGTCGATCGCGCGCTGGCGCAGGTAAGTCGGGAACAGCGGATCGATCACGCGCAGCACGCCATCGACGGCGCGGAAGAACGCGAACCAGCCCTTGCTCTGATGCGCCGAGCGCGGCAGCAGACCGGTCGTGACCGGCGCCGCATGGAACAGCTCGTCGATGCGCACGCCGCGCGGATTGCGCGCCACGGGCCGCTTCGCGTTCAGCACGAGCAGCGGCACGATCACCGTGCGCGCCCAGTACGACACCTTCGACAGATGGAACGGGAACCACTTCGGCAGCAACGTGATTTCGACCGGCATCATCGGTACGGCGTACCACGTGACCACGCCGAACAACGCGAGCAGCACGCGCGTGAACACGTTCGATGCCTCGGCGCCGCCCGCCGCGAGAATCGCGTTGCGCGCGCGGACCATGTGCTCGGCATCCTCGGCATCGCCGATCATCTTGAGCGCGAAATAGGCCTTCACGCTCGCGCTCACGTCCATCGCGCCGTCGGTGAAGAGCGGCCAGCCGCCGCCCGGCTGCTGGATGCGGCGCAGGTAGCGCGCGATCTTCTGCTCCAGCTCGACGTTCGGCGTCTCGCCGAGGTAGTGGACGAGCAGCACGTATTCGGCCGGAATGGTCGAATCCGCTTCGAGTTCGTAGACCCAGTGGCCGTCGGCGTTCTGCGCGGCGAGCAGCGCGTCGGTGGCGCGCGTCACGGCGGCGTCGAGCGCGTCGAGCGCGTCGCTCGCGGGCGCGGCGATGCCGTGCCCGGCTTCCTTCATCGTGAGCAGGTCTTCCGTCGGCAGGGCTTGGGATAAATCGTTCATCGGTGTTCCAGAGTTCCGTTCAGGATGAGATCCGCGGCCTTGTTGCCGGAGCGGATCGCACCCTCGATCGTGGCAGGCAGACCGGTGGCAACCCAGTCGCCTGCGAGCATCAGGTTATTCCAGCGCGTGCGCGTCGCGGGCCGGCGCAGTTCCTCTTGCGGCAGCGCTGCGAACGTCGCATGCGTTTCGGTCACGATCTGCCACGCCGGCAGCGGCGCGGCGGGCAGCGTCGCGACCTGCGCCACCTCGGCCCAGACTTGCGCGGCCAGCGCCTCGCCGCTCATGGCGGCAAGCGCGTCGGCGCCGCTGATCGTGACCGCCAGCCGGCCGTGGCCGGCGAACAGCCACTGGCCCGTCGCATTGACGAGGCCGGTGATCGCGGCGAGCCCGGGCGGCGGCTCGTGCGCGAAAAACAGACTGAGCGTCGTGCTTCCGCACTGCGGCGTGCTGACTTCGGGCACGAGCGCGCGCGCCGCGTCGGGCGGCACGGCGAGCACCACGGCTTCGTCGGCGCCGAGCATGACGGCTTCGCCGTCGAAATGCAGCGCGCTCGCGCGCTTGCCGTCCTCGTCGAACGAAATCGCGCGCAGCGGCGCATCGAGCCGGATCGCGGCGCCGCCGTGCTGGAGCAGGCGCAGCGCCGGATCGACGAACGCGCGGCTAAGACCGGTGCGCGCGACGAGCGGCCGGCACGCGTCGCCGCCCGCGGCCAGCAGACAGCGCAGCACGGCGCCCGCGAGTTCGGCGCTGCCTTCGCGCGGATCGACGTTGAGCAGCGTGCGAAAAAACGGCTGCAGCAGACGATCCCACAACGGACCGTCACAGCGCATCGTCTGTTTGAGCGTGCGGCCTGGTTTCGCGAACACGAGTGGCAGCAGCGCGAGGTAGTCGCGCACTTGCGTGCCCGGCACCCGTGCATTCGCATCGAAGATCCACCACGGCAGCCGGCTCGGCGAAATCCGCACGCTCCAGCGCGAGCGCGCCGCCAGATCCATGAATGCGAATTCGGGTTGCGGCGGCCCGATCAGCTGGTCCGCGGCGCCGATCGCGCGCACGTAGTTCAGCGTCGCCTCGTTGCCCGCCAGCACCAGATGGTTGCCATTGTCGATGGTCGCGCCGAGCGTGCGATCGTAGAACGACCGGCAGCGCCCGCCCGCCTGGCCCGTTGCTTCGTGCAGCGCGACCTGGACACCGCGCCTTTGCAGCTGCACCGCAGCGGCCAGGCCGGCGAGTCCCGCGCCGATCACGTGAACGAGCCGCGCCATCAGAATAACGCGTAGCGGGCCACGATCCACATCAGCCGCGCGCGCGGCTTGGTGACCTTCGCGCGCGGGAGGTCGAAGCCGCGCTCGAGCGTGCGCTCGAGCAGGACGCGATAGACGCCCGACATGATGCGCGGCGCCTTCACCTGCGCGCGCGGCGTGCGGTCCATGATCGCGTCGGACTCGGCGAAGTGCGCCTTGGCGCGCTCGGCGAGCGTCGCGCACACGCGCGGCAGCGCCGGGTGCGCCGCGATCGTGTGCGGGTCGCTCACGGCGATGCCTTCACGCTCGAGCAAGTCGCTCGGCAGATAGCAGCGATTGATGTCGGCGTCTTCGTCGATGTCGCGCAGGATGTTCGTCAGTTGCAACGCGCGGCCCAGATGGTGCGCGAGCAGGCGTCCCGGCGCCTCGGCCATGCCGAAGATCTTCACCGACAGGCGGCCCGCCGCACTCGCGACGCGATCGCAGTAGAGATCGAGCGTCGCGTCGTCGGGGGCGCAGATGTCTTCCTTTGCATCCATCGCCATGCCATCGATCATCGCGTGGAAGTCCTCGCGCGCGAGACCGAAGGTGCGGATGTGGCGCGTCAGCGCCGCGAGCTCGCGCGGCGGCGTGCCCGCGTAGCAGGCGTCGATGTCGGCGCGCCAGGCGTCGAGCCCGGCGGCGCGCTCGGCGCGCGGGCGGTCGCTGTCCGCGATGTCGTCGACCGCGCGGCAAAAGGCATACACCTGATACATGGCGTCGCGCTGTGCCGCGGGCAGGATGCGCATCGCCAGGTAAAACGAGCTGCCTGCGGTGACCGCAGCGGCGTCGGTTTGCTGTGTATCGTCCACGACGAGATTGGATACGGCCAAGACGATCTCCGCTGGAGGCGCCCATGAAGGGCGATCAGGAATTCGGGCCCGCATGAGCGCGGGTCGCTCGCGCGCGCGGACACGCGCGAGACGCCGGCCGTTGGCCGGAAACGGGGCAAAGTATAACAATCTTTGCAACGGGCCGCAGTCGAGGGGCCGCCGGCCGGGCTGCGAGGCCCGCCAGCGCTGGCCTGGAAGGTGTTACCAGAAATTCAGGCGAGCGCGACGCAGCGATTGCGCCCCTGGCGTTTCGCGCGGTAGAGCGCGGCATCGGCTTCGTTGATCATGACCTCATAAGCAGCCGCGCCGGGCCGCGCCGCCGCGCCGCCGACGCTGGCCGTCACCGGCACGCAGGCGCCCTGCACCTCGACCGGCGTCGCGCCGATCGTGTGACGGATCTTTTCGGCGACGCGCATCGCGTCGGCGAGCGTCGTGCACGGCAACAGCAGCGCGAATTCCTCGCCGCCGAAGCGCCCGAACGTGTCCTGCTTGCGCACGACGCCCGCGACGCGCTGCGCCATCACGCGCAGCACCGCATCGCCGACGACGTGGCCGAACTGGTCGTTGATGCGCTTGAAGTGGTCGAGATCGAACAGCAGGATCGACAGATCGCCGCCGTAGCGCTGCCAGCGCGTGAATTCATCGCGCAGACGGCCCTCGAAATAGCGCCGGTTCGCGATGCCGGTGAGACCGTCGCGGTCGGCGTATTCCTGCAGTTTCGCGACCGCTTCCTCGCGTTCGCGCGCCACGATGCTCACGTGCGTGACATCCGAGATCGTCACGCACACCGCTTCCACGTCGCGCCCACGCGTGAGCGGCATGAACGCGCAATCCTGCTGCATGTAGTCGACCCCGCCCGTGATCGGCCGGTCATGTTCGAAGCGAAACAGATAGGGGCGCTGCTCCCACGAGCTGAACGCGAAGGTGCCGAGCTGGAACACGCTCTCGACCTTGCGCGTGAGCCACACGCGCGGCAGTTCCGGAAAGCTTTCGAAGATCGGCCGGCCGATGACCTGATGCGGCGCGAGCCCGCTGTGATCGTGCATGAAGCGGTTCCACATCAGAACGTTCATGTCGCGATCGAGCACGAAAATGCCGAAACCGACCCGCTCGACAACCAGGTCGGACAACGACAGCACCTCGCTTGCGACGTTCATAGGCTTTCGAGCAACGCGTCGAGCGCACGGCTTACGTGGCAAATGGAGTCTTGTGCCATCAGCATGACGAGATGGGCGCGAAAACTGTGATCTTCGAGCGCAAAACTCACCTCGATGAGCAGCGCGAGATCCCACGCGGACATTTCAGGCTGGAACACGTCGTCGAGCGACATTTCCTCGCCGAGCATGCCCGGCGGCGAAAAGATGGGCATGCGCCCGAGCTGGTCGAGAATCGACGACACACACGCGCCCGTGAGCACGTTGGCGACGTCGAAGATCAGTTCTTCGGCGCTCACCATTTCGTAGGCCGACTTCACGTACGGATCGTGCATGAGCGCGCCGAGCTCGGCGATCTCGCCGCTGCGGCACAGCACGAGCGCCTCGCCCTTGATCTCGGAGCGAAAGCCCTGGCGCACGGCCGTGATCGGGCCGTCGATGCCGGTCATCTCGCGCAGGGCGCTGGCCGCCTGGTCGACCGAGACGACGCGCACGCGCGGCACCGACAACTCGATGAACGAATCGAGCAGGCCGGAAAGCCGGGTCGCCGCCTGACCCATCCCCATGTTGGCGATCTCTTGCAGCGCGTCGCGCTGGACTTCGGTGAGAGCGGATTCAGGCATACAAGCCGTACTCCTTCAGGATGGGCAGCAGCGCCTCCTCGGTGACCGGCTTCGGCACGAACGCGATCGCACCGAGCGTGCGCACGCGTTCCTGCGCGAGCGGCTGGACATCCGCCGAGACCACGATCACGAAGGTATTGAGGTCTTCGTGCTGCAGTGCTTCGAGGACCTGGAAACCCGTCAGGTCAGGCATCGTCAGGTCGAGAAACATGACCGACGCGCGGCCCTCGCGATAGAGCGCCAGTGCTTCCCGTCCGTTGGCCGCATACGAGATTTCCACGTCCCAATCCTGCGGCAAGGCCTTGGTGAGCACCTTGCGGGCAAGCAGCGAGTCGTCGGCGATCACAATGGGCAAAGGCATGGCAGGCGAAATCAAATGGATAGGCGGAGTGCGTTCTATCGGTTAACGGCTGTTTGCGAGGTTTCTTTAGCGCCTCAGCCGCCGCGCCATGACGTGCCGCGCCGCGTCCGGCAAGGAAGCAGCGCGGCGCGCCGTGGCGCGGCCTTGATACAGGCGAGAGGCGGCGAGTCCGGAAACGGCGTGGGCCAAGGCCAGAGCACCAGTGCAGCGCGGCGAGCCCGTCACGGCAGAATCGAAAGCAACGACGGCGATGCGCGACATGATCTGAGCCAACCCCGTAGTGGAACCTGTGCGGCCAAAACAACGGCGGCCCGCCCAGCGGGCCGCGCGAGTCCGTGCGGCGAAAGCCCGGCACGGCAGGTGGCGTCCCATTCAACGCGGACGCATTATTTACGCGTGGCGACGATTCTCAAAGCAAATCTGCGAAAACGCAACTCGCCGAAATCCAATCGTCGGACAAAATTAACCCGCATTGCCGCGATTAAAAAAATAATCGATCGTCTGGCGATATAAACGTCATTGAATATCCTTTGGTGTACGTTTGCGCAGTTTGATTTTCGCGCATTTAACACGGTATTACGGCAGGGATTCTCAAGGTGTCCACCGTGAAAGGAAAAAATGCCCGGATCCGGGTGTTCCAGAGCAAAGTCCATTCGGCAAAATTGGCCGCTTCGCAATTGCCCGGTCCGCGCGCGGGTATTCAGGGTTCGTCGTTTATCATGATGGCAAGCACCACCTCCGCCAGCCGCCTGTTCCACGATGACCCTGCCACGGCCCTCCCAGTCCGACGCCCCTCCCGCGCCGCCGGTGCGCAATGAAGAACCGCCGTTTCCGGCCGCGCCCGAACACGATTTCACGGTCCGGCGCCGAACCCTGATCGCGCTCTTGATCGCCGCGATCGTGCTGCCGTGCGTCTACGTGGCCACGATGGCCTGGAGCGACCTGCGCATGCGCGAGGCCGATGCCGAGGACGCCACCATGCGCACCGTGCGGGTCGCCGAAGAGCATGCGCTCAAGGTGTTCGACATGAACGAGGTGCTCGATGCGCGCGTGGTCGAAATGGTGCAGGGGCTCGACGATGCGGGCATCCGCGCGCACGAGCCGCAGATCTACGAGCGGCTGCGGCAGATGGGCGGCGGCTATCCGCAGGTAGCCTCCTTGTCGGTGTTCAGCCGCGACGGCAGCCTGCTCGCGAGCAGCCGCTATGCGCCCTCGCCGCCGGTGTCGATTGACCAGCGCTCCGATTTCATCGGTATCCGCAGCGGCCGCGTGGTCGATCACGTCTCGCGCGTGATGATCGGCCAGGTCAGCGGCGAGACCGTCTTCAACACCGGCGTCGCGCGCTTCGACGGCGACGGCACGTTCGCGGGCATCGTCTCGGTCGCGCTGCGGCCCGGCTATTTCAACGACTTCTATCGCGACCTGCTCGGCTCGAGCTCGCCGATGACGATGGGGCTCGTGCGCAGCGACGGCGCGATCCTCGCCCACTATCCGCCGGCGCGTCATCTCTCCGACAGCATCGCCGTCGATTCGCCTTTCGGCCAGGCGCTCGCGAAGGGCAGCGAAGCCGGCATCGTGCGCACGCGCTCACAAATGGTCGACGAAGACCTGATCCTCGCGTACCGGCGCGTCGGCGCCTATCCGGTGTACGTGTCGTGCGGCTATCGGACTTCGGCGATCTGGGCCGCGTGGTATCGCCATCTGAGCGTGCTGATCCTGTCGATGTTCACGCCGTCGATCGCACTGTGGTGCGTGATCTGGCTCTCGCTGCGCCGTCTCGCCGCCGAGGAGGAAGCCTGGGAGCGCTGGCAAGCCGAGGCGTCGATGCGACGTTCGATCGAATCCGCCTACCGGCAGTCGCGCAAGATGGAGGCGCTCGGCAACCTGGTCGGCAGCGTCGCGCACGATTTCAACAATCTGCTGATGATCGTCTCGGCCAACGTGCAGATCGCGCGGCGGCGCGGGGCGCCCGGGCTCGAGCGCGAACTGTCGGCGGTCGAGCGCGCGCTGAAGGCCGGCCAGTCGCTCACGCGCCAGTTGCTCGGCGTCGCGCGCAAGCAGCCGCTGCGCAACGAGACCATTCACGTCGGGCGTTGGCTGCCCGCGTGCCGCGAACTGCTGCGCGCCTCGCTCGGCGCGAAGGTGTCGCTCGTGATCGACGTGGACGACGACGTCTGGCCGATGCTCGTCGATGTCGCCGAACTGGAGCTGGCGCTCATCAACCTGGCCGTGAACGCGCGCGATGCAATGCCCAATGGCGGCCGCTTCATCGTGCGGGCGCGCAACATCAGTTTCCGTCCCGACGAAGGTTTTCCGCTCGATGGCGATTTCGTGCAGATCTCGCTCGAAGACACCGGCATCGGCATGCCGCCCGACGTGCTCGCGCGCGCCTTCGAGCCGCTCTACACGACCAAGCCAAAAGGCATGGGCACCGGCCTCGGGCTGCCGCAAGTGTTCGCGTTCTGCGAGCGCTCGGGCGGGCTTGCCGCGATCGACAGCGCGATTGGCGCGGGCACGTCCGTGCACCTCTATCTGCCACGTGCGCTGAGCGTGCCCGTCACGGAACGCTCGCCGGAGCCGCGCGCCGACAGCGCGCGCGCACTGCAAGGACTGCGCGTGCTGCTGGTGGAGGACAACGCCGAGGTCGCGGCCGGCACCGAGGCACTGTTGCAGATGATGGGCCATGATGTGACCTGCGCCAACGATGCCGACAGCGCGCTCACGCTGTTGCACGCGACGCTTCCGGCCGACGCCGACACCGCCTCGGTACCGCCGTTCGATCTCGTGATCTCCGATATCCACATGCCGGGCGAGATGAACGGTATCGATCTCGCCGAGGCCGTGCAGAACATCGAGCCCAAGCTGCCCGTGATCCTCGTGACGGGCTACGCTGAAGAACTGGAGCGGGCGCGCAACGTCGATGTGCGGGTGCTGTCCAAACCGTTCGATATCGCGCTGCTGGAGAAGATGCTCGAAAACATTCAGCGCGGCGCGACCGCGCATGAAGACACGACCGGACGCGACACGGTGCAGTAGGGGCCGCGCCGCCGTGGCGGTCGCACCTGATGAAACGTGCGCGGCACGATCGTTGCGCACGCTTGGCCGCAGTCAGCGCGTGACATCGTGACGGTCACATCGACGCACAGCGCGCATCCATCCCTCGACCACGAAGGAGCAAGCCATGCGACACATCGTGACCGGCCTGTTCGAATCGTCCGCGCTCGCGCGGCACGCCTCGGACACGCTCATACAACAGGGCTTCCCTGCCAGCGACATCAGCCTGCAACCGACGCCGGGCGCCTCGGGCGTGACGGGTGCGGCGGCCACCCCGGGTGCGCCGGGTGCGCCGGCCGGCGGCGAGGGTGTGCTCGCGGGCATCGAGCGCTTCATCAGCAGCTTTTTCGCGACGAGTCCCGAGCTGACACCGGGCGTCGACGATGCCGAAACGGCCGCGTTGCGCGACGCGCTCAAGCGGGGCGCCGCGCTCGTCTGCGTGAACGCGCCCGACGAGGCGCGCGCCTCGACCGCACGCGTCACGCTGCTCGCCGTCAACGCCATCGAGGTGGGCGAGCACGATCCGGGCTGGCGGCCGCCCGATCTGCAGGCGGAAGCGGCCCACGAGCGCTCGGCACTCGACGAACTCGGCATCAGCGCGCTCGCCAACGCGCTGCGCAAGAAGGCCCACACTGCCGCCACGGCCCGCGAGGAGGCTGCCGCGCGGCGGCAGGCCGCGCCGGGACCGGTCGTCGATGTCGACACGACCACCTCGGCTGACGCCGCAGTCACGGCCGTCGCGTCCGCGAGTGCGCCGGGCGCAGGCGCCGTGATGGCCGGCGGTCTCGCGACGCCGGTCGCGCCCGCAAGCGCATCTGCAACCGTTCCGGTGCAACCGGTGGCCGGCGGCGCGCCGCAAATCCCCGATGAATTCCTCGAGTACGAAGAGGACTTCCGCGATCATCACGCGCAGCAATACGCTCCCGCCGACGAACCCTACGAAATCTATGAGGATGCCTATCGATATGGCGCGCAGATGGGTCGCGACGAGCGCTATGCCGGCAGTGCGTGGGCCGACGTCGAAGCCGATTTGCAGCGCGGCTGGGAATCGCGCTCGCACGAAACGTGGGATCGCATCAAGGATGCGGTGCGGCATGGCTGGAACCGCGTGACGGGCCAGCAAGACTGGTAGCACGACGCGTCACGCGAGGCGTGACGCGTTCGCGTAGCCGTTACGCCTTCGTCACATGCCGCTTGACCCACGCGACGTAGCGATCCATGAACGCCTGCAGGAACTGCCGCGTGTCGTCGTTGACGATGTTGCCGTGCTCGTCGATGCGCGATGCCTCGTGCTTGATGAACATCTCCGGTTGGCCAAGCAGCGCGACGTCGAGATAGGCGAGCACGTTACGCAGATGCGCTTGCGCGAGCGCCGTACCGATCGCCCCGATCGACGTGCCGAGCACCGCGCCGGGCTTGCCGCCCCACGAGTTCTTGCCCCACGGACGCGAGCCCCAGTCGATCGCATTCTTCAGCACACCGGGGATCGACCGGTTGTATTCGGGCGTCACGAACAGCAGCGCATCGGCGGCCTCGATTTGCTGCTTGAAGTGGCGCGCGACTTCGGGATAGTCGGCGTCGAAGTCCTGGCAATAGAGCGGCAGCGTGCCGATGTCGAGAAAGTCGAACGAGAAATCGGCCGGCGCCAGCGAAACGACCGCGTGGGCGAGCTGCCGATTGAACGATTCCTTGCGAAGGCTGCCGACTGCGACCGCGATTGAATAAGCCATCTCAGAGTCCCCGGTGACGCGCACCACTTACGCGATGCGCGAAAGAAAGGAACCGCCATCATAGGCGCGATCGGGCGAAGCGTGCCTTCAAAGCGTCCGCGGTGGATAACTCAAGGCGACGCCACGTTATCCACAGTTTCTGTTCATTACCTTGTGGACAACTTCGGCGTCTCCCAGTCCTGTCGGGGCGCGAGTCGGGTCGGTGGTGTTTGCTGCGCGAGAGGTCTTGATCGGGCCCGCCGTCGATCAGACGAGCAACTGCCAGAGCAGCAGCGTCAACGCGAGCCCGACAACCGAGACGATGGTCTGCAGGATCGACCAGACCAACACAGTCTGCTTGAGCTTGAGACCGAAGTATTCGCGGACCATCCAGAACCCGGCATCGTTCACGTGGCAGAAGAACACCGAGCCGGCGCCGATGGCGAGCGCCATCAGCGAGTGATGCGATGTGCTCAAGCCCGTTGCGAGCGGCGCGACGATGCCTGCCGTCGTCGTGGTCGCGACAGTCGCCGAGCCCGTCGCCTGACGCAAGGCCACGGCGATCAGCCACGTGAGCAACAACAACGGCAAGTGCGAGCCGACGGCGATACGCCCGATCGTCGTACTGATGCCCGCGAGCACCAGCGCCTGCTTGAGTCCGCCACCCGCGCCAATGGTCAACAGCAGACCGGCGATCGGCGGCAGACTCTTGCGCAGAATCGCACCGACGCGCTCGCGCGGCATGCCGCGCGCTCACCCCAACGCGACGATGGCGAAGAGCACGGTGAGACCGAGCGCAATGAGCGGCTCACCGAGAAAATCGAGCGTGTCGAACGCGAGGCTGCCCGGCGCGAGCCACAGTTTCGCGACCGTGCGGCACAGCATCAGGACGACCGGCAGCAGGATCGTGACGATCGCGATCGAGAAGCGTGGGGCGGCGAGTTCGGGATCGTGGCGGGTGAAGACATCGGCGAGTTCCGCCGGTTCGCTGACCTGCATGCGACGCGACAGCCAGATGCCATAGACCGGGCCGGCCAGCACGACCGCCGGCACCGCAATCAGTACGCCGAGGCCGAGCGTCACGCCGAGATCGGCGTGCAGTGCGCTCACGGCGATCAGCGGCCCCGGATGGGGCGGCAAAAGCGCATGCAGCGTCGTCATGCCGGCGAGCGCGGGAATCGCGATGCGCAGGATGGGCTGCTGTGAGCGACGCGCCATGACGAAGATGATCGGCACCATCATGACGAGCCCGACTTCGAAGAAGAGCGGCAAGCCGACGACGATCGCGACGAGCGCCATCATCCATGGCAGCGTGCGGGGCGTCGAGTGATCGAGCAGGGTCGAAACGAGCCGGTCCGCCGCGCCCGACTCCGCCATCAGGGCGCCGAGCATCGCGCCGAGAGCGATGATGATGCCGACATCGCCGAGCAGCGCACCCGCGCCCTTGCTGAAAGCGCTGGCGATCGCATCGAGCGGCAATCCGGCCGTGAAACCCGCCGCAAACGTGCCGACAAGAATCGCGAGAAACGGCGCCAGCTTCAGCGCGCTGATGAGCACGATGATCAGTGCGAGCCCGACGACACATGCGACCATCAACCGGGTGTCGTGAAAGGTCCAGCTGGTAAGCGCTGCGGTTGAATCCACGAAAGTCCCCTGTTCTCGAATGTTGTAACCAGGCGCGGCGGCGACCGTGATGGGCATCGCTGCGCCTGTTTGCTTCGATCGACGCGCGTTATTCGAAGAGCGACTCGACGTTTTCGGGAGGGCGGCCGACGACCGCACGACCGTCACGCACGACGATGGGACGTTGCAGCAGAATGGGATGAGCCGCAATTGCTTCGCACAACTTGTCATCTGTCACGGTGGCATCGCCGAGCCCGAGCGATTGATACTCGGCTTCGCCATCGCGAATCATGTCGCGCAGCGACCCGCCGAGCAATCGATGCAGATCTTTGAGCTGCGCCACGGAAAGCGGCTGCTTGAGATATTCGACCACTTCGACTGCCTCACCCGTGCGGCTCGCCAAGTCAGCGACGAGGTCGTGGGCAGCGCGGGATTTCGAGCAACGGGGGTTGTGATAGATCTTGATCATGAGAGGAGCGGTCGGGGTAGAGGGATATGTGGGCCAAAGGCGCGTCGGGTGATCGATCGCGGCGCACGTGCAAGCGCGATGTTGCGGATTCTAGCGGGTTCGGGGGAGGGGCATGGGTCATCGCATTGGCAATTTTTGTGGGCTAGCGACACATCGGGACGCGAGGCCTGCGGCGCGGGATGGCATTCGGTGCAGCGGTGAGCGGGGCGGATTGCGCGGGACTTGTCGCGATGAGCGGACGCCATGACTTTTAGAGGCTTCTGGCAGGGGAGGGATTTAGCCGAGGGGGAGCCTCATGCGGAAGTCGCTACGATGGAATCTGCTTCGGGCCGCGCTCTCGCGGTTGCATGCAGCGCGTAGCCGGGTCGACCGTCGTTTATGCGCATAAACCACGCATGCCCGCGGATATCACTTGCGCGGGCATAACTTAGTCGACCTCGACTTGGTGGCCTAGGAGAACGGGTTTATGCGCATAAATTGCCCCTCTAGCGCCTCCGGTCTTCGCGAAGACTTCACCGCACTGAGCCTCGCGACGCTTCGATACCGCAACTCGTCAGCGTCGCAGTGCACATGGTCCCATCGAGCGGGGCGGCTTCTTCGAAGACTGACGCGAAGGCGAGTCGAATGCATGCGACGGCTTTCTCGTGATTGGCATCCAGTACATCTGCCACCGTCCGCATGCCCGCGCATCGAGCTTCCCGCACTCGAGCACTGGTTGGCACTTGATAACGCGGCAGCCATTGCATTCCAACAGCCGCGCCGACTCCCTTTATGCGCATAAACCTGTGCCAAATGGCTAATTCGTGGTCCTGTCACTACAAAATACGTTCAATTCAAATAAGTCCACGGTAGAATCCACTGCTAACTGATAAAGGGGGAATGCAATTGGCGGCTGAAATTATCGCGGTCACGCAACAAAAGGGTGGAGTCGGGAAAAGCACCATCGCGATGCATCTCGGCGCCGCATTCCACGAGAAAGGCAAGCGTGTCCTCGTTGTCGATGCCGACGGACAAAACACTCTCGTTCATTGGGCGAGCGCATCGTCAGACGGCGAAGCAGGCATTCCTTTCCCCGTCGTCAACCTTTCCGAAGCCGGTGGACAAATCCATCGCGAAATCAAGAAATTCATCGGCGACTACGACATCATCGTGGTGGACTGCCCGCCGTCGATCACCGAAAAGGTTTCGGGTGTCGTTCTTCTCGCTGCCTCTGTCGCAGTCGTTCCGACTTCGTCGTCTCCGGCCGATTATTGGTCAAGCGTGGGACTCGTCAAACTGATCCAGCAGGCACAGGTCATGAACGAGGATCTGCGCGCGGTGTTTCTCCTCAACAAAACGGAAGAGAAACGCATGCTGACACGCGAATTGAAGCGCGCACTGGAAGAGCTGGGATTCCCGTTGCTCAAAACGCAAATCCCGACGCGCGAAGCCTACAAGCAGGCGATGGCCCTCGGCCAGACCGTCCTGCAGATGAACGATCGTGGGGCCAAACTTGCGAGCCTCGAAGTGCGCTCGGTCGCAGAAGAAATCGCGGCCATGCTCCCCTGACTTTATGCGCATAAAGGACCCTGAATGAAACCCTCCCAATTCGCCAAAGGCTTCCAGGCGCGCCCGGATATCACCAGCAGCGAAAAGCGAACCGCGCTTGATCGGCTCAACGCCATCGACGGGATCGTCAAAGAAGATTCGACCAAAACTCCCGAAATCGTCGGTCGCTCGAGCCGGCCGGTCGCTGTTCCTGCGACACCGCACGACGAGCCCGTTGCCGACACCATCGAAAACGAATCGGCGGACTATCACGCATGGCGTGTCGCGCAGGGCTATCGACCGGGCCAGGTGATCGAGTTGTCGCTCAAGTCGATCAAGCCCAGCCCGTTCAATCCGCGTCACTTTTATCTGAAGTCGTCGATTGCGGAACTCGCCGTCAATCTGGCCAAGCAAGGTCAGCAACAGGCTATCCACGTCATTCCCGACTACGCTGAGCCCGGCAGCTACTTTGTGAGCGATGGGGGACGCCGTGTCCGCGCGCTCAAGGAAGCGAACAAGGAAACGGTCAAGGCAATCGTGATTGATCTGCCGATCGGTATGCAGAGCTACAAGCTCGGCTACGATCTCAACGTGCAGCGCGATTCGCAAACCGTCTTCGACAACGCGATCGTGTGGAAGCGCTTTATCGAACAGAAGTTTTTCCAGAGCCAAAAGGAACTGGCTGAACATCTCGGTCTCGACGAATCGACCGTCGCTGTGGCCCTGTCGATCGGCAAGCTGCCGGAGACGGTCATGCAGGAGATGGTCGCTCGCACCGACCGGTTCGGGTCGAACATGGCTTATCAAGTCGGCCGCTATCACTCGGCGCGCGGCACGGAAGCCACGCTGCGCCTGATCAACCGGATTCTGTCTGATGATTTGAGCACCCGGCAGGTCGCCGATATCGTCAAGGGCAGGGCAACCGCGCAAGACAGCCCGAAACCGGCCGGGCGGCAGCGCTACGCACAGCGTCTCGAGATCAAGCTCGATGGCGTGCCGGTCGGCGACCTGAAGTCCTATGGCGATGACCGGATCGAGCTACGGCTGAAAGGGCTGACGCGCGATCGCCGCGATGAAATCCTGCGGCAAATCGAGCAGATGTTGCAGAAGTAAGTTGATGAAGAAAGCCTGCCACGCTGTCGCGCTGGCAGGCCTCGGGACCATGGCGTCGAGTCGGCGCCCATTCGTTCCGGTATTTCGGGGAAGCCGCGGCCTGAGCGCCGCGAGCGTCAGGCGGCGCGAGACTGGCTCAGCGTGAATGCGAGCAAATCGCCGTCGGTCGGCTCGCCCCACGTCTTGCGGGCCAGCCAGTCAAAGAAAGCGGTTTCCGCGAGCTTCGAGTCGAGGCCGCGTCGACGCCAGTCGTCGCGCAGATGGGTCCCGAGACGCGGCAGTTCGTCGGTCTCGAAGGTCTGTCGCGCGAGTTCCCGTTCCAGCTCACCTTGTTCGTCGTAAAGCGCCTGCGCTTCCTTGCGCCGGTACGCCGCATATTCGCCGAGCAGACGGGCCTTGAGATCGTCGGCCGGTACTGCGGCACCGCCGGCAATCGCCTTGCCCGATGTCGCCGGGGCGCCCGCGGCCGATTCGACTGGCGGCGCATAGCCCTTCTTGAGCGCATCCTTGAAGAGCGCTCCCGCGCTGCGCACGGGCGGCAGCGTAGTGCTGCGCATGCGCTGCTCGGTCATCTGCAACGCTGCACGAATGCGATTTTCCTCGCTGTCCGCGTAGAGCGATTGCGCTTCTTTGAGCGGAATGCCGAGCTTGACCATACGATCGACGAGCGTGCTGTCGAACACGTTCGGATGCTCGTCGAGCGCCAGCATCGGCTGCTTGCGCTCGGTGACGCGGAACTGGATCTCGGCCACGCGCCGTCCCTCGCGATGCTCGATCAGCTCGACGAAGATGTTGGTCACCGCATTCACTTCGGCGATGGCCGGACGCAGGTAGTCGCGCTTGAAGTACTTGTACTCGCGCTTGGCTTCGTCGCCGGCTTCCGTGTCCGGCGTGCCCGACAGGATCGGGCGCCACCATTCCCACGTTTCGCGCATCGTGAGGTGACTTGGGTTCGTCAGATAGCGCACGCAGATTTCGTAGAGCGCGAGGCCCGCGCTGCTGCGCAACTGGCTCTGGAATTGCAGGCTCAAGCGTGCGTACTGGACGGGGTCGAGCAGCTTCTTCTTGATCTTCGGCGCGAACGAGAATTCGACCCAGACGCGGCGTGTCGTCGGATCTTCGAGAATTTCGGCGTCGGCGATGAGCGTGGAAATGCCCCACTTGCGGCCCGGCTTCTGGCTCGACGTGCCCTGGCTCCATTCGACCTGCACGGACACCATGCGTCGCAGGTGTTCCTTGACGAGCGCCGTATCGTTCGAGTCGAACGCGGAATTCGCGACGATGTCGGACAAGAGCGCGCGATAGGTATCGCCCGACTCATCCGCCTGTTGGGCCACCGCCAGCAGGACGTTGAAGAGCTTGCGGGTGAGCAAGGTGATCTTGCCGCTCTTCGGCTGAATGGCGATGGCCTCGACGGCCTTGCGCAATTCCGCTGAAGTCGGGCTCACCACATCGGTTTTCTTTACGCGCTTCGTGGCCATGCGTCGGTCAGGGTGAGATTTTCGCGAAAGGATACCGTCTGTGGTGATAGGCGTCTATAGGTCACCCCTCACCATTGCCGGTGATACCGGTTTACGACCCGAGACTCACCACGACCGCCTCCCGCAAAGGCTCACCTTTCGCATCCGCCGGTCGTTGCGCCTGCCCATATCCTGTCGTGGTAGCCGCCTCTATGGCGCATTTTCGGGTCGTCGAAAGATCACCTTAAGGCTCCCGTATCGGCTCACCGAAAATTTTTTTCTGGCTTCCGTCGATCGGACCTCGCATTCCCGGGTAAACCGTTTCGCAGTCAAATGGGTCTCCGGTCAGCGTAAAAACCGTTACCCATTGGCCACCTGAGCGCTACCCGCGTCGATACGGACGGCCCGGCCGGCTTCCCCTCACGACCCCGCCTGCGCCCCTGTGCGCGAGGCGCAGCACGGGTCTCCGGGCCGCCCCCCTCGCCAGGCGAGCCAGGACAGCCTGCATTGTCCGCAGAATGCCCTACCAGGCCTTCACGCGCTCTGCTACCTGGAGCCAGCGCAGCGAGTCGCACTCGCCCCGCAACGCGCCAACGGCATATAAGCCGCAGTGACAGACGCGCAAGTCACTTGTCCATGTGCGACGTCCGCGTCCGGACGCCCGAAACCTCAAGTCGACACGTTCGAATGGCCAGATCGAGGCCGACGTTGAACCCCGTCTTCAATGAACCGGGACGTCTCCTGGGCGCTTCGAACTCGGTTGCTCCCGAAAACGCTCACCTTACAGGCGCCGCTCAGCCCCAAACCATCGAACCCTGGCGCCAATCTCCTACTTCCAACCACAAAATAACCTCCCGAAAAACCTCACCTTTGACCGTTTCGGCACCGGTTTGGGCGCCTGGACAGTCCTCCTCGAGCCCCTCCCGAAAACCTTCACCTTTTGTGCCTGGCGGTAAAAAATCCAATCGTTCCGGGTACTTATCCCCAGCCCGGGCGGGACACACGTCTATTGGTGAGTTCCCGGAATCGCTCACCCTCACGACAAGCGCCGTCCGCAAGTCATCCGCCACCCAACGCGCCAACTCAATCCCGAAAAATCTCACCTGTCGTCATCGCGACGGACGAAACCGCCTTTAACCAGGTACCGTATACCGGCCTTTTCGGGTGAGTAAACGCCAACCAGGTCCTGCAAACACTCACCGAAGACCGAATTTGAGCAAAAAATACATCCCGGAAAAGCTCACCTGACAGTTATCCGGCCCAAAGACGCGGGAAATTTGCAGATCGCACGTGCGCGCCCCGAAAAATCTCACCTTAAACACACGGATGCCCAGAAATGAAGCAGACGACCGAGGCCGAAAACAGGCCGCGAGCCGGCTCGCTCTCCCGCAAAGGCTCACCTCAAGGCCCAAAAACGGCTCACACGCCCCAAAATGGCCCTCCGGCCCCCGCAAAATCTCACCCTCGACCTCGTTTTTCTCCCGACGAGGCTCACCTGGCCTAAAAAATCCCCTGTCACGGGCGGCAAAATCACCGGTTTTCGGGGTCCTGTATTCGCTCACCGTTACGATTCGCGTAATACTCGGCGGCAAGCCGGGCCAGTGGGCACGGGCGGCACGCGGCGTCCCGTAACTTCTCACCCTTGCTCCACAGTCAAGAATGGATCGTTCCCCGAACCCGCTCACTTTGTTTCCCGCAGCCCCTCACCACGTCCCCCGAAGCCCATCACTGCCATATCCCGCAGCCCCTCACCAAGCATCCTGTAAAGCTTCACCCAAAATCGCTGGAAGCCCTGCTGGATAAGGGTTTGCCGAGGCGTTAACGTTTTTAACAGGTATCAAGGGTGTTTACTTCTATTACTCTCAAACTCCAAAACCCCGCGAGTTCCCCGAACCATCGACCTTCCCCCAAACCACCTGCCAAACCCGATCACATCGCGTGAAACACCGCGACAAATTTCGTGGTTCCGTCAAATCTTTTTGTTTACAATGGTTTATCTATCGATCTTCGTTTTGTTTCACGAACGAAAACCCTCCGACCGGAGAAAGACGGTCGAAAAATCGCCCAAACGCACCAAAGAGTCGCGCGATCACAACGGTTCGGCAAAAACGTAGCATTCACTACGTAATTTGGTATTATTTTCGAACCCTCCCCTCCTGAGCCTCTTATGACACTCGATGAAGAGCGGCTGGCGATACGCCAGGAGCTGGATGACCTGCGCAAAAACGGCGCACGGCGCCAGGAACTGTCACTTCACGCCTGCAAGCGGTTGTTTTTCGATCTTGGTATCCGTCCGTCGATGGCGACCGTGCGCGATTTGACCCAAACCGGCAGCGCGAGCGATATCCCCAAAGACATCGAACTGTTCTGGCAGCGCATTCGTCAGGCGTCTCGCGTACGGATTGGCGGTGGCGCAATTCCGTCCACGCTCGAGGAACGGGCAGGCGAACTGCTCGGCGCGCTGTATGAAACGGCGCTCGGAGAAGCGCGCAACGAGCTCGATCAACAGCGTGTGGAAATCGAAGAAGCGCGCACCAATGCCGACCAAAGTGTGCGCGACGCGGAAATCCGTCGTGCGGCGACCGATGAGTTGATGCAGCGCAGCGAAGCGCGTGCCGATTCTGCCTGGGCGAGGGTGAGCGAACTGGAAGCGCAACTGGCCGCCGTGAATGCACAAGATGCAGCCCATCAGGGCGGGTTGCAGATCACGGTTCAGCGGCTCGACGCGGAAAACGAATCGCTGCGCAAACGAATCGAGACCGAGCAAACCACGAATGCGGCGCTACGCGACCGGATCGACGCATTGCACGAAGATATGCGCACGAGCACCGAACACTATGCGCAGCAAATCAAGGACGCGCTCGCCGAAGCCGAGCGGCGCGTGAAGCCGATGCTCGTCGAGCTGGATTCGCTGCGCACGACGGCCTCGACATGGCAAAGCGCCCAGCGCGAGGCGAGCCGCAAGGAATTCGATTTCATTCAGCAACTCGCGACGGCCAAGGCACGCGGCGACCGTCTCGACGCGCAGTTGCGCGAGCGTTCCGACGAAATCGATGCGCTCACGCGCGAGGTCGCGAGCCTGCGCGGGCAGCAGGGCGTCGATAGCGCCGTGGCCAGCGTGCTGTGCGAGTTGGCTGCCGCAGGCCGATTGCGCGATGACGAACTCGAACGGATCGGCGCGACCGTCGATGGACATGTCGTCTTGCCGGCGCGCTGCCCGAAGTGCAACGACGGTGAACCCGAGCTTTCGCAAGTCGATCACCGCTACGAACTGTCGTGTCCCGAATGCGAACATTCATCGGGACTGGGCAACTCGAGGCTTCAGGCCCTCAAGCGTTTCATGGCAGCGAGCAGGGAGCCGGCCGCGTCCTGAGCGAAGCGACGCAGAAAACGCCACGCGATAAAAGGTGAGCCGTTACAGGAACAAAGACATCCGGCGACGGTGAGCCTTTGCGGGACACCGATCGCCCCGCCCTCCCGGCAGACGCCCGCTGCAAGCGGGCAGCGGGTTTCCTCGTTCGCTGATCAAACCGGCTCCAGCGGCGTCGACGACTCGCGCTCCATCCACGTTTTCCACGCGCGATGCAGCCGTCCTGACGAAACCGGTTGCACGAAGCCAAGCCACTGCCCCACCAGCTCGGGCGCGACCCCGCTCTCATACGACTGGGCCGCAAAGGTATTGCGCAAGGTTTGCGGACTCGCGCGTTCCGCGCGCGTCTCGGCGATGCCCGCGGCTTCGAGCAGCGAATCGACTGCGCGCAACACAGTGGCCTTGTGCATCGGCCGTCCGGACGGCGAACCCGGAAACACCAGCCGACCAGGCAGCCCGGCAAGCCGGCGTTCGGCGAGCCACGCGCCGAGCACCGCGACCGCGAACGGCGCGAGCCGGGTGCGCCGGGTCAATTCGGGGTTGGGCGACTCGATCTCGATCCATGGGGAATCGGTTTTGACGCTGTCGAGCGTCAGCGCGATCGCATCGCCCGTCTTCAGTCCGCCGCCGAGAAACACGGCGACCAACGCTCTGTCGCGTCGCTCTCGCCAGCGGCGTCCCGAGGACTGGCTGGCAAGCGGTGCGTCGAGCCGGGCGATCAACGAAGCACGTTCGGCGGTCGTGAGAAATCCGGTTGGTTCGTTGTCGCGTGCATTGCGCCAGGCCGCTTCGCCGTCCTGGGCAATGAAGCGCGCGGGATTGGTCGACGCCAGTTCGATTTCACGGACATGGTCGAGCACCCGCTCGATCAGTCGCAGATAGCGCGCGCGCTGCGGCTTGCGGATATCGAGGCTCGCGACGAAGTTGGCGATGGTCGCGGTATCGACGGTCTGGATGGTCTTGCGCGTGAGCTTGAGCCAGTCGAGAAACAGACCCCATTGCGCGCGGTACACGTCGGCTGAAGAGCGACGGAATTGCTGGCTCGCGAGCCACGCATCGAAAGCGGCGCGCGGATCGCGGCGCCAATCCTCGCGATGCTGATCGAAGAGGTCGCGGGACGGCTGGGAGGGAACCATTTCTATCTCTCCGTTAGTTGCATAACAGCATAGCACAGCGAACAGAGCGGACGGCATGTGCGGCGATTGTCTTTGAATTGCCGCACATCAGCCGCGAATCAGAGCGTAATGAATCTCAGCCGCCCCAAGGCCGAGCGTGTCGCAAAGTCCCTGACGAGCGCGCCCGTTCTTCGTTCGCCGCACGCGCGGCCTGCGCTGCGCGCTCATACGCGTCGACGGCAAACGCGAACACCGCGGGCAGTGCGTTCGACACACCGAAGTCCACGGGATCGTCCGTTTCGGGGTAGGCAAGGCCGTCGGGCCGCTGGAACAGGCCGAGCATGACGGTGTCGTGGCGGCTTGCGAAGCCGAGATCGGCGAGCGCCTCGGCCTCGATGCCGTGCAGCAGCCGCCAGGTGAGCGGAACCCCTTGGGCGATATAGCGTTGCGCGATATGCCGGACGATCTGTTCGAGATCGCGTGCCGCCTTCGTGAAGTGCCGGGCGGCCAGGTCCTGCTCGTTCGGGGTCTGCATGTTCGCCTCCATGTGCTGGCCAATACTGTACAAATATACAGTGTTTGGCGCAACCCTGGCAGGCGGCTAGCCGTGGATCACGACCATCAGCGCGCGCGCTTCGCCCTTGCCCGCGTTGCGTACCGCGTGCGGCTGGTCGGCCACATAGCGTGCGGTGTCCGCGGTCTTCAGGCGGCGCGTCGTGCCCGCGGCATCGACGTCGACGGTGCCCTGCAGGACGGTCAGATGCTCACGCGTGCCGGGCTCGTGCGCCGCCGATATCAGCGCGCCGCCGGGCTTCAGGGTCAACTCGTACCACTCGAAGCGCCCGGCCAGTTCGATCGGCCCCCAGACGCGCAGTTGATAGCCGGCATCGTGGCCGCTCAGGGTCGGGATGTCGTGCGGCCCCGCGACGGCGATGGCCTCGGGCGCTTTCGGCGCGGCGAACAGCGAGTCGAGATTCACGCCGAGTGCGTTAGTGAGGCGCCACGCGACCGCGATGGTCGGGTTCGCCTTGTCGCGCTCGATTTCCGATAGCATGGACTTCGACACCCCGGCTGCACGCGAGAGCTCGTCGAGCGTCATCTTGCGCTCGCTGCGCAGGCGCTGGATCTGCTCGCCGACGCGCGGCGGCGTGCTGGCCGCGCCCTGCGCCGGTGCGGAAGGAGACGCGGCCGGAGCCGGCGCGCGCGGGGTGCGGGAGCTTGCCATTTACTGACCCATCGTTTAGAGTTGTTCGATATACCGAACTTTAGTTCGGAAAGTCGAATATGTTCGGTGAGGCTGAGGGCGACTATAGCAGCCCGCAGCCACCCTTGTCAGGAGCCCGATTCATGCGTGAACCCTATTTTGCCCATCTGCGCGCGACGCTCGACCAGATCCGCGCCGATGGCTTTTACAAAAGCGAGCGCGTGATCGCGACGCCGCAGTCCTCGCAGATCGGTCTCGCGAGCGGCGCCGAGGTGCTCAACTTCTGTGCCAACAACTATCTCGGCCTGGCCAACGATGCCCGCCTGATCGAAGCGGCCAAGGCTGGTCTCGATCAGGATGGTTTCGGCATGGCGTCGGTGCGCTTCATCTGCGGCACGCAGACTGTGCACAAGCAGCTCGAGTCGGCGCTCGCCGGGTTTTTGCAGACCGAAGACTGCATTCTCTATTCGAGTTGTTTCGACGCCAATGGCGGCCTGTTCGAAACGCTGCTCGGCGAGGCCGACGCGATCATCAGCGACGAACTCAATCACGCGAGCATCATCGATGGCGTGCGCCTGTCGAAGGCGCGCCGCTATCGCTATCGCAACAACGATCTCGCGGATCTCGAAGCGAGGCTGAAAGAAGCCGACGCCGAGGGCGCGCGCTACAAGATGATCGCGACCGATGGCGTGTTCTCGATGGACGGCATCATCGCCGACCTCGCGGGCATCTGCGATCTCGCGGACCGTTACGGCGCCATCGTGATGGTCGACGATTCGCACGCGGTCGGCTTCATCGGCGAGCACGGACGCGGCACGCCCGAACATTGCGGCGTCGCGCATCGCGTCGACATCGTGACGGGCACGCTCGGCAAGGCGCTTGGCGGCGCGTCGGGTGGCTACATCGCGGCGAAGAAGGAAGTCGTCGAGTTGCTGCGCCAGCGCTCGCGTCCGTATCTGTTCTCCAATACGCTCACGCCGTCGATCGCGGCGGCCTCGCTCAAGGTGCTCGAACTGATCGCGAGCGCGGAGGGCGCCGCGCTGCGCGAGCGCGTGCGCGCGAACGGCGCGCAGTTCCGCAGCGCCATGAGTGCGCTCGGCTTCACGCTCGTGCCGGGCGAGCATCCGATCATTCCGGTGATGCTCGGCGACGCGCAGGTGGCCTCGCGCATGGCCGATGCGCTGCTGCAGGAAGGCGTCTACGTGATCGGCTTCTCCTATCCGGTCGTGCCGAAGGGACGCGCGCGCATCCGCACGCAGATGAGCGCGGCCCATACCCCCGAGCAAATCGAGCGCGCGGTGCAGGCGTTCGCGCGCGTCGGCAAGCAACTCGGCGTGATCTGAACAAAGGCACTGACACATGAGAGCACTCGCCAAACTCGAAAGCGGCCCCGGCCTCACGCTCACCCGCGTGAAGAAGCCCGAAGTCGGCCACAACGATGTGATGATCAAGATCCACCGCACGGCAATCTGCGGCACGGACATCCACATCTGGAAGTGGGACGACTGGGCCAGCAAGACGATCCCCGTGCCGATGCATGTCGGCCATGAATATGTCGGCGAAATCGTCGAGATGGGCCAGGAAGTGCGCGGTTTCCAGATCGGCGATCGCGTCTCGGGCGAAGGTCACATCACGTGCGGTTTCTGCCGCAACTGCCGCGCCGGACGCCGGCATCTGTGCCGCAACACCGTGGGCGTCGGCGTGAATCGCGAGGGTGCGTTCGCCGATTACCTCGTGATTCCGGCCTTCAATGCGTTCAAGATTCCCGACGGGATCTCCGACGATCTCGCCGCCATTTTCGATCCGTTCGGCAACGCGACGCATACAGCGCTGTCGTTCAACCTCGTCGGCGAGGACGTGCTGATCACGGGCGCCGGGCCGATCGGCATCATGGCGGCGGCGATCGCGAAGCACGTCGGCGCGCGCAACGTCGTCATCACGGACGTCAACGATTACCGGCTCGAACTCGCGCGCAAGATGGGCGCGACGCGCGCGGTGAACGTGTCGCGCGAATCGCTGCGCGACGTGATGGACGAGCTGCACATGACCGAGGGCTTCGACGTCGGCCTCGAAATGTCGGGCGTGCCGAGCGCGTTCACCGGGCTGCTCGAAGCGATGAATCACGGCGGCAAGGTCGCGCTGCTCGGTATTCCGCCCGCGCAGACTGCGATCGACTGGAACCAGGTGATCTTCAAGGGCCTCGAAATCAAGGGCATTTACGGGCGCGAGATGTTCGAGACCTGGTACAAGATGGTGGCGATGCTGCAAAGCGGGCTCGACCTGTCGCCGATCATCACGCACCGCTTCGGCGTCGACGACTACGAAAAGGGCTTCGCGGCGATGCTCTCGGGCGAGAGCGGCAAGGTGATTCTCGACTGGACTGGCGAGCGCGCTGCCGCTTGAGCGCATCGAGAGCCGCGGCGGGTGCTCAGCCCGCTGGCGGCGGCTGCTCGAATTCGGCCTCGATGCGCACGGCGACATCGTCGCCCACGGCGGGATACCACGTCGAGAGACCGAACTTCGCGCGGCTGAAATGCCCCTGCGCCGAGAAGCCGAGCGTCGGCTGTTTCGTCAGCGGATTGGGCGCATAGCCATTGAAAACCACGTCGAGCGTGACCGGCGCGGTGACACCATGGATGGTCAGGTTGCCCGTGAGCGTGCCGCGCGCGTCGCCGGTGCGCGTGAAGCTCGTGCTCACGAAGCGGATCTCGGGATAGCGCGCGACGTCGAACATATCGGCGCCCTTGACCAGATGGTCGAGCACGGGCACGTTGGTGTCGAGGCTCGTGGCATCGATGGTTGCCTCGACGCTGCTCGCGTCCAGACCGCCGGCGCGCCAGTCGAGCTGCGCGCTCACGCGATCGAAACGCATCCTGAAGCGCGAATAATGAAAATGATCGACGTCGAAGACGACGCTCCAATGATGCTCGTCGAGCGCGTAATGCCCTGACGGCACCGACGCTTCGGTCTGGCTCACGCTGTGGGTCACGACGCGCAGCGGCGTGCAGGCGCCAAGCCATGCCGCGCAGCACAGCATCGCCGCACAGAGCACGCGGCTCACAGAGTGGGTGGGCACGGCAGGATCGTTCATCGGAGCATTTCTCGCTGACGTTATCCGACACGATAGCGTGAGTCGGCCGCGCGCCCAAGCCGGGCGTTGCGCCTGAGCGGCGCCTCCATTGCACTTGCCGCGCAATACGGTACAGTGCGCGTCGCGGTCCCAATATCGACCCATCATCGACCAACAACGACGCAACGGATCGACGCGCGATCCGTGACGGAGACCTCATGCATTTCGGGCGCAATCAAGGCAGCACGGCAGGCGGGAAAAAGTGGCGCGAGGTCGCACTGGCGGCGGCATGCCTCATGTTCGGCGGCGGCGCGCACGCGGTGGACTGGTGTAGCGGCGGCTTGTGGGTCGACGCGATGATCGGCTCGCATCACATCAATCCCGACAAGGAATTCGAACAGTTCAATCCGGGACTCGGCGTCGAATGCTGGCCCGGCCAGCAATGGGCTGTGACGGCGGGTGGGTTTCGCAACTCGTTGCGGCGGCCGTCTTACTACGGCGGCGCGGTGTGGGCGCCCGAATTCGCGCATTGGGGGTTCGTGCGGCTCGCCGCGATGGGCGGCATCATTTCCGGCTACAACTATGGCAACTGGGGGCTGGGTCACAATCACTCGATCGGTCCCGTCGCTGCGCCCGTCGTGATGTTCGAATACAAGCGCGTGGGCGCCAACATCATCCTGATCCCGCCTATTCCCTCGGACGATTTGCCTTTCACGCTGGGGTTTCAGCTCAAGGTGAAGTTCTAACGCGCTTGCTCAGCACCGCTGATCGCCGACGGTGAGTCTTTGCGGGAGGCGAGTGCAGTGACGCATCTCCTGGAACTACTCACCATCGTCGAGATTGCAGGCCCAGCCAGCGGGTGCCGACATGCACGGTCGCGGCGCCCAGCGACAGGCAGCCGAGCGTCGTGCCGAACGCGAGCCAGAAATACACGTCGATGTCGAACATCTGCAGCGCACGCGTCAAGCTGTAGATGGCCACCGCGAAGAAAACGTTGCCCGCGTTGATCAACAGGAGAGCCAGGTTTTGTTTGGTCAATTCGGAGATCTCGATCAGGTCGGCAAAGTACGCGAAACCGGTGCGCCTGCATCAGGCTGAATGGGCGCCGCGACGAAGACGAACTGGCTCATCAGGCATAGCAGGAAGCCGAGCAACTGGGCCGTGCGCTTCGTCGAAAAAAACGCGCTCTTGCCTCGAACACGCTGCGAAAACTCCCCCACTCTCGCGATGTAGGTCGTGCCCCAGACCACGCCCGGCGCCGGCTCATCCATGACTCTGCGGCTTCCCTGTACGAACCTCGCTAGCAAGCCGGCGCCGAGAAACGCCATCGCGATGTGCAGCGCGATGACCAGATCCGGTTGCACCACGCCGCCGTAGGTTCGGCACAGCATGAGATTGACGAACGCGACTGTCCCGGCGGCGCCAAGCGACCACAAGCCGGTGATGGCCCACGATGGATTTGATTTTTTCATCTGTGTCTTGTCCCGCGATTGCTGATCGGCCTCGACAAAATTGACATATCGGCAGGCTTGGCGAGAACTTGAAGCAAAGTGAGCCTTTCCAGGAGGTAGATCAGGTGAGGCACGATTTCGCCTGCGTTTCACCTTCGTGCGCTGTGATCGCGGAAGGCGACGGTGAGGACTTCCAGGAAACAGCGTGCACGGGACGATGGTGAGTGTTTGCAGGAGCGCACGCACCGGCAACCGTTGCCGTCCGCGTCTGGTAAAGTGCCGCACGCTTTCGTGCCTAATCAGGAATCCGGTTACGTGACGCTCCCGAACATTCTCACCTTTCGCGGCTCGTGCAGCAGCGTTGCCATCGCCATGACGATAGTGGCCGCATCGCTCGCGGGTTGTGGCACGCTCGATCGCAACGCGCACGCCGACGCGCTCGCGCAGCCTGCGGGCCTGCAGCGCGAGGAGATCGCGACGAAGGACTTCGTGCTAACCGCGTATGCGCGCATCACACGGCCGGATCGCGAGGTCGATGTCTATATCGAAGGTGACGGGCTGGCGTGGCTCTCGCGCACCGAGCCTTCGCTCGATCCAACGCCGCGCGAGGCCACCGGGCTCGCGCTCGCGGCCGCCGATCCCGCGCCCAATGTCGTCTATCTCGCGCGCCCCTGCCAGTTCACGCCGATGGAGAAGAACCCGCGCTGCGCGATCCCCTATTGGACCGGCAAGCGCTTTGCGCCCGATGTCGTCGATGCGATGAATGACGCGCTCGGCCAGATCGCCGCGCAAGTGCCTGGGCAGCGGCTCAATCTGGTGGGCTACTCGGGCGGCGCGGCCATCGCGGTACTGAGCGCCGCGCGACGCACGGACGTTGCGTCGCTGCGCACGGTGGCGGGCAATCTCGACGACGAGTACATCAACGAACTCCACGGCGTCTCGGCGATGCCGCAATCGCTCAATCCCATCGATGCCGCGAGCGCGGTCGCGGGCATCGCACAGATCCACTTCAGCAGTACGGACGACACGGTGGTGCCGCCGTCGGTGGCGCAGCGCTTCGTCGCGGCGACTGGCCCGCGCTGTGCGAAGACACGGGTAGTGACGGGCATTGCGCATGATGGCGATTGGGCGGCGCAGTGGCCCGCGCTGCTTGCCGAGAAGCCGGGCTGCGGTATGCCGTGAGTTCGAATGGTGGCGCCGGCGGTCAAACTTTTCCGCCGTCAAGTAAAGGTGCGCAGGTGGAAGATAGTTAGTAGTGCGGTGGAGATTGCTACAAAAACGCTACCGGGCGATGAATGGGCGTGGTTGTGCGAGCAGGAAGCAAAGAAAATCCCTCTGGAGACGATTTGGATCTCGACACAGCGCTACGACTACCGGGCCAGAGAACGGTCGCGCTGGTCCGCCTCGCGTTCTTTCCCTGCGTGCACATGAAGCTGCGTTCGTTTGCTCTGCCGCACCGGGCCTGCGCGAGCACGCGAAGGTGAGGGTTTGCGGGAGGCATATCGAGAACCCGCTTCGATGGTGGCGATTCGCGCGGACCTGTCACGAGGAAACGGGGACGCGTTCACTGCGCATTGCTTCGCGCACAGAATCGAAAGGTGAGGGTTTCCGGGAAGACATCCTCACGACTTCGCGCGGCGCCTTCGCGGCGAACCCTCGACGAAAAACGCTATAGTCGAACGCATGTGCCGCGCGCCGCTGCTTGCCGGACGACGCACGCCATGCGGTACATCGGGTGCGTCCGCAGGTCGCACGTCCAGCGCCGCCGCGCAAATCACACATATCGTATTCATCGCGCACAGCGCTCGCCGCTGCCCGCGCGCGATGCCCAATGGAGTCCGCCAATGGGGATCTTCGACTGGCTTCGGCCACGCGCCCGTACAAAAAAAGCACACGATACGCCGCAAGTGCGAGAACTCGTCGAGCGCGTGATCCGTCTCAGTCCGCAACTCGAATT
This sequence comes from uncultured beta proteobacterium, assembly GCA_963803225.1. Taxonomy (GTDB): domain Bacteria; phylum Pseudomonadota; class Gammaproteobacteria; order Burkholderiales; family Burkholderiaceae; genus Paraburkholderia. Next base: position 82,845 of record CAWDLJ010000008.1, read on the forward strand.
GGCGCAGCGGTGCCGCGCGCGGCTCGCACCTGCGCTCAAGATTTCGCTCGACTATGTGAGCGGGATCGTCGCAAGTCTGCCAGCGCCCCATGAGGCGAGTGCCGCGGCCTGGTCGAACGATCCGTGCATCCACGCGTTCTTTGCGGCCCCCGACGATGTCGCGCACGCGCTCAGCCGTTCCCCCGACCTGCACGCATGGTTCGATCGTCACCCGCTCGCACAAGAGGCGTACGCGGTGCTCGGCATGGCGATGAGCGAACGGCGCGGCTTCGGCGTCGAGCAGCACGGCGACACGGTACGCAGCGACGTCGCGCGCGTGACGCTCAGTTTCGACGACCATCAGGTGCGGGTGTGCGGCGAGACCGACGCGGACCTGCGCCAGCAGATCGTGCGCCGCGTGGTCGAGCAGATCGCGCTCGAAGGGCTCGCGCGCGTGAGCGCCGACGAGTTCCGCCGCGACGCGCTCGAGCAGGAACGCGCGCTGTTGCGCACGCGTCTGCAACTGCTCGTGCGCCAGGGCGCTGGCACGCGCGAGATGGTCGGCGAGCGCGGGTTCGATACCGTCGCTGAACTCGCTCACGTGCAGACTCTGATCGACGAGAACGATCGGCAGCGCGCGGCGCTCGGCCTGAAAACCGAGGCGCTCGAACGCGAGCTGGACGTGGTCTGCGAGGCGCTGGCGCATCCGTCCGACCATGCGCATGTCGAGACGAAGCGCGTCCATCTCGACCGGATGAATGTCGTGCTCACCGGTGAGCGCGCGCAGCAGGTGCCCGAGATCGAGTTCTCGCTCGCGCGCGTTCCTGACAATCCGCAAGGCTTGCGCGCTTTTTCGCTCGTGCGCTTCGCCCGCGCAAACCTGCTGGACGCGCCGGGCACGATCGGCCGGGGAGACTCGCTGGTTATCTGAACGACCTTATCCCCATATTGATGCGAATCAATATGGACCACCCGGCCGATTGCTACGCTCGCGACAAATTCAAACGAGAGCACGCATTAGGGGTGAGGAATCGATGTCACATCGAAATCGGGGAAGCACGAACAGGTCGGGCGCGCCAGCGCCACAAGCCGCCGCGCGCCAGCTGCGCGGCGCCAGGCGGTTGAGCCGATTCAGCCGCTCGAGCCGCTTGAGTCGCTTGAGCCGCTTAAGTCGCGCGTCGGCGCCGCCGTGGCCCCCACGCGCACGGCTTACTACACGGCAAACGTTGCGCGGCATATCGCCGCTTGCATTCCGATTCCCCGTCCTTTGCACCGACCATGCGTGAGAACCTTCCCGTCACCGCCGCCGAATTCGAGTTGTCGTCATACGACGTCATCATCACTCACACCGATCTCGACGGCCGCATCCTCTACGCGAACGACGCCTTCCTCAAAGCGAGCGGCTACGCACTCGACGAAGTGATCGGCCAGCCGCAGAACCTCATTCGCCATCCTGACATGCCGGCCCGCGCGTTCGAGGATCTCTGGCGCACGATTCGCGCGGGCCGTCCGTGGGCCGGGATCGTCAAGAACCGCCGCAAGGACGGCGGCTTCTACTGGGTCGCGGCGAACGTCACGCCGGTCTTCGAGGCGGGCGTGCCGACCGGCTACATGTCGGTGCGCACGAAGCCGTCGCCGGAGCAGGTGCGATCGGCCACGCGTGTCTATGCGCAGCTTCAGCGGCGCGGCCGTGCGCGGTTGCGGCTCGCTGGCGGCGAGGTGATACGGACAGGCGTGCGCGGGGTGATCGACCGCTTGCTGCGTTTGCCGGTGACGTTGCGTCTGTGGTCGGTGATGGTGGCGCTGATGGTCATGATGGTGCTGCAGGTCGTCGCCGCGCTGCAGACGCTGCCCGCCGGCGCTGCGTCGCGCTGGCTCGCGTGGCTGCCGGGCTGCCTCGGCGTGCCGCTGGCCTGCGCGAGCGGCTTCTATCTGACGCGCCGCATCCTGCTGCCGCTGCGCTCGCTCAACGAGACGGCCGTCGGCGTGCTGTGCGGTCGCATCGAGCAACGCTTTGCCGAGCAGGGCGACGAGCAGATCCGCCTGCTCGCGAGCATGCTGAACCAGATGAACGCGAAGCTGGTCGGCACGTTGATCGACACGCGTCTTGCCATCGACGTGATTCGTGACGCGACCGGCGCGCTCGCGTCGGGCAACGCCGATCTCGCGCAGCGCACGGAGGAGCAGGCGAGCGCGATCGAAGAGACCACGGCGAGCCTCGTCGGCGTGACGCAGACAGCGGAGGGCAACGCCGCCGATTCCGAGCGCGCCGATGCGGCGAGCCGCGACACGGCCGAAGCGGCGCTTGTCGCGTCGCAAGAGGCACGCCGCACGGTCGAGGCGATGGCGCAGGTGCGCGCGCACTCGCGGCGCATCGGCGAGATCACGTCGGTGATCGACGGCATCGCGTTCCAGACCAACATCATTGCGCTCAACGCGTCGGTCGAAGCGGCCCGCGCGGGCCAGCACGGCCGTGGTTTTGCGGTGGTGGCCGCCGAAGTGCGCAATCTCGCGCAGAAGGCGGCGGTGGCGGCCGGCGAGATCAAAGGTCTGATCGACAGCGAACTCGAGAGCGTGGGCTCGGCTGTGCAGGCGGCGACGCGCGCGGGCGAGACCATGACGACGGTGCAGACTGCGGTGACGCAACTCGCCGACACCGTGCGCGAGATCGCCCGCGAAAGCCGTGGACAGAGCGCGCAGATCGCGCAGATCGCGCAGATCGGCGGGGCCGTGGAGCACGTCTCCGATCTCACGCAGCGCAATGCGGCGCTCGTCGAGCACACGGCGGCGGCGTCGCTCGCGCTGCAAAACCAGACGCAGTTGCTCGACACAGCCGTCAGCGTGTTCCACTTCGGTGAGGCGCAGCGAGCCTGATGGCTTCACCGTGGTCGCGTCTCAGGTGAGCTTTTCCGGGAGCGGTGGCGGTCTTCGTCGCGTCGGCGTAAAGGTGCTGCGCCGGGACCTGGTTCTCCTCACCGTATCCGGCGCGAGTCCGAACGGGCGGCCGCTCACGATTTGCGGTGAAATTTCCTGGGTGTGCGAACGTCGACGGCAAGAATATTGCCGTCGCTGGCGCTTTAAGCCGGCAATCGTTGCGCGCTCATCGACAGGCGGATGAAAGGTGAGGGTTTTCAGGAGCCGCCGCCAGCGCCTGCGCGTGACAGCGGCGAGCCCCGCCTGGCGGGGCTCCGCCAGGGCCGTTGCCCGCTCATCCAGTCGTGGCGCGGGGTTTAAGGTGAGGACTTTCGGGAGCTTGCGCCCGCCACACGGACACGCCTTGCGGATCGATCGCGAAGCGCTGCGCATGCGCTGGCGGCGCGTCTTCGTCGGCGATATCGAATGCGTGGTCTGTGATGTCGAGCGTCACGTAACGCTCGCCGTGGCGCAGGCCGCCCACCTCCACGCGACCCGCGAGGGCGCCGTCCACAGCGGCGCGGATCGCGCGCGGCGATACGCGCCACATCACGTGTTCGCCGACCACGTCAGCGCCTTGCGCAGCCGTGCGCAGGCGCAGCCCTGACGGCGTCTCGATCTCGCCCGGCGCGCACACGACGCCTTCGCCGACGTTGTGCAGGCCGAGCAGTTGCGCGACGTGCAGCGAGCCCGGCTGGCCGAATACCTCGTCGACGGGACCGGCCTGCAGCACGCGCCCTTGTTCGATGACGAGCACTTCGTCGGCGAGCAGCGCGGCTTCGTCGGGATCGTGCGTGACGATCACCGTCACGGCGGCGATCTCGCGCTGGAGTGCGCGCAGCGACTGCTGCAGCTTGCGGCGGCGCGGCGTGTCGAGGGCCGCGAACGGCTCGTCGAACAGCAGCAGCTGACTGTGTCGCGTGAGCGCGCGCGCGAGCGCGACGCGCTGGCGCTGGCCGAACGACAGCTCGCGCGGCAGGCGCGTCGTCAACGCCGCGAGCCCGAGATGCTCGACCCAGTAGCGCGCGCTCGCCGCATCGGCATCGACGGGAAAGGCGAGCTGGCGCGCCACCGTCATGTGCGGAAAGAGCCCGTAGTCCTGCGGCATGTAGCCGATCTGCCGGCGCTCGGGCGGCAGCGCGGAGAGATCGGCATCGCCGAGTACGATCTTGCCGGCGTCGTTCGGTTCGAGTCCCGCGATCAGTCTCAGCGCCAGCGATTTACCCGAGCCCGACGGACCGATGATGGCGAGACGCCGTGTGCGCGGATGCCAGCTCAGGTCGAGACTGAACGCGCCGAGCTGGCGCCGGAGATCGACGGCGAGGCGCAGATTGGTTGCCTGCACAACCTCAGGCTCAGTGCTGGCCGGTTCGTCGCTGCTATCCGTCGGCGCCAGCGTCGCGCGCGCGCTGCGGCTGTAGACCGACAGCGCCGCGCAGAGCACCGCGATCGCGAGCGTCGGCAGCAGCAGCGGTATCATCGCGGGCAGGCCCTGGCCGCCGAACACGACGTAGGTATAGACCGGCAGCGAATACGGGTGATACGCGACCATCACGGTCGCGCCGAACTCGCCGAACGCGCGCAGCCACGCGAGCGCGAGTCCGGCCCGGATGGCGGGCCACGCGATCGGCAGGGTCACGCGAAAGAAGCGGCTCCACGTGTGATGGCCGAGCGTGGCGGCGACGTCGTCGTAGACCGGATCGACGGCGGCGAACGCCGAGCGCGCCGCGATCACGAGAAACGGCGCCGCCACGAAAGTCTCGGCGAGCACGATGCCCGTGAACGAATCGGTCAGCGCGCCGCCGAACCACTGGCCGATGCCGCTATAAGGCCCGACGAGAAAGAGCAGCAGCACGCCGCTCGTGAGCGGCGGCAAGGCGAGCGGCAACTGCACGACGAAGCCGAGCAGCGCGAGCGCGCGCGAGGACGAGCGCGCGAGCCAGTAGCCGAGCGGCACCCCGCCCACGAGGATCACGAGCGCCGCGACGCTCGCGCTCGCCGCCGACACACCGACCGCCGACCACGTCGCGCGCCAGTCCACGCCGGCCCAGTCCGCGTGGCCGATCTGCGGGATGCTGGCGATGAACGGGGCGCACAGGTAGAGGGCGAGCAGGACGCCGAGCCATCTCAGCGGATGGCCACCCGCACGCATCACTGCGCCGCGTCGATCACGGCTTGCACGGAGGCGGGCACGCCTTGCGCGTTGCCGTTCACGACCGGACGGATCACGTCGACGCCATGTTCGGCGAGCAGCTTGCGGCCCGCCGCGCTCAGCAGGAAGTCGACGAAGCGCGCCGCGCCCGGGGCGTTGGGTGCGTCGTTGAGGATCGTCAGCGTGTAGCTGGCCTTGATGTCGAGTTCGGGCGCGGGACGAATCGCCGGGATCTTCAGGTCCGAGGTCTCGGTCGAGTAGAAGAAGCCCGCGTCGAGCTGGCCCGACTGCAGACGACCGACCAGCGTCTCCTCGGGCAGCACTTGCGCGGGATTGTCGGGCGCGCCGAGCGTCTTCTCGACCAGATCGGGCTCGCGGTATTGCTCGGCGGCCTTCGTCATCAGCTCGACGGTGAACGCGCCCTTCGGATCGAGTTTCGGATCGGTGCGGCCAAGGCGCAGGCCCGGCTCGCGCAGCACTTCATCCCACTTCTTCTTCTTGAAGTCGGCGGCGAAGCGGCTTTGCGGGTTGTAGCCGATCAGGAGCGGCGACTGCGCGAAGCTCACGTACCACGAGACGTAGTTGCCGTTGGCCTCGCCCATCAGGCTCGCGTTGACTTTCGGGCTCGCGCTGATGAAGACATCGCCGCGACGCAGCTTGCCCTTGATCTCGTTGGCGATCTTGTTCGAACCGGCCGCGTAGCCCTTGAAATGCAGGCCCGTTTCCTTCTCGAACGCGGGACCGACGCTGCGCTCCATCAGATTGACGAGCGAGCCGGCGTACAACACGTTGACGTCGTTTTCGTCGGCTGAACACACGCTCGCGCCGAGCACGCCGGTGAGCACGACCGCTGAAGCCAGGAGTCTGCGTAGCATTGTTGTCTACCCCGTACCGTTATAAAGGCCCCTATATTACGATGGACTCGTGACTCCATGCTGCATTGCCTCACCCGCCGGATCGATGCCCAGATACACTCATCCGTTCCCGCGCCGCAGCGCGGCCTTTCTTTGGAGACTGCCATGCGTACCAGTGCACGCAACCATTTTTCCGCCACCGTGAGCGCCGTGAAGGCCGGTGCCGTCAACGACGAAATCACGCTGCGCACCGCCGATGGCCTCGACCTCGTCGCCGTCATCACGCACGGCAGCGCCGCATCGCTCGGTCTCGCCGACGGCAAGCCGGCGTTCGCGCTCGTGAAGGCTTCGTCGGTGCTCGTGATGGTCGATGCCGATGCGTCGAAGGTGTCGGCGCGCAACTGCATCGCCGGTACGGTCGAGTCGGTGACCAAGGGCGCGGTCAATGCCGAAGTCATCATCAAGTCGGCGGGCGGCGCGCAGATCGCCGCGATCATCACGAACGACAGCGTCGATCGCCTCGGCCTCGCGGCCGGCAAGCCGGCGAGCGCGCTGTTCAAGGCGTCGAGCGTGATCGTCGGCGTCGATTCGTAAGCGGGCGCCCTGCCTGCCGCGCAGCCTGGCCGGCGGCGCAATCTCACGCGTTCTTGCGGGTTGCACTAAACTTGTCCGCCCCTGATCCCAGGTTTGGACCCGCAAGAACCTTCATGAACGCTCCTTCTTCCGCGCCCGGTCCGCAACCGGACGCCGGTCGCGACGACGACACCGCCAGCACGCCTGCCACCCATTCCATCGATAGCGCCAGCCTCGCCCGCAACCGGGGCTTTCAGCGCTTCTGGGCCGCGCGCGTGCTGTCGTCGCTGTCGTTCCAGATGCTGGCCGTCGCGATGGGCTGGCATATCTATGCGCTCACGCACAGCGCGTTCGCCCTCGGCCTCGTCGGCCTCGCGCAATTTCTGCCGATGTTCGTACTCACGCTCGTCGTCGGCCAGGTCGCGGATCGCTACGACCGGCGCCGCATCGCGGCGGTCTGCCAGAGCATCGAGTGCGGCGCCGCGCTGCTGTTCGCGCTCGGCACGTTCGGCGGCTGGCTGAGCGCGCCCGTGATCTACGGGCTCGCGGCGTGTGTCGGCGCGGCGCGTGCGTTCGAGTCGCCTGCGGTGTCGTCGCTGTTGCCCGGCGTCGTGCCGCGTGCGCAATTGCCCAATGCGACCGCCTGGGCCGCCTCGGCCAACCAGACCGCGCAGATCGTCGGGCCCGCGCTCGGTGGCTTGCTCTATGGTGTCGGGGCAGGGCCGGCCTATCTTGCGTGCGCGCTGTCGTTTTGCGCTGCCGCCATGCTGGTCGGCACGGTCCCGCTGCAGGCCAAGCCCGCCACGCGTGCGCCCGTGACGCTCGAATCGGTGTTCTCGGGCATCCGCTTCATCCGCTCGCAGCCGGCTATTCTCGGTGCCCTTTCGCTCGATCTGTTTGCCGTGCTGTTCGGCGGCGCGACCGCGCTCTTGCCCGTGTTCGCGCGCGACATCCTGCAGGCGGGGCCATTCGCGCTCGGGCTGTTGCGCTCGTCCTCGGCGGTCGGCGCGCTCGCCGGGACCATCTGGCTCGCGCACTTTCCATTGCGCCGCCGCCCTGGCCTCGCGATGTTCGGCGGCGTGATCCTGTTCGGCCTCGCGACCATCGTGTTCGGGCTCTCGCACAACATCGTCGTGTCGATCATGGCGCTTGCCGTGCTGGGTGCGTCCGACGTGGTGAGCGTGGTCGTGCGCCTGTCGCTCGTGCAGCTGCGCACGCCCGACGAGATGCTCGGCCGCGTGAGCGCCGTCAACGCGCTCTTCATCGGCACGTCGAACCAGCTCGGCGAATTCGAATCGGGCGTGACGGCGGGCTGGTGGGGCGCGCAGCGCGCGGTGCTGATCGGCGGCATCGCGACGGTCGGCGTCGCACTGCTGTGGATGAAACTGTTTCCGGAGTTGCGCAACACGCGCTCGCTCGAACGCGAGACAGCGCACGGCTAACGCCCGGCGCGTTTGCATCGTTCGTGTATACGTCGGCCCGGTTCCAACCCTGGCATTCGGCCGGCATTTGCCTGTATCCTGCTGCCAACGGCGCCCTTCCGGCGCCGGTTTTCTTCTGCCCATGCTCAACCTGTCATCGTTCGAATCGAGGAGCCGCGCGTGCGTGTAGGCCGGCCCGTCAAGGCGTTGCCGCAGCCGGACTGCGACTATTGCGGCGCGCGCGCCGTGCTCACCCGCCACGGCGACGAAACCTATCCTTACCGCGACGACCACGGCCCGCTGTGGCTGTGTGCCGCGTGCGAGGCGTGGATCGGCGTGCATGCGCGCAGCACGCGCAACGTGCCACTCGGGCGGCTCGCCAACGGCGCGCTGCGCGACGCCAAGAGCCGGCTGCACGACACGCTCGAACCGCTGGTCGCGGCCAAGGTGCGGCGCGACCAGGTCAACGCGTTCGAGGCGCGCGGCAAGGCAATCCGCTGGCTGACCGGCGAACTCGGCATCGAACTGCCCACGCCGTCCATCCATCTGCTCACGCTGGAGCAGTGCGAGGCGGCCATTCGCTTCGTCGAAACCTGGCAAAAATCACATCGCGCGCAAGGTCAGGACATATCGCGCTAAACGTTTGCGTCGCCGTGCCGTTATTGCACTGACTAGAACAGCCGGTTGCCTTATGGCCAAGACCATTCCGTTTCCCCGTCAGCCTCGCCGTACCAAAACGATGCTGCTCCCGATCCCGCGTGCCGTCGCCGACGAACTCGCGCTGCAGGTGCATCTCGCGTTGTCGGCGCTGCGCCGTGTGGGCGGCGCCCGGCGCGATGCGCAGACGCTGCTGCACGCGCTGGTGCTGGCGCAGTCGATTGCGCAGGCCGGCTACGGCGAACTCGAGACCACCTTGGTCCATGCCGCCGATGCCGCGATGATCGCGTGCTTCGCGCGCGGCGACGAGAACGACGACTGGTACCTCGACGATGCGTCGTTCGAGAGCCTGTCCGGACTCGTGACGCTGTACGACCGCCAGTTGCAGAGCGCCCCGCTGTGGGCGCTGACCGAGGCGAGCAACCGGCTCGAACGCATGACCGTGCCCGAGCAGCCGCGCCGCATGCGGGCTTGATGCACAGGTGCTGACGCAGGGGACCGCGCATTCTTGCGATCGCTCCCCGATTGCTGTCGCAGGCGCGAAAGCGGACACTTGCAAGGCAGATCGAAGCCGTTTTTCCGGGCCACCGGAGCGCGCGCGACGACGCCTTCCGAGCCCACTGTGGCGGCGCTGGCACGGGTTTTGACAGATTCTGTGAATCGTGTTGACTTCCAGTTGACGCCACGACTAAAATTCGCCCGTCTTAACAAAAGGGGCTGACGCCTTGGACAGTAGCAGTAGTCGATCTTCGAACAGTTTCGCCGCCTGATCGGCAGGACGTCCGCGCCCCCTTTTCTCATGGCCGCCGTCTTGCCAACAGGCAGACGGTGCGCATCCAGCAGTAGCCGTAATACTCCTTGTGCACCCTTGTTAGCGTCTCCGGACGCCTGCGTCGTCGCGATTTTTTCCGCGCGCGTGTGGCGGCTGGCTGATTCCGTGTCGCGGGCCCTATCGCCCGTGGCTTGCGTTCGCGCGGCAGCCGCCTCGATGGGGCGACGCGTGCGAACGCCACAACATACGTGCGTGCGTCGCCGACGCCGCCAGGGAGGTTCCGATGCCCGACAGTGACAGTTATCCCTTATGCCCTTTCCTTTTACTGCCTGAGGAAAGCGAGTAGACGTTCGCCGTTGCGCAAGAACACGCCAAGCGGATTTCTCTGGCTTTCCGACATTTAGCGCCGGGCTCGGCGCATCCGGAGAATCATCATGAAATTCGGTCTTCTTTTGCCGCAACTGCCGTCCGTCGATAACGAGCGCTTCCATCACGACGCGCCGCTGTCATCGTCCCGTCCCCGTCCGCTTGGCGCATTCTGGCGCTGGTGCAAGCGCTGCGTGCAACTGGCTGTGCGCGCTTGAGCGGCCTGGGCGGCTCGACCGTGCGTCCGGCGCATTCGTCCACGAGGCCCGCCGGGCGCCTCATTCTTCTCCTGGGTTTCAACATGATCCAGTCCAATCGACCAGTACGCGCGCCTGAGTGCGCCGATGCTGCCGCAGGAGCCAGATAATGGATTTCAGCTTCAACAATCTGAGCCGCACCGCGAACGCCTCGGCGTGGCGGCTCCTGCCCAACGGCTGGGACTTTGTCGCGTTCCCGCTGATCCTGTGCGGCATCGCGATGGCGGCGGTCGGCTTCCACGAGACCATGGCGCCGATCTCGACGCTCAAGACCCAGGTCATCTCGCTCGATCCGTCCAACCTGCCCGAATACGCGATGCGCACGACGCTGCGCATGCTTGCGGCGATGGTCGCCTCGCTCGCGTTCACGCTCGTCTACGGCACGCTCGCCGCGAAGAGCCGGCGCGCGGGTCTCGTGCTTGTGCCGATCCTCGACATCCTGCAGTCGGTGCCGGTGCTCGGCTACATCTCGTTTACGGTCACGTTCTTTCTCGCGCTGTTTCCGGGGCGCGTGCTCGGCGCCGAGCTGGCCGCGATCTTCGCGATCTTCACGAGCCAGGCCTGGAACATGACGTTCAGCTTCTACCAGTCGCTGCGCACGGTGCCGCGCGATCTGGACGAAGTCTCGCGCGGCTTTCACCTGACCGGCTGGCAGCGTTTCTGGAAGCTCGAAGTGCCGTTCTCGATGCCTGGCCTCATCTGGAACATGATGATGTCGATGTCGGGCGGCTGGTTCTTCGTGGTGGCCTCCGAGGCCATCACGGTCGGCGACAAGACGATCACGCTGCCGGGCATCGGCGCGTACCTCGCGCAAGCCATCACCGAGAAGGACCTGCATGCGGTCGGCTGGGTGATCCTGACGATGGTGGTCGTGATCCTCGCCTATGACCAGTTGCTGTTCCGTCCGCTCGTCGCGTGGGCCGACAAGTTCCGCATGGAGAACACCAGCTCGGGCGATGCGCCGCAATCCTGGCTGCTCGACATGATCCGCCGCACGCGCCTCATTCATCGGCTGCTCGTGCCGATGGGCGCGCTCATCGCGAAGACCGCCCGTCTGCCGCTGCGCGTGAAGCCGGCCAAGGCCGCTGTACGCAAGGAAAGCAAGAGCAAGCAGCGCACGCTCGCGGGCGACATCGCGTGGGGTGTCGCGCTGCTCGTCATGACCGCATACGTGGTCTGGCGCGTGGTGGCGTATGTGCGCACCGGCGTCACGCTCGACGAAGTGGGTCACGTGTTCGTGCTCGGCCTCATCACGCTGCTGCGCGTGCTGATCCTGATCGCGATCGCTTCGGTGATCTGGGTGCCGCTCGGGGTGCTGATCGGGCTGCGCCCGGCGCTCGCCGAAAAGTTCCAGCCGCTCGCGCAGTTCCTCGCGGCGTTCCCCGCGAACCTGCTGTTCCCGGTGTTCGTCATCGTGATCGTGAAGTTTCACCTGAACCCGGATATCTGGCTCTCGCCGCTGATCGTGCTCGGCACGCAGTGGTACATCCTGTTCAACGTGATCGCGGGGGCGAGCGCCTATCCGAACGACTATCGCGAGGCCGCGCGCAACTTCCAGATCCGCGGCTGGCAATGGTGGCGCCAGGTGATGCTGCCGGGCGTGTTCCCCTACTACGTGACCGGTGCGATCACGGCGTCGGGCGGCGCGTGGAATGCGAGCATCGTCTCCGAGTTCGTGCAGTGGGGCGACACGAAGATCGCCGCGCACGGCCTGGGCGCGTATATCGCCGAAACCACCGCAGCCGGCGATTTCCCGAAGATCATTTTGGGCATCGCGATGATGTCCCTGTTCGTCACGCTGTTCAACCGGCTGTTGTGGCGCCCGATGTATGCCTTCGCCGAGTCCCGGCTCCGGCTCGACTAAGAGAGAACGACGATGCTCAATCCAAAAAATGTACCGGCCGATCTGCTGCCGCCGCGTCCGCGCATCGGTGAAGAAGTGCTGTCCGTCAAGAACGTGCGTCGCGGTTTCGCCAAGACGCAGGACGAGTTGCTCGTGCTCGACGACGTCAACCTGTCGCTGCGCGAAGGCGAGATCGTGGGCCTGCTCGGCCGCTCCGGCTCGGGCAAGTCGACGCTCCTGCGCATCATCTCCGGCCTGATCGAGCCGTCCGAGGGCGAGGTCAACTGGCTCGGCAAGCCGCTGCAAGGGCCGGCCGAAGGCGTCTCGATGGTGTTCCAGACCTTCGCGCTGTTTCCGTGGCTCACCGTGTTGCAGAACGTGGAAGCGGGCCTCGAGGCGCAAGGCGTCGGCGCGCGCGAGCGGCGCGAGCGCGCGCTCGCGGCGATCGACCTGATCGGTCTCGACGGCTTCGAAAACGCGTATCCGCGCGAGTTGTCGGGCGGCATGCGCCAGCGCGTGGGTTTTGCGCGCGCGCTCGTCGTCGATCCGACGCTGCTCCTGATGGACGAGCCGTTCTCGGCGCTCGACGTGCTGACCGCCGAGACGCTGCGTACCGACCTGCTCGATCTGTGGACGCAAGGCCGCATGCCGATCAAGTCGATGCTGATCGTCACGCACAACATCGAGGAAGCCGTGTTCATGTGCGACCGCATTCTCGTGCTGTCGTCGAACCCGGGCCGCGTGATGGCCGAGATCAAGGTGCCGTTCAAGCATCCGCGCAACCGGCTCGATCCGGCGTTCCGCAAGTTGGTCGACGAGATCTACGCGCGCATGACCGCGCGCCCGGCCAACGAGAGCGCGAAGAAGGCGCTCGAACTCGGCAGCCGTCTGCCGTCCGTGTCGACCAACCTGATGGCCGGCCTGATCGAGATGATCGCCGCCGCGCCCTATCACGGCCGTGCCGACATGCCGGAAATCGCGCGCTCGCTGCATCTGGAAATCGACGATCTGTTCCCGATCGCCGAAGTGCTGCAGACGCTCGGCTTCGCCGACGTGCGCGAAGGCGACGTGTTCCTCACGCCGCCCGCGCGCGTGTTCGCCGAGCTGGGCACGCAGGAGCGCAAGATGATGTTCGCCGATCATCTGCTGCGCAACGTGCCGCTCGCCGCGCGGATCAAGAAGGTGCTCAACGAGCGTCCGGGCCATCGTGCGCCGCGCGTGCGCTTCGAGCAGGAACTCGAAGACTTCCTCTCGGACGAAGCCGCCGAGGAGACGCTCGACACCGTGATCGACTGGGGCCGCTACGGCGAGATCTTCTCGTACAACGACCAGTCGGAAATCTTCAGTCTCGCCGACGTCGAAGCGTAAGCACGTCACAGGGGGCGCGCGCGTTAGCGGTTTGTTTACGCGCCGCCCCGTCAATTTTGCCGCGTCTTGACGCGGTGTCTGCTGCAATTGAAGGTATCCACCCAGGAGCCTTCGATGCTGCGTTTGCTGATTCCCGTCGTCGATCAGGAAGGTGCCGCCGAGGCGTCGCGCTACGCGGCGTTCTTGTGGCTCGAGCACTGTGTCGCCGATGTCGAGGTGCTCGAAGTGCTGGAGCCCATCGACGAAGGCCGCGCCGCCGCATTTCATTCGCGCGGGACGCTGCGCCGCCACGAAAAGCACGTGATGCTCGATGCGCTTGTGCGCACGCGCGAGATTCTCGACGATGCGCGCGTGCCGTATCAGTGCCATCGCGTCTTCGGGCACGGCGCGAAGGCGATCGGCGAGTACGCGCGCCGCGCGCATTCCGATGTGGTGCTGATCGATGCGAGCCGTCTCAATGCGTTGCGCCGCTATGCGATGCTCGCGGGGCTGCGCCGTTATACGCACACGCCGGTGACGATGCTGGGCTAACGGCCTGGCACCGCTCGTGTGACAGCCACGCGGCAGCGCACCCCATTCGGGTGCTTTTCTGGCGCGCCGGAGTGCACGTGCTCACCGATGCGGGGCAGCAGGAACCGCAAAGGGCGCAGCAAACCGCCCGATCGCGGGCTGGCACGGTTCCCGCTTTACAGGAGGTGCAGGGAGCCGGCGCATCATCCGGTTCTTCGCGACAATCTGGAAATGGACGGCTAGGGTTCCGGCTTGCTTCACCGCAGGCGCTGGTCCGAGAGCTGTCGACCTCACGAGAGGTTACACGGCGGGATAAAAGCCCGGGAGATAACGCGTTTTACGCGCTGCTCCCTGCCCGTCGCCAACCGTCTCCTGCGAGGTCCACCTCATGCGCAAGCTTGTCCACTGTCTTGGCATTGCCGCTTTCTCTTTCGCCGCCTTCGCTTCGAGTTCCGCGTTCGCCGCGGGCCGCACCGACTTCAAGGTCTGCTGGACCATCTACGCCGGCTGGATGCCCTGGGGTCAGGCGAAGACGCAAGGCATCGTCTCCAAGTGGGCCAAGAAGTACGGCATCAACGTCGATGTCGTGCAGCTGAACGACTACGTCGAATCGATCAACCAGTACACTGCCGGCAAGTTCGACGGCTGTGCCATGACCAACATGGACGCCCTCACCATTCCGGCAGCGGGCGGCGTGGATTCGACTGCGCTCATCGTGAGCGATTACTCCAACGGCAACGACGGCGTGCTCATGAAGGGCAAGGGCAAGCAACTGACTGACCTCAAGGGTCAGGAAGTCAATCTCGTGCAGTTCTCGGTCTCCCACTATCTGCTCGCGCGTGCACTCGAAAGCGCGCACATGAGCGAGCGCGACCTCAAAGTGGTCAACACGTCGGACGCCGATATCTCCGGCGCGTTCGCCACGCCCGCCGTGCGCAACGCCGTCACGTGGAATCCCATGCTGGCCGATCTCAAGGCGCAGCCCAACGTGACCGAAGTGTTCGACTCGAGCAAGATCCCGGGCGAGATCATGGACATGATGATCGTGAACACGAAGACCCTTCACGATAATCCCGCGCTCGGCAAGGCGCTGACTGGCGCATGGTTCGAAATGGTGAGCCTGATGCGTGCCAACACGGCCGAGAGCACCGCCGCGCTCACGTCGATGGCGAAGGCCTCGGGCACCGACCTCGCCAACTTCAAGGGCCAGCTGTCGACCACCGCGCTCTTCTACACGCCGCAAGCGGCCGTGGACTTCGTCACGAGCGCCGACATGCCGAAGATCATGTCGCGCGTCGCGAAGTTTTCCTTCGACCACGGCCTGCTGGGTCAGGACGCGAAAAGCGCTGATGTCGTGGGCATGGCGTTCGACAAAGGGGTTGTCGTCGGCAACAAGAACAACGTGAAACTGCGCTTCGACCCGACCTACGTCCAGATGGCCGCAGCCGGCAAGCTCTGAGACAAACCTTTCTGACTTGAGGCGGTCCTCATGCGACTCATCAATCGACATCCGAGTCGAGTCGGCGGCTTGATGCTGCTCCTGCTGCCATTCATCGTGCTGGTTGCAGTTTATTTCGTCGGATCTTCGGCACGGCTTCAGGCCAATCCCGACGACAAACTGCTGCCGGGCGCGGTGCAAATGGAGGACGCCGTGAAGGCCGTCGCTTTCACCGAAGACAAGCGCACGGGCGAGTACCTGCTGTGGGCCGATACGCTGTCGAGTCTTCGGCGCCTGGGTATCGGCCTCGTCGTCAGCGCGGTGATCGCGCTGGTCGTGGCGATCGCGACCGGCTCGTTTCCGCTCGTGAGCGCCACACTGTCGCCGTTTATCACGGTGATATCGATGGTGCCGCCGCTCGCGGTGCTGCCCATTCTGTTCATCGTGTTCGGGCTCGACGAACTCTCGAAGGTGGTGCTCATCGTGATCGGCATCACGCCCGTGATCATTCGCGATTTGCATGCGCGGGCACGGGAGATTCCGGCGGAGTTGTGGGTCAAGGCGCAGACCCTCGGCGCCACGAGCTGGACGTTGGTGCTGCGGCTCGTGCTGCCGCAACTGCTGCCTCGATTGCTGGTCGCCATCCGCTTGTCGCTTGGTTCGGCGTGGCTCTTTCTGATCGCCGCCGAAGCGATTGCTTCCACCGATGGACTGGGCTATCGCATCTTCCTCGTGCGCCGCTACCTCTCGATGGACCTGATCTTGCCGTACGTCGCGTGGATCACGCTGCTGGCCTGGCTGACCGACGAATTGCTGCGTCGCGTGACCGGTCTTTGCTTTCCCTGGTATGGCGGAGGCGCACGATGATCGAAGTTCGCAATGTCTGGAAATCTTATGGAGACCAGGTCGTACTCGAGCGCCTGAATCTCGTCGTCAAAGAGGGCGAGTTCTGCTCGATGGTCGGCGCATCGGGCTGCGGCAAGTCCACGTTCCTGCGCCTGTTGCTCGGCCAGGAGCAGGCGACCCAGGGCGCGATCCTGCTCGATGGCGAGCCGCTGCCCGCGGAACCCGATGCGCATCGTGGCGTGGTGTTCCAGCGCTATTCGGTCTTCGATCATCTGAGCGTGATGGGCAACGTCATGCTCGGACTGGAGTTGCCGCGCGCGGGGTTTACGGGACGCCTGTTCGGCGCGCGGCGACGGGCCGCGCGCGACGAGGCCGCCGCGATGCTGCACAAGGTCGGCCTAGGGGCGGCGATGGACAAGTACCCGCGCCAACTCTCGGGCGGCATGCAGCAGCGTCTCGCCATCGCCCAGGCGTTGATGATGAAGCCGCGCGTGCTGTTGCTCGACGAGCCCTTCGGTGCGCTCGACCCCGGCATTCGAAAGGACATGCACGAGCTGCTGCTCACGCTCTGGCGGGAGTCGTTGCTCACCATCTTCATGGTGACGCACGATCTCAAGGAAGGCTTCACGCTCGGCAGCCGCGTGCTGGTATTCGACAAGGTCCGCATCGACCCGCAGGCGCCGGGTGCCTATGGCGCGCGCATTACCTACAACATCCCGCTCGACCGCAGCCGCGAATCGGCGTCGGCCATCCATCTGGCGCAGGCCGCCGTGCATGGGGCAAGCGGTGTCGAAGTGGAATCAGTGTGAAGGAACCCGACAACATGAACTGCCTTCTTGAAGAGACCGTGCCGGGCGGCGGGCATACCTCGCTGATCGTCAAACGTGGTCAGTCGCTGCGCGTCACCGACCTGCACGGTGGCGCGAACGTGAGCGTCATGCTCGTCAACGCGAGCGAGAAAAGCGAACGGCTCAACCTGCCCGATACGCTCAAATGCCAGCACACCGCGAAGCTCACGCTCGGACATTGCCTGTATTCCGACATGGGCCGCGTGCTGACCGCCATCGTGGCCGATACCTGCGGCTGGCATGACAGCATCGGCGGCGTGTCCAACGCCGATGAGGTCCGCGAAAAATACGGCGCCGGCCGCTATCAGGAACTGCGCAATGCGTTCTATCGAAACGGCACGGACAACCTGCTCGTTGAAATGGGCAAGTGGGGACTCAGTGTCTCCGACATGCTGATGACGCTCAACCTGTTCAGCCGCGTCGATGTCACCGACGACGGCGCGCTGAATTTCGTGGCCGGGAATTCGAAGCCGGGCGACTACGTCGAGCTGTACGCGCCGATGAATACGCTCGTCGTCCTCACGGCGATTCAACACCCGCTCGATCCGTGCCCCGAGTACCGGCCCAAACCGGTCCAGCTGACGCTGACCCAGGCCGGGCCCACTGTCGCCGAAGTGTGCCGTACGTCGTGCGACGAGAACGTGCGCGGCTTCATCAATACCGAGCGGTTCTTTCTTTAAGCGGCTCTCATCATGACTACGACTCTGACTACCAGTGACAAGCAGCCGGACGCAGCGGTCCATCGGGAAACCCTCGCCGCCGGAGAACCGTGGCTTCGTGAAGTCAAGGCCGGCCAGACGTTGCGCATCGTCGATCTGGAAGGCAATCAAGCGGTCGATACGCTGTTCTACAGCGCCGCCGAACCGCGCGAGCGCTTCGACCCGCAACGCACGCTGCGCCGCCAAAACCGGCTGTACCTGACCACCGGATCGGTGCTGTACTCGAACCTCGGCAATCCGATGTTGACGATCGTGGCCGACACCTGCGGTCGCCACGACACGCTCGGCGGTGCCTGCGCGCAAGAAAGCAACACGGTGCGCTACGCGCTGGGGAAGCGCTACATGCATAGCTGCCGCGACAATTTCCTGCGCGCCTGCATCCACGATGGACGCCTGTCGAAGCAGGATATCGGCGCGAACGTGAACTTCTTCATGAACGTGCCAGTGACGCCCGCAGGCGGCCTCACGTTCGAGGACGGTATCTCGGCGCCCGGCAAGTACGTCGAACTGCGCGCCGAGATGGACGTGATCGTCGTCATCTCGAACTGCCCGCAACTGAACAATCCGTGCAACGCCTACAACCCGACGCCTGCGGAGTTGCTCATATGGAACTGAAGCACGTTCGCCAATGGATTTACTTCGTCATGCTGGTTCGTTCGGGGCGCTCGTTCACGTGCACGCGCGAACAACTGGCGCACGCTCAGCACTGAAGCCATTCCGGCCGCGGACGACCGCGGCTCGCAAGACTCACGGCGGGACGGCCTGCCCCGAATTCAACACTCCTTGCCATGTTCGAGAAGATTCTTATCGCCAATCGCGGCGCGATCGCGCGCCGGATTCTGAGAACGCTGCGCGAACTCGATGTCACCGGCGTCGCCGTTTATGCGGAAGCGGACCGCGCGAGCCTTCATGTCAGCGATGCCCCGATCGCGCATTGCCTCGGTGATGGTCCGGCTGCGCTCACCTATCTCGACACCGCGAAGATTCTGGAGATCGCGCGTCGAGAAGGCGTGCAAGCCATCCATCCCGGCTACGGCTTCCTCTCCGAGAACGCGGCGTTCGGCGAAGCTTGCGAGGCGGCCGGCATCGCGTTCATCGGACCCACGGGCGATCAACTGCGCGCGTTCGGTCTGAAGCACACGGCGCGCGAAATCGCGGCCCAGGAAGGCGTGCCGATGCTCACGGGCACGGGCTTGCTCGACGATCTGCCGGCGGCGCTCGACGCGGCGGCGCGCATCGGCTATCCCGTGATGCTCAAGAGCACGGCCGGCGGCGGCGGCATCGGCATGCGTGTGTGCTGGAACGTCGAGGAACTGAATACGCATTTCGAGGCGGTCAAGCGCCTCGGCGAGAACAACTTCAGCGATGCCGGCGTGTTCCTCGAAAAGTACATCGAGCGGGCCCGGCACCTGGAGGTGCAGGTCTTCGGCGACGGCAAGGGGGACGCACTCGCTCTCGGCGTGCGCGATTGCTCGGTGCAACGGCGTAACCAGAAGGTGCTCGAAGAAACGCCTGCGCCGAACCTGCCCGATGGCATCCCCGGCAAGCTGTGCGAGGCCGCCGTGAAGCTCGCGAAGGCCGTCAACTACCGCTCGGCCGGCACGGTCGAGTTCGTTTATGACAGCGCGGCCGAACAGTTCTACTTTCTCGAAGTCAATACGCGACTGCAGGTCGAGCATGGTGTCACCGAGCAGGTCTGGGATGTGGACCTCGTGCGCTGGATGATCGAGCTGGCGGCCGGTACGTTGCCGCCGTTGAACGAACTCGCGGCGACCTTGCATCCGCGCGGCCATGCCATCCAGGCGCGCGTCTATGCCGAGGATCCCGGTCGGGACTTCAAGCCGAGCCCGGGCCTGCTCACCGATGTCAGCTTCCCCGCTGCGGACGGCAGCGCGCTGCGCATCGACACATGGATCGAAGCCGGTTGCGAAGTGCCGCCCTACTTCGACCCGATGCTCGCGAAGGTCATCGCCTGGTCGCCGACGCGCGACGAAGCCCGGCATGCGCTTACGCAGGCGCTGCAGCAATCGCGCATTTACGGCGTGGAGACCAATCGCGATTACCTGTGCCAGATTCTCGACGACCGGCCGTTTGCGTCGGGCGAGCCCTGGACTCGATGCCTCGAAGGTCTCAAATATCGGGCGGCGACGGTTGAAGTCCTCGGCGCAGGCACGCAGACGACCGTGCAGGACTATCCCGGTCGTCTGGGCTACTGGGCAGTCGGCATTCCTCCGTCGGGACCGATGGACGATCGCGCGATGCGACTCGGCAATCGGCTGCTCGGCAACGCAAGCGACGCGGCGGCCCTCGAAGTCACCATGAGCGGGCCGACGCTGCGTTTCAACACGGACGCCGTTATCGCGGTCACCGGCGCGGATATCCCGGTCTTGCTCGACGACGTCAAGCAAGCGCTCAACACCAGCATTTTCGTGGCCGCCGGCTCGACGCTCGCGCTCGGCACGATTCGCGGCGCGGGTGCGCGCGCCTACCTGAGCGTGCGCGGCGGTCTGGATGTCGCCGTGTACCTGGGCAGCCGCAGCACCTTCACGCTCGGACAGTTCGGCGGACATGGCGGCCGCGCGCTGCGGGCGGGAGACGTCCTGCATCTGCACCCGCTCGACGACGCGCGTGCCGGTGCCGTAATCGCCGATGTGCCCGCGCTCAACGCGGTTCGAACGCTGCGCGTGATTTACGGCCCCCACGGAGCACCGGAGTACTTTCGCGCGTCGTACATCGAGCAGTTCCTCGACACCGAGTGGGAGGTCCACTTCAACTCCAGCCGCACGGGGGTGCGCCTGATCGGACCGAAGCCCCAATGGGCGCGTGAGGACGGTGGCGAGGCGGGCCTGCATCCGTCCAACATTCACGACAATCCGTATGCCATCGGTGCGGTGGATTTCACCGGCGACATGCCGGTGATTCTCGGCCCCGACGGTCCGAGTCTCGGCGGCTTCGTGTGCCCGGTCACCGTGATCGAAGCCGACCTCTGGCAAGTCGGCCAGCTCAAGGCGGGCGACAAGATTCGCTTCGTTCCGGTCAGCATCGACGATGCGCGCAAGGCGGCGAGGCAACGTCGCGAGGAGCTTGAAACGCTGCGGATCGCGCAGACGCAGACGCCGGCGCTGACGCTGACGCTGGAAAGACCCGCGATGCTCACGTCGCCGATCGTGCTGGATACGGGCGCCGACGGCGAGCGGCTCGTCGCGCGCGTTTCGGGCGACACACACTTGCTGGTCGAGATTGGGCCGACCGAACTCGACCTCGTGTCGCGTTTTCGCGGTCATGCGCTGATGCAGGCGCTCGAACGCCTGTCGCTGCCTGGCGTGATCGACCTGACGCCGGGAATTCGCTCGCTGCAAATCCACTATCGACCGGACGATGTGCCGCTTGCGCAGCTGCTGAGCGTCGTCGGGCAAACGTGGACCCAGGTGCTCTTGCAGCGCGATTTGCGGGTGCCTTCGCGGGTAGTGCATTTGCCGCTCTCGTGGGACGACCCCGCGTGCCAGCTCGCCATCGACAAATACATGACGACGGTGCGCAAGGACGCGCCGTGGTGTCCGAGCAACCTCGAATTCATTCGCCGCATCAACGATCTCGAATCCATCGATGCGGTCAGGCAAGTCGTGTTCGATGCGAGCTATCTGGTGATGGGGCTCGGCGACGTCTATCTGGGCGCCCCGGTGGCCACGCCGCTCGACCCGCGCCATCGTCTGGTCACGACCAAGTACAACCCGGCGCGCACGTGGACGGCGGAGAACTCGGTTGGCATCGGTGGAGCGTATCTTTGCGTGTACGGGATGGAGGGGCCTGGCGGCTATCAATTCGTCGGACGCACGCTGCAGATGTGGAATCGCTATCGCATGACGGCGGATTTCGCGGGACAGCACTACCTGCTGCGCTTCTTCGACCAGATCCGCTTCTACGAAGTGAGCGCCGACGAGTTGCTGCGCATTCGCGCGGACTTCCCGCTGGGCCGGTATCCGTTGAAGATCGACGAGACCGAGTTGTCGCTCGCGGACTATCAAGACTTCCTCGCGACCGAAGCATCGAGCATCGAGCAGTTCCGTGGTCAGCAACGCGCGGCCTTCCAGGCGGAGCGCGAACGCTGGCGTGAAGGCGGGGCGGTCGAAGACAGCTTCGAGCCGCCGGTCGAGAAAGACGTCGAGCGCCAGCCCTTGAAAGACAACGAGGTGGCCGTCGAAGGCGAGATTGCCGGGAGCTTGTGGCAAGTGAAGGTTGCCCCCGGCACGCAAGTCGCGGCCGGTGACGTGCTGCTCATCGTCGAGTCGATGAAGATGGAAATCTCGATGTGCGCGCCGTGCGCGGGGACCGTGAAGGAGATCTACGTGGCGCCGGGCTCGCCGGTTCGTGCAGGACAGCGCATCGCCGTCATCGAACGTCACTGATTACTGATTGCGGGTTCAAACACTATGTCGACATTCGATTTGCGTCTTGCCACCCTTCGTGCTGCGTATCGGGCGCGAACGCTTAAACCGCGAGCATTCATCCGCGAGCTGCTGGCCAAGGCTGCCGCGCTGAATCCCGAGTATCACTTGTTCATCCATCTGCTGAGCGACTCGGAAGTCAGTCCGTATCTCGACTGGCTGGAAAGGCAGGATCCCGAAGCGTTACCGCTCTACGGCATACCGTTCGCCATCAAGGACAACATCGACCTCGCGGGCATTCCGACCACGGCCGCGTGTCCCGCGTTCGCCTATACACCGGCCGAATCCGCGACGGTGGTCGCGCAGTTGATCGCGCTCGGTGCGGTGCCGTTGGGCAAGACGAATCTGGACCAGTTCGCCACGGGACTGAACGGCACGCGCTCGCCCTATGGCCCGTGCCGCAACAGCGTGCTGGCCGGGTACCCGTCGGGAGGATCGAGCGCCGGGTCGTCGCTGGCGGTTGCGCTTGGCGTCGCGAGCTTCGCGCTCGGAACGGACACGGCCGGTTCGGGGCGCGTGCCGGCGGGGTTGAACAACCTGGTCGGGTTCAAGCCGAGCAAGGGCATCGTGTCGACTGCGGGCGTCGTGCCCGCGTGCCGCACGCTCGATTGCGTGAGTTTCTTCACGGCGAGCGCCGGTGAGGCCAGCGAACTGCTCGCCCTGACGGCATGTGCCGATCCGCGCGATGCCTATAGCCGCAAAAATCCCCAGTGGAACGGGGCGCGTGCGTTCGGTGCGCCGACTTCGTTTCGTTTCGGCGTTCCGTCCGAACTGGAATTTGCGGGGTGTTCCGAAAGCCCGGCCTTGTTTGCCCATGCGCGCTCGCTGCTCGAAGCTGCGGGCGGCGAGGCCGTCGAGATCGACTTCGCTCCGTTTGTCGAAGCGGCCCGGCTGCTTTACGAGGGGCCGTGGGTGGCCGAGCGCTACAGCGTCGCGGGCGACTTGATGACGGCGCATCCGCAAGCCGTGCTTCCGGTCATCCGCGACGTCCTGGCCAAGGCCCCGCAGGCCACGGCGGTCGAGCTTTTTCGCGCGCAGTATCGGCTGCAGGCGCTCAAGGCGATTTGCGACGCGGCCCTCGACACGCTGGATTTCGTCCTCACGCCGACCTATCCGCGCCCCGTCACGCTCGCGGAACTGGACCGCGACCCGATCGGCCCGAACGCGTTGCTCGGCTATTACACGAACTTCATGAACCTGCTGGACTACGCGGCTGTCGCGACGCCGACAGGGTTCATGAAGAACGGTCTGCCGTGGGGCGTGACGGTGTTTGGTCGCGCCTTCACGGATCAGTATCTGCTGGGCGTAGCCGACGTGCTGCAGCGCGCGAGCGGCATCCGCTGTGTCGGCGGCAACGTGCCCGAGGCAGCGGACCCACGCAGCGCGGGCAATGACCGCATGCGCATCGCGGTGTGCGGGGCTCACATGAAAGGGTTGCCGCTCAATCGCGACCTGCTCGCTCGCGGGGCCCGCTTCGTGCAGGAAACGCAGACCGCGCCCGCTTACCGGCTCGCGGCGTTGCCGCCAGCTGCGGACGGCACGAGGCGTCCCGGCCTGTGGCGGGCCACCGAGGGCGGGGCGACGATCGCCGTCGAGGTCTGGGAACTGCCGAGCGCCGAACTCGGTTCGTTCCTCGCGACCATTCCCGCTCCGCTAGCATTGGGAAAGGTCGAACTCGTCGATGGTGCCTGGGTGACGGGCTTCTTGTGCGAGCCGTACGGCGTGCAATCCGGTGCCGATGTGACGGCGTTTGGCGGCTGGCGGGCATGGCTTGCGCGTGAGCGCGAGCGGGTCGCGGCTTCCTGAACTTCCTGAACGGCGCGGCTACGAAGCCATCTTCTCGATCAGCCACGCCTTCAGCGCCCGTGCACCCGGCGCGAGTTCCAGCGCGCCCGGGTGCACGAGGTAGTAGCCCTTGTCGAGCGAGAGCGCGCCCGCGAACGGCTCGATCAATGTGCCTTCGTGCACCTCGGCCTCGGTCAGGAGCGGGCTCGTGAGCACCACGCCCTGGCCGCGCACGGCGGCATCGATCGCCATCAGCGACTGATCGAAGTGAATGCCCGCGATGCGCTCGATGGCGTCGTCGGCGAGATCGGTGAACTGGCGCAGCCACTGCGGCCAGTGCGGATGCAGCGTGTTGTGCAACAGCGTCGCGGTGCGCAGCGCGGCCGGCGCGGTGAGTTGCATGCGCGCGGCGTAATCGGCGCTGCAATACGCGCGGACTTCGTCGGGCGCGAGCCGCTCGACGTCGAGCTGGCCATCGTGGCCGTCGAAATAGCGGATGGCGAGATCGACGGCATCGAGTTCGAAATCGACGAGCGCCGTCGAGGTACTGAGACTCAACGCCACCTCGGGATAGCGCGTGACGAAGTCGGCCATGCGCGGTGCGAACCATTTGGCGGCGAAGCTGGGCGGCATCGAGAGCCGCACGCCGTTGTGGCGGCTCTCGCGCAGACGCCGGCTCGCGACGATGATCTCGGCGAGCGCGGGCTGGATGCGCGCGAAGTACGCGCGGCCTTCGGCGGTCGGCGTGACCTGGCGCACCTGGCGCACGAACAGCGCGACGCCGAGCCATTCTTCCAGCTTCTGGATCTGCTGGCCGACCGCGCCAGGGGTCACGGCAAGTTCCTCGGCAGCAAGAGTAAAACTGCCGAGTCGCATGGCAGCTTCAAGCGCCACCAAGGCTTTGAGAGGAGGGATGGGGCGCATGATGCAGTTTTTCTGGGCTATCGAAGGCGTTTAAATCGGTTGTACCGCATCCGGGCCGGTTCGACAATCGCTGCACCTCGTCGTCGCTCGTCCGGAATCGCCGTCATGAATCCCGCCTGGTTTGCCTTCGCCCTGCTCGGCCTCATCTGGGGCACCAACTTCATCTTCATGAAATGGGCCGCGCTGTGGATCTCGCCCGCCCAAATCGTGTTCCTGCGTGTGCTGTTCGGCTTCGTGCCGATCCTCGTCTTCGCGCTCGCCACGCGCGCGCTCAAGTGGCGGCATCTGCGCCATCTGCATCACTTCATCGTGATGTCGCTGCTCGCCACCACGCTCTACTACTACGCGTTCGCGAAGGGCACGGCGCTCTTGCTGTCGAGCGTCGCGGGCATGCTGAGCGGCGCGATTCCGCTCTTCTCGTTCATCTGCGCGTGGGCGCTGCTGCGTGAGGAACGGCCGACGCCGCGCATGATCGCGGGCATGCTCGGCGGCTTCGCCGGCGTGCTGCTGATCGCGCGGCCGTGGACGGCGGGCGCCTCGGGCGTCGATTGGCATGGCGCCGCGTACATGGTGGCGGGCGCGCTTTCGGTCGGCTGCTCGTTCGTCTACGCGCGGCGCTTTCTCGCGCGGCTCGAGATGTCGCCGCTCGCGCTGTCGACCTGGCAGATCGGCTGCGCGCTCGTGCTGCTCGCGTGCGTCACCGATTTCCACGGCATCACGCGCATCGCCGCCGATCCGCGCGCGAGCCTCGGCGTCGTGCTCGGGCTTGGCCTGTGCGGCACGGGCGTCGCGTACATCCTCTACTACGTCATCGTGCGGCGGCTCGGCGCGCTGGTGGCGGCGAGCGCCACCTATGTGCCGCCGGTCGTCGCGCTGGCGATCGGCTTGACCTTTGCGCACGAGCCGCTGCGCGTGCTCGATCTCGTGGCGATGGCCTGCATTCTGGGCGGCGTGTTCGTGTTGCAGACGGGGCGCCGCGCGGCGCCGGTTGCGCGGCAAACGGGCGGCGCAGGGGCGATTGCGTCGCGAACCGGCTGAAGGTGAGAACATTCGGGAGCGAGAGCCGCAGCTTCGCGGCGGCTCTCGACGGCTCGCGTAGGTCCTTGATTGGACTCGAAAGTCCAGCCCGCCTGATGATCGCGTTGAGCGAGCATTTGCGCAAAAGGTGAGGTTTTTCGGGACCTCGGCGGGTGAGTTCGGCGAGGCACTGCGGGCGCACCGCTACGCATTCATGCGCGGGCCGTCGTCGTCATGCTTGCCGGCTGTCTCGTCGCTCGTGCGGGTGGGCGGCGGCTCGACCAGCACGCTGCGCTGCGGGTTCGCGAGCGGGATGCCGCGCTCGGTAAAGCGCACGAGCACGAGCCGGTTGAACTCGCGCTGCACCGACCAGCGCGTCGTGTCCTTGCACTGGATCTGCCCGACGAGCGTGATGCTCGCGCCGTCGACCTGATCGATGCCCCAGAAGCTGAAGTCGCTCAGGATGCCGTCTTTGAATGCATCGTCGGCGCGCAGGTCGCGGCCGATCTCCTTGAGCGTCTCGATGGCGAGCGGCACATCCGCGCCGAACGCGAGCGCGACTTTCACCGCCGCATTGCCGATGCCGCGATTGCTGTTGTTCACGGTCGTCACCGAGCTGAACGGCACCGTGTAGAGCGAGCCATCGCCGCCGCGCAGACGCACCGTGCGGATCGAGAGGAACTCGACCGTGCCCGAGACGCCCGCGACCGTCACCGAGTCGCCGACCTGCATCGCGTTCTCGGTCAACAGGAAGATGCCGGTGATGAAATCCTGCACGAGCTTTTGCGAGCCGAAACCGAGCGCCACGCCGAAGATGCTCGCGCCCGCGACGAGCGGACCGGTGTTGATGCCGAGCTGGCTCAACGCCGTGAGCCCGACGACGATCAGGATCGCCACGAGCAGCGACGTGCGCAGCATCGGCAGCAGCGTGCGCAGGCGCGCGGCGCGCACGTAGTCGCCGGCGAGCGTCCACGCATCGAGGCGCTGCTCGGCGGCGACGTTCACCGCTTCCCAGATCGCGATGGCGATGACGACGGCAATCGCGATGGTCACGAGCGCGGAGCCGAGCAGATGTCCGATCGATGCGTTCACGAAGAGCCGCGCGAAACTCACGCCCCACACGTGCAGCAGCACGTCGAACGTGATCAGCGCGATGGCCACCGTGACGACGGCGCGCACGATCGGGTAATAGCGGTAGACGCGCCGGCGCGCGACGCTCATGGCCTCGCGCTCGCCTTGCGGATCGAAGCCGCGCGCGATCGCGCCGAGCACGACGATGGCGATCACGCGCGCCGCGAGCAGCACGATCAGCGAGAGCGCACCCGAGCGCAGCAGCGAGCGATAGCCGTCGTGCACATCCATCGCCCAGATGAGCCACAGCGCCATCACGGCGAACACGACCACCCAGGCCCAGACATCGGCGAGCCAGTGCGCGAGCCACGCGAGCGGGCCGTGCCGGGCGTCCGCGCGGCGCAACGCGTCGCCGACCGGGCGGCGGCATTGCAGGATCGCGATGCACAACAGGATGTGCGTCGCGAGCGCGACGACCTTGATGAGCGCGAGATGGGCATCCTCGGTCATGCCGAGCGGCACCGCCGCGCCGATCACGCCGCCGAGCGCGCCGACCACCACGAGGCGCGTGGCCCAGCGCTGCGCGAAGACGGCCCACGTGTCGGAGAGTGGCAGCAGACGCAGCCCGCTCGCGCGCGGCGCGAAGATCAGCGTGCAGACGAGCAGCACGACGCGGCTCAGCACATAGGTATCGACGAGGTCGCCGATCGCCGTGGCGACTGGCTCGCCTTCGTCGGTGACGAACGAGAGCGTGGCGGCCGCGCTGAGCCCGAAGCCGAGGATCGGCACCACGTCGAGCAGCGCGACGAACAGCGCGCTCGGTAGACGCTGCAGCCGATGCCAGTGCACGACGCCGCGCGGGACGAGCCCCGCCGTCTGGCGCATTGCCGCGCTCGCGGCGCGCATGGCGCTGCTGGTGAAGGCCTCGACGTGGGCTTGCGCGCCGCTGAGCATGCTGGTCGTGGGAGCGGGCGGCGCGTCGGCGGCTTGCGCCTCGCTGCCGGGAACGGGTTGGGCATCGCGCGAGGCCGGCGCCGCCTGCGCGACGAGCTGCTTGCGCGGACGCGCGATGAACTTGCGCAGCAGATACTCGATGACGAGCGCCGGAATCAGCGTGACGAGCAGCACACGCAGGGCTTCGACCATCAACGCACGGCCCTGTGTCGAGCCGAGTTTGTCGTTCCACCAGGCGCGCACCGACGTCAGGTCGAACAACGCATCGCGCGAACTCGCGAGGCGCCCGCCGAGCATGTGGCCGACGTGCACCACGTGGGTCGACATCTGCAGCACGAGGCCGTTCGAGCGGAAGGCTTCGGAAAGCGCTGTCGAAGCCGAGGCGCCGGATGCGCTCGATGCACCTGACGCGGCCGCCGCGCTCGCCGCCGTTGGCGTCGAGGCGGCGGGCTGCGGCGTCGCGAGCGCGCCCGCAGCGGCTACCGCGCGCAAGGTGTCCTCGATATGACCGCGCTGCACGGGATCGTCGAGCACCTTGAGCGCCGCGCGCGCCTGCTCGGGGGTGAGCACGACGGGCGTGGCGGGGTTGACGGAAGAGGCGGCGGCGGCCCGCACGGGAAGCGTCGCGAACAGGCTGGCGAGAAGCAGCGTGGCGAATAGCCCTGCGTGCAGCGCGGATCGATACGTCAAAAGCGGAGTCCTTGGCATGAGCGGGTGGCTGGGGCATCGGCTGGAGACCCCCGTCGCGCGCCCCGTGGCGCGGCGGGCGGAGCAATCCGGCCCGCGCCGCAAGTTTCGTGCCCTTGGGCGATTGCGCGTGCCGGGTTGCCGACGACGAGTATGCCGCGTCTGCCGCGCGGATGTCACGGCGATGCACGTCCTGAGCGCGTCGGAAAATGATCGGGATGACTTAGTAAAAGTCGCGGGAGCTGGCTGGTGCTTTAACCTTAACGCAACTAACGGTCCGCCGCGCCGGAATACCGCGAACAGTCAGGCCACGCAGTCACGATCGACGTGCGCGGCCCCGTGCATGCTTCCAGGCGGAACCGGTCGTTTTTCAGCCGTTGCGACGCGACAGCGCCTCGCTTCACTGCCCCGACCTGCCACCCCCACGCCGAGCCGCCTCGAGATTCGCATCGAGCTGCCGCACGAGCCCATAGAGCATGCCGAGCGCGGGCGCCTCCACGCCCGCGCGCTGCGCGAGCTCATACGGCGCGCCGACGAGCGCTTCCACTTCGAGCGTGCGTCCCGCTTCGACGTCCTGCAGCATCGACGTCTTGAACGCGCCGAGCTTGCGGGTGATGGCATTGCGCTCGCCGGTCGTCATCGTGATCTCGATACCGAGCTGGCGCGCGATCGCTCGCGCCTCCTCCATGATCGTGCTGACGAGCGCGAGCGTGAGCGGATCGTCGAGAATCGCATCGGCGGTCGAACGGGTCAGGGCGCTGACCGGGTTCATCGTCATGTTGCCCCACAGCTTGGTCCAGATATCGGTCTGGATGTGCGACGAGCGCAAGACCTCGAAGCCCGCCTGATCGAGCAGCGCCGCAGCAAGCGCTGTCCGTGCGGCCTGCGCCTGCGAAGCCGCGCCGATGATCAAATGGTTGCCTCGGCCTTTGCGGATCACGCCGGGCGCCGCGATCGACGACGACAGATGCACGACGCAGCCCGCCGCCTGGGCGGGCGGCAGCGCTGCCGACACGCGTCCTTCGGGATCGACGCTGTCGAGTCGTCCGTTGGCGAGCGCGCCGCCGAACTCGTGCAGATACCACCACGGCACGCCGTTCATGGCCGACACGATCAGCGTGTGCGGGCCGATCAAAGGCGCAAGCGACGGTGCCGACTGCGCCAGCGCCTGGCCCTTCAGGCAGATGAAGAGCAGATCTTGCGGGCCGAGCGTGTCGGCGCGATCGGTGGCGTGGACGGCGACGCTGTAGCGCGTGTCGTCCTCGATGACGGTGAGCCCGTCACGCTCGATCGCGTCGCGTTGCGCGCCGCGCGCGAGCAGGCTGACCTGGGCGCCCGCCCGCGCGAGCCGCGCCGCGATCAGCCCGCCAATGGCCCCGGCGCCGACCACGGCGATCTTCTGAATGGGCGTATTCACGGCGCTTACTCCTTGTATGAGGGATCGAGTCGGTCGACGCGCCGGATCAGCGCGGCCAGCACGCTCTCGCCGGCGCCGTGGGCGGGCGAGAACTGTAGCGCATCGCGCGTCGCGCGGGCGGCGACGGCCGCATCGATCGGGATCGTGCGGCCCGGCATCGAATCGGTGGCGAGCTGGATTTCGCAGGCGCGATTGAGCGTCCACAGCAGGACGAACGCGTGAGCGAGCGAGACACCGTGCGCGAGCAAGCCGTGATTGCGCAGGATCAGGAGCCGCTTGTCGCCGAGCGACGCGAGCAGGCGGGGCTTTTCGTCCTCGTGCACGGTGATGCCTTCGAAGTCGTGATACGCGACCTTGTCGTGCAACTGCGCCGAATAAAAGTTCGTACACGCGAGGCCGTCTTCCATGCAGGCGATCGCGAGTCCGGCCGTCGTGTGCGTGTGCATGACGCAATGGGCGTCGTCGATCCGCCCATGAATCGCGCTGTGCACGACGAAGCCCGCCGGATTGACCGGATAGTCGCCCGGACTCAGGATGCGCCCGTCGAGATCGACTTTCACGAGGTTCGACGCCGTGACCTCGTCGTAGGCGAGGCCGAACGGGTTGATGAGGAAATGCCGCTCGGCGCCGGGCACGCGCAGCGTGATGTGATTGAAGATCAGCTCGCTCCAGCCGAGCAGATGGAACACACGATAGGTGGCCGCGAGCTGCACGCGCGCCTCCCATTCGGCGGCGCTGCACCAGGCGGGCGCGCACGCAGCCCCAGGCGACGGACGCATCGGCGGCTCCGTTCACAGGATGACGAAGCCCCGATCTTAGCCGGGCCAAGGCGTGACCAGGGGCCGGGCGAATCGATTCCAGCGCGCCTCGTCGCATCGACATTAAAGAAATGCCTAAATAATGCGCGCGCCGCGCCGATAACCCGATTGGCAGATTCTCCCGGATACCGGTTTACTCATGCAAAGCACATACAGCTACTGGTTGGTGGGTCTTTCGCTCGCGGTTGCCACGTTGGCCTCCTATACCGCGCTCGACCTCGCCGGCCGCCTCACGGCGCTCGAGCGCACAACGGCACGCCATTCCTGGCTCGCGTGGCTGGTCGGCGGCGCGGCGGCGATGGGCGTGGGCATCTGGTCGATGCACTTCATCGGCATGCTCGCGTTTTCGCTGCCGATCCCGCTCGGCTACAACGTCGCGACGACCGGCGGCTCGCTGTCCATCGCGGTGCTGGTGTCGTTGTTCGCGCTATGGTTCGTCACGCGGCCGCAGGTCGGCCACGCGGGGCTCGCGGCCGCCGCGCTGATGATGGGGCTCGGCATCGCGGGCATGCATTACACCGGCATGGCGGCGATGGAGATGCATCCCGCGATCCAGTACGACACGACGCTGCTCGCGCTGTCGATTGCAATTGCCATCGGCGCCTCGTATGCGGCGCTGTGGATCGCCCACACGCTGCGCGACGAAGAGGGCCGCAGCGCCGACGTCAAGCGCGCCGCGGCGGCGCTCGTGATGGGCGTGGCCATCACGGGCATGCACTACACGGGCATGGCGGCGGCGAATTTTTTGCCCGGCTCGATTTGCGGCGCGGCCACCGACATCGACGCGCGCTGGCTCGCGACGACGGTCACGCTGTTCACGTTCGCGATCCTGATCGTGACCTTGCTGTTGCTGCGCTTCGACGCGCGCACGACGTTCCTCGCGGGCGTGCTCACCGATCTGAACGGCCAGATCCTGCGCATGGCGACGCTCGACGCGCTCACCGAGCTGCCGAACCGCCGCACGCTGTCCGAGGCGATCGAGCGGGCGCTTCAGACGGCGCGCCGCGAGCGTCACATGCTCGCGGTGCTGTTCATGGACATCGACGGCTTCAAGACCATCAACGATTCGCTCGGGCATCCGGTCGGCGACAAGGTGCTCAAGGCGTTCGCGCACCGGCTCGCGCGCTGCGTGGGCAGCAAGGCGACGGTCGCGCGGCTCGGCGGCGACGAATTCGTCGTGCTGCTCGAGTCGTTGCCTTCGGGTGACGCGGCCCAGACGGTCGCACAACACGTGCTCGAACGCATGCGCAAGGGCAGCTGGGACGACGAACAGCCGATCCAGGTAATGCCGAGCATCGGCATCGCGCTCTATCCGCGCGACGGTGACAGCGCCGAGACGCTCCTGAAGAACGCCGATGTCGCCATGTACGAGGCCAAACGCAGCGGACGCGGCATGTACCGGATGTTCGAGTCGGGCATGAACGAGGCGGCGATGCGGACCATGCAGATCCAGCGCGCGCTGCACATCGCGCTCGACGCCGACTACTTCTTGCTGAATTTCCAGCCCAAGTTCCGCGGCAACAGCGGCATGCTGACCGGTGCGGAAGCGCTGTTGCGCATGCATCACCCCGAACTCGGCGTGGTTGCGCCGCAGGAGTTCATTCCGATCGCCGAACGCTCGGGCCAGATCGTGCAGATCGGCCAGTGGGTGCTGCGCGAGACGTGCCGGCAGATCCGCCGCTGGGAAGCGGCGGGGCTGCCGGGGCTCAAGGTGGCGATCAATCTCTCGCCGCGCCAGCTCGTGCAACCCGATCTCGTGAATACGATGGTCGAGATCGTGCGCAACGAACGCGTGCGTTGCGACCAGATCATGTTCGAGATCACCGAGTCGGTGGCGATGCAGGACGCGCCGCGCACGGTGGAGATGATTCGCGAGTTCCATCAGTACGGCTTCGAAATCGCCATCGACGACTTCGGCACGGGCTATTCGAGCCTCGCGTATCTGCAGCGCTTTCGCGTGAAGCAGTTGAAGATCGACCGCTTCTTCACGAACGGACTCGACGAACACGGGCGCGAAGGCAGCGCGATCGTGCAGGCGATCATCGCGCTCGCGCATTCGCTGGAGATGGAAGTGGTCGCGGAGGGTGTCGAGACGGACTCGCAGGTCTCGATGCTCAAAGGTCTGATGTGCGACGAGATGCAGGGCTTTCTGCTCGGCAAGCCGCTGAGCGCCGATGCGTTCAGCGCGCTGCTTCAGGACAGCGCAGGCATGGCGCAGGGCGTTGCGACCGCCGCGCCTGGGTGAGTGTTTTCGGGGGCCTGGCCGCGTTCCCGACACTACAACGCCGCGAACGCCTCGTCGAGTTCGGCCGCCCCGGTCGGCCGCACGATGCGCGTGACTTCGACGCCATTGCGCAAAAAGATCAGCGTCGGCCATAGCTTGACGCGAAACGAACGGCCGAGCAGCCTGCCCGGTCCGTCTTCCACCTTGATGTGCCGTACGCCCGCATGGCGCGCGAGCGCGTCCTGGATCAGCGCTTGCGCGCCCTGACAATAGCCACACCAGTTGGTGCCGAAGTCGAGCACGGCGGCGCCGGCGAGCGAGTCGATTTCATGGCGCGTGGGCGCGCTGGTTTCATAGGGGGCGGCAGCGGTCATGTCGGTTTCCTGCAATACGATTCCCATACGATACCGCAATGCGCTCGATCGTTCAGTGCACGCTCGACTCGCGCTCAAAAGCCAAGGTGAGCTTTTTCGGGGGCAACGTGTCGACGTGCGATTGTCTGCACGAGCGCCGGTTGTGGGCGCTTGGGCGATGCACGACGACATCGGGCGAAAGCGATAAAAACGCCCTGAAACAAGGCACTTTCGCGTGAACCGGCAGAACTGCCGGCAAACGCCGCCGATCAGTCGGCGAGGTCGCAGCGACGCGCGCGATGGTCAATCGATCGTATCGGTGAGGTTTTACGGGAGTGAGTCCGGCGAGTGCATGAGCAGCACCGCAAGCGCTCGAAGCGCACGGGCTTCGCGATGAAAAAGTGCGTTTTTCCCCGTAAAAACCGCACTTTCACACCGGCTCAACCCGATCGTGCCTGCGCGGCTTCGTGCGTCGTAAAGCGCAAAGGTGAGAAGATTCGGGAACACTGACCGGCGGCATGGACGACCGCGCGCGATCGGTATATAACATCAGTGAGAGTTTCCTTCGAGTTCGCATCACCTGGAGAGACGTTTCATCATGACTAGCGACGGTTCGCAACAACATGACGCACAAGACGGCAAGCCGGCGGGCGAAACGCCTGAACTGGAGCATCTGAACGCAGCGCTCACCCATGTCGGCGAAGGCGTGAAGTCGGGCAACATCGCGGCTGGCGCCGCCAAGGGCATCGTGTACAGCCTGATTGAAACGCTGGGCGCGCTGGTCGGCGATCCCGACCTGCCCGAGCATGCACGCTCCGGTTATGAAGGCCTGCTGGAGACCGCGCGCGAATTGCGCGTGAAGCTCGAACGCTGACCGGCCGGCGCGCGCACGCGATGGCTTGTTGCCGCCGCCCGCGCGGTGGCGGCAACGCGCGCTATGCGCGGGCTATGCGTTCTCACCGGCGTTTGCCTCGATATCGATATCGGCGCGAAAAGCCGTGGCCAGCGCCGCGGGCGCCGCGCCGATCTGCACTTGCGGCGTGCCATGCCACGCCGCGCAACGCTGCACCGCTCGCCGCAAATCGGCGATCAGGCGCTCGCTCACGCGCACGCCCGCTTCGAGGTGGAGCGACTTCAACTCGAACACGCCCTGGGTGCGATGCGCCTTGGTATCGGCGCGTCCGACCAGCTTGCCCCGGCTCAAGATGGGTAGTACGAAGTAACCGTACTTGCGCTTGTGCGCGGGCGTATAGCACTCGATGGCATAGTCGAAATCGAACAGCGTCGTTGCGCGCCGACGATCCCAGACAACGGGATCGAACGGCGACAGCAGCGTCGTGACCGTCGAGGCCAGCGCGCCGCTCGCGGCCTCGCCGATCAGCGGCGCGAACTCGCGATGCACGAAGGCATCGTGTTTCCAGCCTTCGACACGCACGGGCACGAGTTCGCCCGCATCGGCCAGCGCGTGGAGCGCATCGGTATAGGGCCGGCGCGGCAGCCGGTAGTAGTCGGCGACCCAGTCGGCCCGCACGATGCCGAGCGCGCGGCACGTGCGCGAAAGCAGCGTCTGCTCGGCGGCCTCGCGGGTCGGCAGGCGTGCGTCGTCCCAGCCGGGCAGCACGCGTTCGGCGAGATCGTAGACGCGCTGAAAGTTGTGGCGGCTCGCCACCATCAGCTCGCCGGTCGTGAACAGCACTTCCAGATGCCGCTTCTCGGGTTTCCAGTCCCACCAGCCGTTGGCCTTGCCATCGGTACGCGCGAAATCGGCCGAGCGCACCGGGCCGTCCGCGCGGATGCGTTCGAGCAGCTCGCCAATTTCGCGCCGATGCTTCTCGTGCCACTCGGCCGCGTATTTCCAGCCCATGCCCGCTGGATCGAGCATGCGATGGCGCAGCAGACCATAGTCCTCGACCGGAACGAAGCACGCCTCGTGCGACCAGTATTCGAACAGGCGTCCTTCGGCGAGCAGTTCGTCGAGCCAGACCGGCGCGTAAGCGCCGATACGGCTGAACAGCACGAAGTACGGACTGCGCGCGACGACATGAATCGTGTCGATCTGCAGTTGGGCCATGCGACGGATCGCATCGAGCACGTCGGCCTTCGTGGCCTTGCGGCGCGGCGGTGCGAGCAAGCCTTGCGCGGCGAGATGCAGCGTGCGAGCGGCGGCGGGCGTGAGGTGCACGCCATCGGCAACCATCGAAGCAGGCGCGGCCTTAAGCGCTCGCGGCACCGACTGCCACCGTGGCAGGCGCCATGCGGGCCAGCAGCTGATGAATCTGCGCGACGACAGCAGCGCCTTCGCCGACGGCGGCGGCCACGCGCTTGGTCGAGCCCGCGCGCGCGTCGCCGATTGCGTAGACGCCATCGACGGACGTGAGCAGATCGCACGCCGAGCCATCGACGTGCGTGCCGGTCAGCACGAAGCCGTGTTGATCGAGATCGACGCCGCAGGTGCGCAACCAGTGCGTGTTCGGGTCCGCGCCCGTGAAGAGGAACAGATGGCGCGCGTCGAAGTGATCGGCGCCGTCGGGGCACGGCACCTTGAGCCGTACGCTCGAGAGGCCCGCTTCGTCTTCGTCGAGTGACTCGATTTCGCTGCACGGATGCACCGTCACGTTCGGCAGCGATGCAATGCGGTCGATCAGATAGCGCGACATCGTCGATTCGAAGCCGGTCTTGCGGATCAGCACATCGACGTGGCGCGCGTGTGTGGACAGATAGACGATCGCCTGGCCCGCCGAATTGCCGCCGCCGACCAGCACGACGTTTTCATGCTTGCACAGGCGCGCTTCGACGGGCGATGCCCAGTAGTAGACGCCGCGGCCATCGAAGCGATCGAGCCCGTCGATCGCCGGACGCCGGTACACCGCGCCGCTCGCGATCACGACGGTCCTTGCCAGCACATTGCCGCTGCAGGTTTCGAGCCGCCTCGGTTGCTCGTCGCAATGGAGCGTGCGCACGGTGACCGGAATCGCGACGTGCGCGCCGAATTTCTGCGCCTGCACGAACGCGCGGCCCGCGAGCGCCTGGCCCGAGATGCCGGTCGGAAAGCCGAGATAGTTCTCGATGCGCGAGCTGGCGCCTGCCTGCCCGCCCGGCGCGCGCGAGTCGAGCACGACCACCGAAAGTCCTTCGGAGGCCGCATAGACAGCCGTCGCGAGACCGGCCGGCCCGGCGCCGACCACGGCGACATCATAGGTGCGTCCGTCGAGTTCCGGCAGCAGGCCGAGACAGGTGGCGAGTTCGGGCGCACTCGGCCGGCGCAGCACGCGGCCGTCGGGACAGACGACGATCGGCAGGTCTTCGTGACGCGCGGAAAACTGCTCGATCAGACGCATCGAGCACGCGTCGCGCTCGTCGATCACCGCATGCGGATGGCCGTTGCGCGACAGATAGCGCTGCAGCGACGTGAGTGCCGGATCGTCATGCCTGCCGACGAGAATCGGACCGCCGCCGCCTTTCTCGATCAACGAGACGCGGCGCAGGATCAGCGCACGCATGATGCGCTCGCCCAGCTCGGCTTCGGCGACGATCAGCGCGCGCAGCCGCTCGGGCGGAATCAGCAGCGCTTCGACCGGTTCGAGCGCGACGCCGGTGACGAGCGCCGGACCGCCGGAGAGTTGGCTGACCTCGGCCAGGAACTGGCCGCGCGGTTGCTCGGCGATCAGCTTTTCGCGACCGAGCCCGTCGCGCAGGAACATCTTCACGCGGCCAGCGAGCACCACGAACATGCCAGGGCCCGTCTCGCCCGTACGAAACAGCGTTTCACCTTGCGCATAGTGGCGCTGCTCGCCGAAGCGGTGCAGACGTTCCATTTCCTCGTCTGTGAGCAGAGGAAACATCTGGTGGCGACGCGTCGACAACTCGGAAAAAGGGGCATCCCCGGGCGATGACTGCGCATCGGCGCGGACTTCGGCTTCGTTGATCGAACCCATCGAATGGCTCTCCATGGCGCGGCGCGCGCTGCGCACGCGCGCCGTCGCCGTGCAATGCGACTAAACCGCTTTGGGCGAAATATGGCCGACCTGGAGCCCGGCGTCGTGCTCGGCGACGAGCATTTCGAGCGTACGGCCCGCGTCGCGCCACGCGTCGATACCGCCGAGCAGCGGCACCACGTCGGTGAAGCCGGCCTCAGTGAGCTGTTTGGCCATCCAGGCGGCGGAAATCTCGTTGGGACACGAGCAATAAATGACGAGCTTCTGCTCGGGTGGATACTTCGCGATGATCGCGTCGAGCTCGCGCTCGTCGGCGAACAGCGCGCCAGGAATGATGTACGGATCGAGCTTGCGCTTCTCGTTCGAGCGGATGTCGAACACGACGGGCGGCGGCTTGTTCTGCATCGCGCGATGCAGATCCTCCACGGTGATGCGCGCGTTCGCGAGCTTCTTGATGAGCTGGCGGCGGCGCTGCCAGCGATACGCGGCGTACAGCAGCAACAACACCGCGACGACGAGCGCGGTCAGCCGGCCAAGGCGGCTCGCGCCCGCGAACAGCATGTCGATCTGCGGCGCGAACAGCACGCCGATCAAGAGCCCGGTAGCCGACCAGAGCGCGGCGCCGATGGCATCGAAGCCGAGGAACTGGCGATACGCCGTGCCCATCGCGCCCGCCATCGGCACCGACACGATCGACAGACCCGGCACGAACTTGGCGACCGCGAGCACGCGCACGCCCCAGCGCCCGAAGAAGCGTTCGGTCTTCTTCACGCAGGTATCGCGCGAAAGGGAAAGCCGGCACAGCGTCTTGAGCGTGTTGCCGCCATACAGCCGGCCGGCGAGGAACCAGACGCTGTCGCCGATCAGCGTCGCGAGCACGGACAACAGCAGAACGGGCACGACTTGTTGACCGATCGAGCCCGGGTGCATGGCCGCCATGGCGCCGAACAGCACCAGTGCGGGCATGGCGGGCACGGGCAATCCGAGCGCACCCGCGAGCACGTTTGCAAACACTAGCGCAGGCCCGTACTGCGCGACGAGATCATGTAGCATCGGCTTACTTCCAGCACCGTTGCCGGCGAAAGAATGAACGGGGAACCCTACGATTATGAATGCATTGTAGGCGCGTGCAACGAGATCGTCCGATTGGCTGCTCAGCGCGGATGGCGGCTGCAATGACGGATGAAAAGCGCGGTGCGAGAACGTCTGAAGAGAGCGCGAACGGCTGGGCGAGACTGAGTGGCCGCGCGCGGACGCGGCGGCCGTTTCGGATGGTGCGGCGCCGATGCCGGCACCATGCTGACCCTCAACGAGTGTGCGATTCGCCCGGCAGCTCCGCGCCTTGCGCGCGAATCGCGGCGATCAATTCCGCAGGCGTGATTTCGTAACGCACTTCGCGGTGGATGCCCGGTTTGCGTTCGTCGACCTCGACCAGCAAGATGCTTTTGCCATCTGCCGTCGATTCGAGCCGAAGCGAACGCACCTCGCGTCCGGTGCCGTCCTCGTGTTCGGTCAGCAGGGTCATGGTGCCGGAAGACCCAGTCGTGCGCATTGAAGTTGTCCTCGTGCCTTGAGTTGGTCGGTTCATTGTACGGGCTGCACCGCAGACCGTGGCGCACGCAATGCGCGCCGACGCACACTGGGAAACCGTGCACCGCGCGCCGTCTGCAATCGTCCGCGGTCCAGCACAGTCCAGTTTAACGCGACTCGACTCATCGACGGGCCTTTTTGCACGGCCGCCCCGCGAGCGCGAATCTGTCATGACGCTGACACGCGCCGATGCCTTTCGCGCAGGGTCAGATTGAATGCCGGCACAGACAAAAAACGGCCCGCATGACAGATCAGGCGGGCCGTTGAAACGCCGTTGTTACTCGGGTCAGCCAACCCACGTGCAGGGGGCTGACCGACTTATCGTCTGCGCTTTGCGCGGGGTTGTCGAGATGGTACTAACGCCGATCCTTCAGACTATTCGGCGCGCTCAACCGCGCTCAACTCCTGGCAGCACTGGCGCGCGCCGGACGCGAAAGCGTGCCACGCGTGTTCGAACTTCCGCCTGCCACCGTGAACAGACGCACGGCCTCGTCGAGCACGTCGGCCTGCTCGGCGAGACGCTGCGCCGTCGCGGCCGCCTGCTCGACGAGCGCGGCGTTCTGCTGGGTCGCGCTGTCCAGATGCGAGACCGCCTGGTTGACCTGGTGAATGCCTTCGGCCTGCTGGCCGCTCGCGTTCGCCACCTCGACGATGATCGACGACACGCGGCTCACCGCTTCGTCGATGTTGCGCATTTGCGCCGTCGTGCGCGCGACGAGTTCAGTGCCTTGCGCCACTTCGCTCACACTCACGTCGACGACCTGCTTGATCTCCTTTGCCGAAGCCGCGCAACGCTGCGCGAGCATGCGCACCTCGGCTGCGACCACCGCGAACGAACGGCCCGCTTCGCCCGCGCGCGCCGCCTCGACCGCCGCGTTGAGCGCGAGGATGTTGGTCTGGAACGCGATGCCGTCGATCACGCCGATGATGTCGGTGATGCGCCGCGATGCTTCCGTGATGCCGGCCATCGTGAGCTCGACCTGACCCGCGATCGAGCCGCCCTCGGCCGCCGCCGCCTGGGCGTCGCGCGCGAGCTGGAGCGCGCGGGCGCTCGCGTCCGCGTTGGCCTGCACCGTGGTCGTGAGTTGCCCCATCGTCGCTGCCGTCTGTTCGAGCGAGGCCGCCTGCATCTCGGTGCGCCTCGACAGATCGACGTTGCCGCTGGAGATCTCGCGAGCGGCCTCCAGCATGCCTTCGATCTGCGCGCGCACATCGCACACGATCGCCGTAAGGTTCGCCTGCAACTGGTTGAGCGCCTGCAGCACGTCGCCGAGGTCGTCCTTGCTCGCGAACGAGAGAGTCGCCGTGAGATCGCCGGCGGCCATGCGCTTCGATGCGTTCGACATCTCGTTGAGCGGTGTGCCGAGCTGGCGCGTGATGAGCAGGCACGAGACGGCGCTGGTCACGCAGGCCGCGCCGAACGCGGCCCAGAACGGCAGCGGCGGCAGTCCTTGCCAGGCCACAAAACCACTCGCCGCGACGACCGCGGGCACGGCCGTATAGCCGAGCGCCGCGCGCGTCGCGACCGGCAAGCGCATGAGCGCCTGCAGCGCCCCGGCGACACCCGTGCGGACCACCGCACCGTGGCGCAGCCGGTAGTTGCCGAGCTTGCCTTCGCGCAGCCGCGCGTAGAGCGCTTCGGCCGCGCTGATTTCGTCGCGTGAGGGCTTCACACGCACGCTCAGATAGCCGACCACCGTGCCTTGCTCCGCCACCGGCGTGACGTTGGCGCGCACCCAGTAATGGTCGCCATTCTTGCGGCGATTCTTGACGAGCGCGGTCCACGGACGGCCCGCCTGAATCGTGACCCACAGATCCTCGAATGCCTCGGCGGGCATGTCGGGGTGGCGGATGATGTTGTGCGGCTGGCCGATCAGCTCGTCCTTGCCGTAACCGGAGACCGAGATGAAGGCGGGATTGCAATACTGGATGCGGCCTTTCAGATCGGTGGCCGAAACGAGCATCTGTGAAGCGGGGTAGTCGTACTCGTGTTGCGAGACAGGTTGATTGTTGCGCATGGGATTCCTTGCAGGGGGGCCGCTGGCGGCCCAGCATCGCTCGGGCTTATTAACGGCAAATGCCCCTTCAAACTTGAGGGCTATTTGAAAGCTCGTTGCGCTGGCGGCTCACGCACTGGCGCGTATGGCGGGCGGGGCGCGATAGTCGTTTGCGCTCAAGGCGTTAGCCTGGTCTTGAAGAAGATATGCACAGCCTTGTCCCCGATTTCTGTGGATAACGCGGTGGGGCGTGGGGTGGGCGCTGTTGTGCTTTGCTGCCCGTGTGTGCGCGCGACAAAGCGGAGCGCTTGCAACGAACCGTTTCGCATCAAGGCGTTAGCGCGGCTATGCAGAAGCTGTTCACAGGCTTGCCCACGGTTTCTGTGGATAACGGCTTTGCTGTCGTTGCCTGTGTGCGAGGCGTTTGGTGCGCGCCGGTGCGCGGGGGAATTTCCGTTTCGGGTCAACGGGCTGGCCCAGGTCTCCAGTCGATATGCACAGGCTTGCCCACGAAAATTGTGGATAAGTCGGCAGGTGACTTCAACCGGGACGCATTGGGCATCGAGATCGACATCTCGCTCCCGTCTGAGGCACTAAGCGGGATCACGCCACGGCACCTGTGCCGAACGGACGGGGGCGCGCCATCGACACACAGTCTATGACGCGGACGGATCCAGGCAGAGTCGATGGCGGGTAACCGGAGGCGTGCGCTCAGGCAGCGCTCAGGTGCGCACTTCGTGTTCGATAGCACGTTCGATGAGCTGATTCAGGCTAATGCCCTCAGCCGCAGCCATTTCGACTGCGCGTGCATGAAGTTCAGGATCGATTCGGGCATTGAAGCGGCCGGAGAAACGGCGTACCGGATCAATACCATTCTCGCGGCAGGCATCGAGGAATACGGCCAGGGACTTGGCGCCCTCGGCCTTGAGCGTGGGGATATCGCTCGCGTAGAAGTCTGCGCCGCCGTTCAGACCAAGGAATTCGCCGCGCAGCATGTCAGTGTCCGGGTCGTAGGTGACGACGGCGCGATAGTTGTTGATGGTCAGAATGTTCATGGTTTTACTCCGTTTGATTCGAGCCACTTGCGCACGCTGGCGATAGCACCTTTGTCGGTAGTTGGCCGGGGATGCGGGCGGTGATAGACCTGCACCTGGCCAAACAGTACGACCGCGATACGTGAGCCTTCGCGTTCGGTGATAGTTGCGCCCAGTTCCAGGAAAAGCGCCTCGATGTCGGCCCAGCGCACGTTGGCCGAGACGGGGCGCGCAAAGATGAGTTCAAGGGTCCTGGTGTGGGCTCGTTTCATGAGCTACATGGTACTACAAAATGGTACCAATAGCTCGCAAGACGCGATCGACGACAACCAGCGACGTCAGAACAATGACGACTCTTCGACCGGATTAAAGGGGCGGCCAGACAAGCCCGTCTTACATCCGCCACCACCGACCGATGCATAAAAACGCCAGATCATGCCCGGCATATTTACTTGACACCTAAACTATTTCGACCTAAATTGATTTCACTGACTGGTTGAGGGGAACGAGGATGCGCATAGTTTGCATTGGAGGCGGCCCTGCCGGCCTGTATTTCGGGCTGTTGATGAAGCGTCGCCATCCGGACTACGAAATCGAGGTGATCGAGCGTAACCGGCCGTACGACACGTTCGGCTGGGGCGTCGTGTTCTCGGACCAGACGCTCGACAACCTGCGCATGGCCGACCCCGAAAGCGCGGCGGAAATCCTCGATGCGTTCAATCACTGGGACGATATCGATGTCCATTTTCGCGGCGCGACGGTGCGCTCTTCTGGTCATGGTTTTTGCGGCATCGGCCGCAAGCGTCTTCTGAACATCCTGCAGGCGCGCTGCGAACAGCTCGGCGTGAAGCTCGTGTTCGAAACCCAAAGCACCGACGACGACGTGGGGTCCGCCGATCTCATCATCGCGTGCGATGGGCTGAACAGCGCGATCCGCGAGAAGTACGCGGCCACCTATCAGCCCGACATCGACGTGCGCGATTGCCGCTTCGTCTGGCTCGGCACGTCGAAGCTCTTCGAGGCGTTCACCTTCGCGTTCGAGGAAACCGAGTGGGGCTGGTTCCAGGCCCACGCGTATCGCTTCGACGACAACACCTCGACCTTCATCGTCGAAACGCCCGAGCACGTCTGGCGCGCGGCAGGCCTCGACACGATGAGCAAGGAAGAAAGCATCGCGTTCTGCGAGAAGCTCTTCGCGCGCTATCTTGACGGCCATGCGCTGCGCTCGAACGCTGCGCATCTGCGCGGTTCCGCGCAATGGATCCGCTTCCCGCGCGTCGTCAATCGCGAGTGGGTGCACTGGAAGAGCGCCGCCGATGGTCACACGACGCCGGTCGTGCTGATGGGCGACGCGGCGCACACGGCACACTTCTCGATTGGTTCGGGCACGAAGCTCGCGCTGGAAGATGCGATCGAACTCGCCAACAGCATGGACGCGCATCCACGCGATCTGCAAGCCGCGCTCGCTCACTACGCGAGCGTGCGCAGCGTGGGCGTGCTGCGCATCCAGAACGCGGCGCGCAATTCGACGGAGTGGTTCGAGCACGTCGATCGCTACGCACACTTCGCGCCCGAGCAGTTCGCCTATTCGTTGCTCACGCGTTCGCAGCGCATCTCGCACGAGAACCTGCGCGAACGCGACGCCGCTTATCTGTCGGGTTTCGAATCATGGCTCGCCGATCGCGCGGGCATCGGCGAGAAAGGCGCGGTGCCGCCGATGTTCACGCCCTTCACGATGCGCGGCGTCACGCTCAAGAACCGTGTGATGGTCTCGCCGATGGCGCAGTACTCGGCGCGCGACGGCATCGCTGGCGACTATCACCTCATGCATCTGGCCGCGCGTGCGCTCGGCGGCGCGGGCCTCGTCATGACGGAGATGACGTGCGTGTCGCCCGAGGCGCGTATCACGCCGGCTTGTCCTGGTCTTTATAACGTCGAGCAACGCGACGCGTGGCGGCGCATCGTCGATCTCGTGCATGCGCAGTCCGATGCGAAGATCGGCATCCAGCTCGGCCATTCCGGTGCAAAAGGCTCGACGCGCGTCGCATGGGAGGGCATCGATCAACCGCTCGCCGATGGCAACTGGCCGCTCGTCTCGGCCTCGCGACAACAGTATTTGGCGGGCGTGAGCCAGTGGTCGCATGAAGCGAACATCGACGAGCTGCGCGAGATCGAAGCGCAATTCGTGCGTTCGACCCGGCTCGCGGCCGAAGCGGGTTTCGACTGGCTCGAACTGCACTGCGCCCACGGCTATCTGCTGTCGAGCTTCCTCTCGCCGCTGACGAACCAGCGCACCGACGAATACGGCGGCTCGCTCGAAAATCGTCTGCGCTATCCGCTGCAGGTGTTCGCCGCGATACGTGAAGTGTGGCCGAAGGACAAGCCGATTTCGGTGCGCATCTCGGCCCACGACTGGGTCGAAGGCGGCAACACGCCGGACGATGCCGTCGAGATCGCGCGTGCGTTCAAGGCGGCGGGCGCCGACATGATCGATGTGTCGTCGGGTCAGGTGAGCAAGGAGGAACGCCCGGTCTATGGCCGTATGTTCCAGACGCCGTTCGCCGATCGCATCCGCAACGAGGCGGCCATTCCGACCATCGCCGTGGGCGCGATCTCCGAAGCGGATCACGTGAACGGCATCATCGCGGCGGGCCGTGCCGATCTCTGCGCGATCGCGCGTCCGCATCTCGCCAATCCGGCGTGGACGCTCACCGAGGCCGCGAAGATCGGCTATTTCGATGTCGTGTGGCCGCATCAATACACGGCGGCGAAGAACCAGCTCGAACGCAATATCGAGCGCGAGCGTTCGCTCGCCGCGGCCAACGCCGGTCTCTCGGCACAAGAGCGCGCGCAACGCGCAGAAGGAACGGTGTGAGCAACGATCTGGCAATCCTCGCGGGCCGTCATGCGGTCGTCACGGGTGGCGGCAGCGGCATCGGCGCCGTGACCGCCGCGAC
The DNA here is from genome assembly GCA_963803225.1 of uncultured beta proteobacterium. GTDB lineage: Bacteria > Pseudomonadota > Gammaproteobacteria > Burkholderiales > Burkholderiaceae > Paraburkholderia. Next base: position 127,569 of record CAWDLJ010000008.1, read on the forward strand.
CCTGCTGCGCGCGGGCGCACGCGTGACGCTGATGGGGCGCGACGCGACGCGGCTTGAAGCGCAGTGCGAGACGCTCGGCGAACATGCCGCGTGCGTGAGCGTGGACGTGACCGACGAACATGCCGTCGATGCCGCCTTCGCGCGCGCGGCCGAGCACTTCGGCACGGTCGATATCCTCGTGAACAACGCGGGTCAGGCGCAGGCCGCGCCCTTCATGCAAACCGATCTCGCGCTGTGGCGCCGCATGCTCGACGTGAATCTCACGGGCGCGTTCCTCTGCACGCGCGCCGTGCTCCCCGCGATGCTCGCGCAAAAGCAGGGCCGCGTGATCAACGTCGCCAGCACGGCGGGCCAGGTCGGCTATCCGTACGTGGCCGCGTATTGCGCGTCGAAGCATGGCGTGATCGGCATGACCCGCGCGCTGGCGCTCGAAGTCGCGACCCAGGGCGTGACGGTCAACGCCGTGTGTCCGGGCTACACCGAGACCGAGTTGCTGCAGGCGTCGATCGACCAGATCACGCGCAAGACCTCGCGCAGCGAGGCCGAAGCGCGTAGCCTGCTCGTGCGCCACAACCCGCAGCAGCGCTTCGTCACACCCGACGAAGTGGCGAGCGCGGTGCTGTGGCTCTGTGCGCCCGGTTCGTCGTCGATGACCGGGCAATCCATTTCCGTTTCCGGTGGAGAAGTGACATGACCTCACCCCTGCGAGCCCGCAAGACGGCGGCCGCGAAAACGCCGCGCAAGGGCGTCGAAAAACCGGCCGACAATGTCGTCGACATGGAGATGAGCACCGGTGCCGACAGCCACATGGGCCTGCGCCTGTGGCTGCGTCTGCTCACCACGACGAACCTCGTGCAGTCCGAATTGCGGCGGCGCCTGCGCAGCGAATTCGACACGACGTTGCCGCGCTTCGACTTGATGGCGCAGCTCGAACGTCATCCCGAGGGCCTGCGCATGACCGAGCTGTCGCGCCGCATGATGGTGACGGGCGGCAACGTGACCGGCATCGCGGATCAACTCGAAAACGAAGGTCTGATCGTGCGCGAACCGGACCCGGACGACCGGCGCTCGATCGCCGTGCGCCTCACGCCGGCGGGCCGCAAGCTGTTCGATCGCATGGCGAGCGCGCACGAGCGCTGGGTGGTCGAGATGTTCGGCGGCCTGTCGCTCGACGACAAATCGAAGATGCACGAGCGCCTTGGCAAGCTCAAGCAGCATCTGCGCGACAACCTCGAAGACTGAACATCCAGGAGACTCACCTTGACGACACGTTCCAATGCCGACGCGCTGCTCGCGGGCAATCGCGTCACGCTCGCCGACTATCGCGCGCAACACTTCGGCTGGTCGGTCGAAGGCCGCGTCGCGACGATCACGCTCAATCGGCCCGAGCGCAAGAACCCGCTCACGTTCGAATCGTATGCGGAACTGCGCGACCTGTTTCGTCAGCTCGCGTACGCCACCGACATCAAGGCGATCGTGCTCAACGGCGCGGGCGGCAATTTCTGTTCGGGCGGCGACGTGCACGAAATCATCGCGCCGCTGATCGATCTGCCGATGCCCGAGCTGCTGATGTTCACCCGCATGACCGGCGACCTCGTCAAGGCGATGCGCCATTGTCCGCAGCCGGTCATCGCCGCCGTCGATGGCGTGTGCGCCGGCGCCGGTGCGATTCTCGCGATGGCCTCGGACATGCGCTACGCGACGGCACGCAGCAAGCTCGCGTTTCTGTTCACGCGCGTGGGTCTCGCCGGTTGCGACATGGGCGCTTGCGCGATCCTGCCGCGCATCATCGGTCAGGGCCGCGCGGCGGAACTGCTTTACACGGGCCGCTCCGCGAGCGGCGACGAAGGCCATGCCTGGGGTTTCTACAACCGTCTGTGCGAACCGGAGGCCTTGCTGGCCGACGCGCAGCAACTGGCCGCCGATCTCGCCGCCGGGCCGACCTTCGCGCACGGCATCACGAAGAAGATGCTGCATCAGGAGTGGACGATGAGCATCGACGAGGCCATCGAATCCGAGGCCCAGGCGCAGGCCATCTGCATGGCGACGCGCGATTTCGGCCGCGCGTATGAGGCCTTCGCGGCGAAGACGCGTCCAGTTTTCCAGGGAGATTGATGTGAACGCAACGGCTGAGATCGACCGTCACGACGCGCTCGCCTGGCCCTTCTTCGAGGACCGTCATCGCACGCTCGCGCGGGACATCGAGACGTGGGCACGCGCGCATCTCGCACACGTGCCGCACGACGATGTGGACGGCACCTGCCGCGCGCTCGTGCGCGAGCTGGGCGAGGCGGGCTGGCTGCGTTACGGCGTGGGCGGCACGCAGTATGGCGGGCACGGCGACACGATCGACACGCGTGCCGTGTGCCTGCTGCGCGAGACGCTCGCGAAGCATTCGGGCCTCGCCGATTTCGCGCTCGCCATGCAGGGGCTCGGCTCCGGCGCGATCTCGCTCGCGGGCGACGATGCGCAGAAGTCGCGCTATCTGCCGCGCGTCGCGCGCGGCGAAGCGATTGCCGCGTTCGCGCTCTCGGAGCCGCAGGCGGGCTCGGACGTCGCGGCACTGGCGCTGACGGCTCGCGCCGATGGCGACGACTACGTGCTCGACGGCGAGAAGACGTGGATCTCGAACGGCGGCATCGCCGACTTCTACGTCGTGTTTGCCCGCACGGGCGAGGCGCCTGGCTCGCGCGGCATCAGCGCGTTCGTCGTCGATGCCGATACGCCGGGGCTCGAAATTGCCGAACGCATCGATGTGATTGCGCCGCATCCGCTCGCGCGGCTGCGCTTCACAAGTGCGCGCGTGAAGCGCAGCCAGATGCTCGGCGCGCCGGGCGAGGGCTTCAAGATCGCGATGCGCACGCTCGATATTTTCCGCACCTCGGTGGCGGCGGCGTCGCTCGGTTTTGCACGCCGCGCCATGGCCGAAGGCCTCGCGCGCGCGAGTTCGCGGCAGATGTTCGGCCAGACGCTCGGCGACTTCCAGCTGACCCAGGCGAAGCTCGCGCAGATGGCGCTCACCATCGACAGCAGCGCGCTGCTCGTCTATCGCGCCGCATGGCTGCGCGACCAGGGCGTGAGCGTCACGCGCGAGGCCGCGATGGCGAAGTGGCACGCGAGCGAAGGCGCGCAGCAGGTGATCGACGCGGCCGTGCAACTGTGGGGCGGCATGGGCGTGCAAAGCGGCAATACCGTCGAGACGCTCTATCGCGAGATCCGCTCGCTGCGCATCTACGAAGGCGCGACGGAAGTGCAGCAGTTGATCATCGGGCGCGATCTGCTCAAGGCGCATGCAGGCCAGTGACGATGGCCCGCATGATCAACACACCTCATCGAAGCTTGTTCATCGGACGGAACGACACATGAAGAAAGCCCTTCTTCCCGCAGGCTGGGTCAAGCCGCGCGGTTATGCGAACGGCGTCGCCGCGCGCGGCACGCAGGTCTATATCGCCGGCCAGATCGGCTGGGACGAGAACGCGCGCTTCACGAGCCTCGAGTTCGGCGCGCAGGCCGTGCAGGCGCTGCGCAACATCGTCGCCGTGCTCGCGGCGGCGGGCGGCAAGCCCGAGCATCTCGTGCGCCTCACGTGGTACGTGACCGACAAGCGCGAATACCTGCTGTCGCTCAAGGACATCGGCGCCGCGTTTCGCGAACTGATCGGCGACTACGACATCGCGATGAGCGCGGTGCAGGTGGTGGCGCTCATCGAAGACGATGCCAAGGTGGAAATCGAAGCGACCGCCGTGATTCCCGACGACGCGCACGCTCGCTGAGCACCGGCCCCAAGGGCCGCGAGAGGCCGCCAGAACAACCTGTTGGAGACGTCATGCAAGCAACCGCCCACGTCGATACGTTTGCCCGCGATCATCTGCCGCCGCTCGAGCAGTGGCCCACGATGCTGCTCGACAATCCCGACGTTGCCTATCCGGCGCGCCTGAACTGCGCGACCGAGCTGCTCGAGCGCGCCATCGAGGCGGGCCGCGGCGAGCGACCGGCGATCTGGTCGGACATCGATGGCCAGCCGCACGCGACGACTTACGCTCAGCTGCTCGCGATGGTCGATCGCAGCGCACATGTGCTCGTCGAGGATCTGGGCCTGCAGCCGGGCAATCGCGTGCTGCTGCGCGGACCCAATACGTTGCAGATGACCGTGGCGTTCTTCGCCGCGTTGAAGGCCGGCCTCGTCGTCGTGCCGACCATGCCGCTGCTGCGCGCGAAGGAACTCAAGCAGATCGTCGACAAGGCGCAGATCCGCGCGGCGCTGTGCGATGCGCGGCTCGTCGAGGAACTGTCGCGCTGCACCAACCCCGCCGACGAATTCTTCTGCGCCGATCTCAAGCAGGTCTGCTACTTCCATAGCGATGCGCCCGGCAGCCTCGAACAACTGGCCGCCGACAAGCCCTCGACGTTCCGCGCATGCGATACCGCGAGCGACGACGTCTGCCTGATCGCGTTCACGAGCGGCACGACGGGCTTGCCGAAGGGCTGCATGCATTTCCATCGCGATGTGCTCGCCATGTGCGATCTGTTTCCGCGCCACGTGCTCAAGCCCACTGCCGACGATGTGTTTTGCGGCACGCCGCCGCTCGCGTTCACATTCGGCCTCGGCGGTCTGGTGTGTTTTCCGCTGCGCGTAGGGGCATCGACCGTGTTGATCGAGAAGCTCACGCCTGCGTTGCTGCTCGACGTCATCGCGCGCTTTCGCGCGAGCATCGTGTTCACCGCGCCGACGTTCTATCGACAGATGGCGGCGCTCGCGAAAGACGTGGATCTGTCGAGTCTGCGCAAGACCGTGTCGGCCGGCGAGGCGCTGCCCGCCGCGACGCGCGATTTGTGGCGCGAGGCGACGGGCATCGAGATGATCGACGGTATCGGCGGGACGGAGATGATCCATATTTTCGTGTCGTCGGCGGGCAGCGACGTGCGTGCTGGTTCGATCGGTCGCGCGGTGCCGGGCTACATCGTGGCCGCCCTCGACGACCAGCTCGAACCGGTGCCGCCCGGGACCATCGGGCATCTCGCCGTGCGCGGCCCTACCGGCTGCCGCTATCTCGCCGACGAGCGGCAAAGCGTGTTCGTGCGCGGCGGCTGGAACCTGCCCGGCGACACCGTGACCATCGACGCCGATGGCTACGTCTACTACCAGGCGCGCTCCGACGACATGATCGTCTCGTCGGGCTACAACATCGCGGGACCCGAAGTCGAGACCGCGTTGATGCGGCATCCGGCCGTCGCGGAGTGCGGGGTCATCGGCGTGCCCGATGACATGCGCGGACAGATCGTGAAGGCGTTCGTCGTGCTGCGCGCAGGCTTCAAGGCCGACGACGCGATGGTGAGCGAGCTGCAGGACTTCGTGAAGAAGACGGTGGCTGCGTACAAGTATCCGCGAGTGGTCGTGTTCATCGATGCGCTGCCGCGCACCGAGACGGGCAAGCTCAAGCGTGCCGCGTTGAAGACGATGTGACTGGCGTGGCCCGCGACTCAGGTCGCCGGGCCTTGATCGTCTGTGTTGTGTGTCGCGCGCTCGATGGCGGCGCGCAAATCGTCGGGGATTGCGATCGCGCGATGCGTATCGAGCGACGTCGTCACGATGGTCTGGCGCACGGCCATGCGGACCACGCCGTCCGCGCCGGTGCACGTCCATGCGAGCGTGAGCGACTTCTGCCCAAGCCGCTCCACGTCGAGCGCGAGCCATACCTGTTCGCCCATCTTGCTGACCGCCTTGAAGTCCGCTTCGAGGCGCACGGTTGGCATGCCCGTGCGTCGAGCGCCAATCAGCCCGTGATAGCCATCGGGCAGCAGCGTGTCGATCCACGACTCGATCAAATCGTTGAACAGAACGAAATACTGCGGGTAGAACACGATGCCCGCCGGATCGCATTCGGAGAAATGAATCTTGTGCTGGCGGGTGAAGGTGGGGCGGGGCATGCGGGTGTTCCGGTTTTGGGGCGCTTGTATCGGGTTCGGGCAGTATAGTTTAGATGTAAAGTTTTTGGCGCGCTGGTCCCTCTGGGGTGCCTTTCCATTCTCTTCCTACAGCACGTGTCTGGCTCAGTGTCGGCATTGGTGCTTTCTGTTGTCTCTCTCCGATTTTTGTTGATTTGCGTCCAAAGGTGGGGTTCGTTTGGCATTTAACTTAGGCACGCTAATGCATATCGGGAAGGGGCGAGCGTGGCTGAACGGGAGCGGTTGAACAGGGACTTGACTGGCCGGCAGGCGGCGCATCTGCAGCTGGTGCGGTGGGGGCGTGGGGCTTCTGCGTCCACCGGGGCGTTGTCTGCCCCTTCGCCGATGCCGGTGGTGTCCGTGGTGTCGTGGGAAGTGCGCGAGTCGGTCTGCGAGCCGTACACGGTCAAGGCTTTGGTGTCGTGCGCCGGTCCGGTTTCCCGGATCGACGTACTGGGCCAGCTTGCCGCATTCTCGGTCGAACCCGAGGACGGGCGCGGACGGCGCGAGTTCCGGGGTGTCGTGACGCGCTTCGATTCGGTTTCTTCCTCGCGCGACGAGTGGACGTACCGGGTGGTGGTGCGCCAGCGTCTGAGTGTGCTGGACGGCCCGAGCAATTGTGCGGTCTACCAGAACAAGACTTCCTGGGAGATTGTGAAGGACGTCTTCGAGCGCAACGACGCCCGCCCGTGGATGCAGCTTGAATTCCGCCTGCACCGTGAGCACCCGCGACACGCGTTCCGCTTCCAGTACAACATGGGCGACTGGGAGTTCATCAGGCTCGAGATGGAGCAGGCGGGCCTGTTCTGCTTCACCAGGATGGGCGAGCACGGCGAAGTGCTGGTGGTCACGGACGAAATCGACGGCTACGAACGGCCGGCCATCGTGTTGTCCGACCGGCCTTTATCCCGCCTCTCGACCTTCGAGGAATCGATCTACGCGCTCAAGCTTCGTACGCGCACGGTGCCGGCGTCGTTCGTGGTCGCCGATTTCAACCCCGAAGCGGCGTGGACGCGTTTCCGTCACGAGGATCGTGTCGGGCGCGATGACCCGACGATGATCGGCACGCCCTATGTGTGGGGCACGCATCACGGTGACGCCGATGCGGCCAGGCGTGAGGCCCGGTTACGCCACGAAGCGGCGCGTGCGCGTCAGGTGCGCTTCAAGGTCCGCTCGACCGCACTGGGCATCCGCCCCGGATGCATCGTGCGCCCGGACCCGCTGCCCGACGAGGCGCCCGAAGGCATGGCCGTGATCCGCGTCGTGCACCGTGGCGCCCGTAACGCCAGCTACACGAACCGCTTTACAGCCATTCCCGCCGACCGGCCCTACCGCATGCCGATCGACGAAAGCCGCTGGCCGAAGATCCACGGCACGCTCGGCGCGACGATCACCTCACCCGATGACTACAAGTTCGCCTACCTGACCGAGAAAGGCGAGTACATCGCGCGTTTCCATTGCGACTTCGGCAACTGGCCCAGGGGCGGCGAGAGCGTGCCGCTGCGGCTGGCGAAACCCTTCGCCGGCAAGGATCACACAGGACTGCATCTGCCCGCCGTCGATGGCGACGAGGCGCTGGTGGGCTTTCGTGAGGGCAATCCGAACAAGCCGGTGATCCTCGGTTTCATGCACAACAGCGAACACCCGGACCTCATCAACACGATGCGTCGACGGTTCTCGCGCAACGAGCTTCGCACCCAGTCGGGCAACAAGCTGTGGATGGATGACTGGGACCACCAGGAAGGGATTGAACTGGCCACGGAGCACTCGGGGCGCTCGCAGCTTAGCCTCGGCTATATCCCGGACGGTGAACTGAAGGAGCGCGGGGCGGGCGCGGAGCTGCGCACCGGGGGGCACCTGGTGCATCGCGGCGGTTCAGGCGTGATGGTGAGCGCATACAACCAGCCGGGCGGCAGCGGCAAGGTGCTCGCGATGGACGAGACGCACGCGCAACTTGGCGACCACCAGGCGATGAGCGAATCCCTCGCGGCATCGGCTGACGCTTCAAAGGCGACGTCCGCTGACACCCAGGCGCAGAAGGCGATCCACGACGGCCTGCATGAACTGAAGCAACCGGGCGTGCTGGTGACCGCGCCGGGGCCGGTCGGCCTCGTATCGGGCGACGGCGTGCAGCTGGCGGCCGATGGTTCGGTCATCGGCACGGCGAAGAAGGGGATTCACTTCGGCACGCTCAAGCGCTTCACCGCTGCTGCACGTGATCGGATGTCACTGTTCGCGCAAAAGGGCATGAGCCTGATCACCTCGGCGGGCGACTTCGTGGCGCAGGCCCAGCGCGGCCGCATGCAACTCGCCTCGCAGGGCGACATGACGGTCGAGACGGTTGAAGGCGTGCTGCACGTGAAGGGCAAAAAGGAAATCGTGCTGAACTGCGGCGGCTCGTATATCCGCATCGCACCCGACGGGATCGAGATGGGCACGCGCGGCGCCGTCCGGTATCGCTGTGCGAAGCTCGGCAAGACGGGCCCGGCGCAGATGGACCTGGGTGGGGCGGCGTTCTCGCCGAAGTTCATGCCGTACACAACAGACTGCGCGGTCTGGCGCACCAATGCGAACTTTATCCAGGAGGTTGCTCCAGCACCCGCACCGGCCCTTGCCGAGTCGGAGCGGGCGCGAAATAGTGGCGCGGTGGCGCAGGCCCCTTCATTTCACCAAGGAGCGCAGTTGCCAGGGGCCACAGGATTGGGCCGTAGCCTGCCCGCTAACGCGCCACATACTCTGAAGCCAATTCCCGAGTTGGCGATTCCGATCAAGCTCAAAAGCCCGGATGCATGCGGTTCCGCATTCAGGGACTTCAAGGAGCGTTGCAGTGTCCAGCGAGAAACCCCGCCATATTTCGGCTTTGGGGCCGATAAAGACCAGCGCACCGGAAAACTCGTAAGTGGATATGCGCCAACTCAATGGACCCTGGAGTACGACGACAAGGCAAAAAAACTGGTTGCCTCGTTGCAGGTCGATGTTGAGCTTTGGGATGTCTGTGCCAAGGACAGCACTGGTCAATATCTTACTGATGCAAACGCAACGAGGCTTTCATTCCCGTACGCGTATGCACAAGCCCCGTCTTATCGAACCAATCTACGCTACGAAGAGGTTCCATTCGACGGAAATCCATCCGATTTTGATTTTTCAGCCATCAAGGCGCGCATCGAACCGGTGCTGAACCAGGGGAACTACAAGTTGATACGAGTGTGCCCAAAAGAGGGTGCATGTGGGTGCCGCGCTTCAGTTGAATTCAGGGTGAGTTTTCGCGTTGTACCGGCAAACAGTTCCACTATCGGTCAGTGCGATGAACATATAAGGATGTATCGACGGGCGTATCGCGCGAATAATTTGAATTGGGGATATTTCAGCACGAATACCTCCGCACGTAACGTAACGGGGTTTTCCGATGTCCCTGGCGATAACGTTCAAGCGCATGAGTGTGGCCATCTGTTTGCCTACCCCGATGAATATTGGGAGTACGAGGGAGCGGTACATGCGGTGTACGTCGTTAGGGGAAATCTAGAATTCGATCTTGGTGATGCAATGACCGGGAAGCCGGTTTGGCAATTGCGGAGTCAGGAAAATTTGATGGGTTATGGTGCGACAAAACGATGCGCCGCTACGGGTCAACAGCCGACCGCTCGCATTGAACCGTATTACCTCGAGTATGTGAGAAGAGAATTTTCGAGAATAACCGGTAAAGACTGGAAGATCGGATATGCATAATACCACATACCGATTTTTATACTTTTTATGTGCAATGGTTGCAAGCGGCTCAGTAACTAGTCGGGCAGACGAGGTAAGTATGAATAGTAAAAAATTGACTGATTACCAGCTGACCATGAATTGGTCTGGCGGGATGGAGTTTGGCAGTAACTCGCTTGCAATAGACGTTGATGGCACCGCGACCGCGAAAATATTCGACGCGGCTACGTTCGGGATTTCCGGTGTTGGCGTCTTTCGGGCGAAGCTGGACTCTCAAAGTCTTGCCGAGGCGCGGCAAGTCAACAAGATTATCTGTACGCCAGGGAGTCAAGGTGGACGCCCCTTCGCCCCAGGGCCTACTGATCCCGCCGCGACTTTTATTGCGGTTTGCCCGGATGATGGCGGGGCGCTGGTAACCAAGGCGGGCTTATTTTCCCTGCTGCCCAAGAATGTTTTTGATGATGTAAACACCAGAGTCTCACGGATTTTTCGTTTTGCTATCGATAACGGCAGAAAGAGCGTACGACTGGATGCTTCGGTTATTTCAGTTATTCCACAGGGTGGTCAATTCGCGGTGACTATTGCTTTCTCTAACTCGGGTGACGGAAAGGTGAGATTCAAGCGCCCCGATCTGTGGTCGGGCGCTCGAAGAATGGAAACGCTGGAGGCGGGTGCGCTATTAGTCGAAGGCGGGAAGGAATTCGATGGTATGAGTTTTCAGTTGGCGGGTCAGAAGATCGTCTCTACTGGGGAAATACCGGAATCGATTGAACTTGGGCCTCGCGAGGTCAGAAGACTAACCTTTCTCGCAACTCCAGACGTGGCCTTCAAGAAGGGGGAGTATGCATTCGGAACGGTAGTCTGGATGAACATGGTGCTCGAAGGCGAGCACTCGGGTACGGTGAAGGCCGATTTCACGTCCGGCGAGAATCGAACCCGGATCACCATCGATCGTGACTACCCTTCCACTCCTCAGGAGCGCGAGCAGTGGGAAAAAGACCATCGCGAGAACATGTCCCGATGGCCCGTCAAACCCGGCGCAACCTTCGCCGAAGACGGCCTGTATCGCGCGATACGCACCAGCGGCGGTTACCGCGGCCTGCTGCTGAAACCATTCAAAGCAGGCGACATAGCAACGACCGACCCGCTAACGATGCCGATGGACTCCCGGCACGCTGACGACTACATCCAGGGCGCGGTGCAATGGCTATGGGAAGCAAGCGCACCGACCCCGGTCAAGCAGTGGTCACTCGATCTCGTCGACGGCACGCAGCACGACTGCGAACCCGGCGCGGTATGTCCGCGCAGCGGCCGATGGGTGCCGCGCGTGATGAGCGGTGTCGAATATGCGTCGATGGAATACGAGTACCGGCCCGCAGGCATCGTCACGCGTCGCCTCGGCGACGTGATGCCGCCGATACGGGGCACGCAGGCAAGGTGGGAATGGATCGGGAGCGTGGCATGACAGCACGCGCCTACATTCTCAAGGGTGACTCGACCACGGTCGGCGGCATCGTCCTGGACGGCCTCGATGACGTGAGCTGGAACGACCGAAGCCTAAGTTACCTCGGTGCGCGGGTGTCCTGCCCGGTGTGCAAGACCATCGGCCTGATCGCGTTCGGTTTGTTTGTATTTGTAAGCAATGCATATGCTGAAACCATAAATGCGGAGAATCAAATGATGCAATTTAGCTACACAACGAATGGGGCGGCGGATGGCAGTATCAATAAATATGGAAACAATGAAGTTTCAGTCTTCCAGGGCGTGTTGCGAGTTCAGATTGGTGATTCTAACGGAGACAGGAATATTAACGGAGTTGGGATCTATGAGATGGGGGTGAACGGGGAAAATCTGGAATTTGCCAGGCAGATGGCCGAACTGCTGTGTTCCTCGAAAGACCCAAAAAGTGATGTGACGATTCCAGATCTTTACATTGCGAAGTGCGGTGCGGAGATGCGGAGTGGTTATATAAGAGATTTTAGTCGTCCTGTTGCAAGCCGATTGTTCAATCTGATGAGCGCGCTGAAAAAAGCGGCGGTGCAGGATGGTCGTAAAATTGTGAAGCTGGATGTTTCGCTCGTATCGATTGAGCGTGCCAGTGATGGCTTTATAGTTTCACTGAGCTTTATCAACAGCGGAGATTACCAGATAAAATTCAAGGCGCCCGATAAATGGGATGTCGGAGTGGGAAGATTCATGGATATTTTGGCCGTAACTGACTCAAAAGGAGGGATGTCATCGAAGATCGGGTTTGCGTTGGCTGGGCAACCTTTGGTCAATTCCGAGCAGTCTCGTGAAGGAGATGTCTACATTGCACCGCATAGTAATGTGGTTTTGAAAATAAAAACTAACGATATACAAAGATTCTCTGCTGGTACCTACGATTTAAATGTGGGTGCGTTCATGAATGTGGAAGTGGCCGGAATCCAGTCTAGTCTGTTACGTGTCGACTTCCACTCGGACTACAAGAATCCCACGCGCGTGACCTTTGATCGCGACTATCCCTCGACCCCACAGGAACGTGAGCGGTGGGAGGCAACGCACCGCGAGGACATGTCGTGGCAGCCCATCAACCCCGGCGCCCCCTTCCCCGAAGACGGCCTCTATCGCCCAGTCCGCACCAGCGGCGGCTACCGCGGCCTGCTGCTGAAACCATTCAAAGCAGGCGACATAGCAACGACCGACCCGGTAACGATGCCAATGGACTCCCGGCACGCTGACGACTACATCCAGGGCGCGGTGCAGTGGCTATGGGAAGCAAGCGCGCCGACCCCGGTCAAGCAGTGGTCACTCGATCTCATCGACGGCACGCAGCACGACTGCGAACCCGGCGCGGTGTGCCCGCGCAGCGGCCGATGGGTGCCGCGCGTGATGAGCGGTGTCGAATATGCGTCGATGGAATACGAGTACCGGCCCGCAGGCATCGTCACGCGTTGCCTCGGCGACGTGATGACGCCGATCCGGGGCACGCAGGCACGGTGGGAATGGATCGGGAGCGTGGCATGACAGCACGCGCCTACATTCTCAAGGGTGACTCGACGACGGTCGGCGGCATCGTCCTGGACGGCCTCGATGACGTGAGCTGGAACGATCGAGGCCTCAGTTATCTCGGTGCGCGGGTGTCCTGCCCGGTGTGCAAGACCATCGGACTGATCGCGCAGGACGGCGAGCGCGCCGATGAAGAACTGACCGGCAAGAAGCCCGCGCTCGATCAGGACTTCTGTGCCTGCAAATGCAGCCCGTTTCCGCGAGTCCGCGCGTCCCAGGACGACTGGACGACGGACGCATAGTTAGGAGACGGATCGATGAGTTTTAAATGGGAACCGTCCATACCGGACGAACAACCCGAGGCAGAGCCGTTGTCCGTGTGGCTGTTTGTCGTCCTGTTCATCGTGATCGAGCTGGCCGCGTTGCTCATGACGGGGCTCTCCTGGTCGAAAGGCAATCCGGTTGTGGCGGCGAAACTCGCGCGTGATGTGATCGGGTTTCCCCTCATGCTTTGGCTTTTCATCAGCGCATCGCTGCATCTGGTGAGTTACAGCAAGCCGGCACTCCATATCGCGATCAGCAACGCGTGTCGCTGGACTCTGCTCAACGACTGGCAGCAAAGCAGCCGTCGTGGCATTGCCGTGCTGGACAGCGTGGTACTCACACCCGAACCCACGCTGGCCTTGCGCATGCTGGGACTCGAGGGAACGGCGCCGGTCAATCCGGGGCGTGTGATGGCGCTCGATGATGTCGTTGCGACAGAAGACATCACGCGGGAATCGGCGCTGGTTGAAAAGCTGATGGCGCCGCTCGTTGCCCAGCTTGTTCGCGCTGCGCGCGACGGTTCATTCGAGGTCGTCGTGCAATGCGACAGGGCGGAAATCCGCGGCGTCATCGAGACGGCATGGGAGCGGCTGGCGTTGCCGAACAAACCACGCATCCGCCGGATCGACAACAGCCGGGAAATCGATTTCGCGGAAATCTGGTTCGAGGACGATCATCGCACCATCGCGTACACCCGTTACTACACCGATCACACGCCGAAGTACCGGCTTCTGCTAGCGTGGCACCTGAGCGAGGCTGGGCAGACGGATGCGGCCATGTCGGAGGCAGCGGTGGCGCTGCTCGTCGGATCGCCCGCGTTGATGAGGGAGAACAACCGCCCGCGCCCGCAGGCGTGGCTGTTGCGCCAGATCGTCGGCGACGCGGACCAGGTGGACAAGTCACTGAGTCTGCTTCTCAAGGCGGAGCAGGTGCCGGCGGATCGCATTCACCACTTCTGGCACGCTCGCCTGAAGGGCCTGGCACAACACGCGACGATGGGCGCGGTCAGCGATAGCGGCCTGAAGGTCGCGGCTCACGATCTGGAGCAGGCGGTCGGGCTGCAGGCACCGGTTGCACGCTGGGTGATGCAGGCGCTGGCGGCACAGATGGCCCATTACGGGCAGGGGGCGCAACTCGTGGCGCTGCCTCGCGAGCAAGGCGTCGCGCTGAACTTTGTCGCGAAGGAACCGCTCCCGGTCGATCTGCCGTGGAAGGAGTCATACGAATCCGACCTGTTTCCGGGCGCTGAATTCGTCGCGTGCCTGGCGTTTTGGATGCTCTTCGTTGCGCTGTCGCCGGGCAAGGAATGGGGCATGTCTGAGACGATTCTCACTGGCGTGGCCGTGATCGCGGTGATCCTTGGCTTCGCGGTGCGCTTGCTGGGGCAAAGGACATTCGTGAAAGATTTCTGGAACGAGTACAGGGGGCAGACGTGAGCATGGCGTGGCGCTTCAACGGCTACTCGACCAAGCTCAACCCCCCAACCGCATCGCCAGATAATCAATCAACACCCTGACCTTCTGCGGCAAAAACCGGTTCGGCGGATACAACAGCCATACTGGTCCGCGATAAGCGCGCGCTTCGAACGCCCAATCCGCGAGCACTTGCACGAGCGTGCCGTCGCGCAGCGCATCGGCGGCGGCGAACTCGGGCAGGCTCGCTATGCCCCAGTCATCGAGCGCCGCTTCGAGCCGCGCGCCGACATGGTTCGCGATATAGCGCCCGCGCACTTCGACAGTTTGCGTCTGGGTGCCGCGCCGCAAGTGCCAGCGGTTGTCGTCAGCGGTTTCGCCGAGATAGAGGCACGCGTGCTGCGCGAGGTCGCGCGGTCGTGACGGTGTGCCGTGTGCCGCGAGATACGCGGGCGATGCGCAGAGCAGCCAGCGCACCGAGCCAAGCTGCCGTCCGGCGAGTCCGGGCGGCGGCGTGTCGGTCGGGCGAATCACGAGGTCGATGCCGTCGCGCAATGGATCGACTTCGCGATCCGTGAAGACGAGATGCACGTCGATGTCTTCATAGGCGCGCAGAAAGCCTGCAATCAGCGGATGGATCACGGCCTTCGCGAAGGCGGTCGGCGCGCTCACGCTCACACGCCCCTGCGGTTTGCTCGCGAGCTGTCCTGCGGCATCGACGGCGCCCGAGGCCGCGCCGACCATGTCCTTGCAGTGCCGCCAGACTTGCGCGCCCGATTCGGTCACGCGCACCTGGCGCGTCGAGCGTTCGAGCAGCCGCGTGCCCAGCGCTTCTTCCAGACGCTTGATCTGCCGGCTCACGGTCGAGGGCGTGCTGCCGAGCTGGCGTGCCGCGAGCGAGAAGTTGCCGGCCTCGACGACCCGCGCAAACGTGGCGAGATCGGGCAGCAACGCGATCAGTTCGGTCGGGTTCATGGTGGCGGCCAGGATCGATTGATGAATTCCGGACATAAAAGCTGTGCGCGGCAACGGGATTATCGCGTCGGATGCAAAGGTCGACAATACAGACCTTGCCAACTGGAGGGAGGTCTGCGATGGGTCCATCCGATGCGCTGCTGCTCGTCGTGGCGGTGGTGTGGGGCACGAGCTACGGAGTCGTCAAGCACGCGCTCGCGTTCTACCCGGTGCTCGGGTTGCTCGCGTTGCGTTTCGGCCTGACGTTCGTGTTGCTGGCGCCTGCATTGCGCGCACTGCGGGGTGTGCGTCTTGCGTCTGTGTTGCGCGTGATCGGCGCGGGCGGGCTGCTGTTCGGCATCTTTCTGTGCGAGACGTTCGGGGTGTTGCTCACGCGCGCGTCGAATGCTGCGTTCCTCATCAGTCTGTGTGTCGTGTTCACGCCACTCGTCGAATGGGTCTTGCTCAAGCGGCGGCCGCTGCGTATCGAATGGATGGCGGTCGCGTTGTCGCTCGGCGGGGCCTGGTTGCTCAACGGTGGCGTATTCATCGTCGGTCGCGGCGATGCGCTGATCCTCGCCGCCGCGCTGCTGCGCGCGCTCAACGTGTGTGTGACGCGGCGGGCGTTGCGCGATCCGGCGCTCACGAGTGCATCGGTGACGGCGGTGCAGGCGGGCGTGGTCGCGTGCGGCAGTGCGGTGGCGGCGTTCGTGTGCGCGCCGGCGCAATGGCAGCCGTTGCCATCGCTCGCGATGCATGGGGTGTTCTGGGGCAGCGTGTTCTATCTGGTGCTCGCCTGCACGCTGTTCGCGTTCTTCGTGCAGAACTTCGCGGTGAGCCGCAGCAGTCCGACGCGCGTCGCGCTGTTGATGGGCAGCGAGCCCGCGTTCGGCGCGCTGTTCGCGTGGCTGTGGCTCGGCGAGCGCTTGCCGATGGTGGCCTGGCTCGGCGGCGGTTTGATCGTCGGCGCTTCGTTGCTTGCGACGGTGCGCTGGCAACGCGTGCCGCAAGCGGTGGCCCTGGCCGGATGATGCCGCGCTGCTTCAGCCCTTGCCGCCGCCTTTGCGCAGCAGGTAGGTGTCCATGATCCAGCCGTTTTGCTCGCGTGCCTCGGCGCGCACGCGCACGATTTCGTCCTTTACGTCGCGCAGTTTTCCGGCCAGCAGGATCTCGTCGGCGGTCCCGACGTAGGCGCCCCAGTAGATGTCGATGTCGTCGTCGTCGGGCAGGTCGAGCCACGCGTTCTGCGCGTCGAGCATCACGACCGCGCTGTCCGCGCCGTGCGGAAAGCCTTCGGCGAGCCGCCGTCCGGTCGTGATCGCGAGCGCGCCGCCGATGAAGTTGAGCGGCACGCGATGCTTCGCCGCCAGCGCCTGCACGCTGCTGATGCCCGGTATCACTTCGTAGTCGAATGTGTGGCGGCCTTCGTTGGCGATGGCGTCCACGATGCGGATGGTGCTGTCGTAGAGGGCAGGGTCGCCCCACACGAGGAACGCGCCGCACTGGCCGTCGGCGAGTTCGTCGGCGATGAGCTGTTCGAACACGCGCTGCTTGTTGCGGTTCAGTTCCTCGACGTTCGCGTGATAGTCGCCGCCGTCGCGTCGCCGCTCGGGGCTCGTCGCCTCGACGATGCGGTACTGGCGCTCCTTGCTGATGAAACGCTCGCAGATGTCCTTGCGCAGCGCGACCAGCTTTTCCTTGGCCGGCCCCTTGTCCATGACGAAGAACACGTCGGCGCGGTTCAGCGCGTTGATGGCCTGCACGGTCAGGTAGTCGGGGTCGCCCGCGCCGATGCCGATGATCAAGAGATGCTTCATGTCGATGTTCCTGATGTGCCGCGCGCGTCAGTCGTCCGCGCCCAGCAGTTCGATGCCGTCGAGTTGCTGGGCACAAGTATCGCGCACGATGCGCACGAAGTCGTCGAACCAGGGCCGCGCGGCGACGGTCTTCGGCGCGAGCGCATAGAGTTCGCTCCACAGTCCCTTCGCGCCGACGCGCTTGGCGATCACGTAATCGTGATCGACGTAGTTCTTCGCGCCCCAGTTGGGCAACGCCGCGATGCCGCGCCGGCTCGCGACGAGCTGCATGATCGCGATGGTCAGCTCGGCCGTGCGCCGTTCGAGCTGGATGCCGGCCGGTTCGAGCACTTCGCGGATCAGGTCGATGCGCGCTTCGGGCACCGGATAGGTGATCAGCGTTTCGTCGCGCAGGTCGTCGGCGGTGAGGCGGCGTTTGCTGCGCAGACGATGTTCGTTGGCGAGCACGACGAGGATCTCGAAGCGAAAAAGCGGCGCGACGGTGAGCGTGCGGCGCGTGGTGGCGGGCTTCGAGCCGATCACGACATCGGCCTTGCCGTCACTGAGCAGGCGCATCGGATCGGCGTGAAAGCCCGCGACGAGATCGACTTCGACTTCGGGCCAGCGGCGCCGGAATTCGTCCATCACCGGCATCAGCCAGTCGAAGCACGTATGGCATTCGAGCACGATGCGCAGTTCGCCGCGCGCGTCGCCCTTGAGGCGCACGAGGTCGCGCTCGGCGGCGGCGACGGCGGCTGCGGTCTCGCGCGCGAGTTCGAGCAGGCGCTCGCCCGCGCTCGTGAAGCGCAGCCCCTGGCGCGTGCGCTCGAACAGCGAGACGTCGTAATGGGTTTCGATGTCGCGGATCTGATGCGAGAGCGCCGACTGGCTCAGGTTCACGCGCGCGGCGGCCGAGACGAGCTTGCCGGCATCGGCAATGGCGATCAGCGAGCGCAGGTGCCGTAGTTCGAGCATGGTGTGATATGAATGGAATTCATGTAATGGTGAAAACATGTCGCTTGATGAATGATAGCCCGACTTCGACAATGGCGGCCAACATTCAGACACGGGGCAAGGCATGGCATCGACTCATATCGGCGGATTTCCGCGTATCGGCGCGCAACGCGAACTGAAATTCGCGCAGGAAGCGTTTTGGCGCGGCGAAGCGGACGAAGCGCAATTGCGCGCAACCGGCCGCTTGCTGCGCGCGCGCCATTGGCAGGCGCAGCGCGACGCGGGGCTCGACTTCGTGAGCGTCGGCGATTTCGCGTGGTACGACCCGATGCTCAGCATGAGCGCGCTGCTCGGTGCATTGCCCGAGCGTCTCGGTTTCGATGCGGCGACGCTCACGCTTGCGCAACACTATGCGCTCGCACGCGGCAACGCTGCGCAGCCCGCGATGGCGATGACCAAGTGGTTCGACACGAACTATCACTATCTGGTCCCCGAACTCGGGCCGCACACGACATTCGAGCGCGGCGCCGACGAGTTCTTCGCTGAAGTCGACGAAGTGCTCGCGCTCGGTTTGCGCGCGAAGCCCGTGCTGATCGGGCCGCTCACGTGGCTGTGGCTGTCGACGAGCCACGTCGCCGGGTTCGATCGTCTCTCGCTGTTGCCGGCGCTTGTCGCGCGCTACGCGCAGATCGTCGATGCGCTCGCGCAACGCGGCATCGAGTGGGTGCAGTTCGACGAGCCGGCGTTGTGCGTCGATCTCGACGCGCCGTGGCTCGATGCGTTGCGTCTCGCCTATGACACGCTCGCGACGCGCGGCGTCAAGGTGCTGCTCGCGACGTATTTCGGCGCCGCCGACCAGCACGTCGCGCGCATCGCAGCGCTGCCCGTGCAGGGCGTGCATATCGACCTCGCACGCGCGCCGCAACAGCTCGATGCGTGGCACGCGGCGTTGCCCGGGGACCGTGTGTTGTCGGCGGGCGTGATCGATGGACGCAACATCTGGCGCGCCGATTTGCGCCGCCTCGCCGGGTCGTTGCAGACGGTCGCCGACGCACGCGGCGAGCGCCTGTGGATCGCGCCGTCGTGTTCGCTGGTTCATGTGCCGGTCTCGCTCGCTGCCGAGAAGAAGCTCGACGCGACGCTCAAATCGTGGCTCGCTTTTGCCACCGAGAAGCTCGACGAAGTGCACACCGTGGCGCTCGCGCTGCGCGAACCCGCGCAAGCGGAGGCGAAGTTGCAAGCCGCCGATGCCGCGCTCGCCACGCGCCGCCAGTCGAATGCGGTCGTCAATGCGCTCGTGCAACGACGCGTGGCCGCTGCCACCGATGACGACACGCTCGCCCGGCGCGCGAGCGCGTTCGCCGAGCGCAACCGTGTGCAGCGCGACGCGCTGCGTCTGCCGCTCTTGCCGACCACGACGATCGGCTCGTTCCCGCAGACGCGCGAGATCCGCGAGGCACGCGCCGCGTACAAGCGTGGCGAGCTGAAGGCGCTCGACTATCTGGAGCGCATGCGCGCCGAGACCGAGGCGACCGTGCGTCGCCAGGAAGCACTGGGCCTCGACGTGCTCGTGCACGGTGAAGCCGAGCGCAACGACATGGTCGAATTCTTCGGCGAACAGTTGTGGGGTTTTGCGTTCACCATGAATGGCTGGGTGCAGAGCTATGGTTCGCGCTGCGTGAAGCCGCCTGTGATTTACGGCGATGTGTATCGTCCGGAGCCGATGACGGTCGATATGGCGCGCTACGCGCAGTCGCTCACCGAGCGGCCGATGAAGGGCATGCTGACCGGCCCGGTGACGATGCTGCAATGGTCGTTCGTGCGCGATGATCAACCGCGCGAGACCACAGCGCTGCAACTCGCGCTCGCCATTCGCGACGAAGCGGTCGATCTCGAACGCGCGGGCATCCGCGTGATCCAGATCGACGAGCCCGCGTTTCGCGAAGGCCTGCCGCTGCGCCGCGCCGATTGGGATGCGTATCTCGCGTGGGCCGCGCGTTCGTTCCGCATCGCGGCTTGCGGTGTCGCGGACGCGACGCAGATCCATACGCACATGTGCTACTCGGAGTTCAACGACATCCTCGGCGCGATTGCATCGATGGACGCGGATGTCATCACGATCGAGACCTCGCGCTCGGCGATGAAGTTACTCGACGGCTTCGGCGAGTTCGCGTACCCGAACGAGATCGGCCCCGGCGTCTACGACATTCACTCGCCGCGCGTGCCTGAGCGCGACGCGATGCTGCGTCTGCTCGAACGCGCGTGCACGGTGATCGCGCCCGAGCGGCTGTGGGTCAATCCCGACTGCGGGCTGAAGACGCGCGGCTGGGCGGAGACTGAGACGGCGCTGCGCAATATGGTGGCGGCAGCGGCGGTGCTGCGCGAGCGGCTGACGAAGGGACTGCGTGCTGCCGCTTGACCCCAATTTCGAGCGTCCACGGCGCACGACGCGTGTTTCCTGAGGGGTGTAGAGTCAACCCGAACGCATCAATCACGGGCTTTTCGCGCGGCCTCGCGGCCGCATCCATCGAGGAGTACGCGTCATGAACACCGATAGCGAAGCACGTATCCAGCAGCGAGCCACGCGGTTGTGGACCGACGACGGCGCGCCCCAGGGCAAGGACGAGCTATACCGCGAACGAGCGATCCGCCAGCTCAAGGCGGAGGGCGAACTGGGCACGTCGCAGCCCGCGAGCCTCGAACAGTCGGAAAAGCGGCGCCGGGCTGGCGACCCGCTGCAGGAACGCGCGTCGATGCCGCCCGCCGAGGAACAGCGCGACAAGCGGCGCGGCTGACGAGGGACACATTGCGCAGGCAACAGGCACACCGGGGTCATTTTTCTTCAATACGTCGCGTGTGCGCGGCGACTACGCTAGGCCTCGAACGCTCATGACGAGCGCATCGAGGAACCTGGTGAGCCTGACTCTTTCCATGGCCGCGTTCGCGCTGGCCACATCGATTACGCCTGGACCGGTCAACCTGGTCGCGCTCTCAGCGGGCGCGCGCCACGGTTTGCGCGCGAGCCTGCGTCACGTGAGCGGCGCGACGCTCGGCTTCACGCTGCTGTTATTGCTGATCGGGCTCGGCCTGCACGAGGTGCTCGCGCAGTGGCCCTTTCTCACTCGCGCGATCCAGTGGGCGGGCGTGGCGTTTCTGCTGTACGTCGCGTGGCGGCTGCTGATCGACGACGGCACGCTCGACACGCGGCCCGACGCGCGGGGTCCGTCGTTGTTGGTCGGCGCGGCGATGCAGTGGCTCAATCCGAAAGCGTGGCTCGCGTGTGTGGCCGGCATGGGTGCATTCGCGGCGTCGGGCGAGCGCGCGCTCGTGTGGCAGTTCGCGGCGATCTACTTCGTCGTCTGCTATCTGTCGATTGCGTGCTGGGCCTATGCGGGTGCGTTTTTACGCCACTGGATGCGCGAGCCGTCGCGTGTGCGCTTCGTGAATCGCGCCATGGCGGGCGTGCTCGCGGCAAGCGCGGTGTGGCTCGTGGCGGCCTGAACGCTTCGTTACGCGTCTCTGCTCAGCCGCGATACTGGCCCGGCGTCGCCGCGACGAACTGGCGGAACGCGCGTTGCAGATGCGCCTGATCGGCGAAGCCCGCCTCGGCGGCGACGTCGGCGATCGCGTGGCCGCGACGCAATTGCGCGCGGCTGAACTCGATGCGCCGGTTCACGAGGTACGCGTGCGGTGTCATGCCGTAGTGCTCGCGAAACGCGCGGATCAGATACGACGCCGAAAGGTCGGCGGCCGCGCAAATCTCTTCGAGCTTGAGCGCGCGCGTGTAGTTGCTGTCGATGAACTCGGCGGCGCGCGCGAGCTTGCGGTTCTCGTGGCGCGCGGCGACTTCCTTCGCGTCGAGCACGCACTGCAGCAGCGTGAAGTAAGCGACGATCGCGCTTTCCTTCGCGAGCAGGTCGGTGTGCGTATCGACGAGCAAGTCGTAAAGCTGGTTCAGTCCCGTGAAGAGCCGCCGCTCGGTGGTGAGCGTCGTCGCGAACGGGCGGAAGCCGTGCGGGCCGGCGGGGTCGCCGGCGTGCTGCAGTTTGGCGAGCCACGCGGGCTCGACATGGAACATCCGGTAGGCCCAGGGCAGGCTTTCCACCGGATTGCACGCATGCACGGTGTCGGGATTGATGACGACCACCGCGCCCGCGCTCACGGGCTGCATGGTCTTGCCGTTCAGGTAGGTGCTGCGCCCGCCCGTCACCGCGCCGATCGAAAACGTGCTGTGCGCGTGCAGCCCATAGCGCAACTTGCGGCCGTCCTCGATCGAGCGTGCCTCGATGAAGGGCAGCGCGTCATCGCGCCAGAAACTCGGGGTGGCATTGGCCTCGACGCTCACGTCGGCTACCTCGCGGTGATGGGAAGAATGGCGGCACTGTAGCGCATTCGCGTGCTGTGTGCAGCACTTGCGTTGCGGCATGGTTTAACGGCAGCGATGCGCAAAACTTGAGTGTGTGCGCAAAGAAATTCCTCCGCATTGGAGGAGGTCCTCGAATCACGCGAATTTCGGGCGCTTTCGTAGGGTAAATACCGTGTCGGTCATCGGATGGTCATAGTGCGCTGAGATTATCGCGGCTCGAATAATTGGTCTGTCTGGCCGAGCGCGCCACGCTCTTTACAACAAGGCGCGCCGGACCGGTGAGGCCGGGGGACTACCGCAATGACCATCCGTCACCGCATTACGCTTCTCATCGCCCTGATGTTCGTCGCGCTATCCGCCATCGGCGGCTACGCGGTCTATCAGACGCGCCGCAGCGCCAACGACGTACGTCAGGTCACGCAGGGCATCGTGCCGAGCGCACTTGCCTCGGCCGATCTCGTGTCGCAACTGAAGGACGTGCAGCTCGCGATCATGACGCTCGTCTACGCGCCCGATGCCAA
The DNA here is from genome assembly GCA_963803225.1 of uncultured beta proteobacterium. Lineage (GTDB taxonomy): Bacteria > Pseudomonadota > Gammaproteobacteria > Burkholderiales > Burkholderiaceae > Paraburkholderia. The sequence continues at coordinate 150,535 of CAWDLJ010000008.1, forward strand.
CATGGTCGATCAGGCGCAGTCCGAGCTCAAGACCAAGGAAGCGTCGCTGCGCGATGCGCTCGAACTGCAGGGGCAGGCGGCGGCGAGCCACGCCCAGCTCGGCCTCGTCGCGCAGGCGCGCGAGAGCCTCGCGAACTACTTCTCGGCGATCAACGACACGGCGCAGATGAAGGCGAGCGGCAAGAACGAGATGGCGCAGGCGTACCTGTTTGCCAACGTCGCGCAGTATCGCGACGAACTCGAAGGCATCGTCGCGACGCTGCGTGTCGAGAAGAACCGCCAAAAAGATGACGCGATCCGCGCGCTCAACGAAACGCTCGCGACGACCACCAGCGCGATCGGCGGCGTGACGGCGGGCGCGGTGCTCGTGCTCACGCTGATCGGTCTGTTGCTGTATCGCCAGATCACGCGGCCGCTTTCCAGCATGCAGTCGATGATGAGCGAGATCGCCACCAACCAGGACTTCACGCGCCGCGTGCCGGTGGGGCGCATGGACGAGATCGGTCACTCGATCGTCGCGTTCAACGGCATGATCGAGAAGATCCAGCACAGCTCGGCGCAGCTCGCCAGCAAGACCGCCGATATCCAGGCGATGCTGCAGAACATGCAGCAGGGCATTCTCACGGTCGTCGATGGCGCCGTGATCCACTCGGAGTATTCGGCGTATCTCGAAGCGATCTTCGAAACGGGCGATATCGCCGGGCGCCCGCTCATGGAACTCGTGTTCTCCGACACGACGCTCGATGCCGACACGCTCGCGCAGGTCGACGCCGCGATCTACGCGTGCCTCGGCGAAGACAGCATCAACTTCGCGTTCAACCAGCATTTGCTCGTCAACGAGGTTCAGCGCACGATGCCTGGCGGTCGCGTGAAGACGCTCGATCTGAGCTGGTCCGCGATCACCGATGAAGACGATGTCGTCGTGCGCCTGATGCTGTGCGTGCGCGACGTCACGGAGCTGCGCGAACTCGAAGCTGAAGCCGGCGAGCAGAAGCGCCGCCTCGCGATGATCGGCGAAATTCTCGCGGTCAACGAGGAGAAGTTCCACCACTTCGTCGAGAGCGCGACGGGCTTCATTCACGAGAACGAGCGCATCGTTCGCCAGCACCATGTCGCCGATCACGCGGCGCTCGCGGAACTGTTCCGCAACATGCACACGATCAAGGGCAATGCGCGCACCTATAGCCTGCAGCATCTGACCGGCATCGTCCACGAGGCGGAGCAGCGCTACGACGCGCTGCGCCGCGCGGACGGCAGCCACGAGTGGGACCAGCAGGTGCTGATGAGCGACCTCGCGCGCGTGAAGGAAGCGGTCAATCACTACGCGACCATCAACGAAGTGAGCCTCGGCCGGGGCGCGGCGAAGCAGCGTGTGATGGCATCGGCTGGCGACAGCGAGCATATCCGTCACAGCCTGCTCTTGCTCGAAGAAGTCGATACCGGCGATATGCGCGCGCTCGTCGCGATGCGCGACGCCGTGCGCCGCACGCTGTCGCGTGTCGGCACGCAGTCGCTCGCGGAAACGCTCGGCGGTGTGCTGGCTTCGTTGCCGTCGCTCGCCCACGAACTCGGCAAGCCGCAGCCTGAAGTGCGTATCGACGATCACGGCCATCGCCTGCGTGGCGAGGCCGCCGATACGCTCAAGAACGTCTTCACGCACCTCATGCGCAATTCGCTCGATCATGGCATCGAGGCGCCGCATGACCGGCTCGCGCACGGCAAGTCCGAAGCGGGGGCCATCGATATCGAAGCGCGCGTGGTCGGCGATACGCTGCAGATCGCGCTCGGCGACGACGGCCGCGGCCTCGCGCTCGAACGCATTCGCGGCATCGCTGCCGAGCGTGGCTGGATCGCGGCGAGCGCGACGCCCGATGACGACACGCTCGCGGAATTCATCTTCCGTCCGGGCTTCTCGACGGCAGCCAGCGTCACCGAAGTGTCGGGCCGTGGTGTCGGCATGGATGCGGTGCGGGCGTTCCTCGCGCGCGAAGGCGGCCGTATCGAGCTGCGCTTCACCGACGAGCGGCGCGGCGCGGCGTACCGGCGCTTCCAGACCGTGGTCGAATTGCCGGCACGCTGGGCGCTCGGCAATGCCGGCGCGAGCGTGCAGACGGCGGCCGACGAACTCGCGTGCGACGCAGTGCAAGGATAAGTCGTGTTTGAACAGTACTTGATGGCGGCGCTCGCGGGCGCGGCGCTCACGGCGCTCGCGGCGGCGGCCTGGGCAAGACGGCGCGATGCACAGGCGCGCCACGCGGCGGATGAAGCGGCGCACGCGCAGCGCGACGCGTTCGCGCATGCCGAGGAGCAGCATCGCGCGGCACTTGACGATCACGCGCACAGCTACGCGCAACTGGCCGCGCAGCTCGACGGCCTGCGCGCGGATCTCGCGCAGCAGGGCGCGGAAGCGGACGGCGTGCGCGGCGAACTTGGCGCGTTGCAGGTTCGTCATGTCGACGTGCAGCAGCGCGCGGCGCGTCTTGCCGAAGAAGCGCAGCGCCTCAAGCGTCTCGCCGACACCTTCGAGCGCTGGCACGAGCAGATGATTTCGCTGATGCAGCAGAACCACGACATGCACAAGAAGAATCAGGAGCTGTCGTCGATCGTGAATCACGTGCTGATCGTGTCGCTCAACGCCTCGATCGAAGCGGCGCGCGCGGGGACGGCGGGGCGCGGCTTTTCGATTGTCGCGAGCGAGGTGCGGTCGCTGGCGACACGCTCGCAGGAGCTCTCGAAGAGCTATCACGACAGTTTGAATCGCAACGACCTGATCACGACCGCGACCTTCCAGGACATCCAGGCGGGCGGCAAGATGATCGCGGCATCGCTCGCGAGCGTCGAGACGCTCACGGGCCAGTTGCGCACGGCACTCGAGCAGGCGCACTCGTGATCAGCAGCGACGCGAAGGACAGTTTCAGCCGGATCTTCTTCGAAGCCGCACGCTCGCGCTTGCCCGTGAACGGCGAAGCGACGTGCGAATTCACGCCTTGCAGCGTGCCGTTGCAAGGTGCCAACGCGACGGGCGAAGTCGTGGTGCTGACGATCTCGTCGATGCAGTTCCGGCTGCTTTTGCTGCTGCATTTCGATGCGGCCGACGCGGCGCTGCGCGACTACTACGTGCGCAGCGAAACAGGCACGCTCGACGAGACGTTCATGGAAGTCGCCAACCTGTGTTGCGGTTCGATGAACCAGCAGCTCGTCGAGTACTTCCCGGATCTCGGCATGTCGACGCCCTATACGTTGAACAGCCGCTGCGTGCCGTATCTCGACGAACTCAAGCCGGCCTGGCGCGCGGCGTGGGATCTCACGCTCGACGGCACGGTGCGGCTGGGCGCGACGCTGTGCGTGTGCGCAAACGTACAAGTCGATTTCCACGCGAGCGTGACGAGCCAGGCGAGCTCGTCGGGCGAACTCGAACTCTTCTAGCTACATGTATTTCGCAGGGAAAGAAGCATGAATACGAACAAGCCGGTCAGCAAGGTGCTCGTGCTGGACGGTAGCGCGGACCACGCGCACGCACTGCGGCGCTTTTGCGACGAGAACAATCTGATCTTCGTGCCGGTGAGCCGCGATGGGCTCGCGAGCGCGCTGGCCACCCACATCGATCTCGGTGCCGTGCTGCTCGCGGAGAACTACGGCGGCTCGCTCGCCGAGAGCGCGGCGGTCGCCGCCGAACTCGACGCCTCGCACCCGGACCTGCCGATCATCTTGCGACGCGATTCGCAGCCGACGCTCGACGACCTCGCCCCCGCGTGGCGCGACACGCTGTGCGGCGCGTGGGTCGGCAACGATTTCGACGCGCTGCGCGCGGCACTCGCGACGCACGTGTTCAGTCTCGACTATCCGAACTCGCTGCTGCAGGGCATCGCCGATATCACGGCGGCGCGCATCGCCAGCGTGTTCGGCGGCCTCGACGTGACGAGCGGGGCGCCGCATATCGTGCGCGACCGCATCATTTTCGGCGAGGTGTTCAGCCTGATTCCGCTCGAAAGCGCGTGGTGTCGTGGCTACATGATGATGCAGGCCGAAGAGGAAGCGCTCGTCGAACTGGCGGGTCTCGGCCGCAACCGGCGCACGCACGACGCGAGCTTTCGCGAACTGAACAGCCGGCTCGGCGAGTTGACGAATCTGGTGTGGGGCGCGTTCAAGAACCGCTATCCGGGCGGCGCGCAAGCGTACCGCAGCGAGACCCAGGTGCCGTTGCTGATCAACCATCGGCACCGCTACATCTCGTTCGGTTCGGAGAATCCGCAGCTGTGCTTCCGCTACACGTTGCGCGATGCCGCGACGGGCCGCACGGCGCAGCTCGATCAGCGCTTCGCGTTCAGTCTGGCGTGGTCGCCCGAGGACTTCACCGAAGTGACCGGGGACGAAGCGCCGGTGGACAGCGGCGAGATCGATTTGTTTTGATTAAAGGCGCCTTGGCGCCGCGAAGAGGAGATACGCAAATGGCAAAGATTCTGGTGGTGGACGATTCAAGCACGGTACGCGACGAAGTGGCGGGCTTTCTGCGCAAGAACGGTCTCGAAGTCGATACGGCGATCGACGGCAAGGACGGACTCGCGAAGCTGCGCACGAGCCCGGGCGTGAAGCTGATCGTGAGCGACGTGAACATGCCGAACATGGACGGCCTCACGATGGTCGAGAAGATCCGTGGCGAACTGGCGAACACTGCGGTCAACGTGGTCATGCTGACCACCGAAAGCAGCCCGGCGATGAAGGAGCGCGGCAAGGCGGCCGGCGTGAAGGGCTGGATCGTCAAGCCGTTCAAGGGCGAAGCCGTGCTGGAGACGTTCCGGCGCCTGGCGGGCTGAGGGCGGGCCGGGCTGGCCCCAGAAAGCGGGCACGGTCTGGCTCTTCATGCGCCGAATCGTGTCCCGTATAGTCCAGCATCCCCAACGCTGGAGAACCGGTCATGGAAATCAGACGGGGCGAACTGCGCGATCTGGACGCGATCGCGCGGCTCTTCAACGCCTATCGCATGTTCTACGAGCAGCCCGCCGACCTGGCGCTGGCCACGCGTTTCATCGCCGCTCGCTTGCAGGCACACGAGTCGGTGATCCTCGTCGCGGATACGGGCGGCGACGCTCGCGCTCTGGCCGGATTCTGCCAGCTCTATCCGTCGTTTTGTTCGGTTGCGGCCGCACCGATCTACGTGCTGTACGACCTGTTCGTTGCGCCGGACTGCCGGCGCGGCGGCGTGGCGAGGCAACTGATGCAGGCTGCCGCCGCGCGCGCGAAAAGCGATGGCATGGTTCGCATGGACTTGACCACCGCGAAGGACAATCTGCAGGCGCAGGCGCTGTATGAATCGCTCGGCTGGAAGCGCGACGAGATCTTTTATAGCTACAGCCTGAGCATCGAGTGACGGCTCAGCGGTGCAGCGCCGTGAGGATCTGGATCGTCAGTTCGCGATGATGCAGATAGAACTGGTGGAGCACGGTGGCGAGTGCCAGCAGGAACAGCGGCAGCAGCACGATGGCGCCGACGATCTTCAGATACCACGGGCTCGCGCGCTTGCCCTCCGCCACGCGCCGCGCGAACCAGCTGTGCAGCAACACGCACAGCGGCAGTGCGAGCGCGCCGGACACGGCCATCGCGATGCGGTGATCGACGTAGAAGCTGCCCCACGGCCCGTTCACCGCCACGGCAAGCAACGCGCCGAAGTCAGGGAATTGACGGCTCGTCATCCAGCACAGCAAATCGACGAGCAGCGTATAGACGGCAAGGCAAGTCAGCGCGAGCGAGAGCGAACCGCGCAAGCCGAATCGCACGCGCACGCCGCTGCTCAGACGCCGCGCGCTGCGAATCGCGGCGATGTACGCATACGCGGGCAGCACGATGAACGCCAGCGTAAGCGCCCAGAAGAACGGGGCGAACGGCCCGGCCAGCACGATCCACAGGACCAGCAAACCGGTCGCGCCCAGAAAGGCCGTCACCTGCAGCGGATCCTTCCAGTCGAGGGCGCGCGCGATCTCGCCGAGCGCCGAACCAGCCGCGGCCACACCGCCCGGACCGTGTTGCGCCTGGTGGTGATACGCGACCTTGAACTGCGCGCCGATTGCCGTATCCGAGGCGTTCACGCCGGCATCGCGCTGCGTTTGCCGGTCGGCGAATACGCCTTGAGTGCCGGCCTGGAACGTGCCGTCCGCATTGCGTCCTTGTTGATCGCTCATTGCGCTCCCTGTTGCGTGTAGTGTCCACGCGGCGAGATCGTCGCTCGCCCCGTACCCATGATCATGAACGTTACTGCTTGACGCAAAGCCCTTCGACGAAGAAGCCGTTGCCGTTCACTTCGTCGAGGTAGTAGAGGTTGGTCGACGAGACCGGCAGGAACACCATCGCGCTCTGCACATTGCTGCCGCCGCCGCTCGTGTGCAGCAGCCCCGCCATCAAGCCGTTCACGCCACTCGCGTAGGTCGGTGTCGACGAGGAGGCGGCCACGTTGAACGTCGTGTTGAGGTTCAGCGTCAGCGGGGCGGCGTTCGGGTTCGCCGGCGTGAGCGTCGTGCCCGCGATGGTCACGCGGTTGGCCACGATGTCGCCGAGCATCTGGTTGTTGTCGGTCGTGTCGGGCTCGGAGCAGAGCCACGAGCCGTCGTATGCGCCGCTCGTGAGCGCCTGCGCCGTCTGGAACACCCACGCTCCGGTGCGGAACGTGCCTTCGCTGTTCGTGCCGGCCTGATCGAGCATCAGCGTGGTTTGAGCGCCGCTCGTGCTCGCGAACAGGCGGCCGAACGATTTGCCGTTCAACGTGACATCGAAGGCGCCCGGATACGTCGTCTGGTCCGGGTCGATGGCGATGGTGCCGGTGTCCGCCACGCTCGGGTCGGCGTCGTCCATGCAGTTCGCGCTGTACGCGGCGCTCGGGCAGGCGCGGAACGTGCCGTCGGTGTTGATCAGCATCTGGCCGCTGTCCGCGTCCTGCGAGCCGACCGGCACGCCGGCCGACGTGTAGTCGCCCGAGAGCTTGATGAAGCTGTACGTGCCCGCGAGCGCGGCCACCGTGGTCACGCCGTTGTTGGACGCTGCAATCTGGCCCGACAGCGCTTGCGAGCCGCTGCCGGCGCTCACGTTCGGCACATTGCTGAGCTGGCCGCTCAGGACGCCGTGGTTGCTGCTGTCCGAACTCACGGTGAACTGCATGCCCACGGCACTCGCGCCCGCCGCGAGCAAGGCCGGCACCGTGCCGCTCGCCTGGAACGACGTGACGACGTAGCTGCCGTTGGTCAGCGTGTAGTTGCCCACCAGTTTGCCGGCGAGGCCGAATTGCGAGTTGATGAAGGTCGTCGTGATCTGGCCTTTGGACGGCGCATCGATTTGCACGGAAATCGTGTCGCCGAAGCTGACCGTGCCGATATAGGTTTGCTGCGCGGCCAGCGGCTGCGCTTGCGGCGCCTGTTGCGCGTTCTGCGAGCCGCCGCCCGATTGTCCCGAGCCCGCCTGGCTTCCCGTGCTGCCGCCGTTGCTCCCGCCACAAGCCGACAAGAGCGCGCATACCCCAATGCAAACCAGCGTTTTATTCATGATGAATTTCGATCCCGATTATTCGTTCAGTGAAGTCTTGTTCTTTGAATGGCGGCTGCGGGTTATGCACGGTGCATTGCCTGCGTGATTGGAGTACACAACCTGGCCGTCGATGTGGCATTCTGCGCAGAGTCCGTCGGGGGCGCATGATCAAAATTGATCATGCGGGTGAAACAGGACCGCTGCACACTGCAAGCGAATCAGAAAAAGAACAAGTTGGATCTTTATGGCAACACGCGAAGTCAAGACCGGTAAGGCGGATGCGCTCGACGCGATCCTCACGCAGTTTTACGACGCCGTACTCGAACCCGATGCCTTGCTGAGCGCGCTCGCGCGCTTCGATCGTTGGGTGGGAAGCACGCTGTGCCATTTGCTGGGCTGGAATCGCGTGCACGATTGCGCGCAATTCAGTTTCATGACGCGTCCCGAGTTTCTGATCGCCGGTGACGCCTACGCGAATTACTACGCTCCCAAAGATCCACGCCGCGCTTTGGTCAATAGCCTGAGCGAAGGGATGATCGTTCAATGCGCGGATTACTTCGACAGTCGCTATGTCGATCGCAGCGAGTTCTATCAGGATCTGCTGATTCAGAATTCGCTGCGCTATAGCGCGGGAGGCTGTGTCTTTCGCGATGAATCGATCGATGTGCTCATCGTCTTCAATCATTGCCTCGGTCAACCGGTATTCTCGGCAGCGCAGATTCAGGGACTCAAGCGGCTCTTTCCGCATTTGCGCCAAACCTTGCGCCTCATGAATCGCACCGAAGCGCTGCGCGCGGGCCTGTTCGCCGGCGAGGCGGGCTTGCAGTCGATGGGGCAGGCATTGATCGTCCTGAACCGGCATCACGACATTCTGTTCTGCAACGAGGGCGCCGAAGCCCTCCTGCGCGAGCGCCACACGCAGCGCGTGCTGCCCTTGAGGATGGCCGGCACGTCGTTGTGGAGCGAAGCGCTCGGCGACGTCCTGCGCCGGGTTCAGCATTCGCGCCGCACGGAAAGCCTGCTGGTGCCCGCGCCCCATGGCAGCCATATCCTCACGGTCATCGCACTGCCGCGCGAGGGAGTCGGCCAGCGTGTGCAGACGGTCGCGCCGATGCACGGCCAAACCCGCTGGCAAGCGAGTGCGGCGCGGCCGGATCGAATACAACCGTTCGGGCAGGCCGACCTGATGATCCTGCTCTCGCGCCACGATCAGGCGGCCGATGCCATCTCCGCCGCCCAGCTCGCCCAGTTGTTCAGCTTGTCGCCCGCCGAGGCGCGGCTGGCGCATCACCTCGCGAAGGGGCTGTCGCTCGAAGAGCACGCCATCATCGCGTCGGTCTCCATCGCCACGGCGCGCAACCAGTTGCGCGCGGTGCTCGGCAAGACCGGATACCGGCGTCAGCAGGATCTCGTGCGGGCTCTGTCGCGGCTGCCGGTTGCGTCGGGGAGCGGGCATTGAGCGCGCGGCGCAGCGGGGGGACGCATGGCGCATCGTGAAGTCATGACCGGCAAGCCGGAGGCGCTCGACGACATCATCGTCCAGCTTTACGACGCGATCCTCGAACCGGGCGCGCTGCTGCGCGCGTTGACGGCGTTCGATCATTGGCTCGGCAGCCGTGTCGCGCACATGGTCGGCTGGGACGCCCACCGGCAAAGCGCGCCGGTCAACCTGATGACGCGGCCCGAGTATCAGCACGCCGGGGATGCGTACGCCGACTACTACGGCCAGATCGATCCGCGTCGCGCGCTTGCGCGAACCCAGCCCGTGGGCCACGTGTTCCTGTGCTCGGAGTACTTCGACAGCCGCTATGTCGAGCGCAGCGAGTTCTATCAAGACCTGCTGATTCGCAACGGCATGCGGTACATCCTCGGTGGCTGTGTCTATCGCGAAGACGCGCTCGACATCTACCTCGTGTTCAATCACGCGGTGGGCCAGCCTTCGTTCTCCTCGCAACAGGTCCAGGCTGTCGGTCGTCTGATGCCGCATCTGCAGAAGACGCTCACGCTCATGTTGCGCAGCGAGTCGCTGCGCGCGGGGCTGGTGGCGGGCGAGATGGCGCTCGAATCGATGGATCAGGCAGTCGTCGTGCTCAGCCGCACCAACGAGGTGGTGTTCTGCAACCGCAGCGCCGAGGCGCTGTTCAAGGCGCAGCAGATCCTGCGCGTTGCCGGGCGACGCATCGAGGCGGCGAGCTTCTGGAACGACACGCTGTCTGGCGCGATCGGTCGCGTGCGCGAGACCGGCCAGCCGGAGAGCCTGACGACGCTTGCCGCTGCGCAGACGCGCTATCTGACCGTGCTGGCGGTGCCGCGCGCGCTGAGCGCGGGGCGCGGCCTCGATCTCGCGAGTGCCGACATCATGATCGTAGTGACCGAAACCGGGCGAAACACGGTGGCTTCCGAGCGTCAGCTGTCACAGTTGTTCGGCTTGACGGCGGCCGAAGCGCGGCTTGCGCATGGCTTGGCCAAAGGGTTGTCGCTCGAAGAACATGCGCTGGCCCACGACGTGACGCTCAACACCGCGCGCAATCAATTGCGCGCGGTGCTCGCCAAAACCGGTTATCGCAGGCAGCAGGATCTGGTTCGGGCGTTGGCGGTCTTGCCGGCGGTTGGGCAGGGGCGGGGGTAATTGCGCCCCGGGCGTGTCAGCCGACGTGCTCGATCATTTCCCCAGCCCGTCTCGCCAACGACTTCTCCGGATCGATCAGCACCGCCGCAATCGCACTGCCGATGATCATCAACCCGCCTGCCAGCGCAAATGCAATCTCGTAGCCTTGCGCGCCGGGGTTGGCCTGCACCAGCCAGCCCGTCACGACGGGTGCCAAGATCCCGGCGATCGACGCGCACGAGTTGTCGATCGCGAGCATGCCGCCACGCTGTGCAGCCGGCGTGATCTCGGCAAGCACCGCGGGACAGGTCGAATAGACGACGGTTCCGATACCGACCGCGAAAACGAGCAGCAGAATGCGCGCGGCAGGCGACAGCGGCAAGACCATCAAGCCCACGAACAATGCGCCCGTCGTCAGTTGGCACAGGGCCGGAAAGCGCCCGCGCGCCGTTCGTGATGAGGCACCGCGTGCGAGACACCACTGCACGAAAGCGGAGACCGCGAGCGTAATCGGTATCGCGCCAGCGATGACGAGCGCATACAACCGGCCAGCGGTGCTCGCTTCATAGTGGAGTCCGCTCTGCAGATAAACCGGCAGCCACGTGAGCGTCAGCGCCAGTCCCCAGTACGACACAAAATGCAGGAGCATGCTGCCGATCACACTCGGGTCGGCGAACAGACGCCGGTAAGGAATCCGTACGGCCTCGGACGCGGCGCCCGGTGCGTCCCGCAGACGGCCTTCGCGACCAAAGCCGAGCCATAGCAGCGACCAGAGTCCACCCGCCACCGAAAGCACGACAAAGTTCGCACGCCATCCCCAGCGTTGCGCGACGAGCGGCACCAGCAGGCCCGCGAGGATCAGCCCGGCGCTCGCGGCAGTGGCGAACAGCGAGACCGGCAAGATGCGCCTCGCTGGCGGAAACCACTTGTACGTGGCATGGATCGCGACCGGATAGGCCGGCCCTTCAGCGATGCCCAGCACGACCCGGGCTGCGATGAACACCACCATCGACGCGGAGAACACGAGCGGGATCTGGCACAGCGACCAGGCCAGCGCCATGACCAGGATGATCCAGCGGCTCGCCATGCGATTGGCGAGAAATCCTCCCGCGAGGCCGCCCACGGCAAACAGCCAGAAAAAGCTGCCGCTGAGCAAACCGAATTGCGTCGGGGTCAGTTGCAGATCGTTCATGATCGGTGCAGCGAGCAGGCCGATCACGATCTTGTCGATGAAGTTCAGCGTCATGAACACGAGCAGCAAGAATGCCATGCGCCATGCCTTGCCGGGTTCGTAACTCATATCCATTCTCTTTCCTGCGGGTTGTCCTTCAAGGTTCTACGACGTTGAAGTCACCATCGAATGTATCGAGCGTCGACAGCAACTGGAGGAACAGGCCCGGCTCGCCGTCAAACGCGATCTCGCCGCTGCCGATCGCCTCGCGAAAGCCGGTCTCGCCGAGCAGAATCGCGTTCAGGGTCGATCGTTTCATCGTAAGCGCGAGTTGCGCTGGCAGCCCGGTCGGCGAAGTCGACCATGTCAACGCGCCGTGTTGCACGGTCAACGCGTAGCACTGTTGCGTGTCGCTGAAGCGCCATGCGAGTCGCAGATTCAGGCTCTGCGCTTTCAGCCCGTCGATGCGCACGGCGAGATAGTCGAAGAACATTTCGTTCGTCATGGCGCACACCATGTCGCGGCTTCGCGCGCCGGTGACGGCGGCATGGCCGCGGCCTTCGCGCAGCTCACGCGCGCCGAGCAAAAATGCGTTGCGCCACGTCGCGGACTCGGCCTGAAAGCCCATTTGCTCGAGCGCGGCGGCGCCCAGTTCGCGCGCGTCCTGCAGCGACGGTTCGGCGAAGACAAGATGGTTCATCACTTGCGCGACCCAGCGGTAATCACCTCGTTCGAAATCGCGGCGTGCGCGTGCCAGCATGGCCTGCGCGCCGCCCATGTATTCGACATAACGCCGCCCGGCCGCCTCGGGCGGCAGTGCGTGCAGATTGGCCGGGTTGCCGTCGTACCAGCTCAGGTAATGCTGGTAGATCGCCTTGACGTTATGCGACACAGTCCCATAGTAGCCGTGCGTATGCCATTGCGACGCCAAACTGTCCGGCAGTTTCATCTGCTCGGCGATCTCGGGTGCAGTCAGGCCCTGGTTCATCAACCGCACGGTTTGATCGTGCAGATATTTGTAGAGATCGCGCTGCTGTTCGATGAACGCGGTGATCCGCTGCTTGCCCCAGGTGGGCCAGTGATGCTGGGCGAATACGACATCGGCGTGAGGGGCATAGCGTTCGAGCGACTGACCCAGATAACGCGACCACAATTGCGCGTTGCGGACCTGGGCGCCGCGCAACGGACACAGGTTGTGCAGGGTGCGCGTGCCGTTCTCGGCCAGATTCAGCGCGCGCAACTGGGGAAAGAAGAAATGCATCTCGGCGGGCGCCTCGCTGTCGGGCGTCAGCTGGAAGACGATTTCAATGCCGTCGATAACGTGCGTTTCCGTGTCCTCGCAAATCAAGCGTGTGGGCGCGATCAAGGTCAGCGTGCCACGCGGCACGGTTTTGCCGAGCCCCGCGTCGATCTGGCAGCAAGGATTGCGAGCGAGCGTGTGGCCGAACTGGAATTGCGCGCGTCGCGACATGGCCGCGCCCGCCATGACGTTTTCGGACACCGCCTCTTCCATGAAGCCAAGCGGTGCAATCACGTCTACCTTGCCTGCCGCGACGTCCGCCTCGCTGATCACGCCTTTGACGCCGCCGAAATGATCGGCATGGCTATGACTGTAGATGACCGTCTTCACGGGTTTGGCGGGCCGATGGCGCAGATACAACTCGAGCGCTGCCTGGGCCGTTTCGCGGCAGGTCAGCGGATCGATGATGATCAGACCGGTATCGCCCTCGATGATCGTCATGTTCGAGATGTCGAAGCCGCGAACCTGATAGATGCGCGCGGTCACTTCGAACAAGCCATGAATGCGGTTCAGACGCGCCTGGCGCCACAAGGCGGGGTGGGCGGTGTCGGGCGCCTCAGGCTCGTCGAGGAAGCCATAGTCGGCCAGACTCCACACAAGGCGGCCATAGGCGTCGCGCACCTCGGCGTCGGGCACGGTGCCGACGAAACCGCGCTGCGCTTCGGCTTCGTCGAGATGATCTTCGACCGGCAGCTCGCGAAGGGCTTTCCGGTGTGCCGCCACGGTGGCGCTGGTCGCAGCCGCTACGCTGCCAATTTCGTTCGACATGCCTGCAAATTCCTGAGGGGTAGAAGTTTCGGTCAAGCGCCGCGTCCGGTCGACTGGACGCGCAGGGGTCCATTTGAGCGGTCGTTGACCTATAATTCAATTGCAAGTTTTATATCCGATCTATGCGCGAAACACATACCCTCAATTTGCGTCGTCTGGAGCATCTCGTTGCCGTGGCCGAGGAAGGCTCGCTGGCCGCCGCCGCACGGCGCGTCCATCTAAGCCAGCCGGCGCTGACCCGCAGCATCCAGGCACTGGAGGCCGAAGCGGGCATGGCGCTCGTGGATCGCAGCGCGCGCGGCGTGACCTTGACGGCCGCCGGCAAGATGGCCACCGAGCGCGCGCGGCGCATCCTGTTCGAGACCCGTTGCCTTGCGCGCGATCTGATGTTGACGCAGCAGCACGAAATGGGCGGCGTGGAATTCGGGGTGGGGCCCTTTTCGGCCGCAACGCTTTTACCCGAGGTGCTGTGTGCCTTGCAGCGCGACTGGCCAAAGCTGCGCGTCAAGGCCGTGGTCGGTGACGGCCCCGCGCTGTTTGCTGCGCTGCGCGCCGAGCAGCTCGATTTCGTCGTGGTGGACCATCGCACGATTCCCGTTGGCGAGGATCTCGAAGCGCGGCGGCTCGCGCGCGAGGAAGTAGGGTGCTTTGCGCGCCGCAATCACCCGCTCGGCCGACGCGACGTCAGCGTGGCGCAAATCCACGAGGCGGTGCTCGTGTCCGTGCTGTTTCCCGACCATGCGCGGGAACAACTGCGCAAGGCGTTGCGCTGCCGTCCCGGCGAGAATGTGCCGTTTCAGGTGGAAAGCAACGATGTCAGCGCGCTGGCGTATCTGGCCAGTCGCTCCGATGCCGTACTGATCGCACCCAAACGCGCACTCGCGACGCAACTGCGCAGCGGCGATCTGGTTCAGCTCTCGGTGCCCGACATGCGCAGCATGGTCGCGCAGTTCTCGATTGCCCGTCTCACGCCGCGCACGCTCTCGCCGGCCGCCGAGCGGGCCGTGGCCGCTTTTGTTGCGGTGGTTTGAAACGGCGCCGCGTCACATCCCAACACCATTCGACGCTATCCCGCCGTCACGGGTGCGGATTCGTCGGCGGACTCCGATGCCGGCGCGCTCACAACGCAGTTGCGCTTCCGTCTCTTGGCAGCGTAGAGGGCCGCATCCGCCGCATTGAACAGCTCCCGAAAGCTCGTAAACGCTTGCCTGTGCGTACTGGCGACGCGGATGCTCAGTGTCACCACATGACAAGCACTTTGCGCATGAGGGATCGCGAGCGCCTGTACTTCGGCGCGAATCTGTTCGGCGAGCGCAACAGCATGCGCTTCATCGGTGTCGGGCAACAGCACGACAAATTCCTCGCCTCCGTAGCGCGCCGAGCAATCCCCCGCGCGCCGGACCCGTTCGGCGATGCAGCTCCCCACACTCTGGAGCGCCACGTCGCCCGCTGAATGCCCGTACAAATCGTTGAACTTCTTGAAGCTGTCGACATCGATGACGAGCACCGACAGCGCTTGACCGGACCGCAGCGTGCGGCGCCACTCCTCGTCCGCACGCTCCTCGAAGGTACGCCGGTTGTTCAGCCCGGTCAGCGCGTCCGTGCGCGCCATCCGGTACAGTTCTTTCTCCGTCGCGAGACGTTTCTTTAGTTGACGTGTCAACTGCCTGACGAGCAACATGATGGCCAGGTTGAGGCCCACGAACATTGCACCGATAATCCAGACGCGCCGCCACCATTCGCCAATCACGCTGTCATTGCCAAGCGCCACGTCGACCACCATCGGGTAGTCGCCGATTCGACGCACGGCATGCCAGCTTTCCTGCCCGTCCAGCGCCCCCGTGGCCATGAAGTCGCCGCTCTCCACGCGCGCAAAGCGCACATAGTCAGGCATCGCGGAACCGAGTCCGAATCGGCTCGATCCTTTGTCGCGCACCAGCAGCGCAGAACCGCGCTCCGTGATCTTCGCTTCATCCGCGGAGCGGCGCATCAGCACGGTGCCGTCGTCGAGCGACAGCGTCAGCGATCCGACCGCTCCCAGCTTCATCTGCGCGAACAGCGAACTGAAGTAGCTGAGCGGCAGGGCGCATGCCACGACACCGGCGAAGCGCCCGTCCGCACGCGACACACGCCGGCTCAATATGACGCTGGTGGGATATGTCGTTCCGTCGACCAGTGGTGTGATCGGCCGGCTGATATACAGACCGCGGCTCGGCGAATCGCGATGGACCCTGAAGTAGTCGCGCTCCCCGGAGGCTATACGTCGAGGCGGAAAAGCCTCGGAGTCGAAAATGGCGATGCCATTTTCATCGAATACGACCATCGCCCCCACGTCTTTCAAGCCAGGCCGTGCGGCGAACAGCACTTTCTGGCGGGCATTCGGCGGCAGCTTCATGGTGTCGGGCTGATGCAGTCCGTCGACCACGTCCTGCAGCGACTGGTCGTAGAGTCGCAGATTGCCCGCGATATCCCGCTGGACCAGCAACGCCACGTTGGACACGGTGCCCTGCGCACGCCGCACTGCGTCGTTACGGATCTGCAGAAGTGCCCAGCACGCCACGGCGGTGTTCAGGCACACCAGCACGAAGCTTGCAGCAATCACGAACCTGGGATGCTCGACGATCTTCATAAGGGCTTGCATCTCAGGTGATGGCTACATGGCGCCGCGCGAGTGAACCGGAGCACACCGTCGGGAATGAATTGGATTTGCGGACCCATAAGTCACATTTTTCGGATTTGGCCAGGGCAAACGTCACATCGAGAAGAGATGGCGATACCGTCTCGCCACGTGCTCGCGGCTCATATTGGCTGCACGCGCCGCAGCGGTCATCGTGATTCGTTGCCCTCCATCGCGCAGCTCGCGAATGACTTCAACAAGCTTCGCCTCGGTGGTGTCGACACGGCGCTGGTGGGTGAGATAGGCCCCCTGGCGCATGTTCTCGGCCGCGCTCACCCGCAATGGCTCGCGGGCCTCAGACTGTGCCTCAGGATCGTTCGCGAAAGCCCCGATCGATGGCGATAACCAAAGACACTCTTTGCGTCGCCTCCGGCTATCCGATGTATAGGCAGGAACGTCGTGGTCCTTGCGTTGCCAGCCGGCTTGTTCAAGCGGGCTGTACACATCGTGTTCGTAGCCGGAAAGCACCACCATCGCGCTTGAGGTCAGCAAATGAGCAACGAGTCGTCGATGATCTTCCTCGCTGAGTTCGTGATGGTAGGAACCACGCACGCGGGTCTCCGGCACGTAAGGTGGATCGAGGTAGAACAGGGTCCTTGGACCGTCAAAGCGGGTCATGACGGCTTGCCAGTCGTCTTGCTCGATCTGCACGGTCTTGAAGCGCTTGTGGATCAGCGGCAGTCGATCGATGCCCGCTTGCCAGCGTCGAACTGCGGACGAGACGCCGCAAACGGCGTCTTCGATGCAATAGCTCCATCGCTCGCCGAGGCCGCCGTGGGACTGCCGCTGGCGAACAATCAAGCGCCGTGCGCGCTCCACGGGTTCGTCTGTTGATTCCCGGGAGCGCTCGAATTCGGATCGGGCATAGAGCGTATGTTCGAGACACGCACGCAGTCGCCGGAAGAGCTCGGGATCGCGCAGTACATGAAACAGATTCACCAGATCGCCGTCGATGTCGTTGTAGACCTCGACATTCGAAGGCGGCTTGGCGAGGAGCACCGCAGCGCTGCCACCAAATGGCTCGCAGTACGTTTGATGCGGGACGAAGCTCTTGATGATCCGGGAGGCCTGTTTCGACTTGCCGCCAAACCAGGTCACCGGTGGTCTCACGCCCGTTGCACGCTTTTTCAACACGATTCAACACCACCGATTGTGGATGCAGACCACTGACGAGCACCTTGTCACACGCAAGAAAGCGCAGCCCGCCGGGCAGATCGGGCGACGCGGAACACGAACATGAGCATGCCGGCCTGCAAGACGAGTCCCAAACCGGCGATCGAGCCCAATGTCAGCAACGATCGTCGAAAGACGGTGTCGCTGTCGTGGACGAATCGGGTGGCCTGGGCAAGGTTGGCGTGGATCGCTCGAGCCTCCTCCGCGTCGATATCCGTGACAACCTCGGCAAGCCGGTTCGTGACGACGCCGAGGTCGGCATTGTTTTGCGCGTGCAAGGCGAACAACGCGTCATCGACTGTCGATGCGTAGTCCACCAACCGGATCCTGATCTTCTCGGCGGCTGCCTGCTCTTCGCCACTGGACACGCCGTCCGGGTAATAGCGGCTCCACGCCTTTTGCAACAGAACCTTGTTCTGCTGAATTCTCTCGATTCCGGCAGACGTCACGGCTGGATCGTGGAGCGCTTGAATACGCCGGAGCTGCAACCGGGTGTCCGATTGAAGCACCCGCATGTCCGAAAGCTCGGCGATGGGCTTGAGATTCGCATCGAGCGAGTTCGATGCGTTCGCATTGATCCGGTAGAGGCTCGTCACGCACCCTATCAGCAATCCTGACGAAACGACGACGGATACGCAAAAAGAGGCCACTACATGGCGCTTTACAGCAGAATAGGATATTCGCATCATTGGCTCATTCAACCGATGTGCTTGCATGACCAGGACCGGTCACGACGCGACACATCACCTCCATCTGGCCGTGCTCGTTGAGTGGCGGACATACGCACGGTTCTCAGCGAGTCTTAAGCCTTCTTTCTTTAGTCACTGAACTCATATTTTTCAATTCAGAGCCGTTTCTGGACGTTGACTTGTCGTGGCCATGGAGCAGGCTTTAAATGAGTCAGAACGTCCGGCACGCAAAGAATACGGCCGATTGGCCACAGACTGCAATGCCGCGAATGCGACAAACGGCCGCGAACTTCAGGCGCTGATTGAAATCGCCAATTCCGGTGACCAACAGCGTGTCACCGCTTGAATAAAAATAAAAGAAAGCGTTCTTGTGGATGAAATTTGATGAAAGTCATTTTTATATTTTTTGGCATCAGTTAATGGCGATCTTCGGCGGGCGTTCGAAGGCCATGTGCACCAGATGGCGCACCGGGGCAAGCGTTGTATCGGGGCGATCGCTTTGCGCGCCGATAATCGCATCGAACTCGGGGCGCAATCCAAAGTGCGACTCACTGCAATTTCGACGAAACCCGGCATTAATCAATGTGAGGTATTGTTGCTTACCGCGTTTACACAGATCCAGATAATTTTTGATGGTTATCAAATTCAACGGGATGGTCCCGGCAGGTCAATACGACTATCCATGATAGTTTGTCGCTCCAGATCGTAATGGTCGTGAAAGTGTTTTAAAGATAACCCGTAATCAATGTTGAGGTGAATTAAAAAACAAGCGCCCAACAATCAACCCTATGAATTCAATTCGTGCTTTGGTATTGCTGGTCGCGACTGCATTGTCCTGTGCGGCCGCGCGGGCATCGGACAGCATCGCGTTTGCGGGGTTCGCCTATGCCGGCGATGCCGCGCAGATCGCCAGCCGGTTCCCGGTAACGAGGCAGGTGGAGGCCGACGCGAAGGCGAGCGGTATGCCATTGGGCAAGTCGCTCAGCCAGGCCATTGGCAACAATTTGCTGGCCGGTCTTCCGGTTTCGATGGAT
The DNA here is from genome assembly GCA_963803225.1 of uncultured beta proteobacterium. GTDB lineage: Bacteria > Pseudomonadota > Gammaproteobacteria > Burkholderiales > Burkholderiaceae > Paraburkholderia. The sequence goes on from CAWDLJ010000008.1 coordinate 169,464, forward strand.
GGCATGTCGAGCCTGACCAGCGGCGATCAGGCGCTCGCCACGGCGTTCGTCATCACCAGCGAGACCTCCTCGGTCGAACGTTTCGGCGACCTGTACAAAGTCCTGACCGCCGTGCGCGCGCAGGCGATGATCTTCGATTTCAAGTCGATGACCGTCGTGCGAGCCTCGCCGATGGCCGTCGCTTACCTCGACGTCCAGGATCACGCTCCCAGCGACAGCGAAAAGCGCGAGCGTGTACGCCAGTTGTTCATGGGCGGCAGCAAACCGGGGCTGTTTGCGCGCTACGTGCAGGTGTTGTCGGCGGCGCGGTTGCCAGCGCCCGGAACGCGCTATCTCCAGGTGAGCAAAGTCAACGTGATGCCGGACGCGTTGGCCCGGTTTCCGGAGCGCATCCGCGGCAACGGCGAGATCGCGCAAAGCTGGATTGCCGACACCTTTGGGGAGGGTTTGCTCGATCGTGCCGACGTCGCGGTGCTGCCGTACCGGATGGGGTACGCCATCGGCAACGCGATGGCAATGCGATTCGCGAGCGGCGAGGTCTTCAACCTCAAGTTGCCGGAGCCCGACTACACGATCGAGATCGATCTCAAAGGACTGAAGCGCGTTGAATACGGCAATTCAACCGCAGGCACGAGCTATATCTACGCGTCGTACAGCCACGTAAAGATCGCCGAGCCGGTCTCGGGCAGAGCCTGGCTCGACGCCGACTTCAAGAATGGCGAAGTCAAGTTGGTGCCGTCCACGCAGACGAGCATCGACGATTTCCCCGCCTACTCCGACTCGATGCGCGGGCTCTTTACCAAACTCGCGACCGTCCTCGGCGGCCAGGACACGGACTGGCTTGCTGCATCGGCGTCGGGCGAAAACATCAAGAAACAGATCAACGTCTCAAGGGAACTGATCAAGTCATGCAGATAATCCGTCACCTCGGCTGGACCCTGTTGCTCGTTTGCGGTCTCGCATCGGCCCAGGTCGTGACATCCAAAGGCACCGCGACGATCAGATACGAAGGCTCGATTTTTTCGGGCAAAGCCAACGCCGAGGTCAAGCAAAACGCGTTCAAAACGGCGGAAGTCAACGCGATCGAACGTTACTTTGCGGAAAGCGGCGAGTCGCAGGCCGAGAACTTCGACAGCATCCGTGACAAGGTCGCCGCGAATCTCGACCGGTTCGTCCTTGGCGCCACGTTGATCAACGAAGAAGACAAGACGGACGCCAATCAGTATTCGGTCGTTGTGCGCGTGGACATCAATGTCGCGAAGCTGCGCAACACCGTGAAGGGCGAAGCCAACGTGAGCGCTGCTGGCGGCACGAAGTCGCCGCTCGTGTTCGTGTTCGTCGCGCGCCAGCAGGATTCGCTCAAGTCGTTCGATACCCGGGTGTATCAGCGTGCCGATCTGAACGAGAGCGCCAAAGTGCGTTCGAGCAAAAGCGCTTATTCCGGCACCGCTTCCGTTTCGCTGGAGACGGGTGGCAGCCGGACCCGCAAGGCCGACGAGATCACGTGGAAGCTGTTGCCCTCCGGCAATCTGAACACGGTCTTTACGGGCGTGTTTGCGCAAGCGGGATTTCAAGTGGTCGAGGCCGGTTATGTCGAGCCTTCATCCGGCGGACATCTGCGCATCAGTGCGCTCGAAAACGACTTCAAGACGGGCAACGATTTGCAGCCGGCGACGATGCGTGAAGCCGTACTCGGCTTGCAGAGCGCGCAGGTGCCGTATCTCGCGTTGGGCACGCTCGACGTCGGTATGCAGGACACCGACGATACAACCGGGCTCACGCGCGTGTACGTGACCGTTACTGCCAAGCTTGTCGACGTGACGACCCGCTTTCCGCGCACGGTTGCATCGGTTGGACCCGTGCAATACGCGGGCACCGGCCCCGATGCAAACGTCGCGCAGACGAACGCACTGAAGCTGGCCGCTGATTCCGCCGCTCGCGAACTGGTCGCCCAGACGCACAACGCCGACGTTCATTGACGTCCCGATTCAGCCGGCTGTCCGCGCACTGCAGATTGCGATGCGACTCGCAGCCGGCTCGATCATCGCTACATGACCCACTCTGGAGATATTCGATGTCCAAAAAGACGCTTTCCGCTCTCGCCTTGTGTTTGCTGGCAGCTTCCCAGGCGCATGCCTGGCCGGCGCTGCCGAACGTGACGGCCTCGCCGGGGTCGTCGGGTTCGTCCAGCAACGCATCCACTGGCGCCGACGCGAGCGCCGCGCAAGACCAGTTGGCCCGAGCTTACGTCGCGGCAGGCAAGGAAGTCTTGCTCGCGCAATCGAACCTCGCGGACGCCGTCGGCAAGAAGGATCTGGCCGCGAAGGCGAAGGCGACTGCCGAAGCGTTGTCGGACGGCGCGACCAAGGGCAACCTGCAGGACTCGGACAAGGTCCAGAGCGAGGCGTCGAGCGAAATCGAAGCCGCCCTCAAGGATGCCAACACGCACATCGACGCGGCGGGCAAGGCGTCCTATGCCGACGGAATGAAGCACCTCGGCATCGGCGTGTTGCGCTACGCCGACCTGCGCAGCAAGGTGGCAGCGTTCAAGGATGCCGCGCAAGCGCAACTGGGCAGCGCATCGATTGCGGACAAGATGGCGCTCACCAACAAGCTGGCGACGGGCACCTATATCGTCAGCGAGGCGCCTGGCCACTTGAGCCGCCTCGGCACGACACTGCAGGCTGCCGCCGCCTACGCGAAGAGCAACGACATTCCCGTGCCGGGCGATGCGACGGCAGCGTTGTCGGGCAAGTTCTGAGACGTGGAGAAGGTGTGATCGCACGTAAGAGACCCATGAGCGTCGCCGCGCGGGCGGCGCTGTGCAACACGGTGCTCGCGCTCGCGTTGTCGGGCTGTCAGCGCGTCGACTCGGCGAAGGGACCGGACGCAGCATCGGGCGCAGTGGCAGCGTCCGCCGCTACGCCCACTCGCTCCGGCGCGCCCGACGTGGGCGGCGTGGAGAAGGTGCATGTGGAGACCACCGGGATCGGCGCAAGTGTGTCCGAGGCGGTCGATCAAGCGTTGCGCCAGGCGATCGCGCAGGTCAACGGCACGACGATCGATTTGTCATCGACGCAGTTCAAGGCCGTCGTCGGGCTTTCGGCCGGACGCGAGCCGCTTTCGCTGTCGTCGGCGGGCTTCGCCGAACTCGTCAGCGAGAAAAGCGCGGGCTCGATCACGGGCTTCAAAATCATCGAGACGAAGGAGCCCGGCCTCACGGATCGGCAATATCACGTGAGCATCGCCGCCGATGTCGCGAAGTATCGCGCACCGGCCGACGATGGAAAGCTGCGTATCGCCATCGCGCCGCTCAGGCTCGCCGACAATGCCGCGATTCCTGACGGCGTCGGTACCGAGTTGCGCCAGCGGATGACCGACGCATTGACGCAAAGCGGCCGGTTCACGGTGCTGGAGCGCGATTCGTCTCCCGAGCTGTATGACGAAATCGAGCGTATTTCCAGTGGTCAGAACGCGTCGGAGCAGTTTGCGAAACTCGGCCAGGGGCTCGGTGCGGATCTGATCTGGTTCGGAACGCTGCGCGTGTTCGATTCGGGCGAGGCAGGTGGCGGCCGCTGGTCGATATCGCAGAAGTTCGTCAACGTGACGACAGGCGAAGTGCTGCTCAGCAATACCGTCGACGGGGCGACCGAGGCCAGTACGCGCAGCCGCATCGCAGGCATGGAGGAATCGATCGTCAGCAAGGCTGTCGCGAACATTCTCGTGCGTTTATACCCCGTCAGCATCGCGTCGCGCGATGGACACGATGTCGTTCTGAGCCAGGGCGGCCAGTCGGTACAAGCGGGCAGGACGTATCAGGTCGTCCAGTTGGGCCGGGAGCTGCACGATCCGCAAACGGGCCGCTCGCTCGGTCGTACCGAGCAGGAGTGCTGCACCGTGGTCGTCGACCGGGTGACCCAAAGCTTGTCTTATGGCCATCTGGAGAACGTCAAGATCAAGCTCGATGACGTTCCCGACGGGGCGTTGCAGGTGCGCGACGAGGTCGATACGACGGCGGCTGCGGTACCTGCCGCGAGTGCGAAGAAAAAGGTGGCCGCGCACAAGCAGGAAGACCTCGGGCCGCCGAAAAACGACGCCAACTGGTAACGGGTATCAGGGGTTTCGAAGCGTTACCGGGACTGGCCCACAAAGCGCCGGTTTGTTTCTCATCGCATCCAGCTTTTTCACTGCCTCGATGATCGCGCCTGCGGGCGCAGTCTTCAACTGGTCGTCGTGAAGCGTCAAGATGGCAGCGTACCGCTCGACGGTTTCCTCGTCGAGAAACCATGCACCGGTGTGCTTTCCCTGCTCGAATGAAGTGACGGCGGCCGCATTGGCCGCCCACAGCACCTCTGACTCAATGCTGCCGTACCCGGATTCGACAAGAAAGGAGCATGCGAGAAGCGCTTCAGTGATCCATTGCACGTGATCCGGCGCGCCGTGTCCCATGGCCAGTGCAACGAGCGCAAGGTGATAGCGAAGCGATATTGCGTCGACATAATCGCGAGGCAGCTTCATTGCTCGAAGATGACGTGACGCTTTTGAAATCGCGCGGGAATGCATCAGTTTCAAGTTCCACTATGACTGCTGTCGCCGGCGCTTTTCCTGCGGACAGGAGGCCGGCGTCCGCGCTGGAGCGCTCATGCTCTTTCTCCGATGCCGGCCGGTTGTCAGTGGAACAGCGCGTTTCTCCGGAGACTACGCGGCTCGCTCAAAAACTTTGTTGACCCGACACAATCTTTGTTCGGCAACCGGGCCGGAGACAGGGGGTGTCTGCCGCCGCCCGCCGGCTTACGATCCCCGTATGTACGCCTTCAATCCCTCGGCGATCGCGGCGAACGTCACCGCACAGCGCGCGCTGTCGCGCAGGTCCTCGTGCATGACGACCCAAGTGTCCATTGCCAGCGAAAAGCTGCCCGCCAGCACGCGGACCAGCGCTTTGTTCCGCGCGGCCACCCCTGTCTGGCACACACCGATGCCGAAGCCCGCGCGCACTGCCCCTAGCTGCGCCAGATCGCTATCGGCACGAAACGCCAGCGCAGCGCGCGAGAACATGGGGAATTGATCCTGGAACCGTCGCACGAACGCGCTCTCTTGATCAAAGCCGACGATTGCATGCCGGGACAAATCGTCGAGTGATTTCGGCGTGCCGTGCGCAGCCAGATAGCGTTCGTGAGCGTACAACCCGACCTTGATGCCGCCGACGCGTTTGGCCACCAACGCTTCCTGTGTGGGCCGAAGCATGCGTACCGCGATGTCCGCCTCGCGATGCAGCAGATCATCGAGCGTGTTCGACAGCACCAGTTCGATGATCAGTTCCGGATGCTCATCGCGCAGTGCCGCGAGGATCGGCGGCAGCACCTCGACGCCGATCACCTCGCTGGCGCTCAGGCGCACGGTGCCGCGCACGCCAGCCCCGTGGCTGCTCGCCACCCGCAGCAGCGCGGCCGAGGTCGCGGCGACATCGGCGGCATAGGGTTTCAGTTCGAGCGCGGCGTCGGTGGGCGCGAAGCCATCGAACGAGCGCGTGAAGAGCTTCAGCGCCAAGGCCGATTCGAGCCCTTCGATGTGCCGGCCGATGGTCGGTTGGGTCATACCCAACGCGCGCCCGGCCGCCGACAAGGAACCCGTCTCCAGCACCGCCAGAAACGTGCGGTACCACTCCCAGTTCGGTTCGCGTTGGATCACGGTATGCATTTATGTATAGCGGAGATCCAATCTTAGGCAATTTTCGTTTGGCCGTCGATCGAGCAAACTGAGGTCTGTTCTGAACGCTCACCTCAGGAGAATCAATATGTCCAAAGTCGCTCTGTTCGGCGCCGCCGGCGTCATCGGTCAAAGCATCGCCTCGGCGCTCAGCAGCGAGGGCCGTTCATATCGTGTCGTCGGCCGTTCGGAGTCGAGCTTGCGCAAGGCTTTCGGCGCCGATCCGCTCGCGCAGATCGTCACGTGGGATCCGGATTCGCCCGCTTCGGTGCAGGCCGCCGCGCAGGGCATCGACACGCTGGTCTACATGGTCGGTGTGAACTACTGGCAGTTCGAACTGCATCCCGAGTTGATGCGCAAGACGATCGATGGGGCGCTCGCCGCCGGCGTCAAGAACATCGTGTTGATCGGTACCGTGTATCCCTATGGCAAGGCCCAAACGACGCCGGTGCGCGAAGACCACCCGCGTGCGCCGCACACCTTCAAGGGCCGCATGCGCAAGGCGCAGGAGGACCTGCTGATGCAGGCGCATGCCGATGGCCGTATCAACGCGACGGTGCTGCGTTTGCCGGACTTCTATGGCCCGGGTGTCGAAGCCAGTCTGCTGCATCGCGTGGCGCAGGCGGCGGTGAGCGGCGGCACCGCGGACATGATCGGGCCGATCGATCGCCCGCACGAGTTCGTCTTCGTGCCGGACGTGGGTCCGGTGGTCGCGCGACTGATCGATACGCCGGCCGCTTACGGCAAGATCTGGAATCTCGCGGGTGCCGGTGTGACGTCGCAGCGCGAACTGGTGTCGGAGATGGAGCGCCAGACCGGCAACAAGCTCAAGTTGCGCGTGGCGGGCAAGTCGATGCTGAGACTGATCGGCCTGTTCAATCCGCTCGTGCGCGAAATGGTCGAGATGAACTATCTGATGACCGACCCGCTGATCATGGACGATTCGGCGTTGCAGCAACTGATCGGGCCGATTCGTAAAACGAACTACGTGGAGGGCATCCGGCAGACGCTGGTCGCGGCGGCGGGCGTCGAGCGTGGCGAGCTTGGCCGGATCGACTGTGCGCTTGCGCACAGTTCGCGGCAGGAAAACGCGGCATCGTCTCTGGATGACGAGCGCTCGACGACGATATCCCATGCTCGTGGCGACGGGTCGCGCTGAGGAAGGATGCGTTGCGCCGTCTGATGTTTCCAACGACTGCCAGGAGCCCACTCCATGCCCGAGATCAGCGCTATCGTCAGTGGATTTATCGAAGAGGTATTGAACCAGGGGAACATCGATGCCACGGACAAGTTCTTCCACGAAGACATGGTGGAACAGGTGCCGTTTCCCGGCCAGGGCCCCGGTATCGAAGGCCTCAAGGGCGTTCTGCGCGACATGCGCGCTGCGTTCCCCGATATGCACTGGACGATCGAAGAACAACTCTCCGACGCCGACCGGGTGTTGACGCGCTTCGAATGGACGGGCACGCATGAAGGAGCGTTTCTTGGCGTGCCTGCCAGCGGGCGTGCGGTACGTGTCTGGGGGATGGTGATCGACCGCGTTCAGGACGGCAAGATCAAGGAAAGCCGCATCATCATGGATGCACTCGGGCTGATGATGCAGATCGGTGCGATTCCTTCGCCGGAGCAGTGACGCCGCCGGACGTGAATTCACGTCCGGCGACGCAACGCCTTACCGATCAACCCGCGCCTGATATTGCGCCGGATAACGCTCGCCTTGCACGGCAACGCTCGCGAGTGCCGCTTCGATCTCGCGCAGATCATCGGCGCTCAACGCGATGCTGGCAGCGCCGACGTTCTCTTCCAGCCGATGCAGCTTCGTCGTGCCGGGAATCGGTGCGATCCATGACTGTTGCGCGAGCAACCATGCGAGCGCGATCTGCGCCGGCGTGGCGTTCAGCCCGTCAGCGATCTGCTTGAGTACATCGACCAGCGCCCGATTGGCCTTGCGGTTCTCGGCGGAGAAACGCGGCACGATGTTGCGAAAGTCGGTCTTGTCGAAGCTCGTGCGCTCATCGATCGCGCCGGTCAGAAAGCCCTTGCCGAGCGGGCTGAACGGCACGAAGCCGATACCCAGTTCGTCGAGCAACGGCAGGATTGCCTGCTCGGGCTCGCGCCACCACAGCGAGTATTCGCTTTGCAGGGCCGCGACGGGTTGCACTGCGTGGGCCCGCCGAATCGACTGCACGCCCGCCTCCGACAAGCCGAAGTGCTTGACCTTGCCCTCGCGGATCAGATCCTTGACGGTACCGGCGACGTCTTCCATCGGCACCTCGGGATCGACGCGATGCTGGTAGAGCAGATCGATGCGATCCGTGCGCAGCCGCTTGAGCGAGGCGTCGGTGACCGCGCGAATGTTCGCCGGCTTGCTGTTCACGCCTTTCTGGACGTCACCATCCTCGAAACCGAATTTGGTTGCGATGACAACCTGATCGCGCATCGGCTCGAGGGCCTCGCCGAGCAGTGTTTCGTTGGCGCCCTGCGCGTAGACTTCGGCAGTATCGAAGAACGTCACGCCGAGGTCGAACGCCGAGCGGATCAACTTGATCGCATCGGCCTTGTCGGTCGCCGGGCCGTAGGCAAAACTGAGGCCCATGCAGCCGAGGCCGATGGCGGAAACTTCGAGACCACTGTTTCCCAGTACGCGCTTTTCCATGATCGACTCCTGTTCCGTTACCGATTCAAACCGGCGTGATACTGCTCGTCCGTGACCTGTTCCATCCACTCGACGGGACTGCCGTTCAGCGACTCGGCGATGGCGACATGCGTCATCGCGATGCTCGCGCTCGCGCCGTGCCAGTGCTTTTCGCCGGGCGCAATCGAGACGATGTCGCCCGGCCTGATTTCCTCGACGGGTCCGCCTTCGCGCTGCACCCAGCCGAGGCCCGCGGTCACCAGCAGGGTCTGACCGAACGGATGAGTGTGCCAAGCCGTGCGCGCACCCGCTTCGAACGTCACGGTGGCCCCGCCGGTGCGGGCAGGCGGCACGCCCGCGAACGGCGCGTCGATCCTCACCGTGCCGGTGAACCAGTCGGCCGGGCCCTTCACAGAGGGCTGCGCCCCGCATTTGCTGATGTCCATCGTTGCTCCTTGGGCTTGCTCGCTCACTGCTCAATCTATCAGCTTGGCTTCGTGCGATTAAGCGCTAGAATCGGCATGAATCCAGAAGGCAGGCTTATCAATGGCGCGTTCCGATCTCCCCGATATCACCGCGTTTCTGGCCGTCGCCCGGGAGGGCAGTTTCACCAAGGCGGCCGCCATGCTCGGCGTCTCGCAGTCCGCGCTGAGCCAGACCGTGCGCAATCTGGAGGCCCGCCTCGGCTTGCGGCTGCTGCGGCGCACGACGCGCAGTGTCTCGCCGACGGAAGCGGGCGAGCGGCTGATCCAGTCCGTTGGTCCCAAACTCGATGAGGTCGAGGCCGAACTGGCCGCGCTGAGCGCGTTGCGCGACAAGCCGTCGGGCACCGTGCGCATCGCCGCAGGGGAGCACTCGGCGCAATGGCTGCTGTGGCCGGTCATCGCGCGTCTGCTGCCCGAGTATCCCGACATCACGATCGAAATCGTCGTCGATAACGGCCTCACGGATATCGTCGCGCAACGGCTCGATGCCGGTGTGCGGCTCGGCGAGCAGGTCGCGCGAGACATGGTCGCGGTGCGCATCGGGCCCGACCTGCGCATGGCGGTCGTCGGTACGCCCGGCTATTTCAAGCGGCACCCGAAGCCGAAAACGCCGCAGGATCTGACTGCGCATAACTGCATCAATATCCGCCTGCCCACGGCCGGGGGGCTGTACGCCTGGGAGTTCGAGAAGGGCGGGCGGGCGCTCAAGGTGCGCGTCGAAGGCCAGCTCGTCTTCAACTCGGCGGCGCTGGTCGTGGAGGCCGCGCGCGCCGGCGTGGGTCTCGCGTTCGTCCCGCTAGAGCGCGTGCAGGCGCAGGTCGAGAGCGGTGAACTGGTGCGGGTGCTGGTCGACTGGTGTCCGTCGTTCGCGGGATACCACCTCTATTATCCGAGCCGACGGCAGCCGACCCCGGCGTTCGCCGTCGTCGTCAACGCGTTGCGTTACCGGAAGTAGGGCTCGGCACAGCCTTCTTCCGGGCAGAGATCACGTCCATCTCCACCGAATGATGGAGGCGAAACGCGTGCGCCGAACTTAGTCTTAAGGGCCGCCATGTTCAGAGGGGGCGATGTCGGCTCCCATGTTCATAGGCATCCTGTGTATTACCAATGAGATGGTGCTGCAATGATCAGATCATTTTCGGCATGGTGCGCCACGATGGCGTTATTCCTGTGCGGAGCAGCGCCAGCTTTCGCCGCCCAGGTCAATATGACGAATATCGCCCCGGCCTGTACGCAATATCCGCTCGGCCCGACGACCGGCGACAGCATGAGCTATTGGCTGACGCTCAATTCGACGTCGGGGGTATTCGTCTTCAATCCGCACCAGGTCTGGAAAGCGGTGCTGGCGTGCGGCTGGCAGTTGCGCGGGCAACCGGTGCAGCCACAGTCGCAGCCACAGTCGCAGTCTCAGACTCAGCTGCAGGCCGCGGTCAAAAGCGGCAGCTACACCTCATTCAACGTGGCAGGCTCGGTCGGCGGTCCCACTCCCACCGCCATCAACGATCTGGGGGCCGTTGCGGGCTACTGGTACGATGCGGCCGGCGTGAGTCACAGCTTCGTGCGCAGCCCGGCCGGCATCGTCACGACGTTCGATCCGCCCGGCACGAGCGCAGGCAGCAGTGCCACCGGCATCAACCTCGCCGGGGTCATCACCGGCGACTACGCCGACGCCAGCGGCGACATTCACGGCTATCTGCGCGGTCCCGACGGCAAATTCACCAACGCCGATGTGCCGGGCTCGCTGGGCCTGAACGTGCCGCTGGGCATCAACCTGACCGGGACCATCACCGGTGTGTACGGGGGGGCCGACGCCATGCAACACGGCTTCCTGCGCCTCTTCAACGGCATCTACACCAGCTTCGATGCGCCGGGCTCGACTTACACGGAGGGCGACAGCGTCAACGTGCTGGGGCAAGTCGCCGGTTTTTACTTCGATGCCACCGGCGCGGTTCACGGCTTCCTGCGCTCGCCGGACGCGAAGATCACCACGGTCGAGCCGCCGGTCGTCGGCTCGATGACGAACTACCCGACGCCCAGCATCAACGCGCTCGGCACCATCACCGGAACGTACTGCGATCCGTCCTGCAGCACCTCGGTGCACGGCTTCGTGCGCGCGCCGAACGGCGCGCTCACGACGGTCAACGCGCCGGGCAGCAACTATGGAACCTTCGACGTCGGCATCAACGTGACGGGGGCGGTGGCCGGTTGGTACATCCCTGCGGACTTCTCGGCGCAACACGGCTTCGTGCGCACGGGCCAGGGCAGCTTCATCACCATCGACCCGCCCGGCTCGCTCTATACGACGCCCGCCGCCATCAATAATTTCGGCGTGGTCACGGGCAGCTACTGCAACGCGAGCTTCAGCGTTTGTCTCGGCTTTGTGTGGCTGCCGGGTCCGTGAGGGCAGGGCCTTCGCGGAACAGCAGGAGACCCGCGAGGCTCGGGCATCCGCAGAACAGCATGTACCACGCGGGCGCGTAGAAGCTGCCGCCTCGACCGCTGCCCGCGCCGCTGCAACTGTTCGTGCTCTCACCCCCCCTTTGGAACAGCGCGCCGCGGCGAGCGGGCTGTAAGCGGCCGCGCCCCGCTCAAGCCATTTCGACCGCCTCGACTCCGCCATGCGGCGTGAGCGGCCCCGGCCGGCCGACCCCATAGCCCTGCGCAAAATCGACGCCCATCGCGATCATGCAGTCGATGATCGCGGCGTCCTCGACGAACTCCGCGATGGTCTGCTTGCCCGCCGCGTGCGCGACCTGGTTGATCGAGCGCACGATCGCCTGATCGAGCGGGCTGTCCACGATGCCGCGAATGAAGCTGCCGTCGATCTTCAGATAATCGACGTTCAGATGCTTGAGATAGTTGAACGACGACATGCCCGCGCCGAAGTCGTCGAGCGCGAAGCGGCAGCCCTGGGTGCGCAGCCGCTCGATCAGCGCGATCGCGCCGTGCAGGTTGGTGATCGCGGCGGTCTCGGTGATCTCGAAGCACACGCACTCGAACGAGATGTCCCAGATGTGGCGCTGCTCCTCGATATAGTCGGCGAGCCGCTCGTCGCCGAGCGACGCGCCCGACAGGTTGATCGCCCACGTGCTGTAGCAGTGCGCGCCCGTGGCGATCATCGCGAACGCGTTGGCGATCACCCAGCGATCGATCGCCGGCATCAGGTCGAAACGCTCCGCCGCGCCGATGAACGCCGACGGTGCGACGAGCGCGCCCGACGCCGACTTCATGCGCAGCAGCAGTTCGATATGCGCTTCGCCTTCGTTGCCGGCCGGGTGCGCGAGCGACATGATCTTCTGGCCGTACAGGCAGAACTCGTCGTTTTCGAGCGCGGCCTTGATGTCCGCGACCCAGCTCATCTGCGAGTGCGTGTCCGATAGCTCCTGGTCGTCGAAGCGAAAGCGCTGCACGCGGTTGCGGCCTTTTTCCTTCGCCATGTAGCACGCGACGTCGGCGGCCTTCATCACTTCCTTGACCGACATGAGGCTCGCCGCGTCGGCGACGAGTCCGATGCTCACGCTCGTCTGCACGATGCGCCCAGCCCCCGTGAAACGAATGCCCGCGATCGCCTCGCGCAGCGCCTCGGCGAGCCGCCACGCATGGACGGCGGGGCAATGCGGCAGCACCACGCCGAACTCGTCGCCGCCGAGCCGCGCGATGATGTCGCTGCCGCGCAGCGTGTTGCGCAGCGCGACGCAGATCTGGCGGATCAGTTCGTCGCCGGTCGAGTGGCCGCAGGTGTCGTTGACGACCTTGAACTGGTCGAGATCGAGGAACATCACGGCGTGCTCGGTCAGCTCGTTGTTGTCGTCCTTGAGCAGCATGCCGAGCCGGCGCTCGAATTCGCGGCGGTTGTAGAGGTCGGTGAGTTCGTCGTGGGTCGCTTGCCATGCTAGACGCGCCGCGTGCTCGCGCAGGGCGCTCACGTCGTAGAGCACGACGACCGTGCCGATCACGTTGCGCTCGGCATCGCGGATCTCGGCCGCCGAGCAGTCCACCGCGAGCCGCGTGCCATCGGGGCGCACGATGTAGAGATCGGTGGCGCTGTCGGCCGTGGCGGCGAGCGCGCGCGCACGGCGCAGCCGGAACGCCTCGATGCCGTGCGGGTTGCCGGCTTCGTCGCGCAAATCGCAGATGGCGCCGAATGGCCGCATCAGCATGTCGGACGCGTCGCGCCCGAGCATGCGCTGCGCGATGGTGTTGCAGTAGGTGACGCGGCCGATGTCGTCGATGCGGATTACGGCGTCGCCGATCGAGGCGAGCGTCACTTCGGCCAGTTCGCGCTCGGTGTGGATGTTGGCCTCGGCGGCCTTCAGCTCCGAGATGTCGAACAGGCAGCCGACCATGCGCTGCGGGCGGCCGCGCTCGTCGCGCAGCGCCTGGCCGCGCGCGCGGCACCAGCGATAGCCATCGGTGAGCGTGCGCAGACGGAATTCGACGTCGAAGTCCGTCGAGCGCACGAGATGGCGGCGCAGCGCCTGACGCGCGTGCGGCAGATCGTCGGGATGGATCAGCGCGACCAGCAGCAGGTTGTCGTCGAACACCTGCTCGGCGTCGTAGCCGAGTTGTTGATAAATCCAGCGCGAGAAATAGCACTTGCGCAGACGGATTTCCCAGTCCCACAGGCCCGCGTTGATGCCCTCGAAGCCGAGCGAGAGCCGCTCTTCGTTCTTGCGCACTTCGCCTTCGAGCCGATCGCTGCGCGCAAGCGAGCGGCGGATGAACTCCGAGAACACGCCGAGCAGCACGCACGCCACGACCGCGAGCGCGAGCGTGAGCAGCGAGCGGGTCGTGCGGGCGGCATCGTCGAGTGCGTGCGAAAAGCCGCTTTCGACAGGCGCGAGTTGCGCGTCGATCTCGCCGAGATCGGCGACCAGCGCGGCGGCTTCCGTCTCGCGCAGCTTGCCCGAATCGGCCAGCGCGTGCAGCCGCGCGCCTTCCTCGGCGAGGCGCACGATATAGCGGTCGCCGATGTCCCAGAACACGACGGCGGGCCGCAGCCACGGCGTGTCCTTGAGCGTGCGGTAGCCCCAGATCATGCCGTCGATGTCGTCGGGCGCGATGTTGCCCGCCTCGAAGCCGCGCCGCATCGCGAGCCGGTCGGGATCGGGCTTGTTCATTTCGAGCTTGGCCGCGCGGTCGCCGAGCGGCACCGCGATGCCCTTGAGGAACGCCTGGTACTCGGCGTCGCGGCCGGTGCGCGCGTAGCGCTCCAGCGCGTGGACGGCGTCTTTCTGGCCCTTCGACCAGCTGCTTTCACCGGCGACGTAGGCGAGCAGGATCGCCATCAGCGCGACGCTGAACGACGCGATCACGGCCATGATGGCCGCGAGCAGCCAGAGCGGCAACAGGACGACCGTCGTGCGCCGCAGTCCGTGCCATCCGGTTTCGTGCCGGACGGCCTGGGTCTTTATCGGTCTCATCGTGCTTCACCGGTCGGTTCGGCTTGCAGGGAGAGTGCTGGGCGCGTCATTCGAGAAACAGCACGCAGCGCGTTTTCGGCGAGTTTCTATTCGTTGTGTCGTCGGGCGACCTGGCCAGTATCCATAGCGTGATAACGGCGTCAGGCTCGCGCGCTGAAGGGACGGGCGTGGGCCAAACGCCAGAAAAGAAAACTGTTTCGTTGCAAACGATTACCTGCGGTGACATCTGTCAACGAAGGGCCTTGCGCGGCGAATGATTGGGTGAGTGCTGTAAAAAATCCAAACACAGTTCCTCTTGCCGCTGGCTGCCCAAAACCGGTTCAATCGCGGCACCTCAATCGATGGCGGTGCCGCAATGAATGAATCCCCCAGAGTGGGCGAAGCGCAGATCGGCTTGCTCGTGCAACAGGTGCTCGGCAGTCGCGCCCATGCGATCGAGCGGCAGACGCGCACGCAAAGCGGCAATGCGGTGTTTCGCGCGCGGCTTGGCGACGGTCGCGACGTCGCCGTGCGCGTGAGTCCGCATGAGCGGGCGTTTGCCCACACGCGCAGCAATCTTGCGATTCTCGGCGGGCTCGGGCTGCCGGTGCAGACGGTGCTCGCCGAGGGCCGGACAGCCGCCGGCGAAGGTTTCATCATGCTGGACTGGCTGCCGGGGCGCGATCTGGTCGATGCACTGCCTGCGCTCGATGCCGGCGAGGCGCAGCGGCTCGCCGTGCAGGTGACGGCGTTGCAGCGCCGGGTCGGCGCGCTGCCCGTGGGTGTCGCTTTTGGCTGGGCGCCGATTGGCGGACGTGGAGGATTTGCGCGCTGGACCGACATGTTCGGCGATGCCGTCCCCGACGAGCCGCCATCACGCGGCCTGCTGCCGCCGCTCGCGGGCTACCGGGCCCGGCTGCGCGCGCTGCGGGCCTCGCTCGAAGCGTATTTCGCGGTGGTGCAGCCGGTCTGCTTTCTCGACGACCTCACGATCAAGAACGGGCTCGTCGAGGACGGTGCGCTCGCGGGCGTCATCGATGTCGATTTCGTCTGCTATGGCGATCCGTTGATGGCGCTCGGCGCGACGCTTGCGCATCTCGATGCGGACCTTGGGGCGGCCGGGCGCGTCTATGGCGAGGCGTTGCTCGCGTGCCGGGATCCGCGCGGCGAGGCGCTGCGGGCGACGGGCTTCTATGCCGCGTTGTGGGCGACGGGGTTTCTCGCGGCGGCGCAGGGGGCGGGGGAGATCATGCGGGCGGTCGCGCTGTTGCCGGTTGTGGAGCGGTTGATGGCGGGGGCGGAGGGGTAGACGCCCATTTGGTTGCCTTCAGACGCTCTGGTTTTGTCGGCGGGTATATGGCTCTATCATGGAACTCATCTCAAAGGCGTAAATGAAGATTGAGGATTATTAATCATTAGCCAAGCGCAACAGAGCTGTCCGGCAATACCCGAGATCGATCATCGATGTGCGAAAGCGGCGTACTTTTCCCTCCCCAAACGTGGAAAAACTCCCTCTATCTGCTAGCGCATCCACGATGAGACAACGATTGACGAAGCCGATGCTGACCGCAGGCGTCGTGCTGGCAGCAGCGTTTGCCTGGCACGCGTGGTCGAACCATTCCGATCAGGTCGTGCTGACGCTCGGCGAACCTTATGAGCAGGTTCGGGCGCGTTCCCGGTCGACGTTGCCGCCGATTGAACCGAACAAAAATTGGACAGGAGTGGTTTCACGTCCCGCCACATTTCGATTTGCCGCACCTAACCGAGAATTTGTCACGCCGCCTGCCAGGTTTTTAGCGGTGACATACGACAAACAGGGCCGCGTGGATGGTGTGCGCCTGTCGCCGCAGGTCGGCCCGCTTTCGCTCGATGAGGCGCTGATGGTCGTTCGCGACTTGCAGGATCAGTTGCAGCACGGCTGGACTGCGTTTCACGCCGAGCGCTGGCAACCCATCCACGACGATGTGGCAACGCGCGATGCGATTCGAAAATGCGACGATCCGACCTCGCGCTGGAATGGCGGTGCTGATTTGCAATTGGCAATCGATATACGATGCTTTCGCGCAGACGCGCAATCGGACGAGGAGCGGTTCCTCGTCACGCTGCTTCTAAGCGGACCGTGGGTTGACGATCGCGACTAGTGGCAGGCCGTCGCGCAGCCCTCTCAAGCCGCATCGCGCACCGCATCCCGCACAGGCGACAACAACACCGGAATCGACTTCGAAGTCGGCGTCCCCGCCCCATCGGCCACCGACGACAGCGGCACGAGCGGATTCGTCTCGGGATAGTACGCGCCGAGGCAACCGCGCGGAATGTCGTACTCGACGAGCAGAAAGTCCTCGACATGACGCTCCACGCCGTCGTCCCAGACGCTTGTGATGTCCACGTGCTCGCCGGCTGCGAAGCCGAGCATCGCGAGATCCTCGCGGTTCGCGAACAGCACGCGGCGCTGGCCGTAGACACCGCGATAACGATCGTCGAGGCCGTAGATCGTGGTGTTGTACTGATCGTGCGAGCGCGTGGTCATGAGCGTCATCAGCCGCTCGCCGTGCTCGGCGCGCGCGCGGTGGATCGGCGTGTCGAGTGCGATCGCGTGCACGACGAATTGCGCCTTGCCGCTCGGCGTCTTCCAGACCCGCTCGCGCGAGGCGACGCCGAGGTGGAAGCCGTCCGGTTGCTTCAGGCGCTCGTTTTCTATGCCGCGTTGTGGGCGACGGGGTTTCTCGCGGCGGCGCAGGGGGCGGGGGAGATCATGCGGGCGGTCGCGCTGTTGCCGGTTGTGGAGCGGTTGATGGCGGGGGCGGAGGGCTAGACGCCGATCTCGCAGCCTCCAGTCGCCCTGATTTTATCGGCGGGTATATGGCTCTAGCACGAAACTCATCTAAAAAGCGTAAATGAAGATTGAGGATTGTTAATCATTAGCTAAGCGCAAGAGATCTGTTCACCAATACTCGCGATCGTTCATCGGTGTAAGAAAACGGCGTATCTTCGTCTCCCCAAACGAGCGTCGCATGCGCGAGATATATCCACCACGCATGAAACGTACGAAGCACTGCTGATCAGGTGAGGAGTGAAGAATGGCAAGCCTGTACGACGAAGCAAGCAAATTCGTCTCCCGCCTGACGACGACAACGGGACGACAGGCCTATTTTCTGGACGTGCCGGGCACCGGCAGCGCGGCACAGCTTTCGGTCGTGGAGTTCGTCGCGACCGAGAAAATGGGCGCCCCGAACGAAGTACGCATTGTCGCCACGCATCCGCAACAGCTTGCACGCAGTGACTATCTGAACCGTGACGTTGTCTTCAGGATCGTGCCGGACGATGGCGTCGCGAAGAAATTCTCGGGATACATCGAGCGCTTCTCGACGATCCAGACCACGAAGGATTTCACG